>CAWCSF010000014.1:0-18156 GCA_963798195.1 uncultured Alphaproteobacteria bacterium | reverse complement strand
CGCCCTGTGGGTGGCCGGCAAGCCCGGCCACCACGCACGCGGGCTTCGTAGGCGGAGCGCCTAGAGGCGGCCCATCAGAAGCAGCACGACGACGATGATCAGGATGACACCGATGACGCCGACGCCGCCGTGGCCGAAGCCATAGCCATAGCCGCCGAAGCGACCGCTGAAGCCACCGACCAGGAAGATGATCAGGATGATGATGAGGATGAGTCCGAGGGACATGTGTCTCACTCCAGTGGTGAGGCCGCGGAGGGCCATGCGGCACGTCTTGTCCGGGTGCCGGAGCCGGTACGCCAGGTGATGAGGCCCATGCCCGGCTGTCCGGACAGGATCAGTTTCACGCGGATGCGCCGTGGAGGCTTGCCGGCCGACATCGGGTGACCGGCGCGCGTCTTCTGCTTCAGTGTGGCGAAGGCCGCCCGAAAGCGGCCTCCGCCGGATGCGTTGGCAGGACCCTAGTAGTCCATGCCGCCCATGCCACCCATGCCGCCGCCCGGCATGGCGGGGGACGCCTCGCCCTTCGGATGCTCGGCGATCATGGCTTCGGTGGTGACCAGCAGGCCAGCGACGGATGCGGCATGCTGGAGCGCGGTGCGAATGACCTTGGTCGGGTCGATGATGCCGGCCGAGACCATGTCCTTGTAGGTCTCTTCCTGGGCATCGAAGCCGTAGGTCTCGGACTTGTTCTCCAGGACCTTGGCGACGACGATCGAGCCTTCGACGCCGGCATTGTCGACGATCTGGCGGATCGGCGCTTCCAGCGCGCGGAGCACGATGTTGATGCCGGCCTGAACGTCGGCGTTGTCCGAGGTGAGCTTCTGCACGGCCTTCTTCGAGCGGAGCAGCGCAATGCCGCCGCCCGGGACGATGCCCTCTTCGACGGCCGCACGGGTGGCGTTCAGCGCGTCGTCGACACGGTCCTTCTTCTCCTTCACCTCGATCTCGGTCGCGCCGCCGACACGGATGATGGCAACGCCGCCGGCGAGCTTGGCCAGCCGCTCCTGCAGCTTCTCCTTGTCGTAATCCGACGTGGTCTCCTCGATCTGGGCCTTGATCTGGTTGATGCGGCCCTCGATCTCCTTCTTCTTGCCGGCGCCATCGACGACGGTCGTGTTCTCTTTCGAGATGGAGACCTTCTTGGCGCGGCCGAGCATCGCCAGCGTCACGTTCTCAAGCTTGATGCCGAGATCCTCGGAGACAACCTGTCCGCCGGTGAGCACCGCGATATCTTCCAGCATCGCCTTGCGGCGATCGCCGAAGCCCGGAGCCTTGACCGCCGCGACCTTGAGACCGCCGCGCAGCTTGTTGACGACGAGCGTGGCCAGCGCCTCGCCCTCGACGTCTTCCGAGATGATGAGGAGCGGACGCGCGGTCTGCACCACGGCCTCGAGCAGCGGCAGGAGGGCCTGGAGGTTGGAGAGCTTCTTCTCGTGGAGCAGGATGTACGGGTCCTCGAGATCGGCCAGCATCTTCTCGGCGTTGGTGATGAAGTACGGCGAGAGGTAGCCGCGGTCGAACTGCATGCCCTCGACGACTTCGAGCTCGAACTCGAGCGCCTTCGATTCCTCGACGGTGATGACGCCCTCGTTGCCGACCTTCTTCATGGCCTCGGCGATCTTGCTGCCGATCATCTTGTCGCCGTTGGCGGCGATGGCGCCGACCTGGGCGATCTCCTCGGAGGTCTTGATCGTCTTGGAGCGCTTGCCGAGATCCTTGACGGCTTCGGCGACGGCGAGATCGATGCCGCGCTTGAGGTCCATCGGGTTCATGCCGGCGGCGACCGACTTGGTGCCCTCCTTCACGATCGCCTGGGCGAGCACGGTGGCGGTGGTCGTGCCGTCACCGGAGATGTCGTTGGTCTTGGACGCGACTTCGCGCACCATCTGCGCGCCCATGTTCTCGAACTTGTCCTCGAGCTCGATCTCCTTGGCGACGGTGACGCCGTCCTTGGTGATCCGGGGTGCGCCGTAGCTCTTGTCGAGGATGACGTTGCGGCCCTTGGGGCCGAGCGTCACCTTGACGGCGTTGGCGAGAATATCGACGCCGCGCAACATCTTGTCGCGCGCGTCGGTGGAGAAACGTACGTCTTTGGCGGCCATGTGTGGATGTCCTTTGTGATCTGAAAATTGGGAAGCGCAGGCGCTCGAAGAGATCAGGCGGCCTTGCGGGTGGCGACCTTGCCTTGCACGACGCCCATGACGTCGGATTCCTTCATGATCAGGAGATCCTCGCCGCCGACCTTCACTTCCGTGCCCGACCACTTGCCGAACAGGATGCGATCACCTTCCTTCAGGTCCATTGGAACAAGCTTGCCGGCTTCGTCGCGGGCGCCGGGACCGACGGCGACGACTTCGCCTTCCTGCGGCTTCTCCTGGGCGGTGTCGGGAATGATGATGCCGCCGGCGGACTTCGCCTCGGCGTCAACTCTGCGCACCACGACTTGGTCGTGGAGAGGTCGGAATTTCATCGGTGTTTCCTTTTTGAGGGGCGCGGCCCGGGCCGTATGTCCGGCCGGGCGCCGCCGTTGGCACTCTACGGAGGCGAGTGCCAATCCGCCCGGGGTTTATGAATTTCCACCGGCAATGTCAAGGATTTCCGGAAATATTATTAGTATCATCTACATACAAGGCGCCAAAATATTGGATGTATCGCGATATTTATTTCAGCCTTGTAATAATAATTCCAAATATTACATACCATTCGCGGTCGCAAATTCTTGCGTCCGTATATTGAAAGACCTTTCCCATGACCAATACCGTTTCGCCGACGCCGCAGACGCCCGCCACCGAAGTCAAACCGGATGCCCCGGCCGTTCCGGCGGACAAGCCCGAGCAGAAGAAAACCGAGACGCCGACCAAGACGTAGTCGCACCGGGATTTTCGGGGGGAGCCTCGCACTTCTGCTCCCCTCCACTGCCGCAAGGAGCGTCGACCATGAGCCTCAACTTCCCCAATCCCAGCCGCAGCTACGATCCCGACCGACGCCGCATTCGCTTCTGGGGTCACGACACCGCGATGGAGGTGCCGTTCTTCCTGGAGGAGAACGCAATCTTCATCCTCTACCCCAAGACACAGAACACAGAGGCAGGAATCCTGGCTGCTTTCGACGCGGGCCGCGAGCGCATCTTCGCCGTGGCCGCGAAGGTCTATGCCCCCGGCCAGCACCGCAGCTTCTACAACCTCACCGGCGACCAGTTCTCGCGGGCTGCATCGGCGTGACGATCCGGTCCACCGTCAAGACCGTGCGATTCACGCAGCCCTTTCGTCTCAGCGGCATAGACGACGTGCAACCGCCCGGCGAATACCACGTGACCACGGACGAAGAGCAGATCGACAGCATGACGCAGGTTGCGTGGCGCCGTGTCGCCACGACGATCCTGCTCTCACGCGGTGGCACCAGCCAGAGCTATCCCATCAACCCGATCGACCTCGAGGCGAGCCTGATGCGCGACGCCGGTCTGACCGTTCCACCGCCGGCAGAACGCGAGGCGGTGCGCTGAATTCCGTTTGTACCTCGCCGCGTTCTGGCAACAAACCCCGGCGGGCACGGCTCGCAACAAAAAGAAGGAAAAAGCTCCATGAAAACTCCCAAGGAACTCAAGCCGGCAGCCTGGGGCGCCATTGGCGGAGCAGCCGCTCTGGCCATTTTCGGCTTCACGATGGGCGGCTGGGTGACGGGCGGCAGTTCCGCGGCGGCGGCGAAAGACGGCGCCGAGACCGCGGTCATTGCGGCCTTGGCCCCGATTTGCGCGCTGCAATTCCGCGAGCAGTCCGACGTCGACGCCAAGCTCGCCGAACTCAAAACGATGCGCAGCTACGAGCAGTCAAGCTACGTCGAAAAGGGCGGCTGGGCGACAATGCCGGGCAGCAAGGATCCTGTGAAAGGCGTTGCTGCCTCTTGCGCGACCATTTTGACGACCAGCACCTGAACCGAACTGCACCGCAGGGATTTTCGATCCGCCAATTGCGACGATCGGGGATCGAAGTACCGGAGCCGGCGTTCTTCGCCGGCTCCCAACCGCGTCCATCGACGTTGCCGAACTGGTCGGAGTCGGCGACAACGTTCGCGGGGAAGAGGTGGACTCCGTATTCCGCCAATGGGCCATGTTCTGCGCCTGGGCTTCCGGCGGCCGCGAGGGGTGCCAGCAGCAACGCGGGGATAACCACCGAGGAACGGTGCCCGGCAGGCTTGGATATGGCGACCGCGCCCTGGAGAAATTTCCCATCGAGTGGTCTAGGCAACGGATGATCGTCAGGGAGACCCTGTAGGTCCGCTTTGCGCCAAAAGCGGACATGGAAGGCTGCGCCGACTGCGATTCGCTACTCCAAAGGCGAGAGGCCTATCACCCGGGAAGCCATGAGCTGCTAAAATGGCTTAACGACCGGGGGGATCGACGTGAGCGACGTTCTTGACGTGGTGGTTGTCGGCGCCGGTTGGGCCGGGCTCAGCATCAGCCATGGCCTGCGCGCCTCAGGCATTTCGCATGTGGTACTTGAGCGTGGACGAATAGGAGAAACGTGGCGCTCGCAACGCTGGGACTCCTTTCACTTCAACATCCCTCGAGTTCTCACGGTGATGCCCGGGGACTGTTACGACGGAAACGATCCAGAAGGCGCGATGACCCGCGACGAGTTCGTTTCCATGCTGGAGGACTTTACCTCCAGGCACAACCTGCCCGTCCATGTTGGCAAGTCAGTGATCGACGTAACGCCGGACACCGCGAACGGCTTTGTCGTACGGACATCGGGGCGAAGGTTGAGTGCTCGGAACGTGGTAGTCGCAAGCGGCAGCCTCAATCGACCGAAACGTCCGGCGGTGTCGCAGCAGATCTCTCCACGTGTCCGTCAAATCGATGCATCAAGCTACCGTTCTGCCGCGGGCCTCGAACCGGGGGCGGTGCTTGTAGTGGGAAGCGGCCAGTCGGGTGGCCAGATTGCCAAGGATCTTGCCGACGCCGGTCGAGAAGTCTTCCTTGCGACAAGCAAGCTCGGCCGTATTCCGTGGCGCTATCGAGGCCGAAATCTGGCCCTCTGGCTCGTTGATGGCGACATGCTGGAGCAGCGACGCGAGGAATTTGTCCTGCCGTCTGGTGCTGTCCCAGCCCGTGCCTTGCAGGGCGCGCTCGAGACTTTAAGCTTGCAGTCACTGAGCGCTCTCGGTGTCGTGCTGCTCGGGAGGCTGGAAAGAGGCGAAGGCATGGTGGTGGCCTTCTCCGATGACGTCGCCGAAAACATCCGCTTCGCCGACGAGGCATCGGCAACCTTACGCCGCAGGATCGACGACTACATCGCGCGAGCGGGCATCAAGGCGCCAGACGCTACAGACGACCCGGCCGAGGTGGTAGCCGCTAAGGTCCCGTCGCCGCCAATGACCTCGCTCGACCTGAAGGCCAACGGTATCGGCACCATCATCTGGTGCACTGGCTTCGACGGCGATTTCAGTTGGCTCAAGGTCCCTGGTGCCATCGGCACGGATCAACAGCCGTGCCACGTGAACGGCATAGGTGCAGCGAGCGGGCTCTATTTCCCCGGCCTCGACTTTGCCTCTACCCGTAAGTCGGGGACGATCCTCGCGGCCACAGAGGAAGCTCGTACGATGGTGACGCATATCCTTGGACGCCTTGACCGCGCATGAGGGCTATCCAATGTCCGCAAAGGGTCAGAAGCGGAAATGAGCGGCAAATTGCAATGTCCGCTCTGAGGCCAACTGCGGGAGTCACCGGCCGCAGCTGGCTCCACCTTGGCTGCCGTACGCGCCGCCCGAAATCGCGACCCAGTCACAGGCATGGCCCGCGCTCACCATCCGCTGCCACGTCGTGCCCTTGGACGAAGCATTGCGCGACAACGGGCATGCCGCGGGCCCACAGGCCCGCTCGGTCACAGCTTGGAGTCCAGCCAGGATAGCTCGATCTTCACCGGGCCATCCACCAGCGTCCTCGGATCGACGGACGGAACACGCGCGACGTCAGCCTCAGGAACTCCGAAGCCGGCCATGGCCTCGACCTGACCGCGATGGAAAGCGTCCGGATGATGCGCGCGGCGCGCCATGTCAGTGCTCGATCGTTCGGGAGAACCGGGCAGGCGGAAGGGTCGTGCCACCTGCCGGCAAGCTTCCCGAACTGCGAGGAGACGAACTGACGGCCCCGGCTTGCGGGTCTTGCAGCGAGGAAGCGCTCGTTTTCGAGTTTCGTTTGGTGCTATGACGGAGCCCGCTGGATCGCAAGAGGTGCATGCAGTGAGCGCTCGCGGGATCGTTTTCGTGATCGTGGTCGCCGCCGGTTTCTTCACCTGGGGCGTGGTCACCGGAGTGTATCGCGGATTTCCCTGGACCTCGGTTTACGCCGCGGGCCAGCAGGTGACCGGCCTTCTGCGCCGGGTTGGGGCATTGCCGCCGAGACAGGGGCAGGTAGACTCCGGGCTGTTGAATTTCGACCTCACCGTCATCAACGACAACAGTCCTCTGCCGGGGGCCGGCGGAGGGATGGCGCTCGCCGACGCAGGCATTCTCATTGCCCGCGATCTGGATGGCAGAGTCGCGTTCTACAGCTTCGAGCGCGACGACCTGTCAACTCTTGCGTTCAAGCTTCCCGATACCAACCAAAACAGACTTCCGGACCGCACGCCTTCCGGCAGGAATTTCAATCCCGATACCGTGCGGTATCAGGACCTGGAGTTATTTGCCGAGAGCGACGGCGAGCATCTTGCGGTCACGCATGACTACTACGACCCGGAGCGCGTTTGTTTCTCGACCCGCCTTGAAGAGGCGCGATTGCCGGCGGATTGGACCGCTCCCCTTGCGACGGGTGCCCAGCCGGTGCTCCTCGACTGGAAGGTCCTGATCGATGGGACGCCTTGCTTGCCGTTTGCCGAAACACGGGTTCCGTTCGCCGGCATTCAGTCGGGCGGCCGCATCGTTCGGGCGCCGGATGGTGGGCTGTTCGTTACGACCGGCGATCTGGAATTCGACGGAATCGACAGCAAGCGGCCTGCGGTCGCGCAGGAGCCCGGAAGCACCTATGGGCGCGTATTCCATTTCGATCCGCTGACCGGGGTGGTCGAGCAATGGTCGATGGGGCACCGCAATCCGCAGGGCCTGGCACTAGACGGGGCGGGGAGACTCTGGTCCACCGAGCACGGCGCGATGGGCGGCGACGAACTGAACTGGATCCGCAAAGGATTGAATTTCGGCTGGCCCAACGTGACCCTGGGCGTGCTTTACACCGACCCGGCGGGCGACGCGAAGTATTGGCCGTTGAGCCACGAGCAGGGGCGCCACGAGGGCTTTTCCGAGCCTGCCTTTGCATGGGTTCCATCGATCGCACCGAGTGCTCTCGTGCTTGTCGAGGATCTCGATCCGCGTTGGGATGGCGATCTGCTCGTGAGTGCCCTTGCAGGGCGCGCGCTCCACCGTCTCAGAATGAACGGGACCAGCGTCGTGTATGACGAGGCCATACCCATGAGGCAGCGGGTCAGGGATGTTGCGATCGGCAGAGGCCGGATCTACCTGCTTTTCGACGATGGCACCTTTGGTTACATGATCCCCCATCACATGCAGGAAGCCGACAACTGGCATCCGGTGGCGGCCAACGTCTTGCGGGATTCGGGTTGCGAGGAGTGTCATTCCAACCCCAATGCGCCGAGGCTTGCTGGTCTCGTCGGCGCGGACATCGCTTCACAGGCCAACGTGACTTATTCCGAGGCGCTGAAGGCGGTTCCTGGCAAGTGGACGCGCGAATCGCTGACGGCCTTCTTGTCCGATCCTTCCGGTTTCGCCCACGGAACAACCATGCCGAAACCCATGCTTCCGCCCGAAGGCGTGCGCGAGGCTGTGGACGAGTTGGGAGCACTTCGGCGCTGACAGCCGGCAACGGTTGCTTGAGTCCTCTAGACTTCTGCGCCAGAGTGCTGCTGGCGGTGGGGTGCCGCCGTTCTCTCGACGGAAGGCCGCCCGCGTCCCAAGAGTGCGAGTGGACAATCCCTGTATGATCCGCTTCGCCGACCTAACCGCTCAGCACGCCAAGATTCGTCAAGAGCTCGAGCCGGCCATCGCCGAAGTTATGTTCGGCGGAGCGTTCACTTTGGGGCGTCATGTAGAGGAATTTGAGGCCGCATTCGCCGCCTACTGCGGCTGCGCCCACGGCGTTGGCGTCAATTCCGGTACCAGTGCGCTGCATCTCACGCTCGCCGCATTCGGCATTGGTCCGGGCGACGAGGTCATCACGACCGCCTTCACCTTCGTCGCGACGGCCTCATCTATCCTGCAAGCCGGTGCACGGCCAGTACTCGTCGACGTCGATCCCGAAACGCTGACGATCGATCCGGCGCGAATCGAAAGCGCGATATCGGCCAGAACGCGCGCGATCATCCCCGTGCATCTCTATGGTCAGCCGGCCGACATGGATCCGATCCTTGCCATTGCCCGTCGCCGCGGCCTGCTCGTGATCGAAGACGCAGCTCAGGCTCACGGCGCGGAATATCAGGGCCGACGCGTCGGAAATCTCGCCGACGCGGCCTGCTTCAGCTTCTATCCAAGCAAGAATCTCGGTGCTGCCGGGGACGCCGGAATGGTGGTGACCAACAGAGCTGACTGCGCGAAACGACTTCGGTCCTTGCGGGACTGGGGCAGCGGAAATGACGACCGCCCGGCGATCCGCGGCTTCAACGCGCGCATGGCCGCCATCCAGGCGGCCGTGCTCACCGTCAAGCTCCGCCACCTCGACAAATGGACGGAACGTCGCCGATCCAACGCGGCACTTTACGATGCAGCGATTGCCGGCCAGAACTTGAAGTCTGTCGGAACACGGTTTGGCGTGCGCCACGTGTATCACATCTACGCTTTGCGGGCGCCGGGGCGCGATCTGGCAGCCGATGAATTCCATCGGCGGGGCATCGAGACGCGGGTCCATTACCCTGCGCCGGTTCATCAGTGGAGCGGCTGGACGGACATCGGATACGGTGCGGGAAGCTTTCCCTACGCCGAAGCAGCGGCCCGAGAGGTACTCTCCGTGCCGGTGCACCCGGAGCTGACAGCGGAGCAGGTCGAGGCCGTGGCCGAGGCGATCACAGCGATCTCCGCGCCCACGAAATCACCTGCGCCGCCGCGGCAGGCCCATTCCGACGCTTGGGCGATCCAGTGAAAATCCCGCCGCAAGTCGATGGTGCGCGAGTCCTTATCACCGGCGGCGCCGGTCTCATCGGCTCTCACCTTGCCGATCAATTGCTGGCGGCCGGCGCCGCGGAGATCGTGGTCCTCGACAACCTGACGCGCGGGCGGGTCGAGAACCTTGGTCATGCGTTGGAGAGCGGCTGTCTCAAGCTTATCGAGGGTGACATCCGCGACCGTTCGATCGTCGCTAAAGCTTTTGCCGGGATCGACGTGGCCTTCCACCTCGCGGCCATCCGCCTCACCCATTGCGCCGAGGATCCGCGGCTTGCGGTCGAGGTTATGGCGACCGGCGCCTTCAATGTTTTCGAGGCCGCGGAAGCCGCAAAGGTCACCCGATTGGTGGCTGCTTCGTCCTCCTCCATTTACGGGATGGCCGAGCGCTTTCCGACGGACGAAACACACCATCCCTATGCGAACACGACGCTCTATGGAGCGGCCAAACTATTTAGCGAGGGGCTTCTTGCGTCTTTTCGTGAGATGTACGGCTTCGACTACGTCGCTTTAAGGCCTTTCAACGTATACGGCCCGAGAATGGACGTGCACGGTGTTTACACCGAGGTTCTCGTGCGCTGGATGCAGCGAATCGATCGCGGAGAGGCCCCGATCATCTTTGGCGACGGCGCTCAATCGATGGACTTCGTCTATGTCGAGGATGTCGCGCGCGCCTTCGTCCTCGCCGCAAGCGCAAACGTCGGCGGCATGGTCTTCAATGTCGCCAGCGGGATCGAGACGACGCTGAAGGAGCTTGCCGAAATGCTGTTGGCGGTCATGGGATCGGACCTTGCCATTGAATACCAGCCGGCGCGTGCCGTGTCGGCGGTATCGCGCCGCCTCGCCGATACGCGGCTCGCGCGCGAACGGCTCGGATTCGAGGCCCGGGTTGGGCTCGCCGAGGGACTCGGAGGTCTGGTCGCTTGGTGGCAACGCGAGAAAGAATCCGCGTCGGCCGCAAACCGAGTCACCGTATGACCGGCGCAGATATGGAGACGGATCTTTTCGAGCGCGGCTGGCTGGCGATCGACCTTCCCGAGCCGGGGCCGGCCTTCGCGGCGCGCGATGCGCTGCTCGGGCACCTGCGCGATAGCCACCTGCCGGGTCTCGCTCGGCTGGACGACTATCACCGGATGGCCACGGACCCGGATCATCACATAGCGGTTCTGCACGAACTGGCTTCCTGGTACTGGCAGGAGCAACTCGGACGCGCCATTGTCGTGGCCAATCTCGACCTCTTCCGCCGGCTTGTGGGTGCGGACCTGCACGTGCAGAACCGTCCCTATCTGCGCGCGGTCCGGCCCGGCCGCGTCGAAGATGCTGCACCTATCCATCGCGACACCTACTATGGCGCCAGTCCCTACGAAGTCTCGATCTTCGTGCCCTTCACCGACATCGACGCCGCCAGTGCGTTGCGCGTCGTCAGCGGCTCGCATCTTGCGCCGGACAGCGACTATCCGTTCGCGCAACATAAGAGTCCGGACGTCGTCATGCGTTCGCCCAAACACGAACTCGGCTTTCCATACGCGCCGCGGCTTCTCAATTCGTCGGTCGCGGAAAAGGCCGAGCCTGTACCACTCCGTGTCGGCCAGGTCCTGATCTTCGGGCTTGGGCTGGTGCATGGGGGGGGCATCAACGGCGGAGAGGGCACGCGCTTCTCGAGCGATATCCGTATCGTCAACTCGCTCGCGCCGGTGAATCTCAGTCGCGGCGTGGACGCGAACTATTTCGTGCCGCTTTGTTCTAGCGTTGTGACACGTGCCGCTCGCCACTATGAAGCCGTCAACGGTTCGGCTGCGTAGGGGGAAATCGGTGCGGGTCATCTCCGTCGATCCCTTGACCGATCCGCACTGGGGGGAGTTGAGGCGGCTGCCGACGGCCGGGCTCTTCCATTCGCAATCGTGGATGGCCGCTCTCAATGACTGTTACGGCTTTGAGCCGCGAGCGTATGTCGTCGTCGACCAGGCGAACGTGGCGCGGGGTGGGGTGGCCTTCTGCGAAATCGGTGATGCTCTCGGAAAAAAATCGTCTGTCTGCCATTCTCAGACGCCTGCGATCCGCTGCTCGCCGACACCTCCGTATGGCCGCTCCTGAAGCAGCGGTTGGGCGAGCAGGGGTTTCCCGTAACTCTGCGCGCGCTCGATCCTCACCTTCTTGGCAGCGATCCGGAGTTCGTGCCAATCAAGCACGCGCGGTGGCACACGCTTGATGTGACCGATGAGCTCGATCTGCTGCGCCGCCGTTTCTCGGACGCAACGCGTCGCGCTGTCGCAAAAGCCGAGCGTGCCGGCGTGGTCGTCAGGCCGCTCGTCGGAGATGCCGGCCTTGACGCCTTTACGTCCCTTCACGTGAGACTGAGGAAGCGAAAGTACCGACTGTTGGCACAGCCGCAGGCCTTCTTTGGCGCGATCAGAGACCGCTTCCAGCCGACCAAAGGGTGGCATCTGCTTGGCGCTTGGCATCAGGACGCGCTTCTCGCCGCCACACTCTATTTGTCCTGTGGCGACACCCTCTACTACAAGTTCAACGCGTCGCAGCCGGACGGGCTCGCGCTCCGCCCGAACAACCTTCTCGTCTGGGCCGGCATCATGCTGGCAAAGGAGCTTGGACTTAAGGCGGTCGACCTCGGTCCGAGCGACGACGATCAGCCTGGGCTGATCCGGTTCAAGCGCGGATTTGGCTCGGCCTCTAGGGAGCTGCGCTTTCTGCGATGGACTCCGTGCGTTGAAAAGGCCGGCCACGGAGCCGAACTCCGGGGCGTGCTCGGAGAGATGACGCGCCTCTTTACTGCGCCGAGGGTGGCCGACGACGTTTCGAAAGCGGCAGGAGAGACCCTCTACAGGCTCTTCGCATGAGAGGTGATGTGATCCTCGTGAGCGGGCCAACCGGGTTCGTCGGCTCGCACCTGGTGCGCCGCCTTTTGGGCGACGGCGCCGAGGTTCATGTGCTTTGCCGGGAGGGCTCGAATTTCCACCGTCTGCGGGACATCGAGCAACGATTGCACAAACACGTGGTTCGGTTGGAGGACGCCCCTGGTCTGCAAAGGGTCATGAAGGCGGTGCGACCGCATAGGATCTTTCACCTCGCCGCCGCGACGGTCGTCGCGGGCACGACCGGCAGCGTTGCCGAACTGATCGAAGTCAATTTCTTGGGCACGATCAATCTTATCGAGGCCGCGGAGCTGGTTCCATATCGGAGCTTCGTCACGACCGGCGATTCCTTCGAGTACACGGCGAGCGCATTTCCCCTTCGCGAGAATGAACGCTGTGAACCGGATACCGCGCATGGCATTACCAAACTTGGAGCGACGCTTTTTGCGCAGCGTGTTGCGCGTGAGCGCGGACGGCCGATCGTGATATTGCGCCTCTTTTCCACCTATGGTCCTGGGGACAATCCGCGCCGGCTGGTCCCGAAGGTCATCGAAAGCGCGCTCGCTAACACGCCCATTCGTTTGTCACGCCCAGACATCGTGCGCGACTGGGTGTACATCGACGATGTCGTCGACCTCTACATCGAGGCCGCTGAAAAAGCCGGCGCTCTTTCGGGGCGCGTGTTCAACGCGGGCTCCGGGGCGGCGACCCCGATCGGCGACATCGTTTCCATGCTGCTGCGGATCGCACATTCGAAGGCCAGTCCGGAGTGGGGTGTCTTTCCCGCGCCCGCGCATGATGCGACGCCCTGGGTTGCCGACACCAGCCAGACCTTCGGAGCATTTGCATGGCGTCCGCGCTTGGCGCTTGAAACGGGACTGCGCGCGACGCTCGCGGCCATCGTGGAGGCTGCGCGGTGATCGGTGCCGAGACAGCGCGATACCCACCACACCAGAACCGCGTTCTCTTTGTCGGTCACGAAGCGACCCGGACAGGCGCACCTCTCATGCTGCTTCATCTCATGCGATGGCTACGTGAGAATACCGATATCGACTTCGACCTGTTGCTGCTCCGAGGTGGCGATCTCGTACCGGACTATTGCAAGGTCTGCACCGTCTTCGGAGTTTCGGGCGGCGGCGCCAAAACCGCGCGCACGCCGATGCCCAGTCGCCTCGGGTCCGTTCTTCGGAAACTGGATGAGACGACGCCGGTTTCGCCGCGCGGTCCCGAGGTCCACCCCCTTTCCACCGTCCGCACCATCCTGGCGCATCGGCAGATCGGACTGATCTATTCGAACACCGTCACCAACGGGCGCGCCTTGGCTGAGTTGGCGCTTGACCTCCCTATCATTTGCCACGTGCACGAAGTGGAAAGCTATTTGCAGGCGATGCCTGTCGAGGAGTTGGCTGCTGTTTTGCGTGACGCCGCGATGTACATTGTGGTCGCGGAGGCGACGCGCGGAGTTCTAGTTCAGCGTGGCGTCGATCTGGCGAAAATCGTGCTTGTCCCCGGCTTCGTACCGCTCGGGCCGGCACGAGCGCGCGATCTGGAGCGGCGCCTTTCGTTTCGCCGCGAGCACCGCATTCCTGAAGAAGGCGTTCTGGTCGGCGGCTGCGGGACGCTTCACTGGCAAAAAGGGCCCGATCTTCTGGTGCACGTGGCTCGCAGGCTCGCTCGCCAGACCGGTTTGCCGCCTTTGCACTTTGCGTGGGTTGGCAAAGCGCACGGCGCCCAGCAGCTGCAATTGCGCTGGGACATCGAGCGCGCCGGTTTGACTGGCAGTTTCTCGGTCATTCCCGGACTTACCGATACCGGGGACTTTTTCGAAAGCCTCGACATATTGGCCATCGTCTCTCGCAATGACCCGCTTCCGCTGATCGCCATCGAAGCTGGCGCGCGTGGCGTGCCTGTAGTCTGTTTTGAAGGCAACGCCGAACTTGTGGACGAGACCTGTGGCATCGTGGTCCCATATCTCGATCTCGAAGCCTATGCGATCGCGGTCGGCGAATTGGCCGAGGACTCCGAACGACGTACTGCCCTCGGCCGGCGGCTGGCGGCCAAAGTGCGTGGCCGGCACGCCGTATCCGCCGGGGCGTCACAGATCGCGGAGATCATCAAGTCGTTCGCCGGGACGGTGTCGGGACATTAAGAAAAAGGTCCGAAAAGGCGCGCCAAAGGATGTCGTGAAGCGGACGGCGCGTCACGCGCCCGCTTTTCGGCAGTCGAAGGCTTCGACCTGTTCGCTGAATTCGTCGAGGTCGAAATGGGGAAGGGGAGTGACGCCCTGGACCGGCGGCATCATCTGGCCGCAGCCTTGACCACGCCACGGCTCGCGCCTCGTCGGCTGAAGAACGTCGTTCTCGATCCGCAAACAACGAAGAGGCAATGCCGCGACTTCGCACTCCCCCTGGAACTGCAATTCGCTTTAGGGCGTTGGTGGCATGCTGGTGAACAATAATCGAACCGAGGTCAGCCAAGAATGATCGGCTTGAAGGAGTTATATGCGGCGCTTCTGAAAGCTTGGAACGATAGGAATGCCGAAGCAATGTCCTCTTACTTCAGCGAGGACGCCGTGATGATTGGGTTCGACGGCAGCACAGTCGAAGGTCGATCCTCGATCAAGTCTCACCTCGCTCCTATCTTCCAGGATCATCCCACTGCAACGTACGTTTCCATTGTGAGATCTGTGCACGACATGGGTGAGTTTGCCCTGTTGAGGGCTGACGCGGGCATGGTGCCGCCCGGAAAGTCCGACATCCGATCTGAGACAATCGCGCGGCAGACACTGGTTGCCCGGCATGACAGCAACAGCTGGCAGGTCGTCCAGTTTCAGAACACACCGATCACCCTCGACCAAGACAAGCCCGAACGTGCTCGGATCTACGACGAACTGCAAACCACACATCGAGAAGGCGCTGGCCGAGGTGGCTGATGCGCAACACGACATCGTTACCCCGGCTCTGGCCGGCGCGGTGAATATCGGGCAGCGGCGGCGTGTTTGCGCACGCCAGATTTGGCAAGAGGAGTCCTCATGAACGCGCCTGCGTCAATTTCAGCCGCGAGGGCGGTTGCCACGGAGGTGCGTCTTCGCGCGCTGGTAACTGCTGTTCCGCAACACGTCCTCCCCCAAGCGCAGGTTCGCGATACCGCAAGGGCATACTTTTCAAAGAAGACCGGACTGTTCGATCACCTCGAACCGGTGTTCATGAATGCGAAGATTGATACGCGCTACGCCTGCCAACCGTTCGACTGGTACATGCAGCCTCACGATTTCGGCGAGAAGTCGCAACTCTACGCCGACCACGCGACAGCACTTTCAGCGGATGCCGCAAGCAGAGCGCTGGACGCGGCCGGCCTGACGCCAGCCGACATCGATGCGATCGTGATGGTGAGCACGACCGGAGTGGCGACGCCAAGCCTCGACGCTCGACTGATGAATCTCATGCCGTTCCGGCCCGATACAATGCGTCTGCCAATCTTCGGCTTCGGATGTGCTGGCGGCGTGCTTGGTTTGACCCGCGCGGCGCAGCTCGTCCGCTCGCAACCCGGCATGCGCTGTCTGCTCGTTGTTGTCGAATTGTGCAGCATGGCCATCCGTCACGACCGGGTGACGCCGAGTAACATCGTGGCGACAGCGCTGTTCGGTGATGGAGCCGCGGCGGCGATCATCGATCCTCCGATCCATCCGCGCCGGGCGTCGATTCAGGTCCCGCGCTCGGGTCCATCGGCCTCGGTGGCGAGCATTGCTGGCCGGACACGCTCCATGTCATGGGCTGGCGGGTTGATGGCCTCGGTCTCGATGTCATTTTTCACAGCAGCATTCCGCAAATCGTTGCGGACGATTACCCGGCGGCGCTGTCCGCCTTTCTGATGCGGTCGGGTCTCACCAGGGACGATTTCGTCCGGCCGTGCTGCCATCCCGGCGGCGTCAAGGTGATTGAAGCCCTGGAGCAGGTCTATGGCCTTGCCCCCGGAGAACTCGACGTCGAGCGCGAGGTACTGCGCAACTACGGGAACATGTCGGCGCCGACCGTGCTGTTCGTTCTCGATGGAACTATCAAGGCGGGCGTAAAGGGGCCGGTTCTCCTCTCATCTCTTGGGCCGGGCTTTACCGCTGCGTTCCAGATGGTGAACCTCGCGGGCGCGCCGTGACCGTCGGCTGGCCGTATGCCCTGATTGCCCTGGTCGGGCTGCAGCGATTGGCCGAGTTGGTCTGGGCGCGGCGCAATACCCGCGCGTTGCTGGCACGCGGGGGCCGGGAGACTGGCGCCGGCCACTATCCGCTGTTCGTCGTGCTCCATGGTTCCTGGCTGCTCGCGCTCGCTATCTTTGTTGCGCCCGATGCGACGCCCAATTGGAGTTTGCTGACCGTGTTCCTCGTCCTCCAAATTCTACGGGTCTGGATCGTCGCCTCCCTTGGCCCGTACTGGACGACGCGCGTCATCACGATCGAAGGGGAGCCATCGGTGCGACGCGGACCCTACCGCTATCTCCGCCACCCGAACTACGTCGTGGTGGCACTCGAGATTCCGGCTCTCCCGCTCGCTCTTAATCTGACCTGGCTCGCACTCGCGTTTGGGCTGCTCAATTTCGCGTTGTTGCTGTACCGCATCAGCGTGGAGGACAAAGCCCGAGCGCAGCCGGTCCTTGCTTGATCGCGAAGCCTCGGGAGCCATCCTCTTAACTTGGGGCATGATTGCTCGCCGCCGGCGGCCGAAGATGCCGGGGAAATTGCTAGCGTGGGGGTGCCACCAGACAAACGAAAGCGCCGGGAGTGGGCCTCCCGGCGCTTCGGATTAGCAGTGCCCCTCGGCGGACTACCAGAAATGGTGGCCGAAGAACTTGACGTACTTGCCCTCGTCGCGATGCCGCCCACCGACACCGGCCGCAGCCGTCGCGGCGGCGGCGCTGAGGAGGAGCCCGGCAGCGGCGATGAAGCCGGCGATCAGTGTCGCCTTCCGCGCCTTGTCTGCAGCGTCCCGTACCTGAATCTCCAGGTCCCGGGCTTCATTCACCGCAGCATCGACGCGTGCCTGTGCGTCGGCCTCGGGCAGGCCGGTGCGGCTTTCCACAACCTGCGTCAGATAGGAACGATCGCTTTCGGTGAACTCTCAATTCCGGATCGTTGCGGCGAAGATGCGACCAGCTTCCGCCCGCAATGC
This sequence comes from uncultured Alphaproteobacteria bacterium, assembly GCA_963798195.1. Taxonomy (GTDB): domain Bacteria; phylum Pseudomonadota; class Alphaproteobacteria; order Rhizobiales; family Kaistiaceae; genus CAVSRC01. Next base: position 965 of record CAWCSF010000014.1, on the reverse strand, counting down.
AGAGTCGTCAGTAGGGGTAGCGTTGCGTTTCCAACCGGCGGCGCGCCTTGGGTATTCGGCGCGGGGCGCAGGCTAGGACAGGTCGACCGCGTAGTCCGTCGGTGAAAGTGCCGAAGCGTCGGCGTTCCCCGAACGGTGCCTGCCGCAACGATGGCCGCCGATTGCGTTCCGGCTTGCAGTACAGCTGCCGCCACCGATGCCCAGAACCATAGCGCCGAACAGGATGCCGACCGCCCAAGCAAGGAAGCCGTGCGTGCTGTCCCGGAAGCCGCTTTCATGGTTGGTCGCGTCGGCCCAGTGGCTCCGCATGCGACCGGCGAGATAGCCGCCCGCCGCGAAACTTCCAATCTGCACGAGAAGCGTCCACCACAGGACCGCAAACGCCGCCACCCAGACGGGGGCTCCGCTGCCCGGCCATGGCGAAGTCACCGAAAGACCGACCGCGGCGCCGAAGGTGAGGAGAATTATCGAAATCGCGGCGGCGGCGACTGCGCCGCCGATCACCGGTCCCCATTCCAAATAGCTTCTGTTGGAGACGAGTGGTGCGGGCGCGACGTCAGCTTCGTAAGTCATGGCGCGCCTCAACTCAGTGAAGGCCGATGAGCGACAGCACCGCCATCACCACGACGACGAGGCCGACAAGATAGATAATGCCGTTCATTGCTTCTCTCCTTCGAAATCGATTTTTGGAAGAACTACTTGGCGCCTGGCATCTTGATCGTCAGGGTCGGCCCGGTATTTCCGAGGTGCCCCGTCGCCATCATCACGGCCGCACCAACGAAGACCACTAACATCACGCCAACAATCACGCCCAAGATGCCGGTCCCGCCGTTGCCATCCGCCATGTGCACGCTCCATCGTTCCGAACATTCTGTTCACAACAATGTGTGAGTGCTCGCTTGGTTCCGTTCCCGGAACCTATACCGATGAATAATTATGCAGCGGCCACCCGGACGGCGCGACTG
>CAWCSF010000013.1:0-34176 GCA_963798195.1 uncultured Alphaproteobacteria bacterium | reverse complement strand
GGCGCCGGCGGCGATGGCGGCGAGCGCCTCGGTCGGCGTGAAGACGCCGGGAAAGGATGTGAGCCCCGCCGCTTTGCTCTTGCGGATCACGGCGGCATCGACATTGGGCGAGACGACCAACTGGCCGCCGGCCAACTGCACCGCCGCGACTTCCTCGACGGTCAGCACCGTGCCCGCGCCGATGCGGGCGCGGTCTCCGCCGCCTTCGCCATCACGCGGATGCTTTGGAGCGGCTCGGGCGAATTGAGCGGCACCTCGATCAGGCCGATGCCGGCAGCGATCAGCGCTTCCATCGTCGCAAGCGCATCCTTGGGCGCAATGCCGCGCAGGATTGCGACCAACGGACGGTGGCCGTGAAAGACGTCGCTCATGCTGTGCTCCGTTCGGCCGCGACCGGGAGCAGCCCGATGGCGCGCGCAAGATGGACAAGACCGGCCAGCACAAGCGCGTCGCCATCGAGGACGGCGGCGTCGATGCCGGCGACGGCAAGCGCCTTGGCGTACGCCCGGCCGAGGGACTTCGATCCGACAATTCGCAACGCCATGTCGCGGGACAGATGTCCCGATGCCTGGGCCGCGGCGATCTCGCCGCCGATCACCAGACCGGAGAGGTAGGCGAGATTGTCGGCGGGCTTGACCGACCCAAGCAGGGCGCGGGCGCGGACAGAAAAGATCGCGGAGAGGAAGGGCAGGGCTTCCTCCGTCGTGCGGCGCACGGCGAGGGCGAAATCGGGCGCATCGGCGAGTTCGCCGCCGTCGGCAGCGACCGAGTGACGGAGAAACGATTGGTGCGCCAGCAGGTCGAACAGCTCCCCGGTGAGATAGGTCTGGAAATCCATCACGGTGCTGTCGGCAATGGTCACCCACTTGGAATGGGTGCCGGGCAGGATGGCGACGCCATCGAACGCCGGCTCGCCGTCGATCAGACCGACGAGCTGGGTTTCCTCGCCGCGCATCACGTCGCCGTCGCGGGCGGCGCTCTTCAGCATGATGCCGGGGATGATCGCCACCGCCCGGCCGCTGGCCGTGTCGAAGCGTACGACGCTTTCGGCGAGTGCGCCTGTCGCGGCCGGGCAGGGAAGGTAGGCGGCCTCGCGCCAGCCCTGCCGGCTGCCGATCATGCCGGCCATGATTGCCGGCACCTTCGGCCAGGCGCCGACGAGATGTTCGAAGGCCGCCTCGTGTCCGCCGGCCGCTACGCGGGAAATGCCGTCGTCGCTGTCGGCTTCGGCCAGCACCCGCCCCGCGGCGTCAAGCAGGCGCGCCCTCAGCCGGCTCGTGCCCCAGTCCACGGCGATCAGCGCGCCGGCGGATTCGATGTTCGTCATGGATGAGCTATGTCCGGCTCGGGCCGGATGGGTCAAGACGGCGCCGGCCCGGTCGAGCCGCGAATGACCATATCGACCGGCCAAAGCTCGTGGATCGCCCCGGACGGCCGCCCGGCGAGAAGCTCGAGGATCAGTTCGGCGACCCGCGTTCCCGCCGCGCGGATCGGTGAGGTTACAGTCGTGACCGGCGGCACCATCAGTGCCGGGTTGACGAAGGGGAATACGTCGTCGTGGGCGATCAGCGACATATCCTTGCCGAGTTCGAGCTTCGCGGCGCGGATGGCGCGAAGCGCGCCCAGCGTCATCATCATCGAGCTGAGCAGGATGGCCGTCGGCCGCGGGCGCTCGGCAAGGAAGCGCGTCGTCAGCCGGTAGCCGACCTCATCGGTCATGGCGCCTTCGCCCATCAGGCGTTCGTCTGGCGTCAGGCCGCGTGCTGCCAGCGCATCGCGAAAGCCGGTCTCGCGGTTCATGGCGTAGGTGAACCGTCGATCGCCGTTGATGAGGCCGATGCGGGTATGGCCGAGGTCGAGGAGGTGATTTGCGGCATCACGGAACGCGGCCTCATTGTCGATATCGAGCCATGCGTACGGTGTGTCGCCCGTCGTGCGCCCGTGCACGACGAAGGGATGGCCAAGTTCGGTGAGCAGCGGTACCCGCGCGTCGTCGATCGTTGGCCCCGAGACGATCAACGCGTCGACGCGTGTTCCGGCGACGAGACGGCGATAGGTGTCCATCTCGTCGTTCGCCCGCGCCGGAGACAGAACGATGTCCATGTCGTCCTCGGCCAGCCGCTCGCCGACGCCCGCAAGGAATTCGACGAAATGCGGGTCGACCAGGAGATTGCGATTGGTGGGGAGAACGGCGCCGACGGCGCCGGCGCGCCCGGTGGCGAGGCGGCGGGCGCTGGGGTTGGGTCGATAGTGGAATTGCCGGGCGGCGCTGAGAACGCGCTCACGCGTCGCCTCGCTTACCTCCGGATATCCGTTGAGCGCCCGGCTGACCGTCGTCTGAGACAGGCCCAGCTTTGCGGCTAGGTCCTTCAGTTTCATCGGTCCGCGTATTCCTCCCTCGCTTCATTCAAAGCGCTTTCAAATGGCGATGCAACCCGCCGGGGCGAATCGCCGCCGGCGCTTTTTGAAGAGAAGTGGTTGGGTTGACTCGTCCATGCGCTCTCAACCATGATGCCACCCAAAGCGCTTTGAGGGCGTGGGTTGACGGCTGTCAACGCACGAAGAGGCGCTTAATGGGAGGCAACGAAGGTGGCAGTCGGGCTCCGCCCCTCGAGGTGGACAACCCGTTACACTCCGCTATTTCGTCGCCCGTCACGCTCGTAGGGAGGTGCAAATGAAATTTCGTAACGCGCTAATGGGTTTCGCTGCGATCACGGCGCTTGGCGTCGGATCGGCGGCCGCGGCCGACCTGATCTATCCGATCGACGGCGACCCGAAGTTCAACTGGAAGAGCTACCACGACTTCGCCGACAAGCATGACCTGAAGGGCCAGACACTGAGCATCTTCGGGCCATGGCTCACCGCCGACAAGGAAGGCTGGGAAAAGGTTCTCGCCTATTTTGAGGAAGCGACCGGCGCCAAGATCGAGAACTCCGGATCCGACTCGTTCGAACAGCAGATCGTCATCGACACCCAGGCGGGCAGCCCGGCCAACATCGCCATCTTCCCGCAGCCCGGCCTCGCCGCCGACGTCGCGTCGAAAGGCAACCTGACGCCGCTCGGCGACGAGACCAAGCAGTGGCTGCTCGACAACTACTCGGCCGGCCAGTCTTGGGTGGACCTGTCCACGTACAAGGACAAGGACGGTAACGCGCAGCTTTTCACCTTCCCGTGGAAGGCCGATCTCAAGAGCCTCGTCTGGTACGTGCCGGAGAACTTCAAGGAGGCCGGCTACAAGATTCCGCAGACGATGGAAGAACTGAAGGCGCTGACCGAGCAGATCGTCAAGGACGGCGGCACCCCGTGGTGCATCGGCCTTGGCTCGGGTGCGGCGACCGGCTGGCCGGCCACCGACTGGGTCGAGGACTTCATGCTGCGCACGCAGCCGCCGGAAGTCTATGACGGCTGGGTCGACAACTCGGTGAAGTTCGACGATCCTCGCGTCGTCGCTGCGATCGAGGACTTCGGGTGGTTTGCCAAGAACGACAAGTTCGTCGATGGCGGCGCCGCGGCCGTGGCTTCCACCGATTTCCGCGACAGCCCGAAGGGCCTCTTCTCTTCGCCGCCCAAGTGCTACATGCATCGCCAGGCGTCGTTCATCCCGGCCTTCTTCCCGGAAGGCACCAAGCTCGGCACCGACGCCAACTTTTTCTACTTCCCGCCTTATGCCGACAAGAATCTTGGCAAGCCGGTGCTCGGCGGCGGCACGCTGTTCGCCATCACCAAGGACTCGCCGGCGGCGCGCGCCTTCATCGAGTACCTGAAGACGCCGATCGCCTCCGAAGTCGCCATGGCCGCGTGGAATTTTTTCACGCCGTTTAAGGGCGTCAATACGGACGTCTATGCAACCGACACGCTGAAGGGCGAGAACCAGATCCTGCTCAACGCCACGACCTTCCGCTTTGACGGTTCCGACCTGATGCCGGGCAAGGTTGGCCAAGGCGCGTTCTGGACGGGCATGGTCGACTATGTCGGCGGCAAGGATGCCAAGACGGTCGCCACCGAGATTCAGAAGTCCTGGGACGCGATCAAATAAGTCGTGTAGCCTTTTGCAAATTGAGTCCCGGGCCAACGCGCCCGGGACTACTCAAGACCGGACTGGGATAAAAAGCCCGAAGACGGCGCGAGGCGGCAGGGGAGGCCGCGCGGCCAGCATTCAAAAAAGGCCGCGAACGCCAAGTGGGGGAGATGCATGGCGCAGCTTTTCAGTGCGCTCATCACGGTCATCATCGGCGTCGGGGCGGCGGCCCTCTACTTCTATGCGGCCAACAAGATCCTCGACGTTTTTCTGCCGCCGCGCGGCGGCGCCCTTCAGGCCGCCCGTAACCAGAAGATCGCGGCCACCATCCGGCCGTGGCTGTTCCTCGGCCCGGCGATCCTGTTTCTCGGTCTCTATCTGGTCTACCCGGTTTTCGACTCACTGCGCCTGAGCTTCTACGGCCGTAGCGGCGTCAATTTCGTCGGGCTCGATAACTACCGCTGGGCGGCTGGCGACACGCAATTCCGCGAAGCGATCTTCAACAACATCCTGTGGCTCTTCTTCGTGCCGGCGGCGAGCACGTTCTGCGGGCTGGTCATCGCTTACCTCACCGACCGAATCTGGTGGGGTAACATCGCCAAGAGCATGGTCTTCATGCCGATGGCGATTTCGTTCATCGGCGCCAGCGTCATCTGGAAATTCATTTACGACTATCGCGGTGAGGGCTCGACCCAGATCGGCCTGCTCAACGCGATCGTCGAACTGTTCGGCCTTCCACCGCAGGCGTGGATAACGATTCCCTTCTGGAACAACTTCTTCCTGATGGTGATCCTGGTCTGGATCCAGACCGGCTTCGCCATGGTCATCCTCTCCGCAGCGCTCCGCGGCATTCCTGAGGAAACCATCGAGGCGGCGACGATCGACGGCGCCAAGGGCTGGCACATCTTTTTCTACATCATGGTCCCGCAGATCTGGAGCACGATCGCGGTGGTGTGGACGACCATCACCATCACGGTGCTCAAGGTGTTCGACATCGTTCTGGCCATGACCAACGGCCAATGGAACACCAACGTGCTCGCCAACCTCATGTACGACTGGATGTTCCGCGGTGGCGGCGACTTCGGTCGCGGCGCCACGATAGCTGTCGTCATCATGCTCGCGGTGGTTCCGATCATGGTCTGGAACATCCGCCGCCTCAACGCGGAGAGGCGCTGACATGGCCACCGTTCGCCGCCGCAAGCGCAAGTGGGGCAAGTATTTCGTCCATCTTGCGGTAATCCTGATCGTCATCGTCTGGACGGTGCCGACGTTTGGCATCCTCGTGTCGTCGTTCCGCGACCGCGACCAGCTCGCCGTATCCGGCTGGTGGACGGCGCTGACGACGAGCGAGCAGAACCTCATCGGCCGCACGGAAGCGCCCTCGGCCGCGGTCGAGGATGCCGGCAAATACGTGCTCACCGGAAATCTGCTGGACGGCAAGGGCTACATCACCAAGTTCGGCGTGCGCATCCAGAATCCGACCGAGTTCGATGCGGGTGCGACCGCCGAATTGCCGGGCGGCGGCGGTACGCTGACGGTGGAGCGCGACGGCACCTACCGGCTGGTTTCTGACACGAAGCCCGAGGGCGACACGGGCAGGCGCCTCTACTATACCGCAGCACTGCCGCCGGAGTTCACGCTCCAGAATTACGAGCGGGTGCTGACGTCGGCGGGCATCGGCCAATCGTTCATCAACTCGCTGACGGTCGCCATTCCGTCAACCGTCATCCCGATCCTGATCGCGGCCTACGCCGCCTACGCGCTGGCCTGGATGAAGTTCCCCGGGCGGGCGCTGATCCTGTCGGTGATTGTCGGCCTGCTGGTCGTGCCGCTACAGATGTCGCTTATCCCGCTGCTCCGGCTCTACAACGATGTCGGCGCCTTCTTCGGCGTGCCCGCAAAGACGTATCTTGGCATATGGCTGGCGCACACCGGATTTGGACTCCCGCTCGCCATCTATCTGCTGCGCAACTACATCGCCGGCCTGCCCAACGAAGTCATGGAGTCCGCGCGCATCGACGGCGCCACCGACTTCGAGATTTTCGTGCGCATCGTGCTGCCGCTCTCCGTGCCGGCGCTGGCATCGTTCTCGATCTTCCAGTTCCTGTGGGTGTGGAACGACCTGCTCGTCGCCATTGTCTTCCTGGGCAACACCGAGCAACAGCTGGTGCTGACCGGGCGATTGCGCGAGCTGCTTGGTTCGCGCGGCGGCGACTGGGAAATTCTCACCGCGTCGGCCTTCGTGTCGATCGTGGTGCCGCTGATCGTGTTCTTCTCGCTGCAACGCTACCTCGTGCGCGGCCTGCTGGCCGGCTCGGTCAAGGGCGGATGAGCGCGATGGACGAAAAGAGGGAGCTGTAGGATGGGCGAACTGCGTCTGCGCGACATCAAGAAGTCGTTCGGCCCCATCGATGTCATCAAGGGCGTCAACCTTGAGATCAAGTCGGGCGAGTTCGTGGTGTTCGTCGGCCCGTCGGGCTGCGGCAAGTCCACCCTGCTGCGCCTGATCGCCGGTCTCGAGGAAATCACGTCCGGCACGCTGGAGTTCGACGGCGAGGAGGTCAACGAACTCCCGCCGGCGTTGCGCGGCATCGCGATGGTCTTCCAGTCCTACGCGCTGTACCCGCACATGACCGTGTACAACAACATGGCCTTCGGCATGAAGCTGGCGAAGGAGAGCAAGGAGGAGATCGACCGGCGCGTGCGCCAGGCAGCCGGCGTGCTCCAGCTCGAGCCGTATCTCGACCGCCTGCCCAAGCAGCTTTCCGGCGGCCAGCGGCAGCGCGTCGCCATCGGCCGCGCCATCGTGCGCAATCCCAAGGTGTTCCTGTTCGACGAGCCGCTGTCGAATCTCGACGCGGCGCTGCGCGTTTCCATGCGCATCGAGATCGCCAAGCTCCACGAGCGCATGAACGACGTGACCATGGTCTACGTGACCCACGATCAGGTCGAGGCGATGACGCTCGCCGACCGCATCGTGGTGCTGCGTGCCGGCGTCATCGAGCAGGTCGGCACGCCCATGGAGCTTTACCAGACTCCGGACAATCTCTTCGTCGCCGGCTTCATCGGGTCGCCGGCGATGAACATGGTTCCTTGCATCATCGAAGCCGGCGACGGCGACGCCCGCGTGCGCCCCGAGAAGCATGGCACGGTGCATGTCCAGGCGAAGATCCCGGCGAGTGCCGTCGGCCACAAGGGAACGCTCGGCGTGCGCCCCGAGGACCTGTCGCTCGGCGATGGCGGCGAGCACATCTTCAAGGGCCGCGTCGATATCGTCGAACAGCTCGGCGAGCTGACGCTGCTTTACGTCGATTGCGGCTACGGCGAGCCGATCATCGCCAAGCTCGACGGCACCGTTCAGGTCAAACGTAACTCCGAGGTGGAACTGTCGGCGCCGAGCCACGTGCTCCACGTCTTCGATGACAAGGGAATGGCGTTTCCCCGCACCGGCTAATATTTCTGCCGGTTTCGTAAGGCCAGTGCCCGCCGCCTTTTTTTGGCCGGCACTGGCCTTTTTCTTCCGGCGGCGTTGTCCCGCACGGATTCTTTTTCTCACTCCGGTAACGAGTTTGGAACGACCGTTGTCGTAGATTTGTGGCCGAATCCCTAGATTTTGCGGCAATCGCACGGTTTCGCCATCTGGCGCCCGGCGCGATCACCCATTCGGAGTGGCGCGTATGACTGACACGGCCCGCAAGCTCGCTGTCTTCCCGGCCTTCCACAAGGTCGCGGGACGCCGCGTCGTGATCGTCGGTGGGGGCGTAGAGGCCGCCGCCAAGATCCGGCTGCTGTCTGAGACCAAGGCGCAGATCGTCGTGTTCGCCTCCTCGCTGGAGCAGGGCACCGGCGCCGACCTGATCGCCGCTCATGGCGACTGGCGCGGCGCGTGGCCCGCGACCGCCGACCTTGCCGGGGCCGCGCTCGTCTTCGCCGCGACCGAGTCCGAGGAGACGGACCGCGAGGTTGTCGCACTGGCACGCTCGGCCGGTGTGCCGATCAACGTCGTCGATCGTCCTGAGCTTTGCGACTTCTACACGCCGGCGCTGGTCAACCGAGCCCCGCTCGCCGTCGCCATCGGTAGCGAAGGCGTCGCGCCCGTTCTGACACGGCATGTCCGCGCCCGCATCGAGGGCCTGCTGGCGCCGGCCTTCGGCGATCTGGCCGGGCTTGCCGACAAGATCCGCGCCCGTGTGACCGCGGCGTTCTCCACAGTCGCGGACCGCCGCCGCTTCTGGGCGCGCTTCTTCTCCGGCCCCGTCGCCGAGAAGGTCTTCGCCGGCCACGTGGCGGAGGCGGAGCAGGAGGCGTTGCGCGCGCTGGAGATCGACCCGAACTGGTCCGGCCACGTCTCGCTCGTCGGTGCAGGCCCGGGAGCCGAGGACCTGCTGACGCTGCGCGCTCAGCGCGCGCTCCAGGAGGCCGACGTCATCGTCTATGACCGGTTGGTGCCGGAGGCCGTCGTGGCTCAGGGCCGCCGCGACGCGCGCCGCATCCATGTCGGCAAGGCCAAGGGTGCGCACGCGGTCAGCCAGGACGAGATCAACCGGCTGCTCGTGCGTGAGGCGCGCGGCGGCAACCGCGTGGTTCGGCTGAAGTCGGGCGATCCGCTGATCTTCGGCCGCGCCGGCGAGGAGATGGCGGCGCTGCGCGCGGCGAACATCTCGTTCGATATCGTGCCCGGCGTGACCGCGGCCTTCGCCGCCGCCGCCGAAGCCGAAATTCCGCTGACGCTCCGCGAGACGTCCTCCTCGCTGGTCTTCGCTACCGGCCACGACGCCGACGGCGAGACGCTGCCCGACTGGGCTGGTCTGGCGCTGAACGGCGCGACGATCGCTGTCTACATGGGCCGAACGGTCGCCGCCAAAGTCGCGGCTCGGCTCATCGAGGCCGGGCTGAACGCATCGACGCCGGTCGCCGTCATCGAGAACGCGTCGCGCTCTGACAGTCGTGCATATGCGGGGCGGCTGGACGAACTGGCCGCGCTTGCAGAACGCACGGCCGACGGCCCTGCGCTGATCATCGTCGGCGACGTGGTCGCCGCCGGCGCCGTCAAGGGCGCGCCCGCTCGGCTTGCCGAACTCGCCGCGGCCTGAGGAGGGGCATTCGCCATGTTCAAGGCAGCAAAGGACGGACCGGCCAAGGTCATCACCGCGAATGATCTGCGCGGCGGCCTCGTCGTCTTCGTCGACACCGAGGGCGGCTGGACCTTCGACATCTCCGCGGCGCGTGTGTTCACCGACGGCCCGGACCTAGATGAGGGCGTTGCCTTCGCCAAGGCCCAGTCGGACGCCCGCATCGTGGTCGAGGCCTATCCCATAGACGTCGACGTCAAGGACGGCGTGCCAGTGCCGGCGCGCCTGCGCGAAAAGATTCGGGCCGAGCGCGGTCCGACCATCGTTTATGGCGACGCCGAACGGGCGAAGCTCCAGGGAGCCGCGTGATGTATCGCTACGACGAGTTCGACCGCGATTTCGTCAAGGAACGCGTCGACCAGTTCCGCGGCCAGGTCGAGCGCCGGCTCTCCGGCGAACTCACCGAGGATCAGTTCAAGCCGCTGCGCCTGATGAATGGCGTCTACCTCCAGCTCCACGCCTACATGCTGCGCATCGCCGTGCCCTACGGTACGTTGAACCCGGCGCAGATGCGCATGCTCGCCTTCATCGGCCGGAAATACGATCGCGGCTACGGCCACTTCACCACGCGACAGAACCTGCAGTTCCACTGGCCGGCGCTGAAGGACATTCCCGACATCCTCGACGATCTCGCGTCGGTCGAGATGCACGCGATCCAGACCTCCGGCAACTGCATCCGCAACGTCACCGCGGATCACTTCGCCGGCGCTGCCGCCGACGAAGTCGTCGATCCGCGCCCCTATGCCGAAATCCTGCGGCAGTGGTCGTCGCTGCACCCGGAATTCATCTTCCTGCCGCGCAAGTTCAAGATCGCCGTGACCGGCGCCGGGCGCGACCGTGCCGCCATTCAGGTCCACGACATCGGCCTGCACGCCAAGCGCGATGCCGATGGCAACCTCGGCTTCGTCGTCTATGTCGGCGGCGGTCTCGGCCGCACGCCGATGATCGCGCACCTGATCCGCGACTTTTTGCCGGAGGAGCACCTGCTCTCCTACATGGAGGCGATTCTGAGGGTCTATAACCTCTTCGGCCGGCGCGACAACAAGTACAAGGCGCGTATCAAGATCCTCGTCCACGAGGCGGGCGAGGAAGAAATTCGCCGCCAGGTCGAGGAGGAGTGGGAGCGCATCCGTGACGGAGCGCTGCACCTGCCCGAGGACGAAGTCCGCCGCATCCAGTCGTATTTCGCCCCGCCCAACCTGACGCCGCGCCCGGCGGAAAGCGTCGTGCTGCAACGCGCCCGCGCCGCCGATCCGGCGCTCGACGTGTGGGTTTCGCAGAATACGGTGCCACACCGCGCCACCGGCCACGCCATCGTCACCGTGTCGCTGAAGCCGATCGGGGGTACGCCCGGAGACGCCACCTCCGACCAGATGGACCTTATCGCCGATCTCTCCGAGCGCTACAGCCACAGCGAGGTTCGCGTCAGCCACGAGCAGAACCTGATCCTGCCGCATGTCGCACTGGACGACCTGCCCGACCTCCATGAGGCGCTGGCCGGCGCCGGTCTCGCCACGGCGAATGCCGGGCTGGTCACCGACATCATCGCATGCCCGGGCCTCGACTATTGCGCGCTTGCCAATGCCCGTTCGATCCCGATCGCCCAGCGCATTTCGGAGCGCTTCGCCGAGGGCGAGCGCCAGCGCGAGGTCGGCGATCTCAAGATCAAGATTTCCGGCTGCATCAACGCCTGCGGTCATCATCACGTCGGCCACATCGGCATTCTCGGCGTCGAGAAAAAGGGCGAGGAGTTCTACCAGCTCACGCTCGGTGGCTCCGGCGACGAGCAGACCTCGGTCGGCGAGATCATCGGCAAGGGCTTTTCCTCCGACGAGGTGATCGACGCGGTCGAGACGCTGGTCGATACCTACCTGAAGGTGCGCGAAGGCCGCGGGGAGAACTTCCTCGCCACCTATCGCCGGGTCGGGCAGGCACCGTTCAAGGAGGCGCTCTATGGCGCTGCTTGAGGCTGTCGCCCGCGCCGTCGATCCCGAGGCTGGCGCCGAGGCCGAAGCCGTCGCGCTGAATGCGCGCTATGGCGAACGCGATGCGCAGGGCGTGATCGCGCTCGCCCTGAACGACCTGTTTCCGGGAAAGGTCGCGCTTGTCTCGAGCTTCGGCGCGGAATCGGCCGTGCTGCTGCACCTGCTTTCCGAGGTCGATCGCGATGCGCCGGTGATTTTTCTCGATACCGGCCGTTTGTTCGCCGAGACGCTGCAGTACCGCACGCAACTGGTCGATCATCTCGGCCTGACCGACGTCCGCAGTTTGACGCCGGACCCGGAGCGGCTGCTCGGCGCCGACCCGCACCGCGCGCTGTGGATGACCAAGCCCGATCTTTGCTGCCAGATCCGCAAGACCGAGCCGCTCGCCCGCGCGCTCAAGGGCTTCGACGCCTGGTTCACCGGCCGCAAGCGCTTCCAGAACGCGGTGCGCTCCGAACTCCGCCTGTTCGAGGCCGATGGCGCGCGCATCAAGATCAATCCGCTGGCGAACTGGACCGCCGCCGATCTGAAGGCGCACATGGAGCGCCACGACCTGCCGCCGCACCCGCTGGTGGGGCAGGGATATCCCTCGATCGGCTGCGTGCCCTGCACCAGCCGCGTCGCACCGGGCGAGGATGCCCGCGCCGGCCGCTGGCGGGGACTCGACAAGACCGAGTGCGGCATCCATACCGACCTCGAAAGCGACGGCAGCGGTATCTGATCTCATGCCCCTCTGGAAAGGCGGAGCCTTCCGCGAAGACGACTGGAGCGTCGTCCCCGACGACCAGCCTGTGCCCGACGGCGGCAACGTCATCGTCAGCCTGAAGCGCTGGCGCGACGAGCACGCCGCGCTCGGCGCGCGCAACGCGCCGCTTGGCCTCGTCATCGAACCGGGCAGCGACTGGAGCGACATCGTTCCCGATCTCGCCCGCTTCCCGGTGATCGTGGTGACGATCCCCAAATACGCCGATGGCCGGGCTTTCTCGATCGCGCGGCTGCTGCGCGAGCGCGACGGCTACAAGGGCGAGATCCGCGCCACCGGCGCCTACATCATCGATCAGGTTCCGTTCATGGCCCGCGTCGGCATCGACGCGTTCGAGACCAGCGACCCGATCCTCATCGCCGCCTTCGAGAAGGGCGAGTGGCCGGAAGTGCCGCACTATCTCCAGCCGGCATGGCCGGGTGACGGCGAGGTGCCGGCCGGCACGCGGCCGTGGGCGCGCAAGCGCGTGGATAAATAGCCGCTGAAGGGTTTCGCCGGCGACCTCGATGTCTAAACTCACCCGGGGGCAACCGCCGGGAAGGAGACATGAGCCACCGAAACGCCGCGACTTCGCCGCTGATCATCGCCCGCGTCGCGGGCGTCCTCTACCTCGTCATCATCGCCGCAGGTATCTGGAGCGAGATGACCGTGCGCGCGCAGCTAATTGTGCCGGGAGACGCAGCTGCGACCGCTGCGAATGTGCTTCATTTCGAGGGGCTGTTCCGCGCAAGCTTCGCCGCCGACACGATCATGGCGCTCTGTGACGTCGTCCTCGCGGTTCTGCTCTATGTGCTCTTCCGGCCGGTCGGGCCGGTGCTGGCGCTTTCCGCCATGGTGCTGCGGCTCGTCCAGGCGGTCATCATTGCCGTCAGCCTGCTGCATCAGCACGTGGCGCTGCTGTTGCTCACCGACGCCACCTACAGCGCGCTTGAGCCGGGCTCGCGCGACGCGCTCGCGGCACTCGCCATCGAGACGCACGCTCATGGCTACGACCTCGGCCTGATCTTTTTCGCCCTCAACTGCCTTGCACTCGGCCGGCTAATCGCGATCTCCGGCTATTTCCCGAAGTCGCTGGGCCTGCTCGTCGGCGCCGCCGGCATCGCGTATCTCATCGGCAGCTACACGCTTTTCCTTGCGCCGGACTATGCCGACGCCGTCGCGCCGGTCTACTTCGTTTCGATCGTCGCCGAAGTCGCCTTCTGTCTCTGGCTGCTGATCAGGGGCGTTGACGTCGCGGAATGGGAGCGTGCTGCGCAGGGCGCAGAAGGCTAAGGCAGGATCGTCAATGAAATCAGCAATCTGCGAGCGATACGGACCGCCGGAAGTCGTCCGGATCATGGACGTGCCGAAGCCGACGCCGAAGGCCAACGAGGTGCGGATCAAGGCGCATGCGACGACGGTCAGCTCTGGCGACGCACGGCTGCGCGCTCTGCGCGTGCCACGAGGCGTCGGTCCGCTGGTGCGGGTGCAGATGGGCTTCTTCGGTCCGCGGCAGCCGGTTTTCGGATTCGACGTTGCGGGCGAGATCGAGGCGGTCGGCGAAAATGTGACCGCGTTCAAGCCCGGCGACAAGGTCGTCGCCTCCGCTGGGTTCGATTTGGCGTGTCATGCCGAATACCGGTGTCTGCCCGAGGACGGCGCGATCGCGCATATGCCGAAGAACCTCGGTTACGAAGAGACCGTGGCGCTTTGCTTTGGCGCGAGCACCGCGCTGACCTTCTTTAAATGCGGCAAGCTCCAGCGCGGTGAGACGATCCTCGTCAACGGAGCGTCGGGCGCGGTGGGCACCGCCGCGGTGCAGATCGCCAAACACATGGGCGCCGCCGTGACCGGCGTGTGCAGTACGAAGAACATGGAACTGGTCCGCTCGCTCGGCGCGGACAGAGTGATCGACTACACCGTGACGGACTTTACCAAGAGCGGTGAAACGTACGACGTCATCATGGATAACTTCGGCAATGCGCCGTATTCGCGGGTGCGTGGGCTGCTGACGCCGGGTGGGCGGTTCCTGATGGTCATCGGCGGCTTGGGGCAGATGATTCAGGCGGCCTTCGTCAAGCAGGTGATCAACGGATATGAGGGCGGCGGCAACGGGCAGGCCTTCGCTGGCGATGTGATGCGCCAGATCGTGCAGCTCGCCGAGGCCGGCGTGCTGAAACCCGTGATCGACCGCACCTACCCGTTCGACGCGATCGTCGAGGCGCATCGCCACGTCGACGGCGGACACAAGGTCGGCAGCGTCGTCGTCACCATGGACACCGACGCAGCCTGATCGTCTACAGCACCCCCGCGCCCAATTCGGCCGGCTGCGCGTTGCTGCGGAACATCCGGAAGAGTTCGCGGCCCATGCCGTGCTGGTTGCCGGCGAGGTCCGGCGCCATCGGCGAGCGCGCCGCGAGATCGGCGGCGTTGGCGATGACGGCGAGCGTGCCGGTGCGCGGGTCGATGCGGATGACGTCGCCATCGCGCAGGCGCGCGAGCGTGCCGCCTTCGGCCGCTTCCGGCGTCACGTGGATCGCCGCCGGCACCTTGCCGGATGCGCCGGACATGCGGCCGTCGGTGACCAGCGCCACCTTGAGGCCGCGGTCCTGAAGCAGGCCCAGCGTCGGGGTCAGCTTGTGCAATTCCGGCATACCGTTGGCGCGCGGCCCCTGGAAGCGGATGACGGCGACGAAATCCTTGTTGAGCCGGCCGGCGTTGAACGCCTCGCGCAGGCCCTCCTGGGAGTCGAAGACGATCGCCGGCGCTTCGACGACCTGGTTCTCGGACGCCACGGCCGAGACCTTCATCACCGCGCGGCCGAGATTGCCGGTGAGGAGCTTCAGCCCGCCCTCGGGCGAGAACGGCTTGGCCACGGGCGCCAGCACCTTTTCGTTGCCGCTTTCCGTCGCGCCGGCGCGCCAGGCGATACCGCCTTCGTCGTCGAGTTCCGGCGTCTGCAGGTAGCCGTTGAGGCCGCTGCCCCAGACCGTGCGCACGTCCTCGTGCAGCATGCCGGCGCCGATCAGCTCGCGCATCAGGAACTGCATGCCGCCGGCCTTGTGGAAATCGTTCACGTCGGCCGAGCCGTTCGGATAGACGCGGGAGAGCAGCGGCACGACCTCGGACAGGTCGGCGAAATCGTCCCAGGTGAGGTGGATGCCGGCCGCCTTGGCGATGGCGACGAGATGCAGCGTATGGTTGGTCGAGCCGCCGGTGGCGTGCAGGCCGACGACGCCGTTGACGATGACGCGCTCGTCGACGATCTGGCCGACCGGCGTGTATTGGTTGCCGAGCGAGGTGATGGCGAGCGCGCGCCGCGTCGCCTCGCGGGTCAGCGCGTCGCGGAGCGGGGTGTCCGGATTGACGAAGGTCGCGCCCGGAATGTGCAGGCCCATGATCTCCATCAGCATCTGGTTGGAATTGGCGGTGCCGTAGAACGTGCAGGTGCCCGGCGCGTGATACGATTTGGACTCGACCTCGAGCAGCGCCTCGCGGGTGATCTTGCGCTCGGCGTAGAGCTGGCGCGCCTTCGAGCGCTCCGGATTGGGCATGCCGGAGGGCATTGGCCCGGCCGGAATGAAGACCGCCGGGATGTGGCCGAAGGTAAGCGAGGCGATCAACAGCCCGGGCACGATCTTGTCGCAGATGCCGAGGAAGACGGCCGCGTCGAACATGTCGTGCGACAGGCCAACCGCCGCTGCCATGGCGATGGTGTCGCGCGAGAAGAGCGACAGCTCCATGCCGGTCTGCCCTTGCGTAACGCCGTCGCACATGGCCGGCACACCGCCGGCGACCTGCGCCGTGCCGCCGGTTTCACGCGCGGCTTCCTTGATGAGGTCGGGGAAGCGTCCGTAGGGCTGATGCGCCGACAGCATGTCGTTATAGGCGGTGATGATGCCGAGATTGGGTGCGTCGGCGGCGGCGAGCTTGTCCTTGTCGTGGACGTTGCAGGCGGCGAAGCCGTGGGCGAGGTTGGAGCAGGAGAGCTTGCCGCGGCGGACGCGGGTTTCGGCGGCGGTGTGGATGCGGTCGAGGTACTGCGCGCGGCCGGACTGGCTGCGCCGCGCGATCCGTTCGGTCACCTCGCCGATTCGGGCATGAAGGGTCATGGCAGTCTCCTGATGCGGCCGGCCTCGGCCGCGCTTGATCTTGCGGGTTGGCGCTTATCTAGCGTCCCGACCGTGAAAGATCGATGGCACGCCGGGCCATTGCGACGATCCGTGCAAGGAGCGGGCCGGAAAGGCCGGGTCCGGCGGGAGGCTGAGCGGCGCCCGCTCAGGCCTCGTCGTTGTGCCAGGTGCGCCCATCGCGCTCAATGAGCGAGATGGCGCCGGTCGGCCCCCAGGTGCCGGCCGGGTAGGGCTTCGGCCCTTCGCTGTTGGCCGCCCACGCCTCGGCGATCGGGTCGATCCAGGACCATGCCGCCTCGACTTCGTCGCGGCGCATGAACAGGGTCTGGTTGCCGCGGATGACGTCGAGGATCAGGCGCTCGTAGGCGTCCGGGCTGCGCACGCCGAAAGGCCTCGGCGAAGCTCATGTCGAGCGGCACGTAGCGCAGGCGCATGCCGCCCGGGCCCGGGTCCTTGATCATCAGCCACAGCTTGACGCCCTCGTCCGGCTGGATGCGCAGCACGAGGCGGTTCTGCTCGATCGCGCCGACGCTGTCGTCGAAGATCGAGTGCGGAATGTTGCGGAAAGTCAGCACGATCTCGGACTGGCGGATCGGCAGCCGCTTGCCGGTGCGCAGGTAGAACGGCGCGCCGGACCAGCGCCAGTTCATGATCTCCGCCTTCAGCGCGACGAAGGTCTCGGTGGCGCTGTTGGGATTGTCGATGTCCTCGAGGTAGCCCGGCACGGTGCCGCCGATGCCGGCGCGATACTGCCCGCGCACGATCAGGTTGCCGGCGCTGATGCGGTCGAACGGCTTCAGCGCCTTCAGCACCTTGATTTTCTCGTCGCGCACGGCGTCGGCGTCCATCCGCGTCGGCGGCTCCATCGCCACCAGGCAAAGGAGCTGCATCATGTGGTTCTGCACCATGTCGCGCAGCGCTCCGGCGTGGTCGTAGTAGCCGGCACGGCCTTCGACGCCGATGCTCTCCGCAGCGGTGATCTGGATATGGTCGATGTGCTCGGCGTTCCACAGCGGCTCGAACAGCGCGTTGCCGAAGCGAAGCGCCATCAGGTTCTGCACCGTCTCTTTTCCGAGATAGTGGTCGATGCGGTAGATCTGCCGCTCGTTGAAGACATGGCCGACGGCGTCGTTGACCTCGCGCGCCGACTTGAGGTCGTGGCCGATCGGCTTCTCGATGATGACGCGCGCATGGGGCGTGACCAGCCCCTTGCTGCCGAGCTTGCCGCAGATGACGCCGAAGAGCTCCGGCGCGACGGCAAGGTAGAACGCGCGGATGCGGTCCTCGCCCTCCTTGAGGACCTTGGCAAGATCGTCCCATCCCTCGTCCGACTGGGCGTCGACCGGCACGAAATGGAGCCGGTTGAGAAAGGTGGTGAGCAGCGCCTGGTCGGGCGTGCTGCCGGCGGCATGTTCGGCGAGCGCCGCCTTGGTCGCCGCGCGGTATTCCTCGTCGGTCATGTGGCGGCGCGAGACGCCGATGATCCGGGTGACCGTCGGAATCTGCCCGTCGATATGCCGCTCGTAGAGTGCCGGCAGCAGCTTGCGGTAGGCGAGGTCGCCCGCGCCGCCGAAAACGACGAAATCGAACGGCTCGACGGCGATGATACGGCTGGACATAAGGCAGGCACTCCCGGGCGCAGGCAAAAAACGGCCGGTACGCTGCAAAATTTCGGGTTCCGGCCAGTGCGGTCTACACTGATGGGGAGCGTTTTGGCAGAGGATTCGCCGTCCGGCCAGTGGCCTAAATTTGGGCACCGGCCCTCACGGCCAGGGAGGATGCATGGCGACACCGGTTTGCGTGGTTCCGGCGGGCGACTGGACGGGCGAGGGTGCGGTCTGGCACGCGGCGGAAAAGGCGGTCTACTGGGTCGATATCGGCCGTTTCCTGATCCACCGTTTCGATCCGGCGACCCGCAACGTCCGCAACTGGTTCTTCGCCGAGCCGGTCACCACGCTCGGCCTGACCGACCGGCCGGATACGCTGGTCGTATCGACCGCGTCCAGGGTCATCCTGTGGCAGCCGGCCAACGACGCCCGCGCAGATTTCGCCGATCCGGAGCACGGGCGCCAGGGCGTGCGCTTCAACGACGGGCGGCCGGACCCGGCAGGCAACTTCTGGGTCGGGACGATGCACTTCGGCAAGGACGTGCCGACCGGCGTGGGCAAGCTTTTCCGCGTCAACGCCGACGGCTCGAGCAGCATCGAGAAGACCGATATCGGCATTTCCAACACGTTCTGCTGGAGCCCGGACAACCGGCATTTCTATTTCGGCGACACGTCGGCGAATTCAATTTCGGTGTGGGACTACGACCTCAGTACCGGCGAGATAGCCAACGAACAGCCATTTTTCGTCGGCTTCGATCGCGGCGGGCCGGACGGCTCGGCGATGGATCGCGAAGGCTATCTCTGGAACGCCCGCTACGGCGGCGCCTGCATCGTACGCGTCGCGCCGAACGGCGAGATCGACCGCGTCATCGAAATGCCGGTCAGCAACGTGACGACCTGCACCTTCGGAGGGCCGCACCTGAAGACGCTCTACATCACCACCGCCATGCGCCCCGACGAACGCCTGTCCGGCGGGCTCTATGCGCTCGACGTGGACGTGCCGGGACTCGCGGAGAACATCTTCCGCCTGAAGCGGTGACGCCACGATCGCCGCCCCGAACTTGCCACTTTGCTAAGGCCTGTCAGTGCCGTAGGCTTCGAAGTTCATGAACGTGAAGAGGGTGGGCTCCTTCACGGGGATACGGGAATGACCCGTTTCATTGCACTCTTCGCCGGCTGCGCCGTCGCGGCCTGCCTCGTCACAAGTATCGATACCGCCCATGCCGACAGCCGCCTTTTCAGCGCGCGCAGCAGTCAGAGCGGGGTCACCATCATCGGCGCGACGTTGAACGGCAGCCAGCTTCCGGTTGCCGGGCAGGGTGGCAGCGTCACGTTCTTCCGGATCGACAATCCCGGCGGCGCAGTGCCCTGCCAGAATCGCATCGCGTTCACCGCGTCGAGCGGGGCGGTCGCGACCGTCGACGCCAACGTCTGCAACAACGGCTCCGAGGTGTCGGTCAACTTCGTGGCAGCGGCCGCACCGACTCCGCCACCGCCGAACGTGAATGCGCTGCCGCCCGTGCCGGCACAGCCAAGCCAGCCTGCACGGCCGAGCCAGCCTGCCGCGGCGACACGGCCGGCAACCGGCGACCAGCCCGTGACCATCGGCACCGACGACCCCAATGTCGGCATCCAGAGCGTCTTCATCGGCGGCAAGCCGGTAGCGATCGACAGCACGGCCGGCAATGCGGTCGTAGTGATGGTGGCGCCCGGACCGAACGGCATCGACTGCGCCCGCGATCTCGGGCTCGTGCTGGCCGACGGCCGGCGCGTGGCGCGCGATGTCGATATCTGCGCCAACAATTTCCAGGTGATGATCCCGCTGATCGGCAATGCCGGGTCGGGCGTCGCCAGCCAGCCTGCCGAGCCGCCGCCTCCCGTCGCGACCGAAGTGGCGCCCGCGACGAACGGCGCGGCGTGGCTCTTCACCTCGACCCGCGACAATGGCAGCCTCGCCTTCGCCGTGCCCAACACGGACGAGAGCGAGTTCACGGCCGTCTGCAATCCCGGCTCGAGTGAAATCACGCTGGCGCTTGGGCGGAGTGCGCCGGAGGTTCAGCCGGGCGCGGCTGTGACGGTGGGTTTCGCCGCCGGCGCCTTCAGCCGGACCTACAGCGCGACCGGCTCCGACGTGTCGCAGCTCAGCGATCTTTCCAACCCGCTGATCCAGTTGAAGACGACCGATCCGCTGTGGCCGGCGCTGATTCGCGAGAGCAGCCTCACGGTGCAGATCGGCGCCTCGGCGCCCTATGCGCTGTCGCTGAAGGGGAGCGCCGCCAAGGCGAAGCAGTTCCTGTCCTACTGCGATCCGGCACCAGCAATCGCCGGTCCGCCGCAATCGCCGCCCGGATCGGGTGGACCGCCGGTCTTTGCCGGAAACGGCATTCCCTTCGTCTGCGATGACGGCGCCTTCCTGCGCGTGACCTTCGACGACGCCAACGACCGCGTTGTGGTGGCCGAGCAGGGCGCGCCGCCGATATCGCTCGGCCGCGTCGCGTCACGTGTGGGCGCGGCCTATGTCAACCGCGGCTCCGAGCTTGTTGGCTATGCCGAGACCATCAGCTGGAGCCGGACCGGAGAACCGCCGAGCACCTGTCGTCCGCAGTAGGCGTCTCAAATTGTCAGCAGTGGCCGCCGCGACACAGCCGCGGTCACTTTGAGGCTGAAGGGGTGGCGTCGGGCGGTCGGCGGGGCTAGAAGCCGCCGGCTATGTCCGAAATTTTAGCCAACGAACCGACTTCGCGTGGAGCGTGGGGCGCGAACATTCGCGCCACGCTGATTCTCGCGTGGCCGATCGTGCTCACCAACCTGTCGCAGGTCGGATTGGCAACGACCGACGTCATCATGATGGGCTGGCTCGGGCCGCGATCGCTTGCTGCGGGCGCGCTCGCCGTCAACCTCAACTTCGCTTTCCTCATCTTCTCCATCGGCCTGGTGACGGCGACGGCGCCGCTGATGGCGATCGAGCTTGGCCGCAAGCGCCATTCGGTGCGCGACGTGCGGCGCACCGTGCGCCAGGGCTTCTGGGCGGCGATCGCGATCACGCTGCCGATCTGGGTGATTCTCTGGCAGGCGGAATTGATCTTCCTGCTGCTCGGACAGGACCCGGACATCGCCCATGAGGGCGCGCGCTACCTGCATACGTTCCAGTGGTCGTTCCTGCCGTTCCTCTTCTACGTGGTGCTGCGCAATTTCGTCTCGGCGATGGAGCGGCCGATGACCGCGCTGTGGATCGGCGGGTCGGCGCTGGTCATCAACGCGCTGCTCGTCTGGGCGCTGATGTTCGGCCACTTCGGCCTGCCGGCGCTGGGGCTTCCCGGGGCTGGCATCGGCACGACGATCACCAATATATACATGGCCGTCGGGCTGGCGGTGCTGATCTCGCTCGACCGGCGCTTCCGCCGCTATCACCTGTTCGGCCGCTTCTGGCGTCCCGACTGGCAGCGCTTCCGCGCCATCTGGCGGATCGGCCTGCCGATCGCGGCGACGCTGGCCTTCGAGGTGACGATCTTCAATGCGGCCACCTTCCTGATGGGCCTGATCAGCCCGGAATTGCTTGCCGCGCACGCCATCGCCATCCAGATTCCGTCGCTCGCCTTCATGATTCCGCTGGGTCTCGGCACGGCCGCAACCGTGCGCGTCGGCCGCGCCTACGGCGCCCGCGACATCACCGGCATCGCCCGCGCCGGCTGGTCGGCCTACGGCATTTCGATGGTCTATGCCTGCTGCACGGCGGCGATCATGCTGCTCTTCGCGCGCAATCTCGTGGGTGTTTTTCTCGACCTCAACAATCCCGCCAACACGATCGTGATCGACCTGGCGGTGTCCTTCGTCATCTTCGCCGGCCTGTTCCAGCTGTTCGACGCCGCCCAGGCCGTCGCGTCGGGCATGCTGCGCGGTCTCGGGGATACGCGCGTGCCGATGATTTTCGCCGGCATCGGTTACTGGGGCGTTGGCCTGCCGCTGGGCGTCCTGCTGGCGTTCTGGGCGAAGCTCTACGGCATCGGCATCTGGATTGGCCTCTCGGCGGGGCTGGGGGTCGTCGCGGTGATGATGACGGTGCGCTGGATTCGCCGCGAGCGGCTGGGCCTGACGCGTCGCACCGCGCCTGACCTCAGCCAGGTGGCGCTGCACGTGAATGTCGAGGCGCCGGCGGTTACGCCCTAGCTCAGCCGTAGCCCTGGGCCACCCAGTCGGACTGCTCGCGCGAGAAATAGACCTCGGCGTCCTTCACCATGCTGGCGAAATCCTCTTCCGTCGTGGCGTCTTCCAGCGGCCCGTCCATGAACCCGGTCTGGTGGGCGGCGAGAGTGTAGGAGGCGGCAAGCTCGCTGAACTTCTTCATCTGCATCCAGCCGAGCAGGGCGGACGCGAGGATGATGAACACCTCCGTCGGCGACCATTCCCAGTCCGGCCACGCCGCGCGGATAATGACGCTGGCGACGGCGGCGACATAGATGGCAATGCAGATCGCGATCCACCGCTCGTAGGCCTTGCGGTTCGCCGTGGCCTTGACGCGATACCAGTTGCGCTGCTGTTCGACGCGCTCACTGAAATAGAGGCTTTTGCGCTCGTCGAGCGACTTGGCGCGGACGCCGCGCATCGCCGGAGTGATCTCGTCCGCGTCGGAGTTGGCGCCCATGCGCGCCACCACCGCCTCGTGCTGGTCGAGCAGGCGGCGGAGCGTCCGGCGGAAGGCCGTCTCAGCTTCCTTGTCGGTCTTGTGGTAGGGCGGGCAGCGCATCATGAAGCGCCACGCGGCGGTCTTTCACCGCCTCGGCCAGCGCGCGTCCCCGATACCAGTCCTGCTCCGGCGTCGTAAACGTGCGGAAGAGCATGATCGCCAGCGACAGCACGAAAATGAAGGCGACGATGGCGTAGTAGAAGCCGCCGCTCCAGCCGAAGAGGCCGATCCCGCCGGCGATGAGCAGGACGGCGTATTCCGCCGCGACCAGCATGTGGAAGCGGAAGCGGGCGGTGTTCGCGTAGCGGTCAGCGGTTTCGTACTGGCTGGGATACGCGGTGACGTCCATCGGGGAGCCCGGCGCGGAGGATTCCCGAGCATGCCACGCGAAGAGGGACCGGTCTATCTTTGCCGGGCGTCACGGCCAAGGCTGTCGGGGCAGACCGGCCTGACCGTGACGTCCGTTTGGCCACCTGCGCCGGCAGGTAGCCGATTCATTTCCGCCGGTAGGCTACTTGCACTCGGCGGCGCCCTTCAGCGCGGTGCTGGCGTCGGCCTGGGAAGCGTAGGCCGCCTTGCCGATCATCATCATGGTCTTGCCATCCGGCTTCTTCTCGACGATGGAGCATTTGTGCGACGACGCGTCCTGCGCGACGAAATACTGCGTTGCCGCGAACGCCGGCGCGGCGATCGTGACCACGAGCGCGGTGGCGAAAACATACTTCAACATGGGTCTGGTCCTTTCGGGTTCGAACGTGTGGCGACCGGCATCACCTGTTCGGGTGGCGCCCAAAGCGCGCCGTTCGCCATGGGGCGAAACCACCACGGGCGTGTAACCACATTGTTTCCGCCGCGGGTGGGCGGCGTAACAGTTTGTTGCTGAATGCACGCGAGGCGATTGCGTCCGGATCGTCGGCGCCAGTGACACATACCGTTACAAAAAACGGCAGCATCAGAAATATTCGACTTACGGACGCGTGGTGATCTCGGTCATCGCCCGCCGCCGAAATGCACAAGCGTGCGCCGGGCGAAACACAAAGCGGCCGATGCACTGTCGGCAGCGCAACCCCGAACGGAGAATCCCATGCTTCGCAAGCTCATCATCACCGGCGCACTTGCAGTCGCGTTCGTTGCTCCCGCGTACGCGGCCACGACCTACTACGTCGCGCAGGACGCCAAGTCCCACAAGTGCTCGGTGACGACCAAGAAGCCCGATGGCACGAAGGTGCTGGAAATCGGCTCGGCGGGCTTCAAGACCAAGGCAGCCGCGACGACGGCCATGAAGGCGGATGCCGCCTGCTCGGCCTGACGTTCTAGCTGCGGCTTCGTGTCACGCGCCGGAGACGCATCCGGCGCGTGACCGTCCGCGGGCACAGGCACAATTCCGCCGCGATCGCGGCGTCAGCAGGTGTCCGGACGCCAAATGGCCTTTGGTGCACTTGGTGCAGGGAAACTGCGCGGGCCTTCCCGTGAACGCGACACCGCATCTTCTGCTTGTCGATGACGATCGTGAGATCAGGGACCTGGTCTCGCGGTTCTTCGCCACCCATGGCTACAAGGTCGTGGCCGCTGCCGACTCCGGCGCAATGGAGGCGGCGCTCGCCATCGGCCGCTTCGATCTCGTCATCCTCGACCTGATGCTGCCGGGCAAGAGCGGGCTCGAACTCTGCCGCGACCTGCGGGCGAAATCGACCATCCCCATCCTCATGCTTACCGCCATGGGCGACGAGACCGATCGCATCGTCGGTCTCGAAATGGGCGCCGACGACTATCTGGCCAAGCCGTTCAATCCGCGCGAACTGCTGGCGCGCGTGCGGGCCATCCTGCGCCGCGCCACGCTTCCCGCCGCCTCGGGCCACAAGACCGCCGCCACGGTCAAGCTCCTGCGCTTCGCCGGGTGGTCGCTCGACCTTGGACGGCGCCGGCTGGAGGCGCCCGATGGCCTTGCCGTCGACCTGACCACGGGCGAATACGAACTTCTCATCGCCTTTGCCGAGCGTCCGCGACGCGTGCTGACCCGCAACCAGCTTCTCGACCTTGCCCGTGGCCGCGAGGCAACGCCTTTCGACCGCGCAATCGACGTCCAGGTCAGCCGCATTCGCCGCAAGATCGAGTCCGATCCCAAGGCGCCCGAAATCATCATCACCGTTCGCGGCGACGGCTACATGTTCACGCCCGAGGTCGAGGCCGCATGAGGCGGTTCGTGCCCGACAGCCTCGCGGCCTGGGCGCTCCTGATTGTCATTGGCGGGCTCGCCATCGCCGAGATCGCGACGCTCGGCGCCATCCTCCAGAACCGCGCCCTCAACGGGCGCATGACCGGATTCTTCCATCTCGCCGAGCGGGTGTCGTCGCTGAGCCGCGCCATCGCGGCCGAGCCGCAAGCGGCGCGCGCCGGCCTTGCGGGCGCCCTGTCGACGCCCACCCTGCGCGTCGCCGTTGCGGCGGAGCCGGCGGCCACCAGCAACGCGGCCAGCGACGATGAGATCGCCGAACTGGAGGACGTCCTCCAGACCCGTCTCGATAACTCGGGTGTGACGGAGGTCGATGTCGGCCGCGGTCCGATCGCGGCCGACACGGACTCGGACGACTCGCCGGTTTCCGACGAAGCCGGCCCCGTCGAGCGTTTCCTGTCGGATACGGAAAGGCGGTACGCCGGCGTCGACGCTTATCTCGTATCGGTGCAGCTCGGCGATGCCAGCTGGTTGAACTTCACAATTCCCGTGGCGCCGTCGCCGCGGCTCTGGTCGAGCAGCACGATTCTCCTCACCGGTCTGGCCATCCTGCTTGTCCTCGGCGGCTCGATCTGGGCGCTCCGCCGGCTGACCGCGCCGTATGCGCTGCTTGCCGACGCCGCCGAGCGGCTGGGGCGTGACCTGAACGCGGCCGCGCTACCGGAAGAGGGGCCGCGTGAGGTACGCGGCGCCGCGCACGCATTCAACCTGATGCAGGCACGCCTGAAACGGTTTCTCGGCGACCGCGACCAGATGATCGCCGCCATCTCCCATGACCTGCGGACGCCAGTGACGCGCCTGCGACTGAGAGCCGAGTTCATCGACGAACCAGAGCAGCGCGCGCGCATGCTCGCCGACCTCGACGATATCGAGAGCATGACGCGCTCCGTCCTGGCGTTCGCCGGAGACTTCGCGCGACACGATCAACGCGAGTTCGATCGACCTGGTTTCCCTGCTGGAAACCGTGTGCGGCGCGTTGCCCGGCGTCACGCTCGATCTCGCGTCGGATTTGCCGCCGCGCGTGCGATGCCTTGCACAGCCGGTCGCGCTGCGCCGCGCCATCGCCAACCTGGTGGAGAACGCAGTCAAATACGGGAACGGCGCCCGTGTGTCCCTGCTCGTCGAACCGGCCACCATCCGCATCGTCATCGAGGACGAGGGACCGGGCATTCCGAAGGAGAACGTCGAGGAGGTCTTTCGCCCGTTCCGCCGGCTCGAAACATCGCGCAATCGCGAAACGGGCGGAACCGGACTCGGCCTTACCATCGCGCGCACCGTGGCGCGAGCGCATGGCGGCGATGTCGTGCTGACAAACCGCACGGGAGGTGGGCTGCGCGCCGAGATCGTGCTGCCGGCGGCGAAGCCGGTTCCGGTGATGGAACCGGCGGTCAACGCTGCGTGACGAGTGTCACACCGACCTGACGGGACTCTGATAGTATGGCCGCTTGCGGCAGTCGCCGCAGGATTCTCAGGAGAACAGGAAAATGCGAATGCGCTTGTCATTGTGGCTGGCGGCGTCGTGCGTAGGGCTCGTGCCGTTGGCCGCGTCCGCCGCGCCCGGCGACGTGTCGGTAGAACGCGGCTTGCAGGTGTCGATCGTCGGCGGCTGCCACGATTGCCACACCTCGGGCTACAACGAGTCCCAGGGCAAGATCGACCCGGCAGCCGCGCTGAAGGGTACCGCCATTGGGTGGCAGGGGCCGTGGGGCACCACGTACCCGGCAAACCTGCGACGCATCGTTGCGCCGATGACCGAGGACGAGTTCGTTACCTATGCGAAGTCGTTCACCGCCAAGCCTCCGATGCCGTTCTACAACGTGCACGCGATGGACGAGAGCGACCAGCGCTCGCTCTATCTCTACATCAAGTCGCTGGGCGAGCCCGGCGATGCGATGCCGGAGGCCCTGCCGCCCGGTGAAGCGCCGAAGACGCCTTACTACGTGGCGGCGCCACCCCAGATGCCGAAGATGTAACGCGTGCCACTGAGCACGTGACCGTGAGCCCGGCCCCTGCGGCCGGGCTTTTCGCATCAGGTCAGCCGGTTGCGGAACATCCACGCTGCGACCGGCAGCGTCACCACTGCGATCACCGCGAGCGGCCAAAGGTCGCCGACGAGTTGCCCGAGGCCGGTGCCCTCCAGATAGACGCGGCGCGTGATGTCGATGGCGTAGCGCAGCGGGTTGATGAAGGTGATCGCCTGGAAGATCTCCGGCATGTTGCCGATCGGCGTCGCGAGGCCCGAGAGCAGCACGAAGGGCATGAGCAGGACGAAGGAAAACAGCATCGCCTGCTGCATGGTGGCAACCAGCGAGGAAACGAAGAGGCCGATCCCGACCGCCGCGATGACGAAAAGGACGAGGCCGCTGTAGAGCGTGATGAGCGAGCCGGCGAAGGGGATCTGGAACCAGAGCTGCGCCACGAGGAAGATGATCGTCGCCTGGATGAGCCCGATCACCGTCGACGGCAGCGCCTTCCCGAGCATGATTTCGCCAGGCCGAATGGGCGTCACCAGCAACTGGTCGAAGGTGCCGTCCTCGCGCTCGCGCGCTACGGAAAGCGCCGTCAGCATCAGCACCTGAAGCAGCGTGATCGTGCCGATGAGGCCGGGGATCATGTTCCAGCTGGTCTCGAGGTTGCCGTTATACCAGGCGCGCACGGTCACCGAGACTGGCGGATTGGGGAGACCGTGGCCGGCGCGCCAGTCCGCATTGAAGCTTTCGACGATCGCCGAGATGTAGCCGAGCGCGGTGCCGGCGGTGTTCGAGTTGCGGCCGTCGGCGATGACCTGGATGTCGGCCGGCTGACCGGCGGCGAGCCTGCGTTCGAAGTCGGGCGCGATGCTGACGACGACGAGCGCAGCGCGATCGTCGATCAGGCGGGCAATATCGGCGGCGCGCTCGATGTTGGCGACGCGCACGAACACGCCTGAGCCGTCCAGCCGCGCCAGCAGGTCCTGCGACGCGGCGCTGCGGTCCTGATCGTAGACCGCATACGGCGCGTGGTTGAGGTCGAAGGTGGCGGCGTAGCCGAACAGAAAAGACTGCAACAGCGCCGGTGCAACGAGGATGGCGCGGCTTCGTGGATCGCGGACAAGCGCCAGCACCTCCTTCTGGACGAGGCTGCGGATGCGGAGGAGGGCGGCGTGCATGGCCTCTACGCCAGCCGCTTGCGGGTCGCGCGGAGCGCGAGACCGAGGAGGACGATGGCCATCAGCGTGAGTACCGCCGCGTTAGGCAGGATGACCGCCCAGATATCGCCGGCGAGAAAGATTGTCTGCAACAGCGCGACGAAATAGCGGGCCGGCAGGATGTAGGTGACGAACTGGATCGCCACCGGCATCGAACGAATGTCGAAGAGGAAGCCGGAGAGCAGCATCGCCGGCAGGAAGGTTGCAAGCAGCGCGATCTGGCTGGAGACGAACTGGCTCTTGGTGGTCGATGAGGCGACAAGGCCGATGCCGAGCGAGACCAGCAAGTAGAGCATCGACACGGCTGTGAGAACGAACAGCGAGCCGCGCAGGGGCACGTGGAACAGGAACAAGGCCGCCAGAACACAGAGCGCGAACCCGATCATGCCGAGGACGAAATAGGGGACGATCTTGCCGAGCAGGATCTCGGTGGAGCGCACCGGGGTGACGAAGATCGCCTCCAGCGTGCCGCGCTCCCACTCGCGCGCCATGACCAGCGCGGTGAGAAACGCGCCGATGAGCGTGATGATGAGCACGATCAACCCCGGTACGAGGAAGTAGTGGCTGTCATTGGCTTCGTTGAACCAGATGCGGCCTTGCACCGAGACCGGGCCGTTGCCGGAAACCGGATTGCCCTCCGCTGCCAGACGCTGTCCTGCCTGGCCGATGGCGCCCTGCGCGTAGCTCTGGATGATGCGGGCGGTGTTGGCGTCGGTGCCGTGGAGCAGTACCTGCACTTCGCCCTTGCCGGCGGCGGCGTTGCGGGCGAAATCGCTGCGCATGTGGACGATGCCGTCCACCTCGCGCGCGCGCATCATCGTCTCGGCCTCGGCCATGGAGGGCGTCACCTGCACGTCAAAATAAGGAGACAGCAGGAAACCTGCGGCAACCTCGCTCGCCATGGCCGATGGTTGCTCGATCACGACCGCGACCGGCGCGTTCTTGACGTCAAGCGATAGTGCGTAGCCGAAAAGCAGAATGAGCATGACCGGCATCACGATGCCGAGCGCGATGCTCGATGGATCCCGCAGAATCTGCCGGCTCTCCTTGACGATCAGCGCCATGATCCGCCGGCCCTTGCCGGAATGGGCGAGAGCGACCGAAGCCGGGGCATCGAGGGCGGCGTCGGTCATGCCGCGTCCTTTTCGCCCGGCCGGCCATGCTCGCGGCGCGATTCCTCGACGATCGCGATGAAGGCATCCTCCATCGTTGGCTCGCGCTCTTCGCTCGCCGGTGCATGCGACCGGATCTCGGCGGGCGTGCCGCGCGCGAGCACCGCGCCGGCATCGAGGATGACGACGCTGTCGCAGTATTCCGCCTCTTCCATGAAGTGCGTGGTGACGATGACCGTGACGCCTTCCTCGGAAAGCGCCGTGATGCGCCGCCAGAACTCGCGGCGGGCGAGGGGATCGGCCCCGCTGGTCGGTTCGTCGAGGAAGAGAATCTCAGGTTCGTGGATGAGCGCAGCCGCCATGGCGAGGCGCTGCTTGTAGCCACCCGGCAGTTGGCCGCTCGGCAGTTTGGCAAGGGGGCCGAGTTCGAACTGCTCCATCGCCCAGTCGATGCGTTCCTGCTTGCGCCGGCCGGATAGCCCATAGGCGCCCGCGAAGAACCCGAGGTTCTGGAGCACGGAGAGCTGGCCGTAGAGCGAGAACTTCTGCGCGACGTAGCCAATGCGCTGGCGTGCGGAGGCGCGCGCCGTGCGCAGATCGACCCCGGCGACGCGAAGTGTTCCGCTGGTCGCAGGCAGGAGACCGCAGAGCATGCGGAAGGTGGTCGTCTTGCCGGCGCCGTTTGGCCCGAGCAGGCCGAATATCTGGCCCGTCTTGACCGAGAAGCTGACATGGTCGACGGCGGTGAACGGCCCGAACTTGCGGACGAGATCGCTGACCTCGACGGCGGTTGCCTCCGAGTCGGCTTTCCTTGCGTGTGGCAGGGAGAGCGTCGCCGGTTGCTGCGCCTCAGTGACCTGCTTGAGCAGGATCATGAAGCCGTCCTCGAAGCGCGGACGGACGGGCGTCGCCGTGAGACCGGACGGGCCATCACCTTCGGCTTTCACGAGCCGCACCTTGCCACCTTGCGGCACGGCATCCACGATCGCGGGATCGTCCAGCAGGCGCGCCTGGAGCACGCGGGCCGGCTCGCCCTGCGGCTCGGCGACGAAGGCGCGTTCCGCCGCGACGCGGGTCACCGAATCCGGCGTGCCCTGCGCCAGCACGGTGCCCTCGTGCATGACGACCACGTGCTTGCAGCGCTCGGCCTCGTCCAGATACGACGTGCTCATCAGCACGGTCAGGCCCTGGTCGCGGACGAGGTGGAAGATGATGTCCCACAACTCGCGCCGCGAAAGCGGATCGACGCCGACGGTCGGCTCGTCGAGCAGCAGCAGGTCCGGGGCGCGCACCAGCGTGCAGGCGAGGCCGAGCTTCTGCTTCATGCCGCCGGACAGGCGGCCGGCGAGGCGACGGGTGAACGGGCCGAGGTTTGTCATCTCCATCAGCCGCGGATAGACCGAGCGGCGCTCGGCCGGTGTAACGCCGTGGAGATCGGCGTAGAGGTCCATGTTCTCCTGGACGGTGAGGTCCTCGTAGAGTCCGAACTTCTGCGGCATGTAGCCGACGCGGTCCTGCACCGCCTGCGGGTCCTTGGCGATGTCGATGCCGAGCACGTCGAGGCTGCCGCCGTCGGCGCCGAGCAGCCCGGCGATCAGCCGGATGAGCGTGGTCTTGCCGGCGCCGTCCGGGCCGACAAGCGCGGTCAGCCCGCCATGCTCCACCGTGAGCGACACATCGTCGAGCGCCTTGACGATTTCGCCGTGCCCACGCTTGAACTGCTTGCGGATATCGCGCCCGGCAATGGCGGGACCGACGGCATTCATTTTGCGGCCGTAGTCTTTGGCTGATCGGCGGTCAGCGCGACCGTCGCCGGCATGCCGAGGCGCAGGATGTCATCTGGATCGTCGACGAGGATGCGCACTTCGTAGACGAGGCTCGTGCGCAGTTCCGCCGTCTGGATCGAGCGCGGGGTAAATTCTGCAACCGGCGAGATGAAGCCGATATGGCCGGTGAACGTGTGCGCGCCGTCGCCGTCGATCGACACGGTTGCCGCGCCGCCCGGCGCGACCTTGGGCAGGTCGGGCTCCGAGACGTAGGCGCGGACCCATTTCGGATCGACGATCGCCAGCGATACGACCGGCTTTTGCGGGGAGGCGATCTCGCCGGGCTCGAGCAGGCGCGAGCGAACGATGCCGCCGACCGGCGCCTTCAGCGTCGCATCGGCAAGCTGCTGCCTTAGCAGGGCAAGCTGTGCCTGCGTGCCTTTCAGCTGTGCCTCTGCCTGCGCCACGTCTTCCTTGCGCGGGCCAGCCTTGGCAAGCGTCAGCGCCTGTTCGGCGACCTCGAGCTGGGCGTTCGCCGAATCCATCGCCGCTTTAGCCGAGTCGATCTGGCTTTCGGTGACCGCGGGCCCGCCGCCCGGGCTGTCCTGCAGCATGGTGAAGCGCTTGTAGGTGAGCTGTGCGTTGTGGGCGCTGGCGCTGGCCGCATCGACATTCGCCTGCGCCTGCGCGATTTCCTCCGGCCGGCTGCCATTGTGCAGCTTCTCGACCATGGCGGCCTGCGCGGCGACCTGCGCCTCGGCCTGGGCCACCTGGGGCTCGAGTCGGCTCGTGTCGAGGCGGGCGATGGTGTCGCCCTGCTTCACCTTTGCGCCTTCCTCCACCAGCACCTCGGCGATGCGGCCATTGTCGTTGAACGCGACATCGACCTGACGAAGATCGACATTGCCGTACAGGACCAGCGCGCCGCTTGCGGCGCCGTTCTGGTGGAGCCACCACCAGGCCGCGCCGCCGGCCGCAATGAGCACAACGACGAGAATGACGATCCGGCGTCTCATGGCCGCCTCCATTCGAGGATTGCGTCGAGGTTCTCCAGAACCACGCGCTTGATTTCGGCGCGCTGTCGATCGCCGATGGCAGGCCACTCCATGCGGCGGAGCACCAGCGTCTGCGCGACGCGGAAGACGAGCACCTGGCCAAGAATCGTGAATACGCGGAGGCGGACCGTCTCGTCCTCCTGCCTGCCGAGCACGGTAGCGACCAGCCGCGTCGCGGCTCCTGCCGCCCCGCCCATGAACCGATAGATCACCTCGAAAGCGGCGGTCGGCTGCAACTGCTCGCGCACGATGAAGCGCGCCCAGCGCTCGGCCTCCGCACTGCCGAGAAGGACGTCGATGATCGTGCCGACGAGCCGCTGGAGAGCAGCATGGGCGGCATCAGGCGTCGCCGCGGCGGACGGGTCGGAAATCGCTGCCAGCGTCGGGCCGACCTTGGCGAGGATGCTCGTCGCCACATGCTCCGCGACGGCGAGGTGCAGCGCCTCCTTGCCGCCAAAGTGATAGACGATCGCGGCCAGATTGGCGTTCGCCGCCTTGGCGATTTCGCGCGTGCTCGCGCCCTCGAAGCCGAGCCGGCCAAACACGTCGAGCGCAGCTTCGATCAGTTGTGCGCGGGTCTCGGCGCCACGGTCCCGCCGGGCGCGGCGATAGGGCGCTGAGCCGGACGTCGCGGGCTCGGCAGCGCGTGCCGGCGCTGGACCGGACCGGGGCACTGGGGACGTTTCTTTTCGTTTCGTTCGGGGAGAGGCCATCGCGGTCAGCCATGTGCATGGGTCGTTGGCGTGCGTCATACAGTCGACTGATTGAGTATGTCAATCGTTCGTTTGAATTAAATTGTGACCAAGGTCACGGGAGGGCATGGGCCGCGCCCGCTTTCTGGCGGCGATTACAACCAGTCGACGCAGGCGGTACCACGTCATTGCGGCGACCAGTGCCGGGAAGCGGAGGAGTTTGCCGCCGGGGAATGCCGGAACAGGCAGCGCTGCGAACGCGTCGAGCTTGCCCGGATTGCCGGCGATCGCCTCCGCCAGCACCTTGCCGGCGAAGGGCGCGATGGCGACGCCCTGACCGGAGTATCCCGCCGCGGCGTAAACACCGGGGCGAACGCGGCGGATATAGGGGAGACGGTTGAGGGTGACCGCCAGTGTCCCGCCCCAGGCGTGATCGACGCGCGTGCCGGCGAGTTGCGGATAGATGCGCAGGAGGTGTTGCCGAACCATCGCGGCGGTATCGCCGTGCGATGCGCGTCCGTAGGTCTCGCCGCCGCCGAACACCAACCGCCCGCCCGCGCTCGGCCGGAAGTAGTAGACGACGAAGCGCGTATCGGAGACGGCTTCGCCGCCGGGGATAAGTCCGCCGGGCTGCCCGGCGCCGATCGGCGCGGTGGCGAGGATGTAGTTGTCGATCGGCATGACGCGGGCCTCGACCGCGTCGTCGATGCCGGAGAGGTATCCATTGCCCGCAAGGATGACGATGTCGGCCTTGACCGATGGCGCGCTGGTCGACGCGATCTCGAAGCCGGCAGGTTCGCAGGCGATCTCGATCATGCTGGCGGCCTTCTGGCCGAGCGCGGTCGCGCGCGTTCCCTCGAAGATGCGTGCGCCGGCTTTCGCCGCGGCGCGGGCCAGCCCTTGCGCGAATTTCAGCGGATCGAGATGACCGGCGCCAGTGTCGCGCCGCCCGCCAAAATAGACGTCCGTGCCGATCGTCGCGGCGAGCGCATCGCGATCGAGCCACGTTGCCTTGTCGTAGCCGTAGCGCGTGCGGAGCTTCTCCACATACTCGGTTTCGCTGGCGACCAGCCGCGCGCGGTGGACGGTCTCGATCAGTCCGGGCCGCCAGTCGCAGGCGATGCCATGCTTCTCGATCAGGCCGAGGGTGACGGCCTTCGCTTCTTCACCGAGCGACCACAGGCGTTTGGCCTGGTCCGCGCCGAGATGCTCCTCCAGCCAGTCCTGATCGCGGCGCTGGCCGGAATGAAGCTGGCCGCCGTTGCGTCCGGACGCCCCCCAACCGACGCGCTCGGCCTCGACCAGCACCACGTCGATCCCGGCCTCGGCCAGATGCAGCGCCGCCGACAGGCCGGTGTAGCCGCCGCCGATGACGGCGACGTGCGCCTTCACGGATTCGGTCAGCGGCGGAAAGGCGAGATCCGCGTCGGCGGTAGAGGCGTAAAGCGAAGGCGCGTGGGCGGATGTCAGCTTTTGCGTTCCTGCTTCGGGTAGGGTGTGCCGTCGCGGTGCAGGTAGGCGCCATCCGGCGATGTTTTCATGTCGATGTCGGAATAGAACGCAACGTCACCCGCGACGCGCGTACCGATCTCCATGATGACGACGTCCTTGTCGGAACGGTTCTGGAAGGTGTGGCCGTCCTCGTCGCCGGCCTTGAATCCGGCGGCGTCGCCCGGACGCAGGATTTCCTCGCCCGCGTCGGTCACCAGCGTCACCTCGCCGGAAACGACGTAGATCAGCTCGTCCTCTTTCGTATGCCAGTGGCGCTGGCTCGACCAGGCGCCGGGCGGCAGAGTGCACAGGCTGACGCCGAACTGGGTCAGGCCCGCC
>CAWCSF010000012.1:0-34713 GCA_963798195.1 uncultured Alphaproteobacteria bacterium | reverse complement strand
CGAATCCCACCCTCTCCGCCAGTACTTAGCTCACGCCAATCTTACTTCGTTCGATGGCTCCACGAGGCGCCCTCCGGGGGAGGTCGCGCTGCCGGTTGCGGGTTCGGACTTCGTCCCTTTCCTCTCGCCACTTCCCCGGCTTGGTTCATCGTTTTCCCCACGGCTGTTGCAGCGGGTGATCCAGGGGGCCGGGCGCAGGCCCTCAGCATCTCGGTCTTTTCTGTCAGGTGTGATGGCCGAGGTTCTCGCTGATCTTCGCGGCCGCCTCTTTCACCATCGCCGCGACGTCGCTTACCTGGATCTCGGGCGTGAAATGGGGTGAGAACGATACGCTAAGGGCTGCGCAGACGTCGCCGCGCGAGTCGCGGATGGGCGCGCCCACCGAGGTTATTCCGGTGATGTTTTCGTTTTCGATCACCGCCAGGCCCTCGGCGCGGACACGCCCGAGCGATGCCACCAGTGACCGGGGGTCCGTAATGGTGACTGGTGTTATGGCGGGTAGCGGACCGGGGCCCAACAGCGCCAGCGCCGTCTCGTCGTCGTGCGCCGCTAGAAGGATTTTTCCGATGGCGGTGCTATGGAGGCGCAGCAGTTGGCCGGGCTCGCTTCTCACCGCGACGGGCCCGTCGCACTGGACGCACAGCAGATAAATCGCGTGGTCGTCCTGCTGGACACCCAAATAGGCATCGACGCGCATGCGCTGGGTAAGTCGGATCATTTCCTTGCGGCCCTCCAGCAGCAATATATCCTTGCTCTGCAGCGACGCCCCAATGCCCAGAATCTGGTAACCGATAGAATAGCGCCTGGTTTCGGGGTCCTGCCGAATGTATCGACGGCGCGACATCGTGTTGATCAGGCGCTGTACGATTGGTGGGCTGAGGTCGAGCTGTCGCGATATCTCGCGGATGCCAAGTGGTCGCGGCGCCTTGTCGAGAAGCTCCAGAACATCGAGGCCGCGGTCGAGTGACTGGCTTGTAGACATAACAATGTGCCTATTATTGCAACATCATTACCTGTCGCCCGACACTCTGCGCAAAGTCAAGTGTGAGGCCGCTTGTCATCGGCGAAGCGGCACGAGATCCCGGGACGAGGTCGTCAGGAGTTCATGGCCGGTCTCGGTCACGATCGCGGTGTCTTCCACCATCATCCCGCCCCAGCCGAGTTCGTAGTATGGAGTTTCAACGCAAAGAACCATGCCGGGCGCGAGGATCGCTTCGGCCTCCGCATCCAGCATGGGGTACTCGTGGGACGTCAGGCCTATGCCGTGCCCGCAGTGGTTCCGCTGATACGTCGGCAGCGCTCCGCGTCGGACGGTCTCCACGGCAATGTTGTAGAGGTCGCGCGCGGCAATGCCCGGCCTGATCAGATTGATCTGGGCCTGCTCGCCATCGAGCAGGGCCTGGTAGCGCGTGGCCTGTTTTGCTGTTGGCTCGCCGACGACAATCGTGCGCGCCATGTCGGAAGCGTATCCGTTGACGGTGCATCCCACATCGAGCCGGACCGTCGCGCCATCGCCCACCACGCGCGGCGTGGCAAAGGCGTCGACCCTCGAACTGCGTTCACCGGAGGTGACAACGGTAAATTTCGGTATCCCGCCTTGCCGTACGATATGCGCTTGAATCGTGCTGGAAATATCGAACTCGGTGAGCGTTGGGGACACATCCGCCAAGGCCGTCGCGACCGCCTCATCGGTGATGCGGGATGCGTAGCGCAGAAGCTCCAGCTCACCGGGCAATTTGACGGAACGGGCGAGCACGAGGCCCGGCAGAGCGGGGCAATACGTGGCGCCCGCAAACCGTCCTTTAATCGCCGGTTCAAGTTTCGGCCATTGCACGTCGAGCGCGATCGTCGCCTTCTCAGGCCGGAATGACGCAAGGCAGTTGAGAACGGCTTCTTCGAACGACGCCTCGGACGCCGGCATGTCCGCGTAACCGGGAACGCCGTCGGACGACGACACGTAGAAGGTGCCGTAGCGCCATATCGCCTGCACATCGCCCATGATTTCCAGGGCGGCTGCCGCATCGCTGGCGCCGGTGACGATGGCCACCCGCGACCGCGTAGCGATGGCTGCCTGGGCATAGCGCGCGGTGCCGTTGTGGGTGATGCCGTGATAGCCCGTGAGATAGCCGATATGCCGCCGGTCGGTCGTGACTACGACATCGGCATCCGGGGCCGAGCGGAAGAACTTGTCTCGGCAATCCGCCGCCAAAACGGCCATGTGAACATCAGGGAAGGTCATGATATCTCTCGGCCGAATAAAGGAACATTGGTTCTATAATAGGAACATTTGGCAGGCTGGCGGAGCAGCGTCAAGTCAAGCCGATCCCAACTCGCATTCGGAAACGTGGCTGGATGACGGCCCATTCTGGCGAGTTGCATCACTATTCGAAACACTGTTGACAATATAGGAACATTATTATCATTATCGGAATGTCCATCGGCGGTTTCGTCGCGCCCCGACTGTGGAAGGTCGAGGTCGCGCCGCCACCAAAGGAGAAAGCCAATGTTTCGGAGACAATTTCTGCTGGGCGCAGCCGCGGCAGCGGCGATGGCAGTCCTACCGTTCGGTCTCGCGCTCGGTGCGGAAGCGCCGAAAAAGATCGTGGCGGCCATTAACCCGCACGGCGTGCCTTTTGCCTTCCAGGAAGGCACTGAGTTCAAGGGCGTGATGTACGACTTGCTGCAGGAAATCGCGCAAGCCAACGGCGCCACCGTCGAATACTCGCCGCTGGGCTTTGCCGCGATGATCCCGGCGCTGCAGGTCAATCAAGTCGACATCGCCGTCACCGGATTTTTCGTCACCGAAGAGCGCAAGAAGGTCATCGACTTCTCAGTGCCCATTTTCGTGCAAGGCAGCGTGCTCGTCGTCCCCGCGGATAGCCCGATCACGTCGGTGGAGGGATTGCGCGGCAAGGTGATCGCCGCGCAGCAGGGCTCCGCCCCGCTCAAGGTTGCCCAGGCCCACGCGGAGGAATGGGGCGTGGAGATTCGCATTCTCGCGGACGGCGCCAACATGAAACTCGCGATGCAGACCGGTGATGTTGCCGGCCTCATTTACGACTCGGCGGTGGTCAATCGTCAGATCGCGCAGGAGACCGCGCACCCCACCCAGAAGATCATCAGCGAACTGCTCCAGCCGACCGACATCGCCTTCGGCTTCCCCAAGGACAGCAAGTTGTTGCCGGTCATCAACGAAGGCCTCGACAAGCTTCGTGCCTCCGGCGAACTTGAGCGTATCCTGAAGTCCTACGACCTTTGATCGGCAAAGCTCGCTAGCTGACCGGAAGAGAGGATCATGGACGGATCCCTGCTGGACTATCTGCCGGCCCTCCTGCAGGGACTGAAGCTCACCTTGATTTTGACAGCCACATCAATGCTGTTCGGGGCCATCATCGGCTTTGTGCTGGCGATGATGCGGCTGTCTCAATCCATCGTGCTGATTGCCCTCGCGACCCTCTACAGCAACATCGTGCGAGGGTTGCCGCTTCTCATCCAGATCCTGTTCGCCTATTTCGGGCTGCCGTTGTTGACCGGCATGAGGATGCCCGCGGTCGTTGCCGGTGGCGTCGCCCTGGCGATCTACATCGGCGGCTACATGGCGGAAGTCATTCGGTCGGGGGTCCTCAGCGTCGACAGCGGGCAGATGGAGGCCGGCCGCTCGATCGGATTTGGCTATTGGCAGACCATGCGGCTGATCGTTCTGCCGCAAGCCTTCTGGACCATGATTCCCAACATCGCCAACCTGTTCAGCATCACGCTCAAGGATACGTCCTTGCTGTCGGTCATTGGCGTGTCGGAACTGACGATGGCGGGTCAGACGATCTATTCGCTGAACTTCGACACTATCCGCGTACTCGGCCTCGTCGGCCTGCTCTACTTTTCCGTCTTCTTTGTAGGGGAGCGCGTCACATCGCTGATCGAACGAAAAATCCGGCGATGATCGTCGCCGAGGGCGTCGAGAAGTCATTCGGCAGCCTCAGGGTTCTCAAGGGCGTCAGTCTTGAAGTCGACGCCGGCGAGGTGGTTTGCGTGATCGGCGCGTCCGGCTCGGGCAAGTCCACGTTCCTGCGTTGCCTCAACCTTCTCGAAGTGCCGCAGGCGGGCTCAATCCTCATCGACGGCGAGGACATTCTCGCCAAGGCGCACAAGGTCGATCGTCTCAGGCAACGGATCGGAATGGTCTTCCAGCATTTCAATCTGTTTCCGCATCTCTCGGTGTTGGGAAACATTACCTTGGGGCCGATCCGATTGCGCCGGCTGGACAAGTCTGCGGCTGAAGCGGAGGCAGATGAATTGCTGTCGTCAGTCGGACTTGCCGACAAACGGCTCGCCTATCCCAGGGAATTGTCGGGCGGGCAGAAACAGCGTGTCGCCATCGCGCGCGCTTTGGCCATGAAACCCAAGGTCATGCTTTTTGACGAGCCGACATCGGCGCTTGACCCGGAGATGGTCAACGAGGTCCTCGATGTGATCAAGGACCTCGCCTTGCGCGGCATGACCATGGTCATTGTCACGCACGAAATGGGCTTTGCGCGCGAGGTGGCCGACCGCGTCGCCTTCATGGACGCTGGCTGCATTCTCGAACAGGGAACACCCGGCGAACTCTTCGGCAATCCCAAAGAGCCGCGCATGGCCGAGTTTCTGTCCAAGGTTCTCTAAAGAGACAGCCGCAAAGATGTCCGGGACGCCGCCAAAACACGACGAGAGCCTGTGCGTCCAGCATCCAATTCCATCGCTGGAGGGCTTCGACAGCCTTGCGGTGCCCACATATCGCGCCTCTACCATCCTGTTTGAGACGGCACAGGAATATCGCGCGCGCGGTCAGCGCGGCCCTGACGGCTACAGCTATGGTCTCGCGGGCACGCCGACGACGCGTGTTCTGGAGGCCCAGATCACTGCGCTGCATCACGGCGCTCGATCGATCATCGTGCCTTCGGGGCAGGCGGCGATCACCATGTTCATGTTCGCCGCTCTCAAGGCCGGCGACCATGTGCTCGTTCCAGATAACGTTTATCCGCCGGCCCGCCAGTTCTGCCGGGAAGTTCTGTCCGCCTATGGCGTCGCGGCGGACTTCTACGACCCGATGGACATAGGGAGTCTTGAGCGGCTGGCTCGTCCGCAAACGCGCCTTGTCTGGATCGAGTCGCCGGGCTCCACGACGATGGAAGTTTCGGACATACCCGCCATCGTCGCTTTCGCGCAAGGCCGCGGCATCCTCACGGGTTGCGACAATACCTGGGCCAGCCCGCTATTGCTGAAGCCGCTGGATCTTGGCGTGGACATGGTCGCGGAGGCGATAACCAAATACATAGGCGGTCACTCCGACCTGCTGCTCGGCTCCATGACGTTCAGCTCGGCCGAGCTCTGCGCCACGGTGCGCAGGACATTGTCGGTCCTCGGCATCGGCGTTTCGCCCGACGATTGCGCGCTGGCGCTGCGCGGCATCGAGACGATGCCGGTTCGGCTTGAACGCGTTGGCCGCGTAGCCGCCGACTTCGCCACCCGCCTGGTGGCGTTCGACGCTGTCGCGGCGGTCCACCATCCGTCGCTGCCCACCGCAGCTGGGCACGATGTCTGGCGGCGCGATTTTCGGGGCAGTTCCGGTGTCTTCTCGATCAGGTTGAAGTCCTGCGAACCTGACGTACTGGATGCGGCCCTGAGCAAGCTCTCGGTGTTCGCCATCGGCAGCTCGTGGGGCGGCACGCGCAGCCTTATTGCGCCGATGCAGTTGGGAAGGGATCGTTCCGCGACGCCGATCGACCCGGCCACCATCTATCTGCGGATTAGCATCGGTCTTGAAGATCCCGACGAGCTGTGGGCTGATCTTGAGAGCCTCATGAACACGGCGCGGCCAAAATAGGACGTGGTGGTCGCCGGCTTCTGCTGTTCGCAAATCCGCAAGCTTCGGTCGCCGCGTCGTTCGCGAACCCCGATTCGCGGGGCTTGAGCGGCCGTTTGCGAGGGCGAAGTCCGGAGGCAATAGCGAGAGGCCCACGCGGGCCATAAAGCTCTTCTACCGCCTGCCGATGGCTTCATGGGTGTCAGGATCGAAAAAATGCATCCGCGTTGCGTCGACCGCCACTTCGATCGGCTGGCCGAGTGCCACGCGGCTCTTGGGGGTTAGCCGCGCGACGCACACGCTGGCGCGCGCTCCTGCTGCAGCGACATTGATCCCCTGGAGGGCATCCGAACTGCGTATGTGGACCGGCTCGGCATCGAGGCCGAAATGCACCATGATGTCGGAGCCGAGCGCCTCGACGAGATCAACGGTCGAGCGGATGCGGCCGTCCACCGGATGGTCGGTGCTGATGGAGGTATCTTCCAGGTCCTCGGGGCGGAATCCGACGATGATGCGCTTGCCGGCGTGTGCCGCCAGGCCCGGGCGCTGCGCAATTGTCGAGGACGGAACGCGGATGGTGCTGGAGCCGAGCGTCAGTTGCGCTCCGTCGCCGCCTACTTCGCCGAGCTTCGCCGAGAACAGGTTCATGGTCGGCGAGCCGATGAAGGTTGCGACGAACGTATTCCTCGGCCGGTTGTAGATGCCGTCGGGCGTATCGACCTGCTGGAGCACACCATCGCGCAACAGTGCGACGCGGTGGCCCATGGTCATCGCCTCGGTCTGGTCGTGGGTCACATAGACGGTCGTCACGCCGAGGCGATGCTGGATCTGCGCGATCTCGGCGCGCATCTGCACGCGCAGCTTGGCGTCGAGGTTGGAGAGTGGCTCGTCCATCAGGAAGACAGCCGGCTGGCGCACGATGGCCCGCCCCATGGCGACCCGCTGCCGCTGCCCGCCGGAAAGCTGGCCGGGTCGGCGCTTCAGCAGTTCGTCGAGTTCAAGAATCCGCGCCGCTTCACGCACGCGTTGGTCGATTTCCGCTTTCGGGCGCTTCTGGATCTGCAGGGCGAAGGCGATGTTGTCGTAGACGGACATGTGCGGGTAGAGCGCGTAGCTCTGGAAGACCATGGCGATGTCGCGGTCCTTGGGGTGAACGTCGTTGACGAACTCTTCACCGATCCAGACGGCCCCGTCGGTGATCTCCTCGAGCCCGGCAATCATCCTGAGTGCCGTCGACTTGCCGCAGCCGGAAGGCCCGACCAGCACCAGGAACTCGCCGTCCTCGATTTCGAGGCTGACATTGTTCACGGCGACCAGCGCGCTGCCGCCGTAGCGCTTGGTCAATCCGTCGAGTGTCACGCTGGCCATGTTGGCGTCGCTTCCCTTACTTGAACCCTTGTGTCGCAATGCCACGCACGAGCAGGCGTTGTGACGCCAGAAAGAAGCCCAGCACAGGGCCGATGGACACGAAAACCATGGCGAACAGGCCGCCGAACGACGAGGTCCCCCCGCTCGGATCGAGGAAGAGGCGGAGCGCCACCGGAACCGTCATCTTGTCCGTGTTGGTAAGGTAGATCAGCTGCGAAAAGAAATCGTTGTAGGTGTTGATGAAGGTGAAAACCGCCGTCGTCACCAGGGCGGGCATCGACAACGGAAGGATGATCTTCCAGTAGCGCTGCCAGTAACTCGCGCCGTCGATCATCGCCGCTTGTTCCAGTTCCGGCGGCAGGCT
Organism: uncultured Alphaproteobacteria bacterium; assembly: GCA_963798195.1. GTDB lineage: Bacteria > Pseudomonadota > Alphaproteobacteria > Rhizobiales > Kaistiaceae > CAVSRC01. The sequence continues at coordinate 27,142 of CAWCSF010000012.1, read as the reverse complement.
GCGCATGAACTGAACCATCAGGAAAACAAAGAATGCGTCGGTCGCCAGGAACTTCGGCACCACCAGCGGCAGGATGGTGTTCACCCAGCCGATCCGCAGGAAGAAGATGTATTGCGGGATGAGTTGCGCGTGGATCGGCAACATGATGGAGCCCAGCATGAGGGCGAACCAGAACCACTTCAGTCTGAAGTTGAGGCGGGCGAAAGCGTAGGCCGCCATCGAGCACGCGATCAGGTTCCCGACGACGGCAAGGCCGGCGATGATGAACGAGTTGATGAAGAAATCACCGAACGTGCGGTCGCCGAAGAGGAACCATCCGGTGACGTAGTTCTGAAGCGTCCATGTTTTCGGGATAAGGCCAAGGCCGCCGAAAATCTCGTCTTCCGGCCGGAGCGAGGACAGGGCCATCCAGATGACCGGATAGAGCATCACGGCCAGCAGGAGAATGAGCAGCAGGTGAAGCGAGAAGTGGCGAAGCGTGCGTTCCCGTGCCCGCCGCGCGCGCGATTGGCGTAACGCCTCGCGGTCGTACTTCCGGATCGCCTTGTCGGAAATGCCGCTGTCCAGGCTAACGATCGCCATAGAACACCCAGAAGCGCGTCGTCCAGAAGATGAAGCCGGTCAGCGTCGCGATCGCCAGCAGCAGGATCCAGGCCATGGCCGAGGCGTATCCCATGTCGAGGTTCACGAAGGCGCGCTGATAGAGGTAGAGCGTGTAGAGAAGGGTCGAATCGATCGGACCTCCGGTGCCGCGTGACACCACGTAGGCCTGTGTGAACGATTGGAACGAACCGATCGTCAGCAATACCATGTTGAAGAAGATGACCGGGGTGAGCAGTGGCAGCGTGATCCGCCAGAATTGCTGCACCTTGTTCGCTCCGTCGATCGACGCCGCCTCGTAATACGACTGCGGTATCTGTCGGAGCGCGGCGAGAAAGATCACCATCGACGCGCCGAACGTCCACACATGCAGCGCGATCACCACGTTCAGCGCCGAATGGGGATTCGTCATCCAGCCGATGCCCTGAACGCCGAACAGGGCCAGGAATGCGTTGAAAATGCCGCGCTCTCCGAAGACCTCGCGCCAGAGAATGCCGATGCCCACGCTCGCGCCGATGAGCGACGGTATGTAGAAAAGCGAGCGGTAGATGGCGAGACCCGCAAGCCCGCGGTTGAGTGTGACCGCGATGGTCAGCGAGAAGGCAAGGATAAGCGGGACCGACACACTGACATACGTGATGGTCACGCCAATGGCATTGTCGAACCGGCGGTCGCGTTCAAACAGCTTTACGTAATTCGTCAGCCCTATCCACTTTGGCGAGCTGAGAATGTTGTAGTCCGTGAACGAAAGATACAGCGACGCGATGATCGGTATGATCGTGATCCCGATCAGGCCGATGAACCAGGGCACCAGGAACATGTAGGCGGCCCGGTTCTCGGCCTTCTGGAACGGCGAGCCGCCGCGCCCCGGAGGTATCGGCCTGTGCTTTATCGCAGGCAGGTCGGGGGTGAGGGTGGTTTCGGCCACGGTATCGGTCCGGCTGGTCATTGAGGGCCGTTCGCGCGTGCGTTGAACCCGGCAAATTGGTGGAACAGGACAATCGAGGGCCGCGCGAGAGCCGGAGCACTCGCGCGGCCGTTTATGCGTGCTAGTTCAGGACGTCTTCGACGTCCGCATGGAACTGCTTGGCTGCGTCATCGGCACTCAACTGCCCGAAGGCGACGGCCTCGTAAGCGCGGGTCAGGGCATCCTGCATCGCGCCGGTACCGCCCGACGGATAGTTGATCGGCTTGGCCGAGTCGGCGATCCGCTGGTAAAGCTGGATGAACTCACGCTGGCCCCGGCTGGTCTTCGGATCCTTGAGCTGGGCTTCCTGCAGCGAAGTGACGGTGACCGCGCCGTTGTCCGATTCGTAAATGGCGGCGGCCCGTGGGTCTTCGGTGAAGAAGTTGATCCACTTCACCGAGGCATCGAGCTTGTCCGGGTCGGTGCACGGGGCCCCGATGGCGATGCCATTGGCGCCGAGATCCATGCCGGTCGTCCCGTCCTCGCCCCGCGGGTACGGGACGATCGCGAGTTCTTCGCCCTTAACCGCGGTCAGCACCTTCTGGTGAGAATCGAAGCGGTTTGGCGGCCGGTTGGTCATGAAGGTCCGGCCGTTGGCGATGTTCGACTCTTCGATCAGGCTTCCGGTGTCGGTGAGCATCTCTTCCGGCGAGTCGGTCAGGCCTTCCTTTCTGAGGGTTTCCCAGAACCGGAAGTAATCGGCGGTCACGCTCTCCGGAAATGCCAGGTGCGTTCCGTCAAACACCTTGTGGCCCTGCGACTGCACCCATGTGACGAAGGAGTCGTTCTCCGGTCCCATGTTGTGCGTGGCATTCACGCCCTCGGGCAGCCCCTTCTTCACCGCACGGAGCCAGTCGGCGAATTGGTTCCAGGTCCAGTCGTCCGCCGGAGCGGCGACGCCGGCCTTTTCCATCATGGACTTGTTGTACATGAGGGCGAAATAGAACACGCCCGACGGGATCATGTAGAGGTTGCCGTCGTCGCCCCGGCTCGAGTTCATCGTTGCCTCGGAGATGCCGGTGATGTCGAGCTTGCCGGACTTCACCAGGTCATCGAGCGGTCGGAGAATCTTCGGATCGGCGTAGGTCGACAGCCAGCGCGTCTGCATCTGGATGGTGCAGGGCTGGTTGCCGGCGGCGGCCTGGATCTTCAGCTTGTCCCAGTGCGGCTGCCAGTCCGATTGCTCGCGGACGACGTTGACGCCGGGGTTCTCCGACTCGAACAGCTTCAGGATGTCGTCGGTCTTCTGGTTGCGGGCCTGGCCGCCCCACCAGCTGAAGCGGATTTCCGTCGCACCAGCCTGGGGCGCAGCCACCATGCTCATGCCGACGGCCGCGCCGATCAAAGCCAGCGCGCTTACGGTCTTAATCAGGAAATTGCCACGGCGCATGTGTTCCTCCCTTGCTCCTTGGCTTGGCAGTTCTTGTTGTCCTTTCGCCGGACCGCGGCGTTCGCGTGCGGCCCGCTGATCACCGCGTTCCTTCGCCGGCATGGCCGGGTCGGAACGCTGGTCCTCCTCATTCTGTCACACCGTCCGTATAGCACATTCTTGTATACAAGAATGAGAAAAGTGCGTTGCCCAGATTGCTGCCGGCAGGTGTCAGCGCGAGGAAATACCCGGCTGCATCCTCTCCATCGTGCCGTCATTGACCAATTCTTTTTTCGGCACGGCGCTATACCCGATCGATATAGCGCCACCGCCGAAAGCGCCTCGTCCACCTCTCATTTCTTCGGCAGACGCTGCGCCAGTCTCTCCGGCGTCATCGCGTAAGGATGCGGCGGCACCTTGAACTCCGACTTCACCGAGTTGTCATGCGGAATCCCGAGGTGGTCGAACAGCATCTTGCGCGCGACCCGGTCGTTCTCGGACTCCTGGATCGCGTACTTCAGCACGTCGTCGACCACCTCGATCGGCACCACGATCGCGCCGTCCCCGTCCGCGACGATCAGGTCGCCCGGGCGCACCGTCTGGTCGCCGATCTCGACGATGGAATCCGGGCCGCCGAACTCCACGCGCCCCTGGTACATCGGCTGGACGATCCAGCGGCACCAGCAGGGCATGGCTTTCTGGGTCAGTTGCTCGTCGGTGTCGCGGGCGCCCCCATTGGTGAGTACGCCGCGGACGCCCTTGGCGGCCCAGACCATGGAATCCATCGAGCCGACGGCTGGCGTCTTCTGCCCCATCGTGTCGATGACGAGGAAGTCGCCTTCGCCCACGCTACCGCCAAATTCACCCATGTCCCACAGCTGGCGGTACCAGTACTCGTACGCCCATTTGGTATAGTCGTCGGGCGACATCTCGGGCACGCGCTGCTGCGTTGGCAGATGCCGGTACGTGCGGGCAAAACCCGCCGCCTTGGTGCGCCACAGCGGGCGAATTTCGGGGTCGACGGTGCCCACGTGGTGCAAGCCAACCCAGTCCATGCCGTCGCGAATATCCGTGACTCTGAGCTTGGAGACCGTGTCGAGGATCTCTTTCCGCTTCTTGCTGTTCATGGCGTTCACTCTCTCTCGCTGTTCGATTCGATGCGGCGGTCCATTGCGTCGAGCTTGGCGACGCGACGGCGGAATTGCTCTTCGGTTCGGAATTCTGCGGCCAGGAATGTGCGCACCACGTCGGCCGCGATTTGCGGTCCGATGATCCACGCGCCGATGCACAGCACGTTGATGTTGTCGTGCTCCACGGCCTGGCGCGCGACGAAAGTGTCGTGGGCGACGGCGGCCCGAATGCCCGGCGTCTTGTTCGCGGCAATGCAGGCGCCGGCGCCGGTGCCGCACACGAGCACGACCCGCTCGACCTTGCCCTCGGTAATCAGCGCCATCGCTTTCCGCGTCACGTCGGGAAAGTCGACCGGCGTCTCGGACTGGGCGCCGACGTCGATCACCGCATCGCAGTGCTCGTCGAGCAGCTGTCTGACGAACCCTTTCATCGGAAACCCGGCGTGATCGTTGGCAAGTCCAACGGCGCCCCGACGTGGAACTGCCATGGTGTGGTGCGAGCGGGCTTCGTCCATCGGCGCGCTGATCCTCCCGGCCGCTTCCACAGTTGGTCGTGGAATTCGTGGTCTTATCCGTGGTAAGACCAATGGTAAGGACGGCCTTCGGGGTTGTCAACGCGCTGGCCGAATCGGCGGCCGGGGGCGTACGAAAAACATGCTTCGTCGGTGCGGCGTTCTGGCGCCGCGAGAACGAAGAGCTCGGCAAAACAGGGCGTCATGGCCAGGGACATATCCGTCACGCGGTTCGCGGAAGGGGGAACAAGCGGTTACGAACGCGTGGTCGGCTTCGTCCGCGACCAATTGATTTCCGGCAAGCTGAAGACGGGCGACCGCCTTCTCGCCGAGCGGGAGTTGGCGCTCTCGCTGGGCGTCAGCCGGCCGCTCGTGCGCGAGGCGTTGCGCGCGCTCGCCGCCATCGGGGCGGTCGAGATTCGCCGCGGCCATGGCACGGTCGTGCGCCGCCCGGATTTCTCCATGCTCGGTGAGTTCTTCGCGCTTGCGCTCGCGCAGGAGCCCAATGCCGTTGAAGACGTGTTGCAGGCGCGCATTGCCATGGAGCGGCAAGCCGTGCGTCTCGCCTGCGAGCGCGCCACGCCGTCGGATCTAGAGAGCCTTGGCCTCGCTTTCCAGCGGATCGTCGAGACGATCGAGGATCCGGTGCGCGGCGGCGAGGCGGATTACGCCTTTCATGCCGCGCTGGTCGCTGCGGCCCATTCGCCGACCCTGTCGATCGTCTATGCCGCGATCGCCGAGCTCCTTCGCCGCTCCCATACCGAGCGTCGCGAATTGATCATGAACGTCGAGGGCATCAACGATTTCCTCATCGACCACCACGGACTGATCCTGTCCGCCGTGGTCGATCGCCATGCCGATCGTGCAGACGGCCTGCTGCTCCAGCATTTCGACATCGGTGCGGATTTCCGCCGGCGCGCAAGCCTTCAGGATACGGTGCGCCGCATCGCCGATGGCACTGCCCGGCGCACGTCGGTGGTTGCCAAGCGGCCGGCGTCGAAGGCAAGGCGCGGCGCGCGCCGCTAGTCCTTCCTGGTTCGTCATCCGGTCGAAGGTGCGAAAAAGCGCCTGGTTGCCGTTGCTGCCCTCGCCATGCGCCCGCGCCTCGAGGTAGAGCGCCGTCGCCAGCGCAAGGCCGGGCAGGGGCACGCCCTTGGCGAAAGCGGCGTCGTTGGCGAGCTTCAGGTCCTTGAGCATCAGGTCAATGCGGAAGCCGGCACTTGCGTCCCGTGCAAGTACCTTCGGCGCCAGATTGTCGAGCATCCACGAGCCCGCCGCGCCGCCGCGCAGCGCCGCCAGCAAGCGCGGCAGATCGGCGCCATGCGCGCGACCCAGCGCGAGCGCCTCACACATCGCCTGGATGTGGCTCGCCACCATCAATTGGTTGCACGCCTTGAACACCTGACCGCTCCCGAACGGTCCGGCGTGCAGCACTGTCTTGCCCATGCACATCAGCAGCGGTTTCGCGCGGGCGAAGGCGGCCTCTTCCCCGCCGACCATGATCGACAGCGTCCCGCCTTCCGCTCCGGTGACGCCGCCGCTTACTGGCGCGTCGACAAAGGCGACACCGCGCCCGGCGAGATGCTCGCCGAGCTCCACGGCCGCCGCCGGCGCGATGGTGCTCATGTCGATCGCCAGTGCGCCGGAGGGAAGGGCCGTCGCCAGGCCGCCGTCACCGAAAAAGACGGCGCGGACGTCGGGCGTGTCGGGCAGCATGGTGATGGCCGCTTGCGCCTCGGCGGCGGCGCCCGCGATCGTCTCGGCCGTGGCAATGCCCTCGGCTGCGAGCGCCATGCGCGTCTCCTTGCGCGCATCGAACGCGGTCACCGCGATGCCGGCCTTGGCGAGATTGCGGACCATCGGCAGGCCCATTGTGCCGGTGCCGATGAACGCGACCTTTCCGGTCGTCTGAATCCCCGAAATTCCGGACACGTGCATTCCTCCCTCATCAGCCGCGGCGCTGGCGATACGACCCCTCGTCCGGCGTACCTCGTTTGACAACAGAAAAAACTTGCATACAAGATCGATAAACGAGCGACGGGGGAAGACGGCCGCCAACGTGCCGCGACCCGCTCGTTCGGGGGAGGAAAATTCAAGCACATGGCCAAGACAGCTTCCCGGAAATCCGCCGCGAAGGTCGACCCTTTCGCGCTCCGGAAATACTACGAACCGCTGCGCGTGGTGGACGTCTGCGATGCGCTGGATGGCATCGGCTACTTCAACATCGGCCTTGTCGATCCGGAAATTCGGCCCCTCTGGAACGGCATGAAGTTCTGGGGCGTCGCCTACACGGTGCGCTGCGTTCCCGCGAACCGCCCGATGTGGAAGCTCGACACCACTGAGGAAATCGTCCGCGATCATGCCATCTGGTTCAACGAGGTTGGCCGCGGCGCGTTTGATTTCGCCCAGGAGCTGAAGCCCGGCAACGTCATCGTCATGGATGTCGGCAGCGCCGAGTTGGTTGGCGTCTGGGGCTCGGAGAATACGCTCGGCGCCATGCACCGCGGCGCCGTCGGCATCATGACCAACGGGGAATGCCGCGACACCGCCGAAGTCGAGATGCAGCGCACGCCGATGGTCTGCCGCAGGCGTGGCCGTACGATCATTCCGGGCCGTATCGAGGCGGTCGAGAAGCAGGGGATCATCGGATTTGGCGGCGCGCAGGTGCGGCCGGGCGATATTGTCGGCTGTGACAATGATGGCGCGGTCGTCGTGCCGATCGAAGTGGCGGCCGAAGTGGCCGTGCACGCCAAGGCCGTGATGCTCTCCGACATGCGCGCGCGCCGCCGTCACTACGAGAGCCTTGGCCGGGCCTACGACGAAACCGTCGACGCCGACGCGATGGAGAAATACTACAAGGACCTCGACAAGAAGGCCGGCAAGAAAAACTGAACCGGCGCTTCGCCGGCTAGGGACTTCGCGGCGCCGGGCTTCCGTCCGGCGCCGTTTGCTTTTGATACGCTGGCCAGCCGCCGGAGATTTCGCCCGTGGACGACCTGCCGATCATCGATGCCCATCAGCACTTCTGGGACATCGGCGCCAACTACCTCCCGTGGTTGCGCGACGAGCCGCCGATTCCGTTTCGCTATGGCGACTACGGCGCGCTGAAGCGCAACTACCTTCCGGCCGACTATCGAAGCGATACCGCCGGCTTCACCGTTGTTGGGACCGTCTTTGTCGAGACGGAGTGGGACCCGCAGGATCCCGTCGGCGAGACCCGGTGGGTGCAGGCGCTTGCCGCGCGCGAAGGCCTCCCGTCCGTCATGGTCTGCCAGGCATGGCTCGATCGCGGCGATGTCGAGGCGGTGCTGGCGGCGCAAAGCGCATTCCCGCTCGTCCGCGGCATCCGCCACAAGCCGCGCGCCGCAAAATCGCCGGCCGAGGTCAGTGACGACCTGTCAGGCTCGATGATGGACCCGGTCTGGCGGCGTGGCTTCGCGCTGCTCCATCGTCACGGCCTGTCCTTCGATCTCCAGACGCCCTGGTGGCACTTCCGTCAGGCGCTGGACTTGGCCGAAGCATTTCCCGAGACGCAAATCATCGTGAACCACACCGGGCTTCCCTCCGACCGCAGCGCGGAGGGTCTCGGGGGATGGCGCGATGCGCTCAGGCTGCTCGCGAAAGCTCCGAATGTCGCCATCAAGATTTCAGGCCTGGGCCAGCCGGGAAAGCCGTGGACGGTAGAGGCCAATCGCCCGGTGGTGCTCGACACGATCGAAACGTTCGGCGTGGACCGATGCATGTTTGCGAGCAATTTCCCGGTCGATAGTCTGGTCGCTACATTCGCAACGATCTTCGGCGGCTTCCTGACGATCACGGACCATTTCCCGCCGGCGGATCGTGCGAAGCTTTTCCATGGCAACGCCGTCCGGATCTATCGGATCGGCGCCTGAGGGCACAGCATGACCAAACCGCGTATCGGCTTCATCGGCATCGGCGTGCTTGGAGCGGCCATGGTCCAGCGCCTGCTGAAGCAGGGCTTTCAGGTGGCGGCGTGGAACCGTTCGCCCGAGCGGCTGAAGCTGGTGACGGGCCACGGCGCGGTGGCGAAGGAAACGCCGGCCGCCGTCGCCACGGGTTCCGACATCGTCATGCTCTGTGTACTCGATGGCCCGGCGGTGGAGGATGTTTGCTTCGGACCGGGCGGCGTCGCCGAGGCGAAAGGCAGCGCACACACGCTGATCGATTTTTCCACCATCCCGCCGGAGCTCACCATCGACTTGGCGCGGCGTCTCAAGGCGGCGACTGGAGCGGACTGGATTGACGCGCCCGTCTCGGGCGGTCCGCCAGCGGCGCTGGAGGGCAAACTCACCATCATGCTCGGCGGCGAAACCGCCGCCGTTGATCGCGCCCGTTCCGTCATCGGCGAGGTGGCCAGCAACGTCACGCATCTTGGTCCCGTCGGCGCTGGCCAGACGGCGAAGGTGCTCAATCAGGCGATCGTCGGCGTTGGCTACGTGTTGATGGGGGAGGTGCTTGCTCTCGCCGAGACGACGAACGTCGATCCGGCGCTGCTGCCGAGGGCGCTCTCCGGCGGCCTCGCCGACAGCAACATCCTCCAGCGCATCTACCCGCTGATGCAGGCCGAGAATTTCGGCAAGCCGCTCGGCTATGCCCGCCAGCTCAACAAGGACCTTCAGGCGCTGAAGGCCTTCGCCGAATCCCGCGGCGTCACCCTGCCGGTCGTCGACGCGGCGGTCGCCCGCTACGCCGAATACACCAAGGCCGGCAACGACATGGCCGACAGCGCGTCCGTCTCGCGGCTGTACGAGCGGAAGAAGCAATGAATTACTGTCGTCCCCGTGGAGGCGGGGACCCAAGCGGGGCTGCCGTCGGAGCTACTCGCCCGTCCACTCCGGCGGAGTCTTGTCGAGGAAGGCGCGCACGCCGCGGCGGAAGTCCTGGCTGCCGTAGATGCGTCGGATGAGGTCATCGATGGGGGGACTGTTAGCGTAGGCCAGCCGGCGCAAGGCTTCCTTGCTGACCTCCTGCGTTAGCGGCGCATTCTTCACCAACTTCTCGCAAAGATCGTCAACCACCGCCTCGACCTGATCCGGAGGGGCGACCTCGTACAGAAAACCAGCCGCTTTCGCCTCTTCGGCGCCGATCATCTCGCCAAGCAGCAGCAACCGTTTCGCCCGCGCGATCCCGAGCGCCGAGGCGAGGCGGGCATAACCTTTCGCCGACAGGCAGTTGCCGAGCGTGCGGGCGATCGGCGTCCCGAAGCGCGCATCCGGTGTCGCGACGCGGAAGTCGCAGGCGGCGGCGATCGCGAGCCCGCCGCCGACCGCATAGCCTTCGACCACAGCGACGGTCGGCATCGGCAGCGCCTCGACCGCGCCCAGATACCGATCCATCTCGTTCTCGTAGGAGACGCCCTCTTCGCCGGAGGTGAAATCGACGAAACCGCCGATATCCGTGCCGGCGACGAACGCCTTGCCGCCTGCACCGCGAAACACGACCACGCGTACGCTGCGCTCCGCCGTCAGGCGCGCGCAAATCTCGCCAAGTTGGGCATACATCTCCCAGGTCATGGCATTGCGCGCGGCCGGCCGGTCGAACGTGATCCGCCCGACCTTGCCGTCTTGCGCGAAGCGCACCGCGCCGTCGCTCACGGCGAGAAGGCTCCGCGCCCGGCGAGGTCGTCGTGGTCGTCGGCCCTGCCGATCTCGGCCAGCAGTTCGGCGGTGTGCTGCCCCAACAACGGCGGCGGCAAGCGCACTTGCTGCGGCGTACCGCTCAGCTTCACCGGGAAGCCAAGGCTCGGATAGGTGCCCTCGACCGGATGCGGCACGTGCATCACCATGTTCCGCGCCGCCGTATGCTCGGCGCTAAGTGCTTGTTCGTAATTATATATCGGCGCCGCTGGCACCCCGACCGCGAGCAGCTTCTCGACCCATTCATGCACCGTCCGCTTGCGGAAGTCCTTGCCCAGCTCCGCGATCAGCGCTTCCCGATGCTTCATCCGCGTCGTGTTCGTCATGAAGCGCGGATCGCTCATCAGGTCGTCGCGTGCCAGCGTTTCGCATAGCTGGATCCAGAGTTTCTGGTTGGCCGCGCCGAAGACGAAATAGCCGTCGGACGCCTTCACCGCCTGATAGGGCGCGCTCATGCGGTTGGCGGTGCCGAGCGGCCCGGGCGGCTTGCCAGTCGCCCAGAATTCCGTCGTCTCCCAGATCGAAAGTCCGAGCGCGGCCTCGAACAGCGATGCGTCGACGAACTGACCACGTCCGCTGCGCTCGCGTCCGATGAGCGCGCTGAGAATGCCGTAGACCGCGAACATGCCCGCGCCGAGATCGGCGAAGGGTACGTCGGATTTCACCGGCTCCTGCCCTGGCAATCCGGTTGCGCTGATCGCACCCGACATCGCCTGTGCGATCAGGTCGAAGCCCGGCCGGTCGGCCCAAGGGCCGGTCTGGCCGAACCCCGAGATGCTGGCGTAGATCAGCCGTGGATTGCTCGCGCTCAGCGTTGGATAGTCAACGCCGAGGCGCTTGGCCACGCCCGGCCGACCATTCTCGACCACGATGTCGGCGGTCACCACGAGCTCCCGGAAGACTTCGCGTCCCGCCTCGGACTTCAGGTTGAGCGCGATGCTGCGCTTGTTGCGGTTGAGCGCGAGGAAACCCGGGCTGTCTTCGCCCTTGCGCCGGTATTCCATCGATTTGCGCGCCTGGTCGCCGACGCCGGGCGGTTCGACCTTGATGACGTCCGCGCCCATGTCGCCCAGCAGCATGCAGCAATAGGGCCCGGCCATCACCTGGCTGAGGTCGAGTACCCTGATGCCGTCGAGTGGCAGGCTGGTCTCGGCCCCCTGACTTCCTTCCGAAAGCGTATCCAAGCGCGTTTCCCGTTGATGGCGCTGGAGCTTGGCCCGGCGCTTCGTTGCTTTTGGCGGCGGAATGCCGCAGAACCAGAACTCCGCGACGGTACCACATGTTAGGCAATCTTGTATGCAAGAATGACCGCTGTGGTGAGCAGGCATGCCCGCAGACGGCGCGGAATACAGGACACTTCAGGGGCGAATATGGGCCAGACTGTCAATGTCAGCACTGCCGCAAGGCGATCAGCCGCGGCGATGCGTCCGCCGCGGCGCGGGGAGTTGCACGGCAATGCTGTAACGACGCTCCGTCGCATGATTCTGACCGGCGAACTCACACCTGGCGAGCGCCTGCGCGAGGTCGTGCTGTGCACGCAGCTTGGCGTCTCGCGCACGCCGGTCCGGGAGGCGTTCCGCACACTCGCCGCCGAAGGCCTGGTCAAGCTTCTGCCCAACCGTAGCGTCATAGTCGCCGAACTCGATGCCACCGAGATAGCCGATCTGTACGATGTCTTCGGCGCCCTGGAAGGGCTCGCTGGCGAGCTCGCCTGCAAGCGCATCAGCGAGGAACAGGTCGCCGAGATCGCTTCGCTCCACCACGAGATGGTTGGCCTGCATCAGCGCGGTGAGCGCGCCGAATACCTGCGCGTCAACCACACCATTCACCGCCTCATCGTCGAGGCCGCCGGCAATCCGGTGCTCACCGGTTCGTGGGAGATGCTCTTGCCGCGGGTCGAGCGGTCGCGTGCCATGGCGAACCTCCGACCCGAACGCTGGATGGAAGCGGTATACGAGCACGCCCGCATCTTCGCCGCTCTGGCGAAGCGCGACGGGCCGCTACTGTCGACGCTTATCCGCGAGCACTTCACCAACGGTCTCGCGCCGTCGATCAGCGCCGGCAAGCAGCCGGGCAACGGCTGATCGCCTAAGCGCTCCGCCGCTGACGCGGCGGTATCTCCACCGGCTCCGCCCAGGCGGCCTCCACGGCGGCACGGATGCGCTTCCAGGTGTTGGCCTCATGCTCGCGCAGGATGCCAGCGAGGGCAGCGCCGTCGCGCTGCGTCAGGGCGGTAATCATGCGCTCATGTTCGTCCACCGCCTGACGCCAGAAGTTCGTCGAGTCGCTACCGGCGAAACGCAGCCGCTTCAGCCGAGCCGAAAGTGTCCCGTGCGTTTCCGCCAGCGTCGGGCTGCCGGCCGCGGCAACGATCGCGTCGTGGATCGCCTGGTTGGTGCGGAAGTAGTCGCGCCGACGTCCCGCCGCATAGTGGCCGACCATCTCGGCGTGCAGATTCGCGATGGCTCCAATCGCTGTCGCCGACGCATTTGCACAGGCCTTCGTCCCGGCGAACGCCTCCAGTTCTCCCATGAATTCGAGCATGTCGCGGGCCTCGTCCGGCGAGACGCGCTTCACCAACGCCCCGCGGCTGGGTAACAGCTCCACCTGGCCTTCAGACGCCAGTACCTTCAGCGCTTCGCGCAGCGGCGTCCGCGAAATGCCGAGCTCTGCGCAGACCTCCAGCTCCGGTATGCGCGCCCCCGGCGGCCAGCGGCCCTCAACGATCATGTCGCGCACGCGCCGCATGATCTCCAGATGCAGCGATTGCCGCTCGATGCGCATGGTCGCCACTCAGTCCTTTTGCGGATTGTAGAGTTCGTACACAGAGCAGGTTTCCCGCATCGCGTTTCCGGCCTCCGCGTGCTTGCGAAAGCGCTCCTCGGCCGAGCGGATCAGCGGAAGGTCGAGCGCCAGCCTTTCCGCCTCGCTACCAACATTGTGCAGGTCCTTCAGCATCTGCCGCGTCAGGCTGGCCGGCGGCTCGAAGTCGCGCTTCTGCATCTTCGGATAGGCGAAGTGGAGAAGGGTACTGTCGGCGTGTCCGCCGGTCAGGCAATCGGGAATCCGCGCCGCGTCGATGCCGCCCTTCTCGGCGAGCCGCAGCACCTCGGCCATCAGCACGTAGGTAACGCCGCAGATGCCCTGGTTGATTACCTTGGTCATCTGCCCAGCGCCGGCTGGCCCCATCAGTGTCACGTTCTGGGCGATGTCATGCAGGATCGGCAGCACGGTGTTGAACGCTGCCTCATCGCCGCCGGCCATCACGGTCAGTTTGCCCTCGCGCGCAAACGCGGGGCCGCCGGAGATCGGCGCGTCGATCCAGCGCGCACCGGTTTGATCGAACAGCCGCTTCGCCATGTCGGCAGTCGGCAGCGGCATCGCCGTGGAGTGATCGATGATGATTTTGTCAGCGCTGCCGGCCTCGGCGACACCCTCCTTGCCAAATACGACCGATTCGACCGCCGTCGTGTCGAGCACACACAGCATCACCACATCGCTTGCCTCGGCGACGGCGCGCGGCGAAGCGGCCGCGACTGCTCCCTTCTCCACCATCGGCGGGATGCGCTCCGGCTCCAGATTCCACACGGTGACGGTGTTTCCGCGCGCCAGCAGCCGCTCGACCATCGCCGTTCCCATGATGCCGAGGCCGATGAAGCCAAGCGTCGGTTTGCCGTTTGCCGCCATCGTCTTTCCTCCCAGCGACGGCCGGGATCACACCCGTCACCGCCTCGTCTTGACTCGCGCAGCCTATCGCTGGAAACTCATAATTACAAATTACAAGCCCATAGACGGCGACGGAAAACGGGGTGGAAACGGCGGAACATGGCGAAAATCCTGGCGCTCTTCATAGGCGACCGCACCGGCATTGGCCCGGAAATTGTCGCCCGTCTGATGGCGGAGCGCGCGGTGCCGTCCGATATCCACATTGTGGTCGTCGGCGATCGCGCCGTTTTCGAGCGCGGGCGCGCGGCAGTCGGCGCGAGTGGCCCGTTCGCAACTGTCGCGAGCCTCTCGGATGCGCGCGCCGCAAATGAGCCGTGGCTATTCCTGCACCGTCACTGCGCCATCGATCCGCCCATCGGGCACGTCTCCGCAGACGCCGGGCGGGAAGTGCTCGACTCGCTCTCGTTCCTGCTCGATGCCAGCCAGGGCGGCGCCGTCGATGGCATCGTCTATGCGCCGCTCAACAAGCAGGCCATGCGCGACGCCGGTCATGCAGCCGGCGACGAGCTCGACTTCGCCGTCAAGCACCTCGGCTTCGAAGGGCCCGTGCGGCGAGATCAACATTCTCGGCGACCTGTGGACCTCGCGCGTCACATCGCACGTGCCTCTCCGCGCCGTCGGCGATCTCATCACGCGGAAGAGCATCGGCGCCGCGATCTCGTTGATCGCCAACGCGCTGAAGCAATCCGGCAATGCCGATCCGCATATCGCAGTCGCCGCGCTCAACCCGCATGCCGGAGAGGGCGGCGCCTTCGGCCGCGAGGAGATCGATGTCATCGCACCGGCGATCGATGAGGCAAAGGCGCAAGGACTGCGCGTCGAGGGGCCATACCCCGCCGATACCGTCTTTCCGCAGGCGGACACGCGCGGCATCGATGCGATCGTTACGATGTACCACGACCAGGGACAGATCGCGCTCAAGCTGATGGGGCTTGGCAAGGCGGTAACGTTGCTCGCCGGCCTGCCGGTTCCGATCGCCACGCCCGGCCACGGCACCGCATTCGATATCGTCGGCACCGGCACCGCGCGGATCGACGGCCTCGCCTCGGCTGTCGATCTTGTAGGGCGGATGATCCGGGCAGACTGACAACAGCAAGAAACAAGAAGGGGAGGACGGAATGGACCGCCACCACGTCTGGACAAAGATCGACATCCCGCTGCGCGCGACCGGCGCCTATCGCAATCCGTACACGGAGGTCGAGGTCTGGGTCGATCTCGAAGGCCCTGGCTTCGCCAGACGTGTCTATGGGTTCTGGGACGGCGGCATCGATTTCGTCGTCCGCGTCATGGCGATCGCGCCCGGCACGTGGCGCTGGAAAAGCGGAAGCGCGCCCGCTGACACCGGCCTCGCCGGCAAGAGCGGTTCGTTCGAGGCGGTGCCGTGGAGTGAGGCGGAACTCGCCGAAAATCCAAACCGCCGCGGCATGGTTGTGGCAACGCCGGATGGCCGTGGCCTGCAATATGCCGACGGCACGCCGTTCTTCCTTCTCGGCGATACCTGGTGGTCGGTGCCGAGCTTCCGTTTCCCGCTTGCCGAGACAGACGATCCGAAGCCGCTCGCGAAGGGCGCGACGCTGAACGACTACGTCCACTACCGCAAGAAGCAGGGCTTCAACTCGGTCGGCATCATGGCGATGCACCCGGCGTGGGCGAACGACGGCAAGCCGCGCAGTTTGCAGATGGCGGACGGCACATGGGTTCGCGCCGCGTGGGGCCAGCCCGGCACCGAGAGCGCCAAGGACATGCACAACGAGGGTGGCCGCCCGTTCGAATTTCCCGGCAAGGTGCCGGGCTTCGAAGATGTCTTCCCGGACATGGACCGCATCAATCCCGATTACTTCAAGGTCCTCGACAAGAAGATCGACTACCTGAACGCGCTTGGCTTCGTTCCCTTCATCGAGGCCTCGCGCCGCGACACGGGGCAGGCGTGGAAGAAGTTCTACGACTGGCCGATCTCCTACGCTCGCTACGTCCAGTACCTGTTCGCGCGCCTGCAAGCGAATATCGCGATCCTGTCGCCGATCCACTACGACTATTTCGCCCAGACGATCACCGCCCGCGAATACAACGAAGCTTGCAATCTTGTCGTCGACCGCTGGGGCAAGCCGCCTTTCGGCACGCTGCTTTCCGCCAACCCGAACCCTTCGACGCTGGTCAACTTCGGGGGACCGGACGAATGCAGGTGGCTGGACGTTCACCAGATCGGCAATGTGCGGGAGCACCATACCTACTGGTATCTGACCGAGATCCATCGTTCCGAGCCGAAGAAGCCGGCGCTCAACGGCGAACCCTACTACGCTGGCCTGCACCAGCTCGGCACGCCGTATCCGCTGCGCGTCACGCCGAACTCGGAAGCCGACGAAGCCTACGTCCGCTCCGGCCTCTACGGCAGCTTCCTCTCCGGCGGCTTCGCCGGCTTCATCTATGGCTGCGAGGGTATCTGGCAGGCCGACACCGAGGACGAGTCGCTGCACAAGATGTGGGACGCCTTCCAGTGGCGTTCGTCCGATCAGGTGCAGCACCTGAAGACCTTCGCCTTCGTCCGTGGCACGCGTTTCCGCGCGCTCGAGCCCGACGCCGAACTGGTTGTCCCCAGCAAGACGGGCGATACAGTTTCCTACTACGGCTGGTCCTACTGCGCCCGCGCGCCGGAACGCGATCTCTTCCTGCTCTATTTCGAGCGGGACGGCGAGCGCAACGCGATTGTTCGCGGCGCGCTGCCGGCGGCGACCTATCGCCCGAGCTGGTTCGACCCGCGCGAGGGCGTCTGGCAGGCGCCGGGCGCGCCGATCACGGTCCAACCGAGTTCGCTCCTCCATCTGCCGGAGCGGCCCGACGCGCGCGATTGGGGCCTGATGCTGGAGCTGGTGGCGTAGGACCGTCAGGCGGCCGAAGCCTGCTTGGGCACGACCGCGAACGGACTGAGCCCGAGCCAGGTTTGCATCGTGCTGGCGATGTCCCGGTCGCCCGTCAATTCGATCTTTGCGCTTTCCTTTGCGATCGTCGTCACCCCCATCCAGATCGATGTCATGGTGCGCAGGTCCGTCGAGACGTAGAGATCGACATCGAACCCCGGGTCCGACCAGCAGAGGTCCACCTCGCCGTGCGGCTCGATCACCAGCCACCAGAACCGCTTCGATAGAGGTAGCTCGGGGTACAGGAATTGTATCACCGTGCGCCTGTGAGGCAGCGGTGACGGGTTCAGGTTGCGTCGCATGTCCCACATGAGCAGGGACGGGTCGAGGTTCTTGAGGGACTGGCGCGCCTCGATCCACTTCTGCCCCCAGAAACCCATGGCCTCGACTACCGGTCGGAGGTCCTTGCCCGCAAGGGTCAGGTGGTATTCGAAGACGCCCTTCTCGGAGCGGAGCGCCCTCCGCTCTATGATGCCGGCCGCCTCAAGTTCCCTCAGCCGTTGCGACAGCAGCGTCGGCGACATTTTCGGTACGCCCCGCCGCAGGTCATTGAACCGCGTCGTTCCGGCGATCAGTTCGCGCATCAGGACCATGGTCCAGCGTGTGCAGAGCACCTCGGCGGCCATGGCGAGCGGGCAGAACTGCTTGTAGCCAGGTTGTGTCACGGAGAGACTTTCCCAGTGGGTTGAGGGCGGACGTTAGCCGCGGCATCGGTTCGCGACCAGTACAGAGTTTGTACCGGCGAGGTACAGTTCGTGGACTGGAGCATCCCGTCCACCGTCTGCGAGTGCTCGGTCAGGCTGCCGGTAACCCGGAGCCAGACCGAGCACCCACCCCCAGGAGACAAAGCATGACGGCTTATGTGATCGCAGACATCAAGGTGACCAACGACGAATGGGTCCCCGCCTACGCCGCCTCGGTGCACGATTTGGTGCACAAGCACGGCGGCAAATATCTTTCGCGCAGCGGCAACGTGCAGACGCTCGAGGGCAAACCGCTCGAGACGACCCTGGTCGCCATCATGGCTTTTCCGTCGACGAAGGACGCCGAGGACTTCGTCAACGATCCCGGCTACGCACCGTTCGCCGACGCCCGCCGGCGTGGCAGTGCGAGCCGCTTTCAGCTGATCGACGATACCGATCTGGCTGGAACGATTCCCTATCTGCCCAAAGCATGACGAAAGGGCGCCGCGCGTAGCGGCGCCTTTTCACGATCGCTCCGACCGCTCACCAGGGCCGTTCTTCCAACTCCACCGTCTTGTCGTAAGGCATGCCGAGCTTCTCGTAGAAGGCGCGGCGCATGCGGCGGTCCTTGTCCTGAACCCGCCACGCGCGTTTGGCGATCTCGTCAGCGTCCTCCATCGGCACGACCACGATACCGTCGTCGTCGGCGATGACGCCATCGCCGGGCCGCACCAGAACGCCCCCACAATTGATTGGCTGGTTGACGGTGGCGAGTTCCAGCCGTCCGGCCATGTGGCGCATGGAGCGAATGGCGCAGAACACCGGCGATTGCTGGTTGATGCACTCGGTCGAAGTCGCGGCAGGCGCCGTCAATGATGAAACCGACCGTGCCCTTGATCTTGGCGTCGAGCACGTTGTTTGAGCCGAGCAAGCCGCAGCGCGAGAGCTGCGTGTCGATCACCTGCACTTCGTCGGGCGCGCCCATCGGGTTGCCGCCCTTCCACAGCGCGTCCGGCGCGCCCTTTCCGTCCGGTCCCTTCTTGTACTGGCGCTCGTCGAATTCCTCGTAACTGAGGCGCGGAATTGGGCGGTTGACGACGCGATACTCGGCAGTCGAGGCGATTCCGGCGAAGAAGATGCCCGGAAACAGCGGCCTGAGGCGCGGATCCATCTCGTAGGTGTTCATATAACCCAGCGAATCGAGCGCGTCGGTCACATCCGACGTGCGCACCTTGCGCAGGATTTCGAGGGTTTTCGCGCTGACAGCCATTGTTCTTTTCCTCGGCGTTTCCGGAAGGGCATTGTTCGCACGCGGCGCCGAGCGGCGACACTAGCGTTTCAGCAGCGCGTCTATAGCGGAGCGCTATAGCTGGAAGGTCAGGAGGTCGTCGGCTTGGCGTGCCACCAGGGCTCCGCCGCCTGGCCGCGGAGGAGTGCGGCTGCCAGCCGAGCCACTTCACGCGCCGCTTTGGTCAGCGGCCGATCGTCCACATGGGCCAGCGACACCGTGCGTTCGATGGTTGGCCGCACGATGCGCGCCGTCACCAGTGGCGGCGTCAGCGGCGATTCATGCAGCGCCGCCAGGGACAGGATCGTCATGCCGTGGCCGCGCTGCACCAACCGCTGAATCTGAAGGAACGCGTCGATCTCGATGATGACTTTCGATGAGACGCCGTGACGTCGCAGGTGCTGGTCGATCAACGAGCGCAGGCCGTGGCGCTCCGTCGGCAGGATCAGCGGCACCTCGGCCAGCTTCTCCATCGGCACTTCGCCGCGCGCATTGGTGAGCTTCTTCAGCGCCTCCGGCGTGCCGGCGGCGAGGTGCAGCTCCTCGTTCAGCAGCTTTTCCGTCTGCACGCCGGAAATCGCGGTATCGACGAAGACCAATCCCAGATCGAGCTGCCCGCCGCGCAGCCAGTCGATGATGTAACCGGTCATGCTCTCGACGATGCGCAGGCGCACGTTCGGCAGCGTCGCCAGCGTTTGCTCCACCAGCGGAACGGAGAGCACGGCGGCGAGCGACGTCGGCACGCCGAAATTCACCGTTCCCACCGGGCTGTTGGCATGGCGGCGGAGGCTCTCCCGCGCCGTCTCGGCGGAACCGAGGATCAGCCGCGCGTGAATCAGCAGTTCCTCGCCCTCGGCGGTCATCACCACGCCGCGCGGCCGCCGCTCGAACAACGCCACGCCAAGGTCGCTCTCCAGCGCGCGAATGCGCACGCTTATCGAGGGCTGCGCCACATGCAGCTTCTCCGAGGCTGCCAGAATCGAGCCGCTTTCGGCGACGGCAACGAAATAGCGAAGGTCGCGCAGGTTCATGAGAGCTACTGTAGCGGCGGCGGCTCGAGAATCCCAACCCAACCTGGAAAGCGGGGCGTCAGGTCGCCTTGCGGGCAGTGATGGAGGCGTGCCGGGTCAGCAGTGCTCGGGCCCGGTCTGCTACAGGCTGGTCGATCATCTTGCCGCCGTGGTTCACCGCGCCCTTGCCGGTCGCCAGCGCCGCGTCGTAGGCGGCGATCAACGCCTTCGCATCGACCACTTCGGCCTCGGACGGGCTGAACGCCGCATTGAGGATCGGCACCTGCGTCGGGTGGACACAGAAACCGCCGGCGAAGCCGAGACGGCGCGCCCGCTCGGCAATCTGCCGGTAGCGCGCCGCGTCCTGGTAGTCCGCGACCGTGCCGACATAGCCGATAGGCAGGATGCCCGCCGCTCGCGCGGCCGCCACGGCCTGCACGTTCGGCACGTAGAGGGCGTCCTCGACCACCTCCATGCCCATCGACAGCGCCAGGTCTTCTGCGCCGACGGTCATTGCAACGATGCGCTCGGATGCGGCCGCGATCTCGGCCATGTTGATCAGGCCGCCGGCGGTCTCGATCATGATGACGAGCCGCGTATGACCGTTCGCCAACCCGCGCTCCGCTTCCAACTCGTCAAGGATCTCGGCGACGGCGCGCACATGGCCGGCGTCGGGCACCTTGGGCAGGTTCAGTGCCGTTACTGACGGCCCAACCGACGCTTCGATATCGGCCACCGCCATCCGCCACGGGCGGTTGATGCGGACAACGACGTCCACGCCTTTGCCGGCAAGGAAATCCGCCGCTGTCTTTACGGCCTCTCGCGCCTCGGCCTTGCGGGCAACGGGGATGGAATCCTCAAGGTCGAGTTGGATGCAGTCGGCGCCGCGCGATGGCGCGCCGGCCAGAAACTTCTCGTTCAGCACTGGCACGAACAGCATGGACCGCCACAGCGGCAGGGCGCGTCGGGTCAAGCGATCGCTTCCTTGCGCGACGGGCCGAACCCGAGTTCCGTGAGAATCTCCTCGGTGTGCTCGCCGAGCGCCGGCGCCGGCCGGCGGAAGGTGCCAGGCGTGCGGTCGAGCCGCGGCACGATCTCGTGCATCGGCACCGAACCGAGGTCGCGGTCCTCCAACTCGGTCAGCGCGCCACGCCCGAGTACATAGTCATGGGTCATCAGGTCCGCCATCGACACGACCGGCGCTACCGGCACGCCCGCCTCCCCGAAGGCGGCGAGGTTCTCGGCGAGGCTTCGCTTGCCGACGTGGGCGCCAATGATGGCGTCGAGTTCGTCGCGATTGGCGACGCGATCGTCATTGGTGCGGAAGCGCGGATCGCTTTTCAGCTCCGGCCGACCGATGGTTTCGAGGATCAACTCGGCCATCGATTGCATCGAACCGGACATGGCGAGGAAGCCGCCATCGGAGCAGGTGTAGACGTTGCGCGGTGCGGTGTGCGGCGCCTGATTGCCCGAGCGCATGGTCACGTCGCCGGTCACGCGATGCTTGACCGCCTCGCTCGCCACCAGCGAGAGCATGGGCTCGAACAGAGACAGGTCGATCACCTGCCCCCTGCCGCCACGCTCGACGACGCGGAGCGCCGTCAGCGTGGCGAAGCTGCCGTAGAGTCCTGCAACCATGTCGGCCATTGCCAGCGGCGGCAACAAAGGCGGCCGGTCGGCGAAGCCGTTGAGAAATGCGTAGCCCGACATCGCCTCGACCAGCGTGCCGAAGCCTGGCCGGTCACGCCACGGTCCGTCTTGACCCCAACCGGAAATGCGCAGGATCACCAGGCCAGGATTGATCGCGTGAAGTGCGTCCGGGCCATAGCCCCACTTCTCAAGCGTGCCGGGCAGGAAGTTCTCGACGAGCACCTGCGCGCTCTCCACCAGACGCCGGAATACGTCCCGGCCATCCTTGCGGATATCGAGCGCCATTGAGCGCTTGTTGCGCGCGTAAACCTTCCAGAACGTCTCAATGCCCTCGGCGCGCCAGCGGCGCAGGTCGTCACCCTTTTCCGGATGTTCGATCTTGATGACGTCGGCGCCGTAGTCGGCGAGCAGCAGCGTTGCCATGTTGCCGGCAACCAGGCGCGACAGGTCGAGCACGCGCACGCCGTCAAGGGGGCCGCGATTGTCCTTGTCGAAACTGCGTGTCTGCCCGACAGCCATGTTCTAAACCAGCTCGATCACCGGCTTGATCTCCTCCAGCCGCTTCATGCGCGCCAGCGCTTCGTTCACGTCGTCGAGGCGGTAGCGATTGGAGATCATGGCGCCGAAAGGGATGTCGTCCATGTGCCGGGAAACAAAAGTCAGCGCCTTCCAGTAGCTCCGCGCGTCGCCGGAGAAGGAGCCGATGACGCGAATGTTCTTCTTCACGATGGTCGACGGCTTGATCTCGGTTGCACCTTCGCCAAGTTGGCCGACGATCAGGTAGCGGCCACCCTTGCGCACGATCTCCAGTCCCTCGCCGAAGGCGGCCGGGTGGCCGGTGAATTCCATGACCACGTCGGCCCCGCGTCCGTCGGTTGCCTCGCGCACTGCGGCCAGTCGCGCCCCAGCGTCTTGCCGCTCGATCGAGATGGTGGAGGTCGCGCCGAACTTCTCCGCCAGCGCCAGGCGGCCGTCCGGTGCACCGATGACGATAACCCGGCGCGCGCCGGCGGTTGCCGCGAGCGCCGTCGCCAGCAGTCCGAGCGGTCCCGCGCCCTGGATCGCGACCGTCTCGTCGGGCGCGATTCCGCCGAGATTGTCAAAGGCGTTCATCACCGAACGGAAGGCGCAACTCGACAGACTGGCGAGATCGTTCGGCACGTTGTCGGGCACGCGGATGCGCCCGGATTCCGGCAGCACGTAGCCGTATTCGGAGAACCCGCCGAGCAGATGCGGCGGCTTCTCCATGTTCTCGTACATGTAGGCGCGGCGGTTGTCGCAAAGCGTCGGCTGGCGAGCGACCGTACAATAGAAACAATGACCGCAGGCTGTGTGTGTCCAAACGATGCGATCGCCTTCACGGAGCGGCTGCCCAACGCTGTCGCGCTCCGCCCCCGAACCCAGCCTGACGATCCGCCCGACCATTTCGTGGCCGAGAATTACTGGCAGATCGACCTTGAGCGCCAGGGAGCCCTGCCACAGGTGGACATCGGTTCCGCAGATCGAACAGGCCTCGGTGCGTACCAGAATCGCCCCCGCCTCGATTTGCCGGGGCACCGGCACGTCCTCGATTTTCAGCGCCTCGCCGAAATGGCGAAGCACGGCGGCGCGGGAGTGGCTCGGCAGATTATCCATGGACATTGCCTCGCCCCAACTTCAGCCATCCCCGGCCGATCACGACCGCTCGGCTAGGCTCGTGTTTCAGCCGCGCGCTCTACGCCCGGATGGCCAGACCCATAAACCAAAAGGTGTGTCGCACGGCAAAGAGACGCGAACAACTAGCGTATGCTGAGCGGCTCTATAGGGCGGCGCTATAGCGTCGCCCGGTTCCTTCACACGGGAAATCGCATGGATGTTCGCTACAGCATCGGTTCACGGAGCCCACCCGTTTCAGACGCTCAGCAACAACCGTGGCCTCGTATCCTCAGCCCCCTCCCAAAGATCGGGTCTCGTCTTCAGGGTCGCGAATTCAGAGTGTTCAAGCGCTTCCCGGAGCCCCCGATTCTGACGGAGTTGAAGGCCCCCAGCATCAGCAAGCCGTCCTTGGTCCTGTAGCCGCTCACGCCGGCCGGTCGGCTTAGGGCCCTGATAGGGCGCACCGGCCACTACAACGCCGCGTTCAGCACTGCCGCAATAGTCGATCACCGAGACGCCGGTCTTATTATTGGACCGGAGGAAGCGCAGCCCGAGCAGTGATCTTGCGGAAGCTGCGATCATCGTTCATCTCAGTTTGTCATCGTCGAAGGTTGGGACAATGCCGCGCTCGTGCGGCGTCCACATTCGCGGCGTCAGCAAGGCAAATCTTGACCACAGTGAACTCAGCCTCGACCGGCGTCAGCACCAGGGAAGATTTGCGGACGATCGGCGTCGTGGGCTTGGCGCACTTCACCAGCCATTTCCTGCTGCTCGCCCTGGCGCCACTTCTGCCACTCATGAAGACGGAATTTGATGTCAGTTTCACGGAGCTCGGGCTGCTTCTGACGCTCTTCTTTGCGACATCGGGTGCGGGCCAGGTGGTCGCCGGCATGTTGGTCGATCGCTTCGGCCCTCACCGTCTTCTACTAGCGGGGATCACGTTGCAGTCGGCGGCAGTTCTCGCCATGGGCTTCGCGCCCTCCCTCCCGGTGTTGTTTCCGCTGGTGTTCGCGGCAGGGATCGGCAACACCGTCTACCATCCCTCGGATTTGTCGATACTTAGCCGGCGGATAAGCCGGGAACGGCAAGGGCGGGCTTTTGCCTCGCATTCAGTCGCTGGATCGCTCGGCTTTGCGCTTTCGCCAATAGCCGTCGGCCTGGCTGCGACCTACTGGGGATGGCGCGTCGCGCTGATCGGCGCCGGAGTGCTCGGACTGATCATCGCCGTCACGGTTTCGCTGAACCTGGCGTCACTTCGCGCCGACCGTCAGAGGACCGCTACGAAGGAGAGCCATCCGAACTCCATACCGGCAAGGAAGCTGAGCTTCCTGACGATTCTGACCTTGCCGGTTGTCTTGTTCGGATTTGGGTTCTTCTTCTTGAGTTCCCTGGCTCTTGCCGGCCTCATGAACTTCACCGTTTCGGCTCTGACGGAAGGCTACGGTGTGCAGCTTGCGATGGCGACTTTCGCTATCGCGTCGCTTCAGTTCGGGGCTATCGGCGGCACGCTGATCGGCGGCGTGGTTGCCGACCGCTTTGGCCGCCATCACCAAATTGCGATCCTGGGAATGATTGCTTCGGCCGTATGCGTGCTGCCGCTTGCATATACCGGGTTGCCACTTGTGCTGATAGTCGGCTTCCTGCTGCTGGCTGGCGTGTTCGTCGGCGCGACCCTTCCCTCGCGCGACTTGCTCATCCGGCAAGCTGCCCCGCGCGACAATCTCGGCAAGACGTTCGGAACAGTCTATTCCGGGCTGGACGGCGGTTCGCTCGTTGGCCCGCTGGTGATCGGCCCGCTGCTCGACCACGGAGAGCCGCAACTTCTCTTTCTGATTGCAGCGGCGGCACTGGCATTGGCCACGTTCACGGTTGCGGGGATTCGAGGCTCCGCAGAGGACACATAAGGAATGCAACGCGACCCGCGGAGGAAGCTTGATACGGGATGCCGGTGCGCTGGTCGGTCAAGCGGTCGGCGGAAACCCGGCCGACGATAGTATGGATGAGCGGAGTGATCCGCGGACCCGCTCTCCCATCGCGGTCGACATCGCAGCCCCTCGCATCGCGGCCAGATTGAGAGGCCAGGACTAAGGACTGGCAACCAGCGCGCTTATGACTTCCTTCCATGCCGTTTGCTCAATTGGCTCAATTGCAATCCGCTGCACGTTGCCAAGATGTGAAATAGTGGAAACGCATTGGCTTGCCTTGTTTGTCAGCGTGGAGTTGACAGGGATTCGTACAATGGCAAACAAGGGCCTTATGGGCCCGGTCGCCGGGACTTCCTCCATCAGCGAAACAATCACTGATCATGCCGTCAGCCGGTGAACGCGAATCGATGGAATTCGACGTGGTCATCGTCGGCGCCGGCCCGGCGGGCCTGGCGGCGGCGATCCGGCTGAAGCAGCTCGCGCCGGACCTCTCGGTCGTCGTGCTGGAAAAGGGCTCCGAGGTCGGCGCCCACATCCTGTCCGGCGCGGTGATCGATCCGATCGGCCTCGACCGGCTGCTGCCCGACTGGCGGGACGATCCCGAGCCGCCGGTGCGCACAGCCGGTCAGACGCGGACCGCTTCCTCTGGCTGGGGCCGGCCGGTGATGTGCGCCTGCCCAATTTCCTGATGCCGCCGCTGATGAGCAACCACGGCAACTACGTCGCCTCGCTCGGCGATGTCTGCCGCTGGCTGGCCGGAAGGCCGAGGCGCTCGGCGTCGAGATCTTCCCGGGCTTCGCCGCCGTCGAGACGCTGCACGACGAAAGCGGCGCGGTCGTCGGCGTCGCGACCGGCGACATGGGCGTCGGCCGCGACGGCGCGCCGAAGCCGGGCTTCCAGCGCGGCATGGAACTCCGCGCCAAATACACGCTGATCGGCGAAGGCGCGCGCGGCTCGCTCGCCAAGCAGCTCATCGCCCGCTTCGGTCTCGGCGAGGGCCGCGAGCCGCAGAAATACGGCATCGGCCTCAAGGAGCTGTGGCAGGTCGATCCGGAGAAGCACCGGCCCGGCCTGGTGCAGCATTCCTTCGGCTGGCCGCTCGACAACCGCACCGGCGGCGGCTCGTTCCTCTATCACTTCGGCGACAATCTGGTGTCGGTCGGCTTCGTCGTCCACCTCAACTACGCCAACCCGTATCTGTCGCCGTTCGAGGAGTTCCAGCGCTTCAAGACCCATCCGCTGATCCGCCCGCTGCTGGAAGGCGGCAAGCGGCTCGCCTATGGCGCACGGGCGATCACCGAGGGCGGCTGGCAGTCGGTGCCCGAAGCTCGCCTTCCCCGGCGGCGCGCTGATCGGCTGCTCGGCCGGCTTCGTCAACGTGCCGCGCATCAAGGGCAGCCACAACGCCATGCTCTCCGGCATGCTGGCGGCCGAGCATGTCGCCGAGGCCATTGCCGCCGGGCCGCGCCAACGACGAATTGGCGGGCTACGAAGCGGCCTGGCGCGCCTCCGCCATCGGCCGCGACCTGAAGCCGGTGCGCAACGTCAAGCCGCTGTGGTCGAAGCTCGGCACGCTCGGCGGCATCGCCGCCGCCGGCCTCGACATGTGGACCAACACGCTCGGCTTCTCGCTGTTCGGCACGCTCGGCCACGGCAAGCCGGACCATGCAGCGACGCTGCCGGCGGCGAAGGCGAGGCCCATCGCCTATCCGAAGCCGGACGGCGTGGTCAGCTTCGACCGCCTGTCCTCGGTGTTCCTGTCCAACACGACCCACGAGGAAGACCAGCCGGTGCACCTCCACGTGCGCGACATGGCGCTGCAGAAGTCATCCGAGCACGACGTCTACGGCGGCCCGTCGGCGCGCTATTGCCCGGCCGGCGTCTACGAATGGGTCGAGGAGGCGGGCGGCGCGCCGCGCTACCAGATCAACGCGGCCAACTGCGTCCACTGCAAGACCTGCGACATCAAGGACCCCAACCAGAACATCGACTGGGTGCCGCCGGAGGGCGGCGGCGGGCCGAACTATCCGAACATGTGAGCGGCCGGCGGCCGGCTACGCCGGGGAGGGCGCTGT
>CAWCSF010000011.1:0-130030 GCA_963798195.1 uncultured Alphaproteobacteria bacterium | reverse complement strand
CGCGGCATTCGGAGGCGACCACCTCGTCGGGCGGGTGTTCATTGTGGGCCGCCGACGAATGGTAGATGGCATGTTGCCGTTGACGGAGATTGTCGCGGCGCGGATCAAGGCGGAACTTGAGCAGTTCGCCTTGCGCCGGGGCCTGGGCCGACGCAACGGCCGCGCGCGAGAGAGCGCGTTTCGCCCGGGACATGCACGACGGCCTGCTGCAGGACATCGCTGCGGCAAATCTTCTGTTGACTGCCTCCGCCCGCTCACTGCCCGTAGACAGTCGCGGCGCCCTTGCGGAAGTCCGCAAGATACTCGTCCAGCAACAGCAGCGTGTCCGAGCCATCGTCGAGTCAGCCAATCCCAAGCCGGATCCCGCCCGGCAGAAGCTGCTCGCCGAGCAAATAAGCGAGGTGTCCTCGACACTCGGCCGGCAATGGCAATGCACCGTCTCGGCGACCGTCGAACCCGAAGACTTTCGGGCCTCGAATGAATTGGTGTCGCACGTAAGGTTGATCCTCAGCGAAGCGACGGCCAATGCTGTACGCCATGGCAAGGCCAATCATGTGCGGGTCGCGATTGCCGCGAAGGGTGGCAAGCTGCACCTCGAACTGGCTGACGACGGACAACGTACGACCGGGGGCGCATCGACCCCCGCCTTCCTGCCGTTTTCGCTCAATCAACGCATCGGCGACCTGGGCGGTCGTCTTGCCGTGAGGCAAGGGACGACCGGCATAGTGCTGTGCGTGGAGTTGCCCATCCGGTGAAGCCGGCGTGGACGGTTACGATTGCTGACGACCACCCGCTTGTGCTGCGTGGGCTGGAGGGCCTCATCGCGACCAGTGCCTTGTTTGACGTAGTCGGGACCGCCAGCGACGGCGACAGCGCCCTTGCTCTCATTCGGAAGAAACGCCCGGACCTTGCAATACTCGACGTTCATATGCCCAGACGTACGGGGCTGGATGTCCTGCGTGGGTTGCAGAACTCGACGACGGGAACGCGCTTCATCTTGTTGACCGCCACACTTGCGGACGAGGATCTGCTGGATGCCATAGCGCTCGGCGCAGACGGCATCGTTCTCAAGGACGTGGCACCGGAGAGCCTTCTCGACTGCCTGCAGCAGGTCGCCCGCGGCGGGCGCTGGCTCGCACCGAACCTTCTGCAGAGAAGCCTGGAGCGCAGTTCAGCGAGTTGGCTTTCTCCCGGGAATAAACTGACGGCCCGCGAATTCGAGATCGTTACCTTGGTGACCGAGGGCATTTCAAACAAGGCAATCGGCTTGCGGCTCGGCGTATCCGAGGGGACAGTGAAGACACACCTTCACAACATCTTTGAAAAACTCGCCGTACCAAACCGGACGGCGCTCACGGCGCTGTCGTTGAACCGGCTCCGCTGATTTGCCCCGAGCAACTTCCGTGAGCGAGCGGTGGCGTCGCCGCGATACCGGACGGCGGATGTCGCCGATGGCTTTTCCATGAGGGCCGATTTGGGACTTTGCGTTGACAAGTCGGCGGCGACCAAGACACAAGGCGAAAATCACCAGGGTGTCATGGCTACACCGCTCCCGAGGGGTTCAAGAACGCCACATGAAGCGTGAGATATTGGTCCGGATACCGTTGCCTGAAAAGTATTTGCAGGTTCTATCGGCGAATTTCACCGTTCATCACGCCCCGACGCCGGAGAAATTCGCCGAACTCTCGTCGGAGGTTCGGGCCAGTCTCGGAGGGGTTCTGACCTCTGGTTCCATCGGTCTCGCGGGTAGGGAGATGGCGACCATGCCGGCGCTCCGGTTAATCCATTCGCTAGGTGCCGGCCTCGACAATATCGATGTCGTGGAGGCGACCCGGCGCAATATCGCCGTCAGTTGTGGTTCCGGGACCAATGCCTCGTCCGTCGCCGACCATGCCATGGCGCTTGTTCTGGCGTTGCTGCGTGGCATCCCCTCGGCCGATGCCGATGTGCGTGCCGGCCGATGGTCAGCGGTGGAGCGACCACTGCTGACCGGCAAGCGCGTCGGCATAGTAGGTCTCGGCGAAATCGGTCGCGCTTTCGCAAAGCGCGCCCTCGGCTTCGACACGACGATCGCGTATCACAACCGTAAGCCGAGAGAGGATGTGCCGTATCGCTATTGCGCCAGTCCGTCGGGACTGGCTGACGTTTCGGATATATTGCTGGTTGCGGTGCCGGCGAGCGCGACCACTCTGCATCTCGTGAATGCCGAAGTGCTGGCCTATCTCGGGCCGCAAGGCTATCTGGCAAATGTCGGGCGTGGGTCGGCTGTCGATACGCTTGCGCTCGCGGGGGCCTTGAGGAGTGGCGGCGTCGCGGGCGCTGCGCTCGATGTATTCGAGGGGGAGCCACATCTTCCCAGGGAACTGCAGGACGCGCCCAACCTGATCGTGACTCCCCACATGGCCGGCCTCTCTGCGGAAGCGCTGAGTGCCGCCCACATGAGGGCGATCGAGAATTTCGGCGCTTTCTTCTCGGGACAGAAAATCCTCGGCCGCATCAACTAGGCTGGGCGATCGATCCTCATCGGCGTACGCGGACCTGAACCGATCCGATGAACGAGGTAAGCTGGGGCCCACTACCTCGCCGCCAAGAAATAACGTTTGGACAAAGCGAGGGGCCGCGGCCGTCGCTGGCCAGCCTTCGGTAACTCAGAGCGCGAATCCCGCGAGCGAAAAGACGCCGAACGTTGCCGCACCCAGCAGGATCGGCAGAACCGCGCTAGTGCGGGTGAAAATGAGCATCGCCGCCGACGCGAAGGCAACGAGCCAGGCAATCCAGCCACCTTCGGCGGCGCGTAGCAGGACGACGGCCGTCGTTAAAACCATGCCAGCGGCAATGGGCGCGAGGCCGCGCTCGATGGCGGTCTGCCATGGCGCGCCGCGAAAGCGTCCCCACAGGCGTGCAAGGCCATAGACCAGCAGGGATGACGGCAGGAAGATCGCGGCCGAGGCCGCCAACGCGCCGAGCAGACCGCCGACCTTCCACCCGATCAGCGTCACCAGAAGGGTTCCGGGACCGGGCGTTATCCGGGACACGGCATAGAGATTCAGGAATTCGGCGTCACTGAACCACCCATAGGACTCCACGACGTGTTGGTGGATGTCGGCGACCACGGCCTGACCGCCGCCGACGGTCATGAGGGAGAGCGGCCCAAAATAAAGGAGCAGGCGGATGAGGATGTTGTCGTTCATCCGCGCGGCCTGAGTTGCCAGAACGCGAGGCCTATCGAGATCGGCGCCATGACGAACAGAACCGGCACCAGCGGCCATTGCATGATCAGCAGGGCGAATATGGTGGCCGCCATGACCAGCAGGGGCACCGGCTGCCAGCCGACCGCGCGCGCGGCCCGCGCCCCCATCGCCAGCGACAGGCCAATTGCGGCGGCCACGACGCCAGCCAGAAGAACGGGGACCAGCGGGTAGCGGGCGAAATACTCGAAGCCGCTGAGGACCGCGATGGCCAGGAACATGGGTGGCACGATGATGCCGGCCGCCCCCGCCAGCGCCCCTGGCCCACCGCGCAGGCGAAAGCCGATCCAGATCGCAAGATTTACGACATTGACCCCGGGAAAGGCTTGCGCAAGGGCGAGCCCGCTGAAGAACTCCCGATCTGTGATCCATCGGCGTTTCTCGACGAACTCGCGCATCATCCAGCCGCTCAGGCCGCCACCGAGACTGCTGAGGCCAATGATGACAAACGCGGAAAAGATTTCAGTCGTGGTCGGCCGCGGGCCAGCGATGGGCGACGGCGCATCCAGTCGATCCGTCCGTCTCACCTTGGCAGCGCCCGAACCAGCGGGTTGGGAGTGCAATGATCGGCGGCGGTGCCGTGGAAGCGTGTCGCTGCTTGTCCCGCATGCATGACTGGTGGTTCCAGAGCTAGGTCGCCAGCATCATATGCCGGAGGGAGGGCAGAGTTGCCGCGTCCTGCAGCTGGCAAGCTTGTGCTCCTGGCGGGATCCTCGCGATCGTGCGCCTGCGATCAATCTTCCTCGATTGCCTTGATCGGCGGCCTTCAAGTCTCCGTGGCTTGGCGCATCAGGGCGATGAGCTTCGACTTCGTTTCGAAGCCGATTCCGGGCACGTCAGGCAACTTCACGAAGCTATCCTCCACCCGAATCCCGTCGGCGAATCCCCCGAAGGGCGCGAAGACGCCCGGATAGGACTTGTTGCCGCCGAGGTGCAGACCGGCGGCGATATTCAACGAAAGCTGATGACCGCCATGCGGGATGCAGTTGCGCGAGGAAAATCCGTGCTTCGGCAGGAGCGCCAGCGTTCGCATGTATTCGACCAACCCATAGGAGAGGGCGCAATCGAACTGAAGCCAGTCGCGATCGGGACGCATGCCGCCATAGAGCAGCAGGTTGCGCGCATCCTGATGGGAAAAGAGGTTCTCGCCGGTCGCCATCGGGCGGTCGTAGTGGGCCGCGAGTTCGGCCTGGAGCGCATAGTCGAGGGGATCGCCGGCCTCTTCGTACCAGAACAGGTCGTAGGGCTGCAGTGCTTCCGCGTAACGGATTGCCGTGTCGAGATCGAAGCGACCGTTGGCATCGACGGCGAGATTGCGTCCGTCGCCGACGACCTCGAGCACCGCCTCGATCCGCCGCACGTCCTCGTCGAGGTCCGCGCCGCCGATCTTCATCTTGACGACGCGATAGCCCATCTCCCGGTATCCGCGCATCTCGGTTTGAAGCGCTGTGGTATCCTTGCCAGGGTAGTAGTAGCCGCCGGCCGCGTAGACGAAGACCTTGTCGTCCGGTTTCCCGTCGCCGTGACGTTCGGCAAGCAGTTGGTACAACGGTCTTTCGGCAATCTTCGCGATCGCGTCCCACACCGCCATGTCGATAACGCCGACGGCCACCGAGCGCTCGCCATGGCCGCCGGGCTTTTCGTTGGTCATGGCGATCTGCCAGATCTTCTCGGCATCGAGCGAGGTGCCGTCGTCGGTCAGCATCATGTCGTCGGCCGCCGCGCGCAGGCGCGGGAGAAACCGCTCGTTGAGCAGCCCGCTGGCGGCGTAGCGGCCGTTGGAGTTGAAGCCGTAGCCGACGACGGGGCGTCCATCGCGGATCACATCGGTGACCACCGCCACGACACTGGCGGTCATCTTGGAGAAATCGATGAAAGCATTCCGGATGTCGGACGCGATCGGGACGACGGCTTCGCGGATGCTGACGATTTTCATGGGTGGCTGGTTCGCATTGGGAATTGGCCGCTGCCAGGCGTGGACACCTTGCCCCCTCAGCCAGCAGCGCCGGTGATGCGCCACACGACGTGGCCGACATCGTCGGCCACAAGGAGGCTGCCGTCCTTCGCGACAGTGACACCCACCGGGCGGCCGTAGGATGTCTTCTCGTCGGGGGCCAGGAAGCCGCTCAGCACGTCGAGCGGGCGGTCGCCTTTCGGCCGGCCGTCGACAAATGGCACCAGTACAACCTTGTATCCGCTCAGCGTGCTCCGGTTCCATGAGCCGTGCTGGCCAATGGCCATCCCGGCGGGAATGCCCGGTAGCGTTCCGGCGGGTACCCAACAGAGCCCAAGCGAGGCCGTGTGTCCGCCAAGCGCGTAGTCCGGTGCGATGGCGGTCGCGACGAGCGTTGGGTTCTGCGGTGTAACTCGGTCGTCGACGGTCTGCCCCCAATAGGAGTAGGGCCAGCCGTAGAAGCCGCCGTCGCGCACGGAGGTCAGGAAGTCCGGCGGAGTCTCGTCGCCGATTGCGTCGCGCTCGTTGACCACTGTCCACAGCACGCCGGTATTCGGTTCGTGAACCATGCCGACGGGATTGCGCAGGCCCGATGCGAAGACGCGGCTCTGGTTTGTGGCGAGGTCAAGTTCCAGAATGCAGGCGCGATTGACCTCGGCCTCCATGCCGTTCTCGCCGATATTGCTGGCCGAGCCGACACCGATATAGAGCCTCTTCCCATCCGCGCTCGGGTAGAGGTTGCGCGTCCAATGGTGGCCCGGCTTGAGGTCCATGAGCTTGCGGCCGGGCGCGGTAATGCGGGTCTGTCCTTCCTCGTAAGGGAAGACCATGACGCTGTCGGTGTTGCCGACGTAGAAGTTGTTGCCGAGCAGGACCATGCCGAAGGGCTGGCTCAACCCTTCCAGAAAGGTCTCGCGGACTTCCGGTACGCCGTCGCCATCGGCGTCGCGCAGCAGCGTGATCCGGTTGGCGTTCTCTGCGATCGCGCCCGCGCGCCGCATGGTGTGACGCATGACCATGCCACGGATGCTGGTGACGCGCCCCGGCTGCGACGACGCCTCCGCAACGAGTACGTCGCCGTTGGGAAGCACGTAGATCCAGCGCGGGTGCTTCATGTCGGTGGCGAACGCGCTGACCGCGAGGCCGGGCGCGGGGGTCGGCTTGTGTCCTGCCTTCCAGCCGACGGCAGTCGGCATTTTCAGTGTGGGGATGGATTGCGGCTGCGCCGGCGGAATTGCGGGAGCGGCGCCGAACGCCGGCGGGACCGCCGTTCCGGGATTGCGCATTCGCAGAAAATACCAGGCGGCGCCCGCGGCCAGAACAATAACAACGAAAAGAACAAGGTAGCCGGTTGCGGTCATGTCAGGTCCGTCGGATCATGTTGTTGGCGGGGGCGGTCACGGAGGGCAGGACAGTCGACTGAAGCCGACGCCCGCATGCGTTCTAGAGGTCATCAGGGGCGCCGACAAGGTGTGCAGCCCTTGTGGTTCTGCGTGTAGCACGCTGGGCTTTCTAAAGCGGATCGCGCCATGGCGATGCGAAACGCAGGAATTACACTGTTTCGAAAATCGGCGATTGCTGGCATCTTCCGCGCCGTCTGCGTCGCGCCGCGCGAGACGGCCTCTGCCTTGGCAGATGTCGCCGAGGCAGGTGCGGCGAAGGAGGCGGCGACGCGACAACGGCTGCAGTCGAGCGAACTGGGACTCGACATCTACGGCAAGTGCGACGAGCTTAAGAAAGGCGGGCCTGCAATATGAGTGAGGGCGTTCGCTGCATGTGGATGCGGGGCGGGACGTCGAAGGGCGGCTACTTTCTGGCCGACGATCTTCCGGCGGATGAAGCGGCCCGCGACGCGTTCCTCTTGCGCGTCATGGGATCGCCGGATCTTCGGCAGATCGACGGCATGGGTGGCGCCGATCCGCTCACCTCCAAGATCGGGGTCGTGCGCAAGTCGTCGCGCCCGGGCATCGATGTGGATTATCTGTTTCTGCAGGTGTTCGTTGACCGGCCGATCGTCACCGACGCGCAGAACTGCGGGAACATCCTCGCCGGCATCGGTCCCTTCGCCATCGAGCGGGGACTTGTTGTTGCCGAGGACGGGCGGACCGAGGTGCGCATCTTCATGGAGAATTCCGCCCAGACGGCCATCGCGACCATTGAGACGCCGGGCAGAATGGTGACCTACGCGGGCAATGCCCGCATCGACGGGGTGCCGGGCACGGCGGCGCCGATCCCGATTGCCTTCGAAGATGCGGCCGGTTCGAGTTGCGGCGCGCTGCTGCCGACCGGCAACGCGGTTGACACGATCGAGGGCATCGCGGTGACGCTGATCGACAACGGCATGCCGTGCGTGGTTCTCAGCGCAAGCGACATGGGGATCAGCGGGGAGGAGACCCGCGAAGCGCTGGAAGCCAATGCCGCGTTGCGTGCGAAGCTCGAGGCGGTGCGCAAGGTTGCCGGGCCGATGATGAATCTCGGCGACGTTGCCGAGAAAACGGTGCCGAAGATGACGATGATCTCGCCACCGAAGAATGGCGGTGCGATTTCGACGCGCACGTTCATCCCGCATCGCTGTCACGCTTCGATCGGCGTGCTGGGCGCCGTCAGCGTGGCGACCGCGTGCCTGCTATCGGCAGGTCCTGCCGCAGTGCTGGCGAACATTCCGCCCGGCAGTCAAAAATCACTCTCGATCGAGCATCCGTCCGGCGAAATGACGGTGATCGCGACGATGGGAGAGAACGGCGACGTTCAGCGCGCGGCTATCCTGAGGACGGCCCGCAAGCTTTTCGACGGCATCGTTTTCGGCTGACTCCGGCTCAGGCGACCGTCGTTGCCGCCGGATGTGTCCAGCCGAGCAGGCGTTTGGCCTTGGAAGAGTTGAAGAAACTGCGATTGCCCTTCAGGTTGCCGCGAACCGGCACCTTGGGGAAATATTTCGCGGCCAGTTCCAGCGTCGGCGTATCCATCGTCGTGTCCGGTGCAACGATGTAGAAGGCCTCGTGGCCCTTGAACGGCGCCTTGAGGCTCAGCAGGCATGCGCGGGCGGCGGAGTCGAAGCGGGTGTAGGCCCAGAGGTGAAAGCCGGCGCTTTTGTTTGCGGCATTGAAAACCTTGGCGGCCGTCGCGCGGTCGGGGACCACCCAGTGGAAGCGCATGCTGGCGATGCGCATTTTCGGGTAACGGCGCGCGAAGCTGTCGGCCTGCTGCTCGCAGATCCACTTCGACAGGCCGTACGCTTCCTCGCAATAGTTCGGATGGGACTCGTCAAGCGGGAAATAATCGAAATGCGGGGCACGGCTGTAGGAGAAGCCGATCGCATTGACGCTTGAAGCCTGGCAGATGCGCATGATGCCATTCTCGGCGGCCGCGAGCATGGCGTTGTAGCTGCCAACGACGTTGTTGTTGTGCACGACATCATAAGGATCGCGGAGCGGCGTCGGAATTGCCGCCATGTGAATCATCGCGTCGCAGCCCTTGAAGGCGCGGACCAGCTTCTTGTATTCGGACACGTTCGCCTGAACGAACCGCACGCCTCTCTGCTTCTTTGGCGGTGGCGCCCTGTCGACGTTGACGATGGTGTGGCCCTGGCTCAGCGCCTCGGCGATGATCGCCTGGCCGATGCCGCCGCTTCCCCCGGTGAGGGCAATCTTCATGATGCTTGCCTATTCTGCGTAAACGGCCTGGTGCAGGCCGCGGATGTATCCGATGGCGTAAAGCCGCCCGAAAGCGGAATAGCCGGCGTGCTCGTTGCTGTCGCCCTCGACGGTCGGCACGTGGTCCGGCCGCAGCACGCCGTCGAAGCCGATGTCGCGATAGGCGCGCATGCAGGCGAGCATGTCAGTCTTGCCGGCGTCGTGCCACGTCTCCTGGAACTTCTTCGGTTCGCCGCGCACGTCGCGGAAGTGGATGAAGGAAATCTTCTTACCGAACTTGCGAATGGCTGCAGGCAGGTCGTCGGTCATCAGGGTGAAGTTGCCCTGGCAGAGGGTGATCGTATTCATGTCGCTGGGGACCATATCGACCAGTCGCTGGTAGTTGTCGATACTGCGCATGATCCGACCGACTCCGCGGATCGGCGAGAGCGGCGGATCGTCGGGATGCATGGACAGCTTGACGTTGGCCTTCTCGGCGACCGGCAGCACCTTTCTGAGGAAATATTCAAGGTTGGTCCACAGCTCGTCCTCGCCGATCGGTGGGTTCGAGGTGATGTTCGCAGGCACGTCGTTAAGGTCGAAGCTGGTCACCACCGAGCCACCGCGCGAAGGCGTCGACATGTTGGTGCGCACCCAGTTGAAGTCGGTCATCCACTCGTAGCACCACACCGGGATGCCGAGCTTGCCCATGTTCTCCAGCAGCGTGCAGACCGTGGCAATCTCGTCGTCGCGGCCGGGGAGAGCGCGCTTTGCCTTATTCAGTGGCGGGCGCGACTCGATCACCCGCAGTTCGAATCCGGCGTCCTCGTAACGCTGCTTGAGCCGCGTCAGCGGGGCAAGGTCCCATGGCGCCTCGCCCGCCTGAACGCTGTCGAACGGCAAGCCGCCGACGGCGAGATCGACGCCTGCCTGCTTCGCCAGCTTCCAGACCGGCGACGGGGTCGGTGGAATCATTTCGGCGATTTCAAGCATGAAACTGGCTTCCTCTGTTTCCCGGCCACGCACGATCGGTGCCCGGCCGCGGAGCAGCGCATCGAAAGGCGACGGACCTACAGGCAGGAGATGATCGAGATGGCTGGCAAGCCGCGTATTCCTAGACCGGCAACAATTCGGACAGGTGATCGGATTCAACTTTCGGCTGCGCGCCGAAGTGGAAGCAGGATGCGGTGTGATGCGCGTCGATGCGGAAGAGGGGTGGCCGTTGGTCGCAAACGTCCATGGGGACCGGGCAGCGGGAGTGGAACAGGCAACCGATGCTCTTGGCTGACGATTCGCGCGCCTTTATCGGGTGCTCGCCCCACCGCTTGTCGAGATCGGTCCACGGGATCGAGTCGACGAGAAGCTGTGTGTAGGGGTGCTGCGGCCGCTTGATAACGGAGTCCACGTCGCCTGCCTCCATCACCGCCCCGCGATAGAGCACGATGATCGACTTGGCGATGTGGAAGGCGGTCGTCAGGTCGTGTGTGATGTAAATGATGGAAACGCCATAATCCTGTTGCAGCTTGCGCAGCGTCTCCAGGATGTTGGCACGGAGCGATGCGTCGACCATCGAGACCGGTTCGTCGGCGATCAGCAGACGTGGCCGCAGCAACAGGGCGCGTGCAACGTTGATGCGCTGGCGCTGCCCGCCGGAGAGCTGATGCGGGAACCGTCCGAGCACGTCCTCGGGGCGGAGCCCGACCGCTGTCAGCGACTCATACATTCTGTCGCGCGCTTCCGACTTCGACTTCGCGAGCTTGAAACGGCGGATAGGCACAGTCAGCAGGTGATCGACCGTGTAAAACGGATTGAAGACCGCAAACGGATCCTGAAACACCGCCTGCACCTCGCGGCGGAACGTCATGCGCTCTTCGCCGTGCAGTGTGCTGATGTCCCGGCCGCGATAGACGATCTGGCCCGCCGTCGGCTCGATGAAGCCGAGCAGCAGCATGGCGAGGGTCGTCTTGCCGCTGCCGCTCTCGCCGGCGACGGTCAGGATGGTCGGTTCGTCTTCGCGCAGCGTGAGTGAGAAGTCGCTCAGAGCGGTTGTCGACGTGGCCTTGATAAGGCCGCGCGAATAGACCTTGGAAATGTGGTTGAGTTCCAGAAGGTTTGCCACGCTCATGCCTCCTTGTCGAACAAGTGGCAGGTCACGCTGCGTCCGCCCGGCAACAAGTCTGCCTCCGGGCGGACCTTGCTGCAGATTTCCATAGCGTCGGGACAGCGGGGGTGAAAGGCGCAACCGCTTGGCACGCGTAGCAGCGAGGGGGCGAGCCCGGGTATTCCCTGGAAGACCCCCTTGTTGTCCAGGCTTGGCAAGCTGTTGATCAGCGCCTTGGCGTAGGGATGCTTGGGATCGGTGAACATCTCCCGGACGGTGCTCACCTCGACCAGGCGCCCGGCATACATCACCGCGACCTTGTCGACGAATTGCGCCATGAGTCCCATGTCGTGGCCGATCAGGATGACGGCGGCGTTCAGGTCCGTCTGGACACGATCGATGGTTTCCATCACCTGACGCTGGGTGACCACGTCGAGGGCGCTGGTCGGCTCGTCGGCGATGATCACCTGCGGGCGAAGCAGAACTCCGATGGCGATACAGACGCGCTGCTTCATGCCGCCGCTGAGTTCGTGCGGGTACATGCGGAAAACGCCAGGGTCGAGATCGACGGACCGCAGGGCGGACTTGCAGCGTTCCTCGAACCCCGACCTGGTCCCGCCTGCGTTGTGGGACTTGAGTGAATCGAGCATCTGCGCGCCGATCCGCATGACAGGATTGAGCGAGTTCATCGCGCCTTGCGGGATGTATGCGATCTTGCTGAGGCGCGCCTTGCGCATTGCCTCGTCGTCGAGGGACGTGAGGTCGGTCCCGCCGACGATGACCTTGCCGCCCTCGATGCGCCCGGGAGGCTTGATCATGCGCATCATGGCGAGGGCCAGCGTGCTCTTGCCTGAGCCGGATTCGCCCACCATGCCGAGCTTCTCGCCGGCATTGAGCGTGAAGCTGACGCCGTCCAGCGCCTTGGCCCGTCCGGCGTCGGTGTAGTAGGTGACCTCGAGGTCCTGCACCTGGAGAACCTGGTGGCCATCGGCGGCGCGCCCGGTCGCGGGTCGTGGACCTGCCTGACGATCCATCACTGTCGAATTCATGATCTCTATTCCGCCTTGCGCACGCGAGGATTGGCCAATTCGTCCAGTCCCATGATGATCAGCGCAAGCGATCCGAGAATGAGAATCATGCCGACCGCGGGCTCGATCGGCCACCACCACCAGCCGTTGAAGAAGGCGCCCTGCGACTGGGCGGCCCAGATGATATTTCCGAGCAGCGGCTCGCGCAGCGGACCGAGGCCGAGAACGGCAAGGTAGAATGAGGCGAACACCGCCGCGAAAACCTGGCCGACGAATGCGGCGGCGATGAAGGGCAGGAGGTTCGGCAGGATTTCCTTGAAGATGATGCCGAAGTCGCTCACGCCCGACAGCTTCGCGACCGAGACGAATTGGCGCTCCTTCATGGTGAGCACTTGCGAGCGAATGACCAGCGTCGGCCACATCCAGGCAAGCAGCACCACGATGAACGCCATCGTGTAGATGGTCACATCGCGCTTATCGAGCGAACCTGCGATCACCACCTGGATCAGCAGCACCGGGATCGGCAGCAGCACCTGGCAGACGCTGCGGATGCCGGTGTCGGTCCAGCGGCCGAAATAGGCCGAGACGAAACCGAGCACGACGCCGATGAACGTGCCGATTGCGCCGGCAATGACGCCGATGACGGCCGTCTGCCACATGCCGACCGCCATTGCTGCGAGCAGATCGCGTCCGAAGAAGTCCGTGCCCAGTGGATATTGCCAGCTCGGCGGTTTCCGCGTCGGGGCCGAGAGCGGGTATGCATCCTCGGGATTGACGGTCAGAAGGCCGATGACGGTGAAGGCGACAAGAAGGAAAAGCACGAAGAGGCCTATCGATAGGCTCTTGTTCCTTCGCAGGTAGCGCAGGAACAACGCCAGACGACCTGGCTGTCTTACGGCTTCCGGTACCCACTCAGCGACGGCCAATGGTTTGCCCCTTACTGGTTCTTGATGCGAGGATCTAGCAGCGGGTACACGAATTCCATCGCCACCATCAGGGTCGCGATTGCGATGGTGATGAAGATGACGATCCCGTAGATCACCGGGAAGTCGTTGGACCGGATGGCGTCCTGCAGCAGCGTGCCGATGCCGGGCAAGCCGAAGATACCCTCGACGATCACCGCCGACGTCACCACGGTGCCGAGCGCGAGAGCCAGTCCCGTCACCTGCGGCACGATCGCGTTGCGCAGATAATAGTCACGGAAGATGCGGACGCCGTTGAGACCCTTGTGCTCGGCGAAGTTCACATAGTCCTCGCCCTGGATGGTGATGCCCATCCCGCGCATCGACAGCACCCAGCCGCCGACCGAGCCGAGGATCAGCGAGAGCGCCGGCAGAATCTGGTGCACGCCCATGTCGACGGCGAAACGCCAGGACCAGTCCGGGATGGTGCCAATCGAATAGGCGCCGCCAAGCGGCAGCAGCTTGAGCTTGAAGCCGACGAAGAAGAGCAGCAGCACGCCGGCCAGCACTGGCGGCACGCCGGTGAACAGCACGAAGGGCGTCGCCACCGATCGCGCCCATTGCGGCGCGCGTGGCCATGCGGCGATGGCTCCAAGCAGCGTGCCGATCAGGAAGCTGAGGATCGTCGTGACGAGGATGAGGCCGATCGTCCACGGCAGCGCCTGCTGGATGAGGCCGGTCACCGTCGCCGGATACTTGCCGAGGGAGTAGCCGAAATCGAAGTGAACGATGCTGTTCAGGTAGTCGAGATATTGGGGCAGCAGCGGCCGGTCGAGGCCGAACTGGTGCTGCATGGACGCCACGATCTTCTCCAGGTCGCCGGTTGAGAAGCCGCCATTGCGGGCGAGTTCCGCGAAGCGTTCGCGGATGGCGTTGCGCGACGAGAAGCGCGGAACGAAGAACACGATGGTCGAGGCCGACCAGATCACCAGGATGAGAAAGAAAACGCGTCGGACGACCAGCCGTAACGTGGACACTCAGCCATGCTCCCGCATGAAATCAGGAAAAGGTGTGCGCCCGAAGGCGCACACCCGTGACGCGGCAATTTCTATTGAGCGCCGGTCGGCTTGAGGCCGGTAACCACCAGCAGGCCGGTGTGGGCCCAGAAGGCACCGTTCTCGCCGCGCGAAACGTTCTTGGCGCTCGGCCAGTTGGTCCAGTACGTATTGTTGTACGGGATGCGGTGGAGCCACTGGATGATCGGTACGTCGATCTGGTCACGCCAGTAGATTTCCATCGCCTGTACGGCGAGCTTGAAGAACTCGGGCGAATCCGGGTCGAGCGGCGCCATCTGGTTCATGATGGCGTCGTATTCCGGATTCTTGTAGCGCGAGAACCGGTTGTTGCCGGCAGATGTGCCGATAGAGGTGCTGTACTTGCCGTCGAACAGCTCGAAGGCCGCATACGGGTCCTTCAGGCTGGCGCCGTGGCCGAACATGTAGAAGCCCGGAACGCCGTCCACCATGTTCTGATAGGCGTCGGTGCCGAAGTTGACCGCGGCATCGATGCCGCCCTTGCGCAGCATTTCGACCAGAATCGGGGCGATGTCGGAGTGGATGCCTTCAAAGCCCTGAATCGTGCCGTTGATGGTCTTGCCGTCCTTCTCCCACATGCCGTCGCCGTTCTTCTTGAAGCCGGCTTCGGTCAGTAGCTTGGCGCTCTCCTCGAGGTCGTATTTGCGGGGCTGATACTTCGCCTCGAGAGCCTTCACCTCCGGCGTGTCCACGAACTTCTGCAGCGCCGGATAGAGCGGGAAAGGATAGATGGTGGCGATCTTCGAGCCGTCATAGAGGATCGTGTCGATCTTATCACGGTCGATCATCAGGCTGATCGCGCGGCGCACCTTCGCATCGTTGTAGGGAGCGAGCTGGTCGTTCATCCACAGCGAGTTCGGCCACCAGTCGAGATAGCCGTAGGGCGGATCCTTGCCCTGCCAGCCGTCGACCTTCGGGTTCTGGGCAAGGATGTTGCCGATCACCTGGGCGCGCATGTCGAGGGAGGAGTCCATCTCGTTGTTGACGATGCGCTGGGCGACAGTGTCCATGTTCTGGCCGACCTGACCACCCAGGTTGACCATCACGATGCGCTTCACCGCCGGCTCGTCGGCGATGCCCGCCTTCACCGCCCACCAATCCTCACGCAGGTTGAAGATCTTCTGGTTGGCGTTCCAGGCGACGAGATCGTACGGACCGGAATGCGGAATTTCGGTACCGCCAGCGGCCGCGTTGACGTCGGGCTGCTTGGATTCCCAGGCTGCCTGAACAATCGGGATACCGGTATCGAACTTCAGGGTCAGCACCTGGAACTTGA
The DNA here is from genome assembly GCA_963798195.1 of uncultured Alphaproteobacteria bacterium. Lineage (GTDB taxonomy): Bacteria > Pseudomonadota > Alphaproteobacteria > Rhizobiales > Kaistiaceae > CAVSRC01. The sequence goes on along the minus strand of CAWCSF010000011.1, from coordinate 114,795 downwards.
AGTGCGGCGCCGGAATCTTGAACTTCACGATCACGGTGGCGTCGTCGGGCGTTGTGACCGTGTCGACAAACTGGACGAAGTCGGTGTGGTAGGGCAGCTTTTCGTTCTTCATCTGGCCTTCGAAGGTGAACGCAACATCCTTCGAGGTGACGGGCGTTCCGTCGCTCCACGCGGCCTTCGGATTGAGCTTGATCGTGAGCTCGGTAAAATCCTTGTTGTAGTCCATGGCGGTCGCCAGCCACGGGATGTACTTGTCGGCGAAGATGCCGAAGTACATCAGCGGCTCATACATGAAGGCATTGCCTTCCTGATGGGTGTAGCCGGGGATCGCCCACGGATTGGTGACGCCGATCGGCGACGTGATGCTCCAGCCCAGAACGAGCGTCTGGTTGCGCGGAACGTCGGCCAGCGGCTTGTCGGGCTTGATTTCAGTTGGCGCGGCAGCATTCTGCGCAAAAGCAGGCGACGCGAACGCGGCCGCCACAGCAAGCAGCGCTGCGGCAACAAACTTTCTCTTGATCATGCGACAGTTCCTCCCTGGTTACTAAATGTCAGCGGGCATCCTCTTTCATGAAGAGAAATGGCCACGCTTTGTCCTTCCAAGTTCGTTTCGCTTTTCCTCCCACGGCGCTTGCTGAAATGCAGCTCGGGCAGCGCCATACCGGACAATGTGTCAGGCTTTCTCGTCCCGCGTTGCGCTGCAGCCGGCGTGGCCAAAGCGACCGTCAGCTTGCCCGACCTCCATCAGGCACACCGTCGCCAGCTCGCCGCGTTATTGCAGTTGCGTTCATTCAGCCGCCAGGAATGGTAGCGGCCGGACCTCCCAGATTTCCTCCCGCTCCGGTGCGCTGCTTCGCTTCCCCCCAAAGCAACTCCGGGTTTCATTGATCGAAACGTAGGCCCGCCCATCCGGCAGTGTCAACACAACATGCCTTCGCGGCTCTCCACGGCCTGCACAAAGAGGCAGCAGTCATTTCGTCGCACCGTCGCCGGTGTAGGTAAAGCTGAGAATTGCGCCCGGATTCTGCATATGCTGCGTCGTTCCCCCGCCGCTTGCCTCCGCCCATCCACCGGGATCGGTGGCAACGTAGATGGTCTTCATGTCGGGACTGAAAGCGATGTCGCGGAAGCGGTTTTCGGACTGGAAGTAACGTTCGATCGGCCCGCGCAGCGAGCGTCCGTCTTCGGCGAGCGGCAGTCGGTAGATCGACCCCCGCTTCAGTGTTGTCACCAGTAACGAGTTCTCCCAACCGGGAATTCCGCCTTTGTCGGGCATGTACACTGCGATGCTCGAAGGCGCGATCGTGGGCCAGCAAACGAAGTCGACGCCGCCGCACACAGGATCGTCAAAGGTCCAGTCGCTGGGCACCGTGAACATCGTTGCGATCGGTTTGACGAAGTCTTCCGTCCATGAAGTCTCATCGGCGCGCGGCACAGACGGATCGATAACGAACTCGTCGTACCGAAGTTGGCTGCAAGGCGTCGACGCATCGGCCCAGCGTGCGTACTGGTATGCCTTGTTATCGCGGAAGCCCGAGACGTGTGGCCAGCCGTAGTTTCCGCCAGCTTGGAGGATGTTGATTTCGTCATCGGAGGTGGGGCCGTGCTCCGAGGCGTAGAGCGTGCCGTCGGGCGCAAAGTCTATGCCCTGCATGTTGCGATGGCCGTAGGTGAAGACGTGGCTGCGCACGCCGGCGATCACCGGATTGTCGTTGGGGATCGATCCATCGAGATTCAGCCGCAGGGACTTGCCTTGATAGGCGAACCAGTCCGTTGCGGCGACCTCATCGGCGGTGGGCAGCCGCTGGGCCTGTATCGGGATGCATGCGTTACCGAGCCGGTTATTCCCGCCTTCGCCAATGGTGAAGTAGAGCTTTCCGTCTGGTCCGATCTTCATCCGGCCGGAGTTGTGATCGTTGCTCGCCGGTAGCCCGGCGATCAGCACCATCGGATCGCCCAGCTTTTCTGTTGCCGGATCGTAGGTCAGCCGCACGATCTTCGTGTACAGGAATCGGTATGGGCTGTGCGGGTCGCGCACGGTCTCGTCGGGGCCAAGTGCCTTGTCCACGTAAGTGTACGCCGTGAAGACGTACTCGTTGCCGGTGCCCTTCAGCAGTTCGGGGTGCAGGGCCATGCCGAGCAGGCCGTCCTGCGCACCGGGCGCGACGACGTCGGGCAAATCGATCGCGACCGACTCCATGCCATCTTTCGGATCGACGCGAACGATTCGGCCGCTGGTGCGTTGTGTTACCCAGAGGAAATCGTCCGGGCCCCAGGTCACTTCCCATGGCCCTTGGAGTCCAGTCACCAGCACCTTCATGTTGAACGGCGTCTCACCTCGCACGGCGAATTCCGGGTGGTCCTCGGCGAACGCGGAAGCTGTAAACCTCAGAAAGGCAGTAATGAATGCAACGGAGCGCTTCACAAAATCCTCCCGCTGAATATCCCGCGCGTTCGGTTGGCACTTGCACTATTGTGTTCGACTAGGTTGATACTTCAAAATGCACATCGCATTGTGCAGAATTGAATATCTTGTTTGATTCTGTTCGCCGAACATGCCGACCGCATGGTGCAGGTCGCCCGGTCGCGGCGCCCCCCTGTGAACCACACAAATCGCTGCCGTCAGAGCTGGTCGTGTCCTGAGGCATTTAAAGGATTTCGCGCTAGATGGCGGAAAAAAAGCAGAAAAAGCGGCGATCGCCGCGTAAGCAGGATGCCCTTGCGGACATGAAGACCATCGACCCGAAAATCGTCCTCGACGCAACAGCCGGCGCACGAACCGACGTGGGACTGAATGCGCAGGATGTCGTGTTCAGTCAGGGCGATCCCGCGGATGCGGTTTTTTACATCATGCGCGGCAAGGTTCAGCTGACCGTAGTCTCCCAACAGGGCAAGGAGGGCGTCATCGCGCTGTTTGGCCCAGGCGACTTCTTTGGCGAGGGCTGCCTCGCCGGTCAGCCGCTGCGTCTAGCCTCGGCGAGTTGCACGACAGAGGCCAGCGTCATCAAGATCGAAAAGTCCACCATGGCCCGGCTGCTCCACGAGAACGTCGACTTTTCGGAGAAGTTCATGGAGTTCCTGGTCGCGCGGAACATTCAGGTTGAGGCAGACCTGGTCGATCAGTTGTTCAATTCCAGCGAAAAGCGCTTGGCGCGTTTGCTTCTTCTGCTCGCAAACTACAACAACGACGGCGAGCTGCGACCGATCTACCCGAAAATCAGCCAGGAAGTGTTGGCGGCACGGGTCGGGACGACGCGGGCGCGGATCAACTTCTTCCTCAACAAATTCAGGAAGCTCGGCCTCATCGAGTACAACGGCAGCATGAAGGTCAATAGCGCGCTGCTCAACGTCATCGTGCACGACTGAAGCTGCCAGTAAGCGTTTCAGCGGGTGACCACGACCGGGGTGCCGACGCGCACGCGGTCGTAGAGGTCGGCGATGTCCTGGTTGTACATCCGGATACAGCCATAGGAGACGAAACGGCCGATCGATTTCGGTGCGTTCGTGCCATGGATGGCGTACTCGCCACCTGAAAGGGTGAGCGCAGCGGCGCCCATGGGATTGCCCGGCGATCCGCTTGGAATCACGTCTGGCAAATTGGGACTGTCGCGGCGCACGTCGAGCGGCGGCTCCCAATTAGGACGAACGAATTTCCCCTCGATGAAAGCGTTGCCGGCCCATTGCCGGCCGGCCCGGCCGACGCCGACTTTGTAGCGCATCGCCTGTCCCTGATGGAGGACGAGATACAGCCGCCGCTCGCTGGTCCGCACCACGATGGTGCCGGGCATATAGCCGCTGTCGAACGCGATCAGGTCGCCGGCGGTGGCGGAAGAAATCGAAGGGGCGGAGAAGAACATTGCCGCGCTTGCAGCGGCCAGCGCCACAAGGGACCGTGAGAGGATTTCCATGGGTCCGATTCATAACGGCGGCGCGTTATGGATCAGGCCGAATATTGCCTAAGATTGTCGCGAAGCGTCAGATTCCGCTGGGCGCGGCGCCGCTACCAGGCGTAGCGAACCCGGCCTTTGCCGCCGTAGCTTTGTACGCCATCACCGAACTCGCCGTCGAACGTGCCTCCGACGGAGAACCCGTTGCGCAAGGCGACGTCCGCGCCTGCCGTGACCAGGAAGGAGTCGGCATTCGGCTTGGCCCCCACGACCGTGAAGGGCGCGCCGGGAACGGACTGGAAGCTCGCCACCGTGCTCGGCGCCGACGAGAAGTCGTGCGCCCATGCAAGGCGCGCCTGCAGCTTCAACATGGCCTTGTCGTGCAGGGGCACGCTGGTGGCGAACCGGGCGCCAATCTCTGTGCGGACGGCGTAATTGGTGTTGGCCTCATAGGCTAGCGCATAGGTCGAGGACGGACCGGCCGAACTGGTCTCGTTGTAGGCCGGTGTGTAGAACGCCTGCATGCGCAGCGCGGCGTACGGCGTGAACCAGTCGAAGTGGATTCCGGTCTCTATCTGCGCGGCGAGGCTGTGGCCGCTGAACGATGCCGTGAAGCCTTCACCCACGAGAATCGAATAGCGGCTCGTCGACATGCCGTTGAAGGCGTATGCGAGCGCGGCGGCGAGATAGGCATCGCCCATGTTCTTGCGCGCGTAGATGCCGACCTGCGCGATCTCATTGTGTCCTGAGCCGAGATCATCGGACAGGCTGAAGTTTGAGCCGCCGGCGCCAAAAGCGATGCCGAACTTGGTGTCGGACGAGACGCGGTAGTCATAGCCGGCGGCTGCGCCGAAGGCGGTCGAGAAGCGGTCGTGGCTTCCCACGGAAATGTCGCCGGCGGTAATGCTGTGGGTGCCATAGGCCGAGGCCCACACGCTTCGGCCCGTGGGATTCGCCTTGAGTGCCGCGAAGGCCGCGCCGGGCGCGAGCCCTGCGCCTTCGTCGGCGTAGCCAAGCGCTTTCACCGTGCCAGGTCCGCGCTCGGGCGTGGTCTCGGGCGTGCGGTCATCGTCGAACGCCGAGTCGAAAATCTGGGACATGAATGTGTCCATCGCCTGCATGCCCGACGAGGTGGCGCCTGTGCCCGTCTCTCCGGTGAGCTGCGCCAGTGCGGCGGCCTGCTGTTCGGGTGTGAGGCCGGCAAGCAGAACCAGCAGGTCCTGCAGTGCCGTTGGCAGCGTGCCCCCAGCGGTCACGAAGGCGTCGAGAGCGGCCGCGACGGCCGCTCCATTCCCGGTGGTTCCCCCCGTAACGCCACCGAAGGCGGAGAAGGCGCAGAAGGTGGTGATGACGTTGCTGTCCAGGGTCACAGCCGCGTCGTGCGCCCAGGCAGCTCCGCAAGTAATCGTAGCGTTGGTGAGGAGGCTGATGCTGTTGAGGGCGAGGATTTGGCCCGCAAAGGCGGTGCTCGTGCCAATCGTCGCGTCGCTTTGGACCACAAAGTAGACGTTTTTGCCCTGGGCGCCGTTGATCAGCGCCACTGAGGAAGCGCTGGCCGTGGTCAGGGAACTGCCGATCTGGAAGATGAAGACGGCGTTCGGGTCTCCTTCGGCGTCGAGCGTCAAGGTGCCGTTGAGCTGCGCCGAATCGTCGAAGTGGTAGACGCCCGCGGTGAGGAGGGCAGCGCCACCGACGCCGAGGTCCTGGCCGGTCAGATCTTGATCGAACGACAAGACCGAATAGTTGTTGATCAATCCGATAAGGGCATTCTGCGCTTCCAGCGCGATCGGATCGTTGATGTAGTAAGCCCCGCCCAGGGTAATGCTTGCTTGCCCCGTGACCTCACTGCCGGGGTAAAGGCCAAGGTTGCCGCTGAGCGTGGTCGGGCCGGTATTGGTGACCGTCTGCGCACCAAGGACACTGAAAGTGTCCAGTGTCTGGGCCCTGACTTGGCTTGGAGCGGCGAGGGAAAGGGCGACCAGCGCGGAGGCTGCAAGGATGGCAGTTCGAAGGCGCGTCACGGTCATCTCCCCAAAACAAGGTCCCACGGGGTTCGCCAGCGCGTTCAAATGCGGGGAAGAAACGAGTTGGGCAGCCACTTTAGCCGCCAAACAACAGTGCCGCCGTTGATCGTGTTGGATCAGGCCGATCCGGTAGGTGCCAAGAAACGATTCCGATGAATCGGCTCGTCGCCAAGTTCACCAGTCGCCGCTCAACTTCCGAATCAGTTTTCTACCCAGTAGGTGCGAGGATGAATCCGAAGGCGGCCGCCGACTGTTCATAATTGCACATGGCAGATGTTTTTGACGTCGATGATGAAGAATGGATTGCCAGAGTCGATTCAGAGCAATGCTTTATGCCTGCGCCGCAGCGGGGACTGCGGCGCGCTCTTGTCGACCCAAGGCCCAGGCAACCGCTACGGCTTGACCATGCTGCCGTCGGCGCGGCGCACAGTGTCCCAAGCGCCGCCGAATTCCCGATCCTTGAAGGGGAATCTGGCCGCCAGCTTCTCGTCGACATCGATGCCCAGGCCGGGCTTGCCGTTCGACCACATCATGCCGTCGCGAAGTTCGGGGCAGCCGGGGAACACCTCCTTGGTACGCTCCCCGAACAGTGCCGCTTCCTGGATGCCGAAATTCGTGTTGTTGAGGTCGAGCATGAGGTTTGCTGCATGGCCGACCGGCGAGGTGTCGCCGGGGCCGTGCCACGCGGTGCGCACGCTGAACAGTTCGCCCATGGCGGCGAACTTCTTCGCCGGCGTGATGCCGCCGATCTGCGACATGTGCATGCGCAGGAAATCGATCAGCCGGTCCTTGATCATCGGAACGATCTCGTGGGGTGAGTTGTAGAGTTCGCCCATGGCGATCGGCGTGGCGCATTGCTCGCGCACCATGCGGAAGTACTCGTTGTCCTCCGGCGAGAAAAGGTCCTCAAGGAAGAACAGCTGGTACTTCTCGACCTCCTTGGCGAACCAGACACCCAGGATTGGCGGGATGCGCTCGTGCACGTCGTGGAGAATCTCCACGCCGTAGCCGAAGCGGTCGCGCACATATTCGAACAGGCCGATGGCGGAGCGCATGTAGGGCTTGGGTTCGAACACGCCGCCGGGATGGGCGTAGAGCTTGCCGGGCTGATAGTCGCGCAGCCACGTGGTGACCGGAATGGGTCCCTTCGACACGTCACGATTGAACGCGGTATCGGCGCCTGCGGCCGCGCCGCGATTGCCGTAAGTCGAATAGCCCGGCGTGCTCATCTGCACGCGGATGTGGTGATGGCCCTGCTCCATGAAGGCCTGCATCTTGTCGCCGACTTCCTCGTGGCTGTCGCCTGACGTGTGGACATAGACTGCCGCCGCCTCGCGGGCCTTGCCGCCGAGCAGGTCGTAGACCGGCATGTTGGCCATCTTTCCCTTGATGTCCCACAGGGCCTGGTCGACGCCGGACAGCGCATTGTTGAGCACCGGGCCATTGCGCCAGTAGGACGAGACGTAGCTCGACTGCCAGATGTCCTCGATGTCGGCGACGTCGCGGCCGATCAGGAAGGGCCGGAGGTAGTCGTTGACGGCGGCGACGACCGTGCTCGGCCGCTGGGTGAAAGTGGCGCAGCCGACCCCGTAAAGGCCCGGTTCGGAGGTTTCGACCTTGACGATTACCAGCCGGATGCCGTCCGGCTCGGTAAGGATGACGCGGATATCCCGAATGCTTGGATTGGCCATGGTAGATCGGTTCCTCCGAATGCTTATGACTGTTCATGCTTCAAAGCGCAGGGTCGGTTGAGGGTTATGGTCTGTTTTTGGCGAACGCGAAACGGTTGGAGGGCTCAACGATGCGATCCGCGAACGGGCGCCATGCGCAAAACGTCGCTTCCCGCATTTTTCCCGGACGTTGTAAGATTCCGGCTGGTCATCGCGTAGGCTAAGGAAAATGACGCAGGTTTACGATCTCGCCATTGTTGGGGGCGGCATCAACGGTTGCGGCATTGCCCGCGATGCGGCAGGGCGCGGCCTTTCCGTCTATCTCTGTGAGCAGGGCGATCTCGCCGGAGCGACCTCTTCGGCATCCACCAAGCTGATCCACGGCGGGCTGCGCTATCTCGAGTTCTACGAGTTCGGGCTGGTGCGGAAGTCGCTTTTGGAGCGCGAAGTGTTGCTCGCCGCGGCGCCTCACATCATCTGGCCGCTACGTTTCGTCCTTCCGCACCACGACGGGCTGAGGCCATGGCCGATCATTCGGCTCGGCCTCTTCCTCTACGATCATCTCGGCGGCCGTCACCTGCTGCCGCCGACGCGCAGCCTCGACCTTTCGAAGGACGTGGCGGGCAGGGGGCTGAAGCCGATCTACCATCGCGCGTTCGAATATTCCGATTGCTGGGTCGATGATGCCCGCATGGTCGTCCTCAACGCCCGCGATGCGGTCGATCGCGGCGCCGTGGTGAAAACAAGAACGCAATGCGTCGGCGCGCGCCGTGACGGCGATCACTGGCGGCTCGAAATGCGCGACGGGCACGACGGGTCGCAGTCCGCGGTCACGGCAAAATGCCTGGTCAATGCCGGCGGCCCGTGGGTGTCGCATTTCATTACCGACGTCGCGAAGCTGGTCCCGCCTGCGCGGATCCGCCTGGTGAAAGGAAGCCACATCGTCGTGGATCGCATCTTCGATCACGATCGTGCGTACATTTTCCAGAACGCGGACGGCCGCGTCTGCTTTGCGATTCCCTACGAGCACGACTTCACGCTGATCGGAACGACCGACGAGGACTTCAAGGGCGACCCGTCGCAGCCGGGCATCTCCGACGCCGAGACCGACTATCTGCTGGCCGCGGTCAGCGAGTACCTCGAACGTCCGCTGTCGCGATCCATGATCCGCTGGAGTTATGCCGGTGTGCGCCCGCTTTACGACGATGGTGCCAGCAAGGCGCAGGAGGCGACGCGCGACTACGTGCTGGAACTCGACGCGCCCGACGGACAGGCACCGCTGCTGTCGATCTTCGGCGGCAAGATCACGACCTTCCGCCGCCTCTCCGAGGAAGCGCTGGCGAAGATTGCCGACTGGTTCCCGCAAATGGGCAAACCGTGGACGCGCACCGCGCACCTGCCGGGCGGGGATATCCCCGTCGCCGGCTACGATGCCTGGGCGGAGGGGATGGTTCAGCGCTACGCGTTCCTCGATGGGTCGCTGGTCCGCAGATATTGCCGGCATTACGGCACGCGCATCGATCGCCTGCTGGAAGGCGTTACGTCGCCTTCGGATCTCGGACGCGATTTCGGCGCCGGGCTCACGGCACGGGAGCTGGACTATCTCGTTGCCAACGAATGGGCCGAGACCGCCGACGACGTTCTCTTCCGGCGATCCAAGCTTGGCCTACGTCTTCAGCCGGAGGCGCGCGTCGACGTGCAGGCCTATCTCGACGCGCACGCGCGCATGCCGCAGCCGGCGTAGAGCCGCGCACCCCTTTCCGCCGCGTGAAACTCATGCAAATGAAGGTCCGCGTCGCCGCAGCCCGGTGCTCCAGTGCGCGGTGGCCGGTGGTTCGGGCAGGATGACAGAATGCTTCTTGGTTGCATTGCGGACGACTTCACCGGGGCGAGCGACCTCGCCAACACGCTGAACCGCGGCGGCATGGCGACGATCCAGTTCGTCGGCGTGCCGGCGGGCGGCGGAGAGGCCGATTGCGAGGCCGGTGTTGTCGCGCTGAAGACGCGGTCGATTGCCGCCGACACGGCGGTTGCCGAAAGCCTTGCAGCGCTCGCATGGCTGCGCGAGCAGGGCTGCCGGCAGTTCCTGTTCAAGTATTGCTCGACCTTCGACTCGACGCCGGAAGGCAACATCGGGCCGGTGGCGGAAGCGCTGCTCGACGCGCTCGATGCGCCGGTCGCGGTGGTCAATCCGGTGTTCCCGGCGACGGGCCGCACGCTGTTCATGGGGCATCTGTTCGTGCGGGATCGCCTGCTCAGCGAATCCGGCATGGAGAATCATCCGCTCAATCCGATGACCGATCCTGATATCCGCCGCTGGCTCGGTCTTCAGACGAAGGTGCCGGTGGGACTTGTGCCCTATGCCGTAGTGCGCCAGGGCGAAGCGGCGATCGGCGCGGCAATTGATGCGGAAGCTGCCGCAGGCCGGCGGCTCGTCGTTGTCGATGCGGTCGTCGATGACGATCTTCTGGCGATTGGAACCGCCATCGCCGACCACAAGCTGATTACCGGCGGCTCCGGCATCGCGCTTGGCCTGCCGGAGAACTTTCGCCGTCGCGGCCTGCTCAGCGGGCAAAGCTCCGACTTTCCGCCGGCGATCGGGCCGGGCGTCGTGCTGTCCGGCTCCTGCTCGGTGGCGTCGCGCGGCCAGGTTGCCGCCTATCTTGAGGATCATCCCGGTCTCGCCGTCGATCCGGACAAGCTGCTCGACGGCGAATTGACGGTCGATTCCGCGCTCGCTTTCGTCAAGACACACATCGAAGCGTCGCCCATCGTCTACTCGACGGCAGAACCCGATGCGGTGAAGGCGGCGCAGCAGCGTTTTGGCACGGCCGCTGTCGCTGGCGCGATCGAGGATTTCTTCGGCGATCTTGCCGCCCAGCTCGTCGATGCCGGCGTCAGCCGCGTGGTCGTCGGCGGTGGAGAGACATCGGGCGCGGTTGTCGAGGCGCTTGGCGTAACCCAATTGCGCATCGGGCCGGAGATCGATCCCGGCGTGCCGGCGCTGTCGGGCGAGGGGGACCGCAACGTGCACCTGGCGCTGAAGAGCGGTAACTTCGGCGCGCCGGATTTCTTCAGCAAGGCGTTGCGGGTTCTGGAGGGCGCATGAACGAGCAGGCTGCACGCGACGGCCTCGTCCGCTGGGGCAAGTCGCTGTTCGATCGCGGGCTCACCGCCGGTTCGTCCGGCAATATGTCGGTGAAGCTCGATGACGGCTTCCTCTTCACGCCGACAAATTCGTGTCTCGGCTTCCTCGAACCGGATCGCCTGTCCAAGCTCGATGCCGATAGGCAAGCATGTTTCCGGCGATCCGCCGACGAAGGAACTGCCGCTCCACTTCGCCTTCTACACGGCGCGTCCCTCGGCGGCGGCGGTGGTCCACCTGCACTCCACTTTCGCAACCGCAATCTCATGCATGATCGACGTCGATCCGGAGGATGCGCTCCCCGCCATGACGCCCTACGTGGTGATGCGCGCCGGCCGTGTCCCGGTCGTGCCCTATACGCGGCCGGGATCGACCGAGGTCGAGGCGCTGATCGGCGCCAAGGCGCCGGACCATTCCGGCATCCTGCTCGGCAACCACGGTCCGGTTGTCGCCGGCGCCTCGCTGGAAGCGGCGGTCTTCGCGATCGAGGAGATCGAGGAGGCGGCCAAGCTGACGATGCTGGTCCGCGGCCAGAAGGTTCGCCTCCTGAACGCAGATCAGATCGCCGAGCTCAACTCGATTTTCGGCAACCGCTGAGGCGCTAGGCCTTCATCGGGTAGGCCATGTAGGCGAAGCGCTTGCTGTCCGGCGCCCAGCTGTTGACGTTGATCGTGCCCTGTCCGCCGAGGAAGGCATCGAGGTCGCGATATTCGCCACCGTCGAATGGCATCAGGCGCAGGATCACGTCCTTGTCGGGCGGATGGCCGATCGTCCCCGGCGGATAGCTCAGATAGACGATCCACTTGCCATCGGGCGTGGGATGCGGGAACCAGTTCACGCGTTCGTCGTGGGTGAACTGCTCGATGCCGGACCCGTCGGGCTTCATGCGGAAGATCTGCGCGTGACCGGGGGTGGTCGAGGCCAGCTCCGAGTTGAAATAGATCCACTTGCCGTCCGGCGAATATTCCGGCCCGTCGATCGGCTTCTTCATGTCGGTCAGGTAGGTGTCCGGGCCGCCGGCGGTCGGGATCGTGGCGATATTGAGCTTGCCCCACGTGTCCTCGCCTACCGCTTCCACCGCAACGTAGGACAGCGTCTTGTTGTCCGGCGATACGCCATGCAGGAAGTAGCGATAGGCATTCGGGTGATCGTTGGAGATCTTCCGCGGCTCGCCGCCGGTGACCGGCACCGCGTAGAGATGCCCGGTCGCGCTGATGTAGATCGTCTTGCCGTCCGGCGAGAGAACGTGGTCGTTGTTGCAGGTCTGCACCGCGCCAGTGTTGATCTCGGTCAGTCCCTTCGGGTTGTCGACGGAGATGCTGTAGAGCTTGCCGCCACCGTTGATGATCAGCGTCTTGCCGTCGGGCGTCCAGTTCGGGGCCTCGATCAGCTTGTCGGTCTCGTAGATAACCTTGTGCTCGCCGGTGTCCTTGTCGCGGATCGTCAGCCGGGCAATCTGGCCGGGCAGGAGGCTGGTACGCGGCCCCCGCGGAGCGGGAGCCGGTGTTGCAGGTGCGTTCATGCGGGAATGCTTCCTTCTTCTATAATGATACGCCGAGTGTCTTCACCCAGGCGAGCCCGGCGTCGGTGTCGCCGCGCGGCCTGTACTCACAGCCAATCCAGCCATCATAGCCGAGTTCATCGAGCGCCTTGAAGAATGCCGGGAAGGCGATCTCGCCCTCGTCGGGTTCAGCACGGCTGGGTACGGCGGCGATCTGTACGTGGCCGATCTTGCCGTAGAACTTGCGCAGGCGGGTCAGCACGTCGCCCTGGGCGCAACCGACATGATAGGCGTCGAACATCAGCTTCACGTTGGGCGCGCCGACCTTGTCGATGATGTCGACGGCCGGCTCGACCGTCGAATAAAAGTAGCCCGGATTGTCGCGGGTGTTGAGCGGTTCGAGCAGAATGGTGAGGCCGTGCGGGGCCGCCTTCTTCGCGGCGAGCGCGATGTTGCGTAGCATGGTTTCGGTCCCCGCGGCGCGATCCTTCTCTGCCACCACGCCTGCCATGGCGTGGACCGAGGTTCCGCCGGCTTCCACCGCGTAGGCGATCGACTGGTCGATCAGCTTCTCGAACTCGGCTTCCTTGCCGGGAACTGCCGCCAGGCCGCGATGGCCGTCGGCGCCGGCACCGATATTCGTATTAATGCCGAGGAGTTTCACGCCGGCCTTGGCGCAAGCCGCTTTTGTCTCGGCGGCCGGGACGTCATAGGGGAAATGCAGTTCGACCGCCTTGAAGCCGGCGCGTCCGGCGGCGGCGATGCGGTCGGGGATCTCGAGGTTCGGCCACAGGAATCCGAGGTTGGCTGAAAAGCGCGGCATGTTCCCCCCTTGGTTCTTTTTTCGGCGAAGCGCGGGCCTTAGGCGTCGCCGGGCCGCAATGTCAAGCAATCCGCCGCTTGACGGATTCCATGCGAGGCACGATGAACGCGGGCTCGCCTGCCTGCCCAAGCGGCCGCCACAAGGTCGCGCCAAAAGGATGCTCCATGAAGATCACCGGCTATCGCTCGTACCTCCAGCGGGTCGCGGATCGCCCGCGGGTATTGTTGCGCATCGACACCGACGAGGGCATCTCCGGTTGGGGCGAGGCTTTCAACCACGGGCCGGACCGGGCGCTTCCGGCGGTGTTCGACTATCTCTTCGAGCAGATCAAGGACGTCGATCCCCGGCGGATTGAGTTCATCATGCAGAAACTGCTTCTGGCGGCGCGCTTCCCGCCCGGCGCCATCGGGCTCGCGGCGCAGTCGGCGATCGATCACGCGCTCTGGGACATCTCGGCCAAGGCGGTCGGCCTGCCGGTCTACATGATGATCGGCGGCAACGCCCGCGATCGCGTGCGCGTCTACGCTGGCGTGTCGCGCGGGCCGCAGCACGGCACGGGAGCGCACGACAAGCTCCGCGAACTGAACGAACGCTTCGGTTTCACCGCGTTCAAGTTTCATCCGGTCGACCAGAGTTTCCATGAAGGGCGTTGGGGGGAGGTCTGCGACACCTATGGCGCCTTTGCGCGGGGCCTTCGCGAAGGCCTGCCGTCGCACTGGGAATTCGGGTTCGATTTCAAGGGCGCGCCGGGCGAGCTGAGCCGGGCCGTCGACTCTCGGCAATGCGCTCGCGCCCTACGATCCGATGTTCTTCGAGGAGCCGCTGCCGCCCTACCACGAGCCGGAATGGGCGCGGCTTCGGGCGTCGCTCAGCGTCCCGATTGCCACCGGCGAGCGGCTCTACAATCAGGCACGAGTTCCTGGGGCTGATGGCGGCCGGAGGCGTCGACATCATCCAGCCGGACATCTGCGTCGTCGGCGGGCTGCTGGAGATGCGCAAGATTGCCGCGATCGCCGAGGCGCATCTGGTCACGGTGTCGCCGCACAACCCGATGGGGCCGATTGCGACCGCCGCCAGCCTGCACTTCTGCGCGGCGCAGCCGAACGTGCGCATCCTCGAATACAACGTCTACGACAACGTGCCCTGGGTTGCCGATCCATACCTGCCGAAGGATGGCTTCCTCGAACTGCGGCCGGACCGGCCGGGCTGGGGCGTCGAGCTCGACGAGGCGTGGCTGGAGAAGGGCGACGACTTCGTTCACTGGGAGCGGCCGCTCGCGACCCGATCCGACGGCTCCATCGGCATTATCTGAGTTTCGGCCTCCCTCAGCCGGTGACCAGCGCGATCGCGAAGCCGTCATAGCCCTTGGCGCCGACCGTCTGCAGCGCCGTCGCCGTCAGGCGCGGCTCGGCGGCGATCATCTCCGTCACCTTGCGGGCGCCGAGCACGCTGGAGTTGCGGCTGCTGGCGTCGGCCACCGCGCCGTCGCGCACGACATTGTCGACGATGATGATGCTGCCCTTGCGCGTCAGCTTCAGCGCCCAGTCGAGGTAGGCGGTGTTGTTGCGCTTGTCGGCGTCGATGAAGACGACGTCGAACGGGCCGATCTTGTCTGCCTCCACCTTGGGCAGCGAGTTCGAGCGCAGCGCCGAGCCGGATGTCGACGATTGTGTCGAGCCCGGCCTGCTTCACGTTGGCCCGTGCCACTTCGGCGCAATGCGGGTCGATCTCCAGAGAGACCAGCTTGCCGTCGGGCGGCAGCGCCTTCGCCATCCAGATCGTGGAGTACCCGCCCAGCGTGCCGATCTCGAGGATGCGCCTTGCTCCGATGGCGAGCGCCAGGATCATCAGCAGCTTGCCTTCGTTCGCCGCGACGTTGATGGGCGGCAGCCCGGCCGCGTCACTGGCTGCCGCCGCGGCGTTCAGCGCGGCGTCGGGCCGGACGAGCGAGTCACTGAAATAGCGGTCGACGGCGTTCCACTGGCGATTCGGCATGGCGGGCGATCCTCGTGCCTTGGCGCTCGCACGCTACGCTCCGCCGCGGTTATGGGGCAACAGGACGTTGCCCCATAACCACAGTGCCCGGCAAAAGCAGGAGAAGAGCCGCTTATTGGCCCGGGTTTGCTTGTTCACCCGAGCCAAATTGGGCAAACACGCGTTCATGGCGTGTCAGCGGACTTCGTTGCAGCGCCGTATCGAGATCATCGGAAGGAAGGCTGGGATGCGAAAGCAGATACTTGTCGCCTTGGGTGCGGCTGCGGTCGTTTTGGTGGGTCTCCAGGCGTCGCAGGCTGAGCCGCGGACGTATTTCGACAACGCGCTCAACAAGTTCGTCACCTACGACGTCGAACAGGTGATGGCGAGCGGCAAGAACGGCGTCCGCAACTACTCCCCGATCGTTCGGCAAGTCGTCGGCTATGACGACAAGTACGATGTCGGCACCATCATCGTGAACACCGAAGAACGCCGGCTCTACTACGTCACCGAGAAGGGGCGGGCGATGAAATACGGCATCGGCGTCGGCCGTGAGGGCTTCACCTGGCAAGGCACCGACCGCGTTTCCCGCAAGGCCGAGTGGCCGGGCTGGACGCCGCCGGCTGTGATGATCGCACGCGAAAAGGCCAAGGGTCACATCCTGCCGGCCTACATGCCGGGTGGCGAAGCCAATCCGCTTGGCGCCCGCGCTCTGTATATCGGCAGCCGCATCTACCGCATCCACGGCTCGAACGAGCCCTGGACGATCGGCCATGCGGTGTCGTCCGGCTGCATCCGGATGACCAATGCCGACGTCATTGACCTCTACGAGCGCGTCAAGGTTGGCGCCAAGGTCGTTGTGCTGAACTGATTTCGCATTTTGGGGGCAAGAAAAAGCCGGCGATCGTTCGCCGGCTTTTTTGTTTGTCGCGAGTGGTTTGCTGATCGAACCTGCCGATCCGATTCAACGCTCGCGCCGCAGCCCTTTCTTCTTCAGGTCGGCTAGATAGCCGGCCCAGCGCTGCTCGTGCTCGTCGCCGAGTTGGCGCAGGTAGACCCAGGTGAACAGCCCGGTATTGTGGCCGTCGTCGAAGGTGATGCGCACGGCGTAGTTGCCGACCGGATCCAGCGCCGCGATCGAAACGTCCCGCTTTCCGCCAACGGTCTGCCTTTGCTCGGGGCTGTGGCCCTGCACCTCGGCCGATGGGCTGAGCACGCGCAGCATCTCCGCCGGCAATTCATGGGTCACCCCGTCGTCAAATTGCACGGCCAGCGAACGCCGGTCCTTGCGCAGTCGAATTTCGGTCGGCCAGACATCGGCTTCGCTCATGAAGAGTGTGTGCTCCCTGTCATAAATGCTTGGTACACAAGCGATTTGGTACCAACTCGGGTTCAGGCCATAATACCTGCGTCAGCCACCCACCCGGAGGTTTTTGTGCGGCCAGCCAGCCGTGCGAACGCATAGCATTGGAGTGCATTTGATGTCCGCTTTGACTGACTTCGATCTCGATGAGACAGGCAAGATCGATCTCACCGGCATATATGACCGGCCCGACCCCCGCGACTACTACCAGACCCTGATCAATCTCGACTATCGGATACCGGGGGAGGCCGAACCGGTCTTTCGCAAGGTGATCGAAGCTCAGCGCACCGCCAGAAACCGCCGCCAGCTCAAATTGCTCGATGTCGGCTGCTCCTACGGCGTCAACGCCGCCATCCTCAAACATTGCTGCAGCCTGCCCGAACTCTTCCGTTTCTACGGCTCCGCCGTTACCGGTGCCCTATCGCGCAGCGAATTGGTTGCCCGGGACCGCGCCTTCTATGGCCGCGCAGATAGTGAGGAACTCACCTGCGTCGGTCTGGACACCGCCGCGCGGTCTGTGGGCTACGCCCATGAGGCCGGTATCCTCGATGCGTTCATCGCGCGCGACCTGGAGCAGGAAACGCCAACCGATGAGGAATGCGCCGTCCTGGCGGATACCGATCTGGTCATTTCGACGGGCGCCATTGGCTATGTCGGTGCGGCAACATTCACACACATCCTCGACTGCGTCTCGACCAGGCCCTGGCTTGCGTTGTTCGCGCTCCGCATGTTCCCAATCGACGAAATCGCTGAAGCGCTCAAGGAGCGCGGTTATGCGGTCCTCAAGCTGGCCGGCGAGACATTCCGCCAGCGCCACTTTGCCGGCCGCGACGAGCGGGCAGAGGTCTTCGCCAACCTGAAACGCCTCGGTATCGATCCTGCCGGGCTGGAAAGCGAGGGCTGGTACCACGCCGAGTTCTTCTTCGCCCGCCCGGCAGACGAACATGGTCCCGATCCGGTCCCTGGGCTGGTGGCGATCTAGCGCCATATCGCGGGCTTGACCGCGACGACGGGTCTGGCATCCCTTGCTGCTTCGGCAGCAGGGGAGGCGGGCATTGGCACACAACACCTATGATGTGATCGTGGTCGGCGTCGGCGGCATGGGCGCCGCCGCCTGCTGGCAACTGGCGCGGCGCGGTCAGCGCGTGCTCGGGCTGGAGCGATTCGACATCCCCCATGCGCACGGTTCGTCGCACGGCGTCACTCGGATCATCCGGCTGGCCTATTATGAGAGCCCACACTACGTGCCCCTGCTGCGGCGCGCGTTTGAACTCTGGGGCGAGGCATCGCAGACGTTCGGCGAGCCGCTTCTGGTGACCACCGGATCATTCGACGCCGGTCCCGCCGGGAGCGAGGTGTTCAAGGGCTCTCTGGAGTCGTGCCGCATCCACGGCCTGGCCCACGAGGTGATGACCGGCGCGGAGGTCAACGCCCGCCATCCCGGCTACCGCCTTCCGGACGATTTCGCCGCGGTGTTTCAGCCCGACGGCGGATTTGTCCTGTCCGAGCGGGCGATTGTCGGTCACGTCACCATGGCCATGGCCGCCGGCGCCGAGATTCATGGGCGCGAGAAGGTGTTGGAATGGTCGCCCATCGGCGGCGGTGGCGTCCGCGTCGTGACCACCCGCGGCGAGTACGAGGCCGGCCGGCTTGTCCTGTCGCCAGGGGCATGGATCGGCGATCTGGTTCCGGCGCTCGCCCCGATCGCTGTACCAGAGCGGCAGGTGCTTGGCTGGTTCGAGCCGGAACGGCCAGCGGATTTCGCGCCGGGTGCGTTCCCGGTGCTTAACCTGCTGGTCGAGGAAGGACGGTATTACCTGCTTCCGGTTTATGGCGTGCCCGGCCTGAAGATCGGGCTTTACCATCACCTCGAGGAGCGCGGCCACGCCGACGATATCTCGCGCGAGATCACGGCGGAGGATGAGGCGGTGCTCCGCCGCTGCATCAGCCGCTATTTCCCCGGCGCGAACGGGCCGGTGATGTCGCTGCACGCCTGCATGTTCACCAATACTCCCGACGAGCACTTCATCATCGATACGCTTCCCAATCACCCCGAAGTCGTGGTCGCGTCGCCCTGCTCGGGTCACGGCTACAAGTTTGCCAGTGTCGTCGGCGAAATCATCGCGGATCTCGCCACCTCCGGCAGCAGCCGCTTCGACCTCACGATGTTTGGTCTGGGCCGGTTTGGCTTGTAAGCAGCCGGACTCGACAAGCCGCCGTCCGGGCCGCATCATCGTTTCAATCGTTTTGTTCTCCGGCGGCTGATTCCCGCCATTTCCGACCGAGCCAACCGCCTACGGACGCCGGCACGAGGCGCTCGCGCGTCACTGGCTCTTTGCCGAATTGCGAGCGCTTCCCAGGCCCATGACCCCGTTTCGCGAAAACCTCCGCGGCATCCTCGCGATCTCCGCCTGCAATCTGCTGTTCCTGATCAACGACACTCAGATCAAACTGGTCAGCGCGGAATTGCCTCTGGGCGAGATCATCGTGCTGCGCGGCGTGTTTGCCACGATCCTGCTGACACCGATCGTCTACTTCACGGGAGCGCATATCCACCTGGGCATGCTCCTCAGCCGTCCTGTGATGTGGCGGACGATCGCCGAAATCCTGTCTGCGTATCTCTATCTCCTTGCGCTGTTCCACATCCCGATCGCCAATGCCAATGCCATCCTGCAGGTCATCCCGCTGATGGTGACGGCAAGCGCGGCGATCTTCCTGAAGGAATTCGTCGGTTGGCGCCGGTGGACCGCGATCGCGATAGGCTTTTCCGGTGTTCTCATTATCATCCGGCCGGGGCTGTCCGGCTTCAACGCGTTCAGCCTTCTGGCGCTGCTGGCGGTCGTATTTATTACGCTCCGCGACATGTCGACCCGGTATATGCCGCGTGCGCTTCCGGCCCTGCTCATCGCACTCATCACCGCGGTCTCCGTCGGCGTGACGGGGCCCGTCTTCGGCCTTATCGCGGGCGAGCAATGGATCATGCCCAGCGGGCGCAGTCTGGCGCTCATTCTCGGCGCCGTCGTCTTCGTCATCGGCGGCTACCTGACCGCGGTGGAATTCATGCGCCACGGCGACATCGCCGTGGTGGCGCCGTTCCGCTACACCGTCACCATCTGGGCGATGATCGTGGGCTTTTTGGTCTGGGGCGAGGTCCCCGATGGGCCGATGCTGTTCGGCACCGCTGTCATCATCGCGACCGGCGTTTACACGTTCTACCGGGAGCGCCGCCTTTCTGCCGAGGTCTCGGCCGTGGCGGCGGTCGAATGAGCGCGCCGCCCGCACCGGCACCGCCAGGAGGTGCTTCAAAAACGCTGATGCTGATCCTGATCGGCGTCTCCGCGCTCAATCCGCTGGCCATCAACATGTTCGTCCCGGCGATGCCGGAGATGATCCGCTCGTTGAAGACCGATCTCCCGTCCGTCCAACTTGTTCTGTCGTCCTACCTGTTCGCGACCGCCATTTCCCAGCTTGTCATAGGTCCGCTGTCCGATCGCTTTGGGCGGCGGCCGATCCTGATTGGAGGGCTGGCGATCTTCGTTTTCGCCAGCTTGGCCTGTGCGCTCGCCACCTCGATTGGCTGGCTTGTTTTTGCGCGAGTCATTCAGGGAGCGGGCGGCTGCGCCGGCATTGTGCTCAGTCGCGCGATCGTGCGCGACCGCTACGATCGTGACCGGGCGGCGTCGGCGCTCGGCTACGTAACCATGGGCTTCGCGGTCGCCCCCATGGTCGGCCCGATGCTGGGCGGTTTGCTGAACGACAATATTGGCTGGAACAGCATCTTCGCGACCCAGGCGGTGCTCGGTGTCCTGGCGCTCCTTGCGAGCATATTCGCGCTCCCTGAGACACGGCGTCAATTGAATGAGGGGGAGGCCCGTCCTCGGTTCCTCACCAGTGTTGCGACGCTCATCCGCATCCCCGCCTTTTGGGCCTACGCGATGACGCTGTCCTTCGGCGTCGCCGTCTTCTTCTCGTTCCTCGGCGGTACGCCCGTCATCGCGTCGGAATTGCTCGGCATGAGCGGCACCGAATTCGGCTTCTATTTCGTTATGGTTCCCGCCGGGTTCCTGGTCGGCAACTTCCTGACCGCGCGCTATTCCAGACGTCTCGGCGTCGCCTTCATGATGATCACCGGCACGCTGATCGCGGTCACGGGGGTCGTGGCGATGGGGATTGCCTTTGCGCTCGGCCTGTACCACCCGCTGTCATTGTTCCTGCCGATGTGTTCGCTCGGCCTGGCCAACGGACTGACATTTTCCAACGCCATTGCGGGCGCCGTGTCGTTGCGACCGGAATATGCCGGCGCCGCGTCTGGTCTCGCGGGCAGTCTCCAGGTTGGCGGCGGCGCCGTCGCCAGCGTGCTGATCGGCGTGCTGCTCGGCTTCGCGCATTCGGTCTTCACGCTCATCGCCCTGATGCTCGTCCTGGCGCTTGCCAGCCTCGCCATGGCCGTCTGGGCGCGCACTGCCCGGACCTAGGCCGGGCCTGCAATAACGACAGCGCCAAGAGGCGCGGTAGAACCCAGGGAGCTACACACATGAAGTTTGGAGCATCGTCCTGGCCCTTCCAATGGGAGCCACCGTACGAAGACGCCATCCGTCGCATCGCCGGCCTCGGCTTCCGGGCGATCGAGCTGATCGCCTGGAATCCGGATTTCCTGATAAATTATTGGACCAAGGGGACGGTCGTCGACATCAGGAAGGAACTGAAGGCTTCGGGCATTTCCCTGTCGCAGTTCGCGCATACCCCGCCGGACCTTTCCCACGGCGACAAGGCCAGACGCGCGGCGGCGGTCGAGAACTGGAAGAAGGCGGTCGACATCGGCGCCGAGCTTGGCGCGCCGATCATCAACATGGTGGCGTCGCATCCCTTCGCGATGCGCGACGGCGCCGAGATTCCGCGCATCACCACCAAGCCGCTGGTGCAGAAATACGCGACCCGCGACGTGCCGCGCGGCGTCGACTGGGACCGGAACTACAAGGATTACGTCGATACATTGCGCGGCTGCGCCGATCTCTGCGGCAAGGCCGGCGTCCGGATCAGCGTCGAACCGCATCCGGGCCGCTACATCGCCAACCACGACGGTGCGCTGCGCCTGCTGGAGCACGTCGATCACCCGGCGCTCGGCATCAACTTCGACCCGAGCCACACTTTCCCGGCGGGCGACTTTCCGAACATCAGCGTCTATCGTCTTGGCACGCGCATCATCCACATCCACTGCTCGGACAATGACGGCGTCACCAACGTGCATTGGCGTCCGGGCATGGGCAAGATCGATTGGCGCGCCATGTTCCAGGCGCTCAAGGATGTCGGCTACGATGGCACGGTATCGATAGAACTGGAGGATGTGCCCGGTGTCTCGCGCGGGGCGAGCAGCGCTGCGCCGGGTGTCTTCCGCAACGTCACCGCGACGGACGAGTTCGTCGCCGAGACGGTCGCGGGCATGAACTATCTGAAAGACATCTGTAAGGACGTCGGGATCACAGTCGAATAGCAAACAAGGCCTGTGACTTACCGGGGAGCGAGAACATGGCGAACGGTCTGGTTTACGTCGGCACGTATAGCGAGCCGCTTGTCTCCGGGACCGGCGAGCTTGTGCCGGCCAAGGGCAAGGGCATTTACGCGTTCCGTCTTGATTCCGCGAAGGGAGCGCTTGTTCCGGTGGGAGTTACCGAGGGCACGCGCAACGCGTCGTTTCTGGCATTCGATCCCCGGCACAAGTTCCTCTATTGCGTCAACGAATTGGAGGAATATGAAGGCCAGGCAAGCGGGGGCGTCAGCGCCTACCGGATCGACGCGGCGACCGGCACGCTCACCTACCTCAACACCCAGGCGAGCCATGGGACCGATCCCTGCCACCTGGTGGTCGATGGGACCGGCCGTAACGTCATCGTCGCCAA
The DNA here is from genome assembly GCA_963798195.1 of uncultured Alphaproteobacteria bacterium. GTDB lineage: Bacteria > Pseudomonadota > Alphaproteobacteria > Rhizobiales > Kaistiaceae > CAVSRC01. The sequence goes on along the minus strand of CAWCSF010000011.1, from coordinate 92,511 downwards.
CTACTCCAGCGGCAGCATTGCGGTGCTGCCGATCGACACGGATGGCTCCGTCAGGGAGGCGAGCTGCGTCATCCAACACAATGTTTCGAGCGTCAATCCAAGTCGGCAGGCCGGGCCGCACGCCCACTGCATCGCCATCGACGCCGCCAATCGTTACGTGCTCGTCTGCGAACTTGGCGGCGATTGCGTAATGACCTACACGCTCGATGCGGAGAAGGGCATGCTGACGCCCAATCCGAACCAGCCCTCAGTGAAGGTCGCGCCCGGCTCCGGCCCGCGCCACCTCGCGTTTCACCCCAACGGCAGGTTCGCCTACGTCATCAGCGAGCTGAACTCGACCATGACGGCCTTCGCCTTCGACGCCGCGAAGGGTACGCTCGCGGAGTTGCAGACGCTGTCGACCCTGCCGGCAGGCTTCAGCGGTCAAAGCAGTGGTGCGGAGCTTCAGGTCGCGCCGTCCGGCCGGTTCCTCTATGGCTCCAACCGCGGCCACGACTCGATCGTCATCTACGCCATCGACCCGAATACCGGCCGGATGACGATGTTGGGCCATGAAGGCACGCAGGGCAAAAACCCGCGGTATTTCACCTTCAGCCCGGACGGGACGATGATCGCGGCGGCGAACCAGAACTCCGACAACGTCGTCATGTTCCGAGTTCGATGGCGATACCGGCAGGCTGACGCCAACCGGCAACGTCGTCGAGGCGGGAGCGCCCATCTGCGTCAAATTCCTTTGAGCCGACAACGGGAGGTCGCCGGGCGCGCCCGGTTCGTCTAGAAAGAGCCCGCGCCCGCAAAAATCGGGGGGCGACAGTCAAAACACCTGACAATCCGGGGAGACGGGGAATGGCCGCAAAGAAGATCGCAGTGGTGACGGGCGCCGGAAGCGGCATCGGCCGGGCATCGGCGCTGGCGCTGGCCCGCGACGGTTTCACCCTGGTCCTCGCCGGGCGCCGCAAGGACGCGCTGGACGCAGTCGCCGCCGAGATCGGCAAGGCCGGCGGCGAGGCGCTTGCCGTTCCCACCGACGTGTCCGATCCGAAGTCGGTCGATGCGCTGTTCGCCAGGGTCAAGGATACCTATGGCCGCCTGGACCTGATCTTCAACAATGCCGGCATGAACGCGCCGGCGACTGGCATCGAGGAGACGACGCTCGACGCCTGGAACGCGGTGGTCGGCGCAAACCTCACCGGCGTGTTCCTGTGCGTACAGGGTGCCTTCCGCATGATGAAGGCGCAGGACCCGCAAGGCGGCCGCATCATCAACAACGGATCGCTCTCCGCGCATGTGCCGCGCCCGTGGGCGGTACCTTACAACGCCACCAAGCATGGCGTCAGCGGCATCACCAAGAGCGCCTCGCTGGAAGGCCGCGCCTTCAACATCGCCGTCGGCCAGGTCGATGTCGGCAACGCCGCGACTGAAATGACGGCCCGCATGTCGACAGGCGTCATGCAGCCGGATCTGACGCGCAAGACCGAGGCGCGCATGGACGTCGAAAACGTCGCGAAAACCGTCGCCTACATGGCGAGCCTGCCGCTGGAGGCGAACGTGCTCACCGTCACCGTGATGGCGAACCAGATGCCGTATGTCGGGCGCGGGTAAGCGCTGACGCGGTAGCCGTCAGCCCATCACCTTGGCCCTGCGGATGGCGAGGGCGAGGATGCGGTTGATCAGGTCCGGATACGGTAGGCCGTCGTGTGCCGCGGCCTCGGCGAATTCCTGGTTTCGGGCAATCTCGGGATTGGGATTGGCTTCCAGGAAGTAAGGCACCCCCTCGGCGGAAAGGCGGAAATCGATGCGCGCGTACCCGTCCAGTTCCAGCGTGCGGCAGATGCGCTTCGCGAGCCGGCGGATATAGGCGGCCAGTTCCGGCGCGAGGTTCTCCGCCGGTCCCTGCACGACTCCACGGCGCTCCTGATAGTCGGTGTTGTGTTTGATGCGCTCGGTCGCGATCGGGCGGCTCCGCCGTCCGATACTACCGAACTCCAGTTCCCATACCGGCAGCACGCGCAGTCGGTCGCTGCCGAGCACGCCAACGTAGATTTCGCGGCCCTCGATGTACTGTTCGGCGATGGCTGCGGTGCCGATGCGTTCGTGGATGAACTGGACGCGCTCGACAAGCTTGTCGTCAGCGTTCACCACCGACGCCTGGGCGATGCCGCGCGACGCATCCTTGCTGAGACTCTTCACGATCAGCGGATAGGCGAGCCGCTTCGGGCGAATGACCTTGCGCCGCATCGGGAAGACGGCGAATGCCGGAACCGGAATACGGTGATAGGCGAGAAGCTGCTTGGAGAGGTCCTTGCCGCGGGCGAGCATCAGGCCGCGCGGATTGCAGCCTGTATAGGGTATGCGTAGAAGCTCGAGATAGCTGGCGACGTTCTGGTCGTAGGCTGTCTCGCCGTGGAATTCCTCCAGCAGGTTGAAGACGACGTCAGGCTTCCAGTCCTCGACCGCGTCGCGGATCGGCTGTAGTTCGTTCTGCACGCCGAGCGGGCGCACCTCGTGCCCGGAGCCGCGCATCGTGCTGATCACGTCGTACTCAGTCTTCCAGACGTTGATCTCCTGCTCGGTCTTTCCCGCGATCGAGTTCGGGCGGCATCAGATCCGGATGGAGCAGCACCAGGACACGAAGTGGCTTCATAAGGCGAACCACTTCCGTCGGCCGGAACCGTAAAGCGACAGCACCGTTTTGGCGGTAAACAAAACTGTGAAATCCATCCGCAACTGGTCTTCGGGGCCGACCGCGCGCAGCTTGAGCTCGCGGCAACGTTCGATCATGTCATCGAGAAGCGAATCCAGCGTTAACTGGTATTCGCCCGTCCAGCGCGAGACGATGCGCCGGATCTTGGCGCGGTTGCGAAGCAGGAAGGTCGAGGCCGCCGGCGAATTGGCGTTCTCCGGATCGTCGGAAAACACGCGCCGCAGGTCGCGGTCGAACGTTTGTGGCGGTCTCACCAGGTACGTCGCCTGCTTGCGGCGATAGTATTCGGCGAGCGTGCGGTCGATGCGTTCGATCGGATCGACCGGGAAGCGCCGCGTCAGCGTCGGCTTCTCGTCGACGATTTCGGCCATCAGCTCGTCGACATATTGCAGCTTCTTCAGTGCTGGCCAGCCGGCATAGCGCTTGCGCCAGTTCGAGCGCGGGCTCAGCCACACTGCGAAGGTCTCGGCGAAGTCTTCGTCGGGGTGGCTCTGCCCGTACCAGAGGCGCAGATGCTGCACGAAATTTCGGCTGGCCGGGTCCGGCCGGTAGTAGCGCGGATAGCGGATCGACGAGCGGCCGAAATGCTGCTGCCACTTCCGTCGCCGGTGCAGGCGAAAGGCGTGCTGCACGACGTGGCCGGCTTCGTGGCGGAGGATGCGGAGGCACTCGCGCGGACTGCCGCCGTCGACTTCCAGAATCTTCTTGCGCTCCAGGCGCATCAGGCGCGGGTGCGCCAGGTAGAAGGGGATGGCGATGCCCGGCGTCGTGTCCGGGCTGAACCACTCGTCGGAAAGCCAGGTGTGTGGCTGGATGCCGATGTCGCGCTGGTAGAGTTCGTCGGCGAGCCGTTCGAGGCTGCCTTCCAGCCATGTGCCGCGAATGCGCAGCCCAAGGTCCTTGATTCGCACCTGCAGGAGCTGTTCGTCGGGCAGGGACGCCCAGGCAAACTTGCGTGGCATGGGTCCAGCGACTGGTTGGAGGCCGTTCATGTGATGCTGGCATGCTCGGCAGGGGCGGGCAACCCGCCACGCGGCTTAGATTTCGGGCATGCGGACGGCTTACGTCGCCGGACCGGTCGCTCCGGAAAGCCGGGCACCGGGGGCATAGCCCCTGCGAGGGAACTCTTCCCAGTATTGCCGCAGGCCCTTCGTCGGAAACTGGCGATAGGGGCTGGCGCGCAGCTTCTTTTCGTCGATGTCGATCCCGAGGCCCGGCGTCGTGGGCAGCTCCACCCATCCGGCTTCCACCCTCAGACTGGCGAGAGCGATGTCGTCGCAGGCGTTCAGCCGGTTGATGAAGCATTCGCCGATTAGAAAGTTCGGGATGACGGCACAGACGTGCACGGTCGCGGCGAGGCCGGCCAGCGTCGAGTTGTTGTTGTGAGGGGCAAGAGCGACCGCGTGCGGCTGTGCCATGGTCGCGATATCGAGCAGCGCGCCGATACCGCCAATGGCGCAGATGTCAGGATTGATGATGTCGGCGGCGCGCTTGGCAAAGACCTCGGCGAAGTCCTCCTTGGTGTAGATCGTCTCGCCGGTCACCACCGGCATGTTGACGGCGCGGCGGACTTCGGCGACCAGGTCGATATTGTCAGAGAGACACGGCTCCTCGAAATAGCGGATATCGAACTCCTCGAAGCGCCGCGCCAGTCGGATGGCGTAGGACGGCGCCAGGCGGCGGTGCAGTTCGATCAGCAACTCCATCTCGGGCCCGAGCGCCTCGCGCATGCGGCGGACGAAGTCGACAGCGAAGTCCTCGTCTTCCTTTTGGATGAACGTGCGCCACGGACCGGGCAGGGGATCGAACTTCAGCGCGGTGTAACCGAGTTCCTTCACCTGGACCGCGCGCTCGACGATCTCCTCGACGCTGCCGCCTCCGTCGGCCCAGCCATTGGCGTAGACGCGGATGCGCTCGCGCGATGCGCCGCCGAGCAGGTTGTAGACGGGCAGGCCGGCGCGCTTGCCGACGATGTCCCAGAGCGCCATCTCGATCGCCGCCCAGGCCGAGAGGAAGCCGATCGACGATCGCCGGATGACGAAATCGTCGAACAGCACCTGACCCGTGTGACGGATAGAGAACGCGCTCCGCCCGATCAGGTGCGGTGCCATTGCACGCAGATACTCGTCTACCGCCTTTTCCTTCTCGGCGGTGACGTAGGCTTCGCCCCAGCCGTGAAGGCCGTCTTCTGTCTCTACGCGGCAGAAAAGAAGGTTGCGCGTCTCTCCCGGGTTGAAGAGGAAACTCTCGACCCGGGAAATCTTCAATTCGTTGGTCAAACCGACAATCCTCAGAGCTTGCCGCCGGCGTCGCGCCAGCGCTGAAACTCCGCGACCGTCTTTTCGTCGGGCGGGTAGAGGCCGGTCGCCGGTTCGCCGCGATCGACCTTTGACCGCACCCAGGCTTCGACCTGTTCCTTCTCGACGCCCTTCTTGGCAACGTCGGCGGCGAGTGCGCGCGGGATGACAACGACGCCGTCTGCGTCGCCGACGACGATGTCGCCGGGGCAGACCATGACCCCGCCGCAGCCGACGATCTCCTGCACGCCGGCGGTGAACAGCGAGTGGCCGATCGGTGGCGGTGCGATGCCGGCGCACATCACCGGCAGGCCGATCTCGGCAATCGCGGCGCCGTCGCGCATGCCGCCGTCGGCGACCACGCCGGCGACGCCGCGCGCCTTCATCGTCGAAATGAGTACGTCGCCGAGTGCGCCGCAACGCGTCTCGCCGCGCATGTCGTAAACCACGACGCTGCCGGCCGGAATTTTGTCGATGGTGCCGTGAAACTTGCTGCCCGGATTGCCCATGCTGGCGCTGGTGGTCAAGTCCTCGCGGATCGGCACGCACCGCGCCGTGTAGGCGGGGCCGACGAACCGGCAGTGATCCGGGCTGACGGGCTTGATGCCCTGCACGGAGCGAGTCCGCATGCCGTACATTTGAATGAGGAGGCCGGAGATCGTGTTGGTGCTGACCATCGCCAGCAAGTCGCGGAGCGACGGGTCCAATGCATTGTCAGACAAGGGAAAATCCTCTCGGGCAGATTGCCGCCTAATCGGTAAGCAGGTTTATTGTAGCGCCATCGGGCGCGGCGTGCGCGGGGCACGATGCATTTCGGTGAAAATGTTTTGACGGTCGGGGAGACCGGGATAGCATTCCTATAGCGGGGGAGTCGTGGCCGGGCGCGGGAGGTATTCATGCGCCGTTTGACATATCTCTTGTCCGCATTGTGTCTCTTCGCGATGAGCGCCCCGGCGCTGGCCCAGGTCGATGTGGATCTCGAACTGGTGCTGGCTGTCGATGTGTCGCGGTCGATGGACTACGACGAGCAGAAGCTCCAGCGCGATGGTTATGTCTCCGCATTCCGGCATCCGGAAGTGATTCAGGCGATTGCGTCCGGGGCTGTGGGCCGTATTTCCGTTACCTACATGGAATGGGCCGGACCGAACTACCAGCAGGTGCTCGTGCCGTGGACGATCGTCGGCAGTCGCGAAGAAGCGGAGGCATTCGCGAGGCTGCTGGAGAATGCGCCGATCATGCGCGAGACCGGCACGTCTATCTCCGGCGGTCTTGGCGGTGCGGCGGCGCAGTTTGCGTTGAGCAACGTCCGCGCCGTCCGTCAGGCGGTGGACGTGTCCGGCGACGGGCCGAACAACATGGGCCTGCCGGTGGTGCCGATGCGCGATCAGCTGATCGAGCAGGGCATAACCATCAACGGTCTCCCCATCGTGCTGAAGACCAACGATGCATTCAGCCCGTTCAACATTCCCAATCTCGACGTCTACTACGAGGACTGCGTTATCGGTGGCCCGGGCGCGTTCATGATCACCGTGGACGATCCTTCGCGGTTTGAGGTGGCCATCCGCCGAAAGCTCGTGCTTGAAATCGCCGGCTTGCCGCCGCGGCTGATGCCGGCTGCCGAACCGTTTCGGCCGCCGCCCCGGGTTGACTGCATGATCGGCGAGAAGACACGCGGTCGCTGGATGGATCCGGCGGTCAAATAGCAGCGAAGTTCATTGGCCGCGCGGCCTCGCCGGGCCGGAGCGAACAACGCCCGCGTGCCTCCAGGCGAGAACGCCGCACGGCGTGCACCCAAGTCCGACTGAACTCTTTGAGGCCGGCTAGTGCCTGGCGCCGGCGTGCTGGAGCGCGCGGAGGCGTTCCGCAAGCGTGCGGCCGTCGCCTGCTGCTGCCGCCGCGGGCGGTGCCTCGGGCTCTTCCAGCGCCGCTGACGGCGTCGATGCTTGCACACTGTGCCGGGCGCCGTTGCCGTTGCTGTCGTTCTCGACGGTCGCCTTCTCGGGCGCGTCGCCGTTCCCGCCGTTGGTTGCTACCTGTGTCAGGCGGACCACGTTGGCAGCGATCTCGCTCAGCCGTTCGCGCAGATGCTGTGTCTCGCGCCGGTCGGTCTCGTATTCGGGCCCGGTGATGCGACGGAGTTCGGCATTCTCGGCGCGCAGCGCCGTGAGGTCGCGCTCAAGCGCCGACAGTTGCTCGGCGAGCGCCTTCTTTTCGGCCTCGGCGGCAGCCATGGCCTTGCGAAGGTTGTCGCCGCCGGCCATCGCCTCGGCCTGGTGCTTGATGCGGATCGAGGTCAGTTCGGACCGCGCGTCGGACAGCGCCGTGTCGGCTTCGTAGAAGCGCTTCTCCAGTGCCTCCTGCCGGCGCACGTCGTCAAACAGCTCGGCGTTCAGGGCCTTCAGTTCTTCGTCGCGTTTGGCGATCTGCGCGGACAATCGCTCGCGTTCCGCCGCGGCGGCCGAAAGCTCAGCGGTCTTGCCGGCAGTCCGGTCGCGTTCGGCCGCAATATCAGCGGAGAGCGACTGCAGTTCTGCGTTGAGATGGGCCAATTCTTCCTGGCGCCGCCCATCCGTCGTCTGGAGAGTGCCGAGGTCTCGGGCGAACGCTTCGGCGCGCTGGCGCTCGGCCTCGGTGCGTTCGCGCTCGCCTGCGATTTCGAGCGCAAGGGCCTGCAATTCCGCCTGCGCCTTGGCAGTTTCGTCCTGGCTTTGAGAGCGTTCCGCCTTCAGCCTATTCACTTCGGCCGTGAGCTCGTCGATGCGGGCGCCAGCTGCTTCGATCTCCGCGCGCGTTGCGTCGCGTTCCGCTGCAAGCGCTCCGACCTTCACCCTCTCGGCGGCGATCTCGGTCTGCAGCAATTTCAGTTCGTTGCTGCGCCGGTCGAGTTCCGCCATGCGCTCGGAGCGTTCGGTCTGCAGCGCGCTCAGGCCGGCTTCAAGGCCCTGCGCGCGCTGGCGTTCGCTGGCAAGCGCCTCACGCTCGGCAGCAAACTCTTCCGCCAGCCGGTCGCGCGCGGCGGTCAGTTCGGCTTCGGACGCCGTGAGCCCCGAGAGGCTGTCCTGAAGATTGCCGATCTGCGTATTGCCTGCGACCAGTTCGAGCCGCAACTCAGCGGCTGCCTGCCGGGCCGCGTCGAGTTCGGCCTGGGTCGTGGCGAGCTTCGCGCTGCGTTCGGCCAGTTGCCCGTCGCGGACGACGATTTCCGACTGGGCGATTGCCAGCTTCTGCTCGGTTGTGCTGATCGTCGTGTTGAGCCCGGCGACGCGCTCCTCGAGCGCGGCCACCGACGCGGAGAGTTCCGACTTGGCGGCGCTTAGCGCGGCAATCTCTTCCTGCCTGCGGGTGACGTCGTTCGACTGTCCCGAGAACTTCTCGTTGAGATGGCTGATAGTCAGTTCCAGCCGCCGCGTCGCGGCGGCATGTTCGGCGCGCAGCCGGTCCTTGTCCGCGTTGATCTCGGCGCGGGTCATGGGAACGCTGGCTTCGATTTGCGTGCGCAAAAGCCGAACCGCGCGGCGCCAGACCACCGGGGCCACGAGCAGCACGAGCAGGCCCGCGGTCAGCAGACCGAGCGCGAAGTACATTGCCGCCTGAATCAAACGCCAGCCTCCGAGACGCCGGGAATACCCGGGCGCGACGCAGCCGGGATCATGGCGGCGCCATGTTACCGTCGATTAAATGCGATTGGAGGCCGGACGGCAATGAACCCGCTCACACATTGGCGAGCGGGCGGGAAATGGCGGATCAGAAGGGATTCCAGGTCGGCTGGCTGGTGACCTTCAGGTAACCAAAATTGATTCCGAGGCGCGCGCCGACCCCGGAAACGATTGGAATTACATAGATTCCGTTGCGGCCGAGGGCCGTCATGCCGAAACCGGCGACCACGTGTGCCGAGCCGGCAACACCCAGGAACCGATCGTAGATCGCGTCGACGGACGGCAGATTGTAGACAAGCATCATCACACGGTCGCCGCTGCCGCCGATGTCGGGTCCGATGGTCGGCCCCTGCCAGAAAATCTTGTGTTGTCCGGCGTTGCGTGTGTACAGCGTGCCCTCGCCGTAGCGCAGGCCGCCGATCAGCGCGCCGCTGCCTTCTTGGCCAAGGACATAACCGTTCGGCTGGCCATACTGGCTGGCCGCCTGCTCGATGATGCTGGCAAGGCCCTCCGACACACCTCCAAAGAACGTGTGCCCCTCCTGGACCAACTCCTCGCTGGAGTAGGCGGAGTTCTGCTGCTGGGCGTCGGCCGGCATCATCGCCATGCCGATGGCGATGGCCAATGCGGTCGCGGCGGCGCGAGGAAGCAGGTTCATCACGATGGTCCCTCTGGGTTCACTGTCGTCCCATGCCCCTTGAACGTGCGGGCGAATCGCACTGATTCTAGACGAAAAAAGGGCGCTGACGTGATCCCCGACACGATGAGCCAGCACAATGGCTGCCGGTTGGCACGCGCGGGAGCGCGGTGTATCCCCGAAGGTGTCGCCGGGCCGGCCTGATTTGCCGGTTCGCTGGTAATTCTGCACGCCGGAGGAACCATGACCGAACAGGTCGAATTGCAGGCGCTCGACCTGGCTGCGTTGTTATGCAGCCGCGTATGTCACGACATCATTTCGCCGGTTGGCGCCATCATCAACGGCCTCGAGGTGCTTGACGAAGACAATAGCGCCGAGATGCGGGACTTCGCCTTTGGCCTGATCCGGCGAAGTGCCGGCCAGGCATCGGCCAAGCTTCAGTTTGCGCGCCTCGCTTTCGGCGCAGCGGGCTCGGCCGGCGCCGAGATCGATCTCGGCGACGCCGAGAAGGTGGCGACCGGCTACATGCAGGGCGAGAAGGCCGAGTTCGGCTGGGAAGCGCCGCGCGTTCTGATGCCGAAGAACTTGGTCAAGTTGCTGCTCAACCTGATCCTCTTGGCCAATGCGGCCGTGCCGCGCGGCGGCAGTGTCAAGGTCCACGTCGAGTTGGCGTCGCCGGCGCATTTCGTGTTGCGGTCTTCCGGGCCCAGCGCCCGCGTGCCCGCGGCGTTCGAAAAGCTTGTCCCGGGCGAGACTGGCGATACGCTGATCGATGCACACGGCGTTCAGGCGTACTACACCGGCGCCCTGGCCCGGGATTGCGGCGTCAGCATATCGGCGAAGCTCGATGGTGAGGACGTAGTTATCGACGCTTCAGCCGCGGGTTGAATTTCGTCGGCCGCGCTCGCCGGTTCAGGCAAAATTAACCGCCCCGACCTAGCCTGCCACGCAACGCGGAACCTGCGCCCCTTGCCGTTGGGCGGCCAATGAACCGTGCCGAGGGGTTGTCATGAAGCATTGTCTGATCGTCGATGATTCCAGCGTCATCCGGAAAGTCGCCCGGCGTATCCTCGAGGGCTTCGACTTCAAGGTTACCGAGGCTGCGGACGGCAACGAGGCGGTCGACGCCTGCCGTCGTTCCATGCCCGATGTCATCCTGCTCGACTGGCACCTGCCCGTGAAGGACGGACTGGAGGTCCTGGCGAACGTCCGCCAGATGGAGAGCGGGCGTGTTCCCAAGATAGTCTTCTGTGTGAGCGAGGCGGATGTGGCCCAGATCGCGAAGGCGCTGCGCGCCGGCGCTGACGAATACATCCTGAAGCCGTTCGACCGGGCTCTGGTCGAGGCCAAGCTCCACGAAGTCGGGATGCTCTAGTTCCGTTCGGCGACTTCTTCATCGGATCGCCAAAACAAAAGCCCCGCCGGGAGGAGGCGGGGCTCTCGTATTTGCCGCGCCGAGGGAGGGCGGCGCGGGCAGGAAGCGTCAGGCGCTTTCGCGTATCTCGTGGTCTTCAGGTTCGCGCAGCACGTAGCCGCGGCCCCAGACCGTCTCGATGTAGTTCTGTCCGCCGGTGGCCGCCGCCAGCTTCTTGCGCAGCTTGCAGATGAACACGTCGATGATCTTGAGTTCCGGCTCGTCCATGCCGCCGTAGAGATGATTGAGAAACATCTCCTTGGTGAGCGTCGTGCCCTTGCGGAGCGAGAGCAGCTCCAGCATCTGGTATTCCTTGCCGGTCAGGTGCACCCGCTGTCCGTTGACCTCTACCGTCTTGGTGTCGAGGTTCACGGTGAGGTCGCCGGTCGTGATGACCGACTGGGCATGGCCCTTGGAGCGGCGGACAATGGCGTGGATGCGCGCGACCAGCTCGTCCTTGTGGAACGGCTTCGTCATGTAGTCGTCGGCGCCGAAACCGAGACCGCGCACCTTGTCCTCGATGCCGGCGAGGCCGGAGAGTATGAGGACCGGCGTCTTGACCTTTGCCAGGCGCAGCGTGCGCAAAACCTCGTAGCCCGACATGTCGGGGAGGTTCAGATCCAGCAGAATGATGTCGTGGTCGTAGAGCTTGCCGAGGTCGACACCCTCCTCGCCGAGATCTGTCGTGTACACGTTGAAGTTCTCGGACTTGAGCATCAGTTCGATGCTCTGCGCTGTCGCGCTGTCGTCCTCGATCAGAAGAACTCGCATGCCAATCCCCCTGGCCTTTCCGGGCTTGGCGTGCCGACCGACGCCGTCGACACGAAGAAACGGTTAACCCCGATTCGTGACGCTACCCGCCAATGGTTAACAAACTCTCTTTTCCCGGTACAGGCACATTAATCAAATGTCTGGACCATATTCCGCAGTACATTGAGTTGTCGGTCGTTTCCCGTTGTTTAGATTCTCTTAACCACGTTTAGCAAACTGCTCTAAGTGATTCAGAGGATTCAGAGAAACGAGACCAAATCCGACGATTTCGGTTTACCGCGAATTAAACCATCGTCGTCCATGATTAACGCGAGAAGTAAACGAACCGTTAGCGGCCCGGGGCAGGGCCGGTTGAATGCCTTCGTGAGCGGGTCCCAGGGAGTGGTGTAAAATGAAGTCTCGTGACAGCCAGATCCGTCTGAAGCGGTTTCATGCCGCCGAAAAGCAGCGGCAGGTCGCGCAGATCGAGACGATGATCGGCGAGTTCGAACGCATGGCGAAGGAACTCGACGATCAGATCAACGCCGAGCAGGAGCGCACCGGCATCCGCGATGCGGGGCACTTTGCCTACTCGACCTTCGCCAAGGCTGCGATGCAGCGACGCGACAATCTCGCGGCGTCGGCCGAGGAACTAAAGGTGCAACTCGCCGCCGCGCTTATTGAGCGCGATGAGGCTGCCGATGACCTCCAGAAGATCGAGGCGATCGCCGAGCGCGATAGCGCAGCCGAGAGGGCCAGCGCCGCCGCGCCCCACCGTGGGATGGCCACCGCCACCCGCTAGGTCTAGCGCTCCCGCGCGCCCGTTTCGATGATCGGCACGTGCGGCGCGACACCCGACGGCAAATGGCCGCTGAGCCGTGGATCATCACTGATCTCAATCGCATATTTGAAGGCGCGGAAGCCGCGCTTGAGGTAAAAGCGCACTGCGGCCGGATGGTCGAAGGTGCATGTATGCAACCACACGCGGCCGACGCGCCGAGCTGCGGCTCGTGCGAGCGCCGCGTTCATCAGCGCTTTGGCAGCGCCGGTGCCCGTCAAATCGGGAACCACCCCAAACATCACGATCTCTGCTTCTCCGGGTTTAGCGAAGCTGAGTTCCGCGAGCCCGTCAGCGCGTCCGTCGCGTTCGAGGGCAAGGATTTCCGTCCCAGGCGCATTGAGGATGGCCCTGAGTTCCGCGTCGGGCATGATAGCCATGGAGAACCACAACCAGTTTTCGCCGATACGTCGATACAGGTTGCGGTACCAGGCGACGTCTGGCCGGTCGACCGCGACGATGCTGAAGGCGGACTTGGGTGGAGTTTCCCCGTCCGGCGGCATGCGCTCAAGGAAGGTGACGACGTTGGCAATCTTGCCGGGCGGCAGGTCGGTGGTGCCATCGAGAGCGACGAGCATCGTATTTTTACCGGGGGTGCTCATGATTCGAGCGTCTGTCGTGCGCGTCCAATTGTCTCCGGCGCGATCCCGGCCGTGCTTGCAAAGTCGACGAGGAGCGTCTCGTTCCCCAAAAAGTGATCGAGTACGCTGCCGAGAAATCTCGGTTCCATCGCAGCCGTTCTGAGAGTTGTCGGACCAATGCCTGAAAGGGCGAGGAATTGGGAGAGCGCCTCGGGCTGGGTGGCCAAATAGGCCAAGGCGTCGATTGCCAGTTGTTCGGCCGCGTCGCGTGCGAGATAGGGCCGTTTTTCGGACATCGTATTTCCCTTTCCGAAACGAATGCGGCCTACCTTCCGGCGCGTCGGGAATCGCGACATGCTGCCACGACTTTCCGGATTTGTGGCGGCGACAGGAACAGCCAAATGGCGAAGACCGTGTTGGTCGTGGAAGACAACGAACTCAACATGAAACTCTTCCATGATCTGCTTGAAGCCAACGGGTACAACATAGTGCAGACCCGAAATGGCCTCGAGGCGATTGACCTCGCGCGGGAACACCATCCCGACTTGATCCTTATGGACATTCAGTTGCCGGAAGTCTCCGGGCTGGAGGTCACCAAGTGGATCAAGGAGGACGATGAGTTGCGCGCGATCCCGGTCATCGCAGTCACGGCGTTTGCGATGAAGGGCGATGAGGAACGCATCCGCCAGGGCGGGTGTGAAGCCTATCTGTCAAAGCCAATCTCGGTGGGCAAGTTCCTCGAGACCGTCAAAGCCTACATCGGCGACGGCTGAGGCAACCGAATGACTGCACGCGTTCTCGTCGTCGATGACATTGTTGCCAACGCCAAGCTGCTCGAAGCGCGGCTGGCGGCGGAATACTTCGAGGTCATGACGGCGACGAACGGTCCGCGGGCGCTGGAGATTTGCGCCCAGGCTCAATGCGACATCGTTCTGCTCGACATCATGATGCCGGGTATGGACGGACTTGAGGTCTGCCGGCGCCTGAAATCCAATCCGCGCACGGCGCACATTCCGGTCGTCATCATCACTGCCCTCGATCAGCCGTCCGACCGTGTAGCGGGTCTGGAGGCGGGCGCCGACGATATCCTCACCAAACCGGTAAACGACATTGCCCTGACGACGCGGGTGAAGAGCCTGGTGCGTCTGAAGACGCTCACAGATGAGTTGATGGCGCGCGCCGCCACATCGACCGAGATCGGTCTTGATATTGTGCTTGACCCAACGGGAGTTGGCGAGGGAGGCGGCAAGGTTCTGCTGGTCGAAGACTCTCCTTCGACGGTTGAGAGGATTGTTGAAACCCTCGCGCCGTCAAACACGGTCGACCACGAGGCCGACCCGCAGGAGGCGCTCTTCCGCGCTGCCGAGGGCGATTACGATCTCGTCATCATCAGCTTGAACCTACAGCAGATAGACGGCCTACGGCTGTGTTCGCATCTGCGTTCGCTCGATCGCACGCGTGGCTTGCCGATTCTGGTCATCGTCGATCCCGAAGACAACACCCGCCTGATGCGCGCACTCGATCTCGGCGTGAACGACTATCTCGTCCGTCCCATCGACCGCAACGAAATGCAGGCCCGGGTGCGTACGCAGATTCGCCGCAAGCGATTCTCGGATCGTTTGCGCGACAGCGTGCAGATGACGATGGAGTTGGCGGTCACCGACGGCCTCACAGGCCTGCACAATCGCCGCTATCTCGAAAGGCACCTCGCTTCGCTCGTGCAGCAAGCGACGGCGCGCGAGAAGCCCTTGTCCGTTCTCGTCATGGACATCGACTACTTCAAGAGCGTCAACGACAATTACGGACACGCAGCCGGCGATGAAGTGCTTCGCGAATTCTCGCGGCGCGTCCGGCGCGCGGTGCGCAGCATCGACCTCGCGTGCCGGATGGGTGGCGAGGAATTCGTCGTCGCGATGCCGGATACCGACGCTGCCCTTGCTCTGCTCGTCGGCGAAAGGTTGCGACAGAAGATCGCTGCAGATCCGTTTCCGATCGGTGATGACGGTCAGCGCGTGGAGGTGACGGTGTCGATCGGCATCTGTTCGCTGACGTCTCCTGCGGACACCGCGGACGATCTGATCAAACGTGCCGACGCGGCGCTCTATCGTGCCAAGCGCGATGGCCGTAACCGGGTCGCCGCCGCCGCCTGACCGGATAGCTTGTCCGTAGTTCTTAAGCCGGTGAATTAACGCTAACGCTTTACTAAGAAACGCCTTTTGAGTAAAAGCCTAGGGATATCGATTGGCGAATTTCGCAAGCCGGTCTATGGTCCCCTTGCGTCCTTTCAGGTTGAAAGACGCGCCGGGACGAGCGGTTTTGAGAGCCGGACAGGCCCGGCGACTTCCTGAAAGACAGACAAATCTAGAGAAACCCCGCGGAGTGCTCAGGTCCGCCGCATCTCCTGGGTCCGTGGGGTCGGCCGGTTCCAGAACGGATTGAGTGGCCTCCTCGTACAAACCCGTTCTGGACCGGCCACTCATTCGCCGGTCGGTACCTCCGCCGGACAATAAAAAAGCACCGCGAAAGCGGTGCTTTTTTCGTTGGTATCCTGCCCAAAACTACTTGATCTTGGTCTCACGGAACTCGACGTGCTTGCGCGCGACGGGATCGTATTTCTTCATCACCAACTTGTCGGTTTTCGTCCGCGAATTCTTCTTGGCGACGTAGTAGAAACCGGTGTCGGCGGAGCTGACGAGTTTGATTTTGATGGTGGCGGCCTTGGCCATGGCGGGTCCCTCGGAGGCTTAAGATTTGGCCGGCACAGTAGGTTCAGCGGCCCGAATGTCAAGCATTCTGGGCGGGATCGTGCTCCTGGGGGCGGTTCTTCAGGGCCATCCGGGCGCGGCTGCCGGTAGCCAGCCCGTCGCGATCAACCCGGCTTCGCCCTATCCGGAAGGCCCGCTGGTCGACGGCGATGACCCTCTATTACGCCGAGATGGGCGCCGACCGCGTCATGACGTGGGACGGCCACGCCAATACGCCTCTCTGGTCGCGGCGGGGCTGCGGGCCGACCTCGGTGGCGCGGGGCGGCGAGGGGATGCCTGATCGTCCTCTGCCACCGGGAAAATGCCGTTGCCCGGGTATCCCTGGACGGCCATACGGCCGAGATGATCACCCGCGACGCGGATGGCCAGACGTTCATGGACCCGAACGCATCGGTCAACGACGCCAAGGGCGGGGTCTATTTCTCCTCGTCCGGGCTCTTCTCGCCGACCGCTCCGGCACAGGGCGCGGTGCTTTATCTCGCCGCGTCGGGCCGGCTCACCCGCGTGGCCGAGGGCATCCACTACTCCAACGGCGTCGCGCTGACCCCGGACGGCAAGACGCTCTACGTGTCGGAGCATCTCAGCCGGCGGGTTCTCGCTTTCGACGTCGCCGCCGATGGAACGCTCTCCGGGCGACGGGTCTTCGTTGCGCTCGACAAGATCGAACGTCACGACCCGAATTGGGGCTGGGAAGTGGGCCCGGACGGACTGGCGGTCGATCGCGCTGGCAACCTCTACATCGCTGAATACGGCGCCGGTCACATGCTGATCGTCGACAGGCAGGCACGGCTGATCACGACCGTGGCGTTCAAGCAGCCCTACGTGACCGCGATGGCGCTCGGCGCAAACGACACGCGGCTCTACGTCACCGCGCCCGTCTCGCTGTTTTCGCCCGATGCGCCGGGCGCGGTCTATGAGCTGAAGAATCCCGCCTACCGCGGCGAGTGAAGTCTACGACTGTGACGTCGGCAGGAAGCCTTCCGGCGCTGCGTCCGGATCGGCGCTGCCGTCGAAGCCGTGCATGCGGAGCGCCCACTGGAGCCCCACGACGGCGCCCTTGACGGGCTGCATCAGCCCGAAGGCGAGGGCCGCGGTGAGCGGCAGGTAGACGGCCAGATACGTCGTCACCGCGAAATCGGTGGTGAACTGGAGCGCCAGCATCAGCGGCACGAGGATGTGCCCGACCAGCACGATGGTGATGTAGGGCGGTGCATCGTCGGCGCGCTGGTGGCTGAGGTCCTCGCCGCACGCGGCGCAGGTGTCCACCGGCTTCAGGTAGGCGCGGAACAGCCGCCCCTCGCCGCAATGCGGGCAGCGGCCTGTAAAACCGCGCAGCATGGCGGGAAAGACCCGACGTTCGTCCTGATCTGGCGTGTTCAGTTCGATCGGCATCCTGTCCTCGTACCCTCAGCTAGGCGCAAGCTGCCGCCGGATCAAGCCGTGCCGCGTGTCCATGGTGTCGCGGTCAGCGGTGGTGCGCCGGCCGCTTGCCTCTTGCAGCAGCAGGCCGGCGGTCCTGCCGGCCGCCATGCTTGTCGCGTACCGGCCGGTCCTTGTGCGGCACGATGCGGCCGTCGCTGAGCAGTTCGAAGCGCAGCGCGCCGGCCAGCGGGATCGCCTCGACCAGCTTCACCTCGACCTCGTCGCCCAGGCGGTGCATCTCGCCGGTGCGCGCGCCGATCACGGCGCGGCGCGCCTCGTCGAAGTGGAAATAGTCGACGCCCAGCGACCGCATGGGGACGAACCCGTCCGCGCCGGTCTCGTTGAGCTTCACGAACAGGCCGGCGCGCGTCACGCCGGAGATGCGGCCTTTGAAGGTGGCGCCGACGCGGTCGGCGAGCCAGTGGGCAACCAGCCGGTCGATGGTGTCGCGCTCGGCCGCCATGGCGCGGCGCTCGGCGCCCGAGATTTTCGTGGCGATCTCCGCCAGGTGTTCCTCGATGCCGTCGGGCAGGCCGCCCGGTCCGAGCTTCAGCGAGCGCACCAGCGCCCGGTGCACGATCAGGTCGGCATAGCGGCGGATCGGCGAGGTGAAGTGGGCGTAGCGGCGGAGGTTGAGGCCGAAGTGGCCGATGTTCTGCGGGCTGTATTCCGCCTGCGACTGGGAGCGCAGCACGACCTCGTGCAGCAGGGGGCCGTGCTCGCTCTCGTCGACCCGTTCGAGCAGCCGGTTGAACTGCGCCGGGCGCAGGTTGCCGCCCTTGGGCAGCGACATCTCGATCGACTTCAGGAAGTCGCGCAGCCCTTCCAGCTTCGCCATCGAGGGCGAGTCGTGGATGCGATAGACCAGCGGCGATTTCCGCGCCTCCAGCGTCTCCGCCGCGGCAACGTTCGCCTGGATCATGAACTCCTCGATCAGGCGATGCGCTTCCAGTCGTTCGGGCACGACGATCCGGTCGATCGAACCGTCGGGCGCGAGCATCACCTTGCGCTCCGGCAGGTCGAGCTCGAGCGGCTCGCGCTCGTCACGGCCGCGCTTCAATGCCTGGTACGCGGCCCACAGCGATGCCAGTGCGGCAACCAGCGGCTCGGGGATATCGCCGGGCGCGCCGTCGAAGGCGTCCTGCGCCTTGCGGTAGGAAAGCTTGGCGGCCGAGCGCATCATCACGCGGTGGAAGCGGTGGTCGAGCTTGCGGCCGTCGGCGCTGAAGATCATGCGCACGGCAAGGGCCGGCCGGTCCTCCATCTCGCGCAGCGAGCAGAGGTCGTTGGAGATGCGCTCCGGCAGCATCGGCACGACGCGGTCGGGGAAATAGACCGAGTTGGCGCGGTTCACCGCCTCGTTGTCCATCGCCATGCCGGGCCGCACGTACCAGGAGACGTCGGCGATGGCGACCGTCACGACATGGCCGCCGGGGTTCTTCGGGTCGTCGTCCGGCGCAGCGTGAACCGCGTCGTCGTGATCCTTGGCGTCGGGCGGGTCGATGGTGACCAGCGGCAGCTCGCGCCAGTCCTCGCGGTGGTCGAGGGTCGCCGGCTTGGCCGCTTCCGCCTCGGCCATCACATCGCGTGGGAAGACGTGCGGGATGCCGTGGGCGTGAATGGCGATCATCGAGACCGCCTTCTCGCTCGTCATCGAGCCGATCACTTCGGTAATCCGCGCGCGGCTCGGTCCATAGCGGCCGGCCGAGCCGACCAGCGTCACGGAAACGAGGTCGCCTTCCTTGGCCTTCCCGGTCGGGTCGGCGTCGAGCACCATCTCGCGCTGCTTGCGGTCGACCGGTTCGATGCGCTTGCCGCCGGGCACGTCGCGGACGACGCCGAGTACGATCTGGGCCTGCTTTTCCAGCAGCTTGATGACGCGGGCCTCGTAGGCTCCGCCGGACTCGTCGCCGGGCGAGAGGCGCGCGAGCACGCGGTCGCCGATCCCCGGCGCCGGGCCGCGCTTGTCGTTCGAGCGGGCAATCACGATCGCTGGCGGCGGACCGCCTTCGGAGTCGGACCATTCGGCAGGGCGGGCGAGAAGTTCGCCGTCGCTGTCGCGGCCGGTTATTTCCAGCACTGTTACCGATGGCAGGTCTTCCGGCCGCTTGAGCCGGTTGCGGCGTCGCTCGACGAGACCTTCGCCGGCGAGCTCCTTCAGCATGGCCTTGAGGGGAATACGGAGCGATCCGGTTACGCCGAAGGCACGCGCGATCTCGCGCTTGCCGGCTTCGCCGGGATGTTCGGCGATGAAGGCGAGGATCTGTTCTCGGGTGGGAAGTCCGGGCCTTTCGGTCTTTTTCTTTCTTGCTGTCTTGTCTTTTGTCTTGGTCAATTGGTTGTCCTTGAGGGGCGGCTCAGGCGTCTTCCGGCGCGCTCGCCTTTGCGGCGGCGCGCTTCGGTCGGGCCTTGGCCCCGGTCTTTGATTTGGGTTTAGCCGCTGCCTTGGGTTTGGCGGCGGCTTTCTTTTTGCCGCGAGCGGGCGATTTGCCCGCCTTGGCGGCGATGAGTTCGAGCGCCTGTTCCAGCGTGACGAGTTGCGGGTCGACGTCCTTCGGCAAGGTCGCATTGACCTTGGCGTGATTGACGTAGGGTCCGTACTTGCCGTCGCGCACGGTGATAGGACCGCCGTCGGGGTGGTCGCCGAGCGTCTTCAGCGCCTTCGGCGTTCCGCGTCCGCCACGGCGTCCGCCGCCGGCCATCTTCTCCGCGATCAGACTGACCGCGCGATTGATGCCGACCGAGAAGACCTCTTCGGCGGAGTTGAGATTGGCGAAGGTGCCGTCGTGCAGCACGAAAGGTCCATAGCGGCCAAGACCAGCGGTGATCGGCTTGCCGCTTTCCGGGTGGGTGCCGACCTCGCGTGGCAGCGACAGCAGGGCGAGCGCGCGGTCGAGATCGAGCGTCGCGGCGTCCCAACCACGCGGGATGCTGGCGCGCTTCGGCTTCACATTCTTGTCTTCGCCCTGCTCGCCGAGCTGGACGTAAGGGCCGAAACGGCCGGTGCGCAGCGTCACGTCGAGGCCGCTTTCGGGGTCCTTGCCCAGCACCTTGGTGCCGTCGCCACCGATCTCGGCGCCGTTTGCTCCATCGCCCGCCACCGCGAGCTGACGGGTGAAGCGGCATTCGGGATAGTTCGAGCAGCCGATGAAGGCGCCGAACTTGCCGAGCTTCAGCGAGAGCCTGCCGGTGCCGCAGGACGGGCACTGGCGCGGATCGCCGCCGTCGGCGCGCGCCGGAAAGACGTGCGGCCCGAGCAGCTCATTGAGGTGGTCGAGCACCTCGGAGACGCGCAGCTCCTTGGTCTGGTCGACGTCGAAGGCGAACTGCTTCCAGAAGTCGCGGAGCACGTCCTTCCACGACAGGTCGCCATTGGAGATCTTGTCGAGCTTCTCCTCGAGTTCGGCGGTGAAGTCGTACTCGACGTAGCGGCGGAAGAAGCTCTCCAGGAAGGCCGTGACGAGACGGCCCTTGTCCTCGGGAATGAGCTGCTTCTTCTCCAGCCGTACATATTCGCGGTCGCGCAGGACCGAAAGCGTGGCGGCGTAGGTGGAGGGGCGGCCGATGCCGAGTTCCTCCATCTTCTTGATCAGCGTCGCCTCGCTGTAGCGCGGTGGTGGCTCGGTAAAGTGCTGCGCCGTCTCGATGCCGTGCTCGGTCAGCGCGTCGTCCTGTTGCATCGGGGGCAGGCGGCCGCCTTCCTCGTCCTCGTCATCGTCGCGTCCCTCCTGATAGAGGGTGAGGAAGCCGTCGAAGCGGACGACCTGGCCGGTGGCACGCAGGTGCACCGGCTGCGGGCCGGCGCCGGCGTTGATCTCGACCGTGGTGCGCTCTAGCTCGGCCCCGGCCATCTGGCTGGCGGTCATGCGCTTCCAGACCAGTTCGTAGAGCCGGGCCTGATCCTGTTCGAGCCGCGCCGAGTCCGGCATCAGGCCAAGGTCGGTCGGCCGGATGGCCTCGTGGGCCTCCTGCGCGTTCTTGGCCTTGGTCTGATAGAAGCGCGGCTTCTCCGGCACGTAGCGGTCGCCGAAGCGCTTGGCGATGGTCGCGCGCGCTGCGCTGATCGCCTCCGGCGCCGTCTGCACGCCGTCGGTTCGCATGTAGGTGATCAGCCCGTCCTCATAGAGGCGCTGCGCCACCTGCATGGTGCGCGAGGCGGAGAAGCCGAGCTTGCGCGAGGCCTCCTGTTGCAGCGTCGAGGTGGTGAAGGGCGGCGGCGGATTGCGGCGGACCGGCTTGGCCTCGACCGAGGCGACCCGGTAGTCGCCGGATTTCAGTGCCGCCTCGATGCGCCGCGCCGTCGCCTCGTCGGGAATGTCGAGCCGGCCGAGCTTCTGCCCTTCGGCGCCGACGACGCGGGCGACGAAACGCCCGCCATTCGGCGGCTCCAGCGTGACGGCGACCGACCAGTATTCGCGCGGCTTGAAGACTTCAATCTCGTTCTCGCGCTCACAGACGAGGCGGAGTGCGACCGACTGCACGCGCCCGGCCGAGCGGGCTCCGGGGAGTTTCCGCCACAGCACCGGCGACAGCGTGAAGCCGACCAGATAGTCTAGCGCGCGGCGGGCGAGATACGCATCGACCAAAGCCGCGTCGATCACCCGTGGATGCTTCATGGCGTCAAGAATGGCGTCACGGGTGATGGCGTTAAACACGACCCGCTCGACGGGGCGGTCGCCCAGCGCCTTGCGGTTCTTCAACACCTCCAGCACGTGCCAGGAGATCGCCTCGCCCTCGCGGTCGGGGTCGGTCGCGAGAATCAGGCGATCCGAATCCTTCATTGCCTTGGCAATGTCCGACAGGCGCTTCTGTGACTGGCCGTCGACCTCCCAGAGCATCGCAAAATCGTGCTCCGGATCCACCGATCCGTTCTTGGACGGCAGGTCTCGGACATGCCCATAGGAAGCCAGCACCTGATAGCCGGGGCCCAGGTACTTGTTGATGGTCTTGGCCTTCGCCGGAGATTCTACGATGACAAGGTTCATGGATGCCGCGTGCTACGGGCTCCGAGCAAGTTGCTCTAACCCTTTGAAAATGTGGCCGTGTGGGCTGGCGCGCTGCGCCTCGGGCGCTCCGAACTCCGGGCCGGACAGGGGCGGGACATTCCAGAAATAGGTCTGGCCTGTCAATCGAACCTGGTTCCGTGAGGGGAGCGCCTTGCTGCCACCGCCGGCGTTTGGGCCAAGCACTCAAATGGGGTGGCTTGCCAAATTCCGCAATGGCGGAACTGGGCTTTGTCTTGTAAGCAATACACTCTTTGGTTATTATCTATAAGATTAATCTACCTGTGGTTGTATCGCCAATTTCAGCCATTACCGTTGATCATCCCGACCGGGGGCGGGCGAGCGCATCTATGCCATCAGATAAATCTTCTTTGGAACCCGACACCGAGGACACGGCCCGCTACATTGCGGGCCTTGCACACGAATTGCGCCAACTCGCGGCCAAAGCCAACCTCGGCTTTCTCGCCTACCTCTTAGCGATGGTGGAAGACGACGCGGAAGCGACGGCAAGCGGCTGGCGACCCCAGACAGGACGCCTAGCGACACCACGATACCTGGCTAGCCGGAGCGTTGCACGCGCCCACCGGGCACCCGCTCGATTCGTCCGGCGAGGTCCAGTTCCAGCAGCACAAGGTGCACCGTGGCGGGCGACAGCCCGGTGTGGCGGATTATCTCGTCAACCTCGACCGGCGCGTGACCCAGAGCCTCGACGATACGATCACGGGCGCTCTCCTCGGCATCCATGGCTGGTAGGCCGTCTGGAGCCGGTTCGGCCATTTCCGCGCCATGCCCGTTCTTCCGGGCCATCATCGGTCGCACCTCTTCGATGATGTCCTCGACCGATGTCACCATCGTCGCACCGTTTCGCGATGAGTTGATTGGTGCCGCCCGCGCGCGGGTCGAGGGGCGAGCCCGGAACCGCGAAGACCAGCCGGCCCTGGTCGGCGGCGCAGCGCGCCGTGATCAGCGAGCCGGAACGTTGCGCCGCCTCGATGACAACCACGGCCAGGGCCAGTCCTGAGATAATGCGATTGCGACGCGGGAAGTCGCGGGCGCGGGGTTCCCACCCCATCGGCATCTCGCTGACGTGGCCGCCGCCTGCGGCGACGATACGTTCGGCCAGATCCACATTGTCGGGCGGGTAGGGGCGGTTGAGCCCGCCCGCGAAGACAGCAACCGTGCCGGTCGCAACCGACGCCTCATGCGCGGCGGCGTCGATTCCGCGGGCGAGCCCGGACACGATTGTAAAGTCGGCCTCGCCCAATCCGCGCACGATCTGCGTGGTGAACTTGCGCCCGGCGATCGAGGCGTTGCGCGAGCCGACGATGGCGATCATCGGCCGGGCAAGGACTTCGCCGCCACCGCGTACGGCAAGAACCGGCGGTGCATCACCGAGCCCGCGAAGGGCAGGAGGATAGTCGGGATCGGCAAGCGTGACGGCGCGCGCGCCCATCGCTTCCAGCGTGGCGATCTCACGCTCGGCTTCGTCCTTGCTCGCGATGCGGACCTTACGCCCACCACGCTCGGCCAGCTTCGGCACCGCGTCCAGCGCCGCGCGGGCCCCGCCGAAGTGGCGAATAAGTTCGCGAAACGTGACCGGGCCGATATTCTCGCTGCGGATCAGGCGCAGCCACGCCACCCGCTCGTCATCGGTGAGCGGGCCTGCGCCACCGGCCACTTTCATTTGCTGACGCCGATCCGGCTCTCCGTTCCGGCGCGAAGCCGGCCGATGTTCCCGGCGTGGCGGATCCAAAGGATGATGGTCATCACGGCAAACAGAAGCGCCATCGCCCGGTGGTCGGTCACGAAAAGCACGAACGGCGTGACGAGGCTCGCGGTCAGCGCCGACAGCGACGAAATGCGCGAGATCGCCGCAACACCCAGCCAGACCAGCGCGCAGACGATCGCGACCGGCCAGGCGAGGCCCGCGAGCACGCCGAGGTAGGTGGCGAAGCCCTTGCCGCCCTTGAAGCCGAGCCAGACCGGAAACAGGTGGCCGAGAAATGCCCCGAGGCCGGCGACCAGCGCCGGCACGGGCCCGAACAACGCCCCGGACACCAGCACCGCAACCGTGCCCTTCAGCCCGTCGCCGAGCAGCGTCGCGGCGGCCAACGGTTTGTTGCCGGTCCGCAGCACATTGGTCGCGCCAATGTTGCCGGAGCCAATGGCGCGGATGTCGCCGAGGCCGGCGAGGCGCGTCAGCACGACGCCGAACGGGATCGATCCCAGCAGATAGCCGAGGACAAGCGCGCCAAGCGAAGTCAGGGAAAGAAGATCGGCCATGGATACCCCCCAGATTTCAGGCGGGAGCGTATGCGTACACGGTCCGGCCGGCAACCAGCGTGCGCAGCACCTGGCCTTGGAAACGGGCGCCCTCAAACGGAGTGTTCTTGGAGCGCGAACGCAGCCGATCGGCGTCGACTATCCATGGCGCATCGGGATCGACAACGATCAGGTCGGCGGGCGCGCCCGCGGCGAGCCGGCCGACTTCGAGGCCGAGCAATTCGGCCGGCCGGGTCGAAAGCGCGCGGAACAGCGTGATGAGGTCGACGTCGCCGCTATGGACGAGCCGCAGCGCTGCGGCGAGCAGGGTCTCGAGGCCGACCGCGCCGTCGGCCGCTTCGGCGAAGGGGTGCCGCTTGGTGTCCACGTCCTGCGGGTCGTGGCTGGAAACAATCACGTCGATCGTTCCGTCGGCGACACCGGCGACCATCGCCAGCCGGTCGTCCTCATGACGGAGCGGCGGCGACAGCTTGAAGAACGTGCGGTAGGAGCCGATGTCGTTCTCGTTCAGCGTCAGGTGGTTGATCGAGATGCCGCAGGTGACGTCAAGCCCGGCGCGCTTGGCCCGGCGGATGACGTCGAGCGAGGCGGCGCACGATACCTGCGCCGCGTGGTAGCGCCCGCGCGTCAGTTCGGCGAGGCGCACGTCGCGCTCGATGATGGTGATCTCCGCCTCGCGCGGAATGCCCGACAGTCCAAGCCGCGTCGCCACCTCGCCCTCGTTCATCACGCCGCTGCCGACCAGGTTCGGGTCGGTGGCGTGGTGCATGATGAGCGCGCCGAAGTCGCGGCCATAGGTGAGCGCGCGGCGCATGATGGCGGCATTCATCAGCGTGTGCCGGCCGTCGGTGAAGCCAACCGCACCGGCCTCGCGCAGCATGCCGAGTTCGGTCATTTCGGTGCCGAGGAGGCCCTTGGTCAGCGCCGCCGTCGGATAAACCCGCACGTCGGTCTCGTCGCGGGCGCGGCGGGCGATGAAATCGACCAGGGCGATGTCGTCGATGACCGGATCGGTGTCCGGCATGGTGACGATCGAGGTGACGCCGCCGGCGACCGCCGCTTGTCCGGCGGAGGCAAACGTCTCGCGATGCTCGGCGCCGGGCTCGCCGAGGAAGACGCGCATGTCGACCAGTCCGGGCGCTACCACGGCGCCGCGGCAATCGACGATCTCGGCGCCTGCCGGTCGCGCTGCCTGTGCCGCCTCGGGTCCTGCCGCGACGATCCGCCGGTCCGCCACGATAACGGCGCCAAGCGCATCCAGATTGCGCGACGGGTCGACGACGCGGGCGTTGGTCAGGACGAGGGGGCGGTCGCCGCCGTTCCCCCGACCGTTGTGGCTGTGGGCGTTCACGGCTGCCTCAGTGGTTCGGCAAGTGCGCGGCGAGTGCTTCGAGAACCGCCATGCGCATCGCGACGCCCATCTCGACCTGCTCGCGGATCAGGCTCTGCGCGCCATCGGCGACGGCGGAATTGATCTCGACGCCACGGTTCATCGGGCCGGGATGCATGACCAGCGCGTCGGGCTTGGCGTAAGCGAGTTTTTCGGCGTCAAGGCCGAAGAAGCGGAAATACTCGCGCACCGAGGGAACGAAGCTGCCGTCCATGCGCTCGCGCTGGAGGCGGAGCATCATGACGATATCCACACCGGCGAGGCCGCGGCGCATGTCGGTGAAGACCTCGACGCCCAGCCGCTCGATGCCGGCGGGCAGCAGGGTCGACGGCCCGATGACACGGACGCGGGCGCCCAGCGCGTTGAGCAGCAGGATGTTGGAGCGCGCCACGCGGCTGTGGGCGATGTCGCCGCAGATCGCCACCGTCAGCGCGCCGATATCGCCCTTGTGGCGGCGGATGGTGAGCGCGTCGAGCAGCGCCTGGGTTGGGTGTTCGTGCGCCCCGTCGCCGGCGTTGATGACTGAGCACGATACCTTCTGCGACAGCAGCTCGACCGCGCCAGCGGCATGGTGGCGGACAACGAGGATGTCCGGCCGCATGGCGTTCAGCGTCATGGCCGTGTCGATCAGCGTCTCGCCCTTCTTCACGGCCGAGTTCCCCACCGCCATGTTCATGACGTCGGCGCCGAGGCGTTTGCCGGCGATCTCGAAGGAGGACTGCGTGCGGGTGGAGGCTTCGAAGAAGAGGTTGATCTGGGTGCGGCCGCGCAGCACCGCCTTCTTCTTCTCGATCTGGCGGCTGACTTCGACCGCCTGTTCGGCAAGGTCGAGCAGGGCCACGATGTCCTGCGGCTGAAGCCCCTCGATTCCCAATAGATGCCGGTGCGGGAAGGTGATGGCCGTCGGAGGCGGGGGCACGTTCATCAAAGCGATGCCTATAGGCGGAGTTGCGCCAACCCGCAAGCATGCTGGCTGCGTGCATGCTAGGTTAACAACAGGCGAATCGCCGTCCGGCCCCACGGCGATTGGAGGGCACATTGGCTTCGGCTGCCGACATTAACGACAACCTCAACCAGTCGCCGCCGCTCACCGGCCTCAACCTGTTCATCAGCGATCCGGGTCTGGGTGCGCTCGTCGAGGGTGTGCCGCTGGGCGTCGTCGACGCTCTGACCCAGTATGGCCAGCAGTGGGGAACCGCCGAGACCTTCGAGCTTGGCCGCATCGCCAATGCATTGCCGCCGATTCTGAAGACCCACGACGCCAATGGCGCGCGGATCGACGCGATCGAGTTTCACCCGGCCTGGCATGCCCTCATGCGGCGGAGCGTGGCCGCCGGCCTGAGTTGCTCGATCTGGGATGCCGGCGGCGAGGAGGCGAGCGTGCGCGCGGTCGCGCGGGCAGCGCGCATCTACATGGCGGCGCAGGTCGAGGCGGGGCACCTCAGTCCGCTCAGTATGACCAACGCCGCCGTCGCCGCCATCGGCCATGCGCCGCCAATCGCCGACCGCTGGCTGCCGCTCGTCCGCTCGCGCAAGTACGATTCCTCGGCGCGGCCGATAAGCGAGAAGGCCGGTATCACCATCGGCCTTGGCCTGACGGAGAAACAGGCAGGCAGCGACCTCGCCGCCACCACCACGCGGGCGAGCGAGGCCGGGGACCGCATGTGGCGGCTCAGCGGACACAAGTGGTTCCTGTCGGCGCCGACCAGCGACGCCTTCCTTGTTCTGGCGCAGACCGCTGACGGACCGGGCTGCTTCCTGATGCCACGCCTGCTATCCGACGGTGCGCGCAACGGCATGATGCTGATGCGCCTCAAGGACAAGCTCGGCAACCGCTCCAATGCAACCGCCGAGGCCGAGTTCGACGATGCGGCGGGCTGGATGATCGGCGATCCCGGGCGCGGGCTGCAGACGATCGTCGACGTGGTCACGCTGACCCGGCTCGACAGCGCCGTGTCGTCGGCCGGTATGATGCGGCTGGCGCTTGCCGAGGCCGTCCAGCGCACACGCCACCGCGAGGCCTTCGGGCAACCGCTGATCGACCACGCGCTGATGACCCGTGTTCTGGCCGACATGGCGCTCGACGCCATCGCCGCCGCGGCGCTGGCCTTCCGCCTTGCCGAATCCTTCGATCGGGCCGACGACGATCCGGCAGAGGCGGCGTTCGCGCGGCTGATGGCGCCGGCGGTCAAATACTGGGTCACCAAGATCGCGCCGCCGATCATTGCCGAGGCGATGGAGTGCATCGGCGGCAACGCCTACGTCGAGGAAAGCCGCCTGCCGCGCCTCTACCGCGAGGCACCCGGAAACGCGATCTGGGATGGCTCGGGAAACGTCGCTTGTCTGGACGTGATGCGTATCCTGCGCAAGTCGTCGGAGCCGCTGGAGGCGGTGCTCGCCAACATCGAGGATACACTCGGCGGCACTGCGAAATCGACGCTGAACGTGCTTCGCGCCGCCACCGCCGTGGCGCTCGCCGACGAGGGCTCGGCGCGCGTCCTCACCGAGCAGTTGGCGATGACGGTTGCCGCGGCGTCGCTCCGCCGTCGCTTCCCGTCGGTCGTCGCCGATGCCTTCCTCGAAACGCGCCTCGGCAAGCCATGGCGCACCACCTACGGCATGCTCGACTTGCGGTTCGATAGCCGCGCCTTCGTCAACTACATGTTCCCGGAAGACTGAGCGTCATTAGGCCTTACGAAGGGAACCGTCAGGCTCAGCGCCGGGCCATCCGGTCGAGCGCACCCTGGAGGATGTAGGCCGCCGCCATCTTGTCGACGACCTCGCCGCGCCTCCTGCGGCTCGTGTCCGCGTCGAGCAGCGTGCGCGTCACTGCTGCCGTCGATAGTCGCTCGTCCCAGAAGAGCAGGGGCAGCGCCGTCAGCTTGCCGAGGTTGCGCGCAAAGGCGCGCGTCGCCTGCACCCGCGGACCTTCGGAGCCGTCCATGTTGAGCGGCAGGCCGAGGACGAACCCCACCACGCTGTGATCGGCGCATGCCTTCTGCAGCGCCACGGCATCGGCTGTGAACTTCGTCCGCGCGATCGTATGCAGCGGCGAGGCGATCTGCCGGCGCGGATCAGAAAGCGCGAGGCCGATGGTCTTCGTCCCGAGGTCGAGGCCCAGCAATGCGCCCGTCGGCGGCAGGGCGGCCGCAAAGGTATCGAGATCGGTGCCGGCGTCGGCCTGACTCATTTTGCCGCCGTGGGGTTGCATCGGGACGTGTGCGCGGCAGATTGAGACCTTGGACGACAAGAGCCAAGACAATTCAGGGGAGCGCTCACATGAAACTGACGTGGTTCGGGCATTCGGCATTCCGCGTGGAATATGCCGGCGCGGTCGTCATGATCGATCCGTTCATCGAGAATCCGACGTTCAAGGGCGATCACAAGGCCGCCTTTGCCGGCGCCACGCATGTTCTGCTGACCCACGGTCACAACGACCACATCGGCTCGACCCTTGATATCTGCAAGGCAACCGGGGCGCTGCTGGTGGCCAATCCGGAGGTCTGTGACTTCCTCGAGATGCGCGGGGTGATGAACCTGACGCCGATCAATCATGGCGGCGAACTCGCCCTCGACGGTTTCTCGGTCGCCTATGTGCCGGCGTGGCATTCATCGGCCAGCGAGATGGACGGACGCATCGTCTATCTGGGCAATCCGGGCGGCATGGTGCTCAGGGCGGAGGGCGAGAAGACCCTCCTCCATATGGGCGACACCGGCATCTTCTCGGACATGGCGCTGATCGACGAGATCTACCGGCCGCAAATCGGCATCGTTCCGATCGGCGATCGCTTCACCATGGGGGCGAAGCTGGCCGCGATGGCGTGCAAGCGGTTTTACAATTTTGAAACGGCGATTCCGTGCCACTACGGCACATTCGGCCTGCTTGACCCGAACGCAGACAAGTTCGTGGCAGAAATGAATGACGCCAAGACCAGGGTGCTTGTGCCCGAGCGCGGCGTGGCCGTGGACCTCTAGAGGGCTAGCCGCGGTACTGCTGGATGCGCGTCGTGCGCAGCCCGGCGAGACCATGCTCCTCGATCGACTGCTGCCAGGAGAGGAACTCTTCCACCGTCAGGGTGTAGCGTGCGCAGGCCTCTTCAAGGCTCAGGAGACCGCCGCGCACCGCTGCCACGACTTCCGCCTTTCGACGGATGACCCAGCGCTTGGTGTTGCGTGGCGGCAGATCCGCGATCGTCAGCGGGCTCCCGTCGGGGCCGATGACATATTTCACGCGGGGGCGCATCTGTTCGGTCATTCTACGCTCTACTCAAACCTGACCAGTTCAGCTGTGACCCTAGCGCCGTGCCCTTAAAATTCGGCTAAGCAGGTGGCAACAAATCGGTAAGACTTGTTGCCGACTTTGCCTCGAAATCCAGTGTTGGCGGGTGATTTCCGGCCTTGAAGCGATGGGGAACGCCACTATAGTCATGCCCGCCGGAGCAGGCCCCCTTGAAGGGCCTGTGGACTGGTGGAAACAGCGCCTGGTGGCCGTTTTGCGAGCCGCCCCAGTACGAAGGCCACCCGGAACGGGCATGTCTGTCGATCTTGAGCTCCCCGGCCGTCCGGACCGGACCCGTGTCGTCGTCGCCATGTCGGGTGGCGTGGATTCTTCCGTTGTCGCTGGGTTGTTGAAGCGCGCCGGCTATGACGTCGTGGGGGTCACTCTCCAGCTCTACGATCACGGCGAGGCCACCCACCGCAAGGGCGCCTGCTGCGCCGGGCAGGACATCCACGATGCCCGCCGTGTTGCCGCGACGCTCGGCATCCCGCACTACGTTCTCGACTACGAGCAGCGCTTCCGCGACACCGTGATCGACGGCTTCGCCTCGAGCTACATCGCCGGCGAGACGCCGGTGCCGTGCGTCGCCTGCAACCAGACGGTCAAGTTTCACGACCTGCTCGATACCGCCCGCCAGCTTGGCGCCGAGGCGCTCGCGACAGGGCACTACGTCGCCAGTCGGCGCGCCGGCAATCACCGGGCGCTCTATCGCCCGGCGGACGTCGAGCGTGACCAGAGCTACTTCCTCTTCGCCACCACCCGCGACCAGCTCGATTTCGTCCGCTTCCCGCTGGGCTCCATGACCAAGGCGGAGACGCGCGCCGCGGCCCGTGAGTTCGGGCTCGCCATCGCCGACAAGCACGATAGCCAGGACATCTGTTTCGTTCCCAACGGTCACTACGCCGACGTCATCGAGCGGCTGAAGCCGGGCGCGGGCGAGGCTGGCGACATCGTTCATATCGACGGGCGCGTGCTTGGCCGTCACGAGGGCATCATCCACTACACGATCGGTCAGCGCCGCGGCATCGGCGTCGCCATTGGCGAGCCGCTCTACGTTGTGCATCTCGATCCGGTCGGCCGCCGCGTCATCGTCGGCCCACGCGAGGCGCTGGCCACCCACCGCCTGCATCTGCGGGGTGTGAACTGGCTTGGCGACGATACGCTAGCCGAAATTCCTGCCGATGGGCTCGCGGTCATGGCGCGTGTGCGCTCGACACGTCCGCCCATGCCGGCGCGGCTGTTCTTTGCCAATGGCCATGCCCACGTAGATCTCGCTGCCGGCGAGTCCGGCGTAGCCGCCGGCCAGGCCTGCGTCTTCTACGCGGACGACGGTCCCGGTGCGCGCGTGCTCGGCGGCGGCTGGATCGATCGTGCGGAGAAGGCGGGAGAAGCCGAGCAGGCGCTCCGGCGTTTGGTCACGGCGCCGACTGCCGTTTCGGCACTCGCCTAGGACCGTTGCGCGTGGCATCCGAACTCGACGACGCCCATATCGTCGCCGCCTACGCCCGCTGGGCGCCAATCTACGATCCCATCTTCGGCGTCATCACCAATTCCGCCATCGGCAAGACTGTTGCCGTGGTGAACGCGATGCCGCCATCGCGCATCGTCGAGATCGGCGTCGGCACCGGCCTTGCTCTGCCGCGCTACAAGCGCGAACACCGCATCAGTGGCATCGATCTCAGCAGCGACATGCTGGCGCGTGCCCGCCAGCGCGTGACCGACAAGAAGCTCGACAATGTCGAGACGCTCCAGGAGATGGACGCCTCGAAGCTGACCTTCGCCGACCAGAGCTTCGACGCCGCGGTCGCCATGTTCCTGATCACGGTGGTTCCCGACCCGGCCGCGGTGCTGGCCGAGGCGGTGCGGGTGGTGAAGCCGGGCGGGCGCATTGTGCTCGCCAATCATTTCTCCGCCGAGAGTGGTCCGCGCGCCTCGTTCGAGCGCTGGCTGGCGCGCTATTCGGCCTCGCTCGGCTGGAACCCGGAATTCGCGATCGAGCGGGTGCTGGGCAATCCGAATATGCGTCTGCTGGAGCGGCGCAGCCTCCAGCCGCTCGGCATCTACACCCTGCTGGTCTTCGAGCGCGTCTGACCACGATCGACCATTCGAGAATATTGGAACGCTCGACTGTCCCAAGCGTAGTGACAGACATTTGTCGCTAACGGGGAACAACCGCCATGGACGTGCCAAGCATGTTTTTCCAGGGTTGGCCCGACATCGCCCGCACTGTGGTAGTGGGCATTCTGGCCTATGCCAGTGTCGTCGCCTTCCTGCTCATTTCGGGCAAGCGGACACTTGCCAAGCTAAACGCCTTCGACCTCGTGGTTACTGTCGCCATCGGCTCCACGCTCTCTGCAGTCCTGCTTCAGGCGTCCATATCGCTTGCCGAAGGCATGGTGGCGCTCGCGCTCCTGATTCTCATGCAATATGTCGTCACTTTTTTATCCGTCCGTTTCCCGGCCTTCGCGCGGGCGGTACGTGCGGAGCCGACTCTCCTCGTGCGGGACGGTATGTTTTGCGAGCGGGCAATGAAGCGCGAGCGCGTTACGGAGGATGAAGCCCTCAGCGCCGTCCGTTCGGCAGGCGGGCACGCCATCGACGGCGTCAGCACCCTCATCCTGGAAAGCGATGGATCGATCAGCGTCTCGCTGAAGGGCTAAGTCGCGCTCCCGAAAAGCTCTGTGCTAAGAGGGCGCAACAGAGGGTAGGGCGGGGTCCGCAATGGCCGAAGAGCTTTTCATCGGTGTCGATGGCGGCGGGAGCCGCAGCCGGGCGCGGCTCCGGGATGCGTCCGGTCGCCTGCTTGGCGAAGGCGCCGCCGGCGCCGGCAATGCTCGCCTCCGCGACGCTGCTTTCACCGAAGTGATGAAAGCCTGCCGCGAAGCCGTTGCCGCGGCCGGTCTTGGCGAAGCAGATCTCGGCCGCATCCACGCCGGCTTCGGCCTGGCCGGTACGCAGCAGGATGCCGATCTCCAGTCGGTGTTCGCCTGGCCGCATCCCTTCGCCAGCCTCGTCGCCGATACCGATGCTTATGCCGCCTGGCTCGGCGCTACCGGCGGGCGCGACGGCGCCATCCTCATTCTCGGCACCGGCTCGGCCGGCACCGCCGTCGTGAAGGGCAAGCGCCTCAACGTCGGCGGCTGGGGCGCCGACATCGCCGACGAAGGCAGCGGCATGGCCATCGGCCGCACGGCGATCCGCCGTTCGCTATGGGCGCTGGAGGGCATGGCACCGCTGACGCCGTTGGCCGACGACGTGCTCGCTGCGTTCGACCGCAATCCGCAAAACGCCGTGATCTGGGCTGGTAGTGCGACGCCCGGCGACTATGCCAGCTTCGCGCCGCGCGTCTTCGACTACGCCGAGAAGCGGGATGCGCTGGCCGTGCCGATCCTGCTCGACGCTGCGGCGGACGCCGCACGATTGATCAACCGTCTGCTCGATCTCGGCGCGCCGACCATCGCCATGATCGGCGGAGTCTTCCCGCGCCTGCTGCCTTGGCTGCCGCCGGTGCTCCGTCCATATCTTGTCGAACCGGACGCCGACGCCGCCGACGGCGCAATCCTGATGGCGCAGCGCGGGCTGAAGGGCATCGGGACCGACCGACCATGAGGCAGGCGCTCACCGGTGCGCGCATCTTCGATGGTGCGCGGTTGCTCGACGGCCACGCCGTCGTTATCGACGATGGCATCGTGTCGGCCGTCGTGCCGGAGAGCGATGTTCCGCGAGCGGATCGTCAGCCGATCGAGGGCCTGCTCGCGCCCGGTTTCATCGACATTCAGGTGAACGGCGGCGGCGGTGTCCTCTTCAACGACGCGCCGACGGTCGAAGGGATCGCCGCCATTGGCGCGGCCCACCGCAAGTTCGGGACGACCAGTTTCCTGCCGACGCTCATCTCGGACCGGCGCGCGCGCATTGCCGAAGCAATGGCTGCCGCTCGCGCGGCTATCGCCGCCGGCGTCCGCGGCGTGCTCGGCGTCCATATCGAAGGACCGTTCATCGCGCCTGAGCGCAAGGGCGCCCATGACCCGGCGATGGTGCGTCTGATGGAGCCAGCGGACGTTGATCTGTTGGCGGAGCCTGTCGGTGGCAAGACGCTGGTGACCGTCGCACCGGAGGTCGTTCCGCCAGCGCTCATCCAGGCTCTCGCCGCCGCAGGCGTCGTTGTCTCTGCGGGCCACACGGCGGCCGATGTCGAGACGATCGTGAAGGCCCGTGCGGCCGGGCTGACGCTTTTCACGCACCTCTTCAACGCCATGCCGCCGCTGGCAGGGCGTGCGCCGGGTCCGGTCGGCGCGGCGCTCGATGATCCCGATTGCTGGGCGAGCCTCATCGTCGACCTGCGTCACGTGTCACCGACCTCGCTGCGGGTGGCATTGGCGGCGAAGGGCTGGCAGCGAATGATCCTGGTCAGCGACGCCATGCCGACTGTGGGCGCGAACATCGCCGGCTTCCAGCTTGGCGGTCAGCGGGTGACGCTGGCTGATGGCCGTCTCACGCTGCCGGATGGCACGCTCGCCGGCTCCAATCTCGATATGGCGACGGCGGTCCGCAACGCGGTCAGGGTGCTGGGCCTGCCCGTCGAAGCGGCGCTTCACATGGCGTCTCGCGCGCCGGCCGAGTGTCTCGGCATCGGCGACCGCTACGGGCGTATCGCATCGGGCTATCGCGCGGATTTCGTCCTTCTGGACGACGATCTCGGCGTCACGCGGACGTGGATCGGTGGGGTGGCGCCGGACTAGTTCGAGAGGTAGCCGAGTTTGCCCATTTGCTCGCCGTGCGTCTCGACGATGCGGTTTACCTGCGCCTCGCTCAGCTTTTCCTTCCACTCTCCGACACGGCCCTCGCGGAAGAAGCGATCGGATCGCTCGGAACGCTCGCGGAAATCGCCGGCGTTGATCTCCGCTTCCTGAAGTTCCTTGAAAGTCGACAGTTCGACCGCCTCCGCAATCTGCTCCGGCGACGGCCTCTGGCGGAGATGGCTTGCCACGGTGCTGAACGTAGCCAGCGGATCGGATTGCATGTCCTCGTAGCGCACGACGAGCACGGCCTCATGCGGACGCATGGTCCAACTCACGGTGTTCTCGGTCCAGGAACCCCAGACCTCGAAAGCGGCGCTGTCGGTGTTTTCCGTTCCATAGGAGGCCGTGGCCATGTCGTTGATCGCCTGGTCGATCGTGGCGCCATTGTGGGCGGCCAGCGATATGGCGACGTCGCGCGGATCGCGCACGATGTAGATCGTGCCCGACGATACGGCCAGGTTGTGGGTTGGGATGTTGCCGAGTTGGCCGAGGGCCGCGTGGGTCTTCACCAGCGCTACGCCTTCGCTGCGCTCGGCGATCGCGGCGTGCACTTGCGGACGGATCACCGCGGTCTCGGCCCGGGTGGCCGCCGTCAGCGGCTTGCCCAGCATCTGCTCGAACAGACCGACCAGACGGGCTTCGTAGACGCTCGATTTGTCGAGAGCGTGCAGGTCGTTATCCGCCCGCGGCACGCCGTTCATGATCCGCATCAGGTGGTAGAGGTAGACGCGCATCCAGGTATTGCCGGACTTCGGATACGAAGCGATCCAGACGATGCCTTTGGGATTCCTGGGGTCAGTTACAATCATGCCGGCTCCTGCGCCCTCTCGGCGGGTTCGTGAGAGAGGCGTTAGCGCAAGGATGCCCGGCGAGGCAACCCGAATGTCGGGGAAGCCGCGGTCTCAGGCCGCGGTTTCGGCGAGAACGTTGATCAGTTCGTCGACCACGGCCTGGACCAGGGCCCGGTCGTCGCCCTCTGCCATGACACGGATGACGGGTTCCGTGCCGGAAGCCCGAACCACAAGCCGCCCCGTGGCCGCCAGCCGGCCATTGGCATCGTCGATCGACTTGCGAACGCGACTGTTCTCCAGCGGTTTGCCGCCGCTGGTCCGCACGCTCTTCAGGATCTGCGGCAGCGGCTCGAAGCGGTGGCAGACTTCGCTGACAGGCTTGCCCAGCTTCTTCACGACCGCCAGCAACTGGAGCGCGGCGATCAGGCCATCGCCGGTCGTGGCGAAGTCGCTCATGATGATGTGACCTGACTGTTCGCCGCCGAGGTTGAAGCCGTGCTCGCGCATGGCCTCGCCGACGTAGCGGTCGCCGACCGGCGTGCGCACGAACTTGATGCCAAGGCCGTTGATGAAGCGCTCCAGTCCGAGGTTGGACATCACCGTCGCGGCGATGCCGCCGCCGGCGAGGCGGTTCTCCTCGGCCCACGACTGCGCGATCACGGCAAGCAGTTGGTCGCCATCGACAAGCTGTCCCTTTTCGTCGACCAGCACGACCCGGTCGGCGTCGCCATCAAGTGCGATGCCTATGTCGGCGCGGGTTTCGCGCACCTTTTCGATGAGCGCGGCCGGCGCGGTCGAGCCGACATCGCGGTTGATGTTGAAGCCATCGGGGTCGACCCCGATGGAGATGACTTCGGCGCCAAGCTCCCACAGCGCCTGCGGGGCCACCTTGTAGGCGGCGCCGTTGGCGCAATCGACCACGACGCGCAGGCCGTCGAGCGTCAGGTTGCGCGCCAGCGTCCGCTTGGCGAACTCGACGTAGCGGTCCTGCACGCCATCGATGCGCTTGGCGCGGCCGAGGTCGGCCGGCGGCGCGAGGCGCGCGCCGAGATCGGCATTGAGCAGATCCTCGATCTCGCTCTCGACGGAATCCGAAAGCTTCAGACCGTCGGGGCCGAACAGCTTGATGCCGTTGTCGTCATAAGGATTGTGCGAGGCGGAGATCATGACGCCGAGATCGCAGCGCATGGAATGGGTGAGCATGGCGATGCCCGGGGTTGGGATCGGGCCGGTGAGCAGCACGTCCATCCCGACCGACAGGAACCCGGCGGAGAGGGCGCTCTCGATCATGTAGCTCGACAGGCGCGTGTCCTTGCCGATCACGACGCGATGGCGATGATCGCCGCGATGGAAGACGAGCCCTGCCGCCATGCCCACCTTGAGGGCAAGGTCCGGGGTGATCTTCTGGTTCGCCCGGCCGCGAATGCCGTCGGTGCCGAAGTGCTTGCGCGCCATGGTGTTTCCGCCTTCCCGTCCGAACTCGACGGTCATACGCCATGATCGCACACAGGGTGTTGAAAAATGACGAACTTCGGCAAGGTTGCGTGATCCGTGCGCTGCGGCAGCAAAGGGCAGGGGAAACGGCCGGTTTCCGGCAAAGTTTAGGCCACGCGACGGGCAAGTTTGCTTGACACCCTTGGGCGGCGCTTCTTATATCCGCTCGCCTCAGGCGCCGGGGCGGAGTAGCTCAGTTGGTTAGAGCAGCGGAATCATAATCCGCGTGTCGGGGGTTCAAGTCCCTCCTCCGCTACCATCGATACAGCGGTTGTGCGGCGTCCGCTGGACAATGACCATCTCGGCGATCACCTGTTGCCGACAGCCAAATTGCGCCGGATCGAACATTCGCACCAGCCGGGTAGCCCTTGGTTGGTGCGAACCTCGACAGGATGCGTGCTGCGCCCTGCATGGTCCTGCTGCGAGGAGCCCAACTGCCTCCGGCAGATCGCAGTCGAGAGCGGGCTCACGGACTTCGGTGATCTTCCTGGGCCACCACCCTGCGAACCGCGACCCCTCGACCCAAAAAAGACATGCTCCCCTTCAGGAGAACCGCGGCGCCTCCCCCGGAGCCGGCGTGTAGGGGTAGCTGCCGCGATTGAGCACGGCCTCCATTCCACCGAGTTCCTCGATGCGCCGCTCCTGATCGTTGAAAGCGCGCGCCGAGACCTCAGCCGGATCGCAGATGGCGCGTAGCCGGCGTTCGCCCTCGGCGATTTCGGTATCGTGGCCACCAGCCACGGCGAGATCGCGCGTCTCCATGGGGTCGGCGTCGAGATCGAAGAGCTGCGGCCGGTAGCCGTCGTAGTGGACGTATTTGTATCGGCCGAAGCGGACCATGAAGATGCCCGTCATCGAACCGACCGCATGGTACTCGCTGAAGACGGTGCGATCGGCATCCTGCCCATCGAGGAGTCTCAGCAGCGACGTGCCAGGAAGTTTGCGCTCCTCGGCGGTAGCGGTCTCGCCGACCGCGTCGATGATTGTCGGATAAGCATCGACAAGTGACACCGGCGTTGCGACGCGGTGACCGGCCGGAATGCCCGGGCCGTTCAGGATCAGCGGCACGCCGACCGCTTCCTCGTACATGTTCGATTTGCCCCAGAACGTGCGGGTGCCGAGGTTATCGCCGTGATCGCTGGTATAGATGACCAGCGTGTCGCTATCGAGGCCGGTATCGCGCAGCGTCTTCAGCACGCGACCGATATTGTCGTCGAGGAACGAAACCATGCCGTAGTACGCGGCAAGTGCCGTTCGCACGTGGTCCTCGTTGCGGAAGTGATCCTCGTAATTCTGCACCTCGCGCAGCTTGCGCAATACGGGGTGATCCGGGAAGTCGGCCGGATCGCGCAGCCGCGGCAGCGGCAACTTCTTCAGATCGTAGAGATTGAAAAACTCCGGTGGCGCGACCAGGGGGAAATGCGGGCATACGAATGAGAGGAACAGGCACCAGGGCTTGTCCGGACGCTTACCAGCGACGCCTTTCAGCCACTGCATCGCCTCTTCGCGGATATTGCGATCGTATTGCAGATAGGTGGAGTTGCCGGCACCGGCGTCCCCGGCAAGCTGACCAGTGCTGTCGCGTGTCGGTGGCGGACGGCGCAGCATGCCCTGCACGTCGCCCTCGCCTTTGAGCACATGCAGCGGCAGGATCTCGTTGTCGAAGCCGTTGGGATCGTCGCTGCCGCGATAATGCAGCTTGCCGATGGAATCGCAGCGGTGGTGGGTGTCATGGAGGCGATGGCCCCAGGATTCCGGCGTGCCGCGATAGGGGAAGGCGTTGTCCCAATAGCCGATGGAATGAACGTAGCGGCCGGTGGCGAAGCTGGCGCGGCTGGGAACGCAGATCGGGCAATTGCAGTACGCGTTCTCGAACTGCGTGCCGCCCGCGGCGAGTGCATCGAGGTTGGGCGACTTGACGACCGGGTTGCCGTACGAGCCAAGCACGCGGCGGCTGTGCTCGTCGGACATGATGAAGACTACGTTGCGTCCCTGCATGGCTTTCTTCTTCTCACTGGCGTTCAGCCGACCGAGGGGCCGCTGTCCGCTTCCTCTGTCACATCGGTTTCATTGTTCATCAGCACGCAATCGGCGACAGGCACGGTCAACAGAACCTCGGTACCGGCTTCGCGAAAATCCCGCCGGTCGCCCTGCACGCGCAGCGTAACGCCGCTGCCAATCGCGATCTGGTAATCGACGATGTTGCCGAGGAATGTGGCCTCACTGACCACGCCCTTCAGCTGGTTTATGCGATCGCCTGTGCCCGCGTCGGCCGCGAAGCGGATCGCTTCCGGACGAATGGCGACGATGCCGGACGTGCCGCGTAACACTGCTGTTCACGACTACGGTCAGGCGATGTTCGCCGACGGTAACAACCGCACCATCGCCTTCTCGCAAGCCGATCGAGACCGGGAACCTTATTCACCTGCCCCATGAAATCCGCCACGAAGAAATTGGCCGGCCGCTCGTAGACGTCACGCGGCGAGCCGACCTGCTGCACGGTGCCACGGTGGAAGACCGCGATCCGATCCGACAGCGCCATTGCCTCGGCCTGGTCGTGGGTCACGTAGATGAAGGTGATGCCGGTGCGCCGCTGGAGGCTTTTCAACTCGGAGCGCATGCGCTCGCGAAGCTTGGCGTCGAGATTGGAGAGCGGTTCGTCGAGCAGCAGGATGGACGGCTCGACCACCAGCGAGCGCGCCAACGCAACACGCTGCTGTTGCCCGCCACTGAGCTGCCCGGGATGGCGATCCTCCAGCCCCTCCAGTCCGACGGCCGCCAGAATCCGGTCGACGCGGGCTTTCTCATCGCGCCGGTCGAATTGCGCGTAACGCAGGCCGAAGGAGACGTTCTGCAGCACGGACATGTGCGGCCAGACCGCATAGTTCTGGAAGACCATGCCCATGCGCCGCCGCTCGGGCGGCACGACACCGGTCGGCGAGGAGAGAACCTCTCCGCCAACGCTGATCGAGCCGCCATCGGGCACGAGAAAGCCGGCCAAGACGCGCAGCGTCGTCGTCTTGCCGCAGCCGGACGGCCCGAGGAACGTAACGAATTCCTTTTCCTCGACGGCGATGTCGATGCCGCGCAACGCGCGGAACGCGCCGAAGTTCTTGGTCAGCCCCTTGATATCGATGAATGCCACGGGTGCGCTATCCTCAGATGATCGGGGCGTCGCCGGCCGACTTGATACGACTGTTGTTCGACAGGCGGTTGAGCGGCAGGCTGACCAGCAGCGTGACCACGATGATGAATACCGCCAGAGCCGCCACCACCTCGAGCTGGCCGAGATCGTTGAGGCGGAAGATGGCGACCGCGATCGTCTCCGTCCCGCCAGAGTAAAGAAGGATGGTGGCGCTCAGCTCGCTCAGCGCCGGAATGAAGACGAGCAGAAACGCCACCACCAGGCCCGGCCGCGCCAGTGGCAGGAGGATGTGCCACAGAGCGCGGAGCCGGGAAGCGCCGGCTATACGCGCGGCTTCTTCCAGCGACGGATCGATCTGCCGGAGCGTCGCGTTGGAACTGCGCGTCGCCAGCGGCACAAATCGCGCGACATAGGCGACCAGCAGGATCCATATCGTTCCGTAGATAGCAAAGGGCGGACGGATGAAGGCCAGCAGGACGCCCACCGCCATCACCGTACCCGGCAGCCCCAGCGGCAGGATGGCGAGATAATCCAGGAACCGCCGTCCCTTTGCCTGCGTGCGCAGGTCGACGTACGCAACGGTGGCGCCGACGACGACCGCGCAGATGCCGGCCGCCGCGGCGAGCTTGAAGCTGTTGATGATGCCGCGAACGGCGATCTGGTTGCTGAACAGCGCCTCGTCGAAATTCGCCAGCGTGAAGTTTGCCGGCGTCAGGCCCTCGATCCAGCTACGGCTAAAGGCGGCGATGGCAAGCACGGCGACCGGTGCAATGGCGCTGAGGAATACGACGAGGCCGCAGAAGGCGAAAAGCAGCCACTTCCAACCGCCGAGCCTGACCGTCTCCAGACGCAGGCCGCGGCCGCCGACGGTCGTATGCGAGCGGCGCTCCAGGTAGCCGCGCTGGAGGATCAGGCCGGCGGCTGTGAGTAACACCAGCGTGAGCGAGAGGGCGGAAGCCTCGGCCCAGCGCGGCGGATACGCGCCGATGACGCCATAGATTCGCGTCGGCAGGAATGTGATCTGCGCCGGGAGCCCGAGGAACGCCTGCGGGCCGAAGAGCGCCATGGAGTCGATCGCCGACAGCAGCGCACCGCCGGTGATGGCCGGCGCGACCAGCGGCAGGTTCACGCGCAGGAGCACGCCCCAGCGCCGGGCGCCGAGAAGCTGCGCGGCCTCCTCGTAGGATGCATCGACCGAGCGGAGCGCGCTGTGGGTCATGAAGTAAGTGAACGGGAATACGTGCATCCCGATAACGAAGATGACGCCGCCCATGCTGAAGATGTTGAGCGGTCCGCGCGTCCACCCGAACAGCGCCTGCAGGCCATGATTGAAGTAGCCGGCGTCGGGGCCAAGCAGAATGATGTAAGCGATTGCGGTGAGGTATGGCGGCGTGATGTAGGCCAGCGCGACAAGCGCCTGAACCGTGCGGCGCATCGGAATGTCGGTGCGCGCCGTCGCCCAGGCGAGCGGAACGCCGAGGACCACGCTGACAATTCCGGCGCCGAAGGCGAGGATCACCGTATTGACCAGCGGCACGAAGTTCTGGGATCGGGTGTAGACGCGGGCGATATAGCCAAGCTGAAAGTCGCCCGGGATACCGAAAGCCGCCATCAGCAGCCAGAGCAGCGGGTAGCCGACGATGAGCAGGAGCAGCCCGATCGCGATGGCGAATACGAGCGTGCTCCCCTCAAAGCGTCCGCGACGTCGCACGATTCCTGGTGCCGGCGACGTCACGGTCAATTCTCCTCGGGCTCGACGCGAACGACGCTATGGGTCGGGCGCTAGATGCCCCACTCGCCGCCGAACACGTCGGTCATGCGCTGGAGGATCTCCTGCCGCTTGTTCTTGTACTCGGCGTAGTCCAGCGTGAGCAGCTTGATCTTGTCGAGCGGCGGGCTGCCCGTCGGCGGTGCAACG
Organism: uncultured Alphaproteobacteria bacterium; assembly: GCA_963798195.1. GTDB lineage: Bacteria > Pseudomonadota > Alphaproteobacteria > Rhizobiales > Kaistiaceae > CAVSRC01. The sequence goes on along the minus strand of CAWCSF010000011.1, from coordinate 50,345 downwards.
TCGGTGCGGCTGGAATACTTGCCGCCCTTGACCAGCAGTTCCTGTGCCTCCTTGCCCATCCAGAACTCGTGGAAGAGGAAAGCGGCGTTGGGGCTGGCGGAACCCTTGACCAGACCAACCGCGCCCGGCTCGGTCGGCACGCCCTCCGGCGGATAGACGTAATCCGTCGGCTTGCCCTGCTGCTTGGAACGCCAGGCGATGTTGTCGTTGGTGGCGAAGGCGGCGCCACGCTCGCCGCTTTCCAGCACCTGCGTGACAAGTTGGGGTGTCGCCACGCGGATCGGCTCGTTGGCCGCGAGCCCCTCGAGCAGTTCCCATCCCAGATGCTGCGCCATGGTGTAGAGACGCGGCGCACCGTCGCCGTTGGCGCTGCTGAAGAACGTCAGGCGACCCTTGAACTCGGGCTTGGTGAGGTCTTTCCAGGTCTTCGGTGCCTTGTCGCCGCCGAACTCGTTGACGTTGTACTGGATGACGCCCTGGGTCAGGCGATCGGCCATCCATGTTCCGTCCGGGTCGCGGAGGTCAGCCGAGATAACCGCATCGGCCTCCGACTTCTTCTCCAGCAGCAGGCCGCGCTCCTTCATCACCAGCAGAGCGGCGAGGTCCGATGCGTCGACCATGTCGGCCTGAATGCGGCCTGCATCCGCCTCGGCCAGTACCTTGGACGTGACGTCCGCCGAGCCGCCGCGGAAGTACTCGACGGCGATACCGTACTTCTCCTTGAACGGACCGACGATGGCGTCGACGATCTTGGTGTCGAGGCTGGTGTAGAGGGTAACCTTTCCCTCCGCCTTGGCTTTGGCCATGTCGATCTCGGACGCCATGGTGGGCATGCCGTCCGCGGCCCAAACCCGTCGACCCGCGAGCAGGACGGGGGCGGCGGCGAGGCCTTTCAGAACTGTACGGCGTGGCAGTTTCTTCATGGATCTTCCTCCCTTGAAGCTTCTGGGCGAAGCCGACTTCTTGTTGCTTTTGCTGAAATATTGACGGTCGGGCGGAAGGGTGGCAAGCACTAATGGGAAGATGAGCGATAACCCATGGTAATCAAATGTTCGATCTGCGCACCGTCGACTATTTCCTCACTGCCGTAGCTCGCGGCTCACTCCGGGCCGCCGCGCAGGACCTCGGCGTCACCCAGCCAGCACTCACCAAGGCCATCCGACGATTGGAAGATTCCTTCGGCGCACCGCTGTTCGAGCGGCAGGCGCGCGGCGTGACCCCGACCGTCTATGGAACCGCGGTGTTGCGCCATGCGAAAGACGTGAAGGCGGCACTTGGCGCTGCCTGGGAGGAAGTGGAAGCGCTGCGCTCCGGCAGCGCCGGCCTCGTCAAGATCGGCGCCGGCCCGTCGTGGCAGGATGCTGTCCTGCCCGAGGCGATCACGGAACTCAGGACAAATCGGCCGGGCGTGCGCGTGCACGTCATGGGTGGAGGCGACGACCAGCTCAAGGAGCACCTGAAGAGCGGCGCGCTCGATTTCATTCTGGCAGCCGTTCCCGAGACACCACGACTCGAGCCGGAACTGGCGTGGAAGCCTCTGCTTGCGGACGAGTACTGCGTCATCGCGGACCTGAATCACCCGCTGCGCGAACGCGATGACGTGCGCCCCGACGATCTGCTCGCCTTTCCATGGATTCTGCCGCCAGCGACCTCCTACATGGTTGGCCGGCTTAACCACCTTCTGCGTGCGGCGGGACTGCCGGCCCCGGTGCCGTCCATCGAAACAGACGTGATCGCGCTGAAGCTGGCATTGATGCGGAACAGCGACTACCTCAGCTATCATGCTGCCGCGCATCTCGCGGGGTTCGCCCCTGGTTACATCAGGCCGATTGAGGTGCCCGGGACTCGCACGGTGCGCCAGGCGGGATTGATCAATCGTCGCGGAATCGATTTCAGTCCGGCCGCTACGGCACTCATCAAGATCCTGGAGCGGCTGTGCGCCGAATTTCCCCGCTAGCTCACCCTCCGAGTTGCCGATTGGTTGGCCGATCGAGAAGGGCCGAGAGCCGTCATCCGACACTCTTGAAGACCAGCGGTCCGGACCTTGCTAGTCCAGGTGATACACTTCTGGCATGAAGCTCCACCATTCGCGGGGTGCAGCCGAATCCAGCGCCATCTGGCAGGGGTCGGTGAGGGCAAGCCAGCGCTTCGTCACGGGCTTCTCGCCAAGCATTTTCATGTCAGCGGCGAAATCGGAGCCGGCGTATTCCCAGTAGCCGAACAGAAGGTTCTCGGGTTCGCGCAGGTAGATCGAGTAGTTGCGGATATTGGCCTCGCTCAAGGCAGCGTTCATATCCGGCCAGGGCTGCGCGTGCAGTTCCTTGTACAGCGCGATCTTCTCCGGCCTGACGCGTATCACCATGCCCATGCGCTGGACCATCAGCGGATTCTCTTGTCCTCGCCATCGAACAGCCGAACGTCCTGAGGCCGGAAGCGAAGCGTCACAGCCTTGTTGCCGGCCAGCCCGCGCGCAAGCCGTCGCTCTGCGATGATGGGCTCGCCGGTCGACGTGGTTGCATGCAGGAACGAAGTCGAGCCGAGCTGTTCGGAGACGTCTCCGGTCACCGGCAAATCGGTTCCTTCAGGGGCTTCAAGATGCTCGGGCCTGATTCCGAACTGCACCGTCGATCCGGGTTCTACGGTCGTTTCGAGAGGCAGCGCAACTTCGACGCCGCAGGTTGCAAAGCGCCCGCCTCCCAGGGATTTTCCCTTGAAGAAATTCATGCGCGGCGAGCCGATAAATCCCGCAACGAAGGCGTTGTCGGGATTGTCGTAGACGGTGAGCGGAGGGCCGATCTGCTCGACATTGCCGCCGCGAAGCACGACGATCCTGTCGGCAAGTGTCAGGGCTTCGGTCTGATCGTGGGTAACATAGACCATTGTGTTGCCCAGCACGCTGTGGAGCTTGGCAATCTCGACGCGCATCTGGACCCGCAACTCGGCATCCAGATTGGAAAGCGGCTCGTCAAAAAGGAAGACCCTGGGGTTGCGCACGATGGCGCGGCCGATGGCAACGCGCTGCCGCTGTCCGCCCGACAACTGCGCCGGTTTTCGATCGAGCAAGTCGCCCAGCCGCAGGATTTCAGCGGCGCGCGTCACCTTCTCTGCGATCTCCTCCTTTGGCCGGTGCGCCATGCGCAAGCCAAAGCTCATGTTGTTGGCCACGGTCATGTGCGGGTAGAGGGCGTAGGACTGAAACACCATGGCGACACCGCGGTCGGACGGCTCCTCGTCGGTCACATCGCGGCCACCGATGTAGATTTCGCCGCTGGTGACCTCTTCGAGTCCGGCGATCATGCGCAGGAGGGTGGATTTTCCGCAGCCGGAAGGACCGACGAAGACGGTGAACTCGCCTTCGTTTATGGACAGTGAAACGTCGTGAATGACCTCCGTCGAGCCGAAGGTCTTGCGTATGTTGCGCAGTTCGATTTCCGGCATGGTCTACCCTTTGACCGCGCCAACGGCGATGCCCGAAACGATGCGCCGCTGGAAGATGACGTAGAGGACAACGATCGGCGCCGCCGCGATCACGATGCCCGCGGTAAACAACGGGATCTGGTCCGAGAACTGACCCTTCAGCGCCGCAATCCCGACCATGAGGGTCCGGTTCCTCTGCATGGTCAGCAGCGCGATCAGGATATCGTTCCAGCAATTGAGCGTGTTGATGATGCCCAGCGTCACCAGCGCTGGCATTCCCAGCGGCACCATCACATGCCACCAGACCTGAACAAGCGAGGCGCCGTCGATCCGTGCCGCCTCGATCAATTCCCGGGGCAGGCCGGAGTAGAACGCCGTCATCAGATAAACCGAGAAGGGCAGGAAGAATGCCGTGTAGGACAGGATCAGTCCGTGATGCGTGTTGATCAGGTTGAGCGCGACCATCGTGCGCATGTACGGCACCAGCACCACTTGCACCGGAATCATCAGCGACGACAGGATCACGATGAAGAGGAACTTCCTGTAGGGGAAGCGCAGCGATGCCAGCGCAAAGCCGGCGAGCGACGAGACGATCGTCAGCAGGATCACCGCCCCAATCGTGGCGATTACCGAGTTGAGGAAATACTGGTCGAGATGGGAGTCCGTCCATGCCCGCGCAAAATTGTCGAGTGTCGGGTTCTGGGCCAGCCCAAACCGGTCGAGAAGGTAATCGTGCCGGGTCTTGAGCGCGTTGTTGAGTGCAAAAAAGATCGGGTAGAGGCAACTCAACGCCAGGACCCACATCGGGATCGACAGCAACCTCAGGATCCGTCTTTGCCGTTTGCCAGCGCCCGCCACATCGCCCTCAGAGTTTTGTGTTGCGAGACATGATGCGAATTTGCAGCCAGGCCAGAATGCCCGTGATGACAAACAGGATCATCGACAGTGCGGCCGCGTATGCGGGCCGGTTAAGTTTTCCCTGCGCGGCCCAGATCAGATACTCCGGCACCGTCGTGGCCGTGCCCGGCCCGCCTCCGGTCAGCACATAGATCAGCCCGAACATCGTCGTCAGCAGTCCGATGGTCGTGATGACGGTTGAGAACTCGATGATCGGGCGCAATTCCGGGATGATGATGTGGAACCAGATCTGCCACATCTTTGCGCCTTCGAGCCTCGCTGCCTCGACCGTTTCCTTGGGCACCGTCGACAGCCCGGCGAGGAAGATCAGCACGCCCATGCCGAAGGTCGACCACGATTGAACCGCGAGCGTGACCGGCAAGGCCGTCGCCGAACGGCCGAGCCAGTCCACGCCGTGAATACCGAAAATCCCAAGCAGAGCGTTCAGGCTCCCGCGGAAGCTTAGAACGATACTGAATATGGAGCCGATGATGACGCTCGAGAGAACGGCGGGAAGGAAATAGACCGAGCGAAAGAAAGTGCGACCGGGGACACCCTGGTGGATCAGGATCGCCAGCAACATCGGGATCGTCACGAAGATTGGCACCGACAGGAGAATTACCCCCGCGTTGGCGATAGCCGAACGGAAATTCGGGTCGTCCAGGGCCTTGAGGTAATTGTCGGCACCAATGAATACGCCAGGGTCGGTTGCGGTCGCGCTGGTGAGCGAGATGGCGAAGCCCCAAACGAGCGGAATGATGCGGAATACCAGGACCAGCAATATGGCCGGGAGCAGGAACAGCAGCGCGATGCGCGCTTCCGCCCTGCGCGCGCGATGGGTGCGGGAACGGGGTCGCACGGCCTGGCCGGTCTGATTCTTGGAAGTCGCGGTCATGGACAAGTCACTTACAGAAAAAAGATGGGGGACGCCCCGCGCCCCCCATCCTCGGGCGTTCCTTTGTTACTGCGGCTTGGCTTCGGCCTGGACCTTGTCGAGAGCCGCAGCCGCAGCGTCAACCGTGGTCTCGCCGTTGAGCAGCAGTTGGCTCTGGCGATGCCACTCGTCGAGTTCCGGCGCCGAGGCGTTCGCGTGCGTGGTGGGAACGGCACGGTTCGCCAGCCAGCCCATGATCTGCTTGAGGCCGGGGCTGTCGATACCAGAGGTGTCGACCGTGGTGTTCGCCGGGACGACGCCCGCGTCGTTCACGAGGACCGACAGCACGTCGGATGACGCGAGGGTCTTCACCGCTTCGAGCGCGAGGTCGATGTTCGGCGAGTCCTTGTTCACGGCGTAACCCACGCCGCCATCAAGCGGGACGCCGGGGGCGCCTTCATGCTGGTCAGCGGCCACGGTCGGCGACGGCATGGGATAGACGCCGACGTTGTCGGCACCCATGTCCTTTTCGAACTGCTTCCAATGGAAGACGTTTGAGAGCAGGCCCCAGATGTTGGCGCCAACGCCCTGCTCAAACAGGGTGGACTCATCCATGAACATGGTCTGCGAGTTGCCGCCTTCCTGGTACCAGCCGTCCTTGGCCGTATCGACCCAGGTCTGCAGGATCGCCTTGATCGGCGCATCCGACCAATGGAGCTTGCCAGCGGCCCAGTCGGCTTGCTGCTGCGCGGTCAGCGACTGGTTCGCCATCTCGGACAGGAAGAACTCGGCTTCATAGCCTTCCTTGTTGGCCATCATGAAGCATGCGGCCTCACCCTTCGCCTTGATGGCATCGCACATCGCCTTCACTTCTGCCCAGGTGGTCGGCGGCTTGTTGGGATCGAGGCCGGCGTCCTTGTAGAGCTTCTTGTTGTAGTAGACGACGTGCCCCTGCAGCGTGGTCGGGATGAAATAGAGCTTGCCGTCGACGGTGAAGGCCGACTGTCCGACGATGTTCTTGATGAGGTCGGGCAGCTTGTCGTTCAGGGGGATCACGCCGCCGACAAGGTTCTTGGCCTGCGCACCGCCGTTGGCCCACATCACGTCGGGGCCGGTTTTCGAAGCAAGGGCGGTGCCCAGCAGGGTGTAGTACTCGGCGTCCGGCTGCGCCACGAAAGTGAGCGTGTCGCCCGGGTGAGCCTTTTCGAAGGCCGCCTTGGCGGCGTCATAGTAGCTGGGATTGCGGGGTACGTTGACGTCCCACACCGTGATCTCCGCCGCCAAAGCGGGAGATGCGGCCACCAGCGCGGCAAGCGCTGCTGCCAGTTTCAACTTACGCATGATTGGTTTTCCTCCGGTTGACGATGTAGTCCTTTCACTCCCCAGCGGCCGCAAGCCTCGGCGTGCGTCCAACCCGCGGATTGAAGGGCGGTGGGCCGAGCTGGTCGCCCGGCACCACGTTCGGGCGCGACCACTCCCGTCGCGCCGCTTCGGAAAGCACCAGGCCGTGCCCCGGACGGTCGGGGGCGAAAGCGCGGCCATCCCGAATTTCGACGGGCTGCTCGACGAGGTGGTCGAAGTTCTGAAAAGAGTATTCAAGCCACTCGACCTCGGGCAGCGCACACGCCATGTGCACGCCCACCTCGAGGAACGTGTTGCCGAGCGTGACCGGGATGCCCATCTCGGCCGCCAGCCAGCCGATGCGCATCACGTCGGACACCTGGCCGTGGACGTTCAGGATGTCCGTGCCGCCGGCAAGCAGGAGCAACCGTTTTCCGGCGGCATCGAGGTACTCACCCGAATTGATCTGCGTCCAAGGGACGGCATTGCGCAGCATCCGCAGGCCGTCGAAATCGTTACGCAGGATCGGATCCTCGACCCACATCAATTCGTAGCCGGCACGGTGGATCGCCTCGATCTTCACCGCTGCTTCTTTTGCGCTCCAGGCTTCGTTGGCGTCGATCATGATCCGGGCGCCGGGCCGCACCGTCTTGGCGAGAAGCGCCAGCCGGTGAAGGTCCCGCTCGAAGTCCGGATGGCCGACCTTGATCTTGAAGGCCGAGTAGCCGATGGAATTGGCGTGGCCGAAAAGCTCGACGAATTCATCGTCGGTCAGGTGGAAGTCGAGACCTGACGCGTAAGCGTTGACGTTGTCCCGCCGGCTGCCCAACAGGGTGTGCAGCGGCAGTCCGGCCTGCTTGGCCGCCAGATCCCATAGCGCAACCTGAACCGCCTCGTGGAACGGCAGGGTGAAGGTCCGCTGATTTCCGCCGCGCGGTCGCGATACCCGATGCACAAGGGCAAGCGGCGCCTGGTTTTCCAGGTCCGGCCACACCTCGGTAGCGAAAACGCGCTCGATCTCGTCGACCGCGGGCAGGGGCTGAAACAGGGTTTGGGCGAAGCCAAGGCCACGACGTCCCTGGTCGTCGATGAGTTCGAGCGCCGCGATATTGACTTCGGCGCTCCTGACCTGACTGTCGCCTATGACGCGGTCGCGGGCGAACTGGATTCGGGTCAGTTGAAATTCGACGAGGCGCATTCGTATCGACCAGATCGGTATATTGATATATCAGATTATAGACTTAGTAGATCAGGTGATAGGGAGACGCAAGTGGATGCGGCAGCAAAGGGTGTGAAGCCTGCGCCAAAGGCGGCCAACTCGGGCCGTCTCAGCGATCTCGCCTATGCTCGTATTCTTGAGGTTTTGTTCGAACGCCGTGTGGCTGCGGGCGCATTCGTGTCGCAAGGCGAACTCGTCGCGCTGACCGGCGTTCCGGTGGGGCCGTTGCGCGACGCGCTTCGGGTGCTGGAAGCCGAAGGCGTGTTGACGATCCATCCGCGCGCCGGCATCGAATTCGTGAAACCGGGACTGGAGCTGACGCGGGCGACCTATCAGTTCCGCGGGATCATCGAGTCAGCGGCGGTGGCGGTTTATGCCGAAACAGCGGACGAAGCGGAACTGGAGGAGCTCGACCGCAGTCACCAGCGCGCCGCCGCGGCGCTTGAGAAGGAGGGATTGTCCGCCTCGGTCCGGCAAGAGTTGGAGCGTCTGGAGCGGTTTCTTCACGACGCAATCGTGGGAAGCCTCGATAACCCGCTCATCGAAACCAGCTATCGCCGCATCCACAATTATCTGAGCCTGATCCGCCTCGACCGGAAAGTGACCGTGCCGCTTGCGCTGCGCTCTCTCCGCGAACACCAGGCCATCATCGAGGCCTGCCGCCGTCGCAATCCGGTGAAGGCCACGGCCGCGCTCCAGGCGCACTTCACCGCCGCTTTGCAGCGCGCCATGGGTCTCTACTGAAACCGCGGAGACGCATGCGTCGAGCTAATGTCGAACCGTCGGTCCAGCGTATCGCTGATCTTGGCGGCGGCCTCGGAAAGCCGCTCCAGATAGCGCGCGACGAATTCCTGCTCGCTGAGCGCGCTGCTTACCCAGGCCAGATTGACCGCACCCACGGCCTCGCCCTTGACCAGAATTGGCCGCGCGATGGCGCTGACCTCTGCCTCTCGGCGATGGGTCAGGTAATAGCCGCGCAGTCTGGTGGCATATCCCTGCTCGACAATCTGGTGCAGAAGCGCGTCGACGACCTTGCGATTCTTCGCTGGCGCATCCGGCCTGCGTCCAAGCTTCAGTAGCCGCTGGAGAATGACGCTGCGCCGCTCGGGACTGCTCCACGCAAGGACCGCGCGCCCCATGGCGGAGGGGAGCACGTGGATATCGGCGCGCAGGACGTCACGGTTCAGCAGGAACGGCGAGAGCCGCCGCGTCGTCTCCTGAACGTGGATGCCGCCATCTTCGTAGATGCCGAGATCGGACGGCCAGAGCACCGCGTTGCAAAGGCGGTCGAGAAGTGGGGCCGCCACCTCGGCCAGAACAGATTTCCAATCTTCCGCCGGGCGCACCGGACGGATCGTGTGGTGAAAGCGCTGGTCGCCAATCCCGCGCCGGACGTAACCGCCATTCTCCAGTGTCAGCAATATTCGCAGCAGCGTGGGCTTGGGCAGGCCGGTTTTCCCGGCAAGTCCGTGCAGCGTCGCGGAGCCGCCTGTTTCAAGCTGCCGCATGACCTCAAGTCCGCGCGACAGGGCGCGTATGGTCTTTACGCTCGCCATGACTCCCGAGACCCAATTCGCCTCCGACGAGCATAGTAGCCGGCAACCAGGATTACACCAGGTGAAACGCTGGTCAGCTGGGTCTTGGCCAATCCTTCAATTGGGACAGACTGCCATGGCGTGCTGGGAGGCACGCGCTTGGGAGGGTTCAGAATGACCGAGGGTGAGGGCCACCCGGGGCGTCGGATGCTGGCCGCGTTGGCCGCGCCGCTCGCCGTGGCTCTCGCCTTGCTCGGTGTCTACATCGCCGGGTTCGGTGTCTTCGACGAGACATTTCTGCGAGTCGGCACCTATGCCCTCGCGGGCGTGGTTCTCATTCTGAAGGCCGCCGAACAGCGTTTTACCGAGAAGCCGTCGCACCGGTGGTGGTGGTTGATGGATGCGGCGTTGCTGATTTGCCTGGCCGTTTCCACCCAGCGGTATTTCGCGATTGGCGACTCGCTCGAGATCGGCCTCTATTCCTTCACACCGCAGGACATTTTTGTCGGCATCCTCGGTCTGGCCACTCTGATCCTGCTGACGCGCCGCGCGTTTGGTTGGCCGCTCGTCATCGTGTGTCTCTTCGCGCTCTTCTACGGCCTGTACGGCGCGCATCTGCCGTGGATCTTTCGCCACGGCGGCTACGGTCTCGAGCAGGTCATGCAGGTCATCTGGTACTCCTTCGATGGAGTTTTCGGTGGCCCGATTTCCGTCGTCGTCACCCTGATCCTCGTGTTCGTCGTCTTCGGCGTTGTTCTGGAGGGGATTGGCGCCGGTCCGGTGCTGCTCAACTTCGCCTTCGCCTTTACCGGCCGATCGAGGGGTGGGCCGGCTCACGCCGCGATCGCAGCAAGCTGCATCTTCGGCTCGATGTCCGGGTCGGTTTCCGGCAACGTCGTCGGCACCGGCGTGATGACGATCCCGATGATCGTCAAGCGCGGTTTTCCCGCCCGTTATGCCGGCGGCGTCGAGGCGGCCGCATCGTCCGGCGGTCAGTTCATGCCGCCCATCATGGGCGCCGTTGCGTTCATCATGTCGGATGTCACGGGCATCCCGTATCTGACGATTTGCATCGCGGCGCTCCTGCCGGCGCTTTTCTACTACGCCGCGCTTTTCGTCGCCGTGCATCTCGAAGCGGTGAAACTTGGCATAGCGCCGATCCCTTCGATCGAGCGGCCAAAGCTGACCCGTCACGACTGGACGATGTCGCTGTGCTTTGTTTTGCCGCTGGCGCTCGTGGTGGCGATGCTGTTTTCCGGGCGCTCCCCGGCTCTCGCGGGCTTCTGGGCCGTCATTACCGCCGTCGTCCTGGGCTTCATCATCAATCCGGAGGTGCGACGTCAGCCGCAGCGGCTTCTCGCATCGCTCAACTATGCCGGATACGCCGCGGCGCAGATCGTCATTGCCGTCGCGGCGATCGGCATCGTCATCGGCATCATGAACATGACCGGCCTCGGCCTGCGCTTCGCGGGGATCATGGAGAGCCTCGCGGGTGAGTCCTTGTTCCTGTCTCTCGTCATGATGATGCTCGGCTCGCTGGTCCTCGGCATGGGCATGCCGACGGTGCCGGCGTACCTCATCATCGTTCTTGTCATGGGGCCGTCCATCGAGCTGATGGGTGTCCCAACGCTCACCGCGCACCTGTTTGTCGTGTATTTCGGTGTTCTGTCGTCGATCACGCCCCCAGTCGCCATCGCGGCCTTCGCGGCGGCGCCGATCGCCCGCGCCAGTCCGATTGCCATCGGGATCGACGCCTGCCGCGTTGCGCTGATCGGTTTCATCGTTCCCTTCGTGCTGATCTACAACCCGTCGCTTTCGCTGGTCGTGGATTTCACGATCGAGGGCTTCATCTGGGTCTGCCTGAGATTGTCGCTCGCCATCTGGCTTTTGAGCACGGGCACGTCCGGCTATGCCGCCGCGCGGTTGCCTGTCTGGCAGCGTCTGATCCGCCTGGTGGTGGGTGTGGGCGTGCTTGTGCCGGACCTCGCGGTGGAAATCAGCGGCACTGTCGTCGCACTTCTGATCACCGGCGCCGACCTGCTGCATCGGCAAGGCATTCGGGTCCTGCCGCCGGACAAGGAACCGGCCGCTGAAGTTGTGCAGGAGCCGGGCGTAGCAACGCCTACCAGCCAAAGCCCCTGATGGGGTGCAGGCCCGAACAAGGGCCGCCAAAACGGGAGGAAGACGCCATGAAGGGAGAACTGACATGACATTCTTCAAGAAAGCCATTCCAGTAGCCGTCGGATTGGCAGCGCTTGCGGGCGTCGCCAGCGCGGGCGCCACCGAGTTCTATCGTCTGGCAACGCTGGGGCCCGGATCGTCGCCGTATCTGGTGATGAGCACCTTTGCCCAATTCGTTCATCAGGAACTTCCCGACGTCGAGATTCAGGTCAACGCAACCGGCGCCGCGACCCAGCATGCGCTGGACGTAGGCAAGGGAGATCTGGACTTCTTCATGTGGTCGGCAAGCGTGCACGATTTCATGATGAAAGGCGCGGCGATGTACGCCAAGGTTCCGGAAGCACCGGAGCTTTCCAAGAATTTGCGGGCGATCTTTGCCTTCCCGCTCGGGCTCTACCACATCACCGTATATGCGGACTCAGGTATCGAGAGCCTCGAGGACATCAAGGGCAAGAAAGTCTTCCTCGGTCCGCCCGGCGGCGGCGCCACGACCATCATGCAAAACGTCATCGAGGGCGCCACCGGGTACAAGACCGGTGAGGATTTCGAGTATGTGAAACTCGGCTGGGACGCTGCCGCGCAGGCATTCCAGGACGGGCGGATTGACGTCTACATCAACTCTACGAACGCCCCCAGTCCGATTATCGAGCAGATGGCGCTCACCCGGAAGATCCGCTTCCTCGGCCTGACCGAAGAGCAGATGAAGAAGCCGGCGGTAGCGAAGATCCTGAACCGGCCCGGCGGGACGCTGGGCGTCATCGAGCCCGGCACCTACGGAGCGAACCAGGTCAACACGGAGCCGGTGCAGACTCTCGGTTCGACGGTCGGTATCGGTGTCGGCAAGCACGTGTCCGCCGATGCCGTCTACGCAATCACCAAGGCGTTCTGGACGGCGGCCGAGAAGGCCTCCAGCTCGACGCCCTGGCTTCGCAAGGTCTCGCTCCAGGACGCATTCACGGATCTCAATCTGCCGCTGCATCCGGGAGCGGCGCGCTATTACAAGGAGATCGGCATGAATATCCCGGCGGCCATCATGCCGGCCGAGTAGAAGCGTGCGTGTGGGCGGGAGTGTGATCCTCCCGCCCATTCCCTGGGGCCGGCTTGTCACATGTCCAAAGTCAAAAACATACTCTTCATCATGGCCGACCAGCTGCGGGCCGACTACCTGTCGTGCTACGGCCACCCCACGTTGAAAACGCCCGAATATCGACGCGCTGGCGAACCGTGGTGTGAGGTTTTCGCGCGCCTACGTTCAGGCCCCGGTCTGCGGCCCGTCGCGGATGAGCTTCTATACCGGCCGCTATGTCAGTTCGCACGGCTCGACCTACAATGGCGTGCCGCTGCGCATCGGCGAAATGACGATGGGCGATCACTTGCGCCCGTTGGGCATGCGTGTGGCGCTTGTCGGCAAGACACACATGACCGAGGACCGGCGCGGCATGCAGCGTCTCGGCATCACCCGCGATACGATCGAGGGTGTGCTCGCGAGCGAATGCGGCTTCGAGCCTTTCGAGCGCGACGATGGGCTTTGGCCGGACGAGGCCAATCCGCGCGACACGGCTTACAACCGTTACCTGCGGGCCCAGGGCTACAACGTCGATAACCCGTGGCACGAATTTGCCAACGCCGCCCGCGGCGACGATGGCGAAGTGCTATCCGGCTGGCTGATGCGCAACGCGTCGCTGCCGGCCGCCGTCAGGGAGGAACACTCCGAGACGGCCTACATGACCAACCGGGCGATGGACTTCATTACGGAAGCGGACGGTGAGCCGTGGTGCCTGCACCTGAGCTACATCAAACCGCACTGGCCCTACATCGCGCCGGCCCCGTACCACGACATGTACGGACCGGGGGATGTGCTTCCGGCCAACAGGTCCGAGGCCGAACGGGACAATCCGCATCCGGTGGTCGGCGCCTTCATGCAACATGAGGAAAGCCGCAACTTCGCTCGCGAGGAAGTGCGCAAGGCGGTCATTCCGGCATACATGGGGCTCATCAAGCAGTTCGACGATCATTTGGGGCGGCTCTTTTCTTTCCTTGAGGAGCGGTCGCTCATGGACGACACGCTGCTGGTCGTCACTTCCGACCACGGCGACTATCTCGGCGACCACTGGCTGGGGGAGAAGGAGCTCTTCCATGAGGAGAGCGTACGTATCCCGCTGATCGTCTGTGATCCGGACGCCGCTGCGGACAAGACGCGCGGCAGCGTAGACGACCGTTTCGTTGAGGCGATCGATCTGGCTCCGACGTTCGTCGACGCTGTCGGCGGGTCCGTGCCGGCTCACATTCTCGAGGGCCAGTCGTTGCTGCCGCTGCTTCGTGGCGAAGCGGTCGGCTGGCGCGATGTCGCGGTGTCGGAATGCGATTACGCATTCCGCAAGGCGCGGCAAATCCTCGGTCGCGTGCCGGCAGAATCCCGCGCCTACATGCTGCGCACTGATCGCTGGAAGTACGTCGAATACGACGGTTTCCGGCCGCAACTCTTCGATCTCTCGGCCGACCCCCAAGAACTGCACGATCTTGGAGCGGACCCCGGGCACGAAGACGTGCGGCAGCACCTCCACGAACGTCTGTTCGACTGGATGCGGAACCGGCAGATGCGGACCACCATCTCCGATGAAGAGATCGAGCAGCGCACGGATACGCACAAGCTGCGGGGCTACATCTTCGGCGTCTGGTAGCCGCGACCGGTCATCACTTACTTGCGCCGCTTGACGCGACCAGAAGAAGCCGCCGGATTGCGCTGAGCAGCGCCCGACGGCGCGGCATCGGGAGCCGACGTCGAGCGCACAAGGGTCTTTCTGGCCGACGCCAGATGCGTCTTGCACGCCCGCTGCGTCAGTGCGGCGTTACGGCTTTTCAACGCCTCGATGTAGGCGAGATGCTCGCGGATCGCGACTTCGTTGCGCTGGCGCTCGTCATGTTTGTTCCACTGGTAGTGATAGTGGAAGATCAGCGTGATGATGTCGTAGAAGCTGTCGACGAAGCGATTGGGCGAGGCGGAGTTGATGAGCTGGTGGAAACGGCTGTCGAGGTCCGAGAAGTCGTGGTAGCGCCGTTCGATCTCGCCAAGCAGCACGAGGTGTTCGTCGCGCAAGGTCTCGAGTTGCGCCCACAGCGGCGCGCTGGCGGGAAGTTTGGCGAAGGTAATCGCTGACCGCAGCTCGAACATCTCCCGGATCTCGAAAAGCTCAAGCGCGAATGCGGTCGTGAATCCCTTGAACACCCACCCGGCGTTCGGTCGCTTTTCGATAAGCCCAAAGCGCTGGAACCGGTTCAGGAACTCGCGAATGCCGGTGGTTGCCACTCCGAACTGACGCGCGAGCTCCAGTTCGTTGATGGCCGTTCCCGGGCGCGCATTGTCGCGCAGCATCCACTCCATGAAGTGCCGCTCGACCTGGGCCGACATCGGAACGGTTTCGGTTTCCGGAAAACGCCGGATATTCCCCTTCACGCGGAGAACGACACGCTGACGGCCAACTCCATCGATGATGCCGCGTGCCGAGAGTGTCGCGAGCACCTTGCGCACCGTGGTGCGGCTCACCCGAAGCTCGGCGCTCAGAGCGTTTTCCGATGGCACCGGATCTCCCTTGTCGAGCTTGGCGACGAGATCGACGGCGTCGTTGAAGGCGCGCTTGAAGACGGTGTCGGTTTTCATGGGACAGAGGTACCTGCGATTTCTGATTGATTGTTAGTCCATAAAAAACAATTTGACGATTACCTTTATGTTCTGCTTTTTCTCTATAAGGAACAGAAATTGGCCTTTGGCGAGTTGAGTGGTGGCGGAGGCGATGGGGGAGGAAACGGAAGTCGCCCGGTCTTTGGATCAGGCAGGGCGGAATTCCGGCGTTTCCGTGGGTCTCCGGCTGTTGGGCATCGGCCCGCTGCTGATCCTCATTATTCTGATCGGCATCATCGGCCTGCTGACGCCGAACTTCCTGAAGCCGGTCAACATCGGCAACATTCTGGCGCAGACGGCGGTCATCGCCATCGTTGCCATGGGCCAGCAGCTTGTCATCCTGACCCGCGGCATAGATCTGTCGGTCGGCGCCAACCTTGCGCTCGCCACCGTGGTTGGCGGCCTCGTGTTCCGGCAGGTCGATTCCGCGCCTGTTGTGATCGCGGTGATGCTGCTCGCGGGCGCGGCCGTCGGTGCCTTCAACGGCATGGTCTATGTTTTTGGACGCCTGCCACATCCGTTCATCATCACGCTTGCCTCGCTCAGCATCTGTCGCGGTCTGGCGCTGGAGTTCTCGGTCGGACACACCACGATGCGTGGAATGCCGGACCTGGTGACGCTGATCGGCGGGGAGTTGACCTTCGGCGTCCCGAACTCCTTTTTCGTTGTGCTCGGCGTCGGCGGCATACTTTTCGTAATGACCAAGGCAATGGTCTGGGGGCGATGGCTTTACGCGGTCGGCGGCCAGCCCGAAGCCGCCGTCGAGATGGGTATTCCCGTCAAGGCGGTGCTCATCTCCACCTACATCATTTCGGGATTGTGCGCGGGGATCGGTGCAGTGGTGCTCGCGGGGCGCACCGCCGCAAGCTCGCCTCTGTACGGCAACCTGCTTGAGCTGGATACGATCGCCGCCGTCATCATCGGTGGAGCCAGCTTCCTCGGCGGGCGCGGCCATCTCGGCCATGCCCTCGTCGGGGCGCTCATGATCGGCGTCATCCGCAATGCGCTGAATCTGCTCGGCGTCGACGTCTTCTTCCAGATGATCGCCATCGGCCTGATCATCGTCGTGGCCGTCGAGGCGGACGTGCTCCGAAATTGGCTGGAGGCGCGCGCCCGGACCATTCAGGCGGCGAGGGCACAATGAGCGCTCCGACGTCTGCGCCGGTTCTCACCGTTCGCCACGCCGAGAAACGTTTCGGCGCCGTCCATGCGCTCAAGGATGTCAGCCTGGATGCTTATCGAGGCGAGGTGCTGGCTCTGCTGGGCGACAACGGCGCCGGCAAGTCCACGCTGGTCAAATGCATCGCCGGTGTTCACCTGCTGGACGCCGGCGACGTGCTCCTCGATGGCGAAAGGGCTTCGCTGCACTCGCCGGCCGCCGCGCGGCGCGCGGGGATCGAGACCGTCTATCAGGACCTTGCCCTCTTCGACAATCTGACGCCCGCGCAGAACTTCTATTGCGGCCGCGAGATCGCCTTCCCTTCGTGGCTGCCGATGGGGCTGCGCTTCCTCAACCGCCGTGCGATGGATCGTGAAGCGGCTGCGGTGATCGATCGGCTCAGGGTGACGCTGCCAAAGTTCGACGCGCCGGTCGCGCTGATGTCAGGCGGTCAGCGACAGGCGATCGCCGTGGCGCGGGCGACCGTCTTCGCGCGAAAGGTCGTGATCCTTGACGAACCAACCGCCGCGCTCGGCGTCCGCGAATCCCGCAAGGTGCTCGACCTGATCGGGCAACTGCGCGCCGAGGGCAACGCGGTGATCCTCATCACGCACAACATGGAACAGGTGGTCGAACTCGCGGATCGCGCGGTCGTGCTGAGGCAGGGTCGCAAGGTCGGAGAGCTGAAGCCGACGCGCGCGAACCAGCAGGAGCTGGTCGCGATGATCGTCGGAGCCGAAGCCTGAAGAGAATCGCCGCCGGTGTGGCGGCGGGAGACCGGATCGGTCCGCATCGAGCCGATCCAGACAAGGGAGGAGCAGTCATGACATTACGAATGCTATGCGGAGGAGTGGCACTTGCCGCTGCGATCGCCGCTGGGCCGGCCCTCGCCGCCGATTCGGTGAAGATCGGATTCATAACGAAATTCCCGGTACCCTTCTTCGCCACGATGGAGGACGCCGCCAAGGCTTACGCGGCGGCACATCCCGGCGTTGAGGTGACCTTCGGTCAAGGTACATCCGCCACCGACATCGAGGGGCAGATTGCCCTCATCGAGTCGATGGTGACCAAAGGCGTGCAGGGTATCGCCATCACCCCCGTCGATCCCACAGTCGCTTCGACCCTCGACAAGGCTGTGGCCGCCGGCGTGAAGGTTGTCCTGATGGACAACAGCATCCCCGACTGGAAGGGCCAGACGGCGCTCGCCACGACCAACAACTACAATGCCGGCACGATCGCCGGCGGCTACCTGAAGACGGTCCTCAAGGATGGCGACAAGTTGGGAATCCTTGAAGGGGTGCCCGGCGTTCCGGCGCTCGACGATCGCGTCAAGGGCATGCTCGACGGGCTCAAGGGCGTCAATGTCGAGATCGTCGGCAAGGGGGCTACCAACTGCACCGAGGAACTGGGCATTAACGTCGCACAGGACATCCTGACGGCTAACCCGGACCTCAAGGCGATCTACGCCGCCTGCGGCCCGCCGGCGGCCGGCGCAGCGCAGGCAATCAAGAACGCCAAGCTCGACCGCCACCTCATACTGGTCGGGTTCGATTTCTGCTGCGGTGAAGCGGAGGCGATGGCTGCCGGCATCGAGGACGCATCGGTCGCGCAGTTCCCCTCGAAGATGGCCGAACTCGGTGTCGACGCGCTCGTGAAGGCGATCAAAGGCGAAAAGGTGGAGTTGCTGATCGACTCCGGCGCCGCGCTCGTCACGAAGGCGAATATGGACAAGTTCAAGTGACGTAGCGGCACCGGGGGCTGGCTTACCGCCAGCCCCCGATTCCGCCTGACGCCCCCCGACCCGTATCCAAGAGACGGCGGTTCCGAAATGCAGTTCATCGATACACTCGTATGCGAGGCGCCGGGCAAGCTTGCCGTCGTGCAAAGGTCTGCCCCGCCGTCTGAAGAGGGCCATGTGCTGGTCCGCCCGCTTCGCGTCGGCATCTGCGGCACGGATTTCCATATCTACGAGGGCAAGCACCCCTACCTTCAGTATCCTCGCGTGATGGGTCACGAACTGGCCGTCGAAGTCGTCGAAGCCCAGGAAGGGGTCGGGTTCTCGTCAGGCGACCTGTGCGTCGTCAATCCATACCTCTCCTGTGGTCACTGCATCGCCTGTCGCGCCGGCAAGCCAAACTGCTGTGTCAACATTTCAGTTTTGGGCGTTCACCAGGACGGCGGCATGACCGGTCTTCTCTCGTTGCCGGTGAGCAGTCTGGTCCGCGCGCCCGGTCTCACCGCTGACGAATGTGCGACGGTCGAATTCCTGTCGATTGGAGCGCACGCGATCAGGCGAGGTTCGGTGACAGCGGGCGACAGGGTGCTGGTCGTGGGCGCTGGCCCCATTGGTTTGGGCGCGGCGCTGTTTGCGCGCCTGACGGGGGCTGAGGTGGCTGTGTTCGATCACGACATGGAGCGGGCCGCTGCTGCAAACGCCATTGCTGGCGTTACGAGCATTGCCGCAAGCGGTGATCCATCATCTGCGATCGGCGCGCACACCGGCGGCGATGGCTTCGACGTGGTGCTCGATGCAACCGGCAATCCACGGGCAATGGAGACGGGCTTCGAATACGTGGCGCATGGCGGGCGCTACGTGCTGGTTAGCGTCGTGAAAGGGCCACTGGCGTTCATGGATCCCGATTTCCATCGCAAGGAGATGACCCTGCTCGGAAGCCGGAATGCCACCAGCGAGGATTTCGAGCGGGTCATAGCGGCAATCCGCGCCGGCAAAGTCCCGGTCGACAAGATTGTCACCCACCGCACCAGCCTCGTCGACGCCGTCGAAAACTTGCCTGTCTGGGCGGTCCAGAAGACGGGCCTCATCAAGGCCCTCATCGAGATCGGCTGACCTGCCTGCTTACGTTTATTTGCGGACGAGCGCTGGTTGGAGTCTCAGGGGCTGAGTTCAGGCCAATGGCAGCCTTGGTTCACGGCACGGCAGCAACGCCAGAAAAATCGCGGATTGGGAGACCTGCCCCCGCATCATTCCCAGCCCATAGACCGGGCGGCAGCCGGACTAGCCCGCCGGGTGCGACCGGGTATGGCGTCGAACATGGATGAGATCGGCGGCCGCGATAGCCTCCTGGATCGTCGCGCATCCAGACGAGAGATGCTTAGGGCAAGAAATCTGCGTCGTTCACTTGCCGTTCAGCCACCGCTCCTCGTTGTCGTGAAATGCACTCAACTCTTCCGGCCGGTCATCGCCGAGCAGATTCGGATTGACCTTCACCCCGCGACTGATCTGGATGTACGCGAGGAATTGGTATGAAGGCCGCAGCGTCGCGAGAAGCTGCCAGTCGACTGGCAGTTTTTCCTCGGCGTTGACGGCGCGCATGATGTCCCGCTCGAAAAGGACCTCGAAGCTGAACAGCTTCCAGACTCCGTCGACCCTAAGCGCGCGCGAGAAGAACCGGCAAAACACGTGGAAGTCGACTTCCACGTCTGCAAGCCTTGCCCGGTTGAAGATCATGGCCGGACTCTCCACGGTCGCCCGGTCGCCGATCACCCGCGCGTAGGCGGGAAACACCCAGTGCTTGCTGTTCCCTGCCGTGAGCATCCACTTGCGCGTCGCCTCGACATAGGCCGCGCCGCCGCGGCCGTCGTACCAGCTTGAGCGGATGGTGGCATCTTCGTGGAAGCAATCGAGCATGACGTCGAAGCGACGCTGGTCGCGCGCGAAGCGCTCGCGCCGCACAAGGTCGAACAACTCCTCGCGATCGAGGAGCGCTTGCAGACGGGCGGTGTTATCGGGATTCATGAATTCTTTCTCGCACTACGGACTTGGACTCGCTCGCGCTCCCGAATGGCCGATCAGGCGGGCCGCATCTGTGGCGCAAAGCGACGGTTGAGGATCAGTGCGGTGACAACGGTCGGCGCCATGACGAGGAGGCCGATGCCCAGCAATTGCCAGTCGTTCAGCCCGGGCACCGCCTCGCCTGGCAAGGCGATGAGGATCGCGCCGACCAGGAGCGGCAGGCGCAGAACCCAGGCGAAGGGACCATCCTTGAAGATCGGTCCCACGCCGACGATGTAGCCCTGGATTCCGCTCGCGAAGATCCAGACGCCGAAGATGGCAAGCGCCGTCGAGATGATGATGTTCTCCCAGGTCCCGTGGGTGATGAGAGCGGGGTCGAAAACGAAGAAGAACGGGATGAAGTAGATGACGCTGCCGATCTTCATGGCCTCGAACCCGGTGCGCATCGGCGGCGTCTTGGCGATCGACGCCGCCGCGAAGGCGCCCAGCGCCACCGGCGGCGTGATGAAGGAGAGCATGCCCCAGTAGAAGATGTAGAGGTGGACTGCGAGCGGGTCGAGGCCAACCTGAATGAGTGCAGGCGCGAGCATCACCGCAAGGAAAATGTAGCAGGCGGTCGCCGTCATGCCGGTGCCGAGGATGAGGCTCGTGATCGCCCCCATGATGAGGAGCATGTAGGGCGAACCACCGGCAATATACAAAAGGTCGTTCACGAGGGTGCCGGCAAGGCCGGTCTGCTGCAGGCCGCCGACGATCATGCCGACTGCGCCAAGAGTGGCGGCAAGCGTAGCGAACAGGCGGGCGAGGCTGTCGATGAAGCCGAGCAGTTCCTTCTTTCCCCACCGGTCGGTCTTGGAGACGATCTGGTTGACGATCAGCAGCGCTGCGGTTGCGTAGAAGGGGGCGTACTGCTCCTGCTGCATGACGAGAAGCATGACGGTGAGCAGCGCGAAGGCGAAGACGTGGTGCCAGCCTTCCTTCAGCGTCGTCTTCAGGTCGGGGAGCTCTTCACTCGCCAGGCCGCGCAGATTTTCGCGGGCGGCGCGGGCATCGATCTGAACGAAAAGCCCGAAGAAATAGAGAAAAGCCGGAATCGCAGCGGCGATGGCGATCGTCGCGTAGGGAACCTGCAGGAAATCCGCCATGACGAAAGCCGCGGCACCCATGACCGGCGGCATCAGCACGCCGCCCGTGGACGCGCAGGTTTCGATGCCCGCGGCGACGGTGCCCTTGATGCCGACCTTGCGCATGGCCGGAATGGTCATCACGCCGGTGGTGAGGACGTTGGTCACGACGCTGCCGCTGAGAGAGCCCATCAGGCCGCTCGAGACGATCGCGACCTTGGCCGGTCCGCCCCGGACGTGACCGAGAAGCGAGAAAGCGAGATTGATGAAGAAGCGCCCCGCGCCGGTGTGTTCGAGCGCCGCGCCGAAGACCACGAAGCCGAAGACGAGCGTGGCGAAGGCCTTGATCGGGATGCCGAGAATGCTCTCCAGCGACATGGCGTGGTAAGCGGCGACGTACTCGAAGGGCGAACTGAAGGCCGAGATCGGCCCCGGCAGCTTGTCGGCGAACAGCGGATAGCAGGAGAAGAAGAGCACGATCCCGCCAAGGATGGGGCCGCCGGTGCGACGGCCTGCGTCGAGCATGATCACCCAGAGGATGGCGCTCATGACGACCGCGACCATCGGCGGGGATATCTCCCAGCCGCTGATCACGATGGTGTAGGAGTTCAGGATGAAATACCCCAGGGCCACGAGAGCGATGGCCGCGAGGGCCCAGTCGAGAACACCCGGTCCCTTGCCTGTCCGGGACTTCCATCCCGGAAAGAGCAGGAATACGAGCGGGATGGACAGCGCCAGAACCCCGTAGAGGTACTGGTTCTCGAGGATCGTGAAGTGCCACACAGACCCGAAATTGAAGGTCTGATTGATCCCGAGGAGCAGCAGGGCCACGGTGAAGGCACGGACCACGAATGTCGCGGCTCCGTGCACTTGACGCGCGGGGGCCGCCTCGCCGTCGTAGAAGGTGTTCTCGACCTGGGACATGTTCTTCTTACTTGTGATAGGCGACCATGCCGGCGGCTTCGAGCGCGTCCGCGCGCACCTTCAGCCACTTCTTGGAAAAATCGTCGCCGGTCACACCCGCCATCTTCTTCCAGGCGTCCTGGATTATCTTGCCACGCGCAACGAGCTGGTCGTTGTGCTTCTGCATGTCGTCGGTCCAGGTGCCCACTTCCTTGTAATACTTGATGGCCGCGTTGTTGAAGGGAACCACCCAGTCGTAGACCTGCGCGTCCGATGCCCAGCCTTCGGTGCCGGATTGCGCCTTTGAATAAACGTCAACCTGGTCGTTGATGGCCTTGACTACGTTGTAGGCAAGATCGTCATCCGCCGAGTAGGTGACGAGCGCCGGATAGGGCACGCCGATACATTCGAGCGGATGGTCCGCATCCATATGGACGCCCACCGTCGCTGTGCGCGGCGAGAAATGGGGGCTGGCGTTCTGCAGACGCGTCCAGCCTTCCTTGTCGCTGAGCGGGGTCGGGAGCCACTTCAAGCCCTGCGCCGAGGCGGCAGCCTGTTCGATGAGGCCGCTACCGCTGGTCACGGCGGTCATGGCATCGATCTGGCCGGCGGCGAAGGCCTGCCAGGCTCCGGCATAGCTCGGCTGCCTCGACGAGTTGCACGTCATCGGTGGTCAAGCCGGCGAAAGCGAGGAAGGCGCGCACGTTGGACTGCAGTGCCGGCGAACCGACCACCCAGCCAACCCGCTTGCCCTTGACGTCTGCGATCGTGTTCATGCCGCCATTTGCGGCGACACCCAGCGCGAGACAGTTCTTCGCGCCGGCAAGTATCAGCGCCGTGAGAGGCTGCGGGCCCCAATCTGGCGAGGCGTAGCCGAGCACGCCCTCGAAGGCATAGAACACATCGCTGCCCGACAACGCGAAGGGCACGCGGCCATCCCGCGCCGGGGCGAGGCGGGACTGGTCGGTGCTGGTCGGCAGCACGCGTAGAGAGATGCCATAGGCATCCTGTAGAGCCTTCCCGACGGCAATCGATTGGTTGTAGCCCAGGCTGCCCGTGTCGAAGCTCGTCCATACGAGTGTCTGGGGCAGGGTGACATCAGCCGCCATGACTCCGCTCGAAAGCAGGCACGCGGCGCCGAAAGTCAGTCTCGCAAGTCGTTGCATGATTTTTTCCTCCTGGTAGCGTTTTGCAGTCGACGTAAATCCTGAAAATGAAATTGCAGCCTTGGCTTCTTCTCCAACCCTGAACGTCATGTGCTGCAGCATGTCCTGGAGCCATCCGCCCAAGCGCTAGGCAGGATCGCCAAGGATTGCCTTGACCTCGAGATACTCCTCGAAGCCGAACTGCCCGAACTCGCGCCCGTTGCCCGACTGCTTGTAGCCGCCGAACGGCAGGCTGCGGTCGAAGGGGGCACCGTTGAGGTAGACACGACCCGCGCGAATCCGGTTGGCGACCTTGCGGGCACGCTGCGGATCCTTGGACTGGACGAAGCCCGCAAGTCCGAAGGGCGTATCGTTCGCGATCTCGATCGCCTCCTCCTCGGTGTCGTAGTTGATGATCGAAAGCACGGGGCCGAAGATTTCCTCGCGCGCGATCCGCATCGCGGGCGTCACGTCCCCAAACACCGTTGGGCGCACATAGAAACCGCGGTTCAATTCCGCTGGGCGCCCGGTTCCACCGGCCACAACGATCGCACCTTCATCGACGCCCGACTGAATGAGATCCTGAACCTTGTCGAACTGCGCCTGGCTCACCAGTGGTCCCATGGTGGAGGCAGGATCGAGCGGGTCTCCGAGGCGGATTGTGTCTACGGCCTCGCGGGCAGCCTCGAATGCCGCCTGCCGCTGCGCGCGGGGAACAAGCATGCGTGTGGGCGATTGGCAGTTTTGGCCGGCGTTCGTGTAGCAGGCGTGGACGCCCTCGATCACGGACACTTTCAGATCGGCATCCGGAAGGATGATGTTGGCGGACTTGCCGCCCAGTTCCTGCGCGACCCGCTTGATCGTGTCAGCCGCGAGCTTGGCCACCCGGATACCGGCCGTCGTCGAGCCGGTGAACGACACCATGTCGATGTCGCGGTGCGCAGCAATCGCTTCACCCACCGTCGGTCCATAACCGTTCACAAGATTGAAGGCGCCAGCCGGAACACCGGCTTCGTGGATGATCTCAGCCAACAGCATCGAGCTGAGCGGCGCGATCTCGCTGGGTTTCAGGACCACCGTGCAGCCGGTTGCGAGCGCTGGTGCGACTTTTGAGGAAACCTGGTTCAAGGGCCAGTTCCACGGCGTGATCAGTCCGCAGACACCGATCGGTTCTCGGCGGACGATGCCGTTCCCCATCCGCTCCTCGAACCGGTATTGGGCGAGAACCCGCGCGGCTTCTTCAAAATGGAAGAGCGCCACTGTCGCCTGGCGCTGGGTCGCGAACGTAATGGGCGCACCCATTTCGAGCGTCATCGTCCGCGCCAGTTCCGGCAGGCGCGCTTTGAAGCCCGCGATGATCCTGTGAAGAAAAGAGAGACGGTCCTCGACGCTCGTTTCGGAGTATGTCGCAAATGCACGTCGTGCCGCCGCGGCCGCCCTGTCGACATCCCGCTCGGAGCCCAGGCTGATCCGCGCGAAGGTCTCCTCGGTCGCCGGATTGACGACGCCGAGAGTCGACGGGATGGCGGGATCCACCCAATCGCCGTCGATGTAGAATTTCAGCTTGTCCATCGCTCGCTTTCCACCGCCCTCATAGGTGCCGGCCCTCGTCGACCGGCACCACGATTCCCGTCGAACTGGTCAGGTTGACGATGCAGGCGATCACCGCCCGCGCGACTTCGTCGGGTGTGGTGAGGTGCGCGAGCGGAAAACTTTCGGCGATCTTCTGCAGCTGTTCGCGAGTCCGGCCCGGAACAAAACCCGTGTCCACGCCGGCCGGCGAGACGGAGAAAACGCGGATGCGCGGCGCGAGCACCTTCGCCAGTGCGACCGTGAGCGCGTCGACACCTGCCTTTGCGGCCAGATACGCCAGGCTGCTGCCCAGGCCCGTCCGGGCCGCAATGGATGAGATGTTCACGATGGCGGCGCCGCTGCCGCGTTCCAGCAAGGGACGGAACGCGCGGATCATTGCGAATGGGCCGCGCAGATTGACCGTCACGGTACGGTCGAAGATGTCGTCTGTCAGGCTTTCAAGATTGTTGGCGGGCACGGGGGTTGTCGCGCCGCCGCAATTCACGAGCGCATCGAGCCGCCCGTATCGCTCGCTCACGGTCGCCACGGCCTCAGAAATGGAAGCGGCATCATCGATCGCGATGCGCATCGCGAGATGTCCGGTGCCGGCCAATCCCGCGACTACTTCTTCCGCCATGGCGCGGCGGCTGTTGTAGCCGACCACGACGGTGGAGCCGATATCGGCAAGGCGAGCCGCGGTCGCCTTGCCGATACCGCTGCTCGCGCCGGTGACGAGTGCGATCTTCGGGACAGGGAGTGCGGGAACCTCAACGCTCATCGGCCTCTCCCGTCACGCCGCCAGCGATAGCATTTCACGCGCCTGTAAGGCTGTCGCGATTTGTCCGCCGAGCGATTCCACGATGCCGCGCGCCTTATCAACCATGGCGGCATTGGACTGAGCGAGGACGCCTTTCTCGACATAGATGGCATCTTCCAGCCCGACGCGAACATGTCCGCCAGCCAGATAGGACTGCGCTACCATCGGAAACGCCGATCGGCCCGTGCCGAACGCGGTCCACGCGGTGCCGGCCGGCAACAGCCCGCGCGCATAGAGCACCGTTTCGGGCGACGGCTGGAATCCGTACTTCACGCCCATCACGATCGAACACATGACCGGAGCTTCGAGTGTGCCGTCGCTGACAAGATCTCTGCACAGCGCGATGTCACCGGAATCGAACAATTCGACCTCGGGCCTGACGCCTGCTTCGCGAATTACCGCCGCCATGCGGCGCACGTTCAGCGGCGTATTGATGACGACCTGCTTGCCAGAGTTCATGGTGTTGAGATCGAGTGTGCAGATGTCCGGCTTGAGGAGCGCGATATGCGCAACCCTGTTTTCGGGCCGCGTCAGCGTGGTGCCGGGACCAGCGACCTTCGGATCGTCTTCGTCGGGAGCGAAGCGGCCGCCCGGCCCGGTGGTCAGGTTAAGGATGACCTGCTTGTTCCTGGCGCGAATACGATCCATGACATCGCGATAGAGGTCGATGTCCATGGACGGAGAGCCGGTCTTCGGATCGCGCACATGGATATGCACGATGGCGGCGCCGGATTCGGCGGCTCCGAGGCAGGCCTCGGCGATTTCCTCAGGCGTGACCGGCAAATGCGGAGTCATCTCCGGCGTGGTCTGGTTGCCGGTTACGGCGCATGTGACGATGACACGCGATTGCATCGACTGGCCTGAATCCCGAGGCGTTCCCTGCTGCCGTTTAGACGGCATTCCCTTTTCGGGTTCTACAATGGTGGGAAAGCCAACGGCCCGTGGAATGTGCCATCGTTCCACGGTACGGAATGCCGCACCGATTCAGGCCGGGTCGTTTTCAGCCGCGCTGTCCTGCCTGAGCATGGCCACGCTGGCCTGGATATTCCTCGCCATTTCCTTGAGGGGAGGGACGTATCGCGCGATGGCTTCTGCCTTGGGAACCGCTGAAGTGAAATAACTGACGCCGACAGTGGCGAGCACCTTTCGTCCCCGCATCACCGGCACCGCAAGCGTCGAGGAGGACTTCGGCTCCACCGTCGCCGAGCGGTCGGCAAAGCCGGCTCGCCGGACCATGGAGAGCAGCGTCAGCGCCGCGCCGCGGTCGCGCGCCACCTCGTTTTCCGGATCGCTTGACGTCGCCAGCATACCGAGCAGCAGGTTGCGCTCGGTAGGCGGACAAAAGGCAATATAGGCCCGCCCCATGGCGCGCGACATCAATTGGAGCCGTTGTTGATCGTGGCATGGAACGGCGACATCGGGCTGTCGGCAATGGTACTGAACCGCACCACAATCGCGTCGCGGTCCAGTATGCCGGCCGCGACCGGCCACTGAAATCTGCGCGTGAAGGCAATCGCCCAGGGGCGGGCGGCCTCGACCACGAGCGGATCGCCGTGGAATCCGGAGCTCAGCGAACGGACGAGCGACGTGACCTGATAGCCGCCCCGGCGTTGGTCGTTGACGACGTAGCCGAGTGCGATGAACGTATTCAGCAGGCGTACGATCGTTGGCTTCGGAAGGCCGGTCGCCTGATGCAGATGACGAACCGAACTCACCCGCTGCCGGTTGAGCTCGTGGAGCACATTGATCGCCCGGCGGACGGATTCGACGGGTATCTCGGACATGGATTGCGCCGGCGTCTCGCATTCCGCCTGACGGAATGCCGAAAACGGATACTGGTGCGGCGGCCGGTCATTTGCAACCTGTATCAACGCCGGACCGCGCGGCCTCAACGGGCGCGGTGGGGCCAGGCTGGAACAACCGCTCGGTCAAGGCGGGCGACAGGAAGGAAACCATGGCAAGCAACGATAAAGCCGCTTCTACCGAATCCGACGATGCCAGAGCCGATGAAGTAGCGGCGTTACTGGTCGGCGCCGTCGATTTGCATTGTCACAGCGGGCCGGCCGCGATGCCGCGCCTGCTCGATCACCACGAAGCACTGCTGGATTGCGCGGCGGCGGGTTTCAGAGCGCTCCTCTACAAGGATCACTTCTATCTCGGCGTTTCGCACGCCGTAATCCTTGAGAAGCTATTTCCCGAGAGCGGCGTGAGTCTCTTCTCTGGGCTGGCGCTTAACAATGCGAGCGGCGGCATCAATCCGCACGCTGTCGACCATGCGGCCAGCATCGGCGCCAAGATCGTCTGGATGCCGACCCTGTCGGCGGCGAACCATATCGCCCAGGCAAGCGGGCAGGCGAAGACCTTTCCGAAAACCAAGCGGAAGATGCTCGATCCGATCCCGCTCAGCGCGCTTGATGCCAACGGCGCGATCTCCGATGACGCCAAGGCCTGCCTGGACATCATCGCCGAGGCGGACATCATCCTTGCCGGTGGCCACCTTCCGGCGAGCGAACTTCATCTGCTGTTCGATGAAGCGAAGCGTCGTGGTGTGAAGAAGATGCTGGTCAACCACCCCACATACGTCGTCGGCTGCACCGATGAGGACATCCGGGCGCTTGTGGCCGCAGGTGCGTACATGGAGCACTCGATCTGCATGTTCGCAGACGGAAAGTCGCATAAATTCAGCGCCGAAGATCTTGCGCACCTCATTGAGGTTGCGGGTGTCGACAGGACCGTGCTGTCTTCGGACCTTGGCTTGCTCGACAATCCGAGGCCCGTGGACGGGTTTCGCCAGATCGTCCGCATGCTGCTGGACCTGCAGTTTTCGCAAGCCGACATTCGGCGGCTGGTCGGCGGCAACGCGTCGGGTCTCCTCAATCTGGACGTGGAGCAACCCGCGCGCGCTGCATAACGGGACGGCCGGGCGCGCCGTCCATCGCCGCTGCAATCGACCGCCGGAAACAAACCGAGAGGCTATCCATGTACGACGCAAGCGATCCACGCTCGGCCCTGGCGGCGACGGCACCCGCTAAAAGGCCGGAACCGGGCGGCCCTTTTGGCGGCGCCGAATACGTTCGATTTTATGCTCAGCCGCCACAGGAGAGCGGGCCCGAGGGTAAGACCTGGTACGGGCGCGGACAGA
The DNA here is from genome assembly GCA_963798195.1 of uncultured Alphaproteobacteria bacterium. Lineage (GTDB taxonomy): Bacteria > Pseudomonadota > Alphaproteobacteria > Rhizobiales > Kaistiaceae > CAVSRC01. The sequence continues at coordinate 21,586 of CAWCSF010000011.1, read as the reverse complement.
ACTTCGTCATTGCCTACACCGAGCCATCGAAGGATGCGGTTTTCGCGCGCGACGCGCAGCCTGACGAATATGTCGTGCTGATCCCCGCGAAGCACACCGAGGTGGAGATCACCACGAAAGATGGGACCGAGCGCGTTTCAGGAGGCTCGCTTGCGTTTGTGCCGCCGGGAAAATCGAGCCTGCGCGTTATTACACCGGGGCCGATCGTCCGCATGTTCACCACGCGATCCAGTGACCTCGCAGCCAAGTGCAGCAATGCGGCGGCCTATGCCACACCCAAGCCACATGTTGCGCCGGACGTGCCGTGGCCCGAACCCAAGGGCGGTTTTCGGCTGCGCGTCTACAGCCTTGACGTCCCCTCCGAGAAGGGTCGCTTCGGCCGAATCTGGCGTTGCACCACCTTCATGGTGAATTTCCTCGATGCCCGTCACGGGCCACGCGACCCGACGAAGCTCTCGCCGCATCTTCACGATGATTTCGAGCAGTGCTCGCTCGCCCTTGAGGGGGAGTTCATTCACCATCTGCGCTGGCCGTGGACGGTGAACAAAAACTTCTGGCGCCCCGACGATCACGAACTATGCGCCAGCCCGTCAATCGCGGTTATCCCGCCGCCGTCGCTCCACACGTCGGAAGCGATTGCCGCCGACCTCAATCAACTCGTGGATATTTTCTGTCCGCCGCGCGTCGATTTCTCCGAAAAGCCGGGCTGGGTTCTGAACGCAGACGACTATCCGATGCCCTGATCGTTGCGTGAGGATCGCCCCGGTACGGCAAGCGGTGGCAACGTCCGCGGTCGTCGCGCCCGCGCGAATCTCAGGTCTTCATCGCCAGGGACTTCCTCAAGCTGACGACTTCTCCCGCGTCCAGCGACAGCACGAGATCGGTCGAGCCCGCCGGCAACCGATGCGAGATCGAAAATACCGTTCGTTTCGGCTCTAGCGCGGAAATCATTTCCAGCAGCCGCCTCTCGGTCTCCTCGTCGAGCGCATTGGCGGCTTCGTCCAGGATAAGCACGTCAGCATTCTTGTAGAGCGCGCGCGCAATTCCCACCCGCTGCCTCTGACCACCGGAGAGGCGTACGCCACGTTCGCCAACGGCCGTGTCGTATCGGTCGGGCAAAGTGGCGACGAATTCGGAAAGGATTGCCTGTCGGGCCGCTTCCTCGACCCGCTCCATGTCGATGGCGCTGGGTGCCACGCCAAAGGCGATGTTCTGAGCGATCGTAGCATCCGCCAGAAAGATTGACTGCGGCACATGCGCGATGCGGGCCTGCCAACGGTCCATGTTCTCCGGTGTCAACAGTACGCCGTCGACGCGGATCGCTCCCGTTGTTGGGAGGAGCAGCCCCATGACAAGGTCCATGAGTGTGCTCTTGCCGCGGCCGGTCTCACCGACGACGCCCACGCGCGCTCCCTTGGGGACGACAAAGTTGACCTCCTTCAGCACCAGTGGGCCACTGATGCCGTAGCGAAAGCAGACGGCGTCGAAGCTGATGGTGCGCTCAAATGGGAGCGGCGCCTCACGCGACTTGCCTGCTATCGATGAGAAGGAGGTGGCCGGGCCGAGGGCGTGGAGCACGTCGAGCAGGTTGTGGCGATTGAGGGATACCTGTGCCCAGCCGTTGTAGATCAACTGAAGCAGCGGCAGGAGCCTCTGCCCGCCCAACGCGAGTGCGCCAAGGACTGGGAGCGTCTCGGCAAGGCCACTCGAACGATGGGAAAGGATCAAGGCCAGAACGACAATGAGAACCATGCCGGCTGCCTCGATGACATAACGCGGCGCGGTTCCGATGAAGGCGCTTGCTGCCTGTACGTCACGCAATTCGGAGTTGATCGATGCAAACTTGGCAACGTAGACATGCTGTGTTCCGTCAAGAAGTACGTCGCGAATTCCGCCAAGCCCTTCCTGAACGGTCCTGATCCGTTCGGTCTGCGCCGCCGCGATCAGTTTGCTGTTCGCCTTCAGGCGTCGGCGCGTGGCGAAGGAAACCGCCAGATACATCGATCCGAAGCCGCCAGCCGCCATGGCGGCCATCAACGGGTCGATGACGGTCAGGCCGACGATAATGAATGCAGCTATGACCGAGGCGGCCATGCCTTGGATGAGAGGCAGCAGCAAATTGGCCGCCACGGACTGCACCTTATTGATGTTGGAGATGACCGTGCTGGAATTGCGGTCGATGTGGTTGGAGTAGGGTTGGTAGAGGGCGTGCCGATAGACTTGGCATCCAAGGTCGTGGCCAAGCCGAAAAACGAATTTCTGGCTCGTCCACGTCAAAAGGAGCCGTATCGCCGCTGCACAGATCGCCACTCCAGCAAAAAGCACTGCTGCGACGGTCAGTGCCCCACCTGGCGGAGTGCCCAGGTTGTCGAACAGCTTTCCCAGCAAAGGAAGGCGTTCGATCGAACCTGGTTTGGCGATGAGGATAAGGAAGGGTAGCACGGCGCCGATTGTCGCCAACTCGGCGACTGCCCCGATCAATGTCAGGCCGACAATGAAGAATAACTGCACGCGTCGGCGAGAAGAGAGTTGGCCGAAAAGACGGCGGAGAGATGAAGACAGGCCGTCGCCAGGGCCGGCAGCATTTCCGAGTGCTGTTGTCATGCGCTGCTATCGGTCGCGCCGGACGATGAAGGTTGCCGCATCCAGGTCGGCCCATCCCGGCCATCGGGAGGGGCCGTATGAACGCCTTGTGTTCGACTCAGTCAGGTCAGCCTGCCAGTTCCGAACCGTGGATCCAGTCGCATCTCAGCCGCCTTCCTGCAACCCACAACCATCGGATGGCCCGAAGGATACCCTGAGCATTCAGCGAGGGCGCGTGGCGAACTCTTGGCGATTGGAGCGCCTTATTATAGATGTTGAGGGGGCAACGGGAAGGATCGTCGCTGGATCATGTGCCGTCGCTAGTTCCCCCGGGCGCCTTTCAGAAGACACTGATATTGATGAGTATTCCGCCAAATTCCGCATTGCGGCCCCCCGACCATGTTGCCGGCAAGGTCATGGACGGAGAGGTCGTCGCCATAAACCTGCGGACGGGGCTCTACTACTCGTCGTCCGGGATCGGCGCCATTATCTGGCAACTGATGGAAGCCGGGGAGACGGTCGAGGGGATTGCCGCGAAGATCGCCCATCATTTCAAGGTGCCGTCGGATACGGTGCGTGCCGACGTGACAAGTTTTGTGCAGAGCCTCCTCGACGAGGGCCTCATAGAAGTGTTGTCCAGCGCATTGCCGCGCGATTCTGGCGATTCTGCAATTGCATATGAGGGAGTTTACGAAGCGCCGTCGCTCATGCGGTTTGACGACATGGAGCAGGCATTCGCGTTGGACCCTCCGCTCCGAGCCTAGTCACCCGTTGGCCGTCGCCGCGAGAGTCAGGAGTTGTATGTGAGCGCTGGGAAGCCCTTGGTGTCCTGCATAGTGCCCGTTCACAACGGTGCGCCGTTCATCGCGGAAGCACTTGAGAGTATCGAATCGCAGATTGGCGCGACGCCCGACGTTATTGTTGTCGATGACGGCTCGGCGGACAATTCGGCTCAGATCGCCCAAAGCTTCGCTGGCGTGCGGCTGCATAAAAAGAAACAAGAGGGCGTTGCCGCCGCGCGGAACGATGGGCTGGCAATGGCGCGCGGCGACTATGTTGCCTTTCTCGACGCCGATGACCTTTGGATGCCCGGCAAGCTAGCGGCGCAGTTGGCCGCGCTTGAAGCAAACCCGGACGCGGACTATTGCCTCACCCTCGTGCGGCATGTTGCCATCGACGCCAGCAATCTCGATGAAAGCGTTCTCGTGCCGGGCAACGGCGCGCCCCGGCTCGGCAAACTCATGCAATGTTTGCTCGCGCGCCGCCGCGCCTTCGAGACCGTGGGTGGTTTCGATACAAGCACCAAGACCCGATCCGACCAGGACTGGTTTCTGCGCGCCGAAGAGAAGGGTCTCATCTGTGTCCTCGTCAATGAGGTCCTCACGATTCGGCGTATTCACGGGGGCAATCACAGCCTGCTCAACGCAACGCAGGTCCGCGAAGATTTTCTTCGCATCGCCAAGCGCAATCTTGACCGCAAGCGGATGGGCGGGACCGAACCCGGGCCTCCGAAGTCCCGATCTCCATGACCGCCACCCCGCGCCCTGCGTTCGAGGAGGCGGCGCTTCGCTGCTCTCCTGAGAATCTGTGGGTTCAGGTCGGTGCTCGATCAATCCACATTCGGGTTGCGGGGCGCAAGCTGGCGGAGCGCCTCTTCGACCCGATGCGGCATATCGCGTTTGCCGCGCCCACTGCGGCAGCGGACCTTACCGTTTGCGCATGGAGCGTTGCCGAGACCGGGGTTCCGCTGCCCAGCGGCACGAACTGGACGAAGGGCGAACCGCTGGAGTGGGTGGCGCCGCGCGAGGGATTGGCGATCTCGTGTCTTCCCAGCGCGGAAGAACTGACGCGCATATCGATTGCGCGACCCTTCCAGTGGTCGCTTGTGTCACTGCTTGGCGAGCGCGGACTGCCTGCGATGCACGGGGCCCTGATCTGTGCCCCCGGTGGACCCGGGCTACTGCTGCTTGGGCCGAACGGCAGCGGCAAGTCCACAACCTGCCTTCGCGCCATTCAGGCCGGCTTCCAGCTGGTGGGAGAAGACTGTCTTGTTGTTGAGCGGACACCGGAAGGGTTCCTTGGACACTCTCTCTACTGCAGCTGCAATGTTACGCGGCATACGCGAGACCTCCTGCCACGCCTGCCAGGCACACTGCATCTTCCCTTTGGTGCTTTACCGGACGCGAAGGCAATCTTGCTGCTGCCGCCGAGTGGCCCAGAAAGTCCGATGCGCAGGAGCATGCCGATCGAGGCGCTGGTCTTCCCCGTCATTGTGGGCGAAAGCGCCGGCAGCCGCATCGTGCCAATTTCAAAGGGGGAGGCACACAGGCGTTTCATGCCAAGTCTGCGGCAGGCGCTGAAATTGCCAGAGAACCTCCGGCGTGCGCATCTTGATGCCGTGCTACCTCTGACAAGCCTGCCCGCCTTCCGTGTCGAGCTCGGAACCGATATCGGCCGGGTTCCCGCATGCCTTGAAGAACTGTCCGGGATGCTGGCATGAGCGTTGCGCGACTCCATCTCAGGGATTTCGGTCATGAGCCGCCTCGGCAGGTCCTCGACCTGATCCGCGCGCTGGCAACCGGTTCTCCACCGAGCTCCGGAGCGTTGACCCTGATCGAACAGGCCGCGCATGGCGGGACCGACCATGGCGTCGTCCGCCTGCTCCCGATGCTGCATGATCACCCGGCCATGACATCGCTACCCGAGCCGACACAGCGGGTTGTCCGGCGCAGATATCTGAAAGCCCGAGCCCGGTTCGTCGCGCTTGAGGCCGCGGCACATCGCATTGTTGAGGCAATGGAGAGCGAGAACATTCCGGTGCTCTTCCTCAAGGGATTTGCACTTGCGTCCAGCGCGTATGCTCGTCCGGCCCATCGTCCCATGGGTGACGTGGACATGGCTGTACCGCACCAGCACTATGCCCGCTCCATCGAAATTCTCCGGAAGGTTGGTTTTTCCGCTGTGGTTCGCGAACGGTCGTGGGACACGCTGATCGCGGGGGTCGGCGCCCATGCTTTGCCTTTCATCAACGAGGAGGCGCGCGCAAGCCTCGACCTTCACCACAACATTCTGAACTGCTCTGTCTGGTCTGGCTCGGACGACGGATTTTGGCGGGAGGCTGTGCCGCTCGGGCAGTCTGGCCTTGCACCCGCTCTCACGCTTGTGCCGGAACACCACGTCCTCCATGCGTGCGTCCACGGCTACAGTCGCAGCCTGCTGCAACTCTCCATTCGCTGGATGATCGACGCCCATCTCCTGCTCGCAAAGGCGCCCGAGTCATTTCGGTGGCGCCTTGTCGAGGAGGAAGCTCAACGTCATCGGTGTGGGCCGCTCATCGCGGCCGCCCTTGGCTATCTTGCCGACAATCTCGGCAGCCCGGTTCCTGATGAGCAACTTGACAGGCTGGCCGCACAGCCAATGCCCGGGTTCGACATGGCCTATTTTCGCGACAACGCCGCTTTCAATGAGAAGAGCGGATTCTGGCTGCGCATGCGCGTCGCCTGGAACGCCTGCCAGCGGCAGGCCGGCCGCCGCTTCTGGACGCCGTTGCCGTTCGCCCGGCAGATGGTTCGGCGTTGGGGGGTGACATCACCGGTTGGCCTGGTCGTGTCCGGTCTTGGGCGCGTGCGTGAGCGACGATACGTCAAGGAGAAGCGTCGCCGGGCCATAACGGCTGGACCGACGAACGACGAGGGACCGCGGTGAATTTGTCCGCACGTCGATTGGTTGATGGGGACCTTGCTTTGGTGCGCGTTTGCACGTGTCCCGCCGACGAATTGCCTGACGCTTGGCGCCAGTGGCTCGGCTATCTGCCGGCAGGCAGTCGCGGTGCGGATAGCATGTATCCGGAGCACTGGCGCGACTTGCTGCCGCTGGTCGCGTGGTTGCAGCGGCAACATCGACTTGCGTGTCCTGACTGGCTCCTGAACCGTCTGCGCACGGCGGCTGTGCTGGAGGAGCGCCGGCTCGTAGCGGTGCGGGATACGACTGCGGAGATTCTTCGTGTTCCCGTAATTGCCGCTGCACAGCCTCTCGTCATCGGAGGCTTGGGCATCGGCGAAACGGTCTATCCAGACCCGGCCAGCCGCCATACCGGTGTGCTCAGCCTGATGGTGGCGGCCGGAACGAACCTTCCCCGGCTGGCCCATGCGATGAAAGCCGATGGCTATCGCGTACGTCAGGCCGGCCGTCGTGCCCGGTATTGGCCGTTTCTTCGTTGGGCACGCCTGCGCCTTGTGCATCCGTCCGGGCTTCAGCTGTTTCTGCTGAGTGCCCCTCCGTGGAGAAGAACTCACCCCATGAGCCACGCTCGGCTCTTGCGGCACGCAAGCCAGGTGCAATGCTCGGGGAACCTCAGCTTCTTCACTCCGCGGATAGAAGGCGCATTAACGCTGATCGCGCGTGGCATTGGGGGCGAGCACAACCCGATGAGCCTTTTGCCGGCGGTTGACTCGGGGCTGCTGTTGCGCCGCTTGCATGATCGCGCTCGAGTTCGAAGGTGGCATCGCCAAAGACCAGGCTAATAATACTTGGCGCGCGCGAACGGTATAGTCGGGGCGCCAGGGCGACGGTCGCGCCTTTGCTGCACATGGCCGGGTGCCCCACGGATGCTTCGCCAGCCTTCTCAATTCAGACGCCGTAGCGAAAACGTGCGCTATATGCTCAATCCGCCGCGCGAGCGTTTCCATCGGTGCGTGGGGCGGCGTGAGGCCGAGCAGGAGTCACGCAGTGCCTGACCCGAGCAATCGCTTGCAGATCGTGCTGTGGAAGTGGGAAGCCCCAAGCAGGCTGCACATCGTCTTTGACTTCTCGGCTGACGCCGTCAATCGGATACGTCGCCAATTGGCTCAGTATCTCAGCATCCCGCACGACGTGGTCTGCATCACTGACAACCCTTCCGGCATTGATAGCGGCATACGCATCGTGCCGCTCTGGGATGACGGCGCCCATCTGGGCGGCTGCTGGCGGCGCCTGAGGGCATTTGCTCCTGATATGGCCGAAATCATCGGTCCGCGTTTTGCCTGGATCGACCTCGACAGCGTCGTCGTCGGACCAATGGACGACATCCTCAGCCGATCAGAGCAAATCGTTCTCTATCGCTCCAATTCGGCGGCAGGGACGCCGTACAACGGCTCGATGCTGCTGATGGACGCCGGCGCGCGCCGGCAGGTATGGGATCGCTTCGATCCTGGAACGTCTCCCGCCGTTACAAAGGAAGCAGGCCTGACCGGGACCGATCAGGCGTGGATTTCTCACGTGCTCGGGCCGGACGAAGCCGTTTGGGATGCAAGCGATGGCGTGATGCACTTCATGCGGGACTGTGTGCCTGAATTGCCCAGTCAATCGCGGATCGTTTTCTTCCCGGGAATGCAGAAGATGCATATGCCCAACGCTCGTCGCAACGCGCCTTGGATAAACGACCTACTTCTCAAGTCGGAAGCTCGGCCGACCTGACGTTCGAGATCTCGTGGACGCCTGTTTGCCTGCGACGTCCGACCGGAAGATCGGGGAGTGGCGAACCCACGACGTGGCGCCGTGTCGCGGCGCGAAATACCGGGCTTTGTTGGGTTCACGCACACCCGAAACCGGCTAAGGTCTCGGCCGTTTTCCATTTCGGGGAGTTGGGCATGTCGGTGCGTGAAAAGCAGAAAGTCATCATTTCCTGCGCGGTGACGGGGGCGATCCACACGCCGACCATGTCGGATGCGCTGCCCTTCAAGCCCGACGACATCGCGCGGCAGGCGATCGAAGCGGCGGAAGCCGGCGCGGCCATCCTCCATCTTCACGCCCGCGATCCCGAGACTGGCAAGCCTACCGCCGAACCGGATGCCTACATGCGCTTCCTGCCGCGCATAAAGCAGTCCTGCGACGCGGTCATCAACATTACGACCGGTGGCGGTCTCGGCATGAGCGTCGAGGATAGGCTGCGCGCGCCGCTCCAAGCACGACCGGAGATGTGTTCGCTCAACATGGGCTCGATGAACTTCGCGCTGTTCCAGCTCGCCGACCGCTACCCGAAATGGAAATACGAGTGGGAGCGGCCCTACCTCGCCGGGACCGACGATTACATCTTCCGCAATACGTTCCGCGATATCGCCAAGATTATCGAAATCCTCGGCAAGGGTCATGGCGTGCGCTTCGAGCACGAGTGCTACGACGTCGGCCACCTTTACAACCTCGCCCACTTCGTCGACCGCAAGGTGGTTGAGCCGCCGTTCTTCGTGCAGATCATCTTCGGCATCCTCGGCGGCATCGGCGCCGATATTCGCAATCTGATGTTCATGAAGGAAACCGCCGATCGTTTGTTCGGCGATGCCTATCGCTGGTCGGTGCTCGGCGCCGGCCGCCACCAACTGCCGTTCGCAACACAGGCGGCGATGATGGGCGGCAACGTGCGCGTCGGGCTGGAAGATTCGCTCTACATCGGCCCCGGCGAAATGGCGACCAGCAACGCTCAGCAGGTGGCCAAGATCAGGCGCATCATCGAGGAACTCGGATATGAGGCGGCGACGCCAGCCGAGGCCCGCGCAACCTTGGCGCTGAAGGGTGGCGATCAGGTCGGCTTCTAGCCTCGCGGCTAATCGACTCCCACACGGTCCCGCCTGCGGCATGACGCCCGCCTCAGGCGTTGCCCCACGATTTGGTGAAATAGAGTACGCGCACGGAAGCCTCAAACCGCCGCGGTCATACCGCCATCGACATATAGAACTTGGCCGTTGACGTAGCTCGACGCATCAGAGGCGAGGAAGACAGCCACGCCCTTCAGTTCGGCGACTTCTCCCCAACGCGCCGCCGGCGTGCGCTTGCGCACGAAGGCATCGAATTCGGGATTCGTGAAGAGCGCCCGGTTCAGCTCCGTCTTGAAGTATCCGGGGCCGATGCCGTTCACCTGGATGCCCTGGCCCGCCCACTCCACGCACATCGCCTTGGTGAGCATCTTCACAGCGCCCTTGGTGGTCACGTAGGGCGCGATTGTGGCGCGCGCGATCTCGCTGTTGACCGAGCAGGTGTTGACGATCTTGCCGCTGCCGCGCTTCAGCATGCGCTTGGCGGCGGCCTGGCCCATCAGGAACACGGCGTCCAGATTGATCGACATCAGCCGGCGCCAATCCTCGAACGGGAATTCGGCGAGCGGCTGGCGGTGCTGGATGCCGGCGTTGTTGAAAAGGATATCCAGCGGGCCGACCTTGTCCTCGATTTCCGCTACGTTGGCTTCCGCCGCGGCGGGGTCGGAGACGTCGAACGCGCGGGCGTGAACCTTGTGCCCGGCGGCGGCGAGCCGGGCGCGCGACTCTTCCAGTTCGCCGGCGCTGCGGGAATTGAGGACGACTTCCGCGCCGGCCTCGGCGAGGCCCTCGGCCAGGGCGTATCCGATGCCTTTGCTGGATCCGGTGATAAGGGCGCGGCGGCCGGTGAGGTCGAAAATGCTCATGGCGGGTTGGCTTTCAGCGTCGCGTGGAACGAGAGGCCGCCTTTATCGCGGCAGCGACGCTGCCGGGTCAATGGCGTGCGCCACCCACGGCGGTTGATGATGGCCCGGTTGTCCGATAACTTTGGCTCCCGCCTTAATTCCCGCCGGGAACACCGCCCATGAAGACCGATGCCATCGCTGTCGCCGACCTGTCGCGGTCGGTCATTTCCGTGCCGCCGCTGGCGCGCGACCGTTCCGGAAAGGTGGCGACCGCGGAAAATCGCAAGATCGTCAACCACATGGCCGCGGGCGGCGTGACCACGTTCCTCTACGGCGGCAACGCCAACCTCTATCATGCGGGCGTCAGCGAATACGCGGGGTTGGCCGACATGCTGACTGAGATCGCCCCGGCGGGAAGCTGGATGATCCCGTCCGTCGGCGCCGATTTCGGCAAGGCCATGGATCAGATCGCAGTCCTCAAGGACTATGCCTTCCCGACGGCAATGCTCCTGCCGATGGCCGGTCCGTCGAAGCCGGCGGGTGTCGCCACGGGTCTCCGCCGTCTCGCCGACGCCTTCGGCAAGCCGATGATCGCCTACGTCCGCGCCAACAACTACATCGCGCCCGCCGATGTTGCGGCGCTGTTCGCGGACGGCGTGCTGTGTTCGCTGAAATATGCCTTCGAGCCGAAGGACCCGGCCAACGATTCCTACCTGTCGGCGATCATCGATTCAGCCGGCACGGAGCGTCTGGTCAGCGGCATCGGCGAGCGACCGGCGATCCTGCATTGGACCAAGTTCGGTATTCGGGCCTTCACCTCCGGCTCGGTTTCCATTGCGCCGAATCTGTCGATGGCGGTGCTGGCGGCGCTCAAGGCCGGCGATATCGCCCGCGCCGAGCGGATCCGCGAGAAATTCCTGCCGTTTGAGGATCAGCGCGACGCGCACTCGCAAATCATCGTTCTGCACGATGCTCTGCGCCTCGTCGGGATTGCCGATACCGGCCCGCTCTCGCCGCTGCTTGCCAACCTCGACGACGCCACAGTGCCCGCCGTGACGGCGACGGCGCGGGCTCTCTTCGACGAGAACGTGCATTACTCCCGACGCGAGGCGGCCTGAGGCGTTTATCCGCTGGCCTTCGCCAAGGCGACGCGGTCGTGTGACCCTGGCCGTCACCAACGCTGCGTGCCTTAGAAGTGTGCCCCTGAAGCCTGCCGGAAAAGAAACAGAAGAATGGTCTACGTTCCGTCCGACAAACGCTACGACAAGATGCTCTACCGCCGCACGGGGCGAAGCGGGCTCAAACTTCCCGCCATCTCCCTAGGGCTCTGGCAGAATTTCGGGCACATCTCGCGCGCCGATGTCGCCCACGAGATGTGCCGGAGAGCGTTCGATCTCGGCATCACCCACTTTGACCTCGCCAACAACTACGGCCCGCCGCCGGGTTCTGCCGAGGAGATGTTCGGCGCGATTCTCAAGACCGACTTTCGGGGTTTTCGCGACGAGCTGATCATCTCGACCAAGGCCGGCTACCGGATGTGGCCGGGCCCTTACGGAGAATGGGGCAGCCGCAAGTACCTGCTGTCGAGCCTCGACCAGAGCCTTAAGCGGATGGGGCTCGACTACGTCGACATCTTTTATTCGCACCGCTTCGATCCCGACACGCCGCTGGAAGAGACCATGGGCGCGCTCGACGCCGCCGTGCGACAGGGCAAGGCGCTCTATGTCGGCATCTCGTCCTATTCTTCGGAGCGCACCCACGAAGCGGCCGCGATCCTGAAGCGCCTCGGTACGCCGGCGATCATCCACCAGCCGAGCTACTCGATCCTCAATCGCTGGACCGAGGAAGATCAACTCCTCGACGCGCTCGAGGCGGAAGGGATGGGGTGCATCGCCTTCTCCCCGCTGTCGCAAGGACTCCTGACGGATAAGTACCTGAAAGGTGTCCCAGCCGACAGCCGCGCAGGAGGCGGTGCCCCGTCGTGGCGGAGCACGTTCCTCAGCAAGGAAAATCTTACTTGCGTCCGTGCGCTTGATCGGCTTGCCAAGAAACGCGGCCAGACGCTGGCGCAGATGGCGCTCGCGTGGGTGCTGCGCGACGAACGCATGACCTCCGCGCTGATCGGCGCCAGTCGTGTCGGGCAGATCGAGGACGCCGTTGGGGCACTCAACAAACTCAAGTTCAGCAAGGCCGAACTCGACGAAATCGACCGGCGCGCGCGCGATGCCGGCGTCAATATCTGGAAGAAATCAAGCACCTCCTGAGGCACCGTGAAAAAAGACATCAAGGAACTTCGCAGCCAGCGTTGGTATGGGGCGCAGGATCTCCGTGCCTTCGGCCATCGCTCCCGTACCCTTCAGCAGGGCTATGCCTACGAAGATTTCATGGGCAAGCCGGTGGTCGCGATCATCAACACCTGGTCCGACATCAACCCCTGCCACACCCATCTGCGCCAGCGCGCGGAGGAGGTGAAGAAGGGTGTGTGGCAGGCAGGCGGTTTCCCGGTCGAACTCCCAGCGTTGTCGCTGGCGGAGAACTTCGTCAAGCCGACGACGATGCTCTATCGCAACCTGCTGGCGCTGGAGACCGAAGAGCTTCTGCGCTCGCATCCGATCGATGGCGTCGTGCTGCTCGGCGGCTGCGACAAGACCACGCCGGCGCTGCTCATGGGCGCGATCAGCATGAACCTGCCCGCGATCTTCCTGCCGGCTGGCGCGATGCTGCGCGGCAACTACGCCGGCAAGGTACTCGGCTCCGGTAGCGACACATGGAAGTACTGGGCCGACAAGCAGGCCGGTGTCATCTCCGAGGACGAGTGGCGCGACATGGAGGCGGGCATCGCGCGTTCCTTCGGCACCTGCATGGTGATGGGCACGGCGGCGACTATGATGTCGCTGACCGAGACGCTCGGCTTCTCGCTGCCCGGCGCGTCGTCGATCCCCGCTCCCGACTCGGCGCACAGCCGCATGGCGATCCAGTGCGGCCGACGCGTCGTCGACATGATCTGGGAAGACCTGAAGCCGTCCGACATCCTGTCGAAAGGCTCCTTCGAGAATTCGCTGGTGGCGCAGATGGCGCTCGGCGGCTCGACCAACGCGATGATCCATCTGGTCGCGATGGCGGGGCGCGCCGGCATCGATCTGACGCTGGCGGATTTCGATCGCGTCGGGCGCGAGGTGCCGGTGCTGGCCAATCTCCGGCCGTCGGGTACGTTCCTGATGGAGGATTTCTACTATGCCGGCGGCCTGCCGGCGCTGCTGTCACAACTTGGCGACAAGATCGATGGGTCGGCGCTCACGGTCACCGGAAAGACAATCGGCGAGAACGTCGCCGACGCCAAGGTCTACAATGCCGACGTGATCCGCTCGCTCGACAATCCTGTGTCGAGCGAAGTCGGCACGGCGATCCTGACTGGCAATCTCGCACCCGATGGCTGCGTCATCAAACCGTCGGCGGCGGAGCCGCGCCTGCTCAAGCATTCGGGACCGGCGCTCGTCTTCCGCGACTACAACGAGATGTCGGCGCAGATCGATTCAGACGATCTTCAGGTGACGGCGGACCACATAATCGTCTTGCAGAATGCCGGCCCCGTCGGCGGTCCGGGCATGCCGGAATGGGGCATGCTGCCGATCCCGAAAAAGCTGCTGAAGGAGGGCGTGCGCGACATGCTGCGCATTTCCGATGCGCGCATGAGCGGCACCAGCTACGGTGCCTGCATCCTGCACGTGGCGCCCGAGTCCTACATCGGAGGTCCACTGGCCGCGGTTCGTACCGGCGATATTATCTCGGTGGATGTGGAGCGCCGGAGCATCAATCTGGAAGTCACCAAGGCGGAAATAGAGCGCAGGCTAAAGGAGTGGTCGCCGCCGGACCGCACCTTCCAGCGTGGATACAACAAGCTCTACGCCGAGCACATCCAGCAGGCCGACAAGGGCTGCGATTTCGATTTCCTGGAAGGCACGGCCCCGACACCGGAGCCGGAGATTCACTAGCCGAGTCCTGGAATGAGGGGCGTGCCATTGGCCGCAGCGGCGGCCATCTGGTGCGCGCCTTCCCAGATCATTTTCAGCGCCACCCAGACGATCAGCACCAGGCCGACATAGGCGATCCAGGGATACGTCTTGAGCATGCGCGCGATCAGCGTTGCGGCCGCGCCCATCAACGCGATCGAAAGCAGTAGTCCGATGACCAGCACCCAGGGATGGTGGCGGGCGGATCCGGCCACGGCGATCACATTGTCGAGCGACATCGAAACGTCTGCGATGATGATCTGGGTCAGCGCCTGTTTGAGCGTCTTGGGTCGAACGGCCGACGCCGTGCTTGCTCCGTCGCCGGATGTGAGGTCCTGATCGTCGTCGTGGGTGTAGTTGCCGGCCCTGATCTCGCGCCACAGTTTCCAGGCGACCCAAAGCAGCAGCAGTCCGCCGGCGATGACCAGCGGAATGATCTCGAGTAGCTGCGTCGTGAAAAGCGCGAAGATGATGCGCAGGATTGCCGCTGCCGCGATGCCGTAGACGATGGCCTTTCGGCGCATCTCCTTCGGCAGGCCGGCGGCAGCCATGCCGACGACGACCGCGTTGTCCCCGGCCAGAACGAGGTCGATGAGGATGACGGTGACGAGCGCGGTGAGGGCGGATGTGATCATGCAGCGGCCAGTTAGCCCGGTGTCGGCGCGTCCTGGTCCAGCAGGCCCTCACCCTTGAGGTCGCTCCAGAGCGCGGCAGGGATCTTCATGTCGCGCCACGCGAGTATCTGGTTGAACTCATCGGCGGAACGCGGCCCGGGGATGACGCTGGCAACGACGGGATGGGCGAGCGGAAATTGCAGGGCCGCGGCCGGGAGCGGCACTTTGTGCGCATCGGTGACGCGCTTCAGGCCGGCAACGCGTTCGATCACGTCCGGCGGCGCCTGATGGTAGTCGAAGGTCTCGCGACCGGCGAGCACGCCGGAATTGAACGGCCCGCCGATGACGATCGAGGCGCCGTGCTTCTGAACCGCCGGCAGCAGATCGTGCAGCGTTTGCTGTTCAAGCAGCGTATAGCGCCCGGCAAGCAGGAACGCGTCCCAGGTGCCATGCTGTAGGGCGTCGGCGATCGGCTTCGCCTCGTTGACGCCGAGGCCGATCGCCTTGATGTCGCCGCTGCTGCGCAACTCGTCGAGCGCCCGGTAGCCGCTCTCCATCGCGGTGCGAAACATGAGCTGTTGGCGCTCGACCGTCTTGTGGGTCGCGACGTCGACATCGTGGATATAGACGATGTCGATTCGATTGAGGCCCAACCGCTGCTGGCTGTCCTCGTAGGAGCGCATGATCGCGTCGTAGGTGTAATCGTAGACCAGCTCGAACGGGAAGGGATCCTTCCAGCCATCGGTGGCGGCATTCGGATCGCGCCGAGGCTTGAGCAGGCGACCGACTTTGGTGGACAGCACCCAGTCTTTCCGGTCACGCAGTTCGTCCCCCATGACGTGCTCGGATCGGCCAAGGCCGTAGTAAGGCGCCGTATCGAAATAGCGAACGCCGCTGTCGTAGGCGGCGAGGACGATCATGCGCGCGTCGGCATCGGTTACCCGATTCATGTTGCCGCCGAGCGTGGCGCCGCCCAGGCCAAGCGTGGTGACTTGCAGTCCGGTTCGGCCGATCTGTCTGGTGTCCAGTGTCATGAAGAACTCCCCCGGTACTTGATGCCCGCGCCGTGAACCACAGTGCATCAGGGACGTGGGCAGGGCGACCTTGTCCGCCGCGGATTTTGGTCTCTGAAATCAACTGGCATCAATATAGGAGGCGGGCCTGAAAATTGCGCTGTTTTGTGGTGTCCGTTGGCGCAGAAAATCCACCCTGTTCGCAGATCAGCGGCATCGGAAATCGAAATAAGAAAGCGCAACAACAAAAGCCGCCGCTCCCACAGGAGCGTCGGCCGTTGTTACTAACGCTTCACGGTGAAGACCGGGCCAAAGGCCCGGCCGTTGTTTGACCCCAGCCCGGGACCCGAAGATCCCGGTTACCTACTAGTACTTGTAGTAGGTCGGAGCCGCCGGGTGACCCCAGCCCGGATGATGAGCGGCGATCGCCGCGCCAGCAGCTGCGCCGATACCGGCACCGACGAGAATGCCGCCGGCGCTACCGCCCGTCGCTACGCCGCCAACCACACCACCAACGACACCGCCGATGATCGCGCCGTGAACGACCTTCTCATGCTGGGTCGCCGGATAGGTTGAGCAGCCGGCCAGGGATGCGCCGACAATCATAATTGCAGCGACCTTCTTCATAAGCCCGTCCTCCTGTTGGTCCCGACTTGAACCGTCGCCAGTTGTGAAGAGCGTCGCGATGTGTGTCAAGCAGCCCTGACAGTGCGTGTTTGGGGTCGCATACTGCTCATTCTTTGGCGGATTTCTGCGATTATCGCGACGGCGACGCCTGTGGCAAAAACCCACCACGCCGGACTAATCTTGTAGGCAAAACTGAGGTTGGCGAGAATCACCCGTCTGAAGCCGATTCCGGTGGCGACGCCATACCAGGTCGCCTCCGTGAGCGCGGTCAGAAGTCCAGCGGCGAGCGCCAGAGTGAGCAAGGGAATCAGGCCCTGCTTGTATCCGTATCGGGCCATGATCCTGTAGCCCATCAGCCAGAAGTAGAAGCCCGACATCAGCACAGGCTGCGTCACGTCCACCTTTGACTGCATGTAGTAGTGCAGGATCGCCAGCGGCATGATGATGTAGATGAGCTGGTGCAGCCTGTTCCACGCCTTGCCGCCCATACGACGGACCATGCCGTCGGTCGACGTGACGCCCAGGGCAACCAGGCCGAGCAGAGCGGTGAATCCGATCGTGAGGTAGACACGGAGTACAATCTCGGTCCCGACGAAGAATAGATCCCCGCGCGAGTCGACGATGTAGAGCGTGAAGTGGATGAGGATGTAGGTCAGCGCCGATAGTCCGAGGATGCGGCGAATCTGGATCAGCTTGCTCCAGTCGAGCAGGCGCCGCGCCGGCGTGATGGCGAGCGTGATCAGCAGGAAGTACACGGTCCAGTCGCCGACGCGGTGGGTCGCCTCGTTGAGCGGGCGCGCGCCCAATCCGATGAAGAGCGTGCGGTAGAGCAGCCAGAGTGCCGGCAGCGAGACCAGAACAAGCGTCAATGTCTTGAGCGGCGAGAAGCGGCCGGCCTTGTCGTTCCACGGCATTTTCGACGCGATCGATCGCTTCTTCGCAACGGTCTGGCTGGTCTTCGCCACGTTTTTCGGCCCTCGATTGTGGTCGCCGGGAAATGCGGCACCGCGGACAGGCTTTAGGGTACGGCCCGCCTCACTGTCATGTCACGTCTGTGTAAGAGCGGTTTGAGCGGTCCGCGACAGGGGCCAGCAGGAAATGGGCTATTTCGTGGGAATCCTCCCTTTCGGGACTGCCGCAGCGCCAAGATCGGCCGATATCTTGAGCTTCCCACTTGCCGCCCACTCCCTTAATGGGACGAATTGTGGTTGACGAGGTGCCTTTCCGGACGACATGTGATCGGGCAGGGAGACCGTTCATGCAAGCCATCGACCTGCTGCGCGAGGTCGGCGAATACTGCCGGGAGGCGGGTCTTGCCGAATCGACCTTTGGGCGTCTCGCCGTCAACGACGGCAAGCTGATCGCGCGCCTGCGCGATGGTGGTCGCATCACCACCCGCACTCTTGAACGCGTTCGCTCCTACGTGGCGACGCACCCAGTCGAGCCCGGCGGCGCGAGTCGGTCCGTCCTGCGCGGACGCCTGCCTTCGGTCGATCTCAGCGGATCGATCCTTCCCTCCGCCGGTCCGGAGGACCAGCGCCGCAACTTCCGCTTCTTCGACAATCGCCAGAAGTATCTGCTCTTCGTCACCACCTGCGGCGAGAAGCAGGTCGTGGCTAACCGTGTTTCCGAGGAACTCGCCAACGTGCGGCCGCGGCCGCCTGCGTTCCGCCTGTTCGACGCCGGCGTCGGCGATGGCACGGTGCTCGCCCGCGTCATGCGCGCCATGCACGCGCGCTTCCCGACCATGCCTTTCCACGTCGTCGGGAAGGAGATCAGCCTTGAGGATATTCGTCTCACGCTGGACAAGCTGCCCGACCAATTCTGCGAGCATCCGGCGACGGTCGTGGTTCTCACCAACATGTTCTATTCGGAAGCGCCATGGCTGCGGGTGACGTCGCCCGAAATGGCGGCCAGCATGGTCTGGCACGAGGTCGGCCTGAGCGGCACGTCCTCGCATCACTTCGAGGAGCAGATCGCCGATCTGCAGCCGTTCCTGGCGCGCAACTGGAAAGCCAAGGCGAGCCCGAAATCCGGCAATCCGGTCTACGAGAAGCCGGTCGTGCTGGTGCTCTACCGGCAGGACCATCGCTTCCTGCTCGATTCGATCATCCCGCGGCTCGGTCGCGCCGAGGCGGACTACGACCTCGTCATCGCCTCGCAGCCCTATCGCGCCCGCGTGCCGGCCGAGTTCAAGGCAAAGCGCGTCGTCGCGCCGCTCACCCGCGCGCTCGGGCCCGGCGGGCGGCTCATCGCCATCCATTCGCATGGCCACGATCCCGGCATGGAAATCATCAACCGTATCTGGCCGGACGAGCAACCTTTCCAGAGTGGCCGTCATGCCGTCCTCGATGCGGTCAAGCATGAGCTCGGCAACGCCCGCCGCGACTACAACTTCAACGCTTATTCGGACGCGCGCTCGATCTTCCGCTACGACATGCACACGCTGCCCAACGAGGTAAGCGGGCCGATCGGAACGTCAACGCTCTTTGCTGCGTGGAACGCGGCGATCTACGTTGCGCAGATTCCCGACGAGCGCCTCGACAACGTGGTGAAGTCCGGCGCCTACATCGAGGCGACGTCCGAGGTCCTGCACCGCCACGGCGGCCTCTGGTTCCTCGACGAGTCCTTCGTCATTTCCCGACGGCGCGATTGACGTGGCGACCATGGGACACCGTGGCGCCGCCTTCGCTCCTCTCCTCGTCGATTTGCTCGGCCGTGCCTCGATCGAGATCGCCCCGGCGCGTCCGCATGCCATCGAGGCGCTGAAGGATCAGTTCGATCCGGGCACCGAGGTCTACATCAACTTCCTCCCGAATGGCGATCACCGCGATGTCGTCAAGACGGCAGCCTGGGTACGCCGCGCGGGCTTCATGCCGGTGCCGCACGTCTCGGCCCGCAGCATCGCCGATCGGGCCACGCTGGAGGACTATCTGTCGCGCGTCGTGCGTGAGGCAGATGTCACGCGTGTGCTCATCATTGCCGGCGATCGACCGAAGCCGGCAGGTCCGTTTGCGTCGAGCCTCGATGTGCTGGCGACCGGGCTATTCGAAGCGAGTGGTATTCGCGCTGTCGGTGTCGCCGGTCATCCGGAAGGGCATCCCCTGGTGGCGCGCGATGTGCTGGAGCAGGCCCTTGTCGCAAAGCGTGACGTCGCCGCGAAAGCGGGCCTGGATTTCTTCGTGGTCACGCAGTTCGCCTTCGAAGTGGAGCCGATCGTCGCGTGGTTGGCGGGCATCCGCGCCGCCGGCATTTCAGATCCAGTGCGGATCGGCATCGCCGGTCCGGCATCGCTGGCCACGCTGATCAAGTTCGCCATCCGTTGTGGTATCGGCAATTCGCTGCGTACGCTCCGCATGCGGACGAACATGGTCGGTCGCTTGTTTGGCGATACGCGACCCGACGACATCCTGCGCGAGCTGGCGATCGGCTTGGCGACAGAGCCAGCCAAGAGCATCGCGCTGCATTTCTTTCCGTTCGGAGGGGTCGACAAGACCGGCGTCTTCATCGCCGAAACTCTGTCGCAGCTCTACGGCGAGATTACCCGCGCGGCCGGCTAGCGCCGGCGCAGTTTCTCGACAGCAGTCAGGCGCTGCCGCGCGCCAGTGCCCAGTTCGCTCGCGACTGCCGAAAGCAGCGCCTCGACGAGCAGCAGCAGCCCGGCCGAAGAATCCCACACCGATGGCGCCACGACATGCGCTGGCAGCACGTGGCGGGCGACGCGCGACACCGGCGATAGCCATTGGTCGGTGATGAGAACGACCGTGGCGCCGCGGCTGGCGGCGAGGTCTGCCAGTTCGGCGATGTCGTCGGAATAGCGGCGGATATCGAAGAAGACGAAGACGTCGCGCTTGCCGATGTCGAGCAACTGGTCAAGCCGCCCCTGCCGGTCGCCGCCGATGTGGCGTGCGAAGGGCCTCAGCACGCGAAGATGGGCGACGAGGTATGCCGCGATCGGATCCGTGAACCGCCCGCCGAGCACATGCACTGGCCGCTTGCGGTCGGCGAGCAGCTTCACCGCCGCGTTGAATTCACCGCGCGCGACGTTGGTTTCCGTGGCGCGGATGTTGGCAGCAGCTGCTTCGGCGAAGCGGGCCAGCCGGTCGCCCTTGCCCATGTCGCCGCCCTTGGTGAGCGGCGTCTCGCGTTGCGCCGCCAGTTCGCCGCGCAGGCCGTCCTGGAACGCGCCATAGCTGGGGAAGCCGAGCTTGGCGATCATGCGCAGCACCGTCGGCGCGCTTACGCCCGCGGCTTCGCCAAAGCGGGCGACGGTCTCCAGCCCTGCGACGGGATAGTCGGCGAGCAGGCGATGCGCGGCGCGTTTTTCGTTGGGTGTCATGGTGCCGAGATCGCGGCGAATGCGTTCTGCGATCGAGGGGGCCTGCGTGGCCTCCGCTGTGCGCATGCGGGGTCGCTGCCTTGGTCGTGAGCGAGCGATGCGCATATTTCAGCCTTGATGAAAGCCGCCAGTCTTGTAACGTATATTCCAGTCGCTACGGTCGTGCGAGGGGGAATTCGCAACGGACCATTTGCGCGGGGGGGCTTGCGATGGGCGCGCTGCTCGGGGCCGACGAGTTGCCAGCGGTGGAAGTCCGCGAGGGGCAGGGCCCCTTCGTCTTCGTTTGCGAGCACGCATCCAACGTTTTGCCGCGCTCCCTCGGCACACTGGGGCTCTCCGCCACCGATCTCGATCGGCATATCGCATGGGACCCCGGCGCCGCCGCGATCGCCGCGGGCCTCGTCGCGCGGCTCGGCGGCGATCTTGTGCTCCAGCGCTATTCGCGGCTCGCGGTCGACTGCAATCGCCATTTCGACTTGCCCGATGCCGTTGCGGAGACCTCCGAGGATACGCCGATACCGGGCAATATCGGTCTGACGGCAGACGCGCGCGCCCTACGCATCGCCTCCGTGTGGCAGCCGTTTCACGGTGCGCTGGAAACGCTGGTCGCCGCGCGTGTGAAGGCGATGCGGCCAACCGTTCTGGCCACGGTGCACACCTTCACGCCGCGCTACCGCAATATCGACCGGCCGTGGCACGTCGGGATCATCTCAACAGAGGACCGCCGAGTGGCCGATGCAATGCTGGCCAAGCTTCGCGCGGAAAAGGGCCTCGTCGTCGGCGACAATGAGCCGTACTCGGCCAAGGATAATGTCGACTACACGATCCGCCGTCACGGGCGAGATCGCCGCTTGCCGCATGTCATGATCGAGGTCCGCAACGATCTCGTCGCGGACCTGCGTGGACAGGAGGAATGGATTGCGCGGCTGGCGCGCGCTCTGTCGTCGTTCGACGTGGCGGAGCAGGCGGCATGACGAAAAGGCAAGGGA
>CAWCSF010000010.1:0-2022240 GCA_963798195.1 uncultured Alphaproteobacteria bacterium | reverse complement strand
CCGTCGAGGTGGGAAGCTGATGCCCAAGGCGATCGTCGCCTACGTCCGGTTTGTCGAAGCGGTGAACTACCGCGTCGGGCGCATCGCCATGTACATCCTGTTCGTGATGATGGCGGTGCTGATCTGGTCCACCGTCTCCAAGGTCACGCCGTGGCCTTCGATCTGGACGCTGGAGACCGCGCAGTTCGCGCTGGTCGCCTACTACATGCTGGGCGGGCCCTATTCGCTGCAGCTCGATTCGAACGTCCGGATGGATCTGCTTTATCACCGCTGGTCGCCGCGGACGCGCGCCTGGGTCGACGCCTTCTCGGTCTTCGCGCTCCTGTTCTACCTCGGCGTCCTGCTCTGGGGCGCGGTCGAGAGCACCGCATATTCGCTGCAATATGCCGAGCGCAGCGCGACCGCCTGGCGACCCTATATCGCGCCGATCAAGATCGTGATGTGCGTCGGCGTGTTCCTGATGCTGCTCCAGGCCATCGCCTTCTTCTTTCGCGACGTGGCGAAGATCCGTGGCGAGGACATCTGATGTCCTACGACATGATCGCCATCCTGATGTTCAGCTCGATGATGCTGATGATGATAACCGGTCAGCGCGTGTTCGGCGCGATCGGCTTCGTCGCGATGGCGGCGGCGCATGCCGTTGTGGGGCGTTGGGGGATCGGACCTCGGGTTCTCGGCGGCCATGAAGCTGATGAAGTGGTATCCGCTGCTGACGCTGCCGATGTTCATCTTCATGGGCTACGTGCTCAGCGAGAGCCGGCTGGCCGACGACCTCTACCGGATGTTCCATGTCTGGTTCGGGCCGGTGCCGGGCGGGCTGGCGATCGGCACGATCTTCCTGATGGTGGTGATCTCGGCGATGAACGGTCTGTCGGTCGCCGGGCATGGCGATCGGCGCTACCATCGCGCTGCCCGAGCTGCTGAAACGCAAATACGACAAGCGGATGGTGACCGGGGTGATCCAGGCCGGATCCTCGCTCGGCATCCTGATCCCGCCCTCGGTGGTGCTGGTGCTCTACGCGATGATCGCCCGGCAGCCGGTCAGCCTGCTCTGGCTGGCCGGCGTCGTTCCCGGCCTGATGATGGCTGGACTCTTCATCGGCTACATCTGGCTCCGCTGCCGGCTCAATCCCGAGCTCGGGCCGGTGCTCGACGCCGAGGAACGCGCCGCGATTCCCCGTTCCGAGAAACTGCATCTGCTGACCGCCGGGGCCCTGCCGCTCGGCATCTTCCTCGCCATGATGGTGCCGTTCGTTACCGGCTACACGTCGCTGGTCGAGGCCTCGGTGATCGGCGCGCTTGCCTCGGTCTTCGCGGCGGTGATCAAGGGGCGCTTCACCCGCAAGGTGTTCGAGAACTGCACGCGCGAGACGCTGGCGATCTCCTGCATGTTCATGTGGATCATCCTGGCGGCGCTCGCATTCGGCGCGGTGTTCGACGGGCTCGGCGCGGTCAAGGCCATCGAGGGCTTCTTCGTCGACAAGCTGGGACTCAGCCCGTGGACGATCCTGATCCTCATGCAGCTCAGCTATCTGATCATGGGCACCTTCCTCGACGACACCGCGATGCTGGTGATCGTCGCGCCGCTCTACGTGCCGCTGGTCGCAACGCTCGATCTCGGCATCGACCCGCAATACGTGCTGATCTGGTACGGCGTGCTCTACACGATCACCTGCCAGATCGCCTACATGACGCCGCCCTTCGGCTACAACCTGTTCCTGATGCGGGCGATGGCGCCGCCCGAAATCAACATCATCGATATCTACCGCTCCATCGTGCCGTTCGTCGGCGTGATGATCGTGGCGCTGATCCTGGTGCTCGTGTTCCCGGAGATCGCGCTGTGGCTGCCGCAGCACATCAACGCAAGATGATCCGAGCCCCGGCCAACAGGGGCATAACCAACCAGCAAGGAGAGACGTGATGACGACAAGACGCAAATTCCTCACCGGTGCCGCCGCCGCGGTTCCGGCCGCACTCGCCGCTCCCGCCGTCATAGCCCAGGCGGCGCCGATCAAGTGGCGGTTGCAGACCTATGCCGGCCCGGCACTGGGCGTCGAAGTGATCGACACCTGCATCAAGCAGTTCAACGAGATCGCCAAAGGCCAGATGGAGATCGAGCTCTATTACGGCGACCAGCTGGTGCCGACGGGCGAACTGTTCCGGGCGCTGCAGAAGGGCACAATCGACGCTGTGCAGTCGGACGACGACTCGATGGCATCGCCCACTGAGGTCACCGTCTTCGGCGGCTACTTCCCGCTCGGCCTCCGGTATTCGCTGGATGTCCCGGCGCTCTTCAACCACTGGGGCCTCGATGAGATCTGGAAAGAGGAATACGCCAAGGTCGGGGTCAAGCACATCTCGGCGGGGTCGTGGGACCCCTGCAACTTCGCCACCCACAAGCCGATCACCTCGCTGAAGGATCTCGAGGGCCTGCGCATCTTCACCTTCCCGACGGCCGGCCGGTTCCTGTCGCGCTTCGGCGTCGTGCCGGTGACGCTGCCGTGGGAGGACGCCGAAGTGGCGCTGCAGACGGGCGAGCTCGACGGCATCGCCTGGTCGGGGATCACCGAGGACTACACCTCGGGCTGGGCCAACGTGACCAAGTACTTCCTGACCAACAACATCTCGGGCGCCTGGATCGGTCACTTCTTCGCCAACATGGACCGCTGGAACGAGCTGCCGCCGCATCTTCAGACGCTGATGCAGGTCTGTTTCAACTCGTCCCACTACCACCGCCAGCATTGGTACTGGAACGGCGAGGCGAGCCTCCGGGTGAACGAGAACAAGCTCGAATCGACCTCCATCCCGGATGCGGAATGGCAAACCGTCGAGGACGAAGCCCACAAGTTCTGGGACGAGATCGCGGCGGAGAGCCCGCTGAAGGCCAAGATCGTGAAGATCTTCCGCGACTACAACGACACGATGGTCCGGGCCGGGAAGCCGTACCGGTATTCATAAGACGGAGACGGGCGGCACTTGCCGCCCGGAACCGGATAGAGTTGGACCCGCGCGGCGCCTGTCGCGCGGGTTCTCGCAACGAACAGCCAGGATCGCCGCGGTCATGACGGGCATGTTGACGTTCAAGGAGCTGCAGGCGGCGGTCGGCGCGGGCGAGATCGACACCGTCATCGTCGCCTTCACCGACATGCAGGGGCGGCTGATCGGCAAGCGCATGCAGGCCGGCTTCTTCCTCGACGGCGCACACGAGGAAACCCACGGCTGCGACTATCTGCTGGCCAACGACATCGACATGGAGCCGGTGCCCGGCTACGCCGCCGCGAACTGGGAGAAGGGCTACGGCGATTTCGTCATGAAGCCCGACATGGCGACGCTCCGCCGGCTGCCGTGGCTGCCCGGCACGGCGCTGGTTCTCGCCGATGTGCTCGACCATCATCACCGCGAGGACGTGCCGCACTCGCCGCGCGCGATCCTCAAGGCGCAGATCGCGCGGCTGAAGGCGATGAAGATGTCCGCCTTCTTCGCCTCGGAGCTTGAATTCTATCTCTTCGACGAGACCTACGAGAGCGCCGCCGAGAAATCCTATGCCGGCCTGAAGACCGCCGGGCGCTACATCGAGGACTACCACATCCTCCAGACCACCAAGGAAGAGGGCGTGATGCGGGCGATCCGCAACGGCCTCGATGGCGCCGGCATCCCGGTCGAGAACTCCAAGGGCGAGTGGGGGCCGGGGCAGGAGGAGATCAACGTCCGCTACGCCGACGCGCTCACCATGGCGGACAACCACGTCATCATGAAGAACGCCTGCAAGGAGATCGCGCTGCTTCAGGGCAAGGCGATCACCTTCATGGCGAAGTGGCGCTTCGATCTCGCCGGCTCGTCCAGCCACGTCCATGCGTCGCTGTGGGACGCCGCCGGCAAGAAGCCCCTGTTCGCCGATCCGAAGGCCGAGCACGGCATGTCGCGGCCTGATGCGCTCCTACGTGGCGGGCCAGCTGGCGCATGCGCGCGAGATCACCTGGTTCCTCGCGCCCTACATCAATTCCTACAAGCGCTTTCAGGTCGGCACCTTCGCGCCGACCAAGGCGATCTGGTCGCTCGACAACCGCACCGCCGGCTTCCGCCTGTGCGGCGCCAACTCGAAGGCCATCCGCATCGAGTGCCGCATCGGCGGCGCCGACCTCAATCCGTATCTCGCCTTCGCCGCGCTGCTTGCGGCCGGCCTCGCCGGCGTCGAGCAGAAGATGGAGCTGGAGCCGCCGTTTGTCGGCGACGCCTACGGCGGCAAGCGCCTGCGCGAAGTGCCGAAAACGCTGCGCGAGGCGGCGGCGGCCATGGACAAGTCGAAGATGCTGCGCGCCGCCTTTGGCGACGCGGTCATCGACCACTACGTCCATACCGCCGAGTGGGAGCAGTTCGAGTACGACCGCCGCATCACCGACTGGGAGCTGAAGCGCGGTTTCGAGCGCTATTGAGCACCGCCATGAACACAACTCTGCGCATCATCTCGCCGGTCGACGGCTCGGTCTATGCCGAGCGTCCGCTCGCCGATGACAAGACCGTGCTCGCCACGCTGGAGCGCGCCCGCGCCGCGCAGCGCGACTGGCGGACGTGCCGGTCGCCGAGCGCTGCCGCATCGGTGACCGCCTTCACCGATGCGATGGTGGCCGACACGGCGCGCGTGTCGGAACTGCTCGCCTGGCAGATGGGACGGCCGATCCGCTACGGGCCGGGCGAGATGCGCGGCTTCGAGGAGCGCGCCCGCTACATGATCGATGTCGCGCCGGGGATGCTGGCCGATATCGACGTCGGACCGAAGGAAGGCTTCAAGCGCTTCATCCGCCGCGAGCCGCTGGGCGTTGTGCTCAATCTGCCGGCCTGGAACTTCCCCTACATGACCGCGCTGAACGCCGTTCTGCCGGCGATCCTCGCCGGCAACACGGTGGTGATGAAGCACTCCAGCCAGACGGCGCTGGTCGCGGAACACTTCGCCGCCTGCTTCGAAAAGGCGAATCTCCCCAAGGACGTATTCCAGGTCCTGCACATGTCGCATGAGGCGACGGAGCGCGCGATCCACTCCGGTCTCGTCGATCAGGTGGGTTTCACCGGCTCAACTGCCGGCGGCCGCAAGATCATGGAGGCCGTAGCGCATTCGGCCCTGAACTTCCCGCACTCGTGCCTCGAACTCGGCGGCAAGGATCCCGCCTATGTGCGGCCCGACGCCGACCTCGCCTTCGCCGCCGAGAACATCGTCGATGCCGGTTTCTTCAACTCCGGCCAGTCGTGCTGCGCGGCCGAGCGCATCTATGTGCATGAGGATGTCTACGACGACTTCGTCGAGGCGGCGGTCGCGGTGATCAACGGCTACCATCTTGGCTCGCCGGCCGACCCGGATACGACGCTGGGTCCCGTGGTGCGCACCAAGGCGGCCGACTTCGTGCGCGGGCAGGTCGAGGCCGCCATCCGCCAGGGCGCCAAGCCGCTGATCGACGCGAAGCGCTTCGCCGCCGCGAAAGAGGGGACGCCCTATCTCGCACCGCAGCTTCTCGCCGGTGTCGATCATTCCATGGCGATCATGACCGAGGAGACCTTCGGTCCGGCCCATGGCGTCATGAAGGTGAAGTCGGACGAGGAAGCCGATCCGCCTGATGAACGATTCCGCCTTCGGTCTGACGGCGTCGATCTGGACGGCCGACGTCGATGCCGCCGAACGCATCGGCGACCTGATCGAGACCGGCACCATCTACATGAACCGCGCCGACTATCTCGATCCGGCGCTTGCCTGGGTCGGCGTCAAGCAGACCGGCCGCGGTGTCACGCTCTCCAAGGTCGGCTACGAACATCTGACCCGGCCGAAGAGCTTCCATCTCCGGACAAAGACGAACTAACACCGCGGCGGCCGTCGAACGGCGCCGCTTGCAGGGAGCATGTGCTTGGACCGCTATCCGTCGATCGTCGCCAACTGGTCATACCCGACGCCCATCCGCTTTGGCCCGGGCCGCATTGCGGAACTCGCGGAGGCGACGCAGGTTGCCGGCATGGCGCGCCCGCTGCTGGTGACCGATCCGGGGCTGGTCGACCTGCCGATCGTGGCCAAGGCGCTCGACGTCCTGACGCAAGCCGGCGTTCCGGTAGCCGTCTTCTCGAGAGTCGACGGCAACCCGACCCTCAAGAACCTCGACGACGGTCTCGCCGCCTACAGGGCCGGCAACCACGATGGCGTTATCGCCTTTGGCGGCGGTTCGGCCATGGATGTCGGCAAGGTGATCGCCTTCATGTCCGGCCAGACGCGGCCGGTGTGGGATTTCGAGGATCGCGAGGACTGGTGGACGCGCGCCGACGCGGATGGCATCGCGCCGATCATCGCCGTGCCGACCACGGCCGGCACCGGCTCGGAAGTCGGCCGCGCCGGTGTGCTCACCGATCCCGCCGACCATACCAAGAAGATCATCTTCCACCCCAAGATGCTGCCGCGCGTCGTTATCGCCGACCCGGAGCTGACCATCGACCTGCCGGCGAAGATCACCGCATGGACCGGCATGGACGCGCTCTCCCATTCGCTGGAGGCGTGGTGCAGCCCGTTCTTCCATCCGCTCGGCGAGGGCATCGCACTGGAGGCGCTCCGCCTGTGCAAGGAGTGGCTGCCGGTCGCGGTGGAAGACGGTCATAGCGTCAAGGGCCGCGCCATGATGATGGCGGCGTCCTCGATGGGCGCCATCGCCTTCCAGAAGGGCCTCGGCGCGATGCATGCCATGAGCCACCCGTGCTCAAGCCTGCGCGGCACCCACCACGGCCTCACCAACGCGGTGGTCATGCCCTACGTTCTGGTTCACAACACGCAACTGGTCGAGCCGCGCCTTGCCGCGCTGGCGCGCTATCTCGACCTGCCCGGCCAATCGCCGGAAAGCGTGGTCGAGTGGGTGCTGGGGCTGCGCAGGCGCATCGGCATCCCCCACACGCTCAAGGAAATCGGTGTCGATATGGACGTCGTGCCGGAGGCCGCGAAGATGGCCGAGCATGACCCGTCGAACGGCGGCAATCCAAAGGCGCTCACCGTCGAGGAATATGCGGCGCTTTACGGTAAGGCGATTTCCGGCAGCCTGTGATATCTCCCCTCGGCTATCAGAGAGGAGAGGGCATGCCCGACATCATTTCCATCGGCGAACCGCTTTACGAGCTCAGTCAGGCGCCGGGCGAGAACGTCTTCATTCCCGGCCATGGCGGCGACACGTCCAATTGCGCCATCGCAGCCGCGCGCCAGGGCGCGAGCGTCGGCTACGTTACCGCCATCGGAGCCGACCAGTTCGGCGATTCCTTCATGAAGCTGTGGACGGACGAGGGCGTCGACACCACCGGCGTCAAGCGCAGTCCGATCGCCCATACCGGCCTCTACTTCATCACCCACGGTGCCGAAGGCCACGTCTTCTCCTATATGCGCGCCGGCTCCGCCGCGAGCCGCATGACGCCCGACGACCTGCCGGCGGACCTCATCAAGAACGCGAAGGTGCTGCACGCCTCCGGCATCAGCCAGGCGATCTCGTCGAGCGCCGCCGACACCGTCTTCAGCGCCATGCGCATGGCGCGCGCCGCTGGCGTCCTCGTCTCCTACGACACCAACCTGCGGCTTCGCCTGTGGCCGCTCGATCGCGCGCGTGGCGTCATCCACGCCGCTGCCGGCCTGACCGACATCCTGCGCCCGGGCATTGACGACGCGCGCCAGCTCACCGGTCTCGCCGATCCCGATCACATCGTCGATTTCTACCTGTCGATCGGTCCGAAGATCGTGGCGCTGACGCTGGGCGAGGAGGGCGCGATCGTCGCGACCAAGGAGCGGCGCATCCATATGAAGGCGCGCAAGGCCAAGCTTGTCGACGCCACCGGGGCCGGCGACATGTTCGATGGCGCGTTTCTCGCCGAGTATCTGCGCAGCGGCGATCCTTTCGCTGCCGGCCGTTACGCCAATGTTGCGGCGGCGCTGTCGACGGAAGGTTACGGCGCCGTCGCGCCAATGCCCCGCCGGGCCCAGGTCGAAGCCGCGATGCGCGAGGTATAGCGGGCGAGATCGCACGCGATGTGCGATCCCGCCCGTCTGCCCGCGCTGCTCTACCAGTAGACCTTGGACGGGCGAATCTCGACTGCGCCACCCTGGCCGACGGCTGGAATTTGCGACGCCAGACGGACGGCTTCTTCGTCCGTCTCAGCCTCGAACTCGAGGAAGCCGCCTACGGTGCCGCCCGGTTGCGCGACGTATGGACCGGGTGTGGCGACGGTCTGGCCGTTTTTCGCCTGAACGGTGATGGCGTCCTTGGGCAGACCGAGTGGTGGTCCGGCCTTGAGATTGGGCGTCTGGTTCAGCGCGGCGTAGCGCTCGGCGACGCCCTTGTATTCGTCGGCGCTCAGCGCCTTCGGATCGAAGTTTTTCGCCTGGTAGATAAACATGATGTACTTCATGGCCTTGGTTTCTCCGCGGGTTCCGTTGATCGTGGGCCTGTTGGCGGTCCCACGCATTGGATGACGACCCGGAAGGTCCAGATGTGACACCGGGAGGCGACCCGGACCGTGTGAGGCGGTTTCGTGCCGTCTGCATCGGCGAAGGTCTCGTGTCACATTGTCTGCCTGCGGCTCGTCATATCCATGACGGAACGCGCGCAAGGAAAGTGACGTGGACGAAAGCCGAATCCTGAGGGAGCAGTTCGACGGCAGCCGGCCGCACCTGCGATCGATTGCGCACAGGATGCTGGGCTCCGCGAGCGAAGCCGAGGACGCGGTTCAGGAAGCGTGGCTTCGGTTGTTGCGTTCCGACGGAGAGGGCGTCGAAAACCGCGTGGCCTGGCTCACCACCGTCGTCGCCCGAATCTGTCTCGACAAGCTCCGTGCCAGGAAGGTGCGGCGCGAAGAGCCGATCGGTGTCGAGGTCGAGGACCTTCCGGCTCCCGGAAACGCCGAGCAGGAGAGGGAGGTCGCGGATTCCGTGGGCGTTGCCATGCTCGTCGTGCTGGAGACGCTCCCGCCGGCAGAGCGGGTGGCCTTCGTGCTCCATGACATGTTCGATCTTCCCTTCGACGATATCGCGCGGGTCGTCGGCCGTTCGCCGGCGGCTGCCCGCCAGCTAGCGAGTCGCGGACGTCGACGCGTTCAGGGAGCGCCGGCGTCTCCTGACGCCGATCGCCTGAGGCAGCGCGAAGTCGTCGACGCTTTTCTCGCCGCCTCCAGGCAAGGCGACTTTTCGGCGCTGCTTGCGCTGCTCGATCCTGCGGTTGTGTTGCGCGCGGACGCAGCCGCGGTCGAGGCCAGTGTGGCCAGGGCGAGCCTCGGCGCGCCTCCCCTTCAGCCGGAAATCCGCGGCCACGAAGCTGTCGCACACATTTTCCGTGGCCGCGCCGGCGCAGCCCAGTCGGCAGCCGTGGACGGCGTGCCCGGACTTGTCTTCGCGCCGGGCGGACGGCCATTTTCGGTGTTCGACTTTATCATCGAGAATGGCAGGATCGTGGAGATCAACCTGATCGCCGATCCCCTGGGCATCGCCGCGCTGGATCTGGAATTCCAGGGTCAGGTCACCTGAATTACCAACGCTTCGGTGGCCTCGCGCAGCCTCGCCGGGCTCACCTCGAAGATTGAGTTCGGCGTTCCGGCCGCCGCCCAGACCGTCTCATATTGCAACAGGTCGGCGTCGATCCGCGTTATCAGCCGGTTGGAATGGCCAAAGGGCGGAATCCCGCCAATGGCGAATCCTGTGGCTTCCCGCACGAAGGCTGCATCCGGCCGCGTTATTGCCTCACCCAGCGCCGATGCTGCCGACTTCTCGTTGACCCGGTTCGAACCGGACACCAACAGCAGGTATGGGGCGCCCGACTGTTCTCCCTTGAAAATCAGAGACTTGACGATCTGGCCGACGGCGCAGCCGCAGGCAATCGCCGCCTCTTCGGCGGTGCGGGTGGCCTGCGCCATGATGCGGACCGTGACGCCGAGGCCGAGTTGGTCAGCCATGTCCTGCACGCGTTGTGCCGCGGGGGGAAGGTCGGTCATTTCGGCGCATTCTCCGTTGGTCCGGGGCATGCAGAGCGCTGTTCAGCCACGCGGATTCTGCTAACATTTCATTAACCGTCGCGCAGCCTGCTGGAGCAATTTCTTGAGCGACACGACCGACAACAATACCGGAAAGGTGCGGAGCCTGCGGGACACGATCCGCGAGGTGCGCACGGCCGAGACCGAGCGCTCGGACGTCGTCGTCGAACTGCGCGACGCCGAGCGGGCGCGGCTGGAGCTCCTCGCCGACGAGTTGCGCAGCGTCTTCGCCGAAGTGCCGCCCGACGACGAACAGTTCATCTTCGCCGTGGCGCCGGGCACCCCGCCGCGACTGTGGATCGACATGACGGCCTTCGTGATGATGGGCCGGGACCGGCGCACCTACCGCTTCCTCAAGGATACGCGCCTTGGCCGCACGGTGATCGTCGAGAGCGCCAATCTCGCCGATGTCGCCGACACGGTGACGCACTATGTCGCCGAGCGCATCATCGAGCGCGAGCGCGCCATCGAGGGCGACTGGCTGATCAAGCGTGTGATGCGCGACGAGACCACGCGGAAGCAGGAAGCGCGGGAAGTGGTGGCCGCCGCGGCGCAAGCGGCTGTGGCTACCCCAGCGCCGCAAATACCGGCCTCTCAGCCGCCTGCGCGCGTCGAACTGCGGGGCGCCGGCTGGATCGTTGCCGCGTTCCTCGGCGGCGTGCTGCTGACTGCGATTGCGCTCTTCGGCTACGCCTGGATGCGCGTGTAGTCCGCTAACGTCCCGACGGGATTTCCAGCGTCCGTTCTGAGATCGTTTCGACCCGCGCGTCGTCCTTCACGCCGCGTTCGCGCATCGTGACGCGCCACGCGTGGGTGTTTCCGTCAATGTCGAAGAGGTTGTAGCTGGCGCCGCTTCGTCCGGGGCGCGGCCGCAGCGATGCCGCGTTCGCGCCAATTACCGGCACTGGCCCATGCGGACCCGGAACGGCGGTGACGGTAGTCCGGTGATCGTGTCCGTGCAGCACGAGTTCGGCGCCGTGCTTCGCGATCGCATCTCGGACCAGAGCCGCATCGGTGAGGGCGCGATGCTGCGGCGCGTCGCCGGCAATCGGATGATGGATGAGCACGACCCGGAACAGGCCCTCGCGGCCCGCCGCCTCCAGCACGGTCGCAAGCCCGGCGGCCTGCTCGGGCCCAACGCGACCAGTCGCCATCAACGGCGGACTCGGCGTTGCCGTGGAGACGCCGATGAGCGCCAGTGGTCCGCGCCGACGCAAAAATGGAAATGCCGCCGGCGTGGCGTCGTCTCCGCTCATGTAGGGCGACCATGCGCGCAGCCCGAGTTCGAGCGCGCCGGGCACATAGGCGTCGTGATTGCCAGGGACAGCGGTGACGTGATCCGGCGTGCCGAGCGCGTCCAGCCACGCGCGGGCGAGGGGGTATTCCGCCTCCAGTCCAAGATTGACGAGATCGCCAGTGACCACGATCTGGTCCGGACCGGCTGTCCGCATGTCGGCGATCAGCGCCGCCAGCAAAGCATCGTCGTGGCGGTGCGCACGATTACGGCGCCAGTTGATGTAGCCGAGCAGCCTCTTCGACGCGAGATCGGCCGCTGTTACCGGCGGCAGCGGCCCGAGGTGGACATCCGAAAACTGGGCGAGCAGCACCATCGCCGCCGGCTTTAGCCGACAGGTTCAGCGCCGTAAAGCGAAGGTGACTGGCTCAGTGGCCGAAGGTCATCAGCGCGGCGAGAACGCCGCGGTGGCTGAAGTTGATAGCGGGCGCCCAGACGAAGCGTGGGGCGCGGCGACGGAAGAAGCGGGTAAACATGGTGTCTCTTTTCGGGTATCGAACTTGCGGTTGAGGTACGCCTCTCGATCGGTAATCGCCACCTTGGTGACCGCAGGTCTGGCCAGCGTGATGTGCATGGCCGCTTAATGAAGGCTTACGCATGGCTCCCCATCACCTTCTGGTCCGCGTCTACCTGCTGCTTTCGCGGTTCTGGCGCGGGATGACGCTGGGCGTGCGCGCCGCCGTTTTCGATGGCGAAGGCCGCATTTTTCTGGTCAAGCACAGCTACATGCCGGGCTGGTACCTGCCGGGCGGCGGCGTCTCGCGGGGCGAAACCATGGAGGCGGCGATGGCGCGGGAACTCAAGGAGGAGGGTGGCATCGTGGTCGAGGGCCCGACCGAGCTCTTCGGCCTCTACCTCAATACTGTCGTTTCCGCGCGTGACCACGTCGCCCTCTACATTTGCCGCGTGTGGAGCCAGCCGGCGCCGCCGAAGTTGCCCAACATGGAGATCGTCGATTGCGGCTTCCACGCGATCGACGCGCTGCCGAAGGACACCACCCCCGGCACCCGCCGCCGCATCGCCGAGATCGTCGAAGGCGTCCCGCGTTCGGCCGAGTGGTGACGCTGGACGGCCGGGCGGGCACATGCTATCGGCGCGGCTTGGGAGGACTGCCGCAGTGCGCATGATGGCCGGAGAGCGACGACGGGACAGGCGACGTGACCTCAGGTCACGCCATGCCGTCATCCGGCTCGTGGAGCGCGCTACCTGACGCGGCGCCCGGCGGGCTGGATCGTTCCGATCCTAATCCGGGTCCTGCCATGACTTCCGAAACCTTTGCCTTCCGGCTCGAACAGCCGGCCGACGCTGAAATCATCGACGCCTTTTACGCGACGCTGTTCGGCCCGGAGCGGTTCAAGCGCGCCGCCTATGTGCTCCGCGACGGCGTTCCTGCCGATCCCGATCTCTGCTTTGTCGCACTGGTCGGCTCCCGCCTCGTTGCCTCGGTTCGCATGACGCCGATCACCATCGGCGGCCGGCCGGCGCTGATCCTCGGGCCGCTTGTGGTCGATCCGGAATTCAAGGGCCGCGGGGCCGGCCGGGCGCTGGTCCGTATGGCCTGCGCCGCCGCCCGCAACCACGGCCACAAGCTGGTCATGCTGGTTGGGGATCTGCCCTATTACGGGCCGCTCGGCTTCACGTTCCTCGGCCGCGATGTCATCACGCTGCCGGCTTGGGTGGATCCGGATCGCGTGCTGGTTTGCGGCCTGGAGGAGGGCGCTCTCGCGGGTCTGTCGGGGCCGGCCGAGCGGATACGGGATCCGGTCCTGCCAAGATAAATGTTGCATTGCAGCGCGTTCCGGCCCATATCACCGCCGTACGGGCCGCGTTGCAAGAAATCCGGCATCCCGGTTTCACGCCCGTTTCATCCACCAAATCATCGACAGCCCAGGCTACGCGGGGTGTCCAGATGGACCCGCGAATCGCGGCGCTCTGTTTGGAGCCAGCCGCGCGGCCGCGCTGTATTTGAAAGAAACGTGACTGAATGAGTTTTGATTCTCTCGGCCTTGCCGAGCCCATTACCCGCGCCCTCGCCGAAGAGCGCTACACCGAGCCGACGCCGATCCAGGCCGCGGCCATTCCTCCAGCCCTCGGCGGACGCGATCTCGTCGGCATTGCCCAGACCGGCACCGGCAAGACCGCCGCCTTCGCCCTTCCGATCCTCCATCGCCTCGCCGGCAACGTGAAGCCGGTGCACCCGAAGTCGTGCCGCGTGCTCGTGCTCGCGCCGACCCGTGAGCTCGGCGGCCAGATCGTCGACAGCTTCGCCACGTACGGACGGCATCTGCGCGTCTCCTCGACGCTGGTTATCGGCGGCGTGCCGATCGGCAAGCAGATCCGCACCATGCAGCGCGGCGTCGACGTGCTGGTTGCGACTCCCGGCCGCCTGCTCGATCTCCATAACAGTCATGCGGTGCGCTTCGACAATGTCGAGGTTCTCGTCCTCGACGAGGCCGACCGCATGCTCGACATGGGCTTCATCCACGACATCCGGCGCATCGTGTCGCTGCTGCCGGCAAAGCGGCAGACGCTGTTCTTCTCGGCCACCATGGCCAATGAGACTGCGAAACTGGCCGCGCAGATGTTGACCGATCCGGTCACCGTCGCGGTGACGCCGCAGGCAACGACAGTAGAGAAGATCGAGCAGCGCGCCATCCGCGTCGAGAAGTCCGGCAAGTCGGGCATGCTCGCCAACATTCTGAATCGCGAGACTATCGACCGCGCGCTGGTCTTCACCCGCACCAAGCATGGCGCCGATCGCGTCGTGCGCGACCTCGCCAAGGCGGGGATAACGGCACAGGCTATCCACGGCAACAAGACGCAGGGCCAGCGTGATCGTGTCATGGCGGCGTTCCGTTCCGGCAGCGTGCGCACGCTCATCGCGACCGATATCGCTGCCCGCGGCATCGACGTCGATGGTGTCAGCCACGTCATCAACTTCGACCTGCCGAACATCCCGGAAAGCTACGTCCACCGCATCGGCCGTACGGCCCGGGCGGGCGCTGAGGGCATCGCCATCTCGTTCGTCAGTTCGGACGAGCTGCCGTTCATGCGGGACATCGAAAAGTTGATCCGCCGCCAGATTGCAGGATCGGGCACGGAGGGGCATTCTCCCGCCGCCCGGAATGGAGGTGGGGCACCCGGCCCGGGCAGGGGCCCGAAGGGGGATGCGCCAAAGAAACAGCGCCAGCAGCGTCGTCGCGGCAACAAGCGCGGGCCGGAAAACAAGCAGCGGCCGGCATTTGGTGGCGGGGCACGCCAGCAGCACGCCAATGGCATCGCCGGCGCAAGCTTCCTGGAACCGGCACGTCGCGGCCCCTCGGCGCGGCCCGGTCAGTAGAGAGGAGAGGCAGTGGCAAAAGAAGAACTTCTTGAGTTCGAGGGGACCGTTACCGAGGTCCTCCCGGACGGCAACTTCCGGGTTAAGCTCGACAACGATCACGTCATCCTCGCCTATGCGGCGGGGCGCATGCGCAAGAACCGCATCCGCACCCTCGCGGGCGATCGCGTGCGCGTCGAGATGACCCCGTACGATCTGGAAAAGGGACGGATCAACTTCCGTCACAAGACCGAGGCAATGGCGCCCTCGAACGCGCCGCGCCGTCCGATGTTCAAGCGGCGCTAGTCGCCGCGACATCCATTCGCCAATGCGCCCGACGTTCGCGTCGGGCTACCGCCCTTCGCGCACCCAGGTGGCGAAGGGCAGGCCGAGCAGGGCGATCAGGCCGAACAGCCCGGCGATCCCGAACAGGGTGATGAAGCCGCTGAAGAGCGGCACGCGGGTGATGCCCTTGAGCACGCTCGCTTCGGTCGTCCGCACGCCGATCCAGTCCGAGCCGCCCATCGCCACGTTGGAGCGCACCGGCACGATGCGCGGCAGCGTCAGGTTGCCCGACGCGTCGGCCATGCGCGCCACCCGACCGTGCGTCTCGTCGACCAGCGGCTTCAGCTTCTCCGCCGTCGAGCGCGCGTCGGCGAATTCGCGCGGATTGGCGGCGCCGACATTGGCGAAGGCGCGCTTGTCGCCCTGTTCCAGCCGGTAAAGTCCGATCTCGTCGACGGGGATTGTCGTCCGCCAGAGGCCAGGCTCGACCGCCGCCAGCGTCACCGTTTCGATCGCGCCGGATGGCTTGCGCACCGTCACCGGCTCGCTGGTGTCGGCCATCGTCTGCTGCTCGATGGTCAGCTGGCCGCCCCGGGCAGTGGCGCGCAGCGCCTCTTCCTCGAGGTCCGGCTCCTTCATCAGCCAATGGGCGAGGCGGCGCAGCAGGTCGACATGCGGTCCGCCGCCCTCGTAGCCGCGTGCCCACAGCCACGTATTGTCCGAGAGCAGCAGTGCGACGCGGCCCTTCTCCTCGCGATTGAGGATGAGCAGTGGCTTGTCGTCGGCGCCGCCCATGACGACGTTGCCCTGCGGCTTGTCGACGTCGATCAGGCGGAAGAAGCGTCCCCAGTGCGGCGGGTCGGAGTCGGAGCCGTTGAGGTCGCGTGTCACCGGATGCCGCTTGCCGAGATCTGTAACCTTCGGCCAGAACGGCCGCTCGATGATGTTGCCCGTCGGCGCGACGGGGAGCACCGGCGACAGCGGCGTCTCGTAGATGCTGCCGGCGGCGGCGTAGTCCGGACCGGCGGCGACGAGGAGCGCCCCGCCATCGCGTACGTAGCGGGCGATGTTGTCAAAGTAGAGCAGGGGCAGCACGCCGCGATGCTGGTAGCGGTCGAAGATGATCAGGTCGAACTGGTGGATCTTCTCCGAGAACAGCTCCCGCGTCGGGAAGGCAATCAGCGAAAGCTGGTTGATCGGCGTGCCGTCCTGCTTCTCGGGAGGGCGCAGGATGGTGAAGTGCACAAGATCGACCGAGGCGTCGGATTTCAGCAGGTTGCGCCACGTGCGCTCGCCGGCGTGGGGCTCGCCGGAGACCAGCAGCACGCGCAGGTTTTCGCGAATGCCTTCGATCGAAACGACGGCCCGGTTGTTGATCGGGGTCAATTCGCCATCGAGCGGCTGCGCCTCGAATTCGATGATGTTCGGTCCGCCGTGCGCGATGTCGACGGTGAATTCGGCCGGCACGCCCGGCGTCACCGATTCCAGCGACAGCGGATTGCCGTCGATGTTGACCGCCACGTTGACCCGCCCCGTGTCGCCGGCGGCGCCATCGTCGAGCACGCGAAACTTGATGGTCTGCTGCTGCTTCACGATGCCGAAGCGCGGCGCGCTGTCGATAACGATGCGCCGGTCCTTCTCGCCATCGTGGCCCGAGAGGAGAACGTGCAGCGGTGCGTTGGGCGGCAGCGCGGAACGGTCGGCAGGAATGTCGTGCACCTGGCCGTCGGTCAGCATGACGACCGCGCCGATCCGTTCGGGCGGAACATCGGCAAGCGCGGAGGCCAGCGGTGCGAAAAGCTCCGTTCCATCGACCGGCTGACCACCGGTCGGGCCGCCGGCCTCGATCCGCCGGACCTCGATGTTGTGGAACTCGCCGAGGCGTCGGGTGAGTTCGTCGGCTGCCTCGGCGGTTACGGTGTCGCGTCCATCGAGGCTCTGGCTGGCGCTCTTGTCCACGACCATCGCAACCACCGTGGAAAGCGGCTCGCGCTGTTCGTTGAGCAGCACCGGGTTCATCAACGCCAGCAGCAGGGCGACCGCGGCGGCAAGGCGGAACCAGGCGCCGCGCATGCGCCGGATAAGGCCGGGCACCAGCAGGATCGCCGCGACAACGCCGAATCCAATCAGCCACGGCAGCGGCAACAGCGGCGAAAAGACCAGCGACCAGTTCATTTACTGACCCAGCCTTTCGAGCAGGGCCGGCACGTGCACCTGGTCCGCCTTGTAATTGCCGGTCAGCGTGTACATCACGATGTTGACGCCGGTGCGGTAGGCCATCTCGCGCTGGAGCGGATCGTTGGGCACAGTCGGGAACAGGAAGCCGTCGCTGGCATCCCGCGCCCAGGCGCCTGCGAAATCGTTTTCCGTGATCAGAATCGTGGAGACGCCGTCGCCGGCCTGCACCGGCCGGTCGCTGCGATCCTCGCTCTCGGTCGCCTGCACCCAGAGTGGCCCGCCCGAGTAGCGGCCGGGGAAGTCGTTGAGCAGGTAGAACGCCTTGGTGAGCACATGGTCCGCCGGCACCGGCTCAAGCGGCGGAATATCGAGGCTGGCCAGCATGTCGCGCAAGCGTTCCACGGCCGGCGTACCGCTGAATGTGTTGAATGTCGTCGAGCGTTCGAGCTGGTCGCGCGTGTCGAACAGGACAGAGCCGCCCTGCCGCATGTAGGCGTCGATGCGCGCCATGGCGGCGGCGGAGGGCATCGCCTGCTCGGGTGTGATCGGCCAGTAGATCAGCGGGAAGAAAGCCAGTTCGTCGCGCGCCGGGTCTATCCCGATCGGATCGCCCGGCTCCAGCGCGGTCCGATCCGCGATTACTTCGGAGAGGCCGGCGAGGCCGGCGCGGCTGGTCGCGTCGATCTCCTTATTCCCCGTGATGACATAGGCGAGGTGGGTCTGCTCGACGGCCGCCATCGCGAACTTGTCGCTCGCTTCGTCTGCCTCGCTGCGGCCGGTCGGCAGCAGTGTCAGCGCGGCGGCCAGAGCAATCGCCGCGGTCGCTGCGCTGCGGCGGCGCATGCGGAAAGCGCCGTTGAGCCAGAGCACCGCCAGCGCATCGAGCGCCAGCAACAACACGGCGAGGCCGATCAGCCACGGCGCCAGGTCGGTCGGCTTCTCGGTGGGGTAGGGCCGGACCTCGGCGGCGGGCACCGCGGAGATATCCAGCGTCGGCAGTTCGGCGTTCTCGTCGAGCAGGTTCAGCGCGCGGAAGCCTTCCTCCGTGCCGTACAGGCCTGGCGGATGCTCGGCGTCGGGCACGACCCCGGCGATGTTGCCGCCGAGCGGCTGCGCCTCGGAGGTCGGCGCGGTGAAGTGGCCGAAACCGTCCAGCAGACGGAAGGGCGGGACCGGCTGTGTCGCGTCGGCGTTCTTGCCGCCGCCGCCGGCGCTGGTCGAGAAGGCGATGATGCGCCTCAGCATGTCGACGAAGGTGCCCGAAAGCGGCAGGTTCGACCAGCTCGTATCCGCGGTGACGTGGAAGAGCACCAGCCACCCCTTGCCGGACTGAGCGGCGGTCACCAGCGGTGTGCCGTCGGCGAGCGCAGCCCAGGTGCGGTCCGCCAGCGCTGCGTCCGGCTCGGCCAGCACCTGTCGCGTGACGACGACATCGTCCGGCACCTTCAGGCCGGCGAACGGGCTCTTGTCGGAGAAGCTCGCCAGCGGCTGCGGCGTTTGCCAGCTCAGGCTGCCGCCGAGCGTGCGGTCGCCGTGGCGCAGAGTCACCGGGATAAGCGAGTCGGTCGCCGCTGCGAGGCGCGGGCCGGCGAAGCGGACGAGGATGCCGCCGTCGCGCACCCAGTTGCCGACCGTCTCCTCTACGTCGGCGGTCAGATTGCCGATGTCGGCCATGGCGATGACCGCGGCGTTGCTCTCGATCAGTTCGGGAACGGCGACCGCGGCGTTTGCGTCGCGCGGCTCGCGCACATCGGCGAACGGCTGGACGGCGCGGGTGATGTAGTAGAGCGGCGAGAGCAGCGGCTGGGACGCTTCGACCGATGCGCCGGAGAGCAGCCCGATGCGGCGGCGGCGGAAGCGGTCGTCGAGCAGTTGCACCGCGCCGGCGGTCTGCGTACCGGCAATTTCCATGCGGGCGATCTCGTTGCGGATCTCGATCGGCAGCGTCAGTTTTGCATCGGTTGCCGTCTCGCCGGCATTGAAGGCGAAGGAAGCGTCGCCGATCACGCGGCCCTTGATATCGCGCGCGGTCACGAGGCCGCCGGCTGCTGTCGGAGAATCGCGGCGGATGACCGGCACCGTCAGTGAGTCCGCGCCGCTCGCCGGCGGCTTCAGCCCCATCAGGTCGCGATTGCGATCGGCATAAACCGCCACCGGCTCCTGGCTGTTCTCGCCGAGGAAGCGGGCGAAGGTCGTCACGTCGTCACCACCGACGCCGTCGGAGAGCCATGCGACGCCGCCGAACGGCGTGGCCGCTGCCGCTTCCGTGAGCGCCGGCACGAAGGCGGCGCGACTGGGCGTCCACGGCCGCGGAACGAGTGCATCCACGCGCTTGAGGATTTCGGTGGCGTCGGTCGGCGTCAGCGACTGGTTGGTCGGCTCGGCGGTGGCCAGCAGCGAGATCGGCCGGCCGGCATTTTCCGCGAGGCCGACGACGCGGTGCGCCGTATCGATCATCGCTTCCCAGTTCGGCGCCGAGGCCCAGCCATTGTCGACCACGAGCAGCAATGTGCCGCTTCCGGGGGCCACTTCGCTGGTCGGTTTGAAGACGGGGCCGGCCAGCGCGAAGATGACGAGGGCGGCGAGCAGAAGACGCAGCGCCGTCAGCCACCACGGGCTGCGTGCCGGCTGCTCTTCCTTGCGCTCGATCTCGAGCAGCAGGCGCGTCGGCGGGAAATGCTCCAGCCGCGGCTTCGGCGGCATCAGCCTCAGGAAGTACCAAATCACGGGCAGCGCCGCGAGCGCGACCAGCATGCCAACGTTGGTGAAGGCGAGGGCGCTCATCATGCGGCGCGGCCAGCAAGTTCGCCGCTCCGGCTGTGGCGGTCGGCAAGTCGCGCGTGCAGCGCCAGCAGCGGCTGGGTCGCCGGCTGGTCGGTGCGGTGGATGATGAATGTCCAGTCGAGCCGGCGGCAGAGCGTGCTCAGCCGGTCGCGCAGCGCTGCCAGGCGCGCGTGGTAGTCGGCGCGATATTGTTCGGCGCGCGACACGACATGGCGAAGACCGGTTTCCGGGTCGTGGAATTCGGTGCGCCCGGCGTAGGGGAAAGTCTCCTCGATCGGGTCGATCACCTGCACAAGGTGGGCGTGGGCGCCGGCGCGCAGGATCGCGTCCAGCGTCGCCTCGGTCTCCGCGATCGGATCGAGGAAGTCGCCGATCAGCACCACGTCGGAGAAGCGGCGGATGCCATGGACATCGGGCGGCGTCGGATTTGCGGCCGCGCCGGGTATGAAGGCGGCAATGCGCTCAGCCGCGTTTCGGGCGAGGATCGCGTTGCTCGCGCCGAGCAATCCGGTGCGCTCGCCGGCGGTGGCGAGCAGGTCGGCCAGGGCCAGTCCGAGAACAGTTGCGCGCGCCCGCTTGACCACCGGCGACAGCCGCGAGCGGAAATCCATCGAGGCAGAAAGGTCGATCCACATCCAGACGGTGTGCGACGCCTCCCATTCCTTTTCGCGGACATAGAGATGATCGTCGCGGGCCGAGCGACGCCAGTCGATCGTGGCCGCAGGTTCGCCTGTGACGAACGGGCGGAACTGCCAGAACGTTTCGCCGCGTCCGCTGACCCGGCGGCCGTGCCAGCCGGCCAGGACGGTCGCCGCTACCCGGCGTGCCTCGACCAAAAGGTCAGGCATGCCGGCGGCAATCCCCTTAGCCTCGGTAAGCGCCCCCCGAACAGATGCGGGTCGGTCCATGCGCTGTATGTTATCCGATCCTCGCCTTCAGCTCGGCGATCACGTCGCGGACCGTGAGGCCGTCGGCGCGGGCGGCGAAGCTGAGCGCCATGCGGTGCTGGAGAACTGGTTCGGCGAGCGCCACGACGTCGTCGAGCGAGGGCGCATAACGGCCGTCGATGAGGGCGCGGGCGCGGGTGGCGAGCATCAGCGACTGGCTGGCGCGCGGTCCCGGGCCCCATGCGATCGCATCGGCGAGCCGCTCGCTGACGGTCGAGCCGGGCCGTGCCGAGGACACCAGTTCGAGGATGCCTTCGACGACGGACTCGCCGACCGGCATGCGGCGGACAAGCTGCTGCATGGCGCGCAGGCCCTCGGAGTCGATCACCTGCTGCGCGGTCGCGTCGTGCGATCCGGTCGTTTCGAACAGCATGCGCCGTTCGGCGTCGCGATCGGGATAGACCACGTCGATCTGCAACAGGAAGCGGTCGAGCTGCGCCTCGGGCAGGGGGTAGGTGCCTTCCTGCTCGAGCGGGTTCTGGGTCGCCAGCACGTGGAAGGGCGCCGGCAGGTCGTGGCGCACGCCGGCAACCGTCACGTGGTACTCCTGCATCGATTGCAGCAGTGCCGATTGTGTCCGCGGGCTGGCGCGGTTGATCTCGTCGGCCATCAGCAGTTGCGCGAAAACCGGCCCGGGCACGAAGCGGAAATTGCGGGCGCCGTCGGCGCTCTGGTCCATGACCTCGGAACCGATGATGTCGGACGGCATGAGGTCGGGGGTGAACTGGACGCGGCGGGCGGTGAGACCGAAGACGATGCCGAGGGTTTCGACGAGTTTCGTCTTGGCGAGACCCGGCACGCCGATCAGAAGGCCGTGGCCGCCGGCGAGGATCGTGATAAGGGTCCGCTCGACCACCGATTCCTGACCGTAGATGACCTTGCCAATCGCCTCGCGCGCCGCGCGGATGCGGGCAACGGTGGCGTCGGTTTCGGCAATGATACGTTCGGCGTCCTGGGGTGGGGTCTGGGTAATGGCGCTCATCTTTGTCGCTTTTGCTCCTCGCCAGCCTTGGCAAGTAGGGCGGCCACGGGCCGTGCCAACGTCAGGATTGTTGCACGAGGCATGCCACCGCAATAGGGGATTGTCGGTGTTCAGAAGCCCGCCGGGAAGGTCGCTCCGCCCGGCATGACATGGAAGAAGCGAGGCAAAAGGATGGCCGCTGCTTGGGTTTGGGTGGGCGCGTGCGCCGTTCACGGAACGCGCCGTCGCGCGTCCAGCTGCGGCATTCACCGGAATGTGATCCGGAATGGCCGGGGACCGGGCTTTTGAACGAGGACGGCTTGGACAAGCACCGATTCGAGCCTGACGGCTTCTTTCCCCAAGCTGCCGCGCGCCTTTATCGTGAGGCGCCGGCCGGCCCCGATGTCGGTGACCATCTCCTCAATCCACAGGATGCCGCGCCCGGCCGCGTGTTTCGCGACGCGGCCGTGCTGATACCGGTCGTTGCCCATCCATCGGGCGTCACCGCGCTTCTTACGCTGCGCACGCCGAACCTCGCGGTCCACGCAAGCCAGATCGCCTTTCCGGGCGGCAAGATGGACCCGGACGACGCCGGACCTGCGGCGGCGGCGCTGCGCGAGGCGCGGGAGGAGATCGGTCTGGCGCCCGATCGGGTGGATGTGGTGGGCTACCTCGACCCGTATCTTACCGGCACGGGCTACCGGGTGGTGCCGGTCGTGGGACGGGTGGCGCCCAATCCGCAACTCTCTCTCAACC
Source organism: uncultured Alphaproteobacteria bacterium (assembly GCA_963798195.1). GTDB lineage: Bacteria > Pseudomonadota > Alphaproteobacteria > Rhizobiales > Kaistiaceae > CAVSRC01. Next base: position 1,999,693 of record CAWCSF010000010.1, on the reverse strand, counting down.
CGCATGAGGTACAGGAGGCCTTCGAGGTGCCGCTCTCGTTCCTCATGACTCCGGCCAATCACAAGCGTGGCAGCCGGGTATTCCAGGGGCGGGAACGGCATTTTTACGAGATGCCGTTCGAGGGACGGTATATCTGGGGCATCACCGCGGGGATCATCCGCGGTTTTTACGAACGGGTATTTGGCTGATGGGCCGATTGATAGTCTTCGATGCGCTGTTCTTTCTGACGCCGTTCGCGGTCTATGCCCTTTGGCTGATGATCACCCGCGGCAGCCTGAGCAACATCGCCGACTGGCAGGCGAAGACCATTGCCTGGCTGGCCGCGGGCGGCGCCGCGCTGATGATTGTCGTCATCCTCATTTTCATCCAATTCCAGGGCTCGCCGATCGACGGCACCTACATCCCCCCGCATCTCGACGAGGACGGCAATATCGTCGAGGGCCACTTCGAGTGAGCGTGGCGCGGCGGCAGCGATGAGCGCCTCCCTGCCCAGCTTCGCCGGCGCCGACTGGCTCGCGACGGAGAAGGTGCAACGCATCTTCGACGCGCTTGAGGCGAAGGGCGATGCCCTGCGCATTGTCGGAGGCGCAGTGCGTAATGCCTTGCTCGGCAGGCCGGTCGGAGAAATCGACTTCGGCACGACCGCCACACCTGACCAGGTCGTTGCATTGGCTTCTGCCGCCGGGCTGAAGACGGTCCCGACCGGCATTGAGCACGGAACGCTGACGATCGTCGTTGATGGACGTGGATACGAGGTCACGACCCTCCGCGAGGATATCGAAACCGACGGCCGGCACGCCGTCGTCCGCTTCGGCCGCGACTGGACGGCGGACGCGGAACGCCGCGACTTCACCATTAACGCACTGTCCGTCGATCGTTCCGGCGTCGTGCACGATCCGGTCGGCGGCTATGCGGACATTCTTGCCCGCCGCGTCCGCTTTATTGGCGACGCCGATATCCGCATCGCGGAAGACCGTCTGCGCATCCTGCGCTTCTTTCGTTTCAGCGCCGAGTACGGGGAGGGACCCCTCGACCCGGCCGGCCTCGCCGCCGCCATCCGTGCCCGCGAGTCGTTGCGCGAGCTTTCGGCTGAGCGCGTCGGCAACGAGATGCGCCGCATTGTCGTAGCGGCACGCGCCGCAGAGATCGTCGTCGCGATGCAGGACACCGGCATTCTTGGCGTGGTCCTCGCGGGCGTTGGCTATGTCGGTGTGTTCGGGCGTCTGGTCCGGTTCGAGCGCATGGTGGAGGCGCCGTCCGCCACGGCGCTCCGCCTTGCCGCGCTGGCATGCCGCATCGAAGAAGACGTCGAGCGGCTTACCCAGCGGCTTCGCCTGACCAATGCAGAGCGTGATCGCATCCTGGCGGCTCTCGCCGCGCGGGCTGCCTTCCGACCGCTGCCGGATGCATCAACCGCGCGCGCGGCATTGTATCGGCTTCGCGAAAACGCCTGGCGCGACGGGCTGAGCCTCGCCTTCGCCGAGGGCAGTGATTCGGCTGAAAATGACGCGTGGCAGGTTCTCCACAGCCTGCCCGACCGGTGGAGCATCCCCAGGTTTCCGCTGAGCGGGCGTGATATTGTGGGGCCTGGTGTTCCGCCCGGACCCGCTGTCGGCGCGGCGCTACGAGCCGTAGAGGCGTGGTGGATCGGTGAGGATTTCTCTCCGGACGCGCGCGCATTGCGTGCGAAGCTGCAACAGGTGATGGCTTCTGCACAGTAGAATCACTTGAAACAGCATGATTCCGCTGGCGATTCACCCGTCAGACAGAATATTATGCGGGTCGAAGCCGAAGATAATCGAGGGACGGTCATGCGGCTTGGCAAGATCGGTTACTACGGAGATTTCGTCGTTTACCCGCTGGTCATCACCGGGTTGGCGGCCTATGCGATTTGGCAGGCGCCGGCATCCTGGTCGATGTGGCTTGGCGCGTTTGTGTCCGGTGTCGCCGGCTGGACGCTGGTCGAGTACCTGTTGCATCGCTTCGTTCTGCACCACGTGCCCTTCATCAAGGACATGCACGACGCCCATCACTCGGACCAGCTCGCCCTGATCGGCACGCCGATCTGGATCAGCTTGGCGATCATGGTTGTCTTCGTGCTGTTCCCGCTCAACCTGGTTGCCGAGCAGCACGTTGCCATCGGCCTCGCCTGCGGGCTTATGCTTGGGCATTTCTGGTACGGCAGCGTGCATCACATCCTGCACCACTGGAACATCCACCCGGGCACCTACTTCTATCGGCTGAAGCGCCGCCACATGCTGCATCACCATTTCGACGAGATGGGGAATTTCGGGGTGACCAGCGGCTTCTGGGACGTCGTCTTCGGTACCGACATCAAGGTGCGGGTCGCCGCGTCGCCGCGGATTCGCGAGCGCTCCTGACGCCGGTTCGCGTCCGCACGTGTCGAATCAACCGCCTGAGAGGTTGATTCCGCGCGCGCCTGCACGACACTGATTTTGCTGGCGATCTTGAAATCGTTCCTGCCGCCGGCGGAATCGGTTTACGGTCGGCGCGGGCATTTTCGGATCAGGGGCAAATCCGCATGAAGGGTATCTGGCGCTCGCTGGCGATCTTCCTGCTTGGCGGGGTGCTGGGCACTGGCTTCGGCGTCGCCGTCGGCTTCTTCGCTTTCCCGTTCGTGTTCCCGCCGCCACCGGCCATGGATACCGTGACCGAAGACGAGCGCGGCGCGCTGGTGGCGACCGGCAGCTTCATCCAGCCGGACCCGAACGATCCCATCCATCGCGGCGACGGCAAGGTCTCGGTTTACGAGAAGGTCGTCTTCCTCGAGCCGGATTTCGCCGTCGGCCCGGGACCGGATTTCCGCGTTCTGCTGGTGCCGAAGCCGGCAATCCGCGCGACCGGCGACGTCAGCACCACCATGTATATCGACCTTGGCCCGCTCCGCGCCTTCAAGGGCAGCCAGCGCTATGCCGTGCCCGAAGGCGTCGACCTCGCCAATTATCCCAGCGTGGTCATCTGGTGCCGGGCCTTCTCGGTTCTGATCTCGCCGGCCGATCTCAGCTTCGAGAAGACGAGCTGACCCTGGTGGTCAATCGTCCCTGAGCGGCAGGCGTGTGCCGTTCAGCTTGTGAATCAGTTCGGTGATGCGGCTGGTCCCGGTCTTTTCCTTGATGCGGCGGAGATGCGTGTAGACCGTGTTGGCCGAAACGCCCCGGTCGCGCCCGTATTGCGCAGGTGACATTCCCGCCTGAAGAGCGTGGGCGAGGTCGGCTTCGGCGCCGGTCAGTCCGAATGTCGCCTGCATCACGCGAAGGTCGGCCGCATGCCGGGCAAGCGGATCGCGCACGAAGACAATCAGGCTGGCCGCCGCATCGAACCTGCCAGCGCCGCGGACCAAGGGGCGGACGGAGATGACATAGGGTGGGGCGCCGGACGGTCGGGCGACGGAAAAATCGGTGGACATGTCTGCGCCATGGCCCCGCATGTGCGACGCAGCCTTGAGCGCGCTGTCCAGTTGCGCGCGCTCGGCCACTCCTGCGAGCTCGATCCGGTGCAGGGTCAGCCCCACCCCGTCGCCCGCAGCGGCGATGTCCATCAACGCGCTATTGACGTGACGCACCGTGCCGTCGCTTCCGAGAAGTGCCACGCCGTCGGCAAGCCACTCTAGCGCCAGCTCGGCCGCGCCAGCCCCGCCGAGCTTCCCGAGACGTGCCGCCATGTCATACGACCGGCGAAAATGCGGCAGCAGTCGCTGCATGCGCTCGACGTCTGCGCCGTTCACATGCCCTTCGCGCCGCGTGCGCTGGATGGTGACGACCGCCTGCTGGTGGGGCGTGTTGAAAAGTTGCGCGGAAAGGAAGTAACGCAGGTCGATCGATCGCAGGTATTTCGCGTAGTACGGCTCCCTGTCCATCCCGCGCTCGTCGATGACGTCGTAGTCGGTGAGAAAGCGCTGCGACAGGTGGCGAAATGCGTAATGCGCACGGGGATTGTGCTGCGCGTAGTGATCCAGGTACGCCATCTCCGCCAACGGCGGCAGGCCGCCCATGCGGAAGTCGTACATCGCGACGGGCGCCTTGTTGAACACTTCGAGGGTGCCCGCGAGCGAGCCGGTGAAGCGGGCGGCAGCGAGAAGCGCGGCCGGCCACAGGGTGTTGTCGACGCCCGCCGCATAGATGCTCTCGACAACGCCGACAAGGCGATCTGCATCTGCCATCGGCCGCCTCCAACATGGTTGCCGGGGAACTGCACGATGGCCCAATCATAGGTTCGTTCCCCGCGGCCGGCCAATCACGATCTTCGCCCGATCCGGCACCGGGCGGGCGCGCCTGTCGTCACCAGATTTGGTGACGCCGGCCCCCAGGTCGTGCGCTAGCGTCCGGATCGGGTGGACATATCCCGCCGGCTTGCTCGCATGGGTTCGGGGGCGCCATGAAACCGTGGCTGAGATTTTGCGTGGGGGCTGTTCTGACGGCCCTTTTTACGGGTGCTGCGCACGCGCAGCTCGCGCCCGCAAAAGCCGACTACGAGGCGGTCCTTTCCAGGGATCAGATCGAGGCGGCGGATCCCGATCAGCTGGTCATGGTCGCAACGCTGCGTCGGCGCATCGACCGTGCGGCCAACAACGCGCGCGCGCTTTGGCGCGACGGTGATTGCGACGGGCTGGATTTCGCAAAGGGCCAGCTCGTCGTCATGAGCACACCGAAGGACCAGTGGCCGGAAGGCTCTGCAAAGGAGGGCAACGTCTTCCTGCGGCGCAGTCAGGCGGAGGCCGTCCGTACCTACGCCGCCAAGATGCTCACCCAGATCGCGAGTCTGCCATGCCCACCCCCTGCGTCGTCGGCCGATGCCAACCTGCTCTACCGGCTCGATCGGCGCGGTCGCCTCGTCCTTGTCGACGGTGAGCCGCCGACGAGCGGGGCGTACAGGATAGGACGCGACGGCGAACTGGTTCCGGTGCGCGATGGTGGCGCGCCACCTGTACAGAAGGAAGGGCTGGATATCCCGCCGAGTGATCGCTGCATTCGTCCCGATCGTCGCGTCTCGTCCCTGCCTCCAGGCGCCCCCGCGACAACCGGCATCTGTTATTCGGGCTGGTTGGGCGGCACGTACTCGGTGGTGAGCGAGAATTCGGTGTTCGGATCGGGCACCGTCGTGAATGGCGGCGAACATTTCGGCGCCCGCATACCGGGCACCATCGACCGGACCGGATTCGAATTGGGCGGCCGCCTGAACCTGCCGGGCAGCGGCTGGATCGCCGGTGGCAGCGGCTACATCAGTGCAGGCTTCGGCTACGCCAGCGGCTCGGCTTCCGGCAGCGGGACTCCACCGTCGGCGTCGACGGTGTGACGCAGATCGGCCAGACCTATCTTGAGCCCGCCGGTGGGCCGACCGGAGTCACCACGTCGACAGCCGACAACTACATCGAGAGCGAAGCCAGCGTCGGCAACACCTGGGCCGTGGGCACGGTGGGTTATGGTGAGCGATTCCATCCCTTCGGGCCGGATGGCCCGAAAGGGCATCTCGGGATCGCCGTGCAGATCGAAGGCTTCGACCAGAATTTTGTCGCCCGATCGGAGATATTCGATCCCAGCCCGTTGACGTCCCTGTCTACGCAGGACACCAGCGGATGGACGTCCGACAAGTATTACGGCGTGCGCCTGGACGCCGGGCTCGATTACCGCATCACACCGGATGTCACGCTCGGCTTCTCGGGCTACGTCACGCCGGCGTACCACACTGGCAGCGCGAACATTGCGCAATACACGAGTTTCAGCGGGGTCTCGCAGGAACTGTCCTACGCGAAGAGCGACTTCACCCTTTCAGGTGGTCTTGGTGCGCACGTCTCGTGGAGGCCGTTCGCCAACACGACGCTGCGGCTGTCGGTCGAGCACTCCTGGCTGGGCGACGTCACCGAACTGCACGTACCGGAGAACCCGTCGGAGCAACCGGCCTCCTTCGGCGGTGGAACGGTCACCCGTGACTTCGTCAAGGTCAGCTTCACTTACCGGTTCTGAGGCTCACGGCCACTTTGCCACCGGCGGCATCGACGAGAGGATCGAGGCGACGTTGCCCCCGGTCTTCAGGCCGAAGATCGTGCCGCGGTCGTAGATCAGGTTGAATTCGACGTAGCGCCCGCGCCGGATCAACTGTTCCTCGCGCTCGGCTTCGGTCCACGGCGCTTCGAAATTGCGGCGGACGAGCTTCGGATAGATGTCGAGAAAGGCAAGCCCGACGTCCCGGGTGAAGGCGAAGTCGGCATCCCAATCGCCCGAGTTCAGCCAGTCGTAGAAGATGCCGCCAATGCCGCGCGCCTCGTTGCGGTGCTTCAGGAAGAAATATTCGTCGCACCATTTCTTGTAGCGCGGATAGTCGGCGACCGTGTGCGCGTCGCAGGCGGCCTGCATTGCGGCGTGAAAGGCTATCGTGTCGGGATCGTCCTGCGTGCGCCGCCGGTCGAGCACCGGCGTCAGGTCGGCGCCGCCGCCGAACCACTGGTGGCTGGTCACCACCATGCGCGTGTTCATGTGGACCGCCGGCACATGCGGGTTGTGCATGTGGGCGATCAGCGAGATGCCGCCTGCCCAGAAGCGCGGATCCTCCTCGGCGCCGGGAATGTCCTTGCGGAACTCCGGGGAGAACTCGCCGTGCACCGTCGAAATGTGGACGCCGACCTTCTCGAACACGCGGCCGGTCATCATCGCCATGACGCCGCCACCGCCTTCGGCGCCGGTGTGGTCGGTGCGCTTCCACGGCGTGCGCACGAAGCGCCCGGGCGCCCGGTCGCCGTGCTGGGCGGTCGCCGGCAGTTCGTCCTCGATCGCCTCGAAGGCGGCCGTGATCCGGTCGCGCAGCTCGGCGAACCAGGTGGCGGCGCGGACTTTCTTGTCTTCCATCTGGTCTGGCATGGCCGGGTTCACGTGGACAATCATGGGAATTCTCCGGCGTAATACATCGCGAAACGCATTTCGTCTCCCGCGTTGGACGCTCGCGGTGGCCGCGCCGCCTTGATTGAACGCAAAATGCATGGGCGTTGCGCCTGCCGGGCCCCCGCGCGACATTGAGCCAACGACAAGGGTGGGAAGCGCGAAGACAATGACGAAAGACCTGAAGATCAGGCGCCTCACCGTGCGCCAGTACAAATGGACAGCACGCGAGCTCGGCAAGGACTACAACGGCTTCAACGACGTTTACCTGAAGGGCTCGTCCGTCCCGCAGGGCGGCTACGTCTTCACCATCGAGACGGATGCCGGCATCACCGGCGAATATGTAGGCGGCACCGGCGTTTCCTACGCCCAGGTGGCGATGGTCGCGCACTACCTGATCGGCCGGAACCCGCTCCAGCGGGAGATCATCTGGAACGACCTCAAGCGGGCGCTGCGCAAACAGGATCGCTTCGGCATGGCGCCGATCGATTGCGCGCTGTGGGATATCGCCGGCAAGGCGTATGGCGCCTCGGTTTCCGAAATGCTTGGCGGTTACCGCAAGACGCTGCCGGCCTACGCCTCGACCTATCACGGCGATGAGAATGGCGGCCTCTCCAGCCCGGAAGCCTTCGGCGAGTTCGCCGTCCAGTGCCGCGAGATGGGCTATCCCGCCTTCAAGATTCACGGCTGGGGCAACGGGCCGATCGAACGCGAGGCGGCAGCCGTGATCGCCACGCGCAAGGCGGTCGGCGATGCGATGGACCTGATGATCGACCCGGCCTGCGAGTACAACACCTGGGGCGATGCACTGAAGGTCGGCCGCGCGTGCGATGAGGCGGCGTACATGTGGTACGAGGACCCGTACAAGGACGGCGGGCTCTCTGCCTTCGCCCACAAGAAGCTCCGCCAGATCATCAAGACGCCGATCCTGCTCGGTGAGCATGTGCGCGGCATGGAGCTTCGCGTCGATCAGATCGTGGCGGAGGGCACCGACTACGTCCGCGCCGATGTGGACTACGATGGCGGCATCACCGGTGTGATGAAGCTGGCGCATGTCGCCGAAGGCTTCGGTCTCGATTGCGAGATCCATGCGCCCGGTCACGCCCCACGCCACTGCATGTCGGCGATCCGCAACACCAACTACTACGAGCTCGGCCTCGTTCACCCGAAAGTGCCTGGCAAGAAGACCCAGTGCCCGATCTTCGCAGACGACTATTCCGACGATCTTGACTCCGTTGATGCCAACGGCTGCGTGCCGGTGCCGCAAGGCCCCGGCCTCGGCATTGCGGTCAACTGGGACTGGCTGGCGAAGAACGAGACGGGGAAGGTCGTGTACGAATAGCCGACGCACCCGGTTGACCCGTCCCTTGGGGCTGCCCCGATAAGGAGGCGGTCAACAACGACGAGGTGATTCGTGACCCACTCCGCCCCTCAGCTCAATCCTTCCGAGGCCGCCGCCCGGCTTGGCGTATCCGCCAAGGCGCTGCGACTTTACGAACAGCGTGGCCTCATCGCGCCCACCCGGACCGCCGCCGGCTGGCGGACGTATGGCCCCAACGAGATGCACCGCGCCGGCGAGATCGTGGCGCTGCGTGCGCTCGGCCTGAGCCTGGCCCAGGTGGCGCGGGTTCTGGCGGGGGACCCGCAGGGGCTGGAGCCGGCGCTGGCCGCCCATCACACAACGTTGGCAGGCCGGCAGCGCCAGCTTGCCGACCAGATGGAGAAGATTGCGCGCATGCGGACAGACCTCGCGCGCGGTATGTCGCCGACACTCGGGGAATTGACGCTTCTAGTGACGCCGGATGCCGGCGTTGCCTTCGATCTTCCCTGGCCGTGGGGTGGGGAGCGCTTCGAGGTGAGCCGGGTGCGCGCGCTCAACTACATCATCGGTCCGCTCGGCAGCGGCAAGACCCGGCTGGCGCAGCGCCTCGCCGAGACACCTGCCGGACGCCGCCTTCCTCGGACTCGACCGGCTGGCCGACGACGGGGCCGGTGCGCAGGCCCGCATCGACGCCGACGCGGTTCTCAAGGCGCGTGTCGATCAGTCGCTGGAATGGCTTGTTGAGGACGGCGCGAGCGTCTCGGGCGCGTTGCTCGCGCTGCTCGCCGAACTGGAATTCGAAGGGGCCATCCGTCGCTTGTCGTCGACATGATCGAGCAGGGGCTCGACCATGCCACCCAGGAGGCGCTGATCGCGCACCTGCGGCGCCGTGGCCCGGACAACAAGCGTCTCTTCATGCTGACCCGCTCCAGCGCGATCCTCGACCTTGCGGCCGTCGGCGCCGACGAGGCGATTATCTTCTGCCCGGCCAACCACAGCCCTCCGATGTATGTCGCGCCGTATCCCGGCGCGCCCGGTTACGAGGCGGTCGCCACCTGTCTGGCGACGCCGGAGGTGCGGGCACGGACCGAGGGTGTGGTCGCGATGCGTCCACAGGTGGCCTGAGCGGGCGTCGATTTTTCTGCGTCGATCTCTTGTAAACCGTCTCAGTCTCGATATATCTGATATTTCGTTATATCGAAACTGAGACGGTTCTTTATGCGCATGCACGATCACGGCCGTGGAAATGGACCGTACGGTGGGGAACGGGGTCGTAGCCTCGGCCGCTTCTTCGCCCATGGCGATCTTCGCCTCGTGATCCTGAACCTCATCGCCGAGAAGCCGCGCCACGGTTACGAGATCATCAAGGCAATCGAGGATGCGGTGGCCGGAGCCTACAGCCCGAGCCCCGGCACCATCTATCCGACGCTGACCCTTTTGGAAGAGCTTGGCTACGTCACGGTCGCTGCCGCCGACGGACGGTTCCAAGAAGCTCCACGCGATCACCGATCAGGGCCGCGCATTCCTCGCGGCGAACCGGCCGGCGCTGGATGCGCTGCTGGCGCGCATGGATGAAGCAGGCCGCACGAACGAAAGCAGCCGCGCGCCGCAGATCATGCGGGCGATGGAGAATCTCAAACTTGCGCTGCGCCTGCGCATGGCGCGCGGACCGCTGACGCCCAAACAGTTGGACGCCGTCGCCACCGCGCTCGACACGGCCGCCATCACAGTGGAGCGAATCTGATGACTACCGACGTGCAAACCCTCTCGTCCACCGCGCGCGTGCCGCTGTCTGCTCCGCGCCGCTATCTCGGCCAGCTGTGCAAGCATTTCGTCCACAAGATCGCGGCGACCTGGGCCGAGGATTACAGCACCGGCCGGATCGAGTTCGCGATGGGGCCGTGTGACCTTCAGGCCGACGAGGCGCAGGGCCTTCTCGTCATGCGCGTCGACGCCGCCAGCGAAGAAGACCTCACCCGCCTTGAAGGCGTGGTCGGGCGTCACCTGGAGCGCTTCGCCTTCCGCGAGCCGTTGACCGTCAACTGGACCCGCACTTGATCTCAGGGAAACCCGTCCGTCTGGCGCAGCGCTTCGCCGAGGATCATCGCAGCCGCGGTCGCGACGTTGAGCGAGCGCAGGCCGGCCGCCATCGGGATCGTCAGGCGCGCATCCGCCGCCTCGTGCACGGCATCCGGTACGCCGGCGCTCTCGCGGCCGAGCAGGATCAGGTCGTCGCCGCGGAAGGCAAAACCGGCATAGGGCAGGGCGGCCTTCGTCGTCGCCAGCACCAGCCGGCTGCCGGATGCGGTCTGCCAGTTGCGGAACGCGTCCCAGGAGACATGCCGGGTCAGCCGGACCTGCTGGAGATAGTCCATGCCGGCTCGCTTCAGCGCCCGGTCGGAAAGATCGAAGCCCGCCGGTTCGATGACGTGGGCATCGACGTCGAGGCAGGCGCAAAGCCTGAGGATTGTGCCGGCGTTCTGCGGAATGTCCGGCTGGTAGAGGACGAGTGAGACCATGACTGCGCGTAACCCCGGCCCGTGGACTTGGGCCCCCGACAGGCCTACCTAACGGACATCATGAAAAGAAGCTGGTTCGAGACGCTGTTCGATCCGTTCCCGGAGGCGCCGGTCGAGCGGCCGCCCGACCGTCTGTTCGCCTTCTACCGCTATTTCATCAAGCCGGTGCGCTGGCTGGTGCTGGCCGTGCTCCTCATTTCGCTGGCAAGCACGGTCACCGAGATGGCGCTTTTCGTCTTCCTTGGCTGGATCGTCGACTGGGCCACGACGACCTCCGCGCGACACGTTCTTCACCACCTATGGCTGGCCGCTGGCGGCTATGGCCTTCGTTGTCCTTATTCTGCGCCCGCTGATCGCGCTGGCTGCTGCGCGGCTTCAACAATCTCGCGCTGGTGCCGAGTCTGACCGCCTCCGTGCGCTGGCAGAGCTACCGCTACGTGCTCCGCCAGAGCCTCACCTTCTTCCAGAACGATTTCGCCGGGCGCATCGCGCAGAAGGTCATGCAGACCGGCCCGTCACTGCGCGAAACCGTCGGCAGCCTGATCGACGGCATCTGGACGCTGACCATCTACCTTGCCGGCACGGTCTATCTCTTCGTCGGCATGGATTCGTGGCTGCTGGCCCCGGTCGCCGTCTGGCTCGTCTTCTACGCGCTCACGATCTGGAAGCTGGTGCCGCCGGTCCGGCTGCGCTCGGCGGCCGTTGCCGAAGCCAATTCCGGCCTCTCCGGGCGCATCGTCGACAGCTACACCAACATCCAGTCGGTCAAGCTCTTCGCCGACGCGCGGCGCGAGGACGATTTCGTCCTCACCGGCTTCCGTACGCAGATCCGCGCCTTCCTCGACTTCGCCGGCACGATGGCGACCATGATGGTGACGCTCAACACCATCAACAGCTTCCTCATCGTCTCCGCTACCGGCCTTGCCGTCTATCTCTGGTCGCTCGGTTCGATCAGCGTCGGCAGCATCGCCATTGCCACGTCACTGGTGCTCCGCCTCAACCAGATGTCGAACATGATCCTGCGGCAGATCACGTCGCTGTTCGAGAATGTCGGCGCGGTGCAGAACGGCATGCAGACGATTGCCCAGCCCCACGCGCTGGTCGATGCGCCGGATGCCAAGCCGCTGAAAGTCACCAAGTGGCGAAATCCGCTTCGAGGATGTCAGCTTCCACTATGGCCGCGAGTTCGGGCGTCATCGACGACATGACGCTGACGGTGAAGCCCGGCGAGAAGGTTGGACTTGGTCGGCCGCTCCGGCGCCGGCAAGTCGACGCTGGTCAACCTGCTGCTCCGTTTCTACGACCTCGAGAGCGGACGCATCCTCATCGACGGGCAGGACATCGCCCATGTGACGCAGGAATCGCTGCGTCAGCGAAATCGGCGTCGTCACCCAGGACACGTCGCTGCTCCACCGTTCGGTGCGCGACAACATCCGCTATGGCAAGCCCGAAGCGACCGAGGACGAGGTCATCGCCGCGGCGCGGCGCGCCCATGCCCATGACTTCATCCTCGGCCTCCGCGACAACCCCGGCAGGGCTATGACGCCCGCGTCGGCGAGCGCGGCGTCAAGCTCTCCGGCGGGCAGCGGCAGCGCGTCGCCATTGCCCGGCTGGTGCTGAAGAACGCGCCTATCCTCGTCCTTGATGAGGCGACCAGCGCCCTCAACTCCGAAGTCGAGGCGGCGATCCAGGAGCAGCTCTACGGCCTCATGGAAGGCCGCACGGTGATCGCCATCGCCCACCGTCTGTCCACCATCGCCGTGCTCGATCGCCTGATCGTCATGGACGAGGGGCGCATCATCGAGACCGGCACCCATCAGGAGCTGCTCCGCAAGGACGGCCTGTACGCATCCCTCTGGCGTCGCCAGTCGGGCGGGTTCCTCGGCGTGGATGAGCCGCTCCAGCAGACCGCCGCGGAATAGTTGCCTTCCGGCAACGCTTCTACCCGTTGTGTCAGGAGCGGACTGCTACCCTCTGGAAAATCACGGCGAACGGGTCTAGGAAGTGCGCCGTCGCGTCGCACGCCGACCTTCCCCGCGTGCTTTTGCCAACCAGAGGAGATGCCGAATGATGCCACTCAGCACCATGGCCCCGGCCGCCGTCGCCGTCCGCGTCTCCTTTGGCTTTCGCGCCTGACGCCTCGCTGACGATCCAAATTCGGTCCGGAGCCTGAGTTCGGGCGCCACCTGTGGCGCCCCGGCTCCTCGTCCCTGCTTTTTCACCGGCGTGCTTCGGCCGCCGGTTTGCCCGGAGCACGCCCGTGTTCAAACGATTCGAAACCCTGGTCGATCCGTATCCGTCGGATGACGGCGGCACGCCGCCGAGCGGCCTGTGGCGCTTCATCTGGTTCTACTCGCGGCCCATGCTGCCGTGGCTGGTCATCATGTCGGTGCTCACGGCCGGCATCTCGATCATAGAGCTCGTCTTCTTCTCGTTCACCGGCAGCCTGGTCGACTGGCTGGCCGCGAGCAGCCGCGACACGTTCTTCACCGACCACTGGCCGGAGCTTGCCGGCATGGCCGCCGTGATTCTCATCGGCTTCCCGGTGCTGACGCTCGGCCAGTCGCTGCTCATGTTCCAGACCGTCTTCGGCGCCTATCCGATGCTGGTGCGCTGGCGCGCCCATCGCTATCTGCTGCGCCAGAGCCTCTCGTTCTTCCAGGACGAGTTCGCCGGCCGTGTGTCGCAGAAGGTCATGCAGACCTCGCTCGCCGTCCGCGAGACGGTGATGAAGCTCATGGATGTCGGCGTCTACGTCGTCACCATGCTGCTCGGCACGGCCTACCTGTTCGCGTCGAGCGATGCCTGGCTGCTGGTCGCGCTCGGCGTCTGGCTCGTCCTCTATGTCGTGCTGCTGATGTATTTCGTGCCGCGCCTCGGCAAGGTCGGCGAGCAGCAGGCGGATGCGCGCGCCCAGATGACCGGGCGCATCGTCGACAGCTACACCAACATCCAGACGGTGAAGCTGTTCGCGCACACGCTCCATGAGCACGATTATGCGCGCGGCGCGATGGACGAGTTCCTTGTCACTGTCCACCGCCAGATGCGGTTGATCACCTGGCTGACGTGGCTGCTCAACGTCATCAACTCGCTGCTGCTCGCGGCGGTGGCGGCGATCGCCATCTATGCGTGGCAGACATCGCTGATTTCGCTGGGCGCGATCGCAGTCGCGCTGGGCCTTGTGCTGCGCATGCGCGGCATCTCGCAGTGGATCATGTGGGAGACGGCCGGCCTGTTCGAGAACATTGGCACCGTCCAGGACGGCATCGGCATGCTGACCAAGCCGATCGCGATCACCGACAGGGAAGGCGCGCCCTTCCTCGACGTGCCGCGCGGCGAGATCACGTTCGATCATGCCCGCTTCCACTATGGGCGCCAGAACAAGGTGATCGAGGATTTCTCGCTCACCATCCGTCCGGGAGAGAAGGTCGGGCTGGTCGGCCGCTCGGGTGCCGGCAAGTCGACGCTGGTCAACCTGCTGCTCCGCTTCTACGACCTGGAAGGCGGTCGTATCCTGATCGACGGGCAGGACATTGCCGGCGTCACGCAGGAATCGCTGCGCCGCGAGATCGGCTTGGTCACGCAGGACACGTCGCTGCTCCACCGTTCGGTGCGCGACAACATCCTGTATGGCCGGCCCGACGCCTCCGACGAAGAGGCGGTGGAAGCCGCGCGTCTGGCGCATGCCGACGAGTTCATCCACGACCTCGCCGACGCCCGTGACCGCAGGGGCTACGACGCCCATGTCGGTGAGCGCGGCGTCAAGCTCTCCGGCGGCCAGCGCCAGCGCATCGCCATCGCCCGCGTCTTCCTGAAGAACGCCCCGATCCTCGTCCTCGACGAGGCGACCAGCGCGCTCGACTCGGAGATCGAGGCGGCGATTCAGGAGTCCCTCGACCAGCTCATGGCCGGCAAGACGGTGATCGCCATCGCGCACCGACTGTCGACCATCGCGGCGATGGACCGGCTGGTCGTGCTCGACAAGGGACGGATCGTGGAAGTCGGTCCGCACGAAGAACTGCTCCGTCAGGGCGGCCTTTACGCCTCCCTGTGGAGCCGGCAGTCCGGCGGCTTCCTCGATCTGGAGCCCAACGAGGCTGAGGCGGCGGAGTAGGGCGCATGTTCCGCTTCTTCGAGAACCTGATCGATCCGTTCCGCGGACATGACGAGGGCATGCCGCCGCCAACGCTGCGCGGCTTCTACTGGCACTACACCAGGCAGGTGTGGCCGGTGCTGCTGGCGCTCATGGTGGTCGGCCTGCTCATCTCGCTGATCGAGGTGGCGATGTATCGCTATGTCGGCTCGATCGTCGATCTGCTGAAGACGACCAGCCCGCAGAACGTGCTTGCCGACTACGGCTGGACGTTCGCGTGGATGGCGTTCGTCATCGTCATCGCCCGGCCGGTGGTCGTCATCCTGCACGACCTGCTGGTCCAGCAGTCGCTGGCGCCGTCCTTGACCAATCTGGTGCGGTGGCAGACGCACCGCTACGTGCTGCGTCAGACGGTCGGCTTCTTCACCAACGACTATGCCGGGCGCATTGCCTCGAAGATCGTTCAAACCGGCCCGGCGCTTCGCGAGTCCGTGGTGCAGGTCTGCGACGCGCTGTGGTTCGTCACCATCTACGCGATCAGTTCGCTGGTGCTGTTCGCGCAGCTCGACTGGCGTCTGACGATCCCGCTGGCGGTCTGGATCGCCGGCTTCGTCGCTGTGCTGGTCGTCATGGTGCCGCGCATCCGCGAGCGTTCGACCATCGTGTCGGAGGCGCGCTCGATGCTGACCGGCCGCATCGTCGACAGCTACACCAACATCCAGACGGTGAAGCTCTTCGCCCACACCGAGAAGGAGGATGAGTACGCCCGCGACGCGGTCGAGGATCACAACGTCAAATTCCGTGCCTCGACGCGGCTGGTGACAATCATGTCGAGCACCGTGGTGACCATGAACGGCGTTCTGATCGCGAGCACGCTCGGGGTCTGCGTCTGGCTGTGGGCGATCGAGGCGCTTTCGCTCGGCTCGCTCACCGTTGCCAGCGGCCTGGCCATTCGCGTCGCGACCATGTCCGGGTGGATCATGTGGACCTCGATCGGCGTCTTCGACAACGTCGGCGCGGTTCAGGAAGGGCTGGGCACCATCGCGCGCCCGCAGGACCTCATCGACAAGCCGGACGCCGTCCCGCTGAAAGTCGGGCGCGGCGAGATCCGTTTCGAGAATGTCGGCTTCCACTACGGCCGCAAGGCCGGCGGGATCATCGACAGTCTGTCGCTGACGGTGCAGCCGGGCGAGAAGGTCGGGCTGGTTGGCCGTTCCGGCGCCGGCAAGTCGACGCTGGTCAACCTGCTGCTCCGTTTCTACGACGCGGAGTCGGGGCGCATCCTCATCGACGGGCAGGATATCGCCGGCGTCACGCAGGATTCGCTGCGCAGCCAGGTCGGGCTGGTGACGCAGGATACCTCCCTGCTGCATCGCTCGATCCGCGAAAACATCCTGTACGGGCGGCCCGAGGCGGGCGACGAGGCGATGGTCGGCGCGGCCCGCCAGGCGCATGCGGAAGAGTTCATTCCCGATCTGTCGGACCACTATGGCCGTACCGGCTACGACGCCCACGTTGGTGAGCGCGGAGCCAAGCTTTCCGGTGGACAACGCCAGCGGGTGGCCATCGCCCGCGTCCTGCTGAAGGACGCGCCGATTCTGGTGCTTGACGAGGCGACCAGCGCCCTCGATTCCGAGGTCGAGGCGGCGATTCAGGAGAGTTTCCAGCGGTTGATGGCCGGCAAGACGGTTATTGCCATCGCACACCGTCTCTCGACCATCGCCGCCATGGACCGGCTGGTGGTCATGGATCGTGGCCAGATACTGGAGATGGGCAGCCACGCCGAACTGCTCCGAAAGGGTGGCGTCTATGCCACACTGTGGGCGCATCAGTCGGGCGGCTTCCTCGACACGGGAACCGGCCATGCCCCGGTGGCGGCGGAATAACGCCGCCGACAACCCGCGACAATGTGCGCAAAGCCCCCGGGGTGACTGGACAAGGGCCAATAGCGATGGCTAAACAGTCGCGACCGGCGGGATTCTTGCGCTTTTTCCCGCTGCGAAGGGGTGATTGGGGGTCCGATCTTGGCAAGTACCGATACGGCTGACCATCCGGAGCCGACACGGCGCGACTTTCTCTACATTGCCACGGGTGCGGCCGGTGCCGTCGGCGCCGCCCTGGTCGCTTGGCCGTTGATCGACCAGATGAACCCGGATGCCGCCGCCCTGGCGCTGGCGCAGGTCGAGGTCGACATCTCCTCCATCGAGCCGGGCATGTCGCTGATCGTGAAGTGGCGCGGCAAGCCGGTGGTCGTCCGCCAACGCACCGAGAAGGAAATCGAGGAGGCGAAGGCGGTCAACATCTCCGAGCTTCGCGACGGCCTTGCGCGCAACGCCAACCTTCCTGCGAACGCGCCGGCGACCGATGAAAACCGCGCAGCGCCGGGCAAGGAAGCCTGGTTCGTGATGATTCAGATTTGCACGCACCTTGGCTGCGTGCCGCTTGGCCAGGAAGGCCAGTACGGCGGCTGGTTCTGCCCGTGCCACGGCTCGGTCTATGACACTGCCGGGCGCATTCGGCAGGGGCCGGCGCCTGAGAATATGGCGATACCGGTGTTCGACTTCGTATCGGACACCACGGTCCGCATCGGCTGAACGGGGCAGGCGACAACACAATGGCCGAGCATTCTACATACGTGCCGAAGAACCCGGTGGCGAAGTGGCTGGAAAGCCGACTGCCGGTCCTGGGTCTCGTGCACTCGTCGTTCATCGTCTATCCGACGCCGCGCAACCTTAATTACTGGTGGAATTTCGGCGCCATCCTGACCTTCATGCTGGCCGCGCAGATCGCCACCGGCGTCGTGCTCGCCATGCACTACGTGCCGACCGGCACGCTTGCCTTCAATTCGGTCGAAGGCATCATGCGCGACGTCAATTACGGTTGGCTGCTGCGCTACCTGCACGCGAACGGCGCGTCGCTCTTCTTCTTCGCGGTCTACGTCCACATCCTGCGCGGCATGTACTACGGCTCCTACAAGGAGCCGCGCGAAGTGCTGTGGATTCTCGGTGTCATCATCTTCCTGCTGATGATGGCGACCGCCTTCATGGGCTACGTTCTGCCCTGGGGCCAGATGTCCTTCTGGGCCGCCACGGTCATCACCAACCTGTTCTCGGCGATACCGCTGGTCGGCGAAAGCATCACCACGTGGCTGTGGGGCGGGTTCTCGGTCGATAGCCCGACGCTCAACCGCTTCTATTCGCTGCACTACCTGCTGCCGTTCATGATCGCCGGCGTCGTCCTGCTGCACATCTGGGCGCTGCACGTGCCCGGCAACGGCAACCCAACCGGCGTCGCCGTCAAGGACAAGCAGGATACCGTGCCGTTTCACCCGTACTACACGATCAAGGACAGCTTCGGCCTTGTCGTGTTCCTGCTGCTGTTTGCCTGGCTGGTGTTCTTCATCCCGAACTACCTCGGCCACCCGGACAACTACATTCCGGCCAACCCGCTCCAGACGCCGGCGCATATTGTGCCCGAATGGTATTTCCTGCCGTTCTACGCGATCCTGCGCGCCATCCCGAACAAGCTGCTCGGCGTCATCGCGCTGTTCGCCTCGATCGCGATCCTGGTCTTCCTGCCGTGGCTCGATCGCTCGCGCGTACGCTCGGCGACCTACCGGCCGATCTACCGCCAGTTCTTCTGGATCTTCGTGCTCACCGGCATTGGCCTTGGTTATCTCGGCTCGCAGCCGCCTGATGGCATCTACGTCATCGCCGCGCGCATCCTGACCGTTTACTACTTCGCGCACTTCATCATCGTGCTGCCGATCCTCGGCCTGATCGAGCGGCCGAAGCCTCTGCCGTCGAGCATCACGGAATCGGTGCTCGCTAAATCCGGCGCACGCGCCGGAGCGGGGAGCTAAGGCGATGAAACGGATTGCGTTGCTCATCGCCGCCGCCGTTATCGGTTGTGCGGCCGTCGTGCCCGCCGTGGCCCAGGAAGGCGAGGGCGCCCAGCCCGCGCACTTCCCGATCAAGAAGCCGCCGCTCGAGCGGTGGTCCTTCGCCGGCATCTTCGGCAAGTTCGATACGGCTCAGTTGCAGCGCGGCTTCCAGGTCTACAAGGAAGTCTGCTCATCCTGTCATTCGATGAACCTGATCGCCTTCCGCAATCTCGGGCTCGAGGGTGGACCTCATTTCACCGAAGACGAGGTCAAGGCGCTGGCCGCGTCCTACACCGTCACCGATGGCCCGAACGATTCCGGCGATATGTTCGAGCGGCCGGGCAAGCCGTTCGATCACCTGCCGGCGCCGTTCCCGAACACCGAAGCTGCCGCCGCCGCCAATGGCGGCGCCGCGCCGCCGGACCTGTCAGTTATAGCCAAGGCGCGCGGCATCCCGCGCGGCGTTCTGTGGGCAACCGTTGATTTCTTCACCGGCTACCAGGAAGGCGGGCCCGACTACATCCACGCGCTGCTCACCGGCTTCCAGGATCCGCCTCCCGGCATCGTGATTCCGGAGGGCACCTACTACAACCCGTACTTCGACGCTGCGGTGTCGCTGAAAATGCCGCCGCCACTGTCGGCGGATCTGGTGACCTACAGCGATGGTTCTCCGCAGACGGTCGAGCAGTATTCGGAGGATGTTTCCGCGTTCCTGATGTGGGCTGCGGAACCGCACCTTGTCGAGCGCAAGCGCGTCGGCTTCATGGTCGGCATCTTCCTGATCGTCTTTACCGGGCTGATGTACCTCACCAAGAAGCGCGTCTGGTCCGGCGTCGCCCACTAGGGTGATCGGCGCCGTCCTTTTCGATATCGACGGCACGCTGTACGATCGCAGTACGGCAATTCCGGCGTTCCTGGCGGCGCAGTACGCCGCGCGCCCGGACCTGCTCGGCGCGATCCCGCTCCGGGCATTCATCGAGAAGTTCGTCGCCTACGACGCCAACGGCTCGGTCCAGCGGGATATAGTCTATCCGCGCATCCTGACCGAGATCGGGGCCGACCCCGCCGCCGCGCCGCTGCTGGTCGCCGATTACGTCGATGGCTATCGGAACTACTGCAAGCCGCCGGCCGACCTGTTTCCGACGCTGGAGCGTCTGCGTGCTGCTGGTCTGCGCCTTGGCGTCGTGACCAACGGGCAGTTGAGCATCCAGGAGAACACGATCGCCGGGCTGGGATTGACCCGGTCCTTCGACACGATTGTCATTTCGGAGGCGGAGGGCATCCGCAAGCCCGATCCCGAAATCTTCCTGCGGGCGCTCGCGCGTCTGGCCACGGCTCCGGCGTCGGCCGTCTACGTCGGCGACAACCCGGGAGCGGACATTGTCGGCGCGAAAGCCGCCGGCATGCGGGCGATCTGGATGGTGAACACCTACTACCGGCCACCGCAGAACGCCGACGCGACCGTTCACAGCCTTGCCGAGTTGCCGGCCATCGTCGCCGCCTGGTCGTAGCGTCGGCGTGGCGTCCGTTTCCCGGCAATGCTAAGACCGCGCGGGGGCGTTGCGTTGGGGCAGGGCGAGAGCATGGCAGCCGGAGTCGACATCAAGTCGCTGATCCGTACGATTCCTGACTACCCCAAGCCCGGCATCCTGTTTCGCGATATCACCACGCTGATCGCCAACCCGGCGGGGCTCCGCGCCGCCATTGACGGGCTGGTGCAGCCTTTTCTCAATGCCGGCATCGAGCATGTCGCCGGCATCGAGGCGCGCGGTTTCATCCTCGGCGGTGCCGTTGCGCATCAGCTTGGCCGCGGCTTTGTGCCCATCCGCAAGAAGGGCAAGCTGCCTTGGCGCACCATCGGGCAGGAATACAGCCTCGAATACGGCGTCGACACCATCGAGATCCACGCCGACGCCATCGGCAAGGGCGACAAGGTCCTGCTCATCGATGACCTGATCGCCACCGGCGGCACGGCGGAGGCCGCAACCGAGTTGATCCGCCGCTCGGGCGGCGAACTGGTCGCCGCCGCCTTTGTCATCGACTTGCCCGACCTCGGCGGCGCGAAACGTCTCGCCGGTCGCGATGTCGCGGTCCACACGCTTGTCAGCTTCGAGGGACATTGATCCATGCCCGAGTTCCACATCTACATCGGCTACCGCACCGTTTCGACCTGGTCGCTCCGCGGCTGGCTGCCGATGAAGAAAGCGGGCGTCCCGTTCGAGGAGACACTGGTCCGCTACCGCACCGGCGAGGGCAAGGCGACGCTCAACCGCTTGTCGCCGACCGGCAAGGTACCGTTCCTGATCCACAAGCGGCCTGACGGCGGCGAGGTGCGGGTATGGGATTCCATCGCCATTGCCGAATATCTCGCCGAGACGGTTCCCCAGGCGAAGCTGTGGCCCGATGATGCGGTCGCCCGCGCCCATGCCCGCGCCATATCGGCGGAGATGCATTCGGGCTTCCGTGCGCTCCGCGAATATCTGTCCATGGCGCTGCTCGAGCGCCACCCCAACCCGAACAACCCGCAGGCCAACACCGACATTGCCCGCGTCGAGACGATGTGGCGGGAGTGTCGCGAGCGCTGGGGCAAAACCGGCGGTGGCCCGTTCCTGTTCGGCCGCTGGAGTATCGCCGACGCCATGTACGCGCCGGTGGTAACCCGCTTCCGCACCTACGGCATCAAGCTCGCCGCGACCGGAGCCGCCTATGTGGAGGCGGTGCTCTCCGATCCCGATTTCCGCGCGTGGGAAGAGCAGGCGAAGAAGGACCCGCCGCCCGAGGCTCCGACGCCCTGAGGTGATCGGGTTCCATCGGGAACCGTTCCTCCGACATCCTGTCGCACCTTTCTCCGCGTGCTACCGCCACGCGAAAGCGCTACGCTGGCTCATCCCGCCTGCGCTGCCCCCGGCCGCAAATCGCGCGCCGCCGCGGTCAGGCGTCGATTTCAAAGCCGGCGAAGCATGTCGATCGCGCCGGTTCCCGACATCAACAATCCTGACCATGAGGCGCCCATGATTGCCAAAACATGTTCCGTTCTCTTGACCACGGTTGCCGCCGCCTGCCTGGCGATGCCGCTTGCCGCCGGTGGTGCGCTCGCCGCCGATCCGGTTGCCCAGAACGACCTTCTCAACGCGACCCTCTGGGTCTCCAACTCCGTCGAGTACAAGGCCAATACGCTCCAGTCCTTCATGCTCGCCAAGCTGCGGCTCGATGAGGCCATCGCCGACAAGACCTGGAGCGCGACCAACCAGACCGACGCCGCGGACAAACCGCTGGCGATCGTCGCCGACATCGATGAGACCCTCTTCGACAACGGCGCCTACGAGGCGTGGCTGATCAAGACCGGCAAGGATTATTCCGGCAAGACCTACGACGTGTGGGCCAAGGACATGACCGCCAAGGCGCTGCCGGGTGCGGTCGACTTCCTGAAATACGCCGACTCCAAGGGCGTGAAGATCTTCTACGTCACCAACCGCGACGCCGGCCAGGAAGAGGCGACCCGGAAGAACGCCGAAGCCCTCGGCTTCCCGATGGGTGGCAATGTCGACACCTTCCTGATGAACAAGGAGAAGGAGGGCTGGTCGTCGAAGAAGGGCTCGCGCCTGGACGCAGTCTCCAAGGATTACCGCGTGCTGCTCCTGCTGGGCGACAACTACGGCGACTTCTCCGATGATGCGTCCGGCTCGGAAGCCGATCGCGCCAAGTCGCTGGAAGCCAACATGGCCCATATCGGCCATGACTGGATCTTCATCGCCAACCCCGAGTACGGCTCGTTTGAGTCCGCGCCGTTCATGTCCGACTACAAGAAGTCGGCCGACGAGCGCCGCCAGATGAAGATCGACGCGCTGCCGGACTGGCCGAACGCGCCGAAGGAATAGCGAGACCCAGGCGCGCCGCGGAGCACTTCGCGGCGCGCCTCACGTCCCCGGCTGGCCGGTCATTCCCGCAGCCGCAATCCCCGCCAGCGCGCATTCCTCGTCGCGGTCACCGGTGTCGCCGGAGATGCCGACCGCGCCGATAAGCTTGCCATCCTTCAGGATCAGTACGCCGCCGGGCGAGGGCACGATGCGCCCGTCGCTCGCGCCGACCAGTGCCGCGATGAAGGCCGGGTTGGTGGCGGCGCGGCTTGCCAGTTCGCGGGTACCGAAGCCCATGCCGAGCGACCCCCAGGCCTTCCCGTAGGCGATGTCGAAGCGGAGGATTCCCGAGCCGTCTTCGCGCTTGAAGGCAGTCAGGTGTCCGCCGGCGTCGGTCACCGCCACGGTCAGTGGCGCCAGGTTTAGTTCGCGGCCCTTCTTCAGGGCGGCGTCGACGATGGAGGAGGCTTCGGCGAGCGTGATCGACATGCGGTTCCTTTCCGGCTTTACGGGATCAATCCCGGGGTGCTTAGCCGCCGTACCGCCAAGGGGCAAATTGCGGCGCCGCATGGTTCACAGGCACACCGTAACCGACTATAGCTCCGGGCACGCATTCACCTCGTCTGCCGGATCCCCCGATTGAACTATTTTGCCTTCGTCCGGAGCAATATCCGGCCGCTCGCCTTTGGCGCGCTGCACTCCTTTTATTCCACCCCGGGCCAGACCTTCTGCATCGGTCTCTTCGTCGCCGCCTTTTCGGCTGACTTTGGCATCACGCCGTCCGGCGTCGGTGCGCTTTATCTCGCCGGCACGCTATCCTCGGCCTGTACGCTCCTCTTCGTCGGCCACCTGATCGACCGTATCCGGCTCATCTATTTCAGCGCGGCGGTCATCATTGGCCTGGCCATCGCCTGTTTCGTCACCGCCTCCGCGGTCGGCCCGGTCACCCTGTTTCTTTCGTTCTATTTTCTGCGCCTGTTCGGCCAGAGCCTCATGGTTCATGTCGAGGCGACAGCGACGGCCCGCGCGTTCGACCGCGAGCGGGGCAGGGCGCTCGGCATCACGGCTCTGGGCATCCCCATGGCCGAGATCATCTTCCCGCCGACGGTCGTCGCCGGCATCGCGCTCATCGGGTGGCGGCCGACCTATGCCCTCATCGGCGTCATCGCCCTGGGCGTGCTCCTGCCGCTGACACAGTGGCTGCTGCACGGCATCACGCGCTCGCCGCGCCTCACAGTCATCGGCACCAGCGCATGGAGCCAGCTCGGCGCCGGCCTCTCGGTGCTGGTCCGCTCGCGCTACGTCTGGGCGATCCTGCCTGCGGCGGCGCTACTGCCCTTCTGCGGCACGGCGATCATGTTCCACATCACCACCATCGCCACGATCCGGGGCTGGCCTCTCGCGCTGGTCGCAGCAAGCTTCCCGGCCGCCGCCATCGCCAATGTCGCCGGCCTGTTCGCCTCGGGCCAGATCATCGATCGTCTGTCGGCGCGCAAGATGTTCCTGGTTCAGGCGCTGCCTTTCCTCGCCGGCATGAGCATCCTGGCGGCGTCGTTGGAGCCTTGGGCGTTGCCGGTCGCCTTCGCCTGTCATGGTTTCAGCAGCGGCCTGTCCAAGACGACGCTGACGGCGGTCTGGGCCGAGATGTTCGGCACCCATGTGCTCGGCACCATCCGCAGCGCCATCACCATGTACATGGTCATCGCGTCGGCGCTGGCGCCGTTCTCCTTCGGCGCGCTCCTCGATGCCGGCTGGAGCGTCTCGGCGATCCTGACGCTTTTCGTGCTGGTCGGCTTCCTGGCGATCATCCCGCCGGTCTTCGCCGAGCGGCGGGGGTTCGCCTGAGCTAGACGTTGAACTTGAAGAGCATCAGGTCGCCGTCCTTGACGACGTAGTCCTTGCCTTCGTCGCGCGCCTTGCCGGCATCCTTGGCCGCCTGCTCGCCGCCGAGACCGACGAAATCGTCATAGGCGATGGTCTGGGCCCGGATGAAGCCCTTCTCGAAATCGGTATGGATCGCGGCGGCGGCCTGCGGCGCCTTGGTGCCGGCGGGGATCGTCCACGCGCGCACTTCTTTCGGACCGGCGGTGAAATACGTGATCAGGCCGAGCAGGGCGTAGCCGGCGCGGATCAGCCGGTCGAGGCCCGGCTCCTTCAGCCCCAGCGTTTCCAGAAATTCATGCTCGTCGGCGTCGGGAAGCTGAGCGACTTCCGCCTCGATCTCCGCGGAGATCACCACGCAGCCGGCGCCTTCGGCTCTCGCCATCGCTTCGACCCGCCGTGAATGCTCGTTGCCGGTCGCCGCTGATGTCTCTTCGACGTTGGCGACGTAGAGCACCGGCTTGGCGGTCAGCAAATTCAGCGCCCGGAAGGCATCCTCGTCTTCCTTCGATACCTCGACCAGCCGCGCCGGCTTGCCCTCATTGAGCAGCGTCAGCGCGGCGTCCATCAGCGCCACTTCCGCCTTGGCTTCCTTGTCGCCGGATTGCGCCTTCTTGCGCAGCGGGTTTACCCGGCGCTCCAGGCTGGCGAGATCGGAGAGCATGAGTTCCGTGTTCACCGTCTCGGCGTCGGCGACGGGATCGACCTTGCCCTCAACATGGGTGACGTCGGTGCCGTCGAAGCAGCGCAGCACGTGGACGATGGCCTCGACCTCGCGGATATTGGCGAGGAACTGGTTTCCGAGGCCTTCTCCCTTGGAGGCGCCGCGCACCAGCCCGGCGATATCGACGAAGCTGATGCGGGTGGGCACGATCTGCGCCGGCTTTGCGATTGCGGCGATGGCGTCCAGGCGCGGGTCGGGAACCGCCACCTCGCCCGTATTGGGCTCGATTGTGCAGAACGGATAGTTCGCAGCCTGCGCGGCGGCGGTCCGCGTCAGCGCGTTGAAAAGCGTCGACTTGCCGACATTGGGCAGGCCGACGATGCCGCATCTGAAACCCATGCTTGCTGAAACCTGTGAGTGTCCCCGGCTGAGCCGCCGGCCGGGTGCCTTCTGGCCGTCCGGCGCGCATCCGTCAAGTCATGGGTGGTCTTCGCGTTTTCCGGTGCTAGTTTGGACCCCATCGAGTTTGGGGAGTGGCCCCGGCTCCGTGTTCCATAGGGAGGTGTTGAGAATGTCCTTTGTTGGCAATCGCCTGGTTGCGGCTGGCGCCGTCGGCCTTTCGCTGCTTGTGGCCGGCAATGTCGCGGCCCGTGCGGATGAGTTCATCAATGTGCTCACCGGCGGCACCAGCGGCGTGTACTACCCGCTCGGCGTCGCTCTTTCGACCATCTACGGCAACAACATTGCCGGTGCCCGAACGCAGGTGCAGTCGACCAAGGCATCGGTGGAAAACCTCAACCTGCTCCAGCAGGGCAAGGGCGAGATCGCCTTCGCGCTGGGCGATTCCGTCAAGCTCGCGTGGGAAGGCAACACCGACGTCGGCTTCCCCGGCAAACTCGACAAGCTACGCGCCGTCGCCGCGATCTATTCGAATTACGTGCAGGTCGTCGCCACCAAGGATTCCGGCATCAAGACGCTCGCCGACCTCAAGGGGCACAGCCTCTCGGTCGGTGCGCCGAAGTCCGGTACCGAGCTCAACGCGCGCGCCATCTTCGAGGCCGCCGGCCTGAAGTACGACGATCTCAGCCGGGCCGAATACCTTCCGTTCGGCGAGTTGGTCGAACTCATGAAGAACCGCCAGCTCGACGCCACACTCCAGTCGGCCGGCCTCGGCGTCGCCTCGATCCGCGACCTCGCTTCGTCGATCCCGATCCAGATCGTTGCCGTGCCGGCGGATGTGGTGGCGAAGATCGGCGCGCCGTACACCTCGCAGATGATCCCGGCGGGCACCTATGAGGGCCAGACCGAGGACGTGCCGACCGCAGCGATCACGAACATTCTCGTGACCCGCTCGGACCTCAGCGACGAGACGGTCTACCAGATGACCAAGGCCCTCTTCGAACACCTCGACGACATGGTCGCTGCCCACGCCGCCGCCAAGGCGATCAGCATCGAGGCGGCCACGAAGGGGCTGCCGATCCCGCTGCATCCGGGCGCCGAACGCTACTACAAGGAAAAGGGCGCGATGTAACGATCGCCTCCTGACGCTTCTCACGGCGCGGCGCCTCACGCGTCGCGCCGTGTTGCGCATGGGCCAAGACTGCCGATGACGTCCCCGGAACACGCCACTTCCAATTCGGGCATCGCGCCCGATCATCTTCCGCTCGCGGAAGCGCCGGCACTCGGGGTCCACGATCCGCTCGCTGAAAGCTTCCGGCCCGATAGGGAAGGGAGGCTGCTGTTCTGGCTGGCGGTCGTCTTTTCGGCTTTCCAGCTCGCCACGGCGCTGGGTCTCCTGGTAATGCCCAGCCAGATCGTCCGCGCCATCCATGTCGGCTTCCTGACGCTGCTGGTCTTCCCGCTCATCGGCGCAGCCAAGGACGATCCGCGCATCGTGCGCATCCTCGGCTGGGTGCTGGCGCTGCTCGGCGTTGGTGTGGCGTTCTACCAGTGGTTTTTCTACCGCGACCTCATCATCCGTTCGGGCTATCCGACCGTTGCCGACCTGACCGTCGGCGTTATCCTGCTCGGTGTCGTGCTGCTCGCGGCGCTCCGCGCCATGGGGCCGGCCCTGCCGATCATTTCCGGCACGTTCCTCGCCTACTGCTTCTTCGGCCAGTACCTGCCGGCGCCGCTCAATCATCGCGGCTACGATTTCTCGCAGGTCATCGACCATATGGCCTTCGGCACCGAGGGCGTTTACGGCATCCCGGTCTACGTCTCCTCGACCTACATCTTCCTCTTCATCCTGTTCGGCTCGTTCATGGAGCGCGCCGGGATGATCCAGTTCTTCACCGACGTCGCCCTCGGCCTCGTCGGCCATGCCCGCGGCGGCGCCGCCAAGGTCGCCGTCATCTCGTCCGGGCTGATGGGCACGATCTCCGGCTCCGGCGTCGCCAACGTGGTGACCACCGGCCAGTTCACCATTCCGCTGATGAAGCGCTTCGGCTACCGCGCCGCCTTCGCCGGCGGCGTCGAGGCGACCTCGTCGATGGGCGGGCAGATCATGCCGCCGGTCATGGGCGCAGTCGCCTTCATCATGGCCGAGACGCTCGACGTCTCCTATGCCACCGTGGTCAAGGCTGCCGTGGTGCCGGCGCTGCTCTATTTCGGCTCGACCTTCTGGATGGTCCATCTGGAAGCCGGCAAGCGCGGCCTGCTCGGCCTGCCGAAGGAGGAGTGTCCGTCGGCACTCGATGCAGTTCGGCGGCGTTGGTACCTGATCCTGCCGCTTGCCGTGCTGGTTTACCTGCTGTTCAGCGGCTATACGCCCCTCTTCGCCGGCTCGATCGGCCTTGCGCTCACCGTCATGCTGATCCTCGGCACGGCCATCGTCGCCGGCCTGCCGTCGATGGTCATCCGCGTCGTTTTCTGGATCGGACTCGGCCTGGTTGCCGCGTCTTTCCTGCGTTTCGGCATCATGGCGCTGGTCCTCGGCATCGCCGCGCTCATCGCCTGGAACCTGTTCAAGGCCGGCGGGCGCGAGACCCTTCTGCTCTGCCGCGACAGCCTCGCCGAGGGCGCCAAGACCGCGCTCCCCGTCGGCGTCGCCTGCGCCACCGTCGGCATCATCATCGGCACCATGACGCTGACCGGTCTCGCCACGACCTTCGGCCAGTTCATCGTCTCGGTCGGCGGCACCAGCCTGTTCCTGTCGCTGCTGCTCACCATGGTCACCTGCCTCATCCTCGGCATGGGCATCCCGACCATCCCGAACTACATCATCACATCGTCGCTCGCCGGCCCCGCGCTGCTCCATCTCGGCGTGCCGCTCATCGTCACGCACATGTTCGTCTTCTACTTCGGCATCCTCGCCGACCTGACGCCGCCGGTGGCGCTTGCCGCTTTCGCCGCCGCGCCGATCGCCAAGGAGAGCGGATTGAAGATCGGCCTTGAGGCCGTGCGCATTGCGCTCGCCGGCTTCGTCATCCCTTTCATGGCGGTCTACACGCCGGCGCTGATGCTCCAGGACGGCGGTCCGCTCGCCGCTGAGATCGGCTATCCGGCGGCCGTGGCCTACATCCTTATCAAGGCGTGTCTCGCCATCATGCTGTGGGGCGCCGCCGCCATCGGCCATCTCCGCCGTGACCTCGCGTGGTGGGAGCGGGGTCTCGCCACCATCGCCGCCTTCAC
This sequence comes from uncultured Alphaproteobacteria bacterium, assembly GCA_963798195.1. Taxonomy (GTDB): domain Bacteria; phylum Pseudomonadota; class Alphaproteobacteria; order Rhizobiales; family Kaistiaceae; genus CAVSRC01. Next base: position 1,970,952 of record CAWCSF010000010.1, on the reverse strand, counting down.
GCTGGTGGCGGCGCTGCCGGTCACCGACGAGATCGGCTTCGCGCTCGCGATTCTCTTCCTCGTCCAGCACTACTGGCGGGCACGCCGGGCGATTGCCGCCTCGCCGGCATGAGCCTCTGCATCCTCGCCGGCGGCAAGCTCGCGACGCTGGCGGTTGCCGCCTTCTCCCTCTCGTGGACCCATTCCGTCGAGAAAATCACCTGGAGCGAGCAGTGGCGGGTGACGCCCGCTGGACTGGTCGTGGTCGAGGCGCGTGTCGAAGGCTCGGGCGCCGGCATGGATCCGCCGGATGGCTCCGTCTTCGACGGCAGCGGCTGGGTCTACCATCCGCATCTCCCGCCACAGCCAAAGCTGCTCCTTGCCGATTCGGGGGCGGCCGGCGCCTGGCACCTCTGTACCAAGGAAGGCTGCCGCGACCTTGGCGGGCAGGGGGGCGATCCGATCGTTCTGGAGCCGTGTCCCTAGCGGCTTTATTCCTGCGCCGGTGAAACCTTCGATCGATTGGTTCCGTATCTCTCCCAGCCGCCGAATTCCGGCGTCAAAAGGAGAGGGAAAAGTCAGATGGCTTACAGGTCTTTTGTTCGCGCCGCGTTCGCTGCCGTGCTCGCCGGTGGTGTTGCCGCCGTTGCGGTGCCGGTCACCGCCTCTGCCGAGGACACCGTGATGGTTGGCGGTGCGCCGATGTATCCGTCGAAGAACATTGTCGAGAATGCCGTCAATTCAAAGGATCACACCACACTCGTCGCCGCGGTGAAGGCCGCCGGCTTGGTCGACACGTTGTCCAGCGCGGGTCCGTTCACCGTCTTCGCGCCAGTCAACGCGGCTTTCGATGCGCTGCCGGCCGGTACGGTCGACACGCTGCTGAAGCCCGAGAACAAGGATCAACTGGTCACGATCCTGACCTACCACGTCGTGGCAGGTAACCTGTCGTCCGCCGACATCAAGGCGAAGACGATGGGCGGCAAGCGCCTCAACCTGTCCACGGTGGCGGGCAAGCCCATCACCATCCAGCGGAAGGGCGGTTCCTTCTACGTAATCGACCAGAATGGTGGCGCCGCGAAGATCACGATCGCCGACGTCAATCAGTCCAACGGCGTCATCCACGTCATCGACAAGGTGCTGCTGCCCAAGTAGGGCCGGCACTGTTTGAGAACGCTCCACGGCGTCTCCCCCCGTGGAGCGTTCTCGATTCTTGCCGTCTTATCCGCCGAACAGCTTCTTGAGCCCGCGGGCAAAGGGCCCCTCGTGGGGCTTCTTCGCGTCTTCAGACTTTGCTTGAGGTGCCTCGGAGGTTGATTCCGGTGTATCCGCCAAGCCCTTGTCGACCTTGCTCTTTTTCCCGGGCTTGTCCTCGCCCGGTGGCGGCGTGCAGCCGGTTGGCGAAGGTCGGGTCCTTGCCCTCGGCGAGCAGGGCGGCATTGTCGGCGATGGCGTCAAGCAGCGGTAGCAGCCACGCGGTGTCCGCCTTGGCGAAGTCGTGCAGCACGTAGTGCGGTACGGCTTCCTTGACGCCAGGATGGCCGACGCCGACGCGCACGCGCCGATAGCCGTCGCCGATGGCGCCGTCGATGGAGCGAAGGCCGTTATGTCCGGCGGCGCCGCCGCCGATCTTGATGCGTGTCTTGCCCGGCGGCAGGTCGACCTCGTCGTGGATGACGACGATGTCTTCCGGCTTGATCTTGTAGAAAGCGGCGGCGGCCTGAACGGCGCGGCCCGACTCGTTCATGTAGGTCTGCGGCTTGAGCAGCAGCACCTTCTCGCCGGAGAGCGTGCCCTCCGAGATCTCACCCTGAAAACGACGCCGCCACGGCGTGAAGCCGTGGCGGGTGTGGATCACGTCGGCAGCCATGAAGCCGACATTGTGACGCTGGCGCGCGTATTGTGCGCCCGGATTTCCGAGGCCGACGATGAGGAGCATTGCGGCTCTCCCGTTGACCCGATGCGGCCGGCCCTACTTCTTGGCGGCCTCTGGCTTTGCCGCAGGAGCAGCGCCCGGCGCCGGCTTCGCGCCGGTTCCCGCGGCGCCTTCCGCCGGGGCGGCGCCCTCGGCTCCAGCTTCCTCGGCAGCGGCAGCGTCGGTGGCGGCTTTGGCCGCGGCTTCGGCGGCCGTGCGCATCTCTTCCTTGATCGCGGCCGGCGCGGCGATCGTCGCGATGGTGAAGTCGCGCTTGATCGTCGGGCGTACGCCATCGGGCAGAGCTAGTGCCGAGATGTGCAGCGAGTCGTTGATGTCGAGGCCGGTGAGGTCGGCGTCGACGTGGTCGGGAATGCTGTCGGCGCGGCAGATCACCGAGAAGCGGTGACGCACGACGTTCAGCACGCCGCCGCGCTTGATGCCTGGCGCCTGGCTCTCGTTGAGGAAGTGCACCGGGATTTCGATCGTGATGAACGAGTCCGGCGTCACGCGCATGAAGTCGACATGCATCGGCCGGTCGCTGACCGGGTCGAGCTGGTAGTCGCGGGGGATGGTCTGAATCTTCTCGCCGTCGACCGTCGATGGTCGCCAGCGTCGTATAGAAGCCGCCGCCGTGGATCTTGAGGAAGACCTCCCGGCCGGGCAGGCTGATGGTGATCGGAGGTTTGTTGCCGCCGTAGATTACGGCGGGAATCATGCCCTGACGACGAACCGAGCGGGCGGCCCCCTTGCCCACCTTCTCGCGAACCGTCGCCGTGAGCTCGTAGGTAGCGCCCATCGGAAACTCCTTGAGTTTGGCTATTAACCGCGTGCCTCCAGGGGTGTCGGCGCGGCAGGCGGGCTTATAGGGGAGGTGGGGACAAAAGGCAAACGGCGGCCGGGCGCGCCAGTCAGCCTTTATTAAGCCTGCGCTCCAAAGTTCCCGTTAGGCGGGTTTCTCCGGCGATTTTCAGCCTGCGATTAACCGCATTTGTACGGAGGCTGATTATCGTGCCCGCGAGACAGGAGCGCGGAGACCTCGCGCGTCTTCGAGAGGCCGGGGGCATCTTGGACCAGATATTGACCGATTCAGGTGCCGAAGAGGCGGGGCTTTCGGCGTTTCAAGGCGCGGTGATCGCGGTGAGCGGATCGCAGGCCAGCGTCGGCCTGCCCCAGTCCACGCTTGTTCTCTGCGACGATCTGAACGCCACAGTCGGGCGCAGCATCCGCATCCAGCGCGGCACCGCCACGCTGATCGGCACCATCGTCGATGTCGCCGCTGGAAACGTCGGCGGTCGCACGCGAGCACGGCTTCCACGCAACGGCGCGCGTCGACATGATGGGCGAGATATCCCCCGACAAGACCGGCGTGCCCGCCTTTCGCCGCGGCATCGCTCACTACCCGGTCATCGGCGACGTTGCGACGCTGGTCGGAAGGCGACGAGTTGCGGCTGGTCTACGCGAACGCCGCGAACGTCACGATCGACATCGGGCACCTCCATCAGGATCCTGCGATCAGCGCGTTCGTCGATGTCGACAACATGCTGAGCAAGCATTTCGCCCTCCTCGGGACGACCGGCGTCGGCAAGTCGAGCGCGGTGGCGGTGCTTCTCCGTCAGATCCTGGAGGTGCGTCCGAACCTGCGCATCTTCCTGCTCGATGGGCACAACGAATACGGACGCTGCTTCGGCGAGCGCGCGCAGGTGCTCAATCCGCGCAACGTCAAGCTGCCGTTCTGGCTCTTCAACTTCGAGGAATTCGTCGACGTCATCTTCGGCGGCCGGCCGGGCGTCGAAGAGGAACTGGCCATCCTCTCCGAGACGATCCCGCTGGCCAAGAGCATGTACCTGCAGAACCGCAGCGCTGCCGACCGGCTGACGCTCAGGAGGCTACGATCCGAAATCCACCGGCTTCACCGTCGACACGCCGGTCCCCTATCGCCTGCAGGATCTCGTCGGCCTGATCGACGAGCGCATGGGCAAGCTCGAGAACCGGTCCTCGCGGCTTGACCCATCACAAGCTCATCACGCGCATCGAGACGGTGCGCAACGATCCGCGCTACGGCTTCATGTTCGACAACGCCAATGTCGGCGGCGACACGATGGCCGAGGTGGTGCGCGAGCTCTTCCGCCTGCCGCCCGACGGCCAGCCGATGACCGTCATGCAGCTTGCCGGCTTCCCGGCCGAGGTGGTCGATTCTGTGGTTTCGGTGCTTTGCCGCATGGCGTTCGATTTCGGCCTGTGGAGCGATGGCGCCGCGCCGCTGCTCTTCGTCTGCGAGGAGGCCCACCGCTACGCGTCGGCGGATCGCTCCGTCGGCTTCGGCCCGACGCGCCGCGCGCTCTCGCGCATCGCCAAGGAGGGCCGCAAGTACGGCGTCTTCCTCGGCCTGGTTACCCAGCGGCCCGGCCGAGCTCGACGCCACCATCATCTCCCAGTGCAGCGACGCTGTTCTGCATGCGCATGGCGAACGAGCGCGACCAGGCGATGGTGCGCTCGGCGGTGTCCGATGCCGCCGCCAACCTGCTTGCCTTCGTGCCGTCGCTGGGCACCCGCGAGGTTATCGCCTTCGGCGAAGGCGTGCCCCTGCCGACGCGTCTCGTGCTGAACGAACTGCCGGCGCACCAGATACCGCGTGCGGAGGCGGTGGCGGATCTGGCCAAGGACGTGACGGAAGTCTTTGACGAGCGATTTCATCGATGCCGTGATCGACCGCTGGCGCGGCGCTTCGATGACGACAGGGTCGAAGGGCGAGCAGGAGCAGGATGGCGCGCACGGCAGAGGCCTGGACAGCCTCCAGGCCGCGCTTCGCCACCGGGTCGGCCGGCGCGTCGCCGCGTCGGCGTACCGGAACGCTAGTCGAACAGGCTCGAGACCGACTTCTCGCTTGCCGTGCGCGCGATCGCCTCGCCGATCAGCGCCGCGATCGGCGTCACGCGGATGTTCGATGCGGCCAGCACCGCCTCGGTCGGCTGGATCGAGTCGGTGATGACCAGTTCCTCGATGCGCGAGGCGGTGACCCGGGCGACGGCTCCGCCGGACAGCACGCCATGGGTGATGTAGGCCGCACCGAAGCGGCGCCGGCATCCATCAGCGCCTCGGCGGCATTGCAGAGCGTGCCGCCGGAATCGACGATGTCGTCGAACAGGATGCAGCGGCGGCCGGAGACGTCGCCGATGATGTTCATCACCTCGGCCTCGCCGGGGCGCTCGCGGCGCTTGTCGACGATGGCGAGTGGCGCGTCGATGCGCTTGGCGAGCGCGCGGGCGCGCACCACGCCGCCGACGTCCGGCGAGACCACCATGACGTTGCGCAGGTCGTGGTGGGCCTTGATGTCGCGCGCTCATCACCGGCACCGAGAAGAGGTTGTCGGTCGGGATGTCGAAGAAGCCCTGGATCTGCCCGGCGTGAAGGTCGAGCGTCAGCACGCGGTGGGCGCCGGCCTCGGTGATCAGGTTGGCGACCAGCTTTGCCGAGATCGGCGTGCGGCCGGCGGCGCGCCGGTCCTGCCGGGCGTAGCCGAAATAAGGCAGCACGGCGGTGATCCGGCGGGCAGACGAGCGCCGCGGCGGCATCCATGATGATCAGCAGTTCCATCATGTTGTCGTTGGCGGGGTAGCTCGTCGACTGGATGACGAACACGTCCTCGCCACGGACGTTTTCCTGGATTTCGACGAAGATCTCCTGGTCGGCGAAGCGCCGCACCATGCATTTGGCGAGGGGAATTTCGAGATAGGCCGCGATCGCCTCGGCAAGGGGGCGATTGGAGTTCCCGGCGACGAGTTTCATGCCAGCGTCCGTGGTGGGAGCCGCGAGCGGGAGGCGAATCCGGCTAAGCGACAGTTGGATGACGCCGCGGCCTTGTAGCAATGCCGGGGCGGGCATGGCAACGGCTTTGGCGCCTTCCGTGTTGTCTATTCGGTAAGCACGATGGCCGAGAGCAGCCGGCCGTAGTCGGGCTCGCCGCGGTGGGTGGCCCGGCGGTAGGAAAAGAACCGTTCGGGTTCGGCATAGGTGCACAGGCCCATGCTGGCCGCGGCGACCCCGGCCGCCCGTAGGCGCGTGATGGTATAGCCGGGCAGGTCGAACATGGAGTGCCCGGGTCGTTCCGACGGCTTGAAGTAGCGGGCGTTGCCGGAGTCGGCGTCGGTGAATGCGCTCGACCAGCTCCGGGCCGACCTCGTAGTTCGCCTGCGAGATCGACGGGCCGAGCACCGCGACGATGTTTCTGCGGCTTGCGCCCAGTCCCTCCATCGCGGCGATGGCGGAATCGGCGACGCCCGCCAGCGCCCCGCGCCAGCCGGCGTGGGCCGCGCCGATCACCCGTGCTTCCGCGTCGGCGAAGAGGATCGGCCCGCAGTCGGCCGCGCCGACGCCCAGCGCCACGCCCGTCCGGCTGGTGACCACGGCGTCTGCCTTGGGTCCCTTGCCAGGCTCCCACACCGTGTCGACCACGACTGTCTCGGTGCCGTGCACCTGATAGGGCGTCGCCAGCGCTTCGGCGGCCACGTCGAGCGCCGACGCGACGCGGGCGCGGTTCTCCAGCACGTGCGCGCGCTCGTCCTGCGAGCCGACGCCGCAGTTGAGGCTGGCATAGATGCCGCCGGAGACGCCGCCTTCGCGGGTGAAGAAGCCGTGGGCGATGCCCGGCAGCCCTGTGAGGGAATCGTGTTGCAGCCGGCCGATCACGTGGCGCCGTCCTTGAGCGGATCGAAGAGCGGCAGCTTCAGGCCGGGCGAGGAGACCGCCAGCACCTTGAACAGATCGCCCATCGCCTTCGGTCCGGCGAGCCGCTCGATGGCGCTGGCGATGTTGTCGCGCGTCTTGGTGTCCTTGCCGCGGCCGAGCACGTTGGCGCGCTCGACGATGCCGAGGCGCACGAGGTACTCGCCCTGGCTCATCACCGGACGCACCGTTGCGCCGGCGGACTCTGCGGTCCGTGTCAGCGCCGAGAAATCGACATGCGCAGTTACGTCGGCTTCGCCGGGCATGGCGAAGGGGTTCTCGTATTTGTGCTGCCGCACCGCCTGCAGCGTATCGCCGATGCCGGGCTTCTCGCTGCCGTAGTCGATGACCAGCGCCGCGCCGCTGTCGCGCACCAGCCGTTCCGCAATGCGGGTCATCACCGCCTTGCCGGTCGGCGAGGCCTCGACGATGGCGCCGTCGGGCAGTGTCCACGCTCGGCGTCCGCTGCTCAACCGGCGCCAGGCCGAAGGTGAACTCGTTGGCGTCGTTCAGGCCGACAACGCGCTCGGACCAGGTGCCGTCCTGCCACTGGAACTGGCGCACCGGCATGGCGTCGAAGAACTCGTTGGCGATGAAGATCGTCGGCGCGTGCGGGATGTCGTCGATGCGGACGTGCCACTGCACGGCGTGGCCGGACGCGGCGAGGGTTTGGCTGCTGCACTTCGCGCAGACGCGGGCTCATCTCGACCAGGTGGACGCTGGCGGCATGCAGGAACGTCGGCTTGACGTGCGCCGTGCGCAGCATGTCGGCCATCAGCGTGCCGCGGCCGGGCCCGAGTTCGGCCAGCACGAACGGGTCCGGCGATCCCATCATCTCCCACACGCCGATGGTCCACAGGCCGACCAGTTCGCCGAAGATCTGGCTGATCTCGGGCGCGGTGATGAAGTCGCCGGCGCGGCCGAAGGGTTCGCGCCGCATGTAGTAGCCGTGCTGCGGGTCGGCGAGACAGGCCGCCATGAAATCGGCCACGGTCATCGGACCGCTGTCGCGGATCTGCGCGATCAGCTTTTCGGCGAGTGCAGTCACGCCTTCTCGACCACGCTGCGCGCCGGGCGGCGCGATGCCCAGACCATGAAGACGACGCCGATGACGATCATCGGCACCGAGAGCAGCATGCCCATGGTGAGGCCGCCGGCGAGGTAGCCGATCTGGATGTCCGGCTGGCGGAAGAACTCGACGAAGGTGCGCGCCACGCCATAGCCGGCGATGAAGGCGCGAGCCGACGAAGCCCGGCGTCGCCAGCTTGTGATAGCGGTGGGTAAGCAGGCGGAGCACGAGGAAGAGCACGAGACCCTCCAGCGCCGCCTCGTAGAGCTGGCTCGGGTGGCGCGGCTCCGGTCCGGCGTTGGGAAATACCATCGCCCACGGCACGTCGGTCGGGCGGCCCCACAATTCGCCGTTCACGAAATTGGCGAGGCGGCCGAAGAACAGGCCGAAGGTCACCGACGGCGCGATCACGTCGAACAGCGACCACATCGGGACGCCGCGCGTCCGCGCGAACAGGATCATCGCCAGGATCGTGCCGAGCAAGCCGCCGTGGAACGACATGCCGCCGTGCCAGACCGCGACGATCTCGATCGGGTTCGCCATGAAGACGGGCAGGTCGTAGAACAGCACGTAGCCGATGCGGCCGCCGAGGATGATGCCGACCGCGGCCCAGACGACGAAATCGTCGATGTCGGCGGGCTTCATCGGCGCGCCCTCGGGGCCCCACAGGCGTGGATTGGCGACCAGCCGCTTGGCGTACCACCAGCCGAGGAAGATGCCGACGATGTAGGCCAGCGCGTACCAGCGCACGGCGAACGGGCCGATCTGGATCAGGATCGGGTCGATGGCGGGGAAGGGCAGGGCGAGAAGTGGCATCAGCTTTCCCGGATTCGGGCGGCAAACTGCGCCGGACGTGGTGCAGGGTCAAGGCGCGGGTTTCCGCCGCCTTGCGGGTGCCCGGTGCCATCGCCATAGTAAGAGAGAAGCCGGTTCCGATGGAGATTGACCCCGATGACCCAGACCTCCAACCGTCTCTTCGACGAAATGGCCCGGCTGATGGGGGATGCGGCGAGCGTCGCCCAAGGCGTCAAACGCGAGGCCGAAAGCGTGTTCCGCACGCAGATGGAGCGGTTCGTCGCGGACCTCGATCTGGTCAAGCGCGAGGAATTCGACGTCGTGAAGGAGATGGCGTCGAAGACGGCCGCCGAGAACGAGAAGCTGAAAGCGCGGATCGCCGCGCTGGAAGCGGCGCAGGGTGGCGAAACCAAGCCAAAACGAGCCTCGCGCGCTCCGAAGCCGCCTAACGAATAGGCGAACGCACCCCGCGACAGCGCCGCTAACGTTGTCCACAAGCAATTGTGGCGTCTTAACGTCCGGGGCCTATATACTGATTCTCAACACAGATTCGGCGCGGCTGCCCCGGGCGCGCCGCATTGTCGGTACTGGTTGAGTTCCAATGATGTTTCTCCGACCCTAGCCCAAGGCCGGTCCATGAGCCTCATCGACATCGAACAAGAGCGTATTGCCCACCCGGTCGACGTGATCGAGCAGATCGCGGCGCTGAATGACTGGGCGTTTGAACGGTCCGGCGATGACGAGCTGAACATCGTCGTCGGCGGGAACTGGTGCGACTACCAGATCTCGTTCTCTTGGATGGAAGAGCGCGAGGCAATTCATCTCGCCTGCGCCTTCGACCTCAAGGTGCCGGAAATTCGCAAGATCGAAGTGATGCGGCTCCTCTCCGCGGTCAACGAGCAGATGTGGATCGGCCATTTCGATCTGTGGAACCAGGAAGGCGTGGTGATGTATCGCCAGGCGCTGCTGCTCTCCGGCGGCGTCGAGCCGAGCAACGCCCAGGTCGAGCGCCTTCTGCTCACCGCGATCGAAGCCTGCGAGCGCTACTACCAGGCCTTCCAGTTCGTCGTCTGGGCCGGCAAGTCGGCAAGCGAAGCGCTGGAGACAGTGCTCTTCGAGACCGCCGGCGAGGCGTAGGCCCTTGTGTCTCCGCGCACGCGGAGATCCAATAGATGGTTGCGCTTGAAGTGCGCCCGTTGCTGCGACTAGGTTCCGCTTTCGCCGGAGCCTGTCCATGACCCTCGCTTCCTCCTTCACCAAAACGAATCCGCTCGTGCTTGTCGGCGCCGGCAAGATGGGCGGCGCGATGCTCAAGGGCTGGCTCGACAACGGGCTCGATCGCAAGGCGGTGGTGGTCATCGATCCCGCGCCGCCGCCGGACAGCGCCGCCTTCCTCGCCAAGGCCGGCGTCCGCGAATTGCCGGAGGCGCCGAAGGAGGTCACGGCCAAGGTCATCGTGGTCGCCGTTAAGCCGCAGATCATCGGCGACATCCTGCCGGGCCTGCGTCCGCTCGTCGGCCGCGGTACCGTCGTGCTGTCGATCGCAGCCGGAACGACGCTCGCCAATCTCGCCAAGGGCCTCGGCGATGCGGCCATCGTGCGCTCGATCCCGAATACGCCGGCGCAGGTCGGGCGAGGGATCACCGCGGCCATCGCAAACGACAAGGTCGGCAAGTCGGGGCGGGCGCTCATCACGCGCCTGCTCGAAGCGGTCGGCGAAGTCATCTGGGTGGATGACGAGGTCGCTCATCGACTCCGTGACGGCCGTGTCCGGCTCCGGGCCGGCCTACGTTTTCCTGCTTGCCGAGTGCCTGGCCGAGGCCGCCATCGCCGCTGGCCTCGAACCGGAGGCCGCGGCGAAGCTCGCCCGCGCCACCGTGACCGGGGCGGGTGAATTGCTCTACCAGTCCGAACTCCCGGCGGAGCAGTTGCGCAAGAACGTGACCTCGCCCAAGGGCACGACCGAGGCGGCGCTGAAAGTGCTGATGGGGAAGGGCGGCCTGACGTCGCTGATGAAGAAGGCCGTGGCTGCGGCGAAGAAGCGCTCCCGCGAGCTTTCCGGCTGAGCGGCCTCGCACTCGCCGCCTTCCGGCCCTAGATTGGTTCCTGAAGCGAAATCGGGAGGTGAACCCATGGCCACACGACCGAGACGTACGCGCGCCGGCGGCCGCGGCGCCAAGCGACAGGGCACATCCGCGCCTGGCGGAACGCCGCGCGACCGCGTCATCGATGCGTTGATGGCATTGGTCGCCGAGCGCGGCTACATGGCCGTCGAACTTCCGGACATCGCCGACCGCGCCGAGGTGAGCCTCGCCACCCTGCGCGGCCAGTTCAGTGGAAAGCTCGCCATTCTCGCCGGCTTCTCCAAGCGGATTGACGAGGCGGTACTGGAAGCCGGTCCGGCCGAAGGCGAGGGCGCCCGCGACCGCCTGTTCGACATTTTCATGCGCCGACTCGATGCGCTGGCGCCGCACAAGCCGGCGCTGAAGCGTCTGGCGAAGGCGGCGCGGTGCAGTCCGGGTCTTGCGGCGGCGCTGCATTGCATCGCCGGCTCGTCGCAGAGATGGATGCTGGCCGCGGCCGGCATCCGGCAGGGCGGGCTTGCCGGCGCGGTCGCGCTGGAGGGCAGCGTGCTGGTCTTCGCCGAAACGCTCTCCGCCTGGGTCAACGACGATGAGCCCGACATGGCGAAGACGATGAAGACGCTCGACCGCGCGCTCGATCGTGGCGGGCGCGCCATGCAGATGCTCGACGACCTTCGCGGCTTCGCCTGCCGCATCGCGAGCGCTGTGCGCCGCCCGTCGGAGTCGCGTGCCGCCGGCTGAGCCGTCCGGCGGCAAGCCGATGGGCATCCCGTCGCGCATTCCGCCCGGTACGGCGATCCTCATCGCCATCGCCGTGTTCTTCGCCGCGGTACAGGAACTGCGGCCCGATTGGCTGGCGCTCGCTGAACGCAATCCCGAGAAGTTTGCCAACGGCGAGTGGTGGCGCATCATCACGGCGCTCCTCGCCTATGACGACGGTCCAGTGCAGAAGCTTGGCATCGTGTTCGGCGCGCTCGGCCTCGGGCTGATCGCCGAGCGGCGCTACGGCGCGGCCGAATGGCTCATCATTGCCTTTCTCTCAGGCATCGTCGGCCAGGTCATCGGTCTGTGGTGGCAGCCGGTGGGCGCCGGCTCGTCGGTGGCGATCGCCGGGCTTCTCGGAGCGACCGCGGCGTGGCTCGCCTGGCCGGCGACACGCATCCCGTGGTTCGCTCGTTCGGGCGCCATTGTGATCGCTGCGCTTGCCATCGGTCTGACGGTGGTGAGCGACATACACGGCCCGCCAATGCTGGTCGGGGCGGCCCTCGGAGCCTTCTTCCTCTGGCGGCCCTCCAGTTGAGACCCGGCATCAGTTCGTGCTAACGCGCCGCCTCGAAACATTGACGGGGCGACATATGGCCGAGCCTGCCGAACGCATCACATTCGACGATTTCCTCAAGGTCGACATCCGCGTCGGCACGGTCGTGGAGGCGCGGCCGTTTCCGCAGGCACGCAAGCCCGCCTACCAGCTCGTCATCGATTTCGGGCCGGAGGTTGGTCGCAAGAAGTCGTCGGCGCAGATCACCGTGCACTACACGCTGGAAGAACTCGTCGGACGCAAGGTCGCGGCGGTGGTGAACTTCCCGCCGCGCCAGATCGGCCCGTTCATGTCGGAAGTGCTGACGCTGGGCTTTCCCGACGAGAGGGGCGAGGTCGTGCTGATCGGCCCCAGCAAGTCGGTACCGGATGGCGGCCGAATGTTCTAGGGCGGCCTAGCCCTTCCAGCGAACGTAGGTCTCGCTTCCCTTCTTCGTGAGCTCGACCTTGGGCACCGCGCCGACCATTTCGGTGGTCGTCTTGTAGCCGTAGGTCCGGGCATCGAAACCGGGGATGGCCCGGGCAAGCTTGTTGCCGACCGTGCGCATGTGGGCAAGGCCGTCGTCGCCCATGGCGGCGTCGATCGCATCCATCACCGTTGCCATGGGAATTGGCGCCTTCCCCGCAGCCTTCGCAGCAGGCTCTGCCTTGGCGGTCGCCTGCGCGGTCGCCGGCTTCGCCTCGGCTGCCTCGGCTGCCGGCTTCTTGCGTCGCGTGCGGCGGCGCGGCGCCGGCTTGTCCTCTGCCGTTGACGCGGCGGCGGAAGCCGTGGTGGGGGTCGGGGCGGCTCTGGCGGTGGTGCCCTGCTTCTTCTCGGCGGCCAGCAGCGTGTCGCATTCGTAGAAGCGGTCGAACTCAGTTTTGTAGGCGGACGGCGCCTTCTTGGCGCCGAAGCCGTAGACATCGAGCGCGCTGGCTCGGATGCGCGCCGCAAGCGGTGTGAAGTCGCCGTCGCTGGAGGCGATGCAGATGCCGTCGAGCTGCCGCCCGGTCAGCATGTCCATCGCCTCGATTGTCAGCTTCATGTCGGTGGCGTTCTTGCCACGGGTGAGCGGCGAGACGTTGACCGGCGTGATGTCGTATTCCTCGACGTGCTTCATCCACGACTTCATCTTGCCGCTCTTGAACTGGCCGTAGATGCGGCGGATGGCGACGGTGCCGTGCTTCGCCGCCTCGCGCATGATGAGCGGCATGTAGCTGGCGCTGACATTGTCGCCATCGATGAGCAGGGCGAGCTTGGTCGCCATGTAGGGTTGTTCCTTGGCCATCGTCGCCCTTCGTCAGCCTGAGAAGAATGCCATCATAGGCCTGTCGCAGCTCGCAGGGTCAGTGAATCTCGTCGGCGGTCGCGAAAGCCTTCCGGAGGTCGTCGATCGAGAATCCCGGCCGCTGGGCCGCACCGATCAGCACCGCCTCGCGCTTTGCGATCAGCGCGGCCGCCTTGGGCACGTCGCGTACCGCATTTTCCGGCACGACGACCGCGCCGTGGCTGTCGGCATGGATGAGGTCGCCCGGCTTAACGTCCATGCCGGCGATCTTGACCGGCACGTCGATCTCGACGAGGTCGGACCAGACATGCGACGGCATCACGGAGCCCGCAAGCACGAAGAAGCCGTTGGCCCACTGCTCGAGATCGCGCACCGAACCGTTGGTGATGACCCCGGAACAGCCCAGGCCCTTGTGGACATTGCTCTGCACCTCGCCCCAGAAGGCGCCGACGCCGGTCTCTGATTCCTCGATGTCCTGAATCACGGTGAAGCACGGCCGGGGACCACTGGCGATGTATTCGTAGTAGGCCATCCTGCGCGCACGAACGTCAGCAGAGGTCCCGGCCGGCTTCTCGCGGCAGCGGATGGTAGCGGTACGGGCATAGCCGACCACCGCCTTTTGCGGCAGCGGGGAGACAAGCGGCGTTCGGTTGAATCCGTAGGCTCGCCGCTCCGGCGTGACGATCTCCAGCGCGTTACATACCGTCGGCGTATCGAGGGCTGCGAGGGCTGCGAGATCTTCGGCAGTGATCGGCATGGCGTCGCTCCGGGGGTGGCTTTTTTGAAGGCAGGCGGCGGGCCGCCTTATGCGGGTATCGTCACGGTGACGCGGAGACCGCCAAGAGGGCTTTGCGACAGGGCGATGTCGCCGCCATGGTTGCGGGCGATGTCGCGTGCGATCGGCAGACCGAGGCCGGTGCCGCTCTCGTCGATGTTGCGGGCGTTGTCGAGCCGGTAGAACGGCTTGAACACCGCCTCCTGCTCCTCGAAGGGCACACCCGGCCCGTCGTCGTCGACGGTGATGGTCAGGTGTCCCTCGGCGTGGCTGCCGGTCACCGCGATGTGGTCGCCGTGGCGCAGTGCGTTGCCGACGAGGTTGTCGATGCAGCGTTTGAAGCCCTGCGGCCGCACGCTCACCATCGGATCGCCCGCGAAGGTCACGTCGGTCTCGTGGCCGGTTACCTGCGCCTGCCGGCCGATCTCCTTCAGCATCGCGTGGATATCTGTCGGGACGGTGTCCTCGTCGTTGTCGCCGCGGGCGAAGGCGAGGTAGCCGTCGAGCATGCGGTTCATATCGTCGACGTCGGTCTTCAGCGCTTCGGCGTCCGGCGAGTCCTCGATCAGGGCAAGTTGCAGGCGGAAGCGGGTGAGGATGGTCCTGAGGTCATGGCTGACGCCGGCGAGCATGGCGGTGCGTTGGTCGATCTGGCGCTCGACCCGCTCTTTCATCTGATGGAACGCGATTGTCGCCTGTCGCACTTCACGGGCGCCGCGCGGGGGGAATTCCGTCACGGCGCGGCCCTTGCCGAAATTGTCGACTGCGGCTGTCAGGCGCAGGATCGGGCGGATCTGGTTGCGCAGGAAGATGATGGCGATGGCGAGCAGCACGATCGAGGTCGCCACCATCCAGCCAATGAAGATCAGCGAGTTCGAAATGTAGGCCTGGGCGCGCGGCGCGAAGACACGCAGCACATTGTGGTCAAGCTGGATGCGGATCTCGATCAGGCTGGAGCGCCCCACCGTGTCGATCCAGTAGGGCTTGCCGATCTGGCGGGCGATTTCGTTGCTGAGTACGCGATCGATCGGCGAAAAGAACGGTTTCGGCGCCACCGGCGGCAGCGGCTGCTGCGGCAGTACGGCGATGTTGAGCCCCATGCGCTGGCCGGCGATGCGCGTGATCGTCTCGAAATCTGCCTCCTGCGGATACGTATCGATGAGCTCGACGATAGCGGCGATTTCGCCGACCACGGTCGCGGAAAGCTGCGCCGTCACCAGCTGCCAGTGGCGCTCCATGAAGACGAAGGCGACCAGCGCCTGCAAAAGAACGACGGGCGCTATGATGATGATGAGGGCGCGGGCGAAGAGGCCTTTCGGCATTGCGCGGTTGAGCACGCGGCTGACGCCTCGCAGACGAGCGCGGACGCCTTGCCGGGTCGGGACGTCGGTCTCGACCGTCGTGGTCATCGCTTGCCGCGCGCTCCTTGTTCTATCCAGCGATCGCCAGTCGGTAGCCGATGCCGCGCACCGTCTGAAGGTAGAGCGGATTGGCGGGATCGACCTCGATCTTGCGCCGCAGGCGGTTGATCTGCACGTCGACCGTGCGTTCTCCCGCCGGCCCGGCCGTCACCATGAGCTTGTCGCGGCGCACGGTCTCTCCCGGCTCGGCAGCGAAGATCGCCATGATCTGGCGCTCACGCTCGGTCAGGTGGACCACCTCACCGGCGCGCTTCAGTTCCAGCTTCTCGCGGTGGAAGGTAAAGGGGCCGAAAGTGAGCTGCTCGATCAGCGGCCGGTCCGGTTGCGTGGCGCGCTTGAGAATGGCGTTGACGCGCAGCAGCAGCTCGCGCGGCTCGAATGGCTTGGCCAGGTAGTCGTCGGCGCCGCTTTCCAGGCCGGCGATACGACTTTCGGTCTCGGCACGCGCGGTGAGCATCAGCACCGGAACGTCGTTTGTCTCGCGCAGGCTCTTGACCAGCGCCATGCCATCCTCGCCCGGCATCATGACGTCGACGACCAGAAGATCGAAAGCGAGGCCCGCAAGGTGTTGCCGCGCCTCGGCGGCGTTGCCGGCGCTGGTCACGCGGAAACCGTGGTCGCCGAGATAGCGCGACAGCAGGGTACGGATGCGGTTGTCGTCGTCGATGACGAGAAGATGCGGCGCGTCGTCCGTAACAGGCGTCTCGGTGCGGACATCGGCCATGTGCGGCTCCTTCAGTCCGGTCATCGGTTGACCAGCCCGGCGACCTTGTCACGCTCGCCGGGATTGACCATCAGCCGCAAGAAGCGCTCGGCCCCTTTGCGTTCCGCAGGCGTCAGTGCAGCGAGAGCCGCCGCGATGCGTTGCACCTGCGGGTCTCGTAGCCGCATGGCGAGCCCACGTCCGGCTTCGGTCGGGTAGAGGAGGCGCTGACGCCGATCGACCGGACCGGGCAGTTGTTCGATGTAGCCGGTGTCAACGAGCTGCTTCAGTACGCGGCCGAGGCTTTGCTTGGTGATCTTCAATATGTCGAGCAGGTCCGCGACGCGAATGCCGGGGTGCCGATTGACGAAATGGATGACACGGTGATGCGCGCGACCGAAGCCCAGCTTCAGCAGCGCTGCGTCAGGGTCGGAGATGAAGTCGCGGTAGGCGAAATAGAGAAGCTCGATGAAGGCGACTTCCGGGTGCTCGGCAAGAGAAAGGGGCGTCATGATCGCGCTGTTCGTCCCGCCCTTCGGCCGGGATGCCGAGTCCTCGTTGGACTTGAAATTTACGTCAGTCATATTGACATATTTTTTTGCGAGCGATACTGGTTTGATGTCGCGGCCAAGGAGCGAAGGACGCCGAATGCGGCGTTTTTCCAACCGTTAATCCGCGGCACCATATCGGCGATTCCGGCATGACGCAAAAGACGTTGGCCGCTTTGCCGACCGGCCCGACCCAACGAAACGAGGCGCTAAACCGGCGTTTCGGGAGGAGAAGCACCATGGCTGCATTGCCCTTCGACCAACGCGACGGACTCATCTGGTTGGACGGTGAATTCGTGCCGTGGAAGGACGCCAAGGTGCATGTCCTCACCCATGCCTTGCACTATGGCAGCGCGGTCTTCGAAGGCGAGCGCGCCTATGGCGGCGTCATCTTCAAGCTCAACGAGCATACCAAGCGGCTACATGAGTCCGCGCGCCAGCTTGGCTTCGAGATTCCGTGGTCGGTCGACGAGATCAACAAGGCCTGCAACGAGCTTCTCGCCCGCCAGGGTATGACCGACGCTTATGTCCGCCCGATTGCCTATCGTGGCAGCGAGATGATGGGCGTGTCGGCGCAGGCGACCAAGATCCACCTCGCCATCGCGATCTGGGAATGGCCGTCCTACTTCAAGCCGGAAGAGCGGCTGAAAGGCATCCGCCTCGACATGGCGAAATATCGCCGGCCGGACCCCGCGACCGCGCCCGCCAAGGCAAAGGCGACGGGTCTCTACATGATCTGCACGATCTCCAAGCATGAGGCGGAGCGGAAGGGCTATGCCGACGCGCTGATGCTCGACTGGCGCGGCCAGGTCGCCGAGGCCACCGGCGCCAACGTCTTCTTCGTCAAGGACGGCGTCATCCACACGCCGAAACCGGATTGCTTCCTCGACGGCATCACCCGCCAGTCGGTCATCGAGCTCGCGAAGAAGCGCGGCTACCAGGTGATCGAACGCGCGATCATGCCGGAAGAGATGGCGGACTTCGAGCAGTGCTTCCTCACCGGCACTGCCGCCGAGGTCACGCCGGTCTCCGAGATCGGCCCGTACAAGTTCACCGTCGGGGAAATTACCCGGACGCTGATGGAGGACTTCTCGGCCTACGTGCAGCCGAAGCAGCCGGCGATGGCAGCGAGCGCGTAGGGCGCTCGAACCCCCGTCCGCATTCCGATAGCTGAAGGCTCCGCCGCCGATGCCGGGCGTAACCGAGCGGCGCATCCATCAGGTCTTCGAGTTCAGCATCGTCCTCAAGGGGCTGAACGCACTCGTCGAAGTCGGTGCCGGCCTGTTCCTCCTGGTCTTTGACCATCGGCACGTCACGGCCATCGCGCACTGGCTTGAGCACCGCGAGCTGGTGCGCAAGGACGTCATCATCGAACTGCTGATCCGCCTGACGGAAAGCTTTTCCGTGAGCGCGCAGACCTTTGCGATCTACTACCTGATCAGCCATGGCGCGGTGAAACTGGTGCTCGTCTGGGGCCTTCTCCGCAACAAGACGTGGGCCTATCCCGCCTCGCTCGTCGTGCTCGGCCTCTTCATTGCCTATCAGCTCTACCGGATGACCTGGGCGCCCTCGATCGGCTTGGCGCTGTTGACGGCGTTCGATGTGCTCATCGTCGGGCTCATCTGGCACGAGTACAGGCTGGTGCGTCGTCACATCGCCCTGGAATGACGGCACTCGCGTTCGGCGACAATGTCCGCCTTCGCCACCGAGGCGATGCGCCGGCGCGGGGCCTGCAGTTCCAACAAAAAAAGCCGCCGGTTGCCCGGCGGCCTGTCGAAGTTCTCGGCCGGCGCGGGCGCCGGCGAATGCCATTCAGCTCGCGGCCTGCAGATCGACTGCTTTCGGCCCTTTGCCCCTCTCGTCCGGCTCGGTGTCGAAGGACACCTTCATACCGTCGGCCAGGGCCCCAATGCCGGAACGTTCAACCGCAGTGACGTGAACGAACACGTCCTTGCTGCCGTCGTCCGGCGTGATGAAGCCATACCCCTTCGAGGCGTTGAAGAATTTGACGGTGCCATTCTGGCGCATCGCATGACCTTTTCAGTTCAGTCTCCCGGTTTGCGGGCATAGTCCAACCGGCGGGCGGCCCCGCCGGGCCGGATGGTCGCCCGCCTCCAAACTATGATGCAGGTGCGACATAAAGACAACTTCCCTCCGGGGGTTGTCTCGTGCCTGTGCTGCAAGCGCCGAGTCTCCGGACGTTTTCCAAAGGTCCGACAACGTCCACCGCGGCCGTTTGAGTCGCGATGCAAGACTAGTGGCGGGCGTTACTTGCCGGGCTTCAGCTTGCTTACCGCGAGAAGCTGCATGACCACCTTCTCGTAATAGGGTTCCGTCGCGCCGCGCCGCACCTTGCGCATGAAGTACTTCTCGAAGGCGACCTTGGCGAGGTGGACCCACTTGCCCTGTGCCGACCAGTTGACGTTGCGCGGCGGATTTTGCGGCTGCGCAACGAAGACGATGCCGGTGTCGCCGAAATCGGCGAGGCAGATCGCGTTCCAGGTCGCCTCGTGCGACGGCTCCTTGCCGGCGACGACATCGCGGATGTTGAGCGCGGTCGCGGTGACCATGCTCTCGATCATGTAGCCCGTCTTGGGTACGCCCACCGGAACCGGCGTTGGCTCGTAGGGCGGAATGGCGATGCACACGCCGACGCCGAAGACGTTCGGATATTTCGGGTTGCGCTGGTGCTTGTCGACCACGACAAAGCCGCGCGGGTTCACCAGCCCCTCGATGCCGCGCAGTGCCGGGATGCCGCGGAAGGCAGGCAGCATCATCGAGTATTTGAACGGCAGCTCGTGCCGCTTTTTCTCGCTGCCGTCCTCGTTCAGCTCGACCGCGTGTAATTTGCCCGGCTCGACTTTTTCGACCTTGGCGTTGGTCACCCACTTGATCGTGCGCTCGCGCATCGCGGATTCGAGCATGCCCTTGGTGTCGCCGACGCCGCCAAGGCCGAGGTGGCCGACGTAGGGTTCGGACGTGACAAAGGTCATTGGCACCTTGTCGCGGATCTTCCGGTTGCGCAGATCGGTGTCCATGATCATGGCGAATTCGTAGGCCGGGCCGAAGCACGACGCGCCCTGCACGGCGCCGACGACGATCGGGCCGGGGTCGGCGCAGAACGCCTCCCACTGAGCCGAGCCGCTGGTGGCGTGATCGACGTCGCAGACCGACGCGGTGTTCTTCTCCGGACCCAGGCCCTCGATCTCGTCGAAAGCGAGTTCCGGCCCGGTCGCGACGACCAGATAGTCGTAGTCGATCGACGTGCCGTTTGAGAGTTCGATACGGTTCTCTCCCGGCAGGAGCTTTTCGGCCGCGGCATGAACGAATTCTACTTTGTGCGCAGGCAGCACCTCGGCGAGATCGATCGTCGTCTGCGCCTTGGTGCGCCATTTCACGGCCACCCAGGGGTTCGACGGGGTGAATTGGAAGAAGGGGGACTTGGAGACGACTGTGACGGAGTGGCTGCGGTCCAGTGCGCTGCGCAGCTCATAAGCGACCGAGATGCCGCCGATGCCGCCGCCGAGAACGACGATGCGTGCCATGAAACCTGTCCTCTGCTCAGGGGTTGCTTGGGCGCAGTCTGCTCCAGGGGACGCTTGAGGGGATTGCGCTGGATCAAGCCGGGCCGACGACTTCACGGACCGAACACAAAGCCGTGAGCGGCGCGAAGGATTCAGGCGCGCCAGGCGTTTACATCCCTCGGGCCCGCGCTGTTGGAGGCGGGCCGCGGAGGAGGACGCGACGGATGAATCAAGTGCCCAAGATCACCCAGGAGATGATCAACCTCTACGACGAGTACACTCATCTTACGCTCGACCGGCGTGGCTTCATGACGAAGCTGACCAAGCTTGCGGGAAGCGGTGCGGCGGCGGCGGCGATCGTGCCGCTGATCGCCAGCAACTATGCGCAGGCCGAGGTCGTCCCGGCCGACGACAGCCGCATCAAGGTCGAGGAGATCACGTTCCCCGGACCGGCCGGCGACGTGAAGGGTTACCTGGCGGTGCCCGCCAACGCGACAGGCAAGCTGCCGTCGGTGGTGGTGATCCACGAGAACCGCGGCCTCAATCCCCACATCAAGGACGTGACCCGCCGGTTCGCCACCGAAGGCTATCTCGCGCTCGGCGTCGACCTTCTGTCTCGCCTCGGCGGGACGCCCGCCAATGACGAGGACGCTGCGGCTCTCTTCCGCAATGTCGACAGGTCGGGACTGGTCGCCGATGCGGTCGCCGCGATCGCCTATCTGAAGGGACGTCCGGACAGTAACGGCAAGGTCGGTGCGGTCGGCTTCTGCTTCGGCGGCGGCATCGTCAACCAGATGGCGGTCGCCAGTCCGGACCTCGCCGCCGGCGTCGCCTACTACGGTGCGCAGCCTTCGGCGGAAGACGCCGCCAAGATAAAGGCGCGGCTGATGCTGCATTACGCCGGGCTCGACCAGCGGGTGAACGCCGGCATTCCCGACTATGAGGCCGCGCTGAAGGCAGCCGGCGTCGACTACCAGATATTCATCTATGACGGCGCTAACCACGCCTTCAACAACGATACGTCGGAAGCGCGCTACGACAAGGCGGCGGCCGATCTGGCATGGTCGCGAACGCTTGCGTTCTTCAAGGAGACCTTGGGCTCGTAGCGTCCTAGCGGCCGGAAGGGAGCCATCGCCCCCGCGGGCTCCCTTCCTCCCCTCTTTATATCTACGCAGAATCCCGCGCTTGCCCTGTCACAATTCAGCGGCATACTGCGGGCAGGAGGGGGGTCGAACGTCCGGTGGACAACCGGGCGCGGTCGGCTGGCCAACCACGTTCCTCGTGGTCTCTCGCCGGCGTCGACCGGCATAAAGGAGAGAACGAGGATGAAAGTCCGTTCGCTTGTGGTTACCGCCTTGGGCATGGGCATGGCCCTTGCTGCTCCGGCGGTCGCGTATGCCTACACCAGCTACACAACTGGTGACGTCAACCAGCGCACCGGTCCCGGCACTGGCTACCATCGCATCGGCACGCTGGGCGCTGGCTCCAGCCTCAACGTCAACTACTGCCAGCCCGGCTGGTGCAGTGTGTACAGCTATCTCGGACCAGGCTGGGTCTCGTCGAGCTACCTGTCGGGTGGACCAGTCTATCGCCCGCCGGTCTACCCACGGATCTATCCGCGCGTTTATCCGCAGCCGTACCCGTACTATCCGTATCCCTACTATCGCAATCGCTATCCGCGTTCGGGCTTCAGCCTGTACTTCCGCG
The DNA here is from genome assembly GCA_963798195.1 of uncultured Alphaproteobacteria bacterium. Classification (GTDB taxonomy): domain Bacteria; phylum Pseudomonadota; class Alphaproteobacteria; order Rhizobiales; family Kaistiaceae; genus CAVSRC01. Next base: position 1,949,122 of record CAWCSF010000010.1, on the reverse strand, counting down.
TCCCGTAGGACATCGGATCGCGTCGCCAGCAATCGCGTGCAATGAAGAGGGGCCGGTGTGGCCCCTCTTTTTTTGTTTGTGCAGAGTCCGCGCAAAGGTCTGACCGATCGCTTCGCGAGATCCCCGAGCGGCGTTCTATCGGAACGGATTTGGCAGTTTCAGCTTCGGCAGTTTCGGGGTCGGTAGTGCCTTCACCGTCTTCTGGACGGTGCTCGCGGCCCCTCCGACGGCTCCGCCGAGGTACCCGGAAACAATTTTTGTTTGCCCTCGTAACGTGGGCGCGAGCAGTCGCTGGTTGGCGATGAAGGGGAGTGCTGCGGCCAGCGACGTGCCTCCGAAGAAGCTTCCGTCCCATGTGTCGTGGAGGGAGAAGAGGCCGTCGCGGGTCATGTGAAGGAAGCGTCCGATGACGTCGTGCATGCGGCATGCGGCGCTGACCGGACAGACCTCGATGGCGCCGTCGATCATCGCGACGGCGACCTCTCCGGTGTCTCCGACATAGAGGTCGAAGGCGGTGCCGCGTACGCCGATCGTCGCTGTCGGCGTCCTGATTTCGTAAGCGTCATGACGGCTGCGGCCGGTAATGAAGCGGAACGTTCCGCGTGTCAGGTCGAGCACCACCTTCGATCCTGAACCCTTTGAATCATAAATGAAATCGTCGAGAACGATGGTCGATCCCGGACCAATCGCCAGCTTGGTCTTGTCGCGAAATTCGAACTGCCCGACGCCGTTGGCATCGGTGCTTACCGTCTGGCCGGCGAAGACCTGGTCGCCAGTCTTCAGCGTCGTCTCGCCATCGTCGCGAGTCGCGGTCACTGACGTTGTGATGGCGCTCGCTTTGCCGATCTCGCTCGCCGCGTGCGCGCCTCCGGAGAGGAACGCGACAACCGCGACGGACACCGCGCAACGGACTGACACATGCGTCGAGAGAGTCATCGGTCGATCCCGGCTGTTGACAAGTAACCTCGCCCGATGTCGATGGCGATGCACTCGATAGCGTCTCGATACGCGCGCTGTCGATGCTCAACGCGGTGTCGTTCTTTTTAGAATTAGCGCGTTGTTAACTCGCAAGTTGCACTACAATGCACCTGAGCCGATTCGTGGCTCAGCATTGGAGAGGAGAATCTCAATTGGCTAAGACAGCAACTCGCAAGCCTGCGAAGAAGGCCGCCGCGAAGAAGCCGGCGAAAAAGACTGCCGCGAAAAAGCCGGCTGCGAAGAAGAAGTAGTCTGCGTGTCGCCGGCTTGTTCGGCGACACTATGAGCGTCCGGTTCGCCGTTGCGGTCACCCACAAGTGGTCGCGCGGCGTCCGGGGGGCTCAAGTAAAAGGGGCACCCACCGGTGCCCCGTTTTTTTTTGGCCGACGCAAGCGCCGTCGTCCGTACGGCGCTCCCGCACTTTCCTCACATCGAATAGGTCATCACGGCACGTCGCCACGCGGCTCCCGCGTAATGTGACGTCAATGTGATCTTTCTGTCTTTCGGAACAATGCGGCGGCTGACCTGTTGGCCCTCTGTATTCCCCAAGGCAATCAGAGGAGACACAGCATGACTGCTCGCAGAATTCTGCTTGCCCTCGCGGCAAGCGTCCTTCTTCCGGCCGCGGCAAATGCCGCGACTGCGTTCGCCTCCGTGGATCTGAACGTCCGCAACGGCCCGAGCACGGGCAACCGCGTGGTAGATGTTCTCCGCAATGGCGAGCGGGTAGAGGTCGATCACTGTAACCGCGGCTACACATGGTGCCATGTCTCGCACAGCGGCCCTGATGGCTGGGTCGCGGCGCGCTACCTGAACGATCGGCGCTATGGCAGTCGCCGGCCGCTCAATCGCTTCGGCTTCAGCCTCAACATTCCCGAGCTGAACCTTCGCATCGGCACTGGTCCCCGCGGGCCGCGCTTTCCCGACGGCCGGAATGGCCGCGATGGTCGTGGCGATCAGCGTAACGCGCGCGTCTGCTTCTACGAGGACTTTAACTACAAGGGCCGGCACTTCTGCGCCGACGAGGGCCGCGCCAGCGCCAGCCTTAGCAACTACTGGAACGACCGCATCTCCTCCATCCGCGTGATGGGCGATGCCCGCGTTCGGGTTTGCGAGGACGATGGTTTCAGTGGCCGCTGCCATGTCGTGACCCGTGACCGCAGTGCGCTTCGCGGGCGCAACAACGATATCATCTCCTCCTACCGGGTGATGTAGTCCCGACATCCGGAGCTCCGGGAAACGCCGTTCGCGGGTGAGAATCCGCGGGCGGCGTTTTGTTCGTTCGGCTATGGTTCGCGAACGTGCCTGTCCGCGGGGGGATCCGAGCATGGCCGACTTGCCGAACAGATCCGCGCTCGTAGAAGCGCTGGCCGCCGCCGGCGGCGTCCACCATGAGTATGAGAAGTTGGTACTGAAGGGCGTGCGCGACGAGCTTTGGCCGGGCTTCTATGCGGCCTTCGTTCTCGGCCGGCTCGGCGAATTCGCCGCCGCCAGCCGTCTCTCGATACTTCTGGAGGAGGTCGAGGTCGCCACTGACTGGTCCGAGGCCGCGGCGGATCACGTACTCAAGAAGCTGCGCTCCTGAGGGCGTCTCGTCACACCATGTGACGAATGTCGGCGGCAAAGGTCGGGAAGGCATAGACCATGTCGCCGAAGGCGCTGGTCGGGATGCCGTGGCGCATCGCCATCGCGAAGATGTGGATCAGGTCTTCGCCGCCATGGCCGATAATGTGCGCCCCCACGATCCGACCGGTGGATCGCTCGCTGATGATCTTCGACCAGGCGAGCGGCTCGTTGAACGTGCGTCCCGAGAGCCACTCGTGCATGTCGTTGGTGGCGACATGCACGTCGATGCCCTGGTCGCGTGCGTCCTCTTCGGTCAGGCCGACGCTGGACAGCGAAGGGATCGTGTAGAGGCAGAAGGGGATCGCCGCATAGTCCGGGCGGTGCTTCGGGCCTTCGGCGATGTTCTGGCCGACGATCCGCCCCTCGTAGGTGGCAAGCGGCGATAGCTGCGCCGTATCGGGTAGCGCGTCGCCAACGATCCACACCGCCTTGTTCGAAGTCGAGCGCAGGTGGCTGTCGTGGACCAGGCGGCCGCGGTCGGTCGCCACGTCGCCGGATTCAAGGTCCAGGCCTTCGGTATTGGCATCGCGACCGGCGGCGTTGACCACCCGGTCAGCCTCGACGGTGCGCTCCACGCCGTCTTCCTCGAAGACGACGCGCAGTCGGTCGCCGGCCTGTTCGATGCGTCGCACCGCGACGCTGCCGCGCACATCGACGCCAATCCGCCGGGTCTCGTCCAGAACGTGCTTCACGGCGTCGGCGTCGTACTTGTTGAGGAAGCGCGCGCCGGCCTGGAGGATCGTCACTTTCGTTCCCGCGCGCGCGTAGACATGGGCGAATTCGAAGGCGATGACCCCGCCGCCGACGAAAACAACGTCGCGTGGCTGCTGCCGCTCGCTCAGCACGTCGTCGGAGGTGATCATCAGCTCGGCGCCAGGAAAAGGCAGGGCGCGCGGCTTCGAGCCGGTGGCGATGACGATATTCTCCGCCTCATAGATCTGGCCGCCGGCGCGGACCGCGTTAGGCGTGACGAAGTGCCCGTGGGCGCGCACGAGGTGGACTCCGCGCCGCTCCATCGCCGAGGCGAGCGAGCCGGGGATGTGCGCGATCAGGTGCTTCTCGCGGTCGATGAGGGCGGCCCAGTCGAGCTTCGCCGGGCCGACGCTGATGTGATGCCGGTCGGCGCGGCTGATCTCGTCGAGCGCGTGGGCTGCGGCCACCAGGATCTTTTTCGGCGTGCAGCCGCGGTTGGAGCAGGTGCCGCCGAGTTGCGCCGGTTCCAGCATGGCGACCTTGAGCCCGGCGTGGCGCGTCGGGACGGTCACGCCCATGCCGCCGTTACCGCCGCCGATGATCACCACGTCAAAGGATTGATTGGCCATTGCCTGCGCTCCGCTTCGCCGCCAGCCGCAACATAGGGGAGGGCGCGCGGCGCGGCGAATGACGCGGCAGCCACTTTCGTGTTACTGCGCGCCGCCCCTGTCGCCTTCCAGCAGCACCGGCAGTTTGCCCGAGCGGATATGCAGGTCGCGCTGCGGGAAGGGGATTTCGATGCCGTATTTGTTGAGCGCGGTCTCGATCGCCCAGTTGTAGTCGGCGAGCACCTTGCCCGGCCGCTTCACCGCCTCGGCGGTGAGCCAAACCACCAGCTCGAAGTTGAGGCTGCTGTCGCCGAATCCGACCAGCCACACCTGCGGGTCGCGATTGGCCAGCCCATGCAGCGTATGCGGTGAGTCCGCGGCCGCCTCCAGCCCGGCCTTCCGCACCAGCTCCTTGTCGGTGCCATAGGCGACGCCGAAGGGAATGCGGACCCGGCGGAGCACGTCGCGCAGCGTCCAGTTGGTGACGCGGTTGTTGACGAACTCCGAGTTCGGCACCGAAATATCGATATTGTCGTTGGTCGTGATCAGCGTGCTGCGGATGTTGATTTCGCGCACCTCGCCGGTGATGCCGCCTTCGATCTCCACGAAATCACCGACCTTCACGCTGCGCTCGAACAGCATGATGATGCCGGCGACGAGGTTGGAGAAGATCGACTGCAGCCCGAAGCCGATGCCGATGCCGATGGCGCCGGAGAATACCGCGAGCGCGGTCAGGTCGACGCCGATGGCGTTGAGCGCGATGGCGACGGCGGCGAACAGCAGCGCCAGGCGCACGCCCTGTCCGATAAGGCCGCGCACCGATGGCGTCAGCCGTGACGTTCGCTGGATGCGGATGTTGACGGCGGTGGCGATCGCCGATGCGACCCACAGCAGAATCGCCACCAGCACGACGCCCTTGAGGAGCACGTATAGTGAGAGCCGCGTGCTGCCGAAGGTGATGGCGGCGCGGTCGAGCAGGTCGATGGTCGGGCCGAGCAGGGTCAGGATATTCAGCGCCGCCACGGTCCAGGCGATCACGGCGAAGGATTTCGACCAGAAGGGATCCGAGACGAAGGCCGAGAAAATGCTGATCACCAGCCATGCGGCGATCAGGTTGCCGACAATGCGCACACCGTCGTTGCCGAGTTCCAGCCGCCGTAGCGCGATGACGCCGATCCACAGCGCCAGCGCCCACAGCGCCGGGAAGACCAGGCTCTGAAGCACGCGAAATCCGCGCGTTTCATGGCTGACGAGCTTCTCCGGCCAAGCACGCCGCACCGCCGCACGGCCCGGCCGCGACAGGACATAGGCAATCAGCGCGGCGAGAAGGATCGTGCCGACCTGGATGGCGGCGCTGGGCGAGAAGAGCTGGCGCGCGATCTGCTCGTACAGATGCGCCAGATAGTCCAGCGCTTCGTTCACCGGCGTCGGAAGGTCGCCGAATGTCGATTGCGGCGGCGGCTCGCCGGGCAAATCCGGTACGGTCGTGGCCTGGGCGAGGACAATTTCCGCCACGTCCGTTCTCAAAGCCACTTCATCCGCCGGAAGATGACGATTTCGCCGATCCCGAGCAGGACCAGCAGGCCGCAGGTGATCCAGAAGGCGCTGCCGCTATCGACGCCGGGCATGCCGCCGACATTGATGCCGAGCAAACCGGTGAGAAAACCCAGCGGCAGGAACACGCCGGCAACCATGGACAGGGCATACATCGTGCGGTTCATGGCCTCCGACAGGCGGTTGGCGATTTCGTCCCGGATCACCATGGCGCGCTCGCGCGCCGAGTTGAGGTCCTCGATGTAACGCTGGAGGCGATCGGCGGATTCGCGCAGCGAAATCTTCAGCTCGTTGGTGAGCCAGGGCCGGTGCTCGGTCTGAAGCCATGCCAGCGCCTCGCGCTGCGGCCCGATGTATCGCCGCAGGCGCACGCAGGTCTGCCTCAGGTCGGAGAGGTCGCGCCGGCGTGCGCCGAGATCGCCGTCCTCCAGTCCCTCCTCGATCTCGTCGAGGTTCTCGTCCAGCGCCACGATGACCGAATTCATGCGCTCGGTCAGGCGTTCGGCGAGGCGCACGAAAAGCTCCGGTGCGCTCTTCGGGCCGGTGTGGTGCTCGACCAGTTCGGAGAGGATGTCCCGTGGCGTCATCAGCCGGCGCTGGCGCACGGTGATGATGCGGTCGCCATCGACCCAGATGCGCAGCGCCACCATGTCATCGGTGTCGGCGCCGGCGTTGAGGTTGATCCCGCGCAGGATCGCGACAATTCCGGTCTCGACCGAAAACACGCGCGGCCGCGTTTCTTCGGCGAGAAGCGATTTGCGGGCGATCTCCGGAATGTAGTCGCGTTCGGCGATCCAGCGTGCCGCGCGGGGAGAGGCGCGATCGAGATGCACCCAGATGGGTCCGTCCGCAGGCGACCAGGCCTCTACGCCTTCCCAGTCGAGCTGGCGCCCGCCGCCACCGCCGTCGAGCCCGCATGCAAATGCGAGCCCGTCCTCGTCGTTCGTGCCTGCCGGTTGCGCGCTCGCGTCGCTCATCCTCACCTCCGCTCGAACCTGGCGGAAGTGTCGGCTATTTGCGACGGGGCTTCAATGCGCGGCGAAGCGCGGGTTCCCTCACGTGATCAGCCCGTCCAGTGGCTTCACGCCAATGCTGTCTGGGAACACCGTCGTCGACAGCGCCATCTCGCTGATGCCGAGATGGTCGCGCATCACGCCCTTGAGCACGGCGCGAAGGTCGGTGGTCGGGGCGAGGTCGCGCTGCTCGTAGAGCTGCGCCGGCTTCAGTCCTGGCCAGTCGGCCACCACCCGGCCGCCGCGCACCGCGCCGCCAAGCAGCAGAGCCGTGGTTGCCGTGCCATGGTCGGTGCCATCGGTGCCGTTGACGTGGGCCGTCCGGCCAAACTCGGTCATCAGCACGACCGCCGTGTCCTGCCACACCGGGCCCATGGAGGTCTTCAGCGCGGCCAGCGCCTCGTCGAGTGCGCCGAGCAGGTTCGCGAGGCGGCCTTCGCCGGCGCCCTCCCGCGCATGGGTGTCCCAGCCGTCGTAGCTGATCGCGGCAAGGCGCGGCCCTTCGTCGTCGGCCAGCAGCCGCCCGGCGCCTTCGGCCAGCGCAACGAACGACGCGGTTACCCCGCCGCCACCAGCCTGCGGGCCGGCCATGCCGCCACCGGCCGCGAGCTTGTCGACGCCGACGCCCTCGGCCAGCACGCGCGCCAACTCCGGGTCGTTCTCGGCGTAGAGGTCCATCAGGCGCTGCATCGTGTCGGAGCCTGGCCGGTTTGAAGCCCGGCGGCGTCCAGGTGAGGATCGGCGCCGGCCCGCGCAGCACCAGCGGCACGGTTGCGCTCGCCGCCAGACCGTTGGCGGGGCGGACCCGATCGCCAGCCGGCAGTACCTGCGCGACGCGGTTGAGCCAGCCGCTGTCGCCGGCGCGCGGACCGGTCATGCCGCTTTCCAGCACGTCCTGTCCGTCGAAATGCGAGCGCTCGCGATAAGGCGAGGCGGCCGCATGGACGACCAGCGCTTCGCCGCGCGTATAGGCGTCGTAGAACTTCGGCATCGCCAGGTTCAGGCCGAAGAAACTGTCGAGCTGGAACGCCGGCTCCAATCCCGGCGTGCCGATGGCGAGGTCGCCGCGCAGCGCCGGGTAGTCCGCGTCGCCGACCGGCGGAACCACCGCGAGGCCATCCATCGCCCCGCGCAGGATGATCGCCACCATGCGCGGATCGCGCGTGCCGGCGGCGGAGGCGATGCGGGGCATGTTCGCCCACGCGACGAAGGCGCCGGCAGAGGCGAGGAAGACGCGGCGGCTGGGACAGAGCAGGGCTTCGTTGATCGGTTTCATGGGACTCAGGTCCTCTGGAATTCGGGGCTCATCAGCAGCAGCGTCAGCGCCTGCTGGCGCGACTCGGCGCGGACAATCGCGCGACGCGTGTCCGCTGACGCCGTGTCGGCGAGGATCGCGTCGACGAGTTCGGGCGGGGCGAGCTTCGTCTCTGCCGCGCCGGCGAGCAGCTCAGCGGCATCGACGCGGTTGGTCATGGCGTCGGGCGCCAGCCACGTCGCGCTACGGTCGTCATATCCGGCGGGCGAGGGCGGGCTCCACGGCACGTGGCCGAGGGTGCGGAGCGCGCGAAGCGCCAGCGGCGGGCGCGGACGAAGGTCCAGCGCGCGCATCGCGGAATAGAGAAACAATTGCGGCGTCTTGAACTTGCCGCGCCCGGCCCACGCCTCGTCGCTCTCGACGAGCGTGCGCGACAGGCTGTTGAGGTCGCCACCGGTCGCGGTGAAATCGCGCCGCCAGCCGATCGACCAGAGCGGGCGGCGGGTCGTCGGCGACGAAGTTCCGCGCCAGCTTGGTGGCGACATGCCGCGCCGTCGCCGGGTTCGCGACGAGGTCTGCGATGACCGCGAGGCCCTGATCCTCGCCGGATCTGCGCATACACCTTGCCCATGATCGTCTGCGAGCCGGGCTCGTGTGCGGCCGCGCGGAACAGGAATGCGCCGACCGGTGCGTTGTCCTTCTCGCCGCGCGACGTGCTCCAGCCGGAGAGCACCTTGGCAAGCGCGGTGACGTCGGCCTGGGTGTAGCCGCCGTCCACGCCGATCGTGTGCAACTCCATGATTTCGCGTGCGTGGTTCTCGTTGAGTCCGCGCGATTGCCGTATGCCGGCGCGCGAATTCGGGCCGATCGAGCTGGCGTTGTTGAGGTAGGAGAGCATCGCCGCGTGGCGCGTCGCGGCAAGCACCATGTCGTGGAAGTTCCCCAGCACGTGCGGCCGGATTGCCTCGCGCTCGAAGGCGCCGACCAGCGCGCGTTCCGTCTGTCCGGTTGCCGCGCCGATGGCGAAATGGTTGGTCCAGAACGCGACGAGGCGCTCGACATAGCCGATGTCGGCCTGTGTGACGCGGTCCAGCCGCGCCGCGAACTCGCGCTGATAGATGGCGCCCGGCGCGTCGATGTCGGCCATGGCCTTCTCCGCGTCGGCCATGTTCGCCTTGTCGGGTGCGGTCATTTCCCGCGCTTTCCGCCGCGCCACCTGCAATTCGCGAAGCGAGGTCAGGGCCTGTTCGGTCGTGGGAAGGTCGGGATCTCGAGCCGAGCGCAACGTCGGGCGTCAGCTCGGCAATGAGCGCGCCGCGAGGATCGGAGATTGTGGCAGCGCCCGGCCGGGGACCAAGGCCGAAGCGCGCGAGGGCCGTCGCAGGATCGTTGGTCGGCATATCGGCCTGTCAGGTTCGTGCATCGCCCGAACCCGTCACGTGCCGAAACCGGCTCTCCTACGCGGTCCCCGCGCTATTTCTAAGGTTCCTGCCGATCACGCGCTGATGGCTACCCGCTGGCCGCGCATCAGGGCAATCAGCGGCGGCAGGAACAGCACGAGATACACAAGGTTTGCCGCGGCATTCAGCGGCACGCCGGCGACCAGCGAACCGGCCGAATCGGCGGCGAACCACACCAGTACCGAAACCATGAGCGCTCGCACGCCGCGGGCGTCGCCGGCCTCGATCTGCGTTGTCGTCACGTGCCATGCCAGCGCCGCCCAGCCGATCAGGATGCCGCCGCCGATGACGGCGAGCAGGCGGCCCTCGCGGGTGAATTCGGCGACCGGTCCACCGGGATCGACCACGAGGTTGACCAGCATGGCGAACTCGCTGCCGACGATGGGCACACCGATCAGCACCATCGCCGCGCCGAGCAGCAGTTGCGCCTCGATCGCGATCTTCAGCCAGAGAATTGCCGTTCTGGAGGTCATTTTGCTTCTCCTTCATGTCCACGAACGGCGCGGAATGTCTGCCCGGCGATGACCGGCGGCAATTACCTCCGAGGTAAGCGACGCGACTCCCGGTGGTGGTAAAGTGCCGGCCTTGGATCGGACTGAGGGGAGAGCGGAATGACCAGCGTTTCGGCATTCGGCGCAGAGCTGAAGGACTGGCGCGGTCGCCGCCGGTTGAGCCAGCTCGATCTCGGACTCGCCGCCGAGGTTTCATCGCGCCACGTCAGTTTCCTCGAGACCGGGCGCGCCGCTCCAAGCCGCACCATGGTGCTCCGTCTGGCGGAAGTGCTCGAAGTGCCGCTTGCCGAGCGCAATGGCCTGCTGCGTGCCGCCGGCTACGCCCCGCTGTTTCCGTCGCATGGCGAGGGCGAGGATGCCGTGGCGCCGCTCAGCCAGGCGGTCGACTGGCTGCTCGAACGTCATGCGCCCTATCCGGGCTTTGCCATCGACCGGCACTGGAACCTGCGGCGCGCCAATGCGCCCGCAACCGCCATGCTCGCCGGCGTCGGGCTGCACCTCGGGCAAGGCTGCCAATCTCATCGAAGCGTTTCTCAGCGAGGGCACGCTCCGCTCCGCCGTCGTCAATCTCGGCGCGGTGCTCGATATGACGCTGGCGCGGCTGCGGGTGGAGCAGACCGAGCTTGGTGGCGACCCGGTGCTCGCCGATTTCATCCGCCGCCTTGAGGCAGACGAGGCGCGCCGCGCCGCCGTGGAGGAATCCTCCGGCCCGCTTCCGGCGGTCATTGCGTCTTCCTACCGGCTGGGCGGCCAGGTCTTCTCGGTATTCTCGACCATCGCCCAGTTCGGCACGGTCTACGACGTTGGCTATGCGGACTTGCGCATCGAGCTGTTGTTCCCTGCCGACGCGGCAACCGCCGCCATGCTGAAGGCGACGGGCTGAGGCGCCGCTGCATGCAACGGCATCGCGGCCGAAAGCGAGCACGCGGCTTGCGATTGGCGCGCAAGCGGGGCACGTTATGGGCGGGGATAGGGCATTGAGGATCGTCGCCATGCGTGCAGTTTTATTCGGTGCCGTCTCCGCCGCGCTCCTGGCCGTATCTGGCTCTCTGGCTCTTGCCGCGGATCCGATAGCTAAAGTCAAATACACATGTGCCGACGCTAGGACGATCGAGGCGACGTACTGGCCGGAGAAGGTGGACATCGTCCTCAGTGACGGCCGCGCGATGACGTTGCCGCAGACTATGTCCGGTTCCGGCGCGCGCTACGCCAATGCCGACGAGTTGGTCGTCTTCTGGAACAAGGGCGATGATGCCTTCGTCACCGAGGGCGACCCGAACAAGCCGACCTACGCCGATTGCGTCGGCGCGAAGATGTGAGGCGGTAGGCAACCATGCGCCGGCTGCCGATCGTGCTTGCCATGCTGGCTTTCGCACTGCCGGCACTGGCCGATGCGCTCGGCTGGCAGACTTACGTCAACCCGCGCTTCGGCTACTCCGTCGACATACCCATGGCGTATCTCCAGCAACAGACGCCATCGCAGAATGGCGACGGCCAGTCGTTTGCCAGCGCCGCGGGTGACGCCTATGTCGCCGTCTGGGGCTCGAACAACGCCCTCGGCTGGAGCCTCGACCAATACTATCAGGCCGCGCTCGCCCGTGCCGACGTCGGCACGGTGACCTACAAGCGGAAGGCCGCCGGCTGGTACGTGTTGTCCGGCTATCGCACCGTCGATGGTGCCACGGGCATGTACGAGGCCATCTTCTACGAGCGGTTGACGATCGCTGCGGACGGCAGCGCCATCTCCGGCGTCGTCATCCTCAATGCGCCCTCCATCAAGGACAAGATGGAACCGGTCATCACACGCATCTCGCGCAGCCTCACTCCCCCGGGGCAGGGCGGCTGAGCGGCCGGCACGCAATTCTCCTGAGACGGCCTCTTTGAATGCTCCCGGGCGGCGCTGACGCCTGCGCCGCGTCCGCTCCCGCGCGAAAAAGGCTCCTGACATTCTGCTGTCAGCAAGTCGGTGCCGGGGGATGCGGCCGGGCGCATGCCGGGCCTCGCCTTTGCCGGTTTCATCCCCCATATTCCGCTCATGCCACCACCCCGGAATCGCGGCTTCGCCGAAGCCCCGCAGAAACCCTTCAAAACAGCGCGCGGCACGTCCATGGGCGGGCTGGGCTCGGCCAAGGAGCGCGCCGCGGTCGGCATGAACCCGGTGCCGGGCGTCGATGTGGGCCTGGAGGATGTCGGTGGGCTGCCGCAGAACGCGGTGACCGCCACGGTCGAGGCGCTGTCGGCGCTGATCGAGACCGGCCGGCCGGAGTTCCGCGACAAGACGTGGGTCCCCCACCGTCCGCCGCGGCCGGAGAAGTCCGAGGGCGGCGTGCCGCTGAAGAACGTCTCCGAGATGACGCCCAAGGGCGATCAACCGGCGGCCATCAAGGAACTCGTCTCCGGCGTGATGGCGCAGGAGCGCGATCAGGTGCTGCTCGGCGTCACCGGATCCGGCAAGACCTACACGATGGCCAAGGTCATCGAGGAAACGCAGCGCCCGGCGCTCATCCTCGCGCCCAACAAGACCCTTGCCGCCCAGCTTTACGGCGAGTTCAAGTCGTTCTTCCCGGAAAACGCGGTCGAGTATTTCGTCTCCTACTACGACTACTACCAGCCGGAGGCCTACGTTCCGCGCACGGACACCTATATCGAGAAGGAATCCTCGATCAACGAGCAGATCGACCGCATGCGCCATTCGGCGACGCGCTCGCTGCTCGAGCGCGACGACGTGGTCATTGTCGCCTCGGTGTCGTGCATCTACGGTATCGGTTCGGTCGAGACCTACACGGCGATGACCTTCGCGCTCACTGTCGGCGAGCGCATCGACCAGCGACAGCTCCTCGCCGATCTGGTGGCGCTGCAATACAAGCGCGCCGACATGGATTTCCGCCGTGGCACCTTCCGTGTGCGCGGTGACACCATCGACCTGTTCCCGGCCCACCTGGAAGACCGCGCATGGCGCATCGCGCTGTTCGGCGACGAGATCGAGTTGATCACCGAGTTCGATCCGCTCACCGGGCAGAAGGCGGGCAACCTCAAGCAGGTCAAGGTTTACGCCAATTCGCACTACGTCACGCCGCGACCGACGCTGGCCCAGGCGGTCAAGAGCATCAAGGAAGAGCTGAAGTTCCGCCTCGACGAGCTCACCGCCGCCGGCCGGCTGCTGGAGGCGCAGCGGCTGGAGCAGCGCTGCCGCTTCGATGTCGAAATGATCGAGGCGACCGGCTCCTGCGCCGGTATCGAGAACTATTCGCGCTATCTCACCGGCCGCAAGCCGGGCGAGCCGCCACCGACCCTGTTTGAATACCTGCCGGACAACGCCCTGGTCTTCGTCGACGAGAGCCACGTCACCATCCCGCAGATCGGCGGCATGTATCGCGGCGACTTCCGCCGCAAGGCGACGCTCGCCGAATACGGTTTCCGCCTGCCGTCCTGCATGGACAACCGGCCGCTCCGCTTCGAGGAGTGGGACCTGATGCGCCCGCAGACGATGTACGTCTCGGCGACGCCGGGGCCGTGGGAGATGAACCGCACCGGCGGCGTCTTCGCCGAGCAGGTCATCCGCCCGACCGGCCTGATCGACCCGCCCGTCGAGATTCGTCCGGCCAAGTCCCAGGTCGACGATCTCGTCGGCGAGGTGCGCGAGGTGGCGCAGAAGGGCTACCGCTCGCTCATCACCGTGCTCACCAAGCGCATGGCCGAGGACCTGACCGAATATCTCCACGAGCAGGGCGTGCGCGTGCGCTACATGCATTCCGACGTGGAGACGCTGGAGCGCATCGAGATCATTCGCGACCTGCGTCTCGGTGCGTTCGACGCGCTGGTCGGCATAAACCTGCTGCGCGAGGGCCTCGACATCCCGGAATGCGCGCTGGTCGCCATTCTCGATGCCGACAAGGAAGGCTTCCTGCGTTCCGAGACGTCGCTGGTCCAGACCATCGGCCGCGCCGCGCGCAACGTCGAAGGCAAGGTCATCCTCTACGCCGACCAGATGACCGGCTCGATGGAACGCGCCATCGCCGAGACCGACCGGCGGCGCGAGAAGCAGGTCGAATACAACACCGAACACGGCATCACGCCGGAGAGCATCAAGAAGCAGATCGGCGACATCATGTCGTCGGTCTACGAGCGCGACCATGTGATCGTGCCGACCGGGCTGGCCGAAGAGGGCGCGCTCATCGGCCACAATTTCAAGGCGACGCTCGCCGATCTCGAGAAGCGCATGCGCGATGCCGCCGCCGATCTCGAATTCGAGGAGGCGGCGCGGCTCCGCGACGAGATCAAGCGGCTGGAGACATTGGAGCTCGCCGTCTCCGACGATCCGCTCGCCCGCAACCCGGGGGAGGGCGGCCCCGGCTCGCGCCCGGGCGCGAATAGGGGCGGCCGCGCGTCGGGCCCGAAACCCTCTCCCCTCGCGGGAGAGAGAGGATCGCGCGGCGATCCGGGTGAGGGGGCATCCCGCGCGCGCAAGAACACCCTGGACGAAATGACTGTCCGCCGCACAGAGGTCCCCGTACAGGGCCAGCGCCCGCGCAAGCCATCGCTCGACTACATGGGCCCGGGCACCGACCGCGAAACGCCGGTCGAAAAGTCGCGTCCGCACAAGCCCTCCCTCAAGGAAACGCATACCGGCCCGGAGACGCCGTTCTCGCCGGAGGAGCCGCCGCGTCCGCGTTCTATTGGGGGCAAGCCGGGCAGTCACGCCGGCAAGAAAGGCCGGCGGTAGGGGCGCCAGCAGCACGCTTGACCGCGCGCGCGTCGCCCGCTCTGTTTGTGGCGAGAGCGATTGGGGAACGCGCGATGGGTTCTGACGGGATTGCGCCGGAGCGACTACCGGCCGGCCAGCCGTTTTTCATGCCGGACCGGAGCCGGATCGAGAAACTGATCGCCGCGGCCTCGCTGGCCAAACGTTACAGCGTGGCGATGGAGACTGATTTTCCGGCGGCGCGCGCACTGCTGGTAGAGCTTCTCGGCTCCGTCCACGAGACCGCGCATGTCGGGCCGATCACCGTCGAGTACGGCAAGAACATTACCATCGGCGCCAATTCACTGGTCAACAACAGCTGCTTGCTGATGGATTGCTTCCCGATCACGATCGGCGACCGCGTGCTGATCGCGCCGTTCTGTCAGCTCATCACCGGCGGGCACGAGATCAATGCCGCCGATCGGTTTGTCAACAACGACAAAGGCGAACTCGGCACGATGACGACCGGTGCGCCAATTCGCATCGAGGACGAGGCGTGGCTCGGTGCCGGCGTGATCGTCCTGCCGGGCGTGGCGATTGGTGCGCGCACGACGGTCGGCGCCGGCAGCGTCGTTACGAAGTCGCTGCCGCCGGATGTGCTGGCTGCCGGAAATCCCTGTCGGGTCATACGCAAGCTGGAGCGGCGGGGCGGGTAGGGGTCGTAGCTTATCGCTTTTCACCCTGGGGGGATCGCGCCGCCCTTGTACTTCTCCCATAGGGAGAGAGCCTGCCTCCGGCTTGACCGGGGTCGGCGCGCAGCGCCGGGTGTGAGGGGTTGCGACCTCGCCGAGCGAGTCGCCAGCGCCGCCTCGATTTCCGTCAGCACGCCGTCGATGTTCGTCAACACATCGTTGTTCCAGAAGCGCAGGGTGAGATACCCCGCCGCTTCGATCGCCGCGGCCCGCGCCGCTTCAGTCGACGATGGGTGATTGATGCTTGCTGGCTGCGTTAATGTGCATGCCGGACCCCACGCATCGCGCATGAGGTGGCCCAGACTGCTGGCGGTCGCTTCCAATGAAAAGCGGCTCTGAATGAGATCGCGGGCCCTCTCTCGTATCTTGGTCAGCGGGGGCGCGCGCCACTCACGAAACGCCAGCCTCATGGCAGCAGCGGCAGCGGCGATATCGGGCCTTGCCCAGTGCTGACCTGAACCGAGCAGATAGTCGTCATCAGCCAGGGGAACCAATTCATAGGGAACCAGCAACGCGGTCTCCGGCGTGCAAATCTCGGAAGAGCCGGAGTAGTTGGTCGCGATCACCAGCGTATCGAGCAACATGCTTTCGGCCAGCACGCGTCCGAAGCCTTCGCTGGCGTGAAGCGAAACGAAAACATGGGCCGCCTTCAGAAACCGATGCACCTGCTCAGATGGCCAGATTGAGTCGACGAGCAGGATCCGTGGATCGTCCCCGATGAGGCGTTGCAGGCTTGCGAATTCCTCCGGCCGGTCGCTTCGGTGCATGCTCTTCAGGACCAGGCGGACATGCTCGTTCGCGCCAAACGCTGCCTTGAACGCCGCGATGACGTGCAGCGGCCCCTTGCGCTGGATGTAGGATCCGAAATCGAACATGGCGGCGACAGTGAAGAGCTCTTCTTTCTCCGTGTTGGCCGCATCACCGGTGATCGACGTGCAGTCGAATGGCATCGGAAGCTTGATGGTGCTTTCGCGAATATCGGCCGGCAGAGAATTCAGGACGAAATCCGCATAGACGCAGGTGGCGTCGGCCGCGCGGTAAACCCAGTGCAACGACTCTGGGGTTGACGCCAATTCCCACGGCGTGGCGATGATCTTGAATTGGGCGTCGTGCTCAGCGGTGAAGCGCAGCGCCCGCAATGCGAGATTCGGCGCCGGCACCGCCCAGAATGCAAAGGGCGCCGTTGTCTTCCCCAACTCCCCTTCGGTCAGATCGATGCGGTTGACCCGGTAGCCGGCCATTTCCCATGCCCTCGCGATCAGCCGTGCATCCTCGCCAATGCCAATAGGCGAGGAGAAATGTCCGTAGACGTCAACGTCATTGACGGACGGTGCGGACCGGCCCGGATTCGCGTCTTGGACTTCCATTTGCCCGATGCGGGCGCGCGCGGCTTGTTCGCTGACCGCCGCAGCGCCTTTCGCCGATGGATCGCGTGTGTCCAGCCAGTCGCTGAACGATGTCTGGATGTCGCTGGTTTCAATTCCGGATGGCTGACGCGCAACCAATTCGCCGACGTATCGGGCGAGCAATGGGATTAGCCATGGCATCCGGGGGTGCGCCCCGAGCCACTCCATGAACGCGTCGAAGTCGAGTATGGCTTGCTGGACGAAAAGAGCATCCCCGAACAACAGGTCAAACAGATCGAGTTCTGGGACGGAGTAGGCAACCGTATGGGCCGCCTTCGCCGACAATCCTTCCCAGTCAGGAGGATTGATGAGGGCCAGGGCGATTGGTGCGGAGATGCTCTTGCCGCTCGCCAGGTTGATCTGGAAGCGGTTGCTGCTCAGTCGGGAGACCGGCAGCGATCTCGCGAATTGCCGGACCGATCCGCCGTAGGCGGCTGCGCCGAACTTGATCCACCATGTGGCGACAGACCAGAAATAGGAATCGCTGGCATCGGGCGTGCCCAGGGGCCGCGACCAGCGCGTAATTACCGAGACGGCGTTTGGCAGTCCATCGAGAGATGAACGTTCATTCGCCGCTGTGATGATGCTACGCCGTTTTCCGGTCATCGAAGCGGCGAACGAAGTCCCGGACGTTCAGGCAAATCCGGTTCGCTTCTTTCCGGTCTTCGTCGGTGAGCGTGTGTGGGCCTATGTTGAGCGACTTCAACGTCGCGCGGATGTGTTCGCGCGCAGCCTCCCAGCGAGCTTCCTCCTGCTGGCGAAGAGTCTCGCCGGGGTAAACCTCCTTCAGCAAGGTCGTGCTGCCGACGTCGACGTTGAGATTGTACTGCGCGTTCACCACGCCCTCCTGGAGCGGCCGGAGTGTGATGTTTCCTGCCGCCAGAACCCTCAGGAGCAAATCATAGTCTTCGACGCGGGATAGATGCGGGGTGAAATTTATCCCCTTCCTCGACAAAAATTCGCGGGACACAACGAAACCGCAGATCGGCGCGAAGTTCACTTGAAGAAGTTGCTGTGGACTGCGCGGCACGTTGCGGACAAAACGCGCTTTGGTGACGGTGAAGTCGAGCGGGAAGATCCCTTCAACCAGAGCTACAACGCATTGCGCTATGGCAAGATCGGCAGCCTCTTCCTCGCAAATGGCGATCGTGCTCGCGACCCCGCCCAGGAACATCACGTCGTCATAGTCGAGAAACGCGAGGAAGCTGCCGCGTGCCATCAAAACGCCCTCGGTCAGCAGCTGCCCCCGACGGTCTTGACCCGGTGACACGCGCACCCCGGCGACCCGGCACGTTGCGTGCTCAAACAGGCTCGCGCAAAGCGTTCGCACCTCCTCGAGCAGCGCTGCGCTGGTAAACTGCACCATCACGATGACTTCGCGGCTGATTGGCCGCTCATCGAGCAAGGAATACAGCGCTCGCCTGAGCAGCTGGATATTTGCGCCTTCGTGAAAGCGGACAATCACGCTGAGCTTTTTCACTCGTCCCACCGCGCCGGCGCGAACGTCATCAGATGATTCCAGCGGACGTTGCCCGGCGGCGCGGTCGTGGCGGCCGGCAGCGGGGGCAACTCGTCCACCGAATTGAAGAATCCTTCGGAGACCAGCGCGGCTTCCATCCACGCCTGCGTATCTGGATTCCGCCACTTCATGGAGAGGTAGCGTGAGCTGAGCAGGGCGTTCTTTCGCCGCGTCTTCTCGAGCGGGCGCGCGCTTCCGCGGTGGAAGAAGAACGCTTCGCGACTGACCAGACAGGGTATTCCGGCGGCGCGCGCGCGGAACGAATAGTCGACGTCCTCGCAGTAGAGGAACATTGCTTCGTCAAATTGGCCCAATCGCTCGTACGTCTTTCGACCAATCAGAAGGCAGCATCCCGACACCCAATCCGTCGCGCCGGTAAGGGGGTCGTAGTAGCGCGGATGTTCCTTGGGAAACTGCCTCGCCTCGACAAGCGCATCCGACCCGTTGGCGTGGAATGTCTCGAGCAAGCTGGCCAGGCAGCCCGGCAACGGAAATCCGTCGACGTTCATTGTCGCCACTACGTCGCAGCCGGCATCGAAAGCCTGCGCCATCAACAGGTTGCAGGCTCGCGTGTAACCAGGATTCTCGGGAAGATGGCGGTATGCAGCGGCGGCAGGTACGCCGGATCGGTCAGCGACCCTGGAATTGTCGATAACAAAAATCTTGTAGTCGAATTGACCGCAAGTTCTGGCGAGTTCGCGATAAAACTGACGAACTTCCGCTGGATCGTTTTCGTAGAGGATATTCAGCACGCCGATCATGCGGGAATTCGAGTTCCATGCGGCTGGGGAGGTGAACGCTTCGCGGACGACCGCGCGTCTCTCCATTTTTTTTGATGCGTGAATTTCTAGCGGAATGACCGCAAATGCAAGCTGGTGCCCGGCTGATTGTGGACATTGCGAATGGCGGGCATAGGCAACTTCAATCCGCGGCGGTTTCCTCCGCCCGGATCAGTGCGATGTTCAGCGTGGTCCGGAGTTCGACAACACTGCATGGAATGCGTCGAGAGGCCCGCCCGACTGCGGTTGGCCTGCGTCACGGCGTAGCGGCATTGAAGTCGCGGCCGGACTCGACGCAGGGGGCCCGCCCGCCCCGGTAACCCGTCGCGTCAGCCGTGCGCGCGGTGGCGGTGAATCGCGCTTGCGACGTGCGCCTTGTTCACCTTGCCGCCGACGAACAGCACCACCACCACGAGCGCGGCGACGGCGAAGCAGCCGTCAACGAAGAACGCCGCCGAGATGCCGTCGGCCAGCGCCGTGTGGCTCACCACGATGGCCGTGCTCAGCCCGAGGCCGATCGAACCGCCGGCGATCTGCGCCATGTAGATGATCGCACCGGCAAGGCTCGACTTCGACTTGTCGAGCGCTGTGATGCCCGCCGTGGTGATCGACGAATAGAACAGCCCGACGCCGAGGCCCATCACCGCCATGCCGGGGGTCAGCGCCGCGTAGGGCGTGTCGGTCGCGATTGCCGAGAGCATGAAGATGCCGGCGGCCAGCGCCGCCGCGCCGGCGCTCACCACGATCTTCGGCCCCAGCCGGTTGTAGACCGGGCCGGCGACGAACGAGGTCACGGCGAACACGCCCATCAGCGGCAGCAGCCCGGCGCCGGCCTGCACGGCGGAATATTGAAGCTGCTTCATCATGAACTGCGGCAGGTAGAGCAACACCGTGAAGAACAGCCCGGACATCAGCAGCGTCGCGACACAGGCCGCCAGGAACGGGCGATTGGCGATCACGTCGTTGGGCACCAGCGCCCGCTCGCCGATGCGCCGCTCGAGCATCGTGAAGCCGGCGAGCGCCAGCGCGCTGACCACGAACAGGCCGATGATGCGCACGTCGAACCAGCCGACGTCGGTGCCTTCGTCCAGGGCCAGCAGCAGCGCCAGCAATCCGGCGGAAAGCACCAGGATGCCGCCGTAGTCCATCCGCCGCTCGTCCTCGTTCGCCTTGTCCGCGGGGATGACCGCGAGCGTGACGGCGATGCCGAACGCCGCGATCGGCACGTTCAGGTAGAAAATCCATTGCCAGCCGATGGAGTTGGTCAGCCCGCCGCCGATCAGCGGGCCGACGGCGTTGCCGAAGCCGGCGGCGCCCATGATGATGCCGCCCGCCAGTCCCTCCTTGCCCTTGGGCAGCAGCGCGTAGGTCATGCCGAGCACCGCCGGCCACATCATCGCGCCGCCGACGCCCATCAGCGCGCGCGCGCCGAGCAGCACCCAGATGTTGGGCGCGAAGCCGCCGACGAACGACGCCACGGCGAAGATCGCCGAGCCGATGAAGAAGATGCGCCGCCGGCCGAGCAGGTCGGCCAGCCGGCCGCCGGTGACGATCAGCACGCCGAACACCATGGCGTAGCCGTTGATCACCCACTGCGCTTCGGTCAGGTCGACGCCGTATTGCGCCTCGATGGAGGGCACCGCGACCGAGAGCGCGGTGAAATCGTTGGCGATGACGAACACGCCGACCGCCATCGCCGCCAGGCCCAGCATCGTGGCCTTGCCCAGCCCGGCGTCCGCTGTCGCGCCCTCGGGTGCCGTTGCCATCGCCTGCCTCCGCCGCCGTTGAGTCAGGCGGGCAGGGTAACGCAAGGTGGTGCTGGATGCACGGTGGGCTTGTGCCATGGGCGAAGCACCGGCGGCAGGTGCCCCCCAACGCAAGCCCCGCCCGTCAGGGCTGGCGGGGTGTGCTGGCCATCCACCTCTTTTGCGGCGCGACTATTCCGCCAGGGATGGCCGGGTTGCAGGCGTATGCATCTCCAGGTCGGCCTGTCGCTCGCCTGACTCCTTCCCGAGGGTCTCTTAGGGCTGGATCTGCACGTACCCATCCTGCACCAGTTCGACGATGCGGAAGTTGGCGCCAGCGTTGACCTTGATGCCGCGGACCAGTTCGGCGTTGACCCAGCCCATGTCGCGCATCGTTTGCCCGCACTCCTCGAAGGCGACGCCAGCCGCCATCAGCTCCTCGATCTCGGCCTTGTAGGGATTGCCACCGGACCATTTGCGGACACGATTGTAGGCCTCGTCGTCGAGCGCCATGTAGCCGGCCGCGCCGTGGAAGATGGCCACGATGGTGGCGTCGGTGCCGTCCTCCTTGAACCGCTTGGTCATCACTTTCAGGAACTGGATGCCCGTCGGCTGATCGCCCTCGAAGGCGAGGTGGTCGAGATTGAACACGATCTTCGGGTTTTCCAGCGCCACCGGAATGTCGATGACGAGGCCGGCGTCTTCGGCGAACGCCGATAGCGGCGCAAGGGCGATGAGTGCAACGGCGAGGAGGCGGACAGGGCGCATGAGGCTAGGCTCCTTTTGCATTCGGTTTCTGGTCGCTACCGTAGCGCGCGATGTTGGCGCACGTCACTCAATGTCGGAGAATCTTCTCGATCGCCTTTCCCTTCGCCAATTCATCGATCAACTTGTCCAAGCAGCGGATTTTCTTCAGGAGGGGATCTTCAATCTCTTCCACGCGGATACCGCACACCACGCCCTTGATCAGTGACATATTAGGATTGAGCCGAGGGGATCGAGCGAAAAACGTCTCGAAATCGTGCTCCTCGTCGACTTGCCGCTGGAGCGCCGCCTGATCGTAGCCCGTGAGCCAGCGAATGATTTGATCCACCTCTTCTTTCGTGCGGCCTTTGCGTTCTGCTTTCCGAACGTACAGCGGATACACCTTTGAGAATTTCATCGCACTGAGGTTCATCCTTGCCATTCGCCTTGCTCCTCAATTAATTCGGGCTTCGCCGCTCGGGGGGTGCGAGCGCTTGGGCTTCGACCTCTATCGCATCTCACTCCCCCACATGCACGGCCAGCCACACGGTTGGCCTCTCCGCATCTGTCCACGTGACCCGGTGGCGCTTGTGCGCCGGCAGGAAGACGTAGTCGCCAGGCGCCAGCGTCATCTCCGCTTCGCCGTCGATGGCGAGGCCGGCGCCACCGGATAGCAGGATCACCCATTCCTCGTGCGCCTGGTCGTACCAGAAGCCGGGCGGCGAGGCCTGGCCGGTGGAGACGATCCGCTCGATGCGCAGGCCCGGGCGCGCCAGCAGGTCGGTGAGCTCTTCCTCGGCGGAGGTGGCGGGCAGGTCGGCGAAGATGTTGGCCACGGCGTTTCTCCCCAGGTCATTCGCGGTCCTGACTGTCGCAATGCGTGGTTGGCCGGGACAAGCCCGGCCATGACGGCGCGCGCCGCCGCTGGCGGAGCAGGGCGGCTGCGCCTATCATCCGCTGGCCCGCAGCCGGGCGACCGGAAACCCGCTCCATGTCATCGCGATCGCGGTCTGTCCTGATGGGCGTCGTCCTCGCGCTCGCGCCTGCCCCCGCCTTCGCGGCGGAAGGCGACGCCGCCTGCGTTACCGATCTCGCCGCCGTCGACAAGAGCTTCCGCGAGACGATCGCGCGGCTCGAGGCGGCGGGCAACGCCCCGCGCGGCGAAAAGTGCGCAGCGCTCCGTCACCACATCGACGTGATGACCAGGGGCCGCGAGGTCTTCCAGCGCTGCCTGAGCGGCCTTCCCCAGCGTGAGAATGTCGGTCAGATGAACGACTCGATCCAGGACTTCGAAGGCATCGTCCTGTTGCAGAGGTGCCGCTGACGCGGTCGCTTCATGCCCGCCGGGCGGGGATAGATCGCCAACTTATCCTACCGCTCCGAACCGCGCGTATAATGCCGCCCATCTTCTTCCGAGAGGGGTCGTGTCGCGACCGAACCGTCACGGGGAGAGGAGCGGCGCCTGCTCCGTTGGCGGTTTCGGACCGTCGGCGGACCGGGAGGTGCCTGCAATGCTCGTCCGCCGGCATTACGACCGGCTGTGGCAGTGGTCCACCTTAAGCCGGGTGGGTTGAAAACCTCGCTCGCGACTTGGGCGAGGGGCCAGGCAGCGGGCCGGTGATGAACCGGCAGCGCACCGTTCATCCGGCGGAGCGCGAGCGTGGGTCGCCAGAAGTCGCCGCGGCGGGCGCTTGGTAGAGCGCCAACAAACGGACTACCCGAGCAGGCACTCTTCGAGCGCCCGCCACCCCCTCATGTCTCGCGACGGGGGGCCGAAGAAAAGGAGCATCACCCGGAGCGAAACCGCTCGCGGGAACGACAGAGCGTGTCACCTCAACCTCCCCTCAAGGGGGAGGTTACTGGCGCACACCACGAAAGGATTCCGCCCATGGCGCCCAACCGTAAGAAAATTCCGCAAGGCGGCGCCGACAGATCCGGAGCCGTGGCTCCGTCACCTGTCGCCGGATCTGCACGACAATCCGAAATCCGTGGAATGGGCGAAGCAGAAAGACAGGCACGAGCAAATCGGCAACGAAGCCCATCGCACGCTCGCGAATTTCTATTTGCTGTACAAAGCCTGCAAACGCCGGTGCTGCATCCGTGCCCGTCGCTGCGTCACGCCGGACGTCGCCTGCTACGAGGAGGCGCTGCCGCTGTTTCGGAAATATGTCTTTCCGAAGCTCCGCCCGGCGATGGAGGCGGAGCGGGAGCGGCGTCGGGCCCTTGGGCCGGCCAGGCCGCAGGCGTAGAGATCATCCGGTAGGCCCGCGGGAGAAGGAATCAATGACCGTCTTTGTCGCGCTGCTCCGCGCCGTCAATGTCGGCGGCCGTTCGGTCAAGATGGCCGACCTGAAGGCGCTCTTCGCTGAGCTCGGCTTCGAGGACGCGCGCACCTATCTCCAGAGCGGCAATGTCGTCTTCGATCCCGGCAAGGCCGATCGCGCGGCTGTCGCCAGGAAGATCGAGAAGGGCATCGAGGCTCGCTATGGCTTCAAGTCGGAGGCGATCCTGCGCACCGGCGGCGAGTTGAAGAAGCTGATCGCGAAGAACCCGTTTCCCGCCATGGCGAAGTCCGACCCCAGCCACCTGACCGTCGTCTTCCTCGCCAACGCCGGCGACGGCCGAGGACAAGGCGGCTTTGAAGCGGGAGTGGGACGGGCCGGAGCGATGGAAGCTGGTCGGCGCGGACCTCTTCATCACCTATCCGGCGGGCATCGGGCCGTCGAAACTCAAACTGAAGGTGAAGACGCCGGGCACCATGCGCAACTGGAAGGTCATCAACGCGCTGGCGGAGATGGCATCGGGCTGAGCGTGGGCGAATTCACACGCGGCGGTGCGTCGGCTAAGATCGCGGCCGCAACCGCTTCGCGGTTCATGGAGGAAGACGCTATGTCCAAAGGTCGAGATCGTCCGGGCAAGGAAAAGAAGAAGCCGAAGTCCGACAAGAACAAGAAGGACAAGCACCAGCCGTTCGGCGGCAAGACTCCGCCCACCGTGACGGTGGGGGCGCAGTCGCAGGGCAAGAAATAGGGTTCTGCCGCCAGCTCGGTGCTGGCCCTCGCGTTCGGCGGCTGCGGTGCGCAACGCCGGATCGCGCCCTCGTGGCGCGGTCGCGTCGGTGCACAACTGTCCTTGCGGTAGCCGCAGTCACGGGAAGGGCGCAAATGATCAGGGTCGGAATTGGCGGATGGACCTTCGCGCCGTGGCGCGGCACGTTCTATCCGGACGGGCTCAAGCACGCCGACGAGTTGAAATATGCGTCGTCGAAGCTGACCTCGATCGAGATCAACGGCACCTTCTACCGGACCCAGGGACCGGCGAGCTTCGCCAAGTGGCGCGACGAGACACCGGACGATTTCGTGTTCGCGGTGAAGGGCCACCGCGCCGTCGTCAACAAGAAGGTCCTCGGCGAAGCCGGTGAGGCGCTCGACTGGTTCTTCAAGTCGGGCATCACGGAACTCGGTGACAAGCTCGGCCCGGTGCTCTGGCAGTTCGCGCCGTTCAAGAAATTCGATGCCGACGACTTCGGCGCCTTCCTCGCGCTCCTGCCCAGTGAGGCGGATGGCGTCAGGCTTCGCCATGTCGTCGAGGTGCGATCCACCACCTTCCTCGTGCCGGAATTCGTCGCGCTTCTCCGCAAGCACAACGTGGCGGTCGTGTTCGCGGAATCAGACGACTATCCGATGATCGCCGACGTCACAGCCGATTTCGTCTATGCGCGCTTGCAGAAGTCGCAGGAGTCGGAAGCGACCGGGTATTCGGCGAAGGACCTGGATCGCTTCACCACGCTCGCCAAGGCGTGGGCCGCTGGCTCCGAGCCCGAAGATCTGCCGCGCTTCGGCGCCAGGCCGGCGCCGAAGAAGAAGCGCGATGTGTTCGTCTACATGATCGCGGGCGACAAGGTCCGCGCCCCGGCCGCCGCGATGGCGCTCATCGAGCGCCTCTAGCGGCTCGGAAACGGCCGGATTCGGCCATTCACCATACCTAACGAAACGTGACGGAGCGTGATGAACGAGCCGTATTGGTGCCGTATTTTCCCCGGCAAGTCCGCTTGGGCGCAACCGAGAGGTCGGGGATCGTCCGGGGCTGGAGGGACAAGCAAACGATGCGGCTAAACAAGAGACGGAAACACGCGAGTGAAATTCAGCAGAGTACGCGTTTATGCGTTAGGGGCGGCCTTCGTGGCGTTGAGCACGATCGCGGCATTCCACCCGAGTGAAGCGTCCGCCGCCCAGTGCGGCAAGGCGTCCTGGTACAAGATGGGCCACACCACGGCGAACGGCGAAAGGATGAACGCCAGGGCACTCGCCGCCGCCCATCGCAGCCTTCCCTTCGGGACCCGCGTGCGGGTCGATAATCTCGCCAACGGCCGGTCGGTGGTCGTTCGCATCAACGATCGCGGACCTTATGTCGGCGGCCGTGTGATCGATCTCACCCAGGGCGCTGCCGAACGTATCGGAATGATCCATTCCGGCACGGCACGGGTTCGCGTTACGGTGATCGACGGTAACAAGAAGCTGAAGGGCTGCGCCTAAGCCCTTTTCCATCCATCGCCCAGCCGGCCGAAGCTGCCGCCAGATCGGCAGCGCGGCCGGCTGGCCGATACCTGACTTTCCTGAAAATCAACCGCCGTTGCCGTTCGGTGTTTTCCGATCCCCGGCGGCATTTGTCGTGTCCGGCTTGAGGTGGCGGCGCAGATCGTCCACCCCGGCGGCGATAGCCTTGCCGGCGTCGGCTTCCATCTGCCGGTAGCGCCGCAGGATGCGCTTGCCGAGACGCGTCAGTTGCGCGCCACCTCCGCCGCCGGTGCCGCCCTTTTCCGTTTCGACGAGTGGCTTGGCGAAGGCGGCATTCAGTTCCTGCACCAGCGTCCAGCCGCGCTTGTAGCTCATGCCGAATCGCTTGGCCGCAGCCGTCAGCGACGCGGTTTCGTCGATCGCCTGGAGGAGGTCGGCCTTGCCGGGACCGAGTGCGACGCCTGGGCGCAGCACCACGCGAAACCGCAGGCCTTCGGTAAGGTTGCCGAACTGGGGCATTGCCGCGCGCTCCGCGCCGATGACGTGTCGCGCGGATTGTGACCGCAAATTTGGCGGCGGTGAAGGCTACTCTTCCGTGCGCAGGTTCTTCACCCGGTCGAACAACACGGCGAGCAGGATTGCGGAGCCGATGAACGTGCCCTGCCAGAACGCGTTGACGCCGAGCAGGCCTAGGCTGTTGCGGATGATCTCGATCAGTGCCGCGCCGATCAGCGCGCCGAACGCGGTGCCCGAACCGCCGGCGAGGTTGGCGCCGCCAATGACCGAGGCGGCGATGACCTGCAGCTCCTGACCGGTGCCGATGTTGGTGGTGACCGCGCCGAGCCAACCCGTTTCGACAATCGCGGCAATGCCGGCTGTCAGCGATGAGATGACATAGACCGCAACCTTGATCGGTTTGACCGGAACGCCGGTCAGCGTTGCGGCGTGCTCGTTGCCGCCGATGGCGAAGACGTGCCGGCCAAACCGCGTCCATAACAGGATATAGCCGGTTATCAGCGCCAGGATGACCGTGTAGATGACCGGATTGGCGATGCCGAACGTCGCGCCGCCGCCGAGCGCGAGCAGCTTGTCGTGATCGGGCCCGAACTGGAAGACGACAGTATTGTTTGAGGCGACCATCGCCAGGCTGCGCGCGACCGAGAGCATGCCGAGCGTCACCACGAAGGGCGGCATGCCGACATAGGCCACGAGCACGCCGTTGAAAGTGCCGACCGCCACTGCCGTCGCCATGGCCGCGGCGATGCCGACATAGATGCTGTAGCCGTCGTGCATCACCACGCCGAGGATCATGCTGCACAACGCCAGCACGGAACCGACCGACAGATCGATGCCGCCCGTGATGATGACGATCGTCATCCCGAGCGCCATGATCGCGGTGAAGGTGAAGTTGCGCGTGATGTTGAAGAGGTTCGTCGGCGTGGCGAAGGTCGTCGTCCACAGCGACAGGAACAGGCAGGCGAGGATGATCGCCACGAATACCCAGAACGTCTGGCGGGACATGATCCAGCTCAGCCAGGTGTGCTGGCGGCGGTCGATGGTTTCCTCAAGCGTCGCGGCCATTGGGCCCTATCCCCTGTCGTCGCGCCCTCAGGCGTGCTCGATTGCCCCAGTAATCAGTCCGGTCACTTCCTCCGGCGAACTCTCGACGATCTTCTTGTCGGCCACCTTCGTGCCGCGGCGCAGGACGGCGATGCGGTCCGCGACCGAGAATACGTCCGGCATACGATGGCTGATCAGCACCACGGCGATGCCGCGGTCGCGCAAAGTGCGAATGAGATGCAGCACCTCCGCCACCTGGCGCACCGAGATCGCGGCCGTCGGCTCGTCCATGAGGACGAGCTTGGCCTCCGAAAGCATGGTGCGCGCGATCGCCACCGCCTGACGCTGGCCGCCCGACATCTTGTTGACGAGGTCGCGCGGTCGCGTTTCCGACTTCAGTTCTTTGAAGAGATCGGCGGCCCGCCGGTACATGGTGCCGTAGTCGAGCAATTGAAACGGACCCCAACCCCAGCGCAACTCGCGGCTGAGGAACACGTTGGCGGCAGCGGTCAGGTTTCCGCAGAGCGCGAGATCCTGATAGACGATTTCGATGCCTTGCTCACGCGCCTCGATCGGGCGGTGGAAGGACACTTCCTTGCCGTCCAGGCGCATGACGCCGTGGCTTGCCGGAAAGTTGCCGGCGATAATCTTGACGAGAGTCGACTTGCCGGCGCCGTTGTCGCCCATCAGTCCGATGACTTCGCCGGGCTCGATGGAAAGCGAAACGTCGCTGAGAGCGGTGATGGCGCCGAAGTGTTTTGAAATACCGGCGAGTTCGAGAACCGCCATCCCGCTCGTAACCTCCCGTGCACCCAGACCGACGAAGCGGTCGCCCCATGCCGCCACGCGTGTGTTGCTCGCGCGTCGGCGTCTCTACCTTACCCCGAAAGGGCGGTTGCTGTTAACGCAGCGGCAGGCCGCCAGTCAATCGAATGTCGGACGAAATGACGTGGATGGCGCCTCGTGTCGCGTGGCCAGTAGATCGGATTTGCGCATATTAGCAGAGGCACGTGCCTACAATCAGTCAGCAATCCTTCCGTATTCCGTCATTCTGACCGGGAATGCCATGTGGGCCTCACGCGGTCCTCGCGTGCTTTCGTACGACAAAAGCATTGACGCGCGGATTTCATCCATATTACCTAGCCGGCGGGAGGAATACCGTCACGCGCGATGCCGTGGCTGGGCGCTTTGCGACCCGGTACGGCAATCGAAATGTGTCTGCGGACCATCCTCCCAATTCTGGGCGACCTGAAGCCGGCAGTGCCGGCTGGTCTCGCTCGTTGGTTTTCAGGATGGGCCCCCGGGGGCTCGCCAAATTGGGAGGAAGAGAATGAAGAAGGCACTATTGCTTTTGGCCGCAGCGGGCTTCGTTGCCGCTGCCGGCTCGGCTTCGGCCGCCGACAAGCAGTTGGTCATCGTGGTGAAGGGTCTCGACAATCCGTTCTTCGAAGCCATTCACCAGGGCTGCGAGAAGTGGAACTCCGAGAACGCCGGAAAGGGCTACCACTGCTTCTACACCGGCCCCGCGTCCACGTCGGACGAGGCAGGTGAGGCGCAGATCGTTGGCGACATGCTGGCGAAGTCCGATACGGCGGCAATCGCCATTTCGCCGTCCAACGCCCCGCTCATCGCCAACGTGATCAAGACGGCCAAGCCGACCATCCCGGTGATGACGATCGACGCCGACCTGACCAAGGAAGATGCCGGCCTGCGCAAGACCTATCTCGGCACCGACAACTACCTGATGGGCTACAAGCTCGGCGAGTACACCAAGAAGGCCAAGCCGAACGGCGGAACGGTCTGCCTGATCGAGGGCAATGCCGCGGCCGACAACATCCTGCGTCGTGCGCAGGGCTTCCGCGATGCCGTCACCGGCACCAAGGATCTGCCGGCACTGAAGGGTGAGGGCGGTTGGACCGAAGTTGCCGGTTGCCCGGTCTTCACCAACGATGACGGCGCCAAGGGCGTGCAGGCGATGACCGATATCCTCGCCGCAAACCCGAAGCTCGATGCGTTCGCGATCATGGGTGGCTGGCCGCTGTTCGGCGCGCCGCAGCCCTATCGTCAGCTCTTCGGGCCGATGAAGGACCGTATCGCGAGCAACGACTTCTACATCGCGGCCGCCGACACGATCGGCGACGAGGTGGCGATTGCACGTGACGGTCTGGTGAGCGTTCTCGTCGGCCAGCGGCCGTTCGAGATGGGCTACAAGGCCCCGAGCGTCATGATCGACCTGATCGAAGGCAAGAAGGTCGACGATCCGGTGTTCACCGGCCTCGACGAGTGCACCAAGGACACCGTCGACACCTGCATTCAGAAGTAATCAATCGTCGCCGGCCCATGCTTGGGATGGGCCGATGATGGTGATTGGGAGGCGCTTCGGCGCCTCCTTATTTTTTTGGAACATGCTGACCGTGGATCAGCGTATGTCGGCGATCGGCGCCCACTCAGGGTGATGGAAGCCGAAGACGTGCGATCCGCCGTTCAGGGCGACCAGTGCCAGCATGAAGGCGGCATAGACCGCGATCCAGAGCACGAACCCGCCGGTGCCGGCATCGTGCTGCCGCTTTGACTGCTGTGTCGTGGTGGTGGTCTGCATGGCGATTCCCTCCATCGTTGACGCCACATTCGTCGGCGATGGCGGCGGGCATCCGACCGGAATACGGCCGGGCCGGACAGTTGTGCTGGCTGAATTGTGGCAGAGCGCGCGTGTGGTGTACCGGCGCCGTCGCGATTAGTGCGGACTCCAGTCGAGACCCACGTGGCCTGGTTGCGCCGCAACGCGCTTCAGCCAGGCGCTGATCGCCGGGTATTTTCCGAGGTCGAAGCCGCCTTCGTCGGCGACATGGGTGTAGGCGTAAAGGGCGATGTCGGCGACGGAATACGCGCCGGCGACCAGCCAGTCGTTGCCGGTCAGCGCAGTCTCCATGACGCCGAGAGCCCTGTTGCCACGCTGGCTCCAGTTGAGGAGCTGCTCCGGCGTCGCCTTGCCGATGCGGTCCGGATAGATCTTGAGCCAGGAGCGGGCGACCGCAATGGTCGGCTCGTGGTCGTATTGCTCGAAGAAGAGCCACTGGTTGACCAGCGCCCGCTCGTATTTGTCGGCTGGCAAGAAGGGGGTGCCTTCGGCGAGGTACAGCAGCATGGCGTTCGATTCGGCGAGCCGGCGCCCGTCGGGCAGTACGAGCAGCGGCACCTTGCCGTTGGGGTTGAGCGCCAGATATTCCGGCGTCCGAGTCTGGCCTTTCGACGAATCCGTCTCGACCAGCCGAAAGGGCAGGCCGAGCTGATGCATGAGCAGCCGGGGCTTGTAGCAGTTGCCCGACGATTGCATCGAATAGAGCGTGTAGGTCATGTGTTCTCGTCCCCCTTGCGCTTAACATTGCCCGGTGTCCGGACAGCGTCCAATTCCAAACGCTGACCGATACATCACCGGGATCGATTGAAGCGCGTCAAACGACGGAGGCGGATATGGCGACGAGCGATGTGTGGCCGGGCGGCATGCCCGAGGTCGGCCAGGTGGCGCGGCGGTCGCGCAAGGTGACGGCACGCGACATCGAACTCTTCACGGAGATCAGCGGCGATCGCAATCCGCTCCACTACGACGAGGCGGTTGCCCGGGCGAGCCGCTTCGGGGCGATCGTAGTGCAAGGTGGCGTCACCAGCGCGATCCTCAACGCGGTCGTGGCGGAGGATATCCCGGGACCCGGCACCGTATTCCTCGAGACGCACTGGAGCTTCAAGGCGCCTGTGCGGCCGGGCGACACGATCACTGGCGAGGTCGAGGTAACGAAGTCGCGTCCCGACAAGCCGATCACTGAACTGAAGACCCGCGTTGTCCGCGACGACGGCACCGTTGTGCTCGAGGGCACGGCCGTTTGCTACACGATGCCGATCGCGAAGTAAGGAATTCGATACCACAAGCGTGGCATAGGCTGGCTTGGAGGCGCCGATTGGCGGCCAGCCCGAGGTGATGCAGCCATGCAGCGGCCCGGAGAATTCACGCCGGAGGACTACCTCAAGGTCGCGGTCATCCTCCTGATCGCGTTAGTCGACGCCGTCTGGATCATTCTGGCTTCCTTCCAGTTTGCGCCGTTCAGTCTCGTGCGCGTTGCTGCCGTTGTCGGCGTCCTTCTCATCGTCGCCGAGATCTATCGGCGCTGGCGCCCGAACCCGGATTTCGTGGTGATGGTGCGAGAGACCGCCTGGCTGCTGGCCTTTTCAGCCGCCGCGGCGGTCCTCAGCAATCTTGTCGTGACTCTCGATCTCCCGGCAATCGACGATCACCTCGTTGCGCTCGACCGCTTGGGCGGGCTCGATTGGCAGGCGTACTACGCCTACGTGGTTGCGCGCCCCGTGCTCGGCCTCGGCTACGCACTTCTCTATTTTCTTGCGCTGCCATTCATCGCATTCGGCGTCATCGTTCTTTCGGTGCTTCACAGAACCGATCGGGCAAGCGAACTCGTGCTCGCGGCCATGATCGGCGCCCTGATCTCGATCACGATCTCGGGGCTTTGGCCGTCATCGGGGGCGCTGGCGTATTTCAGGCCCGACGAGGCGCTGTTGCAGCATCACCCGATTGTCGATCTCGACTACAAGCAGGCTTTCTTCGATCTGCGGTCCGGAGCGCGGACCCACTTTGGTCTGGATGACATTCCCGGGCTGATCGCGTTCCCGTCCTATCACGCAGTCCTCAATACCATCGTTGCCCTGTCGTTCCGGGGCATCCGCAGGTTCTTCTGGCCGATGGTGTTGCTGAACGTGGCCATGCTGGCGACGGCGCCGGTCGAAGGCGGCCATCATTTTTCCGACGTTGGCGCGGGCGTTGTCGTTGCGATCGTCTCGGTCTTCTTCGCCAGCCGGCTGCAGCGTCGGCTGATGGTCCGCATTTCGAAACCGGGTGCCGCGGAAACGGGCCAGCCTGCCTACACCCGCGTCTGACTAGCCGATCAGCGCTTCCGCCTCGCGCCGCAGGCTCACCGCCTGGTTGTCGCCGATCGTTACGTCGTTCCAGCTCAGCACGTCGCCTTTTTTGATATCGCGGGTGAGGGGAACCTTGTGGGCGAGGCCGATCGGCAGCGCCTGGTGGGCGATGCTCTTTTTCGACGGCCACGCCTTGCCCCAGACGGTGTAGCCGCCTTCTCCGTCGAGCATCTCGCCCGCTTTGAGGTCCCGCTTGGCGACCGCCACCGCGTCGCCTCGAAATGCCATGCACGAGCCTGTCGCCTCGTTGCGCAGCGCCGCTGACAGCACCGAAATGCCGAGCTCGAGGCCGATCAGGTGATAGGGGCGGTACAGCGAGGCGAACTTACCGGTGGTGTCGGTCTTCATCCCATATTGCTCGAAGCAGGCGGCGGTGTAGTCGGTGAGCGCTTCGAAGACGACATAGACGCCCCAGCGCAGGTCGCGCTCGACCGGGCTGCCGTCGTGGTTCAGCGACGAGACGACCTCGACCATGCCGCGTCCTTCCAGGAGGCCGCCGCTATCCTTTGGCTTGAGCTTCTCGGCGAGAGCGTCCGCGCCGACCGGCGGAAACAAAAGACCGTCGGACGGCACAACCAGATCGCAGGCGTTGGCGATCGCGACCATCTCGATCGCCGATTTCGTTCCATCGACGAAGGAGTTGAACATCTGCGGGTTCATACCCGCCGCCTTTGCAGCCTCCGGCGTGATGCCGAAATGGCGCCACACGCTGTCCGGCGTGCTGGCGTGATAGTCGGGCATGTGCTTCGTGCCCTTGCCTGCGGCGGTGACCGCGAAGCCGCACGACCGAGCCCAGTCGACAAGTTCCGATACGAGCGCCGGCTGGTCGCCGTAAGCCATGGAATAGACAGTGCCAGCGGCGCGAGCGCGTTTTGCCAGCGCCGCGCCGGCAAGTACGTCCGCCTCGACGTTGACCATGACGATGTGCTTGCCGTGCTCGATGGCGGCGAGGGCGTGGCGGATACCGGCGGCCGGATTGCCCGTCACCTCGACCACGACCTCGACGTCGTCGCGGGCGATGGCTTCGGCCCCGTCGTCGGTGAAATGGCAGTCGCGGATGCGCTGCTCGTCCCAGCCGACATGGGCGCAGGCGTGCCGCGCCCGGTTCACGTCGAGGTCGGCGATGGCGACGATGCGAATGGCCGGCGAACTCGGCGCTTGCGCCAGAAACATGGAGCCGAACTTGCCGGCGCCGATGACGGCGACCCCGATCGGGCCCTTGTTGGCGAGGCGGTCGAGGGCAAGGCGATGCAGGTTCATGGCTTCATCCGGCAGGAGGATTGATGACGTCCGCGGGGATGACCCATCGCCGGCCGGGCGTCAATCCGCGCCGGGAGTGAATTCGCTGCCCGCCTCGATCACGAACAGACGGCTGTCGCCCTTCAGCGCGGCGATGGCCGCTGAGCGTTGGTCCTTGCGGATATGGTAGATGCCGATCCGCGGCGGTCCGGCGATCCCATGCACGGTTGCGAGGTCGGCGTGGAAGCGCATCTCCGGGGCAGGATCAGCCATGTAGCACTCGTGGAACAGAAGGTCGGCATTGGCGAAGAGCGCACGCGACTCCGCCGTTGGCCGGCCGTCGCCGGAATAGGCGAAGCGGCTGCCGTCCGCCTCGAACCGGATGGCGTGATTGATGATGGCGTGGCTTGTCGGTGCGCGCCGGATGGCGATCGGGCCGATTGTCCGGACGCTGTCGGCGTCCTCCCACACGATGGGGAACTTGCTCCGCTCGTCGTGTGGCACCATGCCGATGTCGCACAGGCGCTTCAGGTGTTCGACCCCGGCCTTGGTGGCGAGAATACGGAGCGGCTTCTGCCGCCCGTCGTCGGCCAGCGAGATCAGCCACGGGACCAGTCCGAAGCAGTGATCGGGGTGGAGGTGGGTGAAGACCAGTGCGTCGATTGCGTCGGGATCGGGAAACCGCCGCCACAACACCGGCGGCACGGAATGGCCGCAATCGATCAGCACGCGGGTGCCCCCGCTGGCGACAACGATGGACGAGTTGTTCTGGTCCGGATCGGAGGCCTCACCGACGCCGAGCACGGTTATCTGCATGGGTATGTCAGCCTCCGATCTTCGCTACGACGTCGGCCTTCAGGAAGCGCTCGATCACCAGCATGAAAC
Organism: uncultured Alphaproteobacteria bacterium; assembly: GCA_963798195.1. Lineage (GTDB taxonomy): Bacteria > Pseudomonadota > Alphaproteobacteria > Rhizobiales > Kaistiaceae > CAVSRC01. The sequence continues at coordinate 1,914,613 of CAWCSF010000010.1, read as the reverse complement.
CGATCGAGGGAATGAGCAGGATCAGTGCCGTAATCGCCGCGATCTGGTAGTTGCCGCCCATCGAGGCATTGAACATCAGCAGCGGCATGGTGATGACGTCGGGGACGCCGACGAAATACGTGCCGGTGAACTCGTCGAGCGACTCGAGAAAAACGAACACCGCGGCCGCCATGATGCCCGGCGCGGCCAGCGGAAGCGACACGGTGAAGAAGGTTCGCACCGGCCCGGCGCCCATGTTGCGCGCAGCCTCCTCCAGCGACTTGTCGACGGCGGAGAAGGCCGCCGCGGCGATCCACACCGACAGCACCAGCCCGTGCAGCGAATGCACCAGCACGACGCCAAGAATGGTGCCGTTGAGGCCGATCCAATAGAAGATGCGTGCGATGTTGATGTAGACGGGCAGGTTCGGAAACGCCTGCGGCAACAGGAAGGCCAGCATCATCAGGCTGCGGAAGGGCACGCTCAATCGCGCCAGCGCGTAGCCGGCCGGCGCCGAGATGAGGAGGGACGCAGCCACCGTGAGAGTGGCGATGAATACGCTGGTGCCGAGCGATTCCCACGCGTGGCCGCGCTCCGAGAACACCCGTCCCCAGAACTCGAAGCCGTATTGCTGGGGCAGGGGATGCGGCCAGTACCATTTCTCGGCGAACGCCCACAGCACCAGGTTGGCGATCGGGCCAAAGATGATGAACACGGCGAGACCCACGACGATGGCGGTCGGAATCCAGCTGAGTGGGCCGGTGCGGCTCATGCGCGGCCGGTCTCGCGGTCGCGTACGCCCTGGCGCAGGTAGAGCCAGGCGACGGCGGCGGTCATCAGATACGAGATCACTCCGAGCGCGTTGGCGGCGCCGTAGTCGCTGAGCGACGTGATGCGGTAGGCCATGTCGACGGTAATCATCGACGGGCTGCCGGCATTGATCATCACCGGTACCGAAAGCACCGAGAGCAGGGTCACGAAGGTCAGCACCGATGCGACGATCAGCGGCCCCTTCACCTGCGGCAGGATGATCTCGAACAGCACCCGTGGGCGGCGCGCGCCAAGATCGCGGGCGGACTCGATCATGCTCCGGTCAAGCGATGCCATGGCGCCGGCGACGATCAGGGTGACAAAGGGAAGCTGCTTCCAGACGAAGGTGATGATGACGCCCCGCCAGTCGAGCAGGCCGAAGGTATCGGCGCGGTCGACTAGGCCGCTGGCGACGATGGCGTTGTTGAGCAGGCCATTCTTCGCAAGGAAGCTGCGCATCATCTGGCCGGCGACGACGAAGGGAATAAACAGCGGCCAGCGGTAGAGCCAGCGCAGCGCCGCCACGGTCTTGCGGTTCTCGCCGAGCGTCAGGTAGCCGGCGATCAGGATGGCCAGCAGGTCGGTGACAATGACGGCGCCGACCGTGACGACCGCGGTATAGACGATGTCGCCGGTGTAGAGGTCGAGCACCCGGCTGAAATTATCGAGGCCCCATGTGCCTTCGCCATCGGTGAAGGCGCTGTGCAGCGACAGGACGAGCGGATAGACGAACAGCGCCGCGAGGAGCGCAAGGGCCGGCGCGAGCAGGAGCAGTGCCCAGGTCGCTTCCGGCACCCGCTTGGCGCGGGGCATCGTTTCAGCGGGGGCGGGCATTGCCGCCCGCCCCGCGCTGGTAACCTCAGTTTGCGACGCGTTCATACGTCTCGAGAACTTCGGTGAAGTAGTCCGAAAGCGGGAAGGGCTTGCCCTTGCTGGAAAGATCTTCCGGCGTCACGTCGGTGAAGAGTTTCTCCCACGTCGCCTTGTCGAGTTTTGCCTCGACGTTCTGGGCGTCGATGCCAGGGTACCAGTTGAAGCGCTTCACGATGCCTTCCGCCTGAACCTCCGGGCTGGTGGCGAGCGCGATGAAGTCGCGTGCGAGATCTTGCGAGGCGGCTTTAGCCGGGATGACGTAGTACATCGGCTGGCCGGGCAGGCCGGGTCCGATGATCGACAGCTTGACGTCCGGGTTCATCTTCCCGTCTGCCTTCCAGGTGTAGAACATGTCGACCCACACCGGGCCCATGGCGATCTCGCCGCGGTTCAGCATGTCGAGCGTGCCGGCATTGCCGGGCGTCATCGTGACATTGGCGTTGAACGGCTTCATCTCGGTGAGTGCCGCTTCGATCTTCGGCTTCATCGCCGCGTCGTATGGGCCCTTCTCGAGCTTGTCGCCTTCGCCGGTGAAGGCCTCGACCCAGCCCATGACGAAGCCGACGCCGGACATGCCGCCCTTGATGCCGTTGTAGCCGAATTCCTTCGGATGCTCAGCCGCCCATTTCGCCAGTTCGGCGTAGGTCTTGGGTGGATCCTTCACGACGTCGGGATTGTAGGCGATGGCGATCTGGCTGTGGAACATCGGCATGACGTAACCGCTGACGTCGGTGCCAAGGGCGTTGTTGGCCGTGTCGCGAGTGACCAACTTGCCGGTGTCGATCTGGTCGCGGTACTTCGCCAGCAGGTCGTCATTGAGCATCTGCGCGGCGCCGCGCTGGTGGACGACGGCCACATCGACGTCCCACGTGGCGGTGCCAGCTTTTGCCTGCGCGTCGAGCTTCTCGAAAATCTTCAGCGAGCCTGCATCGCCGGGGCCTGTGCCGACGGCCCGCACCGTCACGCCGGGATGATCCTTCTCGAATTTCGGGCCGAGATAGTCGTTGATGTAATCGACCATATTCTGGTCGCCCGCCGTCACGACGTTGAGCGTGGTGTCGGCGGCCGATGCCGGGGCGCTTGCCAGCGCGATCAGCGCGGCGCCGGCAAGGAGTGACGTAAGTTTGGCATTCATTTCCGTTTCTCCTTCGTTGACGTGGTAGTCAGGGGGCACGCGGGAACAGGTGAAGCGCATTTGCGGGCAGCACGATCCTGACGTGCTGCCCGGATCGGTATTTTCCGGGGTCGTCGATGATGAAACGGTGCGTGCCGGCGCGGACGATGTAGCGCCAGACGCCACCGGGATAGGTGAGTTGATCGATGGTGCCCGGCAGGCTCAGGCTGTCGGTGGCCAGCGGCTCGTCGGCTGCCGCTAGGCGCACGGCTTCGGCGCGGAAATGGGCGTCCATACCGCCGCCGGACCCGGCGTCGACGAGGTGGACTCCGCCTTCCCCGATCCGCAGGCGGGCCGACGATGCCTCGTCCTCCTCGGCAAAAGTTGCCTCGATCTCTCGGCCGCCGTTGAGTTGCACATCCAGGCGGATGATGTTGTCTGCGCCCATGAAGCTCGCCACGAAGGGCGATGCCGGGCGGTGATAGACCTCTTCCGGACTGCCCTGCTGCTCGATGCGGCCGTTGTTCATCACCACGATGCGGTCGGCGAGGACCATCGCCTCCTCGCGGTCGTGCGTGACATGGATTGCGGTAATGCCGAGGCGCGACTGCACGGCCCGGATCTCGCCGCGGAGCTCCACGCGAATGCGTGCGTCCAGGTTCGACAGTGGCTCGTCGAGAAGCAGGACGTCGGGATCGATGGCCAGAGCGCGACCAAGGGCCACACGCTGGCGTTGGCCGCCCGAAAGCTGGGTGACATTGCGGTCACCGAGCCCCTCCAGATGCAGCAGGGCGAGCAGGCTGTCGATCTTTGCCCGCGTCTCGTCCTGGGGGCGGCGGCGCAGGCGAAGGCCGTAGGCCATGTTCTGGAACACGGTCATGTGCGGCCACAGTGCGTAGGACTGAAACACCATGGCGGTGTTCCGCTTTTCGGGCGGGGTGGTCGTGATGTCCGTGCCGGCGAGTTGGATGCTGCCGCGCGTCGGCACGATGAAGCCGGAGATCGAGCGCAGGAGGGTCGTCTTGCCGCAGCCGGAAGCGCCGAGAAGGGCGACGAAGCTTCCCGCTTCCACCGCGAGGGAGATGCCGCGGAGCACCTCTACCGCGCCGTAGCGGACGCTCACATCATCGATGTCGAGATAGGCCGACACCCTGGCCATTTCCTCCGAACGCTATCTTTTCCCGGCCGCTTCTAATGGCGGTCCATGACAGCCGGATAACCGGCCACCCGTCGATGAAACATCAGTGCCGCTTTGCAATCAAATGGAATTTTTGTTCCATTTGGCCGCTTGGACTGCGGCACGGAGAGGATTGCGGGAACGCCGGTGCCGCTTGAGATTTGTGCGGTGCCGCACTAGGGTCCGCGCCGTTTCAACCCAGCCGGAGTGCCGGTCCGATGGCCTTCCTTGCCGACTCACTCGCCCGCATCAAGCCGTCCGCGACCATCGCGGTCACGGACAAGGCGCGTGAGTTGAAAGCCGCCGGCCGCGACATCATCAGCCTTGGTGCCGGGGAGCCCGACTTCGACACGCCCGAGAACATCAAGGAGGCGGCGATCCGCGCCATCCGCGATGGGCGGACGAAGTACACCGCCATCGACGGCATCGCCGAGCTGAAGGCTGCAATTTCTGCCAAGTTCAAGCGCGAGAACGGCCTCGACTACAAGCCAGAGGAAATCAGCGTCGGCACCGGCGGCAAGCAGGTGCTGTTCAACGCGCTCATGGCGACGCTCAACCCCGGTGACGAGGTGGTCATCCCGGCGCCTTACTGGGTGAGCTATCCGGAGATTGTGTCGCTGGCCGGCGCGACGCCGGTGACGGTGCCGACGTCGCTCGCATCCGGATTTAAGTTGACCGCGCAAGCCCTTGAAAAGGCACTCACGCCGAAGACCAAGTGGCTGATCCTGAACTCGCCGTCGAACCCGTCCGGCGCCGCCTATTCGCACGCCGAGCTGAGGGCGCTGGCGGACGTTCTGCTCAAGCACGAGCAGGTGTGGGTGCTCACCGACGATATGTACGAGCACATCGTTTATGACGGCTTCCGGTTCGCGACACCCGCAGCGGTCGAGCCGGCACTGAAGGCGCGCACGCTGACGCTGAACGGCGTCTCCAAGGCCTATTCGATGACCGGCTGGCGCATAGGTTATGGCGCCGGTCCGTCGATGCTCATCAAGGCGATGGCCAAGCTCCAGTCGCAGTCGACGACCAATCCCTCGTCCATATCGCAGTGGGCGGCGGTGGAGGCGCTGAACGGCCCGCAGGACTTCATCCCGAAGAATGCGGAGACCTTCCGCCAGCGCCGCGACCTGATCGTGTCGATGCTGAACCAGGCGAACGGGCTCAATTGCCCGCGTCCGGAGGGCGCCTTCTATGTCTTCCCGTCCTGCGAGGGCACGATCGGCAAGACGACGGCTGGCGGCAAGAAGATCGGCAACGACCAGGAATTCGTCACCGCGCTTCTGGAAGAAGAGGGCGTGGCGGTGGTGCAGGGTTCGGCCTTCGGCCTCGCCCCGTTCTTCCGTATCTCCTACGCCACCTCCAGCGAGGCGCTGGAAGAAGCCGGAAACCGCATACAAAGGTTCTGCGCCGGCCTAAGATAAGGCAAACCGCCGGGAGGACTGCCGATGACCATGACCGCCGAAACTGGCGCCGCCGCAAGAGCTGCGCCCAGGCTTCCGTTCGACGCCGCAAGGCTCGACGCACTGCTGGACGCGGAGGGTATCGACGCAGTCGTGGTCTGCTCCAAGCACAACATCCAGTATCTGTTCGGCGGCTACCGCTTCTTTTTCTTCGCCTACATGGATGCGATCGGTCCGAGCCGATACCTGCCGCTGCTGGTCTATCGCAAGGGTCGCATCGAGGACGCCGCCTATTTCGGTTATCCGCTGGAGAAATACGAGCAGGAGCTCGACCGCTTCTGGACTCCGCGCGTGGACTTGAGCACGCGAGGCTCGGTCGATGCCATGCAGGCGGCTGCCCGCTACCTGAAGTCGCTCGGTGTCCGCCGGGTCGGCGTCGAAGGGGCCTTTCTGCCAGCCGACGCGGAAGCGGCGCTGCGCGCCGAGGCGCCAGGTATCGAAATTGTCGAGGCGTGGTCGCCGCTGGAGCGGCTGCGTACGGTCAAGACACCGAAGGAGCTCGACCAGATCCGTGCCGCGTCCGACCTCGTCGTCGAGTTAATGCTCGCCGTCATGTCGGGCCACGGACCAGGCGCAACCAAGAAGGAACTGGCCGAGGCGCTGCGGCGCGAGGAGGTCAATCGTGGCCTCGTCTTCGACTACTGCCTGATCACCGCCGGCAAAAGCGTGAATCGCGCGCCGTCGGAACAGGTCTGGGGCAAGGGCGATATTCTGTCTCTCGATTCCGGCGGCAACCTCAACGGATACATCGGCGACCTCTGCCGCATGGCAATCCATGGCGAGCCGGATGCCGAACTCGTGGATCTCCTTGGCGAGATCGATGCGATCCAGCAGGCAGCGCGCAAGCCTATTCGCGGCGGAGCCACCGGGGCCGACATCTACGCCTCGGCCCGCCCGCTAGTCGAGCGCTCGCCTTATGCCAATTCCACCGAGTTCGTCGCACACGGAATGGGCCTTGTCTCGCATGAAGGACCGCGCCTGACCTACGGCCGCGACGACATGGACAAGCCGCTCGAGGCCGGAATGGTTCTGTCGATCGAGACGACGATCCACCATCCGAGCCGCGGCTTCATCAAGCTTGAGGATACCGTCGCAGTGACCCGGGATGGCTGGGAAGCGTTCGGGGACACCGGCCGTGGCTGGAACCGCGGCAAGGCTGCGTAGCTCGGCTTACATCCACGGCGTGGAGAGTTGCAGCAGTTCGCGGAACCGCTCCGCGGCTTCCTTCGGATGCCGGCGGAGGTGGGCTGCCGCATTTTCGGCAATTGACGGCTCCAGCGGTTCGCTGGGGTCGATGCCGGTCAACGCCGTCACACGCGTGATGTAGAGCGACGCGCCGGCAGCAAGCGCCGTGATCTCGTTCGGATAACGCAGGACGACTTCGCCCATCGGGTCGGATGCGTCGCGAATCATCGCCGAGTAGCCGACGATCCGGCGGCTGGCGAGCGTGGCGATGAGATCGGCGCACATGCGGATGAACCGGCGATGATCCGCGACACTCGCTTTTCCGTCCTGCAAGGTTGCAATCCAGTCGTTATAGGCGTGCCGGCGGCCGGCGACGTTGACATGGACGCGCACCGTGAAGCGATCGGCGATCGCGGTCGCTATCGCGTCGAGGTAGCGGTCGAATGCGGGGCGGTCGGCCAGCTCGGCCAGGCTCCATGCCAGCGCACTCCGTGCAATTGCCTCAACGGCCATGGCCGAACAATCTGCGCGCGGCGCGCCGGGCCACATCTGTGTGCTCGGCAATCGGTATCGCCGCTTCGCTGGGAAAGACGCGCGTCTCGATCCCCGCCAGCAGCGCGCGCGCCGCGTCGATCTCGTCGGGCCGGGGATCGGCAGCGCCTGTTGGCGCAGGCTGTGACTCGTCGGTGGAGGACATTCCGCCGCTGTCTCCAGGATGACTGAAGATTGTATGACGGCCGGCAACGCTTACTCAAGGACGGCCTAAATCGGCTGTCTTGTGCGCTTTCCAGGCCGCTTGCTTCTGCGCTTCCCGACAGGCCGCTAGAGCCACCCGCGCCGCTTGAAATACAGGTAGGGCACCAGTGCCGAAACCACCATCACGCCGAGTGCGATCGGGTAGCCGAACGTCCAGTCGAGTTCAGGCATTGAGTGGAAGTTCATCCCGTAGATCGTACCGACGAGAGTTGGCGGGAAGAAGAACGTCGCTGCGACGGTCAGCACGCGGATAACTTCGTTCTGCTCCACCGAGATCAGTCCGAGCGTGGCGTCGAGCAGGAAGTTGATCTTGCTCGACAGGAAAGTGACATGGTCCTCGAGTGAGCGAATATCGCGCGCCGCGAGCTTCATGCGGGCGCGGTTGCTGCCCTTGGCGCTGATGCCGGGCGCTGCCAGCCCGGCGTATTGCACCAGGCGCTCCAGGGACGCCGAGACTCTCTCTCGCCTTTGCCGCGAGGTCGCCTTGTACGCCGATGTCCCCAATGACCTCGGAGAGCTCGCGGCCGTCGTGGCCAGGCGACCGGCCAAAGACCTCCTGGTTTATACGGTCGACGTCCGAGCTGATTCTTTCCAGAACGTCGGCGGTCCGGTCGACGATTGCTTCAATCAGGCTGATGAAGACGGCCGGTGCTGAGTTGGTTCCGCTGCCCGGTTTTGAGTTGCGTGACACGAAGTGGCGAACCGCGCGGAGATCGTCATAGCGAACGGTTGCGATGCGCTCGCCGGCAATGGCGAAGGTGAACGGCGCCAGAACCGGTTTGCCCTGGTCGACGCCGGTGAGCACGGTTGCCGTCATGAACACGGCATTGTCTTCGGTGTAGAAGCGGCTGGAAAACTCGATTTCCTGCGATTCCTCGCGGGTCGGTATGGCGGCTCCGAGAAACTGCTCGGTTGAACGCTCCTCTTCCGGCGTCGGTTGGTACAGGTCCACCCAGCCGGCCGCCGACGGCACGCCGTCTTCCGCCGATGACAGCAGCTCAAGTCGTTTTTCGCTGAGTTGGTAGGCTGCGAGCATTGGCGAAATCTCCGTGGGTGGCATGCACTGTTGCCGCGTCACGATCAAGTATTGCGACAGTCTGGCGGGCGCTTTTCGTTTTCTGCCGTACGTGTCACGATGCCGCGCGTTGGGGTTCCCATGATTCACCGGGGGGCACGACCGGCGATTTTGATGCGGAGATCTACATGACGTTGAAGCTTTCCCTTGCGGCCAAGGCCGCCATTCTTGCGGCGGTCATGGCAGTGTCGGGTCTGGCAAGCGTGGCTCCGGCGACCGCGGGTTACATCCGGGCCGGTTTGCTGACCTGCCGGGTTGCGCCCGGGATCGGCCTGATCATTGGCTCATCCAAGCCGATGGGCTGCACTTTCAAGCCGGATGAACGTGGACCGGAGAATTATGACGGCCGTATCAACAAGGTCGGCCTCGACATCGGCTTCACCGGCGAATCCGTGATCGTGTGGGTCGTGCTTGCCGCGCAAAGCGGTTACCCGCCAGGTGCGCTCGCCGGCTCTTACGTCGGGGCATCGGCGGAAGCGTCCGTTGTCATCGGCGCGGGCGCAAATCTGCTCGTTGGCGGTTCCAACCGCTCCTTCGCGCTCCAGCCGCTGTCCGTGCAGGGTCAGCTTGGCCTCGATTTCGCGGTCACGATCAGCGAACTCGTGCTTACCTATCGATAATTCCCCTCACGGCTGACAGAGGCGATGTCGTTCGCTCTTGTCAGCCGGCCAGTTCCCTGATTGCATCGGCTGACGGGCCCGCGCGGAGGCCTTCGCGCGGTCCCCAACGACCGATAAACGAGGGAGGCGCGGCCATGACAGGCAGCAGAGTTGCAGGGCCCAGGTGCGTTGCACTGGTGGGCCCCTTTGCAAGCGGCAAAACCACCTTGCTGGAAGCGATCCTGGCGCGAACCGACGCCATCACGCGGCAGGGCACGATCGCAGAGAAGAATACGGTTGGAGATGCGTCGCCGGAAGCTCGCGCCCACCAGATGAGCGTCGAGGTCAATGTTGCCGAGACCGACTTCATGGGCGACAGGCTGACCTTCATCGACTGCCCGGGTTCGATCGAGTTTGCCTTCGAGGCAGAAGGCGTGCTTGCCGGCGTCGATCTGGCGGTCGTCGTCGCCGAGGCGGATGAGAAAAAGATCCCGGCTCTTCAGGTCATTCTGAAGACGCTGGAAGATCGCAATATCCCGCGCATCCTGTTTCTCAACAAGGTCGACAAGGCCGATGCCAGCGTCAGGCAGACCTTGCAGACCTTGCAGCCGGCGAGCGGCGTCCCGCTGGTCCTTCGCCATATCCCGATCTGGCAGAACGACGTGGTCGCAGGCTTCATCGATCTCGCCCTGGAGCGCGCCTTCGTCTACCGCGAGCACGCACCGAGCGAGATGATCCCCATTGGCGACGACGACAAGGCGCGTGAGGTCGAGGCGCGTTTCCATATGCTGGAAACGCTGGCCGACTACGACGATCAACTCATGGAGCAGTTGCTTGAGGAGATCGAGCCGCCGCGCGACAAGGTCTTTGACGATCTGGTTCAGGAGATGCGGGACGGGTTGATTTGCCCGGTCCTGATCGGTGCCGGCGTGCATGGTCATGGCGTCGGCCGGTTGCTCAAAGCCATCCGCCATGAGACGCCGCCGATCGCGACGACACGCGCGCGGCTGGGCATTGCGGATGGCACTGACACTGTCGTGCAGGTCTTGAAGACGCTGCACACGACGCACGGTGGCAAGATGTCGATCGTGCGCGTACTCAACGGTACGGTCGGAGACGGCGCCGAACTGGTCGGTCCCGACGGGCCGGCTGGTCGTGTCTCCGGCGTATTTCGCCTCCTCGGTCAGCAGACGACCAAACGCGAAGCGGCCGTTGCCGGTGAGACGGTCGGCCTTGGCAAGCTTGATGGCGCCCGCACCGGCACGACACTCGGCACCGGCAAGACCGCGCCCAAGCAGATCGTCAAGCTTGCCGCGCCGGATCCGGTGCTCGGCACTGCTGTCGCGGCCGCCGAGCGCAAGGATGACGTCAAGCTCTCCGCCGCGATCACGCGCATCGTCGAGGAAGACCCGTCGCTCCGTGTCCTTCATACTCAGGACACCGGCGAGACGCTGGTGGAGGGGCAGGGGGAGATGCATCTCCGCGTCGCCCTTGAGCGGCTGACCACCAAGTACGGTATCGCCGTGAAAACCCACGATCCGCTGGTCCCCTACAAGGAGACCATTCGCGGCGCGGTCAACGTACGCGGTCGGCACAAGAAGCAGTCCGGCGGCCACGGCCAGTTCGGCGATGTCGTGCTCGACATCAAGCCGTTGCCGCGCGGCGCCGGTTTCGTATTCAACGAGACCGTGACCGGTGGCGCCGTGCCGCGCAACTACTACGGCTCGGTGGAGGAGGGCGTCCGCGAGTACCTGTCGCGGGGGCCGCTCGGCTTTAACGTTGTGGATGTGTCCGTAACGCTGACCGACGGCTCGTACCACGCGGTCGACAGTTCGGACATGGCGTTCAGAACGGCGGCGCAGATCGGAATGCGCGAGGGCATGCCGCAGTGCAGGCCAGTGCTGCTTGAGCCAGTCCTCAAAGTCGAGATTTCGGTTCCGTCCGAGGCGACACCGCGGGTGAACGGCATCGTCTCCCAGCGGCGCGGCCAGATTTTGGGTTTCGACGCGCGGCCTGGATGGGCCGGCTGGGACGTGGTTGAGGCGTTGATCCCGCAGGCGGAAATCCGCGATCTGATCGTGGAACTGCGCTCGGTGACCGCCGGCGTCGGCACGTTCAAGGCGAGCTTCGATCACCTCGCGGAACTCGCCGGCAAGCTTGCCGACCAGGTCATCGAGAAAGCCTCGGCCAAGGCGGCCTAGGCATAGTTGCCTCGAGGCGCGGCAAGACAGCCACGCCTTCGTGACTTGATCGTGTGCTGGCCCGTGCCCTAGCTAGGGGCAGGCACCCTAGGGAGAGTCTTATGCACGTGATTCGAAGGAAGGGCTGGGAGATTCCGGAGCGTCTGGCGACGCCGGAGTTGGTCTATCTCAACCGGCGCGAAATCTTGGCCGCCGGCGGGTTCTCGCTGCTGGGTGGTCTCGCGACCGCCGGTATGCCGTCCATCGCCCACGCTCAAGCTGCCGATCTGTATCCGGCGCCCCGGAACAACAAGTATGCCGTCAACCGGCCTGTGACGCCGGAATCCCTCAATACCAACTACAACAACTTCTACGAATTCGGGACGCAGAAGGATGTCGCCCGCTCCGCAGAGGCGCTGCGTCCACGTCCGTGGGAAGTGAAGATCGACGGCATGGTGGAGAAGGAAATTACCATCGGGATCGACGATCTCATCCGCAAGGTGACGCTGGAAGAGCGGCTGTATCGCCACCGCTGCGTCGAGGCATGGTCGATGGTGGTGCCGTGGACCGGCTTCCCGCTGGCCTCGCTCGTGGAGTTGGCCAAGCCTCTCTCTTCGGCGACGTATCTCCGCATGGAGACGTTCTACGATCCGGACATGGCCAGCGGGCAGCGCAGTTTTTCGCCGTGGCCCTATGTCGAGGGGCTGACCATGGCCGAGGCGACCAACGAACTCGCTTTCATGGTGACCGGAGCCTACGGCAAGCCGGTGCCCAACGTGATGGGCGCGCCGCTGCGCGTCCACCTGCCGTGGAAGTACGGTTTCAAGTCGATCAAGTCGATCGTGAAGTTCACGTTCACCGACGAGCAGCCGCTCAACTTCTGGCAGGAGATCCAGTCCAACGAGTACGGCTTCTGGGCCAACGTCAATCCGGAGGTGCCGCATCCGCGCTGGAGCCAGGCCATGGAGCGGGACATCACCACTCAGGACTCGATCCCGACGCAGATCTACAACGGCTACGGCGAATACGTCGCGGCGATGTATTCGAACCTGACCAGCGAGCCGCTCTTCATGTGAACTGACGGCGCGCCGCTGTCATTCCCAGAAACAAAAGCCGGGCCAATTGGGGCCCGGCAGTTTTTGTCGGTCGGCATCGCCGACGACATACGCTCCAGAAGGGAACAGCTGACCCAGGGAATGGCCCGCAGGGAGGAAAACGGGCGAATCACCACGTCAGCAATCCGAGTTTATGAATATTCGACGGTCGCCAATACACGAGCGCCAGCATTGGGCGCCATTATTATTGGCTGTGGCATAGAAAACACAGACGCCAAAACCGGCCTGTTTTCAATTCAATACGACCAGTTCTGTGCCTTGCTTAGCAGGAAGTCGCGGAAAACGTGAACGCGTGCCGAGTTCTTCAATTCAGCTGGATAGACAAAGTACGACGCAAAGCTTGGTACCTGTGCATCCGGCAGAAGCTTCACCAGTCCAGAATCCGCCTCCACCATATAGCTCGGCAAAACTGCGATGCCGGTGCCGTTCACCACGGCATTCTTGATGGCGAAGAGGTTGTTGATCTTCAGCACCGGCTCGCGCGGGTTCTCCGACGTACGGCCCGCAAGCTCCAGCCAATTGAGATCGCGCAGATACGCCGGTACCGGCACGCCGAAGGTGACGATGCGATGGTTGTCGAGTTCGTCGATCGACTTCGGACTGCCGAACTCCTTCAGATAGGCCGGCGTGGCGTAGACGTTCATGTGCACTGTGAAAAGCCGTCGCTGAATCAGGTCGGGCTGCACCGGCTGGCGCAGGCGGATGGCGACGTCCGCCTGGCGCATGGCCAGGTCGAGTTCCTGGTCGTCGAGGATCAGGTGCAACCGGATCGACGGGTAAAGATCGACGAACTCATGCACGCGCGATGTCAGCCAGGTCGAGCCGAAGCCGACGGTCGTGGTGATCCGCAGCGTGCCGGACGGTTTCTCGGCAGACTCGGTCAGCCGTGATGTCGCCGAGTTCGAGCTTGAGCGTCACCTCGTTGGCGGCGCGGAAAAGCTCCTCGCCCTGCTCGGTCAGGATCAGGCCGCGGGCGTGGCGGTGGAAGAGGGGAACGCCGAGGTCCTGCTCGAGCGCGCTGACCTGGCGGCTCACTGCCGACTGGCTCATGTTGAGGCTCTCGCCCGCGTGGGTGAACGAGCCGGCCTGTGCGGCTGCGTGAAAAATCCGCAGCTTGTCCCAATCCATTTTGCCCCCTCGCGGCCGCTTTGCGCGGGACGCTCTATTCCGCCGCTACGGCCGGCTCCGCTACTTCGGCCAGGTACCGCTGCGCTTCGAGCGCTGCCATGCAGCCCATTCCGGCCGCCGTTACCGCCTGGCGGAAGGTATCGTCGGTGACGTCGCCCGCCGCGAACACGCCCGGAATATTGGTTGCCGTCGAATCCGGTGCTGTCCACACGTAGCCGTTCGGCTTCAGCTTCACCTGCCCGCCGAGCAACTCGGTCGAGGGCGCATGCCCGATGGCAACGAAGACGCCGTCGGCCTTCAGTTCGGTGGTCGCGCCGGTCTTGACGTTGCGGACGCGCACGCCGGTCACCGCCGGCGGCATGCTGGTCTTGCCGAGCACGTCGTCGAGGGCCGAGTCCCACATCACCGAGATCTTCTTGTTGGCGAAGAGCCGGTTCTGCAGAATCTTCTCGGCGCGCAATTCGTCGCGGCGATGGATCAGCGTTACCTTCGAGGCGAAGTTGGTCAGGAACAGCGCCTCCTCGACTGCGGTATTGCCCCCGCCGATTACCACGACCTCGCGGTTGCGATAGAAAAAGCCGTCGCAGGTGGCGCAGGCGGAGACGCCGTAGCCGCGGAACTGCTGCTCCGAGGGCAGGTTCAGCCACATCGCCTCGGCACCTGTGGCCAGCACAAGCGCGTCGCATGTGTAGACCGTGCCGCTGTCGCCATTCAGCCGGAACGGCCGGCGGGACAGATCGACGGACGCGACATGATCGTTGACCATCCGCGTGCCGACGTGCTCGGCCTGAGCCTTCATCTGCTCCATCAGCCATGGGCCCTGGATCACCTCGGCGAAGCCCGGGTAGTTCTCCACGTCGGTGGTGGTGGTGAGCTGGCCGCCGATGGCGACGCCCGCGATCATGACCGGCTCGAGCATTGCGCGGGCCGCATAGATCGCGGCCGTGTAGCCGGCGGGGCCGGAGCCAACAATGATGACCTTGGCGTGCATGGGTAGCCCCTTCAGATTCGCACAGCGTGGGGCGACTCTATGCCCAAAACGCAGTCGTGCAAGGCATGCATTGCTGCTCTTGCACTGCGAAATCCAGCGCCTCGTGCGACCGCCGCGGCCCGCTGGAAAGTCCCTCCGCGCCGCGTCAACCAGCCCGCCGGAGGTGCGCAATCCCTGCGGCACCAATCGGGCCTTCGCGATGAATGTATGTTCCCGCGCGAGCCATGCAAGATCCGCGGGGGTGGAGGGGAACTAAGCCGTGGTAGGCCAAGATTGCCGCTGGTTTTCAGCAGGGATAGTTTGCCAATGTCACGAACATCGGCGCGGGGTGCGAGCAATGGAGCGCGTCACTGATGGTTTTTGAAACCGTCTACCAGTTCAGCCCGCGTAGTAGCGGTTCCACCATGATGGTCCAGATCCTCCGATCCATCTTTCCGAACGTGGTCAAAACTCATCGGCTCGTCAGGACGAGCGACCCGATAGTCATCGCCTATAGACATCCGCTGGGAAATTTTGCGTCCCATTGCCGTCGCAAGTCGAAAGTGCGCGACTATAGCAATCAGCTTTTTATTCCGCGCAATCTTGGAAGCGCCATGGTCATCTTCAGATCGATAAGGGATACGAAACGGGGTTACAGAAGGCTTGCGCAGTATCGCTCCGTTTACGGCGCGCAGCCGTTCTATTTCTGTTACGAGATATTCGCTGGCTCGTACCGATATGTGTTCGAAAGATTGGAGAGGGCGTTTTCGCTTCGCATCGATGAAGAGGCCAGGGAGAGAATCAGGCTGGCCACGTCCCGAAGTGCAAATGATGCCCTCCGGGACTTGCACGTCAGTTCGGCGGAGCCCGATCTGGAACAGCTTATCCCGAAAGCTTTGCGGGAACTTTTGTCGAAGGTTTTGCTCAGGAAGGAGATCGCTTTGTACGCGTCCCTCCGTGCGACGGAGGAACGAGATAATCCGCATCCTCCGCCTGTCTGACAAAAGGTACTCCCAAGGACGGACTTTTTCAGAGCCGAACGGCGAGATCGCTTGGCCCTCTGGTAGAATGGGAGGTCGTCGAAATAAGGGGTGATGAATCTTGCCGGATCATCGGCCTCTTGGCCGCTGCGGAAGACTGCTCCTGCGAACCTGTGGACGATAAGGATGGAAGAGTTTCGGGTCTTTTAGGGCTCTAGGGTGAATAGGTGGCGTGTTTGCGCCCCATGCGAGAAATCCAGAAACCACACATCGTCGAGAAAAATGCCCGAACAGACGATACCCCGAACGGAACAGGCCGGCGCAACCAGCGTCATCCCCGTGACGATGGTTCTGACAAGCTGCAAGCGGTTCGACCTCCTCGAAAAGACGCTCGAGTCCTTCTTTGCGGTCAACGACTATCCGCTGAAGCGCATCTTGGTCATCGAGGACTCCGACGATGAGGGCGTCCGTGCCGTGACTGCGAAGTTTCCGGATCATCCGATCGACGTCATGGTCAACGGCCAGCGCCTCGGGCGTCACGCCTCGATTGATCGTGCCTACGGGACAGTCGAGACCGACTACATCTTCCACTGCGAGGACGACTACGAGTTTGGCCGGCCGGGCATCGTGCGGGAATCACTCGACATCATGGAATCCGATCCGCAGATCCTGATGGTGCTGCCCCGCGACCGGCAGGATCTTCCCTATTATCTCAACAGCATTCCGATCCGCGAGGTCAACGGAGCCCGGTTCAGGAAGGTAGGCCCCCGGATTCATCACATCTGGTACACCTTCTCGCATAATCCCGGCATGCGCCGTCTGCGCGACTGGAAGGCGCTACCTGGCGGCTACGCAGGTTTTCAGCGCGAAGGGCACATCAGCCGCCACTACAAGGCGGAGAATTGGGCGATGGCGGTGATGGTCGATGGGCAGGCCCGCCATATGGCGCGACACCGTCCAGCCGTGCCGATGATCAAGCGGTTCAATTTGCGATTCCAGATAGAAAAGGCCCGCCGTTCGCTCGAACGGCGGATCGCTCATTATCTCCGGCGCCTGGGCATCGGCGGGGACGGCTTCTGAGGCCGCCCCGCGCGGGGCTGCCTAGCCGAATTTGACGTCGAGGATTTCGTAGGAGCGGCTACCGCCCGGCGTGGTGACTTCGACGGTGTCGCCCTTCGCCTTGCCGATCAACGCGCGGGCAATCGGCGAGGAGATGGAAATCTTGCCATCCTTCACGTCGGCTTCGACGTCGCCAACGATCTGGTACTTCTTCTTCTCGTCTGTGTCCTCGTCGACGAGCGTCACCATGGCGCCGAACTTCACGGTCTTGCCGGAAAGCTTCGACACATCGATGATCTCGGCGCGCGACAGCTGATCCTCGATCTCGAGGATGCGACCCTCGTTGTGGCCATGCGCTTCCTTGGCGGCGTGATATTCCGCGTTCTCGGACAGGTCGCCGTGGCCGCGGGCCTCGGCAATAAGCTGGATGATGCGCGGGCGCTCCTCGGACGTGCGCCGCTTCAGCTCGGATTCCAGCCCCGCATGGCCTGCCGCGGTCATCGGAATCTTTTCCATCGCACCTTCAACCTTTCCCAAGAAACGGCCGGGCAGGGGCCCGGCGCGTTGCACCACGATCGGGCGGTTTCGCCGCCCACACCAGAAACAACTACCTCCCGCCCATGCGGCCCGTCGGGGCCGATGGCCGTTCGGTCAATTCAGAACTTTACCGGCCTTTCGGCCCCAGGCCGCCCCGCTAAGCCGCCGATTCGAAATAGGATTGCAGCGGGCGGACTTCAAGCGTGCCGGACCGGTACGCCTCGATTCCGAGCGACACCGCGATCGCACCCGCGATGGTGGTGTAGTACGGAACCTTATGCAACAAGGCGGCGCGCCGGAGCGACCGGCTGTCGGAGAGAGCGCCCGCGCCTTCGGTTGTATTGAAGACGAGTTGAACTTCCCCGTTCTTGATAGCATCGACGATGTGCGGCCGGCCTTCAAGTACCTTGTTGATATGGCCGCATTCTATGCCCTGCGTCTTAAGAAAACGCTGCGTTCCTGATGTCGCGATGACCTTGAAACCCAAGGATTCCAGCCTGCGGACGGCTTCGACGACCTTTTCCTTGTCCACGTCCCGCACGGAAACGAACACGGTTCCCGACGTCGGAACCAGGCTGCCTGCGCCGAGCTGGCTCTTGGCGAAGGCGATCGCGAACGAGTGGTCGAGCCCCATGACCTCGCCCGTGGAGCGCATTTCCGGCCCCAGCAGCGTGTCGACATTCGGGAAGCGGGCAAACGGAAAAACCGCTTCTTTTACCGCGACATGGCCGTCGCGCTTGGCAGTCAGGTCGAAGTCGGCCAGCATCTCGCCGGCCATGATGCGGGCGGCGATCTTGGCGACGGGCAGGCCGATGGTCTTGGCGACGAAGGGTACCGTCCGCGAGGCGCGCGGGTTCACCTCGAGTACGTAGATTTCGCCATCCTTGAGCGCGTACTGGACGTTCATCAGGCCGCGCACCTCGAGTGCAAGCGCGAGCTGGCCGGTTTCCTTCTCCAGGGCGGCGATGGTCTCCGGCGAAAGCGAATAGGGCGGCAGCGAGCACGCGGAGTTGCCGGAGTGAATGCCGGCTTCCTCGATGTGCTCCATGATCCCGGCGATGAACACGCTCTTGCCGTCGGCGATGGCGTCGACATCGATCTCGATCGCGTCCGACAGGTAGCGGTCGAAGAGCAGCGGGTTCTTGCCAAGCACGGTGTTGATCTGCCCGGTCTTGTCGTTCGGGTAGCGCGCCTTGACATCGGAGGGCACCAATTCCGGCAGTGTGCCGAGCAGGTAATTGGAGAGCTGGTCTTCGTCGCGCAGGATCTGCATGGCGCGCCCGCCGAGCACGTAAGAAGGACGCACCACAAGCGGCAGGCCGAGTTCGCCGGCCACCAGTCGCGCCTGCTCGACCGAATAGGCGATGCCGTTCTTGGCCTGGCGCAGGCCGAGCTTGGTCAGCAACCGGGCGAAGCGGTCGCGATCCTCGGCGAGGTCGATCATGTCGGGCGACGTCCCGAGGATCGGCACCTGGGCGTCCTGCAGCGCGCTCGCCAGCTTCAGCGGCGTTTGCCCGCCGAACTGCACGATGACGCCAACCAGCGTTCCCTTCGACTGCTCGACGCGCACGATTTCCAGCACGTCCTCCGCCGTCAGAGGCTCGAAGTAGAGCCGGTCCGACGTGTCGTAATCGGTGGAGACCGTCTCCGGATTGCAGTTGATCATCACCGACTCGTAACCGGCGTCGGCCAGCGCGAAGCAGGCGTGGCAGCAGCAATAGTCGAACTCGATGCCCTGGCCGATCCGGTTCGGGCCGCCGCCGAGAATGATGACCTTCTTGCGGTCGCTAGGCTCGGCCTCGCTTACCGGCGCTCCGGCGAAGGGCACCTCGTAGGTCGAGTAGAGGTATGCCGTCGGCGACGCGAACTCGGCGGCGCAGGTGTCGATCCGCTTGTAGCTCGGGTGGACGTCGAGCCGGGCGCGGAGCGCCGCCACGTCGGCCTCGCTCTTCTTCGCCAGCGAGGCAAGCCGCGCGTCGGAGAAGCCCTGCGCCTTCAGCCGCCGCAGCGGCCCGGCGGTCTCCGGCAGGCCACGCTCGCGCACCTGCGATTCCGATTCCACGATCTGCTGCAACTGCCTGAGAAACCACAGGTCGATGTGGCAGACGGCGTTGATCTCCTCGACCGGCATGCCGAGCCGCATCGCCTGGGCGCAGGCGACCAGGCGGTCCGGCGTCGGGCGGCCGAGCGCGGCGCGGATGGCGTTCTTGTCGTCGCCCTGGCCGAGGCCGGGGATCAGGACTTCGTCCAACCCGTCGAGCCCCGTCTCCAGGCCGCGGAGCGCCTTCTGCAGGCTCTCGGCGAAGGTCCGGCCGATCGCCATGACCTCGCCGACCGATTTCATCGACGTGGTCAGCGTCGGCTCGGCGCCGGGGAATTTCTCGAAGGCGAAGCGCGGGATCTTGGTGACGACGTAGTCGATGGTCGGCTCGAAGCTCGCCGGTGTGGCGCCGCCGGTGATGTCGTTGTCGAGTTCGTCGAGCGTGTAGCCGACGGCGAGTTTGGCGGCGACCTTGGCGATCGGGAAGCCGGTCGCCTTCGATGCCAGCGCAGAGGAGCGCGACACGCGCGGGTTCATCTCGATGATGACCAGCCGCCCGTCGGCCGGGTTGACCGCGAACTGCACGTTGGAGCCGCCGGTCTCGACGCCGATCTCGCGCAGCACCGCGATCGATGCGTCGCGCATGATCTGGAATTCCTTGTCGGTCAGCGTCAGGGCCGGGGCGACGGTGATCGAGTTGCCGGTGTGGATGCCCATCGGATCGACGTTCTCGATCGAGCAGACGATGATGCAGTTGTCCTTCTTGTCGCGGACAACTTCCATCTCGAACTCTTTCCAGCCGAGTACCGATTCCTCGATCAGCACCTCGTCGGTCGGCGAGGCGTCGAGGCCGCGCTCGACGATGTCGAGGAATTCCTCGCGGTTGTAGGCGATGCCGCCGCCGGTGCCGCCGAGCGTGAAGGACGGGCGGATGATCGCCGGCAGGCCGATGATGTCCATCGCCTTCAAAGCGTCGACGAGCGAGTGCGCCAGCTCCGAGCGCGGCGTCTCCAGGCCGATGGCGCCCATCGCTTCGCGGAAGAGTTCGCGGTCCTCGGCCTTGTCGATGGCCTCGGCCGTGGCGCCGATCATCTCGACGCCGTGCTTTTCGAGCACGCCCATCTTGCGCAGCGACAGCGCCGTGTTGAGCGCGGTCTGTCCGCCCATGGTCGGAAGCAGCACCAGCTTGTCGTTCGGCCGGGCCTTGCGTTCCTGGTCGATGATCTTGGCGACGATCTCCGGCGTGATCGGCTCGACATAGGTGGCGTCGGCCAGCCCCGGGTCGGTCATGATCGTTGCCGGATTGGAATTGACGAGGATGACGCGATAGCCCTCGTCCTTCAGGGCCTTCACCGCCTGGGTCCCGGAATAGTCGAATTCGCAGGCCTGACCGATGACGATCGGCCCGGCGCCGATGACGAGGATCGAGTCGATGTCTGTGCGTTTCGGCATGGGGGCTCGCGGCGAACAAAACCCCGGCGCGGCGGCCGCTCCGGGGCGAATCCCAAGGGTTTCAGGCTAGGCGGGGCTTATAGGCCAAAGCGGGCCGAGGCGGAACCCCCGTTTCCCGCGCTACCCCGGCCGCCCGTGGGGGGTGCAAAGGCCGGCGTTGAACCGACGGTCCCGGCAATCCCGGTTCAATCGAAGAAATCGGCGTCGGCTTCGGACAGGTACTTCTTCGCCGCTTCGGGGATGAACTCGACCCCCATGCCGGGGCGATCCGGCACGTCGATCAGGCCGTTTTTGACCGGCATGCCTGCAAAGCCTTCCGTGATGTCGTACCAGAACGGCTCGAACCGGGCGGGATACTCGAAGGCGATGAGGTTGTCGGGCAGCGTCGCGCACACCTGGATGAGCGCCGCGAGCCCGAAGATGCCGTTCGCCGTTCCGTGCGGCGCCATGGCGATGCCGTGGAGGTCGGCATGCTCGGCGACCCACTTGAGTTCGGCGATGCCGCCGACATCGCAGGGGTCGGGGCCGACGACGTTGACGGCGTGGCTCTCGATCAGCGCCTTGTAGTTCTGCCGCAGGTAGATTTGTTCGCCGGTGTGAATCGGCGTCGCCGTATAGGGCGTGACCTCGCGATACAGGTCCGGGTTGACGAACGGCGTGTAGTCGCCGGTGATCATGTCCTCGATCCACAGCAGGTGCAGCGGCTCGACGGCCCGGGCAAAGCGCAGCGCGTCCTGGGGCATGTAGCCGGGACCGGCGTCGACGGCGAGCCCGTAGCCCTTGCCGAGCGTCTCCTTGGCAGCGGTCACGCACGCGACCAGATGGTCGAAACCCTCCTCGGTCATCAGTCCCTTGTGCGGGTAGGGGAAGGGAGCGTCGTGCTGGACCTCGCCGTAGAAGAAGTTCGGCACGTCGCGGACCATCGAGGAGTGGAAAGACGTCGGCAGCTTGAACATGGTGAAGCCGCCATCGAGCGCCTTTCCGTAC
Organism: uncultured Alphaproteobacteria bacterium; assembly: GCA_963798195.1. GTDB lineage: Bacteria > Pseudomonadota > Alphaproteobacteria > Rhizobiales > Kaistiaceae > CAVSRC01. The sequence goes on along the minus strand of CAWCSF010000010.1, from coordinate 1,893,136 downwards.
TCGGCCCACTTCACGTAGTCCTCGGGCGTATGCCCCACCCCGGCCTCGTGGTGATAGAGCGTCCGGTACGTGCGGACCTGGTCGCGCACCTTTCCGCCAAGCAGGCGATACACTGGCACGCCGAGCGCCTTACCGGCGATGTCCCAGAGCGCCATCTCGATGGCGCTGACAGCAGAGCCCCAGGGCTTGAAGCCTCCGCGCACGCGAATGCGCCGCATGACCCGCTCGACGTTGACCGGGTCCTGGCCGACCAGCCACGACTTCAGCTGCAATACGATCGGCTGGAGGTAGGGCTTGGGCGCCTCGATCTGGCCCCAGCCCGTGATGCCCTCGTCCGTCGTGATGCGGATCACCGGCGCGCTGGCGATGACGGCGCATTTGATGTCCGTGATCTTCAAGATCTTCCTCCCGTCGGTCGTATCTCAGGCGAACAAAACCCGGCGCGGCGGCGGCACCGGGGTCGATCCCGAGGATTTCAGGCTCGGCGGGGTATAGGTCAAGGCGGACGCTGGCGGAAGCCTTCACGGTCCGCGATGGAAGTAACCCGGTTGGGCTAGTAGCCGCCGACGACCGGCAGGATTTCGCCGGTGATATAGCTGGAGCATTGCGCGGACGCGAGGAAGACGTACGCCGGAGCCAGCTCCTCGGGCTGGGCGGGCCGCTTCATCGGCGTCTGGGCGCCAAACTCCGCCACGTCGGCCGCCTGTTTGTCCGAGGGGTTGAGCGGCGTCCACACCGGTCCCGGTGCGACGGCGTTCACGCGGATGCCGCGCGGCACGAGGTTGGATGCCAGCGCCCGCGTGAAGGCATGGATGCCACCCTTGGTCATCGAGTAATCGAGCAACTCCTTGCTGCCGAACAGGCCGGTCACCGAACCGGTGTTGACGATGGCGTCGCCGCGCGTCATGTGCGGGACGGCCGCCTGCGCCATGTGGAAGTAGCCGTAGAGGTTCGTCTTCAGCGTGAGGTCGAAGTGATCCTCGCTGAGGTCTTCCAGCGACGCCGTATGCACCTGGAAGGCGGCGTTGTTGACGAGGATGTTGAGGCCCCCCAGTTCGCGCGCCGTCCGCTCCGTCGCCCGGCGGCAAAAACCGCGATTTCGCACGTCGCCCTTGATCGCAATGCAGCGCCGGCCCTCGTTCTCGATGGCCTCGCGGGTTTTCGCGGCGTCATCTTCCTCGTCGCCGATATGGGTGATGGCAATGTCAGCGCCTTCGCGCGCGAAGAGCACGGCGACCGCCCGGCCGATGCCGGAGTCGCCACCGGTGATCAGTGCGACTTTACCCGCCAGTTTCCCGGAGCCCTTGTAAAAGGGAGCGTCATACATCGGCGCCGGATCGAGCGTCGCTTCATGCCCTGGTTTCGGTTGATGCTGTCTGGGAAACGGCGGTACCGGATATTTGCGCGCGCCTGCCTGCATGGCGCCCTTGCTCTTGCCGCCGCTCTTGCGCGTGTCCGCGCGGGCAACCTCCGTCTGGATCTTCCGCTGTTCGCGAGCCACCGGTTTCCGTGCGGCTGCCTGACGTCCTGGGGCGCGCTTGCGGGCATTGGGCATGGTCTGATCCTCGATGGGTTAGGTTCGGGGACTAAACCGGGCGAGACGCGGGAAGTTCCTTGACGGCCACGCCGTGCGCCTTGGTCTGCGACGGGCTGTTATGTCGTAAATCGAGTTGGGGGCGGCCGACCCCGCCGCGCGAACGCGGCGAGGCCAGTGATGATTACATCTTGAGGAATGGCTTGGCCGCGGCGAGCACGTCTTCCTTCGACATCGGTTCGTCGAAGGCGCCGTCCCATGGTGTCTTGCCGCCGATCTTGCGCACCTCGGCGGCGTGGCGCGCCTCGACCGAGTGGATCTGCAACGCCGTGGTCAGAATGGCGTCGTTTGCCATCAGGTTCCCGGCCTGGCCCTTGTAGGCGGCCACGCCGAGATCCTCGAAGGTCTGCGACAGGGTCAGGAACGTGTCGAAGTTCGAGAACACGTCGGCATATTTGCCGCCAGCGGTGAAGTCCGCCTCCGGCCGCTTGATCGCGGCGCTGCCGAGCGCTCCGGTGAGGAGTGCCACGTGCTCGGCTTCGTGCAGGCCGATATGGCGGAAGATGTCCTTGTACTTCGCCGGGATCAGCGAATCCCTGTCGAGGCCGCTCCGGTAGAACGCATCCTCGATGTGTTCCAGCGTGAGGGCGAAGACGAGAACGTCGACGATCTCCTGCGGCAGTTTCTCGGCGCCGAAGGCTTCATGCGACGCCGCCGCAAGCACCATGGGTGCGGAGGCGAGCGCCCCCAGCGAAGCGGCTGTCCTGGTGAACAGGCCGCGGCGGGAGACGAGATTCTCGGCAAGTTCGGGATCGATCTGGCCGAGGATGGTACGAGTGTCCTGGATGGTCATGGCCGATCCTCCTCAAAGCATGTTGGCGGTGACAGGCGTGGTGATGAAGGCCGCCGCCTTGGGCAGCACGTCCTTCGGCGACGCGACGACATCGAGGCCGTTCTTGTCCACCACATCCGGGCCGGCGAAGGCCACGCTGTTCGGGTTGATGAGATCGCGGATGGTTGCCGCATGGCGCGCCTCGACGGAGACGATCTTGCCGGCGGCCACCAGGTAATCCGGCGTCTTGATCAACTTGCCGGCGCCGTTGTAGGCGGAGACGCCAAGGTCCTCGAAGGTCCGTGCAGTCGTCAGCACGGCATCGCGGCTGCCGAAATCGACCTTGGAGAAATCGACCTCGAGATCGGGGATTGCCTTCTCGGCGAGGGCCTTCTTCAGGAAGTCGACATGCGCGGCTTCATGGTCGCGGATGTCGGTCAGGAGCATCTTCTCGTCATCCGCCATGCCGCCGTAGGGGCTGTCGATGACCTTCGCGTAGAAGGCCGCTTCAAGCTGCTCCAGGGCATAGGCATAGTTGAGGATGCCGATGTCGCCGCTGCCGAGATCGGCCGCGAGCGCGGGACTGATGCCGAAGTTGGGAAGCGACCCGAAAGCGAAGACGCCAAGGCCGGCGCCGCTCCATTTGAGGATCGACCGTCGTGTGGTCCCGCCAGGACGGGCCCTCGTGTCTGCTAGAATTGTCATGAGATCTCCTCAAGAGTTTTGAGGTGGTCTCGCCCATGGCATCCCAACGGACTGACGCAGTAGTCGTTCCCAATTTCTTCTTGGTTATTTCCTGGATGGTCTTTGCGCGCACGACTCCAAGTCCCGCCTCCACTTGGGAGACGGGACCAGGAGCCACAGGAACACATGGGCGAGATGCTGCTCCCGAGCCCGAACCCTCTCGCGGCCCTTGTGACAGGGACTCAACTGCGCGAGGTAAAGGGCGTGTCGGAAACAGATACGGAGGCGATGCGCGCCGGGTTTCAGGCGCGGGCGATTTTTCCGAACTACAGACTCGAGAATCTTGTCGGCGATCGCATTGCCGAGCCTCGCATGCGCCGGCGCCTCGAAATGCACTCCGTCGATTGGGCTCGGTTCGATGACGGAACCCGCGTCGAGGAACGGGATGCCGAATGTCTTTGCCACATCGGCGAAGACGGTGGCGAAGCGCGCCGTCTTGTCCGCGGCGCCAGCGCGGACTTCGACCTGCTGCCCGACTTCCATGACGCGCGGCGGCGCGACCAGGAGCACGTTCGGCGCGGAGGTTCCGCCGGGGCCGTTCTCGACGGAGGCGCGAATGCGGGCGATGAGCGTGGCATTGGCCTGGCCAATGTCGGTGGCGGTCATGCCAAAACGCACTTTCAGGTCGTTGGTGCCGAGCATCAGCACGACGAGGTCGATCGGCTTGTGGGTCTCCAGCGCGATCGGCAGGCCACGCAGGCCGTTCTTGTGCGCGCCGGTGATCGGGTCGTCGAGAACGGTCGTGCGCCCGCCGAGACCTTCCTCTGCGACATACCAGTCCGCGCCCAGCCGCTTGCGCACGATGCCCGGCCAGCGCTCCTCCGGTCCCAGCCGCCGTCGGATCATCGGATCGCCGGTGGGCAGCGAGCCGTGCGTGTTGGAATCCCCGTAGCAGAGAAGCGTCTTCATGGATGTGATCCCCGTTGTCTCGGGGCCGGCTTATAGGCGGGACAGGTCGGCGGGTGAAGCACGGTCGTAGGTATTTCCTGCAGTGCGGAGCGAAAAACAGGCGTAAAGTACTTCCGTTGGCTCGCTCAACAGGCTCAATAAACAGGGAGGCATGGCATGTTTGGCAATCATCGTGTCTTTGCGACCATTCCCGCCACGGACATTGACCGCGCGAAGAAGTGGTACGCGGACAAGCTTGGCTTGAAGCCGACCAAGGAGACGCCGGCAGGCGTCGTCTATTCGCTGAGCGGCGGGACGGGCTTTCTGCTTTATCCGACTGAGTTTGCCGGAAAGGCGCCTAACACGCTGATGGGCTTCGAGACCAAGGACGTCGAGGGTGACGTCGCCAAGCTCAAGAAAAGCGGCGTGAAGTTCGAGGAATACGACATGCCCGGACTGAAGACGGTCAATTCGATCGCCACGTTCGGAACGATGAAGGGGGCCTGGTTCAAGGATTCGGAGGGCAATATCCTGTCGATCGGGAACCCGCCGGACTAGGCGGCGTTTGGACAGTGCCGCCAGTGAGGCTTGTCACAGTCCCGCCGCAACTGCGCTAGCATGGTGTTTTGAGGCGACGGAGAAAAGAAGACGATGCGTTGGCAAGGGCGACGGCAGTCCAGCAATATCGAAGACCGGCGCGGCGGCGGCGGCATGGGCGGCTTCGGCGGCGGCGGTCCCCGCATCGGCATGAGTTTGCCGGGCGGCCGGCGCGGCGGTGGCGGTCTCGGCATCGGCGCCGTCGTGGTCATCCTGATCGTCGGCTGGGTGCTGGGCGTCAATCCGCTGACCCTGCTCGGCGGCCTCGATGGCGGCGGCGGCTCCGTCGTCTCGCAACAGGATACGGGCGAGACCGGCACGCCCAGCGACGAGGGCGGCCAGTTCGTCGCCACGGTTCTCGCCGACACCGAAGACACCTGGACCGAGATCTTCTCCAAGGGCGGCGGGCGCTACAAGGTGCCGACGCTTGTCCTGTTCACGAGCCAGACCTCATCCGCCTGCGGTTACGCCTCGGCGGCGAGCGGCCCGTTCTACTGCCCGGGCGACCAGAAGGTTTACATCGACCTCGCGTTTTATCGCGAGCTGCGCGATCGTTTCCATGCGCCGGGCGATTTCGCCCAGGCCTATGTCATCGCCCACGAGATCGGCCATCACGTCCAGAACCTGCTTGGCATCCTGCCCAAGGTGAATGGCGAGCAGCAGCAGGTCAGCAAGAGCGAAGCCAACCAGCTTCAGGTCCGCACCGAACTGCAGGCTGATTGTTTCGCCGGCATCTGGGCGCACTCGGCCGATGCGAGAGGCGTCCTCGATGTCGGCGATATCGACGAGGCGTTGAACGCCGCCGCGCAGATCGGCGACGATACGCTGCAGAAACAGTCGCAGGGCTACGTCGTGCCGGAGAGCTTCACCCATGGCAGCGCCGCCCAGCGCAGCCGGTGGTTCAAGCAGGGCTACACCAGCGGCGACCTGGATACCTGCGACACGTTCACGGCCAGCAACATCTAGCCGGCGGTGCCCGGTTTCCCGGGCACCCGAAGCGTCCACACCATTCCGCTTTGCGGGAACGTCCGCTCGGCCTCGCCGGAGAGTTCGTGCGGCGTAACCTTGTCGATAATCATCGTGCCGAAGCCTTCGCGGCTCGGTTCGGTCACACCGGTTAGTCCGCTCTCCCGCCAGACCAGCGTGAAGCCGCCGTCGGCGGTCAGTTCCCATTCCACCGATAGCTTGCCCTCCGGGCGCGAGAGCGCGCCGTGCTTGGCGGCGTTGGTGGCCAGCTCGTGCAGGGCCATCGACAGGGACTGAGCGTCGCGCGGCTTCAGGACCACGCGAGGTCCGCCGAAGCGGATCGAGCCGGCGCTGAAGGCGGCAAGTTCCTGTTCCACCAGCCCGCGCAATTCGGCGCCTTCCCAATGCGCATTCGCCAGAACGGAGTGCGTGCGGGCGATTGCCTCCAGCCGCGCGTTGAACGCGACAATGAAGTCGTCGATCGACCGCGACCCCTTGGCCGTCAGGCGGCCAATGCTTCCTATGACCGTGAGAAGGTTCTTCACCCGGTGATCGAGTTCACGGGCGACAATCTCGTTGCGTCGCTGCGCTTGATGCTCGGCCGTAACGTCGACGGCGTGCTGCACCATGTGCGTCACGGTTCCGCTGTCGTCCTGCACCGGCGCATGGACGCAGCGCCAGACGACCTCCCGCATGACGCCGTTCTCATCGGGAATGGAGAATGGTTCGCGCTCCAGGGCATTCTGCTCGCCGGCAAGGGCCCGCTGGAAGGCGTCCTTGAAAAGCGCCTCCCGGTCCGGGCGCTCCGGAAAGGCGTCGAAGACGTACTGGCCGATCAGTTCTTCCCGTTCGCGCTCGGTCACCCGCAGGTATTCCGGGTTCATGTCGACGAAGCGCAGGTTCCGGTCGAGCACCATGAAAGGTGTCGGCAGGGCGGAAAACAGCCGTTGGAAGTCCATGATGGGCGTTCGTGCTCCGGTGTCGCTTTCTGCTACCGCACGTCTGGCTGGCGTCAAGTGCAAAGGTGGTATGGAACGTATCTCCTGGTTCCAACTTCGGTGCGCGCATTGCGAGCGAAGCATTGCGAACTCGGGCTAAGTTCGCGGCGACCGGCGGGTCTCCACGGAGGATAGCGATGAACAAGACGAACGCGGTGGCAGATCTTGCGCGGCAGCTGCTCGACCTCGACGAAGGCGAACTCAGGCCGCGCGAGAAGGCGGTGATCGAGCGCGCGGTGAAGCGGCTGGCGGTCTCTCGCAACGTGAACGAGGAGTTTCAGAGCGGCGCCACCTTCGGTCAGCGCCTGGCCGACCGGGTCGCCGAGGTCGGCGGTTCGTGGGGTTTCATCATCGGCTTCGGCGTATTCATTCTGTTGTGGGCGTCGCTGAACACGTGGGCCGCCATTTTGGGCGCCTTCGACGCGTACCCCTTCATCTTCCTCAATCTGATGCTCTCGATGCTCGCCGCAGTGCAGGCGCCGCTGATCCTGATGTCGCAGAACCGGCAGGCGGCGCGCGACCGGCTCGTCGCCGCCCACGACTACGAGGTGAACCTCAAGGCCGAGATCGAGATAGCCGCGCTGCACGAGAAGCTCGACGCGATCCGCGCCAACGAGCTCGCCATCTTGTGCGGAAGAGTGATCAACGCGGGAGAGACGACTACTGCGTGATCACCAGCGTCCTTGTCGGCGGGATGTCGTCCGGCGAGGTGTTCAGCGCGAGAATCTGGTTGAGAATCTGGAAGATGCGCTTGGTGTTCTCGGCGTTGGCGTTCGGCACGCAATAGACTTCGCCACCGTATTTCAGGCGCGAGAAGCAGCTGGCCACCGGATCCTTGGTGATGACCAGAAGGGGCCCCTGTGTCGTTCCGGGCTGGTCGCCATAGAGCGTCACCGGCTGGCCGGCGCTCGCGGCGTCGATCATGCTGCCGAGATACCGGAAGATCTGGTTGGGCGAGCGGGAGATGATCTCGATCGTCTGCGGCTTGCCGTCGATGACGAAGAGAAGGTCGGACGGTCTGCCGCGCTTCTTGCCGTTGGCTGGCTGGGTCGTGCACTGGATCGGCGAGCGGCGGACGAAAGGTTTCTGCTCGGGGCCCGCCAGCGCCTGGTCGAAGCAAAGCTGTGCTTCCTGCTTGCCGTTGGCGCCCTGCTGGTAGCCAACGGTCAGGCCATAGTGGACCGCGAGGTAGAGGTATTCCTGGAAGCGGCGGAACTCGTCCGCGTTGGCCGGCTGGTTGCGGATTTCCTCGACAGTGTTCCCGCTGGTGACACGAATCCTGTCGACCAGAAGCGAGAAGACCAGAGCCCGCGAGTAGCCCTGATGGATGATCAGGTTCGCCTCGGCCAGGTTGATCGGGCTTAGCAGTCCGTCATAAAAATTCTTTGATTCGAGCACGCCGACGTCAAAGCTGCTCACAGTCTGGTTATTGACCGAGTTGCTGAGCACGTACTTGCCCTGGCCGCCGCCGAAGGTGACATCGGGCAGTCCGGTCGACAGTTGTGTGCGACCCTCTCCGCTCACGGAGGGCAGGGTGGTGAAATACAGCGGTTCGTCGCGGCTGGCCCGCACGATGTTGAGCAGGATCGCTTCGTTGCGCGACGTGCCCACGCTTTCGTTGATACGGCCGACATGGTCCTGGATTTCGCCGCGCGCGACGCATCCGGCCAGAAGCACAGCCAGAACCGGTGCGATCCTCCACGCTGTGAACGCGCCACGATCTGCCATCTTGACGCCCCTGTCGCGGGGCCGGTCTGTCGCCGGCCACTGGTCTCGCCCGTCCATCCGGGCAAATCGTTTGCAGTGGCGAAAGATTAGCACCGGGCCGGGGGGCATTTGCGCGCCTTGCGGATTGCCGGCGAGGTGCGCGTTGCGATTCAGGGCACGGTGCATTCCATTCCGCGACCGTGGCCCCGCGCTCCCGGCGCGATACGATGTGCCCAGCCTTGGCCAGATCTGAGGGGCAGGGATGCTCAAGACCATGACCGCGTTGTCGATCAGGCCCGGCACCGATGCGGACGCATTCTGGCGCTATCACATCACCCGGCATGCCGACGACAGCAAGGGACTCGGTGGCAAGACGCGCTATCTCATCAGCAGGGTCGCCGAGGCTATTGCCGGTAACGCCGGCTATTTCGATATGGTCGAGATGTGGTGGCCGGATCGCTCCGCGGTGGTCGGGCGTCACGACAGCGCATTGGCCCGGGCGGCCATGGAAGACTTCCGCCGGCACGGCGGCATCTATACCTACCGCACGATCGTGGACGAACACGTGGTCCGGATCGGCAACGAAAGCATTCCGCCGCGCAGCCCCAAGGCGCTCGCCGCGTTCCGGCTGGAGGAGGGGGCCGATCCCGTGGCCGCCTGGACGTTCTGCACGGAGGATTACGCGCCGGCATTCGTCGCGCGTGCCGGCAGCGGGCTCGTCGGCCTCAGCCTGAACCGGCGCGTCGAGACGCTGGTCGGCAAAGCGGATTATTTCGCACTGGTAGAAAGCTGGTGGTCCAGCCCCGCGGCGCATCGCACGTTCGCGCGCAGTGGCGATGTCGTCGATTCAGTCGCTTTGCGTCGTCACGGGCTCGTGCCCGAATACGAGGTGACACTGGAAGAGGTGGAGATCGCTCTGCCGCATTGATCGGCGTTGCGATCAGCCCGCAACGTTTTCCTCTTCCGGCAGGCCGGTCGGCAGCCCGTCGAGGCTCAGGCGGTTCTTCTGGTTCCGGTAGGCGGCCATCTCCGCTTCGCTCTTTGCACTCGCCCAGTTGTCGAGCGCTGGCCGCTCGCGCTGATAGTTGAACAGCGGCACGCCGTAGCCGCACGAGGTGACCACGAGGTCGGATTCCAGCACCACGATCTGCCGTGCGCCAGGCGGCTCGTCGCCGTCGAACGCATCGGCCAGCAGGCGGGCATAATCAGCGGAGCCGCGGTGCAGGATTCGGCCCTTGCCATGGAGGCGCAGGATCATCGGCGGCCCCTCGAAGGCGCAGAACATGATGGTCATGCGCCCACCAGCCAGCGCGTGCGCCGCGGTCTCGTTGCCGCTGCCGGTCTGGTCGAGATAGGCGACGGTGTTCGTTCCGAGGACGCGAAAGCAACTGGTCGAGCGGGGAGAGACGTTTACCCGCGAGTCGCCCGCAGCCGACGCGGTAAAGAAAATGTGCTGCCGCTCAATGAAGGCGCGGTGCTTGTCTTCGAGCGCAGTGAATTTCGTGGCCATCGTCAGCCGCCCTTGCCATCCATCAGGTCGACGAAGCGCTGGAAGAGATAGCGGCTGTCGCGCGGGCCGGGCGAAGCCTCCGGGTGGTACTGCACCGAGAAGACCGGCCTGTCCTTGAGCCGCAGGCCGCAGTTCGATCCGTCGAACAGCGAAACATGAGTCTCCTCAACGCTCTTCGGCAGCGACTTCGAGTCGACCGCGAAGCCGTGGTTCATCGAGGTGATCTCGACCTTGCCGGTCGTCAGGTCCTTGACCGGATGGTTCGCGCCGTGGTGGCCCTGATGCATCTTCTGGGTCTTGCCGCCGAGCGCGAGGCCCAGCATCTGGTGGCCGAGGCAGATGCCGAATGTCGGTACGCCGGCATCGATGACGCCCTTGATGGCCGGCACTGCATAGGCGCCGGTCGCTTCGGGGTCGCCGGGGCCGTTCGACAGGAACACGCCGTCCGGCTTGTGGCCGAGAATGTCCTCGGCCGTCGCCGTTGCCGTCACCACGGTCACGCGGCAGTCGTGGTCGGCCAGCAGGCGCAGGATGTTGCGCTTGATGCCGTAGTCGACCGCGACCACGTGATACTTCGGCGTTTCCAGCCTGCCGTAGCCCTGGTTCCACACCCACGAGGTTTCGTCCCAGGTGTAGGTCTGGCCGGTGGTGACTTCCTTGGCGAGGTCCATGCCGACCAGGCCCGGCCATGCCTTGGCCGCGCCGGTGAGAGCCGCGTGGTCGAAGGCGCCGCCGCGGTCATGGATGATGACCGCATTGGGCGCCCCTTTGGTGCGGATCATCGCGGTCAGGGCGCGCGTATCGATGCCGGCGAGGCCGATGATGCCGCGCGCCTTCAGCCAGGCGTCGAAATGGCGGGTCGAGCGGTAGTTCGACGGATCGGTGATGTCGGTCTTGATGACGCAGCCGCGGACGCCGGAGGCGGACGCCATGTTGACCGTCTCGATGTCCTCGTCGTTGACGCCGACATTGCCGATGTGGGGGAAGGTGAAGGTAATGATCTGGCCGGCATAGGAGGGATCGGTCAGAATCTCCTGGTAGCCGGTCATGGCGGTGTTGAAGCACACCTCGCCGACGGCCATGCCTTCAGCGCCGATGCCATGCCCCTCGATCACCGTACCGTCGGCGAGGACGAGGAGGGCGGTCGGCTTGGGCTCCGGCCACTGGGAATTCGCGTCGATTGTCGTCATGGCCAGATCGCATAGCCGCAACTGCGGCCGGGATCAAATGCCGTGACGTTATTGCGCCCGGCGGTACGTTCCCCCGCCCTGGGTTACCATGGTGTTTGGGTCGGTAAACCGGACATAGAAGCCGCCGCAGGCGTTGCGGCGGTTGTTGTCCGAGAAATTGCGGGTGATGAACACGGAACCGTCGGCCTGGGTCTCGGCGCCGAACATCCCGGTGCCGTAGGAGTCCGAGCAGGTTCCGATGTTGCCGCAGGTGCGCTGGCGATAGTCGAATATCTGGGTCGGCTGGTAGCTCTCGTAGGTGTAGGCGATCATGCCGAGCTGGCGGTTGGGGATCTCGGTGTACCAGGTGCCGGCGATCATCTGCAGCGCGTTGCGATCGGTATTGCGGAAATGCTGCTGCCAATTCTGCGAGGCGACAGCGTCATACGCGCCATTCGCCTGGTTGACGCAGGCGTCGTTCATGCCGCCCTGCGCCCACGCGCCTGGCGGGCTGGATGCCGCCAACGCCAGCGCCAAAATCACCGTCGAACGCATTTCAGGCTCCTCTGATGCTCCGCGCTGGACGCTACCAGAGCCAGTCGATCTTGTTATCTATCCGTTCGGATAGGTACGGTGGCCCCGATTTCCGCGCTTGCCGAGGTATGCATCCGGCACGGGTCAGGGTGTCTAGGATGCTGTTGATTTCTAGCCGGCTTGGAGCCATATAGCCGCCGACTTTAGAAAGGGCGACACTGGACAGCGCGGCAACCAGGCGCAAATCAGGCTAACGGCTTGGCCGGTGGCAGTCTGTGGATCGAATATAAAAGCCCTTGATTATCAACGACTTGGAAAAACAATCAGTGTTGCACGCCGATTCAGGGGGGATTATCCTTCCTTGGGCGCGGCAACGGGGACCGAAAATGCGCGATCACATCAGCGCGGCTCTCAAGGCCGCGATGCTTTCTCAGGATAAACGCCGCACCTCTACCCTTCGTCTCATCAGTGCCGCGATCAAGGACCGCGAGATTGCCGCCCGGACTTCGGGGCGCGATCCGGTTCAGGACGAGGACATCACCGAGATCCTGGTGAAGATGATCAAGCAGCGGCTTGAGTCGGCCCGCCTTTACGAGGAGGGTAATCGCCTCGACCTCGCCGAGCAGGAGCGCGAGGAAATCGCGATCATCAAGTCCTTCCTGCCGGAGCAGATGGACGAGGACCAGGTCCGCTCGGTATGCGCCGAGGCAGTCAAGACCACGGGCGCCGCGGGCCTGCGCGACATGGGCAAGTGCATGCAGGCGCTGAAGTCGCGCTACGCCGGCCGGATGGATTTCGGCAAGGCCAGCACTTTCGTGAAGGGCCTGCTCAGCTAGGCCCTTTCGCCGGAGCCGCCCGGCGGCGGTTCCGTACACGGAACTCCCGGAACTTTTTCGAGATCCGCAGGTTCTTCCTCCGTCCAAGGAGAAGAGCCATGAACCGGAAGTCAGCCCTTCGCGCATTAAGCGGGTTCGTCGCTGTGGTCTTCCTGATCGGCGGCGCCGTGATCGGGTCGGCCGCAACCGGCGAGAAGCCGAACGCTGCCTTGATAGGTTCGGCCCCGTCCATGACTTCATCCGTGACCGGCGAGACCTGAGCCTGGCTGTTGCGGGCCTGTGGGCTCTCTTTCCTCCACGAATCAGCGTACGATTCCCATTGGGCGAGTAGGGGGCGGATCCTGTGGAGGGGGCCGCCGATGCGAAAAGCGCACAAGGAACCATCGCGCGGCGCGCGCGAGAGCGGTTGGCCGGATATTGAGATACTTCTCAACGACCTGGCGGCCGAACAGGCTGCGATGCGCATCGTGCTGCAGAGCTTCCTTCTCCGCCTGTTCGCGACCCGGCCCGACACCGCACCCATGGCGCTCCAGCAGTTGCGTGCTCATGTCGTCGCGTCCGTGCGGGCGATTCCGGTGACCACCGAAGATGCCGTCGGAGGCACGCGCTGGAAGGAGATGGTCGAGAACCGCGCGGAGCAGCTCTTCGCCGAAATCCACGACACGATGGGTATGCCCAACGAGAATATCCGCCCGCCGAACTGAAGCGGCGGGGTCTATCCGTCCAGTTCGGGATAGTGGCGGAAGATGCCGTCCTCGTTGAACGACAGGCGGCGGTCGCTGGTGAGATAGGCCTTTATGCGCGGCCGCGCCGCCACGCGCTCGCACAACGCCGTCAGTTTGGGCGCATCGGGTAGCGCCTTCTTCATTGCTTTTGGCAGCGCGTATTTCAGGCCTTCCACAGCGTGATAGACGGAGATGTCGGCGTAGGTCAGCCGCGCGCCGACCAGATGTTTGTCGCCCTTCGGGTTCTTGGCGAGAATCGTTTCGAACCACTCAAGGAACCGCGGGATGCGGCTCTCGCGAAACATCTTCGCCCGCCGCTTCGATTCCGGTTTCTGGTCCTCGTAATAGAAGTTGCCGCCGAGCGGATGGTGGATGTCGTGAGCCTCCACCACGAGATCGGCGACGGTGAGCTGGATCTGGTGTGTCCACAACATCGCTGCCGATGCCTTCGGCGCGAGCCGGAGCCGTCCGCCGAGATAGAGCAGGATGTTCGAAGTCTGCCCGATGACCACCTTGCCGTGGCGCAGAAAGGGCGGCGCGAAGGACGGCGTGGTGGTGCCTTTGCCCTTCCACAGGCGCATCATTTCGCTTGAGGCACCGGCGCGCGCCATGTCGATGTAGTCGGCGCCGCCTTCCTCCAGGGCCAGACGGACGAACTCGCCGCGGCCGGGAATGCCGTCCCAGTAGAACAGTTCGTATGGCATGTGAGGTATCTCGTCTCCAGTCCGGCGAGCGTCCTCGTATTCCCCCGGGTGCCCGGGCTCCGTCGCCATATATGCAACATAGGGCATCCGTGCGGGTTCCAACGCCTGAAGTCGTTTGACGGCTTGCCTGAGCCGCCGCACAGTTGTCCTTGTTGCGCCATCGAAACTCCGCAATGGCCTGCTTGTTTCCCGCTCAAAGGGCAATCAGACATGAGAAGAATCGCCTTGCGCAATCATCGCGATGCAGACACGGCCGCCGATGGCTCGCCGGCCGTTGTGACCTATTCGCGGTTGTCCCCGCGCGCCGAACGGCGCTGGCAGGACGACGACCGCGCCGAACCGGTATTCGACGCCGCGGAAGTGCCATACCTGCGGGCGGAGCCGCGAGAGGGCCGCGGTCCGCGCGCTCGTGGCTATGAGCAGATCGACCCGGAAGATTTCACCGACGAGCCGGGGCGCCCGCCGCGTCGCCGCGCCGGACGGGGCATTGTCCTGTTGGGCGCGGTAGCGCTGGCGGCGGGCGGCACACTGCTGGCCTATGCCTACGGCGTCGCGACGAGTCTCGATGTCCCGGCCACCACCACCGTCCCGGCGAACACAGTTGTCGCGCCCGAGCCAAGCCTGACGGGCGGCTCCGCGGTCGTCGACACCGGCGATACCATCCGCCGCGTGCCGCTGGGCGAGAGGCCGCTGACCGACGAGCCGGCTTCTGCCGCCACGAAGGACATCGGGGCGCCACCTGCATCTTCCGGGACGACGGCAGCGCTGCCGCCGGCCGAAGCTGCGCCAGCAGCGCCTCCGCCGAAGCCGAAGGCACGTCCGCAGCCCGCCGCCATTCAGCCCGCCACCGGCGCCGCCGCCGCGCCTGAGGCCCCCGTGCCGACAGCGATCGGGAGCGACACGCCGATGGATGGCGAATTCGCAGCGCCGGTCGGTGCGCAGCCGGCCATCTCCGCGCCGGTCCCGGCCACCATCGCGCCGCCGCGGGCCGCCTCCGCGGCTGCCGCCGCTCAGGCGCCGGCAGCCGCCGCGCCTGCCACGACCGGTCAGGGCGATGGCACTGATGGGCTGATGGCCAATATCGAGAAGTTGCTCCAGCGCGACGCGCCGGCCGCCACCGCTCCGGCTCCTGCCGATAGCGCGGCGCCTGGTCAGCCGGCGCCGCTCGGGCCCTTCGCAGGCGCGCAGCCGCTCCCGGATCCGAACGACCCGAACGCGGCCGCCGTCGACCAGAACGGCCAGCCGATCCCGGTCGGCCCGCGCGGCCGCCTGCTGCTGCCGCCTGCTGACATCCCCGGCGCCCCGGCATCCGGCACCGGCGTCCAGTAGCGCACCATCTCCCCTTGCGGGGAGAAGGGCGCAGCCGATTTCAGCGAAATCGCCGGCGAAGCTAGGATGGGGTTGGGCAGGGCGCTCTTTTTGTGCCGCCATCAGCCGCCTCATGAGGCGCGATCGTCGAGGCTTGGGCCTGTGGATAACTAGGACAACTTCGGCCCACACCCCGCCTTCCGCACCCTCCGCCGAAGCGATTCGCCGCCGTCATTTCGCCATGGGCTATGGTCACTTGTCCGCGGCGACGAGCGAATCACTTTCAATGCGCTTTCCCGACTCCTTCCTCGATGAAATCCGCGCGCGCCTGCCGACCTCGGCCGTCGTCGGCAAGCGCGTGAAGCTCAGGAAACAGGGCCGGGAATTCGCCGGCCTCTCGCCCTTCAACGCGGAGAAGACGCCGTCCTTCTTCGTCAATGACACCAAGGGCAAGTGGTTCGACTTCTCGGCGCAAAAGAATGGCGACATCTTCACCTTCCTGATGGAGACCGAGGGCCTCTCCTTTCCCGAGGCCGTGGAGCGGCTCGCCAACGAGGCCGGCGTGCCGATGCCGGCGCGCGACCTGCGCGAGGAGCAGCGCGAGAAGGAGCGGGCGACCCTCTACGACGTGCTCGAACTCGCCACGCAGTTCTTCGAGTCGGCGCTCCAGAGCCGCGCCGGCGCAACGGCGCGCGGCTATCTCAGCGGCCGCGAGATCGGGCCCGACCTCCAGCGCCAGTTCCGCATCGGTTACGCGCCGGCGGAGAAGTCCGGCCTGAAGCAGCACCTGGCGTCGAAGAACATTCCGCAGGAGCAGATGATCGCCGCCGGCCTGCTGGTCACGGGTGACGACGTGCCCGTCTCCTTCGATCGCTTCCGCGATCGCGTCATCTTCCCGATCACCGATTTTCGCGGCCGCATCGTCGCCTTCGGCGGACGCGCGCTCTCCTCGGACGTGCCGGCGAAATACCTGAACTCACCGGAGACCGAGCTCTTCCACAAGGGCCTGCTGCTCTACAATGGCGCCACCGCCCGCCACGCCGTCCATGACGCCGGCACGGTGGTCGCGGTCGAGGGCTATGTCGACGTCATCCGCATGGTGTCGGCAGGCTTCGCCCACACTGTCGCGCCACTCGGCACCGCGCTCACCGAACGCCAACTTCAGATCCTGTGGCGCATGGCCGACGAGCCGACGCTCTGCTTCGATGGCGACAAGGCCGGCATCCGCGCCGCCCACAAGGCCGCCGATCTGGCGCTGCCGCACCTGGCGCCCGGCAAGAGCCTGCGCTTCGCGCTGCTGCCGGCGGGGCAGGACCCGGACGACCTGATCCGCGCCAGCGGCGCCGACGCCATGAAGGCGATCCTCGCGGCCGCCCGTCCACTGGTCGATCTGGTGTGGAGCCGCGAGACCGACTCCGGCGTCTTCGATACCCCTGAGCGCCGCGCCGCGCTGGAAGCGCGCCTGCGCGAGATCGCCCGCGCCATCGCCGACGAGAGCGTGCGCCGCCACTACACCCAGGCGTTTGCCGATCGCATCGCGGCATTCTTCCCGGCGGCCGAGCCGCCGCCGCGCCGCTGGCAGGGACAGGGGCAGGGCAACTACCGGCGCGACGAGCGCGCGCCCTTCGCCCGCCGCGGTGCGCCGGGTGCGCCGCGGCCCATCCCCGTGTCCGACCGGCTGCGCCGCAGCCAGATGCTCGCCGGCCGCGCCACCTTTCCCTTCCGCGAGGTGGTGCTGGTGATGACCATGGTGAACCACCCGGCGCTGCTCGGCCGCCACCTCGACGATTTCGCCCATCTGGAGTTCAGCCACGCCGATCTCGACCGCCTGCGCGCGGCGGTGCTGGAGATCGTCGCCCACGGTGAGGGCGACGACGATCCGGCGGCGCTCCGCGAGGCGCTGGCGGCGCGCGGCATGGGGCCGCTGGTCGACCGGCTGACCGGCCAGATTGCCACCATGGGCCACTGGCCGGCGGCGGGTGCGGCGAACGACAGCGACGCGGAGGAGGGCTGGCACCAGGCCTTGACCTTGCACCGGCGGAAGCGGACGTTACATAGAGAACTCAAGGAAGCCGAGGCGGCGCTGGCGACCGAGCCAAGCGACGCTAATCTGGCACGTCTGGTCGATATCCAGTCTCAACTGGCGAACAGCGAAGGAACCGAAGCTTTGATCGAGGGATTTGGGGCGTCCTCCGGCAGGCAGGCCAGGGTCTTCTGACCGGGCGGGCTTGCCGGCGGGGTGTTGCCCCATACGGTTAAGCGTGGCTTAAGGCGGTATAATTAGTGTGCGGCGCCGGCGAGCGCCCGGCCGGGAAACCACCGGCAGACGGATTTGGTTAGGGTTCCAGAGGGTTACCGGGCGCAGCGGCGGTTGGCAGGGCCGGCGCGGCGTCCCAGCGGAGAAGTGTATGGCCACCAAGGTTCAGGAAAACGAAGAAGCGGCGGAAGCGACGACGGAGGCCGCCGACGGGCCGCTGCTCGATCTTTCCGATGCCGCCGTCAAGAAGATGATCAAGACCGCGAAGAAGCGCGGCTATGTCACCATTGACGAACTGAACGGCGTGCTCCCCGACGGCGAGGTCTCATCGGACCGCATCGAGGACATCTACGCCATGCTCAACGAGATGGGCATCAACGTCATCGAGACCGACGAGGTCGAGGAGGCGGACGAAAGCGAGGAGGAGGAGAAGGAGGAGGGGACCGAGGTCGCCGAGCGCCCGACCACGTCCGTCGCCACCAAGGCCGCCAAGGAGCCGACCGACCGCACCGACGATCCGGTCCGCATGTATCTGCGCGAGATGGGTTCGGTCGAGCTGCTGTCGCGCGAGGGCGAAATCGCCATCGCCAAGCGCATCGAGGCCGGCCGCGAGACCATGATCGCGGGCCTGTGCGAATCCCCGCTCACCTTCCAGGCCATCATCATCTGGCGCGACGAGCTTGCCGAGGGCAAGATTCTGCTTCGCGACATCATCGACCTCGAGGCCACCTACGCCGGCCCCGACGCCAAGAACGCGCCGATCCAGGTCCATGGACCGCCCGGTCCCGATGGCCGCCCGACCCCCATCCCGCAGCCGGGCCAGCCCCCCAAGGCCAACGGCGCCGACAAGAAGGCCTCCGCTCCGCCGCTGGCGCCGGGCAACGGCGACGACGATGACGATGAGGTCGCGCGCGAGCGCGCCAAGGCCGAGATGGAGGAGGAGGACGACGACGATTTCGAGAACGCGATTTCGCTCGCCGCCATGGAGGCCGAGCTGAAGCCCGCGGTCGTCGAAACCTTCGACACGGTCGCCGATCTCTACAAGAAGCTCCGCCGCCTGCAGGATCAGGACGTCGAGAACAAGCTCAAGAACGACACGCTCTCGCCTTCGCAGGAGCGCCGCTACAAGAAGCTCACCGAGGAACTGGTCACCGCGGTCAAGTCGCTGTCGCTCAACCAGCACCGCATCGATTCGCTGGTCGAGCAGCTCTACGACATCAACAAGCGCCTCATCGGCTACGAGGGGCGGCTGTTGCGCATGGCCGAGAGCCACCGCGTCAAGCGCGAGGACTTCCTCAAGGAGTACCAGGGCGCCGAGCTGGACCCGAACTGGATCCGCCGCATCTCCAATCTCTCCGCCAAGGGGTGGAAGGAGTTCGTCGCCAAGGAGAAGGACCGGATCAAGGACCTCCGCAAGGAGATCCAGCAGCTCGCCACCGAGACCGGGCCTCGAGATCGTCGAGTACCGCCGCATCGTCCACATGGTGCAGAAGGGCGAGCGCGAGGCGCGGCAGGCGAAGAAGGAGATGGTCGAGGCGAACCTGCGCCTGGTCATTTCGATCGCCAAGAAATACACGAACCGCGGCCTGCAATTCCTTGATCTCATTCAGGAAGGCAACATCGGCCTGATGAAGGCCGTGGACAAGTTCGAGTATCGCCGCGGCTACAAGTTCTCCACCTACGCCACGTGGTGGATCCGTCAGGCGATCACCCGCTCCATCGCGGACCAGGCGCGCACCATCCGCATCCCGGTGCACATGATCGAGACGATCAACAAGATCGTGCGCACCTCGCGCCAGATGCTCCACGAGATCGGCCGCGAGCCGACGCCGGAGGAGCTGGCCGAGAAGCTCGCCATGCCGCTGGAGAAGGTGCGCAAGGTGCTCAAGATCGCCAAGGAGCCGATCAGCCTCGAGACGCCGATCGGCGACGAGGAGGATTCCCACCTCGGCGATTTCATCGAGGACAAGAACGCCATCCTGCCGATCGACGCGGCGATCCAGTCGAACCTGCGCGAGACGACGACGCGCGTGCTCGCCTCGCTCACCCCGCGCGAGGAGCGCGTGCTGCGCATGCGCTTCGGCATCGGCATGAACACCGACCACACGCTGGAAGAGGTCGGCCAGCAGTTCTCGGTCACCCGCGAGCGTATCCGCCAGATCGAGGCCAAGGCGCTGCGCAAGCTGAAGCATCCGTAGCCGGTCGCGGAAGCTGCGGTCGTTCCTCGACAACTAGCCACACACGCCCAGCCTCCCCCTTTAGGGGAGGCCGAAATCGCAAGGCGATTTCGGGAGGGGGTTACCTCTCCCCTTGTGGGAGAGAGCCTGCCCCCGGCTCGATCGGGGGGCGCGCCGAAGGCGCGGGTGAGGGGTCTTAATCTATGCCCCGGATTGCCCCGGGTGCCCGCTCATTCCTCGACAACCAGCCACGCACTCCCAACCTCCCCCTTGAGGGGAGGTCGAAATCGCAAGGCGATTTCGGGAGGGGGGCAGACGCTCCCTTGGTAAGCGAGTTCTCTTGGGCGTAGGTCTGCGGTTGTTCGTCATGATCGGGCCTGTCCCAGCCCCGCGCGCATACTCGTTCGCCGAAAACTGGCATCGCACTTCCCGATCCCTCCTTTAGGGGAGGCGGAAATCGCAAGGCGATTTTCGGGAGGGGAATCGGGCAGGGGTTGTGCGTTTCGGAAAGGCAGGCAATAAGGCTATGGTAGCGCTATCAACGGCGGAACTCAGGGGACTCCGGGCCTGAGATAAACCGTTGGTGGCGCGGTCGAAATATGCTGTATTCCGAGAACTCGGAGTCGTCAGACAAGGGAGAAGCATACTTTCGGGGGCCATACGACCGAACTTTTTGAAGTTTCAGAGCACCAATCTCAGGGAGGAGAAATATGAGCTCTAGGAAACCAAGCCGTCGCGACATTCTGCGCGCGACCGCCGCTACAGGTGCGTTGTTCGCCACGGGTGGCGCCTTCGCGCAGGACAAGCCGAAGCCCATCGATCTGCCGCAAGGCGCCAAGGGCAAGCTCACCGTCATTCACCGCACCGAATATTTCGAGCAGGCGCAGACCCTGTTCCGCGACACGGTCGTCGAACTTCGCGAAGGCCAACAACGCGGAACTCGACATCTCGACGACCAACCCGGAATCGTTCGGCGACTTCATGGGCAAGATGACCGCCGCGGTGAAGGCCGGCAACCCGCCTGACTTCGCCTACACGAGCAACGTCTCGATCGCGCAGATGGACCTGCTCGGCCTGGTCGAGGACGTCATCCGACGTGGTCGATGAAGCCGTCAGCAAGTACGGCAACATCATGGCCGGCATCAACGCCGAGAAGGTCGGCAAGATCAACGGCAAGTGGAAGAGCATCCCGTTCATCGCCGCCACCACCGGATATTTCATCCGCGGCGACAAGCTCAAGGACAAGGGCATCGATCCGACGACGCTCAAGACGTTCGAGGATCGCCGCGCCGCCGCGCTCGCGATCTCCGATCCCGACGGCAAGTTCTGGGGCTGGGGCCTCACGCCGAACCAGAGCGGCGACGGATACGGCTTCCTGATCAGCGTCATCCAGGCGTTCGGCGGTCACTACACCGACAAGACCGGCATGATCGTCCAGTTCAACTCGCCGGAGACCGCTGGCGGCGGTGACGTGGCTTGGCCGAGACCTACGACCGCAAGGGCAAGTACGGCCCCATGCTGCCGCCGGGCGTCGAGAGCTGGGGCGACATCTCCAACAACGAGGCCTATCTCGCCGGCAGCATCGGCTACACGCAGCAACGCCTTCAGCGTGTATGCCCAGGCCAAGCGCGACAAGAACCCGGTGTTCCCGGACACCGTGCTGCTGACCGCGCCGCAGGCGAACAACGGCGACAGCCGCGATGGCGGCAACGTCGGCGGCTGGCTCACCATCTTCAAGGGTGCGCCGAACGCCGACCTCGGCAAGAAGCTCGCCCTCGACCTGCTCGATCCGGCGAACTTCACCAAGATGTCCGAGGTGGCCGGCGGCCTGTTCATGCCGGCCTACGAGAACCTGTGGACGGAAAAACTGCTCGCTGCTGATCCGAACTTCAAGATCATCAAGGAGCAGGTGAGCGTGAAGGATCCGTTCATCGGCGCCTCATGGCCCGCCAACCCCAACGCCGCCATCGACGCGATCCGCGCCCAGGGCGTGATCGAGCAGATGACTGGCAACGTCATCGCCGGCCGCATGAATCCGGCCGACGCCGTCAAGGATGCCCACAACAAGATCGTTCAGATCTTCGAAGAAGGCGGCATCATGCAGCCCAAGTAAGGCACGTGTTCTCGTCGGGAGGGCGGCCAGGTCGCCCTCCCGATCCTGAGACACCCGCATGTCCGGCTGCAGGCGCCAACAGGTTGCGATCGATCCCGCGGAGTTTTCCGCGGCGCCTGTACGTGAGTCACATTCGACAGTGCATAGCCCGCCCGGCGTCGAGTCACCGGGCCGGGCCGCGTCACCATCACCGCCCCTGGCTTTGAAAGAGACGGCTCATGGCTAACCGAATCCATGTGGAAGCGCCCGCCCTCCCATCCACGCCGTTCTTCAGTAGCCGGCGCCTGCAGGAAATCCTCGGGCGGGACTGGAAGGTAGCGCTCCCGTTCGTGCTGCCGATGCTGGTGATCATGGTCGGGCTCATCATGTGGCCCTTCATCAACGCCATCCTCATGAGCACGACGTCTCTCAACTTCATCACCGGCAAGACCGTGGATGTCGGCCTGAAGAACTACGAACGCCTGCTGTCGAGCAGCGACTACATCCTGTCGATGAAGAACACGATCACGTTCACGCTGTGGTCGCTCGGCATCAAGATGGTCACCGGAATGACCATCGCGCTCATCCTCAACAGCAAGCTGCCGTTCCGCACCGTCATGACCGGCATCATGCTCCTGCCGTGGATCGTGCCGGAGATCGTCACCGCGCTCGCCTGGAAGAGCATCTACGATCCGATCTTCGGCGGCCTCAACCCGATCCTGCTCGGCACCGGCATCATCAGCCAGCCGCAGGGCTGGCTGTCGGACCCGAACCTCGCCATGCCCAGCGTCATCGCGGTCAACGTCTGGAAGGGGATACCCTTCTACGTCCTGCTCCTGCTCGCCGGCCTCAAGGCGATCGACCACGAACAGCTCGAGGCGGCCGAAGTCGACGGCGCGAACATCGTCCAGCGCTTCCGCCACGTCACGCTGCCGGGCCTGCGCTATGTCATCATCGTCGTGCTGCTGTTGTCGTTCATCTCGACGTTCAACCAGTTCGGCCTGATCTTCCTGATGACCGGCGGCGGCCCCAGCGGCGCCACCAAGCTCTATTCGATCCTCGCCTACGAGAAGGCCATCGGCTCGCTGCAATACGGGCCGGGCACGGCCATTGCCTTCTCGGTCGCGCCGCTGATGGCGGTGCTCATCTGGCTGCTGGCGAAGTTCATGCGCCACGACGATCGCAAGGGCCGCGCCAACCGCCAGCCCAATATCGGCGATCGCTTCCTCGGCCACGCCGCCAACGCCTTCAACTGGCTCATCGACCTGTTCTTCCTGCCGTTCGAGCTCGCCTTCGAGGGCCTCGAGAAGCTCGCCGCCATGCGTCCGCCGCATGTTCACCAAGTCGGAGGACAGGCCGATGCTCAACGTGCATGGCCGCCGCCGCATGGGCCTCGCCGTGCGGCTGCTCATCCTGCTGCCGTTCATGGTCTTCGTGCTCTTCCCGTTCTACTGGGTGATCATCACCTCGTTCAAAACCACGCCGCAGATCAGCCAGCGCATTTCCATCTTCTGGCCGGAGCCGGCGACGCTGGAGCAGTTCCGCAACCTGCTGACGGCGACGCCGTTCCTCACCTGGCTGCGCAACTCGGTCATCGTGGCGACGGCGAGCACGGTGGTCTCGGTCGTCTTCGCGGCGCTCGCGGCCTATGCGCTGTCGCGGCTGAAGTTCATCGGGGCAGGGCTGCTCACCACCTTCCTGATGATCACCTACCTGCTGCCGCCGACGCTGCTGTTCATCCCGCTCTACCAGACGCTGACCGATCTCGGCCTGATCAACAGCTACGGCGCGCTGATCTCGACCTACCCGACCTTCCTGCTGCCCTTCGCCACGTGGGTGATGATCGGCTATTTCCGCTCGATCCCGTTCGAGCTGGAGGAGGCGGCGATGATCGATGGCGCCAGCCGGCTCTATGCCTTCTGGCACATCATCCTGCCGCTGGCCGCGCCGGCGCTGCTGGCGGTGGCGCTCTTCGCCTTCACCAACGCGTGGAACGAGTTCCTCTTCGCCTTCGTCTTCATCACCAGCGAGTCGCTGCGCACGCTGCCGATCGGCCTGCAGTCGATGGTGGTCGGCGATATCCTGCCGTGGGGTCAGCTCATGGCGGCCTCGCTGCTCACGGCGATCCCGGTGGCGGTGCTGTACATCTACGCGCAGCGCTTCCTGGCCGAGGGGCTCACCGTCGGCGCCGTGAAGGGCTGAACGCGGCACATGCCACGTGTTCCCATCTCCCCCCTTGAGGGGGAGATGGGCGAACGCGATTGCAAACGGGCGATCCAGCCTGCGTTCCCTCTCCCCGCTGTGGGAGAGGGCCAGGGTGAGGGGCCTTGCCACGTGTGGTAAGTCTCGTCGGACCTTCCCCAACACGGACCCAAGGACATGCTGATCGACCTCACCGGCAAGGTGGCCATCGTGACCGGCGCCGGCCGCGGCATCGGCCGCGAGATCGCCCGCACCCTCGCGGCGCGAGGGCGTGGTCACCGTCGCCGCCGATTTCAAGCAGGACCTGCTCGATGAGGTCGCGGCCGAGTGGGCCGAGCACAAATGGCCGGGCGCGCAGCTTCTCTGCGACGTGCGCGACAAGGCCGATTGCGCCCGCGTCGTCGCGGAGGTCGAGAAGCGCTTCGGCCGCATCGACGTGCTGGTCAACAATGCCGGCGTCGCCGGCGGCGGTCCGGTCGATGCGCTCAGTCCGAGGAGGTGTGGGACGCCAACCTCGACACCAACCTCAAGGGCACCTTCCTGATGTGCCAGGCGGTCGCCCCGGTGATGAAGCGCCAGCGCGCGGGGCGCATCGTCAACGCCTCGTCCTTCGCCGCGATCGTGCCCTCGCTCGGCGGCGTCGCCTATGGCGCGTCCAAGTCGGGCGTCATCGCGCTCACCCGCGTGCTCGCCGGCGAGCTCGGGCCGTTCGAGATCACCGTCAATTGCTATGCGCCGGGCATGATCCCGACCCAGATGAACCGCTTCGCCGAGGCGAGCCCGGAGCGCAAGGAGGCGCTGCTCGATACGCTGTCGCTCCGCCGCTGGGGCAGCGCGACCGATATCGCCAGCCTCATCTGCTTCCTGTCGTCGGATCTCGCCGGCTACATCACCGGCTCGCTGATCGATATCTCCGGCGGCAAGCTGGCGACGCAGATGCCCTGGGCCGCGTACCGCGAGAAGCGGTGAGGGTCGTTGGTTCAGCGTCGTGCGTCACCTTTATCAAGAGTCGTTGGCTGTTTCAGCGACCGGTGGTCGACGACGTATCGGAAAAGGCGGACGCTTTTTACTGAAAAAAACTTATCCCCCTCCCTTGAACCGGCCCCATATTGGTTCGCATCCCCGCCCGCGAAGGGGCGCGCTCTAGAGGCGTCTGATGCGTGGGGCGGTCTCTCTTCGGGGAGTGGCCGATACCGGGTGTTGTCCGGTGTCGGTTGGTGCGGCGCCTGCGGCTGCCCTCCTGATTGAGGGCGCCGGCGAGGGAGACCTTGCCGGCTGGGTTCGCAACCCTGTGCCCCGGGACGCCTCCGCAATGCTCGTCCGCCGGCAATACGACCGGCTGTGGCAGTGGTCCACCTTAAGCCGGGTGGGTTGAGAACTTCGCTCGTGACTTGAGCGGAGGGCCAGGCAGCGGTCCGGTGATGAACCGGAAGCGCACCGTTCACCCGGTGGAGCACGAGCGTGGAGGTTGAAAATCGTCGCGGCGGGCGCTCGGACGAGCGCCACCATCGGACTACCGGCAGGCACTCTTCGAGCGCCCGCCACCCCTTCGTCTTCGGACGAAGGACCAAGCAACGGAAGGTGCATCACCCGGAGCGGAATCCGCCCGCGGGAACGGGAAGCCGTGTGCTCTTAGCCTCCCCCCGGAGGGGAGGTCGAAAGTGACGACCTGAGCGCTTTCGGGAGGGGGGCACGGCATGCAGCGGCCCCCCTCCCGAAATCGCCTTGCGGGCGGACTTTCGACCTCCCCTCAAGGGGGAGGTTACAAAAGAGGAGGGCAGTGCTGCCTCCCGCTGGAGCGGGGCAGGCGACGACAGCGCAAGCGACGCGCTATTTCGGCGCGATCTCCCAGCTGATCTGCGCGTTGGCGGAGACCGACCGCTGGCCGGCCATCACCGGCACCGACTTCGCGTCGAACTCGGCGCGCGCCATCATCGGCGCCGGGTAGCCGCCGTTCTCGCCGGCGTTGATGGTGAGGATGCGCACCAGGCGCACGCCCGCCGCCTCGGCCATCAGCTCGGCCTTGGCGCGCGCATCGGCGATCGCCGCCTTGATCGCGTCGCCCGCCGCCTGCTTGCGGTCGGAGATGTCGAAGCCGATGCCGTTGACGTTGTTGGCGCCGGCCGCGACCACCTTGTCGAGGACGCCGCCGGACGCGGAGACGTCGCGGATGGTGACCCGCACCTGGTTGTTGACCTCGTAGCCGACGATCTTCGGCGGCTGGTCGCTCGGCTGGGTGTTGTTCTGGTAGACCGGGTTGATCGAGAAGCCGGAGGTGCCGATGTCCTTCTCGGCGATGCCGGCGGCCTTGATCGCCTCGATCGCCCTGGCGAGATCGGCCGAGTTGGCGGCGAGCGCCGCGGCGGCGTCCTCCGCCCGCGAGGTCACGCCGATGGTGACCAGCGCGATGTCCGGCACCACCATCACCTCGCCGGTGCCGTTTGCCTGAAGCTGGGGCACGGGCGGGGCGTCTTGCGCCCCGGCCATTGCCGGGGTCAGCGCCAGCGTTGCGGCCGCGGCCAGCGGGACAAGCCATTTCCTCATCGGGAGTCTCCTTCCGGAACGGGTTCCAAGTCGCTTGGGCGAACATCTCCCCCGCCAATGCGACCGCATTGCGGCCGGTGGATTGTCAGCCAGTCGGTTTATTGTATACCCATGGCGCGAAGCTTTCCGGGCCTGTAGCTCAATGGTTAGAGCCGGTCGCTCATAACGATCTGGTTGCAGGTTCGAGTCCTGCCGGGCCCACCACTCAGTCTGCCGCTTTCGCGTCTTCTCGAGCAGCCGTCCGAATTCCAGCGATATTTCCGCGGCTTGGCCGGCCAGTCGGCTTGAAGGACTGGTCGAGAGACGCCCGCGGAGCCGCAATTCCCAGCGATTTGCCCGTTCGTCTCAGGAGGCCATTTTCGGCCACCAGACGTTTGGATCGCTCGATGGTGCGATTGGGCCGAGAGCTTCCGGCAATGACCGGGCGCACCTCGTTGCCGCCCCCGTGGCGGCCGACCGCAGGATGCCTGGGCCAACCTGCCTTGGTCGAACGGCTGTAAGCGTGCGATGGCCGACGCGGAATGGTTAGCCATCGAAGCGGCTTGCTAAGCGGGCCACAATTCATCAATCTCGGCGAAAGGTCTTGCGGATCAACCGTCAAGATAAAGTGGAGGAAAGATTTCATGAAGAGGCTTATCGGACTGGCGGCGGCGGGTGCGCTGGCCGCGCTGATGTCAGGACAGGCTGTGGCAGCCGAGCGTTTGACGCTCTATTGCAGCGTCGATGAAATCTGGTGCCAGCTCGTTGCACGCAAATTCGAGGAGCAGACGGGCATCAACGTCGACATGACGCGCAAGAGTTCGGGCGAGACCTTCGCCCAGGTCCGCGCCGAAGCGAGCAACCCGAAGGGCGATGTCTGGTTTGGTGGCACCGGGGACCCCCATCTGCAGGCCGCCGAG
Organism: uncultured Alphaproteobacteria bacterium; assembly: GCA_963798195.1. Classification (GTDB taxonomy): domain Bacteria; phylum Pseudomonadota; class Alphaproteobacteria; order Rhizobiales; family Kaistiaceae; genus CAVSRC01. The sequence goes on along the minus strand of CAWCSF010000010.1, from coordinate 1,865,913 downwards.
GAAGGGCTGACCGAACCCTACGTTTCGCCGATGCGCGACCAGCTCCAGCCCTGGTCGATCTCGCAGGCCAAGGCCTCCGGCGATCGCACCATCGGCATCTACTCGGGCGCCCTCGGTTTCGGCTACAACTCGGATCTTCTCGCCAAAAACAACCTGCCCGCGCCGGCGTGCTGGAAAGACCTGATAAAGCCCGAATACAAGGGCCAGGTGCAGATCGCCAACCCGAACTCGTCGGGCACCGCCTACACGACGCTTGCGACGATGATTCAGCTCTTCGGTGAGGATGGCGGCTTCGACTACATGAAGGCGCTGCACAAGAACGTGAACCAATACACAAAGTCCGGCTCCGCGCCGATCAAAGCGGCCGGTCTCGGCGAAACCACGATCGGCATCGTCTTCATGCACGACGCGGTGGCTCAAGCCGTCAATGGCTTCCCGATCGTAACCGTCGCGCCCTGCGAGGGCACCGGCTACGAAATCGGGTCAATGTCGATCATCAAGGGCGCCCGCAACATGGACAACGCCAAGAAGTTCTACGACTGGGCCCTGTCCGCGGACACCGAGTCGCTTGCGCTCGAGGCTAACTCCTACCAGGTGCCTTCGAACAAGTCGGCCAAGACCTCTCCGAAGTCGCCGGACCTGTCGTCGATCAAGCTGATCGATTACGACTTCAAGAAGTATGGCTCTAGCGATGAGCGCAAGCGCCTGCTGAAAAAGTGGGACGACGAGGTGGCCTCGCTGCCGCAATAGCTCACGCTTGCGACTGCGCAGGGAAACTGCGGAAGGCCTCCACCCAAACGTTAGCATCTGGCTGGCGGTTGGGTGGCTGGCCTTCTGCGTCCTGCCCTGGTACGGCATCGAAGACGGCTTCTTCGCCTTCGACTGGTTGTTCGATGGCTATCCGTTCGACCCCGACTACGCGCCCGCTCTCTTCTTGATCGCCAACGGCGAGAAACTCTGGCTGGCGCCGCTAGCCTTGTTCCTCATTCTGCCGCTTGCCACCTGGAATCGGGTGCGGTCCTCCAGAGTATTCAGCACGATCCTGATCGCCGCCGGAGCAGGCGGCCTAGCCTGGTTGCTTCTCCAGGGATTCGCCATTGGTATCCGTGGCTGGCAGTTCGAGTGGCTGGGAGCCTTGTTCGGCGACCTCGGCGATCGCCAGTTCGGCATGGGCTACGGCGCCCTGTTCGTCGCCGGCGCGTTCCTCTTTTTGTTCACGCTCGGCCTTGCCGCCCGCGGCGCGGTGAACGGCGATGTCTTTGTTGTCGGTTCGATCGGGCTGATCATCGCGCTGGTGGCCGTCTTCGTCTTCATGCCGATAATGCAGATGCTGACGCAGGCGATCCGGACGGAGGACGGCGGCTATTCGCTCGGCGTGTTCGCATCGAAATTCCTCAATCCGCGCGTCTGGAGCACCGGCTGCCTGGATGGCGGACGTTGCGGTGTGGCTTGGAACTCGCTGTTTCTTGCCATTCTTGTCGGTCTCCTTACCACGGGCCTCGGGCTCGCTTTCGCGCTTGTCGTGACCCGCACTGGCTTCCGATTCGGTCCTTCGCTACGGGCGCTGACGGTTCTTCCGATCATTACGCCGCCCTTCGTCATAGGTCTTGCCATTATCCTTCTCTTCGGCCTGTCCGGTTCGGTCACCGGCTTCTTCGCCGATCTCCTCGGTGTTCAGCCGTCGCGCTGGGTTTACGGCTTGCCCGGTCTGCTGATCGCGCAGACGCTGGCGTTCACACCGATCGCCTTCTTGGTCCTTATCGGCGTCGTCGAGGGAATCAGCCCGTCCATGGAAGAGGCGGCCCAGACGCTGAGGGCGAACCACTGGCAAACATTCTGGACGGTGTCGTTGCCGCTGATGCGCCCCGGCCTCGCCAACGCCTTTCTGCTTGGCTTCATCGAGAGCATGGCCGACTTCGGCAATCCGCTCGTTCTCGGCGGCAACTACGACGTGCTATCGACGGACATCTTCTTCGCCATCGTTGGCGCCCAGCATGACCCGGCCCAGGCGGCCGTCCTTGCGTTGGTACTTCTGTTCTTCACCCTACTAGCCTTCTATGCCCAGCGCTTCTGGGTCGGCCGGCGGTCCTATACGACGCTGACCGGCAAGGGCGATTCCGGCGTCCACCCGAAGCTCCCGCCGCGTCTCAGCATCCCGGTCGCCGCGGTCGTCATCCTGTGGACCGCGTTCACCGTCGTCATCTACGTGATGATCGTCTACGGCAGCTTTGTGAAGCTGTGGGGCGTCGACAACACCCTCACCATGAAGCACTACGTCGATGCCTTCGCCGTGACCTGGACCCAGTTCGGCCTGCACTGGAGTGGGGCCGCATGGGGCTCGTTTTGGACGACGATCGAGATTTCAGCTATCGCTGCGCCGCTGACCGCGGGGATCGGGCTCCTGACCGCCTACCTTCTCGTCCGCCAGTCGTTCCCCGGCCGCAACGCCTTCGAGTTCGGCACCATGCTGAGCTTCGCCATTCCCGGCACGGTGATCGGCGTCAGCTACATCATCGCCTTCAACGTGCCGCCGATCGAGTTGACCGGCACTGGCGTCATCTTGGTGCTGAGCTTCATCTTCCGCAACATGCCGGTGGGCGTCCGCGCCGGTGTCGCCGCCATGTCGCAGATCGATCGCAGCCTTGACGAATCTTCGCTGACCCTTGGTGCCAACACCTGGGCGACCTTCCGCTCCATCATCCTGCCGCTGCTCCGGCCAGCGATCCTGGCCGCCCTGGTCTACAGTTTCGTTCGCGCCATGACGGCGATCAGCGCGGTCATCTTCTTGGTGAGTGCGCGCTACGACATGGCGACCAGCTACATCATCGGTCGAGTCGAGAACAACGAGTACGGCATCGCGATCGCCTATTCGACGGTGCTGATCTTCGTCATGCTGGCGGTGGTTGGCCTTATGCAGCTTGCCGTCGGTCGCCGCCGCATCGGTAGACGCACGGCGCACGCGCGCGCCGAAGTCTTGGCAGCGGGGTAGAGCGATGGCCGAAGCCCAGATCAAGAGTAATGCCGCCTCCGTCGTCTTCGACAACGTGACGAAGGTGTACGCCAAGTCGGTGAAGGCGGTCGACGGCATGTCACTCGAGGTGAAGGCCGGGACCCTGGTGACATTGCTCGGGCCTTCCGGCTGCGGCAAGACGACCACGCTCCGCATGATCGCCGGTCTCGAGATGGCCACCTCTGGCCGCATCTTCATTGGCGATGTCGACGTCACGACGCTGCCGGCAACAGAGCGCGACGTCAGTATGGTCTTCCAGTCCTACGCGCTTTTCCCGCATATGTCGGTCGCCGAAAACGTCTCTTATGGCCTCAAGTTCTCGGGCTTCGCCAAGAACGAGGTGAAGGAGCGGGCGGAAGCCGGGCTCGCGCTCGTCGGGCTGAAAGACTATGGAGGCCGGCTGCCGAGCGAGCTTTCGGGGGGGCAGCAGCAGCGGGTCGCGGTTGCGCGCGCTCTGGTGCTTGAACCGCAGGTGCTGCTCTTCGACGAGCCGCTTTCCAACCTCGACGCCAAGCTCCGCCGGCACGTGCGCGAAGAAATCCGCGACATCCAGAGAACGCTCGGACTTACCGTCGTCTATGTTACCCACGATCAGGAAGAGGCACTGGCGGTCTCCGATCGGATCGTCGTCATGAACAACGCCGTAATATCGCAGGACGGAACTCCGCGTGACCTTTACGAGTTGCCCGCCAATGCCTTCGTCGCCGACTTCATCGGAGAGGCCAATCTGATTGATTGCGAGATCCTCCGGGTTACCGACGGAACCGCCGAGATCCGTCTCGGCGATCTGACGTGGAAGCTGCCGTCGCGCGGCCTCGGACCGGGCAAAGCGCGCCTTGCCGTTCGCCCAAACCGCGTTCTCCTCACCGAGGCGGGAGCGCCGAACACCGTCTTCGGCACCATCTCCAAAGCAACCTATGTGGGCAGCCACGTTGAGTTTACCGTGACGACGGAACTTGGCGACATCTTCGTCACGTCGATTGAGACTGATTTGTCATTCGTAGCGGGCCAGTCCGTCGGTGTCAGCCTAGCGCGCACCGGTCCAGTATTGATTGCAGGTTGAAGCCGTCTCGCCGGTGAGCAGTTCACGAGATGGACGCGAGCTGCCCTTTTGATGTTGGCCGACCTAACAGTCCTCAGACTCTGGATCGAATCGACACACCTCAAAGAGGGCGGCCGTGAGGGACGCCGCGAACCCGCATCAAGTCCATGAGGCTTGTACCGGGCGGTTTTGGCATGCTCGCCGGTCGCCGCTTCAGGCTTGCTAAAATTTCATCGTCATTGGCGGCAGCATCATCGGCTGCGCTACGGCCTATCACCTCGCTCGGGATCACAACGCCGAGGTTGTTCTGACCTGCGATCGAACTTCCGGCCCCCCAGATGGCGCATCAAGCGGTTCCGGTCAGCGCCCTGATCGAAAGGGGGTTTGTAGACTTGCGGTCGTGTTGCCTGCTCCGCTTGCTGCTAGCGTCAAAACACACGAAATTCCCTGTTGATTCCCTGTTAACAGCGTATTTGCAGACTGAGACGAGTTCGCGGAAGACTGCGAGCACCACCACTTAGTCTGCCGCTTTCGGGTCTTCCCGAGCAGCCGTCTGAAATCCAGCGATATTTCTGCGGCTTGGCAGATGCAGCTACCCCTCTATGTCGGGCCGGGCGCAGAAGCTGTGGTCGGTGTTGTTGGTTTCGTTCGACTCGAAGACTGTCTGCGGTCCCGCGTCGACCATGATCACGAACCGGCATTGGGTGCCCGGCGGCCCATAGCAGCCTTGCGGGATCGGGAACTCATGCGTTGCCGTCTGGTCTGGGCCGAGCGCCGGCGTTTGCGCGATCTGAACGCCCGTGTCCGGCGGCGGCGCTGTGCCTTCCACGCCGAAAACGACGCTCGTCTGCGACGCAGGAGCCAGTTCGTCACCCTGGTTGCGAACGACTACGCGGATTCTTTCCGCGGTGCCGGGCTGGGTTACGGGGACCATGCAATACCCGCTCGGCAGTGGGCCGCTGCCGTCTCCATCGAAGGGCATCTCAGGAATCAGATCTGGGTCGCCGTCGCCGCCGTCCCCATCGCCAGGCGGCACCATACTGCTGACCATGCGCTCCTTGATCTGCTCGACGTCCATGGTCAGCGAGCCGCCGGCGCCTCCACCGCCCCCTCCGCCACCACCGCCGCCGCCATTACCGCATCCACAGCCGCAACAGCCGCATCCACATCCACAGCATTTGCCGCCACCGCCATTGTCGCCATTCCCAGGTCCGCCAGGGGCTCCGTCTGCTGCTGCCGAGGTCCCGGTGTAGACTGCCGTTACGTCTAGCGATCTCGGGCTCGTGACGACCACGAAACCCTCGAAGTATGGTTGCGGCGGCGCGCCATTGAAGGCCTTGTCGATAAGGTCGGTGCAATCGGTTTCCAGCGCGTGCAGCGAATCCAGACTGTCGAAGCCGAAATCATAGGTCTCGCCCTGCACCTGGGGCACCGGCGGATAGCTGACCGCGAGCCGCTTGTTGAAGCGCACTGTCTTGCTGTCGGGATTGAACACGTTGACCGTTGTGGCGAATGTGCCCGGGCGCAGACGGAGATCGCCTGGTTCGGCGCTAACGCCACATACCACCTTGGCCACGTACTGGTAGAACGTCTCGCTGCCATCGTCGGGGGTGCCGTCGCCGTCAGCATCCTGACCTTCAATACGCATGGCGATGTAAGTTGCGTTGTCGAATTCGCGCCCCTCGTTGAGGGTGTCGTTCTCGTCCACGATGACGCCGAGGTAGCCGTCACCCTGCGGCAGGGCCAGTGGCAGGTCGATTGTCAGTCTGCGCGTGTCGGGGTCGTTGCGGTTGAAGTCGAAGGTGGTGCCGCCGAGACGGTCATCCATGGTGGTGATGGTGTCGTCAGCGGAATAATAGAAGCCCACCTCGACGCCTTCTTCGTTGGTGTTGCCCTGGTTCTCGAAGGTGAAGTCGGCTTCGACGGTCTGGCCGGCCGCGGCGACGAAGCGCGGTTCGTCTTCGCCGCCGACCTCGGGCAACGGGTCGCCGCTGGTGGCGAACATGCCGGTGCGTCGGTTTACCCCGACCCCGTTGACACAGCCGTCATACTCCCAGTGGCTGACCGAGACTTCCGGCTGTTGCAGCGTAGGTCCACCGAGGCCGCCATAGACGTCGACCATGCCGGCCACCACCGGCTCACCGAGATAGGGTCCCGCGTCAGGCCCATTTGCCCAGAAGTGTCGGGTCCAGTCTCCCATAGAGCTGTAGAGGCTGCAGTCGGCCGGAAAGCCTAGGCTGGCCGCCAGCATCGACACACCCACCGCCTTGTCCGAAAGATCCGGATCCGTGTCGCCATAGGCGTTGTAGTCGGTTTTCGCCGTCGCATCCTTCCACGTGAAGGCGACGTTGAAGAGGATGTCGACCTCGTCGATGTCGCAGCCGTCCGTCACGCCGAAGACGCGTCCGACGAAAGTATCGCCGGCGAAAACGTCCGCGGGGGTCAACTCGAGATACGGCCACACCTCGGTGTGACCGTTGCCGATCCCCATGCCTTCAGTGGTGTAGTTGATCGCCGACCAATAGCTCATGTTGGTCGGATTGGCGTTGAAGATCTGGATTGCGTCGGCAAAATTGCCGGATGGGCTGGCGCCAGTAAAAGTTGGCGCGCGAAAGGTGGGGACGAGGTTCGACCAGGCGATTGTCCCGGAGCCGCACGGCTGCGGCAAGAAATACGCGAGGGTCGCGTCTGGCCGTGCCATCAGGGCCGCGACAGCGAGCACTAAAGCGGTGATTAGCCGTTTCATTGTTGCGCTCCCAGGACCGGATTGCCGTTGTTGCGCTCAAGCAGTCGGTGCTCGAGCGTTCGTGGCTCTGACGGCGGTGGCGAGACCGGCCCGGGAGACTTCTTCGGTCTGCTGGGTGTGAATGCATAAACCGGGATCGGGTCTTGCAGTGAAACGGAGGCCATAGGGTTGCCGTCCGTCGGGTACCGCTGCGAAATGGCGGCAAGAGTTCTCTTGAAGGTCGCGACATCGACAGGCGGTTGGCGCGGCGATTCGACTGGAGGTTCGCCGACGACACTGCCCACGCCGATCACGCGCGGCTTCGACATGTCCCTGAGCCGACGCTCCAGCGTCGCCCGCTCGGAGTTGTCGAGGTTGTCCCCGGCGAGTTGCTGGCGGACTTCGCGCAACCGCGCCTCCGGAGCAGGCGGGAAGGTCATGGTCATCTGCTCCGGTGGCATCCGATCGGGTCCGGTGTGCAAGCCGTTGTCGGAATCAATTCGGACGGTCAGGCCCGTATTCGTGAAGACTTGGTCATGCTGAATGCGAAAACGCCCCAACTCGCACGCGAGCAGTGGACAGATCGCCTTGCCGTTGCCAGTGACGAACAGGATGTCGTGGTCGCCCACGCTGAACAGGGGGCCACCTGCGGCGAGTGTGATCCGCCCCGAATGGCTCGACCACCCGCCCAGGAATCGCAGCGTCATGCGCCGCGACTCTGGTTGGCCGCGTACGATGTCGTCGACACGGTAGGTGACAAAAGTATGCGCCACCCCCACGTCGGTACCGGGTACCGGATCGGAATCGCGAAAGGCGATGTCGACAACCGTTCCCTCGAAGATCAGACCGGATCGCTCGACCGCCTTTGGCAGAGTCCAGGCCCTTGGTGCGGTCTGCGATGATGCGCTGGTGAGCGCCGCCAAGGTCATCACTGTTGCCGCCGCCCAAACGGAAACATTACGTCGGGTCAGCGCTCGCTTCGCGATGTCACGCGGCGGTGAGGCATCAACGGCTGTCGTGGCCGTGCGGCAGTATCTGGACATAGCGCCGTTCTCCCGACGTTATGCCCCCGTTCCGTGCAGTGTTCAGCAACGGTCGCCCAATTTCAGAATTACAGACCAAGCGTCCAAAATCAACCGCTGCACGCAACGAACCGTCTGTGGGCTTTACTATCAAAATTCCGGGTGAAGTGCGGTCTCGGATGACTAGATGCCGTTGATCGTTTTCTTTTTTTTGGCAGGACGGCGTGCTCCATCCTCCCATCACCCCATCACTTCCAGCTTTGCGCCTTCTCGTGGGGCGGATGCTTTCCGGCGCTCTGTGTGCCCACCTCGCGCCTGTGGCCGGGTTCATGTCCTCTTGGGCATCAGGCTGCGCCACGTTAGGGTCTTGGTTGATTGTGCAACAGTGAATGCGGGCGGTGGGCGGCATATTCATCAACTATCGTCGTAGTGATGCGCCAGGCGTGGCTGGCCGGCTCTTTGACCATCTGGCGAAAGAGTTCCCGCGCCACGATCTTTTCATCGATGTCGACGCGATGAAACCGGGCCTGGACTTCGTCGAGCAACTCGATGCCCAGGTATCGAGATGCGAATTGCTGCTCGCAATCATTGGACCCCACTGGCTGACTGCAGTGAATGAAAAGGGTCGCCGGAGGCTCGACGATGATAACGACTACGTTCGCATCGAACTTGCATCAGCGCTTAAGCGCAACATTCCCGTGATTCCGGTTCTCGTCGAGGGTGTGACCATGCCTTCGGAGAACGACCTGCCGGCGGACCTCAAGCCCCTGGCACGCCGACAGGCCCTTGAGCTGCGGCACACGCGCTTTGCCGCGGATGCCGACGCGATCGCTGCCGTTCTCAAGAACACGTTGCCTCGGCGTGGGAGGGGGCTTGCCTGGAGCTTGGTCGGCGCGGTGATGCTTGTCGCCGTTGTCGGTTTAGGCATCGGTGCTTATCAACTGCTTGGAAATGGTTTCGCGCGGCAAACTACGACCGAGCAGGCCGACGATCGAACTGAACGTACGACAGCCGGAGCGTCAGAGAGGGCATTCACGTCATTCGAGCCGAACACGGATCGGCCGGGTGGCGACTATTCCTCACACAGGCTGAGCGAGGCCGACGCTATTCTCTGTCAGAAACTTTGCGCTGAAGATCAGCGCTGCCTCGCGTGGACCTACATCGCGCCAGGATACCAGGAAGCGGGCGCGATTTGCTGGCTCAAGAATAGCGTTCCCTCTGGAACGCGAATTGATGCCTGCTGCACGTCTGGAGTTGCATATTATCGCCGGCCGAGTAACTGATGAGACGGTGAGGTAGGGCTCGGCTGATCTCGTTTCGGTCTTCGTGTTGGCCAGTTCGGTGATGGACTTTGCCGCGCCCTTTCGAGCGAGGAAGATGAAGACGACGGCGGCATCGATGACGCCTTCAGCGAGGCGAGGCTGCTGTGGTTCTGCCATTCGATCGCCCTGTCCAACTCCTGGGCTAGCGCTTGTCGCCAAACTGACTGTTCAGGAAGGTCGATACGGCGTCGCCCCAGGCCCGGGGCTTTTCCCACATCGGCGTGTGACCGCAGTCTTCGATGGTACTGATCGCCGAATTCGGCATGGCGTCGGACAGCGCTCTTATGTGTGATGGCGGCGAGAAGCTGTCATGCGACGACGCCACGATCAGGGTCGGAGCAGTGATCGCGTCATACGCCTTCCGTGGGATGGGCGTCAGGCTGTAATTCGCCTTGAGCATTGCCCGTAACGCCTCGCGGTCCGCCTGAAGTCCTATGTCGATCCATTCCGAAATCTCGCCGGGCCGAAGGTTGCCGGCATCGAAGTATCGCGGCACGCCCAATTCGAGCGCTTTGCGCGTGGTGTCCGCAGTGTCGAAAAGAGCCAGCCGCTCGGCCACCCGGTTGGCAACAGGATCTGGCGGTGGAAGCACGCGCGCCGAAGCATTCGAAAGGACCACCGCGAGGCAACGCCCGCCATTCGCGATGGCAAAGTCCTGAAGCAGATTCGCGCCCATCGAGTGACCGACAAGGATGGCCTGCCTTGCCTCCATTACGTCGAGGAACGCCGCCAGATCCTCAAGGTGAGACGCAAAGCTGTAGTTGCCACAATGCTCCGAACCGCCAAAGCCGCGAAGGTCATAGGCAAAGCTCGTATACTGCGCCGGCAGCAGCGGAACCACGCGCTCCCACGCGCGTGACGACATGCCGTATCCGTGCAGAAAGACAACCGGGATCGGGCCGCCGCCCGATCGTTTGTAGGCAATCGCGTTCCCGGCGGGCAGTCTGACCTCTGCGGGGACAGTTGCCCCGCGATCCTGTCGCGTACTTCCGTTACCCGAAGCCACCGTGACGACGCTGGTCAGATTCGCGCCGACGCGATTGCCGCACCCTGCGCCAGGGCACCGAGCTTCCTGAACGCTATGACCGGATCCACCTTGCTGTGCCCGGCGAACGTGCCGAAGCCGCAATCCGTTCCGGCGAGCACCCTGTCCTTGCCTACGATCGCCGCGAACTTACCGATGCGTTGGGCGACCAGCTCCGGATGCTCAACGTAGTTCGTGGACGTGTCGATGACGCCGGGAACCAGTATCTTGTCGTCGGGAATGACTGCGTCGCGCCAGACCGTCCATTCGTGCTGGTGGCGCGGGTTGGCAGCTTCAAAGACGATCGCCTGCGGCTTCGCTTTCAGGATGATCGGCAATATGCGCTCGAGCGGAATATCGTGGTCGTGAGGGCCCTCGTAGTTGCCCCAGCAGATGTGCATGCGGACCGCGCCACCCGGCACGTTGGCCAAAGCGTGGTTGATGGCCTCGACGTGATGCTCTGCCTGGCGCAGGAACTCCTCCTCCGTCAGATCCTGGAAGGTCGTGTGCCGTGACATCGCAAGGTCGGGACAATCGAGTTGCAAAACGAAACCGGCATTAACGACCGCTTCGTATTCGTAACGCATCGCCTCCGCGACTGCCTGGATATAGGCGTCGTGGCTCGGATAGTATTGGTTGAGCTGGAAGGAACTGATTACGCCCGGCGACGCTGCTGTAATGAAGGCGTCCGTCACGCCGGCGCCGTCGACCGCCGCGCGAAAATTGCGCAGATCCTTCTCCAAGGGTGCGGGATCCTTGACCTCGACCGGCCCGATGCAGTAGCGGCGCGGCACCACGCCCTTCGCCTCGAAGCCACCGTCCTGCATTTTCTTGTACAGGCCGGAAAACTCCCTCATGTCGAGCGGCGGGCGCGTCGGATATTCGCCGCCGAAGCCGGTCAGCCGCTCCTGGATGTAGGTGGAGTAGCCCGGCTTGCTCATCTCCCCATCGCTGACGACATCGACGCCAGCCTCGTGCTGGCGCTTCACGATGTCTGCGACCGACACTCTGACGACCCGATCGAACTCGTCTTTGTCGTAGGAGTCGCCGCTTCCTTTGCGCTGCAGCAGCTCAAGGAGCTCCGGAGGGCGAGGAAGGCTTCCGACATGGGTGGTGAGAATGCGGTCCGAACTGAGCTTCATGGTGTCTCACAATTCATCATTGCCGATGGCGCCAGTTCAGAGCGATCAATGAACAAAGCCGAACCATCGCGGCAGGAACAGCGAAAATTCAGGCACGTAGGTGACGGCCAGCAACGCGGTGATCAGCACGATAATGAATGGCCAAATCTCGCGCAGGATGTGCCTAACCGGAATATTGTTCACGCTGCTGACGACGAACAGGATCATTCCATATGGCGGCGTGATCAGGCCGATTGTCAGGTTGAGTGTAACGATGACGCCGAAATGCACTGGGTCGATGCCGAGATGCGCGATTGTGGGAATTAGAAGGGGCACGATAACCAGGATGACCGCCGTCGCTTCCATGAACGCACCCAACACGAGAAGCGTGATGTTCACGATCAACAGGAACTGGAACGACGAGAGGTCGCTCTCCTTCAGCAGACTGGCGATGACGTTCGGCAGCCGCTCAAAGGTCAGAATGTAGCTGACAACGACGGCGCCGAAGTAGACCGTCGTTATCATCGTGGTCGTCTGGACCGTCTCGCGAATGGCATGAAACAACTGCTTGAAGCCGAGCTTGCGATAGAAGAGGGCGGACAGAACCAGCGCGTACAGGCCCGCAACCGCCGCGGCCTCCGTCGGCGTAAACGCGCCGGAGTAGATGCCGCCAAGCAGCAGGACGGGCATTAGAAGTGGCAGGATTGCGCGCAGCACGACGAGGAGCGCTGCGCTGGCGGCCATGGCCGGCTCGATTGGATACCGGCGGCGTGCGGCGATGATTGCCACCGTGGTCATCAGCGCCAGCGCCATCAGTATGCCGGGCCCGATACCGGCCAGGAACAGCGCGCCGACCGACGTCGACGAGACTAGCGCGTAGAACACCATGATGATGGAGGGCGGGAAGATCGGGCCGATCGTGGCTGAGGCACCGGTAACTGCCGCGGCGAAGCCGGGCGAATAACGCTCCTTGTCGGTCATCATCCTGATCAATACGCGCCCGATTCCGGCCGCATCCGCCATCGCCGAACCGCTCATCGAAGCGAAGATCAGGCTGGCGAGGACATTGACCTGCGCAAGGCCCCCGCGGAAACGCCCGACGATAGCGAGAGCAAGCTGCAGCAGCCTGTCGCTGATGCCACCGGCATTCATCAGTTGCGCCGCGAAGATGAACAAGGGCACTGCCAGCAGCACGAAAGACGCAAGCAGGTTATGGAGAACGAGTTCACCGGCGTAGCTGGCGTCCTGGCCGGAGACCAGAAAGTAGAAAATCCCCGAACCGAACAGCGCAAGGCCGATGGGAAAGCCCATCAGTATTGCCGCAAGCAGAACCACGAGCATCGAGACGAGTGCGAACGACATGCCTAGATCCGCTCCTTCCAGCGCGGAGACAGCAGCATGATCGTATTCAGTGCCATCTTCGCCGGCATGACTGCGAAGAAGATGAAATACGGGGCGAAAGCCCATTGCTGGGTCACGCCAAGCGTGCCGGTGTGTTGGGTCTTGAGGAAGTCGAAATATTCCCAGGTCGCGTAAGCCCCCAGAATGAAGACGACCACGAAGAAAACATTGGTGACGATTGCGAACAGGCGCCTCACCTGTTCAGGGAACAGATTGGAGACAATGTCGAAACGGATGTGGTCGTTTATCTTCAGGCCAAACGAGGCCACCCAGAATGTGAGCCAAATGAACGCCACCGTGGCGAACTCCAGCGTCACGGTGAGCGGCGCGCGGAAGACGTAGCGCATTGTCGTCTGCGCAACGATGGCAATGAACAGCGAGCCAAACATCGCCGCGGCGATCAGATCAAGAATAAAGGTGAGGCGCTTGATGAAATCCGTCATCCCAACTCCGGAACGCCGACGCCTGTTCGTGGCCAGGCGATAAGGCCCGTGCTGTGCCGTCGGCGAGACAACGCCGACGGCAGCATTGCTTCGGAGGGGTTAGCCGCCCAGCTTGCAGTCTGGGTCGGACGGCATGGCTTCGATCTTGTCCCAAAGCCCTTCGGGCCACGAGGCCGCGAATTTCGAGCTGAGATACTTCTCTTTCATGTGCTTACGGAAAGCCTCGACGTTCGGCGTAGTCACTTCGAGCCCGGCCGCCTTCATTTCCTCGATACCGGTCTTTTCCGCCCGCAGCCTGGTATTGGTCTCGTACAGCGAGGCAACCTGACCGGCTTCGCGCACAACCGCCTTCTCATCGTCGTTCAGCGAGTTCCAGAACTTCAGCGACACGCCGATCAAGTCGGCGCTCAGGAGATGGTTTGTGAGGACGAATTGCTCACTCACCTCAAAGAACTTGGTGTTGATCATCGCGGTGGCGTAGCCGGCGAAAGCGTCAACCGTTCCGGTCTGCATGGCGAGATAGAGCTCGCTGTAGGCGATTGGCGTCGGCTTGGCGCCGAGTGCCTCACCCAGGAATTGGTACGGTTCGGCGTTGATCTCGCGAATCGTGATGTTTGCGATGTCCTCGGGTGTCTCGACCTTCTGTTTCTTGCGAAGCACCAAGGTCCTAAAGCCGACCAAGCCCTCGCCAATGATCTTGATCCCCGCCTTCTCTTCGTACTGCTTCAGGACGTCCTTTCCGAAGTCGGAAGTGAATACCGTGCACTGGTGATTGACGTCCCTGAGCAGGTAGCCGGCGGTCAGGATCGACGCGACGGGTACCTGCTGCGCGATATCGGAGACGTTGACGTAACCGAACTGGAGGTTGCCGCGGGTAAGCGCTGGAATGTTCTGCGACTGCTGCAGGAGCGTGCTGGCTGGATACACGCCGATGTCAAAGCGTCCCGGCAACGAACGCTGAATGTAGTCGGCGAGGATGTACATAGCCTGCGTCAGCGGATCCTCTTCCACCGTCACAAACGAGATGCTGACTTTTTCCGGCTCGGCTTGAGCAGGCGCGATCGCCACAAATGACGCCGCGGCGGCAAATAACGCAGCGGCAAATACCCGCCCTGCATCTGAACTGGTTTGCATGCTTTTTCCTCCCAGGATTCCCAAGCCCTCGCTAGGCCAATGGCAACGTTTCCGCTTGGTTTGGTTCTTTACCCTTTTGGCCGGAGCGTATGCCCCGGTCGGATGCTATTCTGATGGCGCATCCACCATCACCTCCGGCGCTGCAAACCACTTTTGCGCGCCGTGGTGGGAGCGACATGCGCGGAATGGGCATGGATTGGGCAAAGGTGTAGCTGGCTAGAGCCGGCCAGAGGCGATCAGCCACCGTCTTTCCGACGCTGAAAGAGGCGTCGGACCTCGTGGCGGGTAATTCGCCAGCCGTCCCGCGTTCGGCGGAATGCGCTGTGCCACTCACCCATGCTGAAGGGCAACTCCATCGGCGCCGGCCGACCATCGGCTCCATGGGTGCCGTTGAACACGGCATAGTAGGAAACCGCGGAAGCGGTTTCGGCATCCGCTACATCCACATGGATGGTGCCGACAAGATGGCGCACCTGCAGCGTCGGCGGCCTGCCTGCGGGAAGGGTGGCAATCTCGTCGTGACCGCTCAGGCGCGTCTTTCCGCTGATGAAGGTCGCATCGGGACCAAAAACGGCCAACAGCGCCGGCACATCGCCGCAATCGACCGCCTGCGCGTAAGCGGTCAGCAGGCGACTGCACTCGAATGAGATTTGCTGCTCGTCGCGGACTTCCATGGGTGCTCCCTTTATCGACCTTGTACTCGCGGCATCTTGGCGCCCGTCTTCTTTCAATCGTCTCCGGCGCCGGAAAAATGAAACGTATCAATTTTTCTTGCCTACCGTGCTTTTGGGGCCTAGGTCTATAGCCTGCGCGCGGATTGGAGGTCGTGAGGGATGCAGAGTTCCGTTGCCCTGCCGGACGGCTTGGCCGTCATTGTGAAGCGCGACTGCCCGACCTGCGTGATGGTTGAACCGGTCCTTCAGCAGATGGCTGCCGCGGGCATCCCCTTGACGGTTCTCAGCCAGGACGACCCAACATTTCCGGCAGGTATTTCCGGCGTTATCGACGACACCGAACTTGAACGCTCCTGGCGCCTTGATATCGAAACGGTCCCGAGCGTCATCCGCGTCGACAAGGGGCGTGAGGTCGAGCGCGTCGTCGGTTGGCACCGCGGAGACTGGGAAGGCATCAGCGGCTTGAAGGATCTCGGGCCGGGCCTGCCAGTGATGCGGCCGGGATGCGGCGCGCTGAATACCGATCCGGGTATCGCCGACGAGCTCACCGTCCGGATGGGCGGTATCGTGTTCAAATCGCGCCAGATCGAAATCGGCGCGCAGGAAGACGAGATCGAGGCCTGCTACGACCGCGAATGGAGCGATGGCTTGCCCGTCGTGCCACCAACGCAGGTTCGCGTCTACCGCATGCTCCAGGGCACCAACCGCGATCCCTATGAGGTGATCGGTCTGATGCCCTCTGACTACGAGCCCTGCACCATAGAGAAGATCGCGATCAACGCGGTGATGGCGGGCTGCAAGCCGGAATACATGCCGGTCCTGATCGCCGCCGTCGAGACGTACCTCGGGGAGGGTTTTGGCGCCCATTCCACGATAGCAACGACCATGTTTGTCGGCCCGATCATCATCGTGAACGGACCGATCCGTAACAAAATCCGCATGAACTCAGGGATGAACGCCCTGGGGCAGGGCAACCGGGCAAACTCGACCATCGGCCGTGCATTGCAACTGATCGTTCGCAACGTCGGTGGCGGCAAGCCGGGCGGCGTCGATCGGTCGGCCCTCGGCCAACCCGGCAAGCTCGGGTTCTGCTTCGCCGAGAACGAAGAGGATTCCTGTTGGGAACCGCTGCATGTGGAGCGCGGATTGCCGCCCGAAACATCGGCGGTGACGCTTTATGCAGGTGCCGGCGTTCGCGTTGTGGTGGACATGGAATCGCGGACGCCCGAGTTGCTGGTGCGCAGCTTCGCCGCCGCGCTCAAGGGTACCCATCACCCGAAGATGTATCCTGGGCCGGATGTCGTTATCGTCATCACGCCGGAGCATCAGCGGCTCTTCCGCGAAGCCGGCTGGACCAAGGCGCAGTTCAAAGCCGAACTCCTGCGCCTGACCATGGTGAAGGCGGATGATGTCCTGGCGGGTCTCGACGATATGGCCCCGGGATTGCCTGCCAGCATGAAGGGGCAGATGGTTTCGAAGTTCTTGTCCGAGGAAAGTCTGTGGGTGGTTCATGCCGGAGGGCAGGCTGGCTTGTTCTCCGCGATCATCGAGGGGTGGAGCCCACGCACCCTGACCAAAGTCATGACGCGTGCAATCAAGGAATGAATCAATGGCGATGAAAACCAATGCGCCATCGATGACGTTGCTCGACCCGACCGGTGAGCATCGCATCGTGCAGCGCAAGAAGGCGCAGAGACCGCCAGCCCTCGACGGCAAGGTGGTCGGCATCCTCGATATTGGAAAGCTGCGTGGCGACGTCTACCTGCAGCGTGTTGCAGAGCGTTTTGCAGAGCGCGGCATTACGGTGCAGCGCTATCTGAAGCCGGGACCGGGGACCCTGGTCAGCACTGCGGTGAAGCAGAAAATGATCTCCGACAATGTCGCGTCGGTGGTCATAGGTCTCGCCGATTGAGGCAGCTGTATTACGTGCGGTCTGCACGACAGCGCCACGATTGACGGCATGGATATCCCGGCGATGGTCGTCGCCTCGACTGCTTTCGTGCAGGCCGCCGATGCGACCGCCAAGAGCCTTGGCTACGAGCCGATCATCTTATGGGTTCAACATCCAATCCAGGATCGGACGGACGAAGAGCTTCGAGCGCTGGCCGACCAGACGTTCGACAAGCTTGTTGCGGGCATGACGGCTTCGGCCTGAAGCCCGAGCTCGGCCACGACCGCTTGAACGGCCGTGGTGCCGGCGACGCAGAGATCACCATCGCGGGACAGGCTTCGCGATGGTGAATTCCGCGGACCGGGAAGCGCTCGCTGCGGCGAAATCGGACGAACCGGTGCCGCGCCATGCGGACCTCCCGTCCGTCGATGCCGTCCTTCGGACGGAGGTGGCCCGTGAGGCTATCGCCCGCCACGGCAGGCAGAGCGTCACCGCCGCTGTTCGCGTTGTCCTTGCCGAGAAGAGGCGCAACGATGAGACAAGCGACGTGTCGACCGTGGATGTTGCGGAGAGCGCCGCGCGTCTATCCGACAACGAATCCCGGCCGTCGCAGCGCTCTGTCTTCAACCTGACCGGCACCGTGCTGCATACGAACCTTGGCCGCGCAATTCTTGCCGAGTTGGCCCGAGACGCGGCGCTCGCCGCCATGCGCGATGCGACCAATCTCGAGTTCGACATAGACGATGGGAAGCGTGGCGAACGTGACGATCATGTCCGCGGGCTGTTGTTGAAACTGACCGGCGCCGAGGACGCGCTGGTGGTCAACAACAACGCGGCCGCCGTTATCCTCTGCCTCAACACTCTGGCCAACCGCAAAGAGGTCGTCGTCTCGCGTGGCGAACTCGTTGAGATCGGCGGATCGTTTCGCATGCCGGACGTCATGGCGCGCGCCGGTGCTAAGCTGCGCGAGGTTGGCGCGACCAACCGGACCCATCTCAAGGACTATCGCGACGCAATCGGCCCGCGCACCGCAGCGCTGATGAAGGTCCACACCAGCAACTTTGTCATCCAGGGCTTCACGGCGCAGGTTTCCCACGCAGACGTGGCCGCGGTGGCGCACGAGCGCGGACTTGCCTTTCATCGACGATCTGGGCAGTGGCGCGCTGGTCGACATCGAGTCGGTACGGGCTGCCGCCGGAGCGCACGGTGATCGCGGCGCTGCAAGACGGCGCCGACCTCGTGACCTTCAGCGGCGACAAGATTCTCGGTGGGCCGCAGGCCGGGCTAGTGGTCGGCCGTAGCGAATTCGTGCGGAGGCTGGCGAAGAACCCGCTCAAGCGGGCGCTGCGCCTGGACCGTATCCGGCTGGCGGCGCTGGAGGCGACGCTGAGGCTCTATCGCGATCCCGACAGTCTATCGCAGAAGCTGCCTACGTTGCGCCTGCTGTTGCGCACAAGGGCCGAGATTCGGCGGATCGCCGAAATGCTGGTGGCGCCGATTGGGCGGGCCCTTGGAGACGCTTGGAATGTGGCCTCTGTCGATTGCGACAGTGAAACCGGAAGCGGTGCGCTGCCGCTGGCTACGATCCCGAGCGCAGGCGTGGCCATCATGCCTGTCGGACAGAAGGCGATGGGCAGGGCGGTAGAGGGGCTTGCCGTCCACCTGCGGAACCTCCC
Organism: uncultured Alphaproteobacteria bacterium; assembly: GCA_963798195.1. Lineage (GTDB taxonomy): Bacteria > Pseudomonadota > Alphaproteobacteria > Rhizobiales > Kaistiaceae > CAVSRC01. The sequence goes on along the minus strand of CAWCSF010000010.1, from coordinate 1,847,428 downwards.
GATTCCCGTGATCGGCCGTATTCACGAAGGCCGCCTCATCCTCGATCTCCGCTGCCTGGAAAACGTCGACGCATTTGTCGAGCAACTCCCGCGACTCGACATATCCGGCGAGCGCCCGCGCTCATGATCGTCGGTACCGCGGGGCATATCGATCACGGCAAGACGCTGCTCGTTCGTGCGCTGACGGGCGTCGATACCGATCGGCTGAAAGAGGAAAAGGCGCGCGGCATCACCATCGAACTGGGATTCGCTTATGTGCCGATCGAGGGAGGCGATGTCCTCGGTTTCGTCGACGTCCCCGGTCACGAACGCTTTGTGCACACCATGTTGGCGGGCGCCGCCGGAATCGATTTCCTGCTGCTGGTCGTGGCGGCGGACGACGGCGTCAAGCCGCAGACGCGCGAGCACCTCGCGATTGTCGATCTTCTGGGCATTCGCGCCGGCGTCGTTGCCTTGACGAAGATCGATCTGGTGGATGACGCGCGACAGCATGCGGCCGAAGCCGAGGTGCGGGCGGTGCTTGGCGGCACCAGATTTGCGGAAGCAGATCTCTACCCGGTGTCTGCTGCAACAGGGGAGGGCATACCGCCGCTCCGCCAACGACTGGAAGACGAAGCGCGCAGCCGTCCTCGGTTAGCGCGCGGCGGCACGTTTCGACTGGCCATCGATCGGTCCTTCACGCTCCAGGGCACGGGCACGGTGGTCACCGGCACGGCGATTTCCGGTAGCGTGGCAGTCGGCGATACCGTTACCGTGCTGCCGCAGGGCATCCCAGCGACAGTCCGCTCGATTCATGCTCAGAACCAGCCGGTGGAGCGTGGCATGGCCGGCCAGCGATGCGCGCTCAATCTTTCCGGCAGCGGTATCAGCCGGAACGCGATCAAGCGCGGGGACTGGCTGGCCGATCCGTCCCGGACGATGCTGACCGACCGGCTCGACGCGAAGGTGACCCTTCTGCTGGCAAGGGGCGGGCACTGCGAAGCTGGCATCCGGTCTTTTTTCATCTCGGAACGAGCCGGTCGCCCGCGCGCCTCGTGCCACTATCGGCCGATGCCTTCGCGCAGGGCAGCAGTGCCTTCGCGCAAATCGTTCTGCCGGAGAAATTGCCTGCTCGTCACGGCGATCGCTTTGTTCTGCGCGACATCGGCGCGGAATCGACCATTGGTGGCGGTACCGTGGTCGACCCCCACGCGCCCGCGCGTCGCCGACGGACGGCGCAGCGGATGCAGATGCTCGAAGCTCTCGCTGTGCCTGATCGCGCAGCGGCACTCGCCGCCTTGCTGGCCGTTCCACCCTTCGTGGTCGATCTTGAGGCATTCGCCAATGCGCGGTCGATGACCAATGACGAAATCGAGAATGCTCTCGGCCCGGATGCCGTGCGTTTCAGTCCGGCAGGCGCCCGATGCGCGGTGACCGAGGCATCGCTCGCGGCCATGCAGGAGGCCACCACGAGCATCCTCGGCGCATTCCACGGCGAGAACCCGGAACAGGCGGGGATACCCGAGGAGAAGCTTCGACGGGTGCTCGCGCAGCGCTATCCCGTGCCTGTCTTCACTGCTCTAGTCGGCCTGCTGGCCGATAGGCAGGCGATTGTCATCAGCTCGGGTTTTGTGCGCCTGCCGGACCACAGTCCGAGCCTCGGTGCGGCTGATGAGAAACTCTGGGAACGCATTCGGTCCTTGATTGCCGGCGCGCCGTACCATCCGCCCACGGTACGCGAACTCAGCATGGCTATGGACGTCCAGGTCGCCGATACGCGGCGTTTGTGCAAGGTTCTGGCGGCTATTGGCGAACTCGTCGAAGTCGCCCACAACCGCTACTTTCTGCCCACAGCTCTCGATGAGATGATCAGCATGGCGCGCGACCTTGCGGTTGCAAGCCAAAGCCAAACGTTTACGGCAGCAGAGTTCAAGGATCGTGCGGGCTGTGGCCGCACGCTGGGCATCAAGGTTCTCGAATATTTCGATCGACGGGGCGTCACCACCCGGGTCGGCGACGTTCGCCGCGTTGCGCGATTGGGCCTCGGCTCTTCGTCGGAGGCCGAAGCCACATGATAACTTTTCAGATGGAGGAGAATCGTCCCCGGTGGGGCGTCCGGACTTCAAATCCGGGTGGGGCCGTCAGACGGTCCTTGGTGGGTTCGACTCCCATTCTCCTTCGCCAATCCCGTCGAAAGCACCGGCCTTGGGGGTTGAGCCCAAGGCCGGCATGTCGTTGAAGGCCGCTTAGGCAGCGATCTCGCGAGACGTGATCGTGTACTTGAAGTTGTCCGGGTCGAGGCAGTCGAACCGAAGGCCCGCCGTCTCTGCCTGCGGATACATGAGGAAGCCCAGCCTCGGCCCGGCGGCGCCCGGCAGAACCACGTCGTGGGCGAAGTTGTAGGCAAGCCAGTTCGTCTCCCACGAGCCGAACAGTGCCTTGCGTGCGGCGACGACCTTCGGATCGTCGATCGGCAGGTTCTTCGGCGGCTCTTCGAGCATGACCTTGCGAACATCGGCCGGGTCGACGGGGACCCATCCGAATCCGTCGAGGTAAACCTCCGAGCGGCAATGCTGCGCCTTGGTGATGACCTCCGAACCTGCGCCCAGGCTCTTGTAGCCGAACTTCGAGGGCGCAACGCGAATGCCGTAAACGTCGCGCGCGGGCAGGCCGGCGGAGCGCGCCAGACCGACGTAGAGGGCGTTAAGGTCGGCGCACTTGCCGCCGAAATTCCCGCTCGTCAGCATGGCCCCGATATCGCCGATGCCGCATCCGCGGGTCGCCGCATTGCGATAGGTATTCTCCACCACCCATTCGTAGATGGCGCGCGCCTTGGCGAGATCGCCGCCGGCTCCGGCGGTGATGCGGTCGGAGGTCTCCTTGACGATGCCATCGACAGGTATCAGGTCGGTGCCCCTTGTGTAGAGCGCACGCTCGCCGTCCGGCAAAGGCGCGCTGCTGGTCGGGTTCGCAAAATCTATCGCCCGGTCGCGCGTTGCGATTTTGCTGCGCACCTCGATCACGGGGTTCGACTCGCTTGCGTCCCACTCGGCGTGAACGAAGGCGGCGCCGTAGCGGTGTTCGGTTGCTTCCTTGGCATTCGCCGTGTTCGCCATCCAGTTGCTGCCGAGTGAGCGGAACCACGCGCTCTCGTTGACGGCGGGGATCGGAATCCAGGCCTGCGTCGGCCCTTCGGCCTGTATCTGGAGACGCGTCGTCACCTCGAACGTGCGCCATTCGCCGGGCTGCGGCGCGAAGGCGTCATCCGCAAGGGCTATCCGAGGCAGTAGGGATCCCATTGCCAGAGCCGTGCCGCCCTGCAGAAGAAGCTGTCGTCGGTTGATCAACATTCGTCCGTCTCCTTCAATTGTGCTGAACGGAGACCGCCTGGACGGTCGCCCCATCGGTGTTCATCAGGTCAGAAAGCTGGCGGAGGTCGATGTCATCCCACGCGACGTCCTGCTCGACGAGCAGTCGCGGGACGAGGTCGGAATCCAGCACGTATGTCGTGGGCAGGGAGGTCACTGTCCACGACTTCGCGACCGCTCCGTCACGGTCGAGCAGGATAGGGTTGGCAAGCTGCAGGTCTTGCGCGAAGCGGCGCACCGCCAGATCCGCGTCGCGAACGGAAATCTCGTAGAGTGCGATCGGCGTTTCACTCTTTGCCGACCGCTTGATCAGCCTGTTGAGGGCGGGAATCTCTTCGCGGCAAGGCTCACACCATGTGGCGAAGAAATGAACCAGAACAAGCTTTCGGCCATGGTGCGCGAGCGTGAATTCGGATCGCGAAAGATCTGGGAGCACGATCGGCTGCGACATCCGATCCGTATTCCTGAAGTCGGCGATGGCGCCGGCTGCTTCCGCTGTCGCGGACCACAGTGCCAACCCCCACATCAGGCCGGCAAGAAGCGCGCGAGCGTGACGCCTCGGCCTGCATTTAGCCATCGACGCAGACCTTGGGTTCGCCCGCCTCCGCCACGCCGATGACCTTAGCTGCCGCCGAGCCTGCCTCGCCGGCCATGCGAACTATCTCGACAGCGCACTCTGGCGCGCAGGCGATGAGCAGTCCGCCCGAAGTCTGGGGGTCGGTCAACAGGTTGCGCTGCCAGTCCGGCATGCCCTCGGGCAGCGATACCGACTCGCCGTAGCTTTTCCAGTTTCGCCCCGAGGCGCCAGTGACGACCCCGGCCTTGGCAAATGCTTCCGCCTGGCTGAGCAGGGGCACGTCCGCCAGCCGGATGCGCAACGTGAGGCCAGAGCCACGCGCGACCTCCAGTGCATGCCCGGCGAGGCCGAAGCCGGTCACGTCGGTCACGGCATGAACGTTCGGGTCGCCGGCGAGTTCGGCGCCGAGCCGATTCAGGAGTGTGGTGGACGCCAGGAACTCGGCATATCCGGCATCGGAAAGGAGCCGCCGCTTGAGCGCGGCCGAATAGACCCCGACGCCGAGCGCTTTTGTGAGGACGAGTGCGTCGCCTTCCCTGGCGCCCGAGTTGCGGCGGACGTGGCGTGGGTGGCAGGTGCCGATGACGACCAGACCATAGATCGGTTCGGCGGAATCGATCGAATGACCACCGGCTACCGGAATGCCGGCATCGGCGCAGACGCTGGCGCCGCCTTCGAGAATCTTCTGGATGGTGTCGATGGGCAGCTTGTCGATGGGCATGCCGACGATTGCCAGCGCCATGATCGGTCGCCCAGCCATGGCATACACATCCGAAATCGCGTTCGTCGCCGCGATGCGGCCGAAGTCGTAAGGATCGTCAACGACCGGGGTGAAAAAATCGGTGGTCGCGACGATTGCGGTCGTTTCATTGATCTTCCAGACCGCCGCATCGTCACCGGTCTCTGTGCCGACCAGAAGCCCGGCATAGGCCGCGGCGGCGGGCTGTGTGGAGAGCATCTGCCGAAGGACGGAAGGCGCAAGTTTACATCCGCACCCGCCGCCATGGGCGAGATCGGTCAGGCGGGGAAGCGGCATGTCCATGGGGCGTTCACCTGCTCAGGAAGACGGGAGCGATGTTGGCCGGGGAATCTGCCCCGCCCACTACTCCCCGACTGGAACCTCGGCGGTCTCGGCTGCCTCTCGCCGTCGGCGCGCCATGCGGCCGACGTTTGACCAGATCATGAACCCAAGAAGCGCGGCAGAGCAAAGAAGAATGCCGCCGCTGATCGGATGGAAGAAGAACTGCGTTGGATCGCCAAACGACATGATCATGGCACGCCGGAAGTTGACCTCCAGCAACGGGCCGAGGATGTAGCCGATCAACAGGGGCGCTGGTTCGAACTGGAGCAGCCGCATCAGGTAGCCGACAGCGCCGACAATCAGCACCAGCCAAACGTCGAATACGTGGAAGTAGACGCTGTATGAGCCGACGCAGACCATGCAGATGATGATCGGGTACAGAAAACGATAGGGAATGCGGAGGAGGTTCACCCACACGCCGATCAGAGGAATATTCAGCACCAGCAGCAGCAGGTTTCCGATCCAGAAGCTGGCGATGACGCCCCAAAAGATTTCCGGATGCTCGGTTACGAGCCGGGGGCCGGGCATGATCCCCTGAATCAGGAGCGCGCTCATGATAATGGCTGTGACTGCTGCGCCAGGGATGCCCATGGTCAGCATCGGGATGAATGTCGTCTGCGCCGCCGCGTTGTTGGCAGCCTCCGGACCCGCCACGCCCTCGATGGCGCCGTTGCCGAACCGCGATGGATCCTTTGCGACGCGCTTCTCCAGCGCATAACTCACGAACGATGCCACCATCGAGCCGATGCCGGGTAGGGGGCCGACAATGGACCCTACTCCGAAGCCGCGCAGGATCGGCGCTATCGATTGCTTGACGTCGGTGCGCGTAGGGATCATGTCCCGCATGCTGACCGATTTGATCAGCGTGCCGCCGGAGGTCGCGCGGATCGAAGCGATGACTTCGGAAACGCCGAAGAGGCCCATGGCAAGGGCCACGACGTTCAAGCCGTCGTAGAGCTGTCGAAATCCAAAGTCGTAGCGGTTGGTGCCGCTGATGACGTCCGTGCCGATCATGCCAAGCAGCACGCCTACGCACACCATCGCGAGCCCCTTGATCGGCGAGCCGCGCGACATGGATGCGACCGCGACGACCGCGAGAACCATCGCGGCGAAATATTCATGCGCGCTGAATGAGAATGCCAGCGTGATCATCACCGGGCTGAGCAGAAGGATCACGCAGATTCCCAGCGTGCCACCGGCAAACGAAGCGACGGCGCTGATAAACAGGGCGACTCCCGCGCGCCCCTGCTTGGCCATCGGATAGCCGTCCAGGCATGTGACGGCGCTGGCTTCGGTTCCAGGGAGATTGAGCAAGATCGAAGAAACCCGGCCGCCATAGTCGCTGCCGTAGTAGATGCCCGCCAGAAGGATGATCGCGGCGGTCGGGTCGAGGTAATAGGTCACCGGCAGAAGCATCGAGATAGCGGCCAGCGGCCCGATGCCCGGCAGGACGCCAATGGCGGTCCCCATCGTGACGCCGAGGAAGCAATAGAGCAGGTTCTGCCCGGTAAGGGCGACGCCGAGGCCGTAGGCCAGTCCTTCAAAGCCGTTCATGAGTTCACCCCAGCCACTCAGGCAGCTTGAGCGCCGACATCTGCAGCCCCAGGCCGAGTATGAAAATCGCCCAGGCCCCGATAGCGGATCCCAGCCCCAGGAGGAGCGTCGGGATTGGGCGCGACGTTGGATCGCCGTAGGCGGCGATTGCGACGCCCACGACCATGGCGGGCATCAGCCCGACCTGATCGAGCGCAAACGCGAAAGCCGCGATTGAGAGCAGGATCGCGATGGCCTGCCGCCAATGGACCTCGATATCCGATCTCTCCGAGAAAAATGACAGGCCGGCGACGATGAGGCCAAGGACGATGACCAATGTCCCGACCACGGCCGGAAAATATCCCGGTCCCATCTGCACCGCCGTGCCCAAGCGCATGTGAAACGCGCCGATGACGAACAGCAGTCCCACGAGGCTGACGATGATACCGCCAGCAAAATCCCTGAGGTTAAACTTCAGCATCGTTCGCCTGTCGGAAAAGGATCGCCAGATGGTGAGCCGTGCGAAAAATTGTCCGCCGGAGCCTGAGCTCCGGCGGGCAACGACGATGTCATGCGACCTGATCAGTCCTCCAGGGAGATGCCGGCGTCCTTGGCCACAGCCTGCCATCCCTTGAGTTCATCGACCGCGAACTGCCTGAATTCGGCGCCGGGCATGTAGTCGATGACGTAGCCGAGTTTGTCGTACTTCGCCTTGATCGCGGGATCGGCGAGCACTTCCGTGATGGTCGCCCGCAGCTTGTCCAGGATCGGCTCCGGCGTACCGGCCGGCGCCATCATCCCGTAAAAGACGCCAAGCGTCAGGTCGACGCCGGCTTCCTTCAGTGTGGGGATGTCCGGATACAGGAAGTGCCGTGTGTCGCCGGTCTGGGAAATTACTTTGATGGTGCCCGCCTCGAAATGCTTAAAGGCCGTTGGCGGCGTGATCCAGACCATGTCGATGTGCTTGCCGATCAGGTCTGCGATTGCCGCCGAAAGACCCGCGTACGGCACGTGGGTCATCTCGATTCCGGCCTGCTTGGCGAACAGTACCGGACCCATGTGCGGCGCGCCGCCCACACCGGACGACCCGTAGGTCAATTTGCCCGGGTTCTTCTTCGCGTATTCGATCAGCTCGGGAATGGTGTTGACCGGCAGATCGGTGCGTACCGCGATCACGAAGCCGAGCTGGACGATGCGGGCGAGCCAGGCAAAGTCGTCCGGCACCTTGTAGGGCATTGTCTTACGGACGGCGGGCAGGATGGTCATTCCATCCGACGGGGACCACAGCAGAGTGTAGCCGTCGGGCTTCGCCTTGGCGACCGAGTCGAGACCGATCATGGAAGCGGCGCCGGCGCGGTTCTCAACGATGAACTGCTGGCCGAGGCGCTTGGTGAGTTCCTCAGCCATCATGCGACCGAGGATGTCGTTTCCGGCTCCGGGCAGGTACGGCACCACAATGGTGACCGGCTTTTCCTGCGGCCAATCGGCTGCCTGTGCGGCAACCGAAAGGCCGACTGCGGTCAGCAGACCGGCTGCGAGAATCGAGGCAATTCGTTTGATCATTCGGTAGTCCTCCCTGGGTTCATTCCGCCTGCTGCAACCACCCTGATCGCAGGACAGAACGAAACGCGGTTTAGCGGTTACGCCGCGCGTTCCTCTGATACGCACGGGCAAAACCGTAACATGACAATTACTGAAACGATACAATTTATCTGGATCCGGAAGGCGTTTTCGTGGACGCGCCCGGCATCGGAAGACGGCGGGTTTAGTAGGTGGCGCGACCGCCGGACAGATCGAAGATTGCGCCCGTCGAGAAGGAGCATTCCTCTGAGGCGAGCCACGTGATCATGGCGGCGACCTCCTCGGGTTGACCCGGGCGCCCCATCGGGACGCGCGATACCCAGAGCTTCTGCATCTCTTCTGGCTGGGCGTGAAAGAGGTTCTGGGTCGCGATGATGGCGGGCGCGACTGCATTGACCCTGATGCCGGTCTTGGCCAGTTCCTTGCCGAGAGATTTGGTCAGCGAATGGACTGCTGCCTTGGACGCGGAGTAGCCGGAACTGAAGGGGTTTCCCTCCTTACCGGAGACCGAGCCAAGATTGACGATCCGGCCGTAATCCTGCTTCTGCATGTGCGGAACGACTTCGCGGCAGCATAGGAAAGTGCCGTCGAGGTTGACCGCCATCATCTTTTTCCAAAGGTCGTAGGGATAGTCGACGACCAGCGTTCGCGGATTGGTGACCCCGGCCGCGTTGACCAGGATATCGATGCGCTGGTGCCGGCGGATCGTCTCGGCGGTTGCGGCGCTGACGGATTGCTCGTCGGTGACGTCGACAACGATGCCGGTTGTGCCAGGCATGGCCTTGGTGGCTGCATCGATCAGGGCCTGGTTCATGTCCCAGATCACGACGGTTGCGCCGGACTGCAGCATGTGGGCAGCCGTCGCTCCGCCGATTCCACCGGAGCCGCCGGTTACCACGGCAATGCGATCGTTCAGGTCAATCCTATTCATGTTTCCTCCGATGGGGCGGCGAGAGAATTCGGGCCGCGACGTGGCGCACGGCTGCACTGCGTGGACGATGAGAGGTGACGGGTGACGCGCTCACCGACGATTTCAGATTGAACCGATACAATGCCGAGATAGGTTAGGCGAGGTCGACTGATCTGGACAGTCGCATTTGGGGAAAGGGTGCATGCAGCTATTTTCAAATGGAACATCGCCGTACGGTCGAAAGGTTATGGTCGTCGCGCACGAACTTGGTCTGGGGGAACGTATCGAGCTGGTTACGACGCAACCCCGGGAGAACCCGGACCAGATCACGCCGCACAATGGCCTGGGCAAGATTCCCGTCCTGATCACGGACGAAGGGCAGGTGATCTACGACTCTCCGGTGATCTGCGAGTACCTGAATGCTGAATTCGGCGGCCACCGGCTGCTGCCAGCGACCGGGTCGGCGCGGTGGCACATGCTGACGCAGGTAGCAGCGGCCGACGGCGTCATCGATGCCGCCATTCTCGTGCGTAATGAGCGTCTTCGGTCAGCCGATCGCCAATCCGCCGACTGGATGGAATGGCAGCTTCGCAAGGTTCGTCAGACACTCGACAAGCTGGAAGAGCAGGCCGACGCGATCGCGGCCGATCCCAACCTTGGAACGATCGCCATCGGCTGCATGCTGGGCTACGTGCCCCGCCGGCTTGAGGAATATGAGGGCCTCAAGGAATTCCCGCGGCTGGCCGAACTCAGCGCGTCGCTCTCCCGGCGTCCGTCTTTTGCGCAAGACGGCGCCGCCATAGACCACGATTGCGCACTACGGAAAGTTCCTGCTTGCCGGGGAAGGGTGTATCCGGGCGGCTGCCGCCGCTATGCCCAAAGGATCGACGCGGAGGCCAGCCAATGGCGACTGGGAAGTACGTAAGTGACCTCGAGCTCGGGGACGTCATCGGGCCGGTTGAGTACACGATGTCCGCCTTCGTTGTGCGTGAGTATTGCCATGCCAACGAGGTCCACCATGAGTTCTTTCAGGGCACCCACGACCAGGTTGCGCCTCCAACGCTCGTCCATCTCGACAAGCTGCGGCTTTACCGGCACGGCTGCCCGCTCGGCACGGGGCCGAGCGCGCGCATCCACTACGAATACGATGCGACCATCCACGGCGAAGTGCCCGTCGGCGAAGTCCTGACGGTCGTCGGAACCGTGACCGAGCGATACGAAAAGCGCGGGCGCGACTACGTGGTGATGGAGATCGAGCTGCGGGCCAAGGGCGACAACCGACTTTTGATCCACTACCGCGACACGGCCATTCTCGCGTACCGCGGAAAGGAAGCATCATGAGCGCAGTTGGCCACGTTTTACAGTTGCAGATCGGTTCCGAATTGCGCTCGGCGCCGCGCGCGATGACCCGCGAGCGCATGCGCTGGTACGTCGATGCCCAGCCGACGGTCGCTGCCGACGACGGGCGGATTCATACGCAGCCGCCGACGATCCACGACGATGACGCATACGCAAAGAAGCAGGGCCTGCCAGGCATTATCTCCGATGGCATGGTGTCCACGAACTGGATCATGGCGCTGCTGCTGGATGCCTTCGGACGGGATTTCACCCGCAAAGGCCGGCTGAAGACGAAATACATCGCCCCGATCTTCGAGGACCAGATCGTGATCTCGGTCGCGAAGGTCACCGCCATAACCCATTCGAACGACGAGACGGCCTACCAGTTCGATATCTGGTGCGAATCGGATGCAGGCAAGAAGTTCACGGTCGGCGAGGCGCTGGTCTATTCGCGCAAGCGTTGAATCGGAGCGAGGCGGCTCCCGGCCTCGCTACCCCGTCGCTCACCCGGCGCGTTCCTTGAAGTAGGCCACGAGGTGATCGATGAAGACGCGGATCTTGGTCGGAACCTGCTGCGCCTGCTGAAAGACCGCATAGACCGCGTTCTCGAATTCCATGTGGCTCACCTGGTAGTCCGCCAGAATCCGGACGAGCTCGCCCGATTTCAATTCATCGCGCACCGACCATTCCTGAAACAGCCCGACACCGAGACCCGCCTTCGCGGCAGCGATCAGGGCCTGCCCGTTGTCGCTCTGAAAGCTCCCCGAAACCGGCACCGCGGTGACCTCACGCGTCTTGTCGAGGAACCGCCACACGGGCTGGCCGCGATTGAGCATGTAGGTGAGGCAGTTGGCGTCCTTGAGATCTGCCGGTGTGCTGATTGGTCCGTGCCGGGCGATGAAATCGGGCGTGGCGCAGACGACGCGCTCGGCCGAGACCAGCTTTCGCGCGATCAGCAGGGAATCGTGGAGTTCCCCGATGCGGATGTCCACATCGATCGCCTGGTCGACCAGGTCGACGTTGTAGTTCGACATCAGGAGTTCGACCTTGATTTCGGGGTAGCGCGCCATGAACCCCGGCAAGGCCGGCATGATGTATTGATTGCCGATCAGCAGGCGCGAATGGACGCGTAGCGTTCCGCGCGGAAATGACTGCAGGCACGCGACGCTCTCGTTGGCGGCCGTGATTTCCTGCAGAATCTGTTCGAGTTGGCTGAAGTAGAGCCCGCCGGCCTCGGTCAGGTTCAGCTTGCGGGAGTTGCGGTTGAGCAACCGGCCGCCAACGTCCTCTTCCAGCGCCCGGATGATCCGCGACACAGACGCTGGGGAGAGCCCGTTCTGCCGGCCCGCAGCGGAAAAGCTCCCCAACTGGACGACGTTTACGAAGAGCTGCGACGCCCTGAGCCATTCCATGGGCTTCCCCCCTTATCGTGTTGTGTTTTGCAAAGGCCGCGTCAAAACAGCCGCCTTGATCTCATATTGTATGCATTCAATTTGGTGCGGCACAACCAAAAAACGTGCTGAAGGGCTGGCGGAAAGGGGACAAGCCCGCGCTTTTCGACAATCAGGAAGCTCGGCAAAGGATGCGTTCCGCGCAGCGACACGTTGCTTTGCGGCATCGCTTCGTTTCCGAGGTCACGGCTGGCAACCTATTGTCCCCGCCCGGGTTGCGAGCCTTCCCCCCAGTCGAAAAGACGAGCATGAAACGCCCCTCTTCACGAACAGCAGCGGCCAGCAAGCCACGCGAGCGGCAATGACCCAGCGGGTCATCCATGTCGGAGTTGGGACCTTCGGCCGGCGTTGGTGCAGCGATTTCCTCAAGACCAACGTTCTCGACGGTACGATCGAGGTCGTTGCCCTCGTCGACCTCCGTCCCGAGAATCTCGAGATCGGCCGGGCGTCGCTCGGCCTGCCGGCCTCACGCTGCTTTACGAACGCGGCTGAAGCCTTCTCACAGGTCGAGGCGGACTTCTGCGTCGTGGCGGTTACGCCGGCGCATCACGAGGAGGTCATCAATCTGGCGATCGAGCATGGGCTCGATGTCCTGTGCGAGAAACCGATCGCCGATTCGATGCAGGCTTCGCTGCGCATCGCCGCGAAGGTGAAGGCCGCCGGCCGGAAGATGGCGGTGACCATGAGTCATCGCTTTGATCAGGACAAGACAAGCCTCCGGCGGATCGTCCAGTCGGGCATTCTCGGCAAGATCAATGCGATCGGCATGCGTTTCCAGGGCGACATGCGTCAGCACATGGCTTGGTCGGCAATCTTCCGTCACGAGATGGCCGACCCGCTTCTTATCGAAGGATCGATCCACCACCTCGACATTATCGCCGACCTCGCCGGCGCGCGCTGCGAGACGATCTCGGCCATGACATGGAAGCCGGACTGGGCGGAATATGCGGGCGACACCGACGCCATCGTCACCATGACGTTCACAAACGGCGTGCGTGCCGTGTACGAGGGGACGTGCGCGAATGCGGTGGGGCTCAACACATTCTACAAGGAGTATATCCGCGTCGACGGTGAACTGGGCACGGCGATCCTTAATCACCGCGACCTGGAGTATTTCGCCCGCCAGGACATCTGGCGTCAGCAGCACCGCGAGGGCAGGGGCCAGAAGATTCCGCTTCTCGAGCAGCCAAAGTGGATCAACCACTGGCTGATTGAGCTCTTCGCGAAGTGGCGCGATGGCGGGCCGCCGCTCCCCACCGAGGTCGCGAACAACATCTACGCATCGGCGATGGTGTTCGGCGCCATCGAAAGCCAGCGCACCGGCGGCGCGGTGCGGATCGAGGACTTCATCAAGAAGTCAGCGTGACCTTTTCAGAAATGTCGCCAGCCACTACGGCGGCTCACAGGAGCATTGACATGCGTTTGGAAGGCAAGACGGCGGTAATTACCGGTGCGGGATCCGGCTTCGGTGCGGAAATGGCTCGCCGGTTCGTGGCCGAGGGTGCGCGCGTGGTTTGCGCCGACGTCAATGGCGAAGCCGCCTCAGCCGTTGCCGGGAGTCTCGGCGACGCCGCCATGGCGGTCACCTGCGACGTGTCCCGAAGCGGGTCCGTCGAGGCCATGGTTGCCGCGGTCGTCGAGCGCTTCGGCGGGTTCAACACGCTCATCAACAACGCCGCGATCACCCAAGTTCCGAAGCGCATCGCCAAGACGCCGAAGGATGAACTCGATCGCCTCTTCGAGATCAACGTGAAGAGCCTGTACTACATGGCGGTGCATGCCCTGCCGGTGATCCGGAAGGGCGGTGGCGGATCGGTGGTGAACATCGCATCGGTTACGGGCATGCGGCCGCGGCCCGGCATGACCTGGTACAACGCGACCAAGGCCGCGGTGATTTCAATTACATACTCGATGGCGGCAGAACTTGCCCCCGACCGGATTCGCGTAAACGCGATCGCCCCCGGAGTTGGGCGGACGCCCATGTTCGACGCGATGTTCGGTAAAGGCGAGAAGGCGGACGCGGCCCATGACAGTCTCGTCGAGACCATGCCGCTTGGCCGCCTGTCGAAGCCATCCGATATCGCCGCTGCGGCGGTCTACCTGGTTTCGGACGATGCGGAATTCGTGACCGGCGTCATCCTGCCGGTCGACGGCGGCCGGTTGGTCGGATAGGCGACACAAGCCCGACGATCAGGCGGCGTCCCATTGCGGCGCCCACGTCGGATTCACCAGCCGCAGGTTTCCACGCAGCGCATCGATCGCCGCCATCTCGGCGGCGGTCAGGGAAAAATCGAAGAGTTCGAAGTTTTCGCGGATCTTGTCGCGTTGTCCCGATTTCGGGATGGCGACCACCTGATCCTGCTGGAGCAGCCACCGCAGCGTAATCTGCGCCGGGGTCTTGCGGTGTTCCTCGGCAAGGCGGCGGAGCACTGGTTCGTCGTTGATGGCGCCGCGCGCCAGCGGCACGGCCGCCGTCACCAGGATGTCGTGCGCGCGGGCAAAGTCCATCACCGCCGTCTGGCTCAGGAAGGGATGATATTCGATCTGGTTGGTCAGCAGATCGGCGCCACATTCCTCGACAGCTTGCCGCATGAGCGCAGCGGGAAAATTGCTCACCCCAAGATAGTGCGCTTGCCCCTTTGCCCGCACTTCGCAAAGGGCGCGCCACGTCTCCGCGAATGGAATCTCGTTATGCGGCCAATGCATCAGAAGCAGGTCGACATAATCCGTGCGCAGGCGCTGCAGGCTTTCCGTCGTGCGCGCCTGGACGTCGCCGTCGGCGAGGTCGACATGGCGCAGCTTGGTCGTGAGGAAAATGTCGGAGCGATCCAGTCCGGATTCGGCCAGAGCCTGTCCGACCTCATCCTCGTTCTCGTACCGGATGGCGGTGTCGATGTGCCGGTAGCCTAGATCGAGCGCATAGCGAATCGCCGCGATGCCCTCGGCGCCGCGCAGTTTGAAGGTGCCGAAGCCAAGGGCCGGAACAGTTGCGCCTTTTACGAGCCGGTAGATCATTTCTTCCTTTAGCAAGCGGGGTTGGCGCCCGTAATGCTCGTTCCGCGAACGGGAACTTGTCCCATGGTGAAATGCCCGGCAAGTAACGGCAGTCTATGGTGGAATGCCTTCGCCCAGGCCGGGCGGGTCAAAAAAAGATCCAGGTGGGAACGCGCAGCCGTGGCCAAACTCCTTTCCGGCGTCCGAGTGCTCGACTACGGCAGCTTCATCACCGGCCCCTACACGTCGGTGCTGCTGGCCGATCTCGGCGCCGATGTCATCAAGGTAGAACGCCCGGGAATTGGCGATCCCTTCCGGAACTTTGAAAGCGGCCTCTATGGCCCGCAATTCCAAGCGTTCAACCGTAACAAGAGGAGCATCGTAGTCGACCTCACCAGTGAGGACGACCGGGAGGTCATGCGTCAGCTCATCGCTGAATCCGACGTTCTCGTTCAGAACTACAGGCCCGGCGTCATGGAGCGTCTCGGGTTCGCGTACGACACCGTTGCGGCGATCAATCCACGGCTGGTTTATTGCTCGATTTCGGGCTTCGGACCGGACGGCCCTTACGCGCAGCGCCCTGCCTACGACACGGTGGCGCAAGGCGCGTCGGGCTACATGAGTCTTTTTGTTTCGCCTGAAGATACCCGCATCAAGGGGCCTGCGGCGGCGGATGCGGCAACCGGCCTCTATGCCGCTTATGGCATTCTCGGCGCGCTCTTCGAGCGCGAGCGAACCGGACGCGGAAGGCTGGTCGAGGTGGCGATGATGGCAGCCATGGCTCACTTCGCCAGCGAGCCGTTTCAGCATTATTTTGTCCGCGGCGTCCTGCCCGATCCGCAGGACCGAGCGCGCACGTCGCAGTCGTTTGCATTTGGCTGCGCCGACGGCAAGATTCTCGCGATTCATCTGTCGTCGCCGCAGAAGTTCTGGGATGGCCTGATAGCGGTCACGGAGCGGCCGGATCTGGCGCAAGATTCGCGTTTTGCAACCCGCATGGACCGCGTTCACAACTGCATGGCCCTCGAGGCGGCATTGCGGCCGGTATTCGTCACCCGCCCGCGCGACGAATGGGTGCGGCTACTTTCCGCCGCGGATGTGCCGCATGCCGCCGTGCTGAACTTGCAGGAAGTGCTCGACGACCCGCAGGCCAAGCACCTCGGCATAGAGCGTCAGGCGGTCCATCCTGTCGAGGGGGTGGTGCGAACCATCGCCAATCCGGTCGTCTACGACCGCGCCCGCAATGAGGACGAGATCGTAGCGCCGCCGACGCTGGATGAGCACGGCGCCGAGATTCGCGCTTGGCTCGCCGCAAGACAGCCGGCCCGGGACGCCAAATAGGCGCACCCAGGCCCGGGCCTCACAAGCTCTGACGGATCCCGGTGTCGGACGCCTTCTGAATTGCGTCGAGCAGCCGATGGCGGCGTACTGCGGCGCCAAAATCCGGCGATAGGGGCTTGCCGTCGCGCAAGGCATCACGAAGGCGCGTGTAGAGCTGGGCGGTATAGAAGGGCGGCCCCTTGGGAACGCCGGCGGGGGCGTGGTTGAAACCATCGCCGATCGGCACTTCGACAAATTCCTTCTTGCGCCCGCGCGCTATGTGGATCGTCAGCTCGGTGCGCTGGATGCCGACAGGCATCGGGCCCACGGGCTTCCGCGAAGCCACCACGATGTCGCCCTCGGTGCCGTTGATCTCCATCAGCACACCCGTCGGACTCGCCATGTCCGCCTTGATGTGGACCGAGGCGACGGCGCCGCTTTCGAGGATGCCACTGACCAGAACCTGATCGGGCGCGGTCACGTCGAGGATTTCGCCGGTGCCGACGATCTCGGTCTTTTTGTGCTGGGTGCTGACCACGGCTGCAACGTCGCGGAACTCGCCGACGCAATGGCAGAAGGAATCCAGAGAGTGGCCGCCCGGAACCGTCAGCCCGGTGGTGCCGCTTTCCTTCTGAGTCCGATAGGCTTCCGCCGGCGGTAGCCTCGGTCCCCAGTTGTTCAGCGAAGCGATGAGGGACGCCGAGATGATTTCGCCAATGCTGCCATCCGCGACCAGGTCGCGGACGGTGCAAAGAGCGGGCGAGGCCTGACCCTGCAGGCCGACCAGATGACGGACATCGTGTTTCTCGGCCGCCCGCAGCATGTCCTCTGCCTCCGCGGTGGTCCGGCCGAGCGGCCACTCGCAGAAGACGTGCTTTCCGGCTTGGGCGGCGGCGACGACGATCTCGTGGTGGTGACTGACCTTCACGCAAACGGCAACTACGTCGATCTCGGAGTTTGCGAGCATCGCGCGCCAGTCGCCATAAGCGGCCGGAACGCCAAACTTGCTGGCCGCAGCGTCGGCGCTTTCCTGACGCGTCGTACAGACAGCGGCGATCTCGAAATCGGGCATCGCCATAAGGGCGGGAATATGCGCGACCGAAGCCCAGCCCCTGTCGGGATTGGCGCCGACGATACCAACGCGAATGGGTTTGTCTGCCAACTTCACCTCCAGTTCGTCGCAATCGATGCGGAATTGCGCCCACTGTACCGGTGGAAGCGCTCCACTGTATCTCGTCTGACGTGAAGGTCCTTATCCAATGCAGATGAGGGCGGGAAGGCCACGGGTCCGCATGGCTTGACAGGTCGAGGCCGTGGAACGCATGATATTTTGAAACGTATCAAAATGGCGTATTGCGCCAGAGCCCGAAAGGGCATGGGAGCGAGGCGGTTTTAATGGTCGAGACGCGTGTCCATCTCGGCGGCTGGGCGAGTCTCCGTCGCCCGGCCTGGACACGGCCGGACCTGCTTCCATACGCTTTCATCGCGCCCATTCTGATCCTGCTGGCCGCGGTCAGCTTCTATCCAGCGGCCTACGCCGTTTGGCTGGCATTGACAGATGCGTCGTTGCTCAGGCTGGCGAAGGCGGAGTTCGTCGGCTTTCGTAATTTCTACCGGCTCTTCGACGATCCGGTGTTCCTCAACGGCATCTGGCGCACGCTGCGCTGGGACCTCGTCGTAGTCTTTGGCGAACTCGCCATTTCAATCCCGATGGCCCTGTTCCTGAACCTCAACTTTCGCGGTCGCGCCTTCCTGCGCGCCGCGATCCTCATTCCGTACATCATCCCGCCGGCGGTCACAGCGCTGATGTGGGTCTATATGTTCGATGGCACTTTCGGCGTGGTCAACGACCTGCTGCATCGGGCCGGGCTGATCGAGCATTATGTCTCCTGGCTCAGCGAACCGACAGCATCTTTCGGCGTCATCGCGGCCGCGATGATCTGGTCCGGCACGCCGCTGATGGCGGTGGTGCTGCTCGCCGTGCTTCAGACAATTCCGAAGGACCTCTACGAGGCCGCGACGATCGACGGCTCCAGTGCGTGGCAGCAGTTCCGCTTCGTCACGCTGCCGCAGCTCATGCCGACCATACTTTTCCTGCTGCTGTTGCGGATGATCTGGATGTCGAACCACATCGACATGATCTTCATCATGACGCGCGGCGGGCCGGGCTTCGCCAACTACACGGAAGCGGTCTACAGCTTCCAGCTCACCGGTCAGTTCGATATCGGCTACGCCTCGACCGTGGCCGTCGTTCTGGCGCTGGTTCTGATCGCGGCGTCGGTCGCTTACGTACGCCACCTTGCGCGGTCGGTGCTCACATGAGCGCGATCCTGGAATCGAGGCTCGTTCGCAAGCTGGCGATCTTCGTCGGCTTCGTCGTGATCCTTGTCTATTCCATTGCCCCGTTTGTCTGGATCGTCATCGCATCGCTGACGCCGGAGGTGACGCCGGAAGCGGGCACGCCGTGGCAGAGCGATCGCGGCATCGAGTACTTCCCGAGTCATCCGACGCTGGCAAATTACGACGCATTGTTCGCCAATGTGCCGTTCGGCACGTATTTCCGGAACAGCACGATCGTCGCCACCGGCACCATGGTGCTGGCGCTGGTTACCGCCAGCCTCGGTGCCTACGCCTTCTCGCGCTTCCGTTTCCGCTTCCGCAGTTCGCTGCTGACCGCGGCGCTGATGGCCTACATGATTCCGAGCGTGGTGCTGCTGGTTCCGCTGCTGGTCATCTTCCGCACCTACGGGCTGATCAACACGTATCCCGGCCTCATCCTGGCCGAGGCGACGCTGTCATCGCCTTTCGCGTTGCTGCTGATGATCAACTACTTCTCGTCGCTGCCGCGTGAGCTCGAGGATGCCGCGCAGGTCGACGGCTGCAACCGGCTCCAGACTCTGGTCGCCATCGTGTTGCCGCTGGCGATACCGGGCCTCATGGCCGCCGGCCTCTTTGCCTTCATCATGGCGTGGAACGATTTCCTCTTCGCCTATCTCTTCACGACATCCGACAGCGTGAAGACGCTGCCGGTCGTGATGCGGCTGTTCGCCCTCGGCGAGCCGGCCGTATGGGGCGTCAGCGCTGCCGGCGCCGTGCTCACGACGCTGCCCGTGGCGGCGCTCTTCCTGATCTTCCAGCGCATGCTGATCTCAGGCCTCGCCGCGGGAGCGCTGAAAGGTTGAATGCCGGCAGATCTCTGCCGGACTGAAGAAACACGCAACAAAAGAAACAGGGAGAAGGACATGCAGAAAACAACTGACAAAACGGGCCGGAAGGGCCTTTCCCGACGCAAGGTTCTTGGCCTGCTCGGCGGCGCCAGCGCCATCGGCCTGACCGGAGCACGGTCGGCGCTCGCCGCGCCGGCGGTGCGCAAGAAGGTAACCATCAATTTCTGGAACTGGGCCGATAACCCCAACCACCAGAAAATGTCGGTCGACGGCGTCGAAGCCTTCAACAAGTCGCAGGAGTTCATCACCGTCGAACTCGACGCCAGTTCGTTGGTCCAGGAACTCCGTCAGAAGGTCGTGGTGGCCGCTGCCTCCGGCTCAGGTCCGGACGTCGCCGGCACGGTGCAGACCTGGGTGCAGGACTTCTATGACAACGGCATGCTGGCGCCGGTTGATGAATACTTCAACGCCTGGTCCGATCACACCGACTACTACCCCAACATCGTCGCGGCGATGCGCTCCAAACCGGACCAGCCAGTCCTCTACATGCCGAACGCGATGCTGCCCTACATTCTCTACTACCGGGCGGACTGGTTCGACGCAGCGGGTATCAAGCCGCCGGAGACGTATGACGACTTCATCGCCGCCGCCAAGGCGATGACCAAGGACGACCATTACGGCTACGCCCTGCGCGGCCTCGACTACTACGCGGTGCAGCCGATCGAGCCGATCTGGCATACGGCCGGCGTCGACATCGTCAAGCCGGACGGTACGGTCGACTTCAACGGTCCGGAAGCGGTCGGCGTCACCGAGAAGTGGGTCGGCATGTACACGAAGGACAAGTCGTGCCAGCCGACTGCGGTCAACGATCGCTACACCCAGCTCTTCGCGCTGATGGAGAAGGGCAAGGCGGCCATGTGGATCTACGGGACGCACGCCAACCCGCAGCTCAACGCGGCGCTTGGCGATGCCATCCAGTGCGTGCCCACGCCGCGGGTCGGAGCCAACAAGACGATGCTCGCCAATCCGGAGGGGGCCATGATCCTCGAAGGCTCGAAGGAAAAGGAAGCTGCCTTCGAGTTCCTGGCGTGGTGGGGCGGCGGCGAGACCGGCAAGAACTTCACGCAGGGCCGTGGCCTGTTGCCGGTGCGGAAGTCGCTCGGCGCCGATCCGGTTTTCCAGGAGAACCGGTTCTTCAAGACCGCGATCGACAACTCGGATACGTGGTGGATGCCGCCGTTCTCGTCGAAGAACTGGACCAACTACCAGGACAAGATTGCGCCCTATTGGCAGCAGGCGCTGCGCGAGGAAATCACAGTGCAGCAGTTCCAGGATCAGGCCGCGAAGTTCCTGCGCGGAGAAGCCTGAGCAGATCCGGCGTGTGGGCTTCGGCCCACACGTCACTTTCGCTATCGGCGATCATGTCAAGCCGAAGAGCTCCTTCGGCGTTTCCCACATCAGCTTCCTGCGGCTCGCCTCGTCCGGCAGCCAGCGGTCCACGACGGCGAGCTCCGGCCCGTAGTCCATGCGCGAGTCGTGGCGCACAAAGGGCCAGTCCGATCCCCACACGCAGCGGTCGAGCGTAAAGGCGTTGATGGAGGCCTCGATGAAAGGATCGATGTCGCGATACGGATAGCCCTCGCGTGATGAGCGGTAGGGGCCGGAAAGCTTGACTACGGCGTTGTGTTCGCGGCCGAGTTCCAGCAACGCGGCGAAGCCTGGCTGGCCGAGCCCTGTGCTCGGATCCGGCCGGCTGAAATGATCCACGATCACCCGTACGGGACTCTTGCGCAGGATCGGCATGGCCTCGGCCAGTTCATCCTTCTCGCAATGGATCTGAAGAAAGAGATCGAGTTCCCTGAGCCGTTCGAACAGGCGCGGCGTGGCCGGATGATTGAACTGGCGCATCCCGAAACTGGTGAGGTTGTAGCGAACCCCGACGATGGGCTTTCCCGCCAGCGCTTCGAGGTCGCGATCGGAGATGTCCGGCGCCACCAGTGCGAAGCCCTTGAAGCGCCCTGGATACGCCTCGATCCCGTCGATCATGCAGCTATTGTCGGTCATGTACGGCTCGGCGGCGACGAACAATCCGTGCGTCAGGCCGTGGGCATCGAGGACTGCGGCGAAATTAGCCGCGGTGCCGAGTTGCGTGCCGTGCGGAATGTAGTTGGCGTCCGGCGCGAAGGCGTAGCGGCCGGGGCAGAAGATGTGGGCGTGGCAGTCGACCGCGGGCAGAGGAGACATGGGCGCTTCTTTCGGGAGGCTTTCTTGTTGCTGCCCCGGCACCATGCGCGCGGAAGCCCGGATCAGATTTCCTGTTGGGCCCGCTTGCCGTGGCGCGTGTAGTAATAGGGAATGGCGCCGCCGCTGCCGAGATCGGGATCTTGAGCGAGGCGGCGTTCCAGGTGGTCGATCATGTCGAGCGTCACGCCGGGGAGGTTCGTCTTGCGGGCTTCCTCGAAGGTGAGCCAGCAAACGTCTTCCAGTTCGCCGCCTGCGACCTGCTCGACCGGTATCCGGTGTGCGATGGCGTTCGAGAAGGTCGCGAAGAAGCGCGTGTCGTATCGCCGCTTGCGCCGCGGCGGAGTGATCGCCCGGCCGACGAAGCGCAGCGCCGACAGGGCGGGCAATACGCCTCTTGCCGGGAAATCTTGCCAGCCCGCAGGCACCCGCTGCGGGACCGCGGCGCTTTCAGCGCCCAGCATGATGCCGACTTCCTCCCAGGTTTCGCGGATTGCGGCCAGCGCCAGCGCGCGAGCACGGCGGATGGATGGACCGCGCTTCATGTCAAACAACAGCTTGTCGAGCAGGGCAGGGGCAAAGTCGTCATGCGTCGCCATGGCGGCATCGTCCGGATCGACGCGCCCGCCGGGAAAAACGTAGGCGCCGGGCATGAAGGTGTGCTTCATCGAGCGCCGGCCCATGAGGATGCGCGGCTGGCTGTCCGAGGATTCGATGACGATCAGGGTAGCCGCATCCCGAGGCTTGATATTCGCGACGAGTTCCGCCGCGGTGGGCGGCGGGATAGCCGGGCTCATGCGGTTCGTGCTTCCTTCGTCTCCACCAGACCCAGCGCTCCCTGCTTCCGCAGGTCGACTATGTCCGCCTCGCCGAAACCGAATTCATGCAGGACTTCTTCCGTGTTTCCGCCGAGTTGCGGCGGTGGCCTGCGGTAAGCGGTCGGAGTTGCGGACAGCTTGAACGGCGCGCTGACAGAGCGCACGTGACGGCCTTCGACGTCGAAGTCGATGAAGCCGCGGGTCGCGGCCAACTGCGGATGGTCCGCCGCCTCGCCGACCGAATTCACCTTGGATACGACCACGCGCACTTTGCCCAGTCGCTCGAGGATATCCGCGCAGGTCATGCGGGCCGTGACGCCACCGAGATCTGCAATCAACCTGTCGCGATGCAGGCGCCGTCCCGCCGCAGTACGGTATTCCGGGCGGTCGATACTCTCGGCTTCAAGTGCCTTAACGCACCGGGCCCACATGTCGTCGGCATAAGCGATGATGACGACGGCACCGTCGCTTGCCGGAAAGGTCTGGTTCGGCACACTCAGATGATTCGCGGTCCCCATCGGCTTTCGTATGACACCATGCATCCAGTATTCGGTGTAGAAGTAGCTCATCAGATGCGCCGAGCTCATCAGCAGCGACGTCTCGATCTTCTGGCCTTCGCCCGTGCGCTCGCGGTGGTAGAGCGCAGCCATGACCGATGAGACGATCGCGAGCGAACCGGTCAGGTCAATAACCGACGTGCCGCTGCGCACCGGGTCCCCATTGGTTGGACCGGTGATGCTCATCAAGCCTGAGTGCGCCTGCACGGCGACATCGTTGGCGCCTACGCCGGCAAGCGGACCTTCATCGCCATAGGCCGAAAACTCGCAGTAGATGACGTTTGGATTGTGCTTGGCGACCGCGTCGTAACCCAGGCCCCATTTCTCCATGACGCCCGGACGGAAATTGTGAACGACGACATCGCAGGCGCTAGCGAGTTTGAGCGCTACGGCGCGTCCAGCATCGTTACGCAGATTTACGCCGACGCTGCGTTTGTTGCGGTTCAGCGCCAGGAACGATGGGCTGAAGCCCGGAAAGTCCACCGGCTTGGTGGTGTCGACTCCGAGGATGCGGGTGTCGTCTCCGCTGTCGGGTTCTTCGACCTTGATGACGTCGGCACCAAGATCGCCAAGCATCTGCGTCGCCGCCGGCGCAGCGAATATCCGGGAGAAGTCGAGGACACGAATGCCCTCAAGAACCGCATGCGACATGATCAGATTCCAATGAATGTCAGTGGTGCCAAAGGCCGCCACCTGACAACACTTCGGATGGCAATGGAATCTGCGGATTTCATATCATGCGCCGGTTGAAATTGGCGCCTGCCGAGAGGCGGGCATGTTACGGCAGATTGAACGATTTCAGCAGGCGGCCTTCATAGGCCTAGGCTCCAAGGAGCACCTGTGCAGACCTCGAAAAGACATAGATGACGTTCCAATGTCGAAGCTCCGCCACAGCGGGCGACACGGCTGAATCGGCGCGCAACACACTGGCAGCCGCCCGCAACTTCATGAATAGTGAGACAAAATTGGGATGAAGGGCAGGCAATTGACCACAATTCGGGACATGGAGCTTTTTGTCGAGGTGATTCACCGCGGCAGCTTCTCTGCTGCCGGACGTCACCTCGGCCTTTCGCCCGCTTCCGTGTCACGGCACATCAACGCACTCGAGAACGCGCTAGACGCGCGTCTGCTGAACCGGACAAGCCGCAACCTGACGCTCACGGATGCGGGCAATCGCTACTTCGAGAAGGTCGAGCAGATTCTCGCCGACATTCGCGACGTCCACGAAGCTGTCTCCCAGATGGAACGCACGGCGCGCGGGACGCTGCGCGTGCATTCGCGCATGCTGGTCGGCATCCTGCACATCGTACCGGCGCTTCCCCGCTTCATGGAGGCGTATCCCGACATCGATATCGACATGCGCCTGTCGAATTTTCCTGCCGACCTGATCGAGCAGAATCTCGATATGGATGTCCGCATTGGCAGTCTGACTAACTCGTCGCTGATCAGCCGGAAACTAGCTTCGGCGGAGCGGGTTCTCTGCGCCACGCCGGGTTATCTGGAGCGCTTCGGTCCGGTGACCTGTCCGGAGGATCTCGCTCGGCACAACTGTCTGACCTACGTCATCAACATGGGCACGCCGACCTGGCGTTTCCTCGACCCGGCCGGTGTACTCACGGAGCTCCGCGTCAAGGGAAACTACCAATCCGACAACGGTCACGCTCTGTTGTTGGCTACCCTTGCCGGCCTCGGGATAGGCTTGATGGCGGACTGGGCCGTCCGCGATGAGCTCGCCAGTGGAAGACTGGTGCGCCTTTGCCCGGAATACCGGGTCAGTCACATCGAATTCGAGAACGGCGTTTATGCGGTGTACCCGCAGAACCGGCACGTCTCGGCGAAAGTGCGCGTGTTCATCGATTTTCTGGTCGATCTGTTCAAGGACATGCAGCCGAAATCCGGCTGAATGCGGCCGCCGGGCATTCCGGGAAGAGCAGCTTTCTCCAATTCGGAAAGGTGGTGTCGCCGGGCACGGCTATAAGGGGCGAGGAGGATCTGCCTTGGACCAGCCGCAGCCGGACGCACCCGTACGTGTCGAAAAGGATGGCGACGTAGCCGTCATCGTCATCGACAATCCCCCGGTGAATGCCGGTTCGACCGCTGTTCGCCGCGGATTGCTGGATGCAATCGCCTCCGTCGCCGCGGATGAAACGGTCTCGGCGGCGGTGCTCATCGGCGCAGGCAACACGTTCATCGCCGGGTCGGATATCAAGGAATTCGACAAACCGCTGCTGGAGCCGCAACTGCCGGCCGTGATCGCCGTGGTCGAATCGTGCCCGAAGCCGGTGGTGGCGGCCATACACGGCGCCGCGCTCGGTGGCGGTTTCGAGCTGGCGCTCGGTTGCGATGCCCGTGTTGCGGTTCCGGGCGCTGTGGTCGGCCTGCCGGAAGTGAAGCTCGGAATGATCCCCGGCGCCGGCGGCACGCAACGCATGCCGCGCTTGACCGGCGTCGCGCGGGCGATCGAAATCATCACGTCAGGACGGCGTGTGCCTGGAAACGAAGCGGAAAGGCTGGGTCTGGTCGACAAGGTGGTCACGACGGATCTTCGTGAGGCCGCGGTTGCCCATGCACGCTCGCTGTCCCGAAAGCGGCGCTTGTCGGAGATGACAGTGCCTGCGGACGCGCCCGGAGAGATCGACGCGGCCGCGGCCAAGGCGGTGGCCGCCGGTCGCGGCATGATTGCGCCGGGAGAGGCAGTGGCGGCCGTGCGCATGGCGGAGAGCGTGCCCTTCGCCGAGGCGGTGCGGCGCGAGCGGGAGATTTTCCAGGGCCTCAGAAACGGCGAGGAATCGGCCGCCTTGCGGCACCTGTTCTTCGCCGAGCGCAAGGCAATGCGCGGCCCCGCGGGCGCCAAGGCGCGGACCGTCAAGCGGGTCGGCGTCGTTGGCCTCGGTCTGATGGGTAGCGGCATCGCGGCAACGTTTGCGGTTGCCGGTTATGATGTGCTTGCCGCTGAGCAGGACGCCTCGCGGCTCGATCAGGGCATTGCGCGTGCGGCGGATGCCATCCGCAGCATGGCGCGGCGCGCGAGGCTTTCGGATGGGGACGTCGAGGCGGCAATCGCGCGCATTGCCAGAGTCGGCAAGCTTGACGAGTTGGCCGACGCCGACTTCGTGATCGAGGCGATTGTCGAGGACATGGACGCCAAGGAGGCGTTGTTGGGCGACCTCGGCCGTATCCTGCGGTCCGGCGCGATTATCGCCTCCAACACGTCCTATCTCGACATCGATCGGATGGCGCATGCAGTGCCTGAGCCGGAGGATTTTGCTGGCTTCCATTTCTTCAGTCCCGCACATGTGATGCGGTTGATCGAGGTCGTGCGCGGAGCGCGCACCGCGCCCGACGTTATCGCCACGCTCGTTGCCGTCGCGCGCCGCCTTGGCAAGCTGCCGGTTACCGCTGGCGCCAGCGAGGGGTTCATCGGCAACCGCATCCTCGCCGCTTACCGTCAGCAATGCGACTTCCTGCTGGAGGAGGGCGCCTACCCGAAAGACGTCGACGACGCGCTGACCGGCTTCGGCATGGCGATGGGGCCTTATGCCGTCTCCGATCTCGCCGGCCTCGATATTTCGTGGCAGATGCGCAAGCGCCGCGCCGCCGATCGCGACCCCCGTGCGCGCTATTTTCCTGCCGCCGACCGGCTCTGCGAACAAGGGCGCTTCGGCCGCAAGACGGGCGCTGGCTGGTATCGCTATGGCGAGGACGGTCGCACGCCCGTTCCCGATCCCGATGTCCACGCGCTCATCGATCGGCTCTCGGCGGAATCGGGCACCGCACGGCGCAGCATCGGGGCGGACGAAATCGTCTCGCGGGTCATGACAGCGATCGTCAATGAGGCGTGCCTGATCCTTGGCGAGGGCGTCG
This sequence comes from uncultured Alphaproteobacteria bacterium, assembly GCA_963798195.1. Taxonomy (GTDB): domain Bacteria; phylum Pseudomonadota; class Alphaproteobacteria; order Rhizobiales; family Kaistiaceae; genus CAVSRC01. The sequence continues at coordinate 1,820,649 of CAWCSF010000010.1, read as the reverse complement.
CGGAGCGACCGTCCGATATCGATCTGGTGATGGTCAACGGCTACGGTTTTCCGGCGGCGAAAGGCGGGCCGCTGTTCTGGGCCGCCCGCCAGCCGCGCGCAGGGTTCCTTGAATCAGTCGATGCCATGATCGCGGCTTCCGGATTCGGCAAGACAGCAGCACCCGGAATCAGCGCCTGTCTTGATCAGGCGACGGAATGACGTCGGCTGCCGCGTCGGTCCGGCCTGTTGGCACCGTCGCGCGCAGGCCGCGCTCGCGGTAGGAAATGTAGATGCCGCTGCCGATGATGATCGAAGCGCCGATAATCGTCAGCGGGTCCAAGGCGTCATCCCACAGCACGTAGCCTAGGATGACCGCCCAGAGCACGGCCGAATAGCGGAAAGGCGCGATGATCGAGAGTTCGCCTCGCCGCATGGAAAGCACGACGAAGAAGATACCGAGGCTGAGTAGAACGCCGGAACCGGCTACCTGCAACAGGGACTGGCCGCGCGGCATGACCCAGGTCTCGAACAGCGAGAAGGACAGGCCGACCATCGACAAGGTGGAGAGCGCAACTACGGCCACCAGCACGCTCGGGATGTCGTTGGGTATGCTTCGGGTCGTCAGGTCGCGGAGCGAACTCATGAGGACCGAGCCGACCAGGAGAAGCGAAGCCCATTGGAATGACGCAAGGCCGGGCCGGATGACGATGACGACCCCGATCAAGCCAGCCACAATGGCCGCCCAGCGCCGCCAATGGACTTTTTCACCAAGCCAGATGGCTGCGCCGGCCGTAATCACGAGCGGCATAGCCTGCAGGATGATCGTGGCATTGCCGATCGATGTCTGCATCAGGGCGACCACGAAGCATACGGCGGCGGCGCTCTCGAAGAAGGTCCGCAGAAAGACGGTTGGGTGCAGCGCTTCGCGGAAGCGGCGATGCGCGCCGGTTGCAACGATCACCGTCGAGATGATGAGCGCTGCGATCAACCCCCGCAGGAAGATGACCTCACCGACAGGCAGGGAACTGCCCGCCAGCTTCACGAATGCGAAGTTCATGGTCAGAGCGAACATGGCGGCCATCATGGCCAGGATGCCACGCAGATTGTCCCGCATGGCGGTGCGCGGCAGGTCGGATTCGACGGCGGTCATGAAGGTCCAGACTAGCGCAATGTCGTGGCGAGTGGCCGCAAAGGTGCCGCTCGCCGGGGCATCCTTGTAAACATGAAACGGTTCATATAGCGGGGCAAGTCAAGGTGTCTTCCAATCCTCTCCCCATGCAGCATTTCGATTCCGACGGCGTGGATATCGCGTTTACCGATATCGGCGCTGGCGACCCGATCCTCCTCATCCATGGCTTCGGCACCACTGCTCTCATCAACTGGGTGAAGTCGGGCTGGGCCGAGGAATTGGCCAAAACGGGCCGTCGCGTGATCGCGATCGACAATCGAGGTCATGGCGAGAGCGCCAAGCTTTACGACCCCGCCGGCTATCGGATGCCGGAGGTGGCGGAAGATGCCCGGCGGCTGCTCGATCACCTCGGCATCCAACGGGCTGACATCATGGGGTACTCCATGGGCTCCCGCATCGCGGCGCTGATTGCGGTCCGCTATCCCGAGCGGGTCCGGTCCCTGATCCTTGGTGGAATGGGCAAAAGCCTGGTTGAGGGCATGCCGCCCGCCCATGCGGTGGCGGACGCACTGGAAGCCGACAGCGTGGAAACTGTGGAGGACGAGAAGGGGCGCATGTTCCGACAGTTCGCCGAACGCACGCGGGGCGATCTTCGCGCCCTAGCCGCCTGCATGCGCTCGCCGCGCGAAGCTGTGGACGCGCACGCGCTTCGGGGGCTGTCGATGCCAATCCTCGTAGCGATCGGAACGAACGACACCATAGCCGGGCCGATTTCCGAACTGGCAGTGCATCTGCCGGGCGCCGACCTGTACGAAATCGTGGACCGAGATCACATGCGCGCGGTCGGCGATGCTGCCTATCGGCAACGGGTTCTAGCGTTTTTAGAGCAGCGTTCGTAGCCAGAAGCGGAGACTGCTTGCACCCTTGCAATGTTCCGCCTACTATTTTGTTGAAAGCATTCAAAAACCTGTGTTCCGGCTAGGGCCGACCGGTTGTGTGAAGTGAGGGGCCGCTTCGGCCTGCCTGAAAAAGCGAGAGGAAATGTCCGTGAGTGAGAAGAAACTGAAGTTTTTCACGTTGAAGACCGATGAGGATGGGGTCACCGTCGTCACGTTTAACCGGCCGCCGGTCAACGCGATGTCCTTTGAGGTCTATCCGGAACTCAAGGTCCTTGCCGACATCATTGAATCCGACGACAAGCATCGTGTCGTCATCCTCACATCGCCGCCGGACTCACGCGCCTGGTGCGGTGGCGCCGATCTCAACGACTTCCTGCCGCTGGGCTTCGACTCGCGCATCGAGCGCTATCGCATGGTCGAGGACTGCCTGCCGCGCCTCTACAACATGAACCGGCCGACCATCGCCGCGCTGAACATGCATGCGATCGGTGTGGGCTTCGTCATGTCGACCTTCTGCGACATGCGCATCGCTTCGGAAGAGGCATTCTTCGCTGTTCCCGAGATCGACCGCGGCGTCATGGCCGCCGGCGGCAGCTTCTTCACGCGTATCAACATGCCTATGGGCAAGGTTCGCGAAATGGTGCTGACCGGCCGTCGTTTCACGGCGATGGAGCTCAAGGAATTCGGCATCTTCAACTATGTAGTGCCGAAAAAGGACGTGATGCCGAAGGCGATGGAAGTTGCTCGGCTCATCGCGAAGAAGAGCCTGCCCGCGCTGAAGTTCAACAAGACCACGATGAACCTGGCCGAGACCATGCCGTGGCAGTCTGCCTACAGCATGACGGTGCCGATCAGCGCCCACATGACGTCGATGCCGGACTCGAAAGAGGGCATCAAGTCGTTCCTTGAGAAGCGGGATCCCAAATACGCCGATACGTGACCTCCCAGCGTTCGGCGTTAAAAACGGCGGCGATGGCTGGAGTCGACCCAGTCGTCGCCGCCGTCGTTTCTTGACCCCTCATATCTCCCGGCACTGTCTCCCATGGCTGATACCTTTGCGTTCGAGGACGTCCGTCCGCTGCTCTCGCCGCGCTCGGTCGCGATCATCGGGGCGTCCGACACGCCTGGAAATCTGGGCGGCACTGCCGTCGGATTTCTGAAGCGGTTTGGATTTCCCGGTGGCATCTACCCGGTCAATCCCGGCCGCGAAACGGTCGCGGGTCTGCCCTGTTACAAGACGCTGGGCGACCTCCCGGAATCGGCCGACCTCGCCATCATTGCCGTGGGCGAGGATCGCGTCGGCGGGGTAATCCGGGAATGCGTGGCCGCCGGCACGATGTTCGGCGTCGTGTGGGCCGCCGGCTTCGGGGAAGGCGATGCTACCGGCGTCGCGCGCCAGAACGCGCTTGTGGCGCTGTGCATGGAGACGGGTTTTCGCCTGCTCGGGCCAAACTGCCTCGGCGCCATGAATACGGCCCTGCCTATGACGGCGACCTTTGCATCGTTCCTGATCGAGTCGGAGCGACTCCTGACCGGCGGCATTGCCGCCGTCGGCCAGAGCGGCGGACTGATCTCGTCCTGTCAGGCGCTGGCGCAGCGAGTTGGCATCGGCTTCCGCTACATGGTCAGCACCGGCAACGAGGCAGTGCTCTCGACATCGGATTTCATTGCGGCGTTCGCGGAGGACGAGGGGACAACAGTCATCGCCGTCTACGTCGAAGGCATTCGCGACGGCGCGAAGTTCGTGGCGGCGCTGGAGAAGGCGCGGCTGGCCGGCAAGCCGGTGGTGATGATCAAAGGCGGCGTTAGCGCTGCCAGCGCACGCGCGGCCGCGGCCCATACCGGGGCGCTCGCGGGCGAGGGCAGGGTGTGGGACGCGATCCTCGCTGAGCAGGCCGTCGTTCAAGTCCACTCGGTCGAGGAACTGCTCTACGTCACGCTCTATCTGAGCAGTGTCAGCGGAGACAAGCTGCCTGCGGGGCCGGGGGTTGCGCCGATCACCTTCGGTGGCGGATTCGGCGTCCTCGCCGCCGACCAATGCGCCCGCGCGGGCCTGACCACGCCGCCACTTTCCGACGCGTCGCGCGAAAGACTGAAATCACTGGTGACGCCGATCGCGTCGACGGGAAATCCGTTCGACATGACGCCAATGACCTACAACCAGATGAACTGGTTGGAGAAGCTGCCGGAGGCGTTGGACGTGATCGCAGCCGACGATGCGATCGACACGATCTTCTTCCAGTGCGGGCCGCAGGGGCGTCATGCCGCCGAGCTCGCCGACATCATCCGGGAGTTCCGCGACCGGACCAGCAAAGCCGTCGTCCTGGCTTGGCCGCTGGGGCCGAGCGGCATGGCCGAGAAAGCCCGTGCTGACGGCTTCCACGTGTTCATGGAGTACGCGCATGCCGTAAACGCCATCGGCAAGGCAGCAAAATACCGGCGCGATCGCGACCGGCCGGTCCGCAAGGTGCCGGCCCAGTCAAAGTCGTTCGATTGGTCGAAACATACCGGCAGCGTATCGGGGAACGCGGTTATCTCCGAGCACGAATGCCACCGCATTCTCCGGGCCGCGGGCTTGCCGATAGCCGCCGGTGAACTGGCGGCCAATGCCGGCGAAGCCGAGGCGGTCGCTGCCCGCATCGGGTTTCCCCTGGTGATGAAGGGCATCAGCCCCAAGGTGACGCATCGCGCAAAGCTCGGCTTGGTCGCGTTGGGCGTGCAGACTGCGTCCGAGGCGCGCTCCGTGTACGAGACGCTCGACCGGCGTGGCCGCGATGCCGGTGTCACCCTCGACGGCGTCTATCTGCAAAAGATGGCGGCGCCAGGCGTCGAGATACTAGTCTCCGCGTTCCGTGATCCGATCTTCGGTGTCATGGTCTCGGTCGGCGCTGGCGGGGGCATGACCGAAGTCATCGACGATGTTGCGCTGGCGCGCGCGCCGCTAGACACAGATGCGGCCAGCGGTTTGCTTGGACAACTCAGGATCATGCGGACCGCCGGCAAGGCTCCGATCGCGCCGCTGGCAGCGTTTGTCGCGGACATTGCTCAGCTTGCCGCTGTGGCGCCTTGGGAGAGCTTCACGCTGGAGATCAACCCGGTTATCTGGAATGCGGACGGCGTCGTCGCCGTCGACGGGTTGCTGCTCATCGACAAGCCGTAGGCAAAGAAAAGGGCGCCGGAGGCCGGCGCCCTCGCGATAATCCCGAAGAGATTGCGCTATTTCGCGGCGACCACCACACGAGCGTCGCCATCGACGAGCTTGTTGCCTTTGTCGTCCTCGACCCAGATGTCGAGCTTGTACTCGGTCCCACCGCTCGCGTGCTTCTCGACTGAGAGCACCTTGCCGCGCGGGCGCACCGGCACGCCCAGCAGGATCGGCTTGATGAACTTCGTGCGAAGCTCGCCGCGCTCGACATAATCCATACCGAAATACTGGACCAGCATGGTCGAGCACCAGTTGGTGCTGGTCATGCCGTCGAGGATCGCGGCGGGCAGGCCATGCTCCTTGGCGAACTCGTCGCTGGTATGGATATTGTCGCCGACACGCGAGAGCACGCCCAGACCGGCCGAAATCAGGCCGCTGTCATACCACTCGACCCGTTCGGGCGTGCCGATGCGCAGGGGCGCGTTGAGTTCGGCTCCGACCGTCAGTTTGGCAGGGGTGGTCATCGTGTTCATTTGCTGCTCCCTTCGGCCGGCCGGTACCTGAGGAGGGTACGGTCGTTGTAGGTCGTGACCAGGCGGCCGTCCTTGGTGCGCGTTTCGAGGTAATACCAGAGGAACGTGCGGCCGCGCTTGACGTACTTGTCGACGATCTTGCCGCTGACAACGAGGCGTTCGCCGACGTAGGCCGCGCTGTGCTGAACCGCGTGATACTCGTAGTGCACGCGGGCGTCCGGCGCCGGTTCGCCGTGCATGCGACGCTCCTTGGTGCAGTTCTCCTCGAGGATCCGCATCTTCTCCATGTGGATCATCGTGGGCACGCGCATCTGTCGTCCGCCGGGGGCGAGGCTGGAGTGGAACCACTCGCAGTGCTCCTCGACGCTGTGGGCGTATTCGCTACAGATGAAGCCCGTCAGGTCATACTCGATGGGCTTGAATTCGTCGCCCTTCTCGAGGTCGTCAATCGTTCCTCCCAGCATGCAGTTCTCTCCTTTTCCGCCGGAACAAATGCAAATTTTGAAACGTATCAATCGCCGCTGGCGCGGTGGCTGTCAAGCAGGCGCCGTGCGACCTAGCGACCCTTGAAAACGGGCTTGCGCTTTTCGACGAAAGCCTGCTGTGCCTCGCGCGTATCCTCGGTCTTGGAGAGTTCCACGGTGACCGTCTGCTCGAAGCGGTAGCCGTCGCGCAAGGTCATGGCTTCCACCGTGTTGAATGCCGCTTTGGCTTTGGTGACTGCGATCGGACTCTTCGAGGCGATATCGCGGGCGAGGTCCATGGCGGCATCCATCAGCTTGTCGCGCGGCAGGCAGGCTTCGATGACGCCCATTCGGTAAAGGTCTTTGGCGGGTACCTTGCGGCCGGTGAAGAACATCATCCGCGCGGTTGAGCGCGGAAACAGCTCCAGGAATTTTGCTCCGCCGGCGAGGCCGACGTCGATTTCGGGCATTTGCACGTAGGCGTTTTCCGAGGCGAGCAGGATGTCGCAGCAAGCCATAACGGCGTAGCCAGCGCCAATGGCCGGGCCGTTGATTGCGCCGATCACCGGCTTCACGCAGTCGACAATCGAATAAAAGCTTTCCCGGGTAAGGCGGTTGTGGCGCTTGTAGTCGCCGGCCTCTGCCTGAATGCCTCGGCGTTCCTTGATGTCCGCGCCGGCGGAGAAGATGTCGCGCGCGCCGGTCAGGATCGCGACCCGTATGTCGTCGCGGTCGCTGATCGTATCGAAGACCCAGGTGAGTTCCTCGCGGGTGCGGCGGTTCTGCGCATTCACCGGCGGGCGGTCGAAAGTGACGGTGGCGATACCGTCAGATACGTCCAGTCGAAATTGCTCCAGTTCCACGAACTCGCTCCCATGTAACGGCTGCGACATGCCGCAGCTTTTGACAAGACTTACCGGTGACGCTGCTCCCATAGAACCCGCCGAGAGCGAAGACCATCCTCGCCTCCAGTGCAAAGCAGTCCCCTCTCATTCATGCATGCGATGCAACGATCCTTTGCGGCAAACCAGCCGTTCCCGGCCGTTGAGCCGAAAAAAACGTGCTACCGTCTGGGCCCTGTGCAGAAGGACCTACGAACGAACCTTGGAAGGTTTCAACCAAGGGTTTGAATTGGACGATAAGGAGGAGACAAGAAATGAAGAAGTCTATGTTCACACTTGTGGCCGGCGCGTCGGTGGCCATGCTTGCCTTTGCAGGCACGGGCTGGGCTCAGGACAACTATCCCAGCCGCCCAATCCACTTTGTTGCCCCGTACGGCCCGGGCGGCACGGTTGATCCAACCGCGCGCATCCTCGCCGCCGCAGCCCAAGAGATTCTTGGCCAGCCCACGGTTGTCGACAACAAGCCCGGAGCCGCCGGTTCAGTCGGCACGGAATACGTGATCAACCAGCCCGCGGACGGCTACACCGTCCTCGTGCACACCAACGTGGTGGCGTCGGAAGCGTGCCTCAAGAAGACCCTTCCGTACAACTTCCTGAACAGCATGATTCCGGTGACCGACTTGGTGGTGACGCCGTTCGTGATCCTGATCAACCCAACTCTGCCGGTGAATTCGGTCGACGAGCTGGTCAAGTATGCGAAGGACCATCCGGGCGAGCTGAACTACGGCGCTTCGGGCGTCGGCTCGTCTGGCCAGATGCGCGGTGAGCAGTTCAAGGTGAACACGTCCACCGACATGGCCTTCATCCCGTACAAGGACGGCGGGTCGACGCTGGCGGGGCTGGTCGGCAACGAAATCCAGGTCGCTTTTGATACGCTTCCGGGCTCGGCCGGCATGGTCAAGGAAGGCCGCCTCAAGCTGTTGACGGTGTCCTCCGATGAGCGCTGGCCGACGGCGCCGGACACGCCGACCATGAAGGAACTTGGCTATAAGCCAATGGCCAGCCAGTGGATCGGTGCCTTCGTCGCGAAGGATACGCCGAAGGAGATCGTGGACAAGCTTGCCGCCACTTTCTCCGAAGCGCTGAAGACGCCGTCCGTAATTGAGCATTTCGAGAAAGTGAGCTTCAAGGTGGTCAACAAGGGACCGGAGCAGACGCTGACCGATCTCAAGTCGGAGACCGAGGAGTGGTGCAACGTCGTCAAGACGGCCGGCATCTCGATCGACTAACCCGATACGACAAACCGATGGCGCGAACCAACGCGCCGCAGGACATCCTGGGAGGAGATGGCTTCGGCCATCTCCTTTTTTTGTCTGCGTACGTGTTCGAGTTCAGGTGCTTCGGATGACGGAGCCCGGTGCCCACTCCGCGTGCACTCGTCGCGTGTCGAGTTGTGCCTCGCCGTTGCGCAGTATGCCCGTGGCAAATTGAGGGCTTGAGTCCTACGGACCGTTGCGTGCGAGCCGACGGGGGAAGGATGTGGCCGGCCAAGCCGTTCTTTCGCCCGCCCAGATTTGCCGGCTCGCGGACACGTTCACCTCTCGCTGGCATTGTCGGTGGCAAGAGCAAAAGCCCGAGCACATCCGAATGGCTACAGAGGAGGCCGCAGCCGCTTTTCCTGCCGTCTTTGTCCAGATAATTCTGCGCGCGGATGCGGTGTTCACTCGGCGTCGGCGATCGTCGTCCTCTCGGCCAGCTTGCGATGCGTGATCAGGGCCCTGATGGTTGGCAGCAAGGTCAGCAGCAGAATGATCACCGTCGCGGCAACAAAGGTCGCGCTGATCGGACTGCCAACAAGGACAGTCAGGTCACCGCGCGAGACAAGCAGCGCCCGCCGGAGATTTTCCTCGATCATGGGGCCGAGGATGAAGCCGAGCAGCAGCGGGGCCGCCGGAAACTGCATCACCATCATCACCGCGCCGACGATGCCGAACAGGATGACGATGAAAATGTCGAAGACGTTGTAGTTAATCGTGTAAACGCCGAGGCAGATGAAGAAAAGCATGGCCGGGTAGAGTGCCTGGTACGGAATGCGAAGCAGGTTCACCCACAATCCGATCAGCGGGATGTTGAGGATCAGCAACAGCACGTTGCCGATCCAGAAGCTGCCGATCAGACCCCAGAAGAGGACCGGCTGTTCGGTGACGATGCTGGGGCCAGGCGCGATTCCGTGCAGCATGAGGGCGCCGAGAAGCACGGCCCCCATGGCGTCCCCGGGGATGCCGAGACTGAGCGTCGGGATGAAGGCCGCCTGCACCGAGGCATTGTTGGCGGCCTCGGGCGCGGCGACGCCTTCCATCACGCCAGTGCCAAAACGCTCCGGATACTTGGAGAGACGTTTCTCCGCCGCGTACGACATGAACGAGGCGATGGTCGGGCCGACACCGGGCAGGATGCCGCAGGCCGAACCGATGAACATCGCCCGGATCGTCGGGAAGACGGAGACTTTGATGTCGTTCCTGGACGGTGTGAGGTCACGCAGCTTTACCGGCTGCACCGTGAACGGCTTGGTCGAACCCTTCATCAGGTTGAGCAGGATCTCGGCGACTCCGAAGAGGCCCATCGCAACCGCTACAAGGTTGAGACCGTCGGAAAGCTCGATGAAACCAAAGCTGAAGCGATAGAGGCCCGAGGTCAGATCAATGCCGATAAAGCCGAGGACCACGCCAAACGTAACCATCGCCAGGCCCTTCAACGGCGAACCCGCGGACAGCGTCGATGCCGCAACGAGGCCGAAGATCATTACCGTGCAATATTCCGCCGACTGGAACTTGAGGGCCACCTCGGCGATCGCCGGCCCGATGAACATCATCAACAGGATCGCGAAGGTGCCGCCCGCAAACGAGCAGATGCCGGCCATAAACATGGCTGGGCCGGCACGCCCCTGCTTGGAGAGGGGATAGCCGTCGAGACAGGTCACCGCGTGAGTTGAGGTGCCGGGGATGTTCATCAGGATCGACGACTGCGACCCGCCAAATTGAGCGCCGTAGTAGATGCCGGCGAGCATGATGATGGCGGAGTGGGGCGGCATGTAGAAGGTCAGCGGCAGCAGGATGGAGATAGCCGTGATCGCGCCGACGCCGGGCAAAACACCCGCGACCGTCCCCAACGTCACGCCAAGTGCGCAGACGGCGAGATTGAAAGGCTCGAAAGCCGTCGAGAAACCGAGCGCGAGATTGGAGCCGAGGGACATGCTTAGACCTTGATCGCTGCGATGGGGATGTTGAGCGCGTAGACGATGACGCCGACGCCCATGAAGATGAGGAACGCCGCCGTAATGACGACCATCCACCAGTTCGGCTTCTTCAGGGCGAGCGAGCTGAGAACGACGAGACCAACGGTTGCCGGCGCGAGGCCGAAGCGCTCCAGGGTCAGGCCAAAAAACAGAAGCCCGGCGAGAATGGCGAGAAGCGGCCGGAAGCTCACATCGGGAATTTCGGTCGTTGTCGCGCGGCTGGCGACTATCAGGGCCACGCCGATTCCCGCCAGAATTACGCCGATGGTCAGCGGCAGGTAGCCTGGCCCCATGCGGTGAAGCGTACCGATGGGATATGTCGTTGCGCCGATGGCGAAGCCGGCGCCGGTGGCAAGAACCAGAATGCCGCCGGCAAGGTCAATCGCGTCGAAACCTGCGATACGCATCTGTAAAATCCTCCTGCGTCCCTGCGCGGAACCGCGGCTTGGCGGCCAAGCGTCGACCCGCTGCGACCGTCGCGTCAGGTGTGAGACTCAGCGCGCGCGATCGTCCCTCCCAAGGTCGACCGTTCAGGTTTTGGCGATGATAGCGGCTTTTGCAGCGGCGCCCGTTTCAAAACTTGCAAAGTTACTCCTTGTCTGGCGATGCGCGGTCGTTGCGGGCAGGTCAGGCTGATTTCGGCCCGTATTCATGTGGGTGCCTGCGCTCTTTCACACCCATCCACATTCGATTTGGAAAATCCCGGACGGGTCGGTAAGATTGAAACGTATCAATAAAGATCTCGCTGGGAGGAATCGGTCGCATGGCCGATGCCCGCGGACAAAGGGAGAGAACGTCGATGACCAACAAATACGGGAGTGCCCGCACGGGCCTGACGCGCCGGACCGCCCTGATGACGGTGGCCGGTGCCGCGGCCGCGGGCACCGTGTTCCGTCCGCGGCGCGCCGCCGCCGCGGACTTCAGCTTTCGCCTTGGGCATCCGTTGCAGCCGAGCGATGCCACGCAAACCGCGATGCTGGCCTTCTCTGAAGCCGTCAAGTCCCGCACGAATGGCCGCGTCGAAATTGAAGTCTATCCCGCCGATCAACTGGGCAATCAGAAGCAAGTCGGTGAAATGCTCGTGCAGGGCGCCTCAGTCATGCAGTTCACCGACTATCTGTTCCTGGCGGAGTGGGTGCCGGATTGCGGCATCCTTCAGGCGCCGTTCCTGATCGATCAACTCGACGATTGGTATAAACTCGAGAAGAGCGACTGGATGGCGGACCTGAACAAGCGGCTTCAGGCCAAGGGTATCTACGTCCTGTCCTCAAACAACTATTTCGGTTCGCGCAGCGTCATCGGCAACAAGGAGATTCGATCGCCGGCAGACATCAAGGGCGAAACCATCCGCGAGGCCGCGGCTCCGATGTACGTAAAGATGGCCGAATCATGGGGCGCCCGCCCGGTTGTGATCGCCTTCGGCGAGGTTTACACCGCGCTGTCGCAGGGCGTCGTCGATTTCGTCGAGTGTCCGCCGCAGACCATGGTGTCCTCCAAGTTCCCGGAGCAGCGCAAGATCGTGTCGCTGACCCGGCACATGGTGAACTGGAACCCGGTCATCGTGAATGACGCCGCCTTCCACGCCATGCCGGAAGACCTTCAGAAGATCGTCATGGAAGAGGCCGTCAACGCCGGCAACCTGGTGACCAAGCTGAAGCGCGATTCGGACACCGAAATCGTCGGCAAACTGCGCGAAATGGGCATCACGGTCGTCGAGGATATCGACCGGCCCGCGTTCGTCGAGGCGTCGAAGGCGGTGTACTCCGCGTTCCCGGACTGGACGCCCGGACTCGGCGATACCGTCCGCGGCATCCTTTCCTGACGGCACGGGGAATCGCGTCAATGATGCGACGGAGGCCCACCGGCCTCCGTCGTTTCGATACGTGCGGGATTGGGGGAAAGCATGCAGGCGGCCGCCAGGAAACATCCGGTTCGTCGGGTTCTGACGGCCATTGACCTCGCCGAGAGGTTCCTGGCCGATGCGGCATTCGCCATCATCGTTGTCACGATCTGCTGGACCGTGTTGTCCCGCTATGTGCTCCGCACGCCCGTTTCGTGGGCCGAGGATGTCACCAGCATCGCCTTCGCCTGGCTCATCTTTCTCGGCGCTTCGGTCGTCCATAACCGACGGGCCCATATCAGCGTTGACCTCCTGACCAGCCTGTTGCCGGCCCGCGTTCAGGCCGTGCTCGACAAATTGGTGGAAGTGTTCGTGGTGGTCTTCTGCGGCTATGCGGCGTGGCTTTGCGCCCAGCAGACGGTCGTGGCGCACACCACGTCGAAGACGACGGTGCTTGGGATACCGCTGAGCTTTCTGTTTATCAGCGTTACGGTTGGCTTCGGAATGATGGCGGTTCGGTCGCTCTGCTACCTCGCCGGCTTCGAACCGGAAGAGGGCGGCGAATAGCATGGATCTGATCCCGTTCGCCGTTTTTCTCGTTCTTCTCTTCCTCAACGTACCGGTGGCGTTCGCCATCGCGTCCGGCGCGCTTTCCTTCTTCCTGCTGCAGAAGGGCTTTCCGCTTCCGCTCTATGCCCAGCGGATCGCGTCGGCGTCGTCGTCTTTCCCGCTGCTTGCGATCCCGATGTTCACGCTGGCCGGCGTCATCATGAACCGCGCCGGCATCACGCGCCGCCTTCTCAATCTCGCGGAGAGCCTTGTCGGTCACCTTGTCGGTGCAATCGCACAGGCCAACATCGTCCTGGCGACGCTGATGGGCGGCCTCTCGGCCTCCGGCTACGCCGAGGCGGCGATGCAGACGAAGATGCTCGGCACCGAGATGGTGCGGCGTGGATATAAGCCCGCCTTCGCGGCCGCCATCGTCGCGTCGTCCTCGGTGATCACACCGATTATCCCGCCGGGGCTGGGCTTCGTCATTTACGGCTTCCTCGCGGATGTCTCGATCGGCCGCCTGTTCATCGCCGGCATCGTGCCTGGCCTCTTGCTGGCCGCAGCGCTGATGGTGGTGACGCACTTCCTGTCGAAGCGCCATAACTATGCCCGGTTGCGTACCGAGCGGGCGAGCCTCCGCGAGATTCTCAAGGCGTTGCGCGAGGCGGGCTGGGCGCTCACAGTGCCCGTCTTCGTGGTCGTCGGCATTCGTTACGGCTTCTTCACGCCCACCGAGGCGGGCGCAGTCACCGTGGTCTATGCGCTGCTCGTCGGCATGTTCGCGCACCGCGAAATCAGGCTCGGCGACCTGCCGGGTCTGCTTACCGAAGCGACGCTGGCGACCGGCATGGTCATGCTGATCATCGCTGCGGCGACCGCCTTCGGCTTCTACATGACGGTGGAGCGCATTCCCTCCCGCGCGGCGGAAGTGCTCTTGCTGATCACGTCCAATCCGCTGGTCATGCTCCTCCTGATCAACCTGTTCCTGCTGATCATCGGCATGTTCCTGGAAAGCCTGGCGGCCCTGATCATCCTTGCGCCGATCCTGACGCCGATCGTCATCAACCTCGGCATCGACCCGGTGCAGTTCGGCCTGATCATGGTTCTCAACCTCGCCATCGGTGCGCTGACGCCGCCGGTCGGCGGCCTCATGTACATCACCTGCTCGGTGCTCGAGGTCCGCGTCGCCGACTTCGTGAAAGCCGTGCTGCCACTGCTTGGCGCGGAGATTTTCGTATTGCTGACGATCACCCTGTTCCCGGCGGTGGTCACATTCCTCCCGAACCTGCTGATGGGGCCGGGCCGCTAGGCCTGGCCTGCGCGCTCGACGAAGTTCAGCGGGTGGCCGGGGCGCGGCCAGCGCACGCGGGCGAGCTTGCCGATGTGCGACAGGGTCACGTAGAGCGTCATCAGGTCGTCGCCGCCAAAGCAGATGTTGGTCGTGTTCCGGTCGGGCATCGGCACGTGGTAGGCGAAGCCGTCGACCGGATCGATCGTGGTGATCCCGCCGATCTGCAAGGTACCGACACATACGCGTCCGCCGGCCTCGACCTTGATCGAATTGAAGCGCTGGAAGCCGCCGGCGCCATAGACAAGGTGCCCGCCATTGGGGGAGGGGAAGGGGAGGTGCTCCACGTTTCCGGGGGAAGTGATCGGGTAACTCCACAGCCGCGCTGTCTCGGTCTCGGCGATGTAGAGCGTGCCCTTCGTCCGGCGACAGGGCGATGCCATTGGGCATCGACATCGGGAAGATCACGGTCCGGATCATGCTGCCGTCCGGCATGGCGTAACAGATGCGACCGCGATCGACGCTGCGCTCGCGCACCTTGCCGTGGTCGGTGAAGTAGAATCCGCCATGTCGGTCGAAGACGAGGTCGTTGGGGCCATTCAGAGGCACGCCGTCGCAGGTATCGTAGAGCCGTTCGAACCTGCCTGTTTTGAGATCCACACGCTCGATGCGCCCGCCGGAATAGTCCGCGGGCGTGCCGATTACGCGCGTGATCCCGGGCTCGCGATGGAACGCCAGACCGCCGTTGTTGCAGATGTAGACAGCGCCGTCCGGGCCGATCGCGGCGCCGTTCGGGCCGCCGCCGAGGTTGGCGACCACGGATTTCTTGCCAGCGCGGTCCACGCGTACCAGGAGGCCCTCGGCGATCTCGACAAGGACGACGGAGCCGTCGGCAAGGGCGATCGGTCCCTCGGGGAAAAACAAGCCCTCGCATACGATTTCCGGTTCGTACACGGCACCCTGCCTGCTTACTGCCATGGGTATGCTCTCCCTTGCGAAACGATGCTGCGCATGAGCCGCTGCTTGCGCAGCGGCACGGCCCATCACTATAGTTTGAAACCTTTCATGTGAAGCGGCCCGGCCTGTCGCAGGGCCGCAAGAAGAAGGAAATGCAGGTGAGCGACTACCAGTTGGAGAGGGATGACCGGGGCGTTGCGACATTCTGGTTCGACAATGCCAAGCACTTTAACGCGCTCAGCAATGCAATGGTGATTGGCCTCTGCGAAGAGCTGCCGAAGCTCGCCGAGGACGAGAGCTGCCGCGCCATAGTTCTGCGGGGACGCAATGGCGTCTTCTGCGCGGGTCGCGAGCTGCGCGACGTGCAGGCGCTGGGCGGAGCGGATCTCGATGTGATCACGCGCACTTACGACTACATGCAGAAGATGAATGAGGTCATCTACTACGCGCCGCAGCCGGTGATCGCCGTGACCCAGAAATATGCCCTGGGCATCGCCACCATGATTTCCACCTGGGCGGACATTACGATCGCGGCGGAAGGCACGCTCTTCGGCTATCCGGAAGTGCACCACGGCATCACGCCCTATGGCGCCATGCCGACGCTGCTCAACGCCATGAACCAGAAGGCGATCCTGGAGCTGCTGCTCACCGGCCGGCGCATCGAGGCTGAAGAGGCGGTGCGCGTCGGCATCGTTACGCGGGTCGTAGGCGCCGACAAGCTGGACGAGGCGCTGGAGGATGTGCTGGCGCTTCTGTTCAAGGGCAGCCCGGCCGCGATCCGCAAGTCGAAGCAGTTCCTGCGTGAATGCGAGTTGCTGACCTACCAGCAGGGGATCGCGGCGGCGACCGACAAGGCCATTCTCGGCGTCAGCAAGCCGGAGCTGCGCGAGGGCCTCAGCGCCTTCCTCGACAAGAAGAAGACCGCCTGAGACAGTCGGTCACGACTCTTCGATCACGATCAGGCCGTCGACGGCGATCGCGCCGTCGCGGCGCCATTTGACCGGGTTGGCCTCGAAGACGAAGCGCTTCCACGGAGCCGAGGCTGCCAGTTCGGAGAAGCGGGCAATGAAGCGCGCCGCCTCGGTGGCCGGCAGCTTGCCCTCAGCGTCCTTGGCGTAGCGCCGAAGCCGGAGTCCCTCCAGCATCTCGGCAGCGGAGGCTTCGTCGACCGGCGCACGGCGGATCACGATGTCGTCGATGATTTCGGTCAGTCCGCCGCCCGCACCGCACGACACCATCGTTCCGAAGAGCGGGTCGCGCGTCGCCGCAACCAGCAGTTCGACCGATCCGGACTCCATCTTCTGCACGTAGATGCCATCGAGGGTCACCGAATGGGCTTCCGCCCGGTCGAGCAGCGTGTTCGCCGCATCGCGGACATCGTCGGCGTTCTGCGCGCCGAGCACGACGAGCCCGGCGGCGGCACGATGGGTGACGGCGTCGCTGATGCCCTTGAGGGCGACGGGAAAACCTACCTCCTTAGCCGCTGCGACTGCTGCGTCGGCGTCGGCCACCAGCTTGCCGGCTGCCACGGGAACGCCCGCCGCCTGCATGATCGCATGACAGCGATGCTCGGAGATCACACGGCTCGATGCCGCTTCCGCCGCGTAGGGCTGCCAATCGAAGCCGGCTCCCTGCCGTCGGCGCGATGCCCTCGGTCGCCGGCCGAGCGTCGCAAGGCGGCTGAGGGCGCGGACCGAGTCGGCTACTTCATCGAAGGCGTGAATATTGCGCCCGGCGAGATTTGCAACCAGGCCTTCCGGCGGAAAGGGCCAGGCGATGCAGACCGGCTTCGGTGAGTTCCGGGCAAACTCGTCGATGACCGCGACGATCTCGTTGGCTCGAGAGGCAAGCGTGCCGACGATCAGGAGAACGACATCGATGGCCGGGTCCTCCGCGACCACGGTAAGCGCCTTCGGCAGTTGCGAGAGATATTCGTCGCGGAATGCCGTGGTCGGGGTGAGATCGATCGGGTTGGCGGCTGTTGCTACCGACGGCAGCAGTGGCTTCAGCCGGCCGACGGTCGCGTCGCTGATCGGGGGCGTCTGCAGGCCATACTGCGTGCACTGGTCCGCGGCGATGACGCCGTTGCCACCTCCGAACGTGGCGATGGCGACGCCAGGGCCAAATTGCCGCTCGGCGGGTGTCCCAGCGAGCAGTAAGGCAATCTCCAGGAGCTCCTTGACGGAATACGCACGCACGACGCCGAACTCGCGGATTACAGCATCGAATACGCGATCCTCGCCGGCCAGCGCGCCGGTGTGCGCCAGCGCCGCTTTCGCGCCAGCGCCGGTCGCGCCGGACTTGATCAGCACCACCGGCTTGTTGCGGTCGGCAGCTTCGGTCAGGGCGCGCAGAAACTTGTCGCCGTCCTTGATGCCCTCGAGATAGCCAGCGATGACGCGGGTGCCGTCGTCGCGCGCAAGCGCGGCAAGATAGTCGGAGAAATCCACAACCGCTTCGTTGCCGCTACTGATCAGGTGGCGAAAACCGAAACCGGCCTGCATGCCGAGGGAGAAGGCGGTCGTGCCGATGCCGCCGCTCTGGCTCACCATGGAAACGACGCCCGGCGTCAGCACGTCGATCGCGTCGAGGGCGGTGGCAAACGTCGCCGTCAAGGGCAGGGCGGAGTTGATCACGCCAACGCAGTTTGGCCCACATAGCTTGAAATTTGTTTCCTGGCAGAGCGCTACGATTTCATCCTGAAGCACGGCTCCGGCCCCGCCAGCCTCACCGAGGCCTCCGGCAAACGCGATGCCGGATTGAATGCCGCGCGCTGCGCAATCACGGATCGCATCAAGAAGCGAGTCGGCCGGCACCGCGAGGACGACCAGATCGGCGGCGTCGGGCAGGTCGGCTACGGCTGTGTAGGCCTTGACGCCGCCAACATCGGCGCCGGTTCGGTTTACAGGCCAGATGGGGCCCTTGAAGCCGAATTTTCGGAGGTGGCGAACGGTCGCGCCGCCAAAGTTGCCGGGCCGGTCGGACGCCCCGAGGATGGCAATCGATCTCGGCGCGAGAATACGGGAAACGTCCAGAAAGCCATCATCGGCACGTGTCAGCATGTATTCAGGGGCTCCTCAAGGGCCGGTCTGCCAACCGGCCGCATGCTTGGCATTGAGACGTTTCAAATGGCGGCTCTGAGAGCAGAATGTCAAGCCAGCGAGGCAGGCGTATATATGCCCTGCTGCACCGGTCCGAGAGTAGTTGATGACTTGGCCTAGGCAACCCTCCATACTCTATTGAACGGGTCACGCCAGTTCAAAGCTGGCGCGCGTGAATACCGTTGGTATGTGTTTGGGGGCGAAGTTGAAACGCAAGCTGCCGACGATTACAGACGTCGCCAAGCGCGCCAGGGTAGCCGTTGGAACGGTTTCCAACGTCCTTAACGGCACGACCCGCGTCAGCGATGTCAAGCGCGAGCGGGTACTGAAGGCTGTCGCCGATCTCGGTTATTCGCAAAATATGCTGGCGCAAGGGCTGCGCCGCAAGCGGTCTCCCGTCGTCGGCCTCTGCGTGCCGTTCACGTCGATCAGCTATTTTGCGGCGCTCGTCGACGCCTTCGAGGAGGTCGCCTCAGATCGTGGCTTCGAGATCATGCAAGTGCTCAGCCGGCAGGATCCGCTGAAGGAGTTGCAGCGCGTCCGCTCGCTGCTGCGCTATCACGTTGGCGGCCTCATGATGCTGCCAAGCGTGGACCCCAGCGCGGCGCTCGATCTCATCGCTGCGAGCAACACTCCGGTGGTCCTCATCGATCGTCCGTCGCCCGACAAGCGGTTCGATCAGGTTTCCTACGACAATGCGGCGGCGATGTTCGAAGCGGTCAACCACCTCATCGCGCTTGGCCACCGTCGGCTCCTCTTCCTCGTGCGCCAGCGCAACCTCTCCGTGACCCTCAACCGGGTGGAAGGGTTGAAGGCAGCGATCCAACAATCGGGCAAGGCGATTGCAGTCAAGATCATTGAGTGCAGCTACGAGGAATTGTCGTTCATGCCCCGGCTCGGCCCGGAATTGGCGCCGGACCGGCGGCCCACCGCGATTATCGTCAGCAACAGCACGCTGGCGACATGGACGTATCGTGCGCTGCGATCACTGGGCATCGCATGTCCTGACGAAGTGTCACTGATCACGGTTGACGATCCGGAATGGGCGGATCTTGTCCAGCCTTCGCTCTCGGTCATTCGGCCGCCGGTCCGCGCCATTGCGCTGACCGCATGGGAACTCCTCATCCGCAGGATGCACGGCGAAGCGGGCGAGGTTCAGCGCGTCGAGTTGCGGGCCGAGGTGGTGATCCGGCAATCGGTCGGGCCGCCGCGCAAGCGGCGGCGCGGAGAAGCCGTACTCACCGCGGCCTCGGTCGTCGGCTAGCTCAGGCGGCGCCGGTCACGGCTTCCACGAGCCGGACGAAGGCCAGCATGCCGGGATCGTCGAGACCGGTGCTTTTCTCAGCGAACATGCGCGCACGTCCGATCCGGCAGGGGCGAGCGCGGAACTCATCCAGCGCGGACCTTGCGGCCGCCACGGCGCGCTTCGCCAATTCATCGGCTTCAGAGACGCCGGCGATCGCCCGGCTCACCGCGTCGACCGAGTCGAGGACCGTCTTGTCGCCCAGCGATGCGCGCCCACGGGCCATCATGGTGTCGCGCGCCTGTGCGAGCAGTCCGCCAAGTTCTTCCGCGGCGAGGGATGTGGCTCCGGCTTCAGCCTTTGCGATTTCGAGAAACGAGACGGCGAAGAGGGTGCCGAGGCTTGATCCGGTGGCACCCGCGGCGGCCATCCCGACCGCCTTGAGATAGACGCCGATATCGTCGGTGGAGCCTGTGGCGTTGGCGATCTTCTCGAACACGCGGCGCAGCGTCACGCCGGTGTCGCCGTCGCCGAGCGCGCGGTCGGCGGCGTTCAATTCGGCTTCGGCGGCCTGCATGCCGGCATAGGCGGCGCTCGCCGCGGCACGAAGATCAGCAACGGTCAGCCCCATGCTCAGACCTGCCAGAACGGGCAGCGCGCCGGTGCGGCGAGCAGCGCTTCAAGTTCGGCGTCGAGATGGAAGAGGCTGATCGATACGCCGGCCATTTCCATGGACGTGACGTAGTGGCCGACGAGTGGCTGCACGATCTCCATACCCGCCCGGTTCAGCCGCTTGCCGACGGCCCGATAGATGATGAACAGCTCCTCGAGCGGCGTTGCGCCGAGGCTGTTGACCAGAACGGAGACGCGACCGTTGCTGGTCTTGGGTACGTCGGCGAGCAGCCGGTCGATCATTTCGCCGGCTACGGCATCCGCCGGCTTCAGCTTATCCCGCCAGATGCCGGGCTCGCCGTGAATGCCCATGCCCATCTCGATCTCGTCGTCCGCCAGGGTGAAGCTGGG
Source organism: uncultured Alphaproteobacteria bacterium (assembly GCA_963798195.1). Taxonomy (GTDB): domain Bacteria; phylum Pseudomonadota; class Alphaproteobacteria; order Rhizobiales; family Kaistiaceae; genus CAVSRC01. The sequence goes on along the minus strand of CAWCSF010000010.1, from coordinate 1,800,357 downwards.
CGCGCCGGCGCCGGGCACTTCACACGGGGCGAGGGCGCACCCGATGGTGCGGCACTGGGCCACCGCCCTCGTGGCAACTTGTGTAACCTCATCGAGGCTGGCGCCGTTCGCGGCCGCGGCACCGGCCGCCTTGTAGGCGTAAATGATGCCCGCCACGCCACGGCGCTTCTCGATTTCTGCCGGCAGGGCGCTGGCAATGTCGTCGGTGCCGAGCACGGTAGTGGCCTCCATCTCGTCGGACAGCATCTCTCCGGCGAGGTCGAAATTCATGCGGTCGCCGCCGTAGTTGCCGTAAAGCCGCAGGACGCCTTGTCCGCCATTGGCGGCCCGCATCGCGGCGACACAGGCGTCGACGCTCGGGCCCGCGAAAACATCGCCGATGGCGCAGGAGTCGAGCAGTCCATCGCCGACATAGCCCGTGAAGAGGGGGAGGTGGCCGGAGCCGCCACCGGACACGATGCCGACCTTGCCTTTGGCCGGGGCCTTGCTGGATCGGATCACGCGGCCCGACTCGCCGGTTCGCACGAGAGACGGATGGGCGGCGCAGAGGCCTTCCAGCATTTCGTCGACAAAAGCGTCGGCGGAATTCATCAGCTTCTTCATTGCGGAACTCTCCCCATGGATGCTCGTTGTCAGCCGCTGCGCCGGGCTGTTGAAAGCTTTCATACCCTAGGGTGTCGGTCTTCTCGGCGTCAAATTCCTCCACGATTCTGCAAAGCTGCTGGACGGCAAGTGGGATGCAGCCGGCAGCCGCCGGGTTTCGGTCTTCGCATGGCCTCATGCCCACATGACGCGGCCTGTTCGCGGCGGAGAAAGGTTGCGCCGCCGAGCCCGCCGCGTTATCCGTTTGAAACAATTCAATCCAGCCGCATTGGAACCCTGCGTGAGCAAAGTCGTCCCGCTTCGTACCGCCGTCGAAAGCCATATCCGCGACGGTGACACGGTCTTCGTCGGTGGGTTCGGGCAATGCATTCCTTTCGCTATCGCGCATGAAATCGTCCGGCAAAGCCGGAAGAATCTCGTGCTCTGCCGGTCCGGCGCCGACATCATTTTTGACCTGCTGATTGCGGCCGGGGCCGTCCGCAAGGTGATGGCCGGATACATCGGCAATCCCGGCATCGGCCTGGCGCATGCGTTCCGCCGCGCGGCGGAAGCCGGAGCGATCGAGGTGGAGGACTGGACGAACTTTGCCATGGTGCTGCGGCTGCATGCCGCTGCCCTCGGCATTCCGTTCATCCCGGCCGCCACGCTTTCCGGTGGTGACCTGCCGGGAAAGGTCGGTGTCCAGACGGTCACTTGCCCCTACACGAACGAGACGTTGGCCGCCGTGCCGGCATTGAAGCCGGATGTCGCCATTCTCCACGCACAGCGCGCGGACGAGGACGGCAACCTTCAGCTCTTCGGTCTTCCCGGCGACAGCGTCGAGGGCGCGCTGGCGAGCCGGAAGGTGATTGCCACGGTCGAGGAGATCGTGCCGCGCGAGGTCGTGCGGCGCGAGTCCGACCGCACCGTCGTGCCGGGCTTCATGGTCGCCGCGGTCAGCCACGTCCCGTTCGGCGCCTATCCATCCTACGTCGCCGGCCATTATGGCCGTGACGACGATGCCTACGGCGCGTGGGACGATCTCTCGCGCGACGCGGGCAAGCTGGACGCGTGGATCGATACCGAGGTCCGCGGGCAGGCGGATTTCGACGCCTATCTCAAGCGGCTGGACAAGAACCGGCTGGATACCCTCAAGACTGCGCTCGACCGCGTTCCGGAGGCCGTGTCATGAGCGACGCCCGGGAGGAAACGGTGCGCTTCATCGCGCTCGCCGCGCGGGAAATCCGCGATGGCGAGGTCTGCTTCGTCGGCATTGGCGTCCCGTCACTGGCGGCCATGACGGCGAAGCGCCATCACGCTCCGAACGCAATCCTCATCTACGAATCTGGCGCAGTCGACACCGATCCGCCGGTCCCGCCGCTTTCGACCGGTAGCCCTTCGGTGGTCGCCAACACGGCGATGACGACCTCGTGCCTCGGCGTCTTCGCCATGCTGCAACAGGGGCGCATCGATCGCGGCCTCCTCTCCGCGGCGCAGGTCGATCGCCACGGCAACCTCAACAGCACCTCGCTCAACAGGGCGGGCAAGCCGCCGTTGCGGTTGGTCGGCTCCGGTGGCGCGCACGACATCGCGCTCCTTGCCCGCGAGGTGCTCATCATGATGCCGCACGACCGTCGGCGTTTCGTCGAGAAGGTGGACTTCGTCACCAGCCCCGGCCTTCGCGCCAAGGGCGCGGCGCGGGGCGCTGGTCCGACCTGCCTGATGACGCCGCGCGCCCGCTTCAGTTTCGCGGCCGGCGAATTGACGCTCGATGGCGTCGCCGACGGAATCGGACAGAGCGAAGCGCTCGATTGCGTGCCGTGGATGCCGCCGAAGGCGTCGCCCGTCCAGCAGCTTCCGCCCATCGATCGCGATATGGCCCGCACTGCATCGGAACTGCTTGAAGCATTGGGACGCGATGCGGCCTAGCGCCGCTGCGAGAGACCAACAGGGAGGTTGAGGATGGTTCAGTTTCGCCTGAAGAACCCGACCGAGATTAGGTTCGGCGTCGGCGAGATCTGCGTCATTGAAGGATCTTGTGCCCAAGGGGACGCGCGTCCTGCTTCTCTATGGCGGCGGCAGCATCAAGAAGAATGGCGTCTACGATCAGGTGATGGTGGCGCTCAAGGGATGCGACATCGAGGAGTTCGGTGGCGTCGAGGTCAATCCGGTCTATGAGACCATCCTCAAGGCGGCCGAGGCGGCGCGGCGTCACAAGTCCGAAATGGTGCTCGGCGTTGGCGGCGGCTCGGTGGTTGATGCCGCGAAGTTCCTGGCCAACGTCATACCGATCACCGGAGGCGATCCGTGGGACGAACTTATGGCGGGGCGCTTTCCGGCAAATCCGCTGCCGGTCGGGGCGGTGCTGACGCTGCCGGCGACGGGCTCCGAGAGCAATGCCGTATCGGTGATCACCCACAAGGGCCGCAAGCTCAAATATCCCTTCGAGAACCACGAGACGCGGCCGCGTTTCGCCATCCTCGATCCATCGACCATGTTGAGCCTGAGCCGGCGTCAGCTTGAGAACGGCGCCGTCGATGCGTTCACGCACGTGCTCGAGCAATACATGACGACGCCGGCGAATACACCGATCCAGCACGGCTTCAGCGAGACGCTCATGAAGGTGCTGGCCGAGTGGGGCCCGAAGCTCGTGGAGACAAGGAGTGTGGAAGCCTGTGAGAACGTGATGTGGGCGGCGAATCAGGCACTGAACGGCCTGATCGGCGCCGGCGTACCGCAGGATTGGTCGACGCATTACATCGGCCATGCCATCACCGCGCTGCATGATGTCGATCATGCGCGGACCCTGACCATGATCATGCCAACGCTGATGCGGTACAAGCTGCCGCAGAAGACCGCGATGCTGGCGCGCTATGCCCGCAACGTATGGGGCATCACCGAGACCGACGATCGCAAGGCGGCAGAGGCCGGCATCGCGAAAACGGAAGACTTCTTCCAGCGGATGGGCTGTCCGATCAGGGCATCTGACATGAAATTGACCATAGACGAGGCAGGAATTCTTGCCCATCTGGAGGAGGTCGGGCACACCGAACTCGGCGAGGCGAAGGACATCCGTCCCGACGACGTTCGCCAGATACTGAAGCAGTCCGCCTAGCTTCTGACCAAGCCATCAACGCTGGCCTCGCCGGCCTGCCACACGGAGAAGATGCATGAGCCGCGAAGCCTTTATCTGCGACGCCATCCGGACTCCCATCGGCCGGTTTGCCGGTGGTTTGGCCAAGGTGCGCGCCGACGATCTTGCCGCGGTTCCGATCAAGGCACTGCTCGCCCGGCACGAGGGGCTCGCCAAGGCCGTGCAGGAGGTGATCCTCGGCTGCGCCAACCAAGCCGGCGAGGACAACCGCAACGTTGCGCGTATGGCTGCGCTGCTTGCCGGCCTGCCGGAGAGTGTGCCCGGCACGACGATGAACCGCCTATGTGCCTCCGGCCTTGATGCGGTTGGCACTGCCGCGCGCGCGATCCGCGCCGGCGAACTGGACGTGGTGATCGCCGGCGGAGTTGAGTCGATGACCCGCGCGCCTCTGGTCATGGGAAAAGCGGAGGCCGCCTTTCAGCGCTCTGCGGACGTCTATGACACCACCATCGGCTGGCGCTTCATCAATCCGCTGATGAAGGAACAGTACGGCGTCGACTCCATGCCGGAGACAGCAGAGAACGTTGCTGAAGATTATCAGGTGAACCGAACCGATCAGGACGCCTTCTCGCTGCGCTCGCAGGAGCGCGCCAGGAAGGCGATGGAAAGCGGTGCGCTTAAGGACCGTATCGTCGGGGTCGAGACGCCCGGCAGCCGCAAGACCGGTCCGATCATGGTCGACACCGATGAGCATCCCCGTGCCGATACGACGCTGGAGGCCCTCACCAAGCTAAAGCCGATCGTGCGGGCGGGCGGTACCGTCACGGCGGGCAACGCCTCCGGCGTCAACGACGGTGCGCAGGCACTGCTGATTGCGTCCGGCGAGGCCGTGAAGGAGTACGGATTCAAGCCGCTGGCGCGCATCGTGGGCATGGCCTCAGCCGGCGTGCCGCCGCGTATCATGGGCATCGGCCCGGTACCGGCAACCGAAAAGCTGATGGCCCGCCTCGGGCTCAAGATATCGGCTTTCGATCTGATCGAATTGAACGAGGCCTTTGCCAGTCAGTCTCTGGCCTGCCTCAGGCAACTCGGGCTTGCTGACGACGCAGCCCACGTAAACCCGAACGGCGGTGCCATTGCCTATGGCCATCCGCTCGGCATGTCCGGTGCGCGACTTGCGGCAGACGTGGCAATAGGGCTTGCCGGGAACGGCGGCAAGTTGGGTCTCGCAACCATGTGCGTCGGCGTCGGCCAGGGCGTCGCCATGGCCATCGAACGGGCCGCCTAGCCAGTTTTGTCCTTGGTGACGGCCCCCTGTTCGGAGGTCGTCTCACCGCATTGCCGTCGTCTTGCGCACGATCAGGTCGCCCGGCACTATCCTTAGCGTGGGCGGCAGCAGTTCGGCGCTCTTCCGGTTGACCAGCATTTCCACGGCGAGTGTGATCATCTCGTCGAGTGGCTGCCGCAGAGTGGTGAGTTCGTATGGTGGCCAGGACGCCATGGCTATGTCGTCGAAGCCAGCAACCGCAACGTCCTCCGGCACCCTCAGACCGGCCACCTGACGGAGACCGTCAATGCCGCCGATAGCGGTAATATCGTTGGCGAAGAAGATCGCCTCGGCCCCCGAGCGCGCTGCCTCGACACCGCATTTGTAACCAATGTCGTAGCCATACCGCCCACCGATTGCGAGCGCGGACAGCGTCATGCCGAGTTCGGCGACGCGCGCGATGAAGGCGGTCTGGCGTTGCATGTTGGCGGGCATGTCTTGGGGGCCTGCCACGTAGGCGATTTTGCGATAGCCGCAGGCGTGAAAATGATCGGCGATCAACCGGGCGCCGGCGGCGTTGTCGCATCCGACCCCGGCGACCGGAACGTCCGGCACCGGCCTGTTGAATAGGAGGGCTGTGCGACCGTTGCGCGACCAGTTCAGCGCCGTTTCCGGTGAAACCCGCGCCGAGGCGATGACCACCGTGTCAATGTTGTATTGCGTGAGTTGGGCGAGCTGGTCGTCCATGTTCACGCCCGGAAGATTGTTGATAACCAGGCCGTAGTGGCCGCCCTCTTCAAGTGCCAGCAGGAGCTTTTCGAGGAAGCCCGGGTAGAAGGGATTGCGCAAATCCGGCAGGACGATGCCGACCAGCTTGCTGCTGCGCTTGGAGAGGCTGCTGGCGATGGCGTTGGGCCGGTAACCCAGGGTCGCCGCAGAACGGAGGATTTGTTCACGCTTGGCCGGCGAGATACTGGCTCCGGGGGTGAACGCTCGCGACACGGTTGATTGGCTGACGCCGATCATCCGCGCCAGATCGCGCGCCGTTATTGGCGCTTCTGTACGTTTTTCGTTGCGCGGTATTTCCGGCACGGCGTCTCAAGGTCCGTATTCATACGGCGATTGCGATCGTCCGTTGTGGCCCTTGTTGCATGCGGATGCAAGCCGCGCTAGCGTCATGCCATGCGCGACAACAATGGGCCGGAGATGCCGAGCGCGCTCGGCCATCTCATAGCCATCGACCTTTCCGAGTCGATTGGCGGACAATATTGCGGCCGCCTGCTCGCCGATTTTGGCGCGCGCGTCACCGTGGTCGAGCCACCGGGCGGATCGCCGATCCGGCGGCTGCCGCCGCGCGCGAAGAACACCTCGGACTCCCTGGTCTTCCGTCACCTGAACGCGGGCAAGGACAGCCGCGTGATCGATTGGCGCACTGCCGATGGCTGGGGGCATCTCGCCGCTCTCGTGGCAGTTTCCGACGTCGTGATCCTGCCGCCGGGCGAAGATGCAGGCCGCTTCACGGCTATGAATCCCAAAGCCATTGTGGCGCGCGTCGACGACTTCGCGCCGGGCACCCCGATGACGCAGTGGCAGGGGCCGGAGATGGTCATCCAGGCTTTGTCCGGCATGATGCACAACAACGGCGCGCTGGGACGCGAGCCGCTCTACGGTACCGGTAGCCGCTCCGCTTACGCAGCCGGCCTCGCCGCCTATATTGGCATCCTCACCGCGCTTTACGCGCGTACGTCTGCCGGCGGGCAGACGGTGATGATCGACAGGGCGGAAACCGCGGCGTCGATGGCGTTCCCCTACGTCATGCAGTTTCTCTACAGCGGTCACGACCGGACGCGGGCGGAACTGAGCATTCCGGCCGGGCAGGTGCTGTGCCGGGACGGCTGGGTGTGCATCTGGATCTACAATTTCCGCTGGCGCGCGCTGTGCGAGGCTCTTGAACTAACTGAATTGATTGAGGATTCGCGCTTCGCCGATCCTGTCACCCGCCGCAAAAACTGGGACGAACTCTTCCGGATTATCCAGGAAAAGGTCGGGAATCGCGATGCGGAAGGCGTCGTAGATGCGCTGCAGACGGCGCAGGTGATCGCCGCAAAGGCACCGGTACTCGCCGAACTGCATGCCGACCGGCACCTGGCTGCCCGACACTATTGGGAAGACGACGGTCAGGGGCGGATGCTCGGTCCGCCGTTCAGAATGAGCCGCACGCCGCGCGCTGCACTCCGGCCTGCGCCGTCGCTGGATGCATCTGCGTTCGAGAGCGCGGCCGAATGACCGCGCTTCCGCTCGAGGGCGTTCGCGTCGTCGAACTCACCACGGCCTGGGCCGGGCCGATGGCCGGGCGGGTGTTGGCGTGGTTCGGGGCAGAGGTGATCCACGTCGAGTCGCCGACGCGGACGAACTCGTGGCGGATCAACAAGGACACGCCGAACCCGATCAATTTTCCGGGCGGCGATGCCGGCGACCGGCACTACGACCGCTCGTTCCTGTTCAATTCGCAGAACGGCAACAAGCGCTCGCTTGTCCTCGACCTGAAGACGGAAGAGGGGCTTGCGGCCTTCAAGGATCTGCTGGCGACGGCCGACGTCCTGACGTGCAACTTCCGCCCCGGCACGCTCAGGAAGCTCGGCGTCGACTACGACAGGCTCACAAGAACCAATCCCGGCATCATCGTCGCCGAACTGCCGGCATTCGGCCTCGATGGGCCGATGTCGGGGTACGCGGCTCTTGGCCCCACCATGGAAATGGCTGCGGGCATGGCGAGCCTGATCGGTTATCCGGACGGCCGGCCGGAGACCACCGGGCCGTCCTATCTCGATCCCATCGGCGGCTTCAACGCTGCTGCCGCAATCCTGACGGCGCTGATCCATCGGCAGAGAACGGGGGAGGGCCAACACATCGAGATCGCGCAGGTCGAAGCGGCGATGCATCTCATCGGCCCGGAATTGCTGGCCGCGGGGGAATCGGGCGCGGTGTCGCCGCGCGACGGCAACCATCGCGACGACGCTGCGCCACACGATGCGTTCCCGGCGCTTGGCGACGACCAGTGGATCGCCATCGCCGTCACCGACGAGGAAATGTGGGGCCGATTCTGCGATGTGATCGAGCGCCCAGAATTGGCGACCGACGATCGTTTTGCCTCGCTCGCCGCACGCAAGAAGAACGAGGCGGCGTTGACCGTTATCGTTTCCGGCTGGACGCGGGATTTCGACAAGCACTCCGCCGCAGCGCAGCTTCAGGCGAACGGTGTCTCCGCGGCGCCGGTGCAAACGCCGCGCGAGGTGGCGGCAAGTCCCCATCTCGCCGCGCGCGGCTTCTTCACGGAACTGGAGCGCGCCGACCTCGGCCGCCATCCGTATCCCGGCCTGCCGATTCATCTCAGTGCGACGCCGGGAAGGCTGAAGACCGTCGCCCCTGCCTTCGGCGCCGACAATGGCTACGTACTGCGCGAAATCCTTGGCCGCAGCGATGACGAGATCGCCGCCATGGAGGCGAGCGGTGCGATCGCCACGATGCCGAAGCCCGGCGCCTGAGGTATGGCGGTGGCGTTTCCAGCATCGCTCTCCGTCGCGATCAAGCTCGACGACAACCCGCGCTATGCCGGGTCCACGCACGATAACGAGACAGCGCGCCGAATGGGCTTCAAGGCCGCGCTGGTGCCGGGTGCGTTTGTTTATGGCCATATCAGCCGGCTCGCCGTCGAAGCCTGGGGCGCGGATTGGCTGAAGCGCGGCGCGATCGGGGCGCGTTTCCGCCGGCCCGTATACGACGGTGATGCGCTGACCGTGACGGCTGGCGATCTTACGTGCACCGACGACGGCGTGCGCGCAGATGTCTCCGTTCGCAACGCCGACGGCGAGGACGTGGCAACGGGATGGATCGCCTTGCCGGACCTTGCACCCGCGCCGCCGGTGCGTGCCGGCCTGCTGACTGTTCCCCATCCCAATCCCAGGATCGCCGTCAGCGCCGGCGGCATGCCGGTCGGGCAGGTGCTTGGCACCCGCGACGCGGTTCTGACCGCAGAGGATGTCGCCATCTCGATGGCCGCATTCCAGGAGACGCACCCGATCTACGCGGACGCTGGCGTGGTTCATTCCGGCTGCCTGATGCGGCTGGCCATGGGCGACACCAACCAGACCTTCGCTTTTCCGTCGCCTGTCGTTCTTGTGTCGGTTGAGGCGCAACACTTCCGCGCGGTGCGCGCAGGGCAACGACTCGCGACTGCCGGTACGGTTGCCGAAATTTACGAGCGCAAGGGGCGGCATTATTTCGTCAGCGACGAGACGCTACTCGCCGATGGTCATGCGGCCGCGCATTTCCGTCGCACACAGATTTATGGCTGATGACCTGTTTGCATCCGGATGCAAAGCCGGTTAGGGTCAAGTCTGGCGACAAGGAAGAGCAAGAAAACGCCAGTCGGGTGAGAATGGACGCTGACAATGCGTTCTGCCGTCCCATGCCTGGCCTCAATGATCTGAGATTTCCGCGGAAGCGGGACGATGCAGGGAGCCGGCGCGCGTGGGAACGGATACCAAGATAAAGTCTATCGATGCGTTTCAGGTGGCCTGGCAGCCGGGCGATCCGCCGAGCCGCGCCAGCGCCTTCGTGCGCATTACCACCGAGGACGGCGTAGTCGGATACGGCGAGGCGTCGCCGATGATCGGCGGCGAGCACTCGCTCGGGGTCATCCGGCGCGACATCGCGCCGGGCATGATCGGTGCGGACGTCTTCGACCAGTCGGTCCTGCTCGACCGCGCCTATCACAAGTGCATCAAGCTTGGACCGGAGGGCGCCGTCACCGGCGCGCTGGCGGCGCTCGACATCGCACTCTGGGACATCCGCGGCAAGGTCGCCGGCTTGCCGGTCTACAAGCTTCTCGGCGGCGCATGGCGCACAGAAATGCCGTTCTATGCATCAATCGGCGGAAACGCGAACCGTACAGTCGACCAGGTGGTCAAGACCGTCGAGGCGCGTTGGAAGACGGAGACGCCGGCGGCAATCAAGATTCGCTGGGACGGCGACCGTACCCTGCAGGATGCCGACATTCCCGGCGACATCGCCAAGGCGAAGGCAGTCCGCAAGCTCGTCGGCGACGATTACCCGCTCGCCTTCGATGCCAACAATCTCTACTCGGTCGGCGGCGCCATTCGCGTCGGCCGCGCGCTGGAAGAGTTGGGCTATGTCTGGTTCGAGGAGCCGGTGCAGCACTACGATGTGCGCGCCATGGGCGAGGTGGCCCAGCGCCTCGATATCACCGTGTCGGCCGCCGAGCAGACCTACACGCTGCAGGCGCTGGTCGACATCATCAATGCCGGCGTACGCATGGTGCAGCCCGACATCATCAAGATGGGCGGCATCACCGGGCTCATGCAGTGCGCCGCCATCTGCTTCGCCAACGGTGTCGAGTTCGTGCCGCACCAGACGCAGCCGACCATAGGCCACACGGCCAACCTGCACGTGCTCTCCACGGTCATGCACATGACCAAGCCTGCGGAGTTCGCGAATCCGTCGACCGTCATGCACGTGGCATTCCGTAATCCGCCGAAGCCGGACGGCGGGAAATTCAAGGTTCCGTCAGGCCCCGGCCTCGGGCTCGATGTCATCGAAGCAGAAATCGAGAAGCGCCGCATCTGACAGACCGCGATCCTGCCGGTCGATCATTTGGCGGGGCTAGATGAGCAAACGAAAAATACCGGTCGGCCAAGCGCCGAGCGGCCAGGCGCAAGCGGACACAAGCAAATGCGTCACGCATAGCCATCAAAAGGGAGGTATCAGGAAATGATCACAAGACGTTCACTACTCGCCAGTGGCGCAGCAGCCGTTGCCCTGGGCCTTTATGCGTCGCCGCTCCGTGCGGCGGCGGCGGACACGTTGCGCTTTGCGAGTTCGGCCGGCGGGCCGCGCGCGCTCGACCCGAACCAGACGACGCAGGGCTCCGATAACTGGGCCGCGATTCAGATGTTCGAGTATCTGGTGCTGCCGCCGGACGGCAATTTCGGGGTGGCGCCGAAGGACTTTCAGCCCTGGCTGGCGGAAAGCTGGACTACCTCGGATGACGCCAAGACGTGGGTCTTCACGCTGCGCCAAGGTGTCCAGTTCCACAAGGGCTACGGCGAGATGACCGCCGACGACGTGGTGCGGTCGTTCGTGCGCGCGCGGGACGAGGGTGTGTCCAAAGCCACCTACGCGAACATCACCAACGTTGCGGCAAGCGGGAAATACGAAGTCACGCTGACGCTTGCAGACCCGGACCCGATGTTCCTCAGTTCCACCGTGTCGACAATGCGCGTCATGGTGATTTCGAAGAAGGCCGAGGAGGAATTGGGCGAGAAGTTCCTCACCGAACCGGTTGGCACGGGGCCCTATCAACTCGACAGGTTCGATTCCGAAAAGGGCATGTTCCTCAGCCGCCATGACGGCTACTGGGGCGAGCCGGCGGTCATCGGCAAGGTCGAGTGCCTCTATATCGCGGACACCACGGCGCGTACGCTTGCCCTGATCTCGGGCGAGGTCGACATGATCGAAGGTGTGCGGCAGCCTGGCTGGGTTCCCCAGATGAAGGGCCAGAAGGCCGACCTGATCTTCGACCTGACGGTGCCCGGCTCGTTCAACACACTGTTCTTCAACCTCGACAAAGACCCCCTGCAGAACATCCTGATCCGCAAGGCGATCATGCACGGGATCAACAAGCAGGAAATCGTCGACGCGTTGGCGCCGATGGCGCGCATGGTCTACACGCTGAACCCGCCGAACTACCCGACCGGCTTCGCGCTGGAAGACCTGCCCGAAGACCTCCGCTACGAATACGATCCCGACCTTGCGAAAAAGCTTCTCGCCGAGGCCGGAATGCCGAACGGGTTCAAGATCCCGGTCAACACTTCGCAGCGCGAGGACTACAAGTCGCAGCACCTGATCATCCAGGAGCAGCTTCGCCAGATCGGCATCGACATCGACCTGACGATCATGGACCACTCCGCCTATCACGCGACGAACCGGCAGAACCTGAATACCCTGAACATCAACTCGTCGTCGCTGCCGCCGGTGCCGCTCTATGTCTTCAACCAGTACGCACCATCGGCCGCGAACATGACGCCGGACGGCAAGGGCGGCGGCAACTATTCGCACTATGGCGTGAACATTCCTGGCGTGGATGACCTGCTCGCCGAGATGCTGCAGACCACGACCTTCGACGCCTATGTCCAGAAGGGCCGCGAAGTGGAGCTGAAGATCCAGCGAGACCTGCCGATGGCCGGGCTGCCGACGCTGTCCTACATGGTGGTGCGGAACCCGCGCATCGACCTCGGCTTCGAGGTGCAAGGCGGCTACGCCTTCTGGCGCTTCTGCAAGGCGAAGATCGTCGCCTGAGGAAGGAACAAAGGGCGCATGGCGAAATACCTGCTTTTCCGGTTCCTCGACGCGGTTCCGACCGTGTTCCTGGTGCTCACGCTGGTATTCATCGCCATGCGCATCCTGCCGGGCGATCCGGCCCTGGCCGTCCTCGGCCCGAATGCCGACGGCGGGCAACTGGAAGCCTTCCGCGAGCGGATGGGACTGAACGATCCACTCTGGCTTCAGTATGTGAAATTCCTCGGCGATGCGGTTCGCCTGGACTTCGGCCGTTCGCTGATGTCGAACGTGCCGATCTCGCGCCTGATCGCCAACAACCTGCCGCACACGATCTACCTGACTCTGACTTCGGTCGCGATGGGCCTCGTCATGGGCATCCCCCTCGGCGTCTTCGCGGCCACGCAGCGCAACCGTCCGCCGGACAGCGCGCTGCGCATCTATTCGCTCCTCGGCTACGCGATTCCCGATTTCTATCTCGCTGCCGTGCTGCTGGTCGTCTTCTCGCTCAAACTGGGCTGGTTCCCGATCAACGGGGAGGGCGAGGGCTTCTGGGGCGGATTGCACCACATCTTCCTGCCCGCGCTGACGCTGGCCATGCTGAAATCCGCTTTCCTGGGCCGGCTGACGCGCACGTCGCTGCTTGAAGTGCTCGGCCGCGACTATGTCCGCACCGCCCGCGCCAAGGGCGCACGCGAGCCAAGAGTGATCTACAGGCACGGGCTCAGGAACGCCTTGCTGCCGCTTTCCACCGGCATCGGCATCTCGATCCTCGCCACGCTTTCCGGATCGGTCGCCATCGAGCTCGTCTTCAATCGCCCGGGTATCGGCCGGCTCCTGATCGACGCGATCACCGAGCGCGACTATCCGGTGATCCAGGCGGGCGTCATGATGTTCGCGTTCTTCGTGATACTCGTGAACCTGGCGATGGATATCGTTTACGTCTTCGTCGATCCCCGTATCCGGATGAAATCATGAGCGAGGTCTCCGGGGAGATCGGGCAGTCGCTGGAAGAGCTCGCCGAGCGCGAAGCGATTGCGTCCGAGCCGGGGCTGTTCGAGGCGATCCACCGCGTCGTGTTCGAGCGGATCTCGACCCGCATCGCCCTCGTCGTCGTGGTGCTGTTCGTGCTGGTCGCAGCCTTCGCCCCGTGGCTCGCGCCCTACGACCCGCTGAAGCAATCCTTCATCGCGATCAACCAGCTGCCGACGTGGAAGCACTGGATCGGCACCGACCAGTTCGGCCGCGACGTGCTCTCGCGGCTGATCTACGGCTCGCGCAACTCGCTGATCTTCGGCTTGCTGTCGCCGGTCTTCGCCGCTCTCGTCGGCACCTTCCTCGGCGTCACCGCAGGCTATTTCGGCGGCATCGCCGACCGCGTCATCAGCCGCCTGATCGACATGCTGATGGCGTTTCCCGAACTGCTTCTGGCGATCCTCATCGCGGCGGCGCTTGGCGGCGGATTCTGGAACATCGTCATCGTGCTGACCGTCGCCTTCACGCCGGGCTTCGCGCGGGTCTCCCGCGCCTCGACGCTTGCGGTCAAGCAGGAGCCCTACGTCGAGGCCGCCACCGCCGCCGGCGTTCGCACGCCGACGATCATCTTCCGCCACATCGTGCCCAATATCCTGGCGCCGATCGTGGTGCTGATGACGCTGTGGTCGGCCAGCTCGATCCGCATCGAGGCTACGCTGTCCTTCCTCGGCATCGGCACCCAGCCGCCGAACCCGTCATGGGGCAACATCATCCGCGACGGCCTGACCAACATGTTCGCGACGCAGTGGCCGATCACCGCAGGCGGCCTGTGCATCACCATCGTCGTGCTGGCGATCTCGATCCTCGGCGACTCGGTTCGCGACGTTCTCGACCCGGAGACCGGTCAGTGACGGGCAACCTTCTCGACGTGAAGGACCTGACCGTCGAGTTCCGCTCGAAGAAGGGGCCGCTCAGGGTCGTGGACGGCGTGTCGTTCTCGGTGAAGGCCGGCGAAGCGCTCGGCGTCGTCGGGGAAAGCGGGTCGGGCAAGTCGATCACGTCGCTCTCGATCCTGCGCCTCGTGCCCGAGCCGCCCGGCCGCGTGGCGGGACAGATCCTCTTCGAAGGCACCGACCTGATGACGTTGCCGAAATCGAGGATGCCCGACATCCGCGGCAAGGACATCGCGATGGTCTTCCAGGAGCCGATGTCCTCGCTCAACCCGGTGATGACCATCGGCGACCAGATCGGCGAGGCGCTGCTGATCCACGGCGAGGGCGATCGCCAGAAGCGGCATGAGCGCGTCGTCGATCTTCTGCGGCTGGTCGGCATGCCGGATCCGGAGAGCCGGATGGATGCCTATCCCGACCAGTTTTCCGGCGGCATGCGGCAAAGGGTGATGATCGCCATCGCCGTCGCGTGCAATCCCAAGCTGCTGATCGCCGACGAGCCGACCACGGCGCTCGACGTCACCATCCAGGCGCAGGTGCTCGACCTGATGAAACGCCTGCGCGAGCGGCTGAACACGGCGATCATGTTCATTTCGCACGATCTCGGCGTGATTGCCGATATCGCCGACCGGGTAATCGTGATGTACGCCGGCCGGGTGGTCGAGGAGGCCGACGTCAAGACGATCTTCGCGACGCCGGCACACCCCTATACCCGCGGGCTGCTGCAATCGATTCCGCGGCTGCACGGCGACAACAGGCGTCTCTACCAGATCCCGGGCTCGGTGCCGCTGCCGGGGACGATCAAGCAGGGCTGCCCGTTTCGCGCCCGCTGCCCGGACCGGGTGGCGCGCTGCGACACGGACATGCCGCCGATGATGCCGATCCGTGAAGGGCAATCGGCGGCCTGCTGGGTGGCGGCGGGCAAGGCGCAGAAGGTCGCGTGATGGCGGATGTGCTGGTCCGCGCCGAGGGACTGACCAAGACGTTCTTCCAGGGCGGGCGCTCCGCGTTCGGTTCCGGCAAGGACCAGCTGAAGGCGGTGGACGACGTCGCGCTGGAGGTTGGCCGCGGGGAGACGGTGGCGCTGGTCGGCGAGTCCGGTTGCGGCAAGTCGACAACGGGAAGGCTGTTGCTTCGCCTGATCGAGCCGACCGCCGGCAAGGTGTTCTACGAGGACGAAGAGCTCACCGCGCTGACGCCGTCTCGCATGCGCGAGATGCGCCGTCACGTGCAGATGGTGTTCCAGGATCCGTTCGGATCGCTGAGCCCGCGGCGGACTATCGCCGACATCATCGCCGAGCCGTTGGAGGTCTTCGGGATCGGGCGCTCCCGCCGCGAAAGGCGCGAGCGGGTCGCTGACCTGCTCGAACAGGTCGGGCTGCCATCGGTCCACATGGACCGCTATCCGCGCCAGTTCTCCGGGGGGCAGCGCCAGCGCATCGGCATCGCAAGGGCGATCGCGCTCGATCCGGGCTTCATCGTCGCCGACGAGCCGGTGTCGTCGCTCGACGTCTCGATCCAGGCGCAGATCGTCAACCTGCTTCAGGATCTCCAGGAGAAGAAAGGCTTCTCCTACCTGTTCATCGCGCACGACCTGGCCGTGGTCCGCCATATCGCCGACCGGGTCATCGTCATGTATCTCGGGCGGGTCGTCGAGGTCGGCACCAAGGCGCGCATCTACACGATGCCGCACCACCCCTACACACAATCGTTGCTCTCCGCCGCACCCGAGCCGGACCCGGAACTGCGTCAGGCGCGCATCATCCTGGAAGGCGATGTGCCGAGCCCGACGAACGTACCCAGCGGCTGTGCTTTCCACACGCGCTGCCCGATCGCGCAGGACATCTGCAAGCGCGAGCGTCCACCCCTTGCCAACGTGGGCGAGGGCCAGATGGCTGCCTGCCACTTCGCCGCCCCCAATCCCATTCCGCTCACTGGCGAACCCGCGGACCAGCGGCCCCGCGTCTGACGGCGGTAACGGCGCGCATCGCATCCCGTTTCTCCGCGCATCGGCGTCCACAGGGGCAAAATCCTATATCAAAATCACCATTTCTTATTTGTAACTGGCGTCTTTTTTATATAGTTTTGCTCGTCAAGGTTCCGCGCGGGCGCTTTTGCGGCGGATGCAGCGGACCGAAAAAGAATGAAGACGATGGCCCCGGCAAAACGTCGCGCGGCGATCCTTGGGGAGAGAGACATGCAGGGAAGTCGCAATCGATCCGATTGGCTTTCACGGGTTATCCGGGGCAGTGCCGCCGTCGCCGTCGGCGTTGCCGCGTGGACGGCGATCGCCTCGCCGGCCGCTGCCTTCAACGAGGCGCCGGCGCTCGCGGACAAAGTGAAGGCGGGCGGCCTGCCGCCGGTCGATCAACGCCTGCCGGCCGATCCGCTGGTGGTGCCGGTCGTCGAGTCGGTCGGCAAGTATGGCGGCACCTGGAATTCGGCCATGCTGGGCGGCGGCGATCTGCCGTGGATGATGCGCACCATGACCTACGAGAACATGATGCGCTGGGCGCCTGACTGGTCGAAGGTCATTCCCAATATCGCGGAGTCCGTCGACGCGAACGCCGACGCCACCGAATACACTTTTCACCTGCGGAAGGGGATGAAGTGGTCGGACGGCGCGCCCTTCACCGCCGACGACATCATGTTCTGGTACGAGGAAGTCCTCGCCAACGACGATTTCAAGATGATCGACGATACCCAGCCGGTCCGCGGCCCCGCGTTCATCGTCAATGGCAAGGTGGTCAAGGTCAGCAAGATCGACGACGAGACGGTGAAGTTCACCTTCGACTCGCCGAATGGTCTGTTCCTGCAAATTCTCGCGACCTCGCGGCCGAGCGACATCCAGCTCGTGCGCTTCCCGCGGCACTACCTCGAGAAGTTCACGCCCAAGTACAACAAGGACGTCGATGCTCTGGTCAAGGAAGCCAAGGTCGGCGACTGGATGGACCTGATGCGGCAGAAGGTCGACATCTACCGCAATCCCGAGGTTCCGACGCTGAACCCCTGGGTCACCGTGCAGGGCTACGGCGAAGGCACGGCGACGCGCGTGATCGCGGAGCGCAATGCTTTCTACTGGAAGGTCGACAAGGACGGTAACCAGCTGCCCTACATCGACCGCATGACCTTCGATGTGCTGACCGATCCGCAGGTCCTGCTGCTCAAGGGCATGTCCGGCGAGATCGACATGCAGGATCGCTCGATTGCCACCGCGACCAACAAGCCGGTGCTCTTCGATAACAAAGAGCGTGGTCACTACAAGTTCTTCAACACGACCCCGGCCAATCCGAACGCCGTGGCCCTGATGTTCAACCTGAACCACAAGGACCCTGCCAAGCGGGCGGTCTACCAGAACAAGGACTTCCGCATCGGAATGTCCTACGCGATCAACCGCCAGGAAATCATCGACACGGTATGGGTCGGGCAGGGCACGCCGGCGCAGACTGCGCCGCGGCCGGAGTCGGTCTTCTACAACGAGAAGCTGGCCAAGCAGTACACCGAGTACGATGTCGCCAAGGCGAACGAGTACCTCGACAAGGTGCTGCCCAAAAAGGGCGCCGATGGCTATCGCCTGCTGCCCGACGGGACCAAGCTGGTCGTTTCGATGACCTTCAACGCCACCAACAAGCCATTCGGCGATGCGCTGGAACTGATTCAGAAGTACTGGCGTGCCGTCGGCATCGACTGCACGGTCGATGGAGCTGACCGCACGCTGATCCAGGTGCGGCGGGCTGCCGGCGAACTCGATCTGACCGCGTGGGAGCGCGGCGGCGGCAACGGTCAGGAGGTCATCCTCGACCCGCGCTGGTATATCCCGCAGCAGCCGGACTCACGCTACTTCGCGCCGGCCTGGACGAACTGGTATCTCAAGACGGCCGACGCCGCCGAGACGAAGCCGGAGGAACCGCCGGCCGAGATCAAGAAGGCGCTGGCCCTCTACGACGATATCCTGAAGACCGGCGACGGCGACAAGCAGATCGAGCTGATGAAGCAGGTGCTCGACATCGCCGCCGATCAGTTCCTGGTCATGGGTATTGCCTTCGAGGCAGACGGCTACGGGATCGTCAGCACGGACTTCCGCAACGTACCGGAGAACATGCCGGCGTCGTGGATCTATCCGACGCCCGGCCCGACCAATCCGGAGCAGTATTACCGGGTATCCACCAACTGATTACCTCGCTCCGTCCGGAGTCCTCCCGCTCCGGGCGGAGCACCTTAAATTCGATGACCGGCTATTCCGCTTCCCGCCCGCTGGCTACGATCCCCGCAAAATCAGGCGGCAGGTGGTGATGAAAGCCGAAACCGTTCTCTCTACGCTCGATCTCAAGGATGCCCACCTGGCCCGGCTCACCGAGGCGGTTCGGCCGGCAAGGCTGTTGAGCGTCGACCGCAAGGATGACGCCGGAATCCGCGCGGCGCTCGCCGAAGCGGACGTGGCGCTTCTCTTTGGCGATCTCGACGAGCGCGTCCTTTCCGCTCCAAAACTCAAATGGGTCCACTGCGACCATGCCGGACTCAACAAGTCGGCACGGCCGGAGGTCTTCGCGAAAGGCCTGCTCGTCACGAGTTCGGCCGGCCGCTCGTCGCCGGCCCTGGCCGATCACGCGATCTTCTTCATGCTGGCGCTCAGCTTCCGCTTCGGTGCGCTGTACGAAGCCCAGAGGAAGCACCAGTGGGGTATCCCCGGCCAGGACGATCTGCGTGGCCTGACCGGGCGCACGCTGGGCATCGTCGGACTCGGCAACACCGGCCGGGCCCTTGCCCTGCGCGCCAAGGCAATGGACATGCGCGTGCTTGGATACAGGCGCTCCGATGGCCCTATCCCCGAAGGCGTGGATGCCGCTTACACCCAGGACAATGGCGACACGCTGGAGCCGCTGCTCCGCGAGAGCGACTATGTGGTCCTGGCAGTGCCGCTCTCCGACCGCACGTATCATCTGATCGACGCCGCCGCCCTGGCGCAGATGAAACAGGGCGCCTATCTCGTCAACATGGCGCGCGGCGCGGTTATAGATGACGTCGCGCTGCTCGCGGCATTGAGGGAAGGGCGCCTTGCCGGCGCCGGCCTCGACACGTTCGAGCCGGAACCTCTGCCGGCCGAGAGCCCGCTGTGGGAAGCGCCCAATGTGCTGATCACGCCGCACTTCACGCCGCAGGTGCCGGACCGCACCGGCCGCTCGCTCGACATCATCTGCGAGAACCTGAGGCGCTACCGCGCGGACGAGCCGATGCTCAACCGGCTCAAACCGGATGACGTATACACCAGGGGCCTGACAAGCGGCGGGGCCGCACGCCGATGATGGGATTCCTCGCCCGGCGCACGGTTTACATGCTGGCGACGGTGTTCGCCGTTTCGATCGTGACCTTCATCATCATTCAGCTTCCGCCCGGCGACTATCTCACCACGCTTGCAGCTACCATGTCGTCGCAAGGCGAGAGCGTGGACAGCGCTCAACTCGTTCTGCTCCGCGAGAAATACGGCCTCGATCAGCCCTTGGTGGTCCAGTACTACAAGTGGGTGTCCAACATCCTGCTGCATGGCGATTTCGGCGATTCCTTCGAACTGAAGCGTCCGGTCGCCGACCTGATCTGGGAGCGGCTGGGATTGACGTTCGTTTTCTCGTTCGTGACGTTGATCTTCATCTGGGCCGTGGCGCTGCCGATCGGCATCTATTCGGCAGTGAAAAAGTATTCCGCCGGCGACTACATCGCGACTTTTGTCGGGTTCATCGGCCTGGCGATCCCGAACTTCCTTTTGGCGCTGGTGCTCTCCTACGTCGCCTTCAGTTATTTCCATCAGAGCGTGGGTGGCCTCTTCTCTCCGCAATACATCGACGCGCCCTGGAGCTGGGGCAAGGTCCTCGATCTCATCAACCATCTGTGGGTGCCGATCATTGTGCTCGGCACATCGGGCACCGCCAGCCTGATCCGCATCATGCGGGCAAATCTCCTCGACGAACTCTACAAGCCGTATGTCGTCATGGCGCGCGCCAAGGGCATGTCCGAGTTCCGCCTGCTGATGAAATACCCGGTGCGTGTCGCGCTCAATCCATTCATCAGCACGGTCGGCTGGGTTCTGCCGGAACTGGTCTCCGGCGCAACGATCACGGCCATCGTGCTCAGCCTTCCGATGACCGGGCCGCTTCTGCTCCGCGCGCTGGTAGCGCAGGATATGTACCTCGCCGGCAGCTTTATCCTGATGCTGAGCGTCTTGACGGTGCTCGGCACGCTTATCTCGGACATCCTGCTTGTCTGGCTCGATCCACGGATCAAGTACGAATGAGCGACGCGGCGAAAATCGCCGGCACGGCCGCGGCCGCGACCGCGAGGGAGCGCCAGGCGCGTCGCGAGGTCGCCGTTGCCGGCCAATGGACACTTGCCTGGTGGAAGTTCAAGCGCCACAAGCTCGCTCTTTTCAGTGGCATCGTGGTGTTGCTCATCTACGTCGTTGCGATCTTCGCGCCGTTCCTGGCGCCTTTCAGCACCGACCGCTTCGCCGCGCAGTACACCTATGCGCCGCCGCAGGGCCTGCATTTCTGGCGGCAGACTGAAAGCGGCCTGGCGTTCGGCATGTATGTCAACGGCTACAAGGTCGTGATCGACAAGGAGAGTCTCCGCCGGGTCTTCACGGTCGACGAGGAAAAGGTCTATCCGGTCACGTTTTTCGCCCGCGGCGACCCCTACATGATGTGGGGGCTGATTCCGTCGAACATTCACCTGATCGGCCCGGTCAATCCGAGCGATCCGATGTACCTGTTCGGCGCCGACCGCCTCGGACGCGACCTGCTCTCCCGCGTGATCTACGGAACGCGCATTTCCATGTCGATCGGCCTGGTCGGCGTGGGCCTGAGCCTCATACTCGGCGTCTTCTTCGGCGGCATCTCGGGGTACTACGGCGGCTGGATCGACAACGTCGTGCAGCGCACGATCGAGTTCCTGCGCTCGATCCCGACGATCCCGCTATGGATGGGCCTTGCCGCCGCGATCCCGCAGACATGGTCGCCAGTGCTGGTCTATTTCATGATCACCGCGATCCTGTCGCTGGTCGGATGGACAGGGCTGGCGCGCGTCGTGCGCGGCCGCTTCATCTCGCTCAAGACGGAGGACTTCGTCACCGCGGCGCGGCTCGACGGCGTCAGCGAGCTCGGCATCATCTTTCGCCAGATGGTGCCGTCCTTCATGAGCCATATCATCGCGTCGATCACGCTCGCGATCCCGCTCATGATCCTGTCGGAGACGGCGCTCTCCTTCCTCGGCATCGGCCTTCGGCCGCCGATCGTGAGCTGGGGCGTGCTGCTGCAGGAAGCGCAGAATATCCGCTCCGTCGCCACCGCGCCGTGGCTGTTCTGGCCGGGCGCCGCCGTGGTGGTCACGGTGCTTGCCCTGAATTTCCTGGGGGACGGCCTTCGCGACGCTGCCGATCCCTATGACTGAGACCATGCTCACCGAGAGGGCTCCCGGCCCGGCGGCCAATGCGGCCATCGTCGCGGTGCGCGATCTTGCGACGCACTTCTTCACGCCGGAAGGCGTCGTGAAGGCGGTGGACGGGGTCAGCTTCGACATTCCGCGCGGCAGGACGCTCTGCGTGGTCGGCGAGTCCGGTTCGGGCAAGTCCCAGCTGGCGCGCTCAATCATGCAACTGGTCAGCCAGCCGGGGCGGATCGTCGGCGGCAGCATCCTGCTGCACCGGGCCGACGGCAGCACCGTCGACATCGCCCGCGCCAAGCCGGGCGGACGCGAGATCCGTGCGGTGCGCGGACGCGAGATCGGCCTCATTTTCCAGGAGCCGATGACGGCGCTCAGCCCGGTTCACACAATCGGCGAGCAGGTCGCGGAAGCGGTGCTGCTGCACGAGCCGGTGACGCCGAGGGAGGCGCGCGAGCGGGCGATTGCGATGCTCGACAAGGTCGGCATCCCGAAGCCGGCCGACCGCTTCAAGAGCTACCCGTTCGAGCTGTCGGGCGGCATGCGCCAGCGGGTCTGCATCGCGATGGCGCTGGTCTGCCGGCCATCGCTGTTGATCGCCGACGAGCCGACAACCGCGCTCGACGTGACGACGCAAGCGAACATCCTCGACCTGATTTACGGGCTGCAAGCCGATTTCGGCATGAGCGTCATGTTCATTACGCACGACCTCGGTGTGGTCGCCGAAATCGCCGACGAGGTGCTCGTGATGTATCTCGGCAAGATCGCGGAGTTGGGATCGGTCGGCGACATCTTCAACGCACCGAAGCACCCGTACACACAGGCGCTGCTGCGGTCGATCCCTCGGCTGGAACTCGGGCGGCGCGAGCGCTTGGACCAGATCAGCGGCAGCGTCCCGCATCCGTTCGCGCGGCCGGTCGGATGCGAATTCAGCGACCGCTGCGAGCACGCCATTGACGGAGTTTGCGACGTCCGGCCGCCGCCAACGGTCATGCTCGACGGCGGACGCCGCGTGCGATGCTTCCTCTACGATGAGGAAGTCATGGGCGCAGCGTCATGACCGCCAGGGAAACGGCGACGCCGATCCTCGACGTAAAGCACCTGGCCATGCGCTTCCCGATCCGGAAGGGATGGCTGCGCAAGACCGTGGGCCATGTCGAAGCGGTCGGCGACGTCAGCTTCGTGGTCAACGAAGGCGAGACGCTGAGCCTGGTCGGCGAGTTCGGGCTGCGGGAAGACCACGCTCGGACGCGCGATCATCCGCGTGTACAAGCCGAGCGCAGGCGAGGTTCACTACCGGGCCGGCGATGGCACGACCGTCGATCTCGCGCAGCTCGATCGCGCCGCACTCCGCCGCTATCACCGCGAGATCCGGCTGATTTTCCAGGATCCGCATTCGTCGCTCAATCCCCGCATGACCGTGATGGACATCGTCGCCCAGCCCATCCGTGCCAACGGCGTGGCGCGCGGCAGCGAGGTCGAGGACCGCGTCGCCGAGCTTCTGCGCAAGGTGCAACTCAGGCCGGAATACATCCGCCGCTACCCGCATGCCTTCTCCGGCGGGGAGCGCCAGCGCATCGGCATCGCGCGGGCACTGGCGCTGAACCCAAGGCTGGTGATCGCCGATGAGGCGGTCTCCGCTCTCGACGTTTCGGTTCAGGCGCAGACGTTGAACCTGCTGCAGGACCTGCAGGACGAGTTCGGCCTGACCTATCTGTTCATATCGCACGACCTCAGCGTCGTCGGGCATATCAGCGACCGTGTCGCGGTCATGTATGTCGGGAACATCGTGGAGATCGCGCCGACGCGCGATCTCTTCCTCGATCCGAAGCATCCCTACACCGAGGCGCTTCTGTCAGCTGTGCCCGTGCCCAATCCGGGAAGGCGTCAGAAGGGCCAGCGCATCCGCCTCGAGGGCGAGGTCGCCGATCCGGCCAACCTGCCGAGCGGCTGCCATTTCCATCCGCGGTGTCCCTATGCAAGGGACATCTGCCGCGTCGAACGCCCGCCGCTACGCGAAATCGCGCCGGGGCATGCCGCGGCTTGCCATTTTGCGGAAGAGCTGGCCTTGCGCGGTGTAAAGACGGACGCTGCCGCCTAGCCGTCGATCTGGATCGCGTCGAAATAGCCGAGCGGGGGGACGTCTATCCACCGGTAGCCATCGCCATCGGCCGGTCCAACCTCAAGACTCTTCTCCGACACCAGCGAACGCACCGATGTCGGCGCCTTGCCGGCGAGGCCAAGCCGAAGCCCGTGGATGGCCGACGGCTCCATATACGCGCCGTTGTTCTGGCCCGAGAAGTTGACAAGATGGACGAGGCGACGGTCCGTGCCCGCCTGTTGCTGGACTGTGAACTCGACCCTGCCGGCACCTTCCAGCCGAACCGGCTGATGATGATGGCGGCGGATGAGCTGGGCCAGAATTTCGCGATGCTCAACGCTGCCATCGCGATAGTAGAGACGGTCCGGTTGCCACGGCAGGTAGATTGCGTTGCCGGCGCCGTACTGCATCGACACAACACCCGGGAGGTCGGACTCGACCTCGGGATAGCAGTGCTCCGGCGGGCCGAACTTCTGCGGCGGGATCAGGCGCAGCGCACCCTCGGCCCCGTCCTTGAGCGTCGCGTGCCAGTATGTGCCGTCGAGATAGGTGAGCTGCGTATCGGGCAGATCGAATTCGTCCGGCGCAATGCGGAAGTATGAGCCGCGCATGCCGTCGCGGAGCATGACGAGCTTGTCGACGGGCAGCGAGGCGAGTGCGTACCTGTCCCGCTTTGCCGCCGTTTCGTCGAGCAGTCCGGTGGGCCCGGTGGCGATGAGCGTGCCGCCGGCCTTGACCCACGCATCGAGCGCCGCTGCTTCGCTGTCGCCCAGACACTCGATGCCCGGCATCAGGATGACTTCGTAGTCGGCGAGGTGTTCGCCGAAATCGTCGAATGCGGCGCGCGTGTCGCTGACGATATCGAAGGGCACGCGCGCTTCGCTCAAGGCGAGATACGCGCCCCGGAAGGCTTCGGTGACCGGCCGGCCCTGGAGCAACTGGCTGCGGCGTGAATTGTACAGCCCGACCGATGTGCCTGAGGTGAGATCGCGATAGTGTTCCTGGTTCTTGCGATGCCAGTTGTACAGGCTGGCGACCGTAGTGGCGGCCTTGCGGTCGTCCTGGTCGAAGGTGCCGAGCACGTAGTAATCGAACGAGGCGCCGCCGGCGAGCTGCTGGGCGAAGCGCAGCATGTTGCAGGCCGGGGATTCGGAAACGAAGCGCCACGCATAGTCGAAGAAATTGGTCGACGCGCTGCAATGATTCATGCCGCGGCCCATGGAGCGGGCCAGCTTGGCATGCTCGCCTGCCATCTGCGCCCATTCCGGTTGCGGCCTGTCCACCGCGCGCTGGGTTTCCAGCCGCAGGAAGTCGCAGCCCCATTTGCGACCCATGACTCCCGTCTTCGGGCTGATCTGCTTGACGGTGTCGTAGACGCTCTTGTGGAGTTCGTCGGTGGTCACCTCCTGGAAGCGCAGGTAGTCGCGCCATGCCGGATCGGAGAAGTTCTCGACGACCGGAAGCGACTTGCCGGAAAAGGCGCGGAAGCGTTCCTCGCAGTTCCGGCAGCAGCAGATACCGTGATAGCGACCGCTGTAATCCGTGCTGCGGTAGCCGAACATGTTGAAGTAGACGCCGTCGACCTCGTAGCGCGTGAAGGCCTCGCGCAGGATCTGGCGGAGATAGATGCCGTACCAGCCACCATTCACGCAGGCGAGGTAGGTGCCGTTGTATTCCAGCGGTTTGCCGGCGCGGTTGTGGACAAACCACTCGGGGTGGCGCTCGTAGGTGGCGCGCGTGCTTTTCGATGGATCGATGCGGGCGCAGAACCGGATGCCGCGCGCATGGACGGCGTCAATCATCTCGGCAACCGGATCGTTGTCGCCGAGCATCGGGTTGCGTGTGTGCAGTTCCAGCTCGGTCGGATACCAGGCGTAGATACCGCCGACATTGAACAGCACGGCGCTGGCGCCGAACTCCTCGAGCTGCTGCGCGAGGCGCTGCGGGTCGAGGTTGATGTCCTTCATGCGCAGGTTGGTCTGCACCAGACGAAAGGGCCGCTCCCACCAGTTGCCGGTGGCCGCTCCAGCAGCCGGCGCGCGGTGCTCGGCCGAAGTCACGTCGTCCTTATGCAAATCCAAGATATCGATCCCCGCGCTCGCGGCCTTTGCGGCCGCTGGCCCTTGTTCTTGCGTCAAGTATATCAAAATCGACGCGGATCATGCATATAAACTGCTGGTTTGATATACAATTTTATGCCTCCAACGGCGGCGTTGTTGGTGGCAGCCGGCAAATGTGGCATCAGCAAACCGTCGCCTCAGGGACTCGCGGACAGCATGACGGACATTATGGAACGATCGCAGGGCGACTCGGGCACGGGCCGTCTGCGCGACCTTATTCGCACCGATATTATCGATGGTCTCTACGAGCCGGGCGACCGCCTGAAGGCGGCCGAGCTCGCGGCCCGATACAAGACCAGCGCCATCCCGATCCGCGAAGCGCTGCACCAGCTCGAAGGTGAGGGGATCATCGTTCTCAGCCCCAACCGAAGCGCCACGGTGCGGGTCATCGACGATCCGCTGCTGCGCAACATTTTCGAATTTCGCTCACTGATCGAGGGGTATTTCACCCGCTGGTTCGTCCAGCACCACACGCCGAAAGATGTCGAGGAAATCGTCGATATCCAGAAGCAATACGATGGCGCCGTCGAACGCGACGACACGGCGGCAAGCCGCGAGTTGAACCGTCTCTTCCACTCCCGCTGCTACGAACGTCATTTCAACGGCGAGGCGCTGACGACCTATTCGAAGTACACGAACCTGCTGCGTGCACTCTTCAACCGTTTTCCGAACTCACCGGCTCGCATGCGCAGGGCCGGCCTGGAACACTGGGCGATCATCGAGGCGATCCGCGCACATGACGAGGACGCGGCCGTTAAGGCGACGGAACTTCATACCGCCAATACGGCGCAATACCTCATCCAGTGCATACAATCGGAAGGGGCCTCGCGACGGACGCACGCTTTCGCGGCGCGGTAGGGTGCGGACCTAAGACATCGCGTCGACCACGGCGACAACCGCGACGCAATCACCGGCCTTTACCAAGCCGGGGAAATGGCGGGCCACGAGAAGCCCGTCCATCCGTGCATGGTACTCGGTCGGGCGGACTCCCGTTCGGTCGATCGGATAAATGCGCGCCACCGGTTGCCCGCGTTTTACAGCGCCGCCCAGTTCAACGAGAATTTCAATCACGCCTTCGTCTTCGCAGAAGACGAAGCAATCTCCCGATGGCATATCGAGCCATACCGTCTTCGCTGGAGCCGGCTCGCCGGCCAGCACGCCGCAATGCTTGAGAAAGTTGTCAAGGCCGCGCCGGGCGATGGCGACCGTGCGCGGGCTGCTGCTGCCACCCCCGCCGAGTTCGGTGGTTACGAAGACGCGGCCCAGACTTTCGGCAGCCGTGTCGTACATGCCGACCGCATCGATCTCCAGCATGCGCATCGAATACGGGGCGCCGAACGCCCTGACTGCGGCGAAGCAGCGATCCTCCTGCATCTTGTCGGCGAGAACATGGGCAGCGGCGAAGGGAAGGAAATCGAGCGTGCGGCCGCCGGAATGGAAATCGAGAACGCAGTCGGCAAGGGGCAGCAGCGCGCGCTCGAAGTAATCGGCGATCTTTTGGGTAACGGTGCCGTCGGGCCGGCCAGGAAACGAGCGATTCAGATTGCCGCGATCGATGGGCGAGGTTCGCGTGCCAGCGCGGAAGGCCGGGTAATTCATCGCCGGAACGATGATCACGCGACCGCTCACCACATCCGGCTTCAGGATATTGGCAAGCTCGAACAGGGCGAGCGGCCCCTCATACTCGTCGCCGTGATTGCCCCCGGTCAGCAGTACGGTCGGTCCGACGCCGTTCCGGATGACGGTGATCGGAATCATCACCGAGCCCCAGGCGGAGTCGTCGCGGCTGTGGGGCAACCTCAGGAAACCGTGATTGACGCCGTCGGCATCGAGATCGACGGTGGCGACGATCGGCGAGTCTCTCAGCGCGGTGCCATCCATGGCCTTCGCCTCATGCCTTGACGAGAAGCTGGCGGGGCACGTCGGCCAGCAGCTCCGGCGCACCATCGGTGATGGCGATCGACTCTGTAATCTCCATGCCCCAGTCCTGCATCCACAAGCCCGTCATGAAATGGAACGTCATGCCGGGCTGCAGCTCAGTCCGATCGCCCGGACGCAGGCTCATCGTGCGCTCGCCCCAATCCGGCGGGTAGGAGAGCCCAATCGGATAGCCGGTGCGGTTATCCTTGACGATGCCGCGGCGGGCAAGAACCGCGAAGAAGGCATTGGCGATATCCTCGCAGGCATTTCCCGGCCGGGCCGCGGCGAGGCCTGCCTCCATGCCTTCCAATACTGCCTTCTCGGCATCAAGGAACGTCTGGGTCGGCCGGCCGAGAAAGACCGTGCGCGATAACGGGCAGTGATAGCGTCTGTAGCACCCGGCGATCTCGAAGAACGTTCCCTCGCCGCGCTTCATGGGTTTGTCGTCCCAGGTCAGATGCGGCGCGGCCGCATCGGATCCCGACGGTACCAGCGGCACGATCGCCGGATAGTCGCCGCCATGGCCATCGACGCCGCGTATGCCGGTGCTGGTGATCTCGGCGACAAGGTCGCACTTGCGGATGCCCGGCTCGACAATCTCGGCAATCCGCCGATGCATCGCGCTGACGATTTTCCCGGCAATGCGCATGTAATCGAGTTCTCGCGCGCTCTTCACCGCGCGCTGCCAGTTGACCAGGCCGGTCGCGTCCTTGAAGCGGGCGTTCGGCAGATGCCGCTGCAGCGTGGCGAACGCGGCGGCCGAGAACCAGTAGTTATCCATCTCGACGCCGATGGATCCCGCTGCCGAACCACGATCGGTCAAGGTTGTCGCCAGCACCTCCATCGGGTGCCGTTCGGTCGACTGCACGTAGGTGTCGGGATAGCCGACGATGTGTTCCGCCCCGATCCAGCAGGTGCGCAAGGCGCCCTGAACATCCTGGCTGCGTCCGAACCAGATCGGCTCGCCATCGGGAGGAACCACCACCGCCTGGTGGACGTAGAACGACCAGCCGTCATAGCCGGTCAGCCACGCCATGTTGGACGGGTCGGAGACGATCAGGGTGTCGATGCCGGCGTCGGCCATCGCTCTGCGCGTCTTGGCAAGCCTTTCGGCATATTCCTGGCGGCTGAAATTCAACGCAACGTCTGGCATGTTGTCCTCACGTCTTGAAGCGGGTTCCGGCCCCGGCCGCCTTTGCACGAGCGACGGCAAGAGTCGCGATGGCTGTGTCCTGCACGCCGGTCCCGGTCAGGTCGCACAGGGTGATGTCTTGCGGTGACTTCCGCCCAGCGGCGAGCCCGGCGATCACCTGGCCGATCTCGGCAAAGGCGGCGTCTACGCTGACCGCGTCGGCGGCCACGGCATGATGCAGTTCGCCCAGCCGCCGCGTCTGCGCCAGGCTATCCGCGACGTAGGTGGCGCGGGCGATAGCGGCCGGCTCGATCTCGTTCTTGTGCTCCGCGTCCGAGCCCATGGCCGTGACGTGCTGCCCCGCGGCAAGCCACTCCGCCCTGAGGATAGGGGAGGTTGCCGGCGTCGTGGTCACGATCACATCGGCGCCGCGAACTGCCTCTTCCGGCGACGGCACGGCGACGACGGAAATGCCAAGCGTTCTGGTCGCCTCTGCCGCTACGGTCTCGGCCGCCTCCCGACGCCGCGCCCAGACGCGCGCTTCGCGAAGGGGGCGGACCAGCGCAAGCGCCTCGAGCTGGAGCCGCGCCTGGACGCCCCCGCCGAGAATCGCCGCGACGGTCGCGTCCTCGCGGGAGAGATGCTTCGCCGCCACCGCGCCGGCGGCGGCGGTGCGCACATCGGTAAGGTATCCATTGTCGAGAAGCAGCGCCTCGACCAGCCCGGTCCTGGCACTGAGATAGACCATCAAGCCGTTGACGCTCGGCAGTCCGAGACCTGGATTGTCGAAGAAGCCGGGGCTGATCTTGATCGCGAAGCCGCCGAGGCCAGGCACGTAGGCGGTCTTCACGTCGACCTCGCCATTGGCCTCCCTGACGTCGAGCCTGAGGATCGGCGGCATGACGACGGCCTCGGTCGCAAGCGCGCGGAATGCGTCCTCGACGACCGCGACGGCGTCCAGATCGAGCGGCACCAGTTGCCGCAGATCGGCCTCCGCCAGGAGTGTCATCTCGGGCATCGTGCGGCTATCCCCCGTTAGCGGCGCCGCCGCAGACAATGCGGCGATGCAGATCGGGTGCGATGTTCTTGCCCGTCAGCACCAGCGCCGTCGGCCCGCGCAACGCGACCTTGCCGGAAAGGATGGCCGCGATGCCGACAGCGGCCGCTCCCTCGATCACTTCGCCTTCCTCCTCATACGCGAGGCGGATGCCATCCGCGATCGCTTCCTCGCTCACCAGTACGCAGTCGTCGACCAGCGAACGAACCATCCCGAATGTGTTCCGGTTGGCAAGGCCAATGCCGCCGCCGAGCGAATCCGCCAGGCTCTGCTCTTCCACGACGTCGACCGGATGGCCGGCCGCCAGGCTCGCGACCATCGCCGCGCCGCGTTCCATGGTGACGCCGATGACACGGGTGTTCGGACTGAGTGTCTTGACCGCCAGGCCGATGCCGGAGATGAGCCCGCCGCCGGAAAGCGGCACGAGCACGGCATCGAGGTCCGGTGCATCCTCGATGATCTCGAGGCCGAGCGTGCCCTGTCCGGCGATAACCGCGCCGTCGTCGAATGGCGATATGTCAGCCATGCCCTTGTCGCGCACCAGCCGGTCGACCTCGCGCTGCGCCTCGTCCTGGCCGGCACCGGAGATGCGAACTTCGGCGCCCAGCGCACGGACCGCCTCAACCTTGTTTGCCGGCACCAGACTGGACATGCAGACCACCGCCCGGGCGCCCGTCGCCCGGCTGGCGTGCGCGACCGCGCGTCCGTGGTTACCCGTGGACGCAGTCGCCACGCCCGCCCGCCTTTGCGCCTCGGTAAGGGAGAGCACGGCATTGGTGGCGCCGCGCAGCTTGAAGCTGCCGGTGATCTGATGGTGTTCGCACTTGATGAGCACCGGAACGCCGGCCCGCCGGCTGAGCCCGGCCGCCTCGCGCATCGGCGTGCGCAACACCTGGCCCGCGATCCGGTTTCGTGCCTGCAATACGTGCAAAAAGGGAATCATGACCGCATCGGCCGCCCCAGTGGTGACGTTGCGCTGTCGGACCACCATACATGCGCGCAGTCCTTTACCGTGGTCGCAACACTATCCATTCGCCGACAAAGTCGATCTCTCCAAATCCGCGGCGCGTGCATAGCCGATCCTCCTGCCGGGACGATCAAAAAAAGTCATATCTTCCCTCGACACCGAACCCGCTCTCCGCGACGCTTCGATACCCAGTCGAAATCGCGAGGCCATTCGGAGAACGCCCTTCATTTCAGTCCCATCGAGCAATGTTCACGCTCGACCGATGCCCTCGAAGCCTTTGGCCATATTCGGCCCCATGTAGGATCCGCAACGACATCCGGAAGGACACGAAAATGGGTACTCTCTCCAAACGATCCTGGAAGCTTGCTGCCGCGTTCGCCACCACCCTGGCCCTCACTGCCGCAGCCTCAACCGCTGCCAACGCCGTAACCCTCAAGGAAGTGAAAGATCGCGGATATATCCGCATCGCCGTCGCCAACGAGATTCCGTACGGCTACGTCGATCCGAATGGCGACGCCAAGGGCGCCGGGCCCGATGTCGCCAAGGAAGTGGTCAAGGCGCTCGGCATCGAGGCCGACAACATTCAGTGGGTGGTGACCAGCTTCAGCTCGCTCATCCCCGGCCTCCAGGCGAACCGCTTCGACATGACGGCGGCGGAAATGGCCATCCGGCCCGAACGCTGCCAGAAGGTCGTCTATTCCGACCCCAATACCTCTTACGGCGAAGGCCTGCTGGTCGCGGTCGGCGATCCCAAGAATATCCACACCTATTCCGACTTCAAGAAAGACGGCATGAAGGTCGCCATCATGGCCGGTGCCGACCAGCTCAACATGATGCAGGCGCTCGGTGTGCCGGAAAGCAACATCGT
Source organism: uncultured Alphaproteobacteria bacterium (assembly GCA_963798195.1). Taxonomy (GTDB): domain Bacteria; phylum Pseudomonadota; class Alphaproteobacteria; order Rhizobiales; family Kaistiaceae; genus CAVSRC01. Next base: position 1,768,540 of record CAWCSF010000010.1, on the reverse strand, counting down.
CACGATTGCCGCCAACGCCGATGCCATCTCGACCGTGGCCACCGGCCGGGCCGATGCCTACGCGGCGACCGGCCTGACCGCCAGCGAACTCGCCGGAAAGAGCGACAAGGTCGAGCTCGCCGCCGATTTTGTCGACCCGGTTGTCGACGGGAAAGAAGTGCGCAGCTGGGGCGGCTTCAACTTCAACACCGACTCCAAGGACCTTCGCGACGCGTTCAATGCCGAGTTGGTGAAGTTCAAGAAGACCGACGCGTGGAAGAAGATCCTGTCGGGGTACGGCTTCACGCCGGCAGACATCAACGGCTCCTCCGCCAAGACGACCGAGCAGTTGTGCGCCGGCTGATCACGGCCTGACCTTGCACACGAACAGCCGGGCGCTCCGCGAGCGCCCGGCTTTGCCAAACTGGAGCGGTGGAAGGGGGTGCTTCGCCGGTGCATTGGGTTGAATATCTTCGGCCCCTCCTGCAGGGCGCCTGGGTTACCATCGAGCTGACGGTTTTCTCGACCATCCTCGGGGCCATCTGCGCCTTCGCCTTCGGCATCGGAAAGATTTCATCGAACTGGGCGATCAAGGGCTTTTCGATCGTCTATATCGAAATATTTCGCGGCACCTCGCTGCTGGTGCAGCTCTTCTGGCTCTACTTCGCGCTGCCCATCGCCGGCGACGCCATCGGCATCAACCTGAGGCTGCCGCCTGTCGCTGCCGGAGTTCTCGCCCTCGGTCTCAACATCGGCGCTTATGGCGCTGAAGTGGTGCGCGGCGCCATCCAGGCCGTTCGGCCGGCCCAATACGAGGCCGCGCGCGCACTCAATTTCACACCGCGCCAAGCGCTGTGGCGCATTGCCCTGCCGCAGGCGATTCCCGAGATGATGCCATCCTTCGGCAATCTCGCCGTCCAGAACCTCAAGGACACCGCCCTGGCGTCCCTGATCAGCCTTGGCGACCTCGCTTTTCGCGCCGAGCAAATCCGGAATTTCACGCAAGATTCGACGACGGTCTATTCCATCATCCTGCTGATGTATTTCGGCATGGCGCTGGTGCTGACGGCCATCATGCGCCTGCTGGAGCACTCGGTCGGCCGATGGCGCGGCGCGAGGACCTGACCCGATGCTGTTCGGCTATCACTGGGACACAACGCACGGCGAACTGGCCTTCGCCTTGTCGATCCTGCCGATGCTGCTTATCGGCCTGGTGGTCACGATCGAGGCGTCGATCGCCGGCTTCTTCGTCGCCCTGGTGCTTGGCCTGATCTTTGCCGTCCTCAAGGGCGTCCCGCTGAAGGTCGTTTCCTGGCCGGCTTATGCGATAACCGAGTTTTTCCGCGACACGCCGCTGCTGGTGCAACTGTTCTTTCTCTACTACGTGCTGGCCGAATACGGGATCATCCTTCCAGCGTTCCTGACCGGCGCACTGGCTCTCGGCGTTCAGTACAGCGCATACATGGCGGAGGTCTATCGCGCCGGCATCGAAGCGGTGCCACAAGGCCAGCGCGAAGCCGCCAAGGCGCTCGACTTCTCCGGCGCGCACACCTTCACCCACGTGATCCTGCCGCAGGCGGTACCGCGCGTCGTTCCCGCGCTCGGCAACTACCTCGTCTCGATCATGAAGGACGTGCCGGTGCTCTCGGTGGTGACCGTGCTGGAGATGCTCAATGTCGCCAGGATCATCGGGGACCAGACGTTCGACTATCTTGTGCCGCTCTCGATGGTCGGCGGGCTTTATCTCATCCTGACCCTGGTCGCCTCGGCCGTCGTGCGGCTCGTCGACCGGAGCCTGCCAAAAACAGGATTGCCGCTGCGATGACGGAGCCGATCATTTCCTTCGACAAGGTGGTCAAGAACTACGGCGACCACATCGTCCTGAACGAACTCGATTTTACCGTCGCGCCCGGTGAGAAGGTCACGATCATCGGACCGTCCGGATCCGGGAAATCGACGGTGCTGCGCATTCTGATGACGCTGGAGAAGATCAACGCGGGCGTGATCCGCGTCGGCGGCGAACCGCTATGGCACGAGGAACGCAACGGCGAATTGGTCAAGGCCGGTGAAAACCACCTGCGGACCATGCGCAAGATGCTCGGCATGGTCTTCCAGCAGTTCAATCTGTTTCCGCACATGACGGTGCTCCGCAACATCACGGAAGCGCCGATGACGGTGCTCAAGATGTCCAAGGCGGAAGCCCGCGACCGCGCGGAGGAATTGCTCAAACTGGTCGGCCTGACCGAGCAGGCGAACAAGTTCCCCAATCAGCTTTCCGGCGGCCAGCAGCAACGCGTCGGCATTGCCCGGGCGCTGGCCATGCGCCCGAAGATCATGCTGTTCGACGAGCCGACGTCGGCGCTGGATCCGGAGCTTGTCGGCGAGGTCCTCACCGTCATCGGCAGCCTCGCCGCCGAGCACGACCTCACGATGCTGCTGGTCACGCACGAGATGCGCTTTGCACGCGAGGTCTCCGATCGGGTCTGTTTCTTCGACAAGGGCAGGATCAGGGAGCAGGGGACACCCGAGGAGCTGTTCACGGACCCCAAGGAGGCGCGCACCCGCGAGTTTCTCAAGGCGGTGCTCGACGGGAACTAGACAGATCGATGCAATTGGCACCCAACAGGCCCACACTTTGCATGTCGGACAATCTGGACGCCGCGGCCACCCCCGCATTAGTGTCCTATCGTCGACCGACGGGGCTGAAAGCCGGCGTGACTGCTGCCAAACCTGATACTCCGAGACTCGATGCGCGGGACATCAAGATCCTGGGCATCCTCCAGCGCGAGGGGCGCATCTCGAAGACGGCGCTGGCCGAGCGGGTCAATCTTTCGTCGACACCGTGCTGGGAACGCCTGCGCCGGCTCGAGCAGGCCGGCATCATCGAAAGCTATGGCGCGCAGATTTCGTTGAAGGCCTTTGGGTCCGTGACCATCGTGTTCGTCGAAGTCAGCATCGAAAACCATCGCAGCGAGGATTTCGAGCGTTTCGAGAGCGCCATCGCCAAAGTTCCGGAAATCATCGAATGCTGGGCGGTCGGCGGCGGCATCGACTACCTGTGCAAGGTCGTCGTCCGCAATCTCGGTGACTACCAGGAACTGGTCGAATCCCTGCTGGAGCGCCATATCGGCATCCAGAGGTATTTCACCTACGTGGTGACCGCCCCGGTCAAGAACGAGCCAATCCCGGTCCATCTGCTCGCCCGACCGAGCGCCTAGACGATCCTTCGCCAGCGCACCGTGCCGGCAGGCCATCTCTCCGATTTCGCAGCCGAGTTTGGCCGACGGCTCTGGATCGTGGCCGGTAATCTCGCCTCACCCGTTCCGGAGGCGAGAATGCCAAAGCCTGCCCCAGCGCCATTTGCGGCTGCCGCCTCGCCAGATCGCGGTCTGGCGGATCCCACGCTGTTCTGCGCGGCGGCCTTCATCGATGGCGAGCGCATCGGCCTGGCAACCGGGGATGCCGAGCGGACCGCCATCCCCGTCATCGATCCGGCAACCGGCGAGACGATAGGGCGGGTGCCAGCAATCCCGGCGGCCGGCGCGAGGGGGGCCGTCGACGCCGCAGCCGCTGCATTTCCAGTCTGGTCCGCATTATTGCCGCAGGCGCGCTCGTCCGTTCTGCGCAGATGGTTCGAACTGGTTATCTCCGCACGCGACGATCTGGCCACCATCATGACCCGCGAGCAGGGCAAGCCCCTGTCCGAAGCGCGCGGCGAAATCGAATACGCCGCCTCCTTCATCGAGTTTTATGCAGAGGAGGCCAAGCGCGCCAACATCGAGAGCGTGACGTCGCATCTTGCCGATGCCGAGGTGGAGGTATGGCGCGAACCGGCCGGTGTCGCTGCACTCGTCACGCCGTGGAACTTCCCGGCAGCCATGCTCACCCGCAAGGCGGCGGCCGCCCTTGCAGCCGGCTGCACCGTGGTGGCGCATCCGTCGATCGAAACGCCGTTTTCGGCGACGGCGCTCGCCGTGCTGGCCGAACGCGCCGGCATCCCCCGCGGCGTCTTCAACGTTGTCACTGGCAACGCGCCGGAAATTGTCGGCGCATGGACCGAAGACGCGCGCGTACGGGTGCTCTCCTTCACAGGCTCGACCGAGGTCGGCAGGCTGCTGTTCCAGCGATCCGCGGACACCGTGAAACGGCTGGTGCTGGAACTGGGCGGGCTGGCGCCGTTCGTCGTTTTCGCCGACGCCGATCTGGGTCACGCAGTCGATGAGGCGATCAAGGCAAAGTTCGCGACGTCCGGGCAAGACTGCCTGGCGGCCAACCGAATCTACGTCGAGCGCGCCGTCTACGACGCATTCTGCCGTCGATTCACTGACGCGACGGCGAAGTTGACGGTCGGGCCGGGTATGGACGATCCGGACATCGGACCGTTGATGAACGCGGCCGCTGTGCAAAAGCAGCGCGATCATGTCGCCGATGCGCTCGCCAAGGGCGCCCGCTGCCTGACAGGTGGCACGTCGCATCCCGCCGGACGGCTGTTCTTCGCCCCAACCGTGTTGGTCGACGTCCCCGACGAAGCGCTGATCATGCGCGAGGAGACGTTCGGGCCGGTCGCGGCAATTGCGCCGTTCGACGGCGAGCAGGAGGTCGTGGCCCGGGCGAACGACACGGAGTACGGCCTCGTCGCGTATCTCCACACCAACGACCCTCGCCGCATCTATCGCGTCAGCCGCGCGTTGCAATTCGGCATGGTCGCGGTGAACCGCACCAAGGTGACCGGCGCGCCCATCCCGTTCGGCGGCATGAAGCAGTCCGGCGTCGGGCGCGAGGGCGCGCGCCTGGGCATGGAGGCGTTCACCGAAGTCAAATACGTCTGCCGCGACTGGCACTGACGCGGCGGAAAGAAATGGGAAAGGACCAGGCCATGCTCGCAAACGACCAGCTCGACAAGTGGGATCGGGAGAACTTCTTCCACCCCTCGACCCATCTCGCACAGCACGAGCGCGGCGAAAGCCCGAGCCGGATCGTGACCGGCGGGTCCGGAGTCTACATCGAGGATCGCGACGGCAATCGCCTGCTCGACGCCTTCGCCGGCCTCTATTGCGTCAATGTGGGTTATGGCCGCCGGGAAATTACCGACGCGATTGCCGCCCAGGCGCGGGAACTGGCCTACTACCACGCCTATGTCGGCCACGGCACCGAAGCTTCGATCACGCTGGCCAGGATGATTCTGGAGCGGGCGCCGAGCAACATGTCGAAGGTCTATTTCGGCCTCGGCGGCTCGGACGCCAACGAGACCAACATCAAGATGGTCTGGTACTACAACAATATCCTCGGCAGGCCGGAGAAGAAGAAGATCATCTCGCGCTGGCGGGGCTATCACGGCTCCGGCCTGATGACAGGATCGCTGACCGGGCTCGACGTCTTCCACAAGAAGTTCGATCTGCCTCTCGCGGGTGTCCTCCACACTGAAGCGCCGTATTATTTCCGTCGCCCACGGCTCGACATGAGCGAAGCCGACTTCGTCGCTCATTGCGTTGCCGAACTGGAGGCGATGATCGAACGCGAGGGCGCCGACACCATCGCGGCCTTCATCGGCGAGCCGGTGCTGGGCACCGGCGGGCTGGTGCCGCCGCCGAAGGGCTATTGGCCTGCCATCCAGGCGGTCCTGAAGAAGCACGACATCCTGCTGATCGTCGACGAAGTCGTCACCGGCTTCGGTCGCCTGGGCGCCATGTTCGGCTCCGACAAGTATGGCCTCGAGGCCGACATCATCACCATCGCCAAGGGCCTGACCTCGGCTTATGCGCCGCTGTCAGGGTCGATCTTCTCGGATCGCGTCTGGCAGGTGCTGGCGCGGGGCACGGATGAGAATGGCGCCATCGGCCATGGCTGGACGTACTCCGCCCATCCGATCGGCGCGGCGGCAGGCGTCGCAAATCTCAAGCTCGTGGACGAACTCAACCTTGTCGAGAACGCCGGCAAGGTCGGCGCCTATCTCAACAAGACCATGCGGGAGGCGGTGGGAGCCCACGGCAATGTCGGCGACGTTCGCGGCGAGGGCATGCTGTGCGCCGTCGAATTTGTCGCCAACAAGGACGATCGCACCTTCTTCGCACCGGGCGACAAGGTCAGCGCGCGGGTGGTCGCCGCCTTGCTGAGCCGGGGCGTCATTGCCCGCGCCATGCCACAGGGCGATATCGTCGGCTTTGCCCCGCCGCTGTGCCTGACGCGCGCGGAAGCGGACATCATCGTCGGCCACTTCGCCGAGGCGGTGAGCGACGTGCTGGGGACCTGACAAAGCGGGATTCCGACGGCCCGGCTTCGACGGGTTCCGATCGGTATCGCCCGGCCGGGAACGAAGCCACCGGCGTCCAGGCGCTGGTCTCGGCGATATCGGCCCGAACCGACCCCTTACGCAGGCTGTTGGCAGGCGACATTGTCTGCCGGCCAAGGTCGCTTGTTGGCGGCCGTTTGGCCGCCGCGATTGTCGTGATGGCGCGCACCGTGTAAGTCGGCAGCCCGTAGATCTTGTCAGAATCCATGCCCAACTCGGATCACCTCCGACTGACCGCCCCGGCTCTTGATGCCCGCCCGCCGTTAAGGTGGCTGAAAGGCGCGCTGAGTGCCTTTGTCGCCTATCCGATCGCGGAGCGGGCCGAGCGACGGCAGGTAAGGGCCAAGCGGGCCGAAATGCGGCGGTTCTACGCCCTGCCGGTCGCCGAACGGCGCCAGGCCGCGATTGACCACCTCGCCGATCTGCTCGTGTTTGCCGGTGCAAGCGTGCCCTACTACCGCGATCTCTTCGCTTCGCTCGGCTTCGATCCGGAGTCCGTGCGGCGGGACCGGCGACACATCGAAAAGCTGCCGTGTCTGACCAAGGACATCATCAACGAGCAGGGCGACCGCCTGCTGTCCCGGCCGCTGTCGGAAGGCCGGCACTACCGGTGCTCGACCGGCGGGTCGACCGGGCGCTCCTGCGTGGTCTTCTACGATCAGGCGGCTGCCGACTACGCTGCCGCCGTGGTTCTCTATGCGCGCGAGCGCGTGGGCAAAGCCAAATACCATCCGGAAACGCACTTTGCCTGCCGGTTTCCCGGCGCCCAGGCGGAGCGGTGGCCGACCCGCGAGACCTTCAAGTGCCTTGCGATGAACCGCACGAACATCTTCTTCGATCGCTTTGACGATTCCGGTCTTGAAGAGATGTGGCGCATGCTCAACCGTCACCGTCCTTACCTGGCGCACGCGCATCCCTCGACCATGTATGCGATCGCCGGCTACGTCCAACGCCGATACGGTCGTGGCAAGGCGTTTGAAGTATTCGAATCCAGCGGAGAATTGCTTCAGCCATACATGCGCGAAGCGATCGAGCGGGTGCTTGAGTGCCGCGTCGTCGACCGCTACGGCCTCGCCGAAATGGGCGTCGCCGCCTATGAGGTCGGCAAGGATGGCCTCGAGGTTCTGGAATCCGAGGTTTTTGCCGAAAATTCCGCCGCTCCGGACGGCGGTGACGCCGGCGAACTGATCCTCACCGGGCTGCGCAACCGTCTCATGCCGCTCATCCGCTATCGCACGGGCGACCTGGCGCGTGTCGAGGTCAGCGAACACGGCACCCACCTTCGCGACGTGGTCGGGCGCATTCATGACGTCGTGCGTATCCACGGTACCGACTATCCGACGCACCACATCATGGACGTGTTGCAGCATCGCGTCGGCGGGATGGACGAATTCCAGATCGACATGCGGACGAAGCCGCCAACCTTGCGGTTCGTGCCCCTCCGGGGCGCCGACGAGGCGGAAATCGCGCAACGAATTCAAGCGGCCTGGCCGGATGCTTTCGACTTGCGGTTCGTCTCGCACGGCGATCTTCTGCGAACGGGCGAGCGGGCGAAATTCAGGCACGTGGTCCCGGCATGATTCGGGTGTGTGCCGATCGCAGGCACGAACGTCCGGCGCAACTCGTCGTCGCCGCTCTGGCCCGCAGCGTTGGCTTGGGGCAGGTCGCTTTGGGCGATCTGGCCGCAGATTCGGCACGTATTGCGACCGTGGTTGGCACGGACGCCGTCGCAGGGGATGACCTCGCCGAATGGCTCTCCGGCGGTCGACGCAAGCTCATTGTCTTCGGGCCGCTTCCCGGCCGGCTCGCGCAAGCCAGTGGCGCGCGCGCCGCTCCGCCGATCGATCCCTCCGCGGCGACGTGCTCGCCTGCCGCCGCCCACAAGCCGGCGGAAAGCGCCGCCCGGATTCAATACACGACGCACGCCGGACGCCTCGGCGGCAGGCCGTGGCGAAGGCCATTTGTGCGTTTCGACTTTGCAGACGAATGGAACAACCAGGGGTACGGAGCGATCCGCGCGGACGGCTCGATATGGTCGATCTCGGAGTGGGTGCGCCTTCCTGCCGAACATGAACTGGCGCGCATCGAGACCGATGGTAGTCCGCCAGCGACCTATGCCGCGCTGTTTCCCATGGGCGAGTCGTGGGTGTTGTGGTTCAACCGGCCGGTCGGCCCGATCGATTCCTTCGAATGGCGCCTAGTTGAGGACTTCCTTTCGTCGTTCGGAGCTCCTGCGCTCGCCTGCCAGCCGGTCTTCGGCGAAATTCCTTTTGGGCACGATGCGGCCATCACCATGCGCCTCGACTGCGACGAAGACGTCGCCTCGGCGAAGTTCTTGGCGGACGCCTATCGGGAACGTGGCGTCCCGTTCTCGCTGGCCATCCATGCGGCCACTCTGTCGGAGCCCGCGAATGGCGTTTTCGCCAGGGAGGTTGCGGCGCACGGCGGCAGCATCCTCAGCCATTCGTTGACCCATGCGCCCGACTGGGGCGGCACCTATACGAATGCCAAAATGGAAGCAGCCAAATCGGCCGACTTGATGGAACAGCAGGTCGGGATACGCCCGCGGCACGCAGTCTCGCCATTCCACCAAACGCCGGATTTCGCCGTGCGGGCGCTTGCCGATTGCGGTTACAAGGGCGTCATCGGCGGCTCTATCGGTACATATCCCGAGACCGTGACCGCTCGCGGCGGCCCGGTTGCCGGATTCGGGGATGATTTCGTCTTTCACACGCAGCAATGCATGCTCCACGGAGACTGCCTTTTGAAGACAGCCGAACCGATGGCGGATTATTTCTCGGCATACGATCGGGCGTACGAGTCCCGCAGCCTGTTCGGATATCTCGACCACCCGTTTTCTGCGCGCTACCACTATGGCTGGGCCTCCGAAGAGGCCCGCGTTGTCGCGCACGCGGCGCTGCTTTCGCATATAGGCGCGAGGGCGAGGGCGCCGTTGTTCCTGAGTGAAGACGATGCTCTCGACCTTCTTCGCCAGAAAGCCCGCATACAAGTCCGCGAGGGCCGGAGCGTCATGACGCTAAGGTCTGCTGCTCCAGCGGCCCACGATATCTGCGTGACCTATGCCGGCAAATCCCATCGCCTGTCGAAGGGCGATCTCGTCGTGCCGGTGCACCCGTGAAGGTGCTTGTGGCCTTTGGTACGAGACCGGAGGTCATCAAGCTGGCGCCGGTCATTCGCGCGCTGGAAGGCCGCGCCGAGACGGTGCTTTGTTCCACGGGCCAACATCATGACATGCTCCCGCCGGCGTTGGACGCCTTCGGCCTCGCGCCGCACGTCGACCTGGCGGTGATGACGGCCGACCAGCCGCTGAATGTTCTGTTCAGCCGCGTGATCGCCGGTGTCGACGCGGTCTACCTGCGCGAAAGACCGGATTGGGTCCTGGTCCAGGGCGACACGACCACGACGCTGGCTGCTGCTCTTGCCGCGTTCCACCGCGGTATTCCGGTTGGCCACGTCGAGGCCGGCCTGCGCAGCCATCAACTGGACGATCCATTTCCCGAAGAAGGCAACCGCAGCCTGGTTGCGCGCATCGCGCGGCTGCATTTTGCACCGACAGAGCGCGCCCGCGCGAATCTCCTGAAGGAGGCCGTCGATCCAGCGCGCATCGTCGTTACCGGCAACACCATCGTCGACGCGATCGCCCTGATGCGCGACCGGAGGGCGACGCCCGATTCCGCGGTCGCCGCGCTGGCGGACCCTCGCGGTCGCCTGGTGCTGGTGACATGCCATCGGCGCGAGAAATTCGGCAAGCGCCTCGAGGGCATCTGCGGTGCGGTTGCAAGCCTTTGCCGGCGCTATCCGGATATCCGCTTCGTATTTCCGGTCCATCCGAATCCCAATGTCCGCGGCCCGGTTCACGCTTTGCTGGGCGGCATCGCCAACCTTTCACTGCTGGACTCCGTGTCCTATCGGGCAAGTCTCGATCTTGTGGCCCGCGCAGCGCTCATCCTTACTGATTCCGGCGGTATCCAGGAGGAGGCGCCGAGCTTTGGCGTGCCGGTAGTCGTCATGCGCGAACACACGGAGCGGCCGGAGAACATCGAGGCCGGTTTCGCGACGCTTGCCGGTATCGACCCTGCTGCGATCGAGCGCGAGGCAGTGGCCTGGCTCGACGATCCGGCCCGCGCGGCGCGTTTGAGGACGATGGACAACCCATTCGGCGACGGACGCGCGGCGGAGAGAATCGTGAGTTCGCTGCTGTCGGGTCGCGCCAATCCATGAGCGCGAACGGGACGGCGTCGCAAATGCCGGCAGGCGACTGCGTGCTGTTCTCCAGTGCCGACTGGGAGGATCGCTACTGGACCAACAAGCAGCACACGGCGGTTCGTCTCGCATCGCGAGGATGGCGCGTGCTCTATGTCGACTCCACCGGCTTCAGGCCGCCGAATCTGGGAAGCGGAATCGTCTGGCGCCGCATCGGTCGTCGCCTCGCCCGGGGTGCCCGCGATTTCATCCTTGGCGCCCGCAAGGTGCGCCCGTCGCTGTGGGTCATTTCGCCGATCGTGATCCCCATCTGGAAGGCTAATCCGGTCGTCGTTGCGATCAACCGGTTCCTCCTGCAGCATCCGCTTCGCCGCGTGCTCCGCCGGCAAAGATTCGAGCATCCGCTGGTGTGGACTTATCACCCGTTTATCCATGACGCGCTGGATGCAATCCGGCCGGAAAGGCTCGTCTACCATTGCGTTGATGACCTTTCGGTCGTCCCCGGTGTGGACACCTCGGCGTTCGACGCCGCCGAGGGTCAGCTCCTTCGACGTGCCGATGCGGTGTTCACGACCTCGTTGCCGCTTCAGGCCAAGTGCGCGGCGCTCACCAGCAACGCGCACTATTTTTCGAACGTTGCGGACGTCGATCACTTCGGCACTGCCTTTGCCGCGCGGCCGGTGCCGGAAGACCTGCGCCGCATTCCACAACCCAGGCTCGGCTATCACGGTGTTCTGACGAACTTCAAACTCGACTTCGGTCTTCTTCTGGAGATCGCCCGGCTTCATCCGGAGTGGCACATCGTGCTGATCGGCGAGGAACGCCAAGGGCAGGCCGATCCGACACTGGCAGAGCTGGTCGGGCTGCCGAACGTGCACGCGCTTGGCTATCGCCCTTACTCCGTGTTGCCGGATTACCTCCGCGGCATCGACGTCGGCCTGCTGCCGGTCGATACGAGCGCCTTTGCCCAAGCGATCTTTCCTATGAAACTCTACGAGTATCTAGCCGCCGGAGTTCCAGTCGTGTCGACGCCGGCGCCGTATGCGACCGGCGATATCCCGCGGCTTCTGATCGGGGAGGGGCCGCAGGCCTTTGCGGGCGCGATATCGGCGCAGCTCGCCGCCGGACGGCTGACCGAGAGCGAAGCTCGCGAGGCGGTCGGACCGAACACCTGGGATGAGCGGCTATCCCGCATGCTGGCGATCGTGGCGGCCACGAAGCCGACGATCCAGGGCAGGGGCGCATGAAGGTTCTGTTCGCGACCTACCCGATGGCGTTCCACACCCCCGGCGGGGGTGAAGTGCAGCTCGACGCATACCGGCGTCACCTGCCGGCTCATGGCGCGGCGGTAACGCTCATGAATCCGTGGCGCCCGCGCTTCCTCGACCACGATGTTTTCCACTTCTTCTCCTGTGTCGGCGGATCGCATCATCTTTGTGCTTTCGTGAAGGAACTTGGCCTGCCGCTTGTTGTGTCCTCCAGCCTCTGGCTGACCGAGCGCACCAAGGGCGACTACCCCATCGGCGAGATACGCACCCAGCTCGGGTTGGCTGACCGGGTCATCGTCAATTCGGATCTGGAGGGAGAGACTCTGGGCCGGGTGTTGGATCTCCCGCGGGAGAAGTTCGTAACCGTCTACAACGGCGTCGACGAGAGGGCGTTCACGCGGGGATCAGCTCCGGCGTTCAGACGCCGCTTCGATCTGTCGGAACCGTTTGTCCTCAACGTCGGCAATATCGAGCCGCGCAAGAACCAGGTGCGTCTGGCCGAGGCCATGCGGGCATTTCCGGACCACAAGCTGGTGCTGATCGGACATGCCCGCGACGCGTCCTATCTCGAGGACGTGCTGGCCGTCGGCGGCGACCAGGTGCGATATCTAGGACCGCTGCCGCCCCGGTCGGCGGCGCTGAGGGACGCATATCGGGCGTGCGCCGCGTTCGCGTTGCCGAGCATGCTGGAGACGCCGGGCCTCGCTGCCCTCGAAGCGGCCGCGCAGGATGCCCCGCTGGTCCTTACACGGGAGGGGAGTGCGCGGGAGTATTTCGGCGACGCGGCCAGCTACGTCGATCCGGGAGCGACGGACGAAATCGCTGCGGGGTTGCGCCATGCCCTTGCGGTCGGCCGGGCGCAGTCGGATGGCGACACGCCGCAGTTGGCCCTCGTTCGCGCCCGATTTACCTGGAACCAGACCCTTGCGAGCCTCGTTCCGGTCTATGAGGGAATATTGGGGCAGCGTAGGTAAGAAAATTGGGAACTCGCCCGTTGAGCGAGCGGTTGCCACAAAGGCGCTGAACGGTAGTATGCCGCGCGCGCTGGGGCCAAGTGGTCCTGGGCTGTTCTGTTGTCACTTGTTGGATGGTCGCGCTTATGACGGCTGACGGTCTCCTGATGGTGCCGGACGACTGCAGTTGGCCAGTCGAATACAACGAACATGGGGCGTTTCGCTGGACCCGGCCCCAATTCGAAATCGTCTCCGACAACGCCGCCCACCGCTTCGTGTCGCTGCAATTCGCCTCGCTGCCGACAGAGAATGCCATCCTGGTCGACTACGGAACCGGCGTAGAGCGCATACCGCTATTGCACGGGTGGCAACAGCTCGACCTGCCGCTTGGCGGCGACGGAGCACTCAAGGTTCGCGTCGAAGAACCGTTTCGCGCGCCGCTCGACCAGCGCGATCTCGGCTTGATGCTGTCAAAGGTTGTTCCACATGCGGACGGCGCCCGTCACCGCCGCATGCGCGACCGCAACGCCAATGCCTTGCTCAACGAGCACGAGTTCCTGTCGGGCAGCGAAACCATCGCGTCGGTTCCGCCGATGTTGCGCGTGACGCTCTCAAAAACATGCAACATCGCGAACGAAGAACCTTGCGTCTATTGCTCATGGGATTGGGCCAAGCGGCTTGAGAAGGGTTCGCCGCTATTCACGCCGGAATTCGCGCGGCGCCTCGGGCGCTTCATGGAGTTGCCGGTCGCCGTCAACGACTGCAGCTATGGCGAGCCGCCGCTGGAGCGGAAGTTCGGCGATTTTGTAGACATCCTGACCGCCGGGGATCGCTCATTCGAGTTCACCTCCAACGGACAGACCCTATCGGCCAAGGTTCGCCGAAACCTTCTGGGCAAGCCCGCGCGGGTATACGTGTCGATCGATTCCGCGACTGCTGCGGGATACAAGCGTTACCGCGATCATCGCTTCGATCTGGTCATCGAGAACCTGAGGGCACTCTGCGTCGAGAAGCGTTTTCATGGCGATCTCCCCGAACTGCACGTCAGCTTCATCGTGATGCGTTCGAACGTCGAAGAGATCGCGGCGTTTCTTGGCCTGATGAAGGATATTGGCGTCGACCGCGTCGTCCTGCGCGCCCTCTACCTGGAAGATCATCTCGACGAGAAGCGGACGCGCCACTACGACGTGGAATTCGATTATGACGCCGAGTGCATCCCGTTCGATGAACTAGAGCGCATCGGCGAGCGTGCGCGCGCCCTGGCTGGCGCCGTTGGTATGCCGCTGACGATCGAGTGGGATGATTTCGCACGGAACGTAGCGGCGCCGAATCCGCAGGCTCCGATTTGCTCGGAGCCGTGGAAGACCGCCTACCTTTTGAATCGCGGCCTGACGCCTTGCTGCTACATCCGCGAGGCCGTTGTTCCCTGGTCCGAAATCGACACCGAGAACCTCGAGATCGGGGTCGCCGAAGCGCTCAACGCGAAGCCCTTCCGCGAACTGCGCCGCGACCTGGCAGAGGGCAAGCTGGGAGAAATCTGCGAACGCGCTACTGGCTGCCCGATCGTGCGGGCCAAAAACGCCGCGCGAACGTCCGTAACGCCGACAGATGGCGACTAGACCCTCGTTCCGTCTGCCGGGTAAGTTCCGCTCCCATTCAGTTGTGTCAGGTCGCGAATGACCGCGGTGCCTCAGGAAATGCCCGGCGATGGACATCGCGATCATTGTTCCCCTGCTCGACAAATACGGCGGCGCCGAGCGGGTCGTGATCGAATGCGTTCGCCGCTGGCAGACGCGTCACCGGATAACGCTCTATTCCACTGCTTTCGATAAGGCGCTTCTCGGCGAACATGGGGTTGGCGATGGCGTCGCTCTGCGCCTGCTCAACCCGCATTTCGAGGGCGAGCACTCCATGCTGCTCAACGCCGTGCTGCTGCCGAAGATATGGCGCCAGGAAATCGGACGGCACGACATCTATCACACCCATTTGTGGCCTACCCACCTCATCGATCTCCACCCGATGGTGTGGTACCCGCACGAGCCGCTGCGCATTCTCCACGACCTCCGGTTTGAACAGAACGCCGAGCAGGCCGGCGGTGCGATCGCCCGCAACATCCATATCTATCCGAAATACAATTACGACCGGATCGAAGACTCGCCCTACGAGGCATACCTGGCCGCGATCGACGCCATGGACAAGTCGGCCAAACCTGAGCGCGTCGTGGCCAACAGCGCCTACTCCTCACGCTATCTCGAGGATGTATACGGCGAGCCGGTCTCGGACATCATCTATCCAGGCGTCGACGTCGATGGTTTCATCGACCTGCCAATCGACCGGAACCTCTTCGTGACGGTCGGCCAGCTCTGGCCGCACAAGAGAATCAATCTGCTGATCGAAGCGATCTCGATGACCGACGAGACCCAGCTCGTCGTCGTCGGATCGGGGCCGGAGCGTCAGCGCCTCGTGGACCTCGCTGCTCGCATCGGCGTCTCGGATCGCGTCTTCTTCATGTCTGGGCTGACCAACCGTGAGCTTCGACTGATCATGGCGCGCGCCTGTGCGTTTGTATTCGCGTCGATCAAGGAGCCGTTCGGCATCGTTGTCCTTGAGGCCATGGCGGCGGGCAGGGCGGTCGTCGCGGTCAAGGAGGGTGGCTTCGTCGAGGTGTGCAAGGACGAGTGCGGGCTGCTCTTGCCGGCTTTTCCGTCGGCGTTCGCCAAGGCGCTGTCGCACCTGCAGGCAAACCCCGGCGCGGCCCAGGCGATGGGCCGCGCCGGTAGGGACGCCGCGCTGAACTACTCCTGGCAGAGGACGGCGGACGAACTGGAGGCCGTGCTTGTCGAGGCGTTCGACGCATGGGCGGTGGCCCAACCGCCGGCGAGGCCCCGGCCGCCGTCCGAAACGCTTGTCGGCATTCAGTATTATCTCTGGTACGGCGAGGGTTATGGGGCGGCCCACTGGAACGACCACCCGGCATTTGGCGCGGTCACCGAAAAGCCTTTGCTCGGGTACTATGGCTCCGCCCGCGGCCGCACGATCGAGCACCATTTCGCCCTGTTCAGGAGCATGGGTCTCGACTACGCGATTCTCAACCTGCACGTCGATGAGGGAGGGGTGAACGAGATAGAACTCCTCGCCATCCAGCATGCTTTCGACATTGCCGCCGCGCGGGGCGAGCCGCTGCGGCTGGCGATACAAATTTCACCCTATAACGCGTCGTGTGATGAACTCTTGAGAGTCATCCGCCTCATCGAGGCACGTTTTGCGGGCCGGGATGCCTACCTGAGGATCAACGACAGGCCTCTGCTATTCTGGTTCTGGTCGGGCGTCCTCGATGGCGACGCAGGTTATGTCGGCTCCCTCGTGGAGGCGACGGAGGCCTTTTCCAACGTAGCCATCAGTCTGCGCTTGCCGGCCGGTATGGATGAACCGCAGCTGACCTTCGGCATGTTTGACGGGATGGCGCCATTCTCGCCATTGGAATTGGCATCGGAACAGCAGTGGGAGAAGGTCTGGAATGCGGCCATGTCAGGCAGCGAGAAGGCGGGCCTGCCGTTGCGTATAGCCACTTTGTCGCCGGGCTATGATGACCGATCCCTCGATGACGACCGGCGCCGCGGCAATGCATTCCGCGAAGTGCCGCGCCGCGGTGGCGACACCTATCGTCGCGGCATGGCTTTCGTCGAGGGCTTGCCGGCGTTGCCTGATCTCGTCGTCATATCCACGTTCAACGAGTACCACGAAAATACCCACATCGAGCCGACGGTGGCCCATGGCGACGTCTATCTCGAACTCACGCGCGCGTTCGTCGAACGCTTGAAAAAAGAGACGGCGGCCCGTGGTCGATAGCCGGCAAATTCCAACGGTCCTGTTCAGGGAAACGGCGATTGTCCTCTCCGAAGGTGGCGGTTTCACCCTCGGCCTATCCGGCATTTCCGATCTCACCGACGTTGTGCTGGTAATCGACATCTATGCCCTGGACAATCCGGTGCATCCGGCGGGACATCTCGGCTGGTGGCAGTTCGCCCTTTTGCCGAAGAGCAACCGGGAACTCTCGGGAAAAATCTCCATCGACCGGGACGGCGCGAAGGCAGTCGTCGGTGGCCTAACGGAACAGGATCGGTGGCTCAATCCGGAGGCGATTGCCGGAAGCCGATGGATCGTAAATGCCGTCCTGCGCCAACGGCCGACGAATGCCATTCTTCACCTGCACCGTATCCCGGCGTTTGCCGACGGCGGCCAGCTGGAATTGTTTCGAGAGACGCGCGAACGCAAATGGGAAACCGAGCGCTTTGCTTCTGCTGCCTTCGTTCCCGCGAAAGACGGCGTTGTGCGGATAGTCTCCAACAACATATTCACCAGAGACGCTATCGGTAATCTTTGCTTCCAGGTTTGGTCGCTGCTCCGCCAGAATGGAATTGGCGCGGTACTCTACGCCGACCGGTTCGAACTCCAGGTGAATGATGTCGTGCGCCCTGTCAGTTGCCTTGCCGGCGATCTGGCGCCGGCGGATACGATCCTCCACTTCTTCTCGACGGCCGACCGCTTCCTTCCGGCCGTGCTGGACATGAAGTGTCGCGCCAGGATTGGCTACTACCACGGCGTTACCACGCCGGAGTTGCTCCGCGTTTTCGACCCCGAGTTGGCAGCGGTGTGTGCGGCGGCCAACGAGCAGGTGCCGCTGCTTCAGGCCTTCGATCGGCTCGCCGCCAACTCCCGTGCAAACGCCGCGCGGCTCGTCGCTCGGTTCGGCGCAGGTTCTCCGTGGCGCGTCGAAGACATCCGGCCGATCCATCCCAGGCTTTGGTCGGCCGGGCAGGGAGTGCCACCGGCGCCACCAGCAGTAAAACGGGGCCTCCGCTTGCTCACCGTAGGGCGCATCAAGGCGCACAAGAAGGTAGAGGACGTGCTGGCCCTGTTTGCGGAGGTGCTGAAGCTCAGCCCTGACGCGGAACTGGCGATTGTCGGCGGCGGCGGTGACAAGGCCTATCGCGACTACCTCGAATGGGTGCAGGCGTCCGACCTGCGCATTCCCGCTGACAGGGTGGCCTGGTGCGGCAGCCTCACGGAAGAGGACCTCCGGCAGCGCTACCGATGGGCAACCCTCTACGTGTCGATGAGCGAGGACGAGGGGTTCGGCCTGCCGCTGTTCGAGGCCATGACCCACGGTCTGCCGGTCGCTGCCTACGATATTCCGGCGACGCGCGAGGTGCTTGGCGACGCTGGCCTTCGTTTCGCGGAAAAGGATTTCGCGCACCTGGCGCGGTTCATTGCGGAGCAGGTCCAGTCCGAGGCCCGTCAGGCGGAATTGCGCGAGAAGAGCCTCGCTCGTGCTGGCGAACTGGCATCCGCCATGGACGGCAGTGGGTTTCTGTCGCTACTGTTTCCTTGATCTGTGGGACGCGAAGGTAGGCATCGACGCATGCAATTTTGGCAAATCCGTTATTTCAATGCGCCAACAGGCCTTTGCCCCGCGAGCGGCGCGGCAAAGGAAGGCACCAGGGTGTCTGCGTGGAAGCGGTGTGTGGGCGTCTCCGACAGGCGCTGTCGGACTGGGATGCACGAATGATTGTTCAGGCAGAGAAGTCGGCGGGGCAACCGGTCGCCATATTTCTGCATGCCGCAAAGACCGGCGGCACGTCCTTTATCAATTGGCTGAGGCTATATTTTGATAACAACATCTTGTGGGGCCGCGAGGCGGAGATTCTTGCAGTCCTAGGCAAGAATCCACCGAGCGACCCAAACAGTTTTGATTCGATCTGCGGTCACTTCTCGACCGATGCCCCTTTTGTCTCGGCCATCAGGCGGCCGATCATCTACCTTTCCCTGGTACGCGAACCGGTCAGTCGCGCCGCCTCACTCTACGCGTTCGTGCAGCGCCAACCGCAGAACTGTCTTTTCAGCGAGGTTGACGGGCGCACACTTTTTGAATCGTTGAACCTCCGCCGATCCTTCTTTGCCCGCGTTTCAAATTGGCAGACCCGCCTCTTCCTGAAGATGCTGGCTTCGAGAAATCCGATTTTGCTGGACCACTACGACCGTCAGGAGCGGCTGGCCGAGCGGGTGATTGCGCGATTTCAGCGTGATGCGTCCACGGTGATGCCGCGGGACAACGTCGCGCCGGAAGGTTACACCCGTGCGATTGAAGAACAGTCGGATTACGGAAGGGCGGTCGATCTGCTGCGGTCTGTTAACCGCGAGGATGCGGAACTCGTTGCCGCCGTCGGCAGCGGTCTGGAAATCAATTAAGGCGGTCCAGAAGCATGTGGGCGCGTGCGATCCAGCAAGCTCGGCTGAGCCTCCATCGCAAATCCGCTCTCGGTAGACTTCTCAACAACCATGCTCGCGAGAAGGGCATTGGCGAACGCGTTCGGCTCGCCCAAATGCGATTTCATGGTGGGCTGCACTTTGTGAGACTTCGCAAGATCGGCGATGAACTCACGATCGGTTTCGACTGCATGACCGCGTTGCGGGATTTTGGCCTTGCCAGCGTTTTCGCCCACAGGCTGCGGCCGCTTATCTATCTGGCTTCCCTTATCGACAGGGATCTGGTGGCATTCGCGGACATATCCGACGGCCACGAACAAGCGCCGGACTTCATCAGCTTCTGTTCCAGGGATGATCTCTCGATCCTGGTTCCGGACTCCGATTTTTATGCCGCCAGGGGTTACGATCCGTTCCGGGTTGTCGCCAGATCAGGAAATGCAAATTGGGTCGATCGTGACGATGCCATTGTTTGGCGTGGATCGACTACCGGTCAGGGAAAAATCGCAAGCAGCGACATGCGGCCAGGTGACGAGTCACTGCTGCAGAGGACCCGCATGTGCCTCCTCCTCCATGACGAACCCGGCGTGAATGTCAGGTTCCACAAGGTCGTGCAGTCTCAGGATCCCAAATTCGACGAAAGGAGACTGGGGGACGCAGGCCTTCTAGGCGGGTACATAACGCCGTTCGCGTGGCGAACTCAGAAGTTTGGGTTGGATTGCGACGGCAACAGCAACACCTGGTCCAATCTGTTCATCAAACTGCTTTTCGGCTGCTGCGTTATCAAGATCGGATCGCGGTTCGGCTACCGGCAATGGTACTATGACGACCTGCATGCGTGGGAGCACTACGTTCCGGTCGCGGCCGACCTGACGGACCTGAGAGAGAAAGTCGCGTGGTGTCGCAGTCACGACCGCGAGTGCGCCGAGATCGCGGAGCGCGGCCAGGCGTTTGCGATGGGAATGACCTTTGACGGAGAGATGCGCAAGGCGGCGCAGCGAATCGCGACCCGTTTGCAGGCGTAACGCGAGCCGCTGCATTGGCGGCGCTACAGTCCGAATGGATTTCTCCAGAACTCCGCGTAGGAGGCCAGTGTCACGTGGTTGTGCGGTAGCGTACCGATCACATAGCCGTAAAACTGGACCGTGTTGAGGGTGATCAGGAGAGCAGCCACCACGGCAGCCACCAAGCGCTGTCCCGGATTTTTCAATATCCCCGAGATAAGCGCGGCCATCGGCATCATCATCAGGGGGATCATCTCGACGATCTGACGGCATCCGAAAGTGTCGCCAAAGGTGGGGTCGCCCCAGGAAGCGCCGATATAAAGATTTAATCCGAGGATGACGAAGACCACGGCTCCTTCCAGCCGTCGGACGGGGATCTGCGCGACGGCAGCCAGCAACATGATCAGATAGGCGGGGTGCCAGAAAAACACGCCCTTGCTGGGCAGGAAGAGGTATGGCCGGACGCTTGGATGCTCGAAGTGGAAGCCTTCGCCTGTGTAGCTGTAGTAGATGGGCCTTCCGGTCGTGGCCAGCCACAGCAGCATCTGCGGCAGCGCGCCGACGACTGATGCGGCAAATGCCAGCACCGAGCCGCGCACGATTGCTGCCAGCTGGGCGCGGCGGATGAAGACAATGTAGAGCAACGCGACGATGGCATTCGTTGGCCGCACCATCACGGCAACGCCCATCAAGAGCCCGAAAAGAGCGAATTCCCACAAGGGAGGCGCGCCGCCTCGCTCGACGCGTCGCACCACGAGGAAGAATAGCCCGGCGACCAGGCAGAAGCCGTAGACGTGCGCGTACGAGCCGTCCTTTGTCGCATAGAACAGGAGGTTCGTCGCGAAGACCGCAAACGCCAGGGCCAGTGCCGCTGGAGTTGCTGAATACCGCAAACGCATGGTCCGATAGACGAAGAAGCAGCCCAGAGCGAAGTAAAAGATCCCCGACAGCGCGTTGGCCAGCTGAAACGGCGCCTCAAAGCCCGTTACCTGCGGAAGAGTTGCCTTGGCGATGGCCATGGCGACGAAGAAGAACGGCATCTGCATGACGGCCGGGCCGAACGCGTACTTGTTCAGAAAGCCATCCCCGTTGGGATGCATCCCCTGCCAGCCTCCGCTGTGGCGGTACCAGGTGACGCTCGACGGAAGATCCGGATCGTTGAGGAATGACAGGTGAAAGTCCTGGTAGACGAAGATCGCCGGCAAGTGCGCGTAGTAGCCCCAGCCGTCACCGTGGATCGGGTGATCGTTTCTTCCGGTGGCGTAGCCCATGGCGATCAGCGCGGCCGCGACCAGGAACGCCGTTAGAAATACCGGGTTGAAAAGGATCCACCGGATACGGCCGATCAATAGTCCCGCGCCCCCGTTGCAGTCACCGGAACCGGTATTTCATGACATACCAGAGCGCCTTTACGCCGTCTCTCCAGCCGATCTTCTTGCCCTCTGCGTAACTGCGGCCGTAGTAGGAAATGCCCAGTTCGTAGATGCGCAAGGTTCGTTGCCGGGCGATCTCGGCACTGATTTCGACTTCGATGCCGAAATCGTTGGCGGAGAGGTTCAGCGACCTGGCAACCGCCGCTGTCATCATTTTCTGGCCGGTTTCGATGTCGGTCAGCGTCTGGTTGAAGAAGATGTTGAACAGGAGCGAGATCAGGCGGTTGCCGAGATAGTGGTGGAAATAGAGCGAACGATGCGGACGCCCGTAGAACCGCGAACCGTAGACCACGTCGGCGACGGCGCGCCCGGCGATCAGATCGTACATGCCGGCCCATTCGTTCGGATCGTACTCGAGATCGGCATCCTGGATGACAAACACATCGCCGGTCGCGGCAGCAAATCCCGTTCGCAGGGCGGCACCTTTGCCGGCGTTCTTCTGGTGGTAGATCGCATTGACCGTAATACGCGCGCCGCCACCATGCTCCGCCAGCGACAAATTTCCGTCTCGGTCGATGTCCACGGAAAAAGCGGTTTGCGGCGCAGCCGGGATGTTGGACTTCATCCACTCGCGAGTACCGTCGACCGAACCGTCATCGACGACCACGAGTTCCTTATCGACGCCCGGCAGCGCGCTGCCGGCCGCCGCCAATACTTTCGCCAGCGTCTGGCGTTCGTTGTAAACCGGAATGATCACCGACAATCGCATGCTGGTCTCTGAGTACGCGAGGTTGCTTCCTGGGGAAGCAAGGCTCCAGGGTGGGGAGTTCGGCCGGGAAGAGAGGTGGGGCAGGCAAGTTGCCCGTTCGCGGCCCTAGTCGCCGGAGACGGGTGTGGTCGGTTCCTTAGGCTTCTCGGGCCTGGTTATGCTGGAAATGCGCCCATGTTCCAAGCGCACAATCTTTTGGCTGTACGACTGGATGAGGTCGGCCGAGTGCGACGCGAGCACAAAGATGCTCGCCTTCTCGATGAAGGCGGCCATGCGTCGCCGCGCCTTTTCCTGAAACTCTGCGTCCCCGGTGCCAAGAATTTCGTCAATCAGCAGGATGTCGGGGTGAACCGACGTTGCCACGGCAAATAGCAGGCGCGTCGTCATCCCGGCCGAGTAGGTACGCATCGGCACGGACAGGAAATTGCCAAGCTCGGTGAATTCCTCGACGCCGGGAATGCTGGCTTCGGCCTGGTCGCGCGTGGCGCCCATCATCATCGCCATACGGATGATGTTTTCGTAGCCCGACAGCTCCTCCTCGATCCCCGCTCCGAGTCCGAAAACAGTCGAAACCGTTCCTTCGACTTCGATAGTACCCGACGTAGGCGTGAAGATGCCGGCGATCGTGCGCAGCAACGTCGTCTTGCCGGAACCATTGTGGCCGATCAGTCCGATGCGGTCGCCATCCTTGAGGTCCAAGCTGATACTGTCGAGCGCCGTCACGGAGACGATGCGGCGGGCTTCCTGCGCCAGCCGCCCGCCGGTGCTTATGGCGATCAGGCTGTTCCTGAGCGACATCCCGCGAACGTTGTAGATCGGGTATTGCACGGTGACGTTGTCGAGCCGGATCCTGCTCATCGGTGCGTTTCCGTCAGACCCAGTAAGCCAGGCGCTGGGCCTTGCTGTTGGTGATCCACAACGCGACCCACCAACTCACGATGGTCATGACGATGGTCACTGCCCACACATGCCACGGCGGAGCCACGCCCAGCAACGGATCGCGCACCACGTCGATCAGGTACCCGATCGGATTGAGGGTAATGATGAGCTCCGCCGCCCCGAGCTGATGTGCACGATAGATAACCGGACTCATGAAGAAAAGGATGGGCATGAGCGCCGTCACCAGCGGCTCCAGGTCTCGATAGCGGGCGCCGACGAAGCCAAACACCTGCACCACGGCAAGCAGATTGATGAAGACCAGCAGGAGGCCCGGAATTGCCAGCAGGGCTACAGGCGACAGATTTTCCGGATAGAGGATTGTGACCAGGACGATTATCAGCGCGTTGTGCGCGAAGATGATGATGTGGCGGAACACCAACTGAAGCGAAATGCGCAGGGAGGGTGTCCGGATGTTCTTGATGATCTGTGCGCTGCGGAAGAACGCGCCAGTCGATTCCGTTATACATCCCGATATCAGGCTCCAGATGACCAGCCCGACGGTCAGCGAGGGAACAAAATTCGATCTCTCCGCACCGAGCAGGGCTCCCCAGAT
The DNA here is from genome assembly GCA_963798195.1 of uncultured Alphaproteobacteria bacterium. Taxonomy (GTDB): domain Bacteria; phylum Pseudomonadota; class Alphaproteobacteria; order Rhizobiales; family Kaistiaceae; genus CAVSRC01. Next base: position 1,744,925 of record CAWCSF010000010.1, on the reverse strand, counting down.
GAGTCCGATCCCGGTCACGCCGAACAGAGTTCCGAGAACAAGCCAGAAGGGGCCGAGCACGCTGCGCTTGTACCTGGCCCGGGTATCGCTCCACGCGAAGAACCAGGCGAGATAAACAAACCGCTTGATGGCCTCCAGGATGTCGTCCCAGGTCGTGCTTGCGGCCGTCCCGGCTCCAGGTGAATTATCGCTCAGTTCTGCCCCCCGGGACGCTGCGTTCGAAGTCGGGAACGCGTTATTTCGCGATACAGGTCGAGATGACGCCGTGCCATCGCCTCCGCCTGGAACAGTTCGTCGAACCGCTGTTTTGCCTGCCGGCCCATGGTCGTGGCCATCTCCGATGATTCAGCCAGCTTCGTCATGGCGGCTGCCAGCGCTGCCGGATCGTTCGGGGGAACGACGAGGCCAGTCAGCCCATCGATGTTGACGTAACTCGTGCCGGTGCCGATCTCGCAGGTGATCATGGGCCTGCCAGACATGGCCGCTTCGAGCAACGCGAGACCGAAAGCTTCGCTCCGCATGTTCGATGGAAAGACAAAAGCCGTCGCAAGGTCGAGGAGGGCCAGCTTATCGGCCTCATCCACTGCCCCAACAAGATGCACGTTTGTCACGCCCTCACGTTCGATCCGTTGCCTCAGCTCCAGCGCCAGCGGCCCGTCGCCTGCGACCACAACGGCATGGTTCATCAGCTTGGCCGCGTCTACCAGTGAATCCAGGCCCTTGTAGTACCTGAGGACGCCGGTAAACAGAAAAAACCGGTCGCCGACGCGTTGCCGCCAGCCGGCCCTTCGCTTCTCGCTTGGCTCCGGATAGAACGACCGGTCTATTCCGATCGGTATTATGCTGAGTTTGTCCCGGTAATTGCCGAGCACCGGGCTGGTGCGAACGTAGTTCTCCGAGGTTGCCACGATGCGATCCACGCTGGAGAGAAACGCCATCATCAGCGGGCGGTACAAGGGCATCATCCGCTTCTGCCGGATAATGTCCGAGTGATAGGTCAGCACGGCGGGCGGCTTCGCGCGGGTGGCAAAGTGGATCACGTCCATCAGCGGCCACGGGAAATGGTACTGCACGATATCCGCCTTATGCGCGAGTTCCGCGAACAGTCGAAAGGCGGACGCCGAGAACCCCGTAGACGCCACCTCGAAATCGAGGTGCGCTTTGACGGCCGCGTGACCGTCGATCTCCAAGCGAGCGCCGGCAGGCGCGTTGCTGAGCGATAGAACCGTGCTTTCGACGCCGATGGCCTGGCAGGCGCGTGCCAGCGCATTAATCGTCCTCGCCACGCCGCCTTCTTCTTCCGGCATGTAAGACTTATAGAAATGCAATACCCGCATTTACCCCTTTTCTGCCGGGATTTGCCTGTCGGGCCCCGGAGCGGTGGTTTCGGCGTGCGTCGCCTGAGCGCGCACGTTTCTAGCACAAGCGACGCGGGTCACGGCAACCTTGGCTATTGCTCCCGCTCGTTCGGCCGGATGATCGCGAGCCTGTCATCCCGGCCGAGGACGTCGTCGGCCACCGTCTTGAGCATCGCGGCCCGCTGATCCATCGTGCCGCCGCTGGCACGAAAAAAGTGGCGCACGAACACATGTCCACGTGTCCCAAAGGGCAGGGGGTGCACCACGCCTTTCTCCATTTCCCTACTGTAGTGATTCAGGATCTCGCTCGGCGCGATATGAAGCGCACGGAGGAGTTCCGGATCTCGCATCAGGATCGTGTGCAAGCGCGCCTGGTCGCCGGTGAGATCGCCCCAACTCGGGGCATGCCGCAAAGCATCGTCCGGTATGGCCATTACGCTCTCATACCAGCGATCTACGATCCGCCGTCCCTCCGCAGAGCCGAGATTGAGCAGGAAGACGCCTGAATTGATGTCCCAGGGTTGGTCCGTTGCCCCGCTTGGGCAAGCGATGAGCCCCACGTCCCGTTTAGGCATCAGCCAGCGCAAGTCGAAATTGAGGCTGACAATGATTGCGTCCGCGTCCAGATGGAAAACCCATCCGCGAAAACCCTGCTCGGAGAGTTCGCGCAGTTGAAACACGCGATTGAACGTGGCGTGCCACGGATGAACCCCGCGGCGGATACCGAGAAACGGGCGAAATTCGAAGCCGTGCCGGCGACAATATTCGGCACTTGTGCGTGACGACTGGGCGAGCAAACCGGCGCCGGCCATCGGATCGGCCGACTGGATGACCACAACATCAAGCGGCGCCGGTCGGTGCCCGATGCCGGCGAGCACTTGCCGCGCCCGCCACCCCATGAGTTGGAGTTGCCATCTGCGGCCTTTGAACCTCTCGGCAAGCGTCGGCACGCGCGGCTTTTCCTATTCTGACAATGCGCGGTACTTGTCCTTTGCGGCCCCGGTCATCCTCTAGAGGCTGTGGCGGCCAACCGCAAACCTTCGGCCAGCGTGTGCGGGGGCGACCAGCCCGTAGATCGCGACCGGGCCGGATCGACTTCAAGGGAGGACATCAGACTTTCTGAAATCGACCCGCGGCCGAGCAACCTCAGCATTGCGGCCAACGCGGGTGGGGGGAAGGGCCACAGGCGTGGCGTCAGGCCGGATGCAGCAGCCAGCCATGCGATAAATTCCGGTGTCGATACCTGCTCGTTGTCGGCAATCAGGAACGGCTGGACGCCGTCCGCACCGCTTTCGATCCTGTGCCGCACGAAACTGGCCAGGTTGGCGATCCCGAGGAAAGCCCTGCGGTTGACCACCGAGGCCAGGGGTAGGGGCACCCCGGCGCGCAGGGCTCTGGACAGCGTCGCAAGATTTCCCGGCGCACCTTCGCCGTGGATGAGCGGTGGCCGCAGTATCGTGCAGGGGAGGCCGGTTCGGGCTGCGATCTCTGTCAGGCCGCGTTCGGCCGCGACCTTGCTTTGCGCATAGATGCTTTGCGGCCGGAATGGGTCGGCCTCGCGCAACGGGCCACGGCCGTCGGTCGACTGGCCGTGCACGCCGATGGTGCTGGCGAAGATGAAATGGCGGACGCCGGCCCCGGCGGCAGCTTCGGCCAGCGAGATGGTAGCCGTCACGTTCACGCGTTCATAAAGATCGTGGTTGCGGTGTTGGAAAGCAGTATCGGCGTGGGCGAGCGCGGCGAGATGCACAACGATTTCGACGCCGGACATGGCCGCGGACCATTGCGGCTTCTCGGCAAGATCGCCGACGACGATGTGCTCGACACCGGGTATCTCGGGCCCCGCCCGGCGAACCGTCGCGACCACCTCGAAGTCGGCGAGTGCGCGCACGCAGTGCCGTCCGACGAAGCCGGTTGCACCGGTGATCAATATTCGGGTCATGGGCTCATATTGAAGGGGCCGCAACGATTGCCAATCACCGCCCGGCCTTCCAGAGTGCAATCACCTTGGAATGCAGCAGCTATCGACGTCACCGGCAAGCCCCGTCCAGACCCAATGATCGCACCTTCCCTGGCGAGCGGATTTCTTCTGGCGGCGGTCGTGCTGGCGGGGTCCGCTGCCGCCTGCGCCGTCGCTCGGGTCGTACTCGAGAACAGCGGCGTGGTCGACATACCCAATTCGCGTTCGTCGCATGCCCGGCCGGTGCCGCGAGGCGGTGGCATCGGTTTTGTCGCAGTCATCCTGTTTGCCTGGGCGGGGCTCTGGTTCATCGGCGGCAGTGGCATCACGCTGTCGGTTCTGGTCGGCGCAACTGCGATAGCCCTGATCTCGTTTGTCGACGATGTACGCCGGGTCTCGATCGCTGTGCGGCTCGCCATCCAGTCTGCGGCGATCATTGGCGCATTGGCCTCGGTCTCGCCCGATACGGCGCTGTTGTCCGATGCGCTTCCTTTCGGCGTCGACCGGCTGGTGGCCGGGCTCGCATGGCTGTGGTTTGTGAACCTGTTCAATTTCATGGATGGCATCGATGGAATTGCGGCCAGCGAGGCGGTGGTGATCTCCGCCGGCATCGTTGTTGTCGGCATTGTTCAGCCGGGGCTCGGGTTGCCGATTGCGGAGGCGATCGTGGTCGGCGCCGCCGTTCTCGCATTCCTGCCGTTCAATTGGCCGCCGGCTAAGGTATTCATGGGCGATGCCGGCAGCGCCACGCTGGGCTATGTGCTCGGCTGGCTGCTGCTGACCACGGCCGCCGCGGGCGCCATGGTGCCGGCCGTCCTTCTGCCTCTCTATTTTGCCGCAGATGCAACCAGCACGCTGGGCTACAGGCTGTCGCAGCGCAGGCCGGTCAGCGAAGCGCATCGCGATCACGCCTACCAGCGCGGTGTCGACCGGGGATTGAGCCACACGCGGGTGACATCGATTGTCATCGTCGTGGGCATCGTCCTGATCGCGCTGTCGGTGCTGGGCTTGTCGACGCCGCTCGTTGCGCTCGGCAGCGGACTTGCCCTGACGGCTGCGGCCATCGCGTGGCTGAGATATGCCCGGCCTTCGGGATAAGGCTCAGCCCGCCGGTACGGAATTCTCCGGGACCGGAGTGGTGGTCAGTTCGCCCGTGGCGCCAGAATAAGGCCGATACTCGACAACAATCTCGGAGAGGACGCGCAAGGCACCTGCCGCATCGCCCTCGGCGGCCATCTGTTGCAGGACTTCGAAGCGCGTGGCCAGCGTCGCAAGGGTGGCCCGTCGCGGCGTCACCACGATCAGCCCGTCCGCGCCCGCCGGCTGGTTCGCTTCGTCGGGGTCGAGAAGTTCCTCGAACAGCTTTTCGCCGGAGCGGATCCCGGTGAAAGCAACCTGGATATCGACGTCGGGCACCCGCCCGGACATGCTGATCATGGTCCGGGCAAGGTCGACGATCTTCACGGGTTCACCCATGTCGAGCACGAAGATATTGCCGCGTTCTCTTGGATCGGCCAGGCCGTGGGCGGCCGCATGGAGCACAAGTTCCGTCGCTTCGCGAATGCTCATGAAATAGCGCTTCATCTCCGGGTGGGTCACCGTCACCGGGCCGCCGGCCTCTATCTGCTTTTGAAACAGCGGCACAACGGACCCGTTCGAGCCGAGGACGTTGCCGAAGCGAACGGTGATGAACCGCGTGCCCGTGCCGCTGAGTTCCAGCGCCTGGCAATAGCCTTCGGCGGCGCGCTTGCTGGCGCCCATCACGCTGCTCGGGCGGATGGCCTTGTCGGTCGAGATCATTACCATCGCCCGCGCGCCATGAGTTGCCGCGGCGTCGGCGACATTTTGAGTGCCGATGACGTTGGTCAATATGCCTTCGCACGGATTGGCTTCGATCAACGGCACATGCTTGAGGGCAGCTGCGTGGAAGATTATGTCCGGGCGGGTTTCGCCGATCAGCCGGAACATCGCGTCGCGGTCACGCACCGACGCGATCACACTTCTCCGCGGCAACAACGGATGCGCCTGCTGGAGTTCGTGATCGATGGTGTAAAGGGCGTATTCGCTGCTGTCGACGATGACAAGTTTGTTCGGCCCGTAGCCGGCGACCTGCCGTGTGATTTCCGAGCCGATGCTGCCGCCGGCGCCGGTGATCAGAACGGAGCGGCGTTCAATCAATGCCCGCATCCGGTTCGCGTCCAGCCGCACCGGAGCGCGGCCGAGCAAATCGTCAAGCGTCAGCGGGTTGAGCTTTGGCCGCGAGCCGCCCAACGGAGATACGCCTTCCGCCATGCGTGTGACCCGCACGCCGTGGGCGATGCCCACCTCGCTGGTTCGGGCCGCTTCGGAGGGGTGTTCCCTGGGGCGTGCAATGACGAGGGCATCGGGCCGGAGCTTTGCGCTGTCGAGTTGTTCAAGGATGGTTTTCAGGTCGCTGACGCCGCCGAGAACGTCAACGCTGCGGACCCGGCGCCCGGCAAGGTTCCCGGCGTACGAGATAACGCCGACCACGTGGTACTCGCCACTCGTCTCGAGACGGAACTGGCGAATGAGGGTGTCGGCCTCGGCGGGCGTGCCTGCGATGAGCAGTTTGATGCGACTGCCGGTCACCTGGCCGGAGGGCCGGGCCATCATCATCCGATAGATAAAGCGGGGCGCCGAAAGAAACACGATCATCACAAACCATGCGATGACCGGTACCGACCGTGGCACCAGGTTCAGACGATTGAACAGGAACATGCCGAGCAGGAAGGCCAGCACGGCCGTCGTGCTGGCCATCACGATATTGCGCAGGTCGGTCATCGACGCGAACCGCCACACGCCACGCTCGACGCCGAAAATCAGGAATGCGGCCGCGGCAAACCCGGCATAGACGGCCGTATAGACCAGAACCGCGCCGATGTTCGGTGGAGTGTCCAGGTTGAAACGGAGAAAATAGGCGAACAGGAACGCCATGGCGGCGACCGCGACATCGTGAACAAATGAAGCAACTTTCGCGGTCATTGAGATCTTGGGCCAGCGGTCATGAAGGATCGATTGTCAGGAGACGGGGCCAAATATGTGCCATGTCAGTCCGTCTAGGAAGGCCCGGACGGCGGCACAATTTCCAACCCGACGGCGCCTCTATGGCTGCCACGCAGAAGTCGCCTGACCGAAGAGGGGACGCCCGGTGGAACCCTCCTCGAAGATAAGGGTCGCCTGCCGGCCGGATTTGTAAGTCAACGGCAATTCCAGAACACCGAGAGTGCGCATGAGATCGAGGTTGTAGGTCACGTCCGGTGGCGCCGGCGAGAGGCCGATCAGGAAGTTGCCGTCACCCAGATCGACCACCGTTCCAGCAAGTTCCTTCCTGGAGTCGCCCGGCAAGGCTTCGAACCCAATCATGCCAACTTCGGCAATGGCTCTGTCGGGAAAGGCCTTGGGCGTTTCTACCGCCAAAGTGACAAGGTGACTTGCTGGCAGGCTTGCATCGGTATTCTTGCGGATGGACAAGGTCAGCGTAAGACCGTGCTGCGGCACCTCGATGGTGGCCGCGATCTCCGGATCATCGGCAGCGTGTTGCACCAGTCTCCAGACCACCGAGCCCTGGACGGTTTGTTTTTTTCCGCCATGGAACGGTTGTTCGATGACGACGGCCGTCTGCGCGACCCGGAAGAAGTCGCTGCGTTGGGACCAGGCAAACGCCGCCGCCCCGATAAGCAGGGCCAGCGCAAGGACAAGGAGGGGTATAGCCGGCCAGCGCAGGTCGTTGGTCGGCCTTTCGCGCTTGTCCAGGGCGACCGCCATCATGCTCGCCGGCCAGACTGCGGTCGGTCCGCGTTCACGACGAGCAAGGCGAGGGCGAGGAAGACCAGTCCTTCGAGGTCCGGGTGCGTGAATACGACTTCGGCAGCCATATACACCGCCAGCGCGACCCCCATGGCGTAACCGAAGCGTTTCATCGCCGGATCAGGTGAGCGGAAAGCAGCAAGGAAAAACAGCAGAAGCAGCGTGATGAGCAAGAGCAATCCGGGCAGGCCAAAGGCGACGGCGGACATGAGGTACTCGTTATGCAGGTGATACAGAAAATCGAAGTTCACGACATTCGACGGTCGATGTTCGATGGCAGCAAGCTTGACCTGCGCCGCGCCGTAGCCGAGCCAGGGGCTGTCACGGAATGCGTTTGCGGCGCTCACCCCGACGGCGTAGCGCAGGCCGAAAGACCACCCCGATGTGTCGCCGCTGCTTAGAAAAGCGCCAACATCGCCAGTAATCTGCACGAGTCGCGACCGAACGAAATGCGTCTGCGTGAGCAATCCGGCGGCAGCGACGGAGGTCGCTGCGACGATGGCCAAAAGCCGCACCCGCCGATGTTGAATTGCCCAGCTTGCGAAAACTCCCGCATACGTGAGCAGCATGCAGAACCAGACGAGCTTGCTGCCCGAAAGGGCTACCGGGACGAGCGCCACGAGAGCGCCGGCTATCGCCAGCCGCTTGACGGTCGGGCCTGCAAGGCCGCGCGAAAAGAGCCAGACGCCCCACGCGAGGCCTATCATGCCGAACACGATGGGATTGGTGCTGAATCCAGGGGGCCTTTCCACGCCCGATATGAGGAACTGATAGAGCGCGATGCACGCTGCCGCGATGATCGCGGCGAACACAACACGGTCGAAGACCTCGAGTTTTGGCTGCAGCGACTGCAATCCGAAAACAAGAAACGGAAACACAGGCAGTATGAAATACGACGTCGGGATGTTGGCTGAATAGATCAGCGGGTCGGCAAAGAGCTGGCCGTGCCAAGCCTGAATGGAAAGCAGAACGCAATACCAGCCAACCAATATGTAGCCGGTCGTCACGCCAAATCTGGAAACCCTGCCGCCGCCTATCACGTCCACCAATCCGGCCCCAGCGATGACATAGATTGCCGCCAATATATTCAGCCAAGGACGATCGGCCAGACTGACGAACGAGAGAGGAACGGTTGCATATGCCGCCAGGCGGGCGACCGGCGTCGTTACCGAATGGACCGCCACTCCGCCCACTGTCAGCGACTTTTCGGTCAACTTGTCGTTTCCCTTCTCCGGGGGTTAGGGTTCAACTTCCCGAGCCCCGCAAGTGGCAACACGCACGTGCCCCCATCAATTCCTGGATCTCTGCTGAATGAACTTCAGGCGAGCCCCTTCGGGCCAGTCGCGTCGCGGTACGGGTTCCAATCAAGCGATATCAGTTCCGGCATGTGTGCAGAGTGATGGCGTCCAAGGCGGCAACGACACAAGCCCGGAGCGGGAGTGATTCATCGCCGCGGCAGCCGACGCTCTCGTTCTCCATAGTCTCCGCCGTGTACAACGTCGACAGATACCTTGACGACTTCTTTGCGTCCATCACCTCCCAGACGCTCGACTTTCGCAAGCATATCGAGCTGATCCTGGTCGACGACGGCTCCACGGACCGTTCGGGCAAGACCATCAAACGATGGCTGAGGAAGTATCCGAAGAACATCCGCCATGTGCGTCAGCAGAACGGTGGACTTTCCTCCGCCCGCAATCGCGGACTGGCGGAAGTCAGCCACGAATGGGTAACCTTCATCGACCCGGACGACTTCATCTCGCCGACGTACTTCGAGCGGGTGGGTGAGACGATCGCGCGGCATGGCGCGGACCTGATCGCCTCGATTTCCTGCAACGTCGTGCATTATATCGAGGCGACACGGTCCGAGAATGATGGACATCCGCTTCGGTATCGGTTTGCCGGTGGCGAGCGCGCGGTGCCGGTGGCCGATCTCGGTCAGGACTTCCAGATCACGGTCTGCGGCGCATTCTGGCGCCGTGATGTTATTGCTGCCGACGGCCTTGCCTTTGACGAGCGCATCCGCCCTGCCAGCGAGGATGCACACTTTTCAGGCCGCTACTTCCTGCGCGTGCCTGAGAAGACGCTGATCTTCCAACCGGCGGCCACGTATTTTCATCGGCGACGTCTCGACGGATCATCGTTGTCGCAGACTGGCTGGCAGCGTCCGGCGTCCTATGACGACGAGTTGCGGTTCGCCTATCTCGACCTGCTGCACGAAGCGCGAAGAGGTCGCGAAGGCGCGCCGGTCTTCATTCAGAACATGATCCTTTACTGCCTGTCCTGGGCTTTGACGCGTGCGGTGGATCAGCCTCAGTCGGTTTCTTTTCTCAGCGGGGATCAGCAGCGCCGATACCTGGAACTGCTGGACCAGGTTTTTTCCTTCATCGACGCGAAGACGATCGAATCGTTTTCGATCAACCTTCCGATGTCCCACCGCATCGGGATCCTGAATCGCTTCAAGAATAGCGACCCACAGCGGCCAACTGCCCGGGTGACAAATGTCGACAGGGATGCCGGTCTGATCAGGCTGGTTTACTGGAGCCGCCGGTGGGAACCGACCGAGGTCTTCCGTATCGACGGGGCGCCCATTGCTCCGACCTATAGGAAGGTGCGGACCATCGATTTGATGGGAGAGCCGTTCGTCTACGAGCAAATCCGCTGGCTACCGGTCGGTCGCGACGGAACCCTGCACGCGGAAATCGACGGTGTGGCCGCCCGCATGGAGGCGGGCGGGGCGCGGCACGACAACGGAATTCCTTTGCGGACAATTCAGTCCGCGTTGAGCCCGCCGGTCTTGCCGGAGGCACTGCTTCCGCCTCATGTTCGCGACCTGCGACGTGTCGCCCTGGCACCGGAGGTCTCCGCCAGGTATCGCGATGCCTGGCTTTTCATCGATCGCGATACCGAGGCCGACGACAGCGCCGAGCACCTTTACCGTTTCGTGCGAACCCATGTGCCGGCGATCAACTGCTTCTTCATCCTGCAACGCGGCTCGCGGCACTGGACCAGGCTCGCCGCCGAGGGATTTCGGCTGCTCGGCTTCAGTGAGCCCGAGCACGCACTCGCCCTTCTCAACGCGAAATTCCTTATCTCGTCGCAGGCCGACCACTACGTTCTGCGATATCTCGGACACTCCATGTTCGGCGACCGTCTGAAGTACAAGTTCGTGTTTCTCCAGCACGGAGTCACCCAGGCCGACTATTCGGAATGGTTTAATGAGTTGCCAATCGATCGGCTGATAACCAGCACGACGCGGGAACATCGGTCGATCATCGAAGACGGCTCGCGCTACGCGTTGACGGCAAAGGAAACGGTCCTCACCGGGCTTCCGCGTCACGATGCGCTGTTGGCGGAGCCCAGCTCAGACGCCGGGCTGGTCCTGGTCATGCCGACATGGCGAATTTCACTTACCGGCCGTGCCGAAGGGCCGGGCAACGCGCGTGCCAAGGACGCGCGGTTCTACGAGTCCGAATATGCGAAGCGGTGGAAGTCCCTTCTGCATTCACCGCGGCTCGCCGCCGCGGCCGAGCGGGCAGGCAGCCACGTCGTTTTCCTGCCGCATCCAAACCTCGAGCAATACATCGACTATTTCGACGTTCCGCCGGCCGTGGAAGTGCGCACGTTCGGCGACGGGCAGACGATCCAACCGCTGTTCCGGTCGCTGTCCATGTTTGTCACCGATTATTCTTCGAAGGCCTTCGACATGGCCTTTCTGCGTAAGCCAATCATGTATTATCAGTTCGATCGGCAGGGCATCTTCTCCGGCGGCCACACGGGGACTCGCGGCTATTTCGATTTCGAGAAGGATGGTTTCGGTCCGATCTTCCAGGACGAGGATTCTCTGGTTGAAGCGTTGGAACGTTTCCTCAACGGTCATTCCCCGGATCCGGTTTACGCACAGCGTGCCGTCGACACATTCCCTTTCCGCGACGGCAAGTGTTGCGAGCGCGTTTTCGAAGCGATTGTCAGTCTGGGACGGCCTGCCGGCGGCCGACAGGAATAGCCAGACGGCGCAATCATCCGGGCCTTTCCTGTGCGGCCTTCCGAACGGCCGCTAATCGGCGATCAGGTTCGGCCTCTTGTCACGGTCGAACGTCTCTTGTCGTTTGGCGCAAGCACAAGCGGCGGGAAACAGGCGAAAGCCGCAAGGGCCCGGTAGTGGGCATTCATCATTCCGTCGATGGAGTAGGCCGCGAATTGCTTCCTCGTCGCCCGGAAGTCGAGCATGCGGTTGTCCATGGGGAATACCACTTGGCTCAGTCGCGCGGCGCCCGCGGGAGAGATGGCGTATCCGCACAGACCGAAGGCATGTCGAAGGCGAAACAGGCCGACCTGGCTATGTGCGATCGAGAAGGCTTCGAGTTGCGCGGCGGTCGGGTACCTGACCGCGAAAAGGCCGCTGATATCGAGGTCGGCGACAACATTGATCTCAAGCAGAGAATCCGTGTTGTAGCCGAGCAGTATGATGTCCCAATCGCTGAGGTTTGATGTTGCCGCCGTTAAGGCGCGCCTGATGTCGAGACGAATGCAGGCGTCGTCCTCGAACACGATTGCCGGGCGACGATCGGCGATCACTCTCTCCCAAAGGGTCCGATGGGACTGTGCGACGCCGATGCTGCCGCGGCTGGGCCAAACGGTGTTCGGTTTGATGAGGCCAAGTTCAACGGCCGCCTCGTCGTTCAAAACATTCCCATCCACCGCCTCGAACCGGCGGAACGTGATGCCGGAGGCTTCATTCCTCTTCAGGAAGCCTGCCATCCGCTCTGGCGTACGCGCCAAATTGATGACGTAGCTGTCGAAGACGCGATCGAAGACTTCAGCAAGATCGATATCGATTGCCTGTGATGTCATGGTCGCGAATCGGGCTGCGTCAAAGGGATCAGCTAAGCGGTCTGGGTCGGAAATGAACAGAGAGCATTTGTTCTTCTTATCCGGGCCGATCAGTTGGCACGAACACAAACTGCTGAGGGGAATTCAGGCGCTTTGATGGCCAGCATAGCCGATCGGCGTTCCTTCGGCATAGCCATGGTCGTGGCGGTCCACCGCCTTGTGGCCGCGCCTCTGATCTAGCGGGTAAGCCGCCAACTCCGCACCTCGAATGGCATCAGATCCTCCGGCGCCTCTCGGGCCTGCGGCTCCTCCATGATGGTTACGGCGCTTGCGGTCCATCCCGGCGCTGCGATGCTGAAATCACCGCGGCGCCCGGCCGGTTCGTACACGCGGAAAACCAGCCCGTCGCCTTCCTCGGCGCGCTTGAGCGCCGACATGGCCGCGGGGATGCCGGTGACGGTGATGGGCTCCATCGTTCGAGGTGTAACCCCGGCAACCGCGCGAGCCAGCAGCGGCTGGTTGAGGTCTTCGGCCTCTTCGCGGACTCCGCCATCGTGCCAGTCGCCGTCATGTGGATAGAGCGCATAGGCGAAGCTTTGGGTGCCTTCGTCGGCGAGCGGATCGGGGTAGACGGGCGCGCGCAGCAACGACATGCCCAGCACGTTGCCCAACACGTTGTGCCCGTACTTGGCATTGTTGATGAGCGCCACGCCGAAGCCCGGCTCGCTCAAGTCGATGAAGCGGTGCGCCGCCGCTTCGTACATCGCCTGGTCCCAGCTCGTGTTCTGGTGGGTGGGCCGTGTGACCACGCCATTCGCGCATTCGAAGGTCGCGCGCTCGCCGCGCACGGCCACGGGCGTCAGCGTGCGCAGCAGAACCCGGCGATCGTGCCAGTCGAGTGTCGTCTCTGATGTCGAGACGCGGCGCATTGGCGGTGAGCACATAAGTCTGGGTGATGGTCGAGGCGCGGAAGCGGCGCACAACCCGGAGCGCGGCTCGGGCCGGACCGGATTCGACCAGCGCAATGCTTTCGACGTCGCTCACCTGTTCGCCGCGCTCGGCATAATCGGATTCGATATCCCATGCGTCCCAGTTGCGCGGCTTGTCGACCGGGTACGCCCAGAGCTGGTTGCCATTTCCGGCGAGCGCCTGACGCCCGGTGGGTTTGTGAATCAGGGAAGCGATAGTGCCATCTTCGGCGATGGTCACCTTCAGGATTGCGTTTTCGAGATGCCGTTCGCTCGCCGAAAGGCCGGAGACCGGCGCGACATCGCGGGCCACGACTGCGATCCCAAGCGGCGGGATGGTCTCGGCGCCGGTACCGATCCGTCGGATGGACAGCGACGGATTGACGACCAGCAGGCCGTCACTGCCTCCCTCGGGCAAGTGGCTGGCGATGGCGTCGAGCGCTTTCTCCTGCTCGGCCTTGGCGGTGGCGATCACGCCGCCAAGCTCGGCTTCGGCGTCCTGATAGACCTCGCGGATCGAGGAGCCTGGCAGGATGTCGTGGAATTCGTTCTTGAGCACGACCCGCCAGTGCGTTTCGAGCGAAGCCGGCGCCGGGGCGCCAATCATGTGCGCTAGCGCAGCTGCCGTTTCCGCCGTGATCAACGCGCGTTCCGCCTGCCGATGCAGGCGCTTGACGTTGGATTGCGTGGTCAGCGTCGCCCGGTGTAGTTCGAGATAGATCTCGCCGCGCCAGACAGGCAGCGTCGTCTCCGCGGCGCGCTGATGGGCTTGTGCGAAATGGTCGGCGACATTGCCCCAGCGCGCTCTGGGAAGCACGGGGAAGTCCCGCAGCTGCACCTCGCGCTCGACCATCTCGGGCGTCGTGCCGCCGCCGCCGTCGCCGTAGCCGATGGCGAGCAGCGAACTGTCATGCAATGCCTTGGTCTTGAAGTTGCGCCAAGTGTGGAAGACTGCTTCCGGCCCGAGACGTCCATTGTAGCCGCCTACGGGGTTGTCGAATGTGTGGGCGAGCACGCGTGAGCCATCGAGCCCCTCCCACCAGAACAGGTCGGCCGGGATGCGATTGGTCTCCGACCAGTTGACCTTGATGGTGAAGAAGCTGTCGATGCCGCCCTGTTTCAGGAGTTGCGGCAGCGCACCGGAGAAGCCGAAACAGTCGGGAAGCCAGCAGACCTTGTGGCGCTTGCCGAACTGCTTCTCGAAATAGCGCTGTCCGTAAAGGATCTGTCGGGCAAGCGACTCGCCGGTCGGCATGTTGGTGTCCGGCTCCACCCACATGCCGCCGACCACTTCCCATTGTCCCGAAGCCACGCGAGCTTTGATCCGATCGAACAGGGCAGGGTCGTCTTCGGCAACCTGTGCGTAATAGTGGGCGGTCGATTGGTTGAAGCGGTAGTCGCGCGATTCCCTCATCAGCGCGGTCGCAGTGTGGAAAGTGCGGCGCATTTTCCGCCGCGTTTCGGCATACGGCCATAGCCACGCGAGGTCGATATGGGCGTGGCCGGTCAGCGTCAGCGCGCCCTCCGGCGGATAGCGTTTCTGCAACGCCTTCAACCGCTCAACCAGCGCATCCTGGCTCGCGACGACGCTGGCTCGCTGGCCCTGATTGAGGGGCGCCGGGCGGTCGATCAGCTCGGGCAACTCCCAGATCCGCTGTTGCTGCGGCGAGGGGGCAACCCGTGCGATGTAGTCGGCGGTGTCGGAGGGCCAGTCGAGGCTCATGATCGCCGCCTCGGCGGCGGCCAGCAGATGCGGCACGACTTCGTGGGCGCTCAGCACTTCGCAAGTCTCCGCGACCTGTAGCAGCAGCAGATGCAGGCGATGGACCGGCATGTCGATCCAGTGCAGGCCAGCATATCCAAGCCGCGGCGCCCGCACCGGCACGCCGAACGGTTCTCGCGCCGTCGCTTCGGCGGCGATGGCAAACTGCCGCTCGGGCACCGGAAATTCGCGGTGATAGGGGTCTATCCCGAAGGAGGTGGGCTCCCCGGTCGCGTGGCTCAGCGTCACGAGGCTCTCACCGCCGAGATCGAGCAGCAGCCGCGTCTCCTCGAGCGGCCAGTGCGCAGGCACCTCGCCGTTCGCTGCGAAGCGATGGACACCCTCCCGGCTGGGCCATGGCGCGCCGACGTCGATAGGCGCTCCGTCCAGCGACCATCCGGTTACCGCGGTCTCTTCACGCGTCCGCCAGTATCGCAGTTCGTCGAGACGAACCTTCAACCGGGCCAGCCGCTGCGCGTTGGTCAGTGCCATGGGCCCTCCGCCTCCGAATGGCCCCTTCAGGCCAACTCGCCCTTGGGTATCACTGGTGCACGGTCGCCGTCTTGTCTGTCCGGCGCCATCCACAGGGACTGGAGACACGGGCCGCCGTGCGGGCGAACGTCAATTATGGAGGCGGGGAGGGTGGGATGCCGGACCCGACGTGCGCCGGCCCCATCCGGCCTAGGCCATGTAGAGGCCGCCGTTCACGTCGAGCGACACGCCAGTGATGTAGCTGGCATAGTCGGACGCAAGGAAGAGCGTGGCGCCGGCGATGTCGTCATCTGAGCCGACGCGACCCATGGGCATTTCCGAGATCGCACGGGCGCGCAGTTCCGGAGCCACCTGGCGATCCTTCCCCTCCCAGTCGATCCAGCCGGGGCATATCGCGTTGGCGGTTATCCCGAACGGACCGGCCTCGCGGGCCAGCGCACGCGTGTAGGAGATCACGGCGCCTTTCGCGCCGGCGTAGGACGGCGAGGTGCCGATGAAGCCGCGACCCGAGCGTCCGACGATCGAGGAAATGCAGATGATGCGCCCGGAGCGGCGCGCCTTCATGCCGGTCAGCGCACTGCGCACCGCCGCGACATAGGCTCTCACGTTGATGTCGAATACGCGGGCGTATTCGTCGTCGCTGAGGGTCTCCGCATTCTTGGCACTACCGACACCGGCATTGTTGACGAGGATGTCGACGCGGCCGAACGCGGCTTCCGCTCCGCGCACCATTGCTTCGACCTCCGACGTATTGGCGACGTCGCACTGGACCAGTGTCGCCTTCACTCCAAGCGCCTTGATCTCCTTCAGTGTGGTTTCGCCGGCTTCGCGGTTCGTCGCGTAATTGATCGCCACATTCGCCCCGGCCTTCGCCAGGATGAGGGCGCAGGCGCGCCCGATGCCCCGCGAAG
Organism: uncultured Alphaproteobacteria bacterium; assembly: GCA_963798195.1. GTDB lineage: Bacteria > Pseudomonadota > Alphaproteobacteria > Rhizobiales > Kaistiaceae > CAVSRC01. The sequence continues at coordinate 1,728,816 of CAWCSF010000010.1, read as the reverse complement.
AGGCCGTCACTACTGCTGCCTTGCCCGTCAGATCAATCGGTACCATTGCGCCCTCTCTTTGTAGCGACACGTACATACAAGCCCGAAATCGCCTTGACAATGGGCCATGGAGGCGCAAAAACGCGTAGTGATACTACAAGGACGTGGCATGCTCGAGGAAATCACAATTTCGCGGACGGACCTCAGTCCGTCTGAAAAGCAGGTGGCGGACTACGTGCTGGCGCAGGGTGGCGCAGTACTGCGCAAGAGCCTTGCGACCATCGCGCAGGAGGCCGGCGTCAGCGAACCGACGGTGGTGCGTTTCTGCCGAAGCGTCGGCAGCACCGGACTTCCCGATTTCAAGCTGAATCTGGCAGCGCGCCTGTCGCGCGGCGCGCCCTATGTGCATGACGCCGTGCGCGCCAATGACGACCTCAAGAGCGTCACTCAGAAGATCTGCGACGCATCAGCGGCGGCGATCGGCAGGCTCCGCGAGCGGCTGGATACAGTCTCCGTGCAGCGCGCCGTGACTGCGATCCTCGGCGCGCGTCGTATCGATTGCTATGGCATCGGCGGATCGTCGGTTGCGGCCGTCGACCTGTACCAGAAGTTCATGCATCTCGGCATGCCGGTGCAATACAGCGCCGATACGCATCTTCAGACCGTTCTGGCGGCGACGCTGCAACAGGGCGATGTCGCGCTGGTCTTCTCGCAGACCGGCCAGAGCAGGGATACGGTACGCGCCGCGCGTACCGCGCGCGAGCGTGGCGCCACGGTGATCGGCATCACCAGTTCGGCGACAGTTCTCTCCGCAGAGTGCTCCATCACCATCGCGGTCGATCCGATCGAGGAGGCGTTCCTGTACGCGCCGCTCGTCGGAGAGATTGCGCACATCGTTGTCACCGACATCCTGGCGACCACGGTCGCCCTCGCGCGTGGACCACACGTCGGCGAGCAATACAAACGGATCAAGGAATCGCTCCGCGATCTCTGGATAGGCATGGACGTCGCGCTTGAGACGACGGGCACGACGCGGGAGCAACCGCTGCCATTCAAGAGCAGCGCCTCACGACAGGCACTGGAAGGTCGTCCAAACAGGGAGGAATAACGAATGCAAAGACTTTTGAAGCTGGTCGCGGCAAGTGCGCTGCTGGCGCCATTGGCGCTTGCCGGCGCGACTGCGCAGGCGAAAACGCTGACAGTTTTCTCGCATGCGGTCCACCAGAAGGTGCTGACCGACGGCAAGGGCGGCAACGTCGTTGCCGACTGGGAAAAGGAAACCGGCAACACGGTCGAGTGGGTGACGTTCGGCGTGCCCGAATTGCACGAGCGCCTGTTCCGCGAAGCATCGCTGGGGCAGAGCGAAGTCGGCGCTGCTTACCTCCTCAATCGCTTCGTCGATTCCGACGTCATTCAGCTCTTCGAGCCGCTGAACGACTATATCGCCAAGGACCCGATCCCGGATTTTGCCGGCATCTCGCCGAGCCTCGTCGATGGCCTGACCTTCGACGGCAAGATGTACGGAATCCCGATACGCCACGCCACGCACGGCCTCATCTACAATGAGGAACTGTTGAAGGAGCGCGGCCTCGATCATCCGCCCAAGACGTGGGAAGAGGTGATCGACTACGCCAAGAAGCTGACCTACAAGCGCGACGATGGCACGCAGGTCTACGGCCTCATCTTCGGCGGCGTCGGTTCGGCCAATATCATCGACGTGATGCGCGTCTATGGCGGCGACTTCGTAACCCAGGACCTGCAGGTGAAAGCCGACAGCCCCGAGACGGTCAAGGGCGTGCAATTGCTGGTCGATCTGTTCAAGGAAGGCGTGCTTCCGAAGACGATCGTGACCTTCACCACGGAAGACGCCGCGACCTACATGCAGCAGGGCAGGGCGGCCATGATCGTCGAGCCGATGGATCGCGTGAAGACATACGCCGACCCGAAGAGTTCGAAGTTTCCCGGCGCCTACAAGGCCATTCCGGTTCCGCCGCTCGCCGCCAATGAAGGCAAGCCGGTAGCGGTGAAGACCGAGTTCTGGTCGCTGGTCATCCCGAAGAACTCGCCGGACAAGGACCTCGCCTGGTCCTTCATCAAGGCGGTCACGACGCAGGACGCCATGAAGCGCCAGGCGCTGAACGGCAACGGCGCCACGCGCGCGGCCGTGTTCGAGGATGCCGACGTGAAGGCGCTGGTGCCCTACGCCGACGCGTTGGCCCAGGCAGTGTCCGTTGCGCGGGTTCCGATGCCCGGCTTCAAGGGGTCGGCCCAGGCGGACGACGTCATCAAGGAAGAAATCCAGGCCGCCATGGTCGGCGCCAAGACTTCGGATGCCGCCATGAAGGATGCGGCGTCCCGGATCAAGGCGATCATCGGCAAATAAGCCAGCGAAAATCGGGCGGGCCGCGGTCAAGCCGCGTCCCGCCACGGTTGCCGTCAGGCTGACGCCCTGCTGTCATGAAACAGAACACGATCGCGCCCTACCTGCTGCTTCTGCCGGTCCTGTCGCTTCTCACGATCGTCATTCTGATCCCGTCGCTGTTTGCGTTCAGCCAGAGCCTGTCGGACGGCTCGCTCGGTCGGCCGGGTAACTTCGTCGGGCTGAAGAATTACGTCGCGATTCTCAGCGACCCCGGCTTCTGGCGCGCGGCGCTCAACACCTTCATCATCGTCAACGTCGTGGTTTTCGGCGAAGCCATCCTCGGCCTCGGGCTCGCCATCCTCGCGGCCGGGTGGATGCCGTTCCGCGGCGTGCTGATCACCGCGCTCCTCGTGCCCTATGCCGTCAGCGAGGTGAGCGCCATCATCATGTGGCGCTACCTGTTTGAGCCGGACGTCGGTGCCGGCAACTGGCTGCTGGAGACATTGTTCGGTGTGCAGCTTCTGTGGCCGATCAACTCGGTCCACGGCCTCATCCTTATCTCGATCATCAGCATCTGGCTGACTCTGCCGTTCACGTTCCTCATCCTCTATTCGGCGATCCGCACCGTACCGAAGGAACTGGTGGAAGCGGCGCTCACCGATGGTGCAAGCCGGCCGCAGATCTTCTGGCACGTGACGCTGAACGTCATCAAACCGGCTCTGATGATCGCGATCCTGTTCCGGTACATCTTCGCCATGCGGCTGTTCGCGGAGGTCTGGCTCCTGACGGGTGGTGGTCCGGCCGGGCAGACCGAGGTGCTCAGCACCTATCTCTATCGCTTCGGCTTCCGCTACCAGAACGCGGGCATCGCGTCGGCGACCGGCTGGATCATGCTGGTGATGTCGCTGGTGGTGGCGGCGTTCTATCTCCACCGCCTGCAAAAGAGCTCGGCGGCCAATGCCTAGGACCAGCGCCGCCGAGAAGATCGCCCGCCTCGTGCTCGCCGCGTTCGCGATCCTCTGGTCGTGCGGGCCCGTCTATCTGATCGTCGCGTCTTCCTTCAAGGAACCGCGCACGATCTTCGAGGTGCCGCCGAGCCTGATCTTCGAAGGAACCTGGGACAACTATCGCCTCCTGTTCAGCGACTGGCCGCAGTTCATCCGTGGGCTTACCAACAGCCTGATCATCACCATCGGCGCCACGCTGCTGACGATCGTCATCTCGTCGCTCGCCGGATACGCGATGGCCCGTCACCGAAACCGGGCGATGTCGGCCTCGGCGTTTTACCTGCTGCTCGTAAGAATGTTTCCGCCGATTGTTCTGACGCTGCCGCTTTTTGTTTTCGTCAATCAACTCGGCCTCAATGACACGCATATCCTCCTGATCGTTCTCTACTCGGCATTTTTCGTCAGCCTGGCGAGCTGGATCATGAAGAGCTTCATCGAGAAGATACCGATCGAGCTCGAGGAATCCGCCGCGATCGATGGTGCCAGCCTTTGGCGCATCCTGCGCAGTGTCATCCTGCCGTTGAGCGCCAACGGCATCGTCGCTTCCTCGGTCTTCATCTTCGTCTACTCGTGGAACGAGTATCTCTATGCGCTGATCTTCACGACCCGCAACGCGCGCACCGCACCGCTCGTGCTGAGCGAGATCCTCGGTTCGGTGGAAGGCGTCCAGTGGGGCGTTCTCTTTGCCGCCGTCACGGTCCAACTCATCCCGATTCTCGTCTTCGTCATTGCGGTACAGCGATTCATCATGGCCGGCCTCACCGCCGGCAGCGTCAAAGGCTGACGCTCGGCCGCCAGCGGGGACGCCGCTGGAGCCGCCGGTTTCCGTTCCATGCGTCCGAGGAGTTCGGAAATGCCGTCGTCACCTGCAGCACCATCGACCGGCTTGGATCGAGCGTTCGCCGTCGATCATTTCGCCGGCAAGACGGTGCTCATCACCGGCGCCGCCGGCGGTATGGGCCTGGAGACGGCGCGCACCTTCGCGGCACATGGCGCGGAGGTCGTGCTTGCGGATATCGCCGCCGATCCCGTCAACGCTGCCACCAAGGCCATTGTCGCCGCCGGTGGAAAGGCGCATGGCCTGGTCATGGATGTCGGCGATCCCGCGAGCATTGCCGACGGCTTTGCCTTCATCGACCGGACGCTGGGGCGCCTCGACAATCTGGTCACCTGCGCCGCGATCATCACCGCGAAGAAGATTCCGGATCAGGACTGGGCTCACTGGCGCCGGGTACTGGATATCAACCTGCTGGGCACGTTCTTCTGTGTGCGCGAGGCGGTCACCCGCATGCGGAGTGCCGGTGGCGGCAATATCGTCTGTATCGCCTCCGACGCCGGGGTGCGGGGTGGGGGCGGGCTGATCGCCGACACCGCCTATGCGGCGTCAAAAGCGGCGGTCCTCTCGATGGTCAAGTCGGTTGCACGCGAAACCGCAGGCAGCGGCGTTCGCATCAACGCGCTGAATCCCGGACCGACCGACACGCCCATGCACACCGGCATCAGCGCTGAATTGAAGGCGCGGATTGCCGACGGTCTGCCGATGAAGCGCATGGGCCGCCCAGATGACATGGCGGCGGCGATACTCTTCCTGTGCTCGTCCGCTGCCAGCTTCGTCTATGGAGCCGCGTTGGATGTGGACGGCGGCTCGATGTTCCGCTGAGCCTCAATAGCTGCGGGACTGCGCCCGCAGCTGCACAGCGCGGGCCTCGGCCTCGCTTTCGGGAACGAGCAGGTAGCCACGCTGCGCCATGCAGGTGCGATCGACGTCGCCAAATCTCGTGCAGGCGGCCTTGTCGACGGCGAACTGCTGCGCCAGGGCTGGATTGTCCTTCCCCGACTGCCCGTCCGACCGCAGCCAGATACCCTGGACCGTCGGCTGGCTGGAGAGGCCGCCGGAGCCAATGCCGGGCCCGGCGCAACTTGCGAGCGTGATGGCCGCAAGCGCTATGATGAGGGGGTTTTTCATCGAATCTCTCTCGCGTTGATCAATGCGTGGCGGCTCCTTGATTCCAAAAAAGAGCCGCCGTTCCGGGGAGGACGGCGGCTCCAACTTTTGTCTGGCGCCGTGGGGCGGGGGCCGGATGAGCCAGACAATGCTGAAGGCAACGCCATTTGGGGTGCTTGGTTCCTTACCACGGTTCGATTGCGCAATAACCTGAAGGTTTCCGCCGTTAGGCGCTCTACCTGCAACCGCATTGCGGCGAAGGTTTGAGGCGGCCTGCTTGCCGTCCTGCCGCAGTATTGTATACCGGCGCGCGAAGCTCTTGGGGCCTTCAGCCCGTTGACCAGAGCGGGCTCCGCAATGGCCTGGCTGCCGTTTCCCGTCCTGCCGGCTGTACCATCCACCACAGACTAGGACTGCCGCCGATGTACGAAAAAGGCATTGTCATCGTTGGCGGCGGACATGGCGGATCGCAGATCGCCGCGAGCCTCCGCTCGGACGGCTACGACGGCAAGCTGACGCTGGTCACGGCCGAAGCCGACGTGCCGTATCAGCGGCCACCGCTCTCCAAGGCCTTCCTCAAGGATCCGGCGCACGACCTGCTGCCGCTCCGGCCGGAATCCTTTTACACCAAGAACAGCATTGATCTCCGCCGGGCCGCCGAGGTTACCGGGATCGATCGCGCCGCCGCCAGGGTCACGCTGGCAGATGGATCGTCCATCGCATTCGACCGCGTGGCGCTCGCCACCGGCGCAACGCCGCGCTTGCCGCCGATCGAGGGCGTTGGCCTCTCCGGCGTATTCACCCTCCGACATGCTGCCGACGCGCGCGCGCTTCGGGATGCAGTCATGGCGGCGAACGACGTGGTCGTGGTCGGCGGCGGCTTCATCGGCCTCGAGATCGCTGGCACCGCCCGCCTTCTCGGCAAGACTGTCACCGTCCTTGAGGCCGCAGATCGCTTGATGGGCCGCGTCGTCGCGCCGGAAATCTCGCGCCACTTCCTCGCGCTCCATCGCGGCTGGGGCAGCGACATGCGCCTCAAGACTCCGGTCGGCCGCATTGTCGGGGAGGGCGGTCGCGTGGTCGCGGTGGAGACGGCCTCTGGCGACCGCATCGCCGCGGATATTTGCGTAGTCGGCATCGGTGTCACGCCCAACGTCGAGCTCGCCCGCGCCGCCGGCGCTGCCCTGGACGACAAGGTTGGCGGCGTCGTCGTGAACGCCACTATGGAGACCAACGTACCGGGCGTGCTTGCCGTCGGCGATTGCGTTGCTTTCGATCATTGGGAACTGAAGCGACGCGTCCGCCTGGAGTCGGTGCAGAACGCCGTCGATCAGGCCAAGACACTCTCGGGGACCCTGGTCGGCAAGCGCGAGCCATTCCACGCCGTGCCGTGGTTCTGGTCGGATCAGGGCGACGTCAAGCTTCAGATGGTCGGCCTTTCGGGCGATGCCACCGAGAGCCACGTTCGTGGCAATCCCGACGACGGAAGCTTCTCGGTCTTCCACTATGCGGAGGAGCGGCTGGTCGCGATCAACTCCGTCAATCGGGCTGCCGACCACGTCCTCGGACGCCGCATGATCGGCGCCGGCATCTCGCCGTCACCGGCCAGCGTCGCCGATCCGTCCGTTGACCTGAAGGCGTTGCTCGCTGCGCACGCGCCGGCGGCCTAGCGTTTTGACTCTGCCAAGTCGCCCGCTCGACACCAGGAGGATGGCGGGCAGCGCCGGCGCCGGCCCGCAGTTCCTTGATCTGACGCAAGGCGCCCCGGCGGCCAAAGCGCCAACCTGTCCCGTGTCCACCGCCGGCGATTGCGGACACCGTTCATCAGGTGCGCGCCGTTGTTCACGCAAACGTGAAGTCAGTGCGTCCCGCCACGTTTGCCGGCAGCAACATCGACTTCAACGGGTTACCGATGGCATCGGTAATTAGAATAACTCCAAAGGCTTATGCAGCCCAGCTATGACGCCGTGAAGGGTTGCGCGGAGCCGCCGGCGACCGCTATGTACGCGCCGAACGAGAGACAGCCCGAAAAATGAACCGACTGACGACCCCAATATTTGTTGCCGCTTTCGCCTCCGCCGCGATGCTTGCCGCGCCGGCATTGGCCGACCGCGTCGCCGCGTCGGTGGTCATCAAGGACCACGTGTTCGACCCGATGGAGATCAAGGTTCCCGCCGGTGTCGAGATTGAACTGACGATCGACAATCAGGACGCAACGCCTGAGGAGATCGAGCAGCTGGAGATCGGGGTCGAGAAGATCATCCCCGGAAACTCCAAGGGCAAGGTTCGCTTTGGTCCTCTGGAAGCCGGCAACAGCTATCTGTTTATCGGCGAGTTCAATCAGTCGACCGCGCGCGGCGTGATCACGGTGGAGTAGGGCGTGCTCGGCGCATTCGTCATTGTCCTGCGCGAGGTCATCGAGGCCGGTCTCATCATCGGCATCGTGCTCGCCGCCACGCGTGGCGTGGCGCAGCGTGGCTGGTGGATCGCGCTTGGCGTCGGCGCTGGCGTAGTTGGCGCTGGCTTGGTCGGGTTTTTCGCCGGGGCGATCTCGAACTTCTTCGATGGCTACGGGCAGGAGGTATTCAACGCCGCGATCCTGCTGACCGCCGTGTGCATGCTGGCCTGGCACAATGCCTGGATGGCGCGGCACGGGCGCGAACTGGCGACGCAGGTTCGCGGAGTCGGGCAAGAGGTTGCCGCGGGCAGCCGTCCGCTCATCGCGCTGGCGGTCGTCTGCGGGGTCGCCGTCCTGCGCGAAGGCTCCGAAGTCGTTCTCTTCCTTTACGGCATCGTTCTTTCCGGCGCATCCGGCTCGTCTCTGCTGGCTGGCGGCCTGCTCGGCGTTGCCGCCGGCGCCGTGATCACCGGCGTTTCCTATCTTGGGCTGCTCGCCATTCCCCAGAAGATGATCTTCAAGGTCACCGGCTGGCTGATCACGCTGCTTGCCGCCGGCATGGCGGCGCAGGCCGTGTTCTATCTCAACGCCGCCGACGTGCTGACCGCCTTCAACCGCGCGGTCTGGGACACGTCCGGTATCCTGTCCCAGTCGAGCATTCCGGGCCTGGTCCTGCACACGCTGATCGGCTACGTCGAGCGACCGACCGGCATGCAGATCATCGCCTACCTCGCGACGATCCTCGCCATGGTGGCTCTGATGCGCTTCGCGGCGCAGCCCCAGCGCAAGGCGGTAACTGCCTAAATTCAGCGGGCGCCGCACCGGCAGATTGCAGCCGGCGTTGCCTTCGACTACATAGGCGCCAACTCACCAATCACTCAATTTCGTGTGCCCGCTCTAGGGCCAAGCGGAGTGCGGAATGGCGCGCCAGTTCATCTATCACATGCAGGGCCTGACCAAGGCCTATACCGGTGGCAAGAAAGTCATCGAGAACATGCACTTGCAGTTCTATCCGGATGCCAAAATCGGCGTTCTCGGGCCGAACGGCTCGGGCAAGTCGACGCTGCTGCGGATCATGGCCGGCATGGACAAGGAGTTCATCGGCGAGGCGTGGCTCGCCGATGGCGCCACCGTCGGCTACCTGCCGCAGGAGCCGCAGCTCGACGAGACGAAGGATGTGCTTGGTAACGTGATGGAAGGTGTTGCCGCCAAGAAGGCGATTCTCGACCGTTACAACGAACTGATGATGAACTACTCGGACGAGACGGCGGACGAGGCGACCAAGCTGCAGGACGAGATCGACAGCAAGAACCTGTGGGACCTCGATGCGCAGGTCGAGCAGGCGATGGACGCTCTCGGCTGCCCGCCGAACGATTCCGGCATCGCGAATCTGTCTGGTGGCGAGAAGCGCCGCGTCGCGCTCTGCCAGCTTCTGCTGCGCCAGCCCGATCTGCTGCTGCTTGACGAGCCGACCAACCATCTCGACGCCGAGACCGTGCAGTGGCTGGAGAAGCATCTCCGCGAATATCCGGGCGCGATACTGATCGTCACCCATGATCGCTACTTTCTCGACAACGTCACCGGCTGGATCCTCGAACTCGATCGCGGCCGCGGCATCCCCTACGAGGGCAATTACTCGGCGTACCTGGAGAAGAAGGCCAAGCGGTTGGCGCAGGAGGGCCGCGAGGAAGCCGCACGCCAGCGGGCGCTGGACGCCGAACGCGAGTGGATCGCGGCTAGCCCACGCGCCCGCCAGGCAAAGTCGAAGGCGCGTATCCGGGCGTATGACGAATTGCTCAAGCGCAACGAGGAGCGTGCGCCTGGCACCGCGCAGATCATCATTCCGCCGGGCGAGCGTCTCGGCGACAATGTCATCGACATCGAGAACGTGTCGAAGGCTTACGGCGACAAGCTTCTCATCGACAATCTCTCGTTCAAGCTGCCGCCGGGTGGCATCGTCGGCGTCATCGGTCCGAACGGCGTCGGCAAGACGACGCTCTTCCGCATGATCACCGGGCAGGAGAAGCCGGACAGCGGCTCGATCGCGCTCGGCGAGACGGTGCACCTCGGCTATGTCGACCAGAGCCGCGACGACCTCGACCCGAAGCGCACGGTCTGGGAGCAGATTTCGGACGGGCAGGACATCATCAAGCTCGGCAAGCGCGAGATGAACTCGCGCGCCTATGTCGGCGCGTTCAACTTCAAGGGCGGCGACCAGCAGCAAAAGGTTGGCTCGCTCTCCGGCGGCCAGCGCAACCGCGTCCACCTCGCCAGTCTGCTCAAGAGCGGATCCAACGTGCTCCTTCTCGACGAGCCCACCAACGATCTCGATACCGAGACGCTGGCGGCGCTGGAGGATGCGCTGGAAGATTTCGCCGGCTGCGCCGTGGTCATCTCGCACGACCGCATGTTCCTCGACCGCCTCGCCACGCACATCCTCGCGTTCGAGGGCGACAGCCACGTGGAATGGTTCGAGGGCAACTTCGAGGACTACGAGGCCGACAAGCTCCGCCGCCTCGGCGCCGATGCCGCCAACCACCACCGCGTCAAGTACAAGCAGTTCGCGCGGGCTTAGTCGCGGCGCAATGCGCTACTGACAACTTCCTGCCGCCTCGGATGGTAGAAGCGGGCATGACCAAGCCACGCTTCTGGATCGGCGTTGCGTCCCGCGATCACGTCATGAGGGGCGTGGCCGGTGGCTTCTGCCAGTTGAGCCACGGCAAATCGGCCCCCGTGAGGCGCCTCTCGCCGGGAGACTGGATCGCGTATTACTCGCCGCGTACCGAGATGCGCGCCGGCGATCCGGTTCAGTCATTCACGGCGATCGGTAGGATCAAGCTGGGTGAACCCTATGCCGGCGACATGGGCGGCGGCTTCCACCCGGTTCGCCGCGATGTCGAGTGGCGCGAGGCGCGTGAAGCGCCGATCCGGGCGTTGCTCGATCGGTTGAGCTTCACGAGCGGGAAGACGTCGTGGGGGGTAGCCTTCCGCCGAGGCAGCTTCGAGGTTAGCGAGGCGGACTTCGCGGTTATTGCCACGGCGATGGGCGTGAAACTCACCTGACTTGCCACGAAGCCGGGAGACCGTCATACGAGGCGGATCGCCAATCCTGACCTTGATCCCGCCATGCCCCCCTGGTCTCCCTCCCAATACCTGAAATTCGAAGACGAGCGCACGCGCCCGGCGCGCGATCTGCTCGCGGTCGTGCCCCTGACGAATGTTCGGCGCGCCGTCGATATCGGCTGCGGGCCGGGCAACTCGACCGAACTGCTGGTCGAGCGCTATCCGGACGCCGAGGTGATCGGTCTCGACTCATCCGCCGAGATGCTGGAGGCGGCGCGGAAGCGCCTGCCGGGAGTGACATTCGTTCAGGCCGACGCGGGGACGTGGACGCCGGACGCGGATACCGATCTGCTCTACGCCAACGCCACGTTCCAGTGGGTGCCGGATCATCAGGCCGTGTTGCGCCGCCTGTTCGATGCGTTGCCGTCGGGTGGGGTTCTGGCGGTCCAGATGCCGGACAACATCGCCACCGAGCCGTCGCATACGCTGATGCGCGCGGTCGCTGCCGAGCCGCCGTGGGCGCCCAAATTCCGCGTGCCGATTGCGCGCGAGTCGCTCGGCACGACCTCCGACTATTACAACCTGCTCCAGCCGGCGGCGTCGCGCATCGACGTCTGGCACACGCACTACAATCATCCGCTTGCCGGTGTGCCGGCGATCGTCGAAATGATCCGCTCGACCGGACTAAGACCCTATCTCGACCGTCTCGACGAGGCCGAGCGGCCGGAATACCTGAAGCGCTACGAGGCGCGGCTGGCGGAGGCCTATCCGCCGCTTGCCGACGGCAAGGTTCTCTACCGCTTCCCGCGCCTGTTCGTCGTCGCCGTCCGCGCCTAGTCCGCGAGCAGCTGGATCAGCCGGTTGGTGCGCGTCAGCCTGTCGGCGAGCATGGCGGCGATGCCGGCATGGAAGCGCGCGGCGATCTCCGGCTCGCTCTCCCGCAAGCGATCCATGTTGGCGCGGCTGAAGCGCCAGGCGACGACTTTGGTTTCTGCCACCACGGACGCAGAGCGTGGCACCGTCAGGTAGAAGGCGATCTCGCCGACGATTGCCCCATGCGACACGGTTGCCAGGCGCACACTCTGCGAATTGCTCGCCAGCTCCACGGCGGCGCGGCCTGCCTCGATGAAATAGATGTCGTCGGATGGCTGACCTTGGGCGATAAGCACTTCGCCCTCGCCGAATTCGATGCGCTCGAAATAGGGCATCAGCGCCTCGGCGAGGGATGCTTCGCCCACGATTTCGATCAGCATGTCCCGTGCGGGACGGGTACGTGCGGCGGAACGCTCAGGCGCTACTTCGGCAAGGAGTGCGTTTTCGCACCACTCGACGCCGTCATCGAAGGTGGCGGAGGTATGCACACCTTTCTGGCCCTCGCTGACCTCGCCGCGGCGCATGGCGGTCGCAACCTGCTCGGTCATGCCTGTCAACACCAGCGTGAAGCCGCCGGCGGGCGCCATTTGCGCGAGCCGCGCGAAGGAGAGGACCGCGGATGAGTCGAGCCCGCTCACTCTCTGGAAGTCGATGACGAGGAAACGGATCGGCTTGCCGACATGCGCGAGAATGTGCCGCTGGATGGTCTTGCGCAGCCGGTCGGCGGTGCCGAAGAAGAGAAAGCCCTGAAGCCGGAAGAGAAGAATGGCTTCTCCGTGTCCGCGCAGCAGCTCCAGCCGTTCCTCCGAGGTATCGACGCGGGATTGATAGTCGCGACCGCTCAGGGTGTAGCGGATGATGTCGACGCGGCCGTACTCGATCAGGAACAGGGCCGCGGCGGCCAGCAGGCCGGCAAGGATTCCCCAGACAAAGCCGACGAACCCGATGATGGCAAAGATCAGGACGACGACCGCGTACTCCGCGAGGGCGAGGCGTCGGTAGGACAGGAACAGCCACTGCCGCACGAGACCGCCACCAACCCAGATCAGGACGCCGCCGAGCAGCGGGGTCGGCACCAGCGACAAAATCTTCGATCCGAACACGACGGCCGTGGCGCACAGCGCTGCCACGGTCACGCCCGTCACCGCACTGGTCGAGCCCAGCCGCGACGCGAGGATGGAAGCCGAGAGGTTGTGATAGCCGGGCGTTCCGCCACCCGCGCCGGCGATCAGGTTTGCCACGCCGACCGTGCGCAGCTCGCTGTCCAGATCCAGATCGCGGCGCGAGTCGAGTTCGATCCCGGTCGAGTTCATCAGCGTTCCGATGATGGCGAGCACCGGGATTGTCAGCAGGCTCGGCACATACCTGCCGATGGCGGTCCAGTCGACCGTGCCGAGGTCGGCGGGCGCAATCGGAGGCCAAAGCGTGTGGCCGTCGGGCAGGGCCATCAGCCAGTGGGCAACGCGCAGGCTTTGCGTGGGTATCCCCACGATCCAGACGATCAGGTTAAAGAGCACCAGGGCGGCTGCAATGGTCACCGCCAGGGCGAGGCGCCAGCTGCTGAGGCGCTGGAAAGCCCAGACGACGAAGATAAAGCCGGCGGCCGCGATGGCGCGGACGATCATCGACGGCTCCATCAGCAACGCGATCGGGGCACCGGGGACGTGCAAACCGGCAACTGCGTCGATCCCGCCAACAAAAACCAGCCAACCGGAGCCAGCCAGGAATCCGGCGACGACCGGGAACGGTATGAAGCGAATGAAACTGCTGAGGCGAAACGCGCCGAGCAAGTAGGTGCTCGCTCCCACGAGGAGCGTGGTGATTGCCACTGCGGTCACGGCAGTGGCGAGGATGCTGTGTTCGTCGCCCGCCACCGCAGCGCCGATTGCGCCGATAATCCCCGCCATGGCGGCAGCCGGCACGCTCTGGCTCGACGCGATGACGGCGTGATTGGTGCTGAACACGGGCACCAGAAGCGCAATCACGGCGCTCGACAACAGCGCCATGCCCGCTGCCGAGGACGAAAGGGTGCTTGGGAGACCGGAAAAGAGCAGCGTACCGAAGCCGATGGACTGCACGACCGCCAACAGGCCACACACTGCTCCGATGGCGACGGCGTGAGCGATGTGGCGAACGCTGTACTCGGGCGTTCTCAGCGACAGTCCCGCGTCCATGATTCCCCACGCTCGATCCGCAATTCTACGGCAGTTTATGCAACAGTTTGACGCAGCGCACAGGGTTTCGCCGTTTGGTCTCGCCGATTCGCGGGTGTAGCATTGCCACCGGTCCGTAGGCCGTCCGCGCGGAGGCAAACATGGAACTCGACGCCGTCTTCCTCTCGCGCCTTCAGTTCGCCTTCACCGTCGCGTTTCACATCATTTTTCCGACCTTTACGATCGGGCTGTCTGCGTGGATCGCGACGCTCCTGGTCATCTGGCGACGGACGGGGCAGGAGCGCTATCGGACGCTGGCGCGCTTCTGGACGCGCATCTTTGCCGTCTCCTTCGCGATGGGCGTCGTCTCCGGCATCGTTCTCTCCTATCAATTCGGCACGAACTGGAGCCAGTTCTCGGAGGTCGTCGGCAACGTCGTCGGGCCGCTGATCGGCTACGAGGTTCTGACGGCTTTCTTCCTCGAGGCGACTTTCCTCGGCATCATGCTGTTCGGCTGGAACCGCGTGCCGCCATGGCTGCATGTGCTCTCGGCGATCCTGGTTGCGGTGGGCACGGTGACCTCTGCTTTCTGGATCATCTCGGCCAATTCGTGGATGCAGCATCCGGCTGGGCATGTGGTGCGGGATGGCATTGCCTATCCGGCGGACTGGATCGCCGCGATCTTCAACCCGACTTTCGGCTGGCGGCTGGCGCATATGGTGACCGCGGCGTACCTCACCACCGCGTTTGTCGTCATGTCCGTCGGCGCGCGCTATTTCCTCGCGGGCAAATATGCGGACCATTCGCGCACGATGCTGCGGATGGGCATCGCCATGGCCGCCGTCCTGGCGCCGCTGCAACTCGTCATCGGCGATCAGCACGGTCTCGACGTGGCGCACTACCAGCCGCCCAAGCTCGCGGCCATCGAGGGCCACTGGGAGAATGACGGGCCGGTGCCCTTCGTCGTCTTCGGTGTGCCCAACGAGAAGCAGGAGAAGAACGACTACGAGATCGCGATTCCGAACGTCGGCAGCCTGCTGATCACCCACTCGCTGGACGGAGAGTTTGCGGCGCTGAAGGATTTCCCCGTCGACGACCGGCCGCCAGTGGTGCTGCCGTTCTTCGCCTTCCGCATCATGGTCGGCATTGGCTTGCTCATGATCGCCCTGTCGCTCTGGGGCGCGTGGTTGTGGTGGCGCGGGCGATTGGAGCTGTCGCCGCTTTTCATGCGGCTGGCGTCGCTGTCCTGGCCGGCGGGCTTCATCGCGATCCTCTCCGGCTGGACGGTCGCCGAGGTTGGCCGCCAGCCGTGGCTCGCGACCGGAATCCTGCGCACCAAGGATGCGGTCTCGCCGGTTCCGGCGGAGTCGGTCGCTGTTACGCTGGCGCTGTTTCTGGTTGTCTATGGCATCGTGTTCGCCGCCGGCATCTACTACATGAACCGGCTCATCAATCGCGGTCCAACCGGCGAAGGTGCGCCCGTCGAAGGCGTTCCCAGCCGGCCGCTCTCGGCGGCGGAGGGCGCCGGCCATCAAGTTATCGGCCGGGGAGGGTAGGCGATGCTCGAACTCTACCTGCCGGTCATCTGGGCGATCCTCATCGCCACGGCCGTCCTGCTCTACGTCATCCTCGACGGCTTCGATCTCGGCATCGGCATCCTTTTCCCGACGACGCGGGACGAGGGCGAGCGCGACCAGATGATGAATTCGATCGCGCCATTCTGGGACGGCAACGAGACCTGGCTGGTGCTCGGCGGCGGCGGGCTGTGGGTGGCGTTCCCCAAGGCCTATGCGGTCATCATGCCGGCGTTCTACCTGCCGGTGATCGTGATGCTGCTGTCGCTGATCTTCCGCGGCGTCTCGTTCGAGTTTCGTTTCGTCTCGAAGCCGGGCCACCGCCTCTGGGATTTCGCCTTCTGGGCGGGCTCGACGCTCGCCACCTTTGCGCAGGGCGTCATCCTTGGCGGCCTGATCCAGGGCGTGACAGTGGTAGATGGCAAGTTCGCCGGCGGCCCGTTCGACTGGGCCACGCCTTTCGCGCTGCTCTCCGGCGTCGGTCTTGTCCTCGGCTACGCGCTGCTGGGCGCCGGCTGGCTTATCTTCAAGACCGAAGGGCCGGTGCAGGAGCGGGCGCGGGCGCAAGCCAAGGTGCTGCTCTTCGCGGTACTGATCGCCATCGCGCTGGTCAGCCTGTGGACGCCTGCCTCGATGGCGCGCATCGCCGAGCGCTGGTTCGCGATGCCGAACATCTTCTTCCTGTGGCCGGTGCCGCTGGTGACTGCCGCGCTCGGTTTTCTGGTATGGCGGGGGCTGGTGAACCGGCGCGAACTGACGCCGTTCATCGGCACGGTCGGCCTCTTCGTGCTTGCCTACCTCGGCCTTGCGATTTCCACGTTCCCCTATCTCGTGCCGCCGACGCTGACGATATGGGATACGGCAGCGGTGCCGGACAGCCAGATCTTCACGCTGATCGGCACGGTGATCATGCTGCCGATCATCCTTGGCTATTTCGTCTTCGTGTTCTGGACCTTCCGCGCCAAGGTAACGGCCGAGGGCGGATATCATTGATCCATCGGCGCAGCAGGGCCACGGCAAGTCGACGGTCACGCAGCGGTATTGCTGCACGCGTGTTGCCGGTTTCCGCGTCACTGCTCCTCGGGGGCTGCTCGCTGGCGGACTTCCCGATCCTAGCGCCCGGCGGTCCGGTCACGCTCGCGGAGCGGGACATCCTTTTCCGCGCCGTTGCAATCATGATGATCGTGGTCATTCCGGTATTCGTGATGGCCGCTCTCTTCGCTTGGCGATACCGCGCCACGAACACCAGGGCGAACTACCAGCCCGACTGGATGTCAGGCCGGGTGGATGCGGTTGTCTGGATCGTTCCGGCGCTCATCGTCGCCTCGCTCGGCATCCATGTGTGGATCTACACCCATGAGCTGGATCCCTATAAGCCGCTCGACCCGACCGTAACGCCGCTTCAGGTCCAGGTCGTGGCGCAGGACTGGAAGTGGCTGTTCGTCTATCCGGAGCAGGGGATCGCGGCGGTCAACGAACTGGCCTTCCCGAGCGGTGTCCCGCTGAACCTGAAGATCACCTCCGATACCGTGATGAACGCCTTTTCCATTCCAGCGCTCGGCGGCCAGATCTATGCGATGGCGGGGATGCAGACCGAACTCAATCTGCAGGCAGACGCGCCAGGACAATTCCGCGGCCGCAACACCCAGTACAGCGGCGGCGGATTTGCCGATCAGCACTTCGCCGCGGTTGCGATGACGCAGGCGGATTTCGATGCCTGGGTTGAGAAGGTCCGCAACAACGGCACGGCGTTGGACAAGACGACCTATGCGGAGCTTGCCAAGCCGAGCAAGAAGAACCCGGTGACCCTTTACCGGTCGGTCGAGCCGGGCCTCTACGACAGCATCATCGCCAAGTATCGCGGCCCGATGAACGATCATTCCGCCATGATGGGCCAGTAGGCGGAATGCTGGGACGGCTCACCCTCGACGCCCTGCCGCTCTACAGCGCCATCGCCTTTGGCGGTGCCGCGATCACCGTGCTCGGCGGGCTCGCCGTGGTCGCAGTGATCACATGGTTCGGCTGGTGGGGGACTCTGTGGAAGAATTGGCTCACCAGCGTCGATCACAAGCGCATCGGCATCATGTACGTGACGCTGGCGTTGATCATGCTCATGCGCGGCTTCGTCGACGCCTTCATGATGCGTGCGCAGCAGGCGATTGCGCTGAACTCGGATGGCTACCTGCCTCCGGAACATTTCGACCAGATATTCTCGTCGCACGGCACGATCATGATCTTCTTCATGGCGATGCCGTTCCTGACCGGGCTGATCAACATCGTCGTGCCGCAGCAGATCGGCGCCCGCGACGTCGCCTTCCCGCATCTCAATGCCGTCAGTCTGTGGATGACGAGCGCCGGCGCCGGGCTGGTCATGGTCTCGCTGGTGATTGGCAAGTTCTCCACTGCCGGCTGGACGGGGTATCCGCCCTATTCGGGCATTGAGTTCAACCCCTATGTCGGCGTCGACTACTGGGTCTGGGCGGTGCTGATTTCCGGCATCGGCTCGACGCTGACCGGCATCAACTTCATCGTCACCATCCTGAAGAAGCGCGCGCCGGGAATGATCCTCATGCGCATGCCGCTCTTCGCATGGACGACGTTCTGCACAGCCGTGCTGATGGCCTTCGCCTTTCCCGGTATCACGGTTGTCGCGTCATTGCTTGAACTCGACCGCTTGTTCGGCATGCACTTTTTCACCAATGGCGATGGTGGCAACATGATGAACTTCGCCAACCTGTTCTGGCTGTGGGGGCATCCCGAGGTCTACATCCTCGTTCTTCCCGCTTTCGGCATCTACTCCAGCGTCGTATCGACCTTCGCCGAGCGCCGCTTGTTCGGCTACACGTCGCTGGTCTACGCGACGTGCGCGATCTGCCTGCTGTCCTTCACGGTGTGGCTGCATCATTTCTTCACGATGGGGTCGAGCGCCAACGTCAATTCCGCGTTCGGCATCGCGACGATGATCATCGCCGTGCCGACCGGCGTGAAGGTGTTCGACTGGCTTTTCACCATGTATCGCGGCCGTATCCGCTTCCACGTGTCGATGATGTACACGATCGCTTTCATCGTCACGTTCGTCATAGGCGGCGTCACCGGCGTATTGCTGGCCCTGCCGCCGGCCGACTACCTGATGCACAACTCGACCTTCCTGGTCGCGCACTTCCACAACATGCTGATCCCGGGCGCGCTGTTCGGCTTCTTTGCCGGACTGAATTTCTGGTGGCCGAAGGCGCTCGGCTTCCGGCTCGAGGAACGCTGGGGCAAGCGCTCCTTCTGGTGCTGGGTGATTGGGTTCTATCTCGCCTTCATGCCTCTCTATGTGCTGGGCTTCATGGGCATGCCGCGGCGCATGGAGCATTACGACACTGCTGCCTGGCAGCCGTGGCTGATCGTTGCCGCGCTCGGAGCTGTGTTCATTCTGTTTGGCCTGGTCTTCCTGGTCGTGCAGATCGTGGTCAGCTTCCAGCGCCGGGCCGCGCTAAGGGACTGGACGGGCGATCCCTGGGATGGCCGCACGCTGGAATGGCTGACGTCGTCGCCGCCGGCTCCATACAACTTCGCGGTACTGCCCGAGGTGCGCGACCTCGACGCCTTCTGGGACATGAAGCAACGCGGCGTGGCGTATCAGCGGCCGGAACGGTACGAGGATATTCCGATCCCGCGAAACAGCGCCTTCGGCATCGCGCTTGGCGCCATCTCCTTCGTTTTCGGCTTTGCCATGATCTGGTACGTCTGGTGGCTGGCGATCGCGAGTGCGGTTGCGGCGGTCCTGCTGATCATTATCCGCAGCAGCAGTGACGACACCGACGACATCATGCCCGCCGCCGAAGTCGAGCGGATCGAGACGCGGCGGTTCGAGGATATGGCGCGGGCGCGCTCGGGTGAGCGCGGCGAGGGCGTGGCAGCGACGCTCGGCGGGGCGGCACCGGAGGGCGCCGCATGAGCGCGGCCGTGGACATGGCCGCGACGGCCTCAGCCGCGGGCGGTTTGCCTCCCGAATCGTCGGAGGCCGAGGAACGCAGCCAGGAGAAGGCGTTCGGCTTCTGGATCTACCTGATGACCGACGCGATCATCTTCGCGCTGCTCTTCGCCACCTATGTCGTGATGTCAGTCGGCACGGCCGGGGGTCCGACAGGCAAGGACATCTTCAGCCTGCCGCACACATTCGGCGAAACTCTGCTGCTGCTCTTCTCCAGCACCACGTTCGGCTTTGCCAGCGTTGCGATGTTCGCCCGCGACAAACGGGGGGTGATCGGCTGGCTGCTGCTGACTGTCGCACTCGGCCTCGGCTTTGTGGCGATGGAGCTTCAGGAATTCGGCGGCCTGATCGCCGAAAACGCCGGGCCGGACCGGAGCGGATTCCTTTCGGCCTTCTTTGCCCTGGTCGGAACGCACGGGCTCCACGTCAGCATCGGCATGCTGTGCATTCTCGTCATGGTTGGGCAGATACTGCTCAAGGGCCTGACCGGACCGGTGCGATCGCGCCTCTATCGGCTCGGCTTGTTCTGGCACTTCCTCGACATCGTCTGGATCGGCATTTTTTCCGTCGTCTACCTTCCGGGGGTCACGTGATGACCGATGTGCCCAGCCGCGGAGGACCAGAACGGCGCACCTACCTGATCGGCCTTGGCCTCGCGCTGGTGCTCACGGCGATTCCCTTCGGCCTCGTCACCGCGGGGTGGTTGCCGGCGGGTGCCTTGCTGGCCGTGATCGCATTGGCCGGGCTAGCGCAGGTGCTGGTGCACCTGCGCTACTTCCTGCATCTCGATTTCAAACGGACGCCGCGCGAGAATTTGCTGGCACTCTGCTTCGCGGCCCTGCTCATTCTCATCATGGTCGGCGGCAGCCTGTGGATCATGATCGACCTGCACTACCGCATGATGGTGTGACAGGATTTTACTGGATCGCCGGCGACATCGCTTGCTCCGTCGTTCCGCGCAACACCGGCCGCCTGCGTTCCTGCGCGGCGGCGGCGAGCCGCTCCAGCACCTCGACGGTGGCGTCCCAGTCGATGCAGCCATCGGTGATGCTCTGGCCGTATGCCAATGGTCTCCCGGCAACCAGGTCCTGACGCCCGCCAACAAGATTGCTCTCGACCATCACGCCGATAATTCGACGGTCACCGCCTTCCACCTGGTGGGCAATGTCCTCGATGACGAGCGGCTGGTTCTCCGGCTTCTTGCTGCTGTTGGCGTGGCTGGTGTCGATCATCACCATCGGCGGGAGACCGGCAGCTTCCAGATCAGCGCACGCGACGTCGACGCTTGCCGCATCGTAGTTCGGTGCCGAATTGCCACCGCGCAGAATCACATGGCAGTCCTCGTTTCCGGTCGTGGCGGCGATCGCCGCATGCCCGGTCTTGGTGACGGCGAGAAAATGATGCGGCGCGTGCGCGGCCTTCACGGCGTCGACCGCGATCCGCACATTGCCGTCGGTCCCGTTCTTGAAGCCGACAGGGCAGGAGAGGCCGGATGCGAGTTGGCGGTGCACCTGGCTCTCGGTCGTGCGCGCGCCGATCGCGCCCCACGCGACGAGGTCCGCGAAATACTGAGGCGTCGTCATGTCGAGGAATTCACAGCCCGCTGGCAGGCCGAGCTTGTTGATTTCGAGCAACAGGCCGCGAGCGATGCGCAAACCCTTGTCGATTTGGAACGAGCCGTCGAGATCGGGGTCGTTGATGAGCCCCTTCCACCCCACGGTCGTCCGCGGCTTCTCAAAATAGACGCGCATGACGATCTCGAGTGCGCCGCGCAGGCGATGACGCACGTCGGCGAGCCGCGCGGCGTAGTCGAGCGCGGCGACGGGATCGTGGACGGAGCAGGGGCCGATGACCACGGTGAGGCGATCGTCCGCGCCGGTCAGGATGCCGTGGATCGCGCGACGGGCGGCGGCCACGGTACGGCCGGCGGCGTCGGTGCGCGGGAATTCGCGCATCACCTCAGCCGGTGTGCTCAACTCCCTGATTTCTCGAATGCGAAGGTCGTCGGTGTCGGTCGTCATGGCGGTGCTCCTTGGGGTCTTTTCCGCCGGCGACCCAAACAAAAAAGCCGCCAGTCGGTTCTGGCGGCTCTCGGGACTTCTGTGCTTGTCGATCTAGATCAAACGCGCGCCCCTGCCTCCGCCGAGTTTTGCGGATAGCTAAACCAATAGAAGGTGGCGGCGGCGCGGATCATGGAGGGCGATATAGGCGAGATCGGCGACCTTGTCACGCGGGTTGTTGGGGCGTCGATGCCACGACGAGGAACCGCTCGTCGCTGACGGGGCCGCCCCACAGCGAGGGATCGAGGCTCAGGTCTTCGGTGACCACGTGGGTCATGACGGGTGGTAGTGCCTCGAGAACCTGACGCAAGTGAAGTCCGCCGCCTGTGTGCCAGAAGCCCTCGATAATGATCAGGGTTCCTCCGGCTATCAGCAGGTTGGACCACCTCCCCAAGACCGCCGCCGGATCGGGCAGCGCCCAAAGAACGTGCCGGCACAGAATTGTCGAGAATTGCTCCGGCGGAAACGTGGGCGAGGCCGCGTCCTGGGCATGAAAGCTGATGTTCAGGCCAGCATCGACCGCCTTGGTGCGTGCCCGGGCCAGCATGGCGGGCGACACATCCACGCCAGTCACGTCATGTCCCAGTTCAGCCAGCAGGACGGACAGCGAACCGGTTCCGCAGCCGACGTCGAGTACTGCGCCTGCTTGCACCGGTAGGTGCCTTTTGAGCAGGATGGCCCATCGTTGACGCACGATCGGATCGCGAAGGCCGTGGTCGCTTTCCTCGTCGAAAGAGGCGGCGGCTGCGTTCCAGAATGCCCGAGCTTCGGCAAGACGCGCGTCTCTGGTCATGCCGCCGATAACTCTTGGACCATCTGCTTGTCTCTTTGGTTTCCTGCGGACGGGGCCAATCGCGCCGCAGGGGCGAAGGAGAGGTGGCCTAGCCCAGTGCCCGTTCCAGCCGATCGAAGCTCGATGCCCAGCCGAAATCGTGGCCGTCGCGGCTCTTCGGCGTCTGGAACACGCTCTGCACAAGCCTGATCTTCGTGCCGCCGGGCACTGGCTCGAAAGTGACGTCGACGACGGTCTCATGCCCGCGTGAGCCGTCTTCCTGGTCCCAGGCCCAGGTAAAGGCCAGCTTTCTCGGCGGCGCTATCTCGCGATAGACGCCGGAGACCGTGTGCTGCTCGCCGTTCGGGCCGACCATCGGGCTCCGCCACGCTCCGCCGACCCTGACGTCAAGTTGCGGGGCGGGCGCCTGGTATGCGTCGGTGCCCCACCACCTGATCAGCACGCTGGGGTCCGTCCAGGCCTTGAACACGCGCTCCGGGCTCGCCTTGAATGTGCGCTCGATGACGAGCGTGCGCTCGCGCACCTCGCTGTCGGACAACCGGCCGCTCGTGCCCGGGTTAGTATCGGCCATCGCCATTCTCTCCTTCGGCAGGCTCGTTGAGCAGCTTTTCGAGACGGTCGAATGATGCGTCCCAGAAAGAGCGGTAGCGCTCGACCCAGGTGTCGACCGCGCGGATCGCCTCCGGCTTGACGCGCACCATCCGCCATTGGCGGTCGATGCGGCGTTCGATCAGTCCCGCATCCTCCAGCACCTTGAGGTGTTTGGAGATCGCCGGCTTCGACACCGCAAACGGCTCGGCGATATCGCCGGCGGATGTTTCGCCCTCGGCGAGCAGGCGTTCCACGATGGCGAGGCGCGTGGGATCGGCGAGGGCGCCGAAGACAGCGGGCAGGGCGGCGGTGTTCATTTCGTTGGCTTTCGGCTTCGCATTTAACTCAGTGGTTCAATGAATGTGGCCGATTGTCAAGGACGCCCGGCCACCCGCGACCGTCCCACCCGGATTTTGCCCATTGCTCGTGGGACGCACTACGTATAAGGATATGTTTATGTCTTTCCCGAAGGGATGAACCATGGTGGATGCCGCACCCTTGGCCGTCGATACCGTGCTTGCCGCCTTGAAGGCGGCGGGCGAGGCGACCCGTCTGCGCATTCTGGCGCTGCTCGGGCAGGCCGAACTGACGGTGAAGGACCTCACCGCCATCCTTGGCCAGTCGCAGCCGCGCATTTCGCGCCACCTGAAGCTGCTCGCCGATGCCGGCCTGATCGATCGCCATCCGGAAGGCGCCTGGGTGTTCTATCGGTTGACCGACCAGGGCCCCGCGCGCCGCTTTGCCGGCGATCTGTTCGCGCTCGTGGATAGCGGCGATCCGATCCTCTCCCGGGATCGCGAGCGCCTTGCGGCCGTGAAGCAGGAGCACGCCGAGGCGGCGCGGCGTTACTTTGCCGACAACGCGGCCGACTGGGACACTATCCGCGCGCTTCACGTCGCCGACGATGCGGTCGAGGCGGCGATGGTCGCCGCGATCGGCAAGCGCCCCTTCGAGAGCCTCCTCGATCTCGGGACCGGCACCGGCAGGCTGCTTGAGCTCTTCGCGCCGCTCTATAACCGCGCTGTCGGCATCGACGCATCGGCGGCGATGCTTTCCGTTGCGCGCGCCAATCTCGACCGCGCCGGCATTTCCGGCGCGCAGGTGCGGCTTGGCGACATCCACAACCTGCCGTTTCCGCGTGATGCCTTCGACGTCGTGACCATCCACCAGGTGCTGCACTATCTCGACGACCCTGAACGGGCCGTGGCGGAGGCTGCCCGCGTGCTCCGTCCCGGCGGGCGTCTTCTCATCGCCGATTTCGCGCCGCACGATCTCGAATTCCTCCGCGAGGACCACGCCCATCGCCGTCTTGGCATCGCCCGCCAGTCCATGCGCCAGTGGGTGGAGGACTCCGGCCTTTCCCTGACGGACGCCAAGGACCTTTCGGTTGGTGGCGGCGTTGCCGGCAAGCTCACCGTCACTCTCTGGCTTGCCAGGGATCGGCGCGTTGTCATCGCCGACGACAAGGCATCGGCACGGCAGGTGGCGTGATGGCACAGGTCAAGAATCTCGCCCCCGACTCGCGCCCTCCCGGCGGTCCGCGCGTTTCCTTCGAGTTCTTTCCGCCGAAGACCGAGCAGATGGAGGAGACGCTGTGGCGCTCCATCGAGCGGCTGGGGCCACTTCAGCCAAACTTCGTCTCCGTCACTTACGGCGCGGGAGGTTCCACCCGCGAGCGCACCCACGCCACCGTGGCGCGCATTCTCAACGAGACCGACCTTCGCCCGGCCGCGCACCTGACCTGTGTCGGTGCCACGTGTGCGGATATCGACTCCGTCGTGGACCGTTACGTCGAAACCGGCGTCCGCCACGTCGTCGCGCTGCGCGGTGATCCGGAGACCGGTATTGGCACGCCCTACGTCCCGACGCCCGGCGGCTATGGCCACGCCGGCGATCTCGTTGCGGGTATCAAGCGCCGCCATCCGTCGATCGAGGTGTCCGTCTCGGCCTATGTCGAGCGCCACCCGGAAAGCCGCGACTGGACGACCGAGCTCGACAACCTCAAGCGTAAGGTCGACGCCGGCGCCGATCGTGCCATCACCCAGTTCTTCTTCGATAACGACATGTTCGATGCGTTCTGCGAACGCCTCGCCGCGGCGCGTATCAACATTCCGGTCGTCCCGGGAATCGTTCCGGTCATCAACTTCACCCAGACGGCGAAATTCGCCGCCAAGGCAGGCGCCAGCGTCCCGGCGTGGCTCGCCGCACGCTTCGAGGGGCTCGAGGACGATCCGGCGACGCGCCAGCTTGTGGCTGCCGCGGTCGCGTCGGAGCAGGTGCTGGATCTGGTCGATCGCGGCGTGACCGACTTTCACTTCTACACCATGAACCGCGCCGACCTTGTCTACACGATCTGCCACTTGCTCGGCATCCGCCCGCCGAAGCCGTCTCCGGCGGAGGCCGCGGCGTGAGCTTCGTCGCTATCGATCATGTGCAGGTGGCCATTCCGCCCGGATCGGAAGACCGGTGCCGTGCGTTCTACGTGGATATCCTCGGTTTGCGCGAAATCGAGAAGCCGGAGGCGCTGAAGCCGCGCGGCGGTCTCTGGCTCCAGGCCGGGACGCATGAGGTCCATCTGGGGGTCGAGCAGGACTTTCAGCCCGCACGCAAGGCGCATCCAGCGTTCCGGATCGATGATTATGACGCCTTGACCGAGCGTCTGGCCAAATCCGGTGCAGACGTGAAGCCGGCCGATCCGGAAGAGATTCCTGGCAGACGCCGGTTTTTCTCTGCGGATCCGTTCGGCAACCGGCTCGAGTTCATCGAGGCACAGGGCCCGTAACGGAGTTCGGATGTCACCGCGTAGCGCACCCCGTTCCAAGACTGAATCCCGTTTTCGCGACGCAGCGGCGAAGCGCATCCTCGTGCTCGATGGCGCGATGGGTACGATGATCCAATCGCGGCACTTCACCGAGGCCGATTTCCGCGGTGAGCGCTTCAGGGACTGGCCGCGCGACCTGCGCGGCAACAACGATCTGCTGATCCTGACCCAGCCGGACGCCATCCGGCAGATTCATGTCGACTACCTCCGTGCCGGTGCCGACATCGTCGAAACCAACACATTCTCCTCGACCTCCATCGCCCAGGCCGACTACGGAATGGAGGACCTCGCCTTCGAGCTGAACCGCGAGGGCGCACGGCTCGCCCGCGAGGCGGCCGATCTCGTCACCGCCGAAACGCCCGAGCGGCCACGTTTCGTTGCTGGCGCCATAGGCCCGACCAATCGTTCCGCATCGATCTCGCCGGACGTCAACAATCCGGGCTTCCGCAACGTCTCGTTCGACGACCTGATCAAGGCGTACGGTGAGGCGGCGCGCGGCCTCGCCGAGGGCGGCGCCGACATGATCCTGTTCGAGACCGTGTTCGATACGCTCAACGTCAAGGCGGGCATCGTCGCCGTCGAACAACTGTTCGCCGAGATTGGCCGGCGGTTGCCGCTGATGATCTCCGGCACGATCACCGACCTGTCCGGGCGCACGCTTTCAGGCCAGACACCGACGGCGTTCTGGTACTCCGTGCGCCACGGGCATCCGTTGACCATCGGCCTTAACTGCGCCCTCGGCGCCAAGGAGATGCGCGCCCATATCGACGAGATAGCGCGTGCCGCCGACACGCTGACCTGCGCCTATCCCAACGCCGGTCTCCCCAACGAGTTCGGCGAGTACGACGAGAGTCCCGAGGCGATGGCCGCCATGCTCGGCGAATTTGCCCGCGCCGGCCTCGTCAACGTTGTCGGCGGCTGCTGCGGCACGACGCCCGACCACGTCCGCGCCATTGCTGCCGCCGTCGATGGCGTGACGCCGCGCGTCGTCCCGCACCCGGCGACGGCCATGCGCCTCTCCGGCCTCGAACCGTTCGAGTTGGCCTCGTGACCGGATCCGCGGCCACGAGCTTCGTCAATGTCGGCGAGCGTACGAACGTCACGGGGTCAGCAAAGTTCCGCAAGCTGATCACCGCGGGCGACTACGCCGCGGCGCTCGACGTCGCGCGCGACCAGGTCGCCAACGGCGCGCAGGTACTCGACGTCAACATGGACGAGGGCCTGCTCGATTCCGAAGAGGCGATGCGGACGTTCCTGAACCTCATCGCCGCCGAGCCCGACATTGCGCGCGTGCCGATCATGGTCGACTCGTCGAAGTGGTCGGTGATCGAAGCGGGGCTGAAGTGCGTTCAGGGCAAGGCGATCGTCAATTCCATCTCGATGAAGGAAGGCGAGGCGGCCTTCCGCGAGCACGCCGAGAAGGTGCGCCGTTACGGCGCCGCCGTCGTCGTCATGGCCTTCGACGAGAAGGGCCAGGCCGACACGCTGAAGCGCAAGACCGAGATCAGCGCACGCGCCTACAAGATCCTCACCGAAGAAATCGGCTTCCCGCCGGAAGACATCGTCTTCGATCCAAACATCTTCG
The DNA here is from genome assembly GCA_963798195.1 of uncultured Alphaproteobacteria bacterium. Lineage (GTDB taxonomy): Bacteria > Pseudomonadota > Alphaproteobacteria > Rhizobiales > Kaistiaceae > CAVSRC01. The sequence continues at coordinate 1,701,633 of CAWCSF010000010.1, read as the reverse complement.
CCGTCGCCACGGGCATCGAGGAACACAACAACTACGGCGTCGATTTCATCGAGGCGGTACGCTGGATCAAGGCGAACCTGCCGCACGCTCATGTCTCCGGCGGCGTCTCGAACCTCTCCTTTTCCTTCCGCGGCAACGAGACCGTGCGCGGCGCCATGCACGCCGTCTTCCTCTATCACGCCATCGCGGCCGGCATGGACATGGGCATCGTCAATGCCGGTGCGCTGCCGGTCTATGACGAGATCGACCCGGAGTTGCGCGAACTCTGCGAGGACGTTGTCCTCAATCGGCGGCCGGATTCGACCGAGCGTCTGCTGGAAGCGGCGGAGCGTTACCGCTCCGACGGCCAGCAGAAGAAGGAGCCCGACCTCGCCTGGCGCGATCAGCCGGTCGCCAAGCGGCTCGAGCACGCGCTCGTCCACGGCATTACCCAGTGGATCGTCGAGGACACCGAGGAGGCGCGCAAGCAGGCGAAACGCCCGCTCGAGGTAATCGAAGGGCCGCTGATGGCCGGCATGAACGTCGTCGGCGATCTGTTCGGCTCCGGCAAGATGTTCCTGCCGCAGGTGGTCAAGTCGGCGCGCGTGATGAAGCAGGCGGTCGCCCACCTGTTGCCGTTCATGGAAGAGGACAAGCGCCAGCATGGCGTCGCCGACGAGCCGGTGGCGCGCATCCTCCTCGCCACGGTCAAGGGCGACGTCCACGATATCGGCAAGAACATCGTCGGCGTCGTGCTCGCCTGCAACAACTACGAAGTGATCGATCTCGGCGTCATGGTGCCGGCAGCGAAAATTCTGGCGACGGCGAAAGAGAAGAAGGTCGATATCATCGGCCTCTCCGGCTTGATTACGCCGTCGCTGGATGAGATGTGCTACGTCGCGGCCGAGATGGAGCGCGAGGGCTTCGACCTGCCGCTCCTCATCGGCGGCGCCACGACCAGCCGTGTCCACACCGCCGTAAAGATCAATCCGAACTACAAACGCGGGCAGTCTGTGCATGTGCTCGACGCCAGCCGCGCTGTCGGCGTAGCTTCCAGCCTGCTCGGCGAGGGCAGGGCCGCTTTCATCGAGCAAACCCGAAGCGAGTACCGAAAGGCCGCCGAAGCCCATGCCCGCGGGCAGGCGGAAAAGAAGCGGATCACGCTCGCCCAGGCGCGCGCCGACCGCTTTGTCATCGACTGGACGGCGTTCACGCCGGTCAAGCCGACGTTCCTCGGCACCAGGGCGCTGCGCAATTATCCCGTCTCCGAGCTGGTGCCGTTCATCGACTGGACGCCCTTCTTCGCCACCTGGGAGATGAAGGGCACATACCCGCATATTCTCAACGATCCCAAGGTCGGTTCGGCCGCACGCGCGCTGCACGCCGACGCCATGGCGATGCTGAAGCAGATGGTCAGCGAGAACTGGCTGACCGCGAACGGCGTCATCGGCTTCTGGCCGGCGAATGCCGAGGGCGACGACATCGTCCTCTACGGCGACGACAGCCGCGCGACCGAGCGCGCCCGCCTGTTCACGCTCCGCCAGCAGATCGCGCGCTCCGGCGACAGCAAGCGCGCCCACGTCGCGCTTTCCGACTTCGTTGCCCCGAAGGATACCGGCGTCACGGATTATGTCGGTGGTTTCGCCGTCACCGCCGGCATCGGCGAGGAGGTCGTCGCCGAACGCTTCGCACGCGCCAATGACGACTACTCCAAGATTCTGTCGCAGGCCTTGGCCGACCGCCTTGCCGAGGCATTTGCGGAGCGGCTCCATGCGCGCGTCCGCCGCGAGTTCTGGGCCTATGCGCCGGACGAGAAGTTTTCGGCCGAAGAGCTTATCCGCGAGGCCTATGACGGTATCCGCCCGGCGCCCGGTTATCCGGCCCAGCCCGATCACACCGAGAAGGCGACGCTGTTCTCGTTGCTCGACGCCGAGGCGCAAACCGGCATCAAGCTCACCGAGAGCTACGCCATGTGGCCGGGCTCGTCGGTCTCCGGCCTCTACTTCGCTCACCCGCAGAGCCACTATTTCGGCGTCGGCCGTATCGAGCGCGACCAGGCCGTCGACTATGCCGCCCGAAAGGGCTGGACGCTCGCGGAGTCCGAACGCTGGCTTGCCCCGATCCTCAACTACGAGCCGAAGCCGGAAGTTGTCGCGGCGTAGTCCGTGTCACTTGTTCTTGTTGGCGTTGGGGTTCTTGCGGCGGATCTCGGTAACCGACTCGCCGTAGTGCCCCCAGTTGTCGGTTGGCACCTCGTCGATCACCACGAACGTGCTGTCCGGCCGCTTGTTCAGAACGCGGACGAGCACGTCGGTCACTTCCCTGATGACCTGCCGCTTCTGTTCGGCGGTAACGCCGTCGTCCGTGATCCGGATATTCACGTAAGGCATTGGATTTCCCCCTTTTGCAGAAGTGGAGGTGCTAGCCGGTCGCGATTGGGCCGGCAAGCGGGCAGTGGAAATGCCGCCGGTCCTTGCTATGTTTGAGCGCACGCAAGGAGACAGACCATGTGCCGCAACATCCGCGTACTCGCCAATTTCGAGCCGCCGGCGACGGACGATGAAATCCGCGCCTCGGCGCTTCAGTTCGTCCGCAAGATCAGTGGTTTCGCCAAGCCTTCCAAGGCCAACGAGGCGGTTTTCAATCGCGCCGTCGATGAGGTCGCTCACATCGCCCATCATCTGCTGGAGGATCTGGAGGTCAACAGCCCGCCGCGCAACCGCGAGGTCGAGGCCGCCAAGGCCAAGGCGCGGGCCCAGCTGAGATACGGGTGAGCTTCGCCGGCTCTCTGTTTGCGGCCGCGCTGGCGGCCTCAGGTTCGCTTGTTGTCCCCGCCAACATCATCGATGGCGCGGACGATCGCGGCTCGCTGCTGACCCTCGGCCCCACGCTCGGCCTCTCGGCAGGCGAGGTCGCCCGCATCCGCCAGGTCTCCGGCCATGTCGGGTGTTTCGAGCCGCGGCCGCAGGTCGCCTCGGGGGCGCTCTACCTTGCCGACGACCTCGTGCTCACCGCCGCACACACATTCTTTGCTCCGGACGGCAAGCGCGCCAGCAAATGCTTCTTCCGCCCGCAGGCGCCCGGATCGGACTGGATGCCGCTGCTCACGGACCGCGCCAACGCCCGCTTCGGTGCGGTGCCGCCGAAGCCCGGCTCCAACAATGACTGGGCGATCGTGCGCTTGGCGACGCCCATTGCTGGCGCACAGCCGTTTCCGCCCGCGTCCGGCCCGCCGGTCAATGGCGAGGCGCTGATCGTCGTGACCGCGCACCCTGCCGGCATGGAGACGATGGACCCGAACGTGCCGGTCGTGCAGGGCTGCAAGGTCCGGCGCGTGCCGAAATCGTCGAGCACGACCAATTTCTACCGTTCCGATTGCGATGCTACCGGCGCGTCCTCGGGCGGCATGCACCTGTCGCGCGCGGGCGGGCAGCTCGTCTTCCGCGGCATCACCATCTCCACCGGCCCGTGGCGCGATTCCGGTCTTGCCGGCGCGCCCTACGACGAAAAGGCGGGCAGCGTGACCACCGCCCTCGGCACGGATGCCGCCATTCTTGCCGCCGGCAGGGAACTCGCGGCGACGAAATAGCGCGATCCCGCATCGCCGTTGCGTCATGGCCGGCGCGGTACGCTCCTTGCTTGATTCGCATTCAGTCAGTTGCGTCGCGTTCACTCCACGTCTCGGCAGCGGAGAGCGGACCATGGCCGGTTTGATTGTCACCATCGCCCAGCAGAAGGGCGGCGCGGGCAAGACCACGGTAGCCGCCCACCTTGCTATCGCCTACGTGATCGGCGGCAATTCGGTCGCGGTGCTCGACGTCGATCCGCAGGGCAGCCTTGGCGAATGGTTCGAGCGGCGCGAGCGGCGGCTGGGCGAGGGCGCCACTGGTCTCGAATTCCGGACCGCCAGCGGCTGGGGCGCCCGGCGCGAGGCGCAGAGCCTCGCCCGCGACCATGACGTGGTGATCGTCGATACGCCGCCGAAATCGGACATCGAGCTCCGACCTGCCATCGAGGTGGCGTCGCTGGCGCTGGTGCCGGTTCAGCCGACGCCGGTGGACCTGTGGGCGACGGAACCAACGCTCGCCATGATCGCCCGCGAGGGCGCCCGCTCGCTGCTCGTGCTCAACCGCGTCATCGCCCGCAGCAACCTCTCCATCGAGATTGCCGAAGCGGTCGCCAAGCTCGGCCATCCGCTGGCGCAGTCGTCGTTTGGCAGCCGCGTGGCCTATGCAGCCTGCATCGGCGAGGGCAGCACGGTGCTGGAAACCGCGCCCGGCGGAACGGCGGCCGAAGAGGTCAAGGCGGTTGCCCGGGAAGTAGCCAAACACGCGGCGGGCTGACCGGTGGGCAGGGCAGGTCTGCGGCCAGCGCCGGGCGCTACTCTTGCGTTTTTCGGCGGCTGGCCCATGTTAGTCACCAACGGTAACTAGCACTCCTGTGGAGGCGTTTTCCCATGTCCCTGCGTCCTGTGAAGCGTGTCGTCGATGCGAAGCCGACCATGGAAGGAGCGGGCGTCAAGCTGCACCGCGCCTTTGGTTTCGGCCAGACCAGCGAGTTCGACCCGTTCCTGCTCTTCGATGATTTCCGCAACGAGAATCCGGAGGATTTCCTCGCTGGCTTCCCGTGGCATCCCCATCGCGGCATCGAGACGATCACTTATGTCCTCGCCGGTTCGGTGGATCACGGCGACAGCCTCGGCAATCGCGGCACGCTCGGCAGCGGCGACGTCCAGTGGATGACTGCCGGCAGCGGCATCATGCACCAGGAGATGCCGCAGGGAGATCAGAAGGGCCGCATGCATGGGTTCCAGCTTTGGGCCAACCTGCCGTCCTCGCTGAAGATGACCAGGCCGCGCTACCAGGACATCAAGTCCAACGAGATCCCCGAGATCGTCGATGATGACGGGACCATCGTGCGCGTAGTGGTCGGTGACTTCTGGGGCAAGCGCGGTCCCGTCGAAGGCGTCGCCGCAGATCCGAACTATATCGACGTGTGGGTGCCTCCGGGCAAGAAGAAGACGCTGCCGGTCGAGACGACGCGCCATGCCTTTGCCTATGTCTTCGAGGGCTCGGGCACGTTCCGCGATGCCTCCCATCCTTTCGGCGTGCTGACCGAGAAGAGCGACGAGGCGGGGAACGAGCTGCTCGTCCGCGAGACTGTCGGCAACCGTTCGATGGTGCTCTTCGATTCCGGCGATGAGGTTACCGTGCAGGCCGGCGACGAGGGCATCCGCTTCCTGCTGGTCTCGGGCAAGCCGCTCAAGGAGCCGGTCGCCTGGTATGGCCCGATCGTGATGAACACGCAGGCCGAGCTTCAGCAGGCGGTGCGCGACCTTCAGGCCGGCACCTTCATCAAGGAGAGCGCCTGACCATGGCTGGCGCCGGAGGGACGGCACTTGTCACCGGCGCCAATCGCGGCATCGGCCTTGAGGTCTGTCGCCAGCTCAAGGATGAAGGCTATGCGGTCATCCTCACCAGCCGCGGCGAGAAAGATGGCCGCGCCGCTGCCGAGAAGCTTGGCGTGGAATACCGCCAGCTCGATGTCACCGATCCGGCGAGCGTCGCGGCGCTTGCCGATGGCCTCCTTGCCGACCAACGCACCATTGAGGTGCTGGTCAATAACGCTGCCGTGTCCCTCGATGGCTTCGACAGCGATGTCGTGCGCGACACGCTGGCGGTCAATTTTCATGGCGCGCTCGCCGTAACCGAAGCGTTGCTGCCGGTCATCGCGGATGGTGGCGCCATTGTCATGGTGTCGAGCGGCATGGGCGAGTTGCACGCCTATTCGCCGGCGATCCGGGCGCGTTTCTCGGACCCCAATCTCACCCGCGACGAACTGGTCGCCCTCGTCGATGAATTCGCCTCGGCAGTGGACAACGGTACCCATACGAACGCGGGCTGGCCGACATCCGCCTATCGTGTCTCAAAGGCCGCCATCGTCGCGCTCGCCAAGGTGCTGGCCCGCGATCTCGCGTTCCGCGGCATCCGCGTCAACGCGGTCTGCCCGGGTTGGGTGCGCACGCGCATGGGCGGTCGCTCGGCTCCGCGCAGCGTCGAGAAGGGCGCCGCCTCCGTCGTCTGGGCGGCTACGCATGCCGCCAATGCAACCGGCGGCTTCTTCCGCGACGGCCAGCCGGCAAACTGGTAAGGCCCGACCGGCTTGGCCGGATCGCCGCTTCCGCGCTAAACCGTCACGCCAGCCTTTGGCAGGGCGGCCGATTCCCTGCCTTTCGGCCAGATGAAGACGGAGCCTTCAGCGCGTGCTGCCACAGATCTGGCCCGCCGTATTGACCCTAGGCTGGATTCTCTTCGCGATTGCTGCGGGCGAGGGGACGATGGCTCTGGTGTCGCTCGCCGCCAGGGATGGCCTGGCGGACGTCTTCGCGATCAATGCCAGCGTCACGGCGCTGTTCGCCGGAGCCTGTGTCCTCACCACCAAGGGCCGCGCCTTCGAGCTTCGCTTCCGTGATGCCGCGCTGCTCACGGCCGTGACGTGGTTCGTCGTCCCGGTGTTCGGTGCCCTGCCGTTGATGGCCTATCCCGTCAGCCTCGGCCCGATCGACGCTTATTTCGAAGCCGTCTCCGGTCTCACCACAACCGGCGCCACGGTGCTCGTCGGTCTCGACAATCTGCCGCCATCGATCCTGCTGTGGCGATCCACCCTGCAATGGATCGGCGGCATCGGCATCATCGGCCTCGCCATCCTCATCCTGCCCTTCCTCAAGATCGGTGGCATGCAGCTCTTCCGTCTGGAGTGGTCCGACCGGTCTGAGAATGTCATGCCGCGCGTCCGCAGCGTCGCCAATGCGGTCGGGCAGATCTATCTGGCGCTCACGCTTGCCTGCTTCCTGGCCTATTGGGGGCTCGGCATGTCGCCGTTCGATGCGCTCAATCACGCCTTCACGACGATCTGCACCGGCGGCTACTCGACCCACGATGCGTCTTTCGCGTGGTTCGACAGCGATGCGCTCGACTGGGCGGCCATCGTGTTCATGATCGCGGGAGGCGTTCCCTTCCTCGCCTATCTCCGTCTGGTGCGCAGGGGACGCCTGCGCGATCGGATCGATCCGCAGGTTGTCGCGTTCCTCGGCACTGCCATCGTCCTCGCCGCCGGGCTCGGCGTCTGGCTGAACCTCCAGCACGGCATCGGCGGATTCGACGCCACCACCAACGCCGTTTTTGGCGTGATCTCGATCATGACCACTACCGGCTACGCCTCGAACGACTGGGTTGCGTGGGGCACATTCGCTGCGACCTACGTCTTCATGGTTTCGTTCGTTGGCGGCTGTACCGGGTCGACCTCCGGCGGCGTCAAGATCTTCCGGTACCAGATCATGATCCGCGTCGCAGTTCAGCACGTCCGCCACGCCATTCACCCGCATGTGGTCAGCCCGATGCGCTATGGCGAGCGCATCATCAGCGACGAGGAGGCGGCCTCGGTCGGCACGTTCTTCTATCTCTACTTTCTGGCCTTCGCGATCATGTCGGTGGCGCTCAGCCTGCTCGGCATGGACGCGGCGACGGCGCTATCGGCGGTCGCGGCTACCCTCGGCAATGTCGGCCCTGGGATAACCGAGGCGATCGGTCCGGCCGGCAACTTCGCTGCGGTGCCGCAAACGGCAAAGGTAATTCTCGCCTTCGCCATGGTGCTTGGCCGGCTCGAAATTCTCGGCGTGCTGATTCTCTTCCTGCCGCGGTTCTACCGCTGAAAAGAGAGAAGGCCGGGATCGCTTCCGCGAACCCGGCCTTCTGATTGTTTAGGCCCCTAAGATCGTGTCGCCGGCTTTTGGCTATAATGCGCCGAGAACGATTGCCCCAATGAACAGGAACGCCGCACACACGATGACCACATGGAACGGTCGAGCTAGGCTCATGGTCTGTCTCCCGTACCTTGGCACTGTCACGATTCTACCTTGCATGTGACATTCGACAAGCAAAAAAACGTTCCGCACTGCGGCAATGCCGGGTTGACATCAACCACGCGCGCCAACTGGTTATCGCATAACGTTTTATTTCTTCGCGTTGTCCGCCTCGACGCCGGTCAGGCAAGCGTGGCGGCCGGCGTGCAAATGCGTTATGCCCGCAAACGATCGCCATCGGCGTGCACTGCAACCCTCAATAAGCCAGTCCGATCATCCTATGCAGACCCGTTTCTCAGCATCGACGTCGCGTCTCGCGCTGGTCAGCGTTGGCATCGGCCTGGCTGTGCTGGCGCTGAAATTCGTGGCGTGGCGGCTCACCGGTTCGGTGGCACTGTGGTCGGACGCGCTGGAGAGCGTCGTCAACGTGGCGACGGCCGTCGCGGCGCTGGCCGCCATCCGCTACTCGGACATGCCCGCCGACGCCAACCATCCCTTTGGGCACCACAAGGCGGAGTATTTCTCCGTCGTTCTGGAAGGCGTGCTGATCGTCATTGCCGCCGTGTCGATCTTCTCGTCCGCATGGAACGGACTCTTCAATCCGCATCCGATTAATCAGCCCGCCCTGGGCCTCGCGGTGAATCTGGGGGCGAGCGCGATCAACGCGGCCTGGGCTATGGTTCTGGTCCGCGTTGGCCGCAAGCGCCGCTCGCCGGCGTTGACCGCTGATGGCGTCCATCTGTTCACCGATGTCGCTACCTCGGTTGGCGTCTTCATTGGCCTGATGCTGGCGCTCGCCACCGGCTGGCTCGTGCTCGACCCGATCCTTGCCGCGATCGTGGCCGTCAATATCCTGTGGCAGGGCTGGCGGCTGATCCGCGTGTCGATCGGCGGCTTGATGGACGAGGCAGTTCCGGGCGAAACGCTGGAACGCATCCGCGCTGTGATCTCGGAAAACGCCGTCGGCGCCATCGAGGCGCACGACGTGCGCACCCGCCACGCCGGGCGCATGACTTTCATCGAATTCCATCTCGTCGTGCCGGGAAACATGGCGGTGTCGGAGAGCCATGAGATTTGCGACCGGATCGAGAAAGCCCTCCGTGCAGAGGTCTCCGACGTCCACATCGCCATCCACGTCGAGCCTGAGGAAAAGGCCAAGCACACCGGCGTCGTGGTAGTTTGATGACATGGCGCGGCGCCCGACCGTAGTGTAACCCGCTCAATTCATTGAACTAAATACATGTTTCTTGTATTTGGGCGGCTGGTTTCGTAGATATACTCATCGAGATTTGGCCGGACGACTGGGCTTTGACGCTCGCAACGCGAGCGTACGTTTCAGATTTTCTCTCCAGATTCGACGAACCGGGAAACGGGCGCTCGTGCTTCGGGCATCCGGTTCTCAATACACATCGCCAATGAAAGGACGATCCATGATCTCCGGCACCGTAAAGTTCTACAACAGCCAAAAAGGCTACGGCTTCATTCAGCCCGATGGCGGCGACAAGGACGTTTTCGTCCATGCCTCCGCGCTCGAGCGTGCGGGTATCTACTCGCTCAACGAAGGCCAGAAAGTCTCGTTCGAGACGCAGATCGACCCGCGCTCCGGCAAGACTGCCGTGAGCACGCTCGAAGTCGCGTAATTGCTGCTGCGGCTGGCGGTTGCTCAAGGGCGGCCGCCCGTCGCGACCCCTGTCACCTCGCCGTGACATCATTCTTGCCCCCGGGTACGCCATGAGAATGTACGTGTTCAAGTCGCAGGCGAAGAATGCCATGCACGCCTTTACTGGCGATTCCGCCGGGAGCAAGCTGCCGGAGCGACACGGTCCGTGGAAGGCGACGGGAGTGGTCGGAGCCGAGCGCGATCCGCCCCACGGCTTGCCGCGCGACCGCATCGAAGAATTGATCCGCGACCAAGGTTTTCAGCTCTGGCGCAAACGCCGAAAGAAACAGTGACGAACCAAGAGCGAAATCCCGGCGCATCGGCGCTGGCCACGACGCCCGGAACGGATGCTTTCCCCGAAGCGGAAGCGGACGCCCGTAACGGGCAGGCGCGCGACTGGATGCGCATCCTGGCGCGCTATCGCGATCCGAGCCACCTGCGGAGCGCGGTCGAAATCGGCATTACGCTGGCCCCGCTGATCCTGTTGTGGGTCGCGATGTGGGCGTCACTCTCCATTTCCTATTGGCTCACGCTGCTGCTGGCGTTTCCCGCCGCCGGATTCCTCGTGCGCCTGTTCATGATCCAGCACGACTGCGGACACGGCGCGTTCTTTCGCCATCGCTCGCTCAACGATTGGGTCGGTCGCGCTCTCGGCATCCTGACGCTGACTCCGTACGATTTCTGGCGCCGCTCGCACAACATGCACCACGCCGGCTCGGGTAATCTCGATCGCCGCGGCATCGGCGACATCACGACGCTGACGGTCCAGGAATACAGCGCGCTGCCATTGTGGCGGCGCATCGGTTACCGCATCTATCGCAATCCGCTCGTCATGTTCGGCGTCGCGCCGGCCTACCTGTTTCTCCTTCAGCAACGCCTGCCGGTCGGCGCGATGCGGGAAGCATCCGCTTGGTCGAGCACCATGATCACCAATGGCGCCATCCTGGCCGTTGCCTTGCCGCTGGTGTGGCTCATCGGGCCGATACCGTTTCTCCTGCTCCACCTGCCGGTCATTCTCGTCGCGGCCGCTATCGGTGTCTGGCTGTTCTACGTCCAGCACCAGTTCGAGGAGACGTTCTGGGCGAAGGACGTCGACTGGAGCCTGCCCGAAGCGGCGCTGCACGGCAGTTCGCACTACGATCTGCCGAAGGTGCTGCGCTGGTTCACCGCCAACATCGGCATCCACCACGTCCACCACCTGTCGAGCCGCATTCCGTACTACCGGCTGCCGCAGGTGTTGCGCGATCATCCGCAACTGGCCGCTATCGGCCGGCTGTCGCTGATGGAAAGCATCCGCTGCGTGCGCCTCGTCCTGTGGGACGAACTGCGCCAGAAGCTGATCTCGTTCCGCGAAGTGCGGGCCCTTTCCTGAAGCGGTTTCGGCGCAACCTTACATAACCAATTGATCCCCCTTTTGGTTCCGTGACCCTGTTCACCGAACCGACAGCGCCTTTTTGCGTTGTCGGTCCATGTTCAAGATCAGGCTCGCCGCCGCTGGCGCCATCGCGGTTCAGACAATTCTCGCCGTGTCCTCCGCATCGGCAGAACCGCAGCAATGCGGCTGGCTACGGCAGGAATACGTCTCTGTTGTCCGGCAATCCGGCGGCGGCGGTGCCAATGCCGCCCGCCAGTTGCAACAGGCCGAAGCCCAGGCGCAGCGGCTGAATTGCCGGCCGTTCCTGTTCTTCGGGCCCCGTCCGGCACCGCAGTGCCCCTCGATTCTGGCAAACATCAACCGGCTGCAGTGGCAGCTTCGGGGCGCTGGCCCGGACATGCGCTATCGCGCCGAGGGGCTGCGCCGCGAGCTTCAGGCCAACGGCTGCTACCTGCCGAACAGCGACGGGACGCAGGCCAGCGGTACGTATCGCACCATCTGCGTTCGCACGTGCGACGGTTACTATTTCCCCATCGACTCCCGCGCGACGCCCGGCCGCTTCAAGACCGATGCTGCGGCCTGCCAGTCCATGTACGGCAAGGAGGGTGAGGCGGAGTTATTCTACTACCGTGCCGACGACGATCCTGCCGTTGCAGTGTCCGTCGACGGCAAGAAGAAGTACGGCGAACAGCCCTACGCCTTCCAGTATCGCAAGACCTACAATCCCGTCTGTGTCGCGCAGCTGCAGGACGGCATCGAAAGCCTGAAGCAGCGCTACACCGCTGCCCTTCAGGACAAAAATCCGCTTCCGCGCCAGTCCGCGAGCCTTGTCGTGCCGATTCCGACGCCGCGGCCGACGCTGTCGGAGGATCCGGAGACCTTGGCCGATACACTTGGCGGCCTCTCCCCCGCGAAACTGCGGACAGTGGCTGCCGCCAAGGCCGACACGCCAACGGTGGTTCGCCAGGTCGGGCCCGAGTGGTACGCCGATCTTTATTCGCTGACCAAGCCGGCCGACGACGGACGGCCCGTCGCGATGCACGATCCCGGACCGCCCCTGTTCACGAGTTCGGCCAGCGCAGCGGAGCTTCCGGCGCGTGATTAGCGTGCATGGTCGAACGGACCGCAATCTGTCGATGTAATTCGGCACGGTTGATTAAGCAGTCGGCCATCGTCTCACTGACAAGCCTTCCGCGCGTTCTGCATATTGCACCTCCTTAGGTTCGCTGCTGATGGGCGAGGGCAGGCGATGCACGCGAGACGTCACTCAACGAGTGTCTGCACATTCGCCATGGCCGTGCTTCTAGCTGGTGCGAGCGCTGGCCAGGCAGTCGAAAAAGGCGGCGTAGCCATTGCAGTCGTTCAGGCGACGTCGGCCGCCGGCGCCGCGGGTGACCGCACTCTGACAGTTGATGCACCCGTCTTCATGGGCGATGTCATTCGCACCGGGAGCAGCGGCGAGGCACAGATCCGCCTCCTCGACGACACCCGACTGGTCGTCGGGCCTAATTCCTACATGACCGTCGACGAGTTCATCCTCGAAGGTGACAACAAGGCGCGCAAGGTCACGCTCAACGCCGTGCGCGGCGCATTCCGTTTTATCACAGGCGCCAGCCGCAAGGACGCCTACACGATCAAGACACCCACCGCGACGATCGGCGTTCGCGGCACGCGCTTCGATTTTTCCGTGATGCGGCGCGGCGAGATGAATCTGGCGCTCTTCGAGGGCGAAGCGAACATCTGCGATCGCCGTCAGCAGTGCGTCGTGGTCAGTGGCGCTTGTTCCATCGCTGTTGCTCAACGCTTCCGGCCAATCCGTCCGCCCTCATCGGCCGATGAGCGGGGAAAGCTCCTCGCCACCGCCTTTCCTTTCGTCGTCTCGCAGGTGCAACTGCAGCGCGGCTTTCGCGTCGACACTTCGGATTGCACTGTCCAGCGCGCCAATATCGAACTTCGCGATGCCGAGGGTCGGCCCGTGCGGGCAGCCGGCGTAGCCTCTGACGGTTCATCGGGGCCGAGTGGGTTCACGAGTTTCAGTTCAACTGGTCCCGCATCTACCTCCAGCCCGGGCCAGGGAAACAATGGCTTCGGCAATGGCGGCGAAGGTAGCGAAGGCTCCACCGAAACCGGGAATCCCGGTGGTGGTGGCGGCGGAAACGGGAATGGCAACGGCAACCACTAAGTCCACAATTTCCATTCCCATCTGACAGGCTCAACCCTTCCTTAATGGAATCCATCGCATTTGAACGAGCATGGCTCGTCGCGTTGCGTATCAGGCGGCCACTGTCGTTGGCCTCGCCGTTGCGCTGGCCGGATGTGGCTTCGGTTTCTTTGGGTATGAACAGCGTGCCGCTTGGCGCGACCAGGAAGAACGTGCCTGCATGTCGAGCAGGCCGCCCGTCGTCTTCTCCAATTGGGTTCAGCCGGAGCGCAAGGTGGATGGCCGCGGCGCGTGCGGCATTCTCTATCCGCTGAAGGTGGCCGCGCTTCAGGACGGGTCGATCCGCGTCGGTCCGAACGCGATGCTCGGCTGTCCGATGACCACGATGCTCGAGGATTGGCTGCGGAACGACGTCCAGCCGGCGGCGCTCGGCCTGGTTCGGGGCGCCGGTCGTCGAGATCAAGCAGCTTTCCAACTATTCCTGCCGGTCGATCAACAGCATCCCCGGCAAGCAGTTGTCCGAGCATGCCTTCGGCAACGCCATCGACATCGCCTCGTTCACGCTGGCCAATGGGCGGACCGTCACCGTGAAGAGCGGATGGCGCGGCGCCTCCGACGAGCAGGGCTTCCTGCGCGAGGTCGAGGCCACGGCCTGCGGAACCTTCAAGACGACGCTGGGTCCCGGCGAGCCCTATCACGGCGATCACTTCCACCTGGACCTTGCGCATCACGGCAAGAGCGGCACGTCCCGCTACTGCAATCCGAAGCCGCAGGTCACGCCGCCGCGTCGCGCGCCCTATGGCGGCGGTCTGTTTGCTCGCTCGAATATCGACTGGATGCAGACCGGATCGGTCGACGCTCCGCCGGCCATCGGCGGGCAGGGGCTCAACGCCTACACCGGCAACTGAACCACGCGACCTTCGCGCGTGGCGAGGGCAGGCGCGGCGTCACCCGCGTTCAGCTTTTGTGGTCGGCAGACCATCCGCGACAATGCCCCATCTCATGGCGCACCATTCCCTGCCAGCCGGTCATCGGCAGGTAGATCTGGCAGGGCGATCCGATTTCCGCGTAGGAGCATGCCAGATGCTTGCCCTGACACGCGTCGATCAGCTTGGCCGGCGACAGATGCTTGATGATCGCGACGGGGTATTGCGCGTTGATCAGCGGGCCCGAGTCGTACTTCGCCGGTGGCGGCCAGATGTCCTTTGCCTCGGCGCGTGAGGCGGCGGAGATGGTCGCGGCGGCGAGCGCGCATGCGGCGACAATTCGAAAAATCGACATGGAGTGCGTTCCTTGAATTGGTTGCGCCGGCTCGCTTGCGCGGGCGACGTTCAAAACGGTGAAATTGGGGGGGCGTTGCAGGGGCGCTGGTCGCGCCCGGCACTAGCCGGTCTGTTTGGGGGCCACTCGAGCCGCGGTTACGCGGAGCCACAGGCTGGTCAGCGCCGGCGATGGCCGGGCTCTCAGCGGTGAGGGTGAGTGTCGAGTTAAGATGCGGGCGTCCATGACAGGTCTTCGGTTAGGTACCCAACACCACTCAAGGATCGTGCCACTGATTTATTCCCGTATCGGGACGCGATCCGCGCGGGATTGCGCCATCGGCGGCGCGGGCCGCACCGGTGCCGGAGTCCCCAACAGGGACCGACAGGCCCGCTCGTCCGCGGGCTGCTCGTCCGTCCGGTCAGTCTCGACGTGGCCCGGGCGTGATGGCGCGGGCTATTGTTCACGCCGAAACAGTTCCAGCCCTTTCAATGACATGAAGCCAATCGCGGCGGGAACCCGTCACGGGGGAGCAGCGCCTGAGGTTTCCACGCAGCAGGTGAGTTCGCGCGCTTTGCAAGCCCCGGTGACAACTCTTCCAACGAGTTAGAGCATAGCGGGGATAAGCGATACATTCGCGCCGGAGTTGTCGGTGGACGTTTAGTCTTCGCCCGCTTGGCGGCGCGACTCCGCGACCTGAGTTCGGCCGGTCCAACCGATGGGGGACGCCGGATGGCGATTGTTTGCGGCGCATTTTCATTTGTCGTGTGGCGAATCAGGCTGGCCCTGGCGGTCTTCGCCACCTTGGCCATCGCCGGATGTCAGGTCGCCGGTGACCTTGACTACGCCAAGAGCGGCATTGGTGCGGATCTCTATTCCGGCGACATCGCTCAGGCGACCGCCAATCTCGAGACCTATCTTGGATTCATCTGCAAGCAGGCGAGCGTGTCGACCGTCGAGGGGCCGGACGGATACCCTGCCTGCTCCTATCAGGCGTTCGCGCCCACCGACTGGACCATCGTGGTGCAGACCGGCTTCAATGACATCGATCGGCGATGCGATGGTTATCTCCAGTGGCTTGAAGAAGTGCGGCTACGGGGCAGTCTGGTCAATGCTCAGCTCAACGATGCCGGGCGGCTGACCAATCAGGTACTCACCGCGCTTTATCCAACTGCGGGAATAACCATCGGCATTGTCGGCGAAGCATTTGGCTTTGCCCGCTCTGCCTTCAACAACTACCAGAACCGGGTCCTGCTCGGATTCGAAGGCTCGACCATCAAGACCATCGTGTCCGAGCGGCGGCTGGCCTTCCGTATCCAATTCGCCAAGATTCTCTTTCAGTACAAGCCGGACGCGGTGAACACGCTCAGGTCCTACCTGCGGATCTGCATGCCGTACACGATCACCATGGACGCGAACACTTTCGCACGCTCCATCACGACCGGTCTGCCGGAGTATCTGAAGCCTTCAATGGAGGTGCAGGCCGTTGTCGGCGAGCAGGCGCTCAAGACATCGGAGAGCCGGGCGGGTAACCCAACAAGCCCCCCGGCGACCTCGGAAAGAGCGAAAACGTAATTGCGCTTTTTGGCGCGGACTCGGGTCGGGGGCCTCAAAGTGTCATGAGGCGCAGCGTAGGCTCTGCGCTGCGCCGACGATGGGAATGTGGGAGATCTGACGCGTGCCGCGGTTGCCGTGTGGAGGCGGCCAACAGGAGGCGCTTCCGCCGATGACTTTACTCGCCCTCTCAGCCCGGATGAGGCCAGACTTTTGCTTTCGCTGCGAGAGTGCATCGCGCTCGATACGTTCACTAATACCTATGAGCAGAATCGACTGGGTGGGCCGATCAACTCACATTCTTTGCCGACACATATGACAAGGTTGCCGCCGGAGAACTAAAACTCCCGAGTGATCCAGTAACGTCGAACCCGAAAGACGCGTTCCGCCAAGGCATTGTTGCGATGCGGCGGTATCTGCAGAAGATCGTGAAGGTGGAGGATGGCAAGCTCACGGAAGTATTGCCGGACAAAGCCGATCACTTCGTTACGCTCGGATTTCGAACGGGCCATGTCAACGTGCAGCGCGGAGGCCGCGGCAATGAATTTTTTCATCACGCAACGTCCCACGCCTCTTCGAAGCGAAGGCGGGACTGCACCAGTTGGATAATAGATCTCCCTCCGAAGGATCCTTGTCGACGATGTTGGCAATGCCAACAATCGGACACCGATGTGGGTTGAGATTCAGCGAGCATCGAATTCGGGGGAGCGCGGGTGGAAGGGCTGGGCTGCGCGCGCGAATCTCATTGAGGCCGGCACCCGATCAACCACCGCGGGTCGAGCTTTCAAAAGAGACCTTCGTCGCTGAGTGCGTGTCGCGTGCTTGGACCGCGAATCTTCTCAAGGACATGGCTCCTTTCTATGCGGATGCTGACTATCTGATCGCGTTGGCACTAATCCAGTCCGAGTTGAATAATCCACCGGGGCCTCGGCCGAACAAGGATCGCGTTGGCCCGTTCGGCATCACCGCCGATGAATGGAAGGCGTTCATGGACGCCCCGTTCGACGGCGTATCAGTACAAGGACTACGAAATCGACCTGCCGCTCTTTCAGGTCGCCTGCGCGGCATACCAGATGCACGCCGATGCCAAGGCGCTGAGCGCCAAGTGGCAGGAAAAAGGCGTGGGCACGACATCCGATCCGTACCTTCCGCGTTTCGGCGAACTGCTCCGGTGCCGACTTGTCGGGGTCGACCTAGCGTTTGCCATGCAGGTCAAGCTGAAGGACGATCTCGGCTCCCAGATGCTACCTGCCTTCTTCGAAGAGGAAGGGCTGTCCACGGCCGACATGAACGCGCTGATGAAGGATCGCTGCAAGTTCATGCGAGCCGGAGAGTCGCCAACCGGCGATCCAGTTTCGCTTCAGGTCTTCGATCACAAGTGCTCCGAGGTTCAGAATGAAGCGCTCAAGGCCGCATTTGACCTGATCAAGGAATTTGTGCCCGAAGCGATCGAGCAGGCCAAAGGCACGGCCCCTTGGATGAAATTCGCCACCAAGGAACTGAAGGCCCAAGTCAACGAAGGGACAGATGAGGGCCGTAAAAGGATTGCCGAATATTTTCAGTCAACCGGATTCAAGCAGGGAACGGCCGCGGACAAATGGTGCGCGGCGTTCGTCGCTTTTTGCATGGACCAGTGCGGCAAGGAGATTGCCCAATCGTTCGCCGCGTTCAGGAACGAAGCGGCCAGCTCAGCCAAGTGGCGCGATTGGGGTGACGTAGAGGTAAGCCTGAAAGGCGATCCGCCAGTTGGCGCGGTCGTCGTTCTTTCGCCGTCCAAGGATACCAATGACATCTCCCACGTGGGATTCTTCAAGGAATACCACGATGAAAAGCGCAAGGTGACAATCCTTGGCGGCAATCAGGGAAACGCGGTTAGTGAGATCGATTTCGATGCCGACGATGTTGTCGAGATACGCTGGCTTGCATCCGCCGCGGATGTGGAAGAGGGCGCTGGAGCGAAGCCGGTCGCGGGCGCGGCAGTGCCGGCAACCGAGAACGATCTCCTCGTCCTCGCCCGAACAATCTTCGGTGAGGTGCGTGGCTTCTCGACCGAAGCGCTTCGGGACGTTGCGAGCGTCATCTTGAATAGGACGAGGAATTGCTTCCGGAAAAAGGGCACCATTGCCCGCGTCTGTCAGGATCCGAAACAGTTCTCGTGCTGGAATTCCGACGACCCGAACCGTCCGAAATTGCTCGCTATGGACCTGAAGTCGAAGGACGCGGCCTTCAAGGCATGCCTTGCCGTTGCGGAGGATGCCATCAAGGGTGCTTTCCCGGACCTGACGGGAGGCGCCTTGCACTACCACGCGAAGAAGATGAAGAAGCTGCCGTCCTGGGTCTCTGGTTCGCCCCAGAGGAAGGTGACGCACCAGGATGATGCGCACATCTTCTACATCGGCATCCGTTAGCGGGCTTTCCCGTACCCACCGCCGGTCGGCGTCGTCACGATTACCGCCTCGCCGGGCTTCAGCCGCGTCTGGTCGCACCCGGCCAGCGTCTCGATCGCGCCGTCGTTCCGGCGCACGCGGGTGACGCCGAGATGCCCGGCATCGCCGCCGTTCAGCCCATGCGGCGGCACTTTTCTGTGTGACGACAGGATGGCGCAGTCCATCTCCTCCAGGAACCGCAGCGTGCGTTCCGTGCCATCGCCGGCGGTCCATTTGCCTTTGCCGCCGGAGTTTCCGCGGATGTGGAAATCTTCCAGCAAAACCGGGAAGCGAAACTCGAGAATCTCCGGGTCTGTGAGGCGCGAGTTGGTCATGTGGACATGGACGCCGTCGGCGCCGTCGAAGCCGGTACCGTCGTTGAAGACGCCGGCCGGCGCGCCGGAGCAGATCGTCTCGTAATACTGGTATTCGTCGTTGCCGAAGGTGAGGTTGTTCATCGTGCCTTGCGCCGCGGCCATCGCGCCCAGCGCGCCGAACAGGCAGTCGGTGACGTTCTGAGATGTCTCGACGTTGCCGGCGACGACGGCCGCCGGGTAGCGCGGCGACAGCATCGAACCTTCCGGAATCTTGATGTGGATCGGCCGCAGGCAACCGGCGTTCATCGGGATGTCGCCCTCGACCATCACGCGGAACGCGTAGAGCACCGCCGCCCGGGTGACCGGTTCCGGCGCGTTGAAGTTGGTCTTCTGCTCCGCGCTTGTGCCGGTGAAGTCCACCGTCGCCTCGTGCTTGTCGCGATCGACCGTGATCTTTACGCGGATCGTCGCGCCCTGATCCGTTTCGACCGCGAATTCGGAATCGTGCAGTGCCGAGATGACGCGGCGCACGCTCTCTGCCGCATTGTCCTGCACGTGGCCCATGTAGGCCTGCACCACATCGAGGCCGAAATGCTCCACCATCCGGCGGAGTTCCTGCACGCCTTTCTCGTTGGCGGCGATCTGGGCGCGGAGATCGGCGATGTTCTGCGTCGGGTTGCGGCACGGCCATTTATGATCGGTAAGCACCTTCGTCAGTTCTGCCTCGCGGAAGCGGCCGCGTTCAACCAGACGGAAATTGTCGATCAGCACGCCTTCCTCGTCGACCGTGGTGGCGCGCGGCGTCATGGAGCCGGGCGCCGTGCCGCCGACATCGGCATGGTGACCGCGTGAGGCAACCCAGAAGAGGATGGCCTTGCCGGCCGCATCGAAGACCGGCGAGCAGACGGTGATGTCTGGCAGGTGGGTGCCGCCATTGTAGGGCGCGTTCAGCGCGAAGACGTCGCCGGGATGGATATCGCCTGCGTTGAGTTTGATGATCGTCTCCACCGAGCGGTCCATGGAGCCCAGATGCACCGGCATGTGCGGCGCGTTGGCCACGAGGCGGGCGTCGCCGTCGAAGACCGCGCAGGAGAAGTCGAGCCGCTCCTTGATGTTCACGGAGTAGGCGGTGTTCTGGAGCACGACGCCCATCTGCTCGGCGATCGACATGAAGAGGTTATTGAATACCTCCAGCATGACGGGATCGGCCTCGGTGCCGATGGCGTGCCGTCTGGGCAGTGGCACGGCGCGGGTCAGCACGATGGCGTCGCGCTTGGTGATGGCGGCACGCCAGCCGGGCTCGACCACTACGGTCTGGTGCGGTTCGATGATCAGCGCCGGTCCGTCGACCGTGTTTCCGGGCGTGAGCGCCGCGCGGAGGTGCACCGGCGCTTCGTTCCATTCCCCAGCCGAATAGAAGCGCGTGATGCCATCGCGTGCAGGGGGCGTGTCGCTGGTCGGCAGTTCGGGCTCATGGACGTCCGCTCCGCCCCCGATCGCCTCGACCTCGATGCTTTCGACGACGATCGCCTTGCCCTCGAAGATGAAGCCGAACTGGCTGCGATGGGATTCCTCGAGATCGGCGATCATCCCGCCCAGCCGTCCCGTCTGAAACGGCACCGGGATCGGCGTGTCTGTGCCTTCGTAGCGCAGGTGGGCGCGCGGATAGGTGCTGATATCGTCGTCGGGTACACCCTGTCCCGCGACCTCCTCGGTCGCGCCGGCCCGCAATCGCTCGCGAACCTCCGTCAGTTGCGGCAGGCTCTCTTCGCTCAGCCGCACGACGACGCCCTCGGTGCGGATCGCACGAATATCGGCGAGGCCCATGCCATAGGCGGACAGAACGCCGGAATGGGGATGAATGAGCACCGTCTTCATGCCGAGCGTATCCGCGACCATGCAGGCATGCTGCCCGCCGGCGCCGCCGAAGCAGTTCAGCGCATATTCGGTGACGTCGTAGCCGCGTTGGACGGAAATCTTCTTGATTGCGTTCGCCATGTTCTGCACGGCGATCTGGAGGAAGCCGTCGGCAATTTCCTCCGGTGTGCGGCCGTCGCCGATAGCGGCGGCCAGTTTGGCGAAACCGGCGCGGACCGCCTCCGCGTCGAGCGGCTGGTCGCCGGCCGGCCCGAAGATGTGCGGAAAGTGCTCCGGCATCAGCTTGCCGACCATCAGGTTGGCGTCGGTCACCGCAAGCGGTCCGCCCCGGCGGTAGCAGGTGGGCCCGGGGTCCGCGCCGGCCGAACTCCGGACCAACCTGGAACCGCCCCTGTTCGTACTTCACGATCGGAGCCGCCGCCGGCCGCGACGGTATGGATGCGCATCATCGGTGCCCGCATGCGCATGCCCGCCACCTCCGTCTCGAACGCGCGCTCGTATTCGCCATCGTAGTGCGACACGTCGGTCGATGTGCCGCCCATGTCGAAGCCGATGACCTTGCCGAAGCTTTCGCCCCGCGCCGTCTCCACCGCGGCGACAACGCCGCCTGCCGGGCCCGAAAGGATGGCGTCCTTGCCCTGGAAGAGATCGGCGGCGGTCAGGCCGCCCGACGACTGCATGAACATCAGCCTCGGCGCGTTTTCGGCATGATCACCGCCAAGCTCTTTCGCCACGTGATCGACGTACCGGCGCAGGATCGGCGAGAGATAGGCGTCGACCACCGTCGTGTCGCCGCGGCCGACCAGCTTGATCAGCGGGGAAACTTCATGGCTGGCCGATACCTGCGGGAAGCCCAGGTCGCGGGCCAGCGCCGCCACCTGACGCTCGTGCTCGGGGAAGCGCCACGCATGCATGAAGACGATGGCGACCGAGCGGATGCCGTCGTTCCACGCGGCCTGAAGGTCGCGGCGTACGGCAGCCAGGTCCGGCGTTGCTTCGACCGTGCCGTCGGCGCGCACACGTTCCGCGACTTCGGCTACGCGCTCGTACAGCATCTCCGGCTTGACGATCTTCTTGGCAAAGATGTCGGGCCGCGCCTGGTAGCCGATCTTCAGTGCGTCGCGGAACCCACGCGTGATGAGCAGCAGCGTGCGGTCGCCCTTGCGCTCGAGCAGGGCATTGGTGGCGACAGTGGTTCCCATCTTGACCGCGGCAATGGCCCCAGAGGGCATGGGGGCGCCCTCGGCGACGCCGAGCAGGGAGCGGATGCCGGCGATCGCTGCGTCAGCATAGGCTTCTCGGTTTTCGGAAAGCAGCTTGGCGACACGAATGCGACCTTGCGGATCGCGCGCGACGATGTCGGTGAACGTGCCGCCCCGGTCGATCCAGAAGTCCCATTTGCCGCTGGCGGTTTCGGTCAATCGACTGGTCTCCTCGTTTGCGGCATGACTGGCACGCCACGCGCAATCTACTCAAGCTTTTCGCCGCGGCCGCTGCCCTAGGAATGCCGCGCTCCCGGCTATAGCATCCCCCGGCAGTCGTCAGGAGTTGCAGTAGAATGCATGGAATTCGGCCGCTTTTGGCCGCCTTCGGTCTGGTCGCTTGGACGGGTGCGGCGTGGGCCGTGTGTCCCGGACTCGATGTGCAATTCGAGGACAGGTTCGCGCAGTTCCAGCCGACCTGGGGCGAACCGTCGGACACCGCGAAGGTCAGCAACGCCAACATGGTGCTGACGCCGGCGTCGGGCACCTATGCCTGGATCGTCAATTCGGCCGGGCTCTATGACGACATCGACATGTGCGTGACCGTGGCCACGATCACCGCCGTCGAGCCGACCGACGCCAAGGCCGGGCTCATCTTCTGGTACGACGACGTGAACAATTTCTACGTCTTCGAGATCGCGCCCAACGGTCGCGCCTCCGTCTGGCGGCGCCAGCGCGGCAAATGGCTGGCGCAGGTGAAGTGGACGGACGCGCCGTCCGCCAACAAGAACGATGGCGCGATCAACGAACTGCGGGTCACGACCGTCGGCAGCGACGCGACGTTCTACATCAACGGAACCGAGTTCAAGAAGCTGTCCGGTTCGCCGCCCGAGAAGGGCCAGCAGATCGGTCTCTTCGCCGCATCGCCGGAACAGGGCGCGGCGAGCTTCGGCTTCGAGGCGTTGAAGATCACGAAGCCCTGACGCCGATCGCGGCGCGGCGGCCAAGCGCAACCACGACGACCACCGCAACAGCGAAGCCGATCATCACGGTGTCGATGCGCTCGTCGAGAAACACGCCGGCGATCGCAAAGGTGACGAACGGCTGGAGAAGCTGAAGCTGACCGACGCGTGACACGCCGCCCAGCGCCAGCGCCTGGTTCCAGATGGCATAGCCCACGAACTGGGTCATCACGCCGCCATAGATGACGCCGAACCACGCCGACCATGGAATGCTGGCGGACGCCGCCGGCCAGAAGGCGACAAGGCCGGCGATCGCAAACGGAAACGCAACCACCAGTGGCCAGGCGCTCACTTGCCAGCCTGGTATCCTGCGCGCCATGAGGCCGGAAAGCGTGTAGCCGATCCCGGTCAGCGCAACCGCCACACCGAGGAATATGTCGCCGCCGACGATCGCCGTATTGCCTTCGCGAAGCGCGAAGGCGATGACGAGGCCGCCGCCCACGATGCTCAGCAGCCAGAAGACCAGCGACGGCCGCTCGCCTGCGAGTGGCACGGCGGCGACGGCGGTCGCCAGGGGCAGCAGGCCGAGGATGACGCCTCCATGGGCCGCTGGAACCGTCTGCGACGCGATGGCAAGGGCGGCGGGGAAGCCGATGACAAGGGTAAGCGCGATCAGCACAATCGTGCGGAGCTCGCCGTAGGGCACGCGCGCCCGGTGGATGGTGAGCAGGCCGATGCCGACGAGGCCCGCAATCAGCGCCCGGCCAGAGGTGACGAACCAGGGGTCAAGGCCGCCCGAGACAGCAATGCGGGTCGCCGGCAGGGAGCCGCCAAAGATCGTGACCCCCAGAAGACCCAAGATCAGGCCGAGCGACGGATTGGAACGATGCATGAGTTGCGGTGCCCGGTAAGAAGGGGCGGGACTGTACTCCGGCGCAGTATCCGCCCGCCACCCATGCGCCCCCGCGCGCTTGCGTCGCCTTGCGCCAAACGGCCAATTCGCTCAGGTTCCGCCCTATGACGATCTGGAGATGGCTTGGAGAAGCCGCGAACAGCGGCACCGGCTCATTGGTCGCCCTGCTCGGCTGGGCAGGCGGCCTGTTTGCCGGCATCGGCGACCCCGAGGCGCGCCGTCAGGTGGCGTTCTCGATGGCGCTGATCGCGCTGTCCGCCAAGATGGCCAAGGCGGATGGTGTGGTAACGCGCGATGAGGTCGCGGCCTTCCATCGCGTCTTCACCGTGCCGCCGGGCGAGGCGCGCAATGTCGAGCGCCTGTTCGACCTTGCCCGGCGCGATGTCGCGGGTTTCGACGCGTATGCCGCGCGCATCGCGGGGCTTTACGGGAATGACCGCGCCACACTGGAGGATGTTCTCGATGGCCTGTTTGTCATTGCCAAGGCCGACGACGCGATACACGAGGCGGAGTTGGCGTTCCTGGGGAGCGTTGCGGAGATCTTCGGGCTCGGCGGCGCGGATTTCGAGCGCATTGCTGCACGCCATGTCGTCTCGGAGGAGGGCGATCCTTACCTTATCCTCGGCGTCGATCGCGGCTGGCCATTTGCCCAGATCCAACGGCGCTATCGCAGGCTCGTTGCAGAGCACCACCCGGACAAGCTGATAGGCCGCGGCATGCCGGCCGACTTCATCGCCATCGCCACCGATCGTCTGGCGACCATCAATCGCGCCTTCGAGCGGATCGAACTGGAGCGCGCGCCCGCCTCAGCCTAGCCCGTGTGACAGCGCGAAGCCGCAAAGGAAACCGATCGCGGCGATGAAGCCGGTCAGATCGTGGGTCTCGGCAAAGGCCTCCGGAATCATCGTGTCGGCGATCAACGCGATCAGCGCGCCGCCAGCGATGGCCTGGATAAAGGCGACGGCCTCAGGTGGGAAATGGCTGACAACCGCGTAGCCGAGCAGGGCGACAAGACCGCTCATGACTGCGATGCCGGCCCACAGGCCGAATACATATCGCTTTCCGTGGCCTGCGGCTTTCATGCCGACGCTGGAGGATAGCGCTTCCGGAATGTTCGACAGGAAGATGGCAATGACGGCGGCGAGGGCGACGCCGCTGCCGTCGATCAGGCTGACGCCGATGACGATCGCTTCCGGAATGCCGTCGATGACGGTGCCGAGCGCGATTGCCCCGGCGGAATTGGCACGGGCGTCGTCGGCCCCCATCAATTTCGAGCGCATGCGGTGGCGCGCGCCGGCGTTCGCGATCAATACCGAGCCGGTGGTGAAGATCACCGCGCCCAGCAGAAACCCGCCGGCGCTGGCGAGGAGGCCGCCCTTGGTGAAGGCGTCGTCCATGATGTCGAACGCGATCGCCGAGATCAGGATGCCGGCCCCGAAGGCCATGATCCAGGCGACCTGCCGGCGGCTGAGATCGGCGAACCAGCCGAGTGCCGCGCCGATCAACAGTGCGCCGCCGGCAACCAATCCCCAGAGGAGCGCCTCGAAGGCGTCGCCTACGTTCATCTCGGCCGTCCGTCGTCTGGCGCCGTCACCGCTGATCGGTTAAGTCCGGCGCGGAGTTCGATCATGCCATCGCAACCGAGATTCGACCAACGTCCGTCGCCGAACCACGGCCTCCGCGCCGCCGGCAAGCCCGTCGACATTCTGCTCCTGCACTACACCGGCATGCCGACAGAGGAGGGCGCGCTGGCATGGCTGTGCAGCGCGGAGTTGCAGGTGTCGTCGCACTATTTCGTCTTCGAGGACGGCCGCGTGGTTCAACTGGTCGATGAGAGCGAACGCGCCTGGCATGCGGGCAAGTCGTTCTGGGCAGGCGAGACCGACATCAATTCGCGGTCGATCGGCATCGAGATTGCCAATCCCGGCCATGAGTTCGGCTATCGCGGCTTCCCGCGCCCGCAGATCGTCGCGCTCGTCGAGCTCTGCAAGGACATCTTTACGCGCCACCCGATTCCGCCACAGCGAGTGCTGGCTCATTCCGACGTAGCGCCACTGCGCAAGGACGACCCCGGCGAGCTGTTCCCATGGGGCGAGCTCAACGCCGATGGCGTCGGGCACTGGGTGATGCCGGAGATGGTCGTCGCTGGGCCGATGCTGCAACTCGGCGACAGCGGCGCCGCCGTCGCCGACCTCAAGCAGAGATTCCGCGAATACGGCTACGGTCTTGGCGCAGAATTGCTTTTCGATGACGAGATGGCGGCGGTCGTTCGCGCCTTCCAGCGCCACTTTCGCCCGGCCCAGGTCGATGGCATCGCGGACGTTTCGACGGTCGCAACGCTGAATGCGTTGATCGCCGCGTTGCCGTCGGGAACTTGACCCGCGGCAGGCGCAATGCCTATCTCGCGGCCGTCAGTCGGCTGGACGGCCGCTCCGGCAGGGACCGAAAGGTCGCCGGGGAGGAAAGTCCGGGCTCCACGGAAACACGGTGCCGGCTAACGGCCGGCGAGGGCGACCTCAGGGAAAGTGCCACAGAAAGCAAACCGCCTCACTTCGGTGAGGTAAGGGTGAAAGGGTGGGGTAAGAGCCCACCGCGGGACCGGTAACGGGACCGGCACGGTAAACCCCACCGGGAGCAAAACCGAATAGGGATGGCGCGGGACTCCGGTCCCGGCTGGTTTCCAGGCCAGCCATCCGGGTAGGTTGCACGAGGCGTCCGGTAACGGGCGCACGTAAGAGGAATGGCCGTCACGCGGTCGAAAGGCCGCCATACAGAACCCGGCTTACAGGCCAACTGGCAATTATTGAGGCGCCGCCGTCCGAAAGGTCGGCGGCGTCGCCATTTCCGGCTTACCGCTCCGACCTTGCCGCCCTGAACGGAATCTTAAGCCTAACCATTGCTAAATGCTCTGGCGGCCCGCACCAACGCGCGCCGAAAGCCCAGCCCTTTCCTTGACGGCCCACGAAGTCCCATGATATCCCATGAAATCCCGGAAACAGGCTGCGTCGCAGCTTTCCGGCCGGCACGTCGCCGGTTCTCCCGGGATCATATCGCCGGCGGTGACAGTAGACCGGGCGGCGTCGCGGGCGAGGGCGATGGACGAGTTCGTTTCCACATTCACGAACCGGCTGGACGCCAAGGGGCGGGTATCTATCCCTGCCCAGTTCCGCGCCGTGCTCGCGGTGGATGGGTTCGACGGACTCTACTGCTGCCCGACGCTGGACCAGCAGGCTTTCGATGCGGGCGGCAATCGCCTGCGTCAGGTGATCGGCGCGAGCATCTCCAATTTCGAACCATTCTCGGAGGACCACGAATTGCTGTCGACGACGCTGATTGGCGACAGCGAGATTCTCAAGATCGACCAGGACGGCCGCGTCGTCCTGTCGGACACGATCAAGGCCCATGCCGGGATCGCCGACAGGGTCGTCTTCGTTGGCCAGGGCTACAAATTCCAGATCTGGGAGCCGGAGCGTTTCGCAGCATACCGGGAAGAGGCACAGAACCGGTTGCGCGACCTGCGAAAACGCCTCGTCCCGGGCCACCGCGCGACAGGCGCACCTCAGAGGACGGGGGAATGAATACGGCGGGCAGCGGCGTTGACGCGAACGGCGCCGCTGGCGGACTGGCCCGCCACGTCCCTGTCATGATCGAGGAGGTTCTTCACTTCCTCGAGCCTGGCGCCGGTGGCACTTACATTGACGGCACCTTCGGGGCGGGCGGCTACTCGGCCGCCATCCTCGCCCGGGGGGCGAACGTCATCGCCATAGACCGCGACCCGAAAGCGATAGCAGGCGGCGCGGACATGGTGGCTTCCGCGGGCGGTCGGTTGACGCTGATCGAGGGCAGGTTTTCGGCCCTCGACGCGATCGCCCGCGCCCATCGCAGTGAGCGCGTCGATGGCGTCGTGCTCGATGTTGGCGTTTCATCAATGCAGATCGACGCGCCCGAGCGCGGCTTCTCGTTCCGCGGCGAGGGTCCACTCGACATGCGCATGGGCAGCGCCGGTCCGACAGCAGCAGACGTCGTCAACGGCATGGAGCGGCGCGATCTCGCGCGCGTCATCGCGGTCCTCGGCGAGGAGAAGAAAGCCGGGCTCGTCGCCGCCGCCATCGACCGGGCACGCGCCGAAAAGCCGCTGATGACCACACGCGAACTGGCCGATATCGTTTCGCGCGCCGTCGGCGGTCGCCGCGACCAGCCGATCCATCCCGCTACGCGCACGTTTCAGGCGTTGCGCATCTTCGTCAATCGCGAGCTTGAAGAACTGGCCGAGGCGCTGGCTGCGTCCGAACGCATCCTCGGCGAGGGCGGACGGCTGGTCGTCGTCTCGTTCCATTCGCTCGAAGATCGCATCGTCAAGCGCTTCCTCGCCGATCGCTCTGCCGTGCTCAGCGGGCGCTCGCGCCATGCGCCGGATGCCGAAGTGGCGCCACCGACATTCGAGATGCTGGCGCGGGGCGCCGTCACGCCGGCCGACGAAGAAATCTCTGCCAATCCGCGCTCCCGCTCGGCGCGCCTGCGTGCGGCGCGGCGCACGGCGGCGCCTGCGCGGGAACTCGACACGGCCGCCATTGGCGTGCCGGCTGTACCGGAATTTGAAGGGGGAATGTGAGTCATGGGTCGCGTATTCAATCTGATCCTGCTGACGGCGATGATCGTCACCGCCGCCGTCACCTACGACATGAAACACAAGGCAGAGCGGGCAGCCGACCGCGTCGCCACGCTGCAGTCCGACATCGCCCGCGAGAAGGGGAAGATCACCCTTCTCAAGGCCGAGTGGAGCATGCTGACGCAGCCTGCGCGCCTTCAGGCGACGATCGAGCAGTACGCCGATCACTTCCAGCTTCAGCCCTTCACGCCGGATCAGATCGCCAGCATCGAAGAGATTCCGCTGAAGCCGACCGGTATCGACCGCAAGGATGTTGAAATGCTCGCGCGCATCGCAGCCAACGCGCCGGCGCTGCGCTAGCCGCGAGAGGGAAGAGGATACCCTGTAGCATGACCGCGATCGAGCAGCCGCCGCCGATGCAGATGACGTTCCCGCGCGTGACGGCGGCGCGTAGCCGCAGCGCGCCGGTTACGGCGGCATCGGCCGATCCGATGCGCCGCCGCATCCTGTTTGCCGCTGCCGGCTTCGCGGTTGCCTATCTCGCCATCGTTGGCCGGCTGGTCATGTTCGGCGCTATGGACTCCGGCGACACCGCCGGACACGATCCGAACGCGGCAATCGCCACCAGCCGCCCCGACCTCGTTGACCGCAACGGCGAAATCCTCGCCACCGACATCAACATGGCGTCGCTCTATGCCGAGCCGCGCAACATTCTCGATCCCGATGAGGCGACCGAGCTGATCACCAGCGTACTGCCGGACCTGGATGCGCGCTCGCTGCGCGCGCGGCTCTCCGGCAACGCGGGCTTCGCCTGGATCAAGCGCGAGATCACGCCGGAGCAGCAGGAGCAGATTCACTCGCTCGGCATCCCAGGCGTGGGCTTCCTGTCGGAGAAGCGCCGCTTTTATCCCGGCGGGACGACCGCGGCCCATATCGTCGGGCTCGTCAACATCGACAACCAGGGTATCGCCGGCACCGAGAAATATATCGATGATCACGGCCTCGGCGATCTCCATGCGGCGGGCTTCGCGCGTGGCGGCGATCTCGAGCCGATCCGCCTGTCGATCGACCTGCGGGTTCAGCACATCATGCGTGACGAACTGGCGAAGGCGATGGAGCGCTACAGCGCCATCGGCGCTACCGGCATCGTGCTCAATGTGCACACCGGCGAAGTCATGGCGATGTCGTCGCTGCCGGATTTTGACCCCAACGATCCCGTCGATGCGCTGAAGCCCGATCGGCTTAACCGCATGTCGGCCGGTACCTACGAGTTGGGCTCGGTGTTCAAGAGCTTCACCTTCGCGATGGCGCTCGATTCCGGCGCGGTGAAGATAGGCGACATGATTGACGCCAGCCATCCGATCCATGTCGGCCGCTTCGCCATTCATGATTTCCACGGCAAGTATCGCCCGCTCACCGTCCCCGAGGTGTTCATTTATTCGTCCAACATTGGCGCCGCGCGCATGGCGCTGAAGACCGGCATCGACCGGCAGCAGGAATACCTCCGCCGCCTCGGCCTGCTCACCCGCATCCAGACCGACCTTCCGGAAGTGGCGACGCCCATCGTGCCGCCGAAGTGGTCGGAACTCACCGCCATGACGGTCGCCTTTGGCCACGGCCTCGCCGTTACGCCGCTTCAGACGGCCGTCGCCGACGCTGCCCTGATGAACGGCGGCAAGCTCATCCCGCCGACCTTCTACCCGCGCAGCGTCGCGGAGGCAGACAAACTCGCCACTCAGGTCATCAAGGCCGGTACCGGCGACCAGTTGCGCTACCTCTTCCGCCTCAACGTGGAGAAGGGGTCCGGCCGCAGCGCCGCGGTCCCGGGCTACAATGTCGGCGGCAAGACCGGCACGGCCGAAAAAGTCGAGAACGGCCGTTATTCCGCCACCAAACGCCTCAATTCATTCCTGGCGGCCTTCCCGATGGACGACCCGCAATATGCGGTGCTTGTCGTGCTTGACGAACCGAAGGCGGCGAAAGAGGGTGGCGGAACAACGGCGGGTTCCAATGCGGCACCGACCGTCGGCGCTGTCATTCGGCGCTCGGCGGCCCTGCTCGGCGTTGCACCGCGCAAGGACGAGGACGTGTCGACCTTGCTGGTGTCCAACTAACCTGCCGCAACGAGATGCGGCGCATGAAACGCACAACCGGACGACCTGAGTGCCGATGCACCTTGGAGACCTCGCAGCCGCCGCCGATTTGACGCCACCAGCAGGTTCGGGGTCGATTGATATTGGCGGGCTCTCGGCGGACAGCCGGGCGGTACGGCCGGGCTTTCTCTTCGCAGCACTGGCGGGCACGACGGCCGATGGCGCGCGCTTTGCCGGTGATGCGGTGAAACTCGGTGCCGCCGCGGTGCTTGCGGCCGCCGACGCAAGACTCGACCTCCCCGTTGAGGTGCCGATCCTCCGTGCCGCCGATCCGCGACGTGCGCTGGCGTTGATCGCCGCGCGTTTCCATCCAAGCCAGCCGGCGCATCTGGTTGCTGTCACCGGCACCAGCGGCAAGACCTCCGTCGCCGCGTTCGCGCGCCAGATCTTCGCGTTCGCCGGCAAGGAGTCGGCAAGCCTCGGCACCATCGGCGTCGTTAGCCGCAAGCGCACCCAATATGGCAGCCTGACCACGCCGGACCCGATAGCGCTTCACGCCGAGCTTGATCGGCTGGCGGGCGAGGGGGTCACCCACGCGGCGCTGGAAGCTTCGAGCCATGGCCTCGACCAGCACCGTCTCGATGGCATCCGCATCGTTGCCGCGGGTTTCACCAATCTCGGCCGCGATCATATGGACTACCACCCGACGGTGGAGGCCTACCTCGCCGCAAAGCTCCGCCTGTTTGCCGATATCCTGCCCAAGGATGGCACCGCCGTCATCGACATGGACGGCGCGCACTCGGCCGACGTTCTGGCGATGGTCAAACGGCGCGGTCAGAAACCCATCCGCATCGGCCGCGCCGGCAGCGAAATCCGCCTGGTCGATCTCACCGCCGATGGTTTCCGCCAGCGCCTGCGCGTAGCTGCCTTTGGGCGCGAGCGCGATATCGTGCTGCCGCTCGCCGGCGGCTTCCAGGCGTCGAACGCGCTTGTCGCCGCCGGTCTCGCCATCGGTGCTGGCATCGACGCTGAGACCGCTCTCAATGCGCTTGCCAAACTCGAAGGCGCGCCCGGCCGGCTGGAACTCGTCGGCCGCAAGCAGAACGGTGCGATGATCTTTGTAGATTACGCCCACAAGCCGGACGCGCTGGTCAGCGCGCTGTCGGCGCTGCGTCCGATGACGCGCGGGCGACTCGTCGTCGTCATCGGCGCGGGCGGCGATCGTGATCCGGGCAAGCGCCCGCTGATGGGCAAGGCCGCCGCCGATCATGCCGACGTCGTCATCGTCACCGACGACAATCCGCGCTCGGAGCAGCCGGCCGCCATCCGCAAGGCGGTCATCGCCGGTGCGCCGGGCGCCATGGATATCGGCGACCGCGGCGAGGCAATTGCCAACGCCGTCGAAATGCTCGGTCCAGGCGATGTGCTCTGCGTCGCCGGCAAGGGCCATGAGACCGGCCAGATCGTCGCTGGTCGCACGATCCATTTCTCGGACCATGAAGCGGTGAAGAGCGCGCTCGCCGCCGAGGAGGCCGCATGACGACGCGGCCGCTCTGGACCTACGATGCGTTCTTCAACGCGATGGGCGGTCGACCGACCGGTGTGCGCCCGGAGGCGATCACCGGTATTTCCATCGACAGCCGTACCGTGGAGCCGGGCGAGGCTTTCTTCGCCATTACCGGCGACCGTTTCGACGGGCACGATTTCGTCTCCATGGCGCTGGCGCGCGGCGCTGCGACGGCCGTGGTCAGCGAGGATCGTCTGGCCGGCCTCGGCCGCATCAAGGGATCGCTTACCGTCGTCCGCGATGTGCTCGATGGCCTTAGCGCCCTCGGCATGGCGGCGCGGCTGCGCAGCAAGGCGAAAATCGCCGCGATCACCGGCAGCGTCGGCAAGACAACGACCAAGGAGATGCTGGCGGTGGCGCTGGCGCCGGACGGCGCGGTGCACTATTCCCCGGCCTCATTCAACAACCACTGGGGCGTTCCGCTGACTTTGGCGCGCATGCCGCGCGATACGAAGTATGGGGTCTTTGAAATCGGCATGAACCATGCCGGCGAGATCGAGCCGCTGGTCCGGATGGTGCGCCCGAACGTCGCCATCGTCACCACCGTCGAGCCGGTCCATCTCGAGTACTTCAAGGACGTGAAGGCCATCGCCCGCGCCAAGGCGGAAATTTTCCTCGGCGTCGAACCCGGCGGTACGGCGATCATCAATCGCGACAATCCGCATTACGCCCAGCTGGCGAAGCTGGCGCGAGCCGCCGGCATCGAGCGCATCATCGGTTTCGGCGAGCACAAGAAGGCGGAGGCGCGTCTCGAGTTCCTCCGCTCTCAAGCCGCGCTGCTCGTGCATCTCGGCGACAATCCTCGGCGAGGAGGTATCCTACAAGCTCGGCGCGCCCGGACGGCATCTGATCCAGAACAGCCTCGCGGTGCTCGCCGCCGTTTCGGTGCTCGGCGGCGATCTCGCGCTGGCTGGGCTCGCGCTGGCCGGTGTTGCGGCAGGGAAGGGGCGCGGCCAGCGGCAGATGCTGACCGTTCCCGGCGGCACCGCCACGCTGATCGACGAAAGCTACAACGCCAATCCGGCCTCCATGCGCGCGGCAATCGCGCTGCTCGGCCAGACCGAACCGGAGCGGAACGGCCGGCGCATCGTCATTCTCGGCGACATGCTGGAACTCGGCGCCGACGCCGAAGCCATGCATGCCGGCCTGGCCGAACCGCTCGCCGATGCCGGTGTCGATACGGTGTATGCCGTCGGGCCGCTGATGCGAGCACTGTGGGATGCGCTGCCGGCGCGTCAGCGCGGCGGTCATGCCGAAAAAGCCGCGGACATCGAGTCCCAGGTCGCCGATGCCCTTGCGCCGGGCGATGTGGTCATGGTCAAGGGTTCCAACGCCAGCCGCATGGGTCCGCTGGTTGAGTCGATCAGGGCGCGCTTCGCTGCTTCCAAGGCCGCCGACAAGCCGACGCAGGAACAGGAAACCGCCTAGATGCTCTATTTCATCGGCCAGTATCTCGGCGCAGAGGTCCCGGCCCTCAACGTCTTCCGCTACATCACCTTCCGCACCGCTGGCGCGACGATGACGGCGCTGCTCTTCGTCTTCCTCTTCGGCCCAACGATCATCTCGGCGCTCCGCGTGCGCCAGGGAAGGGGGCAGCCGATCCGCGCCGACGGCCCGCCCAACCATCTGCTCACCAAGACCGGCACGCCGACCATGGGCGGGCTGATGATCCTTTCCGGTCTGGTCGTCTCGACGCTGCTCTGGGCGAACCTCGCCAACGTCTACGTCTGGGTCGTGCTGCTGGTCACGATCGCCTTCGGCTTCATCGGCTTCTACGACGACTACCTCAAGGTCACCAAACAGACCGACAAGGGCTACTCCGGCAAGGCGCGCCTCGCCATCGAGGCGGCGATCGCGTGCATTGCCTGTGGCGTGGTCGCGTGGGCCGGCACGGCGCCGCTGTCCAGCGCGCTGACCTTTCCCTTCTTCAAGGACCTGGTCGTCGACCTCGGCTGGTTCTTCATACCGGTCGGCGCGTTCGTCATTGTCGGCGCCGGCAATGCCGTCAACCTCACCGACGGTCTCGACGGCCTTGCCATCGTGCCGGTCATGATCGCGGCGGCGAGCTTCGGCTTCATCGCCTACCTTTCCGGTAACGCGGTCTTCGCCGACTACCTGCAAATCCACTTCGTGCCCGGCACCGGCGAACTCGCCGTGGTCTGCGGCGCGTTGCTTGGCGCCGGCCTCGGCTTCCTCTGGTTCAATGCGCCGCCGGCGGCCATCTTCATGGGCGACACCGGCTCGCTCGCTCTCGGCGGCATGCTCGGCGCGGTCGCCGTCGCCACCAAGCACGAGATCATTCTCGCCATCGTCGGCGGTCTGTTCGTGGTCGAGGCGTTGTCGGTAATTATCCAGGTCACCTCATTCAAGCTGACCGGCAAGCGCATCTTCCGCATGGCGCCGATCCACCATCACTTCGAGGCGCTGGGCTGGACCGAGGCGACCATCGTGATCCGTTTCTGGATCGTCGCCGTGCTGCTGGCGCTCATCGGCCTGTCGAGCCTGAAGCTCAGGTAGCGCGCGCAGATGATCCCGGTCACCAGCTTCAGCGGTCGCACCGTCGCCGTCTTCGGACTTGGAGAGAGCGGCCGTCATACCGCGCTGGCGCTGGCCGCTGGCGGGGCTGATGTAGCGGCGTGGGATGACAACGAGGACGCCGTCGCCGCAGCGCGCGCTGCCGGCATTCCCATCGTCGACCAGCGCGTCGCCGACTGGAAGTCCTTCGCCGCGCTGGTCTTGGCGCCGGGCGTGCCGCTCACCCATCCCCAGCCGCACTGGACCGTGATTAGTGCCGGGGCAGCTGGAATCGAGGTCATTGGCGATATCGAACTGTTCTGCCGCGAGCGCCGCCGCCACTGTCCGAACGCGCCGTTCATCGCCATCACGGGCACCAACGGCAAGTCCACGACGACCGCGCTGATCGCCCATTTGCTCACGACCGCCGGCCGTGATGTGCAGATGGGCGGCAATATCGGCAAGGCGATCCTGTCGCTGGAGCCACTGCGCAGCGGGCGCGACTATGTCGTCGAGTGCTCGTCGTTCCAGATTGACCTCGCGCCGAGCCTCGACCCCTCCATTGGTGTGCTGCTCAACCTGACGCCCGATCATCTCGACCGTCATGGCACGTTCGAGAACTATGCCGCCATCAAGGAGCGTCTGGTCGCGGACTCGGGCACAGCCGTCATCGCCGTTGACGACAAGCCCTGCCAGGCGATCGCCGATCGCGTCGCGATGTCCGGCAAGCGCGTCGTCCGTGTGTCGGCCCGCCGCCCGCTGGCCGATGGCGTCTATGCCGAAGGCGTCGACATCGTCGCTGCGGCCGATGGCGCATCGACCCGCGTTGGCAGCTTGAGCGGCATCGGTTCGCTTCGGGGCACACACAACGCGCAAAACGCAACGGCCGCCGTCGCGGTTGCCCGCGCCATGGGGCTGGACAACGCCACGATCGTGCGCGGCCTCCGCAGTTTCCCCGGCCTGTCGCATCGGATGGAAGAAGTCGGTCGGCGCGGCAAGGTGCTGTTTGTCAACGATTCCAAGGCGACCAACGCCGATGCCGCCGCCAAGGCGCTGGCCAGCTTCGCGCCGATCTACTGGATCGCCGGCGGCCGCCCGAAAGAGGGCGGCATCACCGATCTCGCGGATTTCTTCCCGCGTATCGCCAAGGCGTATCTGATTGGCGAGGCGGCGGCGGATTTCGCGGCCACCCTCGGCGATGCCGTGCCGCATGTCATGTCCGGCACGCTCGACGCAGCCGTCAGCGCTGCTGCGGCCGACGCCGCACAGGATCCGGCGAAGGAGCCGGTCGTCCTGCTGTCGCCAGCCTGTGCGTCCTACGACCAGTTCAAGAATTTCGAGCGGCGGGGCGATGCCTTCCGCGCGCTCGTGCTTCAGCTCAACGGAATTTCCAGCCAGGGGGAGGCCGCCTGATGGTGAGCCGTGCCGATCGCAGTGCGTTCGCAGAGTGGTGGTGGACCGTCGACAAGTATCTGCTCGGCGGGCTGATCGCACTCATGCTGGGTGGCGTCGTGCTGTCGCTTGCGGGCAGCCCGCCAGTGGCCGAGCGTCTCGGCTACAACAGTTTTCATTTTGTCGAGCGCCACGTCCTTTTCTTCTTGCCGGCACTGGCTGTGATGATCGGCACGTCGTTCCTCGATGCGCGTCAGGCGCGGCGCGTGGCGGTCATCGTGCTGTTCATCGCCGTCGGTCTGATGATGGTGACCTTGTTTGTTGGCTATGAGGTCAAGGGTTCTCGTCGCTGGATCAACCTTTTCGGGCTGTCGCTGCAGCCGTCCGAATTCATGAAGCCAGCTTTTGTGGTGGTTGTGGCGTGGCTTTTCGCGGAGAACGCGCGCCGCAAGGATATCCCCGGCAACGTCTTCGCCGTCATCCTGTTGGCCATCGTTGCCGCGCTTCTCATCGCCGAGCCGGATTTCGGCCAGACGATGCTCATCTCGATCGCATGGGGTGCGCTGTTCTTCATGGCCGGGCTGTCGTGGCTGTGGATCGCGGTACTCGGTCTCGCCGCGGTTGGCGGTGTCTTCGGCGCTTACGTCATGCTGCCGCACGTCGCCGGTCGCATCGATCGGTTCATCTCGCCCCAATCCGGTGACACGTTCCAGATCGACAAGGCGCTGGATTCCATCCTGCGTGGCGGTTGGCTGGGGCAAGGACCGGGCGAGGGCATGGTCAAGCGCGTCCTGCCGGATGCGCACACAGATTTCATCTTCGCCGTCGCGGCGGAGGAGTTCGGAATCATCGTCTGCATCGCTCTGGTCGTAGTCTTCGCGCTGGTCGTCTTCCGCGGTCTGTCCGGCTCCAGCCGGCAGGAGGACCCTTTCGTGCGCCTCGCCGGCGCCGGCCTTGTGGTGCTGTTCGGCGTGCAGTCGGTCATCAACATGGCGGTCAATCTCAACATGATCCCGGCCAAAGGCATGACGCTGCCGTTCATCTCCTACGGCGGCTCGTCGATGATCGCGATTGCCTTCGGCATGGGCATGCTGCTGGCCTTCACCCGCCGAAAGCCGGAGCCGCGGCGAATTGCGGGCCGTGTGCTGACGCCACCGGCCGCAGCGAACCCCGCCTGAGCGACGGCATGGCAGGCATTGCGCTGCTGGCAGCCGGCGGCACAGGCGGGCATCTGTTCCCGGCGGAGTCGTTGGCGCTCGCGTTGAAGGCGCGCGGCTGGCGCATCCACCTCGCCACGGATCATCGTGTCGAATCCTACGGCCAGGGTTTTCCGGCCGAGGAAACGCACCGCATCTCGTCGGCAACGCTGACGCGCTCGCCGGTCGCGATGGCCAAGGGCATTGCCCAACTCGGCCTCGGCTTCGTCGAGGCATGGCGGCTGGTTCGCCGCCTGAAGCCGCAGGTCGCCGTCGGCTTTGGCGGCTACCCGACGCTTCCGCCGATTCTCGCGGCGGCGCGCGCCGGGGTCCCCACCATCGTCCACGAACAGAACGCGGTTCTCGGCCGCGCCAACGGCTTCCTCGCCTCCAGGGTCACCGTGATAGCGACCAGCATGGCCGAGGTTCGCGGTGCCGAGGCTTATCGCGGCAAGATCGAGCAGACCGGGAACCCGGTGCGCCCGATGGTGCTGGAGGCCGCGAAGATGCCGTATCCGGCGGGTGGCGTTGGCGAGCCATTCCACTTGCTCGTCTTCGGCGGCAGCCAGGGCGCGCGCTTCATGTCGGACCTCGTGCCGCCCGCCATCGCGCTGCTCTCTCCACACCTGCGCGGCCAGCTTCGCATCGTGCAGCAATGCCGTGCGGAGGACATGGACCGGGTGCGGGCGGCTTACCGCGAAATCGACGTCGAGGCCGATTTGCAGCCGTTTTTCCGCGATATGCCTGCCCGGATCGCCGCCAGCCATCTCGTCGTGTCGCGATCTGGCGCATCGACATGCGCCGAGCTTTCGGTTATCGGCCGTCCGGCGATTATGGTGCCGCTCCCCGGCGCCCTGGACCAGGATCAGAAGGCCAATGCCATGGTGCTCGCCAATGCCGGCGGCGCCTGGATGGTTGAACAGAAAGACATGAACCCGGAACGCTTGGCGGCCGATCTGGCCGGCCTTATCAACGAGCCTTCGCGGCTGACTACCGCGGCCGCTGCGGCGCGCGCCACCGGTCGGCCCGACGCTGTCGAGCGCCTCGCCGATGTCGCCGAGCGCGTTGCGCAACGCCGGCAGGCGAACGCAGGAGCCGACGCATGAAGATGGGGCTCGATATTGGGCCGGTGCATTTCGTCGGAATCGGCGGCATCGGCATGAGCGGTATCGCCGAAGTGCTGCTCAACCTCGGCTATCGCGTGCAGGGCTCCGATGTCGCTGAAAGCGCCAACGTCCAGCGCCTCCGCGAAAAGGGCATCCAGATCAGCATCGGCCACGACGAGAAGAACCTCGGCGACGCCCGGGTCATCGTCGTTTCCTCGGCGATCAAGCGCGACAATCCGGAGCTCAAGGCCGCGCGCCAGCGCCTGCTTCCGGTCGTCCGCCGCGCCGAGATGCTGGCCGAGCTCATGCGGTTGAAACAGGCGGTCGCCGTCGCCGGCACCCACGGCAAGACGACGACCACGTCTATGGTTGCCGCGCTGCTCGACGCCGGCGGCTTCGACCCGACCGTGATCAATGGCGGTATCATCAACGCCTACGGCACCAATGCCCGCATGGGCGCCAGCGACTGGATGGTGGTCGAGGCCGACGAATCCGACGGCACCTTCGTCAAGTTGCCGGCGGATGTCGCGCTTGTCACCAACATCGATCCGGAGCACCTCGACCACTACGGCAGCTTCGACAAGGTGCGCGAAGCCTTCCGCCAGTTCGTCGAGAACGTTCCGTTCTACGGCTTTGCTGTCATGTGCATCGATCATCCCGAAGTGCAGGCCCTCATCGGCCGCATCGAGGACCGTCGCATCGTCACCTATGGCGCGAACCCGCAGGCGGATGTGCGCTATACCGACCTTCGCATTGAGGAGGGCCGTTCGGTCTTTACCGCCGTTATCGGCGATCGCCGCAATGGCGGCCGCCGTGTCATCGAGAACCTGACGATCTCCATGCCTGGCGAGCACAATGTGCAGAACGCGACCGGTGCGCTGGCCATCGCCCACAATCTCGGCGTCCCAGATGCTGCCATTGCCTCGGGCCTTGCCAGTTTCGGCGGCGTCAAGCGGCGCTTCACCCGCACCGGCTCGTGGGGCGGTGTCGAGATCATCGACGACTACGCTCACCACCCGATCGAGATTGCCGCCGTGCTCAAGGCTGCGCGCTCGGTGACCAAGGGCCACGTCATCGCCGTGGTCCAGCCGCACCGCTACACGCGGCTCCGCGATCTCTTCGATCAGTTCTGTGCCTGCTTCAACGACGCCGACATCGTGCTGGTCGCGCCGGTCTATCCGGCCGGCGAGGCGCCGATCGAAGGTATCGACCGGGATCATCTGGTGGATGGCCTGCGTGTACGCGGTCACCGCGATGCGCGACCGCTTTCCGGCGTCGAGGGGCTGCCCGGCGCGGTCGCCGCCGTGGCCAAGGCCGGGGACTATGTCGTCTGCCTCGGTGCGGGCTCGATCAGCCAATGGGCCAACGCGCTGCCGGGGCAACTGGCGCAACTGAAATGACGCTGGAGCGCTTCGGCGATCTTTCGGGCGTGCGCGGGCGGCTCAGCGCGAATGCACAACTGGCACCATTCACATGGTTCCGCGTCGGCGGACCGGCGGAGCTTCTCTTTCAGCCGGCGGATGCGGACGATCTCGCGCTCTTCCTTCAGAAATTGAATCCGGAAATCCCGGTAACCGTCATCGGCGTCGGCTCAAATCTGCTCGTGCGCGACGGCGGCATCGACGGCGTCACCATTCGTCTGTCCGCGAAAGGCTTCGGCCAGGCGGCCGCCGAACCGGGCGAACCGCATCCGTGCGGGCGCGGCCCTTCCGGACAAGCGCCTCGCTGCCTTCGCGCTGGAGCAGAGCCTTGCGGGCTTCGAGTTCTACCACGGCATCCCGGGCACCATCGGTGGTGCGCTCCGCATGAACGCCGGCGCCAGTGGTGGTGAAACGCGCGAGCGCCTGATCGAGGCGCACGCCGTCGACCGGCGCGGCGCACGGCACACGCTCTCCAATGCGGACATGGGCTTCACCTATCGCCACTCCGCCGCGGCCGAGGACCTCATCTTTACCGATGCGGTGTTCGAAGGGACGCCGGCGGAACGCGATGCCATCAAGGCGGAGATGGATGCCGTCGAGGAACACCGCGAGCGCGCCCAGCCGATCCGCGAGAAGACTGGCGGTTCGACCTTCACCAATCCGCCCGGCAACAAGGCATGGCAACTCGTCGATGCCGCCGGCTGCCGCGGGCTTCATGTCGGCGGTGCGATGGTCTCGGAGATGCACTGCAACTTCCTGATCAACACTGGCGCCGCCACAGCCACCGACATCGAGCGCCTCGGCGAGACCGTGCGCGCCCGTGTTCTCGCCACGGGCGGAGTGCGGCTCGAATGGGAGATCAGGCGGGTGGGCCGCTTCACGCCGGGCGAAACAGTCGAGCCGTTTCTCGGCGCTGGCCCCTGAATTGATCGCCGCTCCGGCCAAATTCGGAGCGGCGATCGGTCGTGTCGGTTGGCGTTAGCCGCCGACCATCGGCACCGGGGTGATCGTCACCTTGGCGACCGGGCCTTTCACGTCCCAGTTCCAGTCCTTCGGCGCATCGGCGTCGCCGCGGATGCCCTCGTGGTACGTGACCACGCCGTTCTCGGGGTCGCGCATGTTGCCGCCGCCGAGAGCACCGAGGTAGCCCTTCTTCTCGCTGTTCTTCTCCGAGCCGGCGTCATAGCCGCGCACTTCCAGGGTCATCGGCGCGGTCAGCTTGTAGGCGTCGACGCCTACAAAGCCTGAGAAGCCGTCATTGGTGTTGCCGAGCATCCAGACGCCGTCGATGAGTGGGTGCTTCTCGTCGACCTGGATGGTGACGTGACGCGTCTGGCCGGGCAGTGCGTGGATGGCCAGCACGGCATCGCCGAGCGTGTTGCCCATGTCCTTGGCGGCGCCGCTCGAATACATGCCGATGTTGCCGCCTTCGGCGACTGCGGCCAGCGCTTCCGTCGCGGTGTCGCCGAGCTTGAACAGCGCTGCCGCGTCGGCGCCGCGGCTTTCGAAGAACGACGGCGAGAAGGGCTGACCGGTCGTCAGGTTCTCGATGGTGATCTGCACGGTCTTGCCGTGCATCATCATGTCGTCGGCCGCCAGGGCCGGAAACGCGGCTGCGGTGATCATCAGGAAAGCCGCGTGTGCGGCGATACGGGTTGTGGTGTGGCTACGCATGATGTCGCTCCTCCAGGGTTGCGTGAAATCGACGGCCGAATGCCCCGTCACGCATCGAGGTAGGCGTTGGATTTCACCCGGTAAGAGGTCTGGCGCGCAGTTGATGGCCGGTTGAAAACCGGTCGCTGGCGGGTCGCGGAGGCGCGACGCGGCGGCTCACCGCCCCTCAATCGGCGCTCACGCGCCCGGCATCGGGCGGGCGAAAGTGAGTTGCCCGTGCAACACCGTAATTTTTTCCAAGAAAAAGCACGGAAAAGCCCCGTGGTTAACGATTGTTAACCATTTGCCTCCGCATAGTGCCCACTAAGCGATTCGTCAGTGGGTTCAGGGGTCTGAGTGTCCAAGCACGTAGCAGTCCTGATGGGAGGTTGGTCGAGCGAGCGACCAGTCTCGCTCAATTCCGGCAAAGCCTGCGCGGACGCGCTGGAGCGCGAGGGTTACCGCGTTACCCGCGTCGACGTCGATCGTGACATCGCGACGACCATCGGCAAGCTGAAGCCAGACGTTGCCTTCAACGCGCTCCACGGGCCGTTCGGAGAGGATGGCTGCATCCAGGGGATCCTCGAGGTTTTGGCCATCCCCTACACGCATTCCGGCGTGCTCGCTTCGGCGCTGGCGATGAATAAGCCGCGGGCCAAGGACGTGATGCGCGCGGCCGGCATTCCGGTAGCCGAGTCCATGCTGATCAGCCGCTTCGAGGCGGCCAAGGCGCACGCCATGGAGCCGCCTTACGTGGTCAAGCCGCCGAACGAGGGCTCCACCTTCGGCGTCCACATCGTCAAGGCGGATGCGATTCACCCGCCGCAGGAGCTTTATGCCGACGATTGGCCCTACGGCGAGATTGTCATGGTCGAGCGATACATCGCCGGCCGCGAGCTGACCTGCGGTGTTCGTGGTAACGAACCCCTGGATGTCATTGATATTATTTCTGAAGGTGGGTTTTACGACTACCACGCCAAGTACGATGTCGGTGGATCGAGGCACGTACTTCCTGCACAAATTTCACCGAATATTTACCAAAATGTACGGATGCTTGCTTTACGCGCCCACGAGGCTTTGGGCTGCCGTGGAGTTAGCCGGGCGGACTTCCGCTACGACGACTCGATCGAGGACGGGCTCGTCTGTCTCGAGGTCAACACGCAGCCAGGCATGACGGCGACGTCGCTGGTTCCTGAAATGGCGGCCTATGCCGGCATGGAATTCGGGAAACTGGTGAGTTGGATGGTGGAGGACGCGTCGTGCAGTCGCTGAAGGGTCATGATCCGGAGAGGGCTGAAGCCGTCGCCGATGAAGAGAGCGGGAAGGGCGGTCTCGTCCTGCCCCGTTTCCTGCGTCGTCCGGCGCGGGCGCTGGAGCGTATGCACTGGCGCGTGCCGCGTCGCTTCGGCCTCAAGGCTCTTGCGGTCTTCGCCGCCGGGACAGCGCTTACCGGCATGGTCGTCGGCGGCCATGCACTCACGGTCGTCTCGGCCGTCACGGCATGGTCCGGCCTCGACATCGCCGAGATCAAGATCACCGGCCAGAGCGAGACCTCGGAGGTCAATGTGCTTGAGCGGCTCGCCATCGGGCCGTATCCGTCGCTGCTGACCTTCGACGTCGATCACGCTAAGGAGCGGGTGGAACTGCTGCCCTGGGTCAAGCAGGCGACGCTCAAGAAGCTCTTCCCGCATACGCTCGAAGTGGCCATCGCCGAGCGCAAGCCGTTCGCGCTGTGGCAGCATGGAGGCGAAATCTCGCTGGTCGATCAGGCCGGCAAGGTGATCACCGACGCCGTCGACGAGCGCTACGCCGAGCTGCCGTTGGTCGTTGGCCCCGATGCCGGTCCCCGGGCGCGCGAATTCGTCGATCTCGTCGCGACCGTTCCGGCGATCTCGGAGCAGGTCCGCGCCGGCATGCTGATTTCCGGTCGCCGGTGGACCGTCGTCCTTGAAAACGGCATCGAACTGCTGCTCCCGCCCGACAATCCGGCTGCGGCGCTGGCCACCATCGCCACCCTCGATGCGGAAAAGAGTCTTCTGTCGCGCCAGATCGCGGCGGTCGATTTCCGTCTTCCGGGCCGCATGATCGTGCGGCTCAACGAGGAGGGCGCTGCCGACCGCAAGAGCATGCTCAAGGAGCGCGACAAGCTCGAGCGTCGCCGGAGGACGAACACCTGATGGGCCTCTTCGGCATCTCCGATCATGGTGCCCGCGGGCTATCGCGCCGCGCGACAGTCGTATCCGTGCTCGATGTCGGATCGAGCAAGATCTGCTGCCTGATCGCGCGGCTGAAGCCGTGCGAGCCCGGCGAGTTGCTGCGCGGCCGCACGCATTCCATCGAAGTCCTCGGCATTGGCCATCAGCGCTCGCGCGGCATCAAGTCGGGCGTCGTCACCAATCTCGATGCCGCCGAGCAGGCCATCCGTCTTGCCGTCGATGCGGCTGAGCGTCAGGCCGGCGTTACGGTCGAGTTGCTGATCGTCACCGTCACATGCGGGCGTCTGGCGAGCGAGACGTACTCCGCCTCCGTGGCGCTCAACGGCGCTGTCGCGGACTCGGATATCAGCCGCGTGCTCGCCGAAGGCCGCCGCCACTCGATCAGCCAGGGTCGCGCCGTCGTCCATTCGCTGCCGATTGGCTACGCGCTAGACGGGGAAGGCGGCATCGCCGATCCGCGCGGCATGTTCGGCCGTCGCCTTGGCGTCGATATGCATGTCGTCACCGGCGACATGCCGCCGCTCAGCAATCTCGAATTGTGCATCAACCGCTGCCATCTCTCGGTCGCGGCGATGGTCACCGCGCCCTACGCCAGCGGACTGTCAACGCTCGTCGATGACGAGGCTGAACTTGGCTGCGCCGTCATCGATTTCGGCGGCGGCACCACCTCGATCGCCGTGTTCAGCCGCGGACAGTTTGTCCATGCCGACGCCATCGCCGTCGGCGGCCACCACATCACCACCGATATCGCGCGCGGCCTGTCCACCCGCATCGGCGATGCCGAGCGGCTGAAGACGATGTACGGCAGCGCGCTCTCGGCCACGTCCGACGACCGCGAAATTCTCTCGGTGCCGCCCATCGGCGACGACGACGAGCGCGAGATCGCCAATCAGGTGCCGCGCTCGATGCTCACCCGCATCATTCGCCCGCGCATCGAAGAAATACTGGAACTGGTGCGCGACCGCCTCAATGCATCGGGCTTCGCCGGCATGGTCGGCCGCCGCATGGTGCTTGTCGGCGGCGGCAGCCAGCTCACCGGTCTTAACGAAGCAGCGCGCC
This sequence comes from uncultured Alphaproteobacteria bacterium, assembly GCA_963798195.1. Classification (GTDB taxonomy): domain Bacteria; phylum Pseudomonadota; class Alphaproteobacteria; order Rhizobiales; family Kaistiaceae; genus CAVSRC01. The sequence goes on along the minus strand of CAWCSF010000010.1, from coordinate 1,657,259 downwards.
GCATTCTGGCGCGCAACGTGCGCCTCGGCCGCCCGCTCGGCATTGCCGGGATGCCCGAACTGGCGCGCGGACCTGCCTTCGCGGCCGCTGTCGGCCTGCTGATTTATCCGCAGGTCGCGGAAATGGAAAAGATCGATGACGGGCGCGATGCGCCGATGGCCATGACCGGAACGGGCGGCTACTTCGCCCGCGTCGGCCAATGGATCAAGGAGAGTTTCTAGGCGCCGCGCGAGCGACGTCAGGTGGCCGCGGCGGCGGTCCCCGAAGGGAAGTACCTGGCCGACGGGACGCGCGGGCGGCCGCGACACGGAGAGACGACGAGGGTCACATGACGATCAACCTGACAATGCCCGAGATCAAGGAACTGAAGCCCAAAATCACCGTGTTCGGTGTCGGCGGCGCCGGTGGCAACGCGGTCAACAACATGATCCGCTCCGGCCTCATCGGGTGTGAGTTCGTCGTTGCCAACACCGACTCGCAGGCGCTGATGTCGTCCAAGGCGGAGCGCCTCATCCAGATGGGTGTCGCGGTCACCGAGGGCCTTGGCGCCGGTTCACAGCCCGAGGTCGGGCGCGCGGCCGCCGAAGAGGCGATCGACGAGATCACCGATCATCTGACCGGTTCGCACATGGTGTTCGTCACCGCCGGCATGGGCGGCGGCACCGGTACCGGTGCGGCGCCGATCATCGCGCGTGCCGCCCGCGAGGCCGGCATCCTCACCGTCGGCGTGGTCACCAAGCCCTTCCAGTTCGAGGGTGTTCGCCGTATGCGCCTTGCCGACGCCGGCATCCAGGAACTCCAGGCCTGCGTCGACACGCTGATCGTCATCCCGAACCAGAACCTCTTCCGGATCGCCAACGAGAAGACGACCTTCGCCGATGCCTTCGCGATGGCCGACCAGGTGCTCTACTCGGGTGTCGCCTGCATCACCGACCTGATGGTCAAGGAAGGCCTGATCAACCTCGACTTCGCCGACGTGCGTTCGGTGATGCGCGAGATGGGCAAGGCCATGATGGGCACCGGCGAAGCCTCTGGCGACCGTCGTGCCATCCAGGCGGCCGAGGCGGCGATCGCCAACCCGCTGCTCGACGAGACCTCGATGAAGGGCGCCCGCGGGCTGCTCATCTCGATCACTGGCGGCAAGGACCTCACCCTGTTCGAGGTCGACGAAGCTGCCACCCGCATCCGCGAGGAGGTCGATCCGGACGCCAACATCATTCTCGGCGCCACGTTCGAGGAAGAGCTGGAAGGTGTCATCCGCGTGTCGGTGGTCGCCACCGGCATCGAGAGCATCCCCGGCGAGGAAACTGCTCCCGCGGAACTGCGCACGGCCGAAATGACCCAGCGTCTGCGCAACATCGCCCAGTCGGTGCCCGCACCGCAGCCTGCTCCGCAGCCCCAGCCGGCTCCGGTCGCGATCAAGCCCGCGCCGGCTCCGCAGCCTCAGCCGCGGCCCGCCCCACAGGCGGCGCCTGCTCCGATGGTTGCCCGCGCCGCGCCGCCGGCAAACGTCAATCCGGCGCCGAAGCCGGCACCTGCCGCTGCGGAATTGGCTCGCGATGCCATCGCCATCGCCGTAGGCCAGGCCGCCGCCAATACGCCATCGACGGCGGCCCGCGCCGCCGACGCCGGCATTACCATCGCGCCATTCGAGCCGGGTCCCGCCCACTACGTTACGGACGAACTCGACTCCGAGCAGCCGATGCATCACGACGAGCACGAGGCGGAACCCGACGCGCCGTTCATTCCGCCGGCGCCTGAAGCTCCGCCGCAGCGCATGCCCAGGGCGGAGGACTTTCCGGCCGTCGCCCGTCGTCAGATGGAAGCCCAGCGTCAGCAGCCACAGCAGGCGCCGCAGCAGCATCATGAAGCCGATCGCGGACCGATGAGCCTGCTTCGCCGGCTGGCGAGCGTCGGCCTGGGTCGCCGTGAGGAGGATCCGATCGGTGCTGGCCCGCCCGCGCGCGCGCCGGAGCGCATGCAGCCGCGCCCGCAGCAGCCCGTTCGGCAGTTGCAACGTCCGGCCCAGGCGCAGGTGCCGCCGCAGCCAAGGGCCGCACAGCCTGCGCCCCGGGCAGCTTCACCCGACGCGATGTACAAGCCGCGGGCCGGCGATCTTGATCCGCATGGCCGACCGGCCCCACGCGATTCGCGGTCGGCAGACGACGAACTGGAGATTCCGGCGTTCCTCCGCCGGCAAGCGAACTAGCGTCGGGGACGTGTGACGGCGGGCCGGCATTGTTACGTCAATGCCGGCCCGTAATCATTTGAATTTATGATAAGTTCAGGCTTCGGCCACATCGTGGATGCCGCGTAACATTGGGTTAGAAAGCGTGATTTGGCGGTATCCGGCAGCCCGACTAGTCTTGCCTCGAACCGGGCAGGAATCAGGTTTTTTCGGGGCGGCACTTGGGTATGGCGGGCGATCGATCGAACGGTAGGCAGTGCACGTTGCGGCGCAGTGCGACGGTGAGCGGCGTAGGCGTTCATAGCGGCATGCCGGCGTCGCTGACCATCCATCCGGCCGAAGCCGGCAGCGGCATCTGTTTCCGCCGCAGCAATGGCGACGATAGCCACGATCCGGTCCGGGCCCATTATTCGAACGTCAGCGCTACCGATTTTTGCACAGCGGTTGGCGTCAACGGCTCTTCGGTGGCGACGATAGAGCATCTCATGGCGACGTTGAGCGCCCTCGATATCGACAACGCGACGATCGAGATCGACGGGCCCGAGGTGCCGGTGATGGACGGCAGCGCGGACGCCTTCATCGAGGCGGTCGATGCGGCCGGCATTGCGGCGCTTGATGCGCCGCGGTCCTACTTGAAAGTGCTGCGGCCGGTGAGGGTGCAGCACGGTGACGCTTTCGCCGAGTTCCATCCGCATCACACCATGCGGGTCGAGGTCGAGATCGACTTCGCCAATCCGTTGGTCGGCCGGCAGACGTTTGCCGCCGACATCGACGGTGAAGTGTTCCGCCGCGAAATCGCGCGGGCGCGCACGTTCGGCTTCCTGGCCGATGTCGAACGGTTGTGGGAGCGGGGACTTGCCCGCGGCGCTTCTCTCGATAACGCAGTGGTTGTTGGCGAAGACCGCATCATCAATCCGGAAGGCCTGCGCTACGCCGACGAGTTCGTCCGCCACAAGGCGCTGGACGCGGTGGGCGACATCGCCCTGGCGGGTGCTCCGATTCTCGGCCTCTATCGTTCGTTCCGCGGCGGCCACCGGCTGAACGTCATGGCCATCGAAGCGCTGATCGCCGAGAAGGGCGCGTGGGCCATCGTGCAGGAAAAGAGCCCGCAGCCGGTCGCCCGGGAACGCCGGGAAACCGCCCATGCCGGTTTTGCGGCGGGTTTGGCGGCCGCGGCTTTCGCGCCGGATGCGTCCTGAGGGCGGAAACCCGGCCTTTTGCCACAAATTCGCACGATTGACCTGTCACCGGACGTAGCGACGCTGGCGGTTTTCGGCTACTAGATCGCGCTTGGATGGTTGAATTGAACAAAGGCAGGCAGGGTGTGCGGACGATTTGCGATTCGCTCCTGAAGACGGTTCGGCAGGGCACGCCGCTGGCGCAGCTGCGCTGGCTCGGTCTTGCTGCGGTCGTTGCCGGGCTCGCCGCCTGCTCCACGTCGGTGGAGGGCACGCCCGATGCCTTTGCCGACGATCAGCCCGCCGGCACCCTTTACAACGAGGGCCTTGCCTACCTGAACGCCGGCAAGCTGACCGATGCGGTGAAGAGCTTCGACGAGGTCGACCGCCAGCATCCCTATTCGGAATACGCCCGCAAGGCGCTGATCATGTCCACCTTCGCCAGCTACAAGCGCGGCAGGTTCGAGGAGACGGTCGGTTCGGGCAGCCGCTACCTGGCGCTTTACCCGGGCAGCCCGGATGCCGCCTACGCCCAGTATCTGGTTGGCCAGTCGTACTACAAACAGATTCCCGACGTGACGCGCGACCAGGACATCACGCGCAAGGCCGTCGCGTCTCTGGAAGAGATCGTCAACAACTACCCGGATTCGGAATACGTCGCCGACGCCAAGGCGAAGATCATCGTCGCGCGCGACCAGCTTGCCGGCAAGGAGATGCAGGTCGGGCGATACTATCTTGAGCGGCGCGAATATCTGGCTGCGATCAACCGCTTCAAGGTCGTGGTGACCCAGTACCAGTCGACCCGTCACGTCGAGGAGGCTCTGGAGCGCTTGGCTGAAGCCAACATGGCGCTCGGCCTGGTCGACGAGGCGCAGACCGCGACCGCGATCCTCGGGCACAATTTCCCCGACAGCCAGTGGTACAAGGACGCGTACAAGCTCCTGCAGACCGGCGGTCTCGAGCCGCGTGAGAACTCGGGGTCTTGGATTAGCAAGGCGTTTTCCGGCAAGAATACGAGCTGATTCCCATTCGACTCACGCCGGTGCGGCCATGCTCGTCGCCCTCGCCATTCGCGACATTGTCATCATCGATCGTCTGACGACGGACTTCGCGGCCGGGCTGACCGTGTTCACCGGCGAGACAGGCGCCGGCAAGTCCATCCTGCTCGACTCGCTTTCGCTGGCGCTCGGCGGCCGTGGCGATGCTTCGCTGGTGCGCGAGGGCGCGACCCAGGGTGATGTCACCGCCGTCTTCGACGTGCCCGCCGATCACCCGGCACGCGGCTTATTGACGGAAAGCGGCATCGATGCCGAGGGCGACCTCATCCTGCGCCGTGTGCAGGGCAACGACGGGCGCAGCCGCGCCTTCGTCAACGATCAGCCGGTTTCGGTCGTGCTGCTCCGTCAGGTCGGCGCGGCGCTGGTCGAGATCCACGGCCAGCACGACGATCGCGCCATGGTCGAGCCGTCCATGCACCGCGCGTTGCTCGATGCCTTCGGCGGCCTCGATCGCGAGCGCGCGGCCGTTACCGCCGCCCATGCCGCGTGGCGCGGAGCGGATGCCGCCGTCGCTGCCCTGAAGACGCAGATCGCCGCGGCCCGGGCCGAGGCGGACTACCTCCGGGCGGCGGTGGACGAACTCGCCACGCTGGCGCCGGAGGCGGACGAGGAGGATGCGCTCGCCGACCGCCGCGCGCAGATGATGCGCGCCGAGAAGATATCCGGCGATATCTCCGATGCCCACGAGACCGTTGCCGGCAATGCGTCGCCAGTGCCGATCCTCGCCAGCCTAGTCCGCCGGCTGGAGCGCAAGGCGCCCGAAGCCGGCGGGCTGCTCGACAGCGCGGTGGCCGCGCTCGACAGGGCGCTGACCGCCCTCGAAGAGGCCGAGCAAGGCCTTGCCGGCGCGCTCGCCGCCGCCAATTTCGATCCGCGCGAGCTGGAGCGTACCGAGGAGCGGCTCTTCGCGCTTCGGGCTGCGGCGCGCAAGCACTCGGTCACGGTCGCCGACCTGCCGGCGCTGGCCGCGCGGATGGCGGCCGATCTCGCCGCGCTGGAATCCGGCGAGGAACGCCTCGCCGGTCTGGAGAAATCCGCGCTGGCCGCCCGCGCCGACTACGACGCAAAGGCTGCGGCGCTTTCCAGGAAGCGCCGCGCTGCCGGCACGAAGCTGGAGAAGGCGGTTGCCACCGAGCTCCCTGCGCTCAAGCTCGAACGTGCCGCGTTCTTTGCCTCGCTGGAAAGCGCGCCGGAGCGACGCTCGGAAACAGGCATCGACGACATCGCCTTCCTTGTTCGCACCAACCCCGGCACTGCGCCCGGCCCTCTGATGAAGGTTGCCTCCGGCGGCGAGCTTGCCCGTTTCCTGCTGGCGCTGAAGGTAGCGCTCGCCGATCGCGGCTCCGCGCCGACGCTGATCTTCGACGAAGTCGACACCGCCGTAGGCGGCGCGGTTGCCGATGCCATCGGTGCGCGGCTCGCCCGCCTTGCCGAGCGGGTGCAGGTGCTTGCGGTCACCCACGCGCCGCAGGTTGCCGCTCGCGCCCGCGGTCACCTGCTGGTCGCGAAGCAGACGGTGAAGGCGGGCAAGGCGGTCACCACCAGCGTCACGCCGCTCGATCCGCCCCGCCGCCGCGAGGAGATCGCCCGCATGCTGGCCGGCGCCACCGTCACCGACGAGGCCCGCGCCGCCGCGGAGCGCCTCATCCTCGGCGCCGCCTGAGGATAGGGCCGGCCGAACGAGGTTTCCGGAGGAATTGCCTGTATTTCCGGCGAGGTGCGGCAGTGCCGCGCCTTGCACAACGGCGCTGGATCGTGTCTGAAAAGCCCGCGCGCGAAAGTGAGACGGGAAAGCAAATAATGGCGGATGCGGCGGGTGGCGCGGTGAGGCCGGAACGCACGAACCTCATCATCATCCTCGTCGTCGTCGTCATTGATCTCCTCGGCATTGGCCTGATGTGGCCGATCCTGCCGATCCTCATCAAGGAGATGACCCAGGGCGACGTCGCTTCCGCGTCCTCGGTCTATGGCTGGATCGTCGCGCTCTACTCCGCGATGCTGTTCGGCTTCGGCCCGGCGCTCGGCGCGCTGTCGGATCGCTTCGGCCGCCGCCCGGTCATCCTCTTCTCCCTGCTCGGGCTGGTTCTCGACTATCTGCTGCTCGCCGTCGCGCCGAACCTGTGGTGGGTTGCGGCGGCCCGCATCATCGGCGGCATCATGGGCGCCTCGGTGACCACCGCCTCCGCTTACATCGCCGACATTAGCCCGCCCGAGCGACGTGCGCAGAATTTCGGGCTGATCGGCGTCGCCTTCGGCATCGGCTTCGTCGCCGGTCCATTCCTCGGTGGTTTCCTCGGCGAGATCGGCTCTCGCGTTCCGTTCCTGGCGGCGGCCGGCACCAGCGCCGTGGCGCTCATTGTCGCCTTCTTCTTCCTCCGCGAATCGCTGCCGCCCGAAAATCGCAAGGCGTTCCGCCTGCGCGAGGCCAATCCCATCGGCGCCTTCTTCGTGCTGGCGAAATATCCCTTCGTCATGGCGATCATCGTCATCTTCGTGCTCTCCAATCTCGGCGAGCGTCTGCTGGAGACGAACTGGGTGCTCTACACCGGCTATCGCTACGGCTGGGGACCGTTCGGCGTCGGCGTGTCGCTGGCCGCATTCGGCGTGATGATCGCGCTGGTTCAGGGTGGGCTGGTGCGGGTCGTCGTGCCCTGGCTGGGCGAGGTGCGCACGCTCGCGCTTGGTCTCGCCATGGGCGCGGTCAGCCTCGTCCTGTTCTCGATCGCCACCCAGGCGTGGATGGTCTACGTCGTTCTCGTTCTCTATGTGCTCGGCTGGGGCAACGCCGGGCCGGCCATCCAGGCGCTGGTCACCCGCGCCGTGCCGCCGGACGAGCAGGGGCTGCTGCAAGGCGCGCTTACCAGCGTCGGCACCGCAACGGCTATCGTCGCAGCCCCCGTCGGAGCGTCGCTGTTCGCCTATTTCATCAGTCCCGAGGCGCCGCTCCATCTGCCGGGCATCGCGTTCGGCATCGCCGCGGTGCTTTTCGTGATCGCGCTGGCCCTGATGCAGCGGCAGGCGTTCAAAAAGGCTGCTGCCAAGCAGCAGGTAAAACCGGTTAAGCCGGAGCCCCAACCGCAATAGAATGGCGCCAGAAGAGGAATCGATGGCGCCAGCCGCGGGAACCAAAAAGCCGGTCGAGAAGCTCAGCGCGGCGGAAGCCGCGGCGGAGCTTGCGCGCCTTGCCGAGGAGATTGCCGGCCACGACCGGCGCTACTATGCCGAGGACAAGCCGACCGTTTCGGACGCTGAATATGATGCGCTGCGTCAGCGCAACCTCGCCATCGAGGCCCGGTTCCCGGAGCTGAAGCGCACCGACAGCCCAACCGAGCGCGTCGGAGTGGCGCCGACCGGGAAGTTCGCTACCGTCCGCCACGCCGTCTCGATGCTGTCGCTGGAGAATGCCTTCGATGAGGAGGACGTCCGCGATTTCGTCAACCAGATGTACCGTTTCCTCGGCCGTCCCAAGGACGATCCGATCGCGCTGACGGCGGAGCCGAAGATCGACGGCCTGTCGATGTCGCTGCGTTACGAGGCGGGCAAGCTCGTGCTCGGTGCCACGCGTGGCGATGGCGTCGCCGGCGAGGATGTCACCGCCAACATCCGCACGATCAAGGACATCCCCCACACCCTGCCGAAAGGTGTGCCGGCAGTGGTCGAGGTGCGCGGCGAGATTTATCTCGGCAAAAAGGACTTTGCGAAGCTCAACGAGATTCAGGCGAAGGAGGGCAAACCCCTCTACGTCAATCCGCGCAACACGGCGGCCGGTTCGCTGCGCCAGAAGGACCCGAAGGTCACGGCCTCGCGGCCGCTCCGCTTCTTTGCCTATGCGTGGGGCGAGATGAGCGATCTGCCGGCCGACACGCAGATGGGCATGGTCAAGGCCTTCGCCAAATGGGGCTTTGCCATCAACCCGCTGATGCAGCGCTGCGAGACCGTCGAACAGGCGCTCGACGTCTATCGCGCGATCGAAAAGCAGCGGGCGCGGCTCGATTACGATATCGACGGTGTCGTCTACAAGGTGGACTCGCTGGCGCTTCAGGCCCGCCTCGGCTTCCGCACGCGCAGTCCGCGCTGGGCGATCGCCCACAAATTCCCCGCCGAGAAGGCTACGACCGTTCTGGAGGCCATCGACATCCAGGTCGGCCGCACCGGCGCGCTCACCCCGGTCGCCCGGCTGAAGCCGGTCACCGTCGGGGGCGTCGTGGTCGAAAACGCGACCCTCCACAACGAGGACTATATTCGTGGCTTCGGTCGCGACGGCCAGCCGCTGCGCCTCGACGACAAGGGCGAGCCGGTCGATATCCGCATCGGCGACACGGTTACCGTTCAGCGCGCCGGCGACGTCATCCCGCAGGTGCTTTCCGTCGATCTCGCGCTTCGCCCGAAGAGTGCCAAGCCCTACGATTTCCCGAAGATCTGCCCGTGCCCGCTGAAGACGCCGGTCGTCCGTGAGGAGACCGCAGCCGGAGGGGAGGGCATCGTACGCCGCTGCTCCGGCGAGTTCGCGTGCCCCTTCCAACGCAAGGAGCACCTCCGCCACTTCGTGTCCCGCGCAGCCTTCGACATCGAAGGTCTCGGCGAGAAGCAGATCGAATATTTCTATGCCGAGAGCGAGGACCTGCCGGTCCACTCGCCGGCGGAGATTTTCACGCTGCGCGAGCGTGACGCGAAGAACCTCAAGAAGCTGAAGGATGTCGAAGGCTTCGGCGAGGTCTCCGTGCGCAACCTCTTCGCCGCCATCGACGCCCGCCGCGAGATCCCGCTGGAGCGCTTCATCAACGCGCTCGGCATCCGCCACGTCGGCGAGACCACCGCGCGCCAGCTCGCCCGCGCCTATGGCACGTGGCAGGCGTTTCACGACGCCGCACTCCGCATCGCCGAAGGCGACACGGCGGCCCGCGAGGAAATGGACGCCGTCGACCAGATCGGCGAGACGGTGGTGGAGGCCGTCGCCCGCTATTTCGGCGAAGCGCACAACCGCGATGTGGTCGAGAAGCTGGTGGCCCAGGTCACCATCCGCGACGCGGAACAGGCGGCCAGTGACTCGCCGGTCGCCGGCAAGACGGTCGTCTTCACCGGCTCGCTGGAGCGCATGAGCCGCGATGAGGCCAAGGCCATGGCCGAGCGCCTTGGCGCCAAGGTGTCGGGTTCGGTGTCGAAGAAGACCGATCTCCTCGTTGCCGGTCCCGGCGCCGGGTCCAAGCTGAAGGAGGCGCAAAAGCACGGCGTCGCGGTCATCGACGAGGCCGGCTGGTTCGATCTGATAGGAAACGCCGGGACATGAGCAACACAACGTTTGACCTCACGAACGCCAGTCCGACGACGATCGCCCGCACGGAGGTCAAGCGCGGCGAGCGTCTCGTCTGGGCCGACCGCGCGGTGCGCCGGAGGCCGGGCCTCGGATCGTGGCGCGTCATCATCGTCGGTCTGGCCTTTGCCGGCTTTGGCCTGCTGTGGATACTGATGGCCTGGGCGGCCACGGCGGCCGCCGATGACCTGTGGCGCTTCTTTCCGCTGTTCGGCGTGCCCTTCGTGATGATCGGCGTCGCCATCGCCACCGCACCGTTCTGGCTGGGCAGCATCGGCAGCTCCACCGTCTATGGGCTCACCGACCAGCGCGTCTTCATGATGTACGGCAAGCGCATGCGCATTGTCCGCTCGACTGAACTCGGCAAGATGGGCGACCTGCTGATGAACGAGCAGCTGAGCGGCGTCGGCGACATCACCTTCGCCGATGTCCTTCAGTCCACCAGCGGCGAGCGCGGTTACCGGGTCCTCGGACTTTTCGGCATTCCCGATGTAAAGCGCGTCCGCGACCTCATCGAACGGGAGAAGGCGCGCGCAGCGGCAAACGCCGCGCCGCCGGCCGGCACCGCCGCATGAGGGTGCCGAGCACCGTCGATTTCACCTCCGCGCTGCCCATGATCGTGGCGCAGGCGGAAATGCAGCCACGCGAGCGGTTGGTGTGGGCGGAGCGCGCGGTGCGCGGCACCGGCCTCCGTCAGATGCTGGCGCGCATGACGTTCGGCGTCTTCTTCGCTGGTTTCGCGGTCTTCTGGATGGCGGTTGCTTTCCTGATGTCGGGCGATCGGGCCGGTGAGCCAGACCCGGTGTTTCGCTGGTTTCCGTATTTTGGCGTTCCCTTTTTCGCGATCGGAATCAGCATGGTGATCATGCCGCTTCTCCAGATCGGTGCACCGCCTGCGGTCTATGCCCTGTCCACGAGACGCGTGATCATCATCTCTGGCCGTCATGGTGAGCGGGTGCGTTCCTATGACCTGGAGGGGCTCGCTGACGTCCAGCGCATGCAGCGCGCGGACGGTTCGGGCGACATCTTGTTTGATCGGCGGACGTCCATGGGTCGCCGCGATGGGCTCTACGGCGTGCCCGATGTTCGCCGCACGGCCGATGAACTCGAGCGGCTGCGCAGCCGCGCGGTCGAAGAGGCCGGCCGTCTCACCGATCAAAAAGACCCGACGGTCTAGGGCAGGCGCTTCGCGGCCTGCCGGCCCAGTTCGGCAACAAAAGCTTCCGCTTGCCAGCCTTCGCGGAGTGCGCGATGGAACAGCGCCTGCTGGGTCTCCGGCGCCAGCCCGCCGATCGGCGGATCGCTGTCGAGGTTGGTCGGAAAAGAATAGCCTTCCGCCGAGGCGGCAATCACATTGGCCGCGCCCGGCTCATCGAGCGCGCCTGTCTTCAGCATCTCCGCGACCTTGGGATAAAGCGCAGCGCTCATGCGCGTCCGGTCGATGCTCTCCATGGCCCGGCCATAGGCCGACGACACCTGAAGCAGGTTGGCCGTGCGTCTGATGTTGGCGGAGCGATTGTTGCCCGCCGCATGGAAAAGCGCCGGATTGAAGAACACTGCGTCGCCCTTGGTCAGCGGCAACTGAACGCGATGGTCGTCAAAGTATTGCCGGAACTCACTCCGTCCGGTCGCGAGATAGCCGGGCAGGTACGACTGGCTATAGGGCAGGTAGAGCGTCGGCCCGCTCTCCAGCGGCATGTCGCAGTGGGCGATGGCCCCTTGTAGCGTCAGGACCGGTGAAAGCCGGTGGACGTGCGCCGGGTAGCGCTCGATCGTCTCTGCGGTCTGGAAACCCAGGTGATAGTCGCGATGGGCGGATTGCGCCGCGCCTCCCGGGTTGACGCGGTTCACCTGCGACGTGATCTGGTAGGCCGGACCCAGCCATGCCTCGCTCACCAGCGCCACGATCTCGTTGGCGTAGTACGCCGCGAAGGTTTCCGGGTCGCGCAGGCAGAGCTTTTCCAGCGCGTTCCAGACGCGGTCGTTGGCGCCGGGCTTGGCGAAGTGATCGCCGCCGCCGGTGCCGCCCGCGTGCTGCTCGTCGATGATGGCCTCGAAGATGGCGGTGGCGCGGTCGATCGGCGCCGTGTCGGCGAACGCGCCGCGAAAGGCGACGATGCCGGGACCGTCGGTCATCGCCTCTACCCACTCGGCGAGTAACGCCCTGCGGGATTCAGGCTCCGCCGTCGCCTTGAGGATGTCGGCGCGGTCGTAGAGCGGCACGTTGCTGGCGATTTCGGTCGCGAACGGGTAATCGGCCGCATCCGTGGCGCGCTCGACCAGAGCCGCAAACTCGTCGATGTCGCAATCCTCGGCGCGAAGCCAGACGCGCTGGCTGCGCTGCTGCGCCGGGTTGTCGGTCTTCATGCGGCGATCCTCCCGAACCCCCTGCGCCGGAGCATACCGCCGCTGAGGGCTGTCGCTCCAGTGGGTGGTCTGCCTGCCTAGCCCTGCGGATTGGCGCGGCTGAAGGGCAGGGCCAGCAATTCGTCCCACGCCGCCTGCGGGATCGGCAGGCTCGCCCATTCGATCGTCTGCTGGATGCGCTCCGGCTTGGTCATGCCAATGACCGTGGACGTGATACGCGGGTCGCGCAGGGAAAATTGGAGGGCCGCCGCACCGGTAGGAATGTCGTAACGCGCGCAGATCGCCTCGATCTTGCGGATCGGCTCCAGCACTGCCTCCGGGGCGTCCCGGTAGGCATAGCGCGCGAAGTTCGCGGTGCCCTTGGCGAGCACGCCGCTGCCATAGGGCGCTGCATTCAACACCGCGATCCCTTTCTTCACGCAGAAATCGATCATCTCCTCGGCGTTGCGGTTGATCAGGGTGAAGCGGTTGTGGGTCAGCATCACGTCGAAGTCCCAGTCGCGCAGCATCGGCATCATCACGTCGACCTTGCCGGCCGCCAGCCCGACGGAACCGACGATGCCTTCCTCCTTCATCTTGAAGAGTTCGGCGATGGCGCCGTCCGGTTTGGTCACGTCGCTCGGGACTGGTGCATATTCCGGGTCGTGCAGGTGCATGAGCTGGATGCGGTCGACGCCCAGCGCCTTGAGGCTGTCCTCCAGCGAGCGGCGCATCGCCGCCGCGTCGAACGCGCCTGTCTCGAAGTCACGGTCCAGCTTCGTCGCCAACACGTAGCCCTTGGGCAGTCCGCCGATCTCGCGCAGCGCGTTGCCGATGTCGCGTTCGCTCTTGCCGCGCCCATAGCCGCGCGACGTGTCCATGAAGTTGATCGGGCTGTCGAACATCGCTTTTAGCGTGATGCCTCGCCTGATCGTCATTCACGCCGTAACCGTAGACATGCGGCATGTCGGCCAGCGGCGACGTGCCGAAGCAGATCTTCGAGACAGTCAGGCCGGTGCGGCCGAGTTTTACTTTTTCCATCGTGTTTGCAGTCGCCATGTCCGTATCCCGATTTCATGATTGTTGTTATGCGGTTTGCTTCGCGCTTACCAGCGCCGCGCTGGTCGCGTGCAGTTCGAAATAGCCGCGGGCCGTGGCCGATGCCTCGATTTCGGCAATCCTGGCGTAGTCGGTCAACGGACGCACCGCGGCCCCGCGCAGCAGCATCGCCTCCATGGAGGATTGAGCGTCAGGGTCGGCAAACGCGTCGGACAACCCGGCGCGCAGCGTCTCCATGGTTTCATCCGTCGCTCGAGCGGCCGTCACGAAGGGCGGGGCCGGCGCCGCCATGCTCCGGCAGAGGATCCGGGTGCCGGCAAGCGCCGCCGGCCGATGGCGGGTGAGGAGCGCGTGGATCACGCAATCCATTGCCATCACGTCGGCCTGACCGGCGGTGAGCATCGCCAGGCTGGCGATATGCGCCCCGCTTACTTTCACTGTGCCGAAGAACCGCCCCTTGCGGCTCAATGGCGCGACGAGTGCCCGCAGCGTATTGGTGCCGGAATGCGAATTGAAGCCGTTGATGACGCAGGTCTTGCCGCGCAGGTCGGCAAGGTCGTCGGCCAGCGAGTCTTGCCGAACCAGGACGAAGCTTCGGTAATCGCTTCCTTCGCAGCCGTCTGCGTCGAATTCGGGCGTGGCCAGCGGCACGACGCTGCCGGAGAACCCGTAGACGACGTCGTAGCCGCAGCACTGGCCGAGAAGCAACCGCGGGTCGGTCAACATCTGAAGCGTGGGGCGCTCGCGGAGGAGCCGACGCGGCACGTCGGATAGGCCATGCCGGCGCATGTGCCGCGCGATGACGGTCCACAGGGCGTCCTGTGCCGTGCGTGTCTCGGGCAGGTCGTACCAGGGCAAGCAGGCGAAGCGGCTCACGGACGCTTCGTGCGCGCTCATCCTCACTCCGCCAGCGGCTTGATCGCTGCCGCCAGCCAAGCCTTCTCGCCGTCATCCAGCAGGTGGCCGAGCTTTGCTGGCAGGCCGGCGTGATAGGCGTCGAGCCAGGCAATCTCGTCGGCGCTCATCAGCGACGGCACGATCAGGCGGCGGTCGATCGGCGCGAAGGTCAGCGTCTCGAAGCCCATCATCGGCCGATCGCCGCCTGCGATCTGCGCGGGCGGCGTCACCACGACGAGGTTCTCGATGCGGATACCGAACGCGCCGGTCTTGTAGTAGCCGGGCTCGTCGGAAAGGATCATGCCCGGCTCCAGCGGCGTATTGCCGAGCTTGGAGATGCGCGCGGGCCCCTCATGCACCGAGAGAAACGCCCCGACCCCGTGGCCGGTGCCGTGGTCGAAGTCGAGGCCAGCCTGCCAGAGCCAGTGCCGCGCCAGCGTATCGAGCTGCGCGCCGGTCGCCCCCACGGGGAAGCGCGCCGTGGCGACCGCGATCATGCCGCGCAGCACGCGTGTGAAGCGGTCGCGCATTTCGTCCGTCGGCGTGCCGATCGGCACGGTGCGGGTGATGTCCGTTGTTCCGTCGCGATACTGTGCGCCGGAATCGACCAGGTAGAGCATGTCCGGCTTGATCGGCAGCGAGGTCGCCGGCGAGACGCGGTAGTGCACGATGGCCCCGTTCGGTCCGGCGCCGGAGATCGTGTCGAAAGAGACGTCGACCAACTCGGAGCCGTCCTTCTTGGCCGTCTCTGCGCGGAATTCCCGCAGCTTCTCCACCGCGGCGATCTCATCGATGGTGCCGGTCGGGCCGACCCGGTCAAGCCATGCGAGGAACCGCACCATCGCCGCGCCGTCGCGGATGTGGGCGCGGCGCGTGCCGGCCAGTTCGGTTGCGTTCTTGCGCGCCTTGGGCAGCACCGCCGGGTCGGCGGCATCGATGACGGTGCCGCCGTTCTCGCGGATAACGGCGGCGATGGCGTCGGCCGTCGCCTGCGGGTCGAGCATCACCCTTGCCTTGGTCTCGCCCAGCTGAGCCAGGCGACGGGCGAATGCGTCGGGCTCTTCTATCTCGGCGAGGTCGCTGAGCGCATCCCGCACCGCGTTGGATAGCTTGCGTCCGTCGATGAATACGGTCGGCCTGCCTGTCGCCGGAAGAATGGTGAAGGCGAGTGCGACTGGATTGTGCGCGATGTCGCCGCCGCGGATGTTGAACGTCCAGGCGACGGAGTTCGCTTGGCCGAGCACTGCGGCGTCGGCTTTTTTCTCAGCTATCGCCCGTTGCAGTCGGGCTATCTTCTCGGACGAGGCTTCGCCGGCGAGTTCCAGCGGTTGCAGCGACACGGCGCCGAGCGGTGGCGACGGCCGGTCCTCCCAAATCGTATCGATGGGGTTGACGTCGACCGCGACGAGTTCGGCGCCGGCCGCCGTGCAGGTCTCGGCATAGCGGCGCACTTCGGCGACGGTCATGAGCCACGGGTCGTAGCCAATGTGGTCGCCCGCCTTCAGATGTTGCGCCAGCCACTTCGTTGGCGGCGTTTCGCTGACGTGCTCCGGTGTGAACAGCGCGGCGTCGGTCTCGTTGCGCACCTGGAGCGTATAGCGGCCGTCGACGAAAATGGCCGCCGTGTCGGCGAGCACGATTGCGATTCCTGCCGATCCCGTGAAGCCGGTGAGCCAGGCGAGGCGTTCCGCCGCAGGGGGCAGATACTCGCTCTGATGCTCATCAGCGTGGGGAATGACGAAACCGGTTAATCCGCTCTTTGCCAATTCCTTGCGCAGCCGCGCCGTCCGCCCGCCGAAATCGACCGTGCCCGCAGGCGCGTTTCGCGTGTCATTCATCCCGCTTTCCTAGTCGTTGCGCCGCCGCCCGGCAATGTCGCGCCGTGATGCGCCGATCAGGGGCCGATGGCGTTCGTTTGTGCAGTGCGTCAATTTTGTGACGCGGTGCAATAAATGCAGGTCTGTCATGCCTTTGCAGTGGTTCTCTTGCACGGAGTCTCGGATTACCTCGGCGGTCGTAGGGAGGGACGATTTGCGTTCGCATGCCGGTGCGGTGCCATTGCCGCCCCGGTTCAGTAGCAGGAGCCACCCATGGCCACGATGACTTTCGGTGATGTTCTCACGCGTACCGCGCCGCCGCGCGGCGTGATGAAGCGGGCGGTCGCCCGCCTGATTGCGGCGCGTGAAGGCCAGGCGCAACGCCGGGTGAACACCTACCTGCTCGGCCTCGACGACGCGTCGCTGGCCGCGCTGGGCTATGACCGCGGGCTGCTCGAGCGCGCCGGAACCAGTGTCCTGCCGCTTTAGCGCGGGCCTCGGTTCAACTCATTTCCGAAGGGCGGTGCCCCGTGGTGCCGCCCTTTGCTTTTGCCGGCCGCGTCAGGACGAGCGTGAGCCAGCCGTCCAGCACCAGCGAGCGCCTGAGAACCAGTCCTGTCCCGCGATAGGCCGCGACAATGCGAGCCTGTTGTTCGGGCAATAGGCCAGAAAGCACCACCGCGCCGCCGGGTGCTACGTGCCGTCGGATCGCAGGCGCGAGCGCCGCGAGGGGCCCGGCCAAAATGTTCGCGACGATCAGGTCGTATGGCCCATGGTCCCTGAAAGCCCGGCCGTTGAGTCCCGTCGCGGTGATGGTCCGCACCCAGCGGCTTGCTCCGTTCAGCCGCACGTTCTCCGCGGCGACACGCGTCGCAATTGGGTCGATGTCGCTGGCCAACACCGGCGCCTTGGCCAGCCGCGCTATCCCGATGGCGAGCACGCCCGAGCCGGTGCCAACGTCGAGCGCGTTGCGGATCGGCCGCGCCTTGGCAACGTCGGCGATGGCGATCAGGCAGCCGGCGGTGGTACCGTGATGGCCGGTGCCGAAGGCCTCGCCGGCCTCGATCTCGATCGCGATGTCGTTCGGTTTGCGCCGTCCCCGGTCATGGCTGCCATAAACGAGAAAGCGCCCGGCGCGCACCGGCTTCAGGCCCTCGAGGCTCTTGGCCACCCAGTTGGTCTCGGGCAGCTTCTCGATCCGGAAGCGGCCGTGGCGCTTAAGCGCTGAGCGCTGGCCGGCGTCCGGCGCTTCCGGAAAATAAACCACAACCTCCCAACGTCCCGGTGAGATTTCGCTGGTATCGACCGTTTGGCCGTCGAGAAACGGATCGTTAGCGATCGATTCGGCCAATTGGGCGGCATCGGCTTCTGAAGCGACGAGCTTGGCAGTGTGAATCTGGGCCATGGCGAGGGTGAATACCAGTCGCGGGTCCGCCGTCAACAAGGGCGCGGTCCACTGAGGGGAATGAGCGGGCATGAAGCATGTGTTGCGGGGAATGCGTTGGTCGTTTCTGGCAATCCTGACGGCTGCATCGATAACCTTCGGTAGCCCGTCGCGGGCACAGACCGCGCCTTCCGCCA
The DNA here is from genome assembly GCA_963798195.1 of uncultured Alphaproteobacteria bacterium. Lineage (GTDB taxonomy): Bacteria > Pseudomonadota > Alphaproteobacteria > Rhizobiales > Kaistiaceae > CAVSRC01. The sequence goes on along the minus strand of CAWCSF010000010.1, from coordinate 1,639,824 downwards.
GCGGCACCCTTACCGTCGGCGTTTTCGTCAATCCGCCGTTCGCCATGAAGGCCGGCGACGGCTACACCGGCATGGCGATCGATCTCTGGCAGGCGCTCGCCGAGCAACTCGGCGTCACGTACGAATACAGACCCATCGCCAACATCCGCGACCTGATCAATGCGACCGATGCGGGTGATATCGACGTTGCCGTCACAAATCTCACCATCACGCAGGGCCGCGCCGAGCGCGTCGACTTCACCCAGCCGTGGTTCGATGCCGGTCTCCGCGTGATGATCAACGACGCCAGCGGCGCGAGCTTCACCCAGGTTCTCGGCGGGCTCTACGAGTCCGGCTTCCTCAAGGCCTATGCCTGGCTCGCGGCCGTCATCATCGCCGCGACCCTGATCCTGACGCTGTTCGACCGGCGCTTCGACAGGAACTTCCCGCCGCGCTGGCGCGATGGCGTCGCGGAGAGCTTCTACACTGTCATGTCGGTGACGACCTCCGGCCGCCCGCCTGCGCGCAAGAACCTCTTCGGCTGGATGGGGCGTATCTGGCAGGCGCTTTGGCTGATCTGCGGCATCGCGGTCTTCGCCTACATCACCTCGACGGTTACCAGTGTCATGACCACCCTTTCGCTCTCCAACCAGATCGCAGGCGTCGACGATCTCCACGGCAAGCTCACTGGCGTCCTCACCGGCGGCACGAGCGAGGAGTTCGCGCGTGACTTCGGGCTGGAGACGATCGGCTTCGACAACATCGACGCAGCGGCCGCGGCGCTCACCAACCGGGACATCTCGGCGATCGTCGGCGATGCGCCGGTGCTCGAGTATTACGTCTACACCCATCCGGACATGCCGCTCGATGTCGTCGGCCGCATCTTCGAGCCGGACAAATACGGTTTCGCCCTCCCGCGCGGCAGCGCGCTCACCCGGCCGCTCACCGTCAAGCTGCTCGGCGCCCACGAGGCTGGTCTGGTCGAAGAACTCGACGCAAAGTATTTCGGCCGCGAGGACTGAGTACTTCGCCAGCCGTTTGGCGCGGGATTCCGCGCCTGTGACCGACGCCATATGTGTGATGGCGCGGCAGGGACATCATTCGCGGCACGCCCGTCAAATGAGGAAGCACCGATCGTGACAGAAGAGTTCTTCGGCGCGCCGCCGCAGCAGGAGATGCAGCGGGTGGCGCAGGCGCTATGGCCGCTCCTGAAAGATGACCCGCGCTTTGCCTATGAGGGGCGTTTCGTCGGTTTCGACGCGGCGAGCGCGGCGGACGTTGAGACAATCGCCGCGCTGGTCGCGGTTCAGGGCGGCGAGGCCAGCTTCTTCGTCGATGCGGCCGACGAAGCGCCGCTGACCGAGCAGCTCCGCGCGCGCGGCCTGATGACCGATCGCTGGGATATGCTTCTCGGCGGCGACGCGGCGGTCGAGGCGTGCCGCGCGGTTGTCGACGGGTTTGTCGTGCCGGAGGGATTCACGGTCGAGGAGGTCTCGCCGGCTACGCCGCCTGAAGGGCTTCAGGCCATGGTCGACATGGCGCTTGCGGCGGGCGTCATGTCGCCGGCCGGCGCCGCGCTGCGCGGCCTCTCGCGCCGGGGCCTCGCTCTCTTCATCGTCGCACCGGATGGCCGCGTCGCCGCGTGCTCCGGCGCCGTCGCGCGCCATCACGCACAGAGCCGGTTCGCCGATGCCGCGTGGTGGGGCATGCTGGCGACGGCCGAAGCTTTCCGCGGCCGTGGCTTCTCCCGCTACCTCGGCGCGCTCGCCATCGTCACCATGCGCGATCGCTACGGTATCCAGCGCTTCTATTCCGGTGTGCGTACGGATAACGCCGTGTCCCAGAAACTCTGCCGTGGCCTCGGTCTCGGCGACAGCGGGAAAGTCACGATCGCAGCGCTCGATCCGGCGCGCTTCGGTAATGTAGCGTTGACCCGCTAGGGCAGGGCGCCGTGTCCCGGCGCGCTAGTGCCGCTCGACGAACGAGTCCAGCACGCGCTTCTGCCCGGCCTTCTCGAAATTGATCGTCAGCTTGTTGCCGTCGATCGAGCCGATGCGGCCATAGCCGAATTTCTGGTGGAAGACGCGCTCGCCGACGGAATAGTCCGAGGTGCCCCCGATGACGCTTTTTGCCACCAGTTCGCCCTCCAGCAGGCGCGGGCCGGAGGCGAGGGGATGGTCGAAGCCGCGCTTGCCGCTGCCGCTTTTGCCGCCGCCCGATTGCTCGCGGTTCTTCTGCGCCCGCTGCCAGCCCGGCGTCGAGTAGGTGTTGGAGAACGGATCGCGCGCGTCGAAGCGCGAGGTGCCGTAGGCGTTGCCGCCATAGCCGCCATATTCGGCGTTGTCCTCGTTCACCTCGACATGAGCCTCGGGCAATTCATCGAGGAAGCGCGAGGGAATGGAGGATTGCCAAAGTCCATGGATGCGCCGGTTGGCGGCGAAGTGGATATAGGCACGGTGGCGGGCGCGGGTGATGCCGACATAGGCGAGGCGGCGTTCCTCCTCGAGGCCCGCGCGGCCGTTCTCGTCGAGAGTGCGTTGCGACGGAAACAGCCCTTCCTCCCAGCCGGGCAGGAACACTACGTCGAACTCCAGCCCCTTGGCCGAGTGCAGCGTCATGATCGAGACGGCGTCGTTGCCGGCCTCGCTGTCGGCGTCCATGACCAGCGAGACGTGCTCGAGGAAACCGGTCATGGAGTCGAACTCCTCCATGGAGCGCACCAGTTCCTTGAGGTTCTCCAGACGCCCGGGCGCCTCGGCCGAGCGGTCGGCCTGCCACATCTCGGTGTAGCCGCTCTCCTCCAGGATAACTTCGGCGAGCTCCGTATGCGACAGCGACTCGATCTGCCCGCGCCAGCGGCCGAACGAATCCATCAGGTCGCGCAGCGAAGTGCGGGTGCGTGCGGCGATCTCGTCGGTCTCGGCCACTTCCGTCGCGGCGACAGTCAAGGGCACCTGGCGCGCGCGTGCCCGGTCATGGAGCAGCTTCACCGTGGTCTCGCCGATGCCGCGGCGCGGCGTGTTGATGATGCGCTCGAAGGCGAGATCGTCGGCCGGCTGCGCCACCACGCGGAAATAGGCGAGCGCGTCGCGGATTTCCTGCCGCTCGTAAAAGCGGGGGCCGCCGATGACGCGGTAGTTCAGGCCGAGCGTGACGAAGCGATCCTCGAAGGCGCGCATCTGGAACGACGCCCGCACCAGGATCGCCATCTCGTTCAGCGTTGTGCCCTTGCGCTGGAGCTGCTCGATCTCCTCGCCGACGGCGCGCGCTTCCTGCTCGCTGTCCCACGAGGAAGACACCGAGACGCGCATCGCGTCCGGGTCCTGCGCATCGGTGAACAGCGTCTTGCCGAGCCGGCCCTCGTTGTGGGTGATCAGGTGCGAAGCCGCGGCGAGGATGTGCGAGGTCGAGCGGTAGTTGCGCTCCAGGCGGATGACCTTGGCGCCCGGGAAGTCCTTCTCGAAGCGCAGGATGTTGTCCACCTCCGCCCCGCGCCAGCCGTAGATCGACTGGTCGTCGTCGCCGACGCAGCAGATGTTGCGATTGCCCTGCGCCAGCAGCCGCAGCCACAGATACTGGGCGACGTTGGTGTCCTGGTACTCGTCGACCAGCATGTAGCGGAAGCGCGCGTGGTAGTCGGCGAGCACGTCGGCATGCTGCCGCAGGATGGTCAGCGGCTCCAGCACGAGATCGCCGAAGTCGGCCGCGTTCAGCGTCTTCAGCCGCGCCTGATAGGCGGCGTAGAGCTTCTTGCCGCGCCCGTCGGCGAAGGCGCGTCCGTCCACCTCGGGCACGTCGGCGGGCGTCAGCCCGCGGTTCTTCCAGTGGTCGATCAGCCCGGCGAGCTGGCGCGCCGGCCAGCGCTTCTCGTCGATGCCTTCGGCCTGGATGATCTGCTTCATCAGGCGGATCTGGTCGTCGGTGTCGAGAATGCTGAAGCCGGATTTCAGCCCTGCCAGTTCCGCGTGCCGGCGCAGCATGCGCGCGCCGATCGAGTGGAACGTGCCGAGCCACTGCATGCCCTCGACCACACCGCCGATCAGGTCGCCGATGCGGTTCTTCATCTCGCGCGCCGCCTTGTTGGTGAAGGTGACGGAGAGGATTTGCCAGGGCCGCGCCCGGCCGGTGGCGAGCAGGTGGGCGATGCGCGTGGTCAGCACGCGCGTCTTGCCGGTGCCGGCGCCGGCGAGCACGAGCACCGGCCCATCGGTGGCCTCCACCGCTTCGCGCTGTTCCGGATTCAGCTTGTCGAGATAGGCCGTCGGCGGCTTCAGCCCAGCCGCCCGCGCGGCGATGCCGCCGGGCTTGGGGCTGTGCAGCGGCGCGGCGTCGTCATCCATGCGCTGGGCAGGGTCGTTCATCAGGAAAAAAAGTCCACGAATCCGGAAGGAAGAACACTATAGCAACAGATGGTGCGCAATGGGGCAGCAGGGAAGGGCGGAATCGTGGGAACTTCAGGACAAGCAGCGCCGGCCGACGCCGCCGAGCGCCGGCGCGCAAAGGTCGTGGTGGCCTACCCGGTGGAGAACCTGCCGGCACACGACGCTCCCTTCTATGAGGCCGCCCGTGCCGGCATGACGAAGGTCTCAGAGCTCATCGTGCCGCCGCGCGATGCCCGCGCCTTCCACGTTCCTGCCGGTCACATCTTCCGCATCGTCAGCGTCGAGGGGCCGCAGGTCGGCGACCTCAACCTGTGGAACGCAAACGACCTGTCGGAGCGCTTCTTCAGCGGCAAGACGCGGGCGCTCCATGCCACTCATGTCACCACCGGCGACCGGCTTTGGAGCACGCTACCGAGCCTGCGTCCGCTCGCCACCATCACCCACGATACGCTCGGCTGGTACGGGTGGGACGCGGACGGCGCCGGCGTCCACGATGTCATCGGCACGCGCTGCGATCCCTACACCAACCTGCTGCTCAACCACGTCGAATATCACCACTGCTGCCACTCGAACCTGACCCGTGCGCTTGCCACGGAGTGCGGTTTGCCGTTGGCCGAGGCTGAGCGTCACGTCCACGACGTGCTCAACGTGTTCATGTGCACCGGCTTCACCCGCGACACCCACCAGTACTTCATGAAGGCAAGCCCGGTCCGCCCCGGCGACTTCATCGAGTTCTTCGCCGAGATCGATCTTCTCGCCGCGCTCTCCACATGTCCGGGCGGCGATTGCGGCGCCAGCCATTCGGATGACGTCGCAGGATGCTTCCCGCTCAAGGTCGAGATTTACAAACCGGCCGATGGCGCGCTCGCCGGCTGGCAGTCGCCGCCGGTCAACGCCTATTCGCGGACGCACGGTGCGGGGTAAGGCGCGCCGCCCGCGCGTTCCGCGCTATTCGGCCTTGCGCGTGAACGTCCCCTGGCCGTCATCGTCGAGATTGGTCACCGTGACGGCGCGTGCCATGCCGTCCGGGCCGAGCGCGAAAAGCACGCCCGCGGTGCCGACGGCCGACTCGCCCTCGGTCTCGTAGGTGAATGTGTCCCGGTCGAAGTGCTTCATTGCGAAGGACATCTTCCGTGGCCCCTGGACGATCGCCAGCCCGCCATCCTTGGCGACGATGTCGATGTCGCCGTAGAGGTCGTTGCTGTACGAGCCGAGATAGGCGGCATCCGGTGCCGCGGGGGAAGGTGCGGCGGGGGGCTTGGAATAGGCGGCGGCGCCAGCCTGTTCCGCGCTCATCATCTGCGCGAACAGTCCCTTGTAGAGCTTCAGCCATTCCTGCGTGGTCGTGCCGTGGAAGGCGATGTCGAGGAACTGTGCCGCCAGCGCCTCCGCCACGCCGGTTGGCCAGGCATTGGTAAGCACGACGATGCCGAGACCATCCGTCAGCGACATGTTGACATTCGTGCCGGCGCCGAGCGCGAATGCGCCGGAGTGCGAAATCTTGCGCCGGCCGTCTTCGTCGTACCCGACGTTCCAGCCGAGCCCGTAGAACTGCGGAATACCCGACAGGCTGGTCGGATTGATCATGATCATCGGCAGGTGGGTCTCGGCCAACGCGTCCTTGTCGACGATCTGCTTGCCGTCGAATTTTCCCTCGGCGAGTTGCAGCCGCATCCACTTGGCGAGATCGGTCACCGAAGAGCTGACGCCGCCGGCCGGCGATTCCGTATCGGGATCGCGCTTGTATTTCTGCACCCATTTGCCGTCCACGAGCACGTGCCCCAGCGCCTTGTTCGTCCGCGCCATGAAATCGGCGAAACGTGAGCTGGTGGACGTCATGCCGAGCGGTTTGTACAGCTTCTCCTCGGAGGCATCCTCCCACTCCAGGCCATACGCTTTCGCCGCCGCCACGCCGCCCTCGGTCATGCCGAAATTGGTGTAGGCGTATCCTGTCCGAAAGCTCGTGCTCGGACGCTGGAAGCGGGCCCGGTAAAGCGTCTCGGCACGCGTGAACCCCAGATCCTCATGCAAGTCGCCCCAATGGTCAGGCAATCCACTGCGATGCGCATAGAGGTCGCGCAACTGGAGCGCACTGGTCACCCAGGGGATGTTCATCGCAAATGACGGATCGAGATCCGCGATCCGCGAATCCCATGTGATTTTCCCCTCGCCGATCAGCTCCGCCACCACCGTAGAACCGATCGGCTTGGAAACCGAAGCGAGCTGGAACACGGTGTCGGCGTCGACCGCCTCGCCGGTTCCGGTGTCCCGCACGCCGAAGCCCTTGGCGTAGATCATCGCGTCGTCGAAGACGACGGCGATGGCGAGTCCGGGTACCGCGCCGTCGGCGATCTCCTGCTGGGCGGCGCGCTCGATTTCCTGAATTGCCTTGTCGACCTCCGGGCGGGTGACCTTGGCCGGGTCGGCGGCGAGGACGCCGCTGGTTGTTGCCGCGGAAATCATTGCCGCGAACGTTAGGCCTGTCACCGCACTACGAATGCCCATGCCTCATCTCCGTTGCCACGCTGGATCACGGTTTCTGCGGCAAACTATCAGCCGCCGATTAACCGCGACAGCCGGCGCGCTGGGCCGGTTTCGATTTGGGTGAATGTGTGGTGTGGGAAGAATGAAATATCTGCGTGAGCGAGGAACGCCGAGGCCTGTTCAACCGTTCTCATTCGCGGCGGGGGCGACCCCAAGGAGTGCCCCATGGACCAGAACAAGCAGAACGACCCGAAACAGCAGCAGGGCGGTCAACACGGCAGCCAGCCGAAGCACCAGCAGGGTGGGCAGCATCAGTCGCCCGGTCAGCAGGGTGGGCAGAGCCAGCCCGGCCAACAGCGCGCCGATCGTGACCGCGACCCGGCGGACAAGTCCGGCAAGCAGGACGACAAGCGGTAGAAGCCGCTTGGCTGTCCCGTCCACTCGACGGGACAGCCAATTCCTGGCCGGTTCGTGTCAGGCGGCGTTGGCTTGGTTGTGCGACCCGCCGCGGCGGGAGATGTCGGTTAGCGCCTCTCCCGCGTCGCCGTTGGCATCCCGCGTCGCCAGGTCGCCCAACGAAACGATGCCGACCAGCTTCTTCTGGCGGTCGACGACAGGCAACCGGCGCAGCTGTTGATCGCCCATGTTCTGCGCGACGTGGTCGGTGTCCTCGTCGTCGAAGCAGTATTTCACGTCCGTGGTCATCACCTCGCTGACCGGGGTGTCAGGGCCCTTGCCCAGCGCCACAGCGCGTACGGCGATGTCGCGATCGGTGATCATGCCGACGAGCCGTTCTTCGTTCCCGACGGGCAGCGATCCGGCGTCGAGGTCGAGCATCATCATGGCCGCCTCCCGGATCGACTGGTCGGGATTGGCGATGCGCACATCCGGCGTCATGACGTCCTTGATTTTCATGGAAACCTCCTCGGAAGCCCCCTGGGCCCTGTTCCCAAACCCGGGCCCGCGCCAAAGGTTCCGGCCTTGGAACGAAGCCGCGCAAGTCGCGACACTCGCGGGAGCCGACGAAACACCGCTGCCGACCGACCCGGTCCGCCGGAAGGACTGCGGCGGCCGACCGTGGCTAGCGGCGATGCGTTGCAGCCGGGTGGATCAGGCGAACGGACTGCCGAGGTAGTTCCCGCGGGTGTGGATATCCACTTCGATTGCCACGCCGCCGCGCTTGGCCGCCTCTCTCACGAGGTGGTCGAGCATATAGGACGTGTCGATGATGGCGCCCGGCATGCGCGTTCTAAGGCGCGCCGCCATGGTGCTCATGCGGAGCGAAATGCCCTTACGCCTAGCTGCGGCAACGGCATTGCGAATGTGCCGGTCCACCGCAGCCTGATCCGATAGCTCGGTCATGACCGCTCTCCCGTTCACACGCAAAACAGGATGCACTTTAGGCCGGCGCCTGTGACGAAACCGTGGCAAGCGGCTCGCCTTCCCCTTAGCTGGGGGGCTGGTGGCGGGGAAGGCGAGCCAATGCGCGGCGGGTTGATAGGGGAGCGCCGCGCACCGCGCCGGCAACGCGGGGGCGGGTGTGGGGTTCCGCCCGCGCTCCGGAAAACCCGGATGCGCGAGATGACGCGCGCGGGAACATCCGCGTGATCGCCAGCGTTCTGAGCGAGCCAGGCTCCTTGACGGCCACGCCGCGCGCCACGGCCATCCCATTCTAACCCCGCTGCGGAAAGCGGGGATAAGATAAAAGTAATCCCCCTCGCCAGATCCCATGAGATGATCCTCGCATCCCCGCCCGCGAAGGGGCGCGCTCTAGAGGCGTCTGATGCGTGGGGCGGACTCTTTTCGGGGAGTGGCCGATACCGGGTGTTGTCCGGTGTCGGTTGGTGCGGCGCCTGCGGCTGCCCTCCTGATTGAGGGCGCCGGTGAGGGGGAACCCGAGCCGGCTGGGTTCGCAACCCTGTGCCCCGGGACGCCTCTGCAATGCTCGTCCGCCGGCAATACGACCGGCTGTGGCAGTGGTCCACCTTAAGCCGGGTGGGTTGAGAACTTCGCTCGTGACTTGGGCGGAGGGCCAGGCAGCGGTCCGGTGATGAACCGGAAGCGTACCGTTCACCCGGTGGAGCGCGAGCGTGGAGGTTGAAAATCGTCGCGGCGGGCGCTCGGACGAGCGCCATAAACGGACTACCCGAGCAGGCACTCTTCGAGCGCCCGCCACCCCTTCGTCTTCGGACGAAGGATCAACAGAGAAGGATCATGCTCCAGGCCGGGACCGGTCGTGGAAACGGGAAAGCGTGTTCGGTTCAGCGCGGCTCCTTGATGAGGTTCAGATAACCCGTATCGAAGTTGCAGAATTCGGCCAGCGCGTCGAAATCGGTGATGGTGACCATGCCGTCGTCCCAGACGATGAGGCCGGTCCGGCGCAGCAGTCCCAGCGTGCGGCCCAGGTGCACCAGCGACATGCCCAGCATGTCGGCGAGGTTGCTCTGCGTCACGGGGAAGGCGAAGCGGCAGTCGCTCGCCAGATCGACGATGGTCAGCCGTACATAGATCTCGCAGAGGAGGTGGGCGAGGTTGGCGATGGCGCTTCGCCGGCCGAGGCCGGCGATCCACTCGCCGGTGATGGAGGCGTCGATCACCGTGGAGAGCCACAGGAGCCGGGTGAGGTGCGGCGCCTTCTGCGTGATCTCGATAAGGTACTCGTGCGCCACGAAGGCCACCCGGCAGGGGGCGAGCGCCACCACGCCGTGGTCGACGGTCTTGAGCAGGAGCGCGTGCAGGTCGACGAAGTCGCCGGCGACATGGATGGCCGTGAGCTGGCGGCCGCCGTCCTCGAGGAAGACCGCCCGGGCCGAATAGCCGGACAGCATCAGGCAGCTTTCCTGCGGACGCGATCCGGGCGGCACGATCTCATCGCCACGGCCATAGACGTGCAGCCGCCGGGGCAGGCGATCGAGCAGCGCGGCTTCGTCGGCCGGCAGGTCGTCGCGGCGCGAGAGGGCGCGCTTCAGGGCGTCGAATTCGGTTTCGTCGGATTGCATCTTGTCCTCGCGGACTGCGGCTGCAGAAGCTGCGCCGGCGCGGGGGAGGGCCGCCACGTCGCCTCGATCGGCCTCGGATGTGGATTGACGGGTCAACGCTCGGACCGCCGCCGGGTTCCATGCACGGAACCCGTGCGCCCATTCGCGCAGCGCGCCATCCTTGACCTCGCCGGCTCAAGGGTGCAGGACGACCACACGTCCCGCCGACCTGCGACTCCAGCCACCATGACCGACGCCACAGCAACCCCTCCGGCAGCCGCGCCCGCGGAGTTTGCCGGCGAGGACCGCACTCTGTCGCTCCCGGTGCTGGTCCTGCTCGCCTTCGTCATCGGCGTCGTCGCGGCGCTCGGCGCGGTCGTCTTCCGCGCCATGATCTCGGCGGTGCACAACCTCTTCTTCCTCGGCAAGATCGGCTTTTTCTACGACGCCAACCAGTTCGATGCGGCGACCCCCTGGGGCCCGGCCATCATCCTGGCACCGGTCATCGGCGGCCTCATCGTGGTGTGGCTGGTGCAGACCTTCGCGCCGGAAGCCAAGGGCCACGGCGTGCCGGAGGTGATGTATGCCGTCTATCACAACAAGGGGAACGTGCGCGGCATCGTCGCGATCGTGAAGTCGATCGCTTCGGCCATCTCCATCGGCTCCGGCGCCTCGGTAGGCCGCGAGGGGCCGATCATCCAGATTGGCGCATCTTTCGGCTCTACGATGGCGCGGCTGCTTCATCTCGCCCGCTGGCAGAAGATCACGCTGCTCTCCGCCGGGGCGGGGGCCGGCATCGCGGCCACCTTCAACACGCCGCTCGGCGGCGTGCTCTTCGCGGTCGAGCTTCTCCTGCCGGAGGTCAGCAACCGGACCTTCCTGCCAGTCGTGGTGGCGACCACCACCGCCACCTCCATCGGCCGCTATGTCTTCGGCCTCGATCCGGCGTTCCTGGTGCCCGATGCCTCGTTTCCCGGCGCCTTCTCGATCGACAATCCGATCATCTTCGTGGGTTTCGCCCTGCTCGGCGTTGCCGCCGGTGTCGCCTCGTGGGGCTTCATCCGCTTCCTCGCCTGGTGCGAGGACATCTTCCCCAAGCTTCCCGGCAACGCCTACACGCAGAACATCATCGGCATGCTGATGATCGGCGTGCTGTTCTATGCCTTCGAGCTGACCACTGGTCATCCGCACACCTCCGGCGTCGGCTACGCCACCATCCAGGCGATCCTGAACGGCAGCATCGTCGGTGTCGCGCTCCTCGCCGCGCTCTTCCTCGGCAAGATCTTCGCCACCTCGGTCAGTCTGGGTTCTGGCGCGTCGGGCGGCGTTTTCTCGCCGTCGCTCTTCATCGGTGCGACGCTGGGCGCGTCTTTCGGCGCCCTCGGCAACATCCTGTTCCCGCAGTCGGGCTTCTCGGTAATCGAGTTCGCCGTCGTCGGCATGGGCGCCATCGTCGGCGGCGCAACCGGAGCCTCGATGACGGCCATCGTCATGATTTTCGAGATGACACGGGACTACAACGTCATCGTCCCGCTGGTGCTCGCCGTGGCGCTCGCCACCGGCGTCCGCCGCGCACTCATCACGGAGAATATCTACACCATCAAGCTGCGCCATCGCGGCCAGCCGATCCCGACTATCCGCCACACCAACATGTACCTGGTGCGCCAGGCGCGCGAGCTGATGAACAGGGATTTCGTCGTCCTGCCGATGCAGACCAGCATCGCCGATGCGCTCTCGGCTATAGCCGCGCGCCCGGCCGCGCACATCATCGTCGCCGACGGGCCGCGTATTGCCGGCGTCGCTCGGCTCACCGCCGGGTCCTACGCGCCGGACCGCTACTCCGGGCAGACACTGGAGTTGGTGACCGCCGAGGATTACGTGATCGCGCCGGAGACCTCGATCCTCAACACGATCATTACCCGCATGAACCGGCGCGGCCGCTCGCTCGCCATCGTCGTCAGCGGTCGCGCTCGCATCCCCAAGGCCGAGGATGTCGTCGGCGTCATCGCCGCGTCGGAGATCGCCAATTCCGTGATCGCCAACCACTACGCCTGAGCGCGATTGAGCCCGATCAGGCGAAGCGGTCGTCCGTCGATCGCCGCCAGTCCGAGGCCGATCAGCGCCATGCCGGCGAAATGGTTCAGCCCCAGTCGCTCGTGCAGGATGATCGCGCCGAGCAGGATGGCGCTCACCGGCACCAGGAATGTGACCAGCATCAGGTTCACAGCGCCGGCCGTCGACAGGATGCGGTAGTAGATGATGTAGGCGACCGCCGAGGAGAGCACCGCCAGCGCTATCAGCGCTGCCCACACGCCGGCGCCGGGCATCGGCAGTGTCCACGGCTGGTCGATGAAAATCGCCAGCGGCAGCATCATTACCGATGCCGCGGCGAACTGCCCGGCGGCCGAGACCAGCGGCGCCTGGCCCGACCGGCTGAAACGCCGGGCGTAGATCGGCGACAGCGCGTAGAACACCGAGGCGAGTAGCAGCGCCAGTTCCGCCAGCAGGTTGACGTCGAAGCCGCCCAGCGCGTCCGGCCCGATCATCACCACCACGCCGATGAAACCGATGATGACCCCGGCCACCCGCGCGGGCGTCATGCGCTCGTCGGTGGTGAGGTAGTTCGCCAGCACCACCGCGAAAAGCGGCGTCGTAGCATTCAGGACTGCGGCGAGGCCGCTCGCCACATGCCCCTGCGCCCAGGCGATCAGGCTGAAGGGCACCACGTTATTGAGGAAGCCCATGATGAAGTAGCCGGTCCAGGCTGTCAGGTTGCGGGGCATGCGTGCGCCGGTGCTGCGTACGATCAGGTAGAGCAGCAGGCCGCCCAGAACGACGCGGAAGGTCACGATGGAGAGGGGCGGCAAAGCCTTTACCGCGATGGCGTTGTAGAAATACGAGCCGCCCCAGAGCACGGCCAGGGTGACGAGAAGCCCCCATTCGGCAGGCGTCATGGTTCGGTTGATGGCGGGTGGCATGCGGGTTCCAAACGGGGCGGGAGGTGGCGGCCCGGCACCATAGTGGTCGCGAAGCCCGGTTTCATTCCGTTTCTTGCCGCAGGATGCCCCATATGAGCCCTTTGGCTGCCCACCGCCATTTGATACGTTGTCGGCAGGATTCAGCGCATGCTTCGGGAGTCGTTGGAACAATGACGGTTCAGCTGGCGGTCGGTGCAGCGGCGCGAAACGACGCCGGCATTGCCGTTGCCCTGCCGATCCTGCGGCAGCGCTTCGGCGACCGCTTTGCCGATTCGGAGGCTGTTCGGCGCCAGCACGGGCACCAGACCACGTGGCTCGTGAACCAGCCGCCGGATGCGGTCGTGTTTGCGGAATCGACCGACGAGGTGGTCGATATCGTCCGCATTTGCGACACCCACAGCGTGCCGATCATCGCCTTCGGCGTGGGTTCGTCGCTGGAAGGGCACGTCAACGCGCCGTTCGGCGGCGTGTGCGTCGACATGAGCCGGATGAACCGCATTCTCGCCGTCCACGCAGAAGATCTCGATGTCGTCGTCCAGCCTGGCGTAACGCGGAAGCAGCTCAACGATCACCTCCGCGATCAGGGCCTGTTTTTCCCGATCGATCCCGGCGCCGATGCTTCGCTCGGCGGGATGGCGGCGACGCGCGCCTCGGGCACCAATGCCGTTCGCTACGGCACCATGCGCGACAACGTCATCAGCCTTACGGCCGTCATGCCGGACGGCACGGTGGTCAAGACCGGCAACCGGGCGAAGAAATCCTCCGCTGGCTACGATCTCACCCGCCTGATCGTTGGGTCGGAAGGTACGCTCGGCATTATTACGGAGTTGGTCCTGCGCCTGCACGGCATTCCCGAGACCATTGCCGGCGGAGTCGTGCCGTTCGACAGTATCGAGGGGGCCTGCAACGCCACAATCTTGACCATCCAGAGCGGTATCCCCGTCGCGCGCATCGAACTTGTCGACGCCTTGATGGTGAAAGCCTGCAATACTTACGCAAAGCTCGATCTGCCGGAGAAACCGCACCTCTTCGTGGAACTGCACGGCAGTCCCAACTCCGTGAAGGAGCAGGCGGAAGCCTTCGGGGAGATCGCCGGCGAGTTCGGCGGCGGCGCGTTCGTCTATGCGGTGAAGCCCGAGGATCGCAACAGGCTGTGGCAGGCGCGGCACGACGCCTACTGGGCTTCGTTCACGCTGCGGCCGGGCGCCAAGGCAATCGCAACCGACGCCTGCGTGCCGATTTCGCGGCTGGCGGAATGCGTGATGGATACGGTGGCCGATGTCGAGAAGACCGGTCTGCTGGCGCCGATCGTCGGCCATGTCGGCGATGGGAATTTCCATCTCACGATCCTGGTCGACATGGAGGATCGCGACGAGGTGGCGCGTTGCGACGGCCTGATATCGCGGCTCAACCTGCGGGCCATCGCCATGGAAGGAACCTGCACGGGCGAACACGGCATCGGGCAGGGGAAGATGAAATACCTCGGAATCGAGCAGCAGCACGGTCTCGAGGTCATGCGGGCGATCAAACAGGCCATCGATCCCAGGGGGATCATGAATCCGGGCAAGATCGTTGCGCCGGGCTGACCGGTCAGACGATTGATCGGTAATCGGAGGCCACGCTGAGCAGACTCTACCTGATCCTCGGAGGCGCAGTCGTCATCGCGCTGTTCGCGGCGCTGATCGGCCCGTGGTTTGTCAATTGGAACGACTACCGCGCCAATTTCGAGTCGGAAGCGTCGCGGATTCTTGGCCATCGGGTGCATGTCGCGGGTGACGCCAAGGCGACGATCCTGCCGTCGCCGTCGCTGACCTTCACCGATGTCGAGGTCGATGATGAGCACGGCGCGCGCATCATGGACGTCGCCCGCTTCGAAGTCGTCATCGAACTGATGCCGCTGCTTCAGGGCGAGTTCCGCGTCGTCACGATGCGGCTTGAGAAGCCGGTTGTTCACGTTGCGGTGGACGCCACCGGCAACATCCCCTGGATGGAGCGCGCCAAGGCGCACGAACCGTTCGATCCGGAGAAGGTCGTCCTCGACAATGTCTCCATTCACAATGGTTCGCTGCTCTATGACGATGCGCGCGCGGGAATAGCGCTCCAGTTCGACGGCATCAGCGCCGACGTCAACGCGCGGGCCTTGTCCGGGCCGTGGCATATCGACGGCTTCTACCTTGATGATGGCAACCAGGTGGAATTCCGCGCCTCGACCGGCCGCGTGCTCGACGACGGTACGATTCGCACCAAGATTGATTTTAGTCCGGCGCGCTGGCCGGTGACGGTCGGCGTCGACGGTGTTCTCGGTGTCGATCCGGCGAAGGGTGCGACCTACAACGGCACATACGTGCTCAACGAGATCGCGGGTGCCGATGGGCCGCCGGCTTCGGCTTGGCGCAGCGAAGGGGCGTTCGAACTCGATGGTAGCCGGCTGGCCATCACCAAGGCGGTTCTGTCGAACGGTCCTGTCGAGCGCGCATTCAGCGTCGCCGGCGGGTTCACCCTGAACTTCGGGCAGACGCCTTCGTTCAGTGCTCAGGCGGAGGCGCGTCAGATCGATCTCGACCGCACGCTTGGCAACGGTCCGACAGAGCCCGTCAACATCTCGGTGGCAACGGACAGCTTTGTAGCGACCTTGAGCCGTCTTCCGGTGCCGGATATTCCCGGCACCATTGCGCTCAACGTTCCGGCTATCGTGGTCGGCGGTCGCGTCATCGAAAATGTCGTGCTGGCCGCCGAGCCGGCGCAGAACGGCTGGCACATCTCCAGTCTGGCGGCCCGCCTGCCGGGGCAGGCCCGACTTGAAGCCAGCGGCCTGCTTTCGACCGCCGACAAGTTCGGCTTCGTCGGCGACGCCCACCTTGCAGTCGACCAGCCGGCGACCTTCGCGACGTGGTGGCGCGGCCGCGAACAGGAAGGCTCCGGCCGCTTGCTGGCGCCGTTCGACCTCGCCGGGCACGCCGACATCGCGCCGGGGCGTATCGCGGTCGACAAGGTCAATGCGCGGATCGGCGACGCCACCATTACCGGCCGTTTCTGGTGGGGCGACGTGCAGCGCAACCGGGCGCGTGAACTGGGCACCGATCTCAACGCGAGCCGCATCGACTTCGTGCAGCTCAAGGCGCTGGCCGAACTGCTTGCCGGCCGAAACCTCTCCGGCACCACGGCCCTTGCCGACAAATACACGATCCGGCTTTCCGCCGGCGCGTTCGCCTTCGAGGATTTCCAGGTGCGCGACCTCGAGGTCGATGCCGCTTATTCCGACGACGAACTGCGGGTGGTGAAGCTCGCCATCGGCGACATCGGTGGCGCCAGTTTCAAGGTCAATAGCGGGCGCATCGAAAGCGTCAGCAACAATCCGCGCGGTCATCTCGACGCGACGCTCGATGCGCCGACTGTCACCGGACTGGCCCGCATCGCCGATCAGTTCTGGCCGGACAGCGGCGTGGCGCGGTGGCTGCGCATCGCGTCGCCGGCTCTGGCAGAGGCGGTTGTCACGGCCAAGATCACCGCGCCGCCACCGGACGGCGGAACGGGTTTCGCGTTCACCGTCGACAACGGCGTGGCTGGCTCCACAGCCTTCAGCCTGGCGCTGCGCTCCGCTGGCGGTTTCAGCGATTGGCGGAGCAAGCCCGCCAACATCGCGGTGCGGCTCGATTCGCCGGATTCCGCCGCGCTCGCTCGGCAGTTCGGTATGCCGGCAACGCCACCGGCCGACGACAGTGGCACGCATCTTGAGGTGCAGGGCAGCGGCGTGCCCGCCGACGGTCTCGACACGGTCGTCGTCGCGGATGTTGCCGGGCTGGTAGCCAATCTCTCCGGCAAACTCGCCATCGGCGCGAATATGGCGCCGTCCTTCGCTGGCAAGGCGGGGTTGAGTTCAGACAACATCGATCCGCTAATCGCCATGGCTGGCCTCGGCATTCCGGGAGCGGCCGTCGGCACGGCTGTCAGCATCGACGGTACTTTGTCCGCGTCTCCCGAAGGCCTCGGACTGGAGTGGCCGAGCGGCACGGTCGGCACGGCCATCGCCGGCGGCAAGCTTACGCTTGCTCCGGACGGCAGCCGCGGCTGGCGCATTGGTGGCGATCTCGCCATCGATGATGTCGATCTCGGCTGGCTCGCCTCCCTCGGCCTTGGCTTCGCGCCGATGCCGACGGGCGATGCTGCGGCGCCATGGTCGAAAACGGCATTTGTTGCGCCGACCTACGGCGCCGTCAGCGGAAAGATTGCGGTCACGGCGGATCGCCTCGACGTCGGCGATCTCGGCCTGACCGTGACGAAGTTCGATCTTGCGTTGCAGCCGCAGCGGATCGACCTCGATCTCACGGCTGGCCAGATCGCGGGCGGCGCGGTCACCGGCGGACTGTCGATCCACAATGTCGGCGGCAACGCCAACCTGTCGGCGCGCTTCGACCTGAAGGGTGCCGCGCTGGAATCGTTCGTCTGGAAGCGGGACGGCCGGTCGGTGGCGACCGGCGTGCTCGACCTGTCGGCGAATTTCGAGGCGACCGGCCGTTCGCCGACCGGACTCGTCTCCACGATGACGGGCGGGGGAGTCATCGGCATCCACGACGGCGAGGCCCGCTACGTCAATCCCAACGCCGTACGCCAGCTCGTGCGCGCCTCCGACCTCGGGCAGCAGTACACCGAGGATGCGCTGAAGATCAGCTTCGGCGAGCGCATCGACGCAGACGACCTGACCTTCGACGAGACCAATGGTGCCTTCGCCATCGTCGCCGGTGCAGTCCGGTTGAAGAATCTCGGCGTGAAAGCTGAAGGCCTGTCGGCTAGCGGAAATGCGGTCATCGATCTCAATGCAATGACGCTCGACAGCGACTGGACGCTGACCTTCGACCCGGTGGACAACAAGGTCCAGGGCGTTGCGCCGAAAGCCGGGATCGTCTTTCGCGGCCCCATCGTGTCACCAGCACGCAGTGTGGACGTGCTGCCCTTCGCTGCATACCTCAATGAGCGTGAAGCGGCGCGCATGAACGAGATCATCGCCCTCGATCAGGCGACCCGCGCTGAGAAGGAACGGCTGAGCCGCCTTTCGCGCCGCCTGAGCGAGGACGCTGTCTGGCGCGCGGAGCAGGCGCGCATCGCCGCCGAACGGGAGGCTGCCCGCCGTGCGGCCTCGGTTGCCCGCGCAGTTGCGCTGGAAGCATTCCACGCCAACCGCGAGATATTGCTTCGCCAGCGTATGGTGGCGTCCCTTGTCGCTTTTGCCGACCGCATGGCGGCTGCGCAGGCCGCCGCTGACGCGGACGCCGCAGAAGCCGCGCGCATCGCCAAGGCGGAGCGGTCCAAGGCCGATGTCGCTGACAAGAACCTTTCCGACGCCATGGCGGCGGAAAAGGCTGCCCTGGCTACGCTGAATGAAGCAACGGCCGCGCTGACTGCGGCCAAGGATACCGATGCGTCTGCCGTGGCCGAGGAGGCGACACTGGCGAACGCTTCCGAAGATGCGCGCAAGGCAGTGGTTCTCGCCGTCGCGTCCGAGGCCGATGCGCGCGCCGCCGTCGAGAAGGCCGTCAGCGACAAGGACAACGGCGAGGCGGCTCTGAGGGCCGCGGCCGCGCGCGCGGCGACGGCCTCTGCCGCCGCCACCAAGGCGGAGGCTGCCGCGGCAGCGGCGACGGACCGCAAGGATAGAGCCGACAAGGTCGCCGCCGCTGCGGCAGCCGCCCGCGATGGGGCGGTGACGGCGCTGGCCCAGGCGGAAAACGCGTTGGCAGCCGCGCGGGACGAATCGAAGGACGCTGCGACAAGCGACACGACCCTTGGCGACAAGGTGAATGCCGCCCGCGAGGCAAAGCAGCGCGCCGACGAGGCGGCGCAGGCCGCCGCCGACGTTGCCGCCGGCGCGGTCGTGAGGCGGGATGCTGCCCAGACGGTGTTCGCCGATGCCAAGGCTGCCGCCAAGGACGCGAAGGCCGCGGCGGACGCGGCCAGGCGCAATGCCGAACTGGCTGCGACATTTGCCGAGCAGATCGCAGTGCCTGAGGGCGATCGATGCCGCCGCCGCGGAGCAAGCGAAGACCGCCAAGGGCCTTGCCGATCAACTCGCCGCCCAGGCCACGGCAAAGGAGGCGTTGGCGGCATCTGCCAGCGCACGTGCTTCCGAAGCGGAAGCTGCGCTGGCAACGGCCGAAAAGGCTGCGGCCGCCGCGACGGATCTTGCCGCGAGGACCGCGAGCGCCGCCGCCTCCGCCGATCAGGATATTCAAAAGGCGCTAGACGCTGCGGCGCGTTCGAGTTCGAACAAGAATGCCGCCCTGGCAGGCCTGGCTGACGCGACTGATGCCCGCAATGCCGCGCAGAAGGCGCTGACCGACAAGCAAGCCGCCGCCGACAGGGCAGTCGCCGCGGCGTCGGAGGCAGCGAGTGCCGCTACCGAGGCTGCCAAGGTGGCATCCGATGCGCGGGCCGCAGTGGACGCGGCACTGGCGGAGAAGGCGACCGCGGAGCAGCAGGCTGCGGCGCTGGCGACAGACGCGGCCGATGCGGTCAATGCGCTGAAGACCACAACAGCGGCGCGCACGGAAGCCGAAGCGGCTGCGAAGGCGGCTGCTGCAAGGGTCGCCACCGCAGAAGGTGCATCCGCCGCGGCTGCGAAGGCCGTGGCGGCGAAGCAGGCGGCCTACGATGCGGCCAAGACGGCTTCCGACGCCGCCATTCGTACCCGGATCGCGGCGGAAGGGATCGTCCGCGCTGCCCGTGCTCGCGCCGAAACGGCAGAAGCGGCCGCCGGTGACGCCGCTACCCGAGCCGCCGACGCCGCAACCTCGGCAGCGGAGGCACGACAGACTGCCGATCGCGCGGCGGCGAACGTTTCATCTGCGGACGCGATCGAGGTTTCCGCGCCTGCGCTGCGGCGGGCGGCGGAGATCACTCCGGTCAATTCAACGGCGACCGTAGAGCCGCTCACCATCGCACCGGTGCCGCAGCCGGCCCCAACTCCGGTGGCCCGCCCGCGTCGGGCTCCCCCTGTGGCGCCGGTCGGCCAGCCCTTGGTCATCGTCCCGCGCTAACGGCCTTTGCGCCGATACCAGTCGAGCGCATAGACTCGGATGGCGGCGGAGAGGTTGGTATCCTCCGCGCGGTCGCGGTCGATTTCGGCGACCACGCCAGCGATGCTTCTTTTGCGTGCTTCTGCGATCTCGGCCAGCGCCTGCCAGAACGGCGCCTCGAGCGAGATACTCGTGCGGTGGCCGGCTACGGTGATCGAGCGCTTGCTCACGAGCGGACGTTCAGTCCTCGTCCTGCTCGAGGCGGTGCTGCGCCACATGGCGCTCGGCCTGCTCGCGTTCCGCCGCTTCCCGCTTCTTCTGAGTTGCCGTGCGTCCGTACAGCTGCCGGTTCTCGTCGGCCTTGCGCTCGCGGTCTGCGCGCGCCTTGGCCTTCCTGGCTGTACGGAGATTGACGATCTCGGCGCTCATCGTTTCAAATTCCGAAGAAGGGCGTATCGACCCAGTTTCGACGCGCGCCGTCCGATCCGCAAGCCGCGTGCTGGCTACTTCGGGCCAATCATGTCCTCTGGACGGACGATCTGGTCGAACTCCTCCGCCGTGACGTAGCCGAGGCGAACAGCTTCCTCCTTGAGCGTCGTGCCGTTCTTGTGCGCGATCTTGGCGATCTCGGCCGCCTTGTCGTAGCCGATTGTCGGGGCGAGGGCGGTGACCAGCATCAGCGAGCGCTCCATCAGCGAGCGGATGTGCGCCTCGTTGGCCTTGATGCCGACGACGCAGCGATCGGTGAAGCTCGCCGCCGCGTCGGCGATCAAGCGCACCGACTGGAGGAAGTTGTAAGCCATCACCGGGTTGTACACATTGAGTTCGAAGTGGCCCTGGCTGCCGGCAAAGGTGATGGCGGCGTTGTTGCCGAAGACCTGGACGCAAACCTGGGTCAACGCCTCGCACTGCGTCGGATTGACCTTGCCGGGCATGATCGATGAGCCGGGCTCGTTCTCCGGCAGTGACAATTCGCCAAGGCCAGAGCGCGGTCCGGAGCCGAGCAGGCGGATGTCATTGGCGATCTTGAAAAGGGCAACGGCCACGGTGTTGATCGCGCCGTGGGAGAAGACCATGGCGTCGTGGGCGGCCAGCGCCTCGAACTTGTTGGGCGCCGTGGTGAACTTCATACCGGTCAGTGCGGCGATGCGGTCGGCGATGCGCTCCGCAAACCCGACCGGGGCATTCAGCCCGGTGCCGACCGCGGTGCCGCCTTGGGCGAGTTGCATCAGCCCCGGCATTGTTGTCTCGACCCGCGCGATGCCGTTTTCGACTTGTTGGGTGTAGCCGGAAAACTCCTGGCCAAGGGTGAGGGGGGTCGCGTCCTGGGTATGGGTCCGCCCGATCTTGATGATCGACTTGAACTGCTGCGCCTTGTCGTTGAGCGCGTTGCGCAACTTCCTGAGCGACGGCAGCAAGCGGTGTTCGATCTCCTCGGCGCAAGCAATGTGCATCGCCGTCGGGTAGGTGTCGTTGGACGACTGGCTCATGTTGACGTGGTCGTTTGGATGCACCGGCGACTTCGACCCCATCACGCCCCCGAGGATTTCGATGGCGCGGTTCGAGATCACCTCGTTGGCGTTCATGTTCGATTGCGTGCCGGAGCCGGTCTGCCAGACGACCAGCGGGAAGTGCGCGTCAAGCTTGCCTTCGGCGACTTCCTGCGCAGCTTCCACGATTGCCGCGCTGATCTTCGGGTCGAGCTTGCCGAGGTCCGTGTTCACTTCTGCGGCGGCGCGCTTGATCAGCCCGAGGGCACGTACGACGGGCGGCGGCTGCTTCTCCCAACCGATCGGGAAATTCTCCACCGAGCGCTCCGACTGCGCCCCCCAGTAATGGTCGGCAGGAACTTCGATCGGGCCGAAGGTGTCGGTTTCGGTGCGGGTCGGGGTCTTGCTGGCGGACATCGCGCGGGCTGCTTGCTCGAGGTGAGGAGGGCGATTGCGGGCGTTTTCCCATCCGTCAGCCTCGGGCGCAAGCAGCAGTTCGCCAAGTGGGCGGCGTGTCTGGCTCAGCCGATGTCTTCTGGACGGCCAGGCCGCTTCGCGCCAGTGATCATCGCCGCAACCAGATTCTCGCGGTGGCGGAAGCTCGCCAGCGCGACGCCGGCGATGTGCAGGAGCACAAGGGCCAGCAGGGCATGGGCGACGAGATCGTGGAGATGCTGGGTCCAGGCCACGCCCCAGAAGGCGTCGAGGGTTAGCATCCAGCCGGTTGCCGCGGTCGCCGCCAAAGCAACGATCAACGCAACGATCATGGCGCCGCCGGCCGGGTTGTGGCCCAAGTGCCGGGCTTCGCTGCCCGTTGCGATCGCCGTCACATAGGCGAACACGGTCCGCGGCGACCGGACGAAACTGGAGAAGCGCGCATGGGGTGTGCCGACGAAGCCCCAGACAAGGCGCATCGCGATCAGCGCGGCGGCGGCATAGCCGGCCCAGATGTGAAGGGTCTCCGCGGACTCGGCACTGAGCCACGCAATGGCGAAGCTCAGCACCAGGGTCCAGTGAAAAAGGCGCACGACCGGGTCCCAGACGCGGACCTGCGTCTCCTTCACATTTGTCATGGCGTGCAATCCGGCGATTACTTTTCGCCAGCCTCGGCGTTGTCGAGCTTCTGCAGCGTCTCGGCGTTGTAGGCCATGTTCTGGCGTTTGCCGCTCTTGTCGACCGCATAGACCTCGTAGCAGCCGTTCTCGACCTTGATCTGGCGCACAGTGAGGCCGTCGGTCTTGAGCTGAGCTTCGAGCTTCGACTGCGGCTGCCACTTGGCTTCGGGCGCGGTGCTGCAGCCGGTGGCGGCCAGGGCTGGGCTGGCAATGGCGGCGGTGATCGCCGCGGTGGCGAGGATGAATGCGCGCTTCATGATTGGTCTCCAAGGTGGACTGAGATTCGCCGGCGGGCGTGTTTGCCCTGGCGATTGCGCGCGCACGCTATGCGGCACGGGCTGACAGTCCGCTGACAAGAAGAGCTGTTTGGACGGTCGTCGGTGCGACGTGTTGTCAGGGGCGAATGCCCCGACGCAGGCGTTCCGGCGCGGCTACTACTTCTTCCGGAACGCGTCCAGGCTCACGACCTGAGCCGCTGGCGCCGGCTCGGCATCTCCGTCTTCATCCGTGTCCGCGGGCTTCGGTGCCGGTTCGCTCTTCGCAGCGGGCGCCGCAAGCGGGATCGGCGGGGCCGCCTCCGTGGGCCGGCCCTCGTCGGTCACTACTGCAACTGCGGGGCGTGCGGCCACCTCGAAGCGCAACTCGAACTGCACCGACGGATCAAGGAAGCCTTTGATCGCGTTGAAGGGCACGAGCAGGCGCTCGGGAACACCATTGAACGACAGACCGACCTCGAATGACTGCTCGGTCACCGTCAGTTCCCAGTACTGGTGCTGGAGGACGATGGTGATCTCCTCCGGGTACTGCGCGAGCAGACGGCTGGAGATGCGCACACCGGGCGCCTGGGTGGCGATGCTGATGAAGAAATGGTGCTCTCCGGGAAGACCGGTCTTGGCGACTTCGGAGAGGACCTTGCGTATGACGCCTCGCAGTGCGTCCTGCGCGAGAATGTCGTAACGGATCAAATCTTCAGCCATCGCGTGCCGCGAAACCCCGATGCCAAGTCGGGGACGAATGGCGGCCCCGGAAGGAAAGTGGAGGCTTCTGTTGCCAGGTGCCTCCGAACCCCGCCTTACGGTGCGACCCGCAAGGGCTTCAATTGAGGTTACCGAACCGCATTACGCGGCGAGGCGAGCCTCGGCATAGTTGTCGTTGGCAACTATATGTTCGGCCCGATAACGGCGGAACCATGCCGGGCAAAAGCCCATCCTTTACGCCCTCGTCGATCCTATTTCGCCCCCGCCGCAACCCGCCGAAGCGGGCTTTCTTGCGGGCTGTGGTGGAGGCGCCGGGTACTGCCCCCGGGTCCGCAGGGTTTATTACGATGGCCGTTTATCGCCATATCCGGATTGCTCCGGCACTCGGAATATAGGGATTCGCCGTCGCTAATGGAAGGACGCCGGAGTTCAGCCGCCCGGCGGCTGGCGATCCCGCTGATCGCCCGGCCGTCCGGAACCCGCGAGTCGACCCAGATCTGTCAGCAGCATTCCGTTTACATTGACGGCGCATGTTGCGACGCACCATGTGACGCGCTAGGGTAAAACTCGTCAGCTCCGGCAACTCGTGACGGGCCGCTGCTGCCTCCCGAAAGACTATTGTCATGAAGCCCAGTTTCGCGCGAAACGCGATCGTTCTCGGCCTGCTTTCGGCCGTCGGCCCGTTCGCGATCGACATGTACCTCCCCGCCCTGCCGGTGATCTCCGCCGACCTGAACGCGACCACGGCCGCGACGCAGGGAAGCCTGATCGCATTTTTTCTGGCGGTCGCGTTCTTTCAGGTCGTCTACGGACCTATTTCGGACAGCTATGGCCGGAAGGCGCCGCTCTATTTCGGCATGGCCCTCTATTCAATCGGTTCGATCGGCTGCGGCCTTGCGCCGAGCATCGAGTGGCTGATCGTAGGGCGCTTCGTCCAGGGCATTGGCGCCTGCGCCGGGATGACGATTCCGCGCGCCATCGTGCGCGACCTGCACACGGGCCCCGACGCCGCGCGGTTGATGTCGCTGATCATGCTGGTCTTCAGCGTGTCACCCATCCTCGCGCCGCTCTTCGGCAGCACGATCATCGCGCTGACCAGCTGGCGCGTCATCTTCATCGCGGTGTCGGTCATTGGCCTTCTCGGCATCGCTACGAACATGCTCGTGCTGGACGAGACACGACCGCCCGAGAAGCGAGTGCCAATCGATCTGCGCAGCGTGACGCGCGGATACCTTGAGCTTCTCGGTGACCGCTATTTCGTCGGGGTCAGTTTCATCGGTGGCTTTGGCCTTGCGAGTTTCTTCTCTTTCCTGTCGAGCTCGTCTTTCATCTACATCGATCACTTCGGCCTGAGCCCGACCCAGTACAGCCTGGCCTTCTCGGTGAACGCCATCGCCTTCATCGGCATGGCGCAGCTCACGGGAAGGTTTGGCCGTCGCTTCGGCCTCAGGCGGACGGTTCGGGCGGCGTTGACCTTCTACATGGTGAGCACGGGTGTCCTTTTCCTGTCCACGCTGGCAGGGCTGGACAACGTTTTCGCGCTGATGGCCATGCTGTTCGTCAGCTTCGGCGCGATGGGACTCGTGATCCCATCGACGGCGGTGCTGGCGCTGGAGAACTATGGCCCGCGCGCCGGCACGGCTTCGGCGTTGCTGGGGACGCTGCAACTGGTGGCCGGCGTCGCCATCGTCGCGCTGATGGGCCTCATCACGAATGGAACCGTGCTGCCGATGGTGGTCACGATTTTTGGTTGCGCGATCATCGCGTTCACGTTGGGCCGGTTTACGCTGAATGGCGGCGCGGCCGTTCCGGCGGCGGCGGAGTAGGGAGCCGCCCAGCCGCTCTACGCTGCGGCCGGGAATCGCGCTAGGATTGGTTCATGCGCCAATACCTTGATCTGATGCGTCATGTGCTGGATTCCGGCGTCCGCAAGACGGACCGCACCGGCACCGGCACGCTGTCCATATTCGGGCATCAGATGCGCTTCGATCTGGCGGATGGCTTTCCGCTGGTGACGACCAAGAAGATTCACCTGAAATCGGTGATCCACGAGCTTTTGTGGTTCATCGCCGGCGACACGAATATCGGGTATCTCAAACAACACGGCGTTCGCATCTGGGACGAATGGGCAGACGAGAACGGAGACCTCGGACCGGTCTACGGGGCCCAGTGGCGGTCGTGGCCGACTGTGGATGGAAAGACGATTGATCAGCTTCGTCAGGTGGTTGAGCAAATCCGCTCCAATCCCGATTCACGCCGGTTGATCGTCTCGGCATGGAATCCGGCCGACATCGGCAAGATGGCGTTGCCGCCATGCCACTGCCTCTTCCAGTTCTATGTCGCGGAGGGTCGGCTCTCCTGCCAGCTCTACCAGCGCTCGGGCGATGTCTTCCTCGGCGTGCCGTTCAACATCGCCTCCTATGCGCTGCTCACGCTGATGGTGGCGCATGTGACCGGGCTCAAGCCGGGTGATTTTGTCCATACGCTCGGCGACGCGCACCTGTACCTGAATCACGTCGAGCAGGCTCGGCTTCAGCTTCAGCGTTCGCCGCGGCCTTTGCCGCGCGTGAATCTCAATCCTGAGGTGAACTCGATTTTCGATTTCGTCTACGACGATTTCACCGTCGAGGCCTACGACCCGCATCCGCACATCAAGGCGGAAGTCGCGGTGTGAGCCTGACGGTCCGCCTGGCGCGGCGCGGCGACGAAGCGCTGGTCCACGAGTTGATCCGCGAACTTGCCCGGTACGAGCAGCTCGAAGACGCCGTGAAATCACACGTCGCCGACATAGGTGACGCGCTGTTCGGTCCGGCGCCCCGGGTTTTTTGTGACTTGGCGGAAATCGACGGCGATGTCGTGGGCTTCGCGCTCTGGTTCTACACGTTCTCTACCTTCGTCGGCCGGCACGGCATCTATCTCGAGGATCTGTTCGTGCGTCCCGAGCACCGCGGGGCGGGGGTGGGCAAAGCACTTCTCAGCCGACTGGCCCAACGCTGCGTGGACGAGGATCTTGGCCGGCTGGAATGGGCGGTTCTCGACTGGAACGAGCCGGCAATAGGCTTTTACCGCGCGCAGGGCGCCGTCATGCTGGACGATTGGCTCACATGCCGGGCGGACGGCGCGACGCTTGCGGCCCTGGCTGCGGCCCGGAGCCAAGCATGAGAGTTTCCCTGATTGCAGCTGTCGGCGCCAACGGCGTCATCGGCGACGGGACCGGCATGCCGTGGCGGCTTTCCACCGACATGAAGCGCTTCCGCCAACTCACCATGGGTAAGCCGGTCGTGGTCGGGCGGAAGACCTTCGAGACGTTCGGGAAGCCGCTTGCCGGCCGGACCAATATCGTGGTCACGCGACAGGTGGATTATCGACCGGAAGGGGCGGTGACCGTTTCCAGTCTCGACGACGCCCTGGCCCTTGCCGAAAGCACGGCGAGGGAGAGCGGCATCGAAGAGGTCATGGTGATAGGTGGTGGGACCATCTATTCCGCCGCCATCGGGCGTGCAGACCGTCTCTATATTACCCACGTGCAGGCCGAGCCGGCGGGACAGACCCGCTTTCCCACAATCGACCCATCCGTATGGAAGGTGGTCTCGAAGGAGCCCGTTCCGGCAGGAGAACGCGACAGCGCCGCCACGGTGTTTGCGGTCTACGAGCGACAGCCCAAAGCCGTTTCTCGTTGACTTGCCCAGCACCAAGCCCCACGTGTGGGCTACGTCAGCGGGACGGTTAGGGCCTGCGTTCGTTGAAAAGCTGCGGGAACATGCCTATAAACCGGCCAATCCCGCGGTTTTCGCGCCGCGGGATTGGTGTGTTCATGCTTCTGAAGGGAGCGAAATGCCCTGGGAAAATCAGACTGGCGGCGGTGGCTGGAGGGGCGGTAATGGCGGGCCTTGGGGTCAAGGGCCAAGGAACACGGGTGGTGGCGGATCGACGCCGCCGGATCTCGAAGAACTCCTGAGGCGGGGCCAAGACCGGCTGCGTCGTGTGCTGCCAGGTGGCGGCGGTGGGGGGAGTGGCGGCGGCAGCATGAACCCGCTGACGCTGATTGCCATTCTCGTTGTCGCGCTGGCGCTTGGTACCTACTACTTCTTCACGTTCCGCGTTCAGCCGGACGAGGAGGGTGTTGTGCTCCAGTTCGGCGCGTTCAACCGCACCGCGCAGCCCGGCCTGAATTTCCGCCTGCCGTATCCCATCGAGGTGGTCTACACGCCGAAGGTTACGCGCGTGAACCGGGTTACCATCGGCCAGGTGCAGGACGACCGGAACACCAATGTCGCCGGCCGGGATATCCCCGAAGAGAGCCTGATGCTCACCGGCGACGAGAACATCGTGGACATCGATTTTTCGGTCTTCTGGGTGATCAACAACGCCCGCGACTACCTGTTCAACATGGAAGATCCGGACGGGACGGTGAAATCTGTCGCCGAGAGCGCCATGCGCGAGGTCGTCGGCCGATCCGTCGTCGAGGCTCTGCTCACGCAGGCCCGTCAGATCACCGAGACCGACGTGCAGAAACTAATTCAGGCGACGCTCGACGAGTTCGGAGCCGGCATCCTGGTGACCCAGGTGCAGTTGATGAAGGTCGATCCGCCGAATGATGTCATTGCGTCCTTCCGGGACGTTCAGGCGGCGCGCGCCGATGCCGAGCGCATCCAGAACGAAGCGCAGACATATGCCAACAAGGTCGTGCCGGAAGCGCGTGGTCAGGCATCGCAGATCACCAACGCGGCAAGCGCCTACCGTGATCGCATCATCGCGGAGGCGACCGGTAAGGCGCAGCGCTTCGACCAGGTCTACGAGAGCTACAAGGTAGCCCCAGACGTAACGCGCAAGCGCATGTATCTGGAGACAATGGAGCAGGTCTTCAGCGGAATGGACAAGGTCATCATCGACGAGAGTGGGGGAAGCAACGGCGTCGTGCCGTACCTGCCGCTGGATTCGTTGACACCACGTACTTCGGGAGGTGGCCAATGAAACCGCGCCTTTTCGGAAGCATCGGCCTGATCATCGTCGCGGTCATCGGCTTCCTGCTGTATCTCAGCTTCTTCACGGTCGACCCGACCCAGCAGGCACTGGTCCTGCGCTTTGGTCAGGTCGTTGCGCCGATCGGCAAGCCGTTGCGGCCGGTCACGGAGCCCGGCCTCTATTGGAAGCTGCCGCTCATCGACAATGTCGAGTATTTCGACAAGCGCATCCTCGATCTCAACTCGCCGCCGCTGGAAGTCATCGCGTCTGACCAGAAGCGGCTCGTGGTCGATGCTTTCGGTCGTTACAAGATCGTCGACTCGCTGAAGTTCTTCCAGTCGGTTGGTACCGTGCAGGTGGCCGATTCACGCCTTTCGGTCATACTCAATTCGGCCGTCCGGCGTGTGCTCGGTGAAGCCAGCTTCATCCAACTCGTCCGCGATCAGCGGGCGCAGTTGATGTCCCGCATCACGGAGCAGGTGGGGCGCGAGGCCCTCGGCCTCGGCATCGAGATGGTCGATGTCAAAATCCGTCGCGCCGATTTGCCTGAAGCAAACAGCCAGGCCATCTACCAGCGAATGCAGACCGAACGTCAGCGGCAGGCGACCGAAATTCGGGCGCAGGGCGAACAGGCGTCGCGGCGCATTCGTTCGGAGGCCGACCGTACGGCAACGGTCATTGTTGCCGAGGCGAACGGTCAGTCGGAGCAAATCCGAGGTGAGGGCGAGGCCAAGGTCAACGGCCTTTATGCAGACGCTTTCAACAAGGATGCGGAGTTCTTTGCTTTTTACCGGTCGATGGAAGCCTATCAGGCCGGCCTAAAGTCGTCGGATACCAGGATGCTGCTGTCTCCGAATTCGGAATTCTTCCGGTTCTTCGGCGATTCCAGTGCCGCACAGGGCGGGCAACTGGGCACGAAGGAGCCAGCGGCAGCCGGCACAGCCTTCGACGCCTGCGACCCCGGCTCAGTAGCCCGGCCGCAAGGCCTCCTGCGGCGTCACGCATTCGTGTCGGAAGGCGACATCGTAGTTGTCGCCTTCCGGCCCTATTTCGCGCATGATTGGACCAGCATATCTTGGGGGCGTGATTCAGCCGGCTGTTATGCCGGATTTGCGCCGTCCGCCGGACGTGCGCGGGAAGCTTTCAGGAGGTAAGGCCCATGGCTAGCCAGTCCCTTGGGTTATTGCGGGCGGCCACCGTCGCACTCGTGGGGACGGCTACCGCGTTCTACGCCGTGCCAGCCCTCGCGCGGGGGCCGGAATTGGTCGCGGACGTCGCGACGCCGCTTCTCGAAGCCGTCGTTAATATCGCCACCTCACAAAACGTGGTCGGGTCCGGCAGTTCCGTGCCCGCGCCGAAATTGCCCGAAGGCTCTCCCTTCCAGCACTTCTTCGATGAGTTCCTGGGTGACAACAACAACGGCGACGGGAGCGACAACGGCGGCGGCGGCAATAATCGTCCGCGCCGGGTCCAGTCGCTCGGGTCGGGGTTCGTCATCGATCCCGAGGGCTACATCGTCACCAACAATCACGTCATTGAGGGCGCCGACGAGATCACCGTCAACTTCAGCGATAGCCACAAGTTGACGGCCAAGCTGATCGGTCATGACGACAAGACCGACCTCGCGCTGCTCAAGGTCGATTCCGACAAGCCGCTGGTTTCGGTCAAGCTCGGTGACTCCAACAAGCTGCGCGTGGGCGACTGGGTGATGGCGATCGGCAACCCGTTCGGCCTCGGTGGAACGGTCACGCTGGGCATCGTTTCGGCTCGCAACCGTGACATCAATTCTGGCCCCTACGACAACTTCATCCAGACCGATGCGTCCATCAATCGGGGCAACTCGGGCGGGCCGCTGTTCAACATGGATGGCGATGTCATCGGTATCAATACGGCCATCATCTCGCCCACGGGCGGTTCCATCGGCATCGGCTTCGCCGTCCCGTCGGAGATCGCGATCGGCGTGATCGATCAGCTCCGCGAGTTCGGCGAGACACGCCGCGGTTGGCTGGGCGTGCGCATTCAGCAAGTGACCGACGAAGTTGCCGCTGGCCTGGCCATGGATGGGCCGGGACGTGGCGCGCTCGTCGCCAGTGTCGACGGCAGCGGTCCGGCCGCGGCGGCCGGCATCCAGGCGGGCGACGTGATCCTCGAGTTTGATGGGCAGGCGGTTGACGCCATGCACGACCTGCCGCGGCTGGTCGCCGGCAAGGCGGTCGGCAAGGAAGTCACCGTTCGCGTCCTGCGCAAAGGCAAGGAAGAGCAGGTCAAGGTGAAGCTCGGGCGGCTGGAAGAGGCGGAAACTGCCGCGACGGCAAAGATGACCCCGGTTCCGGATGTGAAAAAGGATACCGACAAGGCGCCCGAGCCGACGCCAATGGTTTCGGCCGGTCCGCTCGGCCTGACGCTGTCCGATCTGTCGCCCGACGCGCGTACCCGCTACGGCATCAAGGACGTGGTAGCCGACGGGGTTGTGGTCACGGACGTGGCCTCAGGCAGCCCGGCGTCAGACAAGCGCCTGCAGCCCGGCGACGTGATCGTCGAGGTGGCGCAGGAGCAGGTGAAGACCGCGGAAGACGTCAACCGGCTTGTCGACAAGATGAAGGCGGACGGCCGCAAGAACGTCTTGCTGGCGATCCAGAACAAGGACGGCGATCGCCGCTGGGTGGCGCTTCCGCTAGAGCAGTAGCCGGAGCGTCAGAACAGACGAAGGGGCGGTCTCGGCCGACCTTTCATTGGGCGGCGCGCCAGGTATTGCGGTTGAGCCGGTAAAGAACGTGCGGTGCCAGCTTGTGGTCCGCCGGCAGCTTGGGATGCATGAAGTCCTCGGCCGGATCGCGGGTCATGCCGATTTTCTCCATCACGCGTCGCGACGGCTTGTTCCATTCCGCGGTGAACGAGACCAGGGCGTCGAGGCCGAGCGGTCCGAAAGCATGGCCGACCACCGCGCGGGCCGCTTCGCTGGCATAGCCCTGTCCCCAGGTCCTCCGTGCAAGCCGCCAGCCAATCTCGATCGCTGGCGTGAAATGCGCCTCGAAGCCCGGCCGGGCCAGGCCGACATAGCCGATGAAGTCGCCGGTCGCCTTCTCCTCGACGGCGTAGAGGCCCCAGCCGTCGGCCGCGATGTTGGCCTGGTTGCGCGCGAGGAAAGCGTCGGACTCCGCCTGGCTCAACGGCCGCGTGAAGAACTCCATGACGCGCGGGTCGGAATTGATGGCGGCAAACGGCGCAGCGTCCGCTTCGGTCCAGTCGCGGAGCAGCAGCCGCTCTGTCTCCAGGTGTACGCGCGGCTTCATTTGACGAACGCGGCGCGGGTGAAGCCCTGGATGTAGAGTAGGGCGGTCAAGTCGCCAAAATCGATCCGCGCGTCGGCCGCGGCTGCAACCGCGGGCTTGGCGTGGAAGGCAATGCCAAGTCCGGCCCGTTCGATCATGGCGAGATCGTTGGCGCCGTCGCCGACCGCCATTGTCTCCTTGGCCGTCAGTCCGAAGCGGACGATGGCCTCTTCCAGTGTTGCCAACTTGGCGGCCCGGCCGAGGATCGGCTCGCCGACCTTGCCGGTCAGCTTGCCGTCCGCGGCTAGCAGCTGGTTTGCATGGTTTTCGTCGAAGCCGACCATGGCGGCTATGCGATCGGTGAAGGCCGTGAAGCCGCCGGAGACGAGAATGGTCTTGGCGCCCGCCGCATGCATGGTCCGGACGAGTTGCGTGGCTCCAGGCGTGAGCGTGATTCGGTCGGCGATGACCCGCGCGATGGTCTCTTCGGGCAGGCCGGCCAGCATGGCGACACGTTCGCGGAGCGCCGGTTCGAATTCGATCTCGCCGCGCATGGCACGCTCGGTGATGGCCGCGACCTTGTCCTTGAAGCCGGCATAGCCGGCCAGCTCGTCGAGGCATTCCTGGCCGATGATGGTGGAGTCCATGTCGGCCACCAGCAGTTTCCTGCGCCGGCCGGCTTCGGGCTGCACGACGACGTCGACCGCCGCGCCAGCGATAAGCCCGCGAAGTCGCTCCCGCAACTCGGGCAGGGGGGCATCCGAGGTGAAGAACAGATCCATCGCCTCGCCAAGCGCCAGATCGGCAATCCGCGTCGGCTCATAGATGTCGGTGATCGCCGTGACCGATGCTGTCAGTTCGGCGACGTTTCCCGGTCGTGTTATCAGGGTTGCGACGAGATCGGTCATGGCAGGAAAAACGGCCCGGGCAATGCCCATGTCGCTGGACGACACCTTGAAAGCAGCGGACGCCGGGGCGGTGGTCCTCTTAGCGGGGCCAACCGCGAGCGGCAAGTCGCGGTTGGCGCTCGCGCTTGCGGCGAAGTATGGCGGCGTTGTCGTCAATGCCGACTCCATGCAGGTGTACGCAGAGCTTCGGGTGCTGACGGCGCGGCCGAGCGCGGCGGACGAGGCAGCGGCAATGCATCGCCTCTATGGGCACGTGCCGGCGGCGACGCGCTACTCGGTGGGGGCTTGGCTTAAAGATGTGGCGCCGATCCTCGATGAAGCGCGGCGCGCCAGGCAATTCGCGATCGTGGTCGGTGGAACGGGACTCTATTTCAAGGCGCTAACCGAGGGGCTCGCGGCGATCCCGCCCATCCCCCAGGACGTGCGCCAAGCTGTGCGCCGGGCAACGGAAGGTCTGCCTGCCGACGAGATCCACGCACGGCTTGCCGTGGTCGACGCCGATACGGCGCGAACCATTCGCCCGTCGGACAAAGGCCGCATCGTAAGGGCGCTGGAGGTTTTCGAGGCGACTGGCCGCTCATTGCTGCGCTGGCAGGAGGCGGAGCAGGTCAAGCCGGTCATCGATCCGGCCGCGGCTGTGCGGATGGTCCTCATGCCGGACAGGGCGCTCCTGCACCAGCGCATTGCCGAGCGGGCGCGCCGGATGCTGCAGGGAGGAGCGCTGGCCGAGGTGGAGGCGCTGACAAGCCTTGGCCTCGATCCGGAGTTGCCGGCGATGAAAGCGATTGGGGTGCGTGAACTGGTCGACCACGCGGCGGGAAACCTGTCGCGGGACGAGGCTCTTGCCGCGATCGCGACCGAGACGCGCCGCTACGCCAAGCGCCAGATGACCTGGTTCCGCAACCAGATGTCGGATTGGCCACGGGCCGATGACGCCGCAACGCTTGACCTTCCCGCCGCGGGCACCTAATACAGGCCCATGAGACAGGAACTCGTCCTCGTAATTAGCTCGCGCACCCCCGGGGCGGCCGCATAGGCTGCCGCGAACAAGGTGGTGCGCGAAAATCAGGCCCTTCCGGGGCCTTTTTTATTGCCGAAACGGCAAGTAACCGAAGCCGTCGCAAGGGCGGCGCGAGCGTGGAAGCGGAGCGGAACGATGAAACGGCAGAGCGAAAGCCGGCAAATGACGGGCGCCAACATGGTCGTCCAGGCGCTGATCGATCAGGGCGTCACTGACATCTTCGGATACCCCGGCGGCGCAGTGCTGCCGATCTACGACGAGATCATCCAGCAGGACAAGATCCGGCACATCCTCGTTCGCCACGAGCAGGGCGCCGGCCATGCCGCCGAAGGCTATGCCCGCTCGACCGGCAAGCCGGGCGTCGTTCTGGTCACCTCCGGACCGGGCGCCACCAACATGGTGACGCCGCTCACCGACGCGCTGATGGACTCGATCCCGATGGTCTGCTTCACCGGGCAGGTTCCAACGCACCTCATCGGCAACGATGCCTTCCAGGAGGCCGATACCGTCGGCATCACGCGCCCGGCGACCAAGCACAACTGGCTCGTCCGCGACGTCAACGATCTCGCTCGGATCATCCATGAGGCCTTCTACGTCGCTACGCACGGGCGGCCGGGGCCGGTGCTTGTCGATATCCCGAAGGACGTGATGTTCGCGACCGGCACTTACGTTCCGCCCGGCCAGGTCGAGCACAAGACCTACCATCCGCGGGTCGAGGGCGACGAGCGGGCGATCCGTGCCGCGGTCGAACTGATGGCGAAGGCGAAGCGTCCGGTCTTCTACACCGGTGGCGGCATCGTCAATTCCGGCCCGCGCGCCACTGCCGCGCTGCGCGAACTCGTTCACCTGACTGGATTCCCGATCACCTCGACGCTGATGGGGCTCGGCGCCTATCCGGCAGCCGATCCTCAGTGGCTCGGGATGCTGGGCATGCACGGCACCTACGAGGCCAACCACGTCATGCACGATTGCGATGTGATGATCGCGCTCGGCGCGCGCTTCGACGATCGCATCACCGGGCGGGTCAACGCATTCTCGCCGGGCTCGCGCAAGATTCACGTCGATATCGACGCGTCGTCGATCAACAAGAACATCCACGTCGACATCCCGATCGTCGGCGATGTCGGTCGCGTGCTGGAGGCGATGCTTGCCGAGTGGAAGCGCATCAAGGCGAAGCCCGACAAGGCGGCGGCCAAGGCGTGGTGGGCGCAGATCGACCACTGGCGGGCGCGCGATAGCCTCGCCTATCGGCCGAACGCCGACATCATCATGCCGCAATACGCCATCCAGCGGCTCTACGAGGCGACCAAAGACAAGGACGTCTACATCACCACCGAGGTGGGCCAGCACCAGATGTGGGCGGCGCAGTTCTTCCACTTCCAGGAGCCGAACCGGTGGATGACCTCGGGTGGCCTTGGCACGATGGGCTACGGCCTGCCGGCTGCCGTGGGCGTGCAGGTGGCCCATCCGAAGAGCCTCGTCGTCGATATCGCCGGCGACGCCTCGGTGCTGATGACCATGCAGGAGATGTCGACGGCGGTTCAGCACGACCTGCCGATCAAGATATTCATCCTCAACAACCAGTACATGGGCATGGTGCGCCAGTGGCAGGAGCTGCTGCACGGCAACCGGCTGTCGCACTCGTACATGGACTCGCTGCCGGACTTCGTGAAGTTGGCCGAGGCTTATGGCTGCGTCGGTTTTCGCGTCGACAAGCCTCGCGATCTTGACGGCGCGATCGCGGACATGATCTCCGTGAAGAAGCCGGTCCTGTTTGATTGCCGCGTGGCCGCGCTCGCCAACTGCTTCCCGATGATCCCGTCGGGCAAGGCGCACAACGAGATGCTGCTGGGTGACGCCGTCGCGGCCGAGGGCATCGGCAACGTCATCAGCAAGGAAGGGAAGATGCTGGTGTGAAGCACGGGTCTATCGGGACAGCGTCATGTTCACTTTGGACGAGTTGAAAGAGGCTCACCAACTGGTCGCTAGCGTGCTGCCGGCGACACCGCAGCACCGCTGGCCGGTGCTCGCGGATCGCCTGGGCACTGACGCGGTGGTCAAACATGAGAATCACCAACTCACCGGCGCTTTCAAGGTGCGCGGCGGAGTCGTCTACGTCGATCGGATGAAACGTGAGCGTCCCAATGTCGCCGGGCTGGTCTCGGCGACGCGCGGCAATCATGGACAGAGCATTGCTTTTGCCGGGCGCCGCCATGGCGTGCCGGTGACGATCTTCGCGCCGCGCGGCAATTCGGTCGAGAAGAACCGGGCCATGCAAGCTTTCGGCGCGTCACTGGTCGAGGCCGGAAACGATTTCGACTCGGCGCGCGACGAGGCGCGGCGCTTTGCCGAGGCGAACGGGCACGAAATGGTGCCCTCGTTCCATCGCGATCTGGTGCTCGGTGTCGCCACCTATGCACTGGAGTTGATGACCGCGGAGCCGGCGCTGGACGTTCTCTACGTGCCGATTGGGCTGGGGTCCGGGATCTGCGGTTGCCTGATGGCGCGCGATCTTCTCGGCCGGAAGACCGAGATCGTCGGCGTCCAGTCCACCGAGGCGCCAGCCTACGCGCTTTCGCTGAGGGCAGGGCACGTTGTCACGACGCCGTCATCGGACACGCGCGCCGATGGAATTGCGACGCGGGTTCCCGACGAAGAGGCGTTTGCCATGATCCGGCGCGGTGTGTCGCGCATCGTGGAAGTCACCGACGACGAGATCGCCGAAGCCATTCGCATTTACTGGACCGACACACACAATCTCGCAGAAGGGGCCGGTGCGGCGTCTCTTGCCGCGGCGCTGAAGGAGCGCGACCGTCTGCGTGGCCGCCGAGTCGGCCTGATTCTCAGTGGCGGCAATATTGATCTGGCACTTTTCGCCGAATGGGCAATGGCCACGAAACGGACCGGGGCTACTCCGGCAAAGAAGGGCAGGGTTCTGGCATGACAAAGGCCGCAAAAGTGGCGACGAAACGCAAGACCGCCGCGGGGAAGCGCCAGCACGTCAAGGCCTCCCTTGCGGTGCGGCCGCCACAAGAGCCGCCTGCCTCGGCGTATTTTATTGAGGAAACCCACGACCGGCTTGAGACGCACACGCTCTCCGTGCTGGTCGACAACGAGCCCGGCGTTCTTGCCCGGGTTATCGGTCTGTTCTCGGGACGAGGATACAACATCGACAGCCTCACTGTTTCCGAGACAGAACATTCCAAACATCTCTCCCGAATTACGATCGTCACCACCGGCACGCCGATGGTGCTTACCCAGATCAAGAACCAGCTCGATCGGTTGGTTCCGGTCCACACGGTGACCGACCTGACAGCGGGTGGGCGTCCGCTTGAGCGCGAGCTTGCGCTGGTGAAGGTCGCAGGTTCCGGCGACTTGCGCGTCGAGGCGCTGCGTCTTGCCGACGCGTTCCGCGCGACCGTCATCGATGCCACGGTCGGCCACTTCGTGTTTGAGGTGACGGGCCGAACCTCCAAGATCGAGCAGTTTATCGCCATCATGGCGCCGCTGGGCCTGGTCGAGGTTTGCCGCACCGGCATTGCCGCCATCAGTCGCGGCGCCGAGGGCGGTGTACAGCCGGAATAGTCGAAATCGGATTGACGGGACGGCGCTGCTGCGGCGTTGTTACTGCCTTCCAAAGTGCGGCTGCCATGTCCACCGAACTTCTCCTGGCCTTTGTCCTTTTCGCCCTGGCGACACTTTTCACGCCGGGGCCCAACAACATCATGCTGATGGCGACCGGGCTGAACTTCGGTTTTGCCCGCACCGTGCCGCCGGGGTTCGGCGTGCCCCTCGGCTTTGGCTTCATGGTGATGGCGGTGGGCTTTGGGCTCGGGGCTGTTTTCGCGGCGTATCCGGTTCTCTACCAGGTGCTGAAATATGCTGGCGCTGCATACCTGCTGTATCTTGCCTGGCGGATCGCCAAGGCCGATGGGGCGCACGGGGAATCGCGTGCTCGTCCGCTGACTTTCCTTCAGGCCGCTGCCTTTCAGTGGGTCAATCCCAAGGCCTGGGTCATGGCCGTGGGCGCTATCACTGCCTATGCCGGGATCGCGGCATATCCGGCCAACGTCCTCGTGATAGGGACGATTTTTGCGGTCCTGGGGACCGTGTCATCGTTCACCTGGGTGCTCTTCGGGACGAGCCTGAAGAGGCTGGTCAACAACCCCAGATCCATGCGGATCTTCAATGTCGCCATGGCCCTCCTGCTAGCCGCTTCCCTTATCCCGGTCTTCATGGAAGGATAGGGCTCGCAGGAGCCCAAAGAGGGCGGTTTTCTACGTTAGAAAACCACTACAACCCTTTATACGGTCTCCGTTATCGAAATCGTCAGGATGGATTGTCGCGATCCCGATTTTGGGTCCGCGGCGGTCTGGTTCCGTGGCAGAACTCGGGCCTCGGAGGGTGTTGCATTGGCTGGTACGCGTCACTTGGGTCTCGGGGTTGTCGAAACGCGTTGGTTCGACGAGCGGCATCACACCGTCCGGCCACTTTTTGAGTTCCTGTCCTATGCCCTGAAGGATCGTTCTGATGCCTTCACCTACGAGCGCTTCGTCGGGGCGGTCTCGTTCCGCGAGGCCGTGCGCTTCATCATGTCCGGCGGTGATGTCGATTTCCTCTATGTCGCCGCCCATGGCGACTTCGGTAAGATTGAGGCTCCGGACGGGTCCGGCCTGTCCCGCACGTTCTTGCGCAACACCTTCTGCGAGGCCAATCGGCGTCGCCGCAAGCTGAAGGGCGTACTCTTCGGCTCCTGCAAGTTTGGGGATGCCCACAACCTCGTAGAGGTGATGCGACCGGCGAAAATCCGCGGAGAAGAAATCAGCAACCGGCTCATCTGGGCCGGCGGGTATGGCCAGGAGATCGACTACACGCGCAGCTCGTTGTTCGACATCTACTTTTACGACCTTTTCTTCCGCACCAATGGCGGCGACGAAATCGTGCGCGTGCAGAAGACGCTGGAGCGCCTCGACAAGACGCTGCCCGGCCTGATCTCGGCGCTGGCGCTTCGCTTGGTCGTGCGCAAGCGGAAGGGCTGCTTTCGCGATATCATCAGTGGGGAAGACCTGAGCGACTAGGTCGGGTCGCGCGGCCTGGCGCTGTGTGCAAAAGCGCGGCGTGCCATGGCTACCAGGCCGTGCTCGCGGATGAAGGCGCTATAGGCGCGGTAGTCCGGATCGGCAGAGAGGTGGCGTTCCTCGGTGTACGCCCGCAGCGCATACACGGCGTTGAGCAGAAGCAGCAGGGCCGTCTGACGGAGTGCGGCCTGCCAACCCGCGTTCGACATCAGCGGCACGGAGATCAGCCACCACGACAGGTTCTTGGCCACATAGGCCGGATGCTTGAGCCAGCGGTAGGGCCCGTTGGTGATGATCCCGCGATTGGTCAGGTTGGAGAACCGCAGACCGAAGGACACGGTCGCCCACGCGAAAACGAACGTCAGAAAGAGAATGACCGAGCCCCACGCGACATAAAGAGCGTGGTGGCCGTCGAGCCAGCCGCCCCAATAGAATTTGTCGGTCTCGTAGGCGATGTAGTAGCGGGAGAACATGTTCCAGAACGGCTCGTAACACATGATGCAAATCACCCAGCCAAATAGCGTCGGTTCGGCGGAACGGATGTGTGTATCGAGCAGTCGCAGCGTGAAAAGGTAGCCGATCGTCCCGAACAGAACGTCGAAAGCGAAGAACAGCTCGAACAAGCGATCGTAGACGTTCGAGAAACTGTCCATTTGCAGCGTTCCGATCCGCTGCCACCAGCCGTTAAGGTCCCCGGAGAGGTAGCAGAACATCAGCGGCAGGAAGAAGCCCTTGATGATCCAGCCGCGGGCGTGCCGGGACAGGATGCGCCAATCCGCCGGTCGCTTACCGGTCAGGATCAACTGGCCGAGGACCGCGTAGGCGTCCTCGGGGTCCGCCTGACGACGATCCACGAAGGCGATGTAGAGCGGAGACGCGACGGCCACCTATTACACGCAGCAGTCGGCAAGTAACCCGACCGCCTGGGTATCGACCGGCGCACCGCGGCCTGCGTTTGCGACAGCTGGGCGGCGCCTTCGAAAGATAGCGCAGGCCGACTAGCCTCCTCCGAGGTCGGTCCAGACGGTCACCCCACGGTTTTTTGCGTGGTTAGGGAAGCGTCTCGCGTGTAGTCTCCGCCGATCTACGGATCGGTGGAGACCGTTTTACTTGAAGCGCGCAGTCCTATCGGCTTTGCTGGCGGTTTCCGGCAGCGGTTTGGCCGCAGCCGGCGATACGACCATGCTCTTGCGCGGCGGCGGCGGCGCTCCCCCGGCTTACTACGCGTTCTGCGCCGCCAATCCAGGTGACTGTGCTCCGCGCGGGCCGGCGGTGGGCTCTGTCCACCTTGACGACCGGCGGCTTTCGGAACTCGCCTTTGTCACCCGCAGGATCAATCGCAGCGTTACCGAAGTTTCGGATTTCCAGCTCTTCGGTCGCGAGGATGTCTGGTCCTATCCCGTCAACGGGAAGGGTGACTGCGAGGACTTCGTGTTGGCCAAGCGGCGCGAGCTCCTGTCGCGAGGCTGGCCGAGTTCGGTACTTCTGGTGACCGTGGTCCGCGATGAGCACAAGATCGGCCATGCCGTGCTGACCGTCGTCACCGACAAGGGCGATTATGTGCTCGACAGCCGAACCAATGCGATCCGGCTTTGGTCTGATACGCCGTACATCTATTATACGCGGCAATCGTCGGCGAACCCGATGCAATGGGCGAGCGTTGTCAATCGGGGCCCATTCGCTTCGGGGACGCCTGGCGCCGGTCCGGTTGCTGCGGCCAAGAAAGCAAATGGTGCGACCGGTATCGGAAACGGCAACAGCGCTTCGGCGCGGGGCAGCGGTCAGAGCAATGCCGGCGGAAATGGCAACGGCAACGCCGGGGGCAACAGCAATGGTGTCGGCAACGGGAACGGCGGTGGGAACGGGAACGGGGGGGAACGGGAACGGCGGTGGGGACGGGAATGGCGGCGGCAACAGCGGTGGTGGCGGCAACGGCAATGGCGGCAGCGGCGGGAACAGCAACGCCGGTGGGAACGGAAATGGAGGCGGCAATCCGCACGGCGGCTAGGTCGACGCTGGCGTGGGATGGATCGTTGTCGTGAGCGATTTCACGGGTTTCGGGCCGAAAGCGCTGGCGTTCTTTACGGCTCTGAAATTCCATCAGGACAAGGCGTGGTTCGACGAAAACAAGGCGCTCTACCAGAGCGACGTCCTCAATCCGATGATTGCTCTCCTGGGCGATCTCAGCGTCGCATTCGCCAAGAAGCGCATTCCGCTGAAGGCGGACGGCAAGCGGTCGATCTTCAGGATCCATCGCGATGTACGGTTTGCCAAGGACAAGAGTCCCTACAAGACGCACTGCGGTGCCGTGATGACGCCATCCGGCGGCAAGACCGGCAACGGTTTGCTGTACATCCACGTCGACCCAGAGGGCTGTTTCGTGGCCGCGGGGTTCTACATGCCTGAGCCAGCCGATCTGGCGAAGCTGCGAAAGGAGATCGCGGGCGCGCCCGCGAAATTCAAGGCGCTTGAGACGAAGCTGAAGAAGGGCAAGCTGCAGCTCGGGACGGACAGCCAACTCAGCCGCATCCCGCGCGGCTTCGAGGCGCAGAAGGACGGGCCGGTCGACGGAGCGATCCGGCTGAAGTCATTCATCGTGGAGGAGCCACTACCCGAGAAAGCGCTCACCACAAGCAAGCTCGTCGACCGCATCGTGGATTTCGGCGTGCGGGCGCAACCGCTGCTCAAGTTCGGATGGACGGCGCTGGAATAGTTCGATCGCCGTATTGCGGCCTACTATCGTCTGAGCGAACTCGGCGTTGTCGGCGAGTGCCCGGAAGCGATGTCACGTCTGGCCAAGAACGCTGCTCTCATCAACAGGTGAATTGCATACCCGGACTGAAGCGCAACACACGTCAATGCCGCGCCGCCAAGCGCCTGTATTGTCGACAGGAATCCCAAAGCAAAGAAGCTGGATGCGATCAGAAGGATAAGGCCGCAGCCAAGGAAAACAGCCTTGACGGTTCCGCGGAAGCCGAGAGCTGCGCCGCAAGCAAACGCGAGCAAAACCAGCACTGCCGTTGATGCCATCACTGTGCGTGGCCCCGCATGCGTAGCGCGTTTAGCATAACACAAGATAAAGTGATGCCGGAACCTCGCTCAAAGTGTAGTTCGGCTTTTCAACAGGTTAATGTTCGGTTAAGTTCTTATTGCGGCTTTTTTCTCGGGGTTTGTTTTGAGTTCCCTTGATAGAATTGGGGAACGTCGGCTACGCCGATTTGGGCAGTCCCGGTTTCGCACCGTCAGGCGTTCCAGCGTTTGCAAGGCGAGCGGATACCGGTCGTACCCTTCGTGACCTCGTTCGTTGCCGGAATACGGGGCCCGTCCCCGCAGCAAATGATATTGAGGTTTTGCAGGTCGAAGCTCTGCTGAAGGCGTCGATTGAGCGGTCGGAAGTGGCAATTCGTCCTGAAGCGCGTAATCGATGTTGTCGGAGCGGCATTCGGTATGCTGCTGCTGGGACCGCTCCTGCTGTTCGTCGCGATCGGAATTCGGCTGCAGTCGCCTGGGGCGGTTCTCTTTACGCAGACCCGCTATGGGCGGGACAAACGCTCTTCAAGATCTACAAGTTTCGAACGTTCTACGACGACCGGGGCGATCCTACCGGCCGTACGCAGACGGTCGCAAATGATCCGCGGGTGACGCCGCTTGGTCGCATCCTCCGCCGGACGAACGTCGATGAACTCCCGCAATTGTGGAACGTACTGATCGGCAACATGTCACTGGTTGGCCCGCGCCCGCACGCTGTCGGCATGCAAGCGGGGGGCATGGACTATGAGGAGTTGATCCCCGCGTATCACCTTCGCCATGTCGTGAAGCCCGGTATCACCGGACTTGCACAAGCGCGTGGCTATCGCGGTTCGACCAAGCAACGCGTGGCTGCCCGCGGACGCATTGTGTGTGATCTCGAGTACATTCGAAGGTTTTCAGTACTGCTCGACATCAGGATTATTTTGTGGACGTTGCTGCAAGAGCTGCATTGCGGTACCGGCAGCTGAGGGCGACCGCGGTATTTGCGTATCAACCGAGCCGATGCCAGGTCCAAGCGTCGTTCGGTGATTGCACCGAGTGCCAGCGATAGAGGGTAGCGCTCCAGGCTAACACTCGCGCCGACCGGCTATCGAGCACCAGATCTCCCCGGTCAGTGCGAATGATGAGCACCGCATGATCGACGCCCGAGTTGGTCTTGCCGAGCGCAATCACAAGCGAGCTGGACGGCAATCCGGCCGCGAGAAGCCTACTCTTCTTCGTAAGGGCGAAATCTTCGCAGTCACCGCGGCCGCCGCCTACAGACCACACGTCCTTCGCTCCATCATTCACGAAGCGCATTCCCGTATTCACCGCCGTGTTGATGGATTCAATTTTCAAACGCACTGCATCCGTCAGGATCACCGCGCCGCTTTTCGTCTTGGCAAGCCGGCCGGCGCTCAGTCGACAGACGGGGTTTCCCTTCATGCAAAGTTCGTAGTAGCCGAGCGGCACGCCGGCCTTCGCCTGAAAAAGAATTGTGGGCCAATAGCGCACGCCAGTCGAAGGCATTGTCGGGTTCGGTAGGTTGGCTTGCGATGGCAAGGCGCTGAAGAACGACAATGCGATGGCTGCGGCGATCGTCGATGCGTTTCG
The DNA here is from genome assembly GCA_963798195.1 of uncultured Alphaproteobacteria bacterium. Taxonomy (GTDB): domain Bacteria; phylum Pseudomonadota; class Alphaproteobacteria; order Rhizobiales; family Kaistiaceae; genus CAVSRC01. Next base: position 1,596,564 of record CAWCSF010000010.1, on the reverse strand, counting down.
CTTCATCGAAGATTTTCTCCCTTCACTTTTGGAGAGAGAATCCGTTGCAGATGTTACGCGATGCTGAATGCTCGCCATATCCAAAGAGACAGGGTTAGGCGCGCCCCAACACAGTCTCTCAACTTTGAACGAAATCGGCGGCTGTTATGTCTGGCAAGCCGAGCGTTGCGCCTAGGCGCGGACGGTCCACGGGTTTTGGATATGAGCGGGAGGCTGATGGTTCACAACGCTCGCCGGGACACCGACCGCGGTGGTGTACGGCGGGATGTCTTTCACAACGACGGCGCCGGCGCCAATGCAAGCGCCTCTCCCGATCGAGACGTCTTCAACGACGCAAACCGAAGGACCGAGATAGACCTCGTCCCCAATCTCCGCTGCCATACCGTGATTGGAGCCGATCGTGGTGAACTGGCTGACGTTGCAGTTGTTGCCGATCCGCGCTGAAGGGTGGATCACAACGCCCATGTGGTGGCCAATGTAAAGGCCAAAGCCGATTTGTGTCCGTCGCGGAATTTGGATTCCGTATTTCAGCGACAGATGTCTGTGCATCCATACGGCAAGCGGCCAGATAAGACCCCGACTTCGCGAAGCAAGCCGGAACCAGAACATGTAGATAAAGCCGCGGTTCGTGAGGATGTTCCACACGAACGACTTCATGTTGCACGAACCGGCGATACGGTAGAGGTCGCTCTTTACGTACTCCGTCGCGCCCAACGGCCGGGAGGTGAGGGCAGACGTTTCGCTTTTGTGCAGCCGGACGACGTTCATGGGCGTGTGCTGCTTGAGACCGGCCGTTCGCGCCTTTTGCGGGCAATCGCACTGAACGTCGCCGAGAAGGATCCGGCATCGACCACGAGAGCAGCCACCTCTAGCCGGTGGGTTGCCCCGGGCTCGGCGCCGTCAGCAAGCCGCGCAGGAAATCGAGGCTGACGATACCGTTCCCGTTGACGCAATCCGCGATGTTGTTCGCGTGACAGAAGGCCTCTGCCGACCGTGCTGTCTGGCGACCATAGAGGCCATCGACTCCACCTGGATTGAAGCCCACATCGGCCAGCATCTCCTGGACCACCGCATACAGCAGCGTTGGCTTGAAGTTGAACATGACCTTTTGGACGGGGTCGGGGCCGAGAGCAGCAGAAGCAGCGCGCAGATGGTCCGCAACGCTGGCCCATTCTGCGGGGCTCGCTTCGGAGCCCTTTATTTCGGCCACCGCGAGATTGGCAGGGCCATTTCCGGCTTCAGCGGCATTTTCGTAGTAGACCAGCGCCTGGGCCAAATTGGGCTGACTTTCGTCGGCGTTGCGCTCCAGGTCGCCGAGAATGGCCCAAGCCTCGCCGATGCTGCCGCCCGGTAACGTCGTGGCCTTCAGCAACAGCGACTTTGCACGCGTGCGATCGACCGGAACTCCAGAGCCCGCCACCACCATTTTTGCGAGTTCGACCATTGCACGCTGGCTGTTCTTGTCGGCAGCGTTTTGGTAGGCATCCGCCGCCTTGGTCAGGTCGATCTGCGGCGCACTTGGGTTGCGGTAGAGATCGCCGAGCATCTCCCAAGCACTGGCTGCGCTTTCCTGCTGGCCGACCGACGTTGCCTTCTGCAAGAGTTCGGCCGCTTTCGCATAGCTGGTCGGCACACCTTCGCCGGATGTGTAGAGGGACGCCAACGAGATCATGGCCCAAGGCTCACCCAGTTCGGACGCCTTTTCGAACGCCGCGGCTGCTTTGGCCAAATCCAGATGTGAGCTCTCGCGATTGGCGTACAACTGGCCGAGATTGGTCCAGGCGGCGGAGCCTAGTTCTCCGGTATCGGCCGTTACGCTCTCGAGCAGTGCTCGCGCGCGGTCAAAGTCTGCCGGCACGCCTTCGCCCTTGCTGACCAGTCCAGCCAGTGAGATCGCGGACCATTTGTCGCCATTGTCGACGGCGTGCTGATAGGCGTCGACAGCTTTGGCCGGGTCGGTGAAAGGCGAGTTGGGATTCTTGTAGAGATCGCCAAGTAGCGCCCAGGCGCTGGACGTGGCCGGCCCGCCGGTGGCAACAGCTTGCTCCAGCAATTTGCGCGCACCGTCTATGTCTGCCGGTACGACCGTGCCCTGCATCAGCAGGCGTGCCAGCCCAACCATCGCGTCCGAACTTCCAAGCTCCGATGCGTTTTGGTAGGCCTCGACCGCAAGGTTGGCGTCGTGCCACGGCTGGTCGTCCTGCAGATAGAGCTGAGCAAGCAGGCTCCAGGCGGCTTGAGCTACGTCTCCCCCTGCCCCGATGGCCGACTGCAACACCGTCCGTGCGCGCTCGAAATCCGTCACGGATGGATTAGTCGCCGTAAGCAATCTTGCAAGGCTCACGGCGGACCAGGTGTCTCCATTGTCTATTGCATGCTGAAAGGCGCTCTCCGCTTCCGAAACGTTGTGCAACGGAAGGCCGGGATCGCTGTATAACGTCCCCAGGCTCGCCCATGCTGCGCCGGTGCTTTCGCCGCCGAGAGCAACCGCGCGCTCAAGGAGTTCTTTCGCTTTTGCATAGTCCGCGGGCTGGACTTCTCCATTGGAGAGCATCTTTGCAAGCGTGATCGCGGACCACGCGTCGCCGAGTTCGGCGGCGTTGGCGTAAGCGTTTGCGGCCTTCCCCACATCACGTCCGGGGGGGGCAGTCTCGAGGTAGAGGCGCGCCAGCATTGCCCAGGCCGTGGCGGTGTTGCTGCCGTCGAGCAAAACCGCCTTCTTCAACGCATCCTCAGCGCGCACTGGATCGGCCGGCACACCAACGCCCGTGCTGAGTATTTGTGCGAGGTTTACCAGGGCCGTTTGGCTGCCAGCGTCGGCCGCCCGCTGATACGCGGACACCGCCATTGCAACATCTTGATGTGGAGGCTTTGCATTCCGGTAGAGGTCACCGAGGCGGACCAAGGCGTCCGTCGCCCCGCCGTCGGCCGCCTTTTCCAGGGCGGCCACGGCGCGATCGAAATCAAGTGGCACGCCATTGTCGGCGCTGACGATCTGAGCGATTTTTATCAGCGATAGGGTATCGCCAAGATCCGCTGCATGTTGATACGCATCCACAGCTTTCGATGGATTGCGATCGTCGGTCGTGCTCTCGACGTACAAGTCGCCGAGATCGCGCCAGGCGCCGGCGCTATCGCTTGGTGCTGTCGTGACTGCTTGCTCGAGTAGCGTCTTTGCCTCGTCGAAACTCGCAGGGACGCCGTCGCCGTCCTTGGTCAGGCGCGCAAGGCTGATCATCGAGGGGACGTGACCAAGCGCGATCGCCTGGCGATAGATCTCCGCCGCCTGTACCGGATCGCGCGTGGCGGAGTTGGCATCGGCGAAAAGATCGGCCAGAGCGCCGAGGGCATTCGCCTTCTCGGTGCCGTCGGCGGAAATGACTTTGGCGAGGAGGGACTTTGCGCGATCTGGATCGCTAGGACCGCCCAGTCCGGCGGTAAGCATTTTTGCGAGGCCGACCATTGAAGCCTCGTCGCCTAGTTCGGCGGCATGGTCCAGGGCGTCCCTTTGCTTGGCACTATCGGAGCCGGGACCATCAGGGGCATACAACGCCGCCAGTCCGGCCCAGCCCTCGCGAGCGGCCGGAGTGCTTAGCGACTGCGTGAGTAGATCCCGTGCCCGTGCGGGATCGAGATCGACACCATCGCCGCGCATATAGAGGAGTCCAAGGGCAACCATCGATCGTCCGTCGCCAACCGCGGCCGCATCGGTCAGCAGCTTGGCGGCGCGAGCCGGGTCACGGGGCGTTCCGTCCAGGAATTGGCGTGCATGCGCGTAGATTTCGTCAAGATACGTTGACGCGCCTGTCACGCTGGCGGCTGCGGGCGCGGCCATCGCAGACGGTGTGCCGAGCGTTAGTGATGAGGGATTGGCGACTAGCATCGGCGATGCGACGCCAGCAAGGAAGATCGTTCGCAACAGGCGAAGAGCGCGCTTCGGGTTGCTAGGAGTAGCGGCGGTCATTACGCAACCTCAACTTACAGACGCATGTACAGCCTCCGGCGGCTTCGAATTGACGCTTCGAGGCGAGAAACCAACCGTTAAAGAGAATTTAACACAAACTGTTCGGCGGCAAACGCTACTAACAAAAATGTGTCATTAATGATGAACGACCAGAGCGCGCGATTTTTACCTTAATTTCACGCTGTTTTTCGGTTCATTGAGGGCAAGCTGTATTGTGCGCGCGCGAGCAAGGGCCGCCGCCCGGAGCCGGAGCGAGGGTGTGTGCGTTGGTATCTCTGAAACACAAAGCGATACGGGCGGCGCTTTCGACGCTCTATGTGACGGGCGCTCATCGCGCTGTCCGCCCCCTCGTGGGCGGTGTGGGTGCCATTCTTGCGTTCCATCGGGTCCGGCCGGACTCCGACGAGGCTTTCCAGCCCAATCGTGCGCTGGCGGTATCTCCGCAATTTCTTGAATCCGCGATCGAGCGACTCCGGCGCTCGGACCTCGATATCGTCTCTCTGGACGAAGCGGTACGTCGGCTCACCAGCACAGCGATCGAACGGAGGTTCGCAGTACTGACGTTTGACGACGGTTATCGCGATGTCCTGGAACATGCGGTCCCGATCCTCAGACGCAATCACACGCCCTACACGATCTACATTGCGTCTGCATTTGCCGATGGGTCAGCGTTTCTCTGGTGGGAGGTTTTGGAGGCGGCGATATCCGCAAACACGACGTTGGAAATAACGCTCGATGTTCCCATGGAGTTCGATTGCTCGACGGCTCAGGCAAAGCTCACGACCTATCGGGCGATCCGCGATTGGTTGGGTTCGCTTGAACACGAAGAAGCCCTGCGCTCGGTGGTGGATCATCTGGCGCAGCGTTACGGTATTGACGGGGCTGAACAGTGTCGGAAACTTTGCATGAACTGGCGCGAGCTAGCGACGCTGACCAAGGATCCGCTTGCCACGATCGGCTCTCACACCGTCAGCCATCCCTTTCTCGCCAAGCTCGCGTCGTTCGACGTGCAGGCTGAGCTGAGCAACTCGCGGGATCGCATAGGCGAGAAGCTGGGGGTCAGGCCGCGCCACTTAGCTTACCCAATCGGCGACCCCGGCGCAGCCGGGCAACGCGAGTTCTCGCTCGCCACCGCGGCGGGCTATCAGACAGCGGTTACGCTTCGCCGAGGGGTGTTGTTTGCGGAGCATTGCAATCACCTCACAGCGCTGCCGCGTATTCCGGTGAGCGGCGACTTTCAAAACGCGCGATTGCTGGAGGTGTTGCTGTCGGGCGTGCCGACGGCGCTCGCCAATAGATTTCGACGAGTTGATGCAGCATGACGGTTCACATGCCGTGTGATGGTACGCAGGGCTCGGTGATACGCCGATGGAACTAGTTGCGGTTGGACTTGCGCCAGTGGCGCTTCTGGCTCTGTTGCTGATCGGTGCGTTGCCGCTGCGCCTTCTCGTGACGGGCCTGTTCATTGTGACGTTTGTGGTGGTCGGCCCGCTGACTTACTACGCAGGACTCAAGTCTGCGACTTGGATTCCCTATGTCGCCGCGCTGTTCATTCTCTTCGTCTACCTGATGAAGAGCCGCTTCCGTCTCGAAACCCACGCAGCGCCCTTGTTCGTCGGCTTGCTGTCGCTCTACCTATTCGAGCTGATCGTCAGCACGATTGGGAGCGGCGCGCCTCCGGCCAGATTCTTGTCGGCCTGAAAGTCTATGGGCCGCTGTGGTTGTCCATCCTTTTCTTGCTTCCGGTGATGAGGTCGGATCTACCCCGGTTCGTTGGGTGGCTCGAACGCGGTGCCTTGGCGCTTGGCGTTCTTCAGTTCCCCTTTGTGATCTCACAATTTCTTTTTTCGAGTCGGCTTTCAGGTCGCTTCAACGCAGATGCCATCGTCGGTACATTCGGCGGCGATCCATATGGCAGCGGCCAGAATCCGACGCTCCTTTTGTTTTCGATTGTCGCGATCCTGGTGGCTATCGAGATGCGGCAGACCGCGCGGCTTGGCCGAATTGCGTTTGGCGCAATCTGCACGGTTTGCGCTGCAAACATCATGCTTGGTGAGGTGAAGGCCGCCTTCGTTCTGCTTCCGCTCGGACTTGTGATTCAGCAGAGACTGGGTGTGAGGATAAATTGGTTCAAGGCGGGCGCAGGCCTGATATTTGTTGCGGTTTTTCTGGTTCTGCTCGGTCAAGCGTACGAGGCTCTGTTCTGGTCTGAGGCGTCGTCGGGGAATTCTGCGTTTCTGGACAAGGTCCAGGAATCGATCGGTTATTTCTTTGATCCCAACAGCCTGAATTTCGTAACCGGCGAAGTCAGTCGCGGGGCCTCGCTCGTGGTGTGGTGGAACCACGATATCGATGTGGTCCACCGCCTCTTCGGATATGGCATGGGCTCAACGCGTCTCGACAGCGCGGTGGCGAATGGTGTGATTGGGCTTCTGTTCGCGCCGCTCGATGTAGCGTCGACGGCGCTATCGCAACTGCTTTGGGACGGTGGCGTTGTCGGAACGTTTTTTTACATCGCGACCATGATCGCGGCGTACCTTCAGGCGGCGAAGCTAGCCCGGCGGGCGACGACAGAAGTCGGCGCCTTGCAGATGAGAACCGTCACAGCGATCATCGCGTTATTCTTCCCGTTCCTCATCTACAACCGCGATATGCTGGTTTCGCCCGCTGAGCAATTGCTGATAGTCACGCTATTTGCTCTCGTCTGGGCGCGTTCCGGACAAGCGCTTGCGGTAGGACGGCCGAATGGGCACGCGGTGACCCGCTGGCACCCGCAACACTCAGTGAATCGTCCGCTAGTGCGCGCCGGCTACATGGAACGCTGAATGTGCGGATCTACGCTTCTTCGGTGGTGCTACGATTGATCACGCCATGGTCGGTTTGCTGCGGCAGGCCGGCGTCAATTATCTGCGCCAGCCGTTCCGCATTCCGGTACGAGTGGTGGTTCGCGGCGTAGATCCGGGCGCGCTCCGCCATGGCGTTCCTTCGCGTATCGTCAATTGCCAGCGTGCGCAGGGCCTCTTTGAGACCATCCTCACCGGACACTTGTATCCCGATGCCCTCATGGTCGAGAACCCGATCCGGGTTGACGTGCAGGCTCACGACAGGGACCCGTCGCTGCCATGCCTGGATGAACGTGTTGGGAAAGCCCTCGTAGAGGCTCGTATTCACGAAGATATGTGACCGCGCCAATAGTCGGTTTACCTCCGCCTGACTCTGGCTGCCCAGATAGGTGAGATTTGGAGTTCGGCGGATCGCGGCCATCAATCTGTCGTTCCAAGCGCGATCGCCGCTGCCAGTGGCCTGCGATCCGACCATGTAGAAGCGGACGCCCGCGAGGTTACTCAGCGATGCGGCGACCCGGACGAATACTTCAGGTTGCTTCCAAGGTTTGAAATTTGCCACCCACACGACCGATATCGGTCCGGACTTATCGACCACCTCAGTGGGTTCCGGGTGAAAGTTGGGGATCACGGCATCAGCAGTGCGGCCGTAATGCTGTTGCAATAGGGTCGCCTGCTGTTCGGTCTGCGTAACGATCTGGTGCGCATGACGAAGGCCATATTCGATGCTGCGCTTTTCCAGGAAATTGCGAACAAAGTTGCGGCCCGGGTCCAGCAGTTCCGGCGTGACATCCTGATCGTGCGCGACGTGCCAGATGAGCCGCGCTCCGTGGCGTCGTGCGTAATAGGCGCCGAGGCCTGTATAGCCGCATGCAACCCGCTGGTAGATGACATCAGGCCGTATTTGTTGAAGGGCCCGCAGCAGGGGCTGCGCATGGACGGTCAGGCCGAAACGGGGCATGGCATTGTTCCGACCGATTCGAACCACCCGGTAGCCCCGGTCGAGCGACTCGGACGGTACAACGGCCGCGGCGTAGGTCACGTCGTACCGTCCGGTCGGGACCAGCGCTTCAAGCAGGCAGTCGATTTGATACTCGGCGCCGCCCATCGAGGCTGCCGAGTGCGCCGGTGTCAGAATACAGAGTCGCAGCTGATCGGCCTGGGTCATGTGCTGACTGTTCCTTGCAGGTGCTTCATCCGCTCTTCAGCACGCCGAACGCTGTCAGCAGTTTCTTTTCCCTGCCGCCCAGGACTGCGCCCAACAGGGCTTTGTCCGAATTCGAAATCGCTGGGCTCCGCAGGTGAAGGAGCACTGTCAGACCGCAGATCGCTACTCCGATGGCCAGTTGCACTATTTGCGGCGCGGGGATCGAGCTCTTGAGGAAGAAACATACGGCCAGCGCGCCACCCCATAATGCGACTCCGCTGGCAACCGCCAACCCGCCGCGAATCCATCTCGCCTGGTGGCGGACAAAGTACCAGATGAACAGATTCTTCAGGGCCTCGGCTGACCCGGTCGCCAACACCGCGCCGGCGATGCCCCACCATGGAACGAGGAGCGCCAGGACCGCGACATTGTAGGCGCCAAAAATCTTGCTGAGCAGAATGATTCCCGCGCGTTCCTCGTACTGAGCCACAAGCGTCACGGGTATCGCGATGACATTGATGGTTGCGAACAAGACGACGATTGGGAGCAGCCACGAATACTCGATGAATTTTCCACCGAAGACGACGTTAACAAGCTCGGCATTGTAGGCGATGGCAAACATAAGGACTGGCCACTGCAGTACGAGATTTGCGTTGACGAGCAGGGAGAAATATTCCGGCAGTTGCCGGTTGGCCTTCTCCCGAGGCATGGCGAAGAACAAGGGCTGGATGACGTTCTGGAAAAGTCGCGTGGGCAACCAGTTGCTGACCATTTCGTTAAGCCGCACGTAGAATGCATATATGCCGACGGCGACCGGATTCAGGAATGCCGCCACGAAGAAGTAATCGAGCTTCATGGTGATGAACAGCGTGCCGAGGTCGTTGAAATTGTTTAGCAAGCCATACCGCAGCAGGCGCTTCTTCTCAGCACGGTCCGGACGGAAAGTCTCCGCCGGAGCGGTGTCCTTCATCGTCCTGGCGTACATGATCCGCATGAAAATGTAGATGACTGCGTGACCGATCAGGTCAATCAACAGCGCGCGTTCAAGCGTTAGTGCGCCAAGCCAGACAAATGCTCCGTAACCGATCAGTTTGAGCACAGCCAGGATCGCGGTCGACCCGACCGCGATGCGGTGGAGCATGTGCGAAGCCAGCGCGAGCTGAAGAATACGACCTGGAAGTAGAGGAGCACGATCAGGCAGAAGAAGGCGAATTCGCCGCGATACTGCTCCATCTTTAGAAGCGGGCTGACGATCTGCCAGGCAAGCAGGATCGCGCCGAGGATTACGAAATTGCTCGCGAAGCGAGCGATTTCGATGAAACGAAAGAGCCAGGTCGCGGCGGCGTATTTGCCGGCTTGTAGATACTCGGGCTGATAGCGCCTCAGTATCTGTTCTAGCCCAAGAGAGGCGAACGTGCTGACCAGCGGAATGAAGGCGTAAAGCAAGTTATAAACGCCGAAAGCTTCATCCTGCATGCCGCGCACCAAAACGATGTAGCCAAGCGTTGTCGCTACTTGCGAGGCGATGCGGTAGGTGAGCGTGTCGATCAGCGATCGGCGCGCGGCGTCGCGTCCATACAGATGCATCGGCATCCTTCCAGTGGAGCGTCTGACGCTAGGCGTGTGGCCATGTCCGACGCAACACCAGACGGCAGACCGACGACTGTAGTTTGATTTAGGGTAAATATTGAAAGGTATGGCTAACCGACGACGGCCAGGCGAAAATGCTTGGGCGAATAGCGGAAAACTGGCTAGACACAGTTCGATGATTCACTGACTTTGGTCGGGTTGCTTTCCGGGGCTTAGTTTCCTATGCGTCTGTTGATCGTCCTTTACGATACGTACCCGCTCTTTCGGGTCGATGTGGTCGATCTTTTCTGCAGGGGCGTTGCCCGTTCCGGAGTTTCCATTGATTGGATTGTTGACGGAGAGGGCGGCAACAGGCCGAGTGAAGTGTCGGCTGAATCTGGTCAGCGCCTGTTCGTCTCGGGACCAGTGGGTTTCGGATTTCTCCCGCCGTCGATCAGGCGCAGGCTAGGCCATGTTCGGAACCAACTTCTTGGCTTGCGTAAGGGATTTTCGAGTGGATACGACGCGATCCAGGTTCGCGATCTTCCTTTTCACGCGATCTTTTATCTGATCGCTGCGCGCGTTACCGGAAAGCGCTTCTTCTATTGGATGTCGTTCCCGATCCTGGAAGGCGTGGAGTATCGTGCCCGCACGGATCGAGCCGAGCTTGGTCTGCTTGGATCTATGGTTCGGCTGGGTTTGGCCAAGCTATTTCGGCCGATCCTTTACCGCATCGTCCTGCGTAATGCCGATCATGTCTTCGCGCAGAGCGAGGCGATGCGGACGCAAATAGCGCGCGAAGGTGTCCCGCCCGAGAACATAACTCCTGTTCCGATGGGCGTGACCACGGAGACGTACAATCCGGAAAGCGTTGACGCCGTGTCGACCCGCGCGCCGACGGCAAGTCCGTTCTTGTCTATGTCGGCGAGACGATCCCGATCCGGCAGATCGACGTCCTTGTCGATATGCTTGGGCTCCTTGCGTCGGGTGGCACGGATGCCGTCCTCTTTATCGTCGGAGGCGATACTGGCGAGAACCATGCGAGGCTAAGGCTCGTGCAGCCGAACTGCACGTCTCCGACCGGCTATTCTTGATAGGGCATCTCGAATTGCGCGACATGCTCGGGTATGTCCGGCGCGCTGATATCTGCCTGTCGCCGTATCCGACGCATCCACTTTACATCACGGGACTCCTACCAAGCTCGTTGAATACCTCGCGATGGGTCGGCCCGTTGTGGCGAACGAGCACCCGGACCAAAGTGCGGTCTTGCCGATAGTGGCGCAGGAGTTTGCGTGCCTTTCACCGCGAGGGCATTTGCTGATGCGGTGAAGGAACTGCTTGGGGATCAGGATCGGAGAGGGCAATGGCAAAAGCCGGCCCCGCATGGGTGGCGGAGAATCGATCCTACTCCAAGCTGGTCGAACGCGTCATGACACAATATCGACGCTTCGGGCAGCCTTAGGCGAATCGGCGCTTGTCATCGTGCAGCACGGCGAATTGTGCCCATGCTGCCGTCTCACCACGGAGCGATAGACGGCTGCGGTTGTGTCGGCAATCACATCCCAATTGTATTTGCCAAGGAGCTTGCTGGCGTCAAATTTGTAAGTCGCCGGCGGCGCAGAGAGTTTCCTTGTCAGTGCCTCGACATCGTCGACCGTGAAGTAATGCTTCCCGGGCAGGCCAAGCTCCTTGTGTGGAGCGATATCGCTCAACAGGATGGCTACGCCGGCGCTCATCGCTTCAAGCGCGACGATGGGGTTGCCCTCGTGGCGCGACGCGGAGACGAAAAGCGCGGCACCGTCATATAGCGCCTTGAGATCGTGCTTCTGCTGAAATCCAGCGAATATCACGTTGCTCTGCGTGCTGGCCGTTAGGCCTGCACTGTAGGTGTCCGAGTGGTCTGCGCGGCCGGCGATGACGAGCGGAAGGCAGTTGTCCGGCCGCGCCTGGAGGGCCTTGATCAAAGTATCGAAGCCTTTCTCGGGGACAAGGCGACCGACGGAAAGCATGTACTTACCTGCTGCAGACCGAACTTCTCCAAAACGCATGACTTCTGCGTTGCTGCCGGGGGGCGACGACTTCATGTGATTTGAGCCGTTCGGGATGTGCATCAGGCGCGGCGACTTTTTGGGATATCGCGCCTTGAGGGTCTCGCTTAAACCCCGGTTGACGACAATCACGAAGTTAGCTGAGTGAAGCGAAACCCATTCGCCGAAGCGGAGCACTGCTTTTGCGAGCCAATTCCATTTGTCTCGGTTGTAGTCCTGTCCGTGATGGGTGACGACGACCTTGCATCCAAGAAGCCGGGCCAGCGGTGCGCACAAGCCTGGACCGATCCCATGGATGTGGATTACATCCGGCGCATCGCGGAAACGCGCAACGACGATTGCCTGAAGGGTGTGGGTGAGAGCCTCGACATATTTGTTTCGTATCGCCGGCAGCGGCACGATGCGTACGCCCTTGTAGGTGAACGGCTCTGCCTGCGTCATGTACGGCCGCCGTGCATATAGAACTATGTTGATGTCGCTCTTCGTTTCCGTGATGCGCGGGTATATCTGCTCACTGTGCGTCTCGATCCCGCCCATGATGCCGGGCATGCCACGAATGCCAACGACAGCAACCGTAATGGGGGCTTCGGCACGGCCACGATCATGGTTCCGGCCGAACACTATCGGGCCTCCGCGGCTTCTTGGATGACCCTTAGGTACTGCTCGCAGCTTTGAGCGGCGGTGTAGTCTTGCGCCCGGTGATACGCCTTCGCCGAAAACCGGGCCCGCGTCTGTGGATCATCAAACCTGCGCAGTGCGTCGACGAGTGCGTCTGTCTCGTACATCGGCGCGAGCAGCCCATGTTTTCCTTCAACGATTGTGCCGGCGCGTCCGGTGCCACCTAGTATCTCTGCGGGGCCCGTTGGACAGTCGGTTGCCACGACGGGGCGGCCGAGCGCCATCGCTTCGACCATCGCAACCGGAAATCCTTCGAGGCTGGATGCCGAGATGAAGTAACTGGCGCGAGCAATGACGGCGTATGGATTGTCGAGGTGGCCTGGCATCAACACCCGTTCACCGAGACCCAGCTCGCGAACCAGCTTCTCGAGAGACTGACGTTCCGGCCCTTCGCCTAGGATCACGAGATGGCTGCTGTTCGATGCCCGCGCGTAGCGCTTTGATCAGGAGGTCAACATTCTTTGTCGGGATGAGACGCCCTACGGCAACCGCATAGTCTGCTGGCAGTTGGATCGTCGGCGATTCAATCGCCAGCGCCTCGATGCGGGCGTGATCGATGGGGTTGTTGATGATGCGTAAGCGATCTGCCCGGACAGCAAAGTTCTCAACGAGATCTTCGGCCGTGCCCGAGGATACCGCGACAACCCGGCTGGCGAGCGGATAGGTAAGTCGCGCCACCAACTTCCTGGACAGCCCGCCAAGACCACCGCCGAAGTGTGTCGAGGTGTGCGTGTGCTCGGTAATAACGCTGCGGTGCCGCGAAATGTTGGCGCTCAGGACGTTCGCGGCGTTCGAACGGGAGAGAGAGCTGACAACCACATCCGGTTTTAGCTCATGCAGTTTCGCTGTGAGCTGACGCACGCTGCGAGTCAGGCTGCCGCGCGAATCGAGCTGGTGCACCCGGACGGATGCTGGAACTGGATAGCGTCGCTCGATGTTGTCGAGCAGTACGAGATGCGTTTCGAGCGGAGGAAGTATGTGGGTGAGGCCTGCCAGAACCGCCGACATGACACGTTCTGCGCCCCCGCCGGTAAGCGAGTTGATCAGAAATACGACGCGGTTGGCGGACGCCAATGGAGCCGCTGCGCTAAGCGCCATGTGCGTTGGCCCTCGTCGCAAATGGCGCGTCTACGCGATGCAAGTTCGCGCCGTCGATGGCGCTCCGCGGCACGTAGACCGCCGCCAGCCTGCCGCGGCCGTCGCGCAAAAAATTCGGATTGGCACCGACCGAGAAGTCAGCGTCTAGGTGCGCTTGCCAACACTCTTCGGACCTCGTCGCCCGGGTGACCGAAGGGACGGCTGCGAGCATCTGACAGGCATCCGATACGACGTTGCTGCGGTGCGGAGGCGTTGCGACTGCCATGAGGATGACCTCGGCCGACGTGAGGTCGTCCTCGGCGATTTTCATCGTGAGAGTTACTCGACCGGTCGCGAGACCAACGCAGCCGATGTCTAGAGCGGCGTTGCGCACGACGCACTCTCCCCGGTCAGGTGCTCGGAGGCAGGGAAAGGGCGGGAGGAATGTTTGTTTCTGGACCGGCTTGAGAGGTCCCGAAACATGTTCGTTACGCTCAGCGGACTTGCACACTACTAACACCGCCTCGACCAGCACTGAAGGTTAACGCAACAAAGTTCGATCTCTTCGAGATGAATCTTCTGCGTCTTCAAGTAATGCTGATGGATTGGATTGGCGTCTAGGTTAAGATGAAAAAAGGGTAAATTGTAAGGATCGCCGCCGAATTTTGGGCCTTCGCCCGCCCGCGCCGCCTTAGTTGGTCTTCAGTGTTTTGGAGTACGCTTTGCTTTCGTGAATAAGGGTCACAAACCTGTCGAGCAATTCAGGCGGCACTGCCAGTAGAGCGCTGGCCGCCGCTCGCCGCAGCGCGAGATCGGCAGGGTAGGCTTCAACCAGTGGCGTTGCCAGCGGCGTGCTGGCAAGCACAATGCGAAGGTCAGACTGTACGTGGCGCTGCAAGTCGGCCGGGAGCAGGGGATACAGCTTCATGCCCAACACCACGCGCTCTGAGGCAACCCAACCTTCTCGCGGCATCGTGACAAACGAGTGCCTCAATGCGTCGAGCATGGGCGCGCCGAACTCGCCGGAAACCATCAGTATGCTTGCCTTAAATAGCCACAACTCACCTGACGCTGGATTGGCACGCAACGCGTCCTCGATAGTCGCAAGACACCGTTGGGCTTGATCGGTTAGATTCGCACCGGGCAAGTTCGCCGTCTGGGCGCAGGCGCCGATGCGAGCATGAAATAGGTCGGCGTCCCCTATGTATTTCGACACAGTTTCAGCGCGCGCTCGAACAGCTGGATCGATCGCGGCCGAAAGCTCGACGTAACGGGGATACTCCACCAGCCAAAGATTTGATGGAGTAGATGCTACTACGGCGCCAAGTCGCGCCGTTGCCGCGATGCTGATCGAGAGTCCGACAATTATCAGGGTAAGAACGATCCGTTGAGCCATGTCCTGAGCCGATCCGATGGCGCGAGGCTAAGCGCTCGCTCCATAGTATTGCCTGTACTTGGCGCCGTCATACGAGTCAGCCTTCGCTACCTGGTTTAGGACGCCGCACAGTGACGTGCTGCTGGATCGGCTCAGGTCGCGCATGCCCGCCCGGATTTGCTGCGGAGTCGTAGAAGCGTAGCGCGCGACGAGGATGCCGCTGTCGCAATACCGCGCGACGATTGCGGCATCCACCACCAACCCGATCGGTGGTGTGTCGATGATGATCACATCATATGTACGTCTTGCGAACTTCAGAAGGTCGTCAAACCGGGGAGACATCAGCAGTGCGTCTGTGGCGATCAGGCTCGCGTCTGAGCCCGGTACGAGGTGGAGCCCGGTCGCCGGCTCTTTCACGATGGCCAATTCCTCGGCCACTGGACCGCTTCCTTTCGACAGGAAATTGATGAGGCCATTGGTAGCCTGCACGTTGACAAGCTGGTGAATGGTTGGATGCCGGAGGTCGGCATCGATCAGCAACGTTGAACTGCCGGTCAGCGCAAAATGACGGGCCAGTGACAGGGCCACTGTCGTCTTGCCGTCGGAGGGAAGGGCTGATGTCACGAAGATGCAGTGCTTTCCTCGGGAACTCATGCTGTCGACGCCTATGCGGATACGGCGAATAGCTTCCGAGAATGAAGAAAGGGGCTGGTCGACGATCTCCTCGCTTGCTTGGTCCCGCGAACCGGAGAGGAGGGGAACTGAGGCCACCACCGGAACGCCGGATACGTGTTCGAATTGTTCTGCGCTGGTTATGCCGCCGATATAGTTCTCGCGAAGAAAAGCGAGTCCGAGGCCCGCACCGAGGGAAAATAGGATGGCGCTCGCAAGAATAAGACGGGTCGGCGGAAAGCTCGGCTTTGCCGGCGGCGTTGCGTAGGCGACGATCCGCGAGTCGGGCATATTGAAGTCGGTTTGTTGCTCAACCTGGCGCAGCTTGGTGAGGAAGTTGTCGTAGAGCGAACGCCGGGTCTCAACGTCCCGCTGCAGGCGCACCAGTTCGGCTGAGACCTCGGTTGGAAGTTGCATGTCGGCAAGCGACGTCTCGAGCTCTCGCCGGAAATTTGCGGCGCGGCTGTCGGAGAGAGAAAGATCGATCTGGAGTGCGGCCACACGCTTCTCGGAGGCGGCCCTGATCTCCTGGTTCAGGGCCTCAAGCCGCTGCCTTGCTTGTTGCATCGCCGCGCCGTCGTCAGTTCCGCGTATCTGCGCCAGCAAAGCCTGCCGCGCATCGGCGAGGTCGCTCTGTTGGCCCTCGGCGACGCCGGCGAGGCTGGCATAGTCCTGCTGCTTCAGGGCGTCCTGTATCTGTTTGAGCGTTGCTCCGCTCGCCTTTCGCGCCTTCGTCTCTGATGCAATCTTGTTCAGGAGGTCGCGGGCAGTGGGGGAACCGAGCTCCGCCAGCTTGCCAGAGACGAATGCGTCGATTTGCGCCTCGCCCGCCGTTACCTCCCGGGCGAGGCTATTTACCCGCTCACGCAGAAAAGCTACGGCGCGGTCAGTCGAGTCCAGACGCGACGCGATCTGTTCGCCGAGATATGCGTCCGCAACGGCGTTCGCGCGCGCCGCAGCCTCCTCGGCCGAAGAAGCGGTCGCCTTTATCGAGATGACGTTGGTCAGCGCGCGTCGGTTGATCTGCAGCGATTGCGAAAGTGCGTCGACAACCGCGGTCTGTTTCTGCTGTGGAAGTTCGGCAAGTTTGGTACTGCCTGGCGGAGTTGGGTCTGTCGTGGCGCCGAGTCCGACCAGTGCGAGCCACGACCGGGGTCCAGCTCTCGCCTTCCCCGCCCAGCCCCAGCGCGATGGCGGCGCCTCGCAATACCTTGCTGGATCTGGCGATTTCGACTTCTGTGTCGATGATTGTGGATGAGCCCAGGTTTTGGGAATTGTTGTCAAATCCGACTAGTTGTGAGTCGCGGCGGTCAACGACCAGCAGGGCCTCAGCAGTGAATTTCTGGTGAAGCTGCGATGTGGCAAGTAGCGTCAATGTCACAATGAAAATGAACGCGGTGATGATCGTCCACTTGCGCCGGCGGAGTACACCGACCACCGAACGTAGGTCGATTTGGTTCTCTTTCAACGGCTCGGGTCGAGCCGGATCAGACGGGAGAGAACTGATCGAAAGATTGCCGGACGTTCCCGTGCATGTGCTCTGATGCTCAACTCGTTACTAGATTTGCCGTATCGGAAACTGGCGTCGCGGCTTCAGCGACAACAATCTGCGTGTCCCACCTTCTAACACCAAACAGGTGAGCTGGTTTGTGAAATAGGCGCCCGGTATCGAGGTTAATCCTGAATTCTCCGAGATATGGTTGATCGACGGGCGTGTGGCCGTGGACGATGATCTTGTCGAACTCGTCATCGCGATCCGCAAAGCCTGCCCGTATCCATAGGAGGTCCTTGCTGCTGCTGATCTAGCGGCACCGAATGTCTGGCGCCGGCATGGGCGAAGAAATAGCTGCCGATTTCATAACTCGTCGGAAGCCGCTGGAGGAAGAGCAGGTGCGACGGCGGCATCGCCGTGCAAGCTTGTCCCGAACGGCGCGGTAATCAATCCTCGCAGTGGACAGGAGGCCATCGGCCTCGCCCGTGTATGAGCGCAATGTGTCGACCGCGCCGTAGTGAAGCCAGCTTGGCCCGATTGCGAATGGGGTCCTCGAGGAAGTCCACCAGCATCTGCTCGTGGTTGCCGCGCAGCAGGATTGCCTGCAAGGAAAGAAGTCGGAAGTCAACGCGTCCATAACCTGTCGGGATTTCGGGCCGCGATCGATGTAGTCGCCCAAGCCGATCACGACGCAGTCGTTCGATCGGGAAATTGCGCAGGTCTCTTTATCGATTTCTTAAGCTTTCGCAAGCAGGTCGAACCGGCCATGCAGGTCGCCGAAGACATATACGCGGCAACCTTCGGGAACACTCGGGCTTCGATGCACCCGCCGGAGAACTCGGAACGTCGCGGGAATCGCAACGTTGAATTGCGCCAGGAATGTCCGATGGCTGGCGAGCGACCAGGTTGTTGCCGTCTGCATCGTCAGCTTGCCTCGCGCGACCGGCATGGGTTTGCGGCCACCTCGCCAAACCCCGCGCCGGCCAGCACCGCAAGTGTCAATCCGACCGCTTGGAACTGGAGCTGAAGTCGACAATTGAGTGTACGGCAACGGCAACGATGGCGCTGACGGCGGCGACCGCGACTGGCGTGGGCAAAGTCCGCGCGCTGATTTTCCTGACGAGGTACAAAAATATCCCGGCGACCGTAACCATGACGATCGCGAAGACCGGCAAGCCCAATTCGGCCGCCATCTGAAGTAGGTGTCATGGGTTCGGTTCCAGGCGACGCCGCTCGGCGCCAAAAGGTGAAACGCCGGGAACGCGTCCATGAAAGTTCCTGCGCCATGCCCAAGGATCGGGCGCGCGGCAATCATGCTGAGTGTGTCGCGATAAACGTCTAAGCGCCCGTCGTTCCAGTTATCCGAGTCAAAGCGGCTAAGAATGAGCTGGCTCGAACCAGCGAGGGCGACGAACACCGCAAATACAGCGAATGCAATGGCGCCACGTATCGAAAGCGGCGCGATCCGCGAACGCCCGAGGACGGTCAGTGCCGCAACAGTGAACAGCGCTGACATGCCAGCGACGACACCGCCCGCGCGAACCGGTGTTGAAGAGTGCCACCGCTCAGAATCAGGAAAGCGATGAGATACGGGCTCGCAAGTCGGAAGATCTCCGTGACAGTCGATCGATCCGTTGCGCCGACCCGCCCGACGCGTCTCCTCGAGCGGTGCGACCATCATCGCGCCCGCTCCCGCGAGGCCCAACACAAAATAGGTGGCAGCCGCATTGCGGCCAACGAAGGTCCCGGTGAGGAAGCCTTCGGTACGCATCGGTGTTGATCAGAAATATCTGCCGGAAATCGAAATATTCGCGCAGCGAGGCCATACGCCGCGACACCGACGGCGGTGACAATGATGACGTTGAGCAGGAATATCGCGCGTCTGCTTATTGGCGGCCAGGCGGGCGGCTACAACCGTTAGGAAACAAGATCGGGACAACCTGTGCCACCGTCGTCCATGTTGCGCGCGGGATTGATCGAGATCGATCCCGCGCCTTGCGCATCAATCAGCGCCCACGTGGGATGCAGAAGGGCGGCCGGGAAGCCTGGCACAGTCTGGATGCCATCATCCAGACAGACCATGCTGTCAGTCCAGCCATCGTCCAGCCCAGCGGGCGCCAGTCGAGGCTCGCGCGATGCTTTTGGGTGAATTCGCCGGCGAGAAACAGGGCGAGGATGAGGGAGGCGACCGCACCATTGATCAGCCAGAAAAGCGCACGATTGCTGCCCAGGGGCAGTGGAGCCCAAATGAGCAGGCAATACAGAAGGACGCGTGCCGCCTTGGCCACGTTGATCATTTGTCCGGTGTTATGTTCGTAACGGCGGTGGAGCAGACCGGCGCCGACGATCGCGTACGATCAACGCGCAGTAGTCGGCGTCGTGTCGGTTTCTGAGATACGCCCGCGCCGATACGAACGGCGGGCCGCTTCTAGCCGTTGCTCGGAGGGTTCGGGCCGGGGCCGGCAGCGGGCTGCGACCCTGTGTCGATCAGCACGAAATTCGCCGGACAGTTGCAGCTCTCTTCAACCAGGCGTCCGTCGACGACCCGGCACTGGATCGTGATCGGCGTCGCATTTGTTTCAATCGAGCGGCACTCGAACGACTTGCTAGTGTCGTCGGCGTAAGCCACTGATGCAGCAAGCAGACTGGCCGCAGCCAACGCAATCTGAACACCACGCATACTCATCTCCGATACTCCAAAAACGCCGAGCCGCATCGGTTAACAGAGAGTTAAGAACGGCGAGTCACGAATGTCAATTCACCCGATGGCGTATGGTAAATTTGGAGATTTGACTGAGTATTGGCGAATAGATGAAGAGTATAGGCGAAGGCAGCAAAGAGGGCTGCCTCCATCGCCTTAATCAAATATCGCGACCGCGTCGTGGTCCGTGTCGGATGTGGTCGTTCTCGAAGCCGCAACGGGTGCGTCGATCCTGATTGCGTACCAGTTCCACGCCTCCGACGGGGCCTGGACGGTGCGCCATCGATAGAGCGAAGGTGACCAACCCCGGATGTCGCTTCTCAGGCTGTCCAGGACCAAATCGCCGTGGTCGGTCCGTGCGATGAGGACGGCATGCTCCAGCCCCGCGCGTGTCGTGGCGAGCGCAACCAACAGTGCGCTCGATGGCCAACCTTTAGCGACTAACTGCGCCTTCTTTGTCAGGGCGAAATCTTCGCAGTCACCCGCCTTTTGGCCAATCGCCCACTTGTCCGCCACCCGATAGAGCGCTCGATCGGTTCTTTCCCGCATGGACCGATTGACCGAGTTGTTGACCTTGATCAGGTCATTCATCCGCGCGTGGTCGAGTTGAATTCCGAACGAGTAGGACCAACTGCCGATCCAACCACTCGATGCGCGGCAAGCTTTGGCGTCGGTGGTGCACAGTTCGAAGTATCCGACGGGCACCGCGGTCTTCCCGCCAAAGGACATGTGCTGCGCCTTGCGGAGGAAGGGGAAGACCTTCAAGCCCTCATCGGCGTCGCTCGAAATTCTGGCACCCATAGGTGCCAGGGCAAGTGCAGGCATCGCGGAGGCAGCATTGAACGGCGCGACATCGACAGCATGGTCAGGCTGGCTGAGCCCGATAGTGTGCGTCAGCCTCAGGTCGTCTTCGTTGCCGAAATCTTCCGCGGTCGAAATTTCCATCCGCTCGAATGGCGGCCAATGTTCCCCAGTCGGTGAGCCCGCTGTGCCCCAATCTTCTCCGGCGGGGTTACCTGCGTCCGCCAGTATCGGTGCCACTGGTAGCGCTGGCTCGGAGCGAGCCAAGGTCGCTTCCGCCGGCGGAAGCCTTTCAGGTGCGACGACGGGATGTTTCAAAGAACTCGCATAGTGCATTTGTTGGAATGGTGCGGTCGAGCTTGGAGAAGCTTCTGTCGCGCGCCGCGGTTCATCCTCCAACGTCGCCACTGTCTGTGAATCTCGAGTGACGTTGGCTTTGGCCCATTCCAAAGGTGAGGGCGACTGGTCGGTTGTCCGCCAGCCGTCTGAGACGGAGGTTTTCGCTGCCTCTTCAGGGGCGATCAGTTCAGTCGCACTGAACATACCGATGACTGCCGAACGGTCTTCGGAAGTCGGGGCAGCGATGTCAAAATTCTCGTCTGGCAACACGACCCGCATAGGCGTTCGGTATGCAACAAACGTGATCCAGCAGGCGCCGGCGACGATGGCGCTCAGAACAAAAACACCAGCCACTATCGGTCGGTATTTTGATGCGACGCCCAAACAACCCCCGCGAGACACTTCCCCGAAACCGCCCGCATGCTTGCCAATATGCTACGTCAGAACTGGTCTCGAAACACGAAAATCGAAGGTCGCTGCCGAAGCAGATCCATAGGGGCTGCGAATACCTTACTGTCTGCCGAATGCCGTCAGACCGATGAGCCTGCCAGGGGGCTACCTTCTAGAAGTCGAACGGTATGTCGGCACGAGTCGACAGGCTCGCTGAGGACAGGCACATCGTCGGCTCAGCCCCGTCAATCTCGCAGGCCGTGATGTCATCGAGCACAAAGCGCCCGAGGGCCCGGCATGGTGACTCCGGGCCGAGATCGAAGCGCAGAACGCGTGTCTTTCCCTTCGCCATCGCTCCCACCTGGAGCGACATGAAGAGCTTTGCCTGGCCCTTGGTGTCAAAGGCCACCACACGAAGCGTGAGGTTCGCGATGGGGGTCGGCAAGTGGTTTCGGAGGACGAACACTGCCCTGCAGCCTGTGTCGGCCGGCTGCAACGCGTTCAGTTCGATTTGGATCGACGACGCTTCCGGGGAGGCTGCCAATGTAACACCCGTTCCCCCAGCGCCTATGAAAGCAGCAGCGACAAGAATTGTTGGAAGGAGACGGCCGAGCCCCACGCGCATTTGAACACACGCCCTACACAAAATTGAGTTTCATTTATCCAGTATTTGTAGGAGCAAGTCAAAGACTGGGCGTGATCGCCGTTAATCCGCGCCGAGTTCAATCTCTGCTTGCGGCCCGTACGCCTGGGTTTGGGCGTCGGCGCACGCGAATTACCAGAGCCGGGCTCACTGGATCGCGTGATAGTCCTTGTACCAGTCGATGAACTTGGGGATGCCGACGCTGATTGGCGTCGTTGGGTTGAAGCCGAGGTCGCGGCGAATGGCATCGATGTCAGCGTAGGTCTCCGGCACATCACCCGGCTGCATCGGCAGGAACTCCTTCCTGGCTTCCTTGCCGAGGCACGTCTCGATCGTCCGGATCAGATCGAGCAGTCTCTCCGACCGGTTGTTGCCGATGTTATAGATGCGGTGCGGAGCGGTTTCGGCCCGGTCAGCCGGCGGATTGTCGGCGGATGCGATGACGCCCGTCACGATGTCGTCGATGTAGGTGAAGTCGCGGCGCATGTTGCCGTGGTTGAAAACCTTGATCGGGCGTCCAGCAAGAATCGCCTCCGTGAAGATCCAAAGCGCCATATCCGGGCGTCCCCACGGACCGTAGACCGTGAAGAAGCGGAGGCCGGTCTGCGGAATGCGGAACAGGTGCGCGTAGGTCTGGCTCATCAACTCGTCGGCCTTCTTGGTGGCGGCGTAGAGTGAAACCGGGTTGTCGACGCGATCCGTCTCCGAAAACGGCAACTTGGTATTGCCACCATAGACCGAACTCGATGAGGCATAGACCATCGTCTCTATGCCGTCCGCGTGGCGGCAATACTCGAGCATGTTGAGGTGGCCAGCGAGGTTCGCGTGCAGATATGTGTGCGGGTGCTCCAGCGAATAGCGGACACCGGCCTGCGCGGCGAGGTGAATAACGCGCCGAACCGAATGTCCAGCGAGCACACCCTTCAGGGCGTCGAAGTCGGCGATGTCGACCTTGGCGAACCGGAATGCGGGGTGCTGAGTCAGGGCGGCGAGACGGGCCTGCTTCAGTTCGACGCTGTAGTAGGGGCTGAGAACATCAATCCCCATGACTGTCTCGCCGCGCTCGAGCAGCCGTCGCGCAACGTGAAATCCAATGAAGCCTGCCGCGCCGGTAACCAGGTATGTCATTCGGCGCTCCTCTCCAACCAACGAAAATCGCCGCCGATCCCGGCGGTGACGGTCCCTATATCGCGACGCTCGTTAAGGAATGCGACATAGCCATGGCACCAGTAGTTCGCTTTTTCCGGCACCAATAGTTTGGCCGCATTACTGACGGCGATCCAATTAGCCTAAAAACGGCCAATCCCGCCTAACGGCCTGGTTGGGTCTGCCGTCATAGCTTCCGCCCGCGCATTGAGCGCGAGCGCGGAAAGATCATGATCAAGCTGGCATGCATGGGCGCCGTTTTGGCGCTGGGTTGGATTGGGCCGATAGGCACGGCTAAGGCAGCCGAACTCATAGCCGTGGAACACGAGCGTTGTGCGATGTGCCTGCGCTTCGATGCAACGACCGCGCGGCGCTATGACCGGACGCCGCAGGGCAGGCAGGCGCAACTGCGTCGCATCAATATAGCTCGCGGCATGCCTGATGACATTGACGGTATCCGTGCCGTGCCGACCTTTATCCTGCGCGACAAGGGTCGGGAGATCGGCCGGTTCGAGGGCTACGGCGACCAGGCAACCTTCTACCGCCGGGTCGACGCGCTCCTGGCGCGCGTCAAGTAGCGGCACCTACTTCGCTTAACTTTGGTCAGCCGGCACCCGCAGGGGCGCCGCCGCCATTGCGCATGCCCCGTGCGGCCGCTAGAACCGCCCGGATTTCCGCGAAGGGGGGCGTTCGCCTGAAGGCCACGCGCCAAGTCCCAGAACACAAGAGGAAGGTCATGCGCGTCTACTACGATCGGGATGCCGATCTCAACCTGATCAAGGCCAAGAAGGTCGCGATCGTCGGCTACGGCAGCCAGGGACGGGCTCACGCTCTCAACCTCCACGATTCTGGGGTGAAAGACGTGGCCATCGCGCTGAAGCCCGGCTCGACGACGGCCAAGAAGGTCGAGGCCGACGGCCTGCCCGTCAAGTCGGTGGCCGAGGCCGCCAAGTGGGCTGACCTCATCATGATGTGTGCGCCGGATGAGCTCCAGGCTGACATCTGGACCGACCACATTGCCGACAACATCCGCGACGGCGCCGCGATCGCTTTCGCCCATGGGCTCAACGTCCACTTCAACCTGATCGAGCCGAAGAAGACCATCGACGTAGTCATGATCGCGCCGAAGGGCCCCGGCCACACCGTGCGCGGCGAGTACCAGAAGGGCGGCGGCGTGCCGTGCCTTATCGCTATCGCGCAGGACGCCTCCGAGAACGCACACGACCTCGCGCTCTCCTATGCCTGTGCCATCGGCGGCGGACGCTCGGGCGTCATCGAGACGACCTTCAAGGAAGAGTGCGAGACCGACCTCTTCGGCGAGCAGGTGGTGCTCTGCGGCGGTCTGGTCGAGCTCATCCGCGGCGGCTTCGAGACGCTCGTCGAGGCGGGCTACGCTCCCGAGATGGCCTATTTCGAGTGCCTTCACGAGGTGAAGCTGATCGTCGACCTCATCTATGAGGGCGGCATTGCCAACATGAACTACTCGATCTCCAACACGGCCGAATTCGGCGAGTACGTGAGCGGCCCGCGCATCATCAACAACGACACCAAGGCCGAGATGCGCCGCGTGCTGAAGGACATCCAGACGGGCGCGTTTACCTCGGAGTGGATTCGCGAGTGCCGCGCGGGCCAGCCAAAATTCAAGGCGACCCGCCGAATGAACGACGCCCACCCGATCGAGGAAGTCGGTGAGCGGCTGCGTGGTATGATGCCGTGGATCGGCGCCAACAAGCTGGTCGACAAGGCGAAGAACTGACCGCACTCTTGGCCCCGGCCCGGGAATCGGCCGGGGCCTGACGGATGTCGGCCATGCTCAGCATCTTCGATATGGCCGCGCTCCTGTTGGTGCTGTCGGCGATTTTCGGCTGGATCAACCGGCGCTTCGTCGGGCTGCCGCATGTCATCGGCCTTCTGGTGATGGGCTTGTTGTTCTCGCTGGCCGTCGTCGCCGTCGATCTCGTCCTTCCGGAGACGACAGTCCTTGAGGATTTCAGCGCGGCGCTGCGGCAGATCGATTTCTTCGAAACGCTGATGAACGGGATGCTGGCGTTCCTGCTGTTCGCCGGCTCGCTCCAGGTCAATTTCGGGCGCCTGCGCGACGAACGCTGGGCGATCGGCCTGATGGCGACCTTCGGCGTGGTCATCTCTACGGTGATCGTCGGGTTCTCGTTCTGGACGGCGGCCCAGTTGCTTGGCGTCGACGTGCCGCTGACCTGGGCGCTGGTATTCGGCGCGCTGATTTCACCGACCGATCCGGTGGTTGTACTTGCGCTACTGAAGCGGGTCCGGTTGCCAGAACGGCTGGAGATAAAGATCGCGGGCGAAAGCCTCTTCAACGACGGCGTCGGCGTCGTCGTGTTCACGCTCCTGCTTGGGGTTGCCGCGGGCGGCGCCGAGTTAAGCGCCTTCCACATCGGAGAGGTGTTCCTCCTCGAAGCGGTCGGCGGCGCGGTTTTGGGAGCGGTGGCCGGACTTATCGCTGTCTATGCGATGGAAGCCATTGATGAGTACCCGGTCGAGATTCTGATCACGCTCGCGCTGGTCACCGGACTCTACGCGCTGGCGCTGCGGCTCCACATCTCCGGACCAATTGCGGTCGTGGTGGCCGGCTTGTTCGTCGGTAACCGCGGTGCCGCCCGCGCCATGAGCGAAACCACGCGCAAGCATCTGTTCGAGTTCTGGGAAGTCATCGACGAATTGCTCAACTCGGTGCTATTTCTGCTTATCGGGCTGGAAATCCTGATGATCAGTATCGACGGCCCTCGCGCCGGGCTGGCGCTTCTCACCATTCCTCTCGTGCTCGTCGCGCGCTTCATCTCTGTGGCCGTGCCGATATCAGCGCTGTCGCTACGCCGGACGTTCATGACGGGCTCCCGGCGCATTCTGACGTGGGGTGGCGTGCGCGGCGGCATTTCGGTGGCGCTGGCCCTGTCACTACCGTTTGCCGATGTACGCGAGCCGATCCTGCTCGCGACCTACGCCGTCGTGCTCTTCTCGATCCTCGTGCAGGGACTGACGATCGCACCGCTGGCGCGGCGGATCGTGCGGGAGGACAGCGAGGCCCCCTAAAGGCAGCAAGGCCGCCCCGACAGGATCGGGACGGCCTCGTGCTAGCGGTTGGAAGGCTGGATTAGCCGAACGGCGAGTAGCAGACTGCGGGCACGCCGGGTTTGCGGAAGTAGGTGTTTGTCGCCGGGTTGTAGGTGCGGTAGCGATTCAGGCACCAATCCACGTGCGAACTGCGCGCGGCGCCATAGCCGTAATTGTAGGGCTGCCGGTAGCCGTAATACGGATAGGGCTGCGGCTGATACGGGGAATAGCCGTAGTAGTGCGGCTGGCTCGCTGCGGCCGCCGCCAGTCCGGCAATTGCCCCGAAAATCGCCAGCGGTGCGGCGTTGTTGTAATGGCCGTTGTTGTGGTGGTGGTTGTAATTCTTGTAGTGCTTCGGGCCGGCGCTGGCTTCGCCGGCTGTGACTGCGATCGTCGAGGCGGCGATCATTGTGGCCAGGGCAATTGACAGAGGCTTTTTCATTTTGCGTTCTCCCGGGTTGGGTTGGCGCGCCCCCTCTGCTTCATGGAATAAGACTCTTAGACCAGTGAAAGGTTCCTCTTTCGCTGGTCTAAGCGGTGCTTAGTACGGACCGATGCAGCGATGCGGGACACCGCGATAGTCCGTCCAGGTGTCGGTTTCGCCGTTATAGGATTTGTAGTTGTCCGTGCACCATTGGAAGTGCGCGTCGCCCGCGTAGGCTGGGTAGTAGGGCCGCGGCGGGGGCGGCGGGTCGTATGCCGGATACACGGGATAGGCCGGGTACGGCTGCGCAATCGCACCAAGCGCCAGCCCGAAGATCGCGCCGGCCGCGAGGGCTGGGCCCGGGTCGTAGCTCGGACCCTGACGATACGGGGGATGGTGCGGCCGATGCCTCCAGCCGTCAGCGCTGGCGCCGCTGGCCGTAAGGGCCACGGCGGAGAGCGCGAGCGTACTAGCAAGCGCGACCGAAACGAACTTCTGCATGGAACCCACTCCGGGAACACAGGCGGGCTTGCCGCCGAGGACCGCAAGAATGCAACGCGGTCGATGAACGGATGCTGAATGTCCGAAATGCGGCCGAAGGCCGGCTGCTTGATGGAAATCGCCGGCTTGACCGCGCTTACCGGCCGCGCGAAAAGCGCGCTTCCCGCCAATGCTTCAGTTGGGTATCCGCCTTGTCCCGTCCGTACGCCATTCTCGACGTGTTCACCGATACGCCGCTCCAAGGCAATGCGCTGGCCGTGGTGCTGGATGCCGCCGGCATCGAGGACAGCCGCATGCAGGCGATTGCACGCGAATTCAACTTGTCCGAAACGGTCTTCGTGCTGCCACCGGAGAATCCGGTGCACAGCGCACGTCTGCGCATCTTCACGCCATCGCGGGAACTGCCGTTCGCCGGCCATCCGACTGTCGGCAGCGCAGTACTCCTCGCCTTGCGCAAGGTCGCCGATGGCGCGCCTGGCAACGAGATGATGCTGCTGCTCGAGGAGACCGTTGGGGCGATCCGCTGTGGCCTCTTCGTCAAGGGCGAGCGAGCCGGGCACGCGATCTTCGATTTGCCCCGCCTGCCGGAGTTGGTGCCAGCGGAGTTCGACGCTGACGGGATCGCGGCGGCGCTGGGATTGCTGCCGGGCGAGATCGGCTTCGAGAACCACAGGCCGTCTGCCTGGTCGGCTGGCGTGCCGTTCGTCTTCGTCCCCGTACGCAGTCTCGATGCCATAGGGCGCGCCAGGCCCAATCCGTCGGCATGGGCAGACGGCTTCGCCACCCGGGATGCGGCGGCATATCTCTATTGCCGTGAGACAGTCGGCAACGAGCGCGATTTCCACGCGCGCATGTTCGCGCCGGGGTTTGGCTTTGCCGAGGACCCTGCCACCGGCTCCGCGGCGGCCGCTTTCGCGGGCGTGGTCCACCGCTATGACGCGCCGCGGTCGGGCAGCCACCGTTACGTCATCGAGCAGGGCTTTGAGATGCAGCGGGCCAGCCTGATCACCCTCGAAATCGACATTGAGAATGGGGCCGTTGCTGCCGCGCGGATTGGTGGTGACGCGGTCGTCATCGCCGAGGGGACGCTCACCGTCTGATCGCGATCACCGCTGGCGCCGCGACTCGTGCTAGAAGGCTGCCGGTTATGGAGCCACCGCGCGGGAGGCGCGCCATGAACGGTTTCCTTCTTTTCTTGCATTTCCTGGGGCTGATCTTGGGGGCGGCCGGCGGCTTCGGCAGCGGCATTGTCATGCGGCAGGCCCAGATGGTTCCGGCGGATCAGGCCCCGGTCTTGCGGGCCCTCGGGCCAATCCTTGCCAATGTGACCGCTGCTGGCTTGGTCCTGTTGTGGATCACGGGGCCGATCCTCGTTTCGACCAAATGGGGCGGCTTCGGGAACCTGCCGTCGCTGTTCTGGTGGAAGCTGCTCTTTGTCGTCATCCTGACGGTTCTGGTTGGGCTGACCCACATGACCTACGCGCAGATCCGCCGAACCAAGAACCCTGCGCTCGGTGCCCGTCTGGCGATCATTGGCCCCGCATCTGGCGTCACGACCCTCATCATCGTCCTGCTGGCCGCATACGCTTTCGGGTAGCGGTCGCGAAGGGCTCCGCCGGTTCCGTCGGCGGCGCGCGTTCGCGAAAGTTGCTGGGGATGTGGTCCCGCTTGCTCTTGGACCCGGATTCTGGCTAGAACTTCGTGTTAACCGGCGTCCCGCACATTCAAGGCTCCGGTTCGAAGCAGGGCAGGGTTCATGATCGCTCGCGATCGCCAGCAGCTGAATGCGCTAAACGCCGTTTCCGGCGTGCGCGGTGCTGCGCCCGCCGCGAACCTCGTCCTTCTCGGCCTCCTGCTTAGACGCCCCTGAGCGTCGGCTGCTCCTTGTTGAGCGGGCACTCAGGGGAAGGTTCGCGAGAGGCACCCGGTTAGCGCCCGCAAAATCATGATCCCGAGCGGGCAGGTTTCGAGAAGGACTACGACCATGACTTCCCAGCAGGCGGCTCCGGCCAAGGACCGCATCGTCATATTCGACACAACCTTGCGTGATGGCGAACAGTCGCCTGGCGCCTCCATGACCCTGTCCGAGAAGCTCCAGGTGGCCGAGCTCCTCGATGAGATGGGCGTCGACATTATCGAGGCCGGCTTCCCGATCGCATCGAACGGCGACTTCGAGGCCGTTACGGAGATCGCCAAGGTGATCAAGAATGCGGTCGTCTGTGGGCTTGCCCGTTCCGGGGCCAAGGACATCGACCGTGCTGGCGAGGCGCTCCAGCACGCCGAGCGCCGCCGCATCCACACCTTTATCTCGACCAGCCCGCTCCACATGAAGTTCAAGCTCAACATGGAGCCGGAGCAGGTTTACGAAGCGGTGATCGCGAGCGTCACGCGGGCGCGGGGCTTCACCGACGACGTCGAGTGGTCGCCGGAGGACGGGACGCGCACCGAGCATGATTTTCTCTGCCGCACGGTCGAGGCTGCCATCAAGGCCGGGGCCACGACCATCAACATTCCCGACACCGTCGGCTACACGATTCCCGACGAGTACCATGCTCTCATCAAGATGCTGATGGAGCGCGTGCCGAACTCCGACAAGGCGGTGTTCTCGACTCACTGTCACAACGACCTCGGCCTGGCGGTCGCCAATTCGCTGGCCGGCGTCAGGGCAGGGGCGCGGCAGATCGAATGCACGATCAACGGTCTCGGCGAGCGCGCCGGCAATGCGGCGCTGGAGGAGATCGTCATGGCGCTCCGCGTTCGCGGCGACGCCATGCCCTACGAGACCGGCATCAAGACGCCGTTCCTGATGCGCGCTTCGAAGCTGGTCTCGGCCGTTTCGGCATTCCCGGTCCAGTACAACAAGGCGATCGTCGGCAAGAACGCGTTTGCCCACGAGGCCGGTATCCACCAGGACGGGATGCTGAAGAATTCCCAGACATACGAGATCATGACGCCGGAATCCGTCGGCGTGCGGGCCACCTCGCTGGTCATGGGCAAGCATTCCGGCCGCCACGCCTTCCGCGAGAAGCTGAAGGAATTGGGCTTCGAGCTCGGCGACAACGCGCTGGAAGAGGCCTTCCGCCGCTTCAAGGATCTCGCCGATCGCAAGAAGCACGTCTTCGATGAGGACATCTCGGCGCTGGTCGAGGACGAAATGAGTCAGGCCGGAGAATCTATCCGTCTGGTGGCGCTGACCGTCATCGCCGGCACCGGCGGACCGCAGAAGGCGATCGTGACGCTCGACGTGGAGGGCCAGCACATTACCAAGGAAGCCATCGGCGATGGTCCGGTGGACGCCATGTTCAAGGCGATCCGCACCATCGCGCCGCACGAGGCGACTCTCCAGCTCTACCAGGTCGGCGCCGTCACCGAGGACTCCGACGCGCAAGCCGAGGTGTCCGTGCGGCTCGGCGAAGGCGAGAAGGTGGTCACGGGCCGCGGCGCCGATACTGACACCATGGTTGCCTCGGCAAAGGCGTACGTCTCGGCGGTGAACAAGCTGCTGCTCAAGCGCCAGCGCATTCACGCACAATCTGCGACCGCGGCCGTTCCCCGCGCGGTGCTCTAGAACGCGAAAGCGGCCGCGCCCGAAAGAGCGCGGCCGGCTCTCCTTTGAATTTAGGAGCCGTTCTCGCTCAAAGTTGAATCCGTTTCGGGATCCGGCAGCGGTGCAAGCGGCAGATCGGCGCACGCCTTGGTCCTCTGCATAAAAGTCGACTTTTCCCCCGTCCGGGAACTGGCAAAACGGGATGCTGTTAGACGTAGCCGGCTAACTACATAAGAAGAGGGCGCGAGTTGTTGCTCCCGCGCCGTCCCATTTCGTTTTGGCGACACGCCTAGCGTGGGCCGATGCCGGCGTCGGCGATGATCACGATGCTCGTTGGGTCCCCGGCGATGCCGAAGTCGTTGTCGTTGGTCATGAAGAGCTTGCCGTCGGCGGTCAGCGCCAGGCCCTCTATCTTCCCGCGGCAGCGTGGGTTTGCACCATCGAGCGAGGAGGCGACCAGCCGCAACTCCACTTACGCCGCCCGGGCGTCCGGCGAGGGCGGGCCGCCGTCCGATTTCCAATGCACGACGCGTTGCGGGAAGGGGATGGTGATGCCGGCGGCCTCCAACGCCTTCTTGCCGCCCTGGGTCAGGTCCCAGCGCGTCTCCCAGAACTTGGCGGTGGTGCACCACGCGCGCACCTGCAGCACGACGGAACTGTCGCCCAGTGACAGCGGTACGACTTGCACGGCGGGATCGTCGAGCACGTTGGCGTGCCCGGCGGCGTGCTCGCGCAGCACGTTCCGGGCGGTGGCGATGTCATCCTCGTAGGCGACGCCGAACTCGATCAGGATCAGGCGCGTGCGGTTGCGGCTGAAGTTGGTCAGCGTGGTGTTCCAAAGCTGCGAGTTGGGAACGAACTTGTAGATGCCGTCCCATGTCCTCAGCCGCGTGTGGAAGAGGTTGATTTCCTCGACAGTGCCGGCGACATCGTTGGTGCCGATGTAGTCGCCGAGCCGGAAGGGCCGCAGCCACAGCAGCATGATGCCGGCGGCAATGTTGGAAAGCGTGCCTTGGAGCGCTAGGCCGACGGCGAGACCGGCGGCGCCAAGAACTGCCAGGATTGACGTTGTTTCGATGCCGAGCTGGGCAAGTGCCGCGACAATGACGAAAAGGACGATGCCGTACCTGACGATCGTGGCGACTACGGGGACGAGCGTCGTGTCGGAATGCACCGTGCGGGAGAGAAGGCTGCGGACGCCGCGCGAGGCAAGACCGGAAAAGTAGAAACCCAGCGCCAGCACCGTAATCGCGACCGCCAGGTTGGGGATGAAGGTTGCCCCCCAGGTCCACGCGAGTGTGCCGAAGCTAGTTACTTGAGATAAGTCCATCTGGTCCTCCTGATTCCGGCAGATGTCGGCCCGCGTTCCGCCTACTAAAGCCTTGAAATGGCTCGACACTGGGCTTAAGGGGCGATCACGGGGCCCGCCTCATCCATGACGCTCGCCAATAACATTGAGCAATGGTAGCAGGAAGGCGCGGAGGGGACGCAATGGCAAGCCAGGATCTGGCCGTTCAGTTGGGGCGCACGCTCCTGTTCAACGGCCTGGACGAGGACGAGTTGCGGCGGCTCGCGGGCATCGCCCGCGAGATGTCGCTTGCGTCCGGCGGCGTGCTGTTTGATCAGGGCGACGAGTCCGATGGCCTCTATGTCATCACGTCGGGGATTCTCCGGGTCTATTTGACGGCGGAGGACGGACGCGAGGCGACGGTCAATCTGTCGGAGGAGGGCGAGGTCATCGGCGAGATGGCGCTCCTCGACGGGCTTCCGCGCAGCGCCGGCGCTGCTGCGCTGACCGAGTCGAAGCTGGTCTTCATTCCGCGCAAGCCGTTTATCGATCTCCTCGACAATTCACCCAAGCTCGCCCGCCAGATCATCCTGACGCTGTGCGAGAGGTTGCGCTCGACCAATGCGCAGATCGACCAGGCAATCTTCCACGACCTCCGCCACCGCCTGTTGGTCCTTCTCAACCAGATCGCAGTGATCCACGGGCGCGTCGAAGCTGACATGGCCTCGGTCGAGCTCGACCTGACCCAGGGCACGCTTGCCCAGATGCTGGGTGCCAGCCGCGAGGCCGTGAACAAGCAGCTGCGCGCGCTGGTCAAGGAGAAGCGGATCGCGGTCGAGGGCCACAAGATCCACATCTTCAAGCAGCCGCGGCTGTAGCGGAGCAGATCTCAGCGCCGCGGCGGCTTTGCCGCTCGAAAATCGTTAATGCGATCAGGTGCTTGCTGAGGTCTGCCGAGAAAGTTCACTTAACTGGACAGGCCGGGGGGCCTTTGATAGTAGAACGGCCGGCCGCACGGAGACATGCCGTACGGCTTCGGGTGTATAGCTCAGTTGGTAGAGCAGCTGACTCTTAATCAGCGGGTCACAGGTTCGAGCCCTGTTACACCCACCATTGGAAGATGCACCGTTACGCCGTTTTCCTCGCCATCCGCCGCGAACTGCCCGCGCGCAAGCTGAATGAGTATCTGGCGTTGCCGACTACCGAGTCGGAGGAGGCGTCGGGTCGTCTCGTTGGAAATGTCCGTGCTTTCGGTCTTTCGGGCTCCCATGAGCCGCCCATCGATCGCCAGCGCTGTCAGGCATTCAGAAACTCGGCGAACTTCGTTTCCCAATCGGCACCGGCCGTCTGCAATCGCTCGAGCAGATCGGTCTCCAGCTCTGGCAAGACACGGCGATTGCTGAAGATTGCGAAGCACTCGGTTTTTACCGTCGGGAGAAACGGACGGACCACAAGGCTCTCGAGCGGAACGGTGCCGACGAAAAAAGGATCGAGCAGGGCAAGGCCCAACCCATGAGCGCAGAAATGGGCCGCAATGCCGGAGTCGGCGATCTGAATGGCGATGCGCCGTTCGACACCAGCGGACTCGAAGGCATCGACAACCTGCTGGCTCAACGGGGAAAGGCGCCCCATCGAAATGATATTCTCGTTCGCGAGATCTTTGGGACCGATACCGTCCCTGTTCGCCAGCGGATGTTCCCGATGCATCAAGCACACGACGCGCGCCGAACAAAGTCGGATAGCCATTATCGAGTCATGATGAAAGACCCCATGGACCAGGCCGAGGTCCGTTTCTTCGCGGATAACGTCTTCTTCAACCCCGTGGCGGTGATTGAGTTTGACGGCGAGCGGTGTCCGGGGATGTGCGACCCTGAGGTCTGCGATGGCGGGCGTCAGCAGCGTCTCGGCGAGAACGGCCATGGTGGAGATGTAGAGTGGTCGCGCGAGCCCCGCACCGAGCGCCCAGGTGAGGTTCTGAACCCGGTCGATACTGGCGAACACACGTTCGAACTCCCCGCTTAGCGCCGCGAGGTCGCGCGTGGGGATGAGCTTGGACCCGCGGCGCTCGAAGAGCTGCAGGCCGGTCCGCTGTTCGGCGTGCTTGACCATCCGACTGATGGCCGGCTGGGAGATGTTCATCTTCTGCGCCGCCTTGGCCATCGTGCCATGGGTGAGGATGGCTCCGATCAACTCCATTTCGCGGATGCTAATGCGGCTTACAAGTCGCGCCATTCCTCTGCCCATAACCTGCGTGCATCGACTGGGTACTTTTAGTGATTAGACCGCATTGGTCTAGGTCCCTAAGAATGTCGATGCGTAGGGAAGTGGGAGAAAACCCACTCCGTGATCAACGCAATGGGAGGAAAAATGCTGAAACAATTCACGCGCCGCGCGAGCGCGCAAGCCCTGCTCATTGGCGTCCTGGGTGCTTGTCTGCTTGCGCCGCCGGTGCTGGCACAGACGGCAACCGGGCAATCTCCGATGCTCGATCCCCTGGTGGCGAGCGGCAAACTGCCGCCAGTCGCAGAGCGTGTGGGCAGTCAACCGATGGTGATCACACCCGTCGATGGCGTCCGCACCTACGGCGGCGATCTACGCCAAGTCTACACCGGTGCCGGCGACGAATCCTGGCTCCAGACGTTCTACACCTACGAGCCGTTGATGCGCTGGAACACGGAAGGAAACGGCGCCGTTCCCAACATTGCCGAGAGCTATGATGTCAATGGCGACGCTACCGAGTACACCTTTCACCTGCGCAAGGGGATGAAGTGGTCGGATGGCGAACCCTTCACCGCAGCCGATATCGTCTTCTGGGCCGAGCACGCCCAGTTCAACGACAATTTCGATCCCCTGATCCGGCTTTCGTTCATCAGGGCCGCTGATGGAATGAAGGTCGAGGCAATCGACGACGAGACCGTCAAAATGAGCTTCAAGCGGCCGAAGTCGCTGTTGCCTCTCCTCCTCGGGACGTCGAGCGGCATCAACATCGGCACCTATCCGAAGCACTACCTGTCGCAGTTCCACGCCGACTTCAACAAGGACGCGGAGGCCGAGGCGAAGAAGGCCGGCTTCAAGAGTTGGGAAGAGCGGTTCGTGGCCATGCACGACGTCTACACCAACCTCGATCTGCCAACTCTCAATCCATGGGTTTTTACGCGGTCGGCCGACGATACGCAGTTGATCACGATGGAGCGCAATCCCTACTACTGGAAGGTTGACGACAAGGGTAATCAGCTTCCCTACATCGACAAATCGACGATCGAGGTCGTCAAGGACTTTGAGGTGATGCTCCTCAAGGTGCTGAACGGCGAGGTCGATTACAACGCTCGCTACGTCAACACCCCGGCGAACCGCGCTGTCCTCTATGACAATGCGGAAAAGGCAGGACTCAAGTTCTTCGAGATCGTTGATCCGTCTTCCTCACCGGTCCAGATTCACATCAACGAGACCGACCACAATCCGGTCCTCGGGAAGATGTTCTCCACCCGGGACGTGCGCATCGCCATGAGCGTTGCAATCGACCGGCAGAAGATCATCGACATCGTTTACGCGGGTCAGGGCACGCCCCACCAGATCTCCCCGAATCCCAACGAAACCGCGTTCTACGACAAGGAGATGGGAACGCAGTTCACCCAGTACGATCCCAAGATGGCGAACGAGCTTCTCGACAAGGCCGGCTATGACAAGCGCGATGCGAACGGTTGGCGGCTGTCACCTGACGGCAAGCCGACCGGCTTTACCCTCGTCACTCGTGCCGACCGCCAGCCTTACGTCGACATGCTGCCCTTCATCGCGGACGACTGGAAGGCCATCGGCTTCAATGTCCAGTGGCGGGCACTCGACAAGGCCGCCAAGAACGTGTTCCGCGACTCCAACCAGCACGATGTCCTGGTCGACGATGGGGACGGAGGGTCGATGGCCACCTACATCTTCCCGCGGGCGTACGTTCCTCTTAATTCGGACGCAGCCTGGATGACCGGCTGGGTGCATTGGTACACAAAGGTCGGCAACGATCCGCAGGAGCCGCCGGCTTGGATGAAGGAAGTCATCTCTCTCTATGAGAAGATGCAGGTTGAGCCGGATCCCAAGCGCCAGGCGGACCTCTACAGGCAGATTCTCGCCATTCACAAGAAGCAGTTCACCATCCTTGGGCTCAGTCTGCCGGTCAACGGCATCGGCATCCACACGGCCCGGCTGCACAATGTGCCGGATCGCGCGTATGCCAGCTCGGCGCCGCTCTTCCCGGGGCCGACGCAAGTCGAGCAGTACGCGATCAGCGAGTAGCGCTCGCATGACAAACGCGGGAGTGCGCCCACCGGCGCACTCTCGGCCGCATGTTGTCGCCGTGCACTTTGCCGGCAATTAGCCCGACGCGACGGCGAATAAAGCGTTGGCCAGCCGTTACCAGGCGGCGGCTCCAGAAAAAGCGCGAAGTACTCTCAGGAGACGATAAATGACGGGGTCCGGGCTCAAGATCACCAGCATTGAATTCAAGGAGTACAAGTGGAAGCGGGACGTTCCGATCAGCAACGGCCTCCACACTTATACGAACCATGAGATCAGCTTCGTCGAGGTGCACACCGACGGCGGAATAACCGGTTACGGGATCGGCCGGCCGCGGCCCGCCGAGCGCGCCTTCCGCCAGCAATTCAGCGAAAAGCTGATCGGGCGCGATCCGCTGATGACGGAGGCTATCTGGCGGGAGCTGTGGTCACCCAAGCTCTATGGGCGGCGGGGCATGGAGACCCGAGCGCTGTCGTCCATCGACATCGCGCTGTGGGACGTCAAGGGCAAGGCGGCGGGGCTGCCCCTCTACAAGCTCGTCGGCGGCTTCCGTACCGACATCCCCATCTACACCGCCGGCGGCTATTACGCGCCGGGCAAGGGGAATAAGGAACTGGCCGAAGAGATGGTGCGTTTCGTCGAGCTGGGCACACGTGCAGTCAAGATGAAGGTGGGTGCGGTTTCCATCGCCGAGGACGTCGAACGCGTGCGGGCCGTGCGCGCGGCGATCGGACCTGACATCAAGCTGATGATCGACGCCAACTGCGCCTATCGGGCCTACGACGCGATCAGCCTAGCCAAGAAGTCGAGGACCAGGACATCTTCTGGTTCGAGGAGCCGGTTCAGCCCGACGACTACGATGGATTCCGTCGAATCTTTGAGGCGACCGGCATGACGCTGGCGACCGGCGAGAACGAGTACACCAAGCATGGTTTCCGCGATCTGATCGCAACCGGTGCGATTTCGATCCTGCAGCCCGACGCGCGCTACACGGGCGGGGTCACCGAATTCCTCAAGATCGCAGCAATGGCTGACGCGAACGGCATCGATATCTGTCCGCACGGCGAGCAGCTCGCTCACCTCAATCTGCTTGCAGCCATCCCGAACGCCCGCATGCTCGAATACTACCCGAAACCGAAGACCAGGGCCGACATCTTCCTCCATACCGCACCGGTAAACCCGGACGGTACGGTCACCGTCCCGGACGTGCCGGGAATGGCGCTCGATCCCAATCCCGACTTCCTGAGCGAGGCGGAGCGGCTCGCCTGAGCCGCCCCCACCACGCGGACCCGTCAGTCGTCACTATGGAACGCGGCATTCATCACCAGGAACGAGCGGACCGATGGTGAAATTCATCGTCCGGCGGCTGCTGGCCATGGTGGTGATGATGTTCCTCATCTCCATCGCAGCTTTCATCATCATTCAGCTGCCGCCCGGCGACTTTTTGACAACGCTGGTGGCAAGCCTGCAGCGGGGCAACGAGATCAGCCAGGAGCAGATCGATTTTCTCACGCGCCAGTTCGGCCTCGACCAGCCCATTTACGTTCAGTATTGGCGCTGGATCAGCGGAATCATATTCGAAGGAAATTTCGGCTACTCGTTTCAATGGCGCCGGCCGGTGGCGGAACTGATCTGGGATCAGCTCGGCTTCACCTTGTTGCTGTCTGTCTCGACGCTGCTGTTCGCCTGGGCGATTTCGTTCCCGATCGGCGTGTTCTCGGCGGTCAAGCAATACTCGCTCGGGGACTACATTGTCAGCTTCATCGGCTTCATCGGACTGGCGATCCCGAATTTCCTGCTGGCGCTGGTGCTGATGTACATCGGCTTCAAGTACTTCGGGCAATCGGTCGGCGGACTGTTTTCGCCGGAGTACCGCGGGGCGCCGTTCTCGTGGGCGAAGCTCTGGGATCTGGTCAGCCATCTGTGGATCCCGATTATTGTGATCGGCACCGCCAGGACGGCAGAACTCATCCGCATCATGCGGGCAAATCTGCTCGACGAGCTCAACAAGCCCTACGTCACGACTGCCCGTGCCAAAGGCCTGACCGAGCTGCGGTTGATCCTGAAATATCCGATCCGGATCGCCCTCAATCCCTTCATTTCGACCGTCGGGTGGGTACTGCCCAATCTGGTTTCGGGCGCAGTGATTGTCTCGGTCGTGTTGAACCTGCCCACGGTAGGGCCGCTGTTGCTGAACTCGCTGCAGAGCCAGGACATGTATCTGGCGGGCGCGTTCATCCTGCTCCTATCAATTCTGACGCTCGCCGGCACGATCGTCTCGGACATCCTCCTCGCGATCCTCGATCCGCGCATTCGGCTGGAGTGAGCGATGGCCGCCGATATTGACAGGATTGCGCCGGGAACCGTGAAGCCGGAGCTAGGTGGCGCAAGCCCTTTCAACCCACATGCGCCAACCGCCGAAGAACTGGCGGTCGCCGATGCGACCAACGTGCTGGATGTTGCCAGCCAGTGGGATCTCATGCGCTGGAAGTTCACGCGCCACAAGGCAGCGGTCGTGGCGCTGTGGGTCGTCCTGTCTATCTATTTCGTCGGAGCGTTCGTGGAGGTTATCGCTCCGCAGGATCCGAATGCGACATCCGGCATATACAGATATGTGCCGCCCATGAGCGTGCACATGTTTGCCGCCGACAGCTGGCGCTGGTCGCCGCACGTCTACGGGTACAAATCGGAGACCGACCCGAAGACTTTTCGGCGCAGTTACGTCGAAGATCCCGAGCAGGTGATCCCCATCGGCCTTTTTGTCGAGGGCGACACCTACCGCTTCTGGGGCCTGTTCGAATGGAACCGGCACCTGGTCGGACCGGTCGATCCCCAGCAACCGTTCTATCTGCTGGGCGCCGATCGGCTGGGCCGCGATAACTTCAGCCGCATCGTGTACGGGACGCGCGTGTCGATGTCGATCGGTCTGGTCGGCGTGGCCCTGAG
Source organism: uncultured Alphaproteobacteria bacterium (assembly GCA_963798195.1). Classification (GTDB taxonomy): domain Bacteria; phylum Pseudomonadota; class Alphaproteobacteria; order Rhizobiales; family Kaistiaceae; genus CAVSRC01. Next base: position 1,557,599 of record CAWCSF010000010.1, on the reverse strand, counting down.
CCTCGTGATCGGGCTGATCCTCGGCGGCATATCCGGCTACTACGGCGGCCGTATTGATCGGTTGATTCAGCGCACGATCGAGTTCCTGCGCTCCATGCCGACGATCCCGCTGTGGATGGGTCTGGCTGCGGCCATTCCCCTCACGTGGGATCCGCTCGCCGTCTACTTCATGATCACGATACTTTTGTCGCTCATTGGCTGGACGTCGCTCGCCCGCGAAACACGCGGCAAGGTGATGTCGCTGAAGAACGAGGACTTTGTCGTCGCGGCGCGGCTCGATGGCATCAAGGAATTCAGCATCATAACCCGGCAGCTCCTGCCGGCCTTCATGAGCCACGTCATTGCCGTCACGACATTGGCCATCCCCGAAATGATCCTCGCGGAGACGGCGCTTTCCTTCCTCGGCATCGGCCTGCGTCCGCCGGTCGTCAGCTGGGGAGTGCTGCTTCAGGAGGCGCAGAATGTGAACACCGTCGCAACCGCACCCTGGTTGTTGCTTCCCGGCGTTGCGGTCGTTGTTGCGGTCCTGGCCCTCAACTTCCTGGGCGATGGGCTGCGCGACGCCGCCGACCCCTACTCGCATCACTAGGGGCCGCCATGTCCGATACTCTCCTGGAAATCCGCAATCTTTCGACCCACTTCGAAACCCGCGCCGGCGCCGTCAAAGCGGTCGATGGCCTCGATCTGACGCTAAGGCGCAATCACACGATGTGCGTCGTCGGCGAGAGCGGCTCGGGAAAGTCCATCACGGCCTCGTCGATCCTGCAGATTCTGCGCAGGCCGGGCCGCATCGTCTCGGGCGAGATGATCTACCACTTCAAGGACGGCCGCACCGTCGACATCGCCAAGCTCCACCCCGACAGCAGGGAAATGCGCGCCATCCGGGGAAAGCATATCTCCATGATTTTTCAGGAACCGATGACCTCGATGTCCCCGGTCCACACGATCGGCGATCAGGTCAGCGAGATGATCCTGGTCCATGAAGAGGTATCGAAGGCGGATGCCAAGGCGCGGACAATCGACCTGCTCGGAACGGTCGGGATTCCGAATCCATCCGCCCGGTATTCGTCCTATCCCTTCCAGCTGTCGGGCGGCATGCGGCAGCGGGCGATGATCGCGATGGCGCTTGCCTGCAAGCCGGAATTGCTTATTGCCGACGAACCGACGACGGCCCTCGACGTCACCACGCAAGCAAACGTGCTCAAGCTCATGCGCGGGATCCAGAAGGAGTTCGGCCTCTCGATTATGCTGATCACCCATGATCTCGGCGTGGTCGCAGAAGTCGCCGACGAGGTGACGGTCATGTACCTCGGCCGGACAATGGAACAGGCTGGTGTTTACGACCTGTTTCGTGCGCCCCGGCATCCGTACACAAGGGCGCTACTCGGCTCAATGCCGCGTGTTGACCTGAAACGCGGCACCCGCCTGACGCAGATCAAGGGCATGGTACCGAGTCCGTTCGCCCGCCCGGCTGGATGTCCCTTCGTCACCCGTTGCCCGGAGCGGCGCATGGGGATCTGCGACCGCGCGGTGCCGAATCTCTACGAACTCGGCGGCCGTACGTCGCGGTGTTTCGAACATGATCCCCGCTATGCGGACGCCTGGGCTCGCAACGGCAGTGCCGAGGTGCCCGCATGAGCGATGGCACGCAGTCGACCCCGACAACCAGGGATGAAGGCGCGCCCTGCCTGGAGGTGCGCAACCTCAAAATGCATTTCGGGCAGACAGGCGGGTTCTTCAAACAGAAGACCGGCACGGTCAAGGCCGTCGATGGCGTGGATCTGACAGTCCACGACGGCGAGACCGTCGGGCTGGTCGGGGAATCCGGATGCGGCAAATCCACCCTTGGCCGCACGATCCTCCGCGTTTACGAGCCGACTGACGGGGAAATCCGCTACCGCAGGCGGGGGACGCCGGATTGGGTCGACTTGGCCAATGCCAGCCCCCAGGTTCTGGCCGACCTTCGCCACGACATCCGGATGATCTTCCAGGATCCATTCACGTCGCTCAACGCCCGACAGACCGTGCTGGAGGCCATCGGGCAACCGTTGTTCGGGGCGGGTGTCGCCCGCGGCGAAGTGCAGGATCGTGTCGCCTCGATCATGCAGAGGGTTGGATTGAGGGCGGAGTATATGTCGCGCTACCCACACGCCTTCTCGGGCGGCGAGCGGCAGCGGATCGTCATCGCCCGCGCGTTGGTGGTGGAGCCGCACCTCGTGGTGGCCGATGAGGCGGTCTCCGCACTCGACGTTTCCGTCCGTGCGCAAACGCTCAATTTGCTGCAGGATCTGCAGGACGAGTTCGACCTCACCTACCTCTTCATCAGTCACGACCTGTCGGTGGTCAAGCATGTCTCTGACCATGTCGCGGTGATGTATGTGGGGCGCATTGTCGAGTTCGCGCCGACCGTCGAGATATTCGCCCGTCCGCGCCATCCCTACACGGCGGCCCTCATCGACGCGATCCCGGTTTCCACGCCGGAGTTGCGTGGGCGGGCTCGCAGCGAGCTGACCGGGGAAGTCCCCGACCCGGCCCGCCCTCCACCGGGATGCCTGTTTCACCCCCGCTGTCCCTTCGCCACCGACATATGCCGAAAAGAGGTGCCGGAATTACGTCCCATGCCTGGAGGGGGACAAGCCGCATGCCACCACGCGGAAGAGATCGAGCTTCAGGGCCTGCCATCATGAGCCGCCCATTCGGCGCCGACCGATCACCACCAACACTTTTTGAGAGGATTCGTCATGTCTGACATGCTGACCCACTGGGCTATCTGCGACGACAGTCTGAGGTTGATGAAGGCGGATGAACGCGTTGAAAACGCCTTCACCGATGCCTGCGAACGGCAGTCGCAGGTGGTGCGGCTCGGTGCCTGCACCCGCGGCGGAGGCAAGTGGATGCATCCGCTGCTGGCCGAGTCGATCAAGCGGTGGGACGACCCCGAGGCCCATCCGGAAATAGAGAAGAAGCTGGCCTGGGCCGTTGGCGGCATCACCCACCAGGCATGCGACACCGTCGCCAAGCCTTATCTTTCGATGCATGCCGGGTCGGAGTGGAATCTGACGCATGACGTGCTGATGGGGAATCCGCGCGCTCGTGGGCGCGAAAAGGAGGTGGATCCTGTCGAGGTGATGACCTGCTCGGCCTATTGCGACACCCACGTCTATCGCAAGGTCTATCTGTCCGGGAACGAAGCGCCTTTCGACCCTCTGTTTCTCGCCGATATGGGCGATGCAGGCCGCGTGTTTGAGCGTTTCATCGGCACGATGTTCCAGAGGGCGCTGCTATCCGCCCACACGTTCAAGCCGCCGCAGCCTCACAATGACGAGGCGTTCCTGACGTGGTTCGATCACCTGATGGAGTACGTGCAGCCGCTTTACCTCGACACGTCGATTTGGGTGAAAGCCTTCAACGATCCGGATCCCGAGTTGATGAAGCGCTATGCCGTCGAAACCAGGTTCTACCTCGATAGCGATCCGGTGATTGAAGTCGTGCGCGCGCTCCATCGTGGGGAAAGCGTGTCCCAGGCCACGCTCGAGCAGGCAACGGCCGACGGCCTTAACCAGTCCATGTACGGCCAGGGGCTGGAGTTGAGCATGCGTTACCTGCACAGCGCCACCGACCTTTGGCACGGACGCGCCGAGAAACTCGTTGCGCCATTGGCATACGAACCGCAGTGGTTTCGCAGCCACGCGTCTTCGGCAGGTGCGAACTGAAGCGGTAACGGCTATCTCAGGGCCTGTTGTTCCCTCGGCACGGCTCACCAATGGCGGCTCCTCGGCCGGCACGTCGGGTCCATCGGTGCACTGCTTGCCGCTGTCGAGGGGCGGTTCCTGTTTAACGGGATTGGCAAGTCAAGCATGTCGGCAAGTGGGGCAGCCAGATCTGAGATTGTGACGCGCCGCAAGAATTAAGTGCGATTGGCGCGTACGTGCGATCGGTGGCGCCAGTCGATTGTTCTCGCGCCCCGTCCGCTGTCGGTGCGAACAATAAGAATCAAGTTTCCCGGCTCTATCGCGTCTCGCAATTCGCGATATAGTCCCCTTGGGCACGGACGGGGGTGTGAGTTCACGCGGCGGTGACTCATGTCTGATTGGGCGAAGCTCGATCCTGGCCTGGCAATGGCGCTCCGGCAATTCCAGCAAGAGTCGGCCATATCCGAACCCGACAAGGCCATCACCGTTATCCTTCACTTCGAGGGCGACCTCGCGCCACTTGAGACGCTCGGCTTCTCGACCGCGACGGTGATGGGCGACGAGGCGATCGGTTCGGTGCGCTTCGCGGATTTGCAGAGGCTTGCGCAACATCCGAACGTGCTTCTGATTTCGGCGGGAACGCCCAAACGCCGAAGCCTGGACAAGGCCGCGCGAGACATCCGTGCACGCGCGTCCACGGTCGGTACTATCGGCGGCGACGGTCTCTGGCATGCCGACGTCGCCACCGGAACGTTGACTACCGCATCCGGTGGCGCAACCGGCAAGGGGGTGATCGTTGCGGTCATCGACACCGGGATCGATGTTTCCCACCCGATGTTCAACAAAGCGATATCACCGCACTACGACACCCGAATTCTTCGAGTTTGGGACATGGGCCTCCTTCCGAGGCCGGGGGAGGCCGGTCCAGATTCAGATCTCCTGCTTTCCTCGACCACGTACGGAGTTCGAATACCAAAGCGCCGCGATCAACGACGCGCTTCGGGACTCGCTCTTCCCTCTGCTTCCGCTCGATTTTCCCCATCATGACTGCGAGGGACACGGCACGCACGTCATGTCGATCGCGGCGGGCGGTCCGACCCATGCGCCGACGACGGACGCCGCTCTGGTGGGGATCGCTCCCGAAGCAGATCTGATCATGGTCAAGTATCTCGACGGGCCGATCGAAACCATCGATGCCAACAACGGTATCGTGTCGCCGGGCGTCCAGTTTCGCGATGCCGTGATGTACTGCCTGCGCGTGGCGAAGCTTCTCGACAAGGCCATCGTCATCAACTGCAGTTTCGGAAGTTCCATGGACGCGGGCGATGGCCTGGACGCCGACGCTCGCTGGCTTGACGAGGTGTTTGATCCGACCCATGCGGCCGACGACAAGCACTTTCCCAAGGGCGCGATCCTGGTCAAGGCAGCGGGCAACAGCGGCGATGCGGAAGACCGTGCCTACGCAAGGATCACCGTCCCGGATATTGGCCAGATCGTCGTCCCGTTCGAGCTTTATGAAAACCGCGGCCCAAACCGCACCACCTATACAAATTGCACCCGTGAGACTGACGTCGAGAATCTGCGGGTGACCTTTTGGTACCGGGAGGTAACCGCGCCGCAGGATGTGAGCATCGCGGTTCGTGTTCCGACGGAGGCCGGCTTTTCGGCCCCCGTCTTTGCCGGCGAGCTGCACAAGACTTTCGACGGTGGCAAGGAGCGCTACATTTTTCATAACGTCGACCCTCCGGTGCAGCGACCGGATGGGGCCGGCGGCACCGTGACGGTCCGACGTAACAGCATGAGTCTAATTCTCCTTCCGTCGGATCGCACCAGTCCGCCTCAGCATGCAGAAGGTTACTACGACGTCATTCTGACTGCGCCACCGGGGACCGTGATTCATGCGACCTGCGAACAGCAGGACGGATATGGATTCCAAATCCCAAACCAGTATAGCGATGCGAGCGTCCTGCCTCCGCCGGAGATCATCGCCGGCTCGCCGACGCCGATCACGCCCATAGACGTTACGGGGGCAAGCACCCTGGACGGGGACTCATGCGCCAGAAACATCATCGCAGTAGCTGCTTACGACGACGCCAACCTTGTGAGCGGCGCCGCCGCCTTTCATGCCATCGCCTCGTTTTCGTCCCGCGGCCCCGTGCGCGATTATTCCAATCCGCCGCTTGGGCCGCTCTTCGACAAGCCCGATGTTGCTGCCCCCGGCGTCAACATCAACGCGGCTCTCAGCAAGGACTCCGATCACCTGCTTGTTCACCTTCTCGACTACGCCTTTCAGGAAGGAAATCGCTTTGATGTATTCAACGGCACGAGCATGTCGGCGCCGGCTGTCGCGGGTGTCGTCGCGCTGATGCTCGAAAAGAACAAGGATCTGTCCGTCGACGACGTACGGCGCGTGTTTTTGTCGCCTGGCAATTCTCGCGACGGCGCAGGGCCTTTGCCTGCCGACCCTGATTACCGGAATGCATATGGCGCCGGGATGGTTGACGCGGTGAAAAGCCACGCGGGCGCATGACGAACTGAACTAATCCGTTGGGGGCGAGGAAAGCATGGCCGGGGAGGAAGTCTACATCGTCAGTTTGGGCGTCTGGCTGGCGCGCGCGCTCGGAGCTACCGGTGCGTTCGCATCAGAACTCAACACCGATGGCCTCGGGCTTCGAATTCCGGATGCGATTGCCGCCAATCCAACGGTGCAGGCGGCGGGCGCCGCCCTCGCGGATTCCAGCGGGCAGATCACCGCGGCAGCGGATTCCCTTGATGCAGCGCTCGCGTCCGGAGACGAGGGCGAGCTTATCGCTGCCCTTTTGCAGCTTGGCGACGGCCTCTTTGAGTATTTCGATTCGGCCAATGCATTGGTTTCGCGCGTGCAGGCTCTAGCGCCGACCATTGCCGATCCGGCCGAGCGCCTGTCCGTCCAGAATTTCGTGGGCGACATGGCGCGCAAGATGATCGACTACCTCGTCATCTCGGTCCTGGAACTTAAGGGGCCTCGTCTTGCCTACCTGCTGAAGCTGCTTGGCCTGATCGACTGGGAAGCGGTGAATGCCAACCCCGCCGACCCGCTGAGCCGCCCATACGTCGTGAAGGCGCTGCACCTTGAACGCTTCAAGGACCTGATCACCGATCCGGTAGCGCATTTCGGCAACGTGTTCGGCTGGGGAACGTCGGCGTTCGATCCTTTCAACTTCTTTCGTGCGGCTGCCGATTTCTTCCATCGAGAAGCTTCGTTCCAGCTCGGCCGGGTCGGCGCGGACGCCTTCATCGAGAAGGGGCCGTTCCGTTGGAGCCGGGACAGTTCGGTCAATCCACCCGGGCTGATGCTCGACATTACAGCCAACATGTCGAAGACCCTCACGGGGCGTGCCGCCTTCAACGCTAATTGGGGCGCGGCGCTGGAATCGACGCTTGCCTTCGAAGGTGGCGTCATCGGAAGACTGAGGCCGCCGTTCGCCGTCAGCGCCACGCCAAAAGCCGCCTCCGTCTCGGGGGATCTGTCCTTCGCGGTCAATCGCAACCAAACCGCGCGACCGTTCACGATCGTCGGCGGCAACAGCCTGGTCAGCCTCGCCGCCGACGACGTCGGCGTCGGAGTAGGCATCGTGATCGGCGCAGGAACGGCTTCCGGAATCGAGATCGAGCCGCGCGCCTTCTCCGACTTGAAGGGCTTGGTCCTGAAGCTCGGAAGCGAGGGCGCGGACGGCTTTCTCGGCTCGCTTCTTGCCGGTGCGAATATAGAAGGCCGTTTCGACATAGGCCTCGAATACCGACTGAGCGAAGGCCTCGTGGTCAAAGCGGCCGGTGGGCTCGAGATCGCAATCCCGATGCACCAGAGCTTGGGCTTCGTGGATTTTGAGACGCTCTTCCTGATGTTGCGGATCAACGACAACGGTTCGCTGACGCTGGAGACATCGGCCGGCATCAAGGGGCAGCTTGGCCCGCTGACGGCTTCCGTCGAGCGCATGGGCGTTCAGCTTGACCTGTCGTTCGTCTCCGGCGCCGACGCGAAATACGGCCCGATTGACCTCAAGCTTGGATTCAAACCGCCGACAGGGGTTGGACTAGCACTGGATGCCGGCGTCGTGCGGGGCGGTGGCTTCCTCTATCTGGATTTCGACAAGGGCGAATACGCCGGGGCGCTCGAACTCACCTTTGCAGAATTCCTGTCGCTGAAGGCGATCGGCCTTATCAACACAAAGATGCCGGATGGCTCCAAGGGCTTTTCGCTGCTGATCATCATCACGGCGGAGTTCGGCACGCCGCTGCAGCTCGGCTTCGGCTTCACCCTGAACGCCGTCGGCGGCTTGCTCGGCCTGAACCGCACCATGAAGCTTGAGGAGCTGGCGGCCGGCGTCAAGAACGGTTCGATCGAAAGCGTCATGTTCCCCCACGACGTGATCGCCAACGCGCCGCAGATCATCTCCGACTTGCGTCGATTCTTCCCGCCGGAGGCCGACACGTTCCTCGTCGGCCCGATGGCGAAGCTCGGGTGGGGGACGCCAACCCTCGTCAGTGTTTCGATCGGCATCATCATCGAGATACCGCCGGGGAACATCGCCATCCTCGGCGTCCTCAAGGTCGCACTGCCCGACGAGGACGCGGCGCTTCTCGTGCTTCAGGTCAATTTCATCGGCGCGCTGGAGGTTGACAAGCAGCGACTCTGGTTCTTCGCTTCGCTTTACGAGAGCCGCGTCCTCTTCATTCCGCTTGGCGGAGACATGGGCCTGCTCATTGCCTGGGGCGATGACGCGGAATTCGTTATAAGCGTCGGCGGCTTTCATCCCGCCTTCAAGCCCCCGCCGCTGCCGTTTCCCAGTCCCGACCGCATCTCGATTTCGATACTTGATGAGCCTTTCGCCCGCATCCGCGTCAACGGCTACTTCGCTGTAACCTCCAACACTGCCCAGTTTGGTGCGAGCGTCGATCTCTTCTTCGGGTTGAGCGCGTTCAGCCTTGAGGGTCACATCGGCTTCGACGCACTGTTTCAGTTCTCGCCGTTCTATTTCAACATAACCTTCTCGGCCTCGGTCTCGGTGAAGGTCTTCGGCGCCGGCGTCTTCAGCGTGCGCGTCCGTGGCGAGCTGGAGGGAACGTCCCCGTGGCACGTTGAGGGCGAGGGCTCGATATCGCTGCTCTTCTGGGACATTGACATTCCCTTCAGCCACACCTGGGGCGACAGCGCCAACACGACGTTGCCTGACATCGAGGCGATGCCAATCCTCGCCGCCGAATTCGACAAGCGCGAAAACTGGATCGCGTTGCCGCCGAAGGGCGGGCGCCTGTCCGTGTCGCTGCGCAAGATCGAATCGTCTGAGGAGTTGGTCCTGCATCCGGTCGGCGTCTTGCGGGTGAGCCAGCGTGCTGTGCCGCTCGATCTCATCATTCAGAAAGTCGGAAATCAGACGCTTTCCGACATCGAGAGCGCTAGGCTGACAGTCAACACGCCCGGCGTCCGCCGGCTCGACGATCCGGTCGAGCCCTTCGCGACCGCCCAGTTCCGTACGCTCGACGAGGCGACGAAACTCTCCTCTCCAAGCTTCGAGCCGCAGGATTCCGGCGTCGACCTGACCGCCGACGGCAGCAATGTCGCGACGTCGCACGCGGTAAAGCGGGTGGTCTTCCATGAGCTGATCATCATCGACTCCAACTACAAGGAGCATCTGGTCAAGTTCTTTGCCGTCGCGCTCGACCTTTTCGTTCAGCTCCTGAAGGGCAATTCGGCCGCGCGCTCGAGTTATTCTGCCGCTTCCAAACGCGCAAAGGTGCCGTTCGACGACAAGGTTGTCGCCATGCCGACCGGCTTCGTGGTGGCGGCCGCGGCCGACAATACGATCGGCGCCACCGAGACGCGTTTCACCAGCCAGGCGAAAGCTCAGGACTTTCTCGCCACGCAGATCAAGCAGAACCCCGCGGCGCGAGAGACCTTGCACGTCATCCCGGAAGCCGAGGCAAGGCTGGCGGCATGAGCGAGCCGATCGGCACCTATACCTTTCTGCCTTGGCTGCGCCGGGGCATTGCCAATCGCATTGGCGGCGTGGCCGCGGGTACGCGGGCGACAATCGACATTTCGCTGAACATCGAGGGTACGAGAAAAGGCGGCGGTCAGACCATCCTGCCTGTCAATCGCCCCGTCGCACTCTATGGCCCGGGCGACATCGTTGGCATCGAGGCCGATGCGGTACAGCGCACCGAGCCGCGCAATTGGGTAACGAATTTCGAGCCGAATTATCTCGCCGCCATCGAGTTCTACGACGAGGATTTGCCCTGGCGCTACACGCCTGCCGCGCCGACCGGCCGGCGCTTGCTCCCCTGGCTGACGCTGGTCGTCCTGGAAGAGGGGGTCGAGTTCAAGGAGGGCGGCAACATCGCGGGCAAGCCGCTGCCCTTCGTCGAGATAACCGCCGCACTCGGCGACGTCATGCCGCCTGCCGACGAAATGTGGGCCTGGGCTCACGTCCATTTCAACGAGGCGTTGTCGGCGACCGATGTGGTTGCCACGAATAGCGCCGCGGTTGGTGCGGCGGCCGAAAGCGCGCTCGCGACAAATCCCGACAATGCCTATTCGCGCATCCTGTGCCCGCGAAAGCTCACGCCGAACACCGCCTATCACGCTTTTCTCGTTCCGACTTTCGAGAGCGGCCGCTTGGCCGGCCTCGGCATCGATCCGAAGCTGCTCTTCGACGATGCGGCCAATGCCCTGACGGCGCTGTCCTCGGCTTGGGGTACCTACGGAAATCGTCCCGCCAGCGCGAGCTTTCCGTATTACTATCGCTGGTTCTTCCGGACTGGATCGCGCGGCGATTTCGAATATCTCGTCCGCCTCCTGAAGCCGAAGGTGGTCGATAGTCGCGTCGGTCATCGCGACATGGATGTCCGCGATCCGGCGCCGAATGTCAGCGGGATCGAGAAGCCCGAACTGAATGGCGTGCTGCGCATGGCTGGCGCGCTCAAGGCGCCGTTCGCGACCCTCAGCACGCCCGAAAAGGCCGAATTCACGAAGTTCGACGAATGGGCGACGCCCTATCCACAGGGCTTCCAGAATGAACTTGCGGCCTTCGTCAATCTTGCCGACAGCTACCAGTCCGTCGGTGCCGGCGCCAACGGCAATCCGCTTCTCGACGGCGACATCAACGACGATCCCGATCCGCTGATCACGCCGCCTATCTACGGACGCTGGCACGCACTGACCGACCGCTTGCTGACCGAACGTGACGGTTCCGACCGGACCGACCGCACCAACTGGGTCCACGATCTCAACCTCGATCCCCGCTGGCGCTCCGCCGCCGGCCTCGGCACCGGCGTTATTCAGGACGGCCAGGAGGAGTACATGGCCGCGGCCTGGGAGCAGATCGGTGACGTGCTCGAGGCCAACCGGCGCATCCGCCAGGCGCAGGTTGCCAAGGAAGCCGGACGCTACTGGCACAAGCGGCAGATTGCGGCAGTGAGTGCCGTCTCTCGCGACAATGTTCTCATGCTTTATGCGCCGGTGCAGGCGCGCGTGGTGAGCGAAGGTCTGACGGTCCGTCAGCGGGTGAAGCTCAGCCCGCTGGCCTTGGCCACGACCTCGACCACCATGCGACGGGCGCTCAGGCCCGGTGGCCGCTTGGCTAAGCGTCTGGGCTTCGCCGGCTCGCGCAATGCTGGAAACCTCGTCACGCGGGTTAACGATGGTGAGATCTCGGCAGCGCCGCCCAAGGTCACGCCGCCGGCCCTGCCGACGCCTGACGCCATAGCGGACGCGATCAAGCCGACAGGTCCCGGGGTGGACCTTCTTGCCGAAATCGGCCGGTGGCTTCGTGCCCATCCGGCGATGGCCATCCTTCTGGTCGTCCTGCTGCTCGCCCTGCTTGTTCTGGCTTATCTTCTTGCCGGTGCAGCCGCAGCCGCAGTCGCCGCCGCTATCATCGCCGCACTGTTGGCGCTCGTGCCGAAAGCGTTTCAAACCGCGGACCAGGTTGCCGTCTCGGACTCAGTGAAGGAGGAGGGCCAGACGCCAGAATCGGTCGATGCGCTGCCCGGCTCTTCAGGGTTCACGCTGACTTCGCCGGTCGACGTGTTTGCGCCGGCTTCCGTGCCGCAGGTGTCAACGGGCGAGACGGACAGCGCAGAAGGCGTGCGCTTCAAACGCGGCTTGCGTGATGTCTACCGCCTCGTGCAGGAGAGCGAGAAGCTCGGCCGGGTGCCCATGCCGGTAAAGATCGATATCGGCAAGGTCAGTGACGACCTGATCATCGGCACTGACCCGGCTCTGACCGTGCCGCGGTGGGTGTTCAACGGCGTCACGATCCCGCCGCGTATCCGGGAGCAGATCGGCGAGGACTTCGTCGAGGCGATGGCATACCCGGAGATCGATCTCCCGATGTACAAGCCGTTGGTTGATGCCGGCGACGACCTTTTCGTGCCCAATCTCAATCTCGTAGAGCCGGACAGCGTAACGCTGCTGGAGACCAACCAGCGCTTCATCGAGGCGTACATGGTCGGCCTCAACCACGAATTTGCCCGCGAGCTTTTGTGGCGTGAATATCCGACCGATCAGCGCGGCAGCTACTTCCGCCAGTTCTGGGACGTCCGCACGCAGATCGTGGCGGCTGCCAATCAAGCCGCGGCGCGCGAGGCGCTGAAGGATATCCCGCCGATCCACAAATGGGGACGCAGCTCCGACCTCGGCGACCATGACAATCGCGAGGCGGGCAGGGAGAACGAGGAGGAACTGGTCCTCGTCATCCGCGGCGAACTCCTCAAGAAATATCCGAACACCATCGTCACGGCGCAAAAGGCGAAGTGGCAGCCGAAGAGCGCCAGCGATCCGACGCCAGACAAGGCCAAGGAGCGCCGCTTCGATGAGGCCTCCGTGCCGATGACGCCGCTTTACGAGGCCCGCGTTGCGCCCGACATCTATTTCTTCGGCTTCGATCTAACCGCGGTCCAAGCGCGCGGAGACGATCGTGTCGACGACAAGCCGGGCTGGTTTTTCCGCATTGAGGAGGTACCCGGCGATGCCCGCTTCGGCTTTGATATCGAGCGTGACGGCGCGCTCAACGTCTGGAACGACCTCAGTTGGACGGACGTGGTTCCGGCGCTCGCGGATGGCAAGCATGTCTCGGTGTCCACCATTCCGGCGCAGGTGCTGATCGAACCGACGGCGCCGGACGTTCAGGAAAAGCATCCGCAGTGGGAGAGCGACCGAAATGTGCCGCTCAATGCGGCGGTCAGCTCCGCCGAACTTGCGTACATCGCCCTGCAGACACCTGTGATCATGGCGGTGCACGCATCCGAATTGCTGCCGGAAGAAGAGGTCGGCGATGTCTGAGTTCGACGACGCCAGGGCAGCGCTGGACGAGGCGCGGACTGCGGCCGCTGAGACCAAGTCCGGCCTTAGCAACACCCGTCAGCGAAAAGCGAAGATCGACCGCGAAATCGAAAGACTTGCCCGGACCGCCAATGACGCGACCGGCGCGTCCAGCCGCAAGCGGATCGAGGTGCTCCACCGCGAAAGCGCTTCCCTCGATGCCGACATCGCGGGCCTGCAGAGCGCCGCCGGCAAGGCCGCAAGCACTCGCGACGAGCGGCTGAAGGCGTTCAATGCGTTTTCCGATCCGATCAAAGGTATGGAGCGGCTTGCGGACTCATACCCGATTGCGCTCTTTCCGCTGCGCATCGAAATCCGGTTCAAGGCCGTGCAGGCCGGGGAGGCGACCCGGCATCAGCTTTGGGTACGCGTCTTCCCGGACGACGCGCTCGTCGACACTTTCCAACCTGACCTCAGTGATGCGGAGATCAAGAACGCGCGCATCTACTGGACCCAGATATGGCGCGCCGGCGGCGTGGTGGCGGAGCGCAAGGCGGCCTGGGCAGGGCTTGCCAAAAGCAGCGGCGGGGGCCGGGCGAAATGGATTGTCGACACATACGCGCCTCTGAACCCCGGCGACGAGCCGGTGAAAGCCGACGGCGACCACGTGCTGGTTGTCGTTCCAGACGCGCCAGTACCGCCGGGCGAGCGGAGCGCGATTGCTGCCTATTGGGAGGCCGTATGGCGGTCGGCGGGCACCGACGGTGCCGCCGCTCTGATAACGCTGGAAGGCGCTGTAGGCGCGGCGCGCGCGGCTGAAATCGTTGGCACGCTGGCTCCCGCCAACCTTACCGACATCGCGGTCAAGCCGGCCGATGCCACGAACGTCATCGTGGCCTTCCTTGATCTGCCGCCGCCGGCGACTACGGCGAGCGCGGAAGCGGCATGGAGCCGGGGGGCGCGCAGTTGGCTGCTGCCCGAACGACTTGTGCTCCTCGGGTTCAATGGCCGCACCGAAACATTGCATCAGGTCGGCAAGCCGATCCCGTCCGAGCTTCAGGTTGGTCCTGATCCTTCGGCGCCGGAGAGCGAACAGCTTAAGGCCGATGGCGAGGATCTGGTCATTCCCGACGGTATGCGCTGGACGATTGATTTCCAGCAGGCCGTCGATGTCGGCATGGGCTTCGTCGCCGATCTCACGCCCGCGCAAGCGCGGACCGGTTTCGATCGGCTGTTCGTCCTGGGCGTACGTCTGGCGAGCGACGAGACAAAAGGCGCCGCCGAGGTCGCGACGTTGTTCGCCGACCACCAGCGCAGCCGCAAAGGGCTCGCGCTTCTGCCACAGGGTACGCCGACCAATAATACCGATGAGGCGTCGTCGGGCTACACTTGGTGGGAAGATCCGGCAGTTACTTACCGGCATTTCTTCGAAATCGACCACAGTGACGATCCAGACGACTGGCGCGTCCGCAAGGACGGCGCCTGGCTCGCCGGCATGCTCGGCATCGACCGCGAGGTGATGCAGGCCGCGCCGGGCTACTTCGGGACCGATCAGACCGAGGCGCGGGCCATGAACACGGCGCTGTGGCCGGCGACCCTCGGCTATTTCATGGAACAGATGATGGACTTCGTCTTCAGCGACGAAACCATCACGGCCACGCGCGGCTTTTTCAACCGCTACGTCATCGGCCGCGGCACGACGCCGGCCATCCGCATCGGCCGTCAGCCCTACGGTATTCTGCCGACAACCGTCTATTCTCGGATGAACTGGTTCGCGCGCGAGGACTACGCGCTCGCGGTCCGCAAGGGGCTGGCGCCCGACGTCAAATACATGACCGGGCTGCGCACGCTGATCGAGCGGGCGGTGACAATGTGGGACACGATCGCTGGCGATGTTGCTTTCGTCGGTGATGGCGCGCCCGATCCGCAGAAGACGCTCCTCGAAATCATCGGCCTGCATCCGACCTCGGCCGAGTTCTACCAGCGCTACGCGGAGAGCCTTGAGCAGCTTTACAACCGGCTGAAGTTCTCGATCTTCCGCGTGACCACCAGTGCGCAGGAGGTGGCGCGGCGCTACGTCGAGAGCGGCCTCAACGTGCTCGCGCAGTTCGGGTGGTCGCGCGGAACCCTTCCGCCGCCCCAGATTCTCGACAAGTTCTTCCTGCGGCGGCCCAGTCTGCTGAAGGGCATCCTCGTCGATACCGATGTCTCGGAAAAAGCCGGGCTGACGGTCGCGCGTGGCGATGGCGACAACTACCTCGCCTGGCTGCAGAAAGCGTCACGGACGTCGCACGATGCGTTGCGCAAGCAGGAGGGGTTCGATGACGCCCCGCCCAGCGCGCTTCTCTACCTGATGCTCCATCACGCGCTTGACCTCGGCTACATCGAGACAAGCTATTTCCTGCGCGCCAATGCCGCGCTTCTCGATGCCGACTCGATCCGCGCTGCGCGCAAGGAGCCGAAATTCCTGCACGTCGCCGCGGCGGCATCCGACTCCACGAGCCGCTGGGCGGACCTGTACAGCGTCGCGCCGGCAATCACGGGCAATACGAACCAGCGGCTCGGGGATTTCATCCCGACGATCATCGAATCGATGAGCCCATATCTGAAGACCCAGCTCGACGCGCTTGACGTTCTCAAGACGGCGACCAGTGCTGCGCTGGAACGCGCCTTTGTCGAGCACATCGATTGCAGCTCATACAGGCTCGACGCGTGGCGCTCGGGGCTGGTGACCTGCCAGCTTTCCTTCATGCGCGGCGATGCAGACGGCGCGCTGTCAAAGCCTGGGCTGTTCGTCGGCGCCTATGGGTGGCTCGAGGATATTCGCCCGAAGCCGACATCTCCTGATCCCGTGACGCTTGACGATCAGCTTGCCGCCGTCTTCCAGAAGGACGGCGACACCCAACTGCTCAAGGATCCGACCAATCGCGGGCACATTCATGCGCCGTCGCTGGATCATGCCGTGACGGCAGCCATCCTGCGCAACGGCTATCTCGCCAACGCCACTCCCGCCAATCCCGAGACGCTGGCGGTCAATCTCACGTCCGAGCGCGTGCGCCTCGCCATGAACGTGATCGAGGGCATCCGCAACGGTCAGCCGCTCGGGGCGCTGCTCGGCTATCAGCTCGAACGCAGCCTGCACGATTCGGCGGACCTCTTCCTCGACAGGCTGATCTTCGGGTTGCGGAGGGCGTTCCCTCTCGCCGGGAATCGGATCAAGTCGACCGAAGCCCCCGACGCCGAGATCACAGCGGTTGAAGCCCGCAACGTCGTCGATGGCCTTGCCTTCATCCAGCACCTCGAGAAGGCCGGCAATCGTACCTATCCCTACGACGTTCCCAACCTGCCGGCGCTGGCCGATTTGACTGACACCACGGCGATGACTGCGGCGCAGATCGGCGCCGCCATCGATGCGCGCGTCGACCGGATGCGCAACATCAACGATGCCGTTGCCGACCTGGCGATGGCCGAGGGCGTCTATCAAGTGGTCAAGGGCAACTACGATCGCGCCGCCGGCACGCTCGACGCGTTCAGCAAGGGCAATTTCCCGCCGACGCCAGAAGTGGCGGTCACGCCGCGGAGCGGCAAGATGCTGGTTCACCGCGTGGGCCTGCACCTCGAAGGTGGACTAGACCCGGCCGATCCGGCCAACCTGACCCCGCGCGCCAAGGGCGAGCCGGCGCTGAATTGCTGGCTTACCCGGCATCTGCCGTCGATGGCCGAGGTCTTCGCGGCCGTCGAATATTTCGATAACGCCACAGCAACTACCCGCCGGCTGACGGCCTCCATGGCCGATCTCGGCCTCGAGCCGATCGACCTGTTCTATTTGGTGGACGAAGGTAGCGCCCGCGACATGGCCGGGCTCGACGATCTTCTTCTCTACTATGCAGCCAGCCGCGCAACGCCGCCCCGCGCCGACGCCGTCTTCACGCTGCTCTACAAGCCGGACGGTGTTCCCGGCTTGACCGTATTCGAAGTTGCGCCGCTGATCCGCAGCCTGCGTGGTGTGATCCTCGGTTCGCGTCCCTTGAAGGCAAGCGACGTCATGCTTGCTAACGAAGCCAATGCCGCGGCCGATGCCTCAGCGATCCCGCGGCCCGATAAGGTGGCCGCCGTGATCGCTGGCCTGCAGGCAGAATTGGCCGCGATCCGGGCCGTTGCGACCGCACTCGACTCGGCTGTTGGCGAGGGAGCCGATCCCGTCGCTGCCAAGGCTGCCGCGCTTGCCAATATCGACCAATGGTCGGCCGACTATGCTGGCGCCTTGCGTGCGATCGCCCCGTTCGGTCTGCGCGCTGCCAGTCTGACGACGCCGACCGAGCAGGCGCGCCCGCAATTCGCAAGTCTTCTGGTGGCAATCTCTGCGCTCGTCACGCGATGGGAAGGCAAGCTGCAGGACTACACCGATACCATCATCGCCTACGATGGGTTGCCGAACGCGACGCCTGACGAAGAGCGATTCCCGCTGCTCATCCGCGCCGGGCGCATCATTTCGACAGAGGTGATCACGCCCCTGCCGCCGACCGCGAACGACATGCGCATGAATACGCTTCCGCCAATGCTGGCCGCGTTCGAAAACGCGCTCGGCGCTCTGCGCAATCTGCTCGCCGGCGCTAGCAAACTTGGCGCCTTCTTCATGGCCGTCGGCGCGTTTTCGTCCACGGTCGCCGATCATGATCAGGCCCCGTTGGAGCTCGACAACTACGCCGATGCCATCGTAGGCATCGCCAAGGATCTCGCGGCCAAGTCGGCGCTGGCAGTCGCCGATATCGATGCACGGCTGGACAAGGCCAACACGATCCTGGCGACGGTCCCCGCCGCGCCGGCCGGCAAGCAGCAGGCGCTGGTCGCCGATGCCATGCACGCCGTTCTCGGCGAGGCTTTCATCGTGCTGCCGGAGTTCGTGCTGGCGCCCGATCGTCTGGCCGAATGGCAGAATGCATGGGGCGCGCGCGGCGGACTGCTTACCCATTTGACGACCGGCGCCGACCCAATCCCGTTCCCGGTCGATGACTGGCTGCATGGCCTTGGCCGGGTGCGCGACAAGCTACGCAATTTCGAAATGGCTGGCCTGCTCGGCGAAGCGATGGCCGCTCCGGATGGGCTCGACCTGACGCCTGTACAATTTCCGTTCCGGCCCGACGATGCGTGGCTTGGCCTAAAGTTCCCGGCCACGATGCCGGACGGCAGTCCGTTTGTCATCGAAGGCGACCGGCTTCTCTACACGGCGCATTTTGGCGAGAACGCCGAGATAGCACCCGCCGATCCGGCGCGCAGTTATTGCGGCTTCCTCATCGATGAGTGGTCGGAACTGATTCCGGCGGAAGAGGAGAATACAGGCCTCGCCTTCCACTACGACCGGCCGAGCGCCGAGGCGCCGCAGGCCATTTTGCTCGCTACGCCGCCGCAGTTCACCGGCGCGTGGAAGTGGGCCGATCTCGTCGATACGCTTCACGAGACGCTCGACTTCGCCCGCCTGCGTGCCGTCGAGCCGTCGCAGATCGACACATCGGACCTTTCACGCTTCCTGCCGGCCGTTGTTTCAGCAGTGACCATGTTTCCGATCACCGCAATGCTCAATTTTTCCCAGAATAATGCGCTGGCGACGCGCCTGGAGGCTGGCAATGAGTGAGTTCATTGCGATCGAGAATATCCAGGCGGTCTTGACGCGCGAGCGCGTCATTCCGACCGTCGTCATGTGGAACCGGCTCGAGGGCAGGCCACGAAAGCCCGATTTCTCGCGTGCTCTCAGGGCCGAGGTTCGCGATCCGTTGTGGATGCTGTCGCGCCAGTGGCAGATGGCCGAGTTCAAGGGAGACGACGCCGGCTCGCCGGTGGTCGCCAAGCTTCGTCACTCGACTAACCGGGTCGTCCACATGAAAACCGGTGGCGGCAAGGTTGAGTCTTATGACGGCAACACGCCGCTGGAGACGATCGCCGAAAAGATGGCGGTGCCGCTGGCACGAAAAGGGCAGTCGTTCGCCCTTGATCAGCGGCTCGCCATGGGCCGCCACTGGACGAAGCTGCTGGCGGCCCATGGTCTGCAGGCGTTGATCCCGGCGTTCCGCGACGCGTATTCCTTCGTAGCGCCTGATCCGGAGGATGCAGCGAGCTTTTCAGTCACTGCCCATGCAGCCACTTGGCAGAGTTTTGCCGCGGTTGCCAACCGGGCAATCGACGGCGGGAGCCTTTATCTGCATCTGCTGGAGGTCGGAAACCTCGCCTCCGACGGGCTCGGTCTCGCCGATCCGCCCAAAGGGCAGGTCGATACGCTCGGCGGAGACTTCCGAGACTGGGCGGCCCGGCTCTATAGCCAGCCCGAGACTGACGCGGACAGTTCATGGATTCCGGCGCACCTCGAATACAGCTTTGCGCTGTCGGTGCCGCGCGACGAGACGCCGCGGACGTTGCTGGCGGACGAATATCACGGCGGCAGCCTCGACTGGTTCAGCTTCGACGTGGCCGCCGCGCCCGATCCGGCCTTTCCGGCGCCCGAACCCGACAAGGAAGTCAGCGTCGTCACCAGCTTCATTCCGACCGGCGTCCAGTTCGACGGCATGCCGAATACGCGCTGGTGGACGTTCGAGGAGAGTGTCACGAATTTCGGCAACGTCCGTCCCGATACCACCGATCTCAGCAAGCTGCTGCTGGTGGAGTTCGGCTTGGTCTATGCCAACGACTGGTTCCTGCTGCCAGTCCAGCTCAAGGTCGGCAGCATCACCGACATCGACGGGCTGGCCGTCACCAATGTCTTCGGCGAACGCTTCTGGATCGAGCCCTCGTCGAGCGGGCCGGAAGAAAACTGGCGCAAGTGGGGAATGTTCAATCTTGCCTCCCGCGACGGGGGGCCGGCAGAGACCAGCCTGTTTCTTCTGGCCACCGCTCCCGAAAAGATGGAGAGCAAGCCGATAGAATTGGTCAGCCTCGTCCGCGACGAGGTTTCCAACATGGTGTGGGGCATAGAGACTGTCGTTCCGTTGCCCGACGGATCGTCGCGCCGCGGCCGCGAGATAGCGCTCGAGTTGCATGCCCGCTATCAGGCCGCGCTCGATGCGGCGCTTGCGGTCGCGCCGACGGCCCCCGATCCCGCGCCGAACGACGCCACCATCCGCTACGAGTTGATGAGTACCGTCGCCGAGAACTGGATTCCCTTCGCGCCGGTGCACATCGAGAACAACAATCGTGAAATCCAGCTCCAGCGCTCGGCCATGCCTCGGCTCCTCAAGGGCCAGCCGCATGGCGTGGCACCCGACAAGATCGTGCCGCGCACGATGCTCATGCGTCAGGGCCTCGATGAAACGCCAGCGGTCCGCTACGTCATAGCCGAGGAGGAAGTGGGCCGCAGTGGCGAGTATCTTGCCCGCAGATGGCAGCGCACCCGTTGGCGTGACGGCGGCGTGTTCACCTGGCTGGCGGTCGAGCGACGTACTGGGCGCGGCGAAGGTTCCAGTGGCCTCGCCTTTGACCAGATGCGGCCAAAACCGAAGGATCGAAGCTAGGATCCGCCTGGGTCGGTATGGGTTCCACTAATGGAACCGCGGCCGATGTCCCCAGTCATCAGGACTTCTGCGGCCCTTTTTGTTGAGCTTGCCGGGCCGGATATTTGCTGAGGCTCGCTGCGCGAATATCTGGGCGCAATAGCTCATCATCATCGCCCAACAAACAGGCAGCCGCCATGCATTGTGGCAAGCGCTCAACGCGCGTGTCTCGTTGGGCCTGCCGATTTGATGAGAATGCAAACCGACCGGTGAAGCGGATCGTAACTTGATCGGCCGATAGATTGCGCGGCGGCGGTAGCCCGCCGCTCGTCCCACCCCATTTCGGCAATTGTCTCGTTGAAGGGCTTCGTTGCGCTATGTCGATTGAAAGTGCTGTTCCCAATCAGATCATTTGGGTGTCTCCAGACGGAAACGACAGCAATAGCGGCTCGAGCGATGCGCCTCTCGCGTCGATCCAGCTTGCCATCGACCGCGCCACTCCCGGCACGGCGATCCTGCTGAAGCCCGGCGATTACAGCGGCAATTTCACGTTCGAGCGCATCGAGGGCACGCCTGACAAGCCGATCTGGCTTGCAGCCTCGGATGGCCCGGGCTCTGTCACCATCACGGCGGAGACCGATACCGAATCCGTCATCACAATCCGCGGCGAGGACAACATCATCATCCGCGACCTGACGACGGTTGGCGGCTACGACGGCATCGAGATCAGCCAGAGCGGCACGGATTTCACCGAGCTGGTAAATAACATCGTGCTTCGCGGCAACACGGTCATCGGTGCTGCCAACGACGGCATCAAGGTTGGGCAGGCAGACAACGTCCTGATCGTCGGGAACACGGTCGATGGGGCTGGCGATCAGGGAATTGACCTGCTCGGTGTGACCCATGCCATCGTCGACGGCAACGAGATCATGAACGTCACCGGCAGTTCCGGGATGTTCGCCAAGGGCGGTTCCTCTGACGTCCTCATCGCGAACAACTACATCCACGATGTCTCAGGGGATGGCTTGCTCATCGGCGGATGGTCGAATGCCGACGCCTTTCTGCCGGGCACGGACTACGAGGCACGCGACGTCACCGCCATCGGCAACGTCGTCGAGAATGCCGCCAAGCGTCCGCTCAGCTTCCACGGCGCCCAGAATGTCGATGTCCACGGCAACTACTTCGCGTCGGTCGAAACGAACGAATACGTCGTGCTGATCGGAGCAGGGAGCCCGGAACTCTCGCCACCGCCATTGTCCAGCGACATTGCCATTCACCACAATGTCTTCGATCGCGACTTCAGTTTTGTGGATATCGAGCCGGACAGCGAGGGGATCAACCTCTTCGAAAACCAGATGGATGGCGTCATCGAAGGTGACATCCGCCCGTTCCCGCAGCAACCGGCCATCGGCGGCTTCGTCGACGAACTGCCGTCGGAGCTCCTCGATGCGCCATCGTGGGCGACCAGCGCCCGTTCGACACAAAGCTTCACCAGCGGCTCCGGCAACCAGACACTCACCGGCACGGACGGTAACGATTTCCTCAGTGGCGGCAGCGGCTCGGATGTCACCATTGGTGGCCGGGGAGACGATGTGCACAGCATCGGCAGTTCCCGCGATGTCGCCGTCGAGATGCCGGGCGAGGGCATCGACACCGCCATAGCCTACATAAAATCGTACACGCTGCCCGACAATGTCGAGAACCTCACGGTAGGCCTATCAGGCCGGTGGCACGTATTCCGGCAATGCACTCAACAACATCCTGAAGGGCGCCGGCGGCGACGACGTTTTCACCGGGGGCGGCGGCGACGATCTCTTTGTCGTTTCCGCAGGCAACGATCGGGTGAAGGATTTCGGTGGCGGTGACCGCATCGATCTCCGCGCCTTCGCGGGTCTGACCGGGCTGGATGCGGTGTTGGCCCTTGCGACGCAGGTTGGAAACGACACGCTCATCGACGTGTCTGCAAATGCCCATCTGACGCTGGCCGGCGTTCAGGTCACCGACCTGACTGCGGACGATTTCCTGTTCGCCTCGGCGCCATCGGCCGCAAACGCCCCGCCGACGGCGATCGAACTCTCCGAGAGTACCGTCGCCGAGGGCAGCGCACGCGGCACGGTAATCGGCACGCTGGCTGGAGTGGACCCGGACACAGGGGATACGCTGACATACTGGCTGGCGGAGAATCCGGACGGGCTGTTTGCGCTGGACGGCGACAGGCTGATCGTCGTCGGCGAACTCGATCGGGACGTGGCGGAGACGCGTAGCGTGACTGTCCGTGTCACGGATGCCGGATACAACACCTACGAACAGACGTTCATCATCGAAGTCGCAAATGTCGGACCGACGGAAGTTACCGATGCCGACGAGGCACCGGATGCGGTGGCCGAGGGTGCCGCCAACGGCACCGTGGTCGGCGTCACGGCCTTCGCTGACGACGTCGGTGCAAGTGCGCTGACCTATTCACTGCTGGACGACGCTGGCGGCCGCTTTGCGATCGACGCCGCGAGCGGGGTGGTCACGGTGGCCGATGGTACGCTCATTGACTACGAGACGGAGACCAGCCACGAGATCGTCGTGGCGGCGACCGATAGCGGCGGCGCGACGGTCACGCACAGCTTCACCATCGACATCACGAATGTCGATGGCGTGGTGATCCACGGGACAAGCGGACCTGACGTCATCAACCAGTTCGATACGCCGCTGGGCGAGCCTCTGCCGACCAGCGAAGCGGACATACTCTTTGGCGGTGCCGGAAACGACGTCCTCAACGGTCTCGGCGGCGACGATGTGTTGTTCGGTGGGGCCGGGGCAGACGCCCTTGACGGTGGCGCTGGGATCGACACCGCGAGCTATGCGCAGGCGAATGCTGGCGTGAAGGTCAGTCTTTCGACCGGCACCGGGACCGGTGGGGAGGCTGCCGGCGACATTCTCTGGCATGTCGAGAATCTCACGGGCTCGGCGTATGCCGACACGCTGGAGGGCGATGTCGGCGACAACGTGATTGCGGGTAACGACGGTGTCGACACCATAAGCTACGAACACGCCAGCGCGGGCGTCACCGTCAGCCTGGCCAAGGGCGGCGCTCAGGATACGGGCGGCGCCGGCGTCGATACGCTCTCCGGCTTTGAATACGTCGTCGGCTCCGATTTCGATGACAGCCTGACCGGCGAGAAGGGTCGCAACCTGCTCAAGGGGCTGGGCGGCGACGATTGGCTGAATGGCGGCGCGGGCAACGACTGGCTGGTCGGTGGCGCAGGCAACGATACGCTGATGGGTGGGCAGGGCGCGGACGGCTTCATCTTCGATACGCCGAATGACGGCTTCGACACGATCGTCGACTTCACGTCCGGTACCGACTGGCTGCGCTTTTCGGCGGCCGGCTTCGGCGGTGGTTTGGTAGCCGGCGGCGGCGTCACGCTGGTCATGGCCGAAGACAAAGCCTCCGCGTGGTGGGCCGGCGACGAAGGATATTTCATTTTCGACCAGGCCGGCGAAGATACGGGGACCTTGTATTGGGATGCGACCGGTGGGTCTGGCGATGATGCGCAGGCCATCGTGACGCTCCTCACGATGCCCTTGGCCGATACTGACTTCACGATCGTCTAAGGCCCCAGCCGACCTGCGGCGTACCGCTGTCCTGCCTTGACTGCCCTTGCAAGCATTGCCAATGATCGCGCCGACGCAAGGTGGACAGAAATCACCGGAAAAGCGGCGGCAAGGGGCGGGAGGCGATCATTCCGGACGGAGAGCAGGACATCGCGCCTACGCTTGCAGCGCGGGAAATCTCCCATTCCTTCGGCCCGGTTGAGGTTCTGCGCGGTATTTCGCTCGATCTGGTGCCGGGCGAGGTACACGCAGTTGTCGGAGAAAATGGCGCCGGCAAGTCCACCCTGATGAAGATTCTGGCCGGCCACCTTACGCCGACCAGCGGAACCATCCTATTTGACGGCAAGGAAGTTCATTTCTCGGGACCGGTTAGCGCAGAACGTATGGGTATCGTTCTGGTCCACCAGGAAATCCTGCTGGCACCGCATCTTACCGTTGCCCAGAACATCTTCATGGGCCGCGAGATTCGGCGCGGAATCACGGTCGACGATCGCGAGATGAACAAGCGCGCCACTGCGGCTGTGCAGGGGCTTGGCGCCGATATCGATCCGACCATCGTCGTCTCCCGCCTTTCGATCGCGCAGCGGCAGCTGATCCAGATCGCCCGTGCACTCAACGTCCCGCACCGGGTCGTCATCTTCGACGAGCCGACGGCGTCGCTGACGCCTATCGAGACCGAGGCCGTGCTCAAGGTCATCGGCGACCTGCGGGCGAAGGGCGTCCCGGTCCTTTATATCTCGCATCGCCTGAACGAGGTGAAGGCGATTGCCGATCGCGTCACTGTGCTGCGTGATGGCAATCACATCGCTACCCGCCCGGCCGCCGAACTGGAACCGGTCGACATGGCCCGGCTGATGGTGGGCCGCGACATGTCCAACCTCTATCCTGAGCGGCCGCCGGAGGTTTCGACGGAGCCCGTGCTGGAGGTCCGCTCGTTCGATGTTCCGGGATTTGCCACCGGTGCTTCCTTCAAAGTGCGTCCGGGCGAAATCCTTGGTTTTGCGGGTCTCGTTGGCGCCGGTCGTACCGAGTTGCTTGAAGGCGTGGTTGGGCTTCGGCCACATCGCGGCGAGGTTCGGCTAAAGGGAACGCCGGTCACTTTTCAGAACGTGCGCGACAGCCTGCGCGTCGGCATCGTCTATCTGAGCGAAGATCGGAAAGGTAAAGGCCTGCTTCTCAGCCGCGACCTGCGAACCAACCTGACACTGGCGGCGCTGGATCATTTCGTCCGAGGTCCGATCCTCGATCGCGCCAAGGAAAGTGCCGCGTTGGAGACGGCCATCGGCGAGTTCGATATCCGCGCGCCGCGTCACGACATGCTGGCGGGTCAGCTTTCCGGCGGCAACCAGCAGAAGCTGCTGCTCGCCAAGATGATGCTGCTCGATCCCGAGGTCATCATCATCGACGAACCGACGCGCGGCATCGACATCGGTACCAAACAGCAACTCTACAAGTTCATTGCGGAACTGGCGAAACGCGGGAAAGCGATCATCGTCATCTCGTCGGAGATGCAAGAACTGATCGGCATATGCCATCGCATCCTGGTGATGCGGGGCGGAAGGATTGTTGGAGAGGTTACGGGCGAGGCAATGAACGAGAACGAGATCGTGTTCTACGCTACCGGCGTTCACACTGGCGAAATGGCAGTTGCGGCGGGAGAGATGGCATGAGCGACACCGCGCTGAAGCGTGCCGGCATTGCCTTCGGCCAGCTGGACCTGGCCGCTGTCGCTCCCTTTGTCGCACTGGCGGTTCTCATGCTCGTCGGCATCTTCGTCAACGACAGCTTCTTTACGCTCGGCAATCTGACCAACGTATTCACGCGCAGCGCCTTCATCGCGATCATCGCCGTCGGCGCTACCTTCGTCATCTCGGCTGGAGGTCTCGATCTTTCGGTCGGTGCGATGGCCGCCTTTGTCGCGAGCCTGATGATCCTGCTCATGAATACGGGCGTGTTCGGCGATGGCGTGTTCGCAATTGCGATGGCGATGGCGGCTGCCGTCGGAATCGGCGCCGCCTGCGGCCTGCTCAACGGCGTCATCGTCACGATTGGGCGGATCGAGCCGTTCATCGCCACGCTGGGCACCATGGGCATCTTTCGGGGATTGACGACGTGGCTTGCGGGTGGTGGGGCTATCACGATGCGCTCCATTGAGCTCCGTGATCTTTACCGGCCGGTCTATTTTGGAACGATCTTCGGCGTGCCGTTTCCGCTGGTGCTTATTCTCATCATGGCGGCGGTCGGTGCGTTCGTCTTCGATCGTACCGCCTTTGGGCGCCACGTTATTGCCGTCGGCTCGAACGAGGAGGTGGCGCGCTATTCCGGCATCGCCGTGAGGGGCGTTCGCACGATCACCTATGTCGTGCAGGGTGTCTGCGTTGCGGTAGCGGTGCTGGTCTATGTTCCGCGGCTCGGTTCCGCGACGGCAACCACGGGCCTGCTGTGGGAACTTCAGGCAATTACCGCGGTCGTCATTGGCGGAACGGCGCTGCGCGGCGGCGTCGGGCGCATCTGGGGAACCATATGCGGAGCGTTCATTCTTGAGATTGTCGGCAATATCATGGTACTTTCGCGTTTCATCAGCGAATACCTGATCGGCGCGGTACAGGGCGCGATCATTATTGTCGCAATGCTGGTTCAGCGGTCGTTGCTGCGCCGGTAACAGGGAAGATTTCACGGGAGCAACGGGCCGCCCGAACTTTGCCATTGGGCCCCTAGGAGGAGTAGCGAATGCGTAAGATGTTGCTGGGACTGGCTGCCGTCGCGATGAGCGTCGGCGTAGCCTTTGGCGCCCAGGCGCAGGTCAAGATTGCCGTGTCGATCCCCGCCGCTGACCACGGCTGGACGGGCGGCGTCGTGTACCACGCCGAGCGTATTGCGAAAGCGCTTCAGGCGAACCACAAGGACCTGGAGATCATCGTCAAGACTTCGCCGGATGGCGCCTCGCAGGCGAACGCCGTCGAGGATCTCGTGACCCAGGGCATCAACGCCCTGGTCATCCTGCCGCACAACCCGGACGAACTCGCCGCCTCGATCAAGGCGGTGCACGACAAGGGCATCTTCGTCACCATCGTCGATCGTGCCCTGTCCGATCCGTCGAACCAGGACCTTTATGTCGGTGGCGATAATCCCGAGCTTGGTGCGGTTGCCGGCGACTACATCAAGGCAACGACCCCCAATGCCCAGGTGGTCGTCATCCGCGGCCTGCCGATCCCGATCGATCAGATGCGTCAGGACGGCTTCGACAAGGCGATCGCGGGCAGCGGCGTGAAGGTGCTCGAGAAGCAGTTCGGCAACTGGTCGCGTGACGATGCCTTCAAGGTAATGCAGGACTTCCTGACCAAGTATCCGAAGATCGACGTGGTCTGGGCGCAGGACGACGACATGGTCGTTGGCGTGGAAGAGGCTATCAAGCAGGCCAATCGCTCCGACATCCAGTACGTCATCGGCGGCGCCGGCATGAAGGAGATGGTCAAGCGGGTGATGGACGGGGACAAGATGATCCCGGTGAACGTCGCCTATCCGCCGGCGATGGTGGGCACCGCGCTTGAGCTGACAGTGGCCGGCCTGGTTGATCAGGTTCCGATCCGCGGCAGCTACATCCTTGATGCCACGCTGATCACCAAGGACAACGCGAAAGAGTTCTACTTCCCGGATTTGCCGTTCTAGTTCGAACGCGTATTCGCAAAACACGAAGCCGGGCGGCCTTGCCGCCCGGCTTTTTCTATTCCGAGACTGTCTGCTTCAGGTCTGCTTTTGCTGCGGCCGGGGCGAGCGCGGCGCCAATAGCGCGTGGGGCGGCTTGCCGGCGTGAAACGCCTTGATCGCCTCGTACTGGATGCAGTTCGGCGCCATCTCCATGATCTCGATGCGGTTGCCGTCGGGATCGGCGATCCACATGCCGCGATTGCGATCCAGGCCGCGCGTATCCTTGCGCGGCTGGGTGAGGGGGATGCCGACTTCCTTCAGGTGCGCCTCAGCCACTTCGATGTCATCCACCGTCAGCGATAGATGGTTGACGCCAGTGGTGTTCGGGCCGGGCGCCGGCTCGTCCGGCGCGCCGGGAAACAGCTCAAGGTACAGATCGTCGTTGAACCGGAGGTAGATGATCCACGGCTGGCCATCCTCCTCGTTCAGGCGGAGGAATTCGGGGAAGCCGAGCTTCTCGTAGAAGGCGAGCGAAGCATTCAGATCGCGGCATTTTAGGGCAATGTGACCGAGGCTCTTGAAGGCAGCCATTGGACGATTTCCTTGTCTTTATTGTTCGTCTTGGGAGGCCCGGCGACCCGCCGGGGCAATGATTCCTAACACACCTCTCGGCGCGCGGCATCGCCTTTGGCGTGGGACGGATTAGCGCCGAAATGCCGCGGGAACGCCTGGGCCATCGATCCCGTGGGCTAGGTCTTGCCCTACGACTCGAAGAATACTGTCTCGTTGTCGCCCTGGAGGCAGACGTCGAAGACGTAGCGCGGTACGCCGTCGACCGTGCCGTCGCGGCGGGCAATCAGCGTTTGCCGTCGGTCCTCGGGCACGAGCTCCAGGATCGCATCGCCGGTGTTGGCGGATTCATCCTCGAAATAGATGCGTGTGAACATGCGCCGCAGGACGCCGCGCGCGAACAAGCCGACATTGATGTGAGGTGCCTGCGTCCGGCCTTCGAGGCCCGGCACGGCGCCCGGCTTCACAGTGTGGAAGCTGTATCGGCCATCGGCGTCGGTTGCGCCGCGGCCAAACCCCTTGAAGCTTGTGTTCGGCTTGGCACCGTTTTCGTGGCCGGCGAAGCGCCCGGCGCCGTCGGCCTGCCACAACTCCAGAAAGGCATCCGGCACCGGCTGTCCTTCGCCGTCGACGACCCGGCCTTCGATGCGGATCGGATCGCCGACCGTGTCCGCCGTGACGAGGTCGTTGCTGGTCAGGGGCGCGTAGTCGTAGTCGTCCGGCGTCAGCGCGTAGGCGAAGAACGGTCCGACGGTCTGCGACGGTGTGATGCCATGCTTAGTCATGATGCGGATCCTCGAACGGCGTCATGCTGCTGCCGCGCAGGATGAAATCGAAGCGGTAGCCGAGCGCCCATTCGGGCACGGTGGTCTCGAGGTCGAACGTGGCGATCATGCGCTGCAATGCCTTGGGGTCGGTCACAGAATTGGCGATCGGGTCGAGCGGGATCAGCGGATCGCCCGGGAAAGTACATCTGGGTCACGAGCCGCGTCAGGAAGGTCGGGCCGAACAGCGAGAAGTGAATGTGGTTCGGCCGCCAGGCGTTGTGGTGGTTCCTCCAGGGATAGGCGCCGGGTTTCACGGTCGTGAATTTGTAGTTGCCTTCTGCGTCTGTCACGCAGCGGCCGGCGCCGGAGAAGTTCGGGTCGATCGGGGCGGGGTGCTGGTCCCGAACATGGATATAGCGGCCGGCGGCGTTCGCCTGCCAGATCTCGATCAGCGTGTTTGGGATTGGCCGGCCGTCCTCGTCCATCACCTTCCCCGATACGATGATGCGCTCGCCGAGGGGCTCGCCGGCGTGCTGCCGGGTCAGGTCGGTATCGTTCTCCAGAACAGCCTCGTGGCCGTACATTGGCCCCGTCAACTCTGACATCGTATGCGGCAGGATGACCAGCGGCCGTTTGGGCGAGCGCAGGACCGTCGAGTTGTAGGGCGCATGCAGGTATTTCGGGTGCGCCTCGAGGCTCTTCAGCGGAGTATTCCGTCATTTCGTCTCCCTCGTGTCTCAGGCGAACCGTTCCATCGCCAGCGCGGCGCCCCAATGGCAATAGCGGCCGATGGGCGTGCGCATCGCATCGCAGATGAAGGCGTCGCGGCTCATGCGTCTTCCCCGTGAGCCTTGGCGGTGCGGGCCTGCAGCGCGCGGAGGACGTTCAGTTCTTCCGACGTTGGTGGTGGCGTCTCCTTGACCGTAGCGGCGAACTTCAGCGGCCACCCGCATTGCGCCTGCGCCGTTTCACGGGTGACGCCCGGGTGCAGAGAAACGACGGTCAGTTCACGCGTCTCGGGGTCGGGCTCCATGACGCAAAGGTCGGTGGCGATCTTTGTCGGCCCCTTGGTCTTGAGGCCAAGCTTTTCGCGGCTGCCCGGCCCGTTGCCGTGGCCGAGCGAGGTGATGAAGTCGAGCTTGGCGACGTAGGCCCGCGGCGACATCGCCATGGTGATGTAAATCTCACCGCAGTTCGCCGCGATTTCCGGCGCGCCGCCGCCGCCGGGCAGGCGCACTTTGGGCTTGTCGTAGCTGCCGACGACGGTGGTGTTGAGGTTGGCGTAGCGGTCGATCTGGGCGCCGCCGAGGAAGCCGACCGTGACGCGGCCGCCCTGGAGCCAGTAGCGGAACATCTCGGGCACCGAGACGGTGGTCAGCGCGGTTTCACACAGTTCGCCGTCGCCGATGGACAGCGGCAGGATGTCGGGCTTTGTGTCGATCGTGCCGGACTCGTAGATGAGCGTGATCTTCGGCGCATGGGTAAGGCGGGCGAGATTGCACGCTGCCGACGGGGCGCCGATGCCGACGAAGCAGACGTCGTCATCGCGGAGCGCGCGCGCGGCCGCGACCGTCATGATCTCGGTCCGTGTGTAGGCGAGGGTGTCGCTCATCGCTCAGGCCGCCTTCGCCGCATATCGCCGGAATGTTTCGGCGCTCTGGGCGAGGACGTTCTCCTTCATCCACGCGAGGAACGTGTCGCGGTCTCGCGCGATCGCATCCCATGTCTTGTAGAAGCCGTTGGCCCGCTTGTAGTAGCCCTGCGCATAGGACGGAAATGCCCCACCGGGTACTGCGGCGATCGCCGAGACGGTCCAGTGCGGCAGGATCACCGAATTGGGGCTGGGCGCGTCAAGGTTATCGACGATTTCCTCGACCGTGACGATGGAGCGCTTCGCCGCCAGCACGACCTGTTTCTGTACGCCGACGATGCCTTCGAGCAGCACGTTGCCGGCGCGGTCGGCGCGGAGCGCGTGGATCACGGCGACGTCCGGACGCATCGCCGGCACGGTGGCCAACTCCTCGCCCGTGTAGGGGCAGGTGACCGAGCGGATGTTGCTGTTGACGGCCGGCAGGCCGACGCCCTTGTAGCCGCGGAAGACGGCGAAGGGCAGGTTCGCGGCGCCGGCGTCGAAGGCATTGGCCATCGCAGCATGCGAATGTTCCTCGATGGCGAGCGGTTTCGGCCAACCGTTCTCGACTGCGTCGCGCATGCGGTGCAGTGAGCCGACGCCGGGATTGCCGCCCCACGAGAAGATCATCTTGTCGGCGCAACCCATGCCGATCATCTGATCGTAAATGAGGTCGGGTGTCATGCGCACCAGCGTCAGCCCGGTGCGACCCTGGCGGATGACCTCGTGCCCGGCGGCGAAGGGAATGAGGTGGGTAAACCCCTCCATGGCCACCACGTCGCCGTCTTTCATGTTGGCGGCGACGGCGTCGTGAAGCGACAGGAACTCGGCCATTAAGCGGCTCTCCTTGCGGTCATTTCAGTTCGTCTCCCAGAACTTCGCGCACCCAGCGCATGGCGGCGTTTCCGGCGGGGATGCCGGCATAGACGGCGGACTGCAGGATCAGCGCGCGGATTTCCTCGACCGTGACGCCGTTGGCGAGGGCAGGGCGAACGTGCAGCTTGAATTCTTCCTCCCGGTGGAGCGCGATCATCATCACCAGCGTGAGCATCGACCGCGTCTTGCGCGGCAAGGTCGCGTCGCCCCAGATGTCGCCCCAGGCGACGCGGGTGATGAAATCCTGCCAGGGCATGCCGAATGTGCCGGCATTGTCGAGCGAGCGGTCGACATGCGCGCCGCCCAGAACCTCGCGGCGGATCGCCAGACCTCTGGCGAAATCCTTGTCCGGTGCGTCCGGTGCGTGCCGGTCGAGGAAGGCTGCGATGTGGGCGCTGGCGATGCCCGACTGCTCCACCGCAATCAGGTGGGCGCAGTTGCTGATGACCACCATCTCGGCTCCGGGGATGCGCGACCGCATGTCCTCCGCCATGGCGGGCGGCGTCACCGGATCGTCGGCGCCGGCGATGATCAACGTCGGTGCCCCGATCGCCGCAATCGTCTCCCGAAGGTCCATGTCGGCAATTGCCTCGCAGCAGCGGGCATAGCCGATGCGGTCGGACAAGAGGAACTGTTCACGGGTGAGCTTAACGGCGTCCGAGTGCTGTTTCTGGAAGCCGGCCGTGAACCAGCGGGGCACGATGGCGTCGACGACCGCGCCCGGGCCGTCCTTGATCACGGTCGCGGCGCGCTTTTGCCAGAAGTCGGGTGGTGGCAGGTGCGGCGACGTCGCCATCAGAATCAGGCCGGCCGTTCGATCCCGGTAAGCGGCCGCGAAAACCTGCGCCGTCATGCCGCCGAGCGACAGGCCGACGATGTGCGCGCGCTTGATCGAAAGTGCGTCGAGCAACCCGGCAAGATCCCTGGCCAGGTCGTCGATGGTCGTCGGCGCGTCGCGGGCGCCCGACCTGCCGTGTCCTTGGGTGTCGTAGCGCAGGCACTGGAAGCGCGTGCTCAGCGTCGGCACAACACCGTCCCACATTTCCAGTGTCGCGCCGAGCGAGTTTGAAAAGGCAACGACCGGCGCGCCGCGCGGTCCTGTCAACTCGTAGTGGAGATCGACGTCGTTGACCTTCACCGTCGGCATGATCAGCCTTTCCTCAGCATACGCTTCACCGGCTGCGCCTCTTTGACAGCGCGGTCGGCGATTGCCGCCGCCGCATCCATCGCGGGCCGCAGATCGAAAGCGGTGGCGAGGGAATCGTCGGGGATGCCCGCTTCGGTCAGAACATCGCGCAGCGGCCTTCCGGTCTCGCGGACGCGGTCAGCGGCCTTTGTCACGATCTGTTGCGCCAAGGTGCGGCCCTTCTTTGCAGCAAGCACCGATGCGGCGGCGTCGGCGAAGATCAGTCCGCGCGTGAGATCCAGATTGGCGCGCATGCGCCTACTGTCGACCACCAGCCCTTCGGCGATCCGCCGCGCCTCGCGCAGTGCGCCTGACGCGAGGCCGAAGAGCGCGGGGAGGGCGTGCCATTCCGCCTGCCATAGGCCGGCCGGGCGTTGCTGGCCGGATGCGGCGGCATTGAGCAGCGTCACGACATGGCCGGGCGCGGCGGCGTGGGCGGCGAGGATCACCGAGGAGGAAACCGGGTTGCGCTTGTGCGGCATGGCCGAGGAGCCGCCTCGGCCTTCGCCATGCGGCTCGCTGACCTCGCCGACTTCGGTCGTCGACAGGAACACCACATCGGTCGCCATGCGGGCGAGGGCGGCGATCAGCGTTGCCAGCCATGCTCCGACCGCGACCATCCGGGCGCGGTTTGTGTGCCAGGCAACCGGTGTGGAGCCGAGGCCGAGTTCCCTGGCAAAGCGCGATGCGATCCGCTCACCGTCGTTGCCGAGTGCCGCCAGCGTGCCGACCGGGCCCCCGAGCGATGCGACGAGCATCCGCGCGCGCAGGGCAGGCAGTTCCGCGCCCACCTCGGCGATGCCCGAGAGCCACGTGCCGGCGACAGCGCCGAACGTGATTGGTGCGGCGTGCTGGCCGTAGGTGCGCCCGACGCAGACGGTGCGTCGGTGCTTGCGAGCAAGGACCGCGAGGCCGTCGACGATTGCGGCGAGGTCATTCGCTACCAGGCCGAAGGCCCCGCCCATTTGCAGCACCAGCGCTGTGTCTACGATGTCCTGGCTGGTCGCGCCCTTGTGGACATGGGCGCGGAGCTTTTCCGGCAGCTTTGCTTCCAGCGCCTTGATGAAAGGGATGGCGACGACGCCGGAGTCGGCAGTCTTCCCACCGAGCGAAACCAGATTGAAATCGTCCGCCGCGATGCGCGCGATAGCCGGCGCCAGGCCTTTCGGCACCAGACCGGATTCGGCCTCGGCGCGGGCCAGCGCCGCCTCGACCTTCAGCATCGCGCCCACGCGGCCGCGGTCGGAGAAGACCGTGCGCATGGCGTCGCTGGCGAAGAGCGGTCCGGTGAGTTCGGAATCGAGGGCCGAAAACGTCATCGCGCCGGGCCTGTCTTCCGTCGCGAAAATTCCACCCCTTGACCTCCCGGTCAGCGCGTTCGATTATCGAACAATCGTTCGGATATCGACCATATTCCGCGAGGCCTTTCACAGTGTCAACGCCGTATCGTGGAAGATCAACCGGGGCTCCGGTCAATTCCCCGACCGAGCGCGAGGGCAGAGACAAGGAGTTCATGGCGACGCTCGCCAAGGGCCTCGCCGTGCTCGGTGCCTTCGGCGAACAGCGACCGTCCATGACGCTGTCCGAAGCCGCTGCTGCCAGCGGGCTGACGCGCGCAGCGGCGCGGCGTGTTCTGCGCACCTTGGCCGAGCTGGGCTACGTGACGCAGGAGGGCCGCGACTTCTCGCTGGCGCCGCGCATTCTCGAGCTCGGTTTTGCCTATCTGTCGACCCAAACGTGGATCGACCGCGCCGAGCCGCCGATGAAGGAGCTCAGCCACGCCCTTCAGGAGTCTTGCTCGGCAGCGATCCTGCAAGGCGCGGAGATTGTTTATGTCGCCCGCATGCCGGCGCCGCACCGCATCATGTCGACTACCATCGCTGTCGGCACGCGCCTGCCTGCGTTCTACACGTCTCTCGGACGAGTCCAACTCGGCTACCTTGCCGAGGACGACCTGCGCCAACGGCTCGCTGGCGTGGAGATCGCCCGCCATACCCCGCGTGCCATTGTCGATCCGGACCAGTTGATCGCGCGCATCCGTGAGGACACGGCGCAGGGCTACTCGATCGTAGACGAGGAACTGGAGCAGGGGCTGCGCTCTGTGGCGGTGCCCATCGTCACCCGGAGCGGGGTCAATGTAGGCGCCATCAACTTGTCGGCCCATGCCAGCCGGACCACCCGCGCCGAACTACGCAGCCGCTTTCTGCCCAAGCTGACCGAGGTGGCAACGGCGATCTCTCGCACACTCGCCTAAGCTAGGCCCAAATCTTCTGACGAATCGTAGGCTTAGCGATGTTATGATCGGTCGCGATAGGCTGGGTCTGACAAGCCGTCGCGGGGGTCGCGCCGTGTATCAGCAGGTCTACGATCTTGCCATTATTGGCGGCGGTCTCACCGGGACCGCGATCGCACGTGATGCCAGCGGCCGTGGCCTGTCGGTGTTCCTTTGCGAGCAGGGCGACCTTGCCGGCCGGGCGTCCTCGGCAACCAACCGCCTGGTGCACGGAGGTTTGCACCATCTCAGCCGTCTCGATTGGGCGCCGCTGCGGATGGCGCTGGTCGAGCGTGAAATTCTGCTCCGTACCGCGCCGCATCTCGTGCGGCCGCTGCGTTTTGTGCTCCCCCACCACGACCAACTTTGGCCACCCTGGGCGTTGGGTCTCGGCTTGTTTGCCTACGATCGGCTGGCACGACGCACGTTGCCGCCATGCCGGCGCCTCGATTTCGAGGGCAAAGATATGGACGAGGCCCTGCACGCTCATTTCCGAACCGGCTTTGCCTACTCGGATTGCATCGCCGACGATGCGCGGCTCGTGATCGCCAACGCGCTCGATGCGCAGCTTCGCGGCACCAGCATCAATCCGCGCATGCGCTGCGTCGTCGCCGAGCGTGACCGCAACCGCTGGCGCTTGTCGCTGGAATCTGAAACCACGGGAGAACCATCGGTGGCCTTTGCCACGATCCTCGTCAATGCGGCCGGGGGCGAGGCCGCCAGCGTCATCGACCACGTTGTTCACGCTAACCGCCGTGCCGGCGTGCGCATGACCCGGCATAGCCAGATCGTCGTCGAGCACGATCAGGATGATCACGTCGCCTACGCTTTTCCGGACGCGGAGGGGCGCGTCGTCCATTGTCTGCCTCATGAACCGGGCTTTGTCCTGATCGGCACCTCGTCGCGGCGTTACGAGGGCGATCCGGCCTTGGCAGCGGTTGATATGCGCGACATGGGTTACCTGGCCAATGTCGCCAATCAGTATCTCGACCGGCCGGTGCTGCCGCAGGACATCGTCCAGCGGCTCACCTCAGTCACCGCGATGCCGGACAATCCCGAGACAGTCACCGGCGATCACGCCGTGATCGTCGAGACCGAGGCCGGATCGCCACCGCTGGTCTCGGTGTTCGGCGGCACGCTGACCACCCACCGCCGCATGGCGGAGGAAGTGGTCGATCGGCTCGCCCGCTTCCGCAAGGTTGGGCAGCCGTGGACGTCGCGATCGGAGTTGCCCGGGGGCAGTTTCCCGGCGGATATCGGGGCGGCCGATCTCTGTCGCACGCTGAGCGCGGCTTATCCCTTCATTGTCGAGGCGCATGCCCACCGGCTGGTGAACACCTATGGCACGCGCGCGCCGTCGATCCTCACGGGCGCGCGAAGTCCGGAGGATCTAGGACCGTGGTTCGGCGCGGATCTCACCGCGGCCGAGGTAAATTTCCTGCGCAGCGAGGAATGGGCGATGAATGCCGAGGACGTGCTTTGGCGGCGCACTCGGCTTGGCCTGCGCTTCACCGCGGCCGAGGCGGAGGCTCTCGATTGGTGGATGGCGGAGACCGCGCCGGCGATGGCCGATGCCTGAGCCCGCCCGATCGCCTTTTCGTCGCCGGAATCCCGTGATACGTACCGCGCCCTGTGACACCACAAATCCCCGGAATCGCATGACTTCCAGGCAGGTCCGTTTCCTCCCGACAATCCTTGCTGCGCTTGTAGTCGCGGTTGCCTGGGGCAATCCGGCAGGGGCTCAGGGCTTTCAACCCCTGCAACCGCTCCAGCCTTTGCAGCCGCTCCAGCCCGATCAGCCGCCGGCGGATTCTCAGCCTGCTCAGCCGGAGCAGGCGCCGGTCGAGCGACTCAAGAACCCGGTTGCCGTGTTCGCCGGTCTCGACAAGATCACCGGCCGCATCATCTCGTTCGACGTTTACATGGACGAGACGGTCCAGTTCGGCGCGCTCCAGGTGACGCCGCGCATCTGCTATTCGCGTCCGCCGACCGAAGAGCCGCAGACCGACGCTTTTGTCGAGGTCGACGAGATCACGCTCAACCGGAAGATCCGCCGCATCTTCACGGGGTGGATGTTCGCCTCCAGCCCGGGCCTGCATGCGGTCGACAACGCCGTCTATGACGTCTGGCTGACCGACTGCAGGGCGACCTCGGACGTGGCGCCGCCGGCCAAGCGGTAGAAGTCCGCTTTCCGCGAGATCGCTTCGTCCAGCAGGCGCTGGTACTTTCGGCGGTCGATATCGATCGCCCCGAACTGCTTCAGATGCTTGGTCGTGAATTGGGCGTCGAGGAGCGTGTAGCCGCCGACCTTCAGCCGGGCGACGAGGTGCACCAGCGCCACCTTTGAGGCGTCGCGTTCGCGCGAGAACATGCTTTCCCCAAAGAAGGCAGCACCCAAGCTGACGCCATACAGCCCGCCAACCAGTTTCCCGTCGCGGCGGACCTCGACCGTGTGGCAGGCGCCGATCTCGAACAACTCGCTGTAGAGCTTAAGGATGCGCTGGTTGATCCAGGTCTTGGGCCGGTCGGGCCGCGCCTCGGCGCAGGCGGTGATCACCGCGAGGAAATCCTGGTCGATCGTGATCTCGAAGCGGTTTGACGCCGCGGTCCGCGCCAGCCGGCGCGGGACATGGAACCGGTCGAGGGGAATGATGCCGCGCTGTTCGGGCTCGATCCAGTAGAGGCCGGGATCGTCGGCCGACTCCGCCATGGGGAAAATGCCCACGGCGTACGCCTTGAGGAGCACCTGAGGCGTGATCTCGAGCAGGATGTCGTCGCGCGAGGCCATGGGTGCCAATCTAGGCGTTTGCCAGATGCTTCTCCAGCCAGTGAATATCGTAATTGCCGGCCAGGATGTCCGGGTTATGCACTAGGTCCCGGAACAGCGGGATTGTGGTCTTGATGCCGTCCACCACGAACTCGTCGAGCGCCCGGTTGAGCCGGGCCATGCATTCCTGACGCGTCCGCGCATGGACAATCAGTTTGCCGATCAGGCTGTCGTAGAAAGGCGGGATCGAATAGCCCTGATAGACGCCGGAATCGACGCGGACGCCGAGGCCGCCCGGCGGATGGAAATAGGCGATCTTGCCCGGTGACGCCGCGAAGGTCTTCGGGTCCTCGGCATTGATGCGGCACTCGATGGCGTGGCCCTCGAATTGCACTTCGTCCTGCGTGAACGAGAGCCCTAGCCCCGCGGCAACGCGGATTTGCTCGTTGACGAGATCGATGCCGGTCACCGCTTCAGTGACGGGGTGCTCGACCTGGAGCCGCGTGTTCATTTCGATGAAGTAGAACTCGCCGTTCTCGTAGAGAAACTCGACCGTACCCGCGCCGGCATAGCCGAGCGAGGCGATGGCCCTGGCGACCGTGCCGCCGATCTGCGCGCGCTGCTCGGCGTTGATGGCGGGCGAGGGTGATTCCTCCAGCACCTTCTGGTGCCGGCGCTGCAGCGAGCAGTCGCGCTCGCCAAGATGGACGGCGCCGCCCTTGCCGTCGCCCATCACCTGCACTTCGATATGGCGTGGCTTGGCGAGGTACTTCTCGATGTAGACCGCGTCGTCGCCAAACGCGGAGCGTGCCTCGGCGCGCGCATTGGAAAGTGCGTTGGAAAGTTCGCTGGCAGACTGCGCCACCTTCATGCCGCGCCCGCCGCCGCCGGCGGCCGCCTTGATCAGCACGGGGAAGCCGATGTCGGCGGCGATCTTCCCGGCGGTGACATCGTCGGTGACCGCGCCCTCAGAACCCGGCACGACCGGTATGCCGAGGCGCGCGGCAGTGCGCTTCGCCTCGATCTTGTCGCCCATGATGCGGATGTGTTCGGCGCTCGGGCCGATGAAGGTGACGTTGTGCGCCGCGAGGATCTCGGCGAAGCGGGCGTTCTCCGACAGGAAGCCGTAGCCGGGATGCACGGCCTCCGCGCCGGTGATCTCGCAGGCGGCTAGCAGTTGCGGAATGTTCAGATAGGAGTCGCGCGCTGGCGGCGGGCCGATGCAGACGCTCTCGTCGGCGAGGCGCACATGCATGGCGTTGGCGTCGGCCGTCGAGTGGACGGCAACTGTGGCGATGCCCAGTTCCTTGCAGGCGCGCAGCACCCGGAGTGCTATTTCGCCCCGATTGGCGATGAGGATCTTGTTGAACAGGTGAGGGGCAGCGGTCATTCGATGATCATCAACGGCTCGCCATATTCCACCGGCTGACCGTCGTCGACCATGATCTCCTTGACCGTGCCGGCGCGCGGCGCCGGGATCTGGTTCATGGTCTTCATCGCCTCGATGATCATGACCGTCTGGCCTTCGGTGACTCGGTCTCCGACGTCGACATAGGGGCGGGCGCCGGGTTCGGGCGAGCGGAACGCAGTTCCCACCATCGGTGAGGTCACGGCGCCGGCGCGGTTGCCGGCCTCGGCCGGCTTCTCTTCTGCCTTGGGCGACGTTGCCGGGGTGGCGGCCATTGGCGCCTGCTGGGTCACCACCGTGCCGCCGCGCACGACGCGCACACGGGTGTCGTCGCGCTCGATCTCGATCTCGGAGAGGCCGGTCTCGGTGAGCAGGTTGGCCAGTTCGCGAATGAGGTCCGGATCGACGATCGATTTCTTGGCTGCCATCAGGCGTTCTTCCGGGTCTGTTTTGTCTTGCCGCCGGCGACCAGCGACTGGAGGGCCTCGAGGGCGAGCACGTAGCCTTGCGGCCCGAGGCCGCAGATCGTGCCGACGGCAACCGGCGACACGTAGGAATGATGGCGAAAGCGCTCGCGGGTGAAGATGTTGGAGATGTGCACCTCGATCACCGGCAGCGCCACGGCGCGAATGGCGTCGTGGATGGCGACCGAGGTGTGCGAATAGGCGCCCGGATTGATGACGATGCCCTGGGCCGCGCCCATTGCCTCCTGGATCCAGGTGACCAGTTCGCCCTCGTGGTTGGACTGGCGGAAATCGACCTCGAGCCCGAGCCGCTTGCCGGCCGCGGCGCAGTCCTTCTCGATGTCGGCAAGGGTCGCCGAGCCGTACACGCCCGGCTCACGTTTGCCGAGCATGTTCAGATTGGGACCGTTGAGAACGAAGACCGGGACCGCCATCAGAGGATGCTTCCGCCGCGGCGGTGGCTTCGCGCGGCCGCCCGCCCTGAAATTGGCGCCGGTTATAGGGGGTTGGCGGGCCGAGGAAAAGCCCCGGCCGGGCCAGTTCTAGCAGGTGGCGGCGGCGCAGTCGGCCTTGGCCTCGTCGATCTTGGCCTTGAGCGCGTCATAACCGACCGCCCCGACAATGACCTCCTTGTGGGTCACGTAGCTCGGGGTACCGGTCAGGTTCAGCTTTCCGGCCAGATCGTAGGACTCGGCAATCGTCGCCTTGACCTCCGGCGACTCGAGCTTGGAGCGCAGTTCGGCGGGATCCATGCCGAGGTCGGCAGCGACGGCCAGCGCCTTCTCGCCATTGATCTGCCCGGGCTCGCCGAGCAGTTCGTCGTGGAAGTCGCCATATTTCTCCGGCGCCGTCAGACGCACCGCCGCGGCGACCTTGGCTGCCTCGACTGAACTGTCGCCAAGCACCGGGAACTCCTTCAGAACGAAGCGCAGGTCCGGGTTTTCCTCGATCAGCTTCTTCATGTCGGCGTGGGCACGACGGCAGTAGGTGCAGTTGTAGTCGAAGAACTCGACCACGGTGATGGCGCCTTTTGGATTGCCCAGGACCACCTGCTTGTCCGAAGCGAAGATCAGGTCGGCCGATTCGTCGATCGTCTTGACCTGCGCGACCTTGGAGGCCTCGTCTTCCTTGCGCTGCAACTCATTGATCGCGTCGCGGATGATCTCGGGATTCGCGATCAGGTAGTTGCGGATGATGCCTTCCAGCTCGCTCCGCTGATCGTCGCTGAATTCGGCCATCCTGACGACATCTTCGCCGACCGGGGTGGCAATCGGCGCTGCGGCTGTTTCGGCCGGCGCTGGCCGCTCCACACGGTTGGCGCCGACCGCGTAGCCGGTGGCGCCGACGGCCAGCGCGGCTACGACGGCGACAGCGGCTGTGATGGAAGCTTTCATGTGGCTCTCCGAGGCATGTCCCTGCCGGGTATGGCTGAAATCCGTAAACTATTTCTGCGGTTTATAAGACACGATGTCGTCGGCGCGAAGCCAGGCGGGCGACCCCTTCTTCAACTTTGCTTGAGCGCGCGTGGCCTGAATCTGGGCCTCCTTGATGTTTCCGTCAATGAACAGCCCCTGGGCGGTGGCGAGCTGCGCCATGGGCACGTTGTCCTGCATGGCATAGGCGCGGGCGAGGGCGTGATATCCGCCGGGAAGGTCGGGATAGTTAATGACGGCGGCCGAGAGCAGCCTGACTGCGTCATCGGCACCGGCACGGCCGCCGACCGCGACCAGCGCCTGGCCGAGCAGCACCTTGATCAGGTTGGCGTTGGGCGCCAGGGCCACGGCCTTGCGCAGTGGCGCAATGGCTTCTTTCGCCCGGCTTGTCTCCAGAAGCGCTTGTCCCTTGAGTTCCCAGAAATACGGGTAGTTCGGTGCGGCCTGGGTGAGAGCATCGATCTGCTTCAGCGCATCGACGGCCCGGCCGCTGCGATATGTGGCGATAGCACGCGCGTAGCGGGCGGCGAGACTGTTGTCGCTGATGGGGTAATTCCGCATGACCAGCAGCGCCGGCTGGGTGAAGCCGACGAGCTTGGCCCGCACGAGATCGTGCCGGGCCTGGAGCGCGGGCGCATCGGTTTTGCCGACATTGGGGTTGGAGCGAATAAGTTGTTCAAGCGTGGCGATCCGCTCGCGCGGCAGCGGATGGCTCTGCAGGTATGGGTTGGCCTGCTGTGAGGCGAAGAGGTTCTGGTTGGCCAGTCGCTCGAGCACCGCGAGCATGCCAGCGCCGGATTGTCCGGTCTTGGCGAGGTAGCTCGCGCCGGAGCGGTCGGCGGCCGCCTCCTGCTCGCGCTTGTATCGCAGCAGCCCGCGCGTCGCGACGCTGGTGCTGCCTGAGATGATACCGGCTCCGGCGCCCGAGGCGCCTTCGGCGCCTGCCGCGGCACCGCCGAGTTCAACGCCCAGCCCGACAAGCGTGCTGAGCAGGATCGCCGCCTTTGTGTCCTCGATCACCTGCTGCATGCGGGCGATATCGTTGTTGGCGATGTGGCCGGTTTCGTGCGCCAGCACGCCGATCAGTTCGTTCGGGGTCTGGGTCTGGATGATCGTGCCGGTGTTGATGAACAGCCGGTGCTGCGTTGTAACGAAGGCGTTGAACTCGCCGCTGTTGATCAGCAGGATCTTCGGCATCTGGACGCCCGCCGCCTTGACGATCGGGCGCAGGTAATCGGCGATCAGCGCCTCGGTTTCGGCGTCGCGGACGGTGGCAACGCGCCCCTCGGCTTGCGCAAGAGGAGGAGGCATCGCGAGGCTCAGCGCCAGCGCGGCGGCGAGCGCCCGGGCCGGGCCTTTCCAATGCGCCATTCGCCTGCTAGGGACCGCCGCCTGTCGCATCGTCCGTTCCGGCCTCCATGTCCGACCGTTTTCCGCAATACTTCGGCACGTTAGGAAGCCCTGCCGGGCCGGTCAACGCGCTGCTCTGTCGGGTCGTGGGCATGCCCGGAAAATTGGGCAGCAGCAAGACCTTGCGGCTGGTTTCTCTGGTGCTGCCATGACGAGAAAGCGGCCGACGGCCTCGCGGCGAAGCGAAATCCAGCCGTTCATCGTGATGGACGTCATGCGCGCCGCGGCCGACCGCGAGCACGAGGGCGCGCACATTGTCCATATGGAAGTGGGCCAGCCGGGGGCGCGTGCTCCGAAGAAGGTGCTGGAAGCGGCTCGGGTAGCCCTAGAGGATGGCCGGTTCCGCTATACCGAAGCACTGGGCTCGCGGCCGCTTCGCGCCCGCATCGCGCGGCACTACGCCGAGGAATACGGCATCGACGTGCCGGCCGAGCGCATCGTGGTGACGACCGGATCGTCGGCCGGTTTCAATCTTGCCTTTCTCGGCGCCTTCGATATCGGCGACCGCGTTGCGATCGCGGCGCCTGGATACCCGGCGTACAAGAACCTTATCCGCGCCCTTGGCCTGGAAGCCGTCGAGATCGAGACCGACGCCGCGACCCGGCACGTGCTGACGCCGGAAATGCTTGAGCGGGCCCACGCGGAGGGGCCGCTCGCAGGCGTGCTCGTTGCCAGCCCGGCCAATCCCAGCGGTACGATGATGAAGCCGGACGCACTGGGCGCACTGATTGCCGCCGCGAGCGATCTCGGCATTCAGTTCATCTCTGACGAGATCTATCACCGGCTGGTTTACGAGGGCACCGCAGCAACGGCGCTCGCCTTCAGCCAAGACGCCATCGTCATCAACTCGTTCTCGAAATACTATTGCATGACCGGCTGGCGCATCGGCTGGATGGTGCTACCGGAGCCGCTGGTGCGGCCGGTGGAACGCATCGCGCAGAATCTCTACATCTCCGCGCCGGATATCTCGCAGCGCGCCGCCATCGCGGCTTTCGAAGCGACGGAAGAACTCAACGTCATCCGCGACGGCTACGCCGCTAATCGCCGTCTGCTGCTCGATCGGCTGCCGAAGATCGGCTTCGATGAGTATCTGCCGGTCGATGGTGCCTTCTACGTCTACGCTTCGGTCCGCCGCTTCTCGAACGATTCTGTCGAATTCACGCGCCGTATGCTGGTCGAGGCAGGGGTTGCCGGGACCCCCGGGCCGGACTTCGATAGGGTGCGTGGCCACAACTTCATGCGTTTCTCATTCGCGGGAACGGAGGCCGACATGGCGGAAGGCATGGATCGTCTGGCGACCTGGCTCGAATAGATCAACCTTGTCAGCGGCTTGCGCCTCTGACTTGCCAAATTGAATCAAGGAGTAGCGCCATGAACGCCGCCATCGTCAGGGCTTTCGCTGCGCTGGAAGCGCACCGTGCGGCGATCGATGCAAAGCCGTTGCGCCAGCGCTTCGCCGAAGATCCTCAGCGGTTCGACACATTCTCCCTGTCGATCGGCGATTTTCTCCTCGACTACTCCAAGAACCTGATCGACGCCGATGTGATGACGCGTCTGTTCGCGCTGGCCGAGGCAGCCGGCGTCGAGAAGCGCCGCGCCGCGATGTTCGCCGGCGAACCGATCAACGTCACC
The DNA here is from genome assembly GCA_963798195.1 of uncultured Alphaproteobacteria bacterium. GTDB lineage: Bacteria > Pseudomonadota > Alphaproteobacteria > Rhizobiales > Kaistiaceae > CAVSRC01. The sequence continues at coordinate 1,513,459 of CAWCSF010000010.1, read as the reverse complement.
GAACACCGTTCCGTGCTGCACGTCGCACTGCGCTCCGCGCCGGACGATGTTTTCGTGTCGGAAGGGGAGAACGTCGTCCCGGAAGTTCACGCCGTGCTCGACCGCATGGCGGCGTTCGCCGAAGGCGTGCGCTCGGGCAAGACCGCCGGGGCAGGCGGCAAGTTCACGGATGTTGTCAACATTGGCATTGGCGGCTCCGATCTTGGCCCGGCGATGGCGACGCTGGCGCTCCACGCCTTCCACGACGGACCGCGCCTGCATTTCGTCTCGAACGTCGATGGCGCCGATATCCGCGACACGCTCGCAGGCCTCGATCCAGGCCGCACGCTCTTCCTGGTGGCGTCGAAGACATTCACCACCGTCGAGACCATGACGAATGCCGCCACGGCGCGGAAATGGATCGTCGATGGTGTCGGCGAACAGCACGTCGGCGCGCATTTCGCTGCTCTATCGACCGCGCTCCCCAAGGTCGCCGCCTTCGGCATTGCCAAAGACCGCACCTTCGGCTTCTGGGACTGGGTCGGCGGCCGCTATTCTGTGTGGTCGGCGATCGGCCTGTCGCTGATGATCGCCATCGGCTCCGAGAATTTCCGCAAATTCCTCGCTGGCGCCCGTGCGATGGACCAGCACTTCGTCAGTGCGCCGCTCGATCGCAACATGCCGGTCATCCTCGGCCTGATCGGCATCTGGTACCGCAACGTCCTGGGCTTTCCGCTCTATGCGGTGTTGCCCTACGACAATCGGCTGAAGCGCCTGCCGGCCTACTTGCAGCAACTTGACATGGAATCGGATGGCAAGAGCGTAATGCTCGACGGCACGCGTGTGCGCGGCGTTACCGGACCGATCGTGTTCGGCGAGCCCGGCACCAACGGGCAGCACGCCTTCTACCAGTTGCTCCACCAGGGAACCGACACGGTGCCGGTCGATTTCCTCGTTGCGGCCAACACGGACGTGGATGAGGACATCCACCAGCCGCTGCTGCTCGCCAACGTGCTTGCTCAAGGCGAAGCCTTGATGCGCGGCAAGACCCTGGCGGAGGCGAAGGCGGAACTCTCGGCGTCCGGCATGGCGCCCGAAGGGGTCGATCGGCTGGCGCCGCACAAGGTGTTCCCGGGCAATCGCCCATCCAACACGATCCTCTATCCGCGTCTCGATCCTCACACGCTTGGCATGATCATCGCGCTCTACGAGCACAAGATCTTCGTGCAGGGCACAATCTGGGGCATCAACTCGTTCGATCAGTGGGGCGTGGAACTCGGCAAGGCGCTGGCGACTGAGTTGTTGCCAATGGTCAAGGGTGCGCCGCCGTCCGCGACCCGCGATTCCTCCACGAGGGGCCTGCTTGCGGCCATTGGCCGGCTACGCGAACGGCCCTGAGCAGACATCGGCCTGCCTGTTGCGTTTTCGCTGCCTTCGTGGTCCCATTCCGCCGGTTTTTCCGGTGAAGCATGCCGGCTCCCGATCATGATCGACAACGCAGAGGCGGCCAGGTTGGCCGAGCCACGATGAACAACGCCGCTCCCCCCAAATTCGGAATGGGCGCTCCGGTCCGCCGCAAGGAAGACAAGGCACTTGTCACCGGCGCCGGGCGATTCACCGACGATTACACGCCTGAGGGGACGCTCCGTGCCGTCGTGCTGCGCTCGAGCATGGCGCACGCCCGCTTCAAGCTCGGCGAACTTGCAGACGTGCGCTCCATGCCCGGCGTCCGCCTCGTGATGACCCATGCAGACCTCGGCGGCATCGGCGGACTGCCGTGCAAGGCCAATGTCCGCCAGACCGACGGCACGACCCAGAAGTCGCCGTACCACCCGCTGTTGTGCAAGGACGTCGTGCGCCACGTCGGCGACCCGATCGCATTCGTCGTCGCGGACACCGCCGAACTGGCGCGGTCCGCAGCGGAATCCATGGAAGTGGACTACGAGCCGCTGACGCCGGTTGTCGACATGAAAGCGGCGCTCAAGCCCGACGCGGCGATCATCTGGCCGGAGTTAGGCACCAACGTCGCCTTCGAGTGTTCACGCGGCGAGAAGCACCACACCGATGAGGCCTTTTCCAAGGCGGCGAAGGTCACGCGCGTCGAGATCGTCAACAACCGCGTCGTCGCCAACTACATGGAGACACGCGGGATCGTTGCCGAATACGACAAGGCCAAGGACCGCTTACACCCTGACGCTCGGCACGCAGGGCGGCCATGGCATGCGCGACATCATTGCAAAGGACATCCTGAAGATTCCGGAGAGCAAGATCCGCGTCATCACGCCGGATGTCGGCGGCGGGTTCGGCACCAAGGCGTTCTGCTACCACGAGTATCCGCTGTCGGCGATTGCGGCGAAGAAGCTCGGCCATCCGGTGAAGTGGATTGGTGACCGGAGCGAACACTTCCTCCTCGATGCGCACGGCCGGGACAATATCGCCGTCGCCGAAATGGCCATGGACGAGAATGGCAAGTTCCTCGCCATGCGCGTCGATCTGCTGGCCAATATGGGCGCGTATCTTTCGCAGTTTGCGCCGTACATCCCGCATGGCGGGCTGACCATGCTGACGGGCGTCTACGACATTCCGCATCTCTGGTCGTTGTTGCGGGGTGTCTACACCAACACGGTGCCGGTTGACGCCTATCGTGGTGCTGGCCGCCCGGAGGCTGCTTATCTCGTCGAGCGCCTTGTCGATGCCTGCGGCCGCGAAACCGGCCTCGGTCCGATCGAGATTCGCCGCCGCAACTTCATCAAGCCATCGCAGATGCCGTACAAGACTCACGGCGCGCGCATCTATGACTCCGGCGAGTTCGATGGACACATGGAACGTGCGCTCGAGGTGTCCGACTGGAAGGGGTTCGCCGCTCGCGCCGAGGCCGCCGGGAAGGCTGGCAAGGTGCGCGGCATCGGTCTCGCCACTTACATCGAGGCTTGTGCCTTTCCCGGCAAGGAGGGAGCAACCGTCCGTCTCAACCAGGACGGCACCGCCACGCTGTTCATCGGTACGCAGACGAACGGCCAGGGCCATGCCACTGCTTACGCCCAGTTCATGGCCGGTCACCTCGGACTTGCGTATGACCAGATTGAGGTCATCCAGGGCGACACCGATCAGGTGGCGAGCGGCGGCGGCACCGGCGGCTCCCGTTCGATCCCGCTCGGCGTGGTCTCGGTCGACCGCGCCAGCATCAAGCTCGCAGGTCAGATCAAGCGGATTGCGGCCGAGAAGCTCGAGGCCAGGGTCGATGATCTGGAGATCGCCGATGGCGCAGTGCGGGTCGGCGGAACCAACCGCGGCATGACGCTTTCGGAACTGGCCAAGTCCGCAGACAAGGCACATCTCACAGCCTACGACGACAGTTTCGAACAGCCGGAGCCGACCTATCCCAACGGCACGCACCTGGTCGAAGTGGAGATTGATCCCGAGACTGGCGTCACCAAGGTCGTCAACTATTGGATCGTCGACGATTTCGGTGCGACCGTGAATCCGCAGTTGCTCGAAGGACAGGTGCACGGTGGCATCGTGCAGGGGTTGGGGCAGGCGTTGACCGAAGAGACCGTGTACGATTCTGATGGGCAGTTGCTGACGGCATCCTTCCTCGACTACTCGATGCCGCGGGCCGACAACATGCCCAGCTTGCACTTTGAGACCCGCAACGTGCCGTGCGTGACCAATGCTTTCGGCATCAAGGGCGCCGGCGAGGCCGGCTCGATCGGGTCCAGCCCGGCGGTGATGAACGCCATTGCCGACGCGTTGAACCGCACCTACGGCATTACCAGCATCGACATGCCGGCGACGCCGCTTCGCGTTTGGACCGCGATTAAGGCGGCCGTCGACGCCGCCTGAAACCTGGGGCAAGCTGGGCAGATGGCGAATAGGCGCCCGGGCCCGACCGATCGCCGGGGGCGGCGAAACGCCGTCATTCTCAATGCCGACGCGGCGCTCTTCCCGGTCGCTGCCTTTCTCGGCCAGCGACTTGTCGCGTTGAACCGGCGCAGCGACACGGACATCATCGTCGTTTCCGATTCCTTCGCCGACCTCGAAATCGCTGGCGGGCTCGCCCCGGACTACCGCCTGCTCGGATTCAATCCGGGCCAATTTGCCGAACGGTTGCCGCCGGGATGGATGCATCCGATCTTTCACCGCTACTTCCTGCCCGCGATCCTGGCGGCGCACTACAAGCGGTTGCTCTACATCGACATTGACACCTACCCGCATGATGCGCGGCTGTTCGATCTTTTTGATCTCGCCATGGAGGGAAACATCGTTGGGGCCGTGCGGGATGCGCTCATCGGCTTTCCGGCAAGCGGTCATTCGACAGAGCAGGATGCGACCATCAAGAACCCGGAGCGTAAATACCTGAACACCGGCGTGATGCTCATCGACGTTGATGCTTTCATCCAGGAGAAACTGCTCGACCGGCTGTGCGCGCTGATCAAGAAGCGCCGCAAGCAGTTGGCCTATCCCGACCAGTCGGCGCTCAACATTCTGCTCGACGGTGGCTGGCTGGAGCTATCGCCGTCCATGAACATGCTCCGGGCCGAATACAATTCATTCGTTCGCGATGCATTTCCGCCGGTCATCACGCACTTTGCCGGCGCCACGAAGCCTTGGGACGGCGTCCGCTTCGTTCTTGACCACCCGGTGCGGCAGGAGCTCCAGGAATTCATCGCCGGGTCGCCGTGGAAGCATTTCCTGGGTCGCTCGAGAAGCTTCGATCAGGCTTGGCAGGCGGCGGCCCGCGGGGAGCAACTGCAAAAGGAGGGACCGGAGGTCTACATCGCCTTGGGGGTTATCAACCGCAAGGACCTGCTGCGACACCTGCGCACCACGCGCTTCGCTGACGTGGCCGCCGGCATTGTCACGCCGCGTCTGGATTTGCTGCCGGAATAGACGCTCCACAATGGCGCGACTCCGCGCTTGCCTGACTCGCCTCCCTGTGGTCGTTTGGCTTACCAATGGCCCCGTCGGAAAGGGCGCAACCGCTTGTCGGTGTAGCGCTCAAAATCACTGCAACGCTCGTCTTCACGGTCATGGCCACGCTCGTCAAGCTGGCCACCGCGACCTATCCGATCGGCGAGGTGATGTTCTGCCGCAGCTTTTTTGCCCTGATACCCGTGCTGATCTGGGCCGGGGCGCGGGGCCGCTTGCCGGCTGCCTTGTTGACCGCCCATTTTCCCCGCCACTTCATGCGATCGCTGACCGGCGCGATCAGCATGTTCCTCGGCTTCACAGCGCTCTCGTTGTTGCCGATCGCCGATGCAACCGCGATTGGCTATGCCGCGCCGCTGATGACCGTCGTGCTTGCGGTCATCTTCCTCGGGGAAAAGGTCCGCATCTACCGCTGGTCGGCTGTGGTCGTCGGCCTGATCGGCGTGCTGATCATTCTGTCCGACTACGTGGTTCCGGCAGCATCCGGCACCCACGAGCGAAGCGCGTTCGGTGCGGGAATTGCGATCACAGGCGCCTTCCTCGGCGCTGCCGCCTCGACCCAGGTGCGGGCCATGGTGCGCTTTGAGCCGGCGGCTACGATCGTCGTGTATTTCTCGCTTGTCTGCGCCTTTCTGGCGCTCCTCACGATTCCGTTCACGCCCTGGCTGGTGCCGGGCCCAGCGGATGCCGCCATGCTGGTTGGAGCGGGGATATTCGGCGGGATCGGGCAGGTGACCATGACCCAGAGTTTCCGCTATGCCGACGCCTCCCTGATCGCGCCATTCGACTACACCTCGATGATCTGGGCACTGATCGCCAGCCTCTTCATCTTCGGGACCTGGCCGAGTGGGATCGTCCTGTCCGGTTCCGCCATCGTCATCGCTGCCGGCCTCTTCGTCATCTACCGGGAGCATCGCCTCGGCATCGAGCGGAGCCGTTCCAAGCGTGCCCAGACGCCGACGACGCCGCTCACCTGACAGCTTGAACTGGTGGCGGGGTTCGCCTAGCTCTCCGGCGACACTTCAGCGCGAGGCAGCATGACCGCCATTGCCGTCACCATTGCGGGCTCCGATTCCGGCGGCGGAGCCGGCATCCAGGCGGACCTCAAGACATTCTCCGCGCTTGGGGTCTATGGCGCCTCGGTAATCACGGCGCTGACCGCGCAGAACACGCGGGGCGTCACTGCCATTCATGCTGTGCCCGCCGAATTCGTGACCGCCGAGATCGACGCGGTGTTCTCGGATCTGGCCGTCGATGCTGTGAAGATTGGCATGCTTGCCGGTCCGGATGTCATCGGTGCGGTCGCCGACGGGCTCGACCGCTGGCGGCAGACGAAGGTGGTGCTGGACCCGGTCATGGTGGCGGCGAGCGGCGACCAACTCATCGCCGATGAAGCCGTGGCCGTGGTCCGCGACCTGCTGATCCCCCGTGCCATGGTCGTCACGCCGAACCTGCCGGAAGCAGCCCGCCTGCTGGACGAGCCGGTTGCCGCGGACCCCGAAGCAATGGAGGCACAAGGCGTGCGTCTGTTGGCGTTGGGCGCGCAGGCCGTGCTGGTGAAGGGCGGTCACGCGACCGGACCGCAAAGCGCCGATGTGTTGGTCACGCGGGAGGGCCGCCGTTGGCTGACCGCGCCGCGTATCAAGACCGAAAATACCCACGGTACCGGCTGCACGCTGTCGTCCGCCATCGCAGCGGGTCTCGCCATGGGCCTGGATCTCGACGCGGCGGTCACCGCTGCCAAGGACTATCTCAGCGCTGCCATCGCTGCGGCTGACCGGTTGGAAATCGGCAAGGGCAGGGGGCCGGTGCATCATTTCCACGGTTGGTGGAAAAGCTAGGCGGTCTCGTCCCGAAGCAGCGACGCCGTACGCCGCAGCCACATCGCCGGGTCGCCGCGGTGATAGACCTGCTCCGACATCTCGATGTTATCGAGGAACTTCCGATAGATCACCGCCTGCCGGGCGGCGGCGACCGGCGCCAGCAAGGTGGCGGCGCGGGCAGGATCGGAGCCGGGGACCGCGTCGCGCCAGAGGCCGACCCAATGCTGGCGAACGGCGTCCAGCGCAACCGGTGGCACCCGTTCCAGAAACGCCGGCTGATCGAGCAGGGGATGGCCGACGCCGCTATCGCCCCAGTCGAGCAGGGTCAGCGTGTCCTCGGTTCCCCGAAAGTTGCCCGGATGGAAGTCGCCATGGACCAGTGTGTCCTGCAGCCCGCACGCGTCGATGTCGGCGAAGCGTCGCGGTAGGGTGCTAACGAAGCTTCCGAGTGTCGCGCGATCCTCCATGGCAAGGTCGGTGCTGGTTCGCGTCGCCACGTCCTCGATCGCAGCGGCGAGGCCCGGGCCGCGCCAGTCGGGGAGCCCGAGCGCGAGCAGTTCGTCTGTCCGACCGATCAAGTTCCGCTGGAGCCCGACGAGCAAATCCACCATTGCCAGAAGCTGATTGCCTTTGGCCTCGTAGAGATCCTCGCCGGGAATTTCCGCTAGCAGGACGCGCCCACGATCGTGGCCGATCAGGCGCGGCACCGGGCCGCCCGCCAGTTCTTCCAGCACGATACCCTCATGGGCGAAGAACGGCGGCACGACCTTCAGCCATGCACTGCCTTCTTCCGTCGGGATGCGCCACAGGCTGGAGAGATTCCACGTGCGGATCTGCTCGGGCGTCCCGCTGATGCCGATGCCGCGCGCTCCCAAGACCTTTTCCGCCCAGGCGAGATCGGCTGCCGGACCGCCGGCCCTGGCGTAGGGCAGCCGAAGCGGATCGTCGCCAAGTGTGCCGTACCACGGCTCCGCTGAAACCGGCTCGCCTGCTTCTGCGAGGTACGTGACCAGCCCACCGTGCGGGCCGGCGCGCTGCGCCGACAAGAGGCGCAGGATCGTTGCCTCGATGCCGTGATGCTCGCGGACGGCGGCGACGACCGGGGCAATGTCCTGCCACCACGGCGTGGCCACTGGCACCGGCGGCAAGCTGCCGATCACGGAGCCGTCCATGGTGACGAGAACCAGCCGCGCAAAGCGCGGCGGTGGGTCTTCGGCGGCGTCGGTCACGGTTTTCTCCCGTTCTGGCGCCGCCGAAGTGCCCGTCAGGCTTTGTACTTGACGACCTTCTGCGTCTGCTCGCCGAGGCCGGCGATGCCAAGCCTCACCGTCTCGCCGCCTTTCAGGAAGCGCGGCGTCGGCTTCATGCCCATGCCCACGCCCGGCGGCGTGCCGGTGGTGATGACGTCGCCCGGATCGAGACGCATGAAGTGGCTGCAATAGCTCACCAGCTTCACGACATTGAAGATCATCGTGCTCGTGTTGCCGGTCTGCATGCGCTTGCCGTTGACGTCGAGGAAGAGGTCGAGGTTCTGGACGTCCTTGATCTCGTCGCGCGTGACCAGCCATGGACCGAGCGGCCCGAAGGTCGGGCAACCCTTGCCCTTGGTCCACTGGCCGCCGCGCTCGATCTGGTATTCGCGCTCGGAGACGTCATGACAGACGGCGTAGCCCGCGACTGCCGCCAGCGCGTCCTTCTCCGGGATGTAGCTGCCGCCCTTGCCGATGACGACCGCAAGCTCGACTTCCCAGTCGGTCTTCTTGGAGCCGCGCGGGATGACCACGTCGTCGTTCGGTCCGACAATGCAGTTCGGCGCCTTGTTGAAGATGATCGGCTCCTTCGGGATCGGCGCGCCGGTCTCGTGGGCGTGGTCGACGTAGTTCAGTCCGATGGCGATGAAGTTACGCACATTGCCGACGCAGGGACCGATGCGAACGCCCTTGCGGACGGTCGGCAGGCTGTCGATCTTGGCCTTCTTGATCTTGGCGAGCGCGCCAGACGCCAGCGTGGCGCTGGTGATGTCCGGCACGACGGAGGAGAGGTCCCGGATCACGCCGTTCTTGTCGAGGATGCCCGGCTTCTCGCGGCCGGCTGGTCCAAAGCGCAGCAGTTTCATAGTCCTGTTTCTCCTGGTGGATCGGCGTGGTTAGTGGCTGGAAGCTGGCAGGGTGGGCTCAGAACGCTCCGGGGTAGAGACCGCCGTCGATTAGGATGTTCTGGCCGGTGATATAGCCTGCATGGGCCGAGCAGAGGAAGGCGCACGCCTGCCCAAATTCCTCCGGCGTGCCGAACCGGCCGGCGGGCACGCCTTTGGCCGACCCCGCCGCCACGTCTTGGATGGGCTTGCCGCTCAGCTTCGACTCGCGCTCGAGGCTCGCGTGCAGCCTTGCCGTGTCCATCCGGCCGGGCAGCAGCTGGTTGATCGTGATGTTGTGGCCGGCCACCGTCCGGCACACGCCGGCGAGGAAGGCGGTCAGGCCGGCGCGCGCGCCCGACGACAGGTCTAGGCCGGGGATGGGCATTTTCACGGAAAATGATGTGATGTTGACGATGCGGCCGAAGCGCCGTGCCTTCATGCCCTCCAGCGATGCCTGAATGAGCTCCAGCGGGGTCACCATGTTCTGCACGACGCCGTCCAGCATCTTTTGCCGGTCGAGTTCGGAGAATTCGCGGAAGGGCGGGCCGCTGTTGTTGTTCACCAGGATGTCTGGCTGGGGACACGCAGCGAAAAGGCGTTTCTGGACATCGGGCTGGCCAACGTCGCCGGCAACTGCGGTCACCTTCGTGCCGAAGCGCTCGCGGAGGTCGTTTGCGGCTTCGTTCAGCGAGGTCTCGTCGCGGCCGTTGACGATCACCTCACAGCCGGCTTCGGCCAATGCGGCGGCACAGCCGAAGCCAAGCCCGCGACTCGATGCGGACACGATTGCCTTGCGGCCTTTGATTCCGAGATCCATTTGGCGGCCTCCCGGGCCACGAACTAAAGGACGTGTGCGTCCGTCGCAATCGCAAGCCCGCGTGTTTTCCTCTGGCCATGAACCAGATTGGTCAGTATTATTGACCTAATTGATGGCGCGGAGAGAAACCGGCGCTCATGGAAACGCTTCTGCCTGTCCTTGGCTATGTCGTGGCCTCGACGGTTACGCCCGGTCCCAACAACCTCATGCTGCTGGCATCTGGCGCCAACTGGGGCTTTGGCCGCACATGGCCGCATATCCTGGGCATTTCGCTAGGTTTCCCGATCATGATCATCGCGGTGGGGCTCGGCCTCAGCGCCGTGTTCGACGCGGCGCCCTGGCTTCAGCAAATTCTCCAATATGTCGCCTTCGCCTATCTCTGCTGGCTGGCATGGAAGATCGCCACGGCCGGACGGCCCGGCGAAGCGGGAAAAAAAAGCCGACCGCTCACACTTCTTCAGGCCGCTGCCTTCCAATGGGTCAACCCGAAGGCATGGGCGCTCGTCCTCGGCGGCGTGGCGCTTTACATCAGCGCCGGCGAGGGAAAACTCCCCCAGGTTGCGCTGATCGCACTGCTTTTCGGCCTGGTCTGCCTCCCGAACTGCATCGTCTGGGCGCTGTTTGGGCGCTCGATCTCGCGCTTCCTGGAGGATGACGTGCGCCGCCGCTGGTTCAACGGCATCATGGCCGTCCTTCTGGTTGCATCGGCCCTGCCGGTCTTCGCCTGAGTGCGCCCGAAGCCTATGCATACGCGAGCGTTCTCAATACGATGCGCTGCGGAATCCGACGCCGAGGCGGTAAGTGATACGGCTCCTGATAGCGACTGACGCCTGGCGTCCCCAGGTCAATGGCGTGGTACGCAGCATAGAGAGACTGGTGGACGAGTTGCCTCGGTTTGGGGTCGAGGTAACCGTGTTCCCCCCGGATGGTTTCCGCACCGTCGCGATGCCCACCTATCCGGAGGTTCGTCTTGCGTTAGCCCGCCCGGCCACGATTGGCCGTCGGCTCGAGGCGCTGAAGCCCGACGTGATTTACATTGCGACCGAGGGGCCGATCGGATTTTCCGCGCGCCGCTGGTGCCTGCGCAATGGCCGCAAGTTCACGACCAGCTATCACACGAAGTTTCCCGAATACATCGCCAAGCGGGTGCCGATCCCGCTGTCGGTCACCTACGCCGGTCTTCGTCGTTTCCACAACGCCGGCAACGGCTGCATGGTCGCAACCGCGACGTTGGAGGGCGAACTCGCCCGCCGTGGCTTCCGCAACCTCATGCACTGGACGCGTGGCGTCGACGGGAAGCTGTTCCGCCCGCGCACGGATGCCCGCTTGCGTTATCCGGGGCCGATCTTCCTCTACGTCGGGCGTGTTGCCGTGGAGAAGAACCTCGGCGCCTTCCTCGATCTTGATCTGCCGGGCAGCAAGGTCATCGTCGGCGACGGCCCTGATCTTGCGCGCCTCAAGGCAAGCTATCCGCATATTCATTTTCTGGGCGTGCTTACCGGCGAGGCACTCGCCCGCGCCTATGCCGGCGCCGATGTCTTCGTCTTCCCGAGCCGCACCGACACGTTCGGCATGGTGCTCCTGGAAGCGCTTGCCGCCGGCCTTCCCGTCGCGGCCTATCCGGTTGCCGGTCCGGTCGATGTGATTGGCCCCGCTGCCGTCGGCGTCCTTGACGAAGATCTTCGCACCGCTGCTCTGGCCGCGCTCGAGATTCCGCGCGAGCGCTGCCGCGCCTTCGCGCTGGAGCACAGCTGGGAGGCCAGTGCCCGCCAGTTTCTCGACAATGCCGCCGCCGCCGAAGGCATATCCATTCCTACCCTGGCGGATGCCTGAACGGACCGGTGATGACCACGCGCGACCCCACGCTACCGACCATTGACGATGTGCGCCACGCCGCCGAGCGCATCGCAGGCCATGCCGTCCGCACGCCGCTCCTCTCAAGCCCGTTCCTCGATGAACAGGTCGGCGGGCGCGTGCTGCTGAAATGCGAGAACCTGCAACGGACCGGCTCATTCAAGTTCCGCGGCGGCTACAACGCCGTGGCCGCGCTTGATCGCGCGACCCGTGAGCGCGGCGTCGTCGCCGTTTCGTCGGGCAACCACGCCCAGGGTGTTGCAGAAGCGGCCCGTCTGTTCGGCGTCCGTGCCACGATCGTCATGCCGGCCGATGCGCCTGCGACAAAGCGCATGCGTACCGAGCGCAGCGGCGGCCGCATCATCGACTACGACCGTGCCAGCGAAGATCGCGAGGGCGTAGCCAGTCGCTACATCGGCGAGCATGGCGGAACGTTGATCCATCCGTTCAACGATGCCGAGGTGATAGCCGGGCAGGGGACCATCGGCCTCGAGATCGCCGCTGACTGCGATGCAGCCGGTATCCGGCCGGACGTCGTGGCCGTGCCGTGCGGCGGTGGAGGCCTGTCCTCAGGCATCGGGCTCGCCATCCGCAACTGGTCCCGGCAGACGGAGATGCTGCTGGTTGAGCCGCGAGACTTTGACGATTACGGGCGCTCGCTGAAGGCGGGCAAACCCGTCGCCAATGCGAGTCAGGCGGGGTCGGTCTGCGACGCCTTGTTGTCGGCGTCGCCGGGTGCCATCGGCTTCGCGATCAACCGGGAGAACCATGCGGCGGCCACGACGGTCAGCGACGAAGAGGCGCTGGCCGCCGTGGCATTCGCCTTCCGGGAGCTGCGGCTGGTGGTCGAGCCGGGAGGGGCGGTGGCGCTTGCGGCGCTGCTTGCCGGCCGCGTGCCTATGCGCGACCGTACCGTCGTGGCGGTGCTGTCCGGGGGCAACATCGACGAGGCGGTAATGACGAAGGCCCTCAGCCAATGAAGCAGCTTTTCACCACGCTCGGGCCCATGGGGGCGGCCGACCTCGGCATGATCCTGCCGCACGAGCACGTCTTTGTGGATCTCAGGACGTGGGACCAGCCCGGTTACGCCGAGGCCAATGCCGAAGACGTGGTCGCGCTGATGGCGCCGCAGCTCGCCGCAATCCAGGCGCAGGGCGTGACGGCGTTGGTCGAGTGCACGCCCGTGGGCGTGGGCCGCCGGGCCGATCTCGTGCGTGCGGTCTCCGTGGCCGCGGCGTTCCCGGTGGTCGTGCCGACCGGCATCTACCGCGAGCCCTGGGTGCCGCCGTGGGTGTTTGACGTGCCCGAAGAAGGCGTACGCGAATGGATGCTGCACGAACTGCAGGATCAGATCGAGGTGAGCGGTGTTCGTGCCGGCTGGATCAAGCTCAGCGCCGGCGACGATGGGATCACTGATGTCGAGGCAAAGATCCTGCGCGCCGCAGCGAAAGCCGGCCGCGAGACCGGGGCCGTCATCGGCAGCCATACGATCCACGGGCAAGTGGTGAAGGATCAACTCGCCATCATCGAGAAGGCCGGATACTCGGCGGATCGCTTCATCTGGATTCACACGCAGGCCGAGCCGGATTTCGACCTCCATCTGGAAATCGCGCGGCGCGGGGCATGGGTCGAATACGACTGGATCGCACTCCACGGCAGCGACGAATCCTACATCGCTAATATCCACCGTCTGCTCGACGCCGGGCTCGGCGATCGCCTGCTGCTCAGCCAGGACCGCGGCTGGTTCGACCCGGCGAAACCGCGCGGTGGTGTACCAAAGCCCTACACGTACCTGTCCGAGACCTTCCTGCCGAAGCTTGCCGCGAGCGGCGTCGACGCCGCGACCATCGACCGGATCACCCGCGACAATCCCTTTTCAGCGTTCGCGCGATAGCTATGTCCGGCCCCGGCCGCGAGGTCACTGCGCCGTCGCATTTCGGCCTGCGCATGGCGGTGTTCTTTGGCGGGTTCTTTCTGATCAACGGCGTTGCCATGCCGTTCTTTCCTGTCTGGCTGGCCGGGCGCGGTCTTTCGGAAGTCGAGATCGGCAGCATCATCGCAATCCCGCTGGCCGTCCGCGTGCTGCTGACGCCGATTGGCGGCATGGTCGCCGATCGCCTGCCCAACCGGCGGTTCGCCATTCGCCTGTTCACCTTTCCGGCGGCCTTCGCTTTCGCTGCCGCGTGGCCGTATTCGGATTTCTGGCCGATTCTGCTGCTGACCGGTCTGGCATTCACGCTGTGGGCCTTTGCGCTGCCGGGCGCCGAGGCACTGGCGCTGACCGGCGTGCGCCGCTTCGGCCTCGACTACGGGCGCATGCGCCTGTGGGGTTCCGTCGCGTTTATCTCGGCCAACCTCGGCAGCGGCGCGCTGCTTGTGTTCATGCCGCGCGAATTGATCTTCTGGTTCATCGTGATCGCGTTCGTCATGGCCGCGGCGGCTTCGTTGCTGCTGCCGGTAACGCCGCGGGCCGTGCGCGCACTGGACGATGCGGCTCGTCCGCAGCGTAAGTCCGCATGGTACATCCTCAGCCGGCCGAGCTTTCTGCTGCTTATCCTCACGGCCGGCCTGATCTCGTCCAGCCATGCCGCGTTCTACGGATTTGGGAGTCTCTATTGGCAGGGTCTCGGCTTCAGCACGCTCCAGATCGGCGGGTTCTGGGCCGCCAGCCTTGGCTGCGAGATTGCTTTCTTCGTGTGGTCGACGGCGCTCAACCGCCGCCTCGGCCCGTTCGGCATGCTGGCTCTTGGCGGGGTTGCCGCCATCGTTCGCTGGATCGGCCTTTCCTTTGATTTCGGCGTTGTCGGCTTCGCGCTGATCCAGTCGCTCCACGCATTCACCTTCGGCGCAGTCTTTCTGGGTACGCAGCATGCTGTCGCTCGTTCGGTGCCGGACGAGTACGCGGCATCGGCTCAGGGAATGGTCGTGATGGTCGGTGGCCTGTTGATGGCCGGCATGACGGCCATATCGGGATCGCTGTTCGAGGCCATCGGCAGCCGGACCTTCCTCGTCATGGTTATTCCAGCGGCGCTGTCGCTGGTGACGCTATCCATTCTTCGGCGGATGCCGTTGACCGATGACGGGGTCGAGACAAACGAAAAGGGCGCGGCCTGAGCCGCGCCCCTGATGCCGTAAACTTGGCCAGTCCGGCTAGTCGAAGCGTCCGCTGGCGTGCGCCAGCATCGTGTAAACCTTGCCGGTATCGGAGACCAGGTACTGGTTGCTGGCGCGGCTGTCCTTGCCGTTGCTGGTCGCTTCGGACAGCAGCTTCTCGAAATCGCTGACGTAGTGGTCGACGACGGAACGGAAGTCCGCGTCGCGCTGATACTTCTTGCGGATCTCGTCGAAGGTCTGCTGGCCCTGCATTGTGTAGAGCCGGCGTGTGAAGAGATTGCGCTCTCCACGGCGGTGGCGATCCCACAGATCGACTGCGGCTTCGTGGTCTATCGCCCGGGCGATATCCTTCGACAGCGCATTGAGCGGAGCCGAGACCTGACCGGCCGACGGTGGTGAAGCGCCATTCCTGGGACGCTCCGCCTGCGGCTCCTCGTGGGTGTCCGTTCCGTTCACGTCTTCGTCGGTCGAGGCGCGACGCAGAAGGTCTGACACCCAGCCTTCCCCGTTACCCTCCGCGGCGCCGCGGGTCGCCGGGGCCGGAGTTGCCGGACGTGGCGCCACGCGCGTTGCGATACGGGCGCCCCCATTGCCGTTCTGCCGTGGCGAAGCGTAGCGCGACGGCGCCGGGCCGGCTTCCACCGTCGGAGTCGCCACCTCGGCCATCGCCGCTGTGGCGCGGACCGGTTCGGCAATTCGTGCGGCGCGCGGCTCGCCCAGCGATGGCGTCGAAACATCGAGCGACTTGCCGTGGCGCGTGATGATCTCCGACAGTTCGGTCAGCGCCTTGATCTGGTCGCCGACAACGCGCCGCATGGAATCGGCGCTCTCGCGCGTTTCCTCGGGCAGTTCGAGCACGCCACGCTTCACCTCATCGCGGGTGACGTTGAGGTCGCGCTGCAGTTCCTGCGCCGCCGTACG
Organism: uncultured Alphaproteobacteria bacterium; assembly: GCA_963798195.1. Taxonomy (GTDB): domain Bacteria; phylum Pseudomonadota; class Alphaproteobacteria; order Rhizobiales; family Kaistiaceae; genus CAVSRC01. The sequence goes on along the minus strand of CAWCSF010000010.1, from coordinate 1,497,885 downwards.
CATCTCGCGCGTCGCTTCGGCAAAGCGCTTGGTGGCGGCGGCAACCGTGTTGGTCATCTCGCCGACCAGGGCCTTGTTGGCCTCGCGTACGGCATCGGCCGCCTTGCGGCTCTCGCCGGTGGCGGTGCGGTTCATCGTCTCGAAATTGTCGATGATGCCCTTGGTCGCGGCGGCCGTGTTCTCGGTCAGCATGCGGCCGACCGCTGTCGCCCGCTCCTCGGCCGTGTGCAGCGTCTCGCCGACGATGCGGATGAATGACTTCATCAGCCCGTCGAGTTCCTCGCTGCGCTCCTTCAGGCTGGCCGACAGGTTCTCGATCATCGGCCGGCGTTCCTCGACCGTGGTCTCGATCTGGCGGTTGACCTCCGACAGGTTCTTGGTCGCGGCGCTGAGCGACCGGCTCTCTTCCTCGAAGCGTTTGACGACAGTGCCGACGCCGTTGAGGATTTCGCCCGAAACTTCGCGCAGGTGCACGATCTGGTTGCCCAGTTCGCCGGACGAAAGCTGGCTCGCCTCCATCGCGTGGTCGATGGCGGAGACAAATTGCGCCGAGCGATCGGCAAACTCGTTCTCGACCTTGTTGAGGTTCTCGGCCGTCATGCCGAGCAGGTTGTTGAGCGTCTCGTTCGAGTGGGTCAGGCGCTCGATAATGTCGCCGACCTCGCCGCGCAGCTTGTCATTGGTGTCGGCGAAGGTGTGGGCGACGCGTTCGCCGCTCTCAAGCAGCGTACGTGCGGCTTCCTCGCTGCGCACCGTGACCATCTCGATCATCTCGCTGCCATGCTTGTCGATGGCTTCGAGCAGCGCGTTCGAGCGGGTGTCGAGAATGCCGGCGAGTTCGTTCGACCGGTTGCCGAGCACGTCGTTGAAATCACGCGTGCGCTGATCCAGCGAGTCCGCCACCGCATGGGCGCGCGGGCCGAACATCGTTTCGATCTCGGCGATGGACTGGCCGAGGATGCCCGAGGCGTCGTTGGCCGAAGCGCGGAGGGCACGGGTGGCCTCTCCGGATTCGTCGACCAGGCGCTGGGTGACCTCGGTAACGGCCGAACGCACGCTGTCGGTAACTTCCTCACTCCGCGCCGCGAGGACGCGGGTTGCCTCGCCGGATTCATCGACCAGGCGCTGCGTGACCTCGGCAACCGCCGAGCGCACGCTGTCTGCCACTTCCTCACTCCGTGCCGCGAGCGCGTCGGTGACGGCGTGCGCGCGCTCCGCCATGACTTCAGCGAGCGACTCGACCTGACGGTTGAGGTGATTGCTGACCTCGACCAGGCGGTCGTCGATAAGCGTGCCGAAATCGTTCTGGCCGGAGGCGAACGTCTCCGAGATCTCGCGCGTGCGCTCGATCAGGGTCTGGTTGATCTGGCGCGAGCGGTGGTCGAGCGCCTCGGCGATGCGGTGCGCGCTGCTCTCCAGCACGTCCGACATGTCGGCGATCTTGATGCGAACATCCTCGCCGAACTCGCCGAGCTTGGCGCTGAGCGTGCTCTCCATGCCGAGCGCCTGCTCGGACAAGGCGCTGACCAGCGCCGGTCCGCGCTCGCCAACCAGTTCGGCGATCTTCGAGAAACGGTCTTCGAGCAGGTCACCGAACTCGCCGCTGCGCGAAGCGATCGCCTCGCTGAAGCGCGTGCCGGATTCGACCACCTTTTCGAGGATCGCGTTGCCGCGGCCTTCGATCGAGTCGGCGACTTCGGTGCCGGAGTTGATGATCTTCTCGTGGATCGTGACGCCGCGGCTCTCGATGGCGTTGGCGACGTCGCGACCCGAGGCGAGAATCTTCTGGTGGATCGACATGCCACGCGACTCGATGGCGTCGCCGACATGCTGCGTTGCCTCGACAATGGTGTCGTAAATGGCGCTGCCGCGGCTCTCGATCGTGTCGGCGATCTCGCGCGAGGAGGACAGGATGCGCTCGTGCATCGAGGCGCCACGGCTCTCGATCTCGTTGGCGACCTGGCTGCCCGACTCGACGATCCGCTGATGGATCGAGTTGCCCTGGTCGACGATGCGGTCGGCGATGCGGGTGCCGGAATCGACGATCCGCTCGTGGATGTCGCCGGCACGCGAGGCGACCGTCTCGGCGATCTCGTTGCCGGAGGCGATGATCGTCTCGTTGATCTTCATGCCGCGCACCGCGATCGCCTTGGCGACTTCGGCGCCAACCGACGCTAGGCGCTGGCTGAGCTCGGAGCTGCGCTCCTCGAAGGTATCGTTGACCGCGGTCGACGCGACGTCGATGGCTTCGCGCAACGCGGTGGTGCGCGCTTCGATGAGGCGCGCCATTGTCTCGCCGGTCGAGGCGAGGCGCTCGTTGAGCTCGGTGCCGTTGACCGAGATGGATTCGAAGATGCGGTCGCCGGTACGCGACAGGCGATCGGCGAGTTCGCCGCCGCGCGTCGTGATGGTCTCGGCGATGCGGGTGCCGGTCTCGTCGAGCTTGTCGGCGATCTCCTGACCACGCAGCGCGAGATCGACCAGAAGCGAGTCGGCGTTGCTTTTCAGCGCCTCGTTCACTTCCTTGCCGTGCTCGGAAATCGTCTCGGCGGCGAGCTTGCCGGTTTCCGAAATCGAGGTGGTGATCTCGGTCGTGCGGCTTTCGAAGCTGGCGATCAGTTCCTGGCCGATCGAGGCGAGGGTGACGTTCACCGCCTGGCCGCGCTCGGCGATGGTGTCGGCCATCGCGCCGCCGGTCGATGACAGCGTGTCGTTGATCTCGGCGCTTCGGCTGAGGAGCGCGTCGGTCACCTCGGCGCCGGTCTGGGCCAGCGATACGGCGATCTCGCTCACGGTGTCGGCGAAGCGGCCGACGAGATCGTCACCGCGTGCGGTCATCTGCTCGACCATCGCCTCGCCGGCGGTGCCGAGTGCGACGGTGATCTGCTCGCCGCGCTCGGACAGGGAGGCGGTGATCCGGTTTCCCGACTGGGTCACGTTTTCGGCGATCGATTCCGAAGCGATGCGGAGGTCCTTGGACAGGGACTCCTGGGCGCTGACGATCGAGGTGCGCACGCGCTCTGAATTGATGACGATCGCCTCGCGCTGGCCAGCGAGGTCGTCGATCAGGGTGCGCATGCGGGTTTCGTTGTCGGAATACGAGCGTTCCAGCGCCGCCACTTCGTTGTGGACGAGCAGTTCCAGTTCGCTGGCGCGGGCAAGCGCGCGCTCGATGCCGTCGCCGACGGCGGCGACTTCGCGGCGCACGGCCTGACTGACGTTGACGACCGAATTGACCGCGATGTTCTCGGGCTCGGACAGCCGCGATACGACCTCGTTGATCGAGCGGGCGACGATCCGCATTTCTTGCGTGCGCCACATCATCGTGGCGATGGCCCACATGAAGGCGATCGGAACGCCGATGAAGAGCGCCACGTTGATGAAGCGCGGCGAGGAGAACGCGTCGCCTTCCCCAAACAGGCCGCCTGTCGACATTGCGTAGACAATGACGACGAAAGCCCAAGCGACGGAGACAATGGCGGCGGTCGGATAGATCAGACGTGACGGGCGGCGCTGCAGGCCACCGGCGCCCGCGGGGCGGCGATCGTCATTGGCGGCGAATCGGCTGCGACCGCGCTCGGCGCGAACGCGCGGCTGTGCGGGGGCGGGGCCAGGAGCAGGGCCGGCCTCATCCTCGAAGGTGCGCGCGGTTGGTTCCGGACGGCGCTGCGGTTCTTCCCAACGGGCCTCTTCGGCAACGGCGGCAGCGCCACGGCGTGGCGCGGGTCCATCGTTGCGGCGGGGCGGGGCAGGGGTTCGCGGCGCTTCGGGTCGTCGCTGCATTTCGCTGCGTCGCACCGCCTCGGCGGCAGCGGCGCGCGGTGTTTCCGGCCGACGTTCCCGGCGCGCTGGCGCCCGATCGGGCTCGGCGTCGCCTTCGGGGCTGTAGTCCAGCCTCAAGGCCTCTTCGACAGCGGACAGAGCCGCGTCATTGGGGTTCTTCGCTCTTGGGTTAGTCGCCATTGATCCGCCTCGCGTCCGTACTCATAACCAATGTCGGCCGCTTACCGGGCAATACACGCCCGGCATGCACGCGTAAGCGTCCACAGAAAGTAAGCTGCACGGCGCACGCCGTCCCGCTGCTCCCTCCCGTGACCCGCCGCCGCAAAACTGAATCGGCCCCAACCGATTCTGGGTGGCCTCCACACCCTTGCCGCTAGCCCATCCTAATGGCACATTGAAGGCAGCGGAACAAGAAAACGCAGCTACTGAGGCCGTTTCGGAAGGTCGGTTAAACGACTGTGCGCAGGTCCATTCGGGCGGAAGCCCGATGTGGATTGCGTAGCCGTCAAATGGCACACGGCGGCGTGTCGGTCGATCAGGTCGCCATCGGCGCGGAAGAACCACCTCTACCGCGGCCTACGCCAACCGGGCGGCAAGCTTTCTCTTTTCGATCGCAGCGGCGTCGAGACTGACCTGAAACCACTGAAATTCTGCCGTTTACGGGGGCGAGCGGAGCCGAGGTTCGGTAACCCCGCGAAGCCGGTCCGAAGCTCGCCAAACAGACATTGGTCGGACTATGCGGTCCGCCGCGAACAGCTCTCCACGGTGGACGCCTCGTTGCGACAAGCGGTGGACGAAACGTCGTTAACGATAAATTAAGTTTCCAAAGCGGGCTGGCCGCCGCATGCTCCAAATAGAGGCAAATGTGGCGCATCTGTGGTTGTGTTAGGTCAGGGTGATTTACCCATGCGTGCCGACGACGAGCCTAAGGAAGAGGGAATTGGGGGGCGCGAGCCGATTCTCGACCTGTCGATTCTCTGTGCCCAGACCGGAGGCAATCCTAATCTCGAGCGCGAGGTGCTCGGCCTCTATCGAAACCGCTGCCCCGAGGACCTTGCGCGCCTGAAGGGGGCGACCACTGCGGACGAGCGACGGCGCGCAGCCCACGCGATGGTGGGCTCTGCCCGATCGGTCGGGGCCGAAGGGGTGGCGCGCCTCGCGGCGGCGATCGAGCGCGGCAACAATACCGGCATCGCGGCGCTGGAAGTCGCCGTCGCCGACGTCTGCCGCTTCATCGACGCGCACCTGGCCGGCTAAGCGCGGCCGCTTCGACCGGCCGCACTGGCAGCGCCATCCGGAATCGCCTATAGAGCCGGCGGATTTCCTGCGGGGCGAGCTTCCCGCCGTGCGTGCAGTCTTCCCTGGGGCTAGATGCCGAAGATCACCTACATTGGTTCGGACGGCCAGAGCTACGAGATCGAGGCCGAGAACGGCACTACCGTGATGGAAAACGCCATCCGCAATGGCGTGCCGGGCATCGAGGCGGAGTGCGGAGGCGCGTGCGCCTGTGCCACCTGCCACGTTTACGTGGACGAGGCGTTCAAGGAAATCGTCGGCGAGCCGGAGCCAATGGAAGAGGACATGCTCGACTTCGCCTTCGACGTCCGCCCGACCTCGCGGCTGTCCTGCCAGATCCGCGTCCGCGACGAACTCGATGGGCTGACGGTTACGGTTCCCGAGCGTCAGGGCTGATATTGCTCCGATCGGGAGCGTTTTGCTCCCGATCAACGCGGGCTCGCAACAATGTTGCTTTGAACCTCCTGGCGGGGCGGCTATCTGTCCGCCGAAAGCTGTGGATGGGCCGGTGCGACGATGAATGACACGACCGTGAATACCAACGGCGCGGGACAGGTGATCGAAACCGACGTGGTGATCGTGGGGGCGGGGCCGGTCGGGCTGTTCGCCGTCTTCGAACTCGGCCTGCTCGATATCCGCTGCGCGCTGATCGACATTCTCGACAAGCCGGGCGGCCAGTGCGCCGAGCTTTATCCCGAGAAGCCGATCTACGACATTCCGGGCTACCCGATCATCACCGGCGAAGGGCTGGTCGAAAAGCTGATCGAGCAGATTCGCCCCTTCCATCCGACGTTCCACCTCGGCCAGATGGTCGAGTCCCTCGGCCGCGAACCTGACGGACGCTTTCGTCTTGCTACCGACGCTGGCGAGACGTTCCTGTGCAAGGTGGTGGTCGTCGCTGCGGGCGGCGGGTCGTTCCAGCCGAAGCGGCCGCCGGTGCCGGGTATCGAGGCCTACGAGGGTACCTCGGTCTTCTATTCCGTTCGCCGCATGGAGGACTACCGGGACCAGGATCTCCTCGTCGTCGGCGGCGGCGACTCCGCGCTCGACTGGACGCTCAACCTTCAGCCGCTGGCGAAGAGCCTGACGCTGCTTCACCGCCGTGACGAATTCCGTGCCGCGCCGGACAGCGTCAACAAGATGCGGGCGCTGGTCGAATCCGGAAAGATCAAGCTTGCGCTGGGTCAGGTGACCGGCCTCAAGGGCGACGCCGGCCAGGTCGCCGCGGCCACCGTCAAGGACAAGGCCGGCGCGGAGACCGATATCGCCTGCACGCGCATCCTGCCGTTCTTCGGCCTCACCATGAAGCTCGGGCCCGTCGCCAACTGGGGCCTCAATCTCGAGGAGAATCTTGTCCCGGTCGACACCGCCAAGTTCGAGACATCCGAACCGGGCATCTTCGCCATCGGCGACATCAACACCTATCCGGGCAAGCTCAAGCTGATCCTCTGTGGCTTCCACGAAGCGGCGCTGATGGCGCAAGCCGCCGTCCACGTCGTCTTCCCGGAAAAGAAGGTCGTGTTCCAGTACACGACCTCCTCGTCCAACCTGCAGAAGAAACTCGGCGTCATCTGAGGCCAGTCTTTTCCTCGCCCGAATCCGCAATTAAGTCGCGGCAAAGGTATCGGAGGGCACTGGGGCGATGGCACTCATTCGCGGATACATGGCCGCAAGCCTCGATGGCTACATCGCCGATAGCGACGGCGGCTACGGCTTCCTCGGTCGCTACGATGGAGTCGACTACGGTTTCGATTCCTTTATCTCGACCGTTGGCACCTGCGTCTTCGGGCGCACCACCTACGATCAATCGCTGGCGATGCCGGGCGATGCCTGGGTGTTCGCCGGCAAACACGCGATCGTCGTCACCAGCCGGCCGCTTGTGGGTGCGCGGCACGACCTAGCGGTATGGGATCGCGGCGTCGGCCCGGATCTGGTCGCCCATCTCCGCGCTCTCCCGAACGGTGACGTGTGGATCGTCGGCGGCGGCAAGCTTCAGGCGGCATTCTTCGAGATGGACGCCATCGACCGTTTCGAGGCGTGCATCATTCCTGTGCTTCTTGGCGATGGCGTGCCGATGTTTCCGAAAGCGCCGCCGCAGGAGCGCTGGCTCGAACTGACCGATGTACGGCGCTTCCCGCTCGGTGGCGTCATCCTCGACTACCGTCGAGCGTGATCCGTCGCGGCGCCGCATGCGACCGCGACGCTCGCGACCGCTCGGCGATGGCGCGTCAGTGCTTGTCGATAACCACCTCGAGGTAGTCGCTGGGGATTGCCAGTGTGCCGTCGCCCGAACGGCATACCCGGAGTATCTCACCCGCGGCCTTCTGGTGGTTCGGCGTGAACATGACGCCGAAGGTCGACAGCACGAAATCGAAGTTGCCGTCGGCAAAAGGCAGCGCCTCGGCGTCGGCTTCGTCGAAGTGGATCGCAAGGCGATCGGCGGCGGCGGAGGGAACAGCGGAGCGCCGCGGCGGCTTGATCCCCGACTACCCGCGGCCGTCACGCTGGTGGAGGTAGCCGACGAGTCGCTCGGCCAGTTTTGTCGGTCGCGAGAGCATGACCATGTGCCCGCCGCGCATCTCGTCGGGTTCGATGCCGAGGCGCTCACGTACCGTCCGGCGCATGAAATCGGCCGGAAAGAACCTGTCGTCGCGGCAAAGAAGGAAGCGCGTCTCCACCTCGGGCCACGCCGGTAGCGGCCACGGCATGCCCATCGGCCTGGTGGACTGGTTTCTGGCGTGCCTTTCGGATTCCGCGGCGAGGTCCGCCGGCACATCGTTGTAGAACAGCGTATCGAGGCCTTCGTTCGTGCTCGGATAGTCGGTGTTCCGCCACCAGTCGCCGGCTCGTTCGCCGGGGAGCGGGATCATCGCCGAGAGCATTACCAGCAGCCGCACCGGAACGCGGGCGCAGACAAGAGGCGCGGTGAATCCGCCGAGCGAATGGGCAACGAGAACAAGGTCGCTGTGCCCGTCGATGGCCGCTACGACTGCATCGGCGTACTCCGCCCAGCCGGCGCTGTCGTCATCGCAGGGAAGGTCGATCGGAAGCGCGCCATGGCCGCGCTGTTCGAGTTCAGCCGCAAGCAGTTCCCAATACCAAGCCGTGCAACCGGCGCCGGGTATGAGGACAAACGTGCTCATGCCGCAGTCCCGCGTCGTGGGGCCGCGGCGCCTCTATTTCGCTGCAAAATCGATGTCGCTGGCAGTCCACGTAGCGCCGGTCGCCGGGTCCTTGCGCTCCGTGGTGAGGCGGTAGCCGCCGCTCTTCACTTCCATCGTTGTCACCGCCTGCACTGGCTGCTCGGTGACCGTGTCCACGAACGACATGTTGAGCACGACACGGTTGCCGGAGCCCGTGCCGTTGAGTTTGGCCGGCCCCTCCGAGGCGAGGCTGTTCAGCGTGCCGCCGTATCGCCCGCCGCCTTCGGCCGAGATCAGCCCGTCGACGGAGCCAGAATTGCTGGCGACGGAGCAGCGGCCGCGTTGCTGTAGCGCGGTGCCGTTCTCGAGTGTGTTGACGATCCGGCAGTAGATGCGCTCGGGCTGGGCGGTCGCGCTCTGCTTGTAGGTGCCCCGCCCGATCCAGTCTCCCGCCAGTTTCGACAGGATCGGATCGTCCGCCCCGAACGCGGGGAGGGCGAAGGCGATCGTGGCGAGGAACGCGGCGGGCAGGACGGGCTTCATGCGGTCTCCTTGAGTACTTTTCTCTGCGGCACGCGCTCGAACCAGCGCCTGCCCGGTCCGGCCATCAGCGCAGGCAGAATGACCACGTCGCCGACAATGCCGACCAGCAGCGTCAGCGAGGCGATAATACCGAACAGCGCGATCGTCGGCATGCCGCTGGTCAGTGTCGTCGACATGCCGGCGATGATGATGAGCGTGGTGCCGATCAGCACCGGCCCGATGCGCGCCGATGTCTCGATCAGCCGCTCGCCGAGCGACTGGTTGGTCCCGTCGGTGTGCAGGAAGCGGTTCAGGAAGTGAACCGCATCGTTGACCGCGACACCGAAGGCGACCGTCAGCGCAATGACCGAGGTAAACTGCATTCCGCGTCCCGACAGGAACAACAGCGTTCCGGTGGCCAGTATGGGCAGCATGTTGGGCAGAAACGAGATGATGCCCACGGGCAAGCTGCGGAAGGCGAGGGCGATCACGCCAAGGTTGGCGACCACCGACAACAGCAGACTGAGGTTGAGGCTGTTGATGGTGTGTGCGCCCTGGCGGGCGTTGACCACCGTGACCCCCGTCACGATCACATCATCGCCACCGGCGCTGCGCGCTGCTGCCTCGACCCGCTGGACAAGCGCTTCGGTCGGCGCGCTCGGCAGTTCGGGAACCGTGGCGGTGATCATGGCGTCGCCGGTCGAACTGATGAAGCGCGAGCGCGTCGTCGGGCTCAGCGTGTCCAGGGCTTTGCCGAGGCGTGCGGTGCCGAGTTCCGCATTGCCGTCGCCCAGCCACGAGACCAGGCTCCACAGCGACAGCGGTGGCGTTCTGATGCCGTCGACTTTGGCGACGGCATCGTGGATGGCGCGGATGCGCTGGATGGTCTCCGGCGCGGTCGCCTCGGCGCCGTGCAGCGGCACGATGATCTGGAGCGGGAAGATGCCGCCGAATTCGCGGTCGATCCGGCCGAGCGCGGCGTTGGCGGGATTGTTGCGCGGCAGGTCCTCACGCAGCGAATGCTCCGGCGGAACCGAAAGGTGCGCCGCGCCCAGCGCCACGAAGAGGAGAATCGATGCCAGCGAAATCGGCTTGGCATAGCGCACCGCAACGCGGCCGATGGCGCCGCACGGGCCTTGCAGCCAGCCGAGGAAATTCCGCCGGGGCGATTTGCCGGTGTTCCAGAAGCGGCCGATGGCGCGCGTAATCAATCCGTGCAGGATCAGCACGACCAACATGCCGCCAAGTGTGCCGAAGGTGCCAGCGATGCCGAAGCCGCGCACCAGCGTCACCGACGAGATCGCCAGCGACAGGAAGGCGACGGAGGTGGTGATCGCCGAGAGCGCGCAGGCGCCGGCCAGTTCTTCCTGCGCCAACCGTTCCGACTCCACGATACTTCGCCCGGCGTCGCGATGATGTCGCCAGGAGAAGCAGAGATGCATGCCGTCGGCGTATCCGAAGATCATCACCAGCGCCGGCACGACGGTAGACATCACAGTAACCTGTGCGCCGAACAGGCCCATGAATCCGACGACGCAAAGGCCGGCCACGATCGCCGGCACCGCCGCCATGATCGACGCGACGATAGAGCGGAAGACGAGCAGGCTCATCACCGTACCGATCAGCGCGCCGGCGGCGTTAAGCACGATCTGGTCGCGGCGGATGATGTCGGAGATCGCCGCGCGCACCACCGGGAAGCCGGTCACCGTTGCCTTGATGTCGGTGCCGGCGAAAAGCTCGGCAGCGGTGGCGGTGATTTCGTCGCGGATCACGCGCGCGACCTCGAGCGGCGCCTTGGGCTCGCTTGGCGTAACCGTGAAGATCATCGCCTTGCCGTCGGCCGAAAGCAGCTTCGCACCGAGCACCGGGTGATTGCGGATCTTCTCAGCCAGTTCCGGCGTCAGGCCGGTCGAGGGATCGTTGACGAGGATCGCGGCGTTGCCGTCGGCGTCCGGCGGATCGCGCAGGGCGAACAGCGAATAGACGTTGTCGACGCCGTCGAGTAGCTGCAGTTCGAACTGGAAATCCTGCAGCCGCTGGAAATTGTCCGGCGTACCGAGATCGTTGCCCTCGATCAGCACGATGAGCTCGTTCTCGGGGTCGACGAAATCGTCCGTCGCCGCGACGTATTCCTGGAACGACGCGGAATTCCCGGCGAAAATGTCGCGCAGGTTCTCGTCGAACGTCAGCCGCGTCATGCCAAAGCCGGCCAGCGCGATGACGATCGCCATCAGCGCGGCCGCGATGCGCGGACGCTCGAAGAGAAACGACGCGATCCGATCGAGGCCGAAACCGATTCCCGTCATGCAATCAACCGCGTCGGCTACCCTGAGAATCGTTGCCCCGGAACGATTTCCGCCGGGGATGCAAGGTTTTGACGACTGCCCGGGCCGCTGTCAAACTCACCGAGGCGCGGGACGCGGAATGCCGAAGGAGTAGTTTGCGATGGCCATGGATGTCAGCGCCCATCCGTTCACCGATGACGGCGATGTGCCCAACAGCCGCTATCCGCTGATCGTCTACGCCGGCGCTGTCGATCCCAATGCCGGCGATACCGCGGTCGCCTTCGAGGACCTGTTCCACGCCAATGGTTGGGGCAACGGCTGGCGAAACGGCATTTTTCCGTTCCATCACTATCATTCGACCGCCCACGAAGTGCTCGGCATCGCGCGAGGAACCGCCACCGTCCGCTTCGGCGGCGAGCAGGGCGAGACCTTCGAGGTCAAGGCCGGCGATGCGGTGCTTATCCCGGCCGGCGTCGGCCACAAGCGCCTCGCCGGTTCCCCGGACCTGCTGGTCATCGGCGCCTATCCCGGCCGCCAGCATGCCGATCTCATGCGCGAGGGCGCCGAAGACAAGGCCGGCATCCGCAAGCGCATCGCGGCCGTGCCGGTGCCGCCCGCCGATCCGGTCGGTGGCGAAGACGGTCCGATCGCGAAATTCTGGAAGTAGCGCTCGAATCTCTAGGTGGCCTTCTCGCCGAGCGGCTTCAGCGCTGCCATCACGTCGGCGAGACGGGGCGGCGATCCGTTGATGAACGGTAGTGGGCGGCAGACCTCGATCGCCGCGATGCCGACGCGTGCCGTGAGGAGGCCGTTGACGACGCCTTCGCCGAGCCGTGCCGAGAGGCGTGCTGCGATGCCGTGGCCGAGGATCTGCTGAACCAGCGAGTCGCCCGCGGCCATGCCACCCGTGACGGCGAGGTGCGAGACCGTCGCCTTGGCCAGTCGGAAGAAGCCAATTGTGCCCGGGCGCCCGTCATAGAGCGTGGCGAGGCGGCGGATCAGGCGCAGGACTTCCGAGCCGACGAAGAGAAGATCGATGAGCGCCCGCGGCGAGATCGCCGTCACCAGTGCGACGCGCTTCGCCGAGGAGAGCACCAGGCGGTGCGCCGCCGCATCGAAGGGCAGAAGCAGTTCCGCTTCGGCGAGGCCGATCAGGTCGCGGCCGTCGATGATTTCCTGGCGGTGACCGGCGAGCGTCGCGCGCCCGCGCGCCGTCTCCGGACGGCGCTTGTAGAGTGACTCCATCTCGTCCAGCACCAGGAGCGCGGCGTCGCGATCGTCGGTGTCGGCGGCGATGACGGCGCGGGCGTGAATGTGGTTGATGCGACGGAGGCGGAGGAGGGCGACGATCTCGCGGCCGGCAAGCACCACAACGGCAACGACAGCCACCGCCACCAGTGCGAGCGATAGCCAGCCGAGCCAGTCGTTGCGGCTGAACAGGTCTCGGACGAGCTGATCGATGGCGAGCCCAAGCGCCAGCGAGGCGAGCCCGCCAAGCGCGCCCATGAGCAGGCCGACCCAGTGCGCCTTGTTCTTCTTCCTCGTCACGACAGGCAGCGCTGCCTCGGCCGCCGCCAGTTCCTCTTCCGGATAGAGGTCCTCGGGCTCGTAGCGCACCTCGTCGAGGGAGAAGGCGGTGGGACGTCTCATGCCAGCCGGTCCCCGAACAGGAATTCCAGCGCCCGGTCGAGCCGGATGTGGGGCAGCGACAGTGTCAGGCCCTCCGCCGTGCGCTCCAGCTTGGGTGGGCGGAAGCGTGCAAAGCGCACGCCGATCGGCGCGGCGTCGGCTTCAAAAACAGATTCCGGATCGTCCGGCAAGTCGCCGGGAAACCATGCGATTTCAGTCTTGCCGTCGAAGGTGCGTCCGTCGATCGTCTCGCCCGCTATCGGTGTGCCGATGATCGTCGGCAGCGTCTCCCCGCTGCGGGTCACGGTCGCCTCGCGTGTGGCACGGACGGAGGCCAGTGCCAGCACCTCGACGCGGGCGCCGGCGAACTTCGCCCGCTCCGAGGCGCGCGCGACCATGCGGGCAAGGATCGCCTCCAGCCGGTCGTGGTCGCCATGGTGGAGCTGGTCGGCCTTGGTGGCGGCGAACAGGATGCGGTCGATGCGCCGCGTGACGAAGCCCGTCAGCCAGTTGGTGCGGCCGAGACGGAACGACCCGAGGATCGCGGCGAGCGCTGTCTCGAGATCCGCGACAGCGGATGGCCCGGCGTTGAGCGCCGTCAGCGCATCGACAAGGACGATCTGCCGGTCGAGGCGGGCGAAGTGGTCGCGGAAGAACGGACGGACGACCGCCGTTTTGTACGCCTCGAAGCGCCGCGCCATCATGCGCGCCAATGAGCCCGTCGGGCCCACGTTGTCATTGTCGAGGCGGAGCGGCGCGAAGGTCAGCGCCGGCGAATTATCGAGATCGCCGGGCATGAGGAACCGACCCGGCGGCTGCGTGGAGAGTAGCCGGTCGTCGGCGCGGCAGCGCCGCAGGTAGTCGGTGAAGGCTTCCGCAAGTTCACGCACGTCGTTTTCGTCGGCCGGCGCGTGTGGGTCGCTGCCCTGGACACGTTTCAGCCATTCACCGGCGTGCTCGCGATGGCCCTCAAGCGATGCGGCGGCCAGCGCCCCGCGCGACCACTCGGTATAGGATTTGCCGAGCAGCGGCAGATCGAGCAGCCATTCGCCGGGATAGTCGACGATGTCGATGTGGAGACGCCCGCTGCCGATTGCGCGCGAAAGAAAGGACCCGGACTCGAAGGCGACCGTCAAACGGAGTTCGCTGATCTGGCGCGTCGATTCCGGCCACACGCGTTCCTCGACAAGCGCGCGCACGTGCCGCTCGTAGTCGAAGCGCGGCACGTGGTCGTCGGGCTGCGGATCGAGCCGCGCACCGGCGACGCGACCCGCCGCATACGCCTTGAACAGCGGTAGCCGTCCGCCATGAACGAGATTGTGCACCAGCGCGGCGATAAAAACCGTTTTGCCGGCGCGGGAGAGGCCGGTCACGCCCAGACGTACGCTCGGCGTCACCATGCCGGTGGCGCGGTCTGCGAGGTTGGCGATAACCAGACGGGTCTCGTCCGTGATCGTCGTCAGTTGCAAAATACGGCTCCCGGCGTCGGCTCCAGAGATGTAAGCGCCGCAGCGCCCTAACAAAAGGTGTGGAACGCCGGGAAGTTCCTGTCAGTCGTCGTCGGCCTCGCCGTCCAGATCGCGCGGAGTCACAAGGGTTTCCAGCCGGCCGGCGCCGGCGCGTATGTCTTCCCAGCCGCCATCCGAAAACGCGATGACAGCCAGCGCACCGGTCGGAAACTTGGCGGCGAGGCGCGTGCGGTCCGCTTTGTCGCCCTTGCCGGTCAAGGCGACGGCCGTCGCATGGATGCGCGGATTGTGCCCGATCACCAGCAGCCGAGAGGCGTCGTCACCGCTGTCCGCGATGATGCCGGCATAGTCGTGGGCAGGACTGGAATAGATATCCTCGACCAGCACCGCCTCCGTCTCGGCTGCAAGATAGGGATGCAGCGCGGCCAGGGTCTCGCGCGTGCGGCGGGCCGTGGAGCAGAGAATGCGGTCGGGCAGGAGGCCTCGGTCGGCAATCGCCTTCGCCATGTTGGCGGCGTCGCGTGCGCCACGCGGCGCCAGCGGCCGGTCGCGATCCGCGATGCCGTCGCTGGCCCACGACGACTTGGCATGGCGAAGCAGAAGCAAATGCCTCATGTGCGCGACTGTAGCCGTTCATTCCTGCTTGAAAAAAATACGCCCGCGACTGGGTCGCGGGCGTATTCAAATTCTGTCAGTCAGAAGCCGAAGCTTACAGGCTGCACCAGTGCCAGTACCCGTCGTAGCCCTTGAACTGGCCGGCGTGCGGACCGGTCCACTGGAACGAGTTGTACTTGCCGGCGCAGGACTGCATCCACCACTGCTGGCCGTAGCCCGGAGGGGGCGGGCCCGGATCGTAAACCGGCTGCACCGGACCGCCGCCATTGCCGCGGCACGACCAGTAGGCCTGGTTGTAGATCTCGTTGCGCTTCGCATCCGTGAGCACGAGGCCCGTGGCGCCGCCCGCGACGCAACCGCCGGCGATTGCGCCGCCATTGCCGTTGCTAAGCAGGGAGCCGATCACGCCGCCGCCGAGGCAGCCGAGTGCGGCACTGCCCACGGGGTTGGCGTAGCGATTAACCTCCTGCTGCGCATAGCTGCGGCAGTAGGCATCGGACGCCGCGAGGGCATTCCCTGCGAAGAGGGTGACGCCCCCAAGCGCCGCAACTGTCATCACCAGTTTCTTCATTCGGTAGCTCCTGGGTTGCGCACCATCGGTCGGGACCTGTGGCGCACGTCTAAAGTTGGCCACCCTCCAAGCCGGCAATATGTTGAAAACTGGCGCCGGCAGTCACAAAGCGGAAGGCTTGAGCGGATAGATAGTAAGTCTCGGATGAATGCTGTGTGAACAACGTCACATCAAAGTGACCAGAACGTGGGCAACCTAAGGTTTTCGCCGCCAGCAAGGCAAAGAGGGCGTAAAGATTCGAGCCCCGGGCGGCCAAGACTGCGTCTCGGGGCCCCCGGGCCTCAATCGTCCCGGTAAACACGCTCGCGTCGCTCGTGGCGCTCCTGGGCCTCGATCGACAGGGTTGCGATCGGCCGGGCGTCGAGTCGCTTCAGGCTGATCGGTTCGCCGGTCTCCTCGCAAAAGCCATAGGTGCCGTCGTCGATGCGCTCGAGCGCGGAATCGATCTTGGCGATCAGCTTGCGCTGCCGGTCGCGGGCTCTGAGTTCGATGGCGCGATCGGTCTCCGACGAAGCCCGGTCGGCGAGATCGGAGTGGTTCTGGCTTTCATCCTGCAGGTGCTGGAGCGTCTCACGCGCCTCACGCAGGATGTCTTCTTTCCAGGCGAGTAATTTCTGGCGGAAATAATCGCGCTGGCGATCGTTCATGAATTCTTCCCGGTCGGTCGGTCGGTATTCGTCAACGCGCGCACGCGGCATGAAGGCTCCTGGGCTGGGCAGCGATGCGCGCGGAATATAGCGACGTGATTCCGCTGGGACAATAACCGTCAGTTGACGGCTGCGTGACCCTTTTGCGTCGCCGAAAGTGGCTGAATTATAATGGTTTTTTGGCTATGAGCCGCGTCGCGCGGTAATCTCGTCGAGAAGCCGGGCCATCTCGGCCTCAAGGTCGCTGACCCGCGCGGCTTCACCGTCGGCCGATTGCGGTTCCTCTTCGGCGGCCGTTGCCGGCGCCTCCGAGTCGCCGAGATCAAGCGCCGGCTGGTTAGCCTCGTCAGCGTCTGCCTCGGCTTCGCTCATCATCTGCGGCGCCGACTGCTCGGGCAACTCTTCCGACTCCGTCGGCGTCATCTCCGGGAGGTATGGTTCGCGCATCTGTTCTGCCGGTACGTTCGGCGCGAAAGTTGGCAGCGCCCTGGCAATCTGGGTCTGAACAAAAGCAGCGCGGACTTCGTGCCGCTCATTCGCGACAGGCTCCGGTTCCATCGCGCGCTCGGGTTCCGCCTCGGCGACGTATACAGGCTCCGGTTCAGGCTCCGGCATAGGTTCGGGGGCGGGCGGAGGCGGCAATCGCACACTGCGCAGCGAGGGCCGTTCGGTGCCGGCTGCGCGCTGCGCGCTGTTGTTCCGCGCAACCGGAAAAGGAATCGGCTCGCTCGCTGGGGCGGGCTCCTCCGGCGGGGCATGGGGCGCCTCGGCGGGCGCTGCGGGCTGCTGCATGGCGGCCCGCGCCGCGGCCATCTGAGCCGCCTGTTGTGGATTGCGCTGGCGCACGCGCTGGATCGCAGTCTCAACGACGACGTCGCCGGGGCCACCGAGAAGCAGCAGATGTTCGACATTGTCGCGCCGGATCAGCACCAGCTTCCGCCGGCGATCGACGGGCAGCGCATCCACCACCGCCAGGCGCGGCACGCGACCGCGGCCGATGCCGCCCAGCCGGATTCCGGAATAGCGGCGGACAAACCAGATGGCCATGCCGAGAAGTGCCAGAACAATGGCGACCGTCAGCAGGAACTGCACCACGACCGCGCCCCATTGGCCGAAGATAGGTTCCAGGAATTCCCGCATGCGCGTCTCCTGCCGTCGCGGTCGAGTTCCGCCGCGATTGTGGCGGATCGGTGATCGGCGGCCTGGCGACGAATCACCGGGGATGATGCTTTTTCCGGTGAAGCGCCCCGCAATGCAAGTGATCGGGGCGTCTTCACGTTGAATTCTGTCGCTTTCCCCAGCATCCTGACGTGCCGGGCGTTAACATTGATTCTCCGCGCGTATCCCATCCAATGACGAAGGCAGGAGGCCAGCCAGCGGGCATGAGCGAACGCGCCACGCAACCAGTTCGCGGCAAACCGCTGGTCGACAGGCCCGAGCGCATCAGCGGCGTTGGCCGGCTGATCGTGCTGTCGTTTGGCCTGGTCGGACTCTCCCTTGGCTTCGCTCTGGTATCGCCGGAGCGTGCCGAGCCGTTCGTCGTCGGCCTGCTGGCGATCCTCGCCGTCATCGGTGTCATCACGCTGCTCGCCAGCGCCATCGGGCTGATCCGTTTCGGCGGGCGCGGGCCGGACGAGACGCTGAGCAAGGCGTTCATCGATTCCATGGACGATGCGCTTCTGGTCACCGGCCAGGACGGCCGCATTGTTTATGCCAATGGCGCCTATGCCGATCTCATAGGCGCGGCGCACGTGCGCGAGGCGCGGGCGCTGGAGCGCGTCTTCCTCGGCAATCCCGACGCCGCGGAGGCGATCTACCGGATCACCGGCGCGCTCCGCGAAGGCCGCCCGTCCGAGGAAGAAGTGCGTATGTCCGGGCCGCTCGACGGCTCCGGCGATCCCAAGGCCAAGACCGGCGCCCGCTGGTACCGCATCGCGGCGCGGCCGATCGGCGAGAGCGGTCGCCGCAATCCTCTCCAGGCGTGGACGGTCACCGACATCAGCAGCGAGCGGGCGCGGCAGGAGGCCGTGTTCCAGGAGCTCCAGCACGCCATCGACTATCTCGATCACGCGCCGGCCGGCTTCTTCTCCGCCGAGCCCGACGGGCGTATCGTCTATCTCAACGCCACGCTGGCCGAATGGCTGGGCATCGATCTTGCCGCCTTCCAGCCGGGCGGGCTGACGCTCGCCGAGATCGTGCAGGGCGACGGCATCGCGCTGCTTTCCTCGCCGCCCGGCGACGAGATGCGCAACCGCACCGCGATCATCGATCTCGATCTCATCCGCACCAACGGGCAGAGCCTGCCGGTGCGCCTGCTGCATCGCGTGCCCGTGACAGTCGACGGCGCGCCCGGCGCGACGCGCACCGTCGTGCTCAACCGGTCGCCCGGCGAGGAATCGTCGGAGGCGCTGCGCTCGGCCGAAGTGCGCTTCATGCGCTTCTTCAACAACACGCCCATCGCCATCGCCGCCATCGACAAGCAGGGCCATATCGGTCGCACCAATGCGCCGTTCCTGCGCATGTTCCCGAACGTCAAGCTCGACGGCTCCAAGCTCCTCGTCGATCTGGTCATAGACGCAGATCGCCCGAAGCTCGATGCTGCGCTGGCCGCGGCCGGGCAGGGCATGGGCGTGCTCCCCGCCATTGACGCCACGCTCGCCGGCGAGGGCGAGCGGTCGGGCCGCTTCTTCATCAATCCGGTGGCGGAAGGCGGCGGCGGGCCGGAAGCGGTGGTGGTCAACGTCATCGACATCACCGAGCAGCGCGCGCTGGAGAATCAGGTTCGCCAGCAGCAGAAGATGGAATCCGTCGGCCAGCTCGCCGGCGGCATCGCGCACGATTTCAACAACGTGCTCACCGCCATCATCGGCTTCTCCGATCTGCTGCTCGCCAATCACCGGCCGAGCGACCCGTCCTTCCAGGACATCATGAACATCAAGCAGAATGCCAACCGCGCCGCCGGCCTCGTGCGGCAGCTGTTGGCCTTCTCGCGCCGCCAGACCCTGCGCCCGCAGGTGCTGGCGCTCGCCGACATGCTCTCCGACCTGTCGATGCTGCTGCAGCGGCTGCTCGGCGAGAACGTCAAGCTCAGCCTCGTCCACGGACGAGACCTGTGGCCGGTCAAGTTCGACCTCAACCAGTTCGAGCAGGTCATCGTCAATCTCGCCGTCAACGGCCGCGACGCCATGCCCAAGGGCGGCACGATGTCGATCCGCACGCGCAACCTGCCGGCGGGTGAGGTTGCCGCCTTCGGCTACAAGCCGCTGCCCGAGACCGATTACGTGCTGATCGAGGTGGAAGACACCGGCACCGGCATGCCTCCGGAGGTGCAGGCCAAGATCTTCGAGCCCTTCTTCTCCACCAAGGAGGTCGGCAAGGGCACTGGTCTCGGCCTCTCCACCGTCTACGGCATCGTCAAGCAGACCGGCGCGCACATCTTCTTCACCAGCGTCGTCGGCAAGGGCACCATCTTCCGCATCTTCGTGCCGCGCTACGTCCCGGCCGAGGGCGAGGTCACCACGACGCACACCGAGGCGACCGCCGAGATCGCCGATCTCACCGGCACCGCGTCGATCCTGCTGGTCGAGGACGAGGAGGCGGTGCGCGCCTTCGCTGGTCGCGCGCTCACCTCGCGCGGCTACAAGGTGTTCGAGGCTGCCTCAGGCCTGGACGCGCTGGAGGTGATGGAGGAATCCGGCGGCGCCATCGATCTGGTCGTGTCCGACGTGGTGATGCCGGAACTCGATGGCCCCTCGCTGTTGCGCGAGCTGCGCAAGACGCGGCCGGACCTGAAGATCATCTTCATCTCCGGCTATGCCGAGGAAGCCTTCCGCAAGAACCTGCCCGAGGGCGAGAAATTCCACTTCCTGCCGAAGCCCTTCTCGCTCAAGCAGCTCGCCGTCGCGGTCAAGGAGACGCTGGGCAGGTAGGTTGGCCGCGGCCGGCTTAACCCACCCCTCATAGGAGAGTCAGGTCTACCGGTCCGCGCGGGACCGGTAGCGCGTTCACCACCTTATTGGTCAGGCCGTCTGGTGGATGATGCTCCGGCGTATCGCCAGTTTGTCCCCAGGTCCGTGAACAGCAGCGAGGAGCAGCCCCGCCAGGAAGATGAAGTGATCGATGAAGAAGCCATACTCCATCGGGTTGCCTTCCCAGTGCGAAGGACCGTGGAAGGTGAACGCGAGGAAGATGATGTACACGCCGGCGAGGATGGCAGCTTCCGCAAAGAAGGCGCCGGTTAGGAAGGCGAGTGCGAGTGCGATCTCGAAGAAAGCGGCCACCCACGCCAGGAAGAGCGGGAAGGGAAGCCCGACCGACGCGATATATCCGGCGGTCGCGTCCATGCCCATGAACTTGAAGGCCGCAGCCTGAAGAAAAGCGAGAGTGAAAATCAGGCGTGCGGCGAGCAGTGCGGCTGTCTTGGTCATTGTCTGGGTCCTTTCGAACAGAGCCTTGATGCCGGGACGACGAACGGCGCCGGCCGGATTCGACATGGCCAACTCGAGGGGCCGTCGAGCCGGGTTCGCCGCGGCATTCCATGCTGGTCGGACAGTCGCCAACGGCTTTCTGAGCTCGGGATTTCAGTACTGTCTTCCCGTTTTCCGTAGGCACGTGCCGGACGCAATATTCTGCGCGATCCGAAAAATATGGCCCCCGGCTGTCGGACAGCATTGACTTTAGGAGAATGTCACCCCCAATTTATTCCGGGCTACGGATTAAATAGTCCCAGGGAGGAACAAGAAGATGCTCGTCAAGGCAATCGTCGGCGCAGGGCTTGCCCTGTCCATCGGACTTTCGTCTGCATATGCCGAAGACACCAAGATTTGGGTCCTGCACGCCAGCCAGACCAGCGACGTCTATTTCAAGAAAGTCGCCGAGGCCTACAATCAGTCCCATCCGGGTGTTGAGGTCGTCGTCGACTACATGGAGGGCGAGGCCTACAAGACCAAGCTTCCGACCTTGCTCCAGTCGACGTCGCGTCCGGCGCTCATCTACAGCTGGGCTGGCGGCGTGCTGAAGGCGCAGGTCGCGGCCAACTACGTCGAGGACCTGTCCTCGCACCGGGCCGATCTCGCAAAGACGGTCTACGGCGCTGCGCTCGATGCTTATGTCGTCGACGGCAAACTCTACGGAGTGCCGATGATCCTCGGCGACGTCTCGATAATCTACAACAAGGACCTGCTGGCCAAGGCCGGCGTCGATCCGGCCTCGATGGCGACTTGGGACGGGTTCCTCGCCGCGGTGAAGAAGATCAAGGCTGCCGGCATCACGCCGCTCACCATGGGGGGCGCCGACAAGTGGCCCATGCACTTCTATTGGTCCTACCTGCTGATGCGGAGCGGGGGCGGCGACGTCCTGAAGTCCGCCCAGGCCGGCGGCAAGACCGGCTTCCTCGCCGAGCCCTTCGTCGAGGCGGGCAAGCGGCTCAGGGAGCTCGCCGAACTCGAGCCGTTCCAGGAAGGGTGGCTTGGCACGAAGAACATCCCGACCCAGGGCATGTTTGGCGATGGCAAGGTGGCCATGGCGCTCCAGCTCAACGGTTTCATCGGCGGCCAGGCCAAGAACGCCAGCGACGGGAAGGGTATTCCTTTCGACAAGATCGGTCGCGCTCCGTTCCCGACGCTGCCGGGCGGCAAAGGCAAGCCTACCGACGTCCTCGGCGGTGTGCAGGGCTTCCTCGTCACCAAGGATGCGCCGAAGGAGGCGCTCGACTTTCTGGCGTTCTTTGCCACGCCCGAAAACCACAAGGCCGCGGCTGAGACCGGCACATACCTGCCGGCCATCATCGGTACCGACGCCTACATCAAGAACCCGCTGTTCGCCGATGTGGCGAAGACGGTCGCCGGTGCCACGGTGCTGCAGAACTTCCTCGACCAGGACCTTGGCCCGTCGGTCGGCCGTGTCGTCAACGACGTCTCGGTCGGCATCGCAGCCGGCGACATGACCCCGGAAGATGGCGCTGCCGCGATCCAGGAAGCCTGGAACCAGCAATAGTCCGAACATGAGGCGGGAGACCGTGGCCATCAGGCCCCAGTCTCCCGCTCCGTTTTGCGGCAAGGTCATGGATAGCGTGCAACATGGCTGATCGGATGGCCCTCTGGCGTGGGGGAAGCGGGCCGACGCGCGGTGGATGGACCACGGCGCTCTTCTTCATTCCTCCCGCGATCACGATCTACTCGCTGTTCGTGATCCTGCCGATAAGCGAGGCCGCCTGGTACGGTCTGTTCAACTGGAACGGACTCGGCGTGCCGTCGAATTTCACCGGGCTCGACAATTTCTACCAGCTGTTCGCGAACAAGGTCTTCGGCCGCGCGATCATCAACAACATGTTGATTGTCGCCGTCTCGCTCGCGATCCAGCTGCCTCTCGCACTGGCAATGGCGGTGCTGCTCGCCGACAAGCTCGCCGGCGCCGTCGCGTTCCGGATGATCTTCTTCCTGCCGTACATCCTTGCCGAGGTCGCCGCCGGCCTGATGTGGCGATTCATCTTCGATGGCGACTACGGCCTCATCTCGCAGGCGTCGCAGTCGATCGGCCTCGGGCCCGTACACCTGCTTGCCAACCGCACCTGGGCCTTCACGGCAGTGCTGACGGTCATCGTGTGGAAATATTTCGGGTTCCACATGATGCTCTACATCGCGGGCCTGCAGAATATCGACCGCCACCTCTACGAGGCGGCCGCCATCGACGGCGCCAACGGCTGGCAGCGGTTCCGCTTCATCATGATACCCGGCCTCGCGCCGATGATCCGCCTGTCGGTGTTCTTCTCGCTGATCGGGTCGCTGCAGTTCTTCGACATGATCGTGGCCTTGACCGGGGGCGGCCCCCTCAACACGACCCACACGATGGTCTCGTTCCTCTATTTCTTCGGCATCACGCGCATGCGCATCGGCTACGGATCGGCCGTCGGCGTGCTGCTGTTCATCATCTGCGTCACTGTCGCGTTCGGCTACAAGCGGTTCTTCATGCGCAATGACTGACACACCAGCCCCCACCGCCACCATCGGCCGCCACGCCGGCGTCGGCGATCTCGGCACGCCGCTGTCCACGCCGCTGGGCGGCCTGCCGCGCATGCTGATCCTGTTCTTTGTTGCCGGGCTGATACTGATTCCGATTCTTGCGACCGCCATTGGCGGCTTCAAGGAGCTGGGCGAGCTCAGGACCAATCCCTTCGGCCTGCCGCGCGTGTGGCAGGTGCAGAATTACTGGAACATCCTGGTCTCGGAGCGGTACTGGCAGATCCTCGGCAATTCGCTCTACATCTCGACGTTCACGGTCCTGATGACGCTGATCGTGGCGGCACCCGCGGCCTTCGCCTTCGCGCACCTGCATTTCTTCGGCAACAAATTCCTGTTCAACTACCTGATCTTCGGCCTGACTTTCCCCTTCGCCACGGCGATCCTGCCGCTCTTCATCAAGGTGCGCGATCTCGGCCTGCTCGACACCCATTGGGGCGTGATCCTGCCGCAGGTCGCCTTCAGCCAGGCGGTCAACATCCTGCTCCTGCGCAACGCGTTCCGGGCATTGCCGGGAGAGCTGCTGGAATCGGCGCTGGTTGATGGCTGCGGCTATGCGCGCTTCTTCGTGTCGATCGCGCTGCCGTTGTCGCGCCCGATCATGGCGACGGTCGCCGTCATCACGTTCGTGACCAGCTGGAACAACTTTCTCCTGCCGCTGGTCGTCCTCAATTCAAACGCGAAGTACCCGTGGACTCTTGGACTGATGGACTATCAGGGCGAGTTCGTCATCGAGTGGCAGCTGATCCTGGCGTTCATCACCATGACGATCCTGCCCGCCATGTTGATGTTCGTCCTGGCGCAGCGTCACCTGGTCGCCGGCCTGACAGCGGGCGCCGTCAAGGGGTAAGGGGCGGAGGCATCCCGTCCCGGTGTCCGCGGCCGGCTGACGGTGTCGGATGCACGTTTCTATTCTGCCAGTCCCGCCTTTTTCGCAGCCCCTCGGCGATCGTCGCGACGTTTTCAGGTCGATGGTTCGGAAGCATGGCCTCGAGCCTGCCGACGTGGAACGCGGGGTCGAGTTCCTCGCGGCGGGCGTTCGGACGAGCGCCACAATCGGACTAACGGCAAGGCACTCTTCGAGCGCCCGCCACCCATTCGTCTTCGGGCGAGGGGACAACTGCAAGAGGCGAGGACGGCCGAAAGGCCGGACAGGGAAGGGACAAAGCAAGGTGCATCACCCGGAGCGGAATCCGCCGGCGGGAAAGGGAGACTGTGTCCGCCGCCGCGCCGGCGTCAGTCGATCTTGATCGAGCTGATCTTCAGCTGCCCGTCGACGACCACGTAGACGATGGTCACCTGCTCGCCGATCTTCAGCACGCCGATGTCGATCGTCGTCGGCACATGGAAGGCGCGATGGTCGACCACGATGATCCGCGCCTGCACGTCGACATAGGTGATGGAGGCGGTGATCTGGGCGGCGCTGGCCAGCGCCGTGCTGGCAAGGAGCATCGCGCCCGCTGCCATGGAAAGGACGGTTCTGCGCATCTTGGGGGCCTCCCGGTCTCAATGAAACCGGAGACGCGAACGCCGCCGGCCCGATAGTTTTGCGGCAGACGGCGCCGGCCTGCAACCCCGGGCTGTCAGGTGCGGCCGAGCGCCACCGCGATTTCCGCCGCCAGCCGCGCGTTGTTCTTCACCAGCGCGATGTTGGTGACGAGGCTCCTGCCGGCAGTCCGCTTCAGGATCGCGTCGAGCAGGAACGGCGTCACCGCCTTGCCGGTTATACCCGCGGCCGCCGCGTCCGCCGCCGCGGCGTCGATCACCGGGCGCATCTCCGCGGCCGGGATCTCGTCCGCCGCCGGCACCGGGTTGGCGACCAGCATGCCGCCGGGCAGCGCGAGGGCGGCGCGCGCGCGCATCAGGTCGGCGATCGCGCCGGGATCGTCCAGGCGGATCGGGGCGGGGAGGCCGCTCTCGCGCGACCAGAACGCGGGGAACTGGTCCTGGCCGTAGCAGACCACCGGCACGCCCAGCGTCTCCAGCACCTCCAGTGTCTTTGGCAGGTCGAGCAGCGCCTTCGCCCCGGCCGCCACCACCGTCACCGGCGTGCGGCCGAGTTCGGTCAGGTCGGCGGAGATGTCGAAGCTGGTCTCGGCGCCGCGGTGGACGCCGCCGATGCCGCCGGTGGCGAACACGCGGATGCCCGCCCGGTCGGCCGCGATCATGGTTGCAGCCACCGTGGTGGCGCCGGTGCGCCCGGATTGGAGCCCATATGCGAGGTCCGCCGAGGAGAGCTTCAGCACGTCCTTCGCCTGCGCCAGCCCCTCCAGCGCCGCCCGGTCGAGCCCGACGCGGATGCGGCCGTCGATCACCGCGATCGCCGCCGGAATCGCGCCTGCGTCCCGCACCACCTGCTCGACGGCGAGCGCCGTCTCCAGATTCTCCGGCCACGGCATGCCGTGGCTGACGATGGTCGTCTCAAGTGCGACGACCGGCCGGCCGGCATCGATCGCGGCTGCGATTTCGGGAGATGGCGCCAGCAGTGGGTTCACGAGACCGCCAGCTTCGGGCCGGCCGCGATGCGCTTCGACAGAACGCCCGGCCGGAACGGCGCCTCGGCGATGCCGCCATGCTCGACCGTCAGCGCCGCGGCGGCCAGTCCGTAGCGGATCGCATCGTTCAGTGCGTCGCCCTGGGCCATGGCAGCTATCGTGCCCGCCGCAAAAGAGTCGCCTGCGCCGTTCACAGCCACCGCGTCGGTGCGGAACGGCGTGAAGGAGCGCACCTCACCGCCGCTTGCCGCGAACAGCGGGCCGTTGCCGCCGGTGACGACGACCTGGAGTGCAGCGTGCTGGGAAAGGTCGGCCGCCGCTCGCGACGACGTAAATGTCTTGTCGGATGATTCGCGGCCGAGCAGCGCCG
This sequence comes from uncultured Alphaproteobacteria bacterium, assembly GCA_963798195.1. GTDB lineage: Bacteria > Pseudomonadota > Alphaproteobacteria > Rhizobiales > Kaistiaceae > CAVSRC01. Next base: position 1,472,044 of record CAWCSF010000010.1, on the reverse strand, counting down.
CCGCCTCGAGACGGTTGGCGAATAGGAACGTAAGCCGGTCAAGCAGCGGCTCCAGCCGCATTGCCTTCACCGGCGAAACTGTCAGCGCCGCGATCGGGTGGCCGGTTGCGCGGGCTTCCTCGGCGAGAAAATCCAGCGTGTCGGCCGAGAGGTTGGCGTCCGCCACCCAGAAGTCGCCCGCGCCGGTGTGTGCCGCTGCCGCTGCGTCCGCCGGGCCAATTTCCTCGATCACGTTCATGTCGGCGATGCCGATGATGAGGTCGCCGCGATGGTCGAAAGTGCCGTGGTAGCCGGCGGTGATCGCCGTGCGCGACACGCGCATCGTCGATGTATCGATCCCGGCAGCCTTCGCCGCGCCAATCACAGCCTCGCCGTCCGGGTCGCTGCCGACCCGCGTCACCAGCCGGGTCGGAATGCCGACGCGGGCGAGCACCATCGCGATGTTGAGCCCGACGCCGCCGGGAATGCGGCGGACATGGCCGGGGTTGGAGGCGCCCATCACGGCCGGACCGGCACTTCGCGCGATCCGGTCCATGGTGGCGCCGCCAAATACGGTCACGCTGTCGAAGCGGCGAAGCGGCTGGTCCATGCCGAAACTCATGGCCGACAATTCCGGCGTTGTTGAGATCGGGCGGATCATCCTCGCCCGCGGCGCCCTGCGCAAGCGCTCGCCGGCACTCCCCATTGCGCCCGACTGGCCTTAGGATGGCGCGGCTTTTGTCTCGTAGCCTGACCGGCGGCCTTTACCCGCCGGTTACCAACCGGACGCAATTTCTTCCATGACCAGCCGCAAGCGCCCATCGGCCGCCCAGCCATCACGGGTGCCGTCGCCGCCCCATCCCGAGCTTCGCGACCAGCCTCTGCCCTGGGTCCGGCCGAAACCGCCGGAGGAGGATCCCGATGCACCGGCGCGCCTTCAGGCAATCCTTGCCAGTCCGAGCTATCGCTCCATCGACGACGATGCGGCCTTCCTCGCCCGTGGCGAGTCGCGCCCCGTTCGCCTCCAGCTCGACTACCTCAAGCCGCAACTGCTGCTGGAGGAGCACGACATCCACCACACTGTCGTGGTGTTCGGCAGCACGCGCATCTGCGAGCCAGGGGCCGCAGCGCGCCGCGTGGACGATCTTGAAGTCGCCGTCGACGCGGCACCGGACGACAAGGACCTCGCGCGCGACCTGGCGGTGGCGCGGCGTATTCTCGCCAAGAGCCGCTACTACGAGGTTGCTCGCGAGTTCGGCCGGCTCGTGGGTGCGTCGGATCGCCGCCTCGGCGGGCATCGCCTGGTGGTCACGACGGGGGGCGGACCGGGTATCATGGAGGCGGCCAATCGCGGCGCTTTCGACGTCGGCGCGCAGACGGTCGGCTTCAATATCAGCCTGCCGCGCGAGCAGTTCCCCAACCCTTACGTCACGCCGGATCTTTGCTTCCGCTTCCATTATTTCGCCCTGCGCAAGCTCCACTTCCTGCTTCGCGCCAAGGCGCTGGTTGCGTTTCCCGGCGGCTTCGGCACCTTCGACGAACTCTTCGAACTCCTGACACTGATGCAGACGCGCACCATCAAGCCGATGCCGGTCATTCTTGTCGGCGAGGAATACTGGAGCGGGGCCGTTGATTTCGACTTTCTCGTCGCCGAAGGCGTCATCGACGCTGAGGATCGCGATCTCTTCTGGTTCGCGGAGACGGCAGAGGAAATTTGGGACGGCATTCTCGCCTGGCACGCGGCCAACGGCGACCCGCTCACGGTAGTTGCCCAGGCACGGCGCAAAAGAACACATCGGAGAAAACAGGCGTGAAGATTTCATTCCACGGTGCCGACCGCACCGTCACCGGCTCCTGCCACCTGATCGAATGCGCCGGCAAGAGAATCCTCGTCGACTGCGGCATGTTTCAGGGCAGCCACGAACTGGCCGACGACAATTCCGATCCTTTCGGCTTCGACCCGGCGGCGATCGATTTCGTACTGCTCACCCACGCCCATCTCGACCATTGCGGGCGGTTGCCGCTGCTGGCCAAGCGCGGCTTTCATGGCGAGATCATCGCGACCGGCCCGACCCGCGAACTGGCGCGGCTGGTGATGCTCGATTCCGCCCGGTTGCAGGAGGAGGACGCGGAGCGCGCCCAGCGCCGCAGGTCGCGGCGCAAGGGCAGCGATGGCGATGATGGTCCGCTCTACACCGTGCTCGACGCCATGAACGTGCTCGAGTTTTTCGGCCGCGGCGCGCGCTACGACGTGCCGATCGATGTCGCGCCGGGCATCCGCGCCACCTATTTCGACGCCGGGCACATCCTGGGCTCTGCCAGCATCCTGCTGGAGCTGGAGGAGGGCGGCACGCGCCGGCGCGTGGTGATGTCGGGCGACATCGGCAATACCGGCCGGCCGCTGCTCAACCCGCCCAAGCAGCCGCCGCAATGCGATGTCGTGGTGATGGAATCCACCTACGGTGACCGCAACCACAAGCCCTACGGCCCCTCGGTCGAGGAATTCTACGCCGCCATCGAGGAGACCTTCCGCCGCGGCGGCAACGTCGTGATCCCGACCTTTGCGCTCGAGCGCGCACAGGAACTCCTCTATGCGCTGCACGACGCCATGATGAGCGACGGGCGGCTGCCGCGTGCAATCCAGGTGTTCCTCGATTCGCCGATGGCGATCACCGCCACCGAGATTTTCCGCCGCCACCACGAATATCTGTCGAAGGAGGTCGCCGACCTGTTCGCCGATGGAAGGGATCCGCTGGCGCTGCCGGGTTTGCACCTGACACGCGAGAGCGCCGACTCGATGGCCATCAACAAGATCAGCGGCGGCGCCATCGTCATGGCGGGCTCCGGCATGGCGACCGGCGGGCGCGTCCGCCACCACTTGAAGCACAATCTGTGGAGGTCCGACGCCGGGATCGTCTTCGTCGGCTTTGCCGCTCAAGGCACGCTGGCGCGGATCATTATCGATGGCGCGCCGATGGTGCGCATCTTCGGCGAGGAAATTCCGGTGAAGGCCAAGGTGTACACGATCGGCGGCTTCTCCGCCCACGCCGGGCAGGCTGAACTGCTTGCCTGGCAGAAAGCGTCAGGCGCCGCGCGGACCTACCTCGTGCACGGCGACGAGCGGGTTATGAAGGAGTTCGCGCCGCTCATTCGCGACACCGAGGTGGTGCTGCCGGCGATGCACGAGAGCTTCGAACTCTAGAGGACCGGCTGCGTATATGGGTGTTTTGGCGGTCACTTGCGCGATGAGAACAAAACATGTACAGATATTCTCACCTGCCGGGGCCGCGAATCTTCCTTCTCCCATTTGATCGCACCCGGTGCCTGTGAAACAAGGAGCAACTACAATGGCTGCAGCGCCGCTTCGCGTGATTGAGGGTCACTCCATGGACAAGTCGAAGGCGCTTGATGCGGCGCTGAGCCAGATCGAGCGGGCGTTCGGCAAGGGCTCGATCATGCGGCTCGGTCAGAACGACCCCACGGTTGATATCGCTACGGTGCCGACCGGCTCGCTTGGCCTGGATATCGCGTTGGGCATCGGAGGTGTTCCCCGCGGCCGCGTCGTCGAGATCTATGGGCCGGAATCCTCGGGCAAGACGACGCTCGCGCTGCACATCGTGGCAGAAGCCCAGAAGGCAGGCGGCATCTGTGGCTTCGTCGACGCCGAGCACGCGCTTGACGCAGGCTATGCTCGCAAGCTCGGGGTCAAGCTCGACGACCTTCTCATCTCCCAGCCGGATACGGGCGAGCAGGCGCTGGAAATCACCGATACGCTGGTGCGTTCCGGCGCTGTTGACGTGCTGGTCATCGATTCGGTTGCGGCCCTGACGCCGCGGGCCGAGATCGAGGGCGAGATGGGCGACCAGCTTCCCGGCCTGCAGGCGCGATTGATGAGCCAGGCGCTTCGGAAGCTTACCGGTTCGATCTCGCGCTCCAACACGACGGTCATTTTCATCAACCAGATCCGCATGAAGATCGGCGTCATGTTCGGTAATCCGGAAACGACCACCGGCGGCAACGCGCTGAAGTTTTACTCCTCGGTGCGCCTCGACATCCGCCGCATCGGCTCGATCAAGGAGCGCGACGAGGTCGTCGGCAACCAGACCCGCGTCAAGGTGGTCAAGAACAAGCTGGCGCCGCCGTTCAAGCAGGTCGAGTTCGACATCATGTATGGCGAGGGTATCTCCAAGACGGGTGAATTGGTCGACCTCGGCGTCAAGGCGGGCATTGTAGAGAAGTCCGGCGCGTGGTTTTCCTACGACAGCCAGCGTCTCGGGCAGGGCCGCGAGAATGCCAAGCAGTTCCTGCGCGACAATCCCGAGGTTGCTGCCGTTATCGAGAAGGCGATCCGCGCCAATGCCGGCCTCATCGCGGAGAAGTTCCTCGAGAAGGGCGGCCCGGATGACGAGGCCGGCAGTGACGACGCCATCGAGGCGTAGGCACTGAGTTATGGCTAGGCCAGTTCTCGGCCACCTCTCGTTCGGGGTGGTCGATCTGGCGCGGGCAGGACGCTTCTACGATGCGGTTCTCGCCCCGCTGGGTTACGAGCGCGTTTGGGCGGATGAGAACGGGATCGGCTTTGGTGAGCCGGGGGCCGGGGACAAGCTGGCGCTGTTCGCTCACCCCACCGACGCGCGTCCGCCCGGTCCCGGTTTCCATCTCGCCTTCAACGCACCCTCGCGCGAAGCGGTGGACGCATTCCATGTGGCGGCGCTTGCGGCGGGAGGCAAGGATGCAGGTGCCCCTGGCCTGCGCCCGCACTACAGCCAGACCTACTACGCGGCCTTTGTGATCGATCCGGACGGCCACAAGCTGGAAGCCGTACACCAGTAAGTGGAAGGGAGTAATTCTGGATGGAGCAGCGCCTCAGCCTCGTGACCCTCGGAGTGGCCGATCTGGCGCGCTCGCTGCGCTTCTATGAAGCCCTTGGCTGGAAGCGGGCGAACACGGACGACAGCGTTGCCTTCTTCCAGATGCCCGGTGCGGTGTTTGCCCTGTGGTCGCGTGCATCCCTGGCCGAAGACGCAAAGGTCAGGGACACGGGTGCGACCTTTAGTGGCGTGGCGCTCGCCTATAACGCCCGGTCAAAGGCCGATGTGGACGCCGTGCTCGCCGAGGCGAAGGCCGCCGGGGCGAAAATCCTCAAACCTGCGGAAGATGTCTTCTGGGGCGGCTATTCGGGGTATTTTGCCGATCCGGATGACCACATCTGGGAAGTGGCCTGGAATCCGGGCTGGTCGCTGGACGATCAGGGCCGGGTCAGCCTTTCCGGATAGTGCGCTGCCACAATTGATGGACATGGCCGCCGCCGGGGCTGTAGAACCCGGCGGTTGCGGCTTTGCGCCATTTCCCTAACCCTGACTGGTCATGAACAGCGTCAACGACATCCGTTCCCACTTCCTCGGCTATTTCGAGAAGAACGGCCACACGCAGGTGCCGTCGAGCCCGCTCGTTCCGCGGAACGATCCGACCTTGATGTTCACCAACGCCGGCATGGTCCAGTTCAAGGACTATTTCACCGGCCGGTCGAAGCCGTCCTTTCCGCGGGCGACGTCCTCGCAGAAGTGCGTGCGCGCCGGAGGCAAGCACAACGATCTCGACAATGTCGGCTACACCGCACGGCATCACACCTTCTTCGAGATGCTCGGCAACTTCTCCTTTGGCGACTACTTCAAGGAGCAGGCGATCGAGCTTGCATGGAAGCTGGTCACAAAAGAGTTCGGTCTCGACAAGAGCAAGCTCCTCGTCACCGTCTACGTCGACGACGATCACGCGTTTGACCTGTGGAAGAAGATCGCTGGGTTCTCCGACGATCGCATCATCCGCATCGCGACCAGCGCCAACTTCTGGCAGATGGGCGACACCGGCCCGTGCGGACCATGCTCGGAAATCTTCATCGATCAGGGCGAGGACGTGGCCGGCGGCCCTCCCGGGAGCCCGGATGAGGACGGCGACCGCTTCCTGGAATTCTGGAACCTCGTCTTCATGCAGTACGAGCAGCTTCCCGGTGGGGAGCGCGTCGACCTGCCGCGGCCGTCGATCGATACCGGCATGGGGCTGGAGCGCATCGCCGGCATTCTTCAGGGCGTCAAGAATGTCTACGACATCGACCTGTTCCGCACGCTGATCGCGGCCTCGGCGGATGTCATCGGCGTGCCCGCCGAAGGCAAGAACATTGCCAGCCATCGCATCATTGCCGATCACCTGCGCGCGACCAGCTTCCTGATCGCCGATGGTGTGCTGCCCTCCAACGAGGGTCGCGGCTACGTCCTCCGCCGCATCATGCGCCGCGCCATGCGCCACGCGCACCTGCTCGGCGCGTCCGATCCGGTCATGTACCGTCTGGTGCCGACGCTGGTCGCCGAGATGGGCCGTGCCTATCCCGAGCTGGTGCGCGCCGAGGCCATGATTTCCGAAACGCTCAGGCTGGAAGAGAGCCGGTTCCGTCGCACGCTGGCGCGCGGATTGACGCTGCTCGACGACGCGACCGCGAGCCTTGGCAAGGGCGATACGCTGGCCGGCGACGTGGCCTTCCGCCTCTACGATACATATGGCTTCCCGCTCGACCTGACGCAGGACGCGCTGAAGGCGCGCGGCATTTCCGTCGACCTGCCGGGCTTCGATTCGGCGATGGAGAAGCAGAAGGAAGAAGCGCGGGCGAGCTGGACAGGGTCCGGCGAGGCGCAGACCGAGCCGGTCTGGTTTCGGTTGCGCGAGTCCCTCGGCGCCACCGAGTTCCTCGGTTACGACGCGGATTCGGCCGAAGCCGAAATCGTGGCGCTGGTGCAGAAGGGCGAGGGCGTCGACGCGGCGAAGGCGGGCGAAGAGGTCGCCGTCGTCGTGAACCAGACGCCGTTCTACGCGGAGTCTGGCGGCCAGGTCGCCGATACCGGCGCCATCGAGACGACGACCGGCGGCCGGATCGAGGTCGAGAACGTACAGAAGCGCGCTGACGGCCTCTTCGTCCATCTCGGTAAGGTGGCGGCGGGTACGGTCAAGGTCGGCGATGCGGTGCGCCTCACCATCGATCGGCCGCGCCGCGCGGCGATCAAGGCCAACCACTCCGCGACCCATCTTCTTCATGCCGCGCTGCGCAATGTGCTCGGCACCCATGTCGCCCAGAAGGGCTCGCTTGTCGCGCCCGAGCGGCTGCGCTTCGACTTCTCGCATCAGAAGCCCATGGACCAACACGAGATCGAGGCGGTCGAGGATCTTGCCAACGCCGTTGTGCTCGAAGACGCGCCGGTGGTCACGCGCCTCATGGATCGTGACGAGGCTGTGAAGTCCGGCGCGATGGCGCTGTTCGGCGAAAAATACGGCGACGAGGTTCGTGTCGTGTCGATGGGCACGATGCCGGAAGATCCGACGGGCAAGACCTATTCGGTCGAGCTTTGCGGCGGCACGCATGTCGGGCGCACCGGCGAAATCGGCCTTGTCGTGATGGTCAACGAGGGCGCTGTCGCGGCCGGCGTGCGCCGCATCGAGGCGCTGACCGGCAATGCCGCCCGCAAGCATCTCGCGGAGCAGGAGAAGCGGCTGCGCGCCGTCGCCATGGCGCTGAAGTCGCGTCCCGAGGAGGCCGCCGAGCGTGTGCAGGTTCTGGTCGAGGAACGGCGCAAGCTGGAGCGCGATCTCGCGGATGCGCGGAAGAAACTGGCGATGGGTGGCGGCGGCAATGGCGGCGGCGACGACAACGCGATCGTCGATGTCGGCGGCGTCAGATATTTCCGCCTTGCGGTTTCGGATGTCGGGATGAACGACCTGAAGGCGTTGGCCGATGAGGGCAAGGCCAAGGTCGCGTCCGGTGTCGTGGCAATCGCGAACACGACGTCGGAAGGCAAGGGCAGCATCGTCGTCGGCGTGACCAAGGATCTGACCGACCGCTTCAACGCCATCGATCTCGTCCGCAAGGGCGCCGAGGCGCTGGGCGGCAAGGGCGGCGGCGGGCGGCCGGACATGGCGCAGGCCGGTGGGCCGGATGGCGCAAAGGCGGACAAGGCGCTGGCCGCCATCGAGGCCGCGATTGCCGCCAGCTAGCTGCTTCGGCGCGCCTGGCCACACGAATCCGGTTCCGTGCTAGGTCTCGGGCGCAATCCCGAGCGGAGAACCGTGCCCGAGAATCCATGTTTACCGGAGGCTGGCTCAAGGACCTGATGATCGTGCTCGCGACCGCGGGCGTTGTCGTGCCGCTGTTCGGCTGGCTGCGACTCGGCATCGTCCCCGGGTTTCTTGCCGCGGGCGTGCTCCTCGGGCCGGGTGGTCTGGGTCATCTGGTCGGTTTCGCGCCGTGGCTTGAGCCGCTTACCTTCTCCGGCCCGGAGCGCGTGGAGCCGTTCGCCGAACTCGGCGTTCTCTTCCTGCTCTTCCTCATTGGCCTCGAATTCTCCTTCGACCGCCTGTGGTCCATGCGGCGCATGGTGTTCGGCGCAGGGTCGACGCAGTTCGTGGTAGCGACGGCGCTTATCCTGCTCGCCATCGTCGGGTTGACGAAGAGCTTTGCCGCCGCGCTGGTCATTGCGCTCGCCTTCGCCCTCTCGTCCACCGCGGTCGGCTCGCAAGTCCTCATCGAGGCGCGCCGCTTCGGTACACCCGCCGGCCGGCTGTCACTGGCCGTGCTTCTGTTTCAGGACCTGATGGTGGTGCCGGTGGTCATCGTTGTCGGCCTGCTGGCCGGGGAGGAGGCGGCGCTGTCCGGCGCCGTTTTGTGGGCGGTCGGTCTGGCCATCGTCGGCGTCGGCGTCATCGTCGTCGCTGGGCGCTTCATCGTCGGGCCGCTGATGCGCCTCGCTGCCGGCACCGGCAGCCGCGAAACCGTTGTCGCCATCGCCATGTTCCTTGCGATCGGCAGTGCGATCCTTACCGCGTCGCTCGGGCTGTCGGCGGCGCTGGGCGCCTTCCTTGCCGGCATTCTGCTCGGCGAGAACGAGTACCGCCACCAGCTCGAGGTGGATCTTGAGCCGTTCAAGGGCCTCCTTCTCGGCCTGTTTTTCATGACGGTCGGCATGAGCGTCGATGTCGTCACGCTTTTCACGTCCCTGCCGGTCCTGCTGGCGCTGCTCGCTGCGCTCGTTGTCCTCAAGATCGCTGCCATGGGCGTCGCCGGGGCGCTGTGGCGTCTGCCACTGCCGGTCGTGATCGAGTCCGCGTTTGTGCTCGCCGGGGCAGGGGAGTTCGCCTTCGTCGTATTCTCGCTGGCGCGCGGGGCAGACCTGATCAGCGCCGGCGTGCTGGAGGCGGCGATCATGGTAGCGGCTCTATCGATGCTGGCGACTCCGCTGATGGCCTCGGTCGGGCGGCGTATTGCGGCGCGGTTCGCCGCGAGGCGTGACGGGCGCGAGCATGGCTTCAGCGACGAGATCGAATTCCACGACCACGTCATCATTGGCGGCTTTGGCCGGGTCGGCGAGATGGTGGCGCGGGTGCTCGACGCCGAGCAGGTTCCCTACATCGCGCTTGATCTCGATGCCGAACGTGTTGCCCAGAAGCGAAAGGATGGCCGTCCGATCTTCTACGGCGACGCCAGCCGGCGCGAAATCCTGGAGCGGGTCGGCGGCAAGGTCGCCCGCGCCTTCGTGGTGACGCCGGATAGCCGGGATGCGGCCGAGCGCATGGTCAAGGCAATCCGCGCTGCCTGGCCGAAAGCGGCGATCCACGCCCGTGCTCTCGATGCCGATCATGCCCGGTTGCTGGCGGATGTGGGTGCCAGCGATGTCATCCCCGAAGCATTGGAAGGCAGCCTTTTGCTCGCGGGCCGCGTCCTGCTGCGGATGGGCCTGCCGGACGACGTCGTCGATGCTCGCCTCGCCGTCCAGCGCGAACAGGAAATCCGGCGGCTGGCGGGCGATGCGCGACAAGTGCCCGAGAGTTAGCGTGCCGCCACCGCCGGGCCGATCAGGTCGACCCGGTTCGTCCAGATCAAGCCGTCGAAGCGCGCAGGGACGTCGTCCAGTTCGGAAACGGTGTCGATGCCGCTGGAGAAGCCACTGCCGTCATACGGGCCAAGCAGCACGACCCGCGTGCCGTGGGCTTTCAGCCGCGCCGTCAGCCGGTTCGGAAAGCCCCAGATATACCGCGCGTAGTTGACAGGAAGCATGAAGAGCGTGTCGCGGCATTCCTGGGGTACGAACGTCAGCCAGCCCAGCGCCTCGTAGCGCACGAGGCACTTCCGGACCGCGTCCGTGCCGAGCACCTGCACGTCCGGTGCGCCCTCCGCGAACGTTTCGATGGCTCTGCCGCCACCGTAAACCTGGAGAAGGGTACGGCGCTCGGCCGGCAGCGCCGCGATCCTGGCGGCAAGCAGACGGCCTTCCTCCGGGATCGTCGCTCTTGACGTTGATGAGGAAGCGTTTGTCCGGAAATGCGGCGAGCACGTCGTCGAGCGTCGGCATCAGGCCGACGCCTTTCCCCCTGAACGGAAACGTCTGGCCGCCGTCCGCCGTGTAGCCGTAGCCGATGTCGAGAGACTTGAGGTACGGCAGGGCCTGCTCGCGCGTGACGCCGTGGCCGTCGGTGCGACAGTCCAGTGTCCAGTCGTGAAACACCACGAAATTACCGTCGGTCGTTGGGTGTACGTCAAACTCGACCACATCGGCGCCGGCAGCGAAGGCTGCGGCTGAAGCCCTCGACCGTGTTCTCGAGGTACTGATGTTCCGGCGGGAAAATACGTTCCGCCGTGCAGGTCTCGCCCGTGATGCCTTCGCGATGGAAGGTCTGGCCAAGGCCGCGGTGCGCGATGACCAGGGGCCGGCCACTGGCTTCCGGCGCGAGCAGGCTGGAGTTCACTACGAAAACCGCCGCCGCGATAGCGAGGATCAGGATCGCGGCGACGCGCAGGATGCGAAGAAAGCGGCGCATGAAGTTCCCCCGGATGTCGGAGGCGTCATGTCGCGCGAAGGCGACGAAAAGACGGCGGTTCCGCCTCAGGCCATCGCCTTCTTCAGGTTGTCGTCGACCTTGTCGAGGAAGCCGCCGGTGGTCAGCCACTTCTGGTCCGGGCCGACGAGCAGCGCCAGGTCCTTGGTCATGAAGCCGCTCTCGACCGTGGCGATACAGACTTTCTCCAGCGTGCCGGCGAAGGTGGCGAGAGCATCGTTGCCGTCGAGCTTGGCCCGGTGAGCGAGGCCGCGGGTCCAGGCGAAGATCGAGGCGATCGAATTGGTCGAGGTCTCGTTGCCCTTCTGGTGCTCGCGGTAGTGGCGGGTGACGGTGCCGTGCGCCGCTTCGGCCTCGACGATCTTTCCATCAGGCGTGGTCAGAACGGAGGTCATCAGGCCGAGCGAGCCGAAGCCCTGCGCCACCGTGTCGGACTGAACGTCGCCATCGTAGTTCTTGCAGGCCCAGACGTAGCCGCCGGACCACTTCAGCGAAGCGGCGACCATGTCGTCGATCAGCCGGTGCTCGTAAGTGATCTTGGCCTTCTTGAAGTCGTCGGCGAATTCGGCGTCGAAGATTTCCTGGAAGATGTCTTTGAAGCGCCCGTCGTAGACCTTCAAGATCGTGTTCTTGGTGGACAGGTAGAGCGGGTAGCCGCGGGCCAGCGCGTAGTTCATCGAAGCGCGGGCGAAATCGCGGATCGAGTCGTCGAGGTTGTACATCGCCATGGTGATGCCGGAGCCCGGCGACTTGAACACCTCTTTCTCGATCGTCTTGCCGTCTTCGCCGACAAACTTCAGCGTCAGCGTGCCCTTGCCCGGAAAGCGGAAGTCGGTGGCGCGATATTGGTCGCCGTAGGCGTGGCGGCCGATGATGATCGGCTGCGTCCAGCCGGGCACCAGCCGCGGCACGTTCTTGCAGATGATCGGCTCGCGGAAGATGACGCCGCCCAGAATGTTGCGGATGGTGCCGTTCGGCGAGCGCCACATCTGCTTGAGATTGAATTCTGTCACCCGCCCCTCGTCCGGGGTGATGGTCGCGCACTTGACGCCGACGCCGTGCTTCTTGATCGCCTCCGCCGCGTCGATCGTCACCTGGTCGTCGGTGGCATCGCGGTTCTCGACGCTCAGGTCGTAGTAGAGCAGGTCAATGTCGAGGTAGGGGAGGATCAGCTTGTCCTTGATCAGCTGCCAGATGATCCGGGTCATCTCGTCGCCGTCGATCTCAACAACGGGCTTGGCAACCTTGATTTTGGCCATGGATCGGGAACCTTCGGTCTGGGGAGGGAAGCGCGGGCGGAAAGCGGGGTTTCCATAACAGCGGCCGGGGCGCGCGCCAAGCCGCTGTTTTCCGCCGGGAGACCAAAGAACAGGCCGCCGTGCTGGGCGCGGCGGCCACGTCTTGCGCGGGTGCTACGGCACCTCGACCACGGCTTCGCCGGAAACCGGGTCGGTGACGCCCAAACCGCCGCCCAGATCCTCGAGAAGATGGCGGGTCATGTCCAGATTGGCGATCATGCTGGCGCGGGCGTCAGCAATCGCGTTCATGTTGTCCCATTCGCCGATGAAGCAGAATGTTCGCTCGCCGGTCTTGATCATGGCCGCCTTGCGGAAGCCCTTGGTCGGGTGTTTCCACTGGCGTTCGACGTCGATGAACTCTCCCTCGCGCCCGGCCTTAACCCGAAAACGCACGACGTTGTAAGCAGTCATGACGTTCCTCCAACGGTTGTTGGCCGGCGGAACGGAGAGCCCGCCGGCACGCCCGATGGTACCACCGAACCTCAAAAGTGTGATCGGTGTCAGGCGGTTGCTGCTTTACGTGCCGCCATGGAGATCGCGACGTAGCTCCAGCCGCTGAAGATAAGCGAAATACCTGCGAGCGTGCCCGGTACCCAAAGTCCGGAGAACGGCCAGGAGAACAGGATCATCAGCGAGACGATGATTGCCAGAACGCCGGCGGCCACGATCCATCCCCAACCGGTATGCGGCCGGTAGCGCAGACCGAGCATGATCTGCATCACGCCCTTGGCGAGAAACACGGCGCCGAGCAGCAGCGTCAGGGTCACGGCCGCGACGATCGGATTGATGATCATGGCGATGCCGCCGACCAGCACGACCAGGCCGATGATCAATTGCCAGATGAATCCGCCCCAGGTGCGCGTGCTCCACGCCTGATAGACCTGGATGGCGCCGACGAAAATCAGCGACCAGCCGACGACGATGGCAACGGTCACACTGGCGATCAACGGCATTGCGATGGCGAAGACGCCGCCGATGATGAAGACGATTCCGAGCCCGAGAAACCAGCCCCAATGGTCGCGCACCTGCGCCATGGCCGGAGACGTCATTGGCATGTCAGTCATGATTGCCCTCCTCGAAAAGACTCGCAGCACGCAAATTGTACAACGAAAGCGTGCGCCATGCTGTCTGACCGCGCCCAATGGCCCCCTGGCAATTCCGCTGCGCGACGGAATGCGCTAGGACGGCGCCCATGTCTGCCGGAAACCCTGTGAAAACTGCCCAGCCTGCCATCGTTCTGGTCGAGCCGCAGCTCGGAGAGAACATCGGCACGACTGCCCGCGCGATGGCTAATTTCGGCCTTTCCGATCTACGCCTGGTTAACCCTCGCGAGGGTTGGCCGAACGAGAAGGCGATTGCGGCCGCGAGCCGTGCGCCCGTGGTTTACGCTGCCCGGGTTTTCCCCACCGTCGAAGAAGCGGTGGCCGACCTGACCTTTCTCTTCGCTGCCACAGCCCGTTCGCGCGAGGTGGCAAAGCCGGTGGTCGGCCCGCACGCCGCGGCGCAGACGGCGCGGGAACGCCTTGCGGCGGGCAACGGCGTAGGAGTTCTCTTCGGGCGCGAGCGCAACGGCCTTACGAACGAGGAAGTGTCCCTGGCGGATGCCATCCTGACGCTGCCGGTCGATCCTGGCTTCTCGTCGCTCAACATCGCGCAGTCGGTGCTCATCCTCGCGTATGAATGGCGGCTGTCCGGCCTGACGGAGGAGGCGGCTGGCCTGCCGTTCGATGGCGGCATCGGGCCGGCGGCGCCGAAGGACGAACTGCTGCGCATGTTCGAACACTTCGAGGGGGCGCTTGATCGTGCCGGTTTCTTCCGTCCACCGGAGAAGCGTGGCCACATGGTTCTGGCGCTGCGCTCGATGCTCCAGCGCGCCGGCCTGAACGAGCAGGAGGTGCGCACGCTGCGCGGCGTCATCGCCGCGCTCGACCGCCGCCCGACGCGCCCGCACGAACTGGCCGACGGCACGGTGACGACCGAGCGCGGGCTGCTTGAGCAGGACGAGCCGTGAAGCTGCTCGTGTTCGACTCCGGCATTGGTGGCCTGTCCGTCGCGCGCGAAATTCGCCGCGTGCTGCCGGCCGCCACGATTGACTACGTCGCTGACGATGCCGGCTTCCCCTATGGGGATCGCGAAGAGGCCGAGCTGACCGACCGGGTCGTTGCACTGATCGGCGACGAAGTTGCCCGGCAGGAGCCGGATGTCGTCGTCATCGCCTGCAACACGGCATCCACCCTCGTGCTGCCGCCGCTTCGCGCCCGCCACACGTTGCCGATCGTCGGTACGGTGCCGGCAATCAAGCCGGCGGCGGAGCGCACCCGAAGCGGCCATGTCAGCGTGCTCGCGACATCCGGCACCATCCGGCGCGACTACACGCGCGCGCTCATCCGCGAGTTCGCCGGCCATTGCCAGGTGAACCTCGTCGGCTCGGCGAACCTGGCGCCGCTGGCGGAGGCGCACATGCGCGGGGAGACGGTGGACCCCACCGCCATCGAGGCGGAGATCGCGGGCGCTTTTGTCGAGGGTGAGGGCGGACGTACGGATGTGGTCGTGCTGGCCTGCACGCACTATCCGTTCCTGATTGCGCATTTCGACCGGTTGGCGCCTTGGCCGGTCGAATGGATCGACCCGGCGCCGGCGATCGCGCGCCGCGTTGTCTCCGTGCTCGGCGAAAAGGCCAGGTTCGGGGCGGGGGGCGGGCAGGCACGACTGACCTCCGGCAAAGCCTGGCCGACAGCCATGACCCCGGTGCTTGCCGAGATCGACCTCACGCCCGCTGAAGCTGCGGTCGATTGACAGCCGCCGCGCCGCCGGATTAGCTGACGTGCATGGGGACGATGCGATCTCCCCACGAGGCGACAGGCCGAAGTATCGCGTCCATTCCAGAACGGAGGGACGCATGCCGTCACCAACCAGCATTTCGATCCAGAAATTCGCGCGCCTAGTCGGCACCGCAAAGGGGCCGGCCATCATTGACGTCCGCGATGACGAAGATTTCGCTTCCGATCCCCGGCTCGTACCGGGCTCGGTACGAAGGCCATTCGCCGAGGCCGCGAATTGGTCGGCGGAGTTTGCAGGCCGCTCCACGGTCGTGGTCTGTCAAAAGGGACTGAAGCTCAGCGAGGGCGCTGCCGCGTGGCTGCGCCACGCCGGGGCCCTGGCCGACTTGCTGGAGGGCGGCTTTCTTGCCTGGCGCGATGCCGGGCTGCCGTTAGTGCCCGTTGAGAAAATTCCGCCGCGCGATCGGCTGGATCGGACCGTGTGGGTCACCCGCGCGCGGCCGAAGATCGACCGCATCGCCTGCCCATGGCTGATCCGCCGGTTCGTCGATCCGTCTGCCGTCTTTCTGTTCGTCGCACCGGCGGAAGTCGAAGCCGTGGCCGAGCGCTTCAGCGCGACGCCGTTCGACGTCGAGGGCGCCTTCTGGAGCCATCGCGGCGAGAACTGCACGTTCGACACCATGGTCGCGGAGTTTGGCCTCGGCACCGAACCGCTGATGCGGCTCGCCACGATCGTCCGTGGCGCAGACACCGCGCGGTTTGATCTTGCGCCGCAGGCCGCGGGCCTGATGGCGGTGTCGCTCGGCCTGTCGCGGATGCATTCCGACGACCTGAAACAGCTTGAGGCCGGACTTGCGCTCTACGACGCGTTCTACCTCTGGTGCCGCGATGCCGTGGAGGAGGGGCATAACTGGCCGTCGGCCAAGGCGCCGGCAAGGCCATGAACCGCCCGGTGACGGTTCAGTCGACCCCCGTCGTGCGGCCGAGTTTCGCCGAGGCGACGCGGGTGTGGGCGCGGATCGGCCTGCTCAGCTTCGGCGGGCCCGCAGGACAGATCGCACTGATGCACCGCGTGCTGGTCGAGGAGAAGAAATGGATCTCCGAGACGCGCTTTCTGCATGCGCTCAATTTCTGCATGCTGCTGCCGGGGCCGGAGGCGCAACAACTTGCAACCTATGTCGGCTGGCTGCTCCACAAGACGCGCGGCGGCATCGTCGCCGGCACGCTGTTCATCCTGCCGGGCTTCGTGGTCATCGTCTGCCTCGCGACGCTCTACGCGTTGTTCAACGAAACCACGTGGCTGGCGAGCGTCTTCTTCGGGCTCAAGGCCGCCGTGCTGGCCATCGTCGTCGATGCCGTGATCCGCATCGGCAGGCGGGCCCTGAAGACGCCGGCCGCGCTGGCGCTCGCCGCGGCGGCGTTCATCGGCATCTACGGCCTGCATGTGCCGTTTCCCGCGATCGTGCTTGGCGCGGGCATTATCGGGATGATCGGCACCGCGTGGTCCGACCGGCTGTTCGCATCGGTCGGCCACGGTGATGGGGACGCGGAAGCCGACCTTGCTGTGACCGCGCCGGTGGAACCCAGCTTCCGCCATGCGATGGGCGTGATCGCGACCTGGGGCAGCTTGTGGGCGGCGCCGGTGCTCTTTTGCGGGCTGATCCTCGGTTGGGACTCCATTTTCCCGTCGCTTGCGGTCTTCTTTTCGAAAATGGCCGTGGTCACCTTCGGCGGGGCTTATGCTGTGCTCGCCTACGTCGCCGAGGCCGCGGTCGGCACTTTCCATTGGCTGACGCCGGGCCAGATGCTGGATGGCCTCGCGATGGCGGAAACGACGCCCGGGCCGCTGATCCTCGTGCTGACCTATGTGGGCTTCCTGGCCGCCTATGGTCAGTCGGTCGGCTTGCCGGCGTTGGCCGGTGGGTTGCTCGGCGCTGCCCTGGTCACCTGGGTGACCTTTGTGCCGTGCTTCCTCTGGATCTTCCTCGGCGCCCCCTACATCGAGAAGCTGCGTGGCAACCGGCGGCTGGCCGGCGGGCTCGCGGCGATCACGGCGGCGGTGGTCGGGGTCATCCTCAATCTGGCACTGTTTCTAGGGTTGCACGTCCTGTTCCGGGATGTGGGCGCGCTGGATTGGGGGCTCTTGCGCCCGTCCTGGCCTGTCTGGAGTACGGTCGACCCTTGGGCAGTGGCCCTTGCGGCGGTGGCTGCGCTCGCGCTCTTGCGCTTCCGCCTTGGCGTTGTGCCGGTCCTAGGGCTTTGCTGTGCCCTGGGGCTGGCGATCCGGCTCATCTGGCCAGTTTGACAGGGGCGGGCAGGCCCAGTAAGACCCTGCCACTGCGTTCCGCCTTGCGGCCGGACGTGGTTTTTCCATGCGACCCGCGGGAAACAAGGGACCCTTACCCCTTGATCCCTGTCGGCCCCTCGAAAGAGGCGGCAAAGGAGGGCGCCCAACCGCACGTAAAGGGACTACGCGATGACAAAGCGCGCTACCGCGAAATACAAGATCGACCGCCGCCACGGCCAGAACATCTGGGGCCGTGCCAAGAGCCCGGTGAACCGGCGCGAATACGGCCCCGGCCAGCATGGCCAGCGCCGCAAGGGCAAGGTGTCCGATTTCGGCACCCAGCTTCGCGCCAAGCAGAAGCTCAAGGGCTACTACGGCAACATCTCCGAGAAGCAGTTCAAGAACATCTACTACGAGGCCATGCGCCGTACCGGCGACACCTCGGAGCATCTGATCGGCCTGCTCGAGAGCCGTCTCGACGCGATCGTCTACCGCGCCAAGTTCGTGCCGACCGTGTTCGCCGCTCGTCAGTTCGTCAACCACGGTCACGTGCTGGTGAACGGCAGTCGCGTCAACATCCCCAGCTACCGCTGCAAGCCGGGCGACGTAGTCTCGGTGAAGGAGGCTTCCCGCCAGCTCGCCCTCGTGCTTGAGGCGACACAGCTGCCGGAGCGCGACGTGCCCGAATACGTCAATGCCGACCACTCCAAAATGTCCGCGACGTTCGTTCGCGCGCCGGGCCTTGGCGATGTGCCCTATCCGGTGCATATGGAACCGAACCTCGTGATCGAGTTCTACTCGCGCTGATTTCTGCTGCGTTTCGCGCATTCGAGGCCGCCCCATTGGGCGGCCTTTTGCTTTTGCGTGCGCGGGGTTCGGCCCCATCGCCAACATCATCGAATTCGGCTAAAGTCCTATCAGTCTTGAAGAAAGGACCTGCGCCGGATGGATCAGCATCTGGTCGACCGAATCTACGAGGCGGCGGTTGCGCCGGAGGAGTGGGGCGCGGTCATCCGCGACGTGTGCCGCGCCTTCGATGCCCATTCGGGTGTGCTGGCTTTCTCCAGTGACGAAACGGTTCTTTCGTCCGTTTCGGTTGCGCACGGCGTGTTCGAAGATCAGGCCGTGGCTGACAGCTACTTTTCGTATTTTGCTGCACTGGATACTGCGGTGCCGCTGTATCTCTCGTTGCCGATCGGAAAGCTCGTTGCAACTGCCAGCGTTTGGTCAGATCGTCAGGTCGCGCGCAACGAGTTCTACAACGACTTCTTCCGGAAACTCGGGCTGATCGATTCCAGCGGCGGCAGTGTGATCCGCGACGACCGCGGCGTGGGGATGGTTTCGCTCCAGCGCGACGAGGCGGCCGGCGTTTTCTCGCGACGGGACATCGCCGGTCTCTCGCGGCTTGTGCCGCACCTCCGCCGCGCTCTTCAACTGCATCGCGCCTTCGCCCCGAGTTCGACGCGCGGCGAGCGCGTTTGTCGATGTGCTCGAGCGCATGCCGTCGGGCGTGGTGGCCGTCGACGCGACCGGGCGGCCCTGGCACGTCAATCGGGCAGCGAGCGAGATCCTCGAGCGAAATGATGGCCTCACCCTTTCCGGCCAGCGCGGGCTGTCCTCGCTCAATCAAAGCACCGCCGCCGCGTTGGTCCGGTTGATCGGTAGCGTCCTCTCCGGTGAGGAACCGCACGCTGGCGGGCAACTCAAGGTGCCGCGGCGAAACGATGCGCGGCCGTATTGCGTTCTCGTGGCGCCACTACCGATCGCGGCGGTGTCCCGCTTCGATGCGCCGGAGCAAAGAGGGGCGCTGCTCCTGATCAGCGACCCGGACCGCTCAAACGGCCACGATCTCAAGACGGCGATGGACCACTACCGGCTGACGCCGGCTGAGTTCGCCGTGCTTTCGGCGCTCGTCGATGGACATTCGCTTCAGGAACATTGCCGGGAGCGAGGCATCTCCATAAACACCGGCAAGTTCCATCTGCGCTCCTTGTTCGCCAAGACCGATGCACGGGGGCAGAGCGATCTGGTGCGCATTGCCCTGATGGCGATGCAGGGCGACTGAACAACTGCGGTTCCGTTCCATATAAACGACCG
The DNA here is from genome assembly GCA_963798195.1 of uncultured Alphaproteobacteria bacterium. GTDB lineage: Bacteria > Pseudomonadota > Alphaproteobacteria > Rhizobiales > Kaistiaceae > CAVSRC01. The sequence goes on along the minus strand of CAWCSF010000010.1, from coordinate 1,452,731 downwards.
CCGAACCTATCCGTTTGGACGGGGCGCTCATCCACTCACGCCGCTAGAAATTAGCTGGGGCCACGGTCGTCCTCTTGAGGACGCACCGGGTAGCGAGTTGGCGTGGGGGCAGCGTTGGGGCAGGTGCACGGCGTTTCGAGAATCGGTGCGGCCGTTCTGATGTTGGTCGCTGGCATGCCACCGCCGGCCCTGGCCGAAGACGTCGACATCGCAACCAACCAGACCGACGGGTTCCTCCTTGACCTTCTTTCCGGAACGACCGCGCTGGTCGAACCCGGCGTGACAGTCCAGAACGGGTTCTTCTTCTATTGCCCCGTGTCGCCCAGCAGCACCAATGCCGCCGCCCTCTGTGCCTCCACCAAGGCGTGGACCGTAACCAACCAGGGCACCATCGGTCCGGCGGACTTCGGCGACGGCGTTCATTTTAGCGCTGGCGGAACAATCATCAATCAAGGCGGCATCAGCGGCGATAGCAACGCCATCTGGATCGAAGGAGCCGCCGGCACCATCGACAACCGGAGTGGCGCCACCATTGAGGGCGCGGGTTCCTTTAGCACCGGCATCGTTCTCGGCACGTTTGCCAACCCGACCGGCGGCACCGTGACCAACGCGGGCACGATTACTGGTGCGATCCAGGGCATTGCCATCTCGGGGGATGGCACGGTGACGAACAATGCCGGCGGCATGATTGAAGCGCATGGAGAGAACAACGGTGTCTCTTTCGTCAAGGGCACCAGCCACACGCTGATCAACAGCGGAACGATCAAGGACAACGACTCCGGCTATGCGACCGGCGTCGCACTCGACTACGGCATGGTGACGAACAACGCCGGGGGCCAGATTCTGGGGGCCTACAACGGCATCTGGGCGAATGGTTCAGGCGCGACCTCGATCACCAACGACGGCTATATCGAGGCGTCAAAGGCGCAGGGCGGCGGATCGGCCATCGAGTTCGACGCCGGCGGTTCGCTCATCAACTCCGGCATCATCTCATCCACGACCTCGAACGGCGCAACGAGTGTCGGCGTCCTCTTCTCGGGCGCTGGGTCGATCACAAACAGTGGCACAATTGAGAGCCTCGACGGAGGGCTGGCGATCAGGTTCAGCGGCAGTGCGATCCACACGCTGACTCTGGACACCGGCTCTGTCCTCGGCGGCAACGCTCAGGGTGGCACTGGCACAGACAACCTGGTCCTGAAGGGGAGCGGTAGCGAGTTCGATCGCGAAATTTTCGGGCTTCGAGACACTGGCGATGCAAGGCACCGATTGGACCGTGTCGGGCAGCGGCACGTTCGCGACAAGCGCAAGCGTCGACAGCGGTCGCCTTGCAGTCAACGGCACGCTGACGACGTCTGCGCTGTCCATTCTCTCTGGCGGCGTCCTCGGCGGAACCGGCTTGGTTGCAGGTGCCGTCACGAACGGAGGGACGATCGCACCCGGAAACTCGATCGGTACCCTGACGATGGCGAGTGTTCTCTTCAGCCCGAACTCGCTTTTCCTGGTGGAGATCGACCCATCGAGCGCCGACAAGCTGGTTGTCACCGGCACAGCCACCATCGATCCGACTGCGAAGGTATCGGTGATGCCGCAGGCCGGCGTTTACACCAGCGGCATGGAGTACCTCATCCTCGACGCCGGAACGCGCAGTGGCGAGTTCGGCGGCATCGTCGACAATTCCGCCTTCCTCGACTTCACGTTGGATCACGCGAAGGATCCGAACCAGGTGTGGCTGACCGTTTCGACGGTCGCAAACTTCGTTGACGTCGCCGAGACACCGAACCAGAAGGCAGCCGCCGGCGGTGCGCAGGAGCTTGGATCGGGCAACCCGATCTATGACGCAATCGTCGCACTGGACGCCGATACCGCGCGCAACGCCTTCGACCAGCTTTCGGGTGAAATCCATCCAAGCGCCAAGGGCGCGCTGCTGGATGAGTCCCGTTTCATCCGCGAAGCGGCCCTCGACCGAATGCGCCGCCGCTTTGACGGCGCGTTCGACACCGCACCGTTGGGGTATGCAGCCGCGCCCGGCGCCGCTGCAACGCCGTGGCCGGGTGAGGGTGAAACAAACCACGGCGTGTGGGGCCAGGTGTTCGGCAGTGGCGGAACCATCGCCGGCGACGGCAACGCCGCTTCCCTAGGCCGTGGTGTCGGCGGGCTGATCGCCGGCATCGATGGCGCCCTGACCGACAATTGGCGCTTCGGCATCGCAACGGGGCTGCAACATGCCGGCCTGGATGTGACGGATCGGATGTCGACCGGCACGGTCGACAGCTACCACCTGGCCGGTTACGGCGGCTACGACAACGGAGCGTTCGCGGTCCGCTTCGGCGGCGCGCTGACCTGGAATGACGTGAGCACCCGTCGCGACGTGGCGTTCCCCGGCTTCACCGACACGCTGACGGCCGCCTACCAGGCGCGTACCGAGCAGTTCTTCGGCGAAGTCGCGACCACGATTCACTCCGGCGATGTTGCGATTGAGCCGTTTGCCGGAGCCGCGTGGGTCGCCGTCGATGCAGACGGCTTCACCGAGACTGGCGGCGCCGCGGCCTTGACTGAACCCGCGAGCAGCCAAGCCATTGCGCTGGCAAGTCTCGGTGTTCGTTTCGACAGGCCGCTCCGCCTTGGCGAGGTCGATAGCCGGCTGCACGGCATGCTCGCCTGGCAGCACGCTTCCGGTGACCTGAACCCGACCTCAAGCCTGGCCTTCGCCGGCGGGACACCCTTTGCCGTCGCCGGTGCTCCGCTGGCGCCGGATGTGCTTCGCCTTGACCTCGGCCTGGAGGCGGCCATCAGCCGACAGGCGCGCGCCAGCATTACCTACTCGGGACAGATAGGCGCGGGCGTGCAGGATCACGGCGCCGTCGGCCGGCTGGCAATCGACTTCTGATCCGACCTCAGCCTGCGAACAGCGGCTCGGCCAGCAGGACCGCGCCGCCGATGATGATCGGCGCAAACGCCACGCCCAGTGTGGTGGCTGGACGGAAGGCGCGGGCGCGCAGGACCCACGCAGCGATCGGCGCGATGATACAGAACAGGATGAACGCGACGAAGAACACCGCCGCCGGCATCTGCGGGCCGGTGTTGTTGACGCCTTCCAGCACGAAACCGGAGACGCCAACCATCACGCCGGCAATGGCGAGATCGATGATCGTACCGAAAAGAAGCGCGGCGACCATGGGGCCGCCGCAGGCTCAGGCGGTCTGGCCCTCAGGGGCCGCGGCGGCGATGCCCTTTTCGTTCAGGAGCGGCTGAAGTTCGCCTTCCTGGAACATCTCGCGCACGATGTCGCAACCGCCGACAAACTCGCCCTTCACGTAAAGCTGGGGGATCGTCGGCCAGTTGGAATATTCCTTGATCCCGTTGCGGACGTCGGCGTTCTCGAGAACGTTGACCCCTTTATAGTCGACGCCCAGATAGTCGAGGATCTGCACGACCTGGCTTGAGAAGCCGCACTGCGGGAAGGTAGGCGTTCCCTTCATGAACAGAACGACATCGTTGGACTTCACCTCGTTGTCGATCCAGGCATTTACGTCGCTCATCACGAGCCTCCGTTTGGTCGCGGCCGCAAGCGGCCGAATTCGCTGGTACTAAGCATAGGAACAGCCAAGCTGTTTCGCAATGCAGCGTCGTGGATGGGCGTTGCCGGTTGCACCTCTGACGCGAAAATCCGTGCTCAATCCGTAAGTTACGCTGGCAGCACGTTCCCAGGCTTCAGATCCAGCGCCGCACGCGCCGCTTGTAGGCCAGGTATTCAGCGCCGAACTCGCGCTCCAGAATCGCTTCCTCCTTGAGGATCACCTCCTGCCGGATGATCACGATCGCCGGCACCAGAAGCACGAGGATCCAGAGATTGTTGAAAAGGAGTGCCACGCCGATGCTGAGTACGATCATCGCGACGTAGCCGGGATTGCGCGAGTATTGAAACCAGCCCTCGGTGACGAGGCCGTTCGGCACCGCGCGCACGTCATATTCGGAGTTGGCGCGGCGGAAGGCGGCGAACAGAGACGGGACGATGGCGAGCGGCGCGACGATCAGGACGACCGCGAGGATCAGGCGCAGCCAGAAAGGCAGATCGAACCCGATCGGCAGCAGCCAGGCATCGAACCAGCCGATCAGATACGCCGCGAGAAACACGAATGGTGGAATGATGCGGATGCCGGAGTGTCGGTCGGCTTCGTTGCTGTCAGTTCCGAAAGAACGCATGGCTATGCCAATCGCTTTGCGACCCAGGGATTCTCCGTGAAGTCCTCGATCCGGTCAAACAAGACGCCTTCCCATCCGTAAGTCCTCGCGCTCTCGACGACCGAACGGCTGTCATCGAAAAGGAGCGGCGGCTCTTCCTGCGGGCCAATCCTGTGTTCGATGGCGCGGAAGAATTCCGCTCCCGGCTTGGTAACGCCGAGACGGGCAGCATAGAACATGTCGTCGAAGATGTGCTCGAGCCGGAATTCGCGCCAGAGAAAGGCGGCGCGGATGTGCTCCTGGTTGGTAGCGAGATAGACGCGGACGTCGGTCGCGCGGCGCAGGCGCTGTATGGCGTCGAGCAGGCCGTAGTTGATGTGGGTGTCGCGCTCCATCCAGTACGTGATGAAGGTCATCGTCGAGCCGCGATAGCCGATGGTGGGAAGGAAGGCATCGAGAGCCGCGACGAGCGAGGTCTTGTCGGTCATCACGTCCATGAAGTCGGGACCGAAGAGACCCTTCAGGCGTTCGGGCTCGACGCCCATGTCGGTGAGCAGGTGCTCGTCCCAGAGCCGGCGCTTTGCCGCATCCGGGTGGAAACGCGAATGCACCAGAACTCCGTCGACGTCGAACAGCAACACACGCATGAATCACTCCGCTAGGCCGGGCGTGCCGCAATCAAGCGCGGTCTCTCGAAATCGTTGTTGTCGACGAGAAATGTCGCGCGCCGGGCAGGATCGCACGCCGCGAGATAGAGCCGCTGCCCTTCGACATAGCGCCGGTTCTCCGGCGCTTGCGGGTCGGGTGAACTGCCGTCGCGGTCTGCGCATCTCCTCACCGAGATGTCTGTATCGACCCGCAGGAAGACCGAAACATCCCAGTACGGCGAAAGTTCCGGCCGGTGCAGGAAGATGCCGTCGAACACGAGAATTGACCCGGCCGAGGCGATCTCTTCCGGAGCCTCAACCTGGGCGTCGCGGCGATGGTCGAACAAAGCCGTGCGGTAACAGCCGGAGCCGCCTCGGGTTAGCGGATTGAGCAGGGTCTCGAGCAGGCCATCGTAGTTGAAGGAATCGTGGAAGTAGCCTTCCGGCGATCCGCGGCCACGGGCGTACCGAACGGCGCGCGGATTGTGGAAGCTATCGATGCTCGCTCGGATTACCGGTCGGGCACCCCTCAGAACCTCGGCAAGCTCGTCGGCAAATGTCGTCTTTCCGGCACCATCCACACCGTCGATGGCGACCCGCAGGACAGGGGCCGCCGGCGCGGAGTGCAACATATTTGCAATCTCCAGAAGCAGTTCGGCGCGGGGGCTGTCCGCGAGGGCCCGCAAGGGATCAGTCCGGCGCGCTGGTCTGGAGCGCCAGCGCGTGCAGCGTGCCGCCCATCTTTCCCTTCAGCGCGTCATAGACCAGCTTGTGCTGTTGCACGCGCGTCTTGCCGCGGAATGTCTCGGAGACCACCTCGGCCGCGTAGTGATCGCCGTCGCCCGCGAGGTCGCGGATAACCACCCGCGCGTCGGGCAGGGCTTCCTTGATCAACGCTTCGATGTCGCTGGCGTTCATCGCCATGATCGGTCTCCTCGGCGGCGTCGCTAGGCCGCGCCACCGGCCATGAAATCCGGGAACCAACTCTCATAGGCTTGGCGCAGCTTTGCAACAGAAATGGCGCGGGAATCGCCGAGTTTCAGCGCATTGCTGCCAGTATTGCCGATCCATGGCGCAAACACGCCGGCCTGTGCGGCGCGCTCCCATACCCGGTCGAGGTCGTCCTTCGCTCACAGTAACGACGTAGCGGCCCTGATCCTCGCCAAAAAAGGTCGCGACGGGCGAGGTGTCGTTCACCTGATTGACCGTGGCGCCGATATCGGACGCCATCGCCATTTCGGCGAACGCCACAGCGAGGCCGCCGTCGGAGCAATCGTGCACGGCGGTGGCGACGCCGTCGCGGATCAGGCTGCGAACGAAGTCGCCGGTGCGCTTCTCGTGGTCGAGATCGACCGGCGGCGGCGGACCTTCCACCTTGCCGGCGATATCGCGCAGCCAGACCGACTGCCCGAGATGCGCGCCCCACGGCGGGCGGCGCACCGACCAGCAGGATGGCGTCACCTTCCGCGGCGAAGGCAATGCGGGCAACCCGATTCACGTCCGGCACCAGTCCGACGCCGCCGATCGCCGGCGTCGGCGGGATCGCGACCCCGTTGGTCTCGTTGTAGAGCGACACGTTGCCGGAGACGACCGGGAAGGCGAGGGCCTGGCACGCCTGGGCGATGCCTTTGATGGCGCCGACCAGCTCGCCCATGATCTCGGGCTTCTCCGGATTGCCGAAATTGAGGTTGTCGGTGATCGCCAGCGGTTCGGCGCCGACGGCGGTGAGGTTGCGCCAGCATTCCGCGACGGCCTGCTTGCCGCCCTCGAACGGATCGGCGGCGCAGTAGCGCGGCGTGACGTCGAGCGAGAAGGCGAGGCCCTTGGCTCCGCTGACGCGGACGACCGCGGCGTCGCCGCCGGGGCGTTCGACCGTGTTGCCGCCGATGAGGTGGTCGTACTGCTCCCACACCCAGCGGCGCGAGCTCATGTCGGCCGAGTTCAGAATTTGAATCAGGTCTTCGCCGCAATCGGTTGATTGCGGAATCGATTTGGCCTCCAGCGGCGCGGGTGGCTTCCGCTCCCTGTACGGGCGGTCGTAACGTGGCGCCTGATCGCCGAGGTCCTTGATCGGCAGGTCGGCTTCGACCTTGCCCTTGTGGATCACCCGGAAGCGGAGATCGTCGGTTGTTCGCCCGACAATGGCGAAGTCGAGCCCCCACTTACGGAAGATCGCCTCGGCCTGCTGTTCCTTCTCCGGCCGCAGCACCATGAGCATGCGCTCCTGGCTTTCGGAGAGCATCATCTCGTATGCGGTCATGCCGGTTTCCCGGCAGGGCACGCGGTCGAGATCGAGCTCGATGCCGAGATTGCCCTTGGCGCCCATCTCGACGGCGGAAGACGTCAGGCCCGCGGCTCCCATGTCCTGGATGGCGACCACCGCGCCGGTCGCCATCAGTTCGAGGCAGGCTTCCAGCAGCAACTTCTCGGAAAAGGGGTCGCCGACCTGCACGGTTGGCCGCTTCTCGTGCGATGCGTCGTCGAACTCCGCCGAGGCCATCGATGCGCCATGGATGCCGTCGCGGCCCGTCTTCGAGCCGAGATAGACGACCGGCAGCCCGACGCCCGACGCCTTGGAATAGAAGATCGCGTCGGTTTTCGCGATACCGGCGGCGAAGGCGTTGACGAGGATGTTGCCATTGTAGCCGCGATGGAAGTTCACCTCGCCGCCGACGGTCGGCACGCCGAAGGAATTGCCGTAGCCGCCGATGCCGGCCACCACACCGGCCACGAGGTGGCGCGTTTTGGGATGGTCCGGCGCTCCGAAGCGGAGCGCGTTCAGTGCCGCGATCGGCCGCGCGCCCATGGTGAAGACGTCGCGCAGGATGCCGCCGACCCCGGTCGCCGCCCCCTGATAGGGCTCGATGTATGAGGGGTGGTTGTGGCTCTCCATCTTGAAGATCACCGCGTCGCCGTCGCCGATGTCCACCACACCCGCGTTCTCGCCGGGGCCGCAGATGACGCGCGGCCCGCTGGTCGGCAGGATTCGCAGCCACGTCTTCGAGGATTTGTACGAACAATGCTCGTTCCACATCGCCGAGAAGATGCCGAGCTCGGTCAGCGTTGGCTCACGGCCGACCAGTGCCAGGATGCGGTCGTACTCGTCGGGCTTCAGCCCATGGGCGGCGATCAGGTCCGGGGTTATCTGGGCACGCGCATTCATGCGCAGCTCGTGCCGCCGCGTGTCCAGCGGTCGACATCGGCGCGAATGCGCGCTCCGTTCACGGACGAAGCCATCGGCCCGTAAACGTCGGCGCTGCTGCCGCTCGTGGCGTCGACGACAAGGGCGGGAAGACCGGTGGGGTCGCTCTTCTTGACGATCAGGATGCGGGACTGGCCAGCGTTGCGCTCCGGGGAATAGATGTAGCCCGCGAAGGCGGTCTCGCCGTCGGCGAACCAGCAGCGGCCGATCGCGCCGGCGAGCCGGGTGGAGAGATCGTAGGCCTCGTCCGATGTGGCCGCGCTCCCGCCGCCACCGCCACCGCCGGTGAGCTGGCATCCGGAAAGGGCAATGGTTGCCGCGAGCAGCGCCGCGCGCGTGCCTCTGGCCATCATGCCGCCCTCGCCAGCGCGTCGACCGTGCTTTCGAACAGGCCGCGACCGTCGGTGCCGCCCTGGAGGTTCTCGATAAGGTTTTCGGGGTGAGGCATCATGCCGAGCACGTTCCGCTTCTTGTTGAGGATGCCCGCGATATCGTCGATCGAGCCGTTGGGGTTCCCGGCCGGCGTCCGTCGTCCATTCGCGTCGACGTAACGGAAGACCACGCGGTCCTCGTCCGTCAATTCGCGCAGCGTGCCGTCGTCGCAGCGGTAGTTGCCGTCGCCATGGGCCACCGGGCAGCGCAGCACCTGCGATTTGCGATAGCGGCCGGTATAGATCGTGGCCGTGGTCTCGACGCGCAGATGCACCTCGCGGCAGACAAAGCGCAGGCTGGCATTGCGCATCAAGCACGCCGGGCAGCAGGCCCGCCTCGCAGAGAATCTGGAAGCCGTTGCAGATGCCAAGCACGGCGACACCCGCAGCCGCCCGCTCCGAGATGGCGCGCATGATCGGCGCCCGCGCGGCAATGGCGCCGGAGCGGAGGTAGTCGCCGTAGGAAAAGCCGCCGGGCAGCACGATCAGGTCGACCGGCGGCACGTCCGTGTCCGCATGCCAGACAACGTGAGGCCGATGGCCGGTGATCTGCTCCAGCGCCGCGATCATGTCGCGGTCGCGGTTCGAACCCGGAAAGATGACAACGGCGGATTTCACGGACGCCTGTCGCGGTTGGAGCCAGCGGCACGTATGCCCATCACAAGACGCATAGCCGATTCGGCGGGCTTGGGAAGGGCCAGTTCGCCGCGGAACGGCTATTTCGCGGGATTACGGCAGGATCTTTACTCCGGTGAGCAGTTCCGCAAAGGCCTCTTCGCCGACATCCTCGATGCCCCCGCAGCCGAGGGCGAAGCCGGAGCCGAAGCGATAGCGGAAAGTGTGGTGGGTGCCTTCCGCCATGAACATCGTCGGCGTCCGGGCCCGGCAGGTGCTGTCGGTCGTTCTTGTGCCGGTCAGCGTGAGGCCGCCGTAGGTGTGTGGTCCGTCTTCCCACAGCGGTCGCGTGGAGATGTTCCGGTTCTGCGGTTCCGGCGTCCCGGCGTCGGAGGCATCATCATTGTCGATCGGCTCCGCGACCACCCAGGCTTGGGACTTGGGCCAGCAGGCGTATGCGATGCATGCGAACCGGGCGTGCATCGATCCACGCTCCGTGTTGCGGAATGTGCTGACCTCCCATCGCGCGGGATCGTAGTCGACGGCGATGCCCGCGATGGTGACGGTCTCCGCGTGCGCCACTGCGGCGCTGAAGATCACAATGGCCACGGCCGCGAGCGTCCTCATCGCGGGCGAAGCCCCCGGAGTATCTCTTCCACGCGGTGGCCGGCGCCGTATGGTGTCCGGCAATGCTGGCCGGGTGCATCGAAGTTGTATGTCCTGCCGCCAAATGTCGTGCACGCGCGCACGGGACCGCCGGCCAGGTTGCGACAGCCGATGTCAGCCTCGGAGACGTGAAACTGAAGCCCTTCGTTCTCCAGATCGAACGGCCAATCCGAATACGAACCACCTTGGTCGAAGATCAGGCCTTTGGGCGTGCAGTCGGCGTCGGTCGCATCCGATATCGAAACGAAGATCTCCGTTCGGCGGCAATCGTGGATCCGGCAATGGATGACGTAGGCAGCGTCCGCGCCGTTGATGGCCCAGCGGTTCGCATCGAAACGCAGTTCGAGGTCGCCGACCCATGCCAGGCCGTTGACGGGCGGCGGTTCAGCAGAGGCGGGGAGGGCGGGCAGTAGAAGAAAGAGGGAAAGAGCGAGCTTTCGCATTGGCCATCGTGTCGCTTGCAGTCACCCTGCGGCGTTCCCTGACGGACGATTGTGGCGAAAGCTTTAAGGAGGTGGGGCCGGACTGGGTCAAACCAGTTCGACGTGGAAATCCTCGATGATGGTGTTGGCAAGCAGCCGGTCAGCCATGGCCTTCAGCGCGGCTTCGGCTTTCGCCGGATCGGTTTCGGCGAGTTCGACGTCGAATACCTTGCCCTGGCGGACGCCATCGACGCCGGCGAAGCCGAGGGAGGTCAGCGCCCCTTCAATCGCCTTGCCCTGAGGATCAAGCACGCCCTGCTTCAGCGTTACGGTGATGCGCGCCTTCACAATCTGCTCCCGGCTGCTCTCTCGTGAATGGCGGTCGCGTCAACCAACCCGGCGGCGCATGTCGGCGCAGCGACGGCCGGCGTCGCGACAAAAGCGAGAAGGGGGAGTGACGCGGCCGGGCTATGCCGGATCATTGCACCAGGACAGGTCCGCCGCCTTTCGGGCGCTCCTGCTCGATGAGGATGCCAAGCCGGCGGGCGACTTCCTGATACGCCTCGACGAGGCCGCCCATATCGCGACGGAAACGATCCTTGTCGAGCTTGTCCTTGGTCTGCACGTCCCAGAGACGGCAGGAGTCGGGAGAAATCTCGTCAGCGACGACGATGCGCATCATCTCGTTTTCCCACAGCCGGCCGCATTCGATTTTGAAATCGATGAGCTGGATGCCGGCGCCCAGAAAAAGGCCGGAGAGGAAATCGTTGACGCGAATGGCGAGCGCCATGATGTCGTCGATCTCTTGCGGGCTTGCCCAGCCAAACGCTGTGATGTGCTCCTCGGAGACCATCGGGTCGTCGAGCTCGTTGTTCTTGTAATAGAACTCGATGATCGATCGCGGCAGCACGGTGCCTTCCTCGATGCCCAGACGCTTGGACAGCGAGCCGGCGGCGACGTTGCGCACCACCACCTCGAGCGGAATGATCTCGACTTCGCGGATCAGCTGCTCGCGCATGTTCAACCGCCGCACGAAATGCGTCGGGATGCCCATGCGGTTCAGGTGCGTGAAAATGTGCTCGGAGATGCGATTGTTGAGTACGCCCTTACCATCAACGATCTCATGCTTCTTCTTGTTGAAGGCGGTGGCGTCGTCCTTGAAGAACTGGACGAGCGTGCCGGGCTCCGGACCCTCGAACAGAATCTTGCTCTTGCCTTCGTAGATGCGCCGACGGCGGTTCATGGGCACATACCGAGGTTTGTGGAAATCCATTTGGCGGGGGTCCCAGGCGAAAAATCGTTTCGCTACAACAGCCTGCGCCCGACTCGAGCGGCCGAACGATGCCGCGAGCCGGACCTTATGCGATCAGTTGCAAATGCACAATGAGCGCAATGGCGCGGACTCGTGCTGCCGGATATCGCGGGTCTCGACGGCGTTGATTTAGGCCTTTGCAGACGATATGCAAGGCACGCTTGGCCGCGGTTTCAGCGGCTACGGGAGCCGCCGACATGACGACCTTCGACAAGCGCAAGGATGCCTTCGAGAACAAGTTCGCGCACGACGCCGAGCTGCAGTTCAAGGCTGGCGCGCGCCGCAACAAGCTGCTCGGTTTGTGGGCTGCGGGCCTGCTCGGGAAGAGTGGCACCGACGCGGACGCCTACGCCAAGGAAGTCGTTGCTGCGGACTTCGAGGAGGCCGGCCATGAGGACGTCTTCCGCAAGCTCCGTAGCGATTTCGACGCTGCCGGCGTGGACCAGTCCGACCATCAGATTCGCCGCACCATGGACGAGCTGATGCAGAAGGCCATCGAGCAGATCCGCACCGAGACCACCTGATGCCGTCGCCTTCGCTCGCCGGCCGCCTGAAAGCCGGCGAGACGCTCTATTGCGGTTGGGCGTCGCTGCCCGAGCCGCTCGTCGCCGAAATCATCGCCCGATGCGGCTATGATTGTGTGGCGCTGGAAATGCAGCACGGCCTCCACGATATCGCCTCGGTGATGCGCGGCATCGGTGCGATCGCGCTGGCCGGCAAGCCCGCCGCGGTGCGGATTGCCGTCGGCGACAACGCCACCGCAAGCCGCGTCCTCGACATGGGCGCCGAACTGGTCATCGCGCCGATGATCAACTCGGCCGCGGAGGCGCGGGCGCTGGCAGCCGCCACGAAGTATCCGCCGGTCGGCGAACGCAGTTGGGGGCCGACGCGGGCCATGACACTGCACGGGATCGACAACCAGCAAACACAGCTCGAGACCGCCAACCGCAATGGCGTCGTCCTGGCGATGATCGAAACGACCCGCGCCCTTGATGCGCTGGACGACATCCTTGCCGTCGACGGCATCGATGGTGTGTTCGTGGGGCCGTCGGATCTCTCCGTCACCCTTTCAGGTGGCGCGCGGATCGCTCCGTTTGACGCGTCCCTGGACGAGCCGATTACCCGCATTCGCCAGCGCGCGGCGGCGGCCGGCAAGGTGGCCGGCGTCTTCGCGGCTACGTCAGAGCGTGCGCGGCACTTCCGCGGCCTGGGCTACCGGTTCATCGCGGTAGGTAGCGACCAGATGTTCCTGAGCCACGGCGCTGTCACTTTTCTCAGGGAAGCGACTGCGAACTAGTCCAGTTTGTGCCTTTTTCGCAACGCGGTAACGCAATGTGATTCCTGCCTAAATTGTGGTCTTGCTGAAATGGGGCAGCCGGCCTGACATATCCGCAACAGGACGTGCTTGGCTTTCGAATCACTTTTCCTCCACGGGGCAATGACCATGAAACTCGGGTTCACGAAGGGGCGGGTGCTGCTTGCGGCCGCGGCGACGGCTTTTCTTGCATACGGGCCGGCGCAAGCGGCCGACGTGATGGGTGAGGCGACTCCCGACAAGCATCAGTGGGACATCGCCTTCGGGGTGACCTTCACAAGTGACTACGTGTCGCGCGGCGCCACCAACACAGACGGCAATGCCGCCGTTCAGCCGTTTGCCGAATTCACGCTGAATGACTTCTTCTACGTGGGCTACTGGGGCTCCAACGTCAGCTACTCCGGCGTCACGGACTGGGAGAACGACCTGTCCATCGGCATTCGTCCGACGCTCGGTCCGGTCGACTTCGACTTCGGCTACGTTCGTTATGTGTACAGCAGCGGCACCGTGGCGGATTACGGTGAGGTTTACGGCAAGGCGTCGTTCAGCCCGGTGGATCCGTTCACTGTCGGCGCTGCCGTCTACTGGAACCCTGACAACTCCGACCATTACCTCGAGGCAAATGCCTCGGTCGACCTGCCGTACAATTTCTCGGCGTCAGCCGCGATCGGCTCAAACAGCGTTGGCGGGGCCACGACGACGCCCTGGAACATCGGCGTCGGCTGGGCACCCCAGGATTGGGTTTCGTTCGACGCGCGCTACCACAGCGGTGCGGGATACGACAAGTTCGTGGTTGGCATGACGCTTTCGAGCTCGCTGAAGACGCTCGGCGTCATCCACTAAGCAGCCCAGGCTTTCATCAGGGCCGCCTCCAAAAGAGGCGGCCCTTGGCATTTCTGCCGTCAGGCCCGTTGATTGAGGGCAGCGTCTACCGCCGCGATCAGGGACGGGTCTTCCGGGGTCACGTCCGGGTCGAAGCGGCCCACGACCGCTCCATCGCGGCCGATCAGAAACTTCTCGAAATTCCAGCGAACGTCACGACCGGGCTTAGGCTCCTTGCCGGGGACCGTGACACGTTCCGGCTGCGCCTCGGTCAGCGCCTTGTAGAGGGGATGCTGGTCCGGGCCTTTCACGTCGAGTTTTGAGAACATCGGGAACTTCACGCCATAGACCGTGCGGCAGAATTCCTCGATCTCTCCCTCAGTGCCCGGCTCCTGGCCGCCGAACTGGTTGCTCGGGAAGCCGAGGACGGCAAACCCCTTGTCGCGCCGGCTCTCGTAGAGCTTCTCCAGCCCTTCGTATTGCGGCGTCTTCCCGCATTTCGAGGCGACGTTGACGACCAGCATCACCGAACCCGCCTGCTCGCCCAATGAGGCGTCGGTCCCGTCAATGCGGCGAAGCGGAATATCGTAGATCGAGGCTGCCATATTCAGGCTCCATGGATTGAGGGCTGGTGAGATCAGTCGCCGGTGCCGAAGACGCGGCGGAAGATCGTGTCGACGTGCTTCAGATGGTAGCCAAGGTCGAACAGGGCCTCGAGTTCGGATTCCGGAATCCGGCGAGTCACTTCGGCGTCTTTCTTCAACAGTGCGAGGAAGTCGTCACCGTCCTGCCAGGCCTTCATCGCGTGGCGCTGGACGATGCGGTAGGCGTCCTCGCGGCTGACCTTCTTCTGGGTGAGGGCGAGCATCACGCGTTGCGAGTGGACCAGACCGCCGAGGTTGTCGAGGTTGGCCTGCATCGCTTCCGGATAGACGACCAGCTTGTCGACGAGTCCGGCAAGGCGGGCGAGGGCGAAATCGAGCGCGATCGTGGCGTCGGGGCCGATGACCCGCTCGACCGAGGAGTGCGAGATATCGCGCTCGTGCCACAGCGCGACGTCTTCCATCGCCGGCAACGCCATGGAGCGCACCAGCCGCGCCAGTCCGGTCAGGTTCTCGGAGAGCACCGGATTGCGCTTGTGGGGCATCGCCGAGGAGCCCTTCTGGCCGCGTGAGAAGAACTCCTCCGCCTCGCGCACCTCGGTGCGCTGGAGATGCCGGACCTCGGTCGCCAGATGCTCGATTGACGAGGCAACCACCGCCAGCGTGGCGAAATACATGGCGTGCCGGTCGCGCGGGATGACCTGCGTCGAGATAGCCTCGGGGCGCAGGCCCATGGCGCGGGCGACGTGCTCCTCCACGCGCGGATCGATGTTGGCGAACGTGCCGACGGCGCCCGACAGGGCCGCGGTCGCTACCTCCTCGCGCGCGGCGTGCAGCCGGCGGCGGGCGCGGGCGAACTCGGCGTAGAAGGTCGCAAGCTTCAGCCCGAAGGTCGTCGGCTCGGCGTGGATGCCGTGGCTGCGGCCGATGGTGACGGTGTCCTTGTGCTCGTAGGCCCGGCGCTTCAGCGCCGCGAGCAGTGCGTCGGTGTCCTCGAGCAGCAGGTCGGCGGCGCGGACCAACTGGATGTTGAAGCAGGTGTCGAGGATGTCCGACGAGGTCAGGCCCTGATGGACGAAACGCGCCTCGGGGCCGACGATCTCGGCGAGGTGGGTCAGGAAGGCTATGACGTCGTGCTTGGTCTCCGCTTCGATGGCGTCGATGCGGGCGATGTCGAACGTCGCCTTGCGGCCCTTGCGCCAAACCGCCTTGGCCGCCGATTTCGGGACGGTCCCGATCTCGGCCATGGCGTCGAGGGCGTGGGCCTCGATCTCGAACCAGATGCGGAATTTCGTTTCGGGCGACCAGATCGCCGCCATAGCCGGGCGCGAATAGCGCGGAATCATGTGCTTGGCCTGCCGTTGTCAGGTTACGGCGCGGTCTAGCAGAGGGGCGAGGGCTTCACAATCGCCGGATTGCTGACGAGCCTAGTCCGGCAGCGTCGAGGTGACCGCCAGGAAGCGGCGGTCGGGGCCTTCGAATCCCACTGTGTACATGTTGAGAATGACGACCAGGAACGGCTGTCCGCTGTCCGGGTAGTAGGTCAACACGTCGGAGATCCCGTATGCGAGCGGGCAATGGCGGCTCGACGGGATTTGCGTGTCTTCGGACAGCGTATGCGCCGCGCCGTTGGCCGTCGTCAGCACCAGGCGAAATCCGTTGAACGGCTGGCCCATGTCCGGGCAATCGCCGGCGGGCATTTCGATCTCGGTCAGTGCCAGATCGTAGGCCGCGTCGCCACCGGATGGCAGGCGGGCACGTGGCACGAAGATGACGTGGCGGGGGTCGGCTGAAAGCTCGCTCGGTGGATTGCTGGCAACGCGATTGCCGGGCTCGCCTATCTGCCGTGAAGTGAGGATCGACTGCGCCTTCTTGCGCGCCTCGGCGCGTGTGGCCGCCAACGTCGCCTGGTCGTTCTGCGTCTGGAGGCGGATCGGCGTGCCCGAAACCCAGTGGTCGGTCGCGGTGTCGATCACGTAGATGTTGGCGTATGGGAAGCCCGAGCCGTCCTGGATGCCGTATTCCTCGAAGGCGAACGTCTCGCCGTCGGGCGCGAAGCCAAGGACGTTAAGTTCGGCATAATCGCCGGCGCTGGCGATCGCGGCAGTCATCAGCAACGCGCCAAGAGCGCTGGCCAGCGTCATCGTTCTCATGTTCATGCCATCGTGGTTTCGGCGGCGCGCCTGATTGCCGCGATGTTGTCCTTGTAGCTTCCGCCGCCATGGAAAATGGCGGAGCCTGCCACCAGAATGTCGGCGCCGGCCTCGGCGACAGCGCGGGCATTTGCGGGCGTGATGCCGCCATCGACCTCGATCGGGATGTCGCGGCCGCCGATCATGGTGCGGATTTCGGCGATCTTGGCGAGCGAGGAGGGGATGAAATCCTGTCCGCCGAACCCGGGATTGACGCTCATCACCAGCACGAGGTCGGCGAGGTCGAGGGCATAGGCGATGTCGATCGCTGGCGTCGCCGGATTGAGCGTCACGCCGGCCTTCTTGCCGAGCGCGCGGATCGCCTGCAGCGAGCGGTGGAGGTGCGGCCCCGCCTCGACATGCACTGTGATGCGGTCGGCGCCGGCCTCGGCGAAGGCACTGAGAAACGGGTCCGCCGGTGCGATCATCAGGTGGACATCGATCGTCTTGTGGGTCAGCGGCCGGATCGCCCGCACCACATTCGGTCCCATGGTGATGTTGGGCACGAAGTGCCCGTCCATCACGTCCACGTGGATCCAGTCGGCCCCGGCAGCGTCGACGGCCCGCACTTCCTCGCCCAGCCGGGCGAAATCGGCGGAGAGGATCGAAGGGGCGATCAGCACGCGATGGTCCATGGCTTGGCGGGTATCACGCTGCCTCGCTTCGCGCAATCCGGCCGATTTGCGGCTCTCCGCTGGCTTGAAGGGCGGTCATTTACCATTTGAATGAAAATACCTCGCCGCATTAATTGTCCGCTAACCATGGCGGTCCATATTGGTCCTCGCGGATCGGTATTGCGTACCGCACCAGTTTCGCCGCCCCGACCTGCCAAGGCCGGGGCGGTTTTTTGTTTGCTCGATTCAGCGCTCGGAGAATTTCTCCCGCCAGGTTGGCAGTATGTCACCGGGCGCCGCGGTCGCCCGGAACACGCCACGCGCGATAGAACGCGCCATGCACGTTGCGCCTGCCGAGCCGATCTCTGTCATGTCTGGTTTGGCGTCGCTGCGGCCGGTGGCGATGGCGAAGACGATATCGCCATCCATCGGCGTGTGCGACGGCCAGATGGCGCGGGCGAAGCCGTCATGGGTCATCACGGCAAGGCGCTTGGCTTCGGCCTTGGTCAGGCGGGCATCGGTGGCAACGACGGAGATGGTCGTGCTCGCACGCGGGCCTTGTCCCTTGTAACGCAGCGCCGTCGCGTCGGCCGGGTAGGCGAAGGGTGCGCCGAGCCCGCCGAACTCGGCGCTTTGCTCGAACGGCCCGGCCCAGAAGTGCTCGGTGCTGCCGATGGTCACTTGCCCGACGGCGTTCACGGCGACGAGCGCTGCGACGATGATGCCGTTTTCGAGCTGCACGGAGGCGGAGCCGAGCCCGCCCTTGAGGTTGGCCGTCGTGGCGCCGGCGCCGGCTCCAACCGAGCCCAGTTCGAAGGTGTCATCGGCTGAGGCGAGTGCGGCCCGGCCCAGATCGGCATACGGTGTGCGGCCGCCCCAGTTCTTGTCGCCACCGTTGAGCAAGTCGAAGAGAATGGCCGCCGGGACAATCGGGACCCGCGCCGTTCCGACGAGGACCCCGCGCCCGGCTTCCGCTAGCGTGGTCATCACGCCGCCGGCGGCATCGAGGCCGAAGGCCGAGCCGCCGGAGAGCACGACGGCGTCAATCGACGCCACGGTCTGCTCTGGCGCGAGGAGGTCGGTCTCGCGTGTACCCGGTGCGCCGCCCATGACATGCACAGAGGCGACCGCGGGTTCGTCGCAGACCACCACCGTGACGCCGGATTTGAGCTTTGCGTCGTCGGCATTGCCGACCTTCAGGCCGGCTACATCGGTCAAAAGGTTCTTCATGCGCCTCCAGATGCCGGACTAGCTGCTCGGTCCGTCGAGGCGGCCGCCCCGCCACTCGTAGACTGTAAAGCCCGGCAGCGACATGTCGCCACGATTGTCGAAAGTGACTTCGCCGACCACCGTCGTGAAGCGGTTGTTGTCGAGAGCCTCAACGACGGAATCGAAGTCGTTCTTGCCTGTCGAATTGGCGGCTTGCGCCCAAATCTGTATCGCTGCGTAGGCTGGCAGGACGTAGCCTTCCGGCTCGATGCCGCGGTCGCGGAAGGACTTCACCACCGTCGCCGCGTTCACGTTTTCGCGGGGATCGGGAGCGAAGGTGATCAGGGTTCCGTCTGCGGCGTCCTTTGCGATGTCGTGGTACTCGTTGGTCACCAGCGCGTCGCCGCCGATGATCCTGATGCTGAGACCGGCATCCTTGATCTGCCGGGCGATCAGTCCCGCCTCGGCGGGGTAGCCGCCGATATAGAGAACGCCGATATTGGCGCCCTGCAGCCTTTCGATCATGCCGGTGAAGTCCCGCTGACCGGGTTCGTATTCTTCGATGAAGGCTTCGCGTTTGCCGGCGGCGTTCATGGCGCGCCGCATCGCGTCGGCGAGCTCCTTGCCGTAGGGGCTGCGGTCATCGACGATTGCGACGGGCGCGTTGGCGAAATGCTCGACGATATAGGCGGCGGCGAGGGGACCTTGCCGATCGTCGCGGCCGGCCAGCCGGTAGATCCCGGGCCCCGGCCGCGTGTCGGTGTAGGCGGGCCATGTCGTGCCCGGCGAAATCTCGATGATCTTGTTTGCCGCGTAGACCGATGAGGCGGCCAGCGATGCGTTGAGGCAAAGGTGTCCCGCCACCATGACCGCGCCGCGCCCCGCAAGCTGGTTGGCGACCGCATCGGCGGTTTTGGGATTGCACTCGTCGTCCATGGCCTGGAGCGAGAGCTGTTCGCCGTTCACGCCGCCGGCCGCGTTGATGTCGGCGACTGCCTGCGCCGCGCCGTCCTGCATCTGCTTGCCGAAGATCGCGAGGCTGCCGGACATCGGGCCGGCGACGCCGACCACGGTTTCCGCCCGGGCCATGCCGTTGCCGAGCACGAGGGCTGCGACAGCGACCGACCAGAGGACCGCGGGGCGAGAGGCAGGCACTGGCAGGGCTCCATTGACCGGGTAACGATCGCCAAAGTGCAGCCGGTACGCCAACAACGCAACTCCGACGGGCCCGGAAACGAAAAACCCCGGCGTTTCCGCCGGGGTTTCCGTTCCGCCGTCAGGCTGAAAGCTGGATCAAACCGATCCTAGTAGTAGTCGTACTTGCCGTCCTTCCAGACGTAGAAGACGTAGCCCGGGAGGGTCACATCGCCCTTGTCGTCGAACGACAGTTCGCCGAGCACGGTCTTGAACTTGCCCTTGGCGAGCGCGTCGGCAACCGGCTTGAAGTCGGTGTTGCCGGCGGCCGTGGCAGCCTGGGCCCATGCCTGGATGGCGGCGTAGGTGTAGAGCACGTAGCCTTCCGGCACGATGTTCTTCGCCTCGAACTCCTTGACCACGTCAGCGGCCTCGGCGTTCTTGCGCGGATCGGGCGAGAAGGTCATCAGCGTGCCTTCGCCGGCCGGGCCGGTGATCGACCAGTACTCGTCGGTCACGAGCGCGTCGCCGGAGACCAGGATGGTCTTCATGCCCTGCTCGACCATCTGGCGCTTAATCAGGCCGGCCTCCGTGTGGTAGCCGCCGACGTAGAGCACGTCGATGTTGGCGGCCTTCAGCTTCGAGACGAGGGCGCTGTAGTCCTTTTCGCCGGCCGTATAGGCCTCGTACATGACCTCCATCTTGCCCTTGGCGTTCATGTACTTCTTGGTCTCATCGGCAAGACCCTTACCGTAGGCGGTCTTGTCCTGGATGATCGCGATGTTCTTGTCCTTGAACTTGTCGGCAAGGAACTCGCCCGCGACCTGGCCCTGCTGGTCGTCACGACCGCAAACGCGCATCGTGCCCGGGCCGGGACGCTCGTCGGTGAACTTCGGGTTGGTCGAAGCCGGCGAGATCTGGATGATGCCTTCCTCGGAGTAGACGGCTGAGGCCGGGATCGACGAGCCGGAGCAGAAATGCCCGGCCATGAAGACCACGCCCTTGCTGGCCATCTGGCCCGCGACGGCCACGGCCTGCTTCGGGTCGCAGGCGTCATCGCCGATCTCAAGCTTCAGCTGCTGGCCAAGAACGCCACCGGCCTTGTTGATATCCTCGACCGCCTGCTCGGCGCCGTTGCGCATCTGCTCGCCGAACGACGCGTACTGACCGGTCATCGGACCGGCTGTCGCGATTGTGATATCGGCCTGAGCCGCGCCTGCCGCCATACCAAAAGACAACAGGACGGAGGCCATCAAAAGCTTTTTCATTAAGCAAACTCCCCTGGAAACGCGATGCGCGATGCGCACCTAAGGTTTGGCGCGGCCCCAGCCGCGCTTGTGTTCCACGTTAGCTTGCCAACAAAAGGTGCGCAATCGCCCCGGCAAAACTTGTCTATGTTTTACTTGAGCCGGATTCGGGCCGTTGACGCCAGGATAGCGGCCCGCTTCGCGCGTAAAGCCAAGGATATTGCGTGGCCATTTGTCCCGCCCGTGTAACGCGGTAACCAAGGGTGGCGAAAGCCAGAAGTATGATGAAGTCGATCACGTAGTAGTAGAATCCGACGCCCGGATACAAAGTCCCGTTGTCGAAATAGAAGAAGAAGCTCCCCCCGAACAGCGAATAGTGGAAGAAGCGGACCGCTGCTGTGAGAATTGCCATGTATGCAATCACTGCCCGCATCGGACGCCAGGTCAGTGCGATGGCGCGACCGGCCAGGTAGGCGGCCCCGCCGCCGAGCACCACGGTGACCAGCAGGAATACGCCGACGCTTTGCTCTTCCCAGAGAATTCCCATCGCGTGTTATCCAGCGCCTTCCAGATATGCCGCCCGAACCTCGGGCCGCGCCAGTAGCTCGGCCCCGGTGCCCGACATGGTGATCAGGCCGTTGACCATGACGTAGCCGCGGTGCGCCAGCTTCAGCGCGTGATATGCGTTCTGCTCGACGAGAAACACGGTCAGGCCTTGTTCGCGATTGAGTTCGCCGATCACCGAAAAGATTTGCCGGACGAGCATCGGCGCCAGGCCGAGCGAAGGTTCGTCGAGCAACAGCAGACGCGGGCGGCTCATCAGTGCCCGCGCAATCGCCAGCATCTGTTGCTCGCCGCCGGAGAGCGTGCCGCCGCGCTGGTCGCGCCGCGTCTTGAGGATCGGGAACAGTGCGAAAACGCGTTCCAGGTCGGCGTCGAAATGCGTCAGGTCGGTTTGCGCCGCACCCATCTGGAGATTTTCCATGACGGTCATGCGCGGGAAGATGCGTCGGCCTTCCGGCGACTGCGCAATCGACAGCGCCATGATCTCATGCGTCGGCCACTTGGTGATGTCGGTGCCGTCGAAGACGATGCTGCCGGTGCGCGCCTGCGGCATGCCGCAGATTGTCATCATCAGCGTCGACTTTCCGGCGCCGTTGGCGCCGATCAACGTGACGATCTCGCCGGCTTTCACCTCAACGTCGACGCCGCGCAACGCGATGATGTTGCCGTAGTAGGTATGCACGCCTTTGATAGAGAGAAGGGCGTCGCTCATGAGCCCGCCTCGGCTTCGACAGGCGCCACTTCCTCATCCTCCACGCCGAGATAGGCCGCGATGACCTTGGGGTCGGAACGGACCGATTCCGGCGTGTTGTCGGCAATCTTCTCGCCGTAGTCGAGAACGACGATGTGGTCGGATATCTCCATCACCACGCCCATGTCGTGCTCGATCAGCAGGATCGAGATGCCGTGCTCGTCGCGGATGAAGCGGAGCAGCTCATTCAGCTCCGCGCTCTCGCGCGGGTTCAATCCTGCCGCCGGCTCGTCGAGGCAAAGGAGCTGCGGCTTGGTGCACATGGCGCGCGCGATCTCGAGCCGCCGCTGGTCGCCATAGGGCAGGTCGGCTGCCGGGCCGTCGGCCCGGTCGATCAGGCCGATCCGCTGCAGCCAGTAGGTCGCAAGGTCCACGGCCGCCTTGCTGCCGTGACGGTAGGACCGGAGGTTCAGCAGACCGGCAATCGAGAAAGCCCGACGCCGCCATCAGCATGTGGTGCTGGGCGACGATCAGGTTTTCCAGCACGGTCATGCCGCCGAAAAGGCGGATGTTCTGGAAGGTTCGGGCGACCTTCGCGTGCTTGGCGATCTCGAAGTCGGGCATGCGTTCGAGCAGGAAGAGGTCGCCCTTGGGGGCGGCGCGCGAAGATGAGGCGGTCAGCGCATCCATCGCGCTTGCCGCGGCGCCGCTCCGTGCGCTCATCGTTATGCGGCCCTCGGTCGGCTTGTAGAAGCCGGTGACGCAGTTGAAGACGGTCGTCTTGCCGGCGCCGTTCGGCCCGATCAGCGCGGTGATGTCGCCGCGGCCGACGCGGAACGAGAGATCGTCGATGGCGACAAGGCCGCCGAACCGCATCGTCAGGTGTTCGACGGTCAGGACGGCGTCGGACTCCCAGCGGTTCATCCGTGACCCTCGCCGACGAGCGCGCCGGATACGGCCTTGCGCTCCTTCAGGAAGATCGACGGCATGCGTGTGGAGACGATGCCGCGCGGCCGCCAGACCATGATCAGCACCATGGAGAGGCCGACGATGAGCATGCGGTACTGCGCCAGTTCGCGCAGTTCGAAGACCGTGTTCAGGAACAACGCGGCGATGACGATGCCGATCTGGCTGCCGAGCCCGCCGAGAACGACCAGCGCCAGGATGATGAACGACTCCAGCGCGGTGAACGATTCCGGCGAGATGAAGCCTTGGCGCGTTGCGAAGAACGAGCCGGCGAGTCCGCCGAAAAAGGCGCCGCAAGCGAAGGCGGTGAGCTTGGTATTGGTGGTGTTGATACCCAGCGAGCGACAGGCGATCTCGTCTTCACGCAGCGCTTCCCATGCGCGGCCGATCGGCAGGCGGCGCAGGCGCAGCGTCACGAAGTTGGTCACCAGGGCCAGGATCAGGATGATGTAATAGAGGTACACGATGCGCTGGAGCGGCGTGTACTCGATCCCGAAGAAGTCCGCGAAACCACCCTCGCGCGTGAATTCCAGCCCGAACAGCGACGGCCGCGGAATGTTGGAGATGCCGTCGGGGCCATTGGTCAGCGTGTACCAGTTGAGCAGGACGATGCGGATGATCTCGCCGAAGGCCAGGGTGACGATCGCCAGGTAGTCGCCGCGCAGGCGCAGCACGGGAAAGCCGAGGACGAGGCCCCAGCAGGCTGCGAGCAGGCCGGCCATCGGCAGGCACACCCAGAACCCAAGATCGAAATTGGTCGCGAGCAGGGCGAAGGAATAGGCGCCGACGGCGTAGAAGGCGACGTAGCCGAGGTCGAGCAGCCCGGCGAGGCCGACGACGATGTTCAATCCCCAGCCGAGCATGATGTAGGTCAGGATGACGATCGCCTGGTCCATGATGTAGCGGTCGGCGAACGGCATGAACGGCAGCGAGAAGGCGAGGACCAGCGCCACGATGCCGATGAAGACCGTGTTGCTCGCCGCCAGCGCCAGAACGCGGCGTCCGCCGGACTTGGCGACGAATGCGCTGAAGCCGGAGAGGGGGCGTGCGCCGGTGCGCCAGAGCGTCAGGTTGAGCGCCAGCCGCCCGAAGAACACGACCGCGACGATGACGAAGACGGTCGGCCAGTTGGAGGTCAGCGTCAGTCCGCCGATCGCCGAATCCGTCCGCAGCCCGACGATCGGTCCGGCGAGGATGAGGGCGATGCCTGCGGTGATCGCGGATTCTCTGATGGCGCCGGCGAGGCTACCGCCGGAGGGTATGTGGCTGGCCGTGCCCGGCGGTTCTGAGCGGAACACCGGCCGCCGCTGCTCTTCCTGGATTTCGGCGCCTTCCGGCGTGAAATCGGCGGTGGGCTCCTGACGCGGATCGGCCGCCATGTCAGACCTTCTCGACTTCGGGCCGGCCGAGGAGGCCCGACGGGAGGAAGATCAGCGTGATGGCGAGGATCGAGAACGCCGCCACGTCCTTGTATTCGATGGGGCCGTAGCCGGACCAGAACGTCTCGATCAGGCCGATCAGCAAACCGCCGAGCATGGCCCCGGGCAACGATCCGATGCCGCCAAGGACGGCGGCGGTGAACGCTTTCACGCCGGCCTGAAAGCCGATGTAGAAATCGATCACGCCGTAGAACAGCAGGAACATCGTGCCGGCGACGGCGGCGAGCGCGGCACCCATCAGGAAGGTCAGTGAGATGGTGCGGTCGACGTTCACGCCCAGCAGCGCTGCCATCTTGGCGTCCTGCTCGCAGGCGCGCTGGGCCCGGCCGAGCGGTGTCCGCGCGATCAACAGCGTGAAGCCCACCATGAGAACGAGTGTGGTGACGATGATGATGATCTGGGCATTGGAGAGCTGAACGACGAACCCGTCCTGCTCCATGATCGAGTAGCCGCCGGTGACGATTGGCTGGAGAGGTTTGACGCGCGCGCCCTGCGCCACCTGCACAAGATTCTGCAACACGATCGACATGCCGATAGCGGTGATCAGCGGCGCCAGCCGGAACGAGCCGCGCAGGGGCCGGTAGGCGACGCGCTCCACCGTCCAGCCCCATACCGACGTCAGGGTCATGGCGATCACCATTACGAGGATGAGCGCCAGGATCAGGATCGTAAAAGGAGTCGCCGCAGAGATGCCGAGGATCACGATCGCGATCAGGGCAATGAACGCGCCGACCATGAAGATATCGCCGTGGGCGAAGTTGATCATGCCGATGATCCCGTAGACCATCGTGTAGCCGATCGCGATCAGCCCGTAGATTGAGCCTAGCGTCAGCCCATTGATGAGCTGCTGTACGAAGTACGCCATTCAGACCCCGGTCCCCAGCGGCTACCTGACGGTGCCGCGATTGTTGTGGGCATTTTGGCGTAGGCCAAAGTCCAACACAACAGGGCGAAACTGCCTTATTCGCGGGGTTCTTGGGGTTCCGGCGGCGATGCCTCGGCCGTAGCTGCCGGGTCGGCGCCTGCGCGGGGGTCGAGGGCGGCGCTTTCCGGCGTGACCGTCTTCGGGAGGGGCAGGCCCTGGAAGATCTCCCGCGTTGACGGCGAGGGTGGGGCGCGCCGGGTCATGCGGAACAGCGTGTAGGCAACCACCAGCGCGTGAACCGTCGCGGTGAATGCGAAGAGGCCCTCCGGCATCCAGCTCTGCATGGTGTAAGCGGCGGCGATGGGCCCGAGCATGGTGCCGAAGCCGTAGAGCAGCAGCAGGCCGCTCGCGATCTTCACGAACTCGTCGGTGCCGGCGAAGTCGTTGGCGTGGGCGACCGCGAGCGCATACATCGGATAGCTCATTGCGCCGTAGAGCACGACGAGACTGGTGATGAACACCGCGTCCCGCGGCCTCAGCGTGACGATCATGAGGCCGATGATGACGGCGCCGATGCCGACGCCGACCAGTACCCGGCGGCGATCCATCCGGTCCGACAACCAGCCGAGCGGGAACTGGATCAGTGAGCCACCAAGGAGGGCGCCGGCCGTGAGCATCGCCACCTCGCGGATGGGGAGGCCGATACGTTGGGCGTAGACCGGTCCCAGCGTACCGAAGGCACCGTTCACCATCCCGATGAGGAAGCAGCCGACCGCCGATACCGGCGAGAGGGCATAAAGCCGACGGATGTCGAAGCGCGTGGTCTTCAGCGGCTGCGGCGTCGCGGCGGTGGAGAGCGCCGTCGGCAGGATGGCGAGGCAATAGAAGATCGCACCAAGGACGAAATAGAAATAGTCCGTGGGTGGGTTGATGACGAGCAGGAGTTGGCCGGCGGTGGAAGCGGCAAAGTTCACCATCTGATAGATCGAGAACACGGTGCCACGGTTTTCGCGGGTGGCGCGTTCGTTGAGCCAGCTCTCCACGATCATCGCTGCGCCGGCGAAGGCGAAGCCGGACACGGCGCGCGTCAGTATCCAGGCCGTCGGCGAAACAATCAGAAGGTTCAGCAGGATGATGATGGCCCCGATGGAGGCCAGCGCGCCGTAGGCGCGGATGTGGCCGACCCGGCGCACGACATGGGGGATCAACACGCAGCCGGTGACGAAGCCGAAAGCCCAGCTGGTGCCGAGCAGGCCGAGCTCGGCGGTGGAAAACCCCGCCACCGTGCCGCGAACGGCAAGCAGCAGGCCGTGCAAGGCGCCGGCGATGAGCAGAAAGGCCGAGCCTAGCAGGAGGGAGGCGACGGCGACGA
Source organism: uncultured Alphaproteobacteria bacterium (assembly GCA_963798195.1). Lineage (GTDB taxonomy): Bacteria > Pseudomonadota > Alphaproteobacteria > Rhizobiales > Kaistiaceae > CAVSRC01. The sequence goes on along the minus strand of CAWCSF010000010.1, from coordinate 1,426,222 downwards.
GCTGGATGGCCATGAGACCAGGGAGTCTTCGGCTTGCGACGAATCGAGCGTCTTCTTGTCAGCCGTTGCCGCGCCGAATTCAAGGCGCGGTGCAGCAGCCGGGCCGTTTTCGCCGGCTACATGATGCCGGTTTTTGCGAATACGTCCTGCGTCGATTCGCCGGACTCGATCATGCGCCGGACGCCATCTTCGCCATCCACCTTGGTGAGTGCCGCCTGGATGATTTCCATCTCATGGCGTGCCGGGACGATAACGACGCCGTCGACATCGCCGACGATGATGTCTCCGGGCTCCGCGCGGGCGCCGTTGGCGAACTCTACCGGGCAGCGGAAATCGACGACCAGCCCCCTGCCGCGCTGGTCCTGCGCATAGGCGCCGCGCGAGAAGACCGGGAAACCGAGGCTGATGATTTCGCGCGTGTCGCGATGGAAGCCGTCGAACACCGCGCCGGGGCTGCCCAGTCGCTGGGCGCGCGCGCTCATCAACCCACCCCACAGGGCGTAGTCCAGCGAGCCACCTGCCGTGATGTAGATTTCGCCGTTCTTGAGCTCGTCGAGCGCCTTGAACATCAGGCCGAAGGCATCGGCGGCCACATCGGACGGCCCGACATCCTTGAGCTGGACCGGCATGGCGCGACCGACGAGCACCATGTCCGGTGCGATGGGCTTCACCTCCGGCGGCAGGAACTGGCGACTATGACCGGCGATGTCCATCACATCGCCGAGCACGGCGGTGAACAGGCGGTCGCGGATGGTGGCGAAGAGTTCGTTGTCGGTCATGGATCCGTCTGTTTCGGTTCTGTTGTGTCGAGCGCTTCCTTAAGGGCGAGGAAGTCCCGCCACGCAAGCCGCTTTTGCAGTGGCTGGCGGAGCAGGTAGGCCGGGTGCAGCGTCGCCATGGCGCGGATCTTCCGCGTGCCGGTGTCGAACTCGCGCCAGCGACCGCGGAATTTCAGGATGCCTTCGCGATTGCCCAGCAGTTCCGCGGCCGACGGCGCGCCCATGCAGATCAGGAAATCCGGATCGCAGAGTTCGATCTGCCGCTCGATGAACGGCCGGCAGGTCGCGGTCTCCTGCGGCGTTGGCGTGCGGTTACCTGGCGGCCGCCAGGGAACGACGTTGGCGATGTAGACCGACGTGCGGTCAAGGCCGATGGCCTCCATCATGCGGTCGAGCAGGCGTCCTGAGCGGCCGACGAAGGGAAGCCCCTGGATGTCCTCCTCGCGCCCCGGCGCCTCGCCGACGATCATTACCCGTGCCCCCGGCGTGCCATCGGCGAAGACGAGCTGGGTGGCGGTCTGTTTCAGGTTGCAGCCCTCGAAGCTCTCCAACGCCGCGCGCAATTCATCCAGTGTCGCGGCGGCCTTGGCTGTCGCCCGTGCGGCCCGGGCGGTGTCGTCTGGTGCGGCAGCGTTCGCCGCTGCGATGGTCGTCCGGGGCGCTGGTGGCAGGGCCGGCGCGCGCCGCTCCGGCAGCGTCAATGTCGGCGGAAACGGCGTTCGCAATGGTTCCGTTGAGGCCGGTTCCTCGCGCGCCTGAACCAGCCGGTTCACCGGGGTCTCCTCCAGCGTCGCGTCCACGCCCATTTCGGCGTACCAGGCGAGCAGCGATGCGGCGGATTGTCCTTCGGCGGCCATCTCGATGTCACGTGTGTGTGAGGCGTCAGGAAAACGGGGAACTACGACCCGCCTCTGCGCTTTTCCATAGCACGATCCGCGAGAAGCGGAGAGGCGGTGGGCGCTGCCCAGTTGGGAGTTCAAGTAGGATGAGAAGACAATCGACGATCGCGCTAGCGGTCTCGGCAATTGTTGCGGTGCCGGCGTTCGCGCTGGCGGCGGACAATGCCATGCAAACCGATGCGGCCAAGGCGGGCGCTCCCCAGGCCAGCATGAATGACATGCTGACGGGAAGCGCGGCTTTTGGCGGCTGGCAGGACAACAAGCCCGGCGTCTGGCGCAAGATCGAACCCAGCGATCTGCCCAAGCCGTTCGCCACGAAATCGGCCAGCAATGCGCCTGGGCTTATCGAACGTCCGGACGGCGCTATGCCGACGGTCCTCGATGGTTTCAAGGTCGAGTTGGTCGAGAGCGGCCTCGAGGGGCCCCGCGACATCAAGATGGCGCCGAACGGGGATCTGTTCTTCGCCGACAGTGTCGCCAACGAAATCCATGTGTTGCGGATGAAGGATGGCCAGGCGAAGCCAGTCGAGGATTCGGTCTTCGCAACCGATAACCTCGACCAGCCATATGGCGTGGCGTTCTATCCGCTCGATAATCCGAAATGGGTCTACGTCGGCAATGCCGGCAGCGTCGTCCGCTTCCCTTACAAGGAGGGCGACTTGAAGGCTTCCGGTCCGGCCGAGACGATCATCGACAACATCCCGCCGAACCATCACTGGACGCGCGACATTGCGTTCTCGCCGGATGGCAAGACGCTCTATCTCGCGGTCGGCTCGGGTTCGAATATCGCCGAACAGGTTACTGGCCTGCCGGATGGTGGCATCGACGCGTGGGCGAAGGACCAGCCACTCGGTGAGATGTGGGGCGAAGAGAAGGGTCGCGCCGCGGTCATCGCCTTCAACCCGGATGGTTCAAATCGCCGCGTCTTCGCGACCGGCATCCGCAACTGCTCCGGCCTGACCATCCAGCCGGCCACGGGCGATCCGTGGTGCGTCACCAATGAGCGCGACGGCCTCGGCGACAACGTTCCGAGCGATTACGCTACGCACGTTCAGGAGGGCAAGTTCTACGGCTGGCCGTGGTACTACATCGGCTCCAACGAGGATCCGCGGGCCCCGCTGAAGGGCCAGCGTCCAGACTTGGCCGACAAGGTGACGGTTCCGGACGTGCTGTTCCAGGCCCACTCCGCGCCGCTGAACATCGCGTTCTATGACGGCGACATGTTCCCGGCCGAATACAAGGGCGATGCGTTCGTCGCCATGCACGGTTCGTGGAACCGCGGCAAGCGCACCGGCTACAAGGTCGTCCGTCTGAAGTTCGAGGACGGCAAGCCGACCGGCGCTTACGAGGACTTCATGACGGGCTTCGTCAAGGACGCCGACAACGTCTGGGGTCGCCCGGTCGGAGTTGAAGTCGCGCACGACGGTTCGCTGATCGTCAGCGAGGACGGCAGCGGTACGATCTGGCGCATCTCCACGCAGGACGCGCCCTCGTAGTAGAAACGCAAGCACATAGGTATCGAATAACTGGCCCGGCGGAGTGTTCTCCGCCGGGCTTTTCCATTTCCGCTGGACGGTCCAAACTTGGCGAATTCGGGAGGAAACCGGCCATGCCTGCTCGATCGTTGAAAGTGGCGGGCCTCGCGGCGCTCCTGCCGGTCATTCTTTTCGCCGGCGTTGCTTCGGCCGCTGACGTGCTCACAGGCGGCGCAGCAATGAGCGATTGGCGGAACGACGCGCCGGGCGTTCGCCGCCTGATCCGGCCCGAAGACCTGCCCGCGCCGGCGGGCAATGAATCCGTCGGCAACGGTGCCCGGCTTGTCCGCGTGCAGCCCGGCACGCTGCCCAACGTTCCGGACGGGTTCGCGATCAATCTCTTCGCCAGCGGCCTGGTCAATCCGCGCGCGGTACGCGTCGCGCCGAACGGCGACGTCTTCGTCGCGGAAAGTGAAGCCAACCGCATCCACGTCTTCCGCGCCGCCGATGGCGCCGAGACGCCGTCGGAGGATGCGGTCTTCGCCAGCGGTCTGCGCTACCCGTACGGGATCGCGTTCTATCCGCCGGGGCCGGACCCGGAATGGGTCTATGTCGGCCAGTCGGGGAGCGTGGTGCGTTTCCCGTATCGCAGCGGCGATCTCGTGGCATCCGGTGAGCCGGAGGACGTCGTGGGCGGCATTCCAACCGGAGGCCACAGCACGCGCGACATCGCCTTCTCGTCGGATGGCAAGGTCCTCTATGTCGCGGTTGGTTCCGGATCGAATGCCGGAGAAGGCCTGCCGCCGCGCGAACCCGATTTCATCGCGCAATACGAAGCGGCCCTTGGCGTCGGTGCCGCGTGGGGCCGGGAGGAGGGCCGCGCTGCGGTGCTCGCCTTCGACGCCGATGGCAACAATGGCCGCATCTATGGCACCGGCATCCGCAACTGCGCCGGCATCGCCATCCAACCGGCCACGGGAGACGTCTGGTGCGCCACCAACGAACGGGATGGCCTCGGCAACGACCTGCCGCCCGACTACGCCACCCGTGTCGGCGAGGGCAAGTTCTACGGCTGGCCCTGGTACTACATCGGCGACAATCAGGATCCGCGCCACGATGGGGAGCGGGCCGACCTGAAGGGCAAGATCACCGTTCCCGACGTTCTGCTGCAGGCGCACTCCGCGCCGCTGGGCATCGCGTTCTACGACGGCGATGCCTTTCCGCCGGAGTATCGCGGCGACGGGTTCGTCACGCTGCACGGCTCCTGGAACCGCGAGACGCGCACCGGCTACAAGGTCGTGCGCATCGTCATGAAGGACGGCGCGCCTACCGGCGAATACGAGGACTTCGTCACCGGCTTCGTCCTGTCCGAGGAGGACATCTGGGGCCGGCCGGTCGGCATCGCGGTTGCCCACGACGGTGCGCTGCTGTTCAGCGAGGACGGCAACGGCACCGTCTGGCGCGTCACCGCGAAGAAATAGTTGACCGCCTAATCCGGATCGGTGCCTTCGCCGATCGGTTCATCGGCGATCTTGGGGCGGAAATAGCGGCCGAGCACGATCGGCAGCACGCCACCGACGATCGCCAGCGTCCAGATGCCGATCGCCAGCCAGCTTCCCCACAGGATCGACCAGTCGCCGTCGGAGATCGTCAGGGCGCGGCGGAGGTTGGTTTCCATCGCGTTGCCAAGCAGCACGCCGAGGATGACCGGCACCAGTGGCACGTCGAGCTTGCGCAAAAGGTAGCCGAGGACGCCGAAGGCGATCATCACCAGCAGGTCGAAGGTCGAGCCCGAGATGCCGTAGATGCCGACGAACGAGATCATGGCCACTGTCGGCATGAGGTATTTCGCCGGAACCTGAAGCACGCGGACGAACAGCCCGACCATCGGGATGTTGAGCAGCAGCAGCATGACGTTGCCGATGAACAGGGCCGCGATCAGCCCCCAGACCACGTCGGGATGCTGGTTGAAGAGCAGCGGGCCGGGCGTGATGTTGAGCGCCAGCAGCATGGCGAGCAGCACCGCCGTCGTGCCGGAGCCGGGAACGCCGAGCGCCAGCATGGGCACCAGCGCGCCGCCCGCGGCGGCATTGTTGCCGGCTTCCGGTGCGGCGACGCCGCGCGGGTCGCCCTTGCCGAATGTGCCGTCCTTGTCGTTGAGGCGCTTTTCGATGGTGTAGGAGATGAACGAACCGAGCGAGGCACCGGCGCCGGGCAGCACGCCAGCAAGAAAGCCGACGATCGTGCTGCGGCCCATGGTGCCGGCGGATGCCTTGATCATCGACAGCGGCGCGGTGATCCGGCCGAGCGGCGGCGGCTTGTTCGCCTCGCCCTGGCCCTTGTGCTCGAGAAACAGGAAAACCTCGGAGATCGCGAACAACCCCACGATGGCCACGAGGAAGTCGATGCCGTCATAAAGGTGTATGTCGCCGAAGGTCAGGCGCGGCACACCAGTCTGATGGTCGACGCCGATCATGGCGATGCCGAGCCCGAGGGCTGCGGCGATCGCCGCCTTGGCCTGATTTCGGCTGGCGATGCCGCCAAGCGTCGCGAAGGCGAGGGTGAACAGCGCGAAATATTCGGCAGGGCCAAAGAGCAGCGCGACCTTCACCAGCTGCGGTGCGATGAAGACGAGGCCCCAGGTCGCGAAGAACGCGCCCACGAACGAGGCGATGCCGGATAGCGCCAGCGCCTCGCCCGCCTGTCCCTTGCGCGCCATCGGGTAGCCGTCGAGCGTTGTCATCAGCGCCGGTTCGTCGCCGGGGATGTTGAGCAGGATCGACGAGATGCGCCCGCCATACATGGCGCCGTAATAGACGCTGGTCAGCAGGATCAATGCCGGGGTCGCCGGCAGGCCGAGCGTAAAGGCGAGGGGGATCAGGATTGCGACGCCGTTGGACGGTCCGAGGCCGGGGAGGGCTCCGATTATCGTGCCGAGGATGCAGCCGATCAGGGCGAGGCCGAGGTTTTGCCATGTCAGTGCGATGGCGAACCCGTCGGCGAGATGGCTGAGTGCGTCCATGCGGTCCCCTTCTCAGAAGCCCCAGGGCCCGCGCGCCAGCGACAGGCCGAGTACGAGGTGGAACACGACGTAGATGCCGACCGCGATGGCAACGCCCGCGACGGCTGCGGCAAGCGGCTTCGCCGTCAGCCGCCAGCTCAGCAGCCCGGCCGTGACAGCAGTGGAGGCAACGAAACCAAATTCCGGCAGGGCGAAGGTGTAGGCGATCATCAGCGCCGCGGCGAAGACGATCTCCAGGATGCGGCCGAGCGCCGGCCAGTCCGGCTCCGGGTCGGGCCGCAGGAGCGGATAAACGCCGGCGAGCGCGAGCACGCCGGCGATGATGAAGGGAAAAGCCTTCGGCCCAAGCGTGTCGGACATGAAGCCGACCTGGGTCTGCGCCGCGAAGTAGGCGTAGAACGCCGCGAGCAGGATGCACGCGGCGCCGAGGGCGCGATCGCTCAAGGCGTGTCGCCGCTTACTTGAGGATGCCGATTTCGCGGCTGAGCGATTCCGTATCGTCGATCTGCTTCTTGACGAAGGCGGTGAATTCCTTGCCCTGCAGGTCGAGCGGCATCAGGCCGTTGGCAGCCATGATGTCCTTCCACTCCTTCGAGTCGTAGGTCTTCTTCACCGCGTCGACCCAGAAGTTGTAGGCATCATCGGACATCTTGCCCGGCGCATAGAAGCCGCGCCAGTTGGCGCCGACCGCGTCGATGCCCTGTTCCTTGGCGGTCGGGAACGAACCGAAGTCGCCGGGAAGGCGGTCGGGCGCAAGCACGGCCAGCACCTTGATGTCGCCGGAGTTGACGAAGCCCTTGGCTTCCGACAGGTCGCCGGTGAACGCCTGGACGTGACCGCCGAGAAGCTGCGTTACCGCCTCGCCGCCGCCGTCGAACGCGACGTACTTGATCTTGGTGACGTCGTTGATGCCCGCCGCCTTGGCCGCGATCAGCACCTTGAGGTGATCCCAGCCGCCAACCGCCGAACCGCCGGCGAAAGCGACGGAAGAGGGATCGGCTTTGATCTTGTCGAACAGCTCGGGCAGCGTCTTGATCGGCGAGTCCTTGCCGACGGCGATCACGCCGAAGTCGGTCCCGACGCTGGCGACCCAGCGCATCTGATCCATCGTCGAGCCGGGGAATGCACCCTGGGCAAGACGTGTGGTCGTTGCCGACGACGCGGCGACCAAGAGGTTGTTGTCGGAATTGCGCTTGGCGAAAACCTCGGCGTAAGCGACGCCGCCGCCGCCACCGGCGAGGTTGGTCACCTGAACCGGATTGGGAACGATCTTCAGGTCATAGAGCGCCTTGCCGACCTGGCGGCAGGTGAAGTCCCAGCCACCGCCGGCAGCCGCCGGGGCGATGCACTCGGTATTGCCCGGCTCGAAAGCCAGCGCGGGCAGCGGCGCGAGCAAAAGGGTTGCGGCCACAAGGCCGGCAAATTTCGTCATGGGTTCCTCCCAACAGTCATCCGGGCGCCCTCCAGGCACCCAACCATTGCACAAAATCAGAGCAAACTGACGGGAACCTGACGCTGCAGTGCACTATTGTCCGCGCAGCGCGTCGTTCCAGCGGCGAATGAGGCCAGCCCGCTTGACCTGATCCAGATAGGCCAGCAGCGCGGGGCTCACGGGCACGGTCCGCAACTGTCCGCCGGGTTCGGTCTGCATCCCGCCGATGGTGTCGCCGCTCGCGATGCCTGGCAGGACGGCAGGCAGGTGCATGTCGCGCGCGAGCACCGTCTGTCCGGCGCGGGAGACCATGAAGTCGATGAAGCGCGCGCCAAGGTCGGGAGCGGCCGCCGCCTTCGGCACCAGGCCGATGCGCGACATGACGACCGTGTAGTCCGCCGGTAGCACGATGCCGAGATCGGGAGCCCGTTCCGACCAGCCCAGCGCATACGAACCCAGAATGTTGTAGCCGAGGACGAAACGTCCGTCGGCGACGCGCTCCAGAATCGCCGACGACGTCGAGTAAAGCTTGACCCCTGCCTTGCCCATGGCGCGGACCAGATCCCAAATGTCGCGGTAGTGCTCCTGGTCGCGGGCGAGGAAGAGAAAACCGAGACCGGCGCGCTCGACATCGTAGGTGCCGATCCGGCCAAAATAGGTGTCGCCGAAATCGCGCAGGAACTGCACGAGTTCGCCGTGGGTGCGCGGCGGCTCCCGGCCGGCGAACGCCTGCTTGTTATAAACGATCACCGCCGGCTCGAACGTCAGCGCGAAGGCAGTATTGCGCCAGGTGGCCCACTCAGGCAGCGTGAACGCTGATGGGGCTGTAATCGCCTGCGCGTAGCCGTCGTTGGCAAGCTTCATCTGGAGGTCCATGGCAGATGAGATCGCCACGTCGCCGGTCGGAAGGCCCCGGTCGGTCTCCTTGATGATGCGGTCGAAGACGTCGACCGTTTGCAACTCCTCGTAGCGTACTGCGATTTCGGGATTGGCGGCCTGAAAGGCCTTGATCAGGGGCCCCGAGATGTCCTCGTCCAGCGACGAGTACACGTTGACCGTGCGCGCGGCGGGATTGCCGGAGAGCGCCGGGTAGGTCGCGGCATTCGCAACACCGCTCGCCAAAAGGACAAGACTGCCGAGAACCGGCCAGAGAAATGGGCTCCGCATGCCCGACCATGGCCCCGGAATCTCATGTTCACAAGGCCGGTGCGGTCCACTACGCTCACCCAAAGGGAGAGACATGCGCGTCCTTGTCGTTGAGGACAACAAGGTGCTGGCGGGGGGCCTGAGCGTCGTTCTGAAGAACGATGGCTATGCCGTGGACGTGGTTTCGGACGGCGTTTCCGCCGATGCCGCTACTGCGGCGCACGAATACGACCTCGTCATCCTCGATCTGTCCCTGCCGGAAATGGACGGGCTCGACGTGCTGCGTTCCATGCGGGCGAGGCGCAGCGATGCCGCCGTGCTGGTGGTCACGGCACGTGCGAGCCTCGAGGACCGTGTGCGCGGTCTCGATCTCGGCGCAGACGACTACCTCGCAAAGCCGTTCGAAATTGGCGAGCTGGAGGCCCGCGTGCGGGCGCTGCTGCGCCGTCGGTCTGGTCTGCGCACGTCCACCGTGAGCTTCGGCCCGCTGACTCTCGACCTGAAGGCACGCTCGCTGTCGGCCGAGGGGCGTCTGATCGATCTGCCAGCGCGCGAGTTGAGCGTGCTTGAAACCATGATGCTCGGCGCCGGTCGCGTCGTCTCCAAGCAGCAGATCATGGAGTCGCTGTCGGCATTCGACGAAGGCATCAGCGACAACGCCATCGAGCAGTATGTGAGCCGCCTCAGGAAACGGTTCGCGGTCATGGGCCTGAGGATCCGTACGGCGCGCGGGCTTGGCTATTACCTCGAAGCGAACGACGCAGCCTGATGGCGACCGCGGCACGGCCGTACTCGCTGCGGCGGCGGCTTCTCTTCTTTCTCGTCATTCCGCTGGTCGTCGTCGGTGCCATCGCCTCATACGATACGAACCGCCATGCCCGCGATATCGCCAACGCCGTGTCGGATCGTGTGCTTGCCGGTTCGGCGTTGGCTATCGGCGAACGGGTCGTGGTCGGCGAGAACGGCAAGCTCGAGGTCGACGTGCCCTATGTCGCCCTCGACATGCTGACCTCGGCGGCGCAGGACCGCGTCTTCTACCGGATCGAGGGGCCGTCGGGCGCGTTCATCACCGGCTATCGCGATCTGCCCGAGCCCGAAGGTCCACCGGCGAACCCCGGCGACATCTCGTTTTTCGACAGCATGTACCGCGGCGATGCCATTCGCGTTGGTGTGCTTGCCGGCGCGGCCTCGTCCGGCCTGTCGTCGCTCGGCTACCGTGTCACCGTGGCGGAAACCACAAATGCCCGCGCCAACCTCGCGCGGGACATCCTGCTGCGCTCGGCGCTGCGCCAGGTGCTGCTGATCGCCAGCGCCGCTGTCGCGGTGTGGCTCGCAGTGACGCAGGGCCTCAAGCCGCTGTACCGCCTCGGCGAGGCCATCGGGCGTCGCACGCCGGGCGATCTCAGGCCTATCGAGCAGCGCGTGCCCAACGAGGTCACGGGTCTGGTGACCACAATCAATGGCTTCATGGGGCGGCTTGGCGCAGCGCTTGGCGCGCTCAGACATTTCACCGGCAACGCCAGCCACCAGTTGCGCACGCCATTGGCGATCGTGCGAACCCAGTTGGCGCTGGCGAACCGGGCCAAATCGATGGACGAGGTCCGCGCTGCCACGGCTGTCGGCGATGCTGCGCTCGTCCATGCCGACCGCGTCCTCGGGCAGCTGATGCTGCTCGCCCGCGTGGATGAGGCGGCGTCGAACAGGCTCACCGACAAGACTGTCGATCTTGCCGGCCTCGCCGGGGGGCTGACTGCGACCTACGTGCCCATGGCGGCCGAGGCGGGCATCGACCTTGGCTTCGAGAGCGACGGCGACACGCGGGTCAAGGCCGACGAGATGTTGTTCGGCGAGCTTCTCCGCAATCTCGTCGAGAACGTGATCCGCTACGCGGGCAGGGACGCCGAGGCGACGGTGCGGGTGGCCCGTCGCGGCGGGCAGGTGGTTCTTGAGGTCGAGGACAATGGTGCGGGAATTCCGCCGGACCTTCGTGAGGCGGCTCGTCGGCGTTTCGGGCGCATCCGCAAGGGCGACGACGGCGGTGCGGGATTGGGGCTTTCCATCGCCGACGAAATCGCAACCCTATTTGGCGGAACCTTTGAACTGGCTGACGGGGCCGGCGGACGGGGAGTGCTGGCGCGAATGACCGTTCCGGCGGCCGATGTAGGATCTTGAAGGGCTGGCCGGCGGATGCCTTGGCGCGCAGGCGGATAGCGTTATATTCGTTCGGACATGTCGCTCGCCGGAGCCAAGCCGATGACCGCTACCGCCCACGTGCCCCACGATGATGTTCTCGCCACCGCCGAGACCTGGAAGAAGGCGGGCCGCGACGTCGCCATCGCCACCGTCGTCGAGACGTGGGGCTCCGCGCCGCGCCCCGTTGGCAGCCATCTGGTTGTGGACGGAGAGGGGAATTTCGAGGGCTCCGTCTCTGGCGGCTGCGTCGAGGGCGCGGTTGTGTCGGAGGCCATCGATGTGATTGGCGACGGGACGCCGAAGATGCTGGAGTTCGGCGTCGCCGACGAAACCGCATGGCGCGTCGGCCTGTCCTGCGGCGGGCGCATCCGCGTCTACGTGCAGAAGCTCGACTGAGACCGAAGCATGAAGCTCGATGTTCTTCAGCGCCTGAACGAAGCTCGCGCGGCGCGCGGCGCGGCGATGGTTCTCACCGACACCGCGACCGGCGGCGAGCGCCTGATCCTCGAAGACGATGGCTACGATGACGATCCGTTCCGCGACGAGATCGCAGCGCGCTTCCGCTCCGGACCTCCGGCATGGTCGCGGCGGGCGAGGGCGCCGGCACGTTCTTCACGGTCTATCTCCCGCCCCCGCGGCTGGTCGTGATCGGCGCGGTCCATATCAGTCAGGCGCTGGCGCCGATGGCGCAGGTCGCGGGCTTCGACATGACCATCGTCGATCCGCGCACAGCCTTCGCGACGCCGGAGCGCTTTCCCCACGTCGCGATGCTGGCCGAGTGGCCGGAAGTGGTGTTGCCCAGGATCAGGCTCGATCCGTTCACGGCGCTGGCTGCGCTTACCCACGATCCCAAGATCGACGACCTGCCGCTCGCCGCGGCGCTGCGCGCGAACTGCTTCTATGTCGGCGCGCTGGGTAGCCGGAAGACCCACGGCAAGCGGCTGGAGCGCTTGCGTGCGCTCGACTTCGACGATGCGACGCTTGCCCGCATCCATGCACCGATAGGCCTTGCCATCGGTGCGCAGTCGCCGGCCGAGATCGCTGTGGCCATTCTGGCGCAGATCATTGAAGCGCTGCGGACGCGCGCGGCCCAGCGGCGCGAGGCGGCGGCGTGAAATTCGGCCCTGTCCCGGTCGGGGACGCGGCGGGCGCGATCCTGGCGCATTCCGTCCGGCTTCCTTCCGGCACGATCCGCAAGGGGCGCGTGCTTACCGCCGCTGACGTGGACGCACTTCGCAGCGCCGGCACGGCCGAGGTTGTCGTTGCGCGTCTCTCGCCCAGCGATATCCATGAAGATGCCGCCGCCGCGCAGCTTGCCGCGGCGGTCGCCGGCGATGGCGTGCGAGTCGAGCGGCCGTTCACCGGCCGCGCTAACCTGTACGCTGAGTATGCCGGCGTGTTCGTCGTCGATCCCGCGCTGGTGGATCGCATCAATGCGGTCGATGCCGCCATCACCATCGCCACGTTGGCTGAATACGCGCCGGTGGCCGCCGGGCAGATGGTGGCAACGGTCAAGATCATTCCCTTTGCGACCGACAGCGCGAGCCTGACGAAGGCCGTGGAGATCGCCAACGCTTCGCCAGTGCTGTCCGTGGCCGCCTTCCATCCCAGGAAGGTCGGGCTCATCGCCACAACGCTGCCCTCGCTCAAGCCGTCGGTCATGGACAAGACCCGCCGTCTGCTTGAAGCGCGGCTTGAAGTGGCCGGGGCGACGTTGCTTCGCGAGGACCGGGTCGCTCACGAGGCCAACGCCGTCGCGGCGGCCCTCACCATGCAGAGCGAAGCCGGCGCGGACCTTCTCGTCGTCTTCGGCGCTTCGGCGGTCGTCGATATCAATGATGTCATCCCGGCGGCGATCGTGCTGGCCGGCGGTCGCGTCGTCCGCTTTGGCATGCCGGTCGATCCCGGCAACCTCCTTGTGCTCGGCGATCTCGATGGGACGCCGGTAGTCGGCGCTCCGGGATGCGCCCGCAGCCCCAGCGAGAACGGATTCGACTGGGTTCTGAATCGGTTGCTCGCCGGCCTTGAAGTGACCAATGGCGATATTGCCGGGCTTGGCGTTGGCGGGTTGCTGATGGAGATCGTGTCCCGGCCGCAGCCGCGTGAAGGCGCCACAGCGCCGTCGAACACGCCGCAAATTGCCGCGGTGGTGCTCGCCGCTGGACAGTCGCGGCGCATGGGTGGTCCCAACAAGCTGCTCGCCACCTTAGACGGCAAACCATTGGTTCGTCTTGCCGTCGAAGCCGCCGTGGCGAGCCGCGCCGATCCGGTGATTGTCGTCACCGGCCACCGCGCGCCCGAGATCGAAGCGGCGCTTGACGGCCTTTCCGTGACCTTCGCCCATAATCCGGACTATGCGGACGGGCTCTCCACGTCGCTGCGGACCGGAATCCGGGCGTTGCCGGCCGGGCTCGAAGGCGCCGTCGTCTTGCTCTCCGATATGCCCGGCGTTGATGCTGAAACGCTGGACCGGCTGATTTCGGCCTTCGACCCGGCCGAAGGCGCCGAAATCGTGGTGCCCACCTGGCAGGGCAAGCGTGGAAACCCGGTCCTCTGGGCGTCCCGGTTCTTCAAGGACCTGATGGCGGTTTCTGGGGATGCCGGCGGCCGCCATCTCATTGGCGCAAATAGCGAATTGGTGGTTGAGATAGAGGTCGGCGCCGCTGTCGCGCTGGATGTCGACACGCCCCAGGCATTGGCCGAAATCGGCGGAACGCTGGACTAGCTTTTTTCGCGGCTTCCGGGTCGTATCCCGCGGGGGAAAATGGCGTATTCTCCCGCTCCGGCTGCCGGGGCGGCAGCGGTCGAGGTTCTGACTCTATGTCGATGTGGCTAACCGAGTTCTTCTTTTCGCCGGCGGCCCTCGCGCGGCAGTTCGCGCTGTTCCTCCTGGTGGTGGCGCTTGCCATGCCCACGGTGGGGCTCATCCGCGTGGTGGCGCTCATCGCCGCTGCATCCGGCATTGTCCTCTCGACTGTCTTTGTTTCGGATCCGCTGGGTTTGTTCTGGTGGGCGCTGCTGGCGGTCGTCGTCCTCGTCCGCATGGCGATTGCGCGCGGGCGTGGCTTCGGAGGCCATCTCGGTCCGGAGGAGCAGGCCTTCCACGAGAAGGTGGTGCCGGGGCTCAGCGTCGGTCAGGCGCGCCAGCTCATTTCCGTCGGTCGTTGGCGCGATGTGGTTGCCGGCACGACGCTCACCCGCGCCGGGCAGACCGTGTCTGAACTCTGCTTCGTTACGCGCGGACAGGTGGACATCGTCGTCGATGGCAAGCGTGTGGCCGAATGCGGCTCGGGCTCGCTGATCGGCGAAATCGGCATGTCGACCGGCGAACCCGCCACGGCCACGGCGATCTGCGCGACCCCGGTGCGCTATCTCGGCTTCGAGGCGAAGCGCCTTTACCGGCTGCTCGATGCCCATGTCGAGCTCCAGGATGCGATCGAACTCGCCATCGAGCGGAGCCTGCGCGACAAGCTCAACCGGTCGAACATGGCGGCGGCACACCATGAGGATGAGGTGGGCTAGGTTGTTAGCACTCCCCCGGTCTGCTGCTAATCTGTTGATTCGACGAACCTTTCCGCGATTTGTGCATTGCAAATCATGCCCCGGCGCGTGAACCTTGTCATGCGCCCATGTTGGGGGCTCGGCAAAGGAGATCGCGATGAGCGCCGTCGAGTTCCGTAAGCAGCTGGAAGGTTACGGCCTGACAACTGCCAATATCCTGTATCGCCTGCCAGACCATCCCAAGTTCCTGCAGACCTACGTCTGGCAGGCCTACGACTTGGCTCCGCTCTTCCCGCAACTCCGCAAGTTCCTGGATTTTTGGGCCCGCGAGCTCGACGGTCCGCTGCATTCCGTGCGCGTGGCGCACAAGCGGCTGATCAGCGCGCGCGAGGTCCGCATGGTGACTACCGAACTCAGTCTTCACTGAGCCGGAAGGGCCCTACTTGTAGGGCGGAGCGGGAATTGCCTTGTGGGCGGCGCGCAGCGCCGCGGACCAGCGCTCGCGGAGGTCGTGGAAGTACGGCTCGGCCGCTTCGATGCGGTAGTTCAGGTCGAACGCGATCGCGTCGCGGCGGATGGTCGCCAGATCGATCGGCAACCCGACGCCAAGGTTCGAGCGGATCGTCGAGTCCATCGATATCAACCCGAGTTTCAGCGCTTCGTCGAGCGGCGTCTCGTCGGTGACCGAGCGGTCAAGGATGGGCTTGCCGTATTTGTGCTCGCCGATCTGAAGGTAGGGCGTGTCGGATGTCGCCTCGATGAAGTTCCCGGCGGCGTAGATCATGAACAGGCGGAGCCGTCCGCCCTTCACCTGGCCGCCGAGCAGCATGGAGACGTCGAAGGTGCCGGGCATGGCCTGCTCCAGCTCCTCGCCGACGTGGCGATGGACATCGCGGATGGCCCGGCCGAGGAATTGCGCCGCCTTGAACATGCTCGGCATGTCCGTGATCGTATGGGTCATCTGCGTTTCGGGGTCTTCCATGCCCTCGCTGACCAGCGTCAGAACCGACTGGCTGATGGCGAGGTTGCCGGCTGTGGCGATCGCCATCACGCATTCGTCCGGCTTCTCGAAAATGTGGAGCTTGCGGAACGTCGCGACGTTGTCGAGACCCGCGTTGGTGCGGGTATCGGCGATCATCACCAGTCCTTCGCGGACAAGTATGCCCACGCAATAGGTCATGTTCGGTCTCTGGGTTCCCCCGGCCGGCGATTGCGGCGGGCGAAATGTCGGGGGTTTGGCGCCGAGTCGCAATGAAAAACGTGCCGCATGGTTTCAGCGCTTCGCCCGGCTGTCCGGATGGATGCTGACCTTGACCGCAAGTTTCTCGCCGGTTCCGCCATAGACCACGCCGCGGATCGGGGCGGCGCTCAGGTAGTCCAGCCCGACGGACAGCCGGACGTAGGCGTCGGTTGGGCATATTCCGTTGGTCGGGTCGAAGCCGACCCAGCCAAGGTCGTCGATCAGGGCCTCGGCCCAGGCATGGCCCGCGTCCTGTTCGTTCTGGTCGTCGGCGCGCAGCATGTAGCCGCTGGCGTAGCGTGCCGGGATGCCGAGGTGGCGGGTCGTGGCGATGAAGACGTGGGCGAAGTCCTGGCAGACGCCGTCGCCAAGGGCAAACGCCTCGACGGCGCTGGTGCCGGTATCCGTGGCGTCGATCTCGAAGCGCATCCGCTCGCGTATGCCATCCATGATGGCGTGCATCAGGTCCAGCTTGCCGCTGGTGGGCTTGGCCGCCGTCGTCTCGGCGAAATCGCGGATCGCAGCATCTGCGGTGGTGAGCGGCGTATCGCGCAGGAACACGACAGGCGGAAAGCGCTCGATCTGCCCGGTAACTACGCCGCTGACGTCAGTGGTCTCAACGCTGCCTTCGGCGATGATCGCGAGATCCGCGAGTGGACCCTCGACGGTGAAGGTGTGCAGGATGTTGCCGAAAGGATCGTTCGATTGATCGATGCGGCAGTCCTGATCGATGTCGAGCCGCCACTCGACCACGTACTGGCCGTCATGACTGCGCGGCGTCAGGCGCAGCACCTCTATCGCGCGCTTCGCCGGCGTCTCGTAGCGGTAGATCGTCTCGTGGCGGATGTTCAGGCGCATGGCGTCAGGTGAGATACTGGGCGGTGATGGCTTCGCCGAGCCGGGTGTTGTCAGCAGTGAAGTCGGTCAGGAATTCGTGCAGCCCGGGCCTTTGGAAAATGTCGGTGATTTGGGCGTTCTGCAGTCGCGTACGGATGGAGCGGGCGATGCGCTGCGCCGGTCCCTGTCGGCCATAGGCGACGGAGAGTTCGTCCAGGAACGCGGCGAGGTTTTCGTAGCAGCTCGCCAGAGATCGCGGCAATTTCTCGTTCAGCACCAGCAGGTCGGCGATCAGCCACGGCTTCAGGCTCTCGTGGTAGACCCAGCGATACGCCGTTAGCGCCGATACGGAACGCAGGATCGACGCCCACTGGAAGTAGTCGAGTCCGCCGCCGACCGGTGCGTCCTCCGGCAGCAGCAGGTGATACTTCACGTCCAGGATGCGCGCGGTGGAATCGGCGCGCTCGAGATAGACGCCGAGACGCAGGAAGAAATACGCATCGCTGCGCAGCATCGTGCGGTAGGCCGAGCCGTCGAAGCGCAGGCAGGCCTCCTTCACGCGGCTCAGGAACTCGGTCAGCGTGTCGCGGTCCATGCGCGTGCCGTCGAAGCGTTTCAAATCCAGCCAGCCGGCGTTGATGGCCTCCCACATATCGCTGGTCAGCGCCGTTCGTTCGGCGCGGCCGTTGTGCCGGGCCGTCTCGAGGCACAGCTTGATGCTCGACGGGTTGTCGTTGGAGAAGGCGAGGAAGTCGATCACCGAGTCGCGGTCGGGCGTCTTGCCCGTCGCCTCGAACGCGTACAGCGCGCCGGCAGCGGCCAGCGCCGATTCCCACTCGTTCGATTCGCCAGCGTACGCGATCGGCATGGCAGCGAGGCGGTTGGCGGCGTCGATGATCCGCGCGGTGTTGTCGGCGCGCTCGACGTAGCGCGCCAGCCAGAACAGGCTGTCGGCGGTCCGGCTCAGCATGTCATGCGTCCAGCACCCAGGTGTCCTTGGTGCCGCCCCCCTGGCTGGAGTTGACCACCAGCGAGCCATCCTTGAGGGCGACGCGGGTCAGCCCGCCAGGAACGATGCGGACCTTGTCCGCGCCTGAAAGGACGAAGGGGCGGAGGTCGACGTGGCGTGGCGCGATGCCGGCGTCGACGAAGGTCGGACAGGTCGAGAGCGCCAGCGTCGGCTGGGCGATGAAGTTTTCCGGATCGGCCTTCAGCTTGGCTGCGAACATCTCGCGGGTGGCCTTGTCCGACGCCGGGCCGATCAGCATGCCGTAACCGCCGGAGCCGGCGACTTCCTTCACCACCAGCTCCTCGAGATGGTCGAGCACGTAGGAGAGCGCCTCCGGCTCACGACAGCGCCATGTCGGCACGTTCTTCAGGATCGGCTCCTCGTCCAGGTAGAAGCGGACGATCTCGGGCATATAGGAATAGACGGCCTTGTCGTCGGCGACGCCGGTGCCGACTGCGTTGGCGAGCGTGATGTTGCCGGCGCGGTAGGCATTCATCAGGCCCGGCACGCCGAGGGCCGAATCCGGGCGGAAGGTGAGGGGATCGAGGAAGTCGTCGTCGAGTCGGCGATAGAGCACGTCGACCCTCTTCGGGCCTTCCGTCGTGCGCATGACCACGATGTTGTCGCGCACCTGGAGGTCGCGGCCCTCGACCAGTTCGATGCCCAGCTTGTCGGCAAGGAACGAGTGCTCGTAGTAGGCGCTGTTAAAGGGGCCGGGTGTCAGCAGCGCGACTGTCGGCTCGTCGGGCGCGGAGTTCGGAGCTACTGACTGAAGCGTGGCCAATAGCTCTTCCGGATAGTTCTCGACCGGCGCGATACGGTTGACATCGAACAGATCGGGGAAGAGCCGCATCATCACTTCGCGGTTTTCCAGCATGTAGGAGACGCCGGACGGCGTGCGGGCATTGTCCTCCAGCACGTAGAAATCTTCGTCGTCGACGCGGACGATGTCGATTCCGGCGATCTGGATGTAGCTGCGGTGGGGCAGCTTCAGGCCGGCCATCTCCGGGCGGAAGTAGGGATTGCAGTAGACCAGTTCGGGCGGGATCTTGCCTTCGCGCAGGATCGCGCCGTCGCCATAGATATCGGCGAGAAACAGGTTCAGTGCCCGCACCCGCTGTTCGAGGCCGGCCGACAGCCGCTCCCATTCGGGTTTGGTGAAAACGCGCGGGATGATGTCGAAAGGGATGATGCGTTCTTCGGCGTCGGCGTTGCCATAGACGGCGAAGGTGATGCCGATCCGCCGAAAAAGGAGTTCCGCCTCGGCACGGCGGTGGGCCAGCAATTCGGGATCGCTCAATTCGAGCCAGCGCTGGAGGAATTCGTAGCCGCGGCGGCATTCGCCGCTGCTCACAAACATCTCGTTGAAGGCTGCCGCCATTAACGCTCCATCACGCAAACGGGTACCGGAATGCCCCTTGGGACCATCCTAACCCGTCTTGCAAGAAGAACGCCAATTAAGCGGCTTTTGGCCTCTGGAAGGGCAACTCAGGCGACCGCGCCCTCGCTCTCGCCTTCACTCTCGGCAAGGACTTCCGGCTCGGTCTCGAATATCTGCTCGATCGCCGCCGGTTCGCTGACATCGACCGAGCGAAGCATCTCGAGCCGGCCATCGAAATGCTCGGCGACCGCGGTGCAGCTTTCGACCCAGTCGCCGCAGTTGACGTAGGTCATGCCGAAATCCCCGTGCAGGGCCGCCCGGTGGATATGGCCGCAGATGACGCCGTCGACGTTGTGTTCGCGGGCGGAGGCCACCACCGCCTCTTCGTAATGGCCGATGAAGTTGACGATGCCCTTCACGCGCATCTTGGCCCAGTTGGAGAACGACCAGTAGGGCAGACCGAGGGACCGGCCAACGCGGTTCAGCGCGATATTGATGCCGAGTGCGGTGACATAGGCGTTGTCGCCGAGGAAGGCGAGCCAACGCGCCTTGGTCTGGACCGGGTCGAAGCAGTCGCCGTGCAGCACCAGATAGCGCTTTCCGTCGGCGGCCTCGTGGATCATTTCGTCGGCGAACTCGAGGTCGCCGGACTGCCCGCCGCTGTAAACGCGGGCGAATTCATCGTGGTTGCCCGGAACGTAAACCAGCCGCGTGCCGCGGCGGGCCTTGTTCATGAGGCAGCGGAGCACGTCGTTGTGGGTCTCGGGCCAGTACCAACGCGCCTGAAGCCTCCAGCCGTCGATGATGTCGCCGACCAGATAGATGGTCTCGGCCTCGGTGCTCTGGAGAAAGTTGAGCAGGGGCCGGACCTGGCACCCGCGCGTTCCAAGGTGGAAATCTGAAAGGAAAAGCGTCCGGAACTGTTGCGGCGCCGCAGTCGCAGTCATTAAGTCTCTCCGTTCCCGCCCCGCGGCGCGCGATTGCACCGCTCAGTACGCACTATCGGCCGGCCCTGGGGCCGTGAAGGGCGGAGCGTACCATGCGAGACGGCGCCCATCGCTCGACAAGCCGTCGCAGCGGTGTGGCCTCAGCCGTCTTGATATCCATGGCATTTCCCCGCCACACAAACCTGTTCCCGGTCCATCCCGCAACCCACAGCGGGAGCAACAAAACGTCACGGACGAGCATGAACGCCACGATACGCGGCGAAAGCGGCCAGCCAAACCGTTTGGCCAGCAGCATTTCTGCGCCGTACCACGCAACCACTAACCCAACAAGCCCGGCAACGGGAATGGCCCCCATCGCAGCCAGCGTGGCAGTTCCGGCCAGCGGAAGCAATCCACCTGACACCGCCTCGGGGGCAAAAACCGCCGGAAAGGATGAGCGCCGGAGGCGTGCCCAGCGGATCTGACGGTTCCATACGTCGGCTACCCGCCGTTCCCCCAGTGGTTGCGGGAAAGGATGGATGACGAGACGGACGTTACGGCCGCCGTTCCGGATGAGCTTCGTGGACGCCGCGTCCTCGGCCGGCTCTTTGGCAAGGGCCTCAATGCCGCCGGCCTCATCGAGGTATTCACGGCGCCAGAACATGGTCTTGCCCTGCGCGAAGCCCATGCCGAGAGCGTCAGCGATCAGCTGCCAGCGGGCCTCATACGTGTTGAGGAAGGCACATTCGAGGTCGGCGCCGACGCCCTCTGGACTTGTGCCGACCGGCGGCGAGCAGACGAGGCCGGTATCAGCCTTCCACCGATCGAGCAGTTGGTCGAGATAGTCCGGCGGCACCAGCACGTTGCTGTCCGCCATGACGATCCAGTCGTAGCGGGCGGCATTCCAGCCTTTGACCGTGTTGTTGAGTTTCGGGTTGATGCTGATGTGGTCGTCGCCGGTCAGCAGCCGTGCCGGGACATCAGGGTGCGCGTCCATCAGGCGCCGAATCAGGGGGATCACCGGATCGGTCTCGTCGGCGACGCAGAAGATGATCTCGAACACGGGATATTGGATCGCAAAGGCCGAGGCGAGGGTTTCCTCGACGTGATTCTCGATCCCGCAGGCTGGCCGCAAAATCGTTATCGGCGGGCGGCTTTCCGGGCGCCGGTTGCGGTGAAAAGTGGATCGCAGGATGAGAATTGCGATGCCGCCGAAGTGCGCCAGGGCAGCTATGCCAACCAGTCCGAATATCAGCGTTGATATGATCATTGCGGCGGACAATGCCGATCTTCTGTGACGCCGGAATCAAGCAATTATGACATTCCGGCGAAGGCAGTTGCCAGAAAAAGCCGAGAAAATGCTGTGGCACTTTTCCAGAACTTGCAGCCGCCGAACCGGCCGAATACTGCGCTTTGGGCTCCGCTGGCTCGGCTCGGCCCTGCCTGATATGGTGTCGCACCTCACCAATTGACAATCACAAGAGCACATGACCGACCAGCCAGCCCTCCGCTGGGGCATCATTGGCCCCGGCACGATCGCCCAGCGCTTCGCCGCCAATCTTGCCCGCAGCGACCACGGAACGCTGGTTGCCATCGGCACGCGCAATCCGAAGAAGCCGGGGCTCGCGGAAGGCTTCCCCGGCGCGCGTATCCTTGACGGATATCAGGCACTGCTCGACGACAAGGATGTCGAGGCCGTCTACATCGCGACCCCGCATCCGGGCCATGTGGAGTGGGGGCTGAAGGCGATCGAGGCCGGCAAGCATGTGCTGGTCGAGAAGCCGATGGCGGTCTCGTCGTACGAGGCCGAGGCGATGATCCAGGCGGCGCGCAAGGCCGGCGTGTTCCTCGGCGAAGCCTTCATGAACCTGCTGCACCCGCATACGGCGAAGCTGATCGATCTCATCCGGTCCGGCGCGATCGGCGATGTGATGTTGATCAAGGCGGATTTCGGATTCCGCATGGGCAACCCGGACCCGAAGCATCGGTTGCTCGCCAACGATACGGCGGGCGGCGCGATCCTCGACATCTGCTGCTACCCGGTCTCGATGGCGCGGCTCATCGCCGGCGTGGCCACTGGCAAGCCGTTCGCCGATCCGACGAAGGTGTTCGGCGCCGGCCATATCGGCAAGACCGGCGCTGACGAGTGGGCCTCGGCGCTGCTCCAGTTTCCCGGCGACATCGTTGCCGAGGTTTCCGGCAGCGTCATGGTCGCGCAGGACAACACGGTCCGCATCTTCGGCTCGACCGGATGGCTGGAGGCCAAATCGCCGTGGTTCTGCACCGGCCGGGAAGGGGGCACGGCCGACATCGTGATCCATCGCCCGGACGGGAAGCATGAGACTGTCACCGTCGAGGAGAAGCGCTGGCTCTATACGTTCGAGATCGACGCAGTCGCCAAAGCCATTCGTGCCGGCAAGCAGGAGTTCGATCCGCCGGGCATGAGTTGGGCCAACACCCTGGGCAACATGCGCGTTCTCGACAAATGGCGGGCAGCAATCGGCCTGCATTACGATTTCGAGAAAAGCGAAAATCGTCCGAGCAAGATCGACAACCGCCGGCTTTCTAAGCCGGCTAAGCCAATGCGCCGGCGCAAGTTGCCGGGCATCGACCGCGAGCTTTCCGTCGTGGCGCTCGGCACGTCCAGCGTCGAGTCCTATACCCATGCCGCGATCCTGCTCGATGCCTTCTACGAGCGCGGCGGTAATCTGCTCGACGCCGCATGGCTTTATGGAGCGGGCCGGGCAGAGACGGTGCTCGGCCAGTGGCTCAAGGCGCGTGGCGTCCGCGACGACGTGGCGATCATCAGCAAGGGCGCGCACTCGCCACTGCACTACCCCGACGTGGTCGGCAAGCAGTTGATGCAGTCGCTCGACCGGCTGAACACCGATCATCTCGACCTGTATTTCCTCCACCGCGACAACCGCGAAATCCCGGTCAGCGAGTTCGTTGACGCCGTGGACGCGGAAGTGAAAGCCGGCCGCATCCGGGTCTGGGGCGGGTCGAACTGGTCGCGTGAGCGCATGGACGAAGCAATCGCTTACGCACGGAAAGCCGGCAAGACGCCGCCGACAGCGCTCTCCAATAACTTCTCGCTGGCGGAGATGATCGAAGCGCCGTGGGCCGGCTGCTACGCCGCCTCCGACGACGCATGGCGCACGTGGCTGAAGGAACGCAACATGCCGAACTTCGCCTGGTCGAGCCAGGCGCAGGGCTTTTTCACCGACCGTGCCGGGCGCGACAAGACCGATAATCCGAACATGGTCCGCTGCTGGTACAATGACACCAACTTCGGCCGGCGCGACCGCGCAGCCGAGTTCGGAGCGAAGCACGGCAAGAGTGCGAACCAGGTGGCGCTTGCCTATATCCTCGCCCTGGATTTCCCGGTGGTGCCGCTGATCGGGCCGCTGGCTATGTCCGAGCTTGAGGATTCGCTTGGCGCCCTCGAAATCGAGCTGACACCGAAGGACTTGCGGTGGCTGGAGAGCGGCAAATGAGACTGGCGATTGCAGTTTTTGCGATGGCGGCGGCGGTCGGTTCGGCGGCGGCGCATCCTTGCGACGATGACGCGAAGCAACGCGCGGAGCCGCTCCTGAAACTCCACTTCGAGGCGGACGGCAGCAACGCCCCTGACGTGAGCATCGAGCCCACCGTAACGACCCTCGCACCGGTTAAAGCGCTTGTCGGCAAGGGCAAGTTCGATGTGCTGGAGGTCTGGGGCGACATCTACAAGGCCCGCTACCGGATGCACTTCATCTACGCACAGATACCCGGTTCCTGCGTCCTGATGGGCCAGGAAATCCTGGAAGCGTCGAACCCGTACTAGGTCTTCGCGGACTCGCTGGCGCGCTGCTCCGCCGGATGCTCGCGCCCGGCGAGATTGTGGGCGGAATTGATCAGCCCAAGGTGCGAGAAGCCTTGCGGGAAATTGCCGACCAGCCGCTTGCGGACCGCGTCGTATTCCTCCGCCAGCAGGCCGAGGGGGCTGCGCAGGGCCAGCAGTTCCTCGAACAGCTCGACCGCCGCCTCGCGCCGGCCCGTGAGCACATAGGCGTCGACCAGCCAGAAGCTGCAGGCGAGGAACGCGCCTTCCTCACCGCCGACACCGTCATCGACATGCTCCGTGGCGTAGCGCTGGACCAGTCCGTCCCGCCGTAGTTCCTCTTCGACCGCCTTGACCGTACCGGTAATGCGCGGATCGTCTGGCGGCAGGAAGCCGACCTGGGGCAGCAGCAGCAGGCTCGCGTCGAGCGCCTTGCCGCCATAGAACTGGGTGAACGTGTTGCGGCTGGCGTCGAAGCCCTTGTCGCAGACTTCGGCGTGTATCGTGTCGCGGATCTTGCGCCATTTGTCGACCGGACCGGGCAACCCGAAATCCTCCGCCATCTTCACGGCGCGATCGAAGGCCACCCAGCACATGACGCGCGAGTGGGTGAAGGCTTGCGGTGGGCCGCGGCTCTCCCAGATGCCGTGACCGAGGTCCTGCCAGACTGACTCCAGGTGATCGAGCACCACCGGAACGAAGCGTCCCTGCTTGTCGATGGGGCCGAGCCCCATCTGGCGCGCGGTGAAAAGAGTCTCGGCGATCTCGCCGTATATATCGAGCTGCACCTGGTCGACGGCGGCGTTGCCGACGCGTACCGGCTTGCTCTTCTCATAGCCGGCTAACCACGGCACCTCGGTCTCGGGCAGCCAGCGCTCGCCGGAAACGCCGTACATGATGCGAAGCTGCCGCGGATGGCCGGCGGTGGCGCGGCGCATCCATTGCTCCCAGGCAAGCGCTTCGGCGCGGTAACCCGAATTGACCAGCGCATAAAGCATCAACGCGGAATCGCGCATCCAGCAGTAGCGATAATCCCAGTTGCGCGGCCCGCCGATCGCTTCGGGCAATGACGTAGTCGGCGCCGCGACGATGCCGCCGGTCGGCTCGAACGTCAGCAGCTTCAGAGTTATCAGCGACCGGGTGACCGCGTCGTGCCACTTCGGATTGCTCTTCGGGAAGGTGCAGCGGGTTATCCACTCCCGCCACCATGCCGCCGTGCGGTCGAGGCTCTCGTTTCGGTCAGGGACGAAGTGCGGGTCCTTGTGGGAGGGGTGGTATGAGAGGGTGAATGACGCCGTTTCGCCCTCGCGGACGGTGAACGCGGCCAGCGTCGCCATATTGCGGCCTTCGAGGACGACCCGTGTGTGGAGCTCGATGGCGTCCGGGCCGGCGACGGCGCTGAGGCCGTAGTCGCGGCCCATCACCCATGGCACCACCTGGCCGTAATTGAAGCGCAGCACGAGGTCCATGGACATGGCCACTTCGCCCTTGACGCCGTGCACCATGCGCACGACGTCGACCCGCTCCTCGTCCATCGAGAGCGGCATGAAGTCGGTCAGAGTCACGACGCCTGTCGCGGTCTCGAAGCGCGTCACCAGAACCGCGGTATCCGGCATGTAAGCGTGGCTGGACCTGTAGTCCTTGTCCTCGGGACAGATTTGCCAGCGGCCGTTTTCGCGATCGCCGAGCAGTGCCGCGAAGCAGGCGGGCGAATCGAACCGCGGCAGGCAGAGCCAGTCGATCGAGCCGTCGACCGCGACCAGCGCGGCGGAAATCATGTTGCCGATCAGGCCGTACTGCTCCAGCGGCTTCGAAACCGGGCCGCGTCGCGCGGCGTCTTCCGCGCCGTCAGCCGCCATGGGCGAAGCTCGGGTAGTCGGTCATGCCGCCGTCCACGAAGATCGTCGTCGCGGTGACGTAGCTGGCGACGTCGGAGGCGAGCACCACGGCCATGCCGGCGATGTCCTCCGGCTTGCCGATGCGATTCAGCGGAATCTTGGTCAGCAGATCCTTGAGGCCCACAGGGTCCTGCCAGACGCTGGCGTTGATCGGCGTGGCGATGGCGCCGGGCGCGATGCACAGCACCCGCACACCATACGGCCCGGCCTCCTGCGCCAGCGTCTTGGCCATCATCGAGACGCCGGCCTTGCTCGCCGCGTAGGCGCTGTAGCCGCTCCACGCGATGACCTCGTGCACGCTCGACGTGTTGATGATGACGCCCGACTTCTGCGCGGTCATCCGCTTCAGCGCCTCGCGGGCGCACTGGAAAGCTCCGGCGAGGTTGATGTCGATGACGCGCCGCCATGCCTCGGGCTCGATCTCCCAGCCCATCGCGCGCTTGCCGTCGACGCCGGCGTTGTTCATGAGGACGTCGATGCCGCCCCAGGTCTTGTCGATGGTCGCGAACATTGCCGCCACGTCGTCGGCAACGCTGATGTCGGCCTTGACGGCAATTGCCTCGCCGCCGGCCTTCTTCAGTTCGTCGACGAGGGCGTTGGCCGTGTCCGGGCCGACAACATAGTTCACGCAGACCTTGGCACCGGAGGCGCTGAAAGCGCGCACCATCGCTGCTCCAAGGCCCGAGTTTCCGCCGGTGACGAGCACCCGCTTTCCGCTGAGGTCGATCTGCATGGTCGGTCCCGCATAACACAATCGGCCGAGATTCGGACCCTTCAAGCACCAATGCCGTTACCATCCGCCTAAGCCGGCGTGAGATGTCCGCCACCTTCTTCCAGGCCGGCCCGGCGCCGGACCAGCCGATCTTTACATCAGTTGCAGGCCCTTGAAACTGACGTGGCCCTGCTTGCCAATGACGATGTGATCGTGGACGGCAATGCCGAGTGGCTTGGCGATGTCGACCACCTGCTTGGTCATCTGGATGTCGGCGGTGGATGGCGTCGGGTCGCCGGACGGGTGGTTGTGCACCAGGATGACGGCCGTGGCCGAAAGTTCCAGCGCCCGCTTCACCACTTCGCGCGGATAGACCGGCGTGTGGTCGACGGTGCCGGTTTGCTGCACTTCGTCGGCGATCAGCACGTTCTTCTTGTCGAGAAAGAGCACGCGGAACTGTTCGATCGACTCGTAGGCCATCGCCGCCTTGCAGTAGTCGATCACCGCCGACCATGAGCCGAGCAGCGGGCGTTCCCTGACCGCATCGCGGGCAAAGCGCTGCGCCGCCGCCTGCATCAGCTTCAGGTGATGCACGGCCGAAGGTCCGAGCCCGGTGATTTTCAGCAGTTCGCCTTCCGGCGCGGCGAGCACCTCGGAGAAGCTGCCGAAGCGCGCGAGCAGCGCCTTGGCGATCGGCTTGGTGTCGCGGCGGGGAAGGGCCTGGAAGAGGATCAGCTCGAGCAGTTCATAGTCCGGCAGCGCCGCGGCGCCGGTGTCGTGGAAGCGTGATTTCAGGCGCTCGCGATGGCCGAGGAAATGGGGCGCGTCCCCCTCGCGGGCGGACGGCGGCTTCATGCACCGTCGGTCAGCGCAAGGCCATGCTTCGGCGAGACTGTGAAGATCTCGTGGCCGGTCTCGGTGACGCCCACGGTGTGCTCGAACTGCGCCGACAGCGAGCGGTCGCGGGTGACCGCCGTCCAGCCGTCCGAGAGCACCTTCACGTGCGGACGGCCGAGATTGATCATCGGCTCGACGGTGAAGATCATGCCGGGCTTCAGCACGGAGCCTTCGCCGGGGCTGCCGTAGTGCAGGATGTTGGGCACGTCATGGAACAGGCGGCCGACGCCGTGGCCGCAGAAATCGCGCACCACACTGCAGCGCTCGCTCTCGGCATATTCCTGGATGGCGAAGCCGATATCGCCCGTGGTGGCGCCCGGCCGGATCGCGGCGATGCCGCGCAGCATCGATTCGTGGGTCACGTCGACCAGTCGCTGGGCGGCGCGCTTGACGTTGCCGACCGCGTACATGCGGCTGGAATCGCCGTGCCAGCCGTCGAGGATCAGCGTCACGTCGATATTGGCGATGTCGCCGTCCTTGAGCGGCTTGTCGCTCGGGATGCCGTGGCAGACGACGTGGTTGATCGAGACGCAGGTAGACTTCATGTAACCCTTGTAGCCAAGGGTCGCCGGCAGGGCGTCGTGCGCCAGGGCGAAGTCGTAGACGAAGCGGTCGATCTCGTCGGTCGGCAGGCCGGGGCGAATGATGTCCTCGACCGCATCAAGGCACTCGGCCACGAGCGCGCCGGCGCGCCGCATTGCGGCAAAGTCCTCGGCCGTATGGAGCTTGATCTGGCCATCGTTCTTGAGCGGGGCCAGGGCGGCTTCGACGTAATTGATCATGGTCCCGAGCATATGGCCATTTTCGGCCAAACGCGCAAGCAGGGCTCCTATGACAAGAACGGCAGCCTGCCGGCCACCACGATCTCTTGCTCCGAGATGCGGCAGGCGTAGGCCAGCATCTCGACCCCTGCCGCTTTGGCCACGGCAAAAGCGGCGGAATAGGCCGGATCGACGTCGCCGGCGAGACGGAACGCCGTGCAGTCGGTCCGCTGGACGAGGTAGAGCATGACCGCCCGGTGGCCGGCGGCCGCCATGGCGGTCAATTCGCCGAGGTGCTTGGTCCCGCGCGCGGTAGGCGAGTCGGGGAACTCGGCGAGGCCGGGCCGGCGCGACAGGTGGACGTTCTTGATCTCGACATAGGCGTCCGGTCGTCCTTCGCCCGTCAGCAAGAAGTCGATGCGGGAATTGCGGCCGTACTTCACCTCGCGCCGCACGGTGTCGTACCCGGCCAGTTCGGCTATGGCGCCCGCAGCGAGCGCTTCTTCCACCAGCCGGTTGGGGTGGCTTGTGTTGATGCCGATCAGCCCGCCATCGGCCTCCACCAGTTCCCACGAATGGGGCAGCTTGCGCGTCTTGCTGTCGGAACGCGACAGCAGCACCCGCATGCCCGGCTCGGCGAGGCCGGTCATGGCGCCGGGATTGGCGCAATGGACGGTCACCACTTCGCCGCCGGGCATTTCCACGTCGGCGAGGAAGCGCTTGTAGCGGCGGATGAGCCGCGCCTCGGTCAGCGGGACGGGGAAGCGCATGTTCGGGGGGCGGCGTGCTTCGGCATGTCAGGCACGGCCGAAGACATAGCGCTCCACGAAGCCGTTGCGGAATTTGCCCTTCGGATCGTGCGCATCGAGCAGGGCTGCGGAAATCCCCGAGCCGCGCATAGCGCGCGCGGACGGTCTCCGGCGCCATGGTGAAGAGCTTGCCCCAATGGGGAATCGGGTCGAACGGCGCGAGGGCTTCCTCCAGTCCGGGCAGCACGTCGAGCAGCGCCGGCCAGTTTTTGCCGAAGGAGAAGTGGAAGCCGACCACCGGCCGGCCATAGGCGGAACTGAGCCAGAGATCGTCGGCCGCGACGATGCGGACCTCGGAAATCAGCAGGCACGTTGAGAGCTGCGGCGCGAACCGGCGCAGCGCCTTCACGGCGGCGACGGCGTGTTCGACCGGCACGAAATACTCCGCCTGATGGTCGCCGCTGGTGGCGGGTATGGCGTCGTGACGAAAGTGGGGGAGGCGATCATAGGCTGGCCCGGCGAGGCCCATCTGCTCGGTGCAATTGGCGGCGTCGGTGGGGCCGGTCGCGGGGTGGAGCTTCTCGGTGGCGGCAGCCGCCCCGAGGGCGGTCAACCTGCCGTCCACGTCGGACGGGGTGTCGACCCGGCTCTTGACCCAGACCTGCTCGACAGCCTCGCCAAGCCAGCGGGTGAACAGGCTGACGCTGTAGCCGCTCGCCATGACCGCCTCGAAATTCGCTTCGAGTGCCGCCATGGGCAGGTTCAGCCAGAGACGCTGCTCGACGTCGAAGGCTGGCTCCACATCGAGCGTCAGGCGGGTGATGACGCCAAGGGCGCCGAGATTGACCACGGCGCCGGGAAAGGTGTCGGGGTCTTTGTCGCGTGACAGGCTGACGAGGTCACCCGACGCATTGATGAATTCCAGCGCTGCGACGGCGGTTGCGAGGTTGCCGAGCTTCACGCCCGAGCCGTGGGTCGCCGTGGCGCAGGCGCCGGCGATGGTGATGTGCGGCAGCGAAGCGAGATTGTGGAGCGCGTACCCTTGCGCGTTCAGGGTCGGGCCGAGATCGCTGTAGCGTATGCCGCCGTCAACGGTGACCTGGTGCCGCGCCTTGTCCACCGAAACGACCCGGCCCAACTTGCTGAGGGATATCTGGGTGCCGGGCGTGTCCGCGATGTCGTTGAAGCAATGGCGGGAGCCGAGCGCACGCACCTTTGCGGATGAGTGCACGGCCTCCTGCGCCTCGATGACCGTCTCAGGCTCGAGAAGGCGTGCGGCGCCATAGGTGAGATTCCCGGCCCAGTTCGTGCGAGGCATTCGTTCCGTCCCCCAAGGTGTTCCATGCCGGCCCGTATGGGCACTGGCCGTCGACCGAAGCAGGTTAGCACGCCATCCGGTGCGGCGACTTATAGCGCCGGGCTATGGGTACGGGTGGAATTCGCGAGGTGGGCATCGAAGGTCGCCGCCACGGCACGGGCGAGGCCGCGGGCGTCCGGGATTATTTCGACCACGTCGCCGGCGCGTACGAGAATACCGTCGGCGGCCATCGCGTCGATGCGGGCGAGCGCATCGCCGAGCGCTTCCGGATGGGCGCCATGGTGCCGGCAGACCGCGCCTATGTCGACGCGGAAGTCGCACATGACCCGCTCGATCAGGTCGGCGCGGAGGCGATCGTCCGAGGTCAGGGCGTAACCCTTCACTGTCGCCAGGCGGCCTTGGGCGATTGCGGCGGACCACGAGCGCACGACCGGATCGTTTTGGACGTAGCCTTGGGGCATGTGGCCGATGGCAGAAGCGCCGAAGCCGATGAGCAGCGCGGCAGGGTCGGTGGTGTAGCCCTGGAAATTGCGGTGGAGCGTCCCATCCGCGGCGGCGCGCGCCATCGGGTCGTCGGGGCGGGCATAGTGATCGATGCCGATTGCGACATAGCCTGCGGCGGCCAGTGCGTTGGCGATCGCTTCGGACTGTTCGTTGCGTGCCGCGCCGCCCGGAAGGGTGGCCGAATCGATCTTCCGCTGGTGCTTCTTGAAGCTTGGCACGTGGGCGTAGCCGAAGACCGAGATACGCTCAGGCTCAAGCTTCAGGCATTCGCCCACGGTGTCCAGGGAGGAGGCGACGGTCTGGTGCGGCAGGCCGTAGATCAGGTCGAGGTTGATGCCGCCGATGCCGGCGGCACGTAACCAGGCGACGGCGCGCGCGGTTTGCGCGTAGCTCTGGACTCGATTGATCGCCTTCTGCACGGCCGGATCGAGGCTCTGCACGCCGAGGCTGGCGCGGTTGATGCCGGCCTCGGCCATGGCCAGGACCATGGAGTGGGTGAGGGTGCGCGGGTCGATCTCGATGGCCAGTTCGGCGTCGTGGCCGATATGGAAGGCGGCGTGAAGGTCCGCCATCACGCTGGCGAAGAGGCCGGGCGCAAGGATGGTCGGCGTGCCTCCGCCGAAATGGAGATGGACGGCCGGCAGGCGCTTGCCGAGGTGATCGCGGATCATTGCGATCTCGGAACGAAGCAGTTCGCCGTATGCCGCGATCGGCTCGTCCTTCAGCGTGACCGCCGTGTTGCAGCCGCAGTACCAGCACATCCGCCGGCAAAAGGGCACGTGGACGTAGAGCGAGGCCGGCGTTCCCGCGGGGGTTGCCGCCAGCCAGGCGGCGTAGGTCTCGGGGCCGACCGCCGGGCTGAAGTGCGGGGCGGTCGGATAGCTGGTGTAGCGCGGGAGGCGCTGGTCGCTGTAGCGGGCAATCAGGTCTGGACGCATGGCCATATCAGAGGCGCTCGGCGCCAGGCCGGCATTGCGCTGGCTCAATTATCCGGAAACCGGCTCGAATCCGTCCGCCGCCTCGCTTGAGGGGCGCGGGCGGGGGGTGTAAACGACGGCTTCTTTTCGCGAGGGGGTGGGAATGCCTGACGCACCGGCCGGGGACATCGTCACCGCCGCCATTCTGGTCATCGGCGACGAAATCCTGTCCGGCCGGACCAAGGACAAGAACATCGGCTACATCGCCGAGTACCTGACGGCGATCGGCATCGACGTGCGCGAAGTCCGGGTGGTTCCCGACATCGAGGCCGAGATCGTAACGGCCCTCAACGCTCTACGCAGCCGCTACACCCATGTCTTCACGACCGGCGGTATTGGCCCGACCCACGACGACATCACGGCCGATTCCGTCGCCAAGGCGTTCGGCGTCGGCATCGACGTCGATCCCCGCGCCGTGGCCATGCTGCTGGAGCGCATTCCCAAGGCCGACCTCAACGAATCGCGGCTGCGCATGGCCCGTATCCCCGACGGCGCGACGCTGATCGAGAATTCGGTGTCCAAGGCGCCCGGCTTCTCCATCGGCAACGTTCACGTCATGGCCGGCGTGCCGAGCATCATGCATGCCATGCTCGACGCGCTGGCGCCGCGACTGGCGACGGGCAAGAAGATGCTGTCGCGCTCGCTTGCCGCCGGCCTGAAGGAAGGCGACATCGCCGGCCCCTTCGGCGCGGTGCAAAAGGCATTCCCTGATGTCGGCATGGGCAGCTATCCCGGCTTTCAGGAGGGCATCGGCTTCACCACGACGCTGGTGCTGCGCGGACGCGACGAAGCGCGGCTCGATGCAGCGGAAGCCGCGGTCAAGGCGATGCTGGAAACGGTTCGGGCGCAACTCGTCCGCTAGGTCAGGGGAAAAGATTCCGATGTCGCAGCCGCCGCCAGACAAGGCATTCCCGGTCTCATGGGACCAGTTCCATCGCGACTCGCGCGCGCTGGCCTGGCGCCTGTCGGCGCAGGGCAACTGGGAGGCGATCGTCTGCGTCACGCGCGGCGGGCTGGTGCCGGCGGCGATCATCGCCCGCGAACTTGGCATCCGCCTGATCGAGACGGTCTGTGTTGCCTCCTATCACGACTACAAGGAGCAGGGCGGCCTTCAGGTTTTGAAGCCGGTCGGCAAGGACATCGTCGACATGGCCGGCGGCAAGGGTGCCGCCGTGCTGGTCATCGACGACCTCGTTGACACCGGCAAGACGGCGCGGCTGGTGCGCGAGATGGTGCCGAAGTGCCATTACGCCACGCTCTACGCCAAGCCGGCGGGGCGGCCCCTGGTCGACACGTTCATCACCGAGGTCAGCCAGGATACCTGGATCTATTTCCCGTGGGACATGGGCTACTCGTTCCAGCCGCCGATCGCGCAGGGGACCGCCGGGTAGGCCGCGACAGCTACCATTCCGGAAAGCTGTCCGGCAGCAGGAGTGGCGAAGCATCCGAGCGGTCGGCCCCGATCCGCCGGAGCTTCATGCGGCTCAGGCTGCCTTACGTTCGATCACGCTTTCCGTTCCCGACACGAGATACGGCTTCAGGATCCAGCTCAGTCCGGGCATGGTCGCGGCGCGGAGCGTCAGGTTGCGCAGCGTGATGTCCCACTTGGTCTGAGGCACGATCCATCTCGCCGTCTTGCGCCCGGACTCCTGCTTCTTGCGGACCTCCGCCAGCAGGCGACCCTGGTACGCGGTGAGCGCGGATGGAACGTCCGCCTTCGTGCGCAGTTCGTCCGCGAGCACGTAGGCCGTGCCCATGGCGAGCGATGCGCCTTGCCCGGCGAGCAGCGAGACCGCGTCCGCCGCATCTCCGATCAGCGTGGTGCGTCCTTTGCTCCACTGGTCCATCTCGATCTGTGCGATCTGGTCGTAGTAGATGCCGGGGAGCTTCTCGGCATGGTCCAGGCTTTGCGGAACCAGCCAGCCGAGATCGCCATAGACCCGCCGCAGTTCAGCGACGGGATCGGCGGGCAGGGCGGGGTCCTCGGAGACATGGGCGAAGAAGGCAGCGACCTTGCCTTCCCGGATTGGATAGAATCCGACCTGCCGGCCGGGCAGGGCCATGATCCTGAACCGGTTTCCGAGATCGCGAACCGCGTCGGCATCCTGATAGATGAAGGCGGCGGTGTGGTAGCCGAGATAACGCGAGAACTGGCTCTCGTCACCGAATACTTCGGCCCGCACGCGGGAATGGATCCCATCCGCGCCGACGATCATGTCCGCCGTCTCGACCGCGCCGCCGGACAGCGTCACGGTGACGGCATCGCTCTTGTCTTCGATCCGGGTAATGGTCTGGCCGAAGCGCATGTCGACCGATTTCGGCAGCGCCTCGAACAGGACGTGCTCGAGGTCGCCGCGCATCAGGCTCAGCAACTTGCCATCCAGCATTGCCGCGAAGCGATGGTAGTCCAGTCGGGCCCCGACGTGGCCTTTGCGGTCCAGCCAATCGACGGTCGGGATGTCGTAGGCGATTTCCTTGAGACGGCCGACCAGGTCCATCCGCTCCGATACCTCGTAGCCTGAGCCCATGAAGTCGATCATGTAGCCTTCGTCGCGAAGCCCGGCTGCGTGTTCGACGATGATCACCTCCCAGCCGTCGCGGCCAAGCAGCGTCCCGAGGGTCAGGCCGGCGATGCCGGCGCCGCAGATAATTGCTTTCATGGCTTCTTCTCCTCTGGAAAGAGTGCATCGACGAACCGCCGCCACGCCTGTCGCGTCATGCGATCCTCGCCGAAGGCAAGGACGTGCAACCCGAGCCCGTCGAGGGTCATGAGGGCCAGCCGCGCCGTTACCTCCGCCTCGGGCTTGGGCAGGTATGCGCCCAGTTGTTCGACCATTGCGGCGAGCGTCGGTTCGGCGCTTGCCCTGAGTTTTGCCCGCATGCGCTCGTCGAAGAGAGCGCGACCGAAGAAGACAAAGTATGCCTTGAGAAACCGCTGCTGCTCTCCGGTGAGCTTCAGCGTTCTGTTACCCAGCTGGATCAGCCACGCGCGGGCAGTCCGTGGTTTCCTGCCGGCCGGCGCAAGCATCGCGGCGCCCAGCAGGTCGAGAGCGGCGAGAGGGACCTCGTCGAGATTGGGGAAGTGGTGGAACAGGTTGGCCTTGCTGATGCCGACGTCGCGGGCGAGTGCCGAGGCGCTGAAGCCTTCGGGGCCGTCCCGGCCGAGCAGGGCTATCGCAGCCTCGACGATGGCCGTGCGGGTGTCGCGTCGTGCGTTCATGCCGGGAAACATACTGACCGATCGGTCGGTCAGCAACCCGGGCGCATTGTCGCGGGGGCGTGGGTGAGGTGGCTATCCGAGGCGTTGCCGCGCCAGCGCGGCGCCATCGCCCAGCGCTTTCAGCTTGGCGAACGCGAGGTCTCGCTGCATCGGCGCCATGCCGCAATTGGTGCAGGGGAAGATGCGCTCCGGCGGCACATACGCTGTCGCCTGTTCGATCAGGTGCATAACCTCTTCAGGCGTCTCGACGGTCTCGTTTGCCACATCGATGCAGCCAAGCAGCACGTCCTTGCCTTCCAGCAGCGAGAGCAGCTGAAGCGGCACATGCGAATGCATCGCCTCCACCGACACCTGGTTTAGCTGGCTTGCGGCCAGCGCCGGGAATATCTCCTCATACTGCGTCCACACGCCGCCGAGGGACTGCTTCCACTCGAGATTGGCCTTGATGCCGTAGCCGTAGCAGATGTGGACCGCGGTCGTGCAGGTCAGGCCGTCGATGGCGCGATGCAGCGCCTCGATGCCCCAGTCCTTGACCTCGTCCATGTAGACGTTGAACGCCGGCTCGTCGAACTGGATCACGTCGACTCCGTCGGCCTGCAGTGCTCGGGCTTCCTGATTGAGCAGGTCGGCGAAGGCGAAAGCCAATTTGGTACGGTCGCCGTAGTGCTCGTCCGCGATCGTGTCGACGATGGTCATGGGGCCGGGCATGGTGATCTTCAGCTTGCCCTTGGTGTGGGCGCGCGCCGTTTGCGCCTCGTCGGCATGGACGCGGCCAGTCAGGCGGATCTGGTCCTTCACTACCGGTACCATGGCGGTGTAGCGGTTCTTGCGGATGCCCATGGCGACCTGATGGGCGAAGTCGATGCCCTCGACGAACTCAAGGAAGCCGTGGACGAAGTGGCGTCGCGACTGCTCGCCGTCGCTGACGATGGCGATGCCGGCGTCCTCCTGAAGCTTGATGACGAGAACGGTGGCGTCGCGCTTGGCGCGGATGAGGTCTTCGCCCTCCAGCCGCCAGGGCGCCCAAAGGCGGTTCGGTTCGGCCAGCCACGATGGCTTGGGCAAGGATCCGGCAACGGTCGTCGTGAAATCAGCCATCTGCGGGGTCCCCTCCCAAGGACGCGTTTGTTTAGCCCTTTCCGGCGGTTGCGCTCAAGTTAGCCCTCATTTTCGCACGGCCGCCAATAGACCTTCGCCTGCCGGCCCCAGGTTCACGATAGGCATGGCATCTTCGGCTGCTCCGCCAATCCGGCTGCCGCTCCTTCCAGGGCTTTCTCTATGGCCGGCCGGTGCGGGTGGAAGAATTCGAGAACTGGGTTGCAAACCAGGCGGAAGGCGTGATTTCCAAGCGGTTGCTGGCGTAAATGTCTGCGCCGGGCGACCTGGAAAGGAACTACGCCTCATGTCTGACCATCCCGCTCTCTCTTCGGGCCGCAGTGCGGTCGTCACCGGCGGCGCCAGCGGCATCGGCCTTGCCGCCGCGAAGCGCTTCGCCGCGCGCGGCATGCAGGTCGCCATTGCCGACCTTCAACAGGACGCCCTCGATGCCGCCGCGAAAGAGATCGCCGCGGCCGCGCCCGGCGGAAAGCTCGATGTCCTCACTGTCCGCATCGACGTCAGCAAGAAGGACGAGGTCGACCGGTTGAAGGATACGGCCTATGCCGCCTTCGGCGAGGTTGCCGTGTTGATGAACAATGCCGGCCGGGGCAAGGGCGGCGGCGCCTTCGAGAACTACGAGGGCTGGCAGCAGGTGCTCGGCACGAACCTCTGGGGCGTCATCAACGGCGTGCATGCGTTCGCGCCGGCGATGATCGCGCAGGGCACGCCGGCCGCCATCGTCAACACCGGCTCCAAGCAGGGCATCACCTGTCCGCCGGGCGATACCGCCTACAACGTGTCCAAGGCCGGCGTGAAGGTGCTGACCGAAGGCCTTGCCCACACGCTGCGCAATACGCCGGACTGCAAGGTCACCGCCCACCTGCTGGTGCCGGGCTGGACCTTCACCGGCCTGACGGCGCGCGGCGGCGGCGAGAAGCCTGACGGCGCGTGGTGGCCGGACCAGGTGATCGACATGCTCTTCGAAGCCATGGGCAACGACGACTTCTACATCATCTGCCCGGACAACGACGTCACCCACGAAGTCGACAACAAGCGCATCCAGTGGGCCGCCGGCGACATCACCGAGAAGCGCCCGCCGCTGTCCCGCTGGCACCCGGACTACCAGGAGGCTTTCGCCGATTTCCTGAAGACCTGAGCTTTCGGTGGTAGGATGGCGGGGAGTTTGGGGAGATTGACATGGCGATCGAGCCAGGCAGGCCCAGCGCGATAGGGCCATCCAACCATACGCCCGCGCCGGGCAAGCGCGAGATGCGCGGCGAGCGGCGCGTCATCACCGCGCTGTTCTGCGATGTGGTGAATTCGACCGCGCTTGCCGAGAACCTCGATCCCGAGGACTGGACGGACCTGATGAACCGGGCCTTCCAGCGCCTCACCGCGCCGATCGTCCGCTACGAGGGGACCGTCGCCAAGTTGATGGGCGACGCCGTCCTTGCCTTCTTCGGCGCGCCGATTGCCCACGAGGACGATCCGCAGCGTGCCGTGCTCGCTGCCCTCGACATGCTCGCCTCGGTCAAGTTGCTCGCGGAAGACATCCGCAAGGAGATGGGCATCGAATTCGGCATCCGCATCGGGATCAACACCGGTCCCGTGGTGGTCGGCGATGTCGGCTCGGCCCAGGCGATGGAATACACGGCCATGGGTGACGCCGTGAACGTCGCCGCGCGCATGGAGCAGACCGCGGCGCCGGGAACCGTTCAGGTTTCGCAGGATACGTTCCGCTTGATCGAACCCTTCTTCGAGGTCGAGGCGCTGGGCGGCGTTGAGCTGAAAGGCAAGAGCGAACCGGTTCCGGCATATCGCGTGATCCGCTCCAGGGGCGCGCCGGGCGGCAGCCATCGCGGAGTCGGTGCGCCGCTGATCGGGCGCGACGCGCAACTGGCGGTGATGAACGCCGCGCTCTCCGACCTCAAGCAGGGCAGGGGTCGCATCATCACGATCATCGGCGAAGCCGGGCTCGGCAAGAGCCGGCTGATCGCCGAACTCTTCAAGGAGTGGGAGAAGGATGGCCTCGCCGAGGGCTGGGACGTCGCCCACGGCGTTCCCTACGACGCCAACCGGCCGTTCGGGCTCTTCCAGAATTTCGCCCGCCAGATGTTCGGTATCGAACTGGATGACTCGCCCGACATCATCCACCACAAGGTGGACAACGGCCTGCGCTCGACTGGCGCGCCCGACGAAGTCGTCTCGCTGTGCTCGGTCGCCGTCGAGCGGGTGATCGCCGCCAAGGTCCTGCACGAGGCGGCGCAGGACTATTCCGCCGAGGCGATCCGGCAGGACCTCTACGACAACGTCTATCCCGCGTGGCTGGCGTCCGCCAAGGCAGGGCCGCGCGTCCTGGTGCTGGACGACCTGCAATGGGCCGACCCGGCCTCGATCGATCTTGTCATCCATCTCTTCAAGATGGTCGAGGAGGTGCCGATCCTCTTTCTCTGTGCCTTCCGGCCGGAGCGACAGGCGCCGTCATGGCGGATCAAGCAGACGGCGGAATTGGAATATCCGCATCGTTACGACGAACTGATGCTCCAGCCTCTCGATGCCGGCGACACCGACGCGCTGGTCTCCGCGCTCCTCAACATCGCGGACCTGCCTGACGATCTGCATGCGCTGATCCTCAGGAAGACGGACGGCAACCCTTACTTTGTCGAAGAGGTGGTGCGCACGTTGATCGACCAGGGCGCTGTGCTCCAGACCGATGGCGGGCTGCAATGGAATGCCGCCACCAATGTCGCCGACATTCCGATCCCGGACAGCCTTCAGGCTCTCCTGATGGCGCGCATCGACCGGCTCGACGAGCAGACCAAGTCGACCCTGCAGGCGGCTTCGGTGATTGGCCGCGCCTTCTACTACCGCATTCTCGAAAGCATCTCCGACAGCGCACTGGCGCTCGACAAGCAGATGCTCTCGCTCGAGCGCCTCGAACTGCTGCGCGAGGCCGGCCGTGTGCCCGAGCTCGAGTACATGTTCAAGCACGATCTCGCCCGCGACGCCGCCTACGGCTCCATGCTCAATCGCAAGCGGCGCGAGTTTCACAAGCGCGTCGCCGAGGCGATGGAGGCCATCTTCGGCGAAAAGCTGGAGGAGCATGCCCACCGGCTGGCCCAGCATTTCGAACTGGCCGGCGACCATGAGCGCGCGGTGCGCTACTACACCATGGCCGGAGAAGTCGCCGAGGCCCTGCACGCGAAAACGGAAAGCACGGCCCATTTCAGCCGGGCGCTCGCAGCCGCCGAGCAACTTGGCGACAGGGAAGCGATTGCACGCCTTCAGGCGAAGGGCCAAACCAGCGGCGGACACGCCGCGGCGTCCTAGGCAGCC
Organism: uncultured Alphaproteobacteria bacterium; assembly: GCA_963798195.1. Taxonomy (GTDB): domain Bacteria; phylum Pseudomonadota; class Alphaproteobacteria; order Rhizobiales; family Kaistiaceae; genus CAVSRC01. The sequence continues at coordinate 1,387,089 of CAWCSF010000010.1, read as the reverse complement.
GCTACTTCGTCATCTCACCCGGCAACGCGCTCAATCCTGACCGGTCAAGCCGGCGGCAGGCACACGCCCTCATACCCGCGCCCCATGGTGGTCTGCATGCGCGAGGGGCGATCCGGCGGGCGGCAGGCGACGACGGTCAGGCCGTCGAGATTGGACGGCAACGAGGAGAGCGTGGCTTCGCCGGGATCGAACCGCGCGGTCTCGCCGGGCTGGAGGGTCTCGGTCTGTACACAGGGCGCGGGGTTGGTCTCGCCGGGCAGGCAAAGGCCCACGGCGATCGGCTCATCGCAGATGTTGACGACTTCGCGGGGCTGGACCTGCCCGGTCATGCCGCGCGTGCAATGGTTGACGTCCGCACGCAGCGACGGGCGCTGATAGGTGCCGGTCACCAGATAGAGAAATGGCGGCAGCAGGGCGGCGACCGCCACGCCGGCCAGCAGCCCGGCCCAGAGAGGCACAAGCGGCCGCCTGCCGGGACGATGGCTGATGGCGAGCACCGCGATCGCCACCCATGCTCCGATGAACACCTGATCGAAGGTGATGACAGGCAGAGCGGGCAGCGCAGGCGTGGCGCGCCATGCCTCGGCGGCGAGGGCGAGCCCCCACGGGATCACGAAGGCCGCCGCGATGCCGATGAGACCCAGCTTCCAGGCCGACAGGCGTGGCCTGCCGGCGCGCACGCGCAGCACGATCACGAACACGACTGTCAGGATGCCGCTGAACAGGGCTCCGGGAAGAAATTCTGGCATCAGGGCTCCGTCGCAGGCGGGAGCGTCACGCTATGCCCTCCAGCCGGAGGCTTGTCCAGATTTTCGGGGCCGCGATCGGGTTGTAGCTACGCTTCCATGAGTCCGCTTCAATCGACGAAGGGATATTCCACATAGGCAAAGTGGACGTTGTCCGGCGCCCATGAGTTGACGTTGAACGTGCCCTGGCCGCCGAATGTGCTGACGACCACGCGGCTCTCGCCGCCGTCGGCCGGCATGACCCTCAGTTCGATGTTGAGGTCTGCCGGATGGGTGATCGTGCCTTGCTCGTAGCTGATATAGGCCATCCACTTTCCGTCCGGCGAGAAGTGCGGGAACCAGTTCACCCGGTCGTCGAAGGTCATCTGTTCGAGCGCGCCGCCTTGAACCGCCATGCGGAATATTTGCGCGTGGCCGGGACGTCTCGCGGCGAACTGCGAGTTGAAATAGATCCACTTTCCGTCGGGCGTGTATTCGGGTCCGTCACAGTGCGCCAGCGTGTTGGTGAACCAGCGGTCCGCGCCTCCGGCGGCGGGTATCGTTGCGATGTTGAGCCGGCCGCGCGGCGCGCCGCCATAGGGCTCCACCGCCGTGTAGACCAGCGTCTGGCTGTCGGGCGAAATGCCGTGCAGGTAGTAGAGAAAACCGGAATCCGGCGCGTGGTCGTTGGAGACCTGAACCGGCTCGCCGCCGTCGAAGGGCAGGCGATAGAGATGCCCCAGCGAGCTGACGAAGATTTCTTTGTTGTCCGGCGACAGCACGTGGTCGTTGTTGCAGCCCTGCACGCGGCCGGTGAAGATCTCTGTCGGCTTGGCCGAACCGTCGGCCGGCAGCTTCCAGAGCTTGCCGCCGCCGTTGACGACCAGCCACCGTCCGTCCTTCGTCCAGTTCGGCGCCTCGAACAACGTGTCGAGTTCAAGCACCGTGCGCGTCGCGCCACTGTCCTTGTTGACCACGGCAATGCGCGAAATCTGACCGGGTTGCAGTGCCTTGCGGCCGGGCGTGCGGCCATACTCGCGTTTCGTCGTCACATGTCTCTCCCCAACGCCCGGGCCTCTTGATCGCGGACTCGGCGCGGTGAGTTGAGCACCCGGCCGTCGTGTAGTTCAAGCGCTATGCGGTGCGAAGATCATCCGCCGCGCCTTAAGAGCCAATACGGCGGAATGGTAGTGGGGATCCCGATCCTGGCTACTTGCCGAGCGCCGCGGCGACTTCCTTCAGCATGGTGACGTGAGCACCGTTCTCGAGGTTGGTCAGGATGACGACGATTGTTCCGTCGTCGGGCCACCAAAATGCGAGGGCGTCGCCACCAGGCCCTTCGCCGGTATGACCGACCGGCGCCGGGTCAAACAGCGGGATGCGCATGGTGCCGTAGCCATACGCGACGGGTCGGCCGACCAGCGGTCGGAAGTCTGCGGTCATCAGGGCGCGGCTTTCGGCGGAGAGGAGATCGCCGCCGAGGAGACCGCGGAGGAGCGTCGCCGTGTCCGCCGCGGTCGAGAGAAGGTCGCCTGCCGCCCAGAAGGCGGAGAGATCGACAGTCGAGAGGTCTGTCCGTTCGCCGCCGTCGTCGTAGTAGCCGGATACCGGCTGGGGACGGCCCGGCTCGCCCCACAAGAAGGTATCGGCTGCGTTGAGCGGCACCAGCACGCGGGCCCGGACGGCATCGGCGAGCCGCATGCCCGACGCCTTCTCGATGATGAGGCCGAGCAGCGCGTAGTTCGTGTTGGAGTAGTAGGAAGGGCCATCGCCGGGGGGGGCGACCGGCTCTCCGTCCGCCGCGTGAGCCACCAGCTCCGCCGGATTCCAGACGCGGGCAAAATTTGGGCGGATCATGGAGATGAAGCGGTCGTCGAAGTATTCCCGGATCCCGCTCGTCTGGGCGATGAGCTGACGGACGGTCACGTCGCCGCTGTTGGGCAGGTTGGCGACGAGGCTTGCGTCGAGCCACGCGCCGATCGGGTCGTCGAGGCCGAGCTTGCCCTCGTCGATCAGCGTGAAGGCGGTAGCCGCGGTGATGGTCTTGGTGATGCTGAAAATACGGAAGAGGTCATTCGGAGCCATCTTGCGTCCGCCGACGCTGGCGACGCCGGCAGCACCGGCCCAACTCTCGCCATCGGCGGTCTCGACGCGAATCACTGCGCCGGGCACGCCCGAAGCAACGGCCTCGTCGAGGATGGCCTGGAACTTTTCGCCCGGCAGACTGCCCGCCACCGCCCCGGCCACCGTTGTGAGCGACAGGGCAAGCGCAAGGAAAAAGACTGTTCTAACCATCGTCGTTCTCCCAACCGTCAGCAGCCCGGCCAGCTACTTCTGGATGCGGCCGCCGGCGTTCAGGTGCTCGGTCATGCTCATTTCGTTGACCTCCTGTTTACCAATGACGCCGGGTGTCTCGATCCGGGTTACGTCGGCTTCGAACGCGTCGCAATTCTCCAGGCCAAGTCCTGCGCAGGTCCCGCTGCGGCCGATGCCCGCGTAGTAGATGCCCGCAGAGCCCTTGAAGTCCAGGAACGCCTGGACACACCAAACATCGTCGGCGCTACCCGGCGCGACACCGGCGACCGAACATGAGGATGCTCCGGTTGTCGGACAGGTTGTGCCTCTTGCGGCGTGCCTGCTGACTGCAGCCGGACCGAGCATAAACGCGATTCTGTTGGACTCGCCAGTCCAGGTTGCCGCCTGGCGAGGCGCGCCTACGATCGTGGCGACCGCTCAATGTTCGGCAGGAAGACGGTGAGCAGGCCGATCGCCGGCAGGAACGCGCACACCTGATAGACGAACTCGATCGATGTGTGGTCGGCGAGTTGACCGAGCGCCGCGGCGCCGAGACCGCCCATGCCGAACGCGAGCCCGAAGAAGATGCCGGACACCATGCCCGTCTTGCCGGGCACCAGTTCCTGCGCGAACACGATGATCGCGGGGAAGGCGGAGGCGAGGCCGACGCCGATCGGGATCGTCAGGATCACCGTCCACACCAGCCCGACATGCGGCAGGATCAGGGTGAACGGCAGGATGCCGAGGATCGACGCCCAGATCACGTACTTGCGTCCGAAGCGGTCGCCGAGCGGCCCGCCGATCAGGGTGCCGGCCGCGACGGAAAACAGGAAGACGAAGAGCAGGATCTGCGCCGTCGGGATCGACAGCCCGTACCGGTCGATCAGGAAGAACGTGTAGTAGCTCCTGATGCTCTCCAGGTAGAAGAACTTGGAGAAGACCAGCATGCCGAGGATGATGAGCGAGATGACAACCTTGGCGTGGCTGAGGTCGGGCCGCTGGACGATCGGGCATCAGGCGGGGCTTGCGCGCCGGCGTGAAGTGGTTGGCGCGATACCAGACGCTGACGCGCCAGAGCACGCCGATGGCGACCATGGCGATGATCGAGAACCAGGCGATGCTCGACTGGCCGTAGGGCACTACGATCGCCGCCGCGAGCAGGGGGCCGATGGCCGTGCCGACATTGCCGCCGACCTGGAAGATCGATTGGGCGAAGCCGTGACGGCCGCCCGACGCCAGACGAGCGATGCGGGACGATTCCGGATGGAAGATCGACGAGCCGATCCCGATCAGCCCGGCCGCGATCAGAAGCACGCCGTATGTCGGCGCGACCGACAACAGGATCAGGCCGCAGAAGCTCGCGCCCATCCCGACGGGCAGCGAGTAGGGCTGCGGCCGCTTGTCGGTGTAGATGCCGACGAACGGCTGCAGCAGCGATGCCGTCACCTGGAAGGTGAAAGTGATCAGCCCGATCTGTCCGTAGTCGAGGGCGAACGAGTCCTTGAGGATCGGGTAGATCGCCGGCAGCAGCGACTGGATCGTGTCGTTGAGGAGGTGCGAGACGCTGAGCGCGATCAGGATCGCGAATACCGTTGGGTCAGCGACTATGTCGGTCTTGCTGCCGCCCTGCGCTGGTGCGTTCACGTCGTCGTCCTGCCTTCAAATGAATCGCGCCGCAGAACCGCGGCGGAGGCGGACTATGCACCCGAACGATTTTGACGGCTATCGATGCGAAGCATGGGAGCGTTGCGCGTGGCAACGCTCCCATCGCCGGTGTCGGGACGGCCTGTCGGCAGTTCGGCGACGTCCCGCGCTTAACCGAGGTCGATGTCGTCGGTCTTCGTCCGCTGTTCGGCGGGCTTCCGGATGGTCTCGGCGGCCCTTTGGAGGATATCCGCGACCCGCCGCTGCTCGTCCTCGGAGGCGTCGAGCTTCTCCGCGATCGCCATCTTCAGGGCCCGGCGGCCCTCGTTCAACTCATTGATAACACCGGGAATATCGCGATCGGGCGCCTGGCCTTCGCCACCGCGCCGCTGACTCTCCCACCAGGAACGGGCCTGGGCCATCTTGCGGCCGAACTTCTCGATTCCCGAGAGCGCCATGTCGGCGACGTCCCGGTTTTCCTCAAGATGTTTCCGCCCGGTCTCAGTAATAGAATAGACCTTCTTCGCGCCCTCGCTGGCAGAGGTCGCGTATCCGACTTCTTCCAGATAGGTCAGCGTCGGATAGACTACGCCGGGGGAGGGGCTGTACACGCCGCTCGACTTCTCCTCCAGCGCCTTGATGATCTCGTAACCGTGGCGCGGGCCTTCGGCGAGCAGCGCCAATACGATCAGCCTCAGGTCGCCGTCCGCCAGCATCTTGCCGACGCGGAAGGCGCCGCCGCCCCATCCGCCGCCGCGACCGCGCGGGCCGCGGCCCCAGTCGCCTGGGCCGCCGTGACGGCCCGCAAAGTGCCAGTATGCGCGCTCTTCTCGATTGAAATGATGATGCATGACACCGTCTCCACTTGTATCGTGCGATATAGGTAGGAGCGCGTCGGGTGGGCGTCAAGATATATCTTACGAGTGGCCGAGCAAGGCGGCGAACTGTGGGCTTTCGCGCCGTTTCGCTTGCCATGCGGCCGGTTGCGGCCTACCGAGGCCATCGCGCGGACGTGGCGGAATTGGTAGACGCAAGGGACTTAAAATCCCTCGGAGGAAACTCCTTCCCGGTTCGATCCCGGGCGTCCGCACCACGCCCGCCCCCGTCCTGATGAACCGCCATTGCCGTCCATGATCCCGATCACGCCCAGCATTCGCCTCGACGAGAGCGAGATTTCGGAGAGTTTCATCCGCGCCTCGGGCCCGGGCGGGCAGAACGTCAACAAGGTCGCAACCGCGGTGCAGCTCCGCTTCGACGTGCGGCATTCGCCATCGCTGCCGATGGCGGTTCGCCAGCGCCTGGAGAAGCTGGCGGGTTCGCGGCTGACCGGGGAGGGCGTCATCGTCATCATGGCGCAGCGGTTCCGCACGCAGGAGGCCAACCGGCGCGATGCGCTAGACCGGTTGGTGCAGTTGATCGCCCGCGCGGCCGAACCGCCGGTACCGAGAAAGAAGACCCGGCCGACACTGGCCAGCAAGCGCCGCCGTGTCGAAGGCAAGGTGCGCCGCGGGTCGGTCAAGCAGCTCCGCGGCCGCCCGCGCGGCGACGACTGAGTTCCCGCGAATCAGGCCCTTGACCAAATGCCGCGTTCGGGAGCTTGCTCCCGGTCTCAAACATCAAGGGATGCCGGCCATGGCCCTCGCCACCTGGTTTGCTTTCGCTGTTGCCTCCACGGTGCTGCTGCTGATCCCCGGACCGACGGTGCTGCTGGTGGTCAGCTACGCGCTGACGCAGGGCCGCAGGGTCGCCATTGCAACTGCCGCCGGCGTCGCGCTTGGCGATTTCACGGCCATGACGCTGTCGCTGGCTGGCCTTGGCGCGCTGCTGGCGGCGTCAGCGACGCTTTTCACCGTGCTGAAGTGGATCGGCGCGGCTTACCTGATCTACCTCGGCATTCGATTGTGGCGCGCGTCGCCGGTGCTTCCGGCCGTGGATGCGGATCCAACCGAAGGGGCGGCGCGCGGCATCTTCGGCCACGCGTTTCTGGTGACCGCGCTCAACCCGAAGAGCATCGCCTTCTTCGTCGCATTCGTTCCGCAGTTCGTCGACCACAATGGCGCGCTGATCCCGCAGTTCGTCATTATGGAAATCACTTTCGTCGGCCTTGCGACGATCAACGCACTGGCCTTCGCACTGGCCGCGGACAGGCTGCGCAGGAGCATCCGCCGGCCCGGCGTTCTGAAGTGGATGAACCGGGCGGGCGCGTCGTGTCTGGTCGGCATGGGCGCGGCGACGGCCGCCCTCGCGCGCCACTGAAATTGCGGCATACTGGGTAGCAACGCGCCCAAGCGATTCATCGAAGGTTCACCCCTCAACGTGCCCACCGACATTTTGACCCGCGGCCAGGTTCTGCGCCGTGCTTGGCCGCTGGTGTTCGCGAATGCCAGCATCCCGCTTGCCGGGGCGGCGGACACGTTCGTGCTCGGTCTCTCGGGAGACGCCACTGACCTTGGCGGCGTGGCGCTAGGCTCGGCGATCATCACCATCTTCCTGTGGAGCTTCTATTTCCTCCGCATGGGAACGACTGGCCTTGTCGCGCAAGCCGTGGGTGCGGACGACGGCGCCGAGGCGCAGCGGGTTCTCTTGCGCGCTCTTGTCATTGCCGGGGTGCTCGGGCTGCTGGTCGCGCTGTTCCGCGACGTGATCGCGTCCGTCGGCTTCGCGGTGATGCAGGGCGAGCCGGCGGTGAACGCGAAGGGGGCGGCCTATCTCACGGCGCGCGCTCTGGGCGCCCCGGCGACACTGGCGGTTCTTGCGCTGACCGGCTGGCTGATCGGAACCGGCCGCACCGGGACGACGCTGGCGGTGACGGCGATCTTCAGCATCACCAACATCGTGCTCGACCTCTGGTTCGTGCTCGGCTTACACCTCGGTCCAGCCGGCGTGGGCTACGCGACGGCGATCGCCGACTGGATGGCCGCAGCCGCCGGGGGCGTGCTGGTCGTTCGCGCGGTGCGGTCAGGCGGTGGCTGGGCCGCAGACGTCCTGAGCACCTCAGCCCTGTTCAATCTTGGTGCGATGCGCCGCCTGTTCGACGTCAACGTGAACCTCATGATCCGCACATGGATGATGATCTTCGGTTTCACGTGGTTCGTGAATGCTGGCGCGCGCCAGGGCGCGGTGCCGCTCGCCGGCAATCACATCTTGATGCAGATCATTACCATCTGGGCGTTCGTGCTCGATGCCTTCGCCTTCGTCGCCGAAGCTGAAGCTGGCCGTGCCTTCGGCCGCAAGTCGCGGGAGGATTTCCTCCGGGCGTGCCTGCTGACCGCCGAGCCGGCGCTGGTCGCCGGTGCGGCCTTCGCGATCCTGACCTATGTCTTCGGTCCGGCCGTGCTGACATGGCTGATCGCCGATCCGGCGGCACGCAATGCCGCGATCACCTTCCTGCCGTACTGCGCCATCGCGCCTCTCCTGGGCGCACCGGCATGGATTCTCGACGGCATCTTCATCGGCGCGACGCGCGGAGCGATGCTGCGTAATGCCGCCATTGCTGCCGTTGCGGTCTACATTGCGGCCGACTTCATCCTCGCGCCACGTCTCGGCAATCACGGCGTGTGGCTGGCGTTCCTGATCTTCTACATTTCCCGTGCCGGCTCGCTCGGCTTTTACTTGCCGCAGCTGGTGGGGCGGATCGAGGCACCGGAGGCGGCGCGTTAGCGCGGCGTTCCTGAGAGAGGCGTTGCCGTTTTCCTCATTCGTGGGTGAGAATGTTCACGAGCTTGCCAAAGGGATCGCGAACGTAGAAGCGACGTACGCCCCAAGGCTCTGATGCCGGTCCATACTCAATGCCGATCCCGGCCTCCAACATTCTGCGGTGGACCTCGTCCAGATTGTCCACCTCGATCGAAAGATCGGGTACCGGTGTGCCTGAGCCGCCCTCAGTCGCCATGCTTATTTGAGGTCGTGTTCCCGCACTGGTCGCGAATGTGACGATCCACCCCAGGTCCATGGCCACCTCCATGCCGAGGATGTCGCAATAGAAAGCCTTCGCGGCGTCTGGGTTGGGACAATTGATATTTGCCACAATGCGCTTGACGGTCACGGCGCTCCTCCATCTGCAAATGCCCCCATTCGCCAACGCAAGTGCATTCGCAGGTTCGGTTGGCAATCAGGTCGGCGGCAGCCACCGATAGATCCAGTCGCTTCGGCTGAGCACGAGGCGGGCACCGGCAACCGATAGGGCCGCATCGCGGAGCGCGGCCATTGTCGAGCCAAAGTGATAGACCTCTCCGGTACGCCGCGACAGTTCGGCGACGCGAGTCACGCGCGGCTTTCGCTCTGCTTCGTATTTCCGCAATGCACCGGCGATGTCGTTTGTGCCGCGAAGCGCGCTTGCCAGCACGGCGGCATCCTCGATTGCCATCGCCGCGCCTTGCGCGAGGAATGGCATCATGGCGTGGGCTGCGTCGCCGATCAGAGCGATACGTCCGCTGATCCACGGGCTCTGCGGATCGACACCGGCCAACGCGAATTTTTGCCAGGTCTTCGGTCTGGCGACGATGCCGCGCGCGGCGTCTGACCACGTGTCGAAGCGTGCGGCGATCTCGGCGGCGTCGCCGGGCACGCTCCAGCCGGCCTCGTCTTCCGCGTCCTCCACGATGGCAACGATGTTCACCGCCGCGCCCTTCATCACCGGGTAGTGGACGAGGTGCGCCTTGGGGCCAAGCCACAGGCCGATGTGGGTCGTGCGGAGCAGGCGTTGGGCATCCTCTGCGGCGACAAGCGCGCGCCAGGCGGTACGACCGGCGAGTTTTGCATGGCCGCCGCTTATCCGCTCGCGGATCGTGGAGCGCACGCCATCTGCGGCGATGAGTGCCGTTGCGTTGATGGTCTCGGAATTGCCCGCACGCGTAATACGGACGGAAATGCCGTCCGAATCTTCGTGGTGGCTTTCTACCGTCGTGCCTAAACGGAACTGGATGGCCGGTGTCCCGGACACGGCTCCGACCAGTAGCGCCTGAAGGTCGGCGCGATGGATCACGCGATAGGGGAAGCCGTACCGCCCGCGCAGGGTCTGGGAGGCGATCGATGTGAGCAGGCGGCCACTGAGCCCGTTGCGGACGTCGATGGCCTCTGGTTCGAGTGCCGCGGCCGCCATGGCCTTGTCGAGTCCGAGGCGCGCGAGGATTCGGCCGGCGTTGGGCGTGATCTGGATGCCGGCGCCGATCTCGCTCAGTGCGTCTGCGCGTTCCGCGACTACGACCGACCAGCCGCTTGCGGCGAGCGAAAGCGCGGCAGTCAATCCACCGATGCCGGCGCCGGCGATGACGATCGGTTTGATGTTCGCGTCGCGCAGCCGGCGCTGTCGGCACGGCTGGGGCCGTCAGGCGGCGAGGTCGAGGAAGAGGTGTCCCGGCGGGTTGGTCTGCGTCGGATCGAGCCCGGCGCTGTAGCGATAGAGCGTCGAGCAGTAGGGGCAGATCTTTTCGTCGTCGTCGCCCATGTCCAGATAGACGTGCGGATGATCAAACGGCGGCTTGGCGCCGACGCACATGAATTCCTTCACGCCGATTGCGACGGCGGGCGTGCCCGAGTCGTTGTGGAAATGGGGAACGATATGATCTGCCATGGCCGTCCGTCCGGATGCTTGTCGGCGCGGACAATAGCGGCCCCGGCCACGATTGGGTAGGGTCCGCCCGACCTTGCCAGAAGGAGCGGATTTTGCAGCATTTCTCGTCGGATGGCGTTGACATAGCCTACCAGTTGGACGGCGAAGGCACGCCAATTCTGCTCATCCATGGCTTCGCCTCGAATAACGCGGTCAACTGGCGCTCGACCGGTTGGATCGACACGCTCACCAAGGCAGGCTTCCGTACGATCGCGATGGATGTGCGCGGCCACGGGGCCAGCGCCAAGCTCTACGATCCGTCCGCGTACTCGCCCGAACGCATGGCGGCCGATGCGGCCAACCTGATCGATCATCTGAAGCTCGGGCCTGTCGACGTCATGGGCTACTCGATGGGCGGACGCATTGGAGCAATGCTCGCGCTGGATCATCCCGACAAGGTGCGCTCGCTCGTCATTGGCGGCATGGGGCTTGGTCTCGTCGAGGGAATCGGCGGCGAGGACGAGATCGTCGAAGCGCTGGAGGCGGAGAGCCTCGCCGACGCGACGTCGAATGTCGGGCGTGGCTACCGCAAGTTCGCTGAACTGACACAGAGCGACACCCGGGCGCTTGCTGCCTGTATGCGGGCGCAGCGCGTCGCCATCTCGAAGGAGAGGCTGGCAACGCTGAAGATGCCGGTGTTGGTCGCCGTCGGAACAAAGGATGAGGTAGCCGGTTCTGCCTCTGGTCTGGCGGCGCTCATTCCCGGCGCGAAGGTCCTCGACATTCCCGGCCGGGACCACATGCTCGCCACCGGGGACAAGGTGTTCAAGGCGGGCGTGCTCGAATTCCTCGCCAACCGGCCCTAGGCGGACGCGCGCCTTGCAAAGTGGCTTCAGCGCCATACTTGCCGGGTCGCGGCTTGTTAACTCCGATTGGGGAAGATCGGCGACGGAGCAGCCTCCGGTGGCGATCCGTTTTGGCCGGTGATAGTGTGCGCGCCGCCTCGCTTCGGCGGGGAAATTCGAGGGTTTTTCGATGTCCGTGAAGTTATCAAAGCAGCAGGGCGATCCGCTCAGCCAGGTTGACCCGATCTGGTCCAGCATCCGGCGCGAAGCGGAAGAGATCATCGCGGCCGACCCGGCGATGGCGAGCTTCGTCTACGCCACGGTGCTGAACCACGATCGTCTGGAAGACGCCGTCATCCACCGCGTCGCCCAGCGGCTCGATTCCGACGTGATGGGCGCCGAAGTCATTCGCCGCACGTTCGACGAGGCGGTGCGCGATAGCCAGGAGATCGGCGAGATCTTCCGGTGCGATATCGCCGCGGTCTACGACCGCGATCCTGCATGCGAGCGTCACATCGAGCCGCTGCTCTACTTCAAGGGCTTTCACGCAATTCAGGCGCATCGTCTGGCGCATTGGCTGTGGAACGGCGGGCGGCACGATTTCGCGCTCTATCTGCAAAGCCGCGCGTCGATCGTCTTTCAGACCGACATCCACCCGGCGGTGCCGCTTGGGCGCAGCATCTTCCTCGACCATGCTACTGGCCTTGTCGTCGGCGGCACGGCGGTCATCGAGGACAACGTATCGATCCTCCAGGGCGTCACGCTGGGCGGTACGGGCAAGGGGTCCGGCGACCGGCATCCCAAGATTCGTCATGGCGTGCTGATCGGCGCGGGCGCCTCGGTGCTCGGCAATATCGAAATCGGCGTATCGTCGAAGATCGCGGCGGGCTCGGTCGTGCTGCATCCGGTGCCGCCGCATACGACTGTGGCAGGCGTGCCCGCGAAGATCATCGGCAAGACCGGTCAGTCCGATCCGTCGCGGTCGATGAATCAGCTGTTCGACGAAGACGAATGCAACGACGAATAACGCGCACACACGCGCATAAACAGATTGGGGACCAGTGTGAAACGCGAGGAGCTACAAAAGCTCGAAGCCTTCTTCCGCCGCCGCTTCAACATGCCGACGATTTCGGTGCGGGCCCGCCCGCAAAAGGATGACTCGGCCGAGGTCTATATCGGTGACGAGTTCATCGGCGTCGTCTTCCGGGACGATGAGGACGGCGACCTTTCCTACAACTTCACCATGGCAATCCTCGACATCGACCTCGACTAGCGTCTGAGGAAGCTGTCGGCGAGCTTGCGCATGCCTGGGTCTAGCGCGGCCCAGTCGGCGAGCCTGTCACGATTGAAGCGGTAGAGCAGCGAGAGGCCGCGGCCGAACTTCACGTCACGCATGCAGGTGGATGGCACCTCCGGCGTCGTGCTCATCAGACATCGGGCGACGAACGGTCGCGGTTGGCCGGGCGTGAAGAAGATGATCTCGCCGCCGTAGCCCGATTCCGCTTTCAGCGTGCGCCCGACCAATCCGTTGGGACCAGCGATCGCTTCGCCCGTGAAGAACTGCGCATATACGGCGTCTAGCCGCTCGGTTGCATCGAGCGCGCTTTCCCGCGCTTCGATCGTCGCGAAGATGATCGCCGTGGACGGCACCGCCTGCGCAAAGGCGTCGTCCAGGGCTGCGGAATAGCCCTGGAGCGACGGCCAGTGCACGATCATCTCGGCTTTCTCTACCGGGCCGCCCCGCCGCGTGGCGGCGGTGCGGATCATGTTGGCCGGGATCGCCAGTTGCTCTCCGGCGATGGCGAGCGCGACCGGCCTCGGGTCGGCTGAGAGTCCCGTTAGGGTCATCCGGTCGCGATAGGCGCCCAGTATCAGGTGCACGAGCACGCCGGCCAGCAACACGGCGACGCCCGCTATGCCGGCGATGGTAAGGGGCGCCGCCCAGCCTGGGTGCCGGGGCTGACGATCTGCGCGCTTGTGTCTTAACGAAACATCAACCATATCGGCTGTGTGACCGGGTCCAGTGGAAAATCCAGCGATTCCATGCGCTTGCGTCTTCGAATCGTCAGCGCCCGGCAACGGTACGTGGCTTGCAAATCTGGTCAACAGCCGGGCGAGGGTGCCCGAATTGGGACACTGTGGGTATTGGCGTGCTGCGCGACGGCCTTCTCATCATGTACTGCGCCGCGATCGGCTTCGTTGCCGCCGGCATCGCTGCCAGCTGCTACAAGATGGTCACGTCGGAAGCTGCGCGTTTTGCGCTTCTGGGCCAAGGCTGGCTCGCGGCCGTTTCGACCTTCCTGTTCTTCGCTGTCAGCGGCCCGGCGATCATCATGGATTCCGCGCTGAAGCGGCGCCTCTCCGAAACCAATGCCTTCGGCTGGCTGGTCGGCAGCCTGGTGGTGTCGGCCCTGTGGAGCGTCTGCTCGGGCATCATTGTGCTCAGCCTGATCGTCTCGGTGCAGGCCGGCCTCGCCTGAAGCCCGCTTGATCCCCGGGACGGAAACGGCCTAAGCGATCAGCCAAAGCATAGGGGAGAGACGGCATGGCCATCCACGCGCTTGACGGCATCCAGCCGGAACTGCCGGCCAACGGTTCGGCATGGATTGCATCGACGGCGTCGGTGATCGGGAATGTGACGGTTGCCGAGGGTGTCGGCATCTGGTTCGGCTCAGTGCTGCGTGGCGACAACGAGCGCATCACCATTGGACGCGACACGAACATACAGGAGCTGTGCGTCTTCCACACTGACATGGGTTTCCCGCTGTCGATCGGCGAAGGTTGCACCATTGGCCACCGCGCCATCCTGCACGGCTGCACCATCGGCAAGAACACGCTGATCGGCATGGGCGCGATCGTTCTGAACGGCGCCCGGATCGGCGATAATTGCCTGATCGCCGCCGGTGCCTTGATCCCCGAGCGGCGCGAGGTGCCATCGGGATCGTTGGTTATCGGCGCCCCGGGCAAGCCGGTACGGCAACTCTCCGCCGAGGAGATCGCGCGCAACCGCGAGTTGGCGGCGCACTACGTCGCTAATTGGAAGCGCTTCGCGTCGGGGCTCGGCCCGGCGCGATAACGCCGCCATCTATTTGCCGGCGTGATCGTGCAGGTCGAGGCGCGTCTTCGGGTCGATGTGCTTCCCCGTCCAACGGCCGTAGCGCCAGGGCACGTACCACGCTGCGCTGGCGGGCAATGCCTCCGGTATCGGATCAAAGCCTGAAGCGCCTAGCGGCCCGCATCGCTGGAACCGGGCGAGGCCTATCCAGAAGCCGGCCCAAAGACCGTAGGTGCGGACCGCCTCCTCGGTGTACTCCGAACAGGTCGGCAGGTAGCGGCAACTCCGGCCGAGCCACGGCGAAAGTACGAGTCGGTACAGCTTGATCAGCCCGATACCGACGAGTCGGGGAAGTCGCGCAATTTCCGCCACAATGCCTGTCATATTCCTTGGCCATAGTGTCGGTGCGTACCGCGCCGCCGGCCCGTCAACGGATTATTCACCATATTTGGCGCAGCCTTGTGGAACTCAATGGGGTCAGCGGCGTTCGGAATTTGCAGCAGATGAGGAGGTGGCCGCCATGGCCCAGTTTCTCCAGCGTTACTTCCAATATCGCCACGTCGGCTTCGGCCGTATCGCCGCTTTGCATTTCGCCTGGCTCGTAAGCATGGGTAGCCGCCCGGCGACTGTCCGCTTGCCGGGCCGGACGGCGGTCTAGACCTTCTCGGCCTCTGGGCTGCTTCTGGCCGCGATCTGGTCGAGCGCATCGACCACGGCGTCGAACGTCAGCATCGTAGAGGCATGCCGCGCCTTGTAGTCGCGCACGGGCTCTAGAAACTTCAGGTCCTCAAAACGGCCCTCCGGCGGAGCGCCATCCTCTTTCAGCATCTTGCGCATGGTCTCCCGGACGGCGCGCAGTTCATCGGCGCGCGCGCCGACGACGTGCGCGGCCATGATCGAGGATGATGCCTGGCCGAGGGCGCAGGCCTTCACGTCGTGGGCGAAATCGGTGACCACATCGCCGTCGACCTTAAGATCGACCGTCACGGTAGACCCGCACAGTCGGGAATGGGCCGTGGCCGTCGCGTCCGGGTGGTCCAGCCGCCCGATCCGCGGGATGGACCCTGCGAACTGCAGGATGCGCTTGTTGTAGATATCGTCGAGCATCGCGTCGAATATAGGTTAGCGCCCGTAGCCCCGCCACCTCCGCATGGGAACCTTGCCGAAGCGGTGCTTCGCAAGTCTGGCGCGGGCGACTATATAGACCGCAGAAACTCGGATTATTGGGCCGTACCGCGCGGTTGGCCTAGGAGAATTGCATGGACGCCTTCACTGGAAAGCCCCCGTCGGCAAAGCCGGCTGCCACGGAACCGGTGCGCCGCCCGACGCGGGACCAGGTCGAAGAGGCCGTGCGGGTCCTGATCGCCTGGGCCGGAGACAACCCCGACCGGGACGGGGTCAAGGATACACCGGCGCGCGTAGCCAGCGCGTTCGAGGAACTCTACGAGGGTTATGGCCTCGACCCGGCGGCGGTGCTGGAACGAACCTTCGACGATGATGGCGGCTACGACGATATCGTCCTGGTACGCGACATCCCGTTCTACTCACACTGCGAGCATCACATGATGCCGTTTAGTGGACGCGCCCACATTGCGTATTACCCGGGCGAAAAAGTCGCCGGCCTCTCCAAGCTCGCGCGCGTCGTCGAGATATTCGCCCGCCGCCTCCAGACGCAGGAACGTCTGACGGCCGAGGTGATCGGCGCCCTCGATGAGGCACTGCGCCCGCGCGGGGCAGCGATCATGATCGAGGCCGAACATCATTGCGTCACCCATCGCGGGGTGCGCGCGCATGGCGCTTCGACCGTGACCACGCAGTTCACCGGCTCCTTCCGCGACGATCCGGCGGAGCAGGTGCGCTTCATGACGCTGGTCAAGGGCGGGCAGGGCGCATAGCTGCTTCGGCGAAGGCCGATTTCGCGTTCGAGCATCCGTTTTGCTATTCAGCCGTTGCCCCCCCATCAACCGTGGAGGCATGGGACAGATTGCGAGCACGATCATGACGTCGTCATCTCCGACATTTGCCCCGCGTACCGATGAGCATTCGGTCGAAACCGGAACAGATCTTGCCCCGCTTTTCGACAGGGACGGGCTCATCGTGGCAATCGCGGTAGACGCGACCGGCGGCGAGGTGCTGATGGTCGCCCACATGAATTGGGAAGCGCTGGCGCGCACGATCGAGAGCGGGCAGGCGTGGTTCTGGAGCCGGTCCCGGCAGAAGCTCTGGCGCAAGGGCGAGGAGAGCGGCAATACGCTTTCCGTGTCGGATGTCCGCGTCGACTGCGACCAGGACGCGATCCTGCTGAAGGTTAACGTTGCCGGAGATGGCGTCGCCTGCCATCAGGGCTACCGGTCGTGCTTCTACCGCTCGGTGCCGCTGGGCAAGGCTCCGTCCGCCGAAACCGCATTGGAGTTCGACGGCGCGATGAAGCACGTCGGCCACAAGGGCTGACCTACAGGCGCGGCTCGCGTCAGACGGCGGCGATGTAGGCGCGCATCTCGTCCGCTTCGCGCTCGACCTGTTCGATGCGGGCCTTCACGACGTCGCCGATCGAGATGATGCCGGTGAGCTTGCCGCCTTCGACCACTGGCAGGTGGCGAAAGCGGCCCTGCGTCATGCGCGTCATCACATCGTTGATCGTCTCGTCTTCGCGGCAGGTGATGACCTTCCGCGTCATGATGCGACCGAGGTCGTGATCGAGCGCGCTGGCGCCTTCGCGCGCGATGGCGCGGACAATGTCGCGTTCAGAGACGATTCCGGCGATGCGGTTGTCGTCGCTGACGACGACGACCGCGCCGATCTTGTGCGTGGCCAGCGTGTCGGTTGCCTCGGCCACAGTTGCGCCCGCCGTCGTCGTTACGACCTCGCGGCCCTTGGCGCCCAGCATGATTGCTACGGTCATGGGCTTACCTCTTGGTGTGCCCCCCACCTAGCCCGACTCAAGGATGCGACGTTCTGACACACATGGCAATGTGCGCTGCAACACGCTTCAGGTGGACTTGACCGGATCGAAGAGCGGGAAGAGGAGCAGGCCGGCGATGAATCCGCCGACGTGGGCGTCCCACGCCACCGCACCGGACGTGATTCCCTGACTGACGGCGCCGATACCGAAGATCAGGTTGAGGCCGAACCAGATCGCGAGAAACGTCATGACACGCCGGTCGCGGACGATCGCTCCGAGCGGAGCTGCGGGAAGCCGGTATGCCGCGACGCCCTCCGCGCGCCACATCGGTCCGCCGGCTGCGAACACGAAGCGGCTGGCGCCGGCCATGTGCGCCGAGATTGCCGCGGAAGCACCAACCATGGGTGTGATCTCGCTCGGATAGATCGCGAGGTGCAGGAGCGCGCCGGCGATTGCGCCAGCCGCCGAGAAAAGCAGGAAGCGCGTTGTGCCGAAGCGCCATGCGAGGGGACTGCCGAAGGCGGCCAGCCACAGCGCATTGAACCCGACATGCGCCCAGCCGCCGTGGAGCAACGCGTATGTGACGAACGTCCATAACCGCGCGCCGCCGCCGGGTATAACGGTCGAGACGGCCTCGGGCGACGTCTCGCGGATGGGGATGAACGCGAAGTCGAGGATGATCCGCAGATCCGCGTCTGAGGACAGGGCGAAAGACCGGATCGCCTGGATGCCGAGGAGGACAGCCAGCACGGTGACGATCACCGGGGGGATGTTGAAGACCGGCTGGCGGGTGGGCGGCCGGCCGAACGGCATGGGGGCGTTCATGGCGGGGGACCATAGCCGGGCCAGAGGCTGAATAAAGGCCGTACGGCGAAAAATAGTGCTGAACGATCCACAGGCCGTCGGAGGCGTGTCCCCACTAATCCACTGCGAATCGGCCTTTCATGGGCGGGCTGGCATACGGCCTGCAGCCTTGGGAACAGGAATTGGAAAACGGCACAAAGTCCGTCCCGTTCCTGCACGCTAATCCGGACACGGGACGTTTCGGGTCGCGTGGGGCACCACAATGAAACGGGGCGGCCGCACCATGAAGCACGCGACCACGCGTGAACTGTATGATTACTGGAACCGCCTGCGCGGCGACGCGTCGGCGCCGTTGCGCAGTTCTGTCGAGCCAAGCGACATTCGGCGGATCCTCGCCGAGACCTTCATCCTCGAGGTCGGCGGCCGCGAGGAATATGCCGTGCGGCTGGCCGGAACGCGCGTTTGCTCGATCTATTGTCGCGAGATAAAGGGCACGAATTTCCTCGACCTTTGGTCGGGGGAAGACCGTCACGCAATGGCGACATTGGCAGCGGCGGTCTCGGAGGACGGCGCGGGGGCCGTTGTAACCGTATCCGGATATACGGCCCGCGATCAGGAGCTTGTATGCGAGCTCATCCTGCTGCCGCTGCGCCACGGCGGTGCACAATTCGATCGCGTCCTTGGGAGTTGTGCGCTCCTGGAGCGTCCGTACTGGCTTGGCAGCGAACCGGTCATCCGCCAGAGCATCGCCAGCCTCAGGCTGATCTGGCCCGACGAGGCACCGGCCTTGCTGCGCCGCCGCACGGACAGGCCGACAGGTAATGCTCAGCCTGTAGGTACATCAGCCATGCCGATCCGTTTCCCCTTGAATGGCTCCCGTCAGCGCGGGCACTTGTATGTCGTTGACGGCGGCAAGCAGTAGTTGTGGCCGTCAAGCCTTGGTAAATGACGTAGCCGCGGTTATTACCGGTTGTTAACCGCGAAGGCGGAATATGAGGGCGACCTGAGTTCAGCCGGCCGCCCTATGGACCCAACGAATACCCTGAGTACTCGCCAGCGTCCGCTGGTGCGGCAGCATGACCGCCGCCGCTACCAGCGCGTAAGCGTTAGCCTGCTTGGCAGGTTCATGCTGGAGGATCGGCGTGAATATCCGTGCCAGACGCAAAACATCTCACCCGGCAGCGTCGCCCTGGTCACGCCGGTGAGCGGCCGGGTGGGCGAACGCGTAGTTGCATATTTCGACCATATCGGGCGCATCGAAGGCCAGATTACGCGCGTTTTCGATGGCGGGTTTGCCATGGCGGTCAATGCCACCATGCGCAAGAAGGACAAGCTTGCTGCTAAACTGACCTGGTTGGCCAACCGTCACGAGCTCAACCTTCCCGAAGATCGGCGACACGGTCGCGCGGCTCCGAAGGTTACCGTCACGACCATGACCCTGCCGGACGGGCGCGAATATCAGGCGCGCATCGTCGACATTTCGCTGTCTGGTCTGGCCTTGTCGGTCGACGTGCAGCCGCCGATCGGTTCGCCGGTCATGGTCGGCAAACTGCGCGGGCGTGTCGTGCGGCACTTCGAGGAAGGCGTCGCAATCGAGTTCGCGACGATGCAGACCGTCACCTCGCTTGAGCAGAACCTCTAGCTGCGACTGGTGTTGCCGCCTTCCAGAGCCGCCTTCGGGCGGCTTTTTTGTGAGCGTTCGGCGCTGCGAATATGGTTGCTATTCTATTGCACTAGACGTGACGATTTGAATAAAACTAATATATACTTTGATATTTATCGTACGGAGCATTTTATTCTGAAATAAAAGCTCCAGTGTCATTGTGCATCTCGGGTCGAGGGGATGCACAATGCGTTTGGGTGGGTATAATACACTTGCCTTTGTGGCAGCAATACTTCTGCTGTGGGGCGGAACGGCGACGGCGCAAGCCGGGCGGGGGCCGATGATGGCGACCACCGGCAAGTCGGCGCAGCCCATTGGGCACTACGAATTCTGCCTGAGCCACTCTGATGAGTGCTCGGTGCACAGCCAGCGCGATCCGCGGGTCAATCTGACGCCGAAGCGTTGGAATGAACTGGTCGCGGTGAACGGCGAGGTCAATCGCGACATCAAGGCCGCGACCGACGAAGAGATTTTCGGAAGGCCCGAGGTCTGGGCCTATCCGGGCAAGCTGGGTGATTGCGAAGACCTGGTGCTGCTGAAGCGCCGCGACCTGATCGCAAAGGGCTGGCCGACCGGCGCCCTGCTGATCACGGTGGTTCGCCAGCGGAACGGCGAGGGGCACGCGGTGCTGACGGTGCTCACGGACCGGGGCGACCTGGTTCTCGACAACCTGAATCCGCGCGTCCTCGTGTGGAGCGACACGGACTACGAATACGTCAAGCGCCAGTCGGAATACGACACCGGGCAGTGGATGGGGATCAATGACGCCCGGCCCGTCGCAGTTGGCAGCGTGTCACGCTGAAACGGCTGAATAGGGACACAAGAAATCGAGACCTGGACCTGGTCGCGTCCCACCCCCCGTCCCCAAGATCAGGTCCATGAGAGCCGGCCCCCGCCCCGGGGCCGGCTCACTTTTTTCCGCCACGCGCTTTGTCAGGCGCTGCCGATCAGGATGCCGGTGATGAAGACGAGCAGCCCGCCAATCACGATCTGGTAGGCAGCGCGCAGGAATGGCGTATCCATGTAACGCGCCCGGACCCAGGCGATCGCCCAGAGTTCGATCAGCACCACGACGATCGCAAGAATGGTGGCCGTCCAGAAGTCGTGGATGAGGTAGGGCAGGGTATGGCCGACGCCGCCTACCGTGGTCATCAGGCCGGTGACGAAGCCGCGCATCCACGGATGGCCGCGTCCGGTGAGCGTACCGTCGTCCGAGAGCGCTTCGGCGAACCCCATCGAGATGCCCGCGCCGACGGAGGCAGCCATGCCGACCAGAAACGTGTCCCAACTGTCCCGTGTCGCGAACGCGGCGGCAAAGACCGGCGCCAGCGTTGAAACGGAGCCATCCATCAGGCCTACGAGGCCGGGCTGGACGATACGCAGTACGAAACTGCGCCGGGCGGTCTCGCGCTCCTCAACCTTGGCGGTCTCCGATATGCCCTCGGTCAGCTTGTGCGCGAGGGCGCCGTGATCCGCTTCGATGTCGGCAAGGTCGCCCAGCAACTTGCGTACGCCGGCATCGGTCGTTCGGGCCGCTGCGCGCCGGTAGAAGTTCGCCGCTTCCTCCTCCATCGATTCCGCGCGCTGCCGCATTGCGTCGATGTCGAACGCGTCGCTCATCCACAGCGGCTTGCGGCGGATGAAACCGCGGACATCTTCGCGGCGGATGAGGGGGATGTACTCGCCGAAGCGCTGACGGTAGAGGTCGAACAGCATCTGGCGATGTCCGTTCTCTTCCTCCGCCATCTCGGTGAAGACTTGGGCTGACGCGGGGAAATCGGCCCGCAACCGCTCCGCAAAATCCCGATAAATGCGTCCATCCTCCTCTTCGTTCTGGATCGCGAGGGCCAAGACCTCGCGGTCGCTCAGGTCAGAGAAGGAGCGTTGGGGCGTGAACGGGAGAAAGGGCATTGGCAGATCCGGTTATATGGAATTGTTCTAAAATAGCTGCGGTGCTTCCACAAGCAAAACGCGGGGCGCTGAAATAGCGTCCGGTTGCCTCGGGTCGACGTCGGAGAATTCGCCGCGCCGAATTCCGTCGGCAATGAGGGCGCTGACCTGGCCGGTAAGCATGTCGACGTGGCGCGAATCACGTCACGGGAGAGGATCGCCCGATAAGTAGGATTGGCGGCTTTACGCCGCCTGACGGCGTGTCGCACCTGAACCGGTCAGCGCGAGAAGGTGATCGACGCAAACCGCCAGGCGCGATCCGGATCTCCCGGCCACAACGCGGCGCGATCCACGGGCGCGGGGGGCGGCTCGACACCGCGGATTTCGGCGCGGATGAGCCGTCCGGTCTCCCTGAGGCGGATGTCGGTGCCGGGAAAATGGTCGGAGAGGGTTTCGCGCAGGGCCTTTGCGTCCTCGGCGATCTCGTTCTTCTCGAGCGCACGCGGTGCACCATCGATCAGCTCGGCGGCGGCGACCCGCCATGCCCGTACGCCGTCGTGGACGATGTCGACGGCGATAAGGGCGGCGGCAACCGAGTCCGCCCACCACAGGCCGAAGCCGACGCCGCCGATGCCGATGATGGCGGCGACGCCGGTCATCCAGTCGGCCTTCTGCATCAGGGCGTCGGTGTGCAGGACCTTGTCTTGGGCACGCCTGGCGAGCGGCTGCTTCATGCGGCCCAGGATGACGGGCGGGATCACCGAATAGACCAGGGCGCCCATCATCAGCCAGCCGAGCCAGACCGGCTGGCCGAAGATCTCGATGGGGCCGATCGTCGGATGCTCGGCGGCTATGAGCTTGGTGCCGGAATCGTAGATGAGGTAGCCGCCCATGCCGACAAGTGCGGTGGCCGAGATGAGGAAGGCGAGGCTGTTCAGCCGGTTGAAGCCGTAGGGGTATTTGCTGTCGGGCTGCTTGCGCTCGAAATGAATGGCGACGAGGAACGCGAGAGCCGGGACGAGGCCCAGAAGGTCTTCGGTCCAGGCCGATTTCATCGCCTGGCTCGAGCCCATGACAAGGAACATGACGAAGATGATCGACAGCTGCCAGCCTATGGTCCACCACTCGAGGCGGATGCAGTGCTTGATGTCGCCTTCGATCTCGGACGGGATGCGGCTGTTGCTCATGCCATGCCTCCGTTGCGGGCGATGAACATCAGCCAGCGGTTCTCGCCCTTGCGCACGGCGCCGCGCAGGACAGGCTCGTCCTTGGGCGGGTTCCTGGCGACGATGGGGGCGGTCAGCGCGGCCTTCTCCTTCCAAGGGCTGTCGGCGGCGAAGTCGCCAACGACAATGTCGAGTTCGCCTTCCTCTAGGCGGCGCAGGAGAATTGCCGCGCTGCCGGTCGCGTAGTCCGGCTTCGCCGAGAGGTGGCGGGCGAGACGGCCGGCGAAATCACGTGCCGCGCCTTCGTCCATGTCGGGGCTGGCGACGATGCCGGTTCGCATCGAACCGGTTTCCTCGATGTGTTGGGTGGTGCCCTCGGGGTCCATCGGGTAGGCATTGCAGCCCGCCACCGACAGGGCGAAAAGCAGCGGCAAGGCCGCTCTTGCACGCATCTCTGCTGCTCCCGGTTGCCGATTCACAAGGATGAACGTGGTTCTAACGGGAGAGAGCGCGGCAGGTTCCGGACTGCGGCGGAATTGGGTGTGCTGCCAGGGGCGTGATGGATGCTCTGGACAAGGCCGGGGCTGAGACTCTATCTAGCGCCTGTCCATCAATCGCTTACCCGCATTCGTCAGCGGGAGTGAGCAGGAGAAAACGATGATCCATCTGACTTTCCCCGATAATTCCGTTCGCGATTTTGCTCCCGGCATCACAGGCCGCGAGGTTGCCGAAGGCATCTCGAAGTCGCTTGCCAAGAAGGCCGTGGCGATGGCGCTCGACGGCGCACTCGCGGATCTTTCCGATCCCATCGCCAGGGATGCGAGGATCGAGATCGTCACCCGCGACGATCCGCGCGCGCTCGAGTTGATCCGCCACGACGCCGCCCACGTGATGGCCGAGGCGGTGCAGGAACTCTATCCCGGCACGCAGGTCACCATCGGCCCGGTGATCGAGAACGGCTTCTATTACGATTTCTTCCGCAATCAGCCGTTCACCACCGACGACTTGCCGGCGATCGAAGCGAAGATGCGCGAGATCGTGAAGCGCAACGCGCCCTTCACCAAAGAGGTCTGGTCGCGGGACAAGGCGCGCAGCGTCTTCGAGCAGAAGGGCGAGGCCTTCAAGGTCGAACTGGTCGACGCGATTCCCGAGGACCAGGATCTGAAGATCTACAAGCAGGGCGACTGGTTCGATCTCTGCCGGGGGCCGCACATGGCCTCGACCGGTCAGGTCGGCGACGCCTTCAAGCTGATGAAGGTGGCCGGCGCCTATTGGCGCGGCGATTCCAACAATCCGATGCTGACCCGCATCTACGGCACGGCCTGGCACAACAAGGACGAACTCGACGCCTATGTCCGGATGCTGGAGGAGGCGGAGAAGCGCGACCATCGCCGGCTCGGCCGGGAGCTTGATCTGTTCCACTTCCAGGAGGAAGGGCCGGGCGTCGTGTTCTGGCACGGCAAGGGCTGGACGCTGTTTCAGACCCTGATCGCCTACATGAGGCGGCGGCTTGCCGGCACATACCAGGAAGTCAACGCACCGCAGGTGCTGGACAAGTCGTTCTGGGAGACCTCCGGTCACTGGACAACGTTTCGCGAGAACATGTTTGCCGTGCGGCCAGCCGGGGATGAGATTGAGGACAACGATCGCATCTACGCGTTGAAGCCGATGAACTGCCCGGGTCACATCCAGATCTTCAAGCACGGCCTGAAGTCGTACCGCGACCTGCCGATGCGGCTCGCCGAGTTCGGCGCGGTGCACCGCTACGAGCCGTCGGGCGCCATGCACGGCCTGTTGCGTGTGCGCGGTTTCACCCAGGACGACGCCCACATCTTCTGCACCGAAGAGCAGATCGCGGCGGAATGTCTGCGGATCAACGAGTTGATCCTGTCGGTCTATGCCGACTTCGGCTTCGAGGAGTTCGTGGTGAAGCTGTCCACGCGTCCGGAGAAACGCGTTGGTTCGGACGAGGCCTGGGACCACGCCGAAGCGGTGATGGGGCGCGTGCTCAAGCAGATCGAGGAGCAGTCCGGAGGGCGCATCAAGACCGGCATCAACCCGGGCGAGGGCGCTTTTTACGGGCCGAAGTTCGAATATACGTTGCGTGACGCCATCGGTCGCGACTGGCAGTGCGGCACCACCCAGGTCGATTTCAACCTGCCGGAGCGTTTCGGCGCGTTCTATGTGGATTCGGACGGCGAGAAAAAGACGCCGGTGATGATCCATCGCGCGATCTGCGGCTCGATGGAGCGCTTCCTGGGCGTCCTGATCGAGAACTACGCCGGACACTTCCCCCTATGGCTGGCGCCGGTGCAGGTCGTCGTTGCCACCATCACCTCGGACGCCGACGACTATGCCAGGAAGGTTCACCGCGAGTTGACGCGGGCCGGTCTGAGAGCCGAGATCGATCTCCGCAACGAGAAGATCAACTACAAGATCCGCGAGCACTCGCTGACCAAGACCCCCGCGATCCTCGTCTGCGGCAAGCGCGAGGCGGAGGAAGGCTCGGTCAACATCCGCCGGCTCGGCGAGAAGGACCAGAAGTCCATGTCGCTGGCGGAAGCGTTGGCGGCGCTTCAGCAGGAGGCCGAGCCGCCAGATGTAAAGCGGCTGGATAAGGCAGCGGCCTAACGCAGCAGCACTTCGATGTCGCGGTTGACCGCCGGTTCCACCTTGAAGTTCGTCTCGAAGGTGCGGCCGTCGTGCTTCGCGACGGCCGTGTAATCGCCGGCTGCGAGCACCACGGTCGGGAATGCGCCGACGCTTTCGATGATGCTCTCGCCGCCGGTCGTCACTACCGACCAGGCGGTGTCCGCCAGTGCTTCGCCGCCGTGGGCCTCGACCAGTTTCAGCGTCAGCCGCGCGGCCCGCTGAAAGACCGTCGCCTCCGTGAGCTTGCCGGCCTCGACGCGGATATCGGCGCGCACCACCGCGTTGGCGTCGCCGTAGTGGGAAACCACATGATAAATGCCGGCCGTCAGGCCCAGCACATGTCCCGGCGGCGCGTTCGGGATCAGCAGATAGCGTGCGTCCGACCCGCCTTCGTCCGGCGCGTAAATATCGAAACTCACCTCGCCCGAATGAAGCGGCACGTCTTTGCCGTTGACGGCAAGCAAGCGCATGCCGCCGGCGTTGAGGACAAAGACGGCGCCGCCGGTCTGCTCTTTTACCTCGAGCCGTCGGGCAAGCCCGGCGCGGCCGAGGCCGGCATGGATGAAGTACACGCCGGGATCGAGGCGGATGTATATGACGCCACCATTGGCTTCGCCGAGCAGGGGTAGTTTGCCGTCCGAGCCCGGCTGGTCGCCGAAGATGCGCCAGTGGACGCCGTCGGTCAGCGCGGGACCATCAAGCGTCAGCCGCGCCTCCAATGTGAACGAGCCGGGGCGGATATCCCGCGGCGGGCCGGGGTCCGGCCCGGGGGCATTGGCCTGATCGATGATCGTGCTGGGGTCGGGCACGCCGTCCGCGTCGAGGCCGTCGCCGCTGGAACCCTCGTCGATCAGTTCGGCATTTGCTGCGTCTGCCGGCTCCCCACCATCCCCGTCTCCGTCGCCGCCGAAAACTTCGTCAGCGCTGGTCGGAGCGGCCTTCGCCTTCGCCGTCGACGCGGCGGGTGCCTTGGGGCGCGGCGTCGGCGTCGGCGCCTGCGCTTGCGCCGCCACGGCCCAGGTGAGGCCGAGGCCAACGGCGAACAGCATCGCCAGCGCGAAACCGATCGCTGAACCGGTTCTAGCCGTCTTGGCGTTCTTTGGTGCGGTCATGCCCGAGTCCGATATTTCAAGGCGCCCAAAATCGCTGGTTCCGTGGCGATTTCAAGGCCTTTGTCGGTTTGCGGCCACTTCTGGCGCCGCGGCGAACAAGCCGGTATGAAATGCAGTTTACGACAAGGCTGAGACTGGTCGATGGCGCGGCTCAAGGAAATCGTGATCGATAGCGATATGCCCTCGCGTTTGGCGCGTTTCTGGGCCGAGGCGGTCGATGGCTATTCCGTTCGCGCCTACGACGCCGACGAGGTTGCTCGGTTGGCAGGCCTTGGGCTGACGCCGGAGACAGATCCCGTTGTGATGGTCGACGGGCCGGGTCCAACGCTGTGCTTCCAGAAAATGGACGGACCGCGTCCGCCGCGGAACCGTGTGCACCTCGATATCGCGGCCACGGATCGTGGCGCGGAGGTATCGCGCCTCATCAAACACGGCGCCAGCATCGCCCGCGAGGCCGATGGCTACACCGTTCTTCGCGATCCGGAGGGCAACAATTTTTGCGTTATCGATGAGAAGTGAGATCGAACCTCATGCCCGACGCCCTTGAAATCCTCAAGTCCCGCAAGTCCATCTCCGCCGCCTTCCTTGCCGAGCCGGGCCCCAGCGAGGCCGAGATCGCCGAGATTATGGGGATCGCCACCCGCGTTCCCGACCACGGCAAGTTGACGCCGTGGCGCTTCATCCTGTTCACCGGAGACGCGCGCAAACAGGCGGGCGAGAAACTGGCCGAACTCTTCGCCAGCAAGAATCCGGGCGCCCAGGAGAAGCAACTCGACGATGAGCGAAACCGCCTTGCCCGCGCGCCCCTTGTCGTGGCCGTCGTCAGCAAGGCGGCGCCGCATCCCAAGATTCCGGAGTGGGAGCAGGTGCTCTCCGCCGGCAACGCTGCCATGAGCGTCGTGATGGCAGCCACGGCCCTGGGCTATGTGGCGCAATGGACGACCGGGTGGATCGCCTATGACGAGGATGCCGGGCGCCTCCTTGGGCTCGCCCCCGGCGAACGCTTCGTCGCCTTCATTCATGTCGGCACGCCGACCGCGCCGCTCGGCGACCGGCCGCGGCCGGCGCCCGCGGAGGTGGTCAGCTACTGGACGCCGCCGGCCGGCTGAATACCGCGTTGATGACCGGAACCTGATCGGGGTTCAGCGCGATCTTCGCGCCGAACCCGCGGTTGCGCGCGGCGATCGCCCCCGTTTCGAGTTCCGACAGATCGCTGCCACGGAACGGAGAGTCGATCGCGACTACGCCGGCTGCGGCGGCCGCTATCAACGTAGTGGTGCGCGCGGTTCGCTCCAGATCGGCGATGTCGGTTGCGCCGAGCGCGATGGCCAGCACTTCCGTATCCCACGCAAGACCGGTCAGCCGTGCCGAAGCGTCCCGGTAGCTCGCCATGTCGAACAGGGCGGCCGGGGTATCGGTCGCCATGGCTATGATGTGCGTTGCTCCGTCCTCGATGCCCGCCATCGCTTCGCGAGGTCGCAGGAGCGCCGACAGCCGCGTGACGTCAGTGCCACCGCGTGATCCTGTCAGCACGATCCCGTCGGGACGCGCCGGCATGATCGCGTCGAGCTGTGAGGCCGTCTTGCCGCTCTCCAAGGGTGCAACACGCACGAACACCGGCGCGCTGCGCGGGGCCTCCAGGAAACGGCTGGCGCGCCGCAAATCGGCGTGTAGGTCATGCGCTAGATCGAGCACGAGAATGTCTGCCGCGGCCCGTGATGCCTGCTCCATGGCCTGGCCGTTGCCTGCGGGGACGACGAGGAGTGAACGCATCCCGGGGCGCAGGCGTGGCTTGGAATCCGCAGAAATCATGGTGAACCAAACATTAATCAGTTGCCGTGCAGGATGCCTGCACTGGGGACAGGTCACCATGCTCGTTCGTGAATTCCTAGAGTGGATCGATCGCGCCCCGCCGGGCAGGCGGGCAGAGGCGGCCCACGCTTTGGCGCGCGCCTTCCTGCATTCCAAGGTCGGCGAGGAAACGTTGAGCGCCATGGAGGCGGCGATGACCGTCCTCCTCGACGATGCGGCGGAGGAAGTCCGCTTCGCTCTCGCCGACGCATTGGCCGCCAGCCCAAAGGCGCCGCGCCATATCATCATCGCGCTGACCGTCGATAGTCCAAACGTGGCCGCCCTCGTTCTGGCCCGCTCGCCGCTGATCATCGATGCCGAACTGGTCGATATCGCCGCTGCGGGCCTGCTGCCGCTCCAGGCGGCGATTGCGTCGCGACCGGTCGTGTCCGGTTCGGTCGCGGCGGCGTTGGCCGAAGTCGGCGAGCGCGACCCCTGTCTGACTCTGCTGCGCAATTCCGGAGCTTCTATTGCGCGCATCAGCTTCCGGCGCATGGCCGAGCGCTTCGGCGACGATGCCGAACTCCGTGATGAGATGCTCCAGCACCCCGGTTTGCCGGTGGACGTGCGACAGGGACTGATCCGCCGTCTTGGCGACGCGCTGGGCACGCTCATGGTCTCCAAATCGTGGGCAGGCGAAGACCGCGCCATCACCGTCACACGGGAGGCCTGCGATCGCGCGACCGTCGCGATGGCGGCCGAGACGGAATCCGACGAACTGCCGGAACTGGTCGAACATCTGCGCGTCACCGGCCAACTCAACACGGCGCTCCTGCTGCGCGCGGTCTGCGCGGGCAATGTCGCCCTCTTCGAGACGGCGCTGGCGGTGCTCGCCCATGCTCCGGTCGAGCGGGTTGCCGGCTTGGTGCGTGCCGGGCGGACAAGCATCCTGCGCGCTATCTATGCCAAGGCCGGGCTGCCATCCGTCGCCTTTGCAGCATTTGCCGCCGCGCTCGATACCTGGCGCAGGATCGCGGAGGAGGGGGGCAGCGATGATCGCTATCGCGCGACGCGACGCATGGTCGATGCAGTGCTCGCCCGCTACGCCGACATCACTGATGGCGAAGCGTACGAACTGGCCACCATGCTCCGCCGCTTCGCCTCCGATCAGGCCCGCGAGGCAGCGCGCGACTACGCCCGCCTGGTGAAAGCGGCTTAGCGCCTCCTCTGCCAGCCAACACAGACGTGCCGATCTCGACCGGTCCGCACGTTTCATGCCGGACTTGCGAGGCGATCCGAAACGCGCCATGCTTTTCGCAGCGACGATGTCGCCCTCAATTCCTCTCGATCGGTCCAAATCGCGCGAAGCCTGCCGATGCCCGTTAAGTTGACGGCTCCGCTTGTTTCGCTTGGGCCACTCCTTCCAAAGGCCTGCCTGCCCCATGACACTGCCTTCCGATCGTACGTTTGACGGTGCCCGGTTCGCCGTCGGCCAGCCGGTGCTCCGCAAGGAAGACCCGACCCTCGTTCGCGGCGCGGGCCGCTATACCGATGATGTCTCGCTCGAGGGGCAGATCTACATCGCGATGGTGCGGAGCACCGTAGCGCACGGGATCATCCGGTCGATCGATGCGGAACAGGCGGGCGCCATCGACGGCGTGCTCGGTGTCTGGACCGGTGCCGACATCAAGGCCGCCGGCTACGGCCGCATGAGCAACCGCATCACGTTCCGCAACCGCGACGGTTCGCCCTGCCTGACGCCGGAGCGCTATGCCCTTGCGGTCGACAAGGTGCGCTTCGTTGGCGATCCGGTTGCCTTCGTTGCCGCGACTTCGGCGTCGATCGCCAAGAGCGCGGCGGAGGCCGTGGTGGTCGAGATCGACCCGTTACCGGCCGTCGTCGATGTGACGGAGGCCGTGAAGCCCGGCGCGCCGCTACTCTACGACGACATTCCCGGGAACACGACGATCGACTTCCACCACGGCGACACGGCCGCCACAGACGAGGCTTTAGTCGAAGGCTGCGCATGTGGCGCGGATTTCGTTGTCCGACCCGCGCATCGTCATCAATCCGATGGAACTGCGCTCCTGTCTGGCCTCCTACGACGCAGCGCGCGATCACTGGACGCTGCATGTACCGACACAGGGCGTGTTCGGATACCGGAACCAGATCGCCGGCGACGTTCTGCGCGTGCCGCCGGAGAAGGTCACCGTTCTCACCGGCCATGTCGGCGGATCGTTCGGCATGCGTGGCCAGGTGTTTCCGGAGTACGTCTGCGCGCTCCATGCTGCCCGCGAACTGGGGCGGCCGGTCAAATGGACGGAAGAGCGGACCGCGAGCTTCCTGTCGGACTCTCATGGCCGGGCGCAGCAATACGAGGCAGAACTGGCGCTCGACGAAGCCGGGCGCTTCCTGGCTGTGCGTGTCAACGGCTTCGGCGACATGGGCGCGTACCTGACCAGCTTCGGCATGATGCCGTCGACCCGCAACATTGTGATCAACATTTGCAGCATGTACCGACTGCCGCAGCTCGAAGTCTCGATGCGCTGCGTGCTCACGAACAAGTCCCCCGTGGGGGCATATCGGGGAGCGGGACGGCCGGAAGCCAATTACGTGATGGAGCGGCTGATCGATGCCGCGGCGGCTGTCTCCGGCATCGACCGGGTTGAACTCCGCCGGACCAACCAGCTGACGCCTTCCGAGCTTCCGTACACGGCGCAGTCTGGCCTTGCGGTCGATTCTGGCGACTTCACCGGCATGATGGATCAGGCGCTCGCGACCGCAGATGTGGCGGGTTTCCCGGAGCGCCGCGCCCGGTCGGCGAAGGTGGGAAAGCTGCGCGGTCTTGGTGTCGGCTGCTACCTTGAGGCGACCGGCGCCGCCGTAAAGGAGATGGCCGGGATCCGCTTCGAAAGCGACGGCAGCGTCACGCTGGTCAGCGGAACGCTCGACTACGGGCAGGGTCACGCCAGCAGCCTGGCGCAGATCCTCACGGAGCGGCTTGGCATCCCGTTCGAACGCATCAAGCTCCTCCAGGGCGACAGCGACCAGCTCATCTTCGGCGGGGGCACGGGCGGTTCCAAATCGATGGTGGCGGCGGGTTCGGCAATCGTTGCAGCGAGCGACAAGCTGATTGAGGTGGGAAAGCCTCTTGCTGCCTGGGCGCTGAACAGTTCGCCGGATGACGTGCGGTTCGCTGACGGGCGCTTCACGGTCGATGGCGCCGACCGCGCCATCGATCTCATGACCCTGGCGAAGCGCGTCCGCGAGGTGCAGTCGCTTCCCGAGAACCTTCCGAAGTCGCTCGATGTCGAACTGATCAACGAGGACGCAGCGATCACGTTCCCGAACGGTTGCCACGTCTGCGAGGTGGAGATTGACGAGGCCACCGGCGTCACGGAAGTCGTGCGCTACACCATGGTCAACGATATAGGCACGGTGATCAATCCGCTGCTCGCTGAGGGGCAGCTTCACGGCGGTGTATTGCAGGGAATTGGTCAGGCTTTGCTCGAGCGAGTTGTTTACGACGACGACGGGCAGCTCCTCAGCGGCTCCTTCACCGACTACTGCATGCCGCGTGCACACGACGCGCCGACTTTCGTTGTCCAGCACCGTCCGGTTCCGACCAAGACCAATCCACTTGGCGTAAAAGGGGTGGGTGAGGCGGGCTGCGCAGGATCGCTGACCAGCGTGATGAGCGCCGTTGGGGATGCGCTGGCCCAGGTCGGCGTCGGGTCGGTCGACATGCCGGCGACCCCTGAGAAAATATGGCGCGTTATTCAGGAGGCCCGCAGTCGCAGCTAGTGCCTGCCGCGGGCCGAGGAGCCGGACCGGGTCGCACTACCTCGGCCGCAATCGCGGGAAGGAAAGCGCCCTTCTGACGAGAAGCTGAAGCTCGCCCAGGAAAGGATGCCTGGCCAGGTACAACCCGAGCACCCAGCCGAGGCCGGTGAAAGCGGCGCCCACCATCAGCCGCGGGAAGTTTGATGATCCGAGTCCGATCCAGTATCCGCCTCCTGCTGCCATCAGCGTTACGGCTGTGGTGATGGCGCTCGGCATGAGGCTCTCGACATACTCGCGGACCGAGAATTGAATCCGGCTCCGAACGCCGGCGGTAAACAGAACAAACACAAAAAGAGCGGACAGGGCTACGGCGCCGGCGACCGCATTCAGCCCGTAATGTGCCGCGATCAGGATCATCGATACGCGGACGATGGAAGTGAAAATCCGGATTCTGAGATTGAGGTCTACCGCGCCGAGGCCGATCAGCACCCCGATCGCAGGACTGTTGAGCGGCCAGAATGCCGACGCAATGCACAGTATCTGCATTGGTACGATCGCGTCAGTCCATTGGTCGCCATAGAGCAGAAGGATCACCGGCTCGGCGAAGATTGCCATCGCTCCAAAGAATGGCCAAGCAAGCGCACTCATGTGGCGCGTCGCCGCCAGAAACGCTCGCGCAACCTCACCACCCATCCGGTTCTGAGCGGCATATTCCGCCGTGAGGAGGGCATCGACGGCGCGGTTTACGAAGCGGACGTAGATCATGTTGACCGCGTTGGCACGATGAAGCATCGCGGCGCTCGGCAAGCCCAGGACCTTCCCGATGATCAACTCGGTCGTCGACAATTGCAGGGCGGTGAGGAGATTTGCGAGATAGACCTTTGTTCCGAACGACAGAATTTCCCTCGTTCCCGCGAACGTCGGCCGCCAGATCACGAACCGCCAGCCAAGAAGCCAGTGTCCGGCCACGCTCACGGCGGTCGAGATTAATGAAGCAATGGCGAGACTGTAGAAGCTGAATCCCAGGAGACTCAGGGTGATCGCTGTGGCCGTGCTGACGGCAGCAGAGGCTACCGAGATTGCGGAAACCACTACGAACAAGCGCTCGCGGCCGAGCATGCCGGCAACCGGCGTTGCCAGGGACTGCAGGACGGGATTTCCGGCTAGGATCAAGGTGACGCCTGCCAGTTCGGGCGTCTCGTAGAACCACGCGAGGGGAACGCTTACCGCGATAAGAAAAATCGAGGCAGCGACGCCAGCCAGCAAACTTACACCAAAGGCCGCCTTTCTCTGAGTTTCGAGCAGATCGACCTTTTGGACGAGGAACTCTTTGGTGCCGAAATTCTGTAGTGCGCTGACCAGCGCGGCGATCGATAGACCAATCGTAAAGACGCCAATCTCACGCGGCGTGAGTAGTCGCGATACAAATACCGTCGTTACGAACGCAAACGTCGAGGCAGCCCAGGTCCCCAGGACAGAAACATAGATGTTTCTTCGTAGCGCCATTAAGCGTGCAGAGAGCCCCGCCGAAGCAACTGCCTCACTTGCCTTCCTGCATTTCGCTTCAGTCGAAGCAGGCTCGACAGTTGGAATGGCGTTCCAGCGGTTCGAACATTCCAGTCCACTGCTGCGGCGAGAGTTCTCAAACCCCGCTTACGCAGGGGCTCCACGAGTTCGCGATAGCAGGATCTCTGATACGCATTCGTGATTTTCGGCAAGCTGCTTGCCGTCAAGGTCTTGTTCTCGAAAACGTCCGGAACATCGCCACCCGCCGCCACGATCTCCAGCTTTGTCCGGATGCACTTCTCGCAGTTCCCGCAGTTCTGAACGTCGGCCACCTTGGCCGTGCATACCCAAACACCGGACAGAGCCTCGGGCCAATTCAAGAGGTCCCGGATCTTTTCCAGACGGGAGAAAGGGCTGCCCCAATGGACAAACGAAATGCGCTCGGTACTGAGACTGGAGTCAATCAGCGGATGTGATCCCCAGGCTTCCATGTTGGCGATGTCGAAAGTCGCGGCGAAACTGACAGTCGCGCGGCCCGGGATGGCAGCGTGGGCGGTCGCCGCCATTGCGGGGCCATGAAATTGCTTGATCCAGAGCGGCAGCGCAGGATCCAGGGCCCGGAGATTCGTGCTGATCTGGCGCAGACCTA
Organism: uncultured Alphaproteobacteria bacterium; assembly: GCA_963798195.1. Lineage (GTDB taxonomy): Bacteria > Pseudomonadota > Alphaproteobacteria > Rhizobiales > Kaistiaceae > CAVSRC01. Next base: position 1,353,056 of record CAWCSF010000010.1, on the reverse strand, counting down.
TCCCGGTGCTGGCTGCCAGCTTTGAGACGCTCTTAACGGCTGGACCGTAGACGCGGTCACGTTCGGCCTCAGTCAGTTCGGGATCGTAGCCTCTGATAAAGACCGCCTGATCTATGCGGCCGTGGCTCCCCGCCGGGAATCGAGTGTGATTGCGGTACAGCATGTGCAGGGAGTCGACACCTCCGGAGAGGAAGCCGACATTTGCCGAGGCATTGCTATCGTCGAAATTGTCCGCCTGCGGCGACTCCACGATAGGGGCATCGGGACCGGCGAGCCCCCATTTGCGCCACCATCCATGGACATCGGCCAGCCGCTCACGCAGCAGCGGTGAAGTCGGTTGATCGATGGAGATCCGTTTCTCGCCGTGGGCGACCGCGATCGGATAGGCGGCCAGCAAGAAAATGTTCGCGTCTGGTGTCCGAGGCGCCGTCGATGTCTCCGAGCGAAAAAAAATGAGCTGCTCCGGTCTGGCGCTCTCCTCCCAGGCGACGCGCCCGACAATTTGCGTCTGATTGGAATCGTTGAGTAAGCCAATCTCCTTGATTCTCATGAGCCTCCTCCCGATCGCGCTCAACCCGCTCGAAGCTCCTTGCAATTGTTCTTATGAATTCTTTGGCTTCAAACGCCTCCTGGTTGCACCTTGTTCTGGAAAAGTCGTCGGTTTTGCGGCGGGACTCCGCAACGCCAGGTCAGATCGTGGGGCAACCGGATTTGACGCTTCGTCGGGTTTTGCACGCGGCCACGAGAATCTCGCAAACCCGCGCGGCAGGTTCGTCGCGACCTGCGTTGATGAAGCCGGGCTAGTAGCGGAACTGCTCGGTCAGGATGCGTTCATCCCACGAGTGGTCGGGATCGAACAGGATCAGGCTCTTTGTCGTCTTGTCCTGAACCACGCTGACTTTGACCACCGACTTGAACTCGACATTGTCGGCGACGGCGTTCACCGGGCGCTTGTCGGCCTCCAGCGCCTCGATCTGGACCTTCACCCGGTCCGGGAGGAGGGCGCCGCGCCATGTGCGCGGGCGGAAGGCACTGAGCGGCGTCAGCGCGAGGAGCGGTGCGTAGATCGGCAGGATCGGTCCATGCGCCGAGAGATTGTAAGCGGTGCTGCCGGCCGGCGTCGCCACCAGCAGGCCGTCGCAGATCAGTTCCTCCAGCCGGACCTGGCCGTCGATGGTGATCTTGAGTTTTGCAGCCTGAAACGACTGGCGCAGCAGCGACACCTCGTTGATCGCATACGCTCGGTACTCTTTCCCCGAAGCGTCAGTCGCCTGCATTGCGAGGGGATGGATCGAGTTCGCAATCGCGGCCGCCAGCCGCTCCGGAAGTGCGTCCTCGCGAAATTCGTTCATGAGAAAGCCCACCGAGCCGCAGTTCATGCCGTAGATCGGTTTGCCGGTGTTCATGAATGCATGCAGCGTCTGGAGCATCAGGCCGTCGCCGCCCAGAGCCACGATGACATCGGCGCGCTCTGGCGGGACCCCCTTGTAGAGCTTGCTCAGGCGCTCCTGCGCGGCGCGGGCCTCATCGACGCCGCTGGCGATGAACGCGATCGCCGTGCCCTTTACCCGCCCGCTCATGTCTGCTCCCGCGCCAGAGGCGGGGAGGCAGTACCATGACCCACCGCGTTTTCCAATTCAGCGGAGGCGTGCGGCTCCGGCTGGCGACCTGCCCACGCGAAATCCCACGCAAAACAGCGGGTTGCAGTGCGTGGCGGCGGGCGCTACAGGTCTCGCCGCCGAGCCTTTCCCCCTGCGGATCAGACCATGCCTGCCGAACCGGCGCGATTTGTCCTGACGCTCTCCTGCGGCGACCGGCGCGGCATCGTGGCGGCCGTGGCCAACTGCATCGCATCACAGGACTGCAACATCGTTGAGAGCGCCCAGTACGGCGACCCGGAGACCGAGCGCTTCTTCATGCGCGTGTCGTTCTCCGCGCCAGAATCTGTGACGGCCGAGAAATTCGAGGGCGGCTTCCTGCCGGTTGCCACCGGCTTCGGCTTCGACTGGCATCTGCACGACATGTCGGTGAAGCCACGCGTCTTCATCCTCGTGTCGAAGTTCGGCCATTGCCTGAATGATCTGTTGTACCGCAACTCCATCGGCCATCTGCCGATGGATCTCGTCGCCGTCGTGTCCAACCACGAGGCGATGCGTCGCCGCGTCGAGGCGGAGGGCGTGAATTACGTTCATCTGCCGATCACGCCGGGCGAAAAGGAAGCGCAGGAGGCTTCGCTCGCCGAAATGATCGAGAACGAGCGGATAGACCTGGTCGTCCTCGCCCGCTACATGCAGGTGCTGTCACCGGAACTGACAACCTCGCTTGCGGGGCGCGTCATCAATATCCACCATTCCTTCCTGCCGAGTTTCGTCGGCGCGCGGCCCTATCACAAGGCACATGAGCGCGGCGTGAAGCTGATCGGGGCGACCGCGCACTACGTGACGCCGGAGCTCGATGCTGGGCCGATCATCGAGCAGGACGTCGGGCGGGTCGATCACGCCATGTCGGTGGAAGAGATGATCGCCACTGGCCGCGACATCGAGGCGACGGTTCTGGCGCGCGCCGTGCGATTTCATCTCGAGCACAGGGTTCTGATCAATGGTGGGCGAACAGTTGTCTTCCGCTGAGGGCGCCCTGAGGATCGACGGCAAGTCTGTGGCCGCGGAGGTTATCGGCATTGTTGCAGCGGAGACGCAGCGGCTGAAAACGGAGGCGGGGATCGTTCCCGGCCTCGCGGTGGTTCTGGTAGGCGACGATCCGGCGAGCCAGGTTTACGTCGGCGCCAAGGGCAAGAAGGCCGCCGAGTTGGGCTTTCATTCGGTCCAGAAGACCCTGCCGGCAGCGACCAGCCAGGCGGAGTTGCTGGCGGTGGTCGAAATGCTCAACGCGGATCCCGCGATTCACGGCATCCTCGTACAGCTGCCGCTGCCTGCGCATCTGGACAAGACCCCGGTCATCGAGGCCATCCGCCCGGAGAAGGACATCGACGGGCTGCACCCGGTCAATGCCGGTCGTCTACTGGCCGGCGATCCCCGCGCCGTGGTGCCGTGCACGCCCGCGGGCTGCCTGATCCTGCTGAAGCGGGTCCTCGGCGACACGATGGCCGGCAAGACGGCGGTGGTGATCGGCCGGTCCAATCTTGTGGGTAAGCCGATCGCGCAGCTTCTGCTCGGCGAGAATTGCACGGTGACCATGGCGCACTCGCGCACGCGCGACCTAGCGGCGACCGTGCGCGCGGCGGAAATCGTCGTCGCGGCCGTCGGACGGCCGGAGATGGTGCGCGGTGACTGGATCATGCCGGGCGCGACGGTGATCGACGTGGGCGTCAACCGAATCGCGGCTCCAGAGCGCGGCGAGGGCAAGACGCGCCTTGTCGGCGATGTCGCCTATGCGGAAGCCGCGAAGGTCGCTGGGGCGATCACGCCGGTGCCGGGCGGCGTCGGGCCAATGACCATTGCGATGCTGATGGCGAACACGCTCACGGCGGCATGCCGCAGCGCTGGTCGACCAGCACCGCAGTTCTAGCGCACGCACAACGAAACGGGAGGGCCGAAGCCCTCCCAAAACACGTCGCGTAGTGCGTTTGTCTGTTACTCCGTCACGAAGTACGGCGGAGCCTTGTCGCCCATCGGAACAGTCGGCGGCACAACGTAGCCGCGCGGCGACGCCTGATAGCCGTAAGACGGTGCGAACATGCCGCGAGCCGGCGCAGGAGCCAGATACGCGGTATTCACGTCACCCACCGCGGTTCGACAGAACGCAAGCACCGCGGGGTGAAACGAGGCGTCGTTGCTGGCGACCGCAGACTGGCACCCGTTAAGCACGCTGTCGCGGGTGTTGGCGGGAAGTTGCGCCAGGAACTGCTGAACGGAAGCGCTGGAGCCGCCGGCCCGCGAGATGTCGATGCCGAGCGTCGTCATACCCGTATCATCGGCGGGGCCGCTGTTGTTGTCCGAATTCAGCGCCATGGCCGGTCCGGCCAATCCAACGACGGTGGAAACGGACAGGATCGCTGCAAGTGTGCGCATTTTCATCGACTTTCTCCTTCAATCTTTCGTCGCCCTACGCTCTGGCATATGGCCGTCGCGACGCGCTGAAGGAGGCTTGGCCGGCGCGTCGCACCGACGCGCCACCCCATGCCAGCTAACCGACTGTTCCGGTTGGCATCTTTGTTGTTCCGTCAATTGAAGTTGAACTGAAGACCGCCGCGGTTGCCCCGCGACGGCCTCATTCGGTCAGCTTTGGGCGTTTGTTACAGCCGGGCGATCAGCCGGCAGAGTGCAACAGTGTTGTCGTTGAAAGCGCCGGGATTGGTCAGCACCGACCGGCATCTCACCCGCAACGCCTGCTGATCAGGGCGCGATAGGACGGCAAAGGCGCCACCGATTCCACCGCCACCACCGCCGACCCCGGGCCCACCAGGGTTCCCTGGGCCGCCAGGCCCCCCGGGAAGATCACCCAAATCGACGCCGTCGAGCAGATCGCCGACCGGATCGGTGACGCCGTTCACGAGGTTGTTGGCCGTGCTTCCCAGACCACCCAGGCCGCCGAGGTTGACATCGACACTGGTGGTTCCGCCAGACGATGTGGTGGTGACGAGATTGCCCGGATTTGTTCCCACACCGGCGTTGAGACCAGTGCCTCCCGAGCTCACACCGGCCGACGCCACATTGCTACCGCCGCCAACGGTCGCGCCGACCGACGTATCGCCGACGCTGGCCGATACCGAGGTGCCGGTCCCGCTGTCGCCGCCGCTGCCGGCACTGACGCTGATCCCACCGACGCTGATGTCCAGCGCCATGGCCGGAATGGAGGCGGTCGCCATCAGAACGGCCGCTCCACCTGCAATTAACAGCTTTGTCGAGAACATCGAAGATCCTCCAAATAGATCTGTCAGCCCCCGCTCAAGACAACCGCAGGTCTGCTGTGCTCGTAAACAGCAAAGCCCATTCAACGTAGTTCTACCGATAATTGTGCCAAGGATATTTCAAGAAAGTTTGTAGCAATAATTTGCCAATCAGATAAGCGGCGACACAATAGAAGCTCAGTATTGAATGGTATTTCTTATAAAAGCTGCCGCGTATCGAAGCGACGCTATGCTCGACGGCGCTGCCTGGCGCCGTCATACTTGCAGCGGGACTGATTCCATCGGCCGCGTGGGCTTGCCCACCAACGGATGCCGAGGACCGGTACCGGGGAAGGATACGCGGATGCAGAGGGCTTTTGCTGCGTGCGTCATCGCGACGATGCTGACCGGGCCGGCGACTGCCGGTCTTTGGGAAGACGGTGTTGAGGCATACAAGCGCGGAGACTATGCAACCGCGGTGACCCTGATGTTGCCGCTTGCCCAAAGCGGGGATGTGTCCGCGCAGTATAATCTCGGCGTTGCATACGCGAAGGGGATCGGTGCGGCGCGAGATTATCAGGAGTTGATGAAGTGGTTTCGGCGCGCCGCCGATCAGGGTGCGGCGCTGGCGCAGTTCAATGTCGCGGTCATGTACCAGCGCGGCCTCGGTGTATCAGTTGATTATGCCGAGGCGGCGAAATGGTATCTCGCGGCGGCGGAGGGCGAGGATCCGCGGGCGCAATTGGAAATCGGTATCAAGCTCGCAGACGGGCAGGGGATCGCGAGGGACTACGTTCTGGCACACATGTGGCTGAACCTTGCGGCATCGCTGGGAGAGCCGAACGCGGCCATGCATCGGGACATCGTTGCGAAAAAAATGACCGCTGGTCAGATCGCTGCGGCGATGGAACTCGCTCGAACATGGAGGCCTGGCCAGGCGACGCACTGATGGTGCGGTTACATGCGCGCGAAGAAGCCGCCATCCCGAAGGATGGCGGCCTTTTTGTTTGCTCGAATTGCTAAAGCTGGCCGATGACGCGGCAGAGATCGACAACGTTCGACTTGTAGCTGGCCGGCTTGGCGAGCACGTTCAGGCAGCGCAGCTTCAGCTTCTGCTGATCGACCATCGACAGGGAAGCGAACGCAGAGCCAACCTGTCCGCCGCCACCGCCCGTGCCGTTACCGCCGCCGGCGCCCGGACCCGTTCCGGGGCCGCCCGGCAGATCGGTATCGTCGAGTGTGTCGCCGAGCGGATCGGTGACGCCGTTGATGAGATCGTTAAGCGCACTGAGTCCGCCCAGGTTGACGTCGGCGTTGGTCTGGCCGTCCTCACCGGTGATGGCGAGGAGATCGCCCTGATCGGTGCCCACCGACGCATTGACGCCGGTGTCGCCAGTATTGACGCCCGTCGTCGCGATGTTGGAGCCGCCGCCGATCGTCGCATTGACGGACGTATCTCCTGCGCCAACCGAAGCGGACGTGCCGCCGCTGCTGCCGCTACCGGCGCTGCCGGAAACGCCGCCAACGCTGACATCGATTGCGAGCGCCGGAGCGGCTGCCCCAAGCATCAAGGCCGCAGTCGCGATTGCCACGAAATTCTTGGTCATTGGTCGCTCCTTCTCAAATGAATATGCCCCTCCGCGACACAACCCCTCGTTCCGACGCTCGTTCCTGCGCACCCGGTGGCGCGCTTGACGGCCGGTAAACCGGTTTGGAAGGTTTTGAATTGGATTGTGCTGAAGGACGGCAGGCTAATCGCGAAGGCGTGCGAAAACCTGTCCACCGTCCTGAGTTTGCGACGCGCGGGCAAAGCCCTGCCGATAGGCTATCTGACGCCAGCGGCGCAGCAGCGTTCGCCCAGATCTGTAAGTCCGGCCGCCCCGTTTTGACCGGCCGCAGCGTCCTATCGTCTCAAACGTTGAAGCTGTGCGAGAAAGTCGTCGGCGGCCTTGTTGTTAGGCGAGTTGCCGCCCAGGAGATCGGTGAGACTGCCCCCGGCGCGCTTCACCGCCTGATTGCGTACTTCGGGGGGTGCGCCAGCGCCGAAGAGGCTGCCCAGGATGTCGTCGAGACCTCCGCCGCCGGGCGAAGGTGTGGCGCGTGAGCCCTGGCCGCCGGTTATCTGGTTGAGCAATCCGCCCAGTCCACCGCCGCCTGCGGCTCCGCCACCCAGTACTTGACCCAGTATATCGCCAAGGCCGCCGGAGCCGCCCGATGTGCCGGCGTTGCTACCAGTACCACCGCCCAGAAGGCTGCCGAGCAAATCGCCGATGCCGCCACCGGAGTTGCCCATCGTCTTCTTGCCGAGAGCGCCCATGACCATGGCGGCAATCATCGGGAGCATCTGCTTCAGCGTGTCGGCGCCGATGCCCGTTGTGTCCGCGGCGTGGGCGGCGACACCGCGGCTGACATCCTTCGAGCCGAACAGGTGACCGAGGATCGCGTTGCCGTCATCGACAATGCCTTGCTCATCGCCATCGAGGTAGCGCTGGTGATTGCCGCTGGATAACGCGCGAATGAGGTTCGGAAGCTGATCCGGTGAGGCGGCCTCGCGGCGGACGCCCGCCATGACCGCGGGCGACAGCTGATCGATTGCCGCCCTGGTTTGCGTTTCATCCAGATTGAAACGCCGGCCCATTGCTTCGATCGCGTCGCTGCCGCCTGTCTGCGCAATCAGATCAGTGAGGTTCATCGGTTTTCTCCCGGCAAATCGCGGTTACTGGGTGAGGCATTTTTGGCAAGGTGAAACGCCTGATCGTCAGCCCACACGCGATTGCTGCTCACGAGCATCCGCTGAAATAGCGCCTGAATCTAGGCCTGTCCGCAATGACAGTCGCCTGTGCTTCGGAGACAATAAACTGATTGGGCGTCTGAGGACTGGTGCCGGCAACAGGATTCGAACCCGTGACCCCCTGATTACAAATCAGGTGCTCTACCAACTGAGCTATGCCGGCGCTGCGCCAAGGGGTAGCAGCGCGCCGGCGGCAGTACAAGATTGAGCCGGACTCAGGCTAGGCTCCGTCGGAGAACGGGGAGGAAGCATGGCAGACCGGTTTCACGAATTGAGCGCGGACGGCGTTTCGCTGGTTCTCGACCTTGCCGTGGGGCACATCCGCCGCTTCGAGATCGAATCTGGCGCACGCCGGATCAGACCCCTGCACACCGCACCGTGGGTCGACGATCCGGAAATCGCAGCCGATCCCGATATCCTCGGAAACCTGAAGTACCTCTCCGGCGATTTCTTCTGCGCGCCATTCGGCAAGAGCGACGTCGAGGCAGGTTCGCCGGTTTCTCACGGCTGGCCGGCCAACACCCCTTGGCGCAGCATCGGCGACGTGCGTGGCGCAGGATTTGTCACCGGCCGTTTTGTCCTGGAGCATCCGGTGATGGGGGCGCGTGTGATCAAGCAGATCACGCTACGCGACGGTCATCCGTTCGCTTACGAGCAGCATACGTTCGAGGGTGGCTCCGGCGGCGTCTCGGCGTCGAGCCATGCCATGACGCGCTTTGCAACCCACGGGCGCGTGTCATTTTCGCCGAAGGCCTTCGCCGAGACTCCGGCGATGGAACAGGAGATGGACCCGGCGCTGGGTCGTTCGGTGTTTGCGCCAAACGAGCGCACCACCGACCTGTCGCAATTTCCGCTCAGGGACGGCACGACCGCGGACCTGCATCGCTACCCTATCGCAGACCGCCACGAAGACTTCGTCATGCTGGTCGAGGCGCCGGGCGCGTCGCTCGGGTGGGCGGCGGCGGTGCGCCCCGACGCGCGCGACATCATGCTCAGCCTGAAGAACCCGTCGGATTATCCGGTGACATTTCTCTGGTTCAGCAATGGCGGCAGATTCTATGCACCGTGGAACAGCCGGCACGTCGGCGTACTGGGAATAGAAGAGGGCCGGGCTTATTCCGGTTATGGGCACGCGGCTTCGGTCGCGCCGAACCCTCTCTCCAAGGCAGGCATCCCGACATCCGTGACGCTCACGCCATCCGGCGCGGTGTCGCTGCGCCATGTTGTTGGCGGGCTCCCGTTGCCCGACGGGTGGACCGAGGTGGGCGATGTTTCGGTCGAAAGCAACGCGCTCCGCATTGTCGCTGACGGAGGAACGCTGAGCGTGCCGTTTGATTCGGACTTCCTGGCCGCGTCCTAAAAGATCACCTCGCCGGCCATCAGGCCGAAGACCAGAAGCACGAGAAAGATCACGAGGAAGATGCCGAACAAGATACGCGAGATTGTGGCCGCGCCCGCGGCGACGTTCGTGAATCCAAGCGCTCCCGCGATCAAAGCAATGACGAGAAATATCAGGGCCCATTTCAACATGGCTTGTCGCTCCATTGTCGGTCTTGGAGTTAAGCCGATGGCTAGGCGAAGGTTCCCTCAGACGGCCCCCGGACCGAGCTGGCGGCGCGCCAGATAGAGGGCAAGCACGGCGGCGTTGGAGACGTTGAGACTTGCGATGGCTCCCGGCACCGAAAGGCGGGCAAGGCGATCGCAGGTGTCGCGTGTGAGGCGGCGCAGGCCCTTGCCCTCGGCGCCGAGCACCAACGCAATACGGTCGCCACCCATGGCGTCCTCGATCGGGGTGTCCGCCTCGCTGTCGAGGCCAATGCGGGTAAACCCGAGCCGGCCGATCTCGTCGAGGGCCCGGGCAAGGTTCGGGACCTCGATCAGGCGGATGGCGTCGAGCGCGCCCGATGCGGCCTTGGCCAGTACGCCAGTTTCGGCCGGTGCGTGGCGGCCGGTGGTCACCACCGCGTCGGCGGCGAACGCCACGGCGGATCGCAGGATTGCGCCCACGTTATGGGGGTCGGTGACCTGATCGAGGACGACGACCAGCCGGGCATCCGCAAGCGCATCGAGGCCGAGTGCGGGCAGGGGCGCGACCTCGACGGCAACGCCCTGGTGAACTGCGTCGCCGCCGAGAAGCCGGTCGAGCAGGCGCGGGTTGGCTTCTTCCGGCGCGACGGGCAAACGAGCGCCGGCCTCGGTGATCCGGGTGAGCGCGTTGGGGGTTGCGACGATCCTGCGGATTTCTCGGCGCGGATTGGCAAGCGCGGCCAGAACCGCATGAATGCCGTAGATCCACAAAGAATCCGGACGCCTCTCGGCCGGCGAGCGCGGCGGAAAGCGTTTGCGGCGGTCATCTTGGCCGGGGCGGCGCTGGCGGTGGTCGGGACGGGCCATGGGCGGCTTATAGGCTTGAGGCCGCATGCTAACAATAATGGCGGAAGGTAACGGTCTATCGGGCGTCGCGCCGTTGACAGGGCAGGGAGCGCTGGCCATAAAGCGGCCCGCGGGTTGCCCGCTTTGGCGGGCTTTTTTTGGCGCGACCGGGGCGGCCAATCCCGTGCAAGACTAGAGGGAGAGTGTCCCGAGTGGCAAAGGGGGCGGACTGTAAATCCGCTGGCTTACGCCTTCGTAGGTTCGAGTCCTACCTCTCCCACCAGTCTTTGCGGTACGCTGGCGCCGGCCACGGGCGCGGGTGTAGCTCAATGGTAGAGCAACAGCCTTCCAAGCTGATGACGAGGGTTCGATTCCCTTCACCCGCTCCAATCTGAACTGACGTCAGCCGCGTTTGCTCCCAAACGCGTATAGCCCGGCGTCAGGATCGCTCCGGCCTGAGAGTTCCGCGCGAATGATGTCCGCAGCTATTCGTGCGTAAGTGATGCCGTTGCCGCCGAAGCCGAGAACCGCCCAGACATTTTTCTTGCCCGGCACCCGCCCGATGGACGGCAATCCCGTTGCCGTGGTGCCGAAGGTGCCAGCCCAGGCATGGGTAGGCTCGGTGTCGAGCGCGGGAAAGAGGCGGGAAAGTTTCTCGCGGATCGCCTTGATCTTGGCGGGCAGCAGCCGGTCGCGCTTCTCCGCGTCGGAAATTTCCTCGTCCTCGCCGCCACAGATCACGCGCCCATCCGGCGTGTCGCGCAGATAGAGGTACGGCTCGGCCGCTTCCCAGATCGTGCAGCGTTCGGGCCAAAGTCTGCGCGGCTGCGGAGCGGTAGCCAGCGCATAGGTCGAGATGATGTGGTGGCGGGACGTCCTCAGTTCCTTAGGCAGTTCGTATCCGGTGCAGTAGACGACATGATCGGCCGTGATGACGGGCCCTTCTGCGGTCTTGATCGTGACGCCGGCGCGGCCGGTCTCCAGCTCGGTTGCTTCCACAGGAGCGAAGACCTGAACCCGGCCGGTGTCGCAGGCGGCGCGGAGGTAGCCTGCAGCGAGCCGGCGCGGATCGAGCACGACGTTGCCGTAGGACACGAGGGCGGCGCGTCCGGTGATACCGAACCGCGCTGTCACCTCTGACCTGGTCAGATAGGTCGTCTCGATGCCGGCGGCCCGGCGCGCCGAGCTTTCATCCTCCAGCGCCGTCGCATTCATGGCGTCGCCCGACAGATACAGGCTGTGCCGAGGCCGGGTGTCGCATTCGATGCCGAGCATTTCCGTGCGGGCGACCAGCGCATCGACGGCGATCCTGGCCCGCTGCCATGCACGGGCGGCGTGGTCCCAGCCGATGCTTTTCTGCAATTGGGTCAAAGGCACGTCGATCTCGTACTGGACGAGGGCCGTGCTCGCCGGCGTCGATCCTTTCACCGGCCCGCGCCGGTCGATGACCGCCACCCGGTGGTCGCCAGCGAGCGCTTCTGCAAGCAGGGCGCCGGAAATGCCGGCCCCGATAATGAGAATCTCGGTCCGGATGTCCCGCTTCAACCGTACTGTCGGGACAGGCTTCATCCGCCGGTCGAGCCAGATCGGCCGGCCGGTCCGCAAATCGCGCTTTCGTGTGGTCACTTGGCGGAGGCCTCAGTTTGGGGAGAACGGCGTCGGACGACGCCACCGAGACAAGTCTTCTGAACCCTCTGGCGTTCCGCCGCCGGGTTCTGCTATTTGAAGCCCGCCGTAGGGGTATAGCTCAGTTGGTAGAGCGACGGTCTCCAAAACCGTAGGTCGCAGGTTCGAGTCCTGCTGCCCCTGCCATCGCCCAAACGCTTTGCTTTCCGGTGGTTGCGCTCCGGCAGGTATGTTCTCAGGCAGGCGTCGCGGCTACCTGATTGCCGGTCTGGATTTCCGATTCCAGAGCTTTGCGCACCTTGGGTTGGGCCAGCATTTCCTCGAAATACTGGATCGTCTTCCGCAGCCCCTCGCTTCGTATGGTCTTCGGCTGCCAACCAAGCAATTCGGACGCCTTGGAGATGTCGGGCCGGCGCCGGTACGGGTCGTCCGTCGGACGCTTGCGGTGGACGAGCTTGGTCTTGCTGCCGGTGATGGAGACGATCTCGCGCGCAAGGTCCTTGATGGTGATCTCTTCCGGATTGCCGATGTTGATCGGGCCGACGACCGAGGCCGGCGACTCCATCAATCGCATCAGTCCCTCGATCAGGTCGTCGACATAACAGAACGAGCGCGTCTGCTCGCCGTCTCCGTAGATCGTGATGTCGCGGTTGAGGAGGGCCTGGATGATGAAATTCGAGACTACGCGTCCGTCGTTGGGGTGCATGCGCGGACCGTAAGTGTTGAAGATGCGTGCGACCTTGATCGGGACGGCGTGTTGCCGCCAGTAGTCGAAGAACAGCGTCTCGGCGCAACGCTTCCCCTCGTCATAGCAGGAGCGCGGACCGATCGGATTGACGTTGCCCCAGTAGTCTTCGGTCTGCGGATGGACGCTGGGGTCGCCGTAGACCTCCGATGTCGAGGCCTGCAGAATGCGGGCCCCGACGCGCTTGGCGAGGCCGAGCATGTTGATCGCGCCATGCACGCTGGTCTTCGTCGTCTGGACCGGATCGCGTTGGTAGTGGATCGGCGAGGCCGGGCAGGCAAGATTGTAGATGCGGTCGACCTCGAGGTAGATCGGAAACGTCACGTCGCTGCGCATGAACTCGAAATTGGCGTGATCCAGAAGGCCGGCGAGATTGGTCTTGGAGCCGGTGAACAGGTTATCGACGCAGACCACGTCGGCACCCGATGCCACCAACCTGTCGCAAAGGTGCGAGCCCAGGAACCCGGCGCCGCCGGTGACGAGGATACGGTCCTGAAGGTGCATGGGTGCCCTCACGCGAATTCGGCCAAGAACGGCGACAAACGATAACATCGCCTGCCTTTGCTGGCGACGGACAACCGGCGGTGGCGCCTCCGGACCCCCGCAGTGCTGTCGGCTTCGCTTCCTCGGCGGCAAAGAGATTGGACAGCGTGTCAGGCAGCTTTGGAAAAATACGGCAAGGACGGAGGGCTCTCCACGCTGGCCAACCGGCAACTCAGGCCTTCCCGAGAGCTCCGAACCCAAATCGGCCATATTCCGCGACAAAATTGGTTGCGGGTCGGGCTTGAGAATCTTGACGTAAAGCCTTATGTACCCGTTCCGAGCGCGCGGCGCGCGAACCCAGTGTTCGCGTGCCGATCTGGCATGAGCGGTTAATGGCTGAAAGAACCAATCCCTTTATATTCCTCCAGCAAGTGCGGGCGGAAGCCTCCAAAATTGTCTGGCCAAGCCGGCGGGAAACAACGATTTCCACCGTGATGGTCGTGGTCATGGCATTCGTGGCTGCGATCCTTTTCCTCGTCGCGGATCAGGTCATCAGCTTCGGCGTCAAGTGGCTCCTCGGTTTGGGAAGCTGAGGCGGAGCGCGCAAGGCCATGGATAAGAAGTGGTACATCGTCCACGCCTATTCGAATTTCGAGCGCAAGGTTGCGGACTCGATCAAGGAAAAGGCGCATGCGGCCGGTCTCGACGATCTCTTCGAGGAGATCCTTGTGCCGACCGAGAAGGTGGTGGAGGTGCGCCGCGGCCGCAAGGTGGACGCTGAGCGCAAGTTCTTCCCCGGCTACGTGCTCGTGAAGATGACGATGACGGATGAGGCCTATCACCTCATCAAGAACACCCCGAAGGTGACCGGTTTCCTTGGGGCAGACAACAAGCCGGTGGCGATTTCGGAGGCCGAGGCGAACCGCATCCTGCGTCAGGTGCAGGAAGGCGTGGAGCGCCCGAAGCCTTCGGTGAGTTTCGAGGTTGGCGAACAGGTGCGGGTGGCCGATGGGCCGTTTGCATCCTTCAACGGTCTTGTCGAGGAAGTCGACGAGGTTCGCGCCAGGCTCAAGGTGGCGGTTTCGATTTTCGGCCGGGCAACTCCGGTCGAACTCGAGTACGCGCAAGTGGAGAAGCTCTGACCGCAGCGATGCGGTGGGGCTCTTAATGGCTGTGGAAGGTTCGGGCCGTTTGCCAGACGTCCAAAGGACCGCACCACGGCATTCCTTGCCGGTTAGGCCGGCACAAACAAGGAAAGACAGATGGCAAAGAAAGTAGCCGGTTATCTGAAATTGCAGGTGCCCGCGGCGTCAGCGACGCCGTCCCCGCCGATCGGTCCGGCCCTCGGTCAGCGCGGCATCAACATCATGGAGTTCTGCAAGGCGTTCAACGCGCAGTCGCAGGACATGGAGAAGGGTTCGCCGGTCCCGGTGGAGATCACCTACTACCAGGACAAGTCGTTCACCTTCCGGATGAAGACCCCGCCGGTCAGCTTCTTCCTGAAGAAGGCCGCCGGTCTGCAGAAAGGCAGCCAGACGCCTGGTCGCGGTAGCGTCGGCTCTGTGAAGCGCGATCAGGTGCGCGACATCGCCGAGAAGAAGATGAAGGACCTCAACGCGGTATCGGTCGATGCGGCGATGAAGATGGTCGAAGGTTCCGCCCGCTCGATGGGCCTGCAGGTTGTGGAGTAAGCACCATGGCCAAGATCGCAAAGAGAATCAACAAGACCCGCGAAGGCGTTGATCCGGTAAAGCTTTATCCGCTGGAAGATGCGGTGAAAATGCTCAAGGAGCGCGCCACGGCGAAGTTCGACGAGACCGTCGACATTGCCATGAACCTCGGCGTCGACCCGCGTCATGCGGACCAGATGGTCCGCGGCGTCGTATCGCTCCCGAGCGGTACCGGCCGTACCGCCCGCGTCGCGGTTTTCGCGCGCGGCGACAAGGCTGAAGAGGCCAAGAAGGCCGGCGCCGATATCGTCGGCGCGGAGGACCTGGTGGAGAAGGTGCAGGGCGGTCAGATCGACTTTGATCGCTGCATCGCGACGCCGGACATGATGCCGCTGGTCGGCCGCCTCGGTAAGGTTCTGGGCCCGCGCGGCCTGATGCCGAACCCGAAGGTTGGCACCGTGACCAACGATGTCGCCGCGGCCGTCAAGGATGCCAAGGGCGGCGCCGTCGAGTTCCGTGTCGAGAAGGCCGGCATCATCCAGGCCGGTATCGGCAAGGCGAGCTTCGACGACGGCGCGCTCATCGCCAACATCCGCGCCTTTGCGGATGCCGTGCAGAAAGCACGTCCGGCCGGCGCAAAAGGCACGTTCGTTCAGCGTGTCGCAATTTCTTCGACGATGGGCCCGGGATTTAAGATTGATCCGGCGTCCCTGTCGATGGGCGCTCAGGCGTCCTGAATGTGAGCTTCCGGCCGGGGGAAACTCCGGCCGGCGGAATGGGTGGCGGACTTTTGCCACCCTATCCTGTCCGAGACTGCAGGCGCCGGGATGCCGGCTTAATCTGAATGCCTGCAATAGACGGGAGGGAGCCGGATTTTCCGGTTCGAACCTCTTGGCCCACGCGGCGTCGCGAACCGACGCCGGCTTGGGGGACAGGCTGTGAGCGTCACCGTTCCTCGTGAGCGGGGACAAACGCAACCGGCGGTCCCTCTGTGGCCGCCAAATGGAGAGAGGCAGTTGGAGAGAGCGGAAAAACGCGAGGCTGTCACGTCGCTGAACCAGGTGTTCCAGGACACCGGGACGGTCGTGGTTGCCCACTATTCCGGCCTCACCGTCGCGGACATGACGGCCCTTCGGGCACGCATGCGCGAGGCGGGTGGCGGAATGAAAGTCGCGAAGAATTGGCTCGTCAAACTCGCCCTTGAAGGCACGGACGTCGCTCATATTGCGGACCTCTTTACTGGTCCGACCGTGATCGCTTTCTCAAAGGATCCGGTGGCGGCGGCAAAGGTCACTGTCGACTTCGCCAAGACGAACGAGAAGCTCGTCATTCTTGGTGGGGCGTTCGGCAAGACCAACCTCAAGCCCGACGGTGTCCAGGCGCTCGCCACGATGCCGTCGCTCGACGAAACGCGCGCCAAGCTGGTCGGCCTGTTGGTCGCTCCGGCTACCCGGATTGCGCAGGTCGTCGCGGCACCGGCGGCTCAGGTCGCTCGGGTTGTCGGGGCTTATGCCAGAAAGAGCGAGGCGGCGTAGGCCGTTCTCAGGTCAACAAGGTTCGAATTGTAGAGGAATGAAAAGCAATGGCTGACTTGTCAAAGATCGTGGAAGACCTTTCGCAGCTGACCGTCATCGAAGCGGCCGAGCTGTCGAAGATGCTGGAAGAGAAGTGGGGCGTCTCCGCCGCCGCTCCGGTCGCAGCTGCGGCCGCTGGTGGTGGTGCGGCTGCCGCTCCGGCGGAAGAGAAGACCGAGTTCGATGTCGTTCTCTCCGAAATCGGCGCCAACAAGATCAACGTGATCAAGGAAGTCCGGGCGATCACCGGACTGGGCCTGAAAGAGGCCAAGGATCTCGTCGAAGCGGCGCCGAAAGCGGTGAAGGAAGCCGTCAGCAAGGAAGACGCCGCCAAGTTCAAGACGCAGCTCGAGGCTGCTGGCGCCAAGGTCGACCTGAAGTAGGCGTTGCCTGTCATCCGTCCCCGGACGGACGTGAAAAGAGGGGCGCCGGTTCGGCCGGCGTCTCCTCGCCAAGTGTGAAACGGAGTGAACCGTTGTCCAGAGGGCCGAGCCGCGATGTGGCGGCGACCCGGCGTTCCGGACAGCTGTTCCAGAAATCAGACGAGGAGTGAACATGACCCAGACGTTCACCGGTCGCAGACGAGTTCGCAGGTTCTACGGCTCTATCAGCGAAGTGGCAGAGATGCCGAACCTCATCGAGGTTCAGAAGGCCTCTTACGACCAGTTTCTATTGGTGGATGAGCCGGATGGCGGACGGCCCGACGAGGGCCTGCAGGCGGTGTTCAAGTCGGTGTTCCCGATTTCGGACTTCTCCAACACTGCCTTGCTGGAGTTCGTCCGCTACGACTTCGAGCCGCCGAAATACGATGTCGACGAGTGCCGCCAGCGCGGCATGACCTTCTCGGCGCCGCTCAAGGTGACGCTGCGCCTGATCGTATTCGATGTCGATCAGGAAACGGGCGCGAAGTCGGTCAAGGATATCAAGGAGCAGGAAGTCTACATGGGCGAGATGCCGCTCATGACCATGAACGGCACGTTCATCGTCAACGGCACCGAGCGCGTGATTGTCTCCCAGATGCACCGTTCGCCGGGCGTCTTCTTCGACCACGACAAGGGCAAGACCCATTCGTCGGGCAAGCTGCTGTTCGCCGCGCGCATCATTCCGTATCGCGGATCGTGGCTCGATATCGAGTTCGACGCCAAGGACATCGTCCATGCGCGTATCGACCGCCGCCGCAAGATTCCGGTGACGTCGCTGCTCTATGCGCTCGGCATGGACGGCGAGGAAATCCTCAATACGTTCTACGGCAAGGTCACCTATAAGCGCACCAAGGACGGCTGGCGGGTGCCGTTCGACGCCCAGCGCATGCGCGGCATCAAGGTGGTCAACGACATGATCGACGCCGACAGCGGCGAGGTCGTGATCGAGGCTGGCCACAAGCTCACCGTACGTGGTGCGCGGCAGCTCTCCGAGAAGGGTATCAAGGCGCTCAAGGTCGTCGACGAGGATCTGTACGGGCATTACCTCGCCCAGGACATGGTCAACGCCGAGACGGGCGAGATTTTTGCCGAGGCGGGTGACGAACTGAACGAGAAGCTGCTGGAGCAGCTGGTCGAGGCCGGTAACAACGAGATCGTCGTTCTCGATATCGACCACGTCAATACCGGCTCCTACATCCGCAACGCGCTGGCCGTCGACAAGAACGAGACCCGCGAAGAGGCGCTGTTCGACATCTACCGTGTGATGCGTCCCGGCGAGCCGCCGACGATCGACACCGCCGAGGCGATGTTCAAGTCGCTGTTCTTCGACGCCGAGCGCTACGACCTCAGCGCCGTCGGCCGCGTGAAGATGAACATGCGCCTCGACCTCGACGCCGAGGACACCGTGCGCGTGCTGCGCAAGGAGGACATCCTCGCGGTTATCAAGACGCTGGTCGAACTGCGCGACGGCAAGGGCGAGATCGACGACATCGACAATCTCGGCAACCGCCGGGTGCGTTCGGTCGGCGAGCTGATGGAGAACCAGTACCGCATCGGCCTTCTCCGTATGGAGCGCGCGATCAAGGAGCGCATGTCGTCGGTCGAGATCGGCAACGTCATGCCGCAGGACCTGATCAACGCCAAGCCGGCGGCTGCCGCCGTGCGCGAGTTCTTCGGTTCCTCGCAGCTTTCGCAGTTCATGGACCAGACCAATCCGCTGTCGGAGATCACCCACAAGCGGCGCCTGTCGGCGCTTGGCCCGGGCGGTCTCACCCGCGAGCGCGCCGGCTTCGAGGTGCGCGACGTGCACCCGACGCACTACGGCCGCATCTGCCCGATCGAGACGCCGGAAGGTCCGAACATCGGCCTGATCAACTCGCTCGCCACCTTTGCGCGCGTGAACAAGTACGGCTTCATCGAGAGCCCGTACCGGACGGTGAAGGATGGCCGCGTCACCGAGGAGGTCATGTACCTCTCGGCGATGGAAGAGGCGAAGTACACCATCGCCCAGGCCAACGCGCCGCTCGATGCGAAGGGCAAGTTCGTCAACGACCTCGTCACCTGCCGCCAGGCCGGCGAAGTGTTGCTGATGCCGGCCGATAAGGTCGACGCCATGGACGTGTCGCCGAAGCAGCTGGTTTCGGTTGCCGCGGCGCTCATCCCGTTCCTGGAGAACGACGACGCCAACCGCGCCCTCATGGGCTCGAACATGCAGCGTCAGGCCGTGCCGTTGGTGCGCGCCGAGGCGCCGCTTGTCGGCACCGGCATGGAGCCGGTTGTGGCGCGCGACTCTGGCGCCGCGATCGGCGCCCGTCGCGCCGGCGTGGTCGATCAGGTCGACGCCACGCGTATCGTCATCCGTGCGACAGGGGATCTCGATGCCTCCCGCTCCGGCGTCGATATCTACCGGCTGATGAAGTTCCAGCGCTCGAACCAGAACACCTGCATCAACCAGCGTCCGCTGGTCCGTGTTGGTGACCGGGTCGAGAAGGGCGACATCATTGCCGACGGCCCGTCGACCGATCTCGGCGATCTGGCCCTCGGCCGCAACGTGCTCGTCGCGTTCATGCCGTGGAACGGCTACAACTTCGAGGACTCGATCCTCCTCTCCGAGCGCATCGTTCGCGATGACGTCTTCACCTCGATCCATATCGAGGAGTTCGAGGTCATGGCGCGCGACACCAAGCTCGGGCCGGAGGAAATCACCCGCGATATCCCGAATGTCTCGGAAGAGGCGCTGAAGAGCCTCGACGAGGCGGGCATCGTGTACATCGGCGCCGAAGTGCTCGCCGGTGACATCCTTGTCGGCAAGATCACGCCGAAGGGTGAGAGCCCGATGACGCCGGAAGAGAAGCTGCTGCGCGCCATCTTCGGCGAGAAGGCTTCCGATGTTCGCGACACCTCGCTTCGCGTCCCGCCGGGCGTCACCGGCACGGTCGTGGAAGTGCGCGTGTTCAATCGCCACGGCGTCGAGAAGGACGAGCGCGCCATGGCGATAGAGCGCGAGGAGATCGAGCGTCTCGCAAAGGATCGCGACGACGAACAGGCGATCCTCGATCGCAACGTCTTCGGCCGCCTTGCCGACATGCTCATCAACAAGATGGCGGTCAGCGGGCCGAAGGGCTTCAAGAAGGGCGGCAAGATCACCCGTGACTCGCTTGACGAGCACCCGCGCGCCCAGTGGTGGCAGTTCGCCATCTCCAACGAGAAGCTGATGGCGGAAATCGAGGCTCTGCGTAACCAGTACGACGAGAGCCGCAAGCAGCTGGAGAAGCGCTTCATCGACAAGGTCGAGAAGTTGCAGCGCGGCGACGAGCTGCCTCCCGGCGTGATGAAGATGGTCAAGGTCTTCGTCGCCGTGAAGCGCAAGATCCAGCCCGGCGACAAGATGGCCGGCCGTCACGGCAACAAGGGCGTGGTTTCCAAGATCGTTCCGGTCGAGGACATGCCGTACCTGGACGACGGCACGCATGTCGACATCGTGCTCAATCCGCTCGGCGTGCCGAGCCGGATGAACGTGGGCCAGATTCTGGAGACCCATCTCGGATGGGCCTGCGCCGGCATGGGCCTCAAGATCGGCAAGCTGGTGGAGTCGTACAAGAAGAACGGCAACATTCAGCCACTCCGCAAGACGCTGAAGCAGATCTACGGCGGGAACGACAAGAACGAGAAGATTGCCGACTACGACGACGAGTCCACCGTGATGCTGGCAGAGCAGCTGAAGTCCGGCGTGCCGATCGCGACGCCGGTCTTCGACGGCGCCCGCGAGCCGGACATCGTCGACATGTTGAACGAAGCGGATCTTGATCCGTCCGGTCAGTCGGAACTCTTCGACGGACGTTCCGGCGAACCGTTCGACCGTCCGGTTACCGTCGGCTACATCTACATGCTGAAGCTGCACCATCTGGTGGACGACAAGATCCACGCCCGTTCCATCGGTCCGTACTCGCTGGTCACCCAGCAGCCGCTCGGCGGCAAGGCCCAGTTCGGCGGACAGCGCTTCGGCGAGATGGAGGTGTGGGCCCTTGAAGCCTACGGCGCGGCTTACACCTTGCAGGAGATGTTGACCGTGAAGTCGGACGACGTCGCCGGCCGCACCAAGGTCTACGAAGCGATCGTGCGTGGCGACGATACGTTCGAGGCGGGCATTCCGGAGAGCTTCAACGTGCTCGTCAAGGAAATGCGCTCGTTGGGCCTCGACGTGGAGTTGGACGTTTCCAAGGACGTCAACAAGCAGTTGCCCGGCGTCCCGGCAGCGGACGCTGCGGAGTAGGCCGTTTTGGTCAGCAGCGTGCCGTCCTCAACTGAAATGCGTTTCAAGCCGTCCCGTCCGGGCATCTCCCGCCCGGCCGGACGCGAAGGAGACACTCGATGAATCAAGAGATCTCGAACATCTTCAATCCGGCCCCGACGCCTGCCCAGGTGTTCGACCAGATTCGTATCTCGATCGCGAGCCCCGACAAGATCAAGTCGTGGTCGTTCGGCGAGATCAAGAAGCCGGAGACGATCAACTACCGTACCTTCAAGCCCGAGCGCGACGGCCTGTTCTGCGCGCGCATCTTCGGGCCGATCAAGGATTACGAGTGCTTGTGCGGCAAGTACAAGCGCATGAAGTACAAGGGCATCATCTGCGAGAAGTGCGGCGTCGAGGTCACCCTGGCGCGCGTGCGGCGCGAGCGCATGGGCCACATCGAGCTGGCCGCTCCGGTCGCGCACATCTGGTTCCTCAAGTCGCTGCCGTCGCGCATCGGCATGATGCTCGACATGACGCTGAAGGATCTCGAGCGCATTCTGTATTTCGAGAACTACGTCGTCACCGAGCCGGGCCTGACCTCGCTCAAGGAGCGTCAACTCCTGACAGAGGACGAGTACCTCAAGGCGCAGGACGAGTTCGGCGAGGATTCCTTCACCGCCAAGATCGGCGCCGAAGCCATCCGCGACATGATGATGGGCATGGACCTCGAGCAGATCGCCGCGGACCTCCGCGTCGAGATCGCCGAGTCCACGTCCGAGTTGAAGCCGAAGAAGCTCGCCAAGCGGCTGAAGCTGATCGAGTCGTTCACGGAGTCTGGCAACAAGCCGGACTGGATGATCATGACCATCGTGCCGGTCATTCCGCCCGATCTGCGTCCGCTCGTTCCGCTGGACGGCGGCCGCTTCGCGACGTCCGATCTCAATGACCTCTACCGTCGCGTCATCAACCGCAACAACCGTCTGAAGCGGCTGATCGAGCTGCGCGCGCCGGACATCATCATCCGCAACGAGAAGCGCATGCTTCAGGAAGCGGTCGATGCACTGTTCGACAACGGCCGCCGCGGCCGCGTCATCACCGGTGCCAACAAGCGCCCGCTGAAGTCGCTGTCCGACATGCTGAAGGGCAAGCAGGGCCGCTTCCGGCAGAACCTGCTCGGCAAGCGCGTCGACTATTCCGGCCGCTCGGTGATCGTGGTCGGTCCGGAACTGAAGCTGCACCAGTGCGGCCTGCCGAAGAAGATGGCGCTTGAGCTGTTCAAGCCGTTCATCTATTCGCGCCTCGACGCCAAGGGCTACTCGTCGACCGTCAAGCAGGCGAAGAAGCTGGTCGAGAAGGAAAAGCCGGAGGTTTGGGATATCCTCGATGAGGTTATCCGCGAGCACCCGATCCTGCTCAATCGTGCGCCGACGCTTCACCGCCTCGGCATTCAGGCGTTTGAGCCGGTGCTGATCGAGGGCAAGGCAATCCAGCTTCACCCGCTGGTCTGCGCTGCCTTCAACGCCGACTTCGACGGCGACCAGATGGCCGTGCACATTCCGCTGAGCCTCGAGGCCCAGCTGGAAGCGCGCGTGCTGATGATGTCGACCAACAACATCCTGCACCCGGCCAATGGTCAGCCGATCATCGTGCCGTCGCAGGATATCGTTCTCGGTCTCTACTACCTGTCGATCATGGCGGACGGCGAGCCCGGCGAGGGCATGGCGTTCGGTTCGATCGGCGAGCTGGAGCATGCGCTGGCGGCCAAGGCCATCACCATGCATTCCAAGATCCGCGGCCGCTACAAGACCGTCGACTCGGACAACAAGCCGGTGACGCTCATCTACGAGACGACCCCCGGCCGCATGCTGCTTGGCGACCTGCTGCCGCGCGACAGGAACCTGTCGTTCGACCTGGTCAACAAGCTGATGACCAAGAAGGAAATCTCCAATGTCATCGATGCCGTCTACCGGCATTGCGGGCAGAAGGAGACGGTCATCTTCTGCGATCGCATCATGTCGCTCGGGTTCACCCACGCCTTCAAGGCGGGCATCTCGTTCGGCAAGGACGACATGCAGATCCCGGACACGAAGGCGAAGCTCGTCGGCGATACCCAGTTGCTCGCGAAGGATTACGAGCAGCAGTACAACGACGGCCTCATCACCCGCGGCGAAAAGTACAACAAGGTGGTTGACGCCTGGGCGAAGGCCACGGACCGCGTCGCCGAAGAGATGATGAAGCGCATCTCGGCGGTGGAGAAGGACGAGAACGGCCGCACCAAGCCGATGAACTCCATCTACATGATGAGTCATTCGGGTGCCCGCGGTTCGCCCGCCCAGATGAAGCAGCTTGCCGGCATGCGTGGCCTCATGGCCAAGCCGTCGGGCGAGATCATCGAGAGCCCGATCATCTCGAACTTCAAGGAAGGCCTGACCGTGATGGAGTACTTCAACTCCACCCACGGCGCGCGTAAGGGCCTTGCCGATACGGCGCTGAAGACGGCCAACTCCGGCTATCTCACCCGTCGTCTCGTCGACGTGGCGCAGGACTGCATCGTCACCGAGCCCGATTGCGGCACGACGAACGGCCTGCGCATGACGGCGGTGGTCGACTCGGGTCAGGTGGTCGCGACGCTGGGTCACCGCGTTCTCGGCCGCACCGCGGCGGAGGACGTGCTCCACCCGGGCACCGGCAAGGTCGTCATCCCGGCCGGCCGGACCATCGACGAGCGCGATGTCGAGCAGATCGAGAAGGCCAACGTTCAGGCCATGCGCATCCGCTCGGTGCTGACCTGCGAGACCAAGAACGGCGTCTGCGGCAAGTGCTACGGACGTGATCTCGCGCGCGGCACGCCGGTCAACATCGGCGAGGCGGTCGGCGTCATTGCCGCCCAGTCGATCGGCGAGCCGGGCACGCAGCTCACCATGCGTACCTTCCACATCGGCGGCACGGCCAACGTCGTGGATCAGTCGACGATCGACTCGAACTTCGAGGGCACCGTCGAAATCCGTAACCGCAACATCGTCACCGACTCGGAAGGCCGCAAGATTGCGATGGCGCGCAACATGCAGCTCGTGGTCCTCGACCGCGACGGCACAGAGCGTTCCGTCAACCGAGTAACTTTCGGCTCGCGCCTGTTGGTCGATGATGGCGACAAGGTGAAGCGCGGCCAGCGGATGGCGGAGTGGGACCCCTACACCCGTCCCATCCTGTCGGAAGTCGATGGCGTGGTCGGATACGAGGACCTGGTCGATCGTCTGTCGGTGTCGGAAGCCACCGACGAGTCGACCGGCATCACCAAGCGTGTGGTCATCGACTGGCGCGCCAATCCGCGCGGCAGCGACCTGAAGCCGTCGATCGTGGTCAAGGGCAAGGACGCCAAGTCGCGCAAGAGCGGCCGTGGCGGAGCCGAGGGCCATTACCAGTTGCCGGTCGAGACCATTCTTTCGGTCGAGCCCGGCGCCGAGGTAAAGGCGGGCGACGTGCTTGCCCGTATCCCGATGGAAAGCGCCAAGACGCGCGACATCACTGGCGGTCTGCCGCGGGTGGCTGAGCTCTTCGAGGCGCGGCGTCCGAAGGACCACGCCATCATCGCGGAGTCTGCTGGCACAGTGCGCTTCGGCCGCGACTACAAGAACAAGCGTCGGATCATTGTCGACCCGGCGGAGGAGGGTGCCGAGCCGGTCGAGTACCTGATTGCCAAGGGCAAGCCGTTCCATCTCCAGGAAGGTGACGTGGTGGAGAAGGGCGACTACATCGTCGAAGGCAATCCGGCGCCGCACGACATCCTGGCGATCAAGGGGATCGAGGCGCTTGCGGCGTATCTGGTCAACGAGATCCAGGAGGTCTACCGGCTCCAGGGCGTGACGATCAACGACAAGCACATCGAGGTGATCGTTCGCCAGATGCTGCAGAAGATCGACATCACGGATGCCGGCGACTCCGACATGTTCCCGGGCGAACAGATCGACCGGTTGGACCTCGATGCGCTCAACGAGAAGCTGATTGCCGATGGCAAGAAGCCGGCGTCGGGCGTGCCGATCCTGCTCGGCATCACCAAGGCCAGCCTGCAGACACGGTCGTTCTTCTCGGCCGCGTCCTTCCAGGAGACCACCCGCGTCCTCACCGAGGCGGCGGTTCAGGGCAAGGTCGATCCGCTCGAGGGGCTCAAGGAGAACATCATCGTCGGCCGTCTCATCCCGGCTGGCACCGGCTCCACCATCAACCGCATCAAGCAGGTCGCCATCCATCGCGACGACCTGATCCTCGACGAGCGGAAGCGCGCTGCGGCGGTTTCCGGCGAGGCGGTCGAGGAGCAGGTAGAGGAGTTCTCCGGCGCCGCCGAATAGGCTAGCCGGAACGCACAGATCGAAGGGCCGCCTCCGGGCGGCCCTTTTTTATCGGCGAAATGCGCTTATCGCGCCTGGGCGCATGCGCCTCGGCACGCATCCATCGTCTTGTTGATTTGCAGGAAGCACTCTTGAAGGCCGGGTGCGGCGCACGACGACAAGTCGGCCGTACAGTGGGGCCGATTCCTGGACAGGCAGTCGTGCAAGAGCGCATCTTGCGAGGGGCAGGTTGCCGCCACGCACGCGTGATAGGCGGCGACGTCAACAGACCGGTTCGCTGATGCTGCGCCGCCGGTCGTCGCGCAAACCGAGCACGAGTTCGAGATCGAGTTTCGGCTGGCGGCCGGGATTGGTCACGAGGTAGTCGGTTGAACCGGTGCCGCCGGTTATGGTGATCGAACCGGGCTCCCCATCGACGGAATACGTTATCTGCGCACACTGATTGGTGCCCGCGCGGAACGTCAGCGTTTGGTTGGAAAGGTCGAGCCTGCCGCTTGCCTGACAGGCGCCGAGATGCTGCGTGCAATCGCAATCGGCCGCCGCCGGCCCGCTGATGAAGATGGCCAAGGACAAGGCGACGACGATGCGAAACATTGGACTTCCTCTCAGCGCTCCCATGGTCAAATTATCAGCCGTCGGTCGTTGAGGCCAGACTGGCGGCGCACAGTCGCCGCTACCGCGATTGCCGCGCCAGCGGCGGTCGGCAGCGGTTGGCACCGGAAAGGCCACCGAGGGCCCGTCTCCGGGTGGCCCTTTTTTATCGCCTGGCCGCCGCGATGACCGCGATGGCCACGCCCATGGCGGCGACGATCGCGAGGGACGCCGACAGGCCATAAGTCTGTGCGACGAAGCCGAGGATCGGGGGCATGGTCAGGAAGCCGGCGTAGCCCATGGTCGCCACCGCGGAGACGCCGAGGCTGGCCGACATGCCGGGGACGCGCGACGCCGCGCCGAACGCAACCGGCACCAGGTTGGCGGCGCCGATGCCGACCAGCGCGAAGCCTGCGGCCGAGAGCGCTGGCCACGGCGCGATCACGGTCAGCGCCATGCCTGCCGCGATGATGGCCCCGCCTGCCATCAGCGTTCGCTTCTCCCCGAGGCGGGCCACCACGGCGTCGCCGACGAGGCGAAATACCGCCATGGCGACGGAGAAGGCCGCGAAGCCCAATCCGGCGGTGGCGGTGCTGGAGAGCTTCACGGTCTTCAGATAGAGGGCGCTCCAGTCTGTCACCGCGCCTTCCACGGCGAATGACAGCAGCGCGATGATCCCGATCGCCATGGCGGCGCGGTTGGGCAGGGCGAACCGCGGGCCTGCTTCGGTTGCTTCGGTTGGTTTGGCGCTCGGCCAAAGGTTCCTTGCGCCGAGAATCGCGAGACCGAGCAGGGGGATAGCAAGAAGGGCGACGCCGGTGCCGTCGCCCCAGCCGAGGGCGATGATGCCAGCGCCGAGGCCCGCGCCCACCAGTCCGCCGATAGAGAAGAAGCCGTGAAAGGACGACATGGTCGGTCGGCCGCGTGCCGCCTCGACCTCGGTCGCCTGCAGGTTCATCGACACGTCCACTGCGCCGATCGTCGTTCCGAAGATGAAGGCGCTGATAAAGAACACCGGCACGGACCAGGCCAGAATCGGTAGCGGCACAAGGGCGGTGAAGGCGATCATCAATACGGCGGTGGGCATGCGCGAGCCGAAGTGGGCGAGGGCGATGCCGGCCAACGGCATGGTGAGGAGGGCGCCGAAAGCCACAACAAACAGGGCGAGCCCCAAGATGCCGGGGTCGATGCCGAGGCGTGCCTGGACGACGGGAATGTGGGTCGCCCAGATTCCCATGCCAATTCCACAGAGAAGGAAGGCCGTATAGACGGCCAGGCGAGCGCGAAAGAGCCGCTGAATCCAGTCGGCTGTCGGCAATTCCCCGCTTGTCATCACATCTGCCGATCGGGTTGGCCTGCGTCGTCCGGCGGCGGCGACGATGCCTGTCTATGCGAGGCCGGCGAGAGCGGCAATGCGCGCGGCCGCGAAGGTGGCCGAATTCTGCGGTTTTTCCAATCGTCGACGGAGTGTGTTACTCCAGCCCCGCGAGCCCTTCGCTGGGTGCATCCCAAATACCGCTCGACCATCAAAAAACGGATGGCTAAGGGGTTGACGTTGGGGGGGCGAAAGCATAGGTTCCGCGCGCTTTCGGGCAGGTGGTAGGTGTTTTTGCTTTCTGACGGCGACGCGCTGCGGAAACAGAATATCTAGACACTGACCGGTTCAAGGCGACAGACGTTCGTGATCGACACGATCCGGGTTTAGGCCTCGATCCTCTGTCTTTTAAAAGCGCCTCCCGCGCGAGCGGGCAAGGCGCTTGGCGGTTTCGCGCAAGCGCAACTGACTTGCCGCCCGAAGCGGGCGAAGGATTTGAAAGGCCGGGAATGCCGACGATCAATCAGCTCATCCGCAAGCCGCGCCGTGCGCCGGTCAAGCGCAACAAGGTGCCGGCGATGCAGGAGAGCCCGCAGAAGCGAGGCGTCTGCACACGCGTTTACACGACCACTCCGAAGAAGCCGAACTCGGCGCTTCGCAAGGTCGCGAAGGTACGTCTCACGAACCAGTTCGAGGTCATCGGCTACATTCCGGGCGAGGGTCATAACCTCCAGGAGCATTCGGTGGTCATGATCCGAGGCGGTCGCGTGAAAGACCTTCCGGGTGTGCGCTATCACATTCTGCGCGGCGTTCTCGACACCCAGGGCGTGAAAGACCGCAAACAGCGCCGGTCAAAATACGGAGCGAAACGACCCAAGTAACCGGGTCGTTTTTTCGTCTTTAGGATCAGGAAGAAAGCCAGATGTCTCGTCGCCACCGTGCCGACAAACGGGAAATCATCCCGGACGCGAAATACCACAACGAAGTGGTCGCCAAGTTCATGAACTCGGTGATGTACCAGGGCAAGAAGTCGGTCGCAGAGCAGATCGTCTACGGTGCCTTCGACATCATCGAGCAGAAGGCCAAGCAGGATCCGCTGGCCATCTTCCGCTCGGCGCTCGACAACGTCATGCCGTCGATCGAGGTTCGCTCGCGGCGCGTCGGCGGCGCCACCTATCAGGTGCCCGTCGAGGTTCGCGTTGATCGCCGCCAGGCGCTGGCGATTCGCTGGCTGCTCAGCGCAGCGCGCGGCCGCAACGAAAAGACGATGGTCGACAAGCTGTCGGGCGAGCTGCTCGACGCCGCCAACAACCGCGGCAATGCCGTGAAGAAGCGCGAAGACACGCACCGGATGGCGGAAGCCAACCGCGCCTTCTCGCATTACCGCTGGTAAGGGACTGCCCAGATGCCGCGCACGCACAAACTCGAGGACTACCGAAATTTCGGCATCATGGCGCACATCGATGCCGGCAAGACCACCACGACCGAGCGGATTCTGTTCTACAGCGGCCGTAGCCACAAGATCGGCGAAGTCCATGATGGCGCGGCCACCATGGACTGGATGGAGCAGGAGCAGGAGCGCGGCATCACGATCACGTCCGCCGCGACGACCGCTCTGTGGAATGGCCATCGGCTGAACATCATCGACACTCCCGGCCACGTCGATTTCACGATCGAGGTGGAGCGTTCGCTGCGCGTGCTCGACGGCGCGGTATGCGTGCTCGATTCGAACCAGGGCGTGGAGCCGCAGACGGAGACCGTCTGGCGTCAGGGCGACAAGTATCACGTGCCGCGCATCGTCTTTGCCAACAAGATGGACAAGACCGGCGCCGATTTCTTCAAGTGTCTCGACGATATCGTGAAGCGCCTGGGCGCTCGCCCGATTGCCATCCAGCTGCCGATCGGCGCGGAGAACGATTTCAAGGGTCTCATCAATCTGGTGACCATGAAGGCGCGCATATGGGACGACGAGTCCCTCGGCGCGAAGTTCGAGGACACGGACATTCCGGCCGAGCTTCTCGACCAGGCCAAGGAATACCGCGAGATAATGATCGAGGCCGCGGTCGAGATGGACGATGCCGCGATGGCCGCCTATCTCGATGGCAACGAGCCGGACGAGGAGACGCTGAAGCGGCTCATCCGCAAGGCCGTCCTCAACGCCGCCTTCTTCCCGGTCCTCTGCGGTTCGGCGTTCAAGAACAAGGGCGTGCAGTCGCTGCTCGACGCGGTCGTCGACTACCTTCCGTCGCCGCTGGAAGTGCCGGCCATCAGGGGTATCGATCCGCGCGATGGCGCAGAGCTGGTGCGGAAGTCGTCAGACGACGAGCCGCTCGCCATGCTCGCCTTCAAGGTGATGGACGATCCCTTCGTGGGCTCGCTCACCTTCTGCCGCATCTATTCGGGCAAGCTCGAAGCGGGCCAACAGCTCCTCAATTCGCCGCGCGACCGCAAGGAGCGCGTCGGCCGCATGCTGCTCATGCACGCGAACCATCGCGAGGACACCAAGGAAGCTTTCGCCGGCGACATCATCGCGCTGGCCGGGCTGAAGGAGTCGCGCACCGGTGACACGCTGTGCGACCCGCAGAAGCCGGTGATCCTGGAGAAGATGGAATTCCCGGATCCGGTCATCGAGATTGCCGTCGAGCCGAAGACCAAGGGCGATCAGGAGAAGCTAGGCGCCGCGCTCCAGCGTCTTGCCGCCGAGGATCCTTCGTTCCGCGTTTCGACCGACCAGGAGAGCGGCCAGACCATTCTCAAGGGGATGGGCGAGCTTCATCTCGACATCAAGGTCGACATCCTGCGCCGCACGTACAAGGTCGACGTCAATGTCGGCCAGCCGCAGGTCGCGTATCGCGAGACGATCACGCGCGAGATCACGCATGCCTACACCCACAAGAAGCAGTCGGGTGGCTCGGGCCAGTTCGCCCAGATCGAACTCGAGGTGAAACCGTCCGGTGCGGGCAAGGGGAACCATTTCGAGGCGCGCATCGTCGGCGGCGTGGTTCCGAAGGAATACATCCCGGGCGTCGAAAAGGGTTACGCGTCGGTCCTGACCTCTGGCGTTCTCATCGGCTTCCCGGTCGTGGACGTTTCGGTGGCGCTGGTCGATGGCAAGTATCACGACGTTGACTCGTCGGCGCTCGCCTTCGAGATCGCGACGCGCGCCGGCCTTCGCGAGGCGCTCAAGATCGCCGGACCGGTGCTGCTTGAGCCCATCATGAAGGTCGAGGTGGTGACGCCGGAGGATTATCTCGGCTCGGTCATCGGCGACCTCAACTCGCGCCGCGGCCAGATCGCCGGCACCGACTCGCGCGGCAATGCCCAGGTCGTCAACGCCATGGTGCCGCTCGCCAACATGTTCGGTTACGTCAATACGCTCCGCTCGATGAGTCAGGGCCGGGCGAACTACACCATGCAGTTCGATCACTACGAGCAAGTTCCTCAGGCGGTGGCGCAGGAGGTTCAGGCGAAGTTCGCCTGACGTCCCGGTCCACATCGAAATTTACAGGAAAGACGGAGAGCCCCGATGGCCAAAGAGAAATTTTCGCGGACCAAGCCGCACTGCAACATCGGCACGATCGGTCACGTTGACCATGGCAAGACGTCGCTGACCGCGGCGATCACCAAGGTCCTGGCCGAAACGGGCGGAGCGACCTTCAAGGACTACGCCTCGATCGATGCCGCGCCGGAAGAAAAGGCCCGCGGCATCACGATCAACACGGCGCATGTCGAGTACGAGACGTCGAAGCGGCACTACGCCCACGTCGACTGCCCCGGCCACGCCGACTATGTGAAGAACATGATCACCGGCGCCGCGCAGATGGACGGCGGCATCCTGGTGGTTTCGGCCGCAGACGGCCCCATGCCCCAGACTCGCGAGCACATCCTGCTCGCCCGTCAGGTCGGCGTTCCGGCTCTGGTCGTCTTCCTCAACAAGTGCGACATGGTCGACGACCCCGAGTTGCTTGACCTCGTCGAGCTCGAGGTTCGTGAGCTTCTCAGCAAGTACGAGTTCCCCGGCGATGACACGCCGGTCATTCGCGGTTCCGCGCTGGCGGCCCTGGAAGATTCCAGCCGCGAGCTTGGCCATGACGCGATCCTCAAGCTGATGGACGCGGTGGACGAGTTCATTCCGCAGCCGACCCGCCCGATCGATCAGCCGTTCCTGATGCCGATCGAAGACGTGTTCTCGATCTCCGGTCGTGGCACGGTCGTCACCGGCCGCGTCGAGCGCGGCGTGGTCAAGGTTGGCGAGGAAGTCGAGATCGTCGGCATCCGCGACACCACCAAGACCGTCGTCACCGGCGTCGAGATGTTCCGCAAGCTGCTGGATCAGGGCGAGGCGGGCGACAACATCGGCGCGCTGCTTCGCGGTGTTGACCGCGAAGGCGTTGAGCGCGGCCAGGTGCTGTGCAAGCCCGGCTCGGTGACGCCGCACACGGTGTTCAAGGCCGAGGCCTACATCCTGACCAAGGAAGAGGGTGGCCGTCACACGCCGTTCTTCACCAACTACCGTCCGCAGTTCTACTTCCGCACGACCGACGTGACGGGCGTGGTGACGCTGCCGGAAGGCACCGAGATGGTCATGCCCGGAGACAACGTCTCCATGGAGGTGACGCTGATCGTGCCGATCGCGATGGAAGAGAAACTGCGCTTCGCTATCCGCGAAGGCGGCCGCACCGTTGGTTCGGGCGTCGTCTCGCAGATTCTGAAGTAGGCCGGAAAAGAAAAAAGCGGGTTCTCGCCGACGGCGGGGACCCGCAACGACAATAACAGGGTACCGATCGATGAACGGCCAGAATATCCGCATCCGGCTCAAAGCGTTTGACCATCGAATTCTCGATGCGTCGACGCGCGAGATCGTCAACACCGCCAAGCGGACGGGAGCGCGCGTGCGCGGCCCCGTGCCGCTGCCGACCCGGATCGAGAAGTTCACCGTCAACCGCGGTCCCCATGTCGACAAGAAGAGCCGCGAGCAGTTCGAGATGCGCACGCATAAGCGCCTCCTGGACATCGTTGATCCGACGCCACAGACGGTCGATGCGCTGATGAAGCTCGACCTGGCCGCCGGTGTCGACGTCGAGATCAAGCTTTAGGCTGCCCGAGGAAGGCTGGAATAGTCATGCGCTCAGGTGTGATTGCACAGAAGGTCGGCATGACCCGCGTCTTTACGGACGCGGGCGAGCAGGTGCCTGTCACTGTGCTGAAGATGGATAATTGCCAGGTTGTGGCCCAGCGGACCGTCGACAAGAACGGCTACGCGGCGGTCCAGCTCGGTGTGGGCTTGCGCAAGGTGCGGAACACGCCGCGGGCGCTTCGCGGACATTTCGCCACCGCTTCGGTCGAGCCGAAGCGCAAGGTGGCGGAGTTCCGCGTCGACCCGGAGAACCTGATCGAGGTCGGTGCCGAGCTTACCGCCGACCACTTCGTCGTCGGGCAGTTCGTCGATGTCACCGGCACGTCGAAGGGCAAGGGCTTCCAGGGCGTCATCAAGCGGTACAACTTCGGTGGCGGCCGCGCGACCCACGGTAACTCGGTCAGTCACCGGTCGCACGGTTCGACCGGCCAGCGCCAGGACCCGGGCAAGGTGTTCAAGGGCAAGAAGATGGCTGGTCACATGGGCGATGAGCGCGTGACCACTCAGAACCTGAAGATCGTCAAGACCGACGTCGATCGGGGCCTGATCATGGTCGAGGGCGCGGTGCCGGGCGCACAGGGCGGCTGGATCCTGGTGCGCGACGCCGTCAAGCGGGCGCTGCCGGATGGCGTTCCGACGCCGGGCGCGTTCCGCAAGCCGGAGAACGGCGCTGCCCCGGCTGCTGCCGAAGCCCCGGCCGTCGAAACGCCGGCGAAGGAGGCCGAGTGATGGATCACAAGGTCACCACGCTCGACGGCAAGTCGGCCGGCGACATCGTGCTCGCCGACGAGATCTTCGGTCTCGAGCCGCGACCGGACATTCTGCAGCGCATGGTGCGCTACCAGCTTTCCAAGCGGCAGGCCGGTACGCACAAGACCAAGATGCGCGGCGAGATCAGCGCCACGACGAAGAAGATGTTCAAGCAGAAGGGCACCGGTCGCGCCCGTCACGGCGCCAAGACCGCACCGCAGTTCCGCGGCGGCGGCAAGGCTTTCGGCCCGGTGGTGCGCAGCCATGCCCACGACCTGCCGAAGAAGGTGCGCGCGCTCGCTCTGAAGCACGCGCTGTCGGACAAGGCGCGCGGCGAGAAGCTGATCGTGATCGCCGAGGCTACCGCCAAGGAGCCGAAGACGAAGGCGCTGGCCGAGCAGTTCAAGGGCCTTGGCCTTGCCAACGCCCTGATCATTGGCGGCGCCGAGCTTGAGGCCAACTTCGCGATGGCCGCCCGCAACATCACCTCGATCGACGTGCTGCCGGTGCAGGGCATCAACGTCTACGACATTCTTCGCCGCGACACGCTGGTTCTGACCAAGGCCGCGGTTGACGCGCTGACGGAGCGGTTCAAATGAGCGCACTCAGCCACTACGACATCATTCGACGCCCGGTAATTACCGAGAAGTCGACCGCCGTTTCGGAACACAACAAGGTCATCTTCCTGGTCGCGCGCACGGCTACCAAGCCGGAGATCAAGGCTGCGGTGGAGACGCTGTTCAAGGTCAAGGTGACCGGCGTCAACACGCTCAATCGCAAGGGCAAGGTCAAGCGCTTCCGCGGCATTGTCGGGCGTCAGTCCGATACCAAGCGCGCCATCGTCACGCTGGCCGAAGGCCAGATGATCGACGTGACGACCGGTTTGTAAGAGAGGGTTGGTCGAAGCCATGGCGCTCAAGAATTTCAAACCGACCACGCCGAGCCAGCGCGAACTGGTCCTCGTCGACCGGTCGGAATTGCACAAGGGCAAGCCGGTCAAGGGTCTGGTCGAAGGCAAGCACTCGACCGGCGGCCGCAACAGCTATGGTCGCATCACGGTCCGCTGGCGCGGCGGCGGGCACAAGCGCGCTTACCGGCTCGTCGACTTCAAGCGGCGCAAGCTGGATATCGAGGCGACGGTCGAGCGGCTGGAGTACGATCCGAACCGCACGGCGTTCATCGCGCTGATCAAATATGCGGACGGCGAACTCAGCTACATCCTGGCGCCGCAGCGTCTGGCTGCCGGCGACACGATCATTGCCGCGCAGCGCGCCGACGTAAAGCCGGGCAACGCGATGCCGCTGGCTTCGATGCCGGTCGGCACGATCGTGCACAACGTCGAGATGAAGCCAGGCGCCGGCGGCCAGATCGCCCGTTCGGCCGGCACCTACGCCCAGTACGTCGGGCGCGAGCAGGGTTACGCCATCCTGCGCCTCAATTCCGGTGAGCAGCGTCTGGTCCATCAGACCTGCTTCGCCACCGTCGGTGCGGTCTCCAATCCGGACCACGGCAACATCAATATCGGCAAGGCGGGTCGTAATCGCTGGCTTGGCCGCAAGCCCGGGGTTCGCGGCGTCGCCATGAACCCGGTCGACCATCCGCTCGGCGGCGGCGAAGGCCGCTCGTCCGGTGGCCGTCACCCGGTGAGCCCGTGGGGCAAGCCGACCAAGGGCAAGAAGACGCGCTCCAACAAGCGCACCAACAAATTCATCGCGCGCAGTCGTCATGTGCGCAAAGGCAAGAAATAGTCGGAGAAGCTGACAGTGGCTCGTTCGGTCTGGAAAGGTCCCTTCGTCGACGGCTATCTGCTGCGCAAAGCCGATAAGGCGCGCAGCAGCGGTCGTTCCGAAGTCATCAAGATTTGGAGCCGGCGGTCGACGATCCTTCCGCAGTTCGTCGGGCTCACGTTCGGCGTCTACAACGGCAACAAGCACGTTCCGGTGCTCGTCTCCGAGGACATGGTCGGTCACAAGTTCGGCGAGTTCTCGCCGACGCGTGTCTTCCATGGTCATACGGCCGGCGACAAGAAGGCAAAGAGGGCCTGATCATGGGCAAGCCGAAACGCGAGCGGGTGCTCCCGGCGAACGAAGCGAAGGCGCGTACCAGCACCATTCGCATCTCGCCGCAAAAGCTCAATCTCGTCGCACAGTTGATCCGCGGCAAGAAGGTGGCGGCAGCTCTCGCTGACCTTACCTTCAGCCGCAAGCGCATCGCCCGCGACGTCAAGAAGACGTTGCAGTCGGCGGTCGCCAACGCCGAGAACAATCACCAGCTCGACGTCGACTCGCTCGTCGTCGCCGAAGCCCATGTGGGCAAGTCGCTGGTGCTGAAGCGCTGGACGCCGAGGGCTCGCGGTCGTGTCGGCTCGATCCACAAGAAGTTTTCGCATCTGACCATTGTGGTCCGTGAAGTTGAGGAGCCCGCCTGATGGGCCAGAAAATCAATCCGATCGGGCTCCGGCTCGGCGTCAACCGCACGTGGGATTCGCGCTGGTTCGCCAACAAGGGCGAATACGGCCGGCTGCTGCACGAAGACATGCAGATCCGCGAAGCGCTGATGGACGACCTGAAGCAGGCGGCGGTCTCGAAGATCGTGATCGAACGCCCGCACAAGAAGTGCCGCGTCACCGTACATTCGGCGCGGCCGGGCATCGTCATCGGCAAGAAGGGCGCCGACATCGAGAAGCTGCGCCGCAAGGTGGCGAAGCTCACCGACTCCGAGGTTCACATCAACATCGTTGAAGTGCGCAAGCCGGAGATCGACGCCAATCTGGTGGCGGCTTCCATCGCCCAGCAGCTCGAGCGCCGCGTGGCCTTCCGCCGCGCCATGAAGCGCGCCGTGCAGTCGGCAATGCGTCTCGGCGCCGAGGGCATTCGTATCTCCTGCGGCGGCCGCCTGGGCGGCGCGGAAATCGCGCGCTCCGAGTGGTATCGCGAGGGCCGGGTGCCGCTGCACACGCTGCGCGCGGACATCGACTACGGCCAGGCGACTGCGAAGACCGCTTACGGCACCTGCGGCGTCAAGGTGTGGGTGTTCAAGGGCGAGATCCTCGAGCACGACCCGATGGCGTCCGAGCGCCGGCAGATTGAAGCCAGCGAGCAGGGTGGTGGCGGCCCGCGCCGTCGCGACGCCGCGGCCTAACCGACTGAACGAGAAGCATCATGCTGCAACCAAAGCGCACCACCTACCGCAAGCAGTTCAAGGGCCGCATCCACGGCACCGCGACCTCGGGCGCGGAGCTGACCTTCGGCTCCTTCGGCCTGAAGGCGTTGGAGCCGGAGCGGGTCACCGCGCGGCAGATCGAGGCGGCGCGCCGCGCTATCACGCGCGAGATGAAGCGTGCTGGCCGCGTCTGGATCCGCGTGTTCCCGGACGTGCCGGTGTCGAAGAAGCCGACCGAAGTGCGCATGGGCAAGGGCAAGGGCACCCCGGAGCTGTGGGTGTGCCGGGTGAAGCCCGGTCGCATCATGTTTGAAATTGACGGCGTGCCGGTCGATCTGGCGCGCGAGGCGCTGCGGCTTGGTGCAGCCAAGCTGCCGATCCGCACGCGCTTCGTACAGCGCATCGCGGACTAGGCCGGGTAGAGGATAAAGACGATGAAGGCCGCGGATATTCGGTTGATGACGGACGACCAGGCGAGCGACGAGGTCGAGCGCCTGAAGAAAGAGCAGTTCAACCTCCGCTTCCAGCGGGCAACAGGGCAGCTTGAGAACACGGCGCGCGTGCGTCAGGTGCGCCGCGATATCGCGCGCATCACCACGATCACCGCCGAAAAGAACGCGAAAGCAAAGGGTTAAGTCAGATGCCGAAACGCGTCCTGCAGGGCACGGTGGTGAGCGACAAGAACGACAAGACCGTCGTTGTTCGGGTTGAGCGCCGATTCATTCATCCGGTGATGAAGAAGACCATCCGTCGCTCGAAGAAGTATCACGCGCACGACGCGGACAATAAGCACAAGGTCGGCGAGGTCGTTCTCATTCAGGAGAGCGTGCCGATCTCGAAGAACAAACGCTGGGTGGTCCTCGAGACCGCCGAAAGCAAGTGAGGGCGGGTAACTCCGTCTCCAGGGGATAAGAGTACTGAACCATGATCCAGATGCAGACCAATCTCGACGTTGCGGATAATTCCGGCGCCCGCCGCGTCATGTGCATCAAGGTGCTCGGCGGGTCCAAGCGGAAGTACGCCTCGGTCGGCGACGTCATCGTCGTCTCGGTCAAGGAGGCCATCCCGCGTGGCCGCGTGAAGAAGGGCGACGTGATGAAGGCTGTCGTCGTGCGGACCGCCAAGGACATCCGCCGTGCGGATGGTTCGGTCATCCGCTTCGATCGCAACGCCGCCGTGCTGATCAACAATCAGGCGGAGCCGGTCGGCACCCGCATCTTTGGGCCGGTGCCGCGCGAACTCAGGGCCAAGAACCACATGAAGATCATTTCGCTCGCGCCGGAGGTGCTGTGATGCAGCGTATCCGCAAAGGCGACAACGTCGTTGTCCTCGCCGGCCGCGACCGCGGCAAGACCGGCGAAGTGCTCCGCATGATTCCGAAGGAAGAGCGTGCGCTGGTGCGCGGCGTCAATCTCGTCCGGCGTCACCAGAAGCAGACGCCAACGGCGCAGGGCGGCATCATCACGAAAGAGATGCCGATCCACATTTCCAACATCTCGCTGGTCGATTCCGCCAGCGGCAAGCCCACACGGGTCGGCTTCCGTATGCACGAGGGCCGCAAGGTCCGCTTCGCGAAGCGGACGGGAGACCAGATCGATGGCTGACACGCAATACCAGCCGCGGATGAAGACGCTTTATCGCGACGCCGTCCGCAAGCAGATGACCGAGCAGTTCGGCTACAAGAACCAGATGGAAGTGCCGTACGTCGAGAAGGTCGTCATCAACATGGGCGTTGGCGAAGCCGTCAACGACTCCAAGAAGGTGACCGCCGCGCTCGGCGACCTCGCCAAGATCGCCGGTCAGAAGCCGGCGGTGACGCGGGCGCGGACGTCCATCGCGACCTTCAAGGTGCGCGAGGGCATGCCGATCGGCGGCAAGGTAACGCTGCGCCGTGACCGCATGTACGATTTCCTCGACCGGCTGATCAACGTTGCGCTGCCGCGAGTTCGCGATTTTCGCGGGCTCAACGCCAAGAGCTTCGATGGCCGCGGCAACTTCGCCATGGGCATCAAGGAACACATCGTTTTCCCCGAGGTCAACTACGACGAGGTCGAAGAGGTCTGGGGCATGGATGTGATCGTGTGCACCACCGCGAAGACCGACGACGAGGCCCGTGCCTTGCTCAAGGCATTCAATTTTCCGTTCCGCCAGTAGGACACACCGATGGCAAAGACCAGTTCGATCGAGAAGAACAAGCGCCGGCGCAGGATGGTGGCTCAGTACGCCGCCAGGCGCGCGGAGTTGAAGCGTGTTGCCAATGACGAGACCCTGACGCTCGAAGAGCGCTTCCAGGCTCGCCTCAAGCTGGCCGAGTTGCCGCGCAATTCTTCCCCCGTACGCATCCGCAATCGCTGCGAAATATCCGGGCGCCCGCGCGCCTACTACCGCAAGCTCAGGATGTCGCGCATTGCGTTGCGCGACCTTGGCTCGGTCGGGCTCATCCCCGGCCTGGTCAAGTCGAGCTGGTAAGGAGACATCACGAATGACGATGAGCGATCCACTCGGCGATATGCTGACGCGCATCCGCAATGCGCAGATGCGCAAGAGCTCCAAGGTTTCGACCCCGGGCTCGCGCCTGCGCCAGCATGTGCTCGACGTTCTGCAGTCGGAAGGCTATATCCGCGGCTATTCGACGGTCGATTTCGACAACGGCCGGCAGGAACTCGAAATCGAGCTGAAGTATTACGATGGCGAGCCGGTCATCCGCGAGATCGCGCGGGTGTCGAAGCCGGGCCGCCGGGTTTACGCCTCGGTCAAGAATATTCCACGCGTGGCGGATGGCCTCGGTGTGTCGATCCTTTCGACGCCGAAGGGCGTGATGTCCGACGCGGAAGCACGCGACCAGAACGTCGGCGGCGAAGTCCTCTGCCGGGTGTTCTGACCGGACGACGAAGCGAAGCAAACGGGTTTGATACGATGTCCAGGATCGGCAAGAAGCCAGTACAGTTGCCCAAGGGCGTGACCGCCACGGTTGAGGGGCAGCAGGTCTCCGTGAAGGGGCCGAAGGGTACGCTCGCCTTCCTCGCCGCCGACGATGTCGAGGTGAAGATGGAAGACGGCGCCATTTCGGTAACGCCGCGCGAGCCGACCAAGCGCGCGCGCTCCGCATGGGGCATGTCGCGCACGATGGTCTCCAATCTGATCACCGGCGTCACCAATGGTTTCGAGCGCAAGCTGGAGATCAATGGCGTCGGTTATCGCGCCGCCGTGCAGGGCAAGGACCTCCAGCTCAGCCTCGGCTACAGCCACGAGGTGAAGTTCCCGATCCCGACCGGCATCAAGATCGAGTGCCCGAAGCCGACCGAAATCGTGGTCACCGGCAACGACAAGCAGCAAGTCGGCCAGGTCGCCGCGGAGATCCGCGAATTTCGCCCGCCCGAGCCTTACAAGGGCAAGGGTGTGAAGTACGCCGATGAGCACATCTTCCGCAAGGAAGGCAAGAAGAAGTAACGGAAAGCAGCGCCATGTTGACCAAAACCAAGGCCCGCCGCATTCACCGCGTCCGCAATGCCATCCGCAAGGCTGGTGCGGGCAGGGCGCGGCTGAGCGTCTTCCGCTCGTCGAAGCACATCTACGCGCAGGTCATCGACGATGCCGCCGGCCGCACGCTTGCAGCCGCTTCGTCGCTGGATAAAGACCTTCGCGAAAAGTTGAAGACCGGTGCGGATACCGCCGCCGCTGCCGAGGTCGGCAAGATGCTGGCGGAGCGCGCAGTCAAGGCTGGGGTTAAGGACGTGGTCTTCGACCGCGGCGCCTATCTCTTTCACGGCCGGGTGAAAGCCCTGGCGGACGGAGCGCGCGAAGGCGGGCTCTCATTCTGACGCCACTTGCAGCGTCTCCACGCAACAACGATATCGGATCGACGGAAAAGATAGATGGCGAGAGAACCTAGAGACCGCGAGGACAGCGAGTTTGTCGACAAGCTGGTCCACATCAATCGCGTTGCGAAGGTGGTGAAAGGCGGCCGCCGGTTCGGCTTCGCCGCGCTCGTCGTTGTCGGCGATCAGAAGGGCCGGGTCGGTTTTGGCCACGGCAAGGCGCGTGAAGTGCCGGAAGCGATCCGCAAGGCCACCGAAGCCGCCAAGCGCGGGCTGGTGCGTGTGCCGCTGCGCGAAGGCCGTACGCTGCACCACGACGTTGCCGGCCGCCACGGCGCCGGCAAGGTCGTCTGCCGCGCGGCGCCGGCGGGTACCGGCATCATCGCCGGCGGTCCGATGCGCGCCGTCTTCGAGACGCTCGGCGTCCAGGACGTCGTCGCCAAGTCGTTCGGTTCATCGAACCCGTACAACATGGTGCGCGCCACCTTCAATGCGCTGAAGAGCGAGGACAGCCCGCGCTCCGTCGCCGCCCGCCGGAGCATCAAGGTGTCGACGTTGCAGGCCCGCCGTCGCGATGTCGACGTCGAGGCGGTAGAGGCCTGAGCGGCCTTAGCGCGCGAGAGGATTGAAACATGGCCAAGAAAAGCGACGGCAAGACGCTGGTGGTTGAGCAGATTGCGAGCCCCAGCCGGCGCCCGGGCGCGCAGCGGCAGACCCTCATCGGTCTCGGGCTGAACCGCATTCGTCGGCGCAAGACGCTCCCCGATACATCGGCGGTGCGCGGCATGATCACCAAGGTGCAGCACCTCGTGCGCATCGTCGACGAGGCTTAAGGATCGACTGCCATGAAGTTGAACGAGTTGGCCGACAAGGCCGGTGCCACCAAGAACCGCATGCGCGTCGGGCGTGGCATCGGTTCCGGCAAGGGCAAGACCGCAGGTCGCGGCGTGAAGGGCCAGAAGGCCCGCACTGGCGTCGCCATCAAGGGGTTCGAGGGCGGCCAGATGCCGCTGCATCGGCGCTTGCCGAAGCGTGGCTTCAAGAACATCTTCTCCAAGGATTTCAACGAGGTCGGCCTTGACCGCGTGCAGCAGGCGATCGACGCCGGCAAGCTCGACGCCAAGGCGACCGTGAACGCGGCAGCCCTCCAGGCGGCTGGCGTGATCCGCCGGGCGCGCGACGGCGTTCGTCTGCTCGCCAACGGCGAGATCAAGGCGAAGGTCGAATTTGATGTGGCCGGCGCGTCGAAGTCGGCGATCGCCGCGGTCGAGAAGGCCGGGGGATCGGTCAAGGTCGCGGGGGCGGCGGCTAGCACGGCCGAATAGGCCGGAACGGAGCGCACGATGGCATCGGCGGCAGAACAACTCGCGGCCAATCTGAATTTCGGCGCCTTCGCCAAGGCCGACGCGCTCAAGAAGCGTATCTGGTTCACTCTCGGAGCCCTGCTGGTCTATCGGATCGGCACCTATGTTCCGGTTCCCGGCATCAATCCGGATGCGCTGGCGCAGGCGTTCAACAACGCCTCGACCGGCATCATCGGCATGTTCAACATGTTCTCCGGTGGTGCCGTCGGGCGCATGGCGATTTTCGCTCTCGGCGTCATGCCCTACATCTCGGCGTCCATCATCATGCAGTTGATGACGTCGGTGGTGCCGACGCTCGACCAGTTGAAGAAAGAGGGCGAGCAGGGCCGCAAGGTCATCAACCAGTACACCCGATACGGCACGGTCATCCTGTCGGCCCTTCAGGCCTATGGCATCGCGATCGGGCTACAGGGCGGCACCAATATCGTCATCAATCCCGGGCCGTTCTTCATCATCTCGACGGTGATCACGCTCACCGGCGGCACCATGTTTCTGATGTGGCTGGGCGAGCAGATCACCGCGCGCGGTATCGGTAACGGTCTGTCGCTGATCATCTTTTCGGGGATCGTCGCCAACCTGCCGCACGCTCTCGTTGGTACGCTGGAACTCGGGCGCGAAGGCGCGTTGTCGCCCGTTGTCATCATCGCAGTCGGCGTGATGGCGGTCGGTGTCATCGCCTTCATCGTCTTCGTCGAGCGGGCGCAGCGCCGGCTGCTGATCCAGTATCCGAAGCGCCAGGTCGGCAACCGCATGTTCCAGGGCGATTCTTCGCACCTGCCGCTCAAGCTGAACACCGCCGGCGTCATTCCGCCAATTTTCGCGTCTTCGCTGTTGCTGCTGCCGGTCACAGTCGCGAACTTCACGGCTGGGCAGGGGCCGGGATGGCTCACGACGATCACCGCGCTGCTTGGCCAGGGCCAGCCGCTTTACCTGGCGCTTTACGCCTCCATGATCGTCTTCTTCGCCTTTTTCTACACGGCGATCGTCTTCAATCCGGCCGACACGGCGGATAATCTGAAGAAGCACGGCGGCTTCATCCCCGGCATCCGGCCGGGCAAGAACACCGCCGACTACATCGATTTCGTCCTGACGCGCATCACGGTCATCGGCGCCATCTACCTGGTTCTGGTGTGCCTCTTGCCGCAGATCCTGATCGATTACACCGGCGTACCGTTTTACTTCGGTGGAACGTCGCTGCTGATCGTCGTCAGCGTGACGATGGATACCGTTGCACAGGTCCAGGGGCACCTTCTGGCGCACCAGTACGAAGGCCTGATCAAGAAGTCGAAGCTCAAAGGGCGGGCACGATGAGGGTGATTCTGCTCGGGCCACCTGGCGCGGGCAAAGGGACGCAGGCTCAACGTCTGGTCGCGAGACACGGCGTTGTGCAGTTGGCGACCGGGGACATGCTGCGGGCGGCCGTAGCGGCGGGGACTCCGGTTGGCAAGCGCGCGCAGGCGATCATGGACCGCGGCGATCTGGTGCCGGACGACGTGATGGTTGAGATCATCGCGGACCGCATCACCCAGCCCGATGCAGCCAATGGCTTCATTCTGGATGGTTTCCCGCGCACGATCGCCCAGGCAGAGGCGCTTGACCGCCTGCTTGAGAAACACGGCCAAAAGCTCAATGCCGTGGTCGAAATGGCGGTCAACGAGGACGAACTGGTCGGCCGCATCGTCAACCGCGCCAGGGAGACCGGCGGGGCTCGGGCGGACGATACGGAAGAGACCGCCCGGAAGCGGTTCTCGGTCTACAAGGCGCAGACTGCGCCGGTCGCCGGGCACTACGATCGGAAGGGAATGTTGTTCAAGGTTAGCGGCATGGGCTCGATGGACGAGGTGTCCGAGGCCATCGCCGGTGTTCTTGCCCAAGCGACTGAAGCATAAGGAAAACTGCCGCGGCCCAGTTGACGCAAACCGGCGAAATGGCTATCTACCGCCCATAATTCTGCGATTGCAGACGTGCGGTGCCGGTGGCCGGAAATGGTAACCGGGGCCGTGTTATGCGTTTACCGCTAACGCGCGGAAAAATAACGGAAATTCCGGCCGCCGCGGTGGCCGGCCGACAGGAGTGACGAATTTGGCCCGCATCGCAGGCGTCAATATCCCGACTAACAAGCGCGTCGTAATCGCGCTCCAGTACATTCATGGTATCGGGCCGGCCAAGGCGAAGGATATCTGCGCCAAGGTCAATGTGCCGCCGGAGCGCCGCACTGCGCAGCTCACGGACGCCGAAGTCGGCCAGATTCGCGAGC
Source organism: uncultured Alphaproteobacteria bacterium (assembly GCA_963798195.1). GTDB lineage: Bacteria > Pseudomonadota > Alphaproteobacteria > Rhizobiales > Kaistiaceae > CAVSRC01. Next base: position 1,309,552 of record CAWCSF010000010.1, on the reverse strand, counting down.
TCATTGACCACGACCATCTGGTCGAGGGCGATCTTCGCCGCGAAGTGGCGATGAACATCAAGCGGTTGATGGACCTGGGCTGCTACCGCGGCCTGCGCCATCGTCGCGGCCTGCCGGTGCGCGGTCAGCGCACGCACACGAATGCCCGGACCCGCAAGGGACCGGCGCGCGCGATCGCCGGCAAGAAGAAGTAAGCAGGACAATCGCAGGGCGGCATCGGGCAGCGCTTCGGCGCTGCTGCGGGTGTCCCTCCCGGTCGTCCATTCAGGTGGAGCCGCTGGCACTACGGCGGCGTTGAGATCGAAGGCTAAGGACAGCATATGGCAAAGGACGCAACGCGCGTACGTCGCAAGGAGCGCAAGAACATCAGCTCCGGCGTGGCGCATGTGAATTCCAGTTTCAACAACACGATGATCACCATCACCGATGCGCAGGGGAACGCGATCTCCTGGTCGTCGGCTGGCCTGATGGGCTTCAAGGGCTCGCGCAAGTCGACGCCCTATGCCGCGCAGATGGCGGCGGAAGATGCGGGCAAGAAGGCCACCGAGCACGGCGTCAAGATGCTTGAGGTCGAGGTTTCCGGACCGGGCTCGGGGCGCGAGTTGGCGCTCCGTGCGTTGCAGTCGGCCGGCTTCATCATCACCTCGATCCGCGACGTTACGCCGATTGCCCACAATGGCTGCCGCCCGCGCAAGCGTCGTCGCGTCTAGCGCCGCCTAACAGTTCAATCGCGTTTTTCGCGGCCGCTGAGGCGGTCGCACGGGCCGCCTCCTCCCGGGCGGCCGGACAAGTGAAAGGAAGAGGCTCGTGACAATCCAGAAGAACTGGCAAGAGCTGATCAAGCCGAACAAGCTCGATATCTCGCCGGGCTCCGACGCCCGGCGCTTTGCCACGGTCGTGGCGGAGCCGCTTGAGCGCGGTTTCGGCCTGACGCTCGGCAATGCGCTGCGCCGCGTGCTGCTCTCGTCGCTCCAGGGCGCGGCCGTGAAGGCCGTGCAGATCGACGGCGTGCTGCATGAGTTCTCGTCAATCGCGGGCGTCCGCGAGGACGTGACCGACATCGTGCTGAACATCAAGGAAATCGCCATCCGCATGCAGGGCGAGGGCCCGAAGCGCATGGTCGTGCGCAAGCAGGGTCCGGGCGTCGTCACCGCTGGCGACATCCAGACGGTCGGCGACATCGAGATCCTCAATCCCGAGCTGGTGCTCTGCACACTCGACGAGGGCGCCGAGATTCGCATGGAGTTCACCGTCGACAACGGCAAGGGCTATGTCACCGCCGACCGCAACCGGCCGGAAGACGCGCCGATCGGCCTGATCCCGGTCGACAGCCTGTATTCGCCGGTCAAGAAGGTGTCCTACCGGGTCGAGAATACCCGTGAGGGGCAGGTTCTCGACTACGACAAGCTGACGATGTCGGTGGAGACCAACGGGTCGCTCCGCGCCGAAGACGCGGTCGCCTATGCCGCGCGCATCCTTCAGGATCAGCTCTCGATCTTCGTGAACTTCGAGGAGCCGAAGAAGGAGACCGCCGAGGTTTCGATCCCCGAGCTCGCTTTCAATCCGGCGCTGCTCAAGAAGGTCGACGAACTCGAGCTCTCGGTGCGTTCGGCCAACTGCCTGAAGAACGACAACATCGTTTACATCGGCGACCTCATCCAGAAGACCGAGGCCGAGATGTTGCGTACGCCGAACTTCGGCCGCAAGTCGCTCAACGAGATCAAGGAAGTCCTTGCCCAGATGGGTCTCCATCTCGGCATGGAAGTCACCAATTGGCCGCCCGAAAACATCGACGAGCTGGCCAAGCGTTACGAAGATCACTATTGATGCCGCGCCTCGCCGCGTCGAGGTAAGGAGAGCAAAATGCGTCACGGAAACAGGGGCCGCCGGCTCAACATCTCGCAGAGCCATCGCAAGGCGCTGTTCGCCAATCTTGCCGCGTCGCTGATCAAGCACGAGCAGATCGTCACGACCTTGCCGAAGGCGAAGGACCTGCGTCCGATCGTCGAGAAGCTGGTGACGCTGGCCAAGCGTGGCGATCTTCACGCCCGCCGTCAGGCGATCTCGCAGCTGCGCGACCTCGGCTCGGTCAAGAAGCTCTTCGAGACGCTCGGACCGCGCTACAAGGCGCGTGCCGGCGGCTACACCCGCGTGCTGAAGGCGGGCTTCCGCCTTGGCGACAGCGCGCCTGTGGCGGTCATCGAGTTCGTCGATCGCGACCCCGCCGCCAAGGGCGCCGAGGACAGGGCGCGCCATGCTGAGCAGGTTGCCGCCGAGGGTGGCGCGGAGGCGACAGCCTGATCGGCTCATAGCCGGGACGAAACAAAGAAGGCGGCCTGGAGCCGCCTTTTTCTTTGCAGGTTTGCCCGCGACGGTGTGCGCACTGCGCCAAAGCCACTGTTTTTCCTAAGGAATTTGTTAAGCGCCGGGCTCTACCCTTGCCTGTCTCACGACCATGCTGGGCAGGCCCGAGATGGACAAGGCGCCAAAGCGGACTCTCATCAAGAGGATCAACGACATCCTCGCGATGCGTATCACCATGCTCGTCGGGACGATCTGGGCGTTTTACGCCTTCGTCATCTTCGGGCTTACGCCTCTGCTGTGGCCCGGTTACGAGGAGCAAATCCTCTACTGGTCCAACTTCCTCCAGCTCATCTTCCTTCCGGTAATCACGGTCGGCACCGCCATTCTCAGCCGGGACGCCGAGGCGCGGGCCGTCGAAGACCACAAGATGATCCAGGCAGAGTTCGCGATGCTGCGCGAGGCACACGATCTTCTCGGCAGTTCGCTCCGTGAGATTAATCGTGGCGTGCACGAACTTCGCCTGCAGGGGCGGAATGGTCAGCCGGACTCCCAGGCGCAAGGCAAACCCTCGGCGTCCGCTGCCTGACGTGTCCCTTGAGTCGCGATGCGGCGCGAGCTGACGCGGGACGCCGCCGGTATTTTCTAAACTTTGCCGCTTAATTACGACACATACCGGAAGTGTTTTCTGAGAAATCGCGCCCTTTCTTTTGTCGTCTCACAAATTTTTCCAAGTAATTCTTCCGACCGGTCATTTATTTGCGACTGTGTATCGACGCAGCGGCGTGTTTTGGGCAGGATGCTACATCGCGTTGAGGGGGCTGTGCCTGAACCGGCGTCGTTTACACGGCGACGCAGTGTTTTTGCCTGTTTGGAAGGAAAGTCGATTCAACGCTTGCCATAGGACTCGCATCCAAGACACTGGGGGAGGCCACCATGAGTGTCGACGACGGGAAACCTGCTGCTCCGGAGCCTGCCGCTCCCGAACCTGCAACGCCTCAAGCCATGCCGCCGCAACAGCCGCGATGGGCGGACCCGATTTTTCGGATGGGTCTGGCCGTCGGAGGGATTCTGCTTGCCCTGGGGCTTGTCTGCCAGGGCTTCACCATCATCTCGGCGACGATTTCGTCGCTGATCATCTGCAGCGGCCTTGGCATCATCTTCGGTGCCTTCGGTTCGACCGCGGTCATCAACTACAAGGGGTTCGTGGTCGCTGGCGTGGCCGCGATTTCGATCGCCTTGCTGTTGCTGGTCGATTACATGGTCCGCGACGATCTTGTGCGGCTGCGCATCGACGGTGACGTACGGGGCGCGCGTCTCGATCTGGTCGGCGACGAGACCTACCCGGGCGCTGACCACGAACGATACTTCGAGTTCGTGATCATTGGCCGCGAGGTCAAAAGCGAGAGACTGACGCTGATAGTCACGATGCCCGGAGAGAATCCGACCGATCACCGGGAGGTTCTGTTCGAGTGCGTGCCCGGTCGCGCTGTCGGTGCGTTCCTCGGCAGTGGGCGGCCGCTGCAATGGCGCTTTGACGCCAGTCGGGAGCAGCTTGTCGGCCCGCAGGGTGGACCGGTGGTTAGTGGTCCGTGCCCGGATGGGACGACAACGACGGCGGAGGCCGACAAGAAGGCCTTTTCGCTGATTGGAAAAGCGTTCGCAAAGGACCAGCCAAGCGTCGGGTCCCTCATCAAGGATCTGGAGTTGGAGTCTGCCATCGTGCGGCGCAACGCGCGAAAGGCCCTCACGGCAATGGGCGTGGCGGCCGTCGCGCCCATGATGGCGGCGTGGACAGCGAACCCCGACAACTATCAGGTGCGGCTTGGCATTTCGGTGGCGCTGGCGGAATTCCTGCGTGACAACAAGAAATTGCGCCAGGCGGTCAGCGGCCTGCTCACCGTCGATCATCTGAGGTTGCTGACGGTCGCTTCCGGAGATCCGGACCGGACCATTCGCATCTATGCGTCGGAATTTCTGTTTGATCTGGGCGACAAGCGCGTGCTGCCGCTCGTGCGGGCGGCGTTTCCTTCCGCCACGGACGACGGCAAGTTCAACCTGATTGTCGTGCTCGAGGGAACGGTGCCGGCCTTGTCCAAGACCGAGAAGAACGAACTGGCGAGCATGCTGCGGCAATGGGCCCCCACGGTTGGGGCGAAGACGCAGGCGCGGATCGACCAGCTCTTCAAGAAAATCGACGCTTCGTAAGCCTTTTCGGTCTCCACCAGTCCTGCCGGCCTGTTTGCCGACCCGGCAGGATTTGTCACGCCGTCGCCGTATTTGGTGTAGCATTTCGGTCCGCTGCGGGCGACGAATTCGAGGCTAGGTGGACGAACGATGCTGCGTTGGACTGCGGTACTCCTGATCTTTTTGACCACCACGCTGGGCGCCAGCGCGCAGACCCCCACGAAACAGGTGCCGGACAGTGCGGCCACGGTGCAACTATCGTTTGCGCCGGTGGTTAAGCGTGTCGCGCCGGCGGTCGTGAACGTGTACGCGTCGCGTGTCGTGCAGCAGCAGGCCTCGCCCTTCTTTTCCGATCCGTTCTTCCGCCGCTTCTTCGGCGATATGGGCGGCGGCGGTCCCAGCCAGCGCGTCCAGCGCTCGCTCGGCTCCGGCGTGATCATCGACCCGTCCGGGCTGATCGTGACGAACTTCCACGTCATCGCCAGCGCCGACGAGGTCAAGGTCGCGCTCTCCGACAAGCGTGAATTCACGGCCGAGATCGTGCTCAAGGACCAGCGCTCCGATCTTGCGGTCCTGCGCATCTCCGGTGCCGGTGCAGACCTGCCGACGATACCGTTCGCCGATTCCGACAAGGTCGAGGTCGGTGATCTCGTGCTCGCCATCGGCGATCCCTTCGGCGTCGGTCAGACGGTCACCAGCGGCATCGTCTCGGCCTTCGCGCATGTCCCGGGCGATCAGTCCGAGGACCAGTATTTTCTCCAGACCGACGCCGCCATCAATCCGGGAAACTCGGGCGGCGCGCTGGTCGACATGAACGGCCGGCTGGTCGGCATCAACCGCATGATCGTGACGCCGTCCGGCGGCTCGACCGGCATCGGCTTCGCCATCCCGTCCAACCTGGTGCAGATCGTGGCAAAGGCCGCTGCGACGGGTGCGGCGCCGAAGCGGCCCTGGCTCGGCGCGACCTTGCAGGAGGTCAGCCCCGATATCGCCGATGCCATGGGGCTGAAGGCGCCGGGCGGCGTCATCGTCGCCGATGTCGAGCCTGACGGGCCGGCAGCGGCCGCGCGCCTCAAGAGCGGCGACCTGATCACCTCGATCGATGGCAGCGACGTCGAGGATGTCGGCACGCTGAACTATCGCCTCGCTACCAAGGGCGTTGGCACGGAGGCGAAACTCGGCATCGTCCGCGACGGCAAGCAATACGTCACCACGATCAGCCTGAAATCGGCGCCGGAGACCGTGCCGCGCAATCCGACCACCATTTCGGGAAACTCGCCGCTGGCGGGGGCGACGGTTGTCAATCTGTCGCCGGCGGTTGCCGAGGAGATGGTCTTTGCCGGCAAGCCGATCGGCGTCATCGTCACCGACGTTGCGCCGGGCTCGCGTGCCGCTACCGCCGGCCTTCGGCCGGGCGATGTGATCGTCGACCTGAATGGCGTTGCCATCGACGCCGCGCGGACGCTGGCGCGCGCTGCCGCCCAGGAAACGTCGCTCTGGCAGGTGACGATCAATCGCGGCGGGCAGATGATCCGTCAGCAGTTCCGCGGATAGGAGGCCGGGTGGCGTCGCTGTTCGAGGCTGCCGGGCTCGAAAAATCGGCGCCCCGCCCGCTGGCGGACCGGCTTCGTCCGCAGGCTCTGGCGGAGGTCGTCGGCCAGGACCATCTGCTCGGGCCCGATGGCGCGCTCACCCGCATGCTGCGATCCGGTTCGCTCGGATCGTTGGTCTTCTGGGGGCCGCCGGGCACGGGCAAGACCACCGTCGCGCGCCTGCTGGCGAAGGAAACCGACCTCCAGTTCGAGCAGATATCGGCGGTCTTTTCCGGCGTCGCGGAGCTGAAGAAGGTCTTCGAGGCGGCGCGGGGGCGTCGCGAGATGGGCAGGGGCACGCTGCTCTTCGTCGACGAGATCCATCGCTTCAACCGGGCGCAGCAGGATTCCTTTCTGCCGGTCATGGAGGACGGCACCGTCACGCTGGTCGGTGCGACGACCGAGAACCCGTCGTTTGAACTGAACGCGGCGCTGCTGTCGCGCGCCCGCGTGCTGGTGTTCCGTCCGCTCGACGCGGAAGCGTTGGGGCATCTGCTCGAGCGGGCAGAGGAGATCGAGGCGCGCAAGCTGCCGCTCGATGCCGAGGCGCGCGACATGCTCGTGGCCATGGCGGACGCCGACGGACGGGCGCTGCTGACGCTGGCGGAGGAAGTCTGGCGTGCGGCCGGGGAAGGGGAGGTGTTCGGTCCCGACGACCTCCAGAAGATCGTCCAGCGCCGTGCGCCGCTCTACGACAAGGGTCAGGACGGCCACTACAATCTCATCTCCGCCCTGCATAAATCGGTGCGCGGGTCGGATCCCGATGCGGCGCTGTATTACCTCGCGCGCATGCTCGATGCCGGGGAGTTGCCGCTCTACATCGGCCGCCGGCTCGTGCGCATGGCCATGGAGGACATAGGCCTCGCCGATCCGCAAGCGCTGGTCGTCGCGCTCGCCGCCAAGGATGCCTATGACTATCTGGGCTCGCCTGAGGGCGAACTGGCGCTGGCCGAGGCGGCCGTCTATCTCGCGACCGCGCCGAAATCGAATGCCGTTTACACCGCGTTCTCCGCCGCCACCGCTACAGCGAAACAGGGCGGATCGCTGACGCCGCCGAAGACCATCCTCAACGCGCCGACCCGCCTGATGAAGACCGAGGGCTACGGCGAGGATTACCTCTACGATCACGATCAGCCCGATGCCTTTTCGGGGCAGGAGTATTTTCCCGAAGCGATCGGCCGGCAGACCTTCTACGATCCGCCAGACCGCGGCTTCGAGCGCGAAATCCGCAAGCGGCTGGACTACTGGGCGAAGCTTCGGCGCGAGCGCGGCGGCTGAACGTTTTCAGGCAGGGATTGCTTGAAGGAATCGCGTCGCTGGCGTCATCTGATCGCTCGTATGGTCATGAGTTTCTCGCCATCCAGATGATCTATTTCGCCTACGGCTCCAACCTCAATCCGGGCCAGATGGCCGAGCGCTGCCCCGAATATCGCAGCCTCGGCGTGGCCCGGCTGCCCGGACACCGTCTGTGCTTCCCGCGTTTCTCGCCCACGCGGCGATGCGCCTCGGCGGGGTTCGAGCCGAGCCCGCGCGACGTGCTCTGGGGTGCGCTCTATGAGATTCCGCCGAAGATATGACGATCCTGCACTATCACGAGGGCTACGTTCCGGATGGGCCGCCGGAGCAGAACCGCCACGACTTTCGGGAAATCACGGTTCTGAAACAGGGCGGCTCCGAGCCGGTCAAGGCGATGACCTATGCCGCGGTACCGGACGGCACTAGGGAATTGCCCTCGCGCGCCTATGTCGACCTGATCATTGACGGCGCCATGTATCACGGCCTTCCGAAGACGTGGCTCATGTTCCTGGAGCAAATCCGGACGGCCTGACCAATTTTTCGGCTCGCAGTTACGGGCGACTCGTCGTATTCAGCCGGCGAGGGGTCACACATGCTGTATTTCGCACACGGGTCGAATATCGACCGGCCGCAGATGCTTGTGCGGTGTCCTGAGGCGCGCTTTGTCGCGGTTGCGCGGCTGCACGATTATCAGCTGTGCTTCCCGCGCTGGTCGGTTTTCCGGGAATCCGCAACTGCCGGCATCGAGCCGGCGCGGGGCGAAATCGTATGGGGCGTGCTGTACGAATTGACGGTCGAGGATCTCCATCGGCTCGATCTGGTCGAGGGCTTCGCCACCAGTCGCGATCCGGCGCGCAATCAGTCGCGGCGTATCGTCGTGCGGGTCCAGCGGCCGGATGGCATCAGCGCCGACGCCGAGACCCACGTTCCCGTACCCATGGCCGATCCCGGCCGGCCGTCGTCCGGATACCTCATGGTCCTGACCCGGGCGGCGCAGGCGCTGGATTTCCCGGACGACTTCATCGCGCAGATAAAGGCCGCCGAAGCGGGGCCCATGGCCGCCTGACATTGACGTTGGCCCGCGAGGGCCTAGTCTGCGATGAGGGAATGGGGTCTCCCTTCAACCGCCCTTCGTGGCTGATGACTCCTGCCGTAGTCGCGGCGGGAGTTTGCCCGGATTCCGCTGCGGCTCTTCTACCGGCCGGGCGCAGGCAAGGAGTGGCGTGATGGTTTTCAGTCCGGATGCGAGGGGCGCCGAGATGGCCTGGAAGGGCCGCGCGTCATGATCCAGACCCTGCTGGTCTTTCTGGGCGGTGGTCTTGGCGCTGCCGCGCGGCATGGGGTCAACGTCGCGGCAGGGCGTGTGCTCGGCGTCAATTTCCCGTGGGGCACGCTGACCGTCAACATCGTCGGTTCGGTGGCGATGGGCTTGATTGCCGCTTGGCTGGCCTTCCGCGCCGGCGCCGACTGGTCGCAGCACGCGCGGCTGTTCCTGACCACAGGTTTCCTCGGTGGCTTCACCACATTCTCCGCCTTTTCGCTCGACGTGGCCGTTCTTTGGGAACGCAATCAGGTCGGGCTGGCGGCGCTCTATGTCGGTGGCTCGGTGCTGGTGGCCGTGGCCGGGCTCTTCGCCGGCCTGTGGCTGGTGCGCAGCCTCACCTAGATCTCTCCACGCGGTCGCTCGCGAAACGGCCGCGGATGGTCACGAGGCCGGCAAGCGCGATCGCTGCGAACGCCGCCCCGGCAAGGAAGGTCCCCTCGGGCCCGGCCACGTCCCAGAGCCCGCCGGCAATGACGCTGGCGGCGAGCAGCGCCACGCCTGTCGTCAGGTTGAACATGCCGAAGGCGGTGCCGCGCAGTTCGGGTGGGGCGGCGTCAGCGACCAGTGTCGCGAGCAGGCCCTGAGAGAGGCCCATATGCAATCCCCACAGTGCGACGCCGATCGCGACGCCAGCGAAATTGTCGGCGAGCCCAAGCACGAGGTCTGCGATCACCAGGAGACTCATTCCGACGATCAGCAATGTCGTGCGGTCCATGCGATCGGACAGCACGCCTGCCGGATAAGCGGCCAGCGAATACACGACGTTCATGAGCACCATGACAATCGGCGCGAGGTAGATCGGTAGACCAACCGAAGCCGCCCTCAGGATCAGAAACGCCTCGCTGAAGCGCGCCAGAGTAAAGGCAGTCGCCACGGCGACCACCAGCCAGTAGCCGGAGCCGAGGCGGGCAAGTTCAGCGCGGCTCAGGGGCATCCTGACGCGGCGAAGGCCGTCAGGCCGCTCGGGTTCGCGCACCGCGAAGGCGATGAGGCTGAACGAGACAAGGCCCGGAACCACGGCGACCCAGAAGACGAGGGTGAAATTGTTCAAGGTGACCCACATCAGGCCGATTGCCAGCAACGGCCCGATGAAGGCGCCGACCGTGTCGAGCGATTGGCGTAGGCCGAAGCTCGCGCCGCGGACTTCCGGCGGGGCGATGTCGGCGATCAAGGCATCTCGCGGTGCACCGCGGATGCCCTTTCCGACTCTGTCGATGAAGCGGGCTGCTACCAGCCAGCCGATGGTCGAGGCCAGCGGGAAGATCGGCTTGGTGAAAGCCGAGAGGCCGTATCCGGCCGCCGCCAGGACTTTCCGCTTGCCCAACCAGTCCGAGAGCGCGCCCGAGAATACCTTGGTGATGGCGGCGGTCGCCTCGGCGATTCCCTCGATGATGCCGACGGTGAGCGCGGACGTGCCGAGCACGGTCACGAGGTAGATCGGCAGAACCGCATGGATCATCTCGGACGAGACATCCATCAGGAGGGAGACGAAGCCGAGGACCCAGATGCCGGCCGGAATGGCACGCATCGGCGACTGTTTGGCGGAATCGGCCATGGATTGCCTTGGGGAAGGGCGCATTGCAGCCAACCCGCCGACGCCAAATCGCCGGAGGCTGCGCGGGGGACGGTAGCCGGGCGGCGTGGATACGACAAATGCGGCCCTGCCGCCACCCGAGGGTGGGTCGTCAGCCGCCGTTTGCGGTGCTATGAAGGGGCTCCTCTCGTCTCCTCAGATCATGGCAACCGTCGAAACCCGAACCGTCGCCCCCGACGAGGCCGGAATGCGTCTGGACCGCTGGTTCAAGGAGCATTTCCCGGACCTCGCCTTCGGCCATCTTCAGAAGCTGCTCCGCTCCGGCCAGGTGCGGGTCGATGGCGGCCGCGTGAAGACCAGCACGCGCCTCGATCCGGGCCAGACAGTGCGCGTGCCGCCGATCCGTGGCGCGGAACCGCGAACGCCGGTTATGGGCGGTTCTGACCAGGGCGGGGGTAGCCCGGGCGAAGGCGGCCCCGCGGCCACAACCCACCGTGCCCCGGCAGGCAAACCGTCGGGCGACGCCGAAGCGTTGCGCGCCATGCTCCTGCACGAGGATGATCAGGTCTTCGTCTTCAACAAGCCGGCCGGTCTCGCCGTGCAGGGCGGCTCCGGCCTGTCGCGTCACGTCGATGGCATGCTGGAGGCGCTCACCGACCGGAAGGGCCAGAAGCCACGGCTCGTCCATCGCCTCGATCGCGACACGTCGGGCGTGCTGGTGGTGGCGCGCACGCGGCTCGCCGCGCAGAAGCTTGCCGAAGCCTTCCGTCATCGCACGACCCGCAAGATTTACTGGGCGCTGGTGAAAGGCGTGCCGAAACCGCATCAGGGCCGCATCTCGACGTGGCTTGCCAAGGAGGGCACGCCTGACGGCGACCGCATGCGCGTCGCCCGCCACGGCACCGACGATGCCAGCCATGCCGTGACCCACTACTCGGTGGTCGAGCGCGCCGGTCAGCAGCTCGCCTGGCTGTCCATGAGGCCGGTCACCGGCCGGACCCATCAGCTGCGTGCCCACGCCGCCCATATCGGACACGCCATCGTCGGCGATCCGAAATACTCCAACGATGACGACCCGGAGTTGCCCGGCGGCATGCAGAACAAGCTGCACCTGCACGCCCGGCGCATCGTCATTCCCCATCCGGCGGGCGGAACGCTCGACGTCACGGCGCCGCTGCCGCCGCACATGCAGCAAAGCTGGAACCTGCTCGGTTTCGATCTGGAAGCGGGCGCAAGACAATCCGAACAGGAGGAAGAGTAATGGCAGCAAGTCCCGGGCCCGTCGGCCGCGTGAAGATGCACAAGAATGGCCCCGAATTCTCGAACGTAATCTGGGGCTCGATGCGCTCGCAGGAACAGTTTTCCTCGGCGAGCGAGCTGGCGAAGTTCATCGATTTCCTGCTCGAGCGTGGCATCACCACCCTCGACACCGCCGCCACCTATGGCGCCCCCTACACGGTGGAGAAATTCCTCGGCCAGGCGCTGAAGGAGCATGGCGGCCGCGACAAGTTCGAGATCGTCACCAAATGCGGCATCTGCCGGCCGGGTCCCGTGTTGCCGCAGTTCAAGCTGCGCTATTTCGATTCCAGCCCCGAGCACATCCGCTGGTCGGTCGATCGCTCGCTGAAGGAGCTGGACATCGACGTTATCGACGTGCTGCTGCTCCATCGTGCCGATCACCTGATGGATGCCGACGCCACGGCGGCGGCGATCGACGACGTCATCAAGCAGGGCAAGGTGCGCTACATCGGCGTCTCCAACTACATTCCGTCCCGCTTCGAACTGCTCCAGTCGCGTCTGAAGGCGCCCATCGTCACCAACCAGGTGCAGTTCTCGCCGATCTTTCTGAAGCCGGCCGGTGACGGCACCTTCGATCTCGCCCAGAAAGTGGGTCACGTGCCGATGATCTGGTCGCCGGTCGGCGGTGGCCGGCTGCTCACGTCGGACGAAGAGAAGGTCGTCGAGATCCGCAACCTCCTGACGGACATAGCCAAGCGCAACGGTCTGCCGGGAGCGGCGGAAGCGGCGATGGCCTTCGTCGCGCGCCATCCTGCCAAGGGCATCCCGATCGTCGGCTCCGGCAAGCGCGAGCGCGTCGATGGCACCATTCAGGCGGTGAACAATCCGCTTTCCCGCGAGGACTGGTACGAGGTCCTCCACAAGACCACGGAGTCGCTCGAGCTGTGGTAACGGCGGTTGAGGCCCCGGCCGTCCGGCATCATCTCGACGCGCCTGCCGCGGCGACGATCGTGCTGTGCACCTTTGCCTGGGGCCTCAATCAGGTCGCGATCAAGGTCGCCAACGGCGGCTTGCAGCCGGTCTTCCAGGCCGGCCTGCGCTCGCTCCTCGGCTGCCTGCTGGTGTTCGCATGGTGCCGCCTGCGCGGCATCCCCCTGTTCGGGCGCGATGGAACGCTGGCGGCCGGTGTTGCGGCCGGCGTTCTTTTCGCCGCGGAATTCATCCTCATTTATGTCGGGCTGGACTACACGACGGTCTCGCGCGGCATCGTCTTCGTCTACACCATGCCGCTGGCGGTGGCGGTCGGCGCGCATTTCTGGCTGCCGAACGAGCGGCTGACTCCGATCAAGGTGGCCGGCCTGCTCGCTGCCTTCGCCGGCGTGGTGATCCTGTTCATGGACCGGTTGAGCCTGCCGTCGCCGCGTGCCCTGATCGGGGACGTGTTGTGCCTGCTGGCTGCGTTCGCATGGGCCGGGACGACGCTGATCATCAAGGGCTCGGGTCTTATCCGTTCGCGGCCGGAGAAGGCACTGATCTATCAACTCGCCGTCTCTACTGTTCTCATCATGGCCTGCGCGCCGTTCTTCGGGCCGTTCGTTCGCTCGTTCGACGGGCTGGTCGCCGCGGCTCTCGCCTATCAAGTCGTCATCGTCGTCTCGATCAGCTACCTCGCGTGGTTCTGGCTGCTGAAACGCTATCCGGCGGGGCGCCTGTCGACCTTCGCGTTCCTGACGCCAATCTTCGCGGTGGCGATGGGATGGCTGCTGCTCTCCGAACCGGTCAGCCAACGGCTCGCCGTGGCGGTCGCGCTGGTGGCAGCCGGCATCTTCCTGGTCAACCGCCGCGAGGCGGTATGAGCGAAAAGCCGCCCAATCCGATGGCGTCGGCGCAGCGTCTGGCACGCCAGGAACTGCCGCGACGCTTCTACACGACAGCGTCGGTCGAGGCCGTTGACGGCGGATATGGCCTCAAGCTCGACGGCAAGCAGGCCCGCACGCCGGGCCGCAATCCGCTGGCCGTCGCCGACCGCGGCGGTTGCCGAGGCGATGGCCGTGGAATGGGCCGGGCAGGGCGAGCACATCGATCCGGGCACGATGCCGCTGACCCGCATCGCCAACTCGGCGATCGACCGCGTCGCCATCGAGATGGATGCGGTCCGCGCCGAAATCGTGAAATACGCCGGCACCGATCTCATCTGCTATCGCGCCGAGGGACCGCAGGGGCTTATCGATGCCGAAGCGGCCGTGTGGTCGCCGATCCTCGACTGGGCACGGAGTGCGCTCGGCGCGCGTTTCATCCTGGTCGAGGGCATCATCGCCGCCGAACAGCCGGCGGACACGCTGGCTGCGATCGATGCGGCGCTGGCTGACCTCGATCCGCTCAGGCTGGCCGCGGCCAGCGTCGTGACCACGCTGACCGGTTCGGCGGTCATCGCTCTCGCTGTTGCGCGCCAGCGGCTCGGCGCCGAGGAGGCCTGGGTCGCGGCGCATGTGGACGAGGATTGGCAGATGAGCCGGTGGGGCAGGGACGAGATCGCCCTCCAGCGCCGGGCCGCCCGCTGGCAGGAAATGGCCGCGGCGTCATTGATCCTTACAGGCAAAGCTTAGCCCGGTTCGCGGTGTGCTATTGCTGCGCTTCCGGAGGGCAACACCCATGAAGCACATCCTCGAGGAACTGGAGAAGCGCCGGGCCAAGGCCCGCGCCGGCGGCGGTGAGACCCGGATCGCGGCGCAGCACAAGCTCGGCAAGCTCACCGCCCGTGAGCGCATCGAAGTGCTGCTCGACGAAGGCTCGTTCGAGGAATTCGGCATGTTCGTCGAGCACCGCTCGGCGGATTTCGGCATGGCCGAGAACCGTATCGCCGGCGATGGCGTCGTCACCGGATGGGGCACGGTCAATGGCCGGCCGATCTTCGTCTTCGCCAAGGATTTCACCGTCTTCGGCGGCTCCCTGTCGGAGGCCCACGCCGAGAAGATCCAGAAGCTCCAGGATATGGCGCTGAAGAACGGCGCCCCGATCGTCGGGCTCTACGACGCAGGCGGCGCGCGCATCCAGGAGGGCGTGGCGGCGCTCGGCGGCTATGCCGAGGTCTTCCAGCGCAACGTACTGGCGTCCGGCGTCATCCCGCAGATTTCCGTCATCATGGGCCCCTGCGCTGGTGGCGATGTCTATTCGCCGGCGATGACCGATTTCATCTTCATGGTGCGCGATACCTCCTACATGTTCGTCACCGGGCCGGACGTGGTGAAGACCGTCACCAACGAGACGGTGACGCCCGAGGAGCTTGGCGGCGCGTCGATCCATACCACCCGTTCGTCTATTGCCGATGGCGCCTACGACAACGACGTGGCGGCGCTGGAGCAGATGCGCCGGCTGATCGATTTCCTGCCGCTGTCGAACCGGACGCCGGTGCCGGCCATCGCGACCGACGATCCGGCGGATCGCGAGGAGGCTTCGCTTGACCGGCTGGTGCCGGAAAGCGCCAACAAGCCGTACGACATCAAGGAACTGATCCTGAAGGTCGTCGACGAGAGCGAATTCTTCGAGATCCAGGAGGCCTTCGCCAAAAATATCGTCACCGGCTTCGGCCGCATCGAAGGCGCGACCGTCGGCTTCGTCGCCAACCAGCCGATGGTGCTTGCCGGCGTGCTTGACGCCGACGCCAGCCGCAAGGCGGCGCGCTTCGTTCGCTTCTGCGATTGCTTCAGCATTCCGCTGGTCACCTTCGTCGACGTGCCGGGCTTCCTGCCAGGCACGGCGCAGGAATATGGCGGGCTCATCAAGCATGGCGCCAAGTTGCTTTTCGCCTATGCCGAAGCCACCGTGCCCAAGGTCACGGTCATCACGCGCAAGGCCTTCGGCGGCGCCTACGACGTCATGGCCTCGAAGCACCTCCGCGGCGATGTGAACTACGCCTGGCCGACTGCGCAGATCGCCGTGATGGGCGCCAAGGGCGCTGTCGAGATCATCTATCGCAAGGAAGCTGGCGATCCGGAAAAGATCGCAAAGCGCACCAAGGAATACGAAGACCGCTTCATGTCACCTTTCGTTGCCGCCGAGCGCGGCTACATCGACGAGGTGATCATGCCCCATGCCACCCGCCGGCGCGTGGCCCGCGCACTCCGCCTGCTGCGCGGCAAGCAACTCGAAAATCCATGGAAGAAACACGACAACATCCCGCTATAAGACATTGGCGATGGGTTGATCCGGGAGTTTCACATGGCGCGCATTCTGCTTCTTTTTCTTCTTCCCTTTCTGGCAACGACCGCATTTGCGGAAGAAGCAAAGGTCGACAGCGTCGAGATCGTGGCCAAAGGTATCTACGAGGTCCAGACCGGCGCGGTCACCAAGGACCCGAAGGCTCCAACCGGCGAGATCAAGGCGCCGGATACCGTCAAGAACGTCGAGGCCACGAGCACGATCCCGGCGCGGATCGGCGTCGAGTTCGGCTTCGAATACCGGATTGTCGGCGCGCCGGACGGCGCCGAAGTTTCGCTCCACTTCGTGAACACCTATCCGGCTCCCGGGCTTGCCGATCCGGGCAGCGCCAAGCCGATCCTCTCCGACAAGTTCGAGCGGACGAAGAAGATCGGCGAGGTCAACTATCTCGGCTACGGCTTCGAGAACGACTGGGAACTCGTGCCCGGCACGTGGACGATGGAAATCTGGTCGGGCGACAAGAAGCTGGCCGAGGAGAGTTTCACCGTCACCAAGTGACGGCGCTCAGCCCCCGACGAACAGCCGCGCCAGCAGCGGTGCGATCAGCGCCGTCAGGATGCCGTTCAGGCCCATGGCGAGCCCGGCGAAGGTACCGGCAAGCTCGTTGACCTGAAAGGCGCGCGCCGTCCCGATGCCGTGGGCGGTGACGCCGGCAGCGAAGCCGCGCGCGGCGAAGTCCTTGATGCGGAGCGCATTCATCAGCGGCGTCACCAGCACCGCGCCGAGTACGCCGGTGGTGATGACCAGCACGGCGGTCAGCGACGGGATGCCGCCAAGCTGCTCGGAAATGCCCATCGCGATCGGCGTAGTAACCGACTTGCCGGCGATCGAGGCGAGGATGCGCGGCGGTGCGCCGAGCAGGGCGGCGGTGCCGACGGCGGTGGTCACGGCGGTCACCGACCCGGCGACCAGGGCAAAGGCTATCGGCACTGCCGCGCGTTTCACCCGCTCCCAGTTCTCGACCAGCGGGATGGCGAGCGCCACGGTCGCGGGGCCGAGAAGGAAGTGGACGAACTGCGCGCCCTCGAAATAGACCTCGAACGGCGTCCGCGAGACCTGAAGCGCGACGATCACCAGCGCCACGGCGACGATCACCGGATTGGCGAGCGGATGGCGGTTCAGCGCCGCCGCGAAGCGGTCGGCGATGACATAGGCGGCAAGCGTCAGCGTCAGCCAGAAGAGCGGGCTTGCCGAGAGATAGACCCAGAGATCGACCGCGGGGTTCATGGCGCGTCGCCGCTTTCCCCGGTTCCCCCGAAGCGCCGCTGCGCCCAGCGGAAGACGAGTGCGGTCACCGCCAGCGTCGCCGTTGTCGAGACGATCAGGGCCAGCGACAGCGCCAGCCAGTTGTCGGCCAGCGCATTGGCCTGGCGGATGACGCCGACGCCGGCTGGCACGAAGAGCAGCGACAGGTTGCGAAGCAGGCCGAGCGCGGTTGTGTGCAGCGTCGGCGGGATGCCGCGCCAGGCCATGATCGCGGCGAGAAGAACGAGACCGATCACGGGGCCGGGCACCGGCAGGCCGATGGCCCGGACGATGATTTCGCCGGCGAGCTGAGCCAGCAGCAGGAAGGTGAGGGCCTCGATCACGGCGCTGCCTTTGCCCGGCGCGCCAGGCGATCCAGTTCGCTCAGGAAACGCGAACGGTCGGCCTTGGTGAACCCGGGGTTGAGCCCGCGGATTTCGCCGGTCTCGCGCAGGTGCTGCTTGAGGTCGCGCATGGCGAGCGCCATGCCGATCGAATTCTCTGTGAACGGGCGGCCGTCCGGGCCAAGCGCCGCCGCCTTCAGTTCGATCGCCCGTGCGGCGAGGCGGATGTCGGCGGTCACGACGATGTCGCCCGCGACTGCGTTTTCCGCGATCCAGTCGTCGGCCGCGTCCGGCGTCTTCGGCACGACGACGTGGCGAACCATCGGGTCGCGCGAAGGCCGCAGTCCGCCGTTGGAGACGATCACCACCGGCAGGCGATGCCGCGCTGCGACGCGCAATGCTTCCTCTTTCACCGGGCAGGCGTCGCCGTCGACAAACAGGCGGGGAGCGGCGGAACTGGCTTCGTTCATGACATCAGATTAACCGAGCGGCAGCGCTTCGTGTGATCTTGGTCACCGCGCCGAACCGGCGACGTGATAATCTCCGCTGTGCCTTCACTGGAGGTTCCCAAAAATGCTTCGCGCAACCCGCCTGCCGTCCCTTGCCGCCTGTCTCATCCTCGCCGCCGCCTCTGGCCCGGCGATGGCGTCCTGTTTCGAGTTCGGGCGTTGGCTGCACCGACACCGACGTGGCGCCGTATTCGGCGCTCCGCCAACTGTCCTGCGACTCGCTGTGGACGGTGCGCAACTCGATCTACAACGACAACGGCTATTGCTTCAAAACCGCCGCGGCGAAAGCAGCCTTCGACAATTCCGATTGCACGGTGGCCAATGCGGCAAACGTGCCGCTCAACGGCGTCGAGAAGACCAATATCAGCCGCATCGTCCGCGTCGAGAAAGAGAAGCACTGCTGAGGCGTCAGGCCGCCGGTGGCAGATGCAGCATTGCGGTGTCCGGGTCGCCGGGCACCTTGGGGAATCGCCGCAGCACCGCAGGATCGTGACCGGGGATGATGTGATCCGGCCCGTCGGCAAGTTCTTCGCAGAGCAGCCAGCCCTCGATCATCTTCTGGAGGTTGTGGACGATCACGAACGGGCTGCGCTTGCGGATGTTGTGCCAGAAATGCGTGGCGTCGCTGGCGAGCACGACCCAGCCGCGCGCGGTCGGCACGCGCATGATCTGCATCCCGCCCGAATGCCCGCCAACCAGATGCAGCGTGATGCCGGGCGCGATCTCGGCGCTGCCGTCGTGAAACTTGACGCGGTCGGCGAAGACATGGCGTACCGCCGTCGTCACCTGCTCGACGTCGAACGTCCGGCGTAGCGGCTCGTAACACATGCAGCGGCCGGTGCAGTACGTCATCTCCGCGTCCTGGAGGTGGAATGTCGCCTTGGGAAACTCGTGCCAGTGGCCGGCATGGTCCCAGTGCATGTGGCTGAGCACGACGTCCTTTACCTCCGCCGCATCGATGTCGATCTTCTTCAGCGCGTCGATGGGCGAGCGCATGAGGTCGCGGCCACGCCGCTGGGCGCTCGCGGGGTCGAACCCGGTATCCAGTACGATCGTGCGCCCGCCGCCGCGCACCGCCCAGATATAGAAGTCGAGAGGCATCTGCGCCGTGTGGTCGTCCGGCCAGATCAGCACCTCGTGCTGCGCCTTGGGCCCCGAAACGGCGTAGCGCAGTGCGAAGACTTCGTACTCGGGTGTCGGCATGGTTTTCCTCCCGCGACCTTGTTCTTGTTGTTCGGGCGTGAGGGTTGCAGCTTCCCGCCAGCCTGACAAGCCAAGCGGCGGCCGTCCGCACCCACCTCGACAAGACGCCCGGTGCGTCCGTAGTGTGCCTTGCCCCCGCGACGCGCCGTCGATGCCGCATGGCGTCCGGTGAAAACCTGAGAGAGCCCTATCGGTGCCCAATCCGCGTCCTCCCGGTCCGTGGACCGATCCGCCACGACCGGCGTCGCCCGTAATCGAATTGCGCTCCGGGTCAGGTCGCGCGGGGATTGCGACCCGCGGCGCCGAGCCAGTGTCGTGGTCGGTCGGTGGTACCGAGCTTCTCTGGGACGGCGATCCGACGTGGTGGCCGAAGAGTTCGCCGGTCCTGTTCCCGCTCTGCGGCCAGACCATAAACGGCACCATCAAGGTCGATGGCGTCGATTATCCCATCCCCATCCACGGCGTCGCCCCGACCGCGATGTTCACCGTCGAGGATCAGGGCCCTGATCATCGTGCGCATGGCGCTGCGCGACGATCCTGAAACCCGCGCCGCCTATCCGTTCGCGTTCGCGCTGACCGTCGAATACCGCGTCACGGATACGGCGCTCTCCGCCGCGTTCACGGTTCATAATCCGGGCGTGGTCGTCATGCCCTATGCGATCGGTTTCCATCCCGGATTCAACTGGCCGTTCGCCGGCGGCGAGAAGCATGGCCATTCCATTTTGTTCGAGAAGGCGGAAGCACCGACCGTGCCCAGGGTCGGCGATGGCGGCGTGTTTCTGTCCACGCGGCAGCCGGTGCCGATGGAAGGCCGGCGCCTCCCACTGGTCGACGGCCTGATCGCGGGCACGCCGCTCTGCTTCTTCGACGCCAACAGCCACAGCGTCCGCTTCGAGAACGGCGTTGGCGGCGCCATCGTCGTTGACGCCGGGGATTTCCCGCACTTCGCGCTGTGGGCCAAGGCCGGCGCGCCTTATCTCAGCATCGAGACATGGACCGGCTACGCCGATCCGGAAGGATTCGCCGGCGAACTGTCCGACAAGCCGTCGATGCGCTTTCTCGAGCCGGGCGGGACGGCGCAATACGCCGCCGAACTGCGCTACGAGGCGGCGGCCCGGCCATGATCCTGCGGAGCGTCAATCTCGGCCACGAGAGGCCGCTCGACATGGGCCGGCAGCTTGTGCCGACCGGCATCTTCAAGGCGCCGTCGGACGGCCCGGTTCGCATCGGCAAACTCGGTCTGGCCGGCGACTTCATTGCCGACGCCCGACACCATGGTGGACCGGACCAGGCGGTCTACGTCTACGGCAGCATCGACTATGACTGGTGGGCGCACGAACTGGGCGAGGCGATGGCGCCGGGCACCTTCGGTGACAACCTCACCGTCGCCGGCCTGGAGAGCGCCGGCTGTGCCGTCGGCGACCGGCTGGCGATCGGCGACACGGTGGTGGTCGAAGTATCGGCCCCGCGCATCCCGTGCGCGACGCTGGCGCGGCGCATGGGCGATCCGCAATTCGTGAAGCGGTTCCGCGATGCCGAGCGGCCCGGACTGTATTGCCGCGTCATCGTCGAGGGCAACGTGCGCATAGGTGATCCGGTCGGCCTCACGCCCTATGCCGGCGACCGGGTGACCGCGCTGGAACTCTTCCGCGAGAATTATGCGACCGCGCACGATGCGGCGACGCTCCACCGCTTCCTTGCTCCGCCGCTGGCAGAGCGCGAACGGCGGCATCTCCTCGCGCATCTCGAGAAGCTGCCCACCCCACCGGCCTGATGATCGGCCGTGCGCGGCGCGCTTCTTCGGACTACGGGATGCCGAGCGCGCTCGACAGTGCCTTGCGGCTGATGCCCAGCTTCGCGGCCGCCGTGTCGAGGTCCGGCGGCGGCGTGCCCAGTGCCCGCACCAGCGTATCCTCGCTGATGCCGAGCTTCGCGGCGGCCGCCCGAAGGTCGGGTCCGCCGTTCTGCCGGCCTCGAGCCATTGCGCCCTCGAGTTGCGGGCCGCTGATCGTCATCACGTCCTCGTTGCTGTAGGCGCCGCGCAGGCAGCCGACCGTATAGGGAAAATCGAGCGTGGCGACGTAGTGGTACATTTCCACCGTCTTGCCGTCCCACTCGACCGCGCTCACCCGGCCGTGGCATGCGTCGAGATCGGCTGATGAGAGCTCGTTGCCGTTCTCGTCGCGCGGGCCGTAGATGCCGAAGCCATCGACGGCATAGCCGATGAGCTTCGACGGACCGGTGCCGGAGTCCAGCGACTCCAGAACGCAGCGGCTGCCGTTGTGATAGTGATAGACGCTGCCTGCCTGCGGGTGGCCTTGGCAGTCGTCCTGCGTTTCATGAGCGACAGCGTCGCGGCCGGGCGCATCGACGGCGTTGAACAGGACGACGCCGGAAAGGAGAATGCCGACGGCGCCGGGTGCGCACAGCGGCTTGTCGAGCACGACCGGGTTCGCCGGAAGATCGAAGCCGAAATCCTGTTCTGCGATGCGATTGGGATTGCGGTCGTACTTGTAGGCTTCCTCCGTTGATGCGATCGGGAAGACGCCGGTCGGATGGTTCGGCAGGTCGTTGGTGGCAAACACCCGCTGATCGCCCTGCACGCTGATCGAGAGCGAATGCGGCCAGGTGACCGAGCCGCTCACCGACACTTTCTCGTCGAGGTTCCAGGTGCCGTTGGCCGCGTCGATCCACGGGCCATCGACTTGCGCGCCGCCGGCTTCCGGATTTGTGTGGCAGGCCCACAGGTAGCCGGTCTCGGCATGGTCGGTGATCTTGTTGTCGCCGAGCGGCAGCCTAGTGGTGTCTAGCGAGTGCGCGGCAGCGGCCGTCGCCGCGACCCATGCCGCTCCAAGCAGTGTGAAACGAACGATCTGACGCTGCATATCCATGCTCCCCGCACCGATCCTTGGGCTCTCCATGTGTGATACGCGGTGCCTAACCTGATTTACTTGCTAGATGGTTAGAAGATTCGCCGCGATTGACAGTTTCATCAGCATTTCTGTGCCCGTGATGCTTCTAATGTAGGCAAAGCGTTCCCTTGCCAGTCGGCACAGAGAGGCCAAGTATTCTTGGTTCCTTCCCGCCATCTTCCTTACTCCCCCAAGGACCTGTCATGCCCCCAAAGCAAACCAAGCCGATCGAACTTTTCTATTGGGCCACCGCGAATGGCTTCAAGATTTCCATCATGCTGGAGGAACTGGGCGTCCCCTACGTGACACGCTTCGTCAACATCGGCAGAGGTGACCAGTTCAAGCCGGACTTCCTGGCCATAGCCCCCAACAATCGCATGCCGGCGATCATCGATCCGGAGGGGCCGGATGGAAAACCGATCTCGGTCTTCGAGTCCGCCGCCATCCTCATCTATCTCGGCGAGAAATTCGGCAGGTTCTATGGCAAGGATGCCCGTCAGCGGGTGAAGATCAACGAGTGGCTGATCTGGCAGATGGCTCATGTCGGCCCGACCTTCGGCCAGTACGGACACTTCAAGCGGTTCAATCCGGACAACGCATACGCCATGAAGCGCTTCGCCGATGAGGTGCATCGGCTATACCGCGTCCTCAACGATCGTTTGAAGGGCAGGGACTATGTCGCCGACGACTATTCGATCGCCGACATGGCGCTCTTCGGCTGGGTGCGCAACTGGCAGAACCGCGACGTCGACATCGCCGAGTTCCCCAATGTCGAGGCATGGGCCAAGCGGATCGAGGCCCGCCCCGCCGTGCAAACGGGTGTGGCGCTGAAGGCCCCACCGGACGAGAAGCCGATCGATCCGGAAGAGCAGCGCAAGGTCCTTTACGGTCAGCGCTGAAAGAGCCAACAGGGAGGCCGCGCGTCGCGGCCTCCGCATTCCCTATGGCTCAGGCGCTTCGGTGGCGCGCGACGATGATCAGGAAGAGGATCATTGCGAGCGCGGTCAGCAGTGAACCCGGGATGACGACGAGATCCAGCGTCGGGTTCGGCAGCACCGCGCCCAGGATGCCGATGACCAGCAGGATGGCCCCCACCAGGGCGCACCAGAAATGGATGTGCGCCAGAGTTGTGCCGGCGGCGGCGGGCGCGCCGCGGTACCACAGGCCGCATAGGAAGAGCGTGGCCCAGCCGACCAGGTTGATGTGGGCGTGCACGGGGGCGAAGTTGAAAACCTCCGGCCCGTTGATGCCCATCCAGATGCCCACGGTCATTCCAGTCAACGCAAACAGAATCGCGACGATAAAGAACCGATCTGCCAAAGCCATGGCCCCCGCCTTTCCGTGATGGACGCGGCCCCCAGCGCCGAGTCGCCGCTAGTTTAGTCACCCGGCCGCGAAACCGCCCAAGAATTGCGCACAATCGTTTTTGCAGGCTTTTCGGCACGCCTCGGGGGAGTGCCCCGGTTCCGTCTGTTGCTCGACCGCCACAGTGTTGCGGGAAGTTAACCTCTCCTCGATATGAGGGAGCAGTGCGCCGCCTTTCAGCCATAAACTGAAACAAGTTTCGCGGTCTATCAGGCAGCCTGCCGATGAGGGCAAGCGCTTGAGGGGACGAGTGAGGGATCGCGCGGTTGGGTGGTTCCTTCGTCGCTGATGCGGCGCTGATTTGTGCGGTCCGCGCCGAGCAGGCGGGCAGTCCTGGTGAGGGTGAGAATGGAAGCGCGTGTGTTCGATAAGCGGAAGCTGCCCAGCCGTCACGTTACGGAAGGGCCGGAGCATGCTCCGCATCGTTCCTATTACTATGCGATGGGCCTGTCGCCCCAGCAGATCCACCAGCCGTTCGTCGGCGTTGCCTCCTGCTGGAACGAGGCCGCGCCGTGCAACATCTCGCTCATGCGTCAGGCGCAGGCGGTGAAGCAGGGTGTGGCGGCTGCCAACGGAACACCGCGCGAGTTCTGCACCATCACGGTTACCGATGGTATCGCCATGGGCCACGAGGGCATGAAGTCCTCGCTCCCGTCTCGCGAAGTCATTGCGGATTCAGTCGAATTGACGATGCGCGGCCATGGCTATGACGCACTGGTCGGCCTGGCTGGCTGCGACAAGTCATTGCCCGGCATGATGATGGCGATGGTTCGCCTCAATGTGCCGTCGGTCTTCATCTACGGCGGGTCGATCCTGCCCGGAACGTTCAAGGGCCGCGACGTCACTGTCGTCGATGTTTTCGAGGCGGTCGGTCTGCACTCGGTCGGCAAGATGTCGGACGCGGACCTCGAACTGCTCGAGCAGGTTGCGTGTCCCTCGGCCGGCGCTTGCGGTGGTCAGTTCACAGCCAACACCATGGCGATGGTCTCCGAGGCCATCGGGCTGGCGCTTCCCTATTCGGCCGGCGCTCCGGCGCCCTACGAGATTAGAGACCGGTTCTGCATGGCGGCGGGCGAAAAGGTGATGGAACTCGTCGCGCGCAACATCCGTCCCAGGGATATTGTCACGCGGAAGGCGCTCGAGAACGCCGCGACCGTGGTTGCCGCCTCCGGTGGCTCCACGAATGCCGGCCTGCACCTTCCGGCAATTGCTCACGAGTGCGGGATCGAATTCGATCTGTTCGATGTCGCTGAAATCTTCAAGCGCACGCCCTATATAGCTGACATGAAGCCGGGCGGCCGTTACGTCGCCAAGGATCTCTTCGAGGCCGGCGGTGTTCCGCTGGTGATGAAGACCTTGCTCGACAACGGTTTCCTTCATGGCGACTGCCTGACGGTGACTGGCCGGACCATCGCCGAAAACCTAAAGGGCGTCGTCTGGAACCCGGATCAGGATGTGGTTCGTCCGGCCGACAAGCCGATCTCGCCCACAGGCGGGGTCGTGGGGATGCGGGGTAACCTTGCGCCTGACGGCGCCATCGTGAAGGTGGCTGGCTTGAAGACTCTGCATTTTTCCGGCCCGGCGCGCTGCTTCGACTCCGAACAGGAGTGCTTCGAGGCGGTGTCCAACCGGACCTACAAGGACGGCGAGGTCCTCGTCATCCGCTACGTTGGTCCCAAGGGTGGGCCGGGCATGCCGGAGATGCTGTCCACCACCGCGGCGCTTTACGGCCAGGGCGCCGGCGAGAAGGTGGCGCTGATCACCGACGGCCGTTTCTCGGGCGGCACACGCGGCTTCTGCATTGGCCATGTCGGCCCGGAAGCGGCTGAAGGCGGCCCGATCGGCCTCATCAAGGACGGTGACATCATCGAGATCGACGCCGTCGCGGGAACCCTTTCGGTTCGCCTCGACGATGCCACATTGGCGGCGCGGAAGAAGGACTGGAAGCCGCGCGCCAATGCCTACACCAGTGGGGCGATTTGGAAATACGCGCAAGGCGTGGGACCGGCCCGCAAGGGTTCTGTGACCCACCCCGGTGGCGCCGCGGAAGTTATAAGCTATGCAGACATCTAACGTACTCAGTGGTGCGCTTGTTGTGATGCTCGGCGTCGTCGGGCACGCGCAGGCGTTCGACGTGAAAAATCTCAATGCCGACACGCCGCCCGCCGAGGCGTTGCGCTACGGCATCGACTCCTACAAGAGCGGTGACAAGACGGCCGCCGTCCAGGCGCTGAGTTTCGCTGCCAAGAACGGCAATGCGGGCGCGCAGTGGAAACTCGGCAGCATGTACGCCGAGGGCGATGGCGTAGAGAAGAACGACTATCAGGCCTTCAAGTTCTTCAGTGACGTGGCCGCCCATGCCGACGATTCGGATGGGCGTCGGCGCGATCAGGCGACGCCGTTCGTAACCAGCGCCTGGGCGAAGCTCGGTTCGTTTTTCCGCAAGGGCATACCGAATTCCGACGTAGAGGCCGATCCGAGCCGCGCTCGCGAGTATTTCTGGCGCGCCGCCTATTTCGGCGACGCCGACGCGCAGCTCAACCTTGCGGCCATGTTCTACAACGGCGAGGGTGGAGAGCGCGATCTGGTGCAGGCGGCGAAGTGGGCCAACCTCGCTGCCGACAAGGGCAGTCCCGCTGCCAAGGGCCTGCTCATCGAAATCGCGCTGGAGCTGACCCACTCCCTGCTCGATACAGCCAACAACAACACGCCGAGCCCGCGGCAAGCCGTCCGCTGGGCCAAGCTTGCTGCCGACTACGGCAGCATCGATGGCCAGGCCATTTATGGCCACTTGCTCTTCGCCGGCGACGGGGTCACCCGGCAGCCGATCGAAGGGCTGATGTACCTCACCATCGCGCTGGTGCGGTCCGGCTCCAATCAGGACTGGATCCTGACCATGCACGAAGAGGCGCGGTCGGCGGCGACGGAAGCGGAATGGAATTCCGCCAAGAAGCGCGCCGACGAGTGGCTGTCCAAGAATCCCCCCAAGCTCGCCAGCGGCAAGTAGGGCATCCGACGTTTTCGGTAGTGCGGCGTTAGCCGCCTTGGCGGGTGAGCACCGAGCCGGTGAAGTGTGAGCCGATGCGGGGCGCGATCGTCGGGTCTATGGCGCTCATGATCACCGTGACCGGGATCGGCGACATGTCGGCGAGCGCTGGCGTTTCGGTCCAGTCGCTGGGCCAGGCCGGAACGATCATGGCGCTCGGGCAGGCATCCGAAACGTAGGTCCACGACGCCGACGTCGCGATGGCGTCGCACCGCGCAAGGCGGCGCTGGCCATGGCAGGCGGCGATGCAGGCATACTCGCCCACCTTGTACTGCGTGCCGGCGTTCGTGCAGAGGGCGTTGGAGACCGGTGGAGTGGCCGCTTCCTGCGCCCATGCGGCCGAGCCCATGAGGCCGGCAGCCACACCCAGACCGATGATCCAGACTTTGCCCATGCGCCCAGACTATCGCGCGCCGTCGCCGGCGAAAATCCCAATTCGGATCACAAGAGCGAGAACAGGCCTAGCCGGCTGGCCGGGACGCCGCCTGGTTCAGCAGTCCCGGCGGCACCGGCGTCATCGATGCCTGTGGGCAACTGTCGGTCTTGCTCAGGAATTCCCAGGATGTGTTGTTGAGCGCCATGGCGCAGCGTGCCAGCCGCGAATGGCCGTCGACCCGGATACAGACCGTATCGCCCTGGTCGAAATACTTGCCCTTGTAGATGCACCGGCAATCTATGCCGTTCGACCCGGCCAGTGCCGGGGCAGCCAATACCGCCATTGCGGCGATCAGGATCGCGAGCCGCTGGTACATGCCTCCGTATATACCACGTTTCGGAAGGTATTCCGAGTGTCAATTACTGTGGGCCGTAGTCCATGTCGATCACCACTGGCACGTGGTCTGACGGCTTGTCCCAGCCGCGCGTGTGCTTGTCGATCCACGCGCCGGTCAGCCTGTCCGCGGCCAGTGGCGAAAGCAGGATGTGGTCGATGAGAATGCCATTGTCCTTCTGCCAGGCGCCCGCCTGGTAGTCCCAGAAGGAATAGAACCCGCCGTCAGCCGTGCAGGCGCGGAATGCATCCGTCAGGCCGAGATTGAGCAGCCGCCGCCATGCCGCCCGCGTCTCCGGCTGGAAGAGCGCGTCGCGTTTCCAGTTGTCCGGGAAGCGGGCGTCGATGGGCTCCGCGATCACGTTGAAGTCTCCGGCGAGCAGGAACGGCTCCTCCTCGGCCAGCCGCTCCTTGGCGTAGGCCTCCAGCCGCTCCATCCACGCCAGCTTGTAGGCGAACTTGTCGGTGCCGGTCGGATTGCCGTTCGGCAGGTACAGCGACACCACCCGCAGCGCGCCGCCGGGCACGGAAATCACCGCCTCGATGAAGCGCGAGTGGCTGTCGCTGTCGTCGCCGGCCAGCCCGGAGCGCACGTCCTCGAGCGGCACGCTTGGACAGGATGGCGACGCCGTTGAAGCCCTTCTGCCCGTGAGTCGAGACGTTGTAGCCGAGTTCCTCGAACATCTCGGAGGGGAAGGCGAGGTCCTCGCACTTGATCTCCTGCAGGCACAGCACGTCCGGCGCCGCCTCCTTGACGTAGTTGAGGGCGGTGTCGAGGCGGGCGCGCACGCCGTTGATGTTCCAGGTCGCGACTTTCATGGTCGGCTTGATGGCATGGATTCGGGCGGAGAGGCTAGCGTCTGCGGCGGAAGGGCGATAGGTCAGGCCTCGGGCGGATCCACGCATAAAGGAGAATACGATGCCGACACGGACAAGCGATGCCGAATGGCACGGCACATTGCGGGAAGGCCGCGGCCACATGCGCTTCGGCGGCGGCGCCTATGACGGCGAGTACACCTGGGCGTCGCGCTTCTCGGATGGCGGCGGCACCAACCCGGAGGAGCTGATCGCCGCGGCCCATGCCGGCTGCTACGCCATGGCGCTTTCCGGCGATCTGACCAAGGCCGGCCACAAGCCCGATTTCATCCGCGCCAATGCCGAAGTCCATCTCGACCAGGTCGACGGCAAATGGACGATCGCGCTGATCGAACTCACGGTCGGCGCCAAGGTGCCGGGCGTCGAAAACGCCGAATTCCAGAAGATCGCCGAGGGCACCAAGGACAATTGCCCGGTGTCGCGCGCCCTGGGCGCGGTCAAGGTCACGGTGGACGCGACCCTGGAGCCCTGAGGGCGTGGCGGCCGTCGCTTGACCGCCTCGGCCGCCTCGACCACATTCCGCGCCCCGCGGCGAGTCCCTGTCCCCCGCGGCGTCCACCGAAGGCCGCCACCGGGCGGGATCGTCATGCCGCTGCCGCTCTTCGCGCTGTTTATCGCCGCCTTCGCGGTCGGCACGACCGAGCTCGTCATCGCCGGCCTGCTGCCGGCGCTGGCGGCCGATCTCCGCGTGGATATCCCCACCGCCGGCCTGCTGATCTCCGGCTACGCCATCGGCGTGGCCATCGGCGGCCCGGTGCTCGCCATCGCCACCAGCCGGCTGCCGCGCCGTCCGCTTCTGCTGGCCATGATGGTCGTCTTCATCGCCGGCAATATTCTCTGCGCGCTTGCCACCAGCTACTGGCTGCTCATGGGCGCGCGGCTGGTCGTCGCGTGCAGCCACGGCCTGTTCTTCGGCGTGGCGCTGATCATCGCCACAGGCCTCGTGCCGAAGGAGCGGCAGGCGACCGCCGTGTCGCTCGTGGTCGCCGGCATCACCATGGCCAACGTCCTTGGCGCGCCGATCGGCACGGCCATCGGAAATGCCTTTGGCTGGCGGACGACGTTCTGGGTCATTGCCGGGGTCGGCGTGTTCGCCGCCGCCGCGCTCGTCATACTCGTTCCGCGGGCGCCGAAGGGCGCGCCGCAGCAGTCGTCCGGTATCGCCGCCGAGCTTCGCGCCGTGGCTCACCCAAATGTGCTTTGGTCATACGCGATGATCGCGCTGGCAATGGCCGCTGTCTTCGCGCCATTGACCTACATCGTCCCGATCTTCACCGAGATCACCGGCGTGTCGATTTCGGTCGTGCCGTGGCTGCTGTTCATTTCAGGCGTGGGCGGCATCCTCGGCAATCTCATCGGCGGCCGCCTCGGCGACTGGAAGCCGATGCTGGCGCTGGTCGGCGTCTTCGCTCTGGAGCTTGCGCTCTACCTGACGGCGCTGGTTGCGGTCTACGACGCTATTGCGATGACCGTCGTCTTCTTCCTGTGGTCGCTGGTCGGCTTCTCGTTCGCCGCGCCGGTGCAGGCGCGCATCCTCACGGCGGCCCGCGAAGCGCCGAACCTTGCCTCGACCCTGATATCGACGGCCTTCAACATCGGCATCGCGGCGGGTGCGTGGTTTGGCGGGCTCGCGCTCAAGGCGCAGTGGAGCTATGCGCAATTGCCGTGGATCAGCGCCTTTTTCGTGGCCATGGCCCTCGGAATCGCACTGTTTTCGTGGACCCGCGACCGCCGCCTGGATCCTGCCGTGACTTGACCCGCGCGGCCCGGTGGCAGACATTCCGGCGCACCTTGAAGAACGGTGCATCCCCATGAAAGCTGACGCCAACCCAATCGAGCGGCCCAAGGCCATCGCCACGAAATCGTTTCGTGACGCCGAGGCCGCGGTCGATCGGCTCGAACTGATCTACGAACAGAATACCGCGTTCATCCGCGAGCGCTTCGCAAGGCTCCTGAAGACCAAGCGTCTCGCCGGCCGGGTGCGGGCGACCTATCCCGAAATCCGGATCGAAACGTCGTCCTACGCGCAGATCGACTCGCGGCTCTCCTACGGGCACGTGGCCGGGCCGGGTGTCTATTCGGCAAGCGTTACCCAGCCCAAACTCTTCCGCCCCTACCTCATCGAGCAGATCCGGCTTCTCATCCGCAATCACGGGGTCCCGGTCGAGATCGGCGCTTCGGCCGAGCCGATCCCGCTGCACTTTGCATTTCCCGATGGCATCCACGTCGAGGGCGAGATCACCGATCGCATCGAGCGGCCGCTCCGCGACATGTTTGACGTGCCCGATCTCGCCGTCACCGACGACGCGATCGTCAACGGCACGTTCCTCGCCGCGCCCGGCATGCCGTTGCCGCTGGCGCCATTTACAGCTTCGCGCGTCGACTACTCGCTGCATCGGCTGCCGCATTACACGGCGACGCACCCGGACCACTTCCAGAACTTCATCATCTTCACCAACTACCAGTTCTATATCGACGAGTTCGTCCAGCGGTCTCGTCGCATGGTGGCCGCAGGCGAGGGCGGGTACGAGAGTTTTGTCGAGCCGGGCGATGTCATCACCTACGCCGGCAAGAAGAAGCCGACCTCCGGCAAGGCGCCGGGCCGGCTTCCGCAGATGCCGGCCTACCACCTGACGCAGCCGGGCCACGGCGGCATCACGATGGTGAACATCGGTATTGGCCCGTCCAACGCGAAAACGATTACCGATCACATCGCCGTGCTGCGCCCGCACGCCTGGCTCATGCTTGGGCACTGCGCCGGCCTGAGGAACACGCAGGCGCTCGGCGACTACGTACTGGCGCATGGCTACGTGCGCGAGGACCACGTTCTTGACGCCGACCTGCCGACCTGGATTCCGATCCCGCCGCTGGCCGAGGTGCAGGTGGCGCTCGAGGAGGCGGTCGCGGAGGTGACCGGCCTGAAGGGCTTCGAGCTGAAGAGCATCATGCGCACCGGCACTGTCGCGACCATCGACAATCGCAACTGGGAACTCCGCGATCATCGCGAGCCGGTGCAGCGCTTTTCACAATCGCGCGCGGTTGCCCTCGACATGGAGTTGGCGACCATCGCCGCCAACGGTTTCCGCTTCCGCGTGCCCTACGGCACGCTGCTCTGCGTCTCGGACAAGCCGCTGCATGGCGAGTTGAAGCTGCCGGGCATGGCCTCGGATTTCTACCGTCGCCAGGTGGGCCAGCATCTCGAGATCGGCATCCGCGCCATGGAGAAGCTGCGTGCCATGGCGCACGAGCGGCTCCATTCGCGGAAGCTCAGGAGCTTCGCCGAGACGGCCTTCCAGTAGGTTGAAGGATGGCGGCTAGGCCGCCTTGTCCTCCAGATTGGCCTTGGCCACGGCGCTCGCGAGGGCGTCGTAGCACACTGGGTCAAACTGGGTGCCGATGCCTTCGGCCATGATCGCAAGGGCCTTGTGAGCCGGCATCGCCGCGCGATAGGGGCGCGTGGCGGTCAAGGCATCGAAAACGTCGGCCGTGGTGATGACGCGCGTCGGGAGCGTGATCTCCTCGCCGGCAAGTCCCTTGGGATAGCCCTTGCCGTCTAGACGTTCGTGGTGGGCGCCCGCGATTGTGGCCATGTCGGCGAAAGCCCCGATCCGCGCGAGGATGCTTTCGGAATAGGCGGCGTGCTGCTTCATCGCCTCCCACTCCTCGCTGTCGAGTTTTGCGGGCTTGTCGAGGATCGTGTTGCTCACTCCGAGTTTGCCGATGTCGTGAAGCAACGCGACCCGCCGGAGCCATCGCCGTTCGGCTGTGCTCCATCCCAGTTCATGGGCGATAAGGTCGGCGAACAGAGCGACGCGGTCGCTATGCCCGGCCGTGTAGGGGCTTTTGGAGTCGACGACCTGGGCGAAGCCCTCCGCGATGGCGTCGAGCTGGTCCTCGTCGGCCACGCGCCTTTCCTGCGCCGGCTCTAGCGTGAAGACGACCGCCTCCAGGTCGCTGGCGGCTAGCTGGCGCCAGAATTCGGGTCTTGTCGCCACGCGTTCGAACGCCTCGACGAATTGGGGGCCGAACCAGGTGTCTTTGCGCTGCCGGATTTCGGAAAGGGCGGCCTTGTCGCCGCGTGTGGTGTGGAAGACATCGGCCACCTGCGCCAGCAGGGCGATCTGGGAGAAAACGGGAATGTCTTCTCCCTTGCGGCCTTCAGGTAGTCCCCGGCCGTTCCAGCGCTCGTCCAGATTCTGGATGCCATCGGCGACGTCGGCCGAGAAATGCATCTGTATCGCGATGTCGGCGCCGCGGTGGCAGCGGGTGTCGGTCAACTCCTTGGCCAACTGACCGCCATTGCGCGCGATATTGGCCAACGCGCGGAAACGCTCCGACATGGTCGCGTTCAGTCCGGTGTGACCGAGGACGAAGCTCAGCACTTCGCCGAAGCTGTCGCCGTTGACGATCTTGTAGTCCTTCTTCAGAGCGAGGTCGCTGCTGAGATAAAGCTGGCAAATGCGGGCGGCGTTGCTGCTGCAGCCGAGGTCCTTGAGGAGCAGGGTGTAGTAAAGGTCGGAAAGCTGATGATCGGACAATCCGAGCTCGCGCCCGACATTCACGCCTATGAAGCAGCAACGGACGCAATGACCGGCAGGCTGTCCTTCCGTCATGTCCAGCGCATGGCTGAGCGCACCCAGGAGCTCCGCAAGGTGGATCTCCGAGGTGCCATCTACGGCAGCACTGGCGATAGGCAGTCGAAGGAAGCGGTCCATGGCTAACCTGTCTCTGGGCTGCGCCACCCCGAAACAGAAACATAGACACGCGGTCGATTAATGCCGGCCTTCTGCCAGCCGCCGAAATTCAGTTCTCGGTAACCGCGGGCTTAACGCCTCTCGACCAAGGCGAGCAGGTTGCCGCCCGGATCGTGGAAGAAGGCCATCCACTCTTCGGTGCCCCTCTTGCCAAAGTCGCCCGCCTCGTCGCGATGGATCATGTGCGGTGGCTGGAGGAACTGCACGCCGCGCTTGCGCAGTTCCTTGATTGCCGCCTCCAGGTCGTCGACATGGAAATACAGCGATGCGCTGGATGCCGTCGCCGACAGGAGCAGACGAACGCCACCTCCGAGGTTGAAGAAGGCGAGGCCGGGCGGATCGAAACGCGTGACGAACTTCATCCCGAGGGTATCCCGGTAGAAAACTACCGAGGCGTCGAGGTTGGTGGCTGTCAGCGCAATCTGCTGGAGTTTGTCGAGGCCGAAATCGCCGGTTGCGTGCGCGCGGGCTGGGCGCTTGGCCGGCGCCTTGGCAACGGAAGCGCGGCCCGGCCGAGCCTTTGGTTCAGCCTTGGGGCGGGAGCGTGCGGATGGCTTGGCGGGGCTGGTCCGGCGCGCGCCCTTGGCCGGAGCCTTGGTTGCAGACTTCGCCGGCGGCTTCTTCTTGGTGCTTGCCATCGATTATCCCCCCGCCATGGCCAGCGTCAGATCGAGAAACTTGTCCCGCAGCCGCAAGACGCCGTGGCGTTGGGATTGTGAATCTGGAACGACTGGCCCATCAGATCGTCGACGAAATCGATCTCCGAGCCGCCCATGAAGGGCAGGGAGACCGGGTCAATCAGCACGACGGCGCCGTCGCGTTCGATGACGATGTCGTCCGGCGCACGCGTGGAATCGAGGTCGAACCCGTACTGGAAACCTGAGCAGCCGCCGCCCGATACGCTGATGCGCAGCGCAGTCCCGCCCGGTTCGACCGAGAGGATGCGCGCGATCCGCTTCGCGGCCCGCTCTGAAAGCGCAACATTGTTCGTCAAGGTTTCAGTCATGGTAAAAGTGGCGAAAAACCGCTGTTTTAACCGATACTTACTGGCTCTATAGTTATGGATTGGGCCTTGTTGAGTCAATGCCGTGGGGGCATCACAAAGCTGCAAGCTCATGCACTACAAGACAAATTTGCGCTTGTCCGAGACGTCGTCGGCAGCGATTGCCCGCAATTCTGCGGTCTTCGCGACATGATACTCCGCGATTACTATGTTTGAGGCCGTGTCCAGTTCCCGCAATCGCCGGTTCCCCTGATGTCAAATGCAACCTCCACGGGGTCGCAGGGCCGGGCGCGGTACGCCTCGAACCCGGCGCTGAGCCGCGGACGGCTATATCCTGAGATTCCAAGCTCCAATCGGACGGAGTTTGAGCGCGATCGGGACCGGGTTATCCATTCCACCGCGTTTCGCCGTCTGAAGGAGAAGACGCAGGTCTTCCTCTACGATGAAGGCGACCACTACCGGACGCGGCTGACCCACACGCTGGAAGTCTCCCAGATATCGCGGGCGCTGGCCCGCACACTGGGGCTGGACGAGGATCTGGCGGAGGCGTTGGCGCTGGCCCATGACCTTGGCCATCCGCCCTTTGGTCATGCCGGGGAGCGCGCCCTGGACGCCGCCTTGGCCGATTATGGCGGCTTCGATCACAACGCGCAGAGCGTCCGCGTCGTCACCAGGCTGGAGCGCCGGTACCCGCGTTTCGACGGGCTCAACCTGACATGGGAAACGCTGGAAGGTCTGGTCAAGCACAACGGTCCGCTCACCGACGCCGCCGGCACGCCGACCGGTCGCTTTGCCCGGAGAGAACTCCCCTATGCCATCCGGGAATACGCCGCGCTCCATGACTTGTGGCTCTCCACCCACGCCGGTCCTGAGGCGCAGGCAGCGGCAATCGCCGACGATATCGCCTATGACGCCCACGACATCGACGATGGGCTCCGTGCCGGCCTGCTGACCCGCGAGAGCCTTGCTGAGAACGAGCTGCTCGGCGGCATCCTTTCCGGCATCTCCCGTGATTATCCGGAACTCGCCGCCGAGCGCGCCAATGCGGAGCTGATCCGCCGGCTGATCTCGGCCATGATCGCCGACGTGACCGCCGAGAGCCGGCGCCGCCTGGAGGCGCTCTATCCGGATTCCGCCGATGCCATCCGCAAGGCGGGGCAGGAGGTCATCGCCTTCTCGCCGGCCATGGCTGAGGCCGACCGGGCGATCAAGATCATGCTCAAGCAGAACGTTTATCGCCACCAGCAGGTGATGGACGTGATGGAAAAGGCCGAGACGGTGCTGCGACGTCTCTTCGGTCTGTATTTCGATCGCCCGGATACGATGCCCGAGG
This sequence comes from uncultured Alphaproteobacteria bacterium, assembly GCA_963798195.1. Lineage (GTDB taxonomy): Bacteria > Pseudomonadota > Alphaproteobacteria > Rhizobiales > Kaistiaceae > CAVSRC01. The sequence goes on along the minus strand of CAWCSF010000010.1, from coordinate 1,274,502 downwards.
CCTGGCGGCCGCCACCGGACGACGATGCAGCATCCCGTGCGCGTCGCGTCGCCGATTTCCTGGCGGGAATGACAGATCGCTACGCCATCGAGGCGTACAGGCAGCAGTTCGGCGAGGACATAGGCTCGCTGTAATGCGAGTTCGGCGTCGTCCCGCCAATTCCCCGCGGCCATCCCGCGGTCGATTCCCGCCGTTTGTTTGACGGCGAATGGGAATTGGGATAGGCCCCGCAGCCTTCCGAGACATCGGTTTTCCGTGGCCCTATGAACGTCTTCCAGGACTTCACACAGCGCGTCAAGAACGCGGCAGAAGCGATTGTTTCAGAGAAACAATCGGGAATCGACGTTGGCCTCGACCGCATCGTCGTCGAGCCGCCCCGTGACCCCTCTCACGGCGATCTCGCCAGCAATGCCGCCATGCTGCTGGCCAAGCCGCTCGGCATGAAACCGCGCGACCTCGCCACCCGCATCGCCGCCCGCCTCGCAGAGGATCCCGACGTCGATGCCGCCGAAGTCGCCGGGCCGGGATTCATCAATCTTCGCCTGCGGTTAGGATACTGGCACAAAGCTCTGCGCAGCCTGATTGCGGACGGCGCGGAGTACGGCAAGAGCGATCTTGGCCAAGGCACCAAGGTGAACGTCGAGTACGTTTCCGCCAATCCGACGGGGCCGATGCATGTCGGCCATACCCGTGGCGCGGTGTTCGGCGACGCGCTCGCTTCGCTGCTTGCCTTCGCCGGATTCGACGTGACCCGCGAGTACTACATCAACGATGCCGGCGCGCAGGTCGACGTGCTCGCGCGCTCGGTCTACCTGCGCTACCGCGAGGCGCTGGGGCAGGACATCGGCACCATTCCGGAGGGTCTTTACCCCGGCGACTACCTGAAGCCGGTGGGCGCCAACCTCGTCGAAAAATTCGGCGACACGCTGCTTCAGCAGGATGAAGCCGAGTGGCTGCCGACGGTCCGCGCCGCGACCATCGAAGCGATGATGGCGCTCATCCGCATCGATCTCGCCGAACTCGGCATCAAGCACGACGTGTTCTTCTCCGAGCGCTCGCTGAACGATGGCACCCGCGATCGGGTGGCGGAAGCGATCGACTGGCTGGCGGGCAAGGGTCTGATCTATGAGGGACGCCTGCCGCCGCCGAAGGGGCAGGTCCCCGAGGACTGGGAGGATCGCGAGCAGACTCTCTTTCGCGCCACAGAGTTCGGCGACGATGTCGACCGGGCGCTGAAGAAGTCCGACGGTAGCTACACCTATTTCGCTTCGGACATCGCGTACCACTACGACAAATACCGGCGCGGCTTTCTCGACATGATCGACGTGCTCGGCGCCGACCACGGGGGTTACGTCCGGCGCATGAACGCGGCGGTGAAGGCGATCACCGGCGGCGAGGGATCGATCGACATCTTGATTTGCCAACTCGTCCGGCTTCTGCGGGCCGGCGAGCCGGTGAAGATGTCGAAGCGGTCGGGGGAGTTCGTTACGCTCCGTGATGTGGTCGAAGAAGTCGGCCGCGACCCGATTCGTTTTATGATGATCTTTCGCAAGAACGACGCACCGCTCGATTTCGACTTTGAAAAAGTTACCGAGCAGTCAAAAGACAATCCCGTCTTCTACGTTCAATATGCCCATGCGCGTACTTGCTCGGTATTCAGGCAAGCGGCCGCCGAGATTCCGGATATCGCGCTTGATCGCGAGACGCTCGGTGCGGCTTCGCTCGAGCTTCTGACCGATACCGGCGAAATGGCGATAATTCGCCGTTTATCGGAGTATCCGCGGGTGATCGAAGCCGCGGCGAACGCCCATGAACCGCACCGGGTAGCGTTCTACCTGCACGACCTCGCGTCCGAGTTTCATGGCCACTGGAACCGTGGCAAGGAGTTGCCGCAATTGCGGTTTATCAACGCCGCCAATGCTCAGGAGACGATGGCGCGTCTTGCACTCATTCACGCCATAAAACTGGTGTTGTCGTCTGGATTGTTTATTCTTGGGGTGAGTGCCCCCGAGGAAATGCGGTGACTGCTCCGGACGTTCCGGGTTGGGGTTTAGCGCGGGGTTTGCAGGCAGCATGGCGGATCGGTACGAACCGAAAATCTCCGTAAGGCCGATGACTGATCGCAAGGGTTCTGAAGCCCGGCCGGAACAGGCTGCGGCGGATGATCCGTTGTTCGAACTTGCGCGCATCGTGTCGGGTCGAGGTGGTGGCGCTGCTACTGCGACTCCTCAGCCGCGAGCGAAGGCGCCGCCGTCTGCAGCAGCCATGCCCGCCAAAGCGTCGGCACCTGAGCCAGATATGCTTGGCGATCTCGAAGCTGAATTGCTGAGCGACCTGCAGTCCTCCTTCGCCGCAGTGAAGGAAGCCGTGAACGCGCCGCAGCCGTCTTTCGGATCGCCCAGGCTCGAACCGGAGGAGGTGCCGCCGCCAGCAATGTCCGCCGCGCCGCCTCCAAGGCCGCGCCAGCCGGATCCCGCACCGCTGCCGGCTTCAGACCACGCGCCGCGCACGGCGGCCCGGCCGCCGCTTCAGCCGCACCCGCAGCAAAGCGCTCCGGTTAGCGCTCCGCGTGCCCAACCTGGGCCGCCGCCGTCTCAAGGCGGCAAGCAGGTAGACATCGCCAATCTGCAACTCCGCTCGACATCGCCCGCCGCGCGTTCGCCTGCGACCCCACAGCCGGGGGATATGTTTGCGCCGACCGTGGCAAACGTGGCCAAGCCGTCGCGGTGGGACAAGCCAGCTGACCCTCCCAAGACGGAAGCGAGCGTCGCCAGCCGTTTTGCGCCGCCGCGTGCCGCCCCGCCGGGCAGCCAGCCGCCGCCGGTCTTGCCCGGCGTCAACGATGAGCCCGCCTTTGGCGAGGGCCTGCCGTTCGCGCAAGATGGCACGGTCGAGGACGAAGAATTTTCGCTGGACGGCTTTGACACGGTTCCGGGCTTCGAAGACGACGAGACGGTGCCCCCGTATCTGAGTGACGAACTCGGCGAGCCGCCGGCCCGCCACGGTGTGCCGCGTCCGCTCATCGCGGTCATTGGTCTTCTTGCCGTGGTCCTAATCGGTGGGCTCGCGGTGCTCATGTTGCGTCCTGGTAACAGCGAGAATGCCACGCCGCCAATCATCTCTGCAGACGCATCTCCGACCAAGGTTGCGCCTCCGGAGCCGGCGGAGGCAACTGACGCGGACCAGCAGAACAAGCTCATCTACGACCGCGTCGATTCCGGTTCCGGACCGGGGGCGGCGGATACAAAGCTGGTCACGCCCGGTAGCGAACAGATCGGGCAGGTTCGGTCGAATGCCGACGATAACCCGATTTCGCGGGTCATCCTGCCAGGCGGCCCGTCACCTGAGACACCCGGCGATGGCGGTGTTGCAAACGGTGGCACCAGCGATGTCGCCATGAACCCTGAGGATACCGCGGAATCAATTGGCCCGCGCAAGGTGCGAACCGTCGTCGTCCGGCCGGATGGCACGATTGTCGCCAGCGACGCGGTGCCGGAGGAGGGCGATGCGCCGGCCTCGACGGATGCCGCGGCCGCAGCTCCTGCGGTGCCGGAAATCCCGCCGGTCGCGACCGATGATGACACCGCCGCAATTGCTGGCGGACAGAGCGGTCAGGAATTGGCGATCACACCGCTCCCGGGCGACAGTGGTGCCACGGCCGGAACGCAAGCGGCTCCGGTCGCGCGGGTCGAGCCGCCGGCTCCGAAGGCCGTACCCAAGCCGGCGCCGACGCCCGCGCCCAAGGTCGCGGCGCGTAGTGACAACGGACCGATAGACTTGACGCGCGGCGCCAACAGCGCGGCCGCTCCTGCTCAGCAGGCTCAGAGCGCGGCGGTGACGGCCGGCGGCATGATGGTGCAGGTGTCGTCGCAGCGCTCGGAAGACGCTGCCCGCGCGACCTTCCGTGATTTGCAGGCGCGCTACCAATCAGTCCTCGGCGGCTACAATCCGGACATCCAGCGTGCCGACCTCGGCGATCGTGGTGTTTACTATCGCGTGCGCGTGGGTCCGTTCGCGGCCGGCGATGCCCAGTCGGTTTGCGACTCGCTTAAGAGCGCCGGCGGCGATTGTATCCTGGCGCAACGCTGAGCAGCGCCTGGTTGAAGGGCGGCGGTGCAACGTGACCGCTTCCAAGGCCTTCATATCCGGCTGTGCTGGAACACGGCTTAGCGGCGACGAAGCTGCCTTCTTTGCCGGTGAGCGTCCCTGGGGTCTCATCCTGTTCCAGCGCAATTGTCGCGAGCCGAATGCGTTGCGCGATCTCGTTGCAGCGTTTCGGGATGCAGTTGGCAACGCGGAAGCTCCCATCCTCATCGACCAGGAAGGCGGACGCGTTCGGCGCCTGAAGCCGCCACACTGGCCGGCGTACGGTGCCGCAGAGTTGCTCGGCAAGCTGCATGGGACCGACGATGAGGCAGGCCTGCGCGCCGCCTGGCTGCATGGCCGGCTGATAGCCGCCGATCTCCGCGATGTTGGCATCGACGTCGATTGCGTTCCAGTCCTGGATGTCCTGGCGCCCGGTGCGACGGACGCGATCGGGGACCGTTCGTTCGGCTCCGACCCACTGCGTGTCGCCGCGCTCGGGCGGGCGGTTGTTGAAGGGCTTATGGATGGCGGTGTCCTGCCCGTGATGAAACACATCCCGGGGCATGGCCGAGCCACAGCGGACAGTCACCTGGGCCTCCCGGTCGTGTCCGATGATGTTCAGACACTGGCTGAGAGCGACTTTGTCCCGTTTGCCGAACTGTCGGACCTACCCATGGCCATGACCGCTCACATAGTCTTTAGCGCCGTGGACTCCAGCCGCCCTGCGACCGTCTCGCAAGCCGTGATCCGGGATATCATTAGAAAACGAATTGGTTTTGACGGCCTCCTGTTGAGCGATGACGTGTCGATGCACGCACTTTCTGGGGATTACGGTGAAAGAGCAGCGGCGATCTATGCCGCTGGGTGCGATCTCGTGCTTCACTGCAATGGTCGGACCGAGGAGATGCGCGCGGTTGCTGACGCGGCGCCGGTGCTCGCCGGACTTTCGGGTGAGCGCGCCAACCGTGCCCTACGGGCGCGGCGTGAACCGGCGCCGTTCAACCGCGCGTCAGCACGCGACGAATATGACGCGCTCCTCGCCGGGGTTGCCGGGCCGGTTATGAGTTGAGGACGGCCATGGCGGGCGACGAACGCGATCAGGAAAAGATATGGGCCGCCTACGAGACGGCCGAGCGCGCGGATAACGAACCGGCGCTCGTGATCGATGTCGACGGCTTCGAGGGGCCGCTCGACCTGCTGCTGGCGCTAGCGCGCACCCAAAAGGTCGATCTGACCCGTATCTCGATCCTGGCGCTTGCCGAGCAGTATCTCACATACGTCGAGCAGGCGCGCACGCTGCGTCTGGAACTCGCCGCCGACTACCTCGTCATGGCGGCGTGGCTGGCCTACCTCAAATCGCGCCTGCTGCTCCCGGAGGCGGAAGGCGGCGACGAGCCGACGGGCGAGGAACTGGCCGCCGAACTTGCCTTCCGGCTGAGGCGGCTGGAGGCGATGCGCGAGGCCGCCAATCGGCTCGCAAACCGCAACCGGCTTGGTCGCGATGTGTTTGCGCGTGCGGCCCCCGAGCCGGTCGCAGTGGTCAAGCGTGGCGAGTACACGGGCACGCTTTACGACCTGCTGTCGGCCTATGCCGCGATGCGGCAGCACAATGTCGTGTCGGTCGTGCATATGCAGGCGCGGGAGGTCTGGTCGCTGCAGGATGCGCGCGACGCCTTGACCCGCATGGTCGGTCGGATCGCCGACTGGACGCCGATGGAGGTCCTGTTCTCGCCCTACCTGTCGTCCCTGGGCATGCGGCGCAGTGTGACGGCCAGCGCGTTTGGCGCGAGTCTGGAGCTTGTCCGCGAGGGCAAGATCGAATTGCGCCAGACCGAGCATTTCCAGCCGCTCTACGTTCGCGACCGTGGCCCCACGGTCGCTCTCGTCACCCCGGAGAATGGACATGGCTAATTCCAGCGCCGCCGTGGCGATCGCCGTCGACAACGATGCGACCGCGATGAACCAGACACCCGAGGAACGCCGGCACAACTTGCGCATGATGGAGGCGCTGCTGTTCGCCTCGGCCGAGCCGCTGTCGGCCGCCGAGATCGCCGGCCGCCTCCCGGAGGGCACCGACGTTGCCGGCCTGCTGCGCGACCTGCAGGCGCTCTACGCGGACCGTGGCGTCAATCTCGCCCAGGTGGCGGGCAAGTGGATGTTCCGCACGTCGGGCGACCTGTCGTTCCTGCTGAGCCGCGAGGCGGTGGAACAGAGGCGTCTTTCCCGCGCCGCGCTCGAGACTTTGGCGATTATCGCCTACCACCAGCCGGTTACCCGGGCCGACATCGAGGAAATCCGCGGTGTCGCGACCAGCAAGGGTACGCTCGATGTGCTTCTAGAAACCGGCTGGATCCGTATGCGCGGCCGCCGCCGCGCCCCTGGACGGCCGGTAACCTACGGCGTGACCGAGGCGTTCCTCAGCCATTTCGGGCTCGATACCGTTGCGGACCTGCCCGGTGCCGAGGAATTGAAGGCCGCCGGACTGCTGGATTCCCGCGTACCCGCCAATTTTGCAATGCCGGAACCGCAGGCGGGCGAGGCGCTCGCCGAGGACGAGGACCCCCTCGAAGACGGCGATTCCGGCGACGCTGTCGACCAATAGCGCCAAATCCGGCATCTCGGGCTCCGACGCCGGTGGAGGCAATCCGGCCAAATCCTTCATTTGCCAACATGGCCGATAACCCCTACATCAATAGGCAAGCGTAGCGGCCCGCACGGGCCGTGATGCAGGTAAATCGGGAGACAGGGACCAATGGGTGGTCTTAGCATTTGGCACTGGCTGGTCGTGATCGTGGTGGTCATGCTCCTCTTTGGGCGTGGCAAGATTTCTGACCTGATGGGTGATGTCGCGAAGGGCGTGAAGAGCTTCAAGAAGGGCCTCGCCGACGACGACGATGAGACGGCAACTGCGAAGCCGATCGAGAGCAAGCCCGTCGAAGAGAAGTCCAAGGTCTGATCTGATCCGGCGCCGCGCCGCGGCTGAGTTGCCTGCCGCCCGATTGCGCGGGCGGACGAGAGCGTTGATTCATGTTCGACATCGGTTGGACCGAACTTATGGTGATCGCAGTTGTCGCGATCGTCGTCATCGGGCCGAAGGACCTGCCGCGTGCAATGCGCACAGTCGGGCAGTGGACCGGCAAGATGAAGCGCATGGCGCGCGAGTTCCAGGGTCAGTTCAATGAGGCGGTCCGGGAGGCCGAGCTCGACAGCGTGCGCAAGGACGTCGAGGCGATCGGCAAGATCGATCCGATCGGCGACATGAAGAAGGAAATGTCGAAGGCCGGCAACGAGATCAAGAAGAGCATGGACGTGACGGCCGCGCCGGCGACGGGCGCACCCGCTGCGGACATGGCTACGCCCGCCGTTACCGACGCTTCTTCCACGACGCCTGCTACTGAAGCGCCGGCCACGGTACCACCGGCCGCGGCGGCCGAGGCGAAGCCGTGACCGACAAATCGGGCGCAGATGCGCCCAAGGAAGAGGACGAGGTCGAGGCGAGCCGTGCGCCGTTGCTCGATCACCTGATCGAACTGCGCGGCCGGTTGATCCGGTCGCTGCTTGCGATCTTCGCCGCGTTCATCGTTTGCTTCATTTTCGCGAAGCACATCTACAACATCCTTCTAATTCCCTACATTTGGGCCTCGGGCGCGCACGGTGACGTGCCGCGCCTGATCTACACGGCGCCTCAGGAATATTTCATCACCCAGATGAAAGTGGCGCTGTTTGGGGCCCTGTTCATCGCGTTCCCGGTCATCGCCATCCAAATCTACAAGTTCGTGGCCCCGGGCCTCTACAAGAACGAGCGCCAGTCGTTCGTTCCGTATCTGGTCGCCACGCCCGTGCTGTTCACGCTGGGGGCGATGGTGGTGTTTTTCATCCTGATGCCGCTGGCGATGCGCTTCTTCCTGTCGCTGGAACAGCCCGGCGGCGACGGCTTGGCGTCGATCGAACTCCTGCCGAAGGTGGACGAATATCTCGGCCTGATCACGAGCCTCATCCTGGCGTTTGGCGTGGTGTTTCAGTTGCCCGTGGTGCTGACGCTGCTGGCGCGGATCGGCATCGTCAATTCGGACATGCTCAAGAAGGGCCGTCGCTACGCCATCGTCCTGGCATTCGTCGCGGCTGCCGTCCTGACTCCGCCCGACATCATCTCGCAGTTCGGGCTGGCGCTGCCGACGCTGCTTCTCTACGAGGGCGCAATTCTTTCGGTGCGCATCGTCGAGCGCCGCCGAGCCCGCGAAGAGGCTGCCCGGGAGGCAACCGCGAACAAGCCGGCGTAGGCCGGCTGCCAATTCCCCCTGTGACGGCGGCGGATTTTGCGTCTAAAAGGCGACGCGCAATTCGCCCACCGGACCCGACCCCATGCTCGATATCAGATGGATTTGCGAGAACCCTGACGCCTTCACCACGGCGCTTCGGAATCGCGGATCATCGCCGGAGGATGCGCGTGCCACTGCGGAGGATGTGATAGCTCGCGACGAGGCGCGGCGCAGGCACATCGTCAAGCTGGAAGAAGCGCAGGCCCGCCGCAACGCGGCGTCGAAGGAGATCGGCAAGGCCAAGGCGCAGAAGGATGAGGCGACCGCCGCGCGGCTGATGGCTGAGGTCGGCGAGCTGAAGGTGTTCCTTGGCGAGGCGGAAGCGGAGGGCAAGCGCCTCGACAGGGCGCTGGAGGATGCGCTCGCAGTCATCCCCAACGTGCCACTCGAGGATGTGCCGGTCGGCGCGGACGAGCATGCCAACGTCAAGCACCATGACTGGGGCCGAAAGCCGGGCATCAACAATGCCCGGGAGCATTTCGACCTTGGCGAGGCCATGGGCGGCATGGATTTCGAAACCGCGGCGAAACTCTCCGGCTCCCGTTTTGTTGTGCTGAAGGGGCAAGTCGCGCGCATGGAACGCGCGCTGGGCCAATTCATGCTCGATCTGCACACAACCGAGCACGGCTACACCGAAATCCAGCCACCGCTGCTGGTGCGGGATGAGGTGATGTTCGGAACCGCGCAACTTCCGAAGTTTCTCGATGACCAATTCCTGGCGACGCGAACCATCACGCGCGCCGAGATGCTGCGCGACGCGCTTGGCTACGCCAGGAACGAGGACAAGGCGGCTTACAAGGACGGCAAGATCGACCTTGACCAGCTTGTCGAGCGGACGCTTGAAAGCGCGCCGTTGAAGGAGGACTTCTGGCTTATCCCCACGGCCGAAGTTCCACTGACCAATCTCGTCCGCGAATCCATCCGCGACGAGGCCGAATTGCCACTGCGCTTCACCGCACTGACGCCCAGTTTCCGATCCGAAGCGGGAGCCGCCGGCAAGGACACGCGCGGGATCCTGCGTCAGCATCAGTTCGACAAGGTCGAACTGGTGTCGATAACGACGCAGGAAACGTCACGCGACGAACACGAACGGATGCTTGTCTGCGCCGAGGAAGTGCTCAAGCGACTCGATCTGCATTACCGCGTGATGACGCTCTCGACCGGTGACATGGGCTTCGCCGCGCAGAAGACATACGACATTGAGGTCTGGCTGCCCGGGCAGGGGACCTATCGCGAGATCTCTTCCTGTTCGGTCTGCGGTGATTTCCAGGCGCGGCGCATGCAGGCGCGGTACCGGCCGAAGGACGATAAGGGAACCCGTCTCGTGCACACGCTGAACGGTTCGGGCGTCGCCGTTGGCCGCGCGCTGATCGCCGTCATGGAGAATTACCAGAATGGCGATGGCTCTATCACCGTGCCTGACGCGCTGAAGCCCTATATGGGCGACATGGACAAGATCGGTGGCTGATGCGCATTCTGATAACCAATGACGACGGCATCCACTCGCCGGGTCTCGGGGCGCTGGAGCGCATTGCTGCCAATTTCTCCGACGACCTCTGGGTCGTGGCGCCTGAACTCGACCAAAGTGGGCTTGCGCATTCGCTGTCGCTGAACGATCCGCTGCGTCTGCGCAAGGTTTCCGACCAGCACTATGCCGTGCGCGGCACGCCCAGCGACTGCGTCATCATGGCGGTCCGGCAGTTGCTCACCGACAAGAAGCCGGACCTCGTGCTGTCCGGTGTCAATTCGGGCGGCAATCTCGCTGAGGACGTGACCTATTCCGGCACCGTCGCCGGGGCTATCGAGGGCACACTGCTCGGTATCAACGCCATCGCTCTCAGCCAGGCTTACACCTACGCCAACGAAGAGCGGGTCGTGCCTTGGGCGACCGCGGAGCATCACGCGCCCGGCATCATCCGCAAGCTTCTCGACTTCGGCTTCCCGCCGGGTGTCTTCTACAATCTGAACTTTCCCAACCGACCGGCAGACGAGATCGCTGGGGTTGCCATCACCAGCCAGGGCAAGCTGGCGCATGCACTGCACATCGATGCGCGCCGCGACGGACGAAACTTGCCGTATTACTGGCTCATGTATCGCCGTGCGCCGTCGACGGCGGAGCCCGGCAGTGACGTGGAAGCGATCGAGAAGGGGATGGTCTCGGTCTCGGCACTTCGCATCGACATGACCGCCTACGATCTTGCCGACTCCATCCGCGCACACTTCCAGCCGACCGGCGGATCGAAACCGTGAACCCGACCGTTGGGGGTGCCCCTGACGCCGACCGGCGTGAGCACATCGCCGAGTTGCTGTTGCGTCTTCGACAGGTCGGCATCACCGATCGGCGCGTGGTGTCCGCAATAGAATCCGTGCCTCGCGATCTTTTCGTTCCGGCCGAGAGCCGCAAGGAGGCGTACGCGGAGCGTGCATTGCCAATCGACTGCGGCCAAACGATCAGCGCTCCGGTGATCGTCGGCATGATGACGGCGGCGCTGGACATCGGCGACCGCGATCGCATCCTCGAGATCGGCACCGGCACCGGCTACCAGACCGCGATCCTGGCGAAGCTGGCGCGACGTGTTTACACGATCGACCGTTTCCGCACGCTCGTGGCAGCGGCGGAGTCGCGCTTCCGCACGCTCCGCCTCTCCAACATCACCACTCTCGTTGGCGACGGAATAAAAGGCTGGCCGGAGCAGGCGCCTTTCGACCGGATCATCGTCACCGCCGCGGGCGGCGAGGTGCCTGAGAATCTTCTGAAGCAGATCCGGCTTGGCGGGGTTCTGGTCATGCCGGTCGGCCCGACCGACGGTGTGCAGAAGCTTATGCGCATCGAGCGAAGCGAAGACGGCTACGCCGAGAAGGCGCTGGCAGATGTGCGCTTCGTGCCTCTGATCCCGGGCAAGGCGGAGCGCCTGTAGCAAGCCGTACAAGGCTGATTTGCGCGACGCGGGGCCCCGTTTAGTCTTTGTCAACGTTACCAGTGTTAACTCGCCACCAGTTCCGAGTTTGTGATGCGAGTTGAGCAATGCGTAACCCTGACGCCGCCTTCCGGTCCTCCCGCGCTGTGGCCAACGCTGCCTTTATCGTGGTGGCTGCCGGCATGGCAGCCTCCTGCAGCAACTCCAGCCGTTTCGATACGCCCTTTTTCACAGGCTCGACGGATAACCAGCGCCAGATCATCGGGCAGGCCGACAGCCAGCCGATGCCGGCGGCAATCCCCGCCGGCACGACAGCGGTGACCAGTTCGAACCTGCCGCCGCCTCCGACGAACGGCTACCAGCCGGTCCAGACCGCCTACACGCCTCCGCAAGCCGGTCCCAACTCGGGCAGCTATGGCTGGTCCGCCGTCGGCGGGCAGGTCACCACGGTCGGCGCGAGCGAGAATCTCGACGTCCTCTCGGCAAAGTACGGCGTGCCGCAGGAGCAGATTCTCGCGGCTAACCAGATGCGCGGCGCGAGTGACATCCGCCCCGGCAAGGTCATCGTCATTCCCCACCGCGTCGCCATGACGCCGGAAGCGGCAGCCAGACCAATCCCGGCGAGCTTCTCGCAGCCGATGCCGGAGCCGGTGCGGCCGGCGGCCGGCGCTTCGACCTACACCGTCGTCTCCGGCGATACGCTCTATTCCATCTCGCGCCGCTACGGCGTCACGCTGCGGGAGCTCGCTGCGGCGAACGGCCTCTCGCCCGCGGACTCGCTCCGTATCGGGCAGAGGCTGAAGCTTCCGGGCGGAGCCGCGACCACCGTAGCAGCCGCGCCGAAGCCGGCTGAGGCCGCGCCCGTGCGTGTTGCCTCGATCGACCCCAAGATGAAGCTTCCGACGCGCGAAACCACTCCGACGCCTCCGATGGCTTCGACCGATCGCGCGCCGACCGTGCCGTCCGTGCCGACGGTTCCGGTCAGCAAGGGCTTCGACCGGCCCGATCCGGTCGCCGCTTCGGCCGCGATCGACAAGGCTGCCGACTCCGGATCGACAAGCGGCACCGAATTTAGGTGGCCAGTGCGCGGCCGCATCATCGCCGGCTTCGGCTCCAAGCCGAACGGCGAGAAGAACGACGGCATCAACCTCGCCGTGCCGGAAGGTACCGCGGTGAAGGCCGCCGAGGCCGGCACGGTCATCTACGCCGGCAATGAACTCGAGGGCTACGGCAACTTGGTGCTGATCCGCCACGCCGACGGCTGGGTCTCGGCCTATGCCAACAACCGCGATCTCAACGTCAAGCGTGGCGACAAGGTGCGCCGCGGCGAGACGGTCGCCCATGCCGGCATGAGCGGATCGGTTTCCTCGCCGCAGGTTCACTTCGAGCTGCGCAAGGGCGCCAAGCCGGTCAACCCACTCGACTACCTCGCCACGTAGGCGAGCCTGACTTGATCAGGTTCTGACCTCCATCCGGACTCTGATCAATCAGGTCTGGCGGGGCGGCTAGTCCGCGAGGGCTACCCCAAGTCGTCCCGCCAGATCCTGAACATACTGCCAGGCCACTCGGCCCGAGCGCGCCCCACGCGTCGTCGACCACTCCAGAGCATCCGCCGTCAACGCAGCCTGGTCGATCCTGAGGCCATGGTGGGCGATGTAGCCGCGGACCATCTCGAGATATTCGTCCTGGCTGCATTTGTGGAAGCCGAGCCACAGGCCGAAGCGGTCGGACAGGGACACTTTCTCCTCAACAGCCTCGTGCGGATTGATCGCGGTCGAGCGCTCGTTCTCCATCATGTCGCGCGGGAGGAGATGGCGGCGGTTGGAGGTGGCGTAGAAAAGGACGTTGTCGGGCCGGCCCTCGATGCCTCCTTCCAGCGCCGCTTTCAGTGACTTGTACGAGGTGTCGTCGCCGTCGAAGGACAGGTCGTCGCAGAACAGGATGAAACGTTGCTTCGCCGGGCGGACGATGGCCATCAGGTCCGGCAGGGTCTCGATATCCTCGCGGTGAATCTCGATCAGCTTCAGCGGTGTGGCGCCCTTGCGGGCGTTCAGTCCGGCGTGGACAGCCTTGACGAGAGAACTCTTGCCCATGCCGCGCGCGCCCCACAGGAGAGCGTTGTTGGCGGGCAGGCCGCGCTGGAAGCGCTCGGTGTTCTCAACCAGGATGTCGCGCAGCCGGTCGATGCCTTTCAGCAGATCGATATCGACGCGGTTGACCTTCTCCACCGGCTGCAAGGCTCGTCCGGCCGGATGCCAGACGAAGGCGTCCGCCGCGTCCAGATTGGTCGCTGCGGGAGCAGGCGGGACGGCCCGTTCGACCAGGCCGAGGAGCCGGTCGAGGCGGTCGGCAATCGCTTTCAGGTCCTTGTCGGACAAGGGAAATTCCTCTTCCACCTAGCGCCCGGCCGGCGGTCGGCAGGGTTAGCACAGGCCAGGCGGAGCCGCCAAGTCGTGCAGAGCCCGCCAAGCGTCCCTATATCGTTTGCAAAGGTGGGCCACGCCGCTATAGTCCGCGCCGTTTCGCGCCGGACTCCGCGACCCGAGGAGAGTTTTTTCGATGTTCATCACCGAAGCCTTTGCGCAGGCCCCCGGCGGCGCCGCAGGCGGGACGGGTCTGATCATTCAGTTTCTGCCGATCGTCCTGATCTTCGTGATCATGTATTTTCTGATCCTTCGCCCGCAGCAGACGCGCCAGAGGCAACACCGCGAGATGATCGCCAACGTCCGCCGTGGTGACACGATCGTTACGTCGGGCGGCATCATCGGAAAGGTCGCCAAGGTGGACGAGCACGAGATTCAGGTTGAAGTCGCCGAGGACACGAAGGTTCGGATCGTGCGCGGCATGATCGCCGAGGTCCGCGCCAAGGGCGAACCGGTCAAGGAGAACGGTTAGCCCCGGCGCGCCAGTCCGCGCGCTGTCGGTCCCGCAAGCATGCTGCAAATCGCACGTTGGAAAGTCTCGCTGATTCTGCTGGTCGTCATCGCTGCGATCGTCGTCGTCATTCCGAATTTTTTCTCCGCTGAAACGGTCGCCAGGTGGCCGAGCTGGGTGCCGCGTCAGCAGGTCGTGCTCGGCCTCGACCTGCAAGGTGGGGCGTATCTGCTCTACGAAGTTGATCGGACGGACTATGTCGAGAAACGGCTCCGCACGCTGACCAGCGATATCCGGCGGGCGATGCTGGAGGATCCACGCATCGGCTACACCGGGCTTGGCGTTCAGGGTGAGGCCGTGCAATTGCGCGTTCGCGATCTCGACCGGCTCGACGACGTGCGCAAGAGAATGGAGCTTCTGCGCAATCCGTTGAATGCCAGCCTGCTGGGCGGTGGGACAGTCGATGAATTCGACCTTACCGTGGGCGACGATGGCCTCGTGCGCTTTACCTTTTCCGACGCAGGCATGCAGCAGCGTGTACGCGGCATCGTCGAGCAGTCGATCGAAGTCATCAACCGGCGTATCAACGAACTCGGCACTACCGAACCCTCGATCCAGCGTCAGGGCGATGACCGCATCCTGGTCGAGGCTCCGGGTCTCGGCGATCCTGAGCGCCTGAAGTCGCTGGTTGGCCAGACGGCCCAGCTTACCTTCCATCTCGTGCAGAACAGCCTGACGGCGGAGCAGGCGGGCTCGGCTGCGCCACAACCGGGAACGATTCAGGTTCCGTCGGAGCAGGATCCGAACATCATTTACGTGGTTGACGACGTGCCGCTGATGACCGGAGAGGACCTGGTCGACGCGCAGACCGGCTTCGACAGCCGCACCAACGAGCCGGTGGTCAATTTCCGTCTCTCCGCCGGTGGCGCGCGGAAGTTCGGCGATGTCACGGCGAAGAACGTGGGGCGGCCTTTCGCCATCGTGCTCGACAACAAAGTCATTTCCGCGCCGGTGATCCGCGAGCCGATCCTGGGCGGATCGGGCCAGATCAGCGGCAGCTTTACGGTGCAGTCGGCAAACGACCTCGCCATCCTGCTGCGTGCCGGCTCGCTGCCGGCGAAACTGACCATAGTCGAGGAGCGTACCGTCGGACCGGGCCTTGGCGCTGACTCGATCCGCGCCGGCAAGATCGCGGCGGTCATCGGCACGATCGCCGTCGCGATCTTCATGTTTGCGGCCTATGGCCTCTTTGGCCTCTTCGCCAACCTTGCCGTGATGATCAACATCACGATGATCTTTGCCGTGCTGACCGTGCTCGGCGCGACGCTGACGCTGCCCGGCATCGCTGGCATCGTCCTGACTGTCGGCATGGCGGTTGACTCGAATGTGCTGATCTACGAGCGCATCCGCGAGGAATTCAAAGGCGGCCGAACGGCAATCGCGGCCATCGACGTCGGCTTCCAGCGCGCGCTTGGCACCATTCTCGACGCCAACATAACGACCATGATTGCCGCCCTCGTGCTGATGCAGCTTGGGACCGGTCCAATCCGCGGCTTCGCCGTAACAAACGCCATCGGCATCGTCACGACCGTGTTCACGGCCTTCACCTTCACGCGCATCATGGTTTCGGCGTGGGTGGCATGGCGCCGGCCGAGCCGGATCGAACTCTAGGGGCGGCAAGGAGCGAGTATCATGCGCAAATTCCGCTTCATTCCCGACAACACCCGCATCCGCTTCATGTGGCTGCGCCGGTTCAACTTTCCGGCCTCGGTGTTGCTGTCGGTTCTCTCACTGGTCCTTTTCTTCACTATTGGGCCCAACTACGGCATCGACTTCCGCGGTGGTACGCTGATCGAGATCAAGCCGATCGCGGCGAATTACGATCTTGCGAACATCCGCTCGCAGATGGGTTCGCTCGGCCTCGGCGACGTGCAGGTGACCGAAGTCACCGACATCGGCACCGACAAGACCGTGCTGATCCGCATCCAGCAACAGGAGGGCGGCGAGCAGGCGCAGCAGGCCGCGATTTCCAAGGTGCGCGATCTGTTCGGGAATGCGGTGGAGTTCCGGCGGGTAGAGAGCGTCGGACCCCGGGTATCGGGTGAACTCGCCTACAACGGCACGCTTGCGCTCCTCGTCACTATGGTCGCGGTGCTTGCCTACGTCTGGTTCAGGTTCGAGTGGCAGTTCGCCGTCGGCGCGATCATCGCGACCACGCACGATGTATTCATGACACTCGGATTCTTTGTCCTGACGCAGGTCGATTTCAGTCTGTCGAGCATTGCGGCGATCCTGACCATCGTGGGCTATTCGCTCAACGACACGGTCGTGGTTTATGATCGCATTCGTGAAAACCTGCGCAAATACAAGAAGATGCCGATCACGGAGTTGCTTGACCGTTCCGTGAACGAGACGCTGTCGCGCACCACCATGACGTCCTTTACGACATTCCTGGCGTTGCTGGCGCTGTTCATCTTTGGCGGCGAGGTGATCCGGTCCTTCGTGGCGGCGATGCTGTTCGGTGTGATCATCGGCACGTACTCGTCGATCTACATCGCTGCGCCGGTGCTGATTTACTTCAAGCTTCGGCCGCGCGGTGGCGATGCCGCCGACGAAGCGGAGACGGCTGAAGCCGCCACCAAGGCATAGCAACGGTGGGCCGCGGCGTCGTCATTCGGGACGCCCACTATCCCGGCCGCGCACCGATCAGCAGCTACGGCAATGGCGGTTTTCGCTTTGCCGGAATGTCGCATCGCGGGTCGCTGCTCTGCCTGCCGAGCGGCATTTACGGCTGGGACGCGCCCGAGGAATCGACGCCACTCGATGAAGCGATTCTGGAACGTGTTTTTGCCGAGGCCGAGGCGGTGGAGATCTTGCTGGTCGGTACAGGTAGAGAGCTTGTGCCACTGTCCGCGGCGCTGAAGGATCGCTGTCGGGCCGACGGTATCGTGGCCGAGCCAATGTCCACTGGCGCGGCGGTGCGTACCTTCAATGTGCTGCTCGCCGAGGAACGTGCCGTTGCCGCCGCCCTGATGGCGGTGGACTGACGAACAGGCCGGCGTCATATCTCACATATGGATGTCTACGAGCACTGCGCGAACAAGGTGCGCGACTCGGACCGGGACCGTTATGTCGCGGACCTTTTTGCGCCGGGCGAAGCGCGTCGGCACCTCTTTGCGCTCCATGCGTTCAATGCTGAAGTCGCACGGATACGCGACACGACCCATGAACCAACGCTGGGCGAGATTCGTCTGCAGTGGTGGCGCGACGCTCTGATCGGCGGCGGTGGCGGCAGTCCGATCGCCGACGCGCTGATTGAAACGATCCGCAATTTTTCTCTGCCGCTTGGGGGCGTCGAGGGGTTGCTCGATGCGCGCACATTCGATCTCTACGATGACCAGATGCCGACGCTAAACGATCTTGAGGGCTACGCCGGGGAGACGTCATCGGCGCTCATTCAACTCGGTGCGATCATTCTGGCCGGCGGCCACGATCCACGAGTGGCGGGCGCGGCGGGCCATGCCGGCGTCGCCTACGCTCTTACCGGACTCATGCGGGCCTTTCCAGTCCATGCCGCGCGAGGGCAATGCTACCTGCCGGCTGACCTTGCAACGCGGCACAAGCTGGATCGCACGACGCTGGTTGCTCGTCGGTCTACCGCCGCATTGTTGGGGACGCTTGCCGAACTGCGGGCAATTGCACGCACGCATCTCGACAAGGCGATGCCCGAGATCAGGGCAATGCCGGCGGCACTCAAGACGGCGTTCCTGCCAGTGGCGCTGGTGAAGCCGATCCTCGATCGGATGGACCGTCCGGGCTACGACCCGTTCGCCGGGGCCGAACTGGCGCCCTGGCGGCGGCACTGGACGATCTGGCGGGCTGCGCGCAGTTGGTAGCTATTCGGCTGCGTCGGCTGTTGGTTGCGCGAGCCAACCATCCAGATCGCGGAGGGCGCGGGCGGAGATCGCCTGCCGCTTCGCCTTGCCCCGCTCTGGGCCCTTGAGCTTCTTGCCGGGCTCAGGCGCGACCGCGATATCGGGGAAGAGCCCGAAATTCACGTTCATCGGCTGGAAGGAGCGCGTGCCCGCCTCGTCCGCCGAGAGGTGGCCGCCGGTAATGTGGCCGAGTATGGCGCCGAACGCCGTGGTCAGTGGTGGCGCCACAACATCTTGACCCAGACGTTCAGATGCGGCGAAGCGTCCGGCGAGCAGACCGATGGCAGCAGACTCGACGTAACCCTCGCAGCCGGTGATCTGGCCGGCAAAGCGCAGGCGCGGGGCGGCCTTGAGGCGGAGGATGCCGTCGAGCAGCTTCGGCGAATTGAGAAAGGTGTTGCGGTGAAGGCCGCCGAGCCGCGCGAACTGAGCCTGTTCCAAGCCCGGGATCATGCGGAAGATGTCGGCCTGGATCGCGTAGCGCAGGCGGGTCTGGAAGCCGACCATGTTGTAGAGCGTGCCCAGCGCGTTGTCCTGACGGAGCTGGACGATAGCGTAGGATTTCACCATCGGATTGCGCGGGTTCGTCAATCCGACGGGCTTCATCGGCCCGTAGCGCAGCGTCTCGCGCCCGCGCTCGGCCATCACCTCGATCGGCAGGCAGCCATCGAAGTAGGGGATATTTTCCCAGTCGTGATGCTTGTGCGGCTCGCCGCCCAACAGCGCGTCGACGAAGTCATCGTACTGGGCCTTTTCCATCGGGCAGTTGATGTAATCAGCGCCCGTGCCGCCGGGTCCGGTCTTGTCGTAGCGCGACTGGAACCAGGCGACGTCCATGTCAATGGAATCGAAGTGAACGATTGGTGCAATGGCGTCGAAGAAAGCGAGGGCGTCCTCCCCGGTGAGGCCACGAATACCTGCCGCAAGCGCTGGCGAAGTCAGCGGACCGGTTGCGACGATGACGTTGTCCCAATCTGCTGGCGGCAGTCCAGCGACCTCGCGCCGCTCGATCGTTATCAATGGGTTCTCGGCCAGCGCCGCGGTGATGGCAGCGGCGAAGCCTTCGCGATCGACGGCCAGTGCCCCGCCAGCAGGCACCTGATGGGCGTCGGCAGTCTGCATGACCAGGGAGCCCGCGCGCCGCAACTCCTCGTGGAGGAGACCAACGGCGTTGTTCTGGTGGTCGTCAGAGCGAAATGAGTTGGAGCAGACCAACTCGGCTAATTGGTCGGTCTGATGCGCCTCGGTCCGGCGCCCCGGCCGCATCTCGTGCAGCACCACAGGCACGCCGCGATTCGCCGCCTGCCAGGCAGCCTCCGAGCCAGCTAGCCCGCCGCCGATAACATGGATGGGAGAAAGCATGGCGGCGACCCTAGTCGCGGCGCCGTTTCCATTCAACGGAGGTGCAGAAATGAAAAACGCCCGCCGGGGAGGAAATCGGCGGGCGTTTCTCTTTCGGGGCTGGGGGACGTGGGAGGACGCCGTTCCAGCTCCCTTATCGCGCCCGGGTGAGGGAGGAGAACACCCGGGGCGAATTCCTTAGAGCGAGGCGGACTTGCGGGCGATCGTGGGGATGTCCGCCGGGGTGATGCCCAAATCCGCGAGGTCGCGATTCGAGAGACGCATCAACTCGTTGTAGGTCTCGCGGTACTTCCGCCAAGAGCGGTACGTGGAAACGATCCGGTTCGTCATGGTAGTCCTGCCTTTCGCATTCAAATTCTATCGGGCGGCACATCGGTTACTCATTCGCCGTCCTTCGATGCAGAAGATAGGCAGCGCCCCAGACACTGTGCAGAGGGAATATCGCATACCCGCCTTGCACTTCACGCAATGCAGCACAATTCAAATATGAATGCTGCGATGCAGCAAAGGCGCTGCAAAAGCTGCGTTTCCAAAACGTGGTAGGTACCGCCGACGCCTGCAAGCGCGACATTTGGCACGTCTGTTCGAGGGCACCCGCATGCGCCAGATGACACACCGATTGACTGTCGCGACCCGCGGCAAGGGGTTCACGATGATTACCGCCGACATCGCTGCGTGGGTGGGCGGCCAAGGTATGCACACCGGAATTTTGACGGTCTTCTGCCGCCACACTTCGGCGTCGCTGTTGATTCAGGAGAATGCCGACCCGGACGTCCGGACCGATCTGATGGCGTTTTTCGGGAAGATAGCGCCGGAATTGGCCGATTACGTCCACGATCTGGAAGGCCCTGACGACATGCCGGCGCATATCCGGACTGCGCTGACCCAGACCAGCCTGTCCGTCCCGGTGGTTGAGGGGCGGATGGCGCTTGGAACCTGGCAGGGAATCTACATGGTCGAGCACCGCGCAAGCGGTCATAACCGCGAGATCATCCTCCATCTGATAGGCGAATAGCATCGGGATGGCTGTCACTCGGCGATCAGTGGTGCGCGGGACTGGGCCGGCGTGGTAGCAAGACGCGAAAAGAGAAGCAGGGGAGGCGGGTTTTGGCTGACGTAACCCTCTACGGCCGCAAGACATCGGTGAACGTCCAGAAGGCGGTGTGGGCGCTCGAGGAACTCCGCGTGCCCTATTCGCAGGTGGAGCTTGGGCTGAATTTCGGCGGCGTCGACACGCCGGAATACCTGGCGATGAATCCGAACGGCCTCGTGCCGACGCTGAAGGACGGGGACCTGACGCTGTGGGAGAGCCACGCGATCATCCGCTACCTTTCAGCGACCTATGGTGCCGGCAACCTGTGGCCGGAAGCGCCGAAGGCGCGGGCGCCGGCCGATCAGTGGGCGGACTGGACCGCCATGCGCTTCCAGCCGGCGTGGGGTTCGGTGTTCTCGCTGGCATCGCGGACCAAGCCGGAGTTCCGCGACAAAAAGGCGATTGCGAATGCGATGGCGGCCGCCAATGCCTGTTTCCGCATTCTGGACGCGCAGCTCCGCAGGACGCCCTATCTCGCCGGCGAGCGGCTCACCTACGGTGATATCGCCGCCGGTTCGCTACTCTATCGCTGGTACACGATGGAAATCGAACGTGAGCCGCTGGCGAGCGTCGACGCGTGGCACGAACGGCTGATGGCGCGGCCTGCGTTCGTGAAAGCCGTTTGTGTCGACTACGACATCCTGAAAAATACGATCGGCGGCTAGCGATCAGCCGGGCCGAGCTGCTTGGCAAGAGCGTCAAGGATCGCGCGCTGACCCTTGGCGATTTTCTCCGCCGCGGCGGGCAGCGTGAACCATGCTGCCTTGTCGGCCTCGGGGAACTCGCCCGTGCGGCCAGATCGCGGTGGCCACTCCATGGTGAATGTGTTGGACGTGAAGCCCGCGGGATCGAAGTCGCCTTCCGCAGCGAAGGCGATCACGATTTTTCCGCCGGGCTGACGGAAGTTGCCGAGATGTGAAGCCTCCGCCGGCGCTGTGCCGCCGGTTTCTTCGGCGAACTCTCTCCGCGCCGCCGCAAGGTGATCTTCCCCGGGATCGACGTGACCTTTCGGGATCGACCAGGCCGCGAGGTCCTTCTTCGCCCAGAATGGCCCGCCGGGATGGACGAGCAGGACTTCCATCTGGCCGGCGCGGCGGCGATGCAGAAGCAGACCTGCGCTCAATTGGGGCATGTCAGGGCGCGCGCTTCCAGAAATCTCGATGCGGTCCGGTCAATTCGTCCTCGAGTTCCGGAAACGGCCCGTGAATTTCGATATTCTTTTGGCCGGAACCAAGGACGGCGCGCGAAGAGAGCGACATGGTGGGATTCTCTCTGCTGTCGCCGGTGAGGACCAGCAGGGTTTTCTCTTCGACGCCATACACCAGCCGGCCGATGTTCGCCCAGTACATCGTGCCGGTGCACATGGCGCAGGGCTCGAAGGTCGTGACCAACGTGCAGGTCCAGAGAAATTCCGGGCCATAGGCAGCGGCGGCGCGCCGGGCGGTCTCGGTCTCGGCATGATGCACCACATCAAGGTTGCCCTGACGCATCAGGACCTCGTTGTCGGGCCCGACAAGGATGGTGCCAAAGGGGTGATGGCCGTGCCGGGCAGCCTCGCGCGCCACGCCATTGGCAGTTCGGAGATGGGCTATCATCTGCTCGCGGGTCACGACGAAGCTCCGGGTCCAAGATGTGCAACCGGCAACCTACTTTGTGCCGGCGGCAAGCCACTGTCTTATCGCATTTCGCCAACTCCTGTAGAAACGGTGTCAAGCGGGCAGGAGTCCCGCTCATGGGAGAAGACGCATGGCAGCCGCGGGCGATAGCTTCAGGTCGATTTTCGATGGCAAGACGCTGGCAGGCTGGCGCGCCGTCCCGCGGCATAATGCACCGCGTTCGCCCGACGAGTCCTGGCCGAGCCGCGATACGGACGCCTGGAGTCGCGCCGACGCGCATACCGGCAAGTGGACGGTGGAGGACGGCGCCATCGTTGGGCGTCAGGATCCGCCGGGCAGCGGCCTTGGCGCGTATCTGGTCAGCGAGGAGACGTTTGCAGATTTCGAACTGGTCTTTGAGGCTAAGCCGGACTGGCCCGCCGACACGGGCATCATGGTGCGGGCGAGCGACATCGGCTCGACGGGGTTTCAGATTCTGCTCGACCATCGCAAGTCGGGAAACATCGGCGGTTTCTACGGCAACGGGATTGGCCGTTTTCACGCCATCGCATTCAACGTCGACGCCAAATACGACTCCCGGGGAAATGCGATCGGGCTGAAACTGGAAGACCCGGCGACCACACTTGAACCGGTCACGCCCGACAAGCCGGCATTGCTGACCCGCGCCGCCTCGGGAGAGGAATTCCTCGCCGCATGGAAGTGGGGCGACTGGAACGAATTCCGTATCACAGTGAAGGGCGCCAAGCCGCGCCTGACATCGACGATCAACGGCGTCGTCATAGCCGAACTGGATGCCGCAGCGATGCGCCACCCGCACTATGACGCCGACAAGATCGCCGCGCTCCTTGGCCCGCGCGGCCACATCGCTTTCGAAGTGCATGACAACGATCCGCGCATGGGTGAAGCGCGTTGGGGACCGCATGCCGCGTGTCGCTGGCGAAACGTGCGCGTGCGGGAACTCTGACCCCTAGGCAACGATCTGGATGCTGTCGTCTACGCTTTCTGTCAGGCTTACCGTGACTTCCATGGTCGGCGAGGGAACACCGTCGTGGCTGTAAGTCCCGCTCACCGGCAGTGCCTGTGACGGCGTCCGCGTCGTGGCGACACGAACGAGGTTGTTTCCCGCGACGATCAGGTTGGTCGGATCGAATTCCACCCAGCCTGCGCCAGGAACGAATATGTCCGCCCAGGCATGGGTTGCGCCGCCGCCGGTAACAGCAGCGCCGCTGCCGCCGCCGACATCCGTCGCCGGATCGTAGAGATAGCCGGTGACGAAGCGGGCCGCGAAACCAAGGTGGCGGGCGGCCTCCATGAACAGAAACGCGTAATCGCGGCAGGTGCCGGACCCCTTGGCAAGGGTTTCACCGGGCGTCTGCACTCCGGGTTCCTCCCGGCGGCGGTAGGCAAGCCCGTTGTGAACGGCGGTGGCCAAGGCCCGGAGAACCGCGAGGCTGTCGTTCGGCAGATCGGGCAGGACTTCGCGGAGCCATCGCTGAAGCGCCTCGTTGTCGTCGGGACAATGCACGCGCAGCAGAGGCGCAAGGTCGATCAGTTCCTCATTGCTGTGGACGACGGGATACGGCATTGCATCGTGCGAGCGCAGCCCGGCCGGGTTGTCGAAGGCAAAGCGGCGCAGAAGCAGTTCGCTTTCCACCGTCAGTTCCGACGCTTCCTGCCGAAAGGCCGCATACGCGACGGAATTGCCAAACACGTCGAACTCCCAGTGAAGCTGGGCCGCTGGCGAGATCGTCAGCGTCGAGTTGAGAATGCGCATATCGTGCCCGTCACGGGGGCGCAGCATGAGGCGGTGGACGCCGAAAGCAACCGGGCGCGCGTAACGGTAATGCGTGCGGTGGCGGACACGCAGCGTCGTCATTATCCAAATTCCTTTAGGCGAGGCAGAAACGTCCCGTAACGGGAACAAATTCACCGCACAGTAGTTCCATCGGTCTGGGGCTTACCTGATTTTCGCGAGGGTCGTATGCATATCCGGGTCGGTTTCAAGATCACGCTCGACTGTGACGTTCGCACGCCGGTCGTCCTCGCGCTTTATCCAAGACCCGAGGAAGAGAGCCGTTTCATCACCGAAAGCACGGTGCGCACAGATCCGGAGACATTGCCGGACGTGTTCTTCGATGAATTCGGAAACCGGCGCTCCCGTCTGGTTGTCGGCCCGGAACCGTTCACACTGACTTTCGACGGGATCGTACGGGATTCCGGCAGACCCGACACAATTCTCGCGGATGCCCGACAGCATCCCGTCGAGGACCTGCCTTTCGAGGCGCTGCGCTATCTCACTGCGAGCCGGTATTGCGAGTTGGACCTTCTGATCCAAGATGCTTGGCGGCTGTTCGGCAAGACCGAGCCCGGCTGGCCCCGCGTGCAGGCGATCTGCGACTTCGTCCACGAGCACATCACCTTTGGCTATGGCTTTGCGCGGCCGACAAAGACGGCGAATGACGCCTTCCGGGAGAAGCAGGGCGTTTGTCGGGATTTCGCCCATCTCGCGATCACCTTCTGTCGCGCAATGAACATTCCCGCGCGCTACGTCAGCGGCTATCTGGGCGACATCGGCGTGCCGTCGGCCGGCCCGGGCGATTTCTGTGCCTGGTTCGAGGCCTACCTCGACGGGCAGTGGCGCACGTTCGATCCCCGCAACAACGTCCCGCGCATCGGCCGCGTGCCGATGGTTCACGGTCGCGACGCTGCCGATGTGCCGATGATCGCCTCGTTCGGCGAGGTCCGCCTCGCGCACTTCGAGGTGCTGACGGACGAGGTCAAGCCTGAACTTGTCGAGCCGCCGCTGGCGAACAGAGTGCCGGCACCGCGTTTCGATCCGTCTTGTGATGAGTATGAGCCTCTGTTCGGCGCCATCGCTCCGACTCCGGCAGTTGGGAGCGCGAGCCAATGGCCCGGTCGATTTTCTCTTTCTTCCTGAACGCGACACTTCTGGCCGCAGAGGCGCAGCAGGTCATTGCGCTGAGGATGCTGCGCCTTGCTGGTGGTGGGGCGGTGGCCGAGCGCGAGTTTCGGCGCATGTTTACCGAGAAAGGCGTAGCCGCCGGTCAAGCCG
Source organism: uncultured Alphaproteobacteria bacterium (assembly GCA_963798195.1). Classification (GTDB taxonomy): domain Bacteria; phylum Pseudomonadota; class Alphaproteobacteria; order Rhizobiales; family Kaistiaceae; genus CAVSRC01. The sequence goes on along the minus strand of CAWCSF010000010.1, from coordinate 1,249,226 downwards.
GTCGCCAGGCGGCGATCTCGTTCGCGAGCGGGAAAAGCGCCGTCTCCGTCGCCAACGCTGCGGTGGTCGGATACCGGAACCGCGTGAGGAAGAACCGCACGCGCCTGACCAAGCCCGCACGGAAGGCGTCAGGGAAGAAGGCCTAGTCCACTCGGATCCATCCGCGCGGGCCGAGATGTTCTTGCGGGCGGAAGCGGCGCTTGTAGCCCATCTTTCGCGAGCCCTCGACCCAATAGCCGAGATAGACGTAGGGCAGGCCCATCTTCCGTGCGCGGTGGATGTGGTCGAGGATCATGTACGTGCCAAGGCCCCGGTCGGCGTAGTCCGGATCGAAGAACGAGTAGACCATCGACAGGCCGTCGGCGAGAATATCTGTCAGCGCGGTCGCAATCAGCGGGCCTTCGCCACGGCCGGTGATTCCGGTGTCCGGGCCGCGGAAGCGGTACTCAACCACCAGAGTATCGACGTGCGAGTCGCCGACCATCATGGCGTAGTCGAGCACCGTCATGTCGGCCATGCCGCCCTCGGCGTGGCGGGCATCGAGATAGGAGCGAAACAGCGAGTACTGGTCGGAAGTCGGACTGGCGGTGGTCTGCGCACCGACGATATCGCGGTTCAGTTTCAGTACGCGGCTCAGGTTTCGCGATGGCGAGAACGCGTCCACGACGACGCGAATCGAAATGCAGGCGCGGCAGCCCTCGCACGCCGGACGGTAAGCGATATTCTGGCTTCGGCGGAAGCCGCCCTGGGTGAGGATGTCGTTCAACGCGGCGGCGCGATCGCCCACCAGATGGGTGAAAACCTTGCGTTCGGCGCGGCCAGGCAGGTACGGGCACGGCGCCGGAGCGGTCAGGTAGAACTGCGGGGTTTCGGTCGTATGCTGAGTCATGCCCGTGAAGTGGCCGTCGTCAAAATCGCCCTACACACCATAATACCAAGGGCCGACGATCGAAAAGACGATCCACATCAAGGCAACCAAGGGTAGGCCGCCGCGGAGATAATCCGAGAAACGGTAGTGACCGGGCCCCATCACCAGCAGGTTGGTCTGGTACCCCACAGGCGTGGCAAACGCGCAACTCGAGGCCAGCATGACCGCAACCACGAAGGGAAGGGGCGCCGCTCCGATCTTGGTCGCGATGCCGAGCGCGATCGGTGTGAACAGTACCACGGTCGCATTGTTGGAGAGGATATTGGTGGTGATGCTGACGACAAGGAACAGGACCGACAGCACGACCCAGTTGGGTTGCCCGGCGACCATTTCAACCGCGGCGTTGGCTAGCACGACAGCGCCGCCGGTCGACTCCAGCGCGGTCGCGGCGGCCAACGCAGCGCCGATCATCAGATAGATGCGCCGATCGAAAGCGCGCACAGCCTGACGGATGTTCAGGCAGCCGGTCAGGATCATGGCGAGGGCGCCACCAAGGGCGCCGATGACCACAGGGCCGATGCCGCTTGCGGCGTAGAGCACGACGAGGGCGAAGATGAGCAGGGCGCGCTTGGCGTAGCGGCGCTGCGGCAACTCGCTCGCCGACCACTCCAGCAGAAGAAGGTCGCGGTTGGTGCGCAGCCCCTCGACTGCGTCCTGGGTTCCGCCGACAAGGAGCACGTCGCCGGCTTCAAGACGGATATCGGCGAGTTGCATGCGAGGCATGCGGCTCCGGCGCTCCACGCCGAGCACGACGGTGTCCGTATCATGGTGGATTGCGGCCTGCTCAATGGTCCGGCCGATCAGGCGGGCACCCGGCGCGACGACGACCTCGGCGAGGGTAAGATCCTTGGTCGGGATGCGCTGGGCGCCGTCCTCGGCGTCGGGCGCCGGCGCGGGGGCCGCCGCATCGGAGAGCGCGCGCGTAATGGCCGAACGCGTGGCCGCGACGATGAGCGTGTCTCCCGGACGGAGCGTCAGGTTCTCGAACGGCGGCAGGAAGGGATGCTCGCCGCGCTGGATCAGCCGCACCGTCATGTCCTTCAGCGCCGGGAACATGCCGGAGACCGCGGATGAGCCGGCGAGGGGATGGCCATAGCCGATCTCGATCTGGGCGATGAACTGCTTGCCGCCACCGCCCGTGATCTGCTCGGCCATGCCGGCGCGTGCCTTTAGGATGCGCGGCAAAACAAACGCGACATAGAGGAACCCGGCTGCCGCCATCGCCGAGGCCGGCACGGTGAAATCGAAGAAGCCGATGGTGAGCCCGCCGGATTTCTGCGCAACGCCGGCGGCGAGGAGGTTGGTCGATGTGCCGATCAACGTCGTCATGCCGCCCAGCAGGGCGGCGAAGGAGAGCGGCATCAGCGCTTTGGACGTGGCAACGCCGCGGCTAGCGGCGATGGCCGTGACCATCGGAATGAACATCACCACGACGGGCGTATCGTTGACGAAGGCGCTGACCACCATCGCCGCGACCAGCACGACGATGATCGCGCCCATGCCGGTCTTGCCACCGAAACGCGCGAGGAAGGTGGTTGGCTTTTCCAGCGCATCCGTGTGGAACAGGCCTTGGCCCACGACGAGAAGAGCAAGGACCGTGATCAGCGCTTGGTTGGACAGTCCGGCGAGCAGGTCGTCGGGCCCGATCGGGCTCTTGGTGCCCATCAGCAGCGGCGCCGCCCAGAACAGCACCAGCCATCCGACCAGCGCCGACAGCGAGACGACCTCGATCGACCAACGCTCGAGGGCATAGGCGAGGATCATCGCCAGGATACCTGCGTAGGTCAGCCAGGTCAGGATGCCGGGTGCCGCCATTTTGCCCTCCGGGGCAGGTGCCCCCGGTGGCGCATCATGCCCAAGCGCAGACGGCGCTCAAGCGGTTGACTTTGCGTCCGGAAGCCCCGCCGCGCAATTAAATGCCCCGGCGCGCCAGCGGCGCGGCGTTCAGCGCCACCACACCCAGGAGTAAGTCGTGGAGCAACTGCCGCCGCCGCGTGAACAGGCCGACGAGCAGAATGAACGGCGTCAGGATTCCGATCGAGAACCAGAAGATCAGCGCATGCATGATGGCGAGGAGCGGGAACATCTTCTGGCCGCTCCATGTGCGCATCTCTACGCCGGCGATGCGCATGCCGGGCGTTGCCGAAGCGCGGCCGCCGAGAGTGAACGCACAATAGGACAAGGCCACGAAGGCAAAGAGTAGCGGAAACAGGAGCCATGCAATGCCAAGAGTGACAAATCCGAGGATCAGGAGGAGCAGCGCCGCCGGGATCATCAGGAGGACGATCAGGATCGCGTCGAAAATGAAGGCGATGATGCGCTTCGACAGGATGCCGTCGAACAGCTCGGGTTGGGTCTCCGGATCGTAGACAAAGCGGTAAGTGCGCGGCGCGCTGCCGGTGTCGCTCATCGGGTGCTCCTGCAAGGATTCCGCCATAACCAGATTATAACGGCTTTGCGTTCATTGTGTTCGCTTCGCCGCTCACGGCGTGTCGAGCTGTTCCACGATATGACCGCGGGCCGCCAGCGCCGCAATGACCTCGGCGGCATGGTCCGGCCCGTGGGTCTCCATGGTCACGTCGACGCTGGCGCCCTTGGGTGGCACGTTCAGCATCGTCCGGTGGTGGAAGACCTCGAGGATGTTACCGCCGGCCTCGCCGATGATGCTGGCGATCTCGGCCAGCACGCCCGGACGATCACGGATGGTGATGCGGACGGCGACGACCCGCTCCTCGCGCGCTAACTGTCGCACCATGATCGATGCCGCAAGACGCGGATCGATATTGCCGCCAGCAAGGATGAGACCGACCTTCCGGCCGCGGAAGCGCTCGCGGTCGTCCAGCACGGCGGCGAGGCCGGCGGCGCCGGCGCCCTCCGCCATGGTCTTCTGCAGCATGAGATAGGACGCCACCGCATGCTCGATGGCGCTCTCGGGCACGAGCACGACGTCGTCGACGTGCTGGCGGACGATCTCCAGCGGCAGCTTGCCGACGTTCTTGACCGCGATCCCTTCAGCCAGCGTTTCGCCGCCGACCTTCGCGGTCTCGCCACGCAAGGCAGCCCACATGGAGGGGTACATCTCGGTCTCGACGCCGATGATCTGGACCGTGGGCGCCAATGTCTTTACCGCGATCGCGATGCCGGAAATCAGGCCGCCACCGCCGATGGGTACGATGACGGTCTCCAAGTCTGGACGGTCGTCGACGATCTCGATGCCGAGGGTGCCTTGGCCGGCGATGACGTGGGGGTCGTCGTAGGGATGCACGAGAACCGCGCCCGTACGGGCGACGGTTTCTTCCACGACCACCTGGCAGTCGGCGACAAACTCGCCTTCGAGAATGACCTCCGCGCCGAAGGAGCGTGTCGCTGCGATCTTCACGAAGGGCGTTGGCCGCGGCATGACGATGGTTGCGGGGATGCCTAGGCGCTGCGCGTGGTAGGCGACGGCTTGGGCATGGTTGCCGGCCGACATGGCAATGATGCCGCGCGACCGTTCTTTCGACGTCAGCGAGAGAAGCTTGACCAGCGCTCCGCGCTCCTTGAACGAGGCGGTCGCCTGGAGGTTCTCGTACTTGACCCAGATATCGGCGCCGGTGAGTTGCGACAGGCGAGGCGCGGGCAGGAACGGCGTCCGCATGACGACGTCGGAAATCTGCTCCGCCGCGGCGCGGATATCGGCGAGGGTGGGTGCCTTCGATGCGATTTGATCCATTGCCGTCAGACCTGCGGCGCGGCGTGGCCAGTCACCGCCTGAGTAACTCCGCCACGAAAGGCGCGAAATAGGTAAGGACGCCATCCGCACCAGCGCGCTTGAAGGCGGTCAGGGATTCCAGCATGGCGCGTTCGCCATCGATCCAGCCGTTCGCCTCGGCCGCGCGGATCATCGAATACTCGCCGGACACCTGATAGGCGAAGGTGGGCATGCCGAACGCCTCCTTCAGGCGCCAGACGATGTCCAGATAGGGCAGGCCGGGTTTCACCATGATCATGTCGGCGCCCTCGGCGATATCGAGTTCGGCTTCGCGCAGCGCCTCGTCGCCGTTGGCGGGGTCCATCTGGTAGGTGCGCTTGTCGCCGATCAGCGTCTTCGACGTGCCGACCGCGTCGCGGAAGGGGCCGTAGAAGGCAGAGGCATATTTCGCCGTGTAGGCCATGATCTGGACGTGGCGGAAGTCGCTCGCGTCGAGGCCGCCACGAATGGCGCCGACGCGGCCGTCCATCATGTCCGATGGGGCGATGATGTCGGCGCCGGCCTCCGCCTGGATGAGGCTTTGCGCGACCAGCCGCTCCACGGTGGCGTCGTTGACGATCTCGTCGCCGGCCATGACGCCATCGTGGCCGTGGCTCGTGTAGGGATCGAGCGCGACATCGGTAATCAGCCCGACTTCCGGAACAGCCGCCTTGATGGCACGCAGCGCCGAGCAGACAAGGTTCTGGGGATTCAGCGCTTCTGAACCGGCGTCGTCGCGAAGCCTCGGGTCGGTGTTGGGGAAAAGGGCAATCGCCGGCACCCCTAGGTCGCGGGCCCGGCGGGCGTCCGCGACTGCGCTCTGGACCGTCAGCCGTTCGACGCCGGGCATTGAGGGAATCGCCTCATTCCGGGTTCCCTCAGTCAGGAAGAGCGGCCAGATAAGGTCGTCGACGGTCAGGGTCGATTCCCGCACGAGGCGCCGGGACCAATCCGTGCGCCGATTTCGGCGCATCCTGCGGCCACCAAGAACGGCGTCCATATCCGGTTTCGTGCGCGGATCGGCGGCAAAGGGCGGAGGCTGTCGGGTCATCTCGCTAATCGGTTCTGTTTCGGGTTCGACGCGTTGAAAGATAACACTTTTCGGGCCGCCACGAGCTTTTTGCCGCTGGCAAGGTTGATGCCGAGGATGTATTCGCTGGCCGGCGGCAGCGCCAGCCGCTGGTTTGAAGGAACCCATGTCGACGAGCGACGATCCCCACGGCCCGATGAAAATCGAGCGAGCGCCGCACCAGGTGACGCTCGACTATTACCTGATCGGCCTTTCCGTGCTGATGATGCTGCTCGGCCTGCACCAGTGGGCCGTCATCCTCGGCATCATGTCCGGGCCGGCGGGCACCTTCGAAGAGATGGGCACGCCTTGGAAGATCGGCACGATGTATCTGTCCGTGGTGGACCTCGTGGCGGCCGTTGGCCTGTGGATGCGCGTGGCCTGGGGCAGGGTGGTCTGGTTGTTGGCGGCCGTCTCGGAAATTCTGTTGCACACGGTCTTCATCGGGACGTATGGCGGCGACCTTCCAATTCTCCTGCTTCACACACTGACAATCGCAGTTTTTGTTGCCCTTTATTTCATCACCCGGCGCAGCTGAGAGCTTTCCACAGAGAAATCGGCCGAAGTCAGAGCAAACAGAGTGTTTCCGGTAAGCTATTGTTAAGTTTGGTGCTTAAGCCGATTTTTAGTCGCTTTGCGTATGGTCGTCTCACAGAGCAGGGAACACCTGCCGTAACAGAGAGGCGATCATGGCTATTGCGAAAAGGGCAGTGGAGGCGGCTGCTCAGCCCGTTCAAAACACGGAACTGAAGCCGCTCTATATGGAGGCGCTCACCTTGGTCGAGCGTCTTCACCGGCGTCTGCTCGACGTCATCAAGGACGAATTCGATCGCGCCGGGCGTTCCGACGTGAACAGTGTTCAGGCGCTGCTCTTGTCCAACATTGGCGATTCCGAACTGACCGCCGGTGAACTCCGCACGCGCGGCTACTACCTCGGTTCCAACGTCTCCTACAATCTGAAGAAGCTGGTCGAGATGGGCTACATCCATCACCAGCGTTCGCGCATGGACCGCCGTTCGGTCCGCGTCAGCTTGACGGAGAAGGGGCACGAGGTGGCCGATATCGTCAATCGGCTTTACGACCGGCACATCCGCTCGGTCGATCAGGTCGGCGGCATTGGCGCTGAAGACTTCAACGCCCTGAATCGCTCGTTGCAGCGGCTAGAGCGTTTCTGGACAGACCAGATCCTTTACCGGCTCTGAACTGCATCGGTCTTCATCCGAGAAAGAAAAATGGCCCGGCCTTAGCCGGGCCATTTTTCTTTGGTGCGGCTGGTGATGGAACAACCGTTGCCCTGAATGGTTGATCCTCGCCGTGAAAGCGCCACATAGGCCTCGCAGAAACGATGCGATCAAGCCGTCTGTTCGGTTCACATCTCCGCGATTCGATAGGCGCGGTGGGGCTTATCAATTGTCACAGACGGACTACCGTGTTACCTCAAATCGAGGGCGGAAGTGTTGGGGATTCGAGACACTTGGCTGAGATTCATCACGTGACGACGCCGCCTAATCGCACACCGGCATTGCACCGCTGGCCGACGCGCCTCCTCGTTGTGGCAAGTCTGTTTGCCGGATTTGCGGTGCCGGCTTTGGCAAATGATCCGATCGCCGACGTTCTGCAAAACGGTGGAACCGAGTGGTCCGATGGGTTCGACGCGGCTTCCGTTGGCGCCGCGGATGTGCGGACGTCGACACCGACGATGTCGCCGCAAATCGTCGGCGCATTGCAGGCTGCGATCCAGGAATACTCCGACATTGTCGCGCGCGGCGGATGGCCGATGGTCCCGAGTGACAAGAAGCTCAAAATCGGCGTCAGCGATCCGGCAGTTGCGGTTCTGCGCCAGCGCCTCGCCATCGCCGGTGACATGCCGGCGGCCCCTGGACGGCCGGAATCTTTCGAACTCGTATGTCGATGCCGCAGTGAAGCGCTTCCAGGCGCGCCACGGCATTCAGCCCGACGGCGTGGTTGGGCAGACGACGTTCGACGCGCTGAATATTCCGGCCCAGGTGCGATTGACTCAACTCGCGACCAATTTGACGCGTCTGAAGGTGCTGACAAGCAAGCAGCAGTCCCAGCGCTACATCATGGTGAACATCCCCGCCGCGGCAGTCGAGGCGGTGGAGAATGGCGCTGTCGTTCAGCGCCACACGGCTGTGGTCGGCAAGGTCGACCGGCCGTCGCCGATCGTCAATTCGAAGATCACCGAGATCAACTTCCATCCTTATTGGACGGTGCCAGCCAGCATTATCAAGAAGGATCTGATCCCGCTGATGCAGAAGGACCCGACCTATCTTTCGACGTGGAGAATCCGCGTCTATGATCGGAAGGGTACCGAGGTCCCGCCCGAGCAGATCGACTGGCAGACCGACGAAGCCACCAAGTTCATGTTCCGGCAGGATCCGGGCGACGAGAACTCCCTCGGCATCGTAAAAATCAATTTCCCGAGCCCTGACGGCGTGTACATGCATGACACGCCGCATAAGGGGCTGTTCAACGACGACTACCGATTCGATTCATCGGGTTGCGTGCGCATCCAGAATATCCGCGAACTGATCTTCTGGATTCTTCAGGACACGCCAGGTCAGTCGCCGGACGTGATCGAGCAGGAACTGCGCGATCCTGTGCGCCTGGATGTCAAGGTCACAAACCCGGTGCCGCTGCACTGGACGTACATCACGGCCTGGGCGACCGAGGACGGAATCGTCAATTTCCGCAATGACATCTATAACCTGGACGGTCTCGACCAGATGACCGCTGCCGCCGGAGGCCAGCCTCTCTGAGGCTTCTTCCCGCGATTGCCGTTCGCCCGTTTCCTTGGCGGGCGCCGTGTCGCTATGATAGAGCCCGGTTTGGATTCCCGACCCGCAACGAGGCGGGAATTGGGGCTATTTTCCGCTGACAGGAACACTGCGATATGCCCGTGACCGCCGCCGCCTTCGGCGCCAACAGCGCGCCCGAGTTCTTCTCCGCCTCGCTGGCCGAGTCCGACCCGGAGATCGCCGACGCGATCGCCAAGGAACTTGGCCGCCAGCAGCACGAGATCGAGTTGATCGCCTCGGAAAACATCGTCTCGAAGGCGGTGCTCGAGGCGCAGGGCTCGGTGATGACCAACAAGTATGCCGAAGGTTATCCGGGGAAGCGCTACTACGGCGGCTGCGAGTTCGTCGATATCGCCGAGACGCTGGCGATTGAGCGGGCAAAGAAACTGTTCGGAGCGAACTTCGCCAACGTGCAGCCGAACTCTGGCAGCCAGATGAACCAGGCAGTCTTCCTCGCGCTCCTGCAGCCGGGCGACACCTTCATGGGTCTCGATCTCGCGGCCGGGGGACATCTGACCCACGGTTCGCCGGTGAATATGTCGGGCAAGTGGTTCAAGGTGGCGCCCTATGGCGTGCGCCGTGAAGACCAGTTGCTCGATTACGACGAGATTCAGCGCCTCGCTGAAGAAGCCAAGCCGAAGCTGATCTTGGCCGGCGCCACGGCCTATTCGCGCCACTGGGATTTCAAGCGCTTCCGCGAGATCGCCGATTCGGTCGGCGCCTACCTGATGGTAGACATGGCGCACTTCGCGGGTCTGGTGGCGGGTGGTGTGCATCCATCGCCGGTTCCGCATGCGCACGTCACGACCACGACGACGCATAAATCTCTGCGCGGACCGCGCGGTGGCCTGATCCTCTCCAACGACGAGGATATTGCCAAGAAGGTGAATTCGGCGGTCTTCCCCGGGCTGCAGGGCGGGCCGCTGATGCACGTCATCGCGGCTAAGGCCGTTGCCTTCGGGGAGGCGCTCCGACCCGAGTTCAAGGTCTATGCCCGCAACGTCGTCGAGAACGCTCGCGCGCTTGCCGAGACGCTGAAAAGCGCGGGCTTCGAGATCGTGTCGGGTGGAACCGACAACCACCTGATGCTGGTCGATCTTCGCCCGAAACGGCTGAAGGGCAACATCTCCGAAAAGGCGCTGGTTCGCGCTGGGCTGACCTGCAACAAGAACGGCGTGCCCTACGATCCGGAGAAGCCATTCGTGACGTCCGGCATAAGGCTGGGAACGCCGGCGGGCACTACGCGCGGCTTCGGCGTTGCCGAGTTCCGGCAGATCGGACATTTGATTGCTGAGGTGCTGGATGCAGTGGCGCAGTCGGAAGACGGCGCCGCGCCGCTGGTTGAGGCGGCGGTAAAGCAAAAGGTGAGGACGCTCACCGACCGTTTCCCCATCTACCAGTGAGCGGCGGTCAGGCTTCCGGACACTGAAGGCGAACGCGGGCGATGCGCTGTCCCTATTGCAGCAATCCGGATACGCAGGTGAAGGACTCGCGGCCGTCCGAGGACAACACCGCGATCCGCCGTCGGCGCGTTTGCCCGGATTGTGGGGGCCGCTTTACGACATTCGAGCGCGTGCAGCTGCGCGAGCTGACGGTGCTGAAGCGCAACGGCCGGCGCGTGCCTTTCGATCGTGAGAAGCTGATGCGCTCGGTTCAGGTGGCGCTGCGCAAGCGCACGGTCGATCCCGAACGGGTGGAGCGCATGGTCAACGGCATTGTGCGGCAGCTGGAGAGCACTGGCGAGAGCGACGTGCCGTCAGAGACGATCGGCAAGCTGGCGATGGAGGGGCTGCGCGGCCTCGACGAGATCGCCTACGTGCGCTTTGCTTCGGTGTATCAAAACTTCAAGGACGCCGAGGATTTCAAGACCGTGCTCGACGAGTTGTCCGGCGACCAGCCGGCGCTTGTAGTGAAGACGTAGCCGCCATCATGTCCGCTCGCCGCGCCAAGACCCCGACACCGGTCATCAATCCGGAACTCGACCGGCAGATGATGGCCGCTGCACTGCGGCTCGGCCGGCGCAATCTCGGGCGCACGCAGCCTAACCCAGCGGTCGGCTGCATCATCGTGAAGACCGATGGTGACGAACCGATCGTGGTGGGGCGCGGCTGGACGGCAGTCGGTGGGCGGCCGCACGCCGAGAAGGAGGCGCTCAAGGACGCGGGCGCCGCCGCCGCAGGCGCGACCGTGTATGTGACGCTGGAGCCCTGCGCCCATACCGGCCGCGTCAAATCCTGTACGCAGGCGCTGATCGACGCGAAGGTCGGCCGCGTCGTGGCCGCCATGGTCGATCCCGACCCACGCACGCAAGGGAAGGGCCTCGCGGCGCTGGAGGAGGCCGGCATAGCGGTGACCACCGGCGTGCTCGCAGACGAAGCGGCGCGCGCGCATTCGGGTCATATCCAGCGGCTCACCAAAGGCCGGCCGCACGTCACACTCAAGCTTGCGGTCTCAGCCGATGGCATGATCGGCACGCGCGGCGGCGAGCGCATGATCATCACCGGCAAGGACGCCTTCACCGCCGTACAGGCGATGCGGACGACCTTCGACACGGTCATGGTCGGCATCGGGACGGTGCTGGTGGACAACCCGCGCCTGACGATTTGTTTGCCGGGCCTGGAAGGTCGTTCGCCGACGCGTGTGATCCTCGACACGACCGCACGACTATCGCTGGAATCCAATCTCGTCCAGACGGCGCGGGATTTGCCGCTGGTGGTCGTAGTCGGGCCGCAGGCGCCCGAAAGCCAGCGGGCGGCCCTGGAAGCTGCTGGAGCCAGGATCATCGCTGTCGATGGGGCGGCCGGCGGCGTCGATTTGCGGCAGGCGCTTGAGGCCCTTGCCCAGGAAGGCTTTGCCCGTCTGCTTGCAGAGGGTGGGGCGGAGGTGGCGTCGTCGCTGGTCTCCGGCGATCTCATCGACGAAGTGGTGATGTTCCGCGCGCCGGTGATCGTCGGGCCGAATGGCGTCCGCGCCCTCGGCGGCACGGCGATTTCAGCAATCGAGCGCAGCCCGCGTTACCGTTTGGTCGAAACCGCCATCGTGGGCGAAGACACCATGCGCCGCTATGTGCGGGCGTGACGATCAATGTTCACCGGGATCATCACCGATGTCGGCAAGGTCGTGCGGATCGACGAACGCAATGACGTGCGGCGCATCGCGATCGCCTCATCCTATGACCCTGAGACCATCGGCATCGGCGCGTCGATTATGTGCAGCGGCATTTGCCTGACGGTGGTCTCGAAGGATGGCGGCGAGGCCGGGGGAGCTGTTTTCGATGTGGAAGCGGCGCCGGAGACGTTGATGCGGACAACTGTTCGCGACTGGGCGATCGGCACGCGCGTGAACCTGGAACGATCGCTACGGGTGGGCGACGAACTCGGCGGGCACATTGTCGCCGGGCACGTCGACGGCCTGGCGGCTATCGTGTCGCGCGAGGATTTCGGTGAAACGACGAAGTTCACCTTCGAAGCACCACATGAACTTGCCCGGTTCATCGCGCCGAAAGGATCGGTGGCGCTCGATGGCACGTCGCTCACGATCAACGGCGTTTACGGGGACCGTTTCGACTGCCTGCTCATTCCGCACACGCTGAAGGTCACCACCTGGGGCGAACGCGAGGTGGGCGAGCAGGTCAACATCGAGGTAGATACGATCGCCCGCTATGTGGCGCGGATGGTCGAGGTCGGCGCCTAGCACATGGCGAATCCGCTGGACACAGCCGGTTCGCGCGCTATTGCTCAGACCCCGTTTTGAAAGCCGCTGACGTTCGAGTGCCAGAGTGCCCCATATCCTGATCATCGAGGCGCGTTTTTACGACGACCTTGCCGACGAACTCCTGCGCGGCGCGGTTGGCGCACTCGAGCGTGCTGGCGCGACCTTTGAGCGGATCACCGTGCCCGGTGCACTGGAGATACCGGCTGCCTTGTCGATGGCGCTGGAGGCGGTAGACGCGGGGCGGGCGAATTTCGACGGCTACGTGGCTCTCGGTTGCGTCATTCGCGGGGAGACCACGCACTACGATACGGTCGCCAACGAGTTGGCGCGAGGCATCATGAATCTCGCCGTCGATGACGCGCTGGCGGTTGGCAACGGCATCCTCACTGTCGAGAACGAGGATCAGGCCTGGGCGCGGGCCCGGGTGGATGACCAGAACAAGGGAGGCGCCGCTGCCGATGCGGCGCTTCGCATGATCGCGCTCCGCGCGCGCTTTGGACTTTAAGATGGCCGTCACGCAGCCAAAGCCCGCCGAGCGCGCGGCGCGCCCTGCCAACCAGCGCGGTGCGGCCCGGCTCGCGGCCGTGCAGGCGCTTTACCAGATGGATCTCGGCGGCACGACATTGCCGGAGGTGATCGCCGAGTTCGAGGCGTACCGCCTCGGCAAGGAGGTCGATGGCGATCAGTACCGGCTCGCCGATGCGGCCTTCTTCCGCGATATCGTCACGGGCGTGGTACGCGAGCAGATGGAACTGGACCCGGCCATCGACAAGGCGCTCGCTGCCGGCTGGCCGCTCGGCCGCGTCGATGCGACCCTGCGGGCGATCCTGCGTTCCGGTGCCTTCGAGCTCGCCAACCGGACGGATGTCCCGTCAAAGGTCGTCATCAGCGAGTACGTCGACGTGGCCAAGGCATTCTTCGAGGACGATGCTCCCGGCGTGGTCAACGCTGTGCTGGACGCGCTGGCGCGCACGCTGCGGCCGGGCGATTTCGCTCCGATTGCCGGAGGGTCGTGACGGAATGGCGGTGAAGGGGCCGAAACGGCCGGGCGAGTTCGAACTGATCGGACGCTATTTCCGGCCGCTGGCTACCGACGCGGGCGCCTTCGAGCTGACCGACGATGCAGCCGTTTACCGGCAACTGCCCGGCGACGATCTCGTTCTCACCACCGACATGATCGCCGAAGGCGTGCACTTTTTCGCGGACGATCCGCCGGAGTTGATTGCGCGGAAAGCGTTGCGGGTAAATCTGTCCGACCTTGCCGCCAAGGGAGCGGTGGCCTTCGGCTACCTGCTTTCGCTCGGCCTGCCGAAGTCGTGGAACGAGGACTGGGTTGCCGCCTTCGCCAAGGCGCTGAAGGGCGATCAGGCGCGATACGACGTCAGCCTACTGGGCGGGGACACCATCCGTGCCTCCGGCGGGACAACCGTCTCGGTGACCGCAGTGGGGCGGGTGCCCAAGGGGCGCATGGTTCGGCGGGTCGGCGCCCGACCGGGCGATGCGGTCTTTGTTTCTGGTACGATCGGCGATGCGGCCTTGGGTCTGGCGCTGCGCCTCGGCAAGGCCACGACCGACGAGAAGGGCACCAAGCATCTGATCGACCGCTACCTGCATCCACGCCCACGCATGGCGCTGGCGGCGGTCGTGCGCCGGCACGCGACGAGCGCCATGGACGTTTCGGACGGTCTTGTCGGGGACTTAGGACATATCTGCGAAGTCTCGGGGGTCGGCGCGGAGATTGAATTGGCGCTTGTGCCGTTGTCGGCTGCGGCCCGCAGGATGGTCACGGCCGACCGATCCTTGCTGAAACCGGTCCTCACCGGCGGTGACGACTACGAGATTCTTGCAACCATCGGCGAGTTGGCTGCGCTGCGCTTTGCGAGCGATGCGCGCGATGCCGGCGTCCCCGTTACACGCATCGGTCGTATTCTGGAGGATCCGGGAGCGCCGATCGTTCGCGACGTCACCGGAAATCGCCTGCGCCTTTCCGCGATGGGTCACAGCCACTTCTGACGTTTCGTTTGGGGCACTGCAGGCGGCGAGAGTGACCGCGTTCACTTCCGTCCGGCCCACATTGCGTCAAACAGGCCGGCCGTCCCGGCCAATTTTGTCGTGTAATCCACGCGCCACAGGACTATTCCAGCGCCATGACCGGAATCTCCGTCCAGGCAATCAGTGACCCGACGCCGGAAGCGAAGCGCAATGCGCTCCTGCTGGCGGGTGCGGCGGCCTTTAGCGGGGCCGTTGCGCCCATCGCGATAGGTCTCGGCGGCCTAACCGGCGCCTATCTCCTGGGCCCGGACAAGTCTCTCGCGACACTCCCGGTGAGCGTGTTCACCATTGGCGTGGCGGCGGGAACGATCCCCGCCGCCATGCTCATGCGCCGCGTCGGCCGGCGGGCTGGTTTTATGAGCGGAAGCGGGGTCGGCATCCTCGGCGGATTGATCGCCGGAGCGGCGGTGCTGGCCGGCTCTTTCGCGTTGTTTGCGGTGGGATTGGCGTTGGTCGGCTTTGCCGGCGCGTTCGCTCAGCAGTACAGATTCGCGGCGGCCGATGCGGGTAGCCCCGAGTTCCGGGCGCGCGCCATATCCTGGGTGCTGGCAGGCGGCGTCGCAGCCGCGATCATCGGTCCCCAAACCGCGATCTTCACGCGCAACCTTTTCGATCCGATCCCGTTCGCCGGGAGCTTCTTCGCGATGAGCGTGCTGGCGCTGCTCGCACTCGCGATCCTCACGCTGCTGGGCGGCGGAGCTCGGGGCAAGCCGAAGGAGGGCACCCACTCGGGCGGCCGCCCGTTGGTCGAGATTGCCAGACAGCCACGCTTCATCGTGGCCATCGTATGTGCGGTCGGGTCCTACGCCTTGATGAGCCTGCTCATGACCGCGGCGCCGCTGGCGATGGTGGGGTGTGGGTTAGGGGAAGACAATGCGGCCCTGGGCATCCAGTGGCACGTCTTGGCGATGTTTGCCCCGAGTTTCGTGACCGGTTCACTGATTGCCCGTTTTGGAAAGGAAGTCGTCATCGGGGTCGGGATGGCATTGCTGGCCTTATGTGGCGTTGTCGCGCTTTTGGGCATCGAACTAGCGAACTTTTGGATCGCGTTGATCCTATTGGGCGTCGGCTGGAACTTCGGGTTCATAGGCTCGACCGCCATGCTCACCGAGACGTACCGTCCGGAAGAGGCCAACAAGGTCCAGGGCCTCAACGATTTTCTGGTATTCGGGTCGGTTGCCATCGCTTCTTTTTCGTCCGGAAAACTCTATGTCGCGGTCGGATGGGAAAAGCTGGCGCTGTTCGCGTTCCCCATCGTCTTGGCATGCGTGCTGGCCCTCTTGGCCGCCTTCGCGACCAGGCCGCGCAAACGCGCCGGAGCGGCGGGCTAGGGCCGTTTGCAGCCTGCCTCCGCGACCAGGCCGAGGCGGCTTGACGGCCGTTTCATGACAGGCCATACCCACGGCCTGTTCTGAGGCCGCCGGGGCGAATTCTGCGGCCTTTTTCACGTGATTCTAGCTGGTTTGGGGTGCGAGAGCGCTTGCCGGTCCGGCGGATGGAGGGAAAAGACCCGTGATTTATCTGATCATCGTTTGCGGCCTGATCGCCATCGGCTACAGCGTCTGGGCGGCGCGCGAGGTTCTCGCGGCGGACGCCGGTACGCCGCGCATGCAAGAGATCGCGGCCGCTATCCAGGAGGGCGCCACAGCCTATCTGCGGCGCCAATACACGACTATCGGCGCCGTCGGCATCGTGGTGTTCGTCATCATCGCCTGGTTCCTTTCCCTGACTGTTGCCGTCGGTTTCCTGATCGGCGCAATCCTCTCCGGCGCCGCCGGCTTCGCCGGTATGATGGTGTCCGTGCGTGCCAACGTGCGGACTGCACAGGCCTCGAGCCAAAGCTTGGCCGCTGGTCTTTCCATCGCATTCCGCTCCGGTGCGATTACCGGCATGTTGGTCGCCGGTCTCGCTTTGCTCGGCGTGGCGGTCTATTTCCTCATCCTCACGCAGTTCGCCGGATACGCTGTCAGCGATCGCGTGGTGATCGACGCACTTGTGGCACTCGGCTTTGGCGCGTCGCTGATCTCCATCTTCGCCCGTCTCGGTGGCGGCATCTTCACCAAGGGCGCCGATGTCGGTGGCGACCTCGTCGGCAAGGTCGAGGCGGGAATTCCCGAAGACGATCCCCGCAATCCGGCGACCATCGCCGATAACGTTGGCGACAACGTCGGCGATTGCGCGGGCATGGCAGCCGACCTATTCGAGACCTACGCCGTGACCGTGGTCGCGACCATGGTGCTCGCCTCGATCTTCCTCGCCGGCGAGGCGGCGGTGGCCGGCATGATCTATCCGCTGGCGATTGCCGGCATTTGCGTGCTGACCTCGATTGCCGGTACGTTCTTCGTCAAGCTCGGCGCCAACAACTCGATCATGGGCGCGCTCTACAAGGGCTTTATTGCCTCGGCCGGGCTCTCGGTCATCGGTTTGGCCCTGGTGACATGGTGGGTCTTCGGTTTCGGCACCGAGATCACGACGTCGAGCGGCACGACCTTCACCGGTACGAGCCTTTTCCTCTGCGGCGTGGCGGGCCTGGTGGTCACCGGCCTGATCATCGTGATCACCGAGTACTACACCGGCACCAACTACCGCCCGGTGCAGTCGATCGCGAACGCCTCGGTCACCGGCCACGGCACCAACGTCATCCAAGGCCTCGCGGTTTCGCTGGAGTCGACGGCGCTGCCCGCGGTCGTGATCATCGCCGGCATCCTCACCACCAACGCGCTTGCCGGCCTCTTCGGCATCGCCATAGCGGTGACCACCATGCTGGCGCTGGCCGGTGTGGTTGTGGCGCTCGACGCCTTCGGTCCAGTTACGGACAACGCCGGCGGCATTGCCGAAATGGCGGACCTGCCAGCGGAAGTTCGGAAGACCACGGACGCGCTGGACGCGGTCGGCAACACGACCAAGGCGGTCACCAAGGGCTATGCTATCGGCTCAGCTGGTCTTGGCGCGCTGGTGCTGTTCGCGGCCTACACGTCGGACCTGACGCACTTCTCCGCGGATCCGGTGGCCTTCCCGTATTTCGCCGGCGTTACCGTCAACTTCTCGCTGACCAATCCCTACGTCGTGGTCGGCCTGATCTTTGGCGGCCTGCTGCCGTACCTGTTTGGTGGCATCACCATGACCGCGGTCGGCCGTGCGGCCAGCGCAATCGTGGAAGAGGTGCGCCGCCAGTTCCGCGAAAAGCCGGGCATCATGAAGGGCACCGACAAGCCGGATTACGGCCGCGCGGTGGACCTGCTGACCCGGGCCGCGATCAAGGAGATGATCATTCCGTCGCTTCTGCCGGTGCTCTCGCCGATCGTGTGCTTCTTCGTGATCTCATGGATTGGCGGCAAGGGCGCTGCATTCTCGGCGCTCGGCGCGATGCTGCTTGGCGTGATCGTCAACGGCCTGTTCGTCGCCATCTCGATGACCGCTGGCGGCGGCGCCTGGGACAACGCCAAGAAGTACATCGAGGACGGCCACCACGGTGGCAAGGGTTCCGAAGCCCACAAGGCCGCAGTGACCGGCGACACCGTCGGCGACCCCTACAAGGACACCGCTGGTCCGGCCGTGAACCCGATGATCAAGATCACGAACATCGTGGCGCTGCTGCTGCTCGCCGTTCTGGCGCACTAACACTACCGAAAAACGAAAAAGCCCCCGCGGATGTGCTCCGCGGGGGCTTTTTTATCGGGATGGGGCTCGCGCTAGCGCGGTACGCCGAATCCGACGACGCCGGAGAGCACCTGCTGCAGGAAGCTCTGATCAGATCCGCCGGTTGGTGTGGTCCGCGAGATGAAGTCGAAGACCTTGCCATCCTGAAGGCCGTAGTTCGCGATCCGCTCGACTTGGTCCTTCTTGTCGAAATAGACCGCGACGATGCGCTGGTCGATGACCTTGTCGGGCATGAACGCGGCCGCGCGCTGGCGGGTCTGGCTGATGTAATAGAAAACATCGTTGCCGTAATTTGCCGTGGTCGAAGGAGAGCCAAGCGCGATCAGCACCTGGTCCTTGCTGGAGCCGACCGGAACCTGTTCCAGCGCGATTGGCGACACTACATAACCATGCTGCGTGGTCTCGGAGATGCCGGCGAAAACACCCGGTCCGCCACCGCCCTGGGCCGCGCAGCCTGCCATCGCGAGGGCTGCAAGCGCGGCGACAGCTGAAAAGGCCCGTCGCTGCGTGCGCCTTAAATCAGGAGAGGAAGCCTCTTGCCTGTACCGAGCCTTGCTCATTCAGTCCTATCCCGTCATTCCGTCGCGTGGAACGTCCCACACCCGCGACACGATCACTCGCACGATCAAAGGCTTAAGCATGATCGTGTCGGAAACGTGGTCCATCTCCGGGGCAATGGCGTAGCGTGCCCGGCGCGCGCTTGCAATGTTAGCCTGCCGCGCTGACGCTGTGACGGGTCCGAAACCGAGGAATGCACCTTGCTGAACCGCCTTTTTCGCTCCGATCGTGCCGCCGATGCCATGGCCGCGGCCGTGTATGGCGCTGTGGTGGCGCAGGCACGCCAGCCCGTCTTCTACGCGGTTCTGGGCGTACCCGATTCGGTTACCGGCCGATTTGAGATGGTGGTGCTGCACGCGGTGCTGGTGCTTGAGCGGCTGAAACGTGAGGGCGAGCCGGGCAGGGACCTTGGCCAGCGGATGTTCGATCATTTCTGCAGCGACATGGACCAGTCGCTGCGCGAACTGGGATTTAGCGATCTCGCGGTACCCAAACGGATGAAGGCACTGGGCGAAAGCTTCTACGGCCGGGCCGATGCCTATGGCCGCAGCGCCATGGACGCGACGGGACTTGCCGCGGCACTTGAGCGCAATGTTTTCGTTGGCGCGGAGTTGTCGGCGGATGCCGCGCGGCTGGCGAACTACGCGATTGCGACCCAGCAATGGCTCGCCGCGACGCCGTGGGAGAAACTGGTGAAGGGGGAGCTTGCTTTTCCAGATCCCGTGGGCCTTGCCGAGGTGCTCAAATGATCGACAAGCCAATTCTTTCCCGCAGGACCGAGGCCGCGCATCTCCCCGATGCTGGCCTCGCCGTGGATGTGGTGGCCAGCGATGATGAGAAGGCGGCGCTGGCGGATGCCTATGAAGTCGTGGCGGTCAATGCTCTGTCCGGCGAGATAACGCTGACTGCCGATGGGCGCGGCGCGATTATCGCGGAGGGGCGGGTTGTTGCGGATATCGTTCAGGAGTGTGTGGTTAGCCTCGAACCGGTTGCGCAGCATATCGACGAGCCTTTCTCGGTGCGCTTCGTGCCGCCCGACTCGCCCGAAGCGCCGCGACCAGCCAAGGCCGGCAAGGAAGTCGTCATCGACCCAGGCCTTCCAGACCCCCCGGAGGTAATCGATGGCACTACGATCGATCTTGGGGCGCTGGTCGAAGAGATTTTCGTTCTGGCGATTGACCCCTATCCACGCGCACCCGATGCGGCGTTGCCGGCGGATGTTGTCGCCGATGGAGCGCAAACTGGTCGGGAATCGCCGTTTGCGGTGCTGCGAGACCGGCTGAAGGGCGGCGGCTGAGGCCCTCGATTGTGGTTTCTGGCCCTTTGTCTGGCTTCCGGAAGCCTGTAATGTCTGCCCTCTTTTTGCGTCGGGGCGGCGAGCGGGGGCTGGGCCGCGGAGGTTCCCCGACTAGAAGTGCAGGGACCGGATGGCGGCGACGATCACGGCATCGCTCGATGTCATGGGTGGCGACAAGGGCGCGGAAGTTGTTATTCCCGGCGCCGAACTCATGCTTTCACGACGACCCGAGTTGCGTTTTCGGCTGTTCGGCGACGAAGCGGTCGTGCGGCCGGTGCTGGATCGGCACGAGCGGTTGAAGGCGGCATCGGTTTTCGAGCACTGTGAAGTCGCTATACGTATGGAGGACAAGCCCAGCCAGGCTCTCCGGCGTGGGCGCGGCAAGTCCAGCATGTGGCGCGCGATCGAGGCCGTAAAGCAAGGTGCCGATTTCGCAGTCTCAGCCGGCAATACCGGCGCGCTGATGGCGATGTCGCAGTTCGTATTGCGCGGCGCGATCGACCGACCGGCGATCGCGGGCATCTGGCCGACCCTCAAGGGTGAGGCGGTGGTACTCGACTGCGGCGCCACGATTGGTGCGGACGCGGAACAACTCTTCGAATATGCCCTGATGGGCGCAGCCATGGCTCGCTCGCTGTTCGGCAAGGAGCGGCCGACGGTGGGCCTTCTCAACATCGGTGTCGAGGAGGTGAAGGGGCTGGAGGATATTCGTCTCGCTGGGCAGATGCTGAAGGAAGCCGATCTGCCAAACCTGGATTACTATGGCTTCGTCGAGGGCGACGACATCGGTCGCGGGACGACGGATGTGGTCGTGACCGAGGGTTTCACGGGCAATATTGCGCTAAAGACGGCTGAGGGTACGGCCCGGCAAATTGCTACCTACTTGCGCGAAGCGATGGGCGCCACGCTGGCGGCTCGGGTCGGCTATTTCTTCGCGCGTGGGGCGTTCGAGCAGCTTCGCACGAAACTCGATCCGCGGCGGGCGAATGGCGGCACTTTCCTCGGCCTCGGCGGGCTGGTGATCAAGAGCCACGGTGGCACCGACGCGGAAGGCTTCGCGGCGGCGATCGAAATCGGCTACAGCATGGCGCGAAACGGCATTGTGGCGAAGATCAACGAGGATCTGTCTGCACACAGGCGGGCAGTTGCCGTCAGCGAGGCCGACAAGGTGGCGAACACGGGTGCGATGTGAGTTTAGTGCGTTCTGTAGTTGTCGGTGTCGGTGGCTATTTGCCCGAAAAGGTTCTCACCAATGACGATCTGACCAAGATCGTCGATACCACCGATGCATGGATCCGGCAGCGTACAGGCATCGCTGAGCGCCACGTGGCGGCGGACGGTGAGTTGACCTCGGACCTAGCGGTTGCGGCGGCGCGCAAGGCGCTTGATTCCGCCGGTCTTGGGCCAGACGATATCGACCTGATCGTGCTGGCAACCTCCACCCCGGACAACACTTTCCCGGCGGCGGCCGTGACCGTGCAGGAGAAGCTCGGCATGACGCGCGGGGCCGCTTTCGATGTGCAGGCGGTTTGTTCCGGTTTCGTCTATGCGCTGACCACGGCGGACGCTCTGATGCGGAGTGGCCATGCGGCCAAGGCGCTAGTCATTGGCGCAGAGACTTTCTCGCGCCTGCTCGACTGGACCGATCGCTCGACCTGTGTGCTGTTTGGCGACGGCGCCGGAGCGATTGTGCTGAGCGCGGAAGAGCAGTCGGGTGACACCAGGGACCGTGGGCTGCTGACTGCGCATTTGCGGTCCGATGGTCGGCATAAGGAGAAGCTTTACGTTGATGGCGGCCCATCGTCGACCGGCACCGTCGGCCATCTCCGGATGGAGGGGCGGGAAGTTTTCAAATACGCCATCAGCGCTATTGGGGATGTGATGGACGACGCCTTCAAGGCGACCGGCTTTACACCGGGCGACATAGACTGGTTCGTACCGCACCAGGCGAACATCCGCATCATCGACGGCAGTGCGAAGAAGTTCGGCATCCCCGACGAGAAGGTCGTGAAGACGGTCGTCCTGCATGGCAACACCTCGGCTGCTTCGATTCCGCTGGCGCTGTCGGTGGCAAGCGAAGACGGACGCATAAAGCGCGGCGACCTGCTGCTGCTTGAATCCATGGGCGGAGGATTCACTTGGGGATCGGCCATTCTGCGTTGGTGAGGCGATGCCATTTCGCAACAGCGAAATGGACGCGAGTTCGCGCGCGCGAGAGTTGATTCCGAAATGCCGACAGCATAGGCTATCGTATTGTTTGATGACGTGAATTCCGCGATAGCGGCGTCTCTCCCGGGGAAAAATTAAAGCAATGGCAGGGAAGACGGTGACGCGAGCCGACTTGTGCGAGGCTGTCTACCAGGCGGTAGGTCTCTCGCGTACGGAGTCGGCTGATCTCGTCGAACTCGTGCTGGATGAGATCAGCAATCGCATTGTGGCCGGTGAACCCGTAAAATTGTCATCATTCGGTTCGTTTATAGTGCGCAGCAAGGGAGAGCGCGTGGGGCGCAACCCGAAGACCGGCGAAGAAGTGCCGATCTCACCGCGCAGAGTGATGGTGTTCAAGCCGAGCAATGTGCTCAAGCAAAGGATCAATCAGGCGCTGATCAACGGCGATGGCCGGGAGGACGGCGACAGGTGAATGACCGTGCCCGCGGCGGGTGCGATGCGGTGGATGGACAGTGTCCAAGGGGCCAGACGCATTCAGAACGATCAGTGAGGTGGCGGCGGAACTGAACCTCCCGCAGCATGTGCTGCGCTTTTGGGAGACCCGCTTTGCCCAGATCAAGCCACTGAAGCGAGGTGGCGGTCGGCGCTACTATCGGCCCGACGACGTGGATCTTTTGCGCGGGATCCGCCAACTGCTCTACGGCGAGGGCTACACCATCCGTGGCGTGCAGCGCATTCTCAAGGAACAGGGCCCGAGGTTCGCGATCGCGGCTGGCCGCGGCGAATTGGAAGGTCTGGCGCCACCCCGTCGCCGCGAGACCAACGGCCACGATGTTGACGAGGCAGCTGAACTTTCGATGGACGATGCAGCGGAGGATTTCGACGAGCCAATGCTCGACCCGAGAGATTTCCGTTCAACTGCGGCGGCCCCAATTGGTAACGGGCACGGTCATCCCGACCCGACGGTCAAGCTGACCGACGAAGAAAGCGACCGGCTGCAGTCGACGCTGAGCGAACTGCTTGAACTGAAGCGCTTGCTAGACCAATCGCGCTGAGCGGGACTGGAATTGGCCCTTCGAAATGGGCGATCCCGCGTTGCACCACGGGGCCCGCGCCCATATAGTCCGCCCCGGTCGGAGCGTGGCGCAGTCTGGTAGCGCACTTGACTGGGGGTCAAGGGGTCGCAGGTTCGAATCCTGTCGCTCCGACCAGAAGTTACTGCCCGAGCGGTCCTGAAACTGATCAAGCGATCGCGCCGTGTTCACCGGCCGGCCGACCACTATGGACGCATGGCGACTGCCGTGTTGGTTCGCGTGCGGTGTTTGAAGATAGCGACCGTCTATCCTCGAAAGCGTGTTTCCGGCAATCCGGTGAAGCCAGTTCCGGTTACGCGGAACAAGCCTCCGGCCAGGGGATCGTCAGATGCCGGGTTCGAGCCGATAGAGGTAACGTAGAGTTCGTCTAGGCGGTTGCCGCCGAACATCGGTCTCGTGGGCTTTGCGGTCGGCATGTCGATGGTTAGGTCGAGCGTGCCGTCAGGCAAAAAGCGATAGACCTGTCCACCCGTCACGCCAGCCAGCCAATAGCCGCCTTCCGCGTCGACCGTGGCGCCGTCGGGCTTGCCGGCCAGTTCCGCCGTCGAGGCAAAGTTGCGGCGGGTGCCAATGTGGCCGCTTGCCGTGTCGTAGTCGTGTACCCATGCCGTATCGGCCGTGGTATCGGCCAGATAGAAGCGGTCGCCGGCCGGGCTAAAGGCGATACCGTTGCCGATGTGAAGACCGTCGGCGACCTTGTCGACCGAGTAGTCCGAATTCATACGCCAGCAGGCGCCGGTCGGCTTCTTGTCGGCCGCGAGGTTCATACTGGAGGCGAACAGACGGCCCTGCCGGTCGCAGCCGCCATCGTTCATGCGGTTGTCCGGGCGGTCGGCCTCGACATCGAGAATGTGCTCCGGCGCTGAGCCGGGTTGCCAGAACCAGAAGCCATGCTCGGCGGCAAGCAGGAAGCCGGTTTTCTCGCGCAGCGCGAAGCAGCCGACGCGGAACGGCACCTCAAAAACGGTATCACTGCCAGTTTTCGGATCGAAGCGGTGCATGGTGCGGCCGTTGATGTCGGTCCACCACAACATCTGTTCGGCTCCGTCCCAGACAGGCCCCTCGCCGACCTGGGCATGAGCGTCCACCACGCATTCGATTTTCATCTTCACACTCACCACCTCCGTCCCGGCAGCGCCTGCACCAGAGACGGGAGTGCCTCGTAACGCAGCCAGGCCCAGGCATTGCGCAGGCGATGAGCGAGCGACAGTTGCTGCGGCTCGCCGTCCTGCGGTGCGAACCCGAGATCGCGCCGCAGCGGTTCGAGGTCCCACCGCATTCCGGGGTTGTTGGAGACGAGATTGTAAACGCCGAATTTCACCACCTTGTCATCGATCGCCGACCGAAAGGCGCCACAGAGATCGCGATCGCTTACCCACATCTTCTGGCCCCAGTCGCTGAACGGAATCCACGGGCCGAAGCGATTGTCGTGGTTGCGCTGACAGACGCCGATGCGGAAGGCGATGAAGGAGAGGCCGTAGCGTTCGGAAAACATCTTGCCGAGCCGCTCACCGACAAGCTTCGAGGCTCCGTAAGGATTGATCGGATTCGGCTCCATGTCCGCGGTCAGCCGATTTGGTTTGAAACGGTAGCCGGACACGACGTAGTTCGAACTCGCAAAGACGACGCGGCGCACGCCGTGCTGCTGCGCCGCCGCGATGACATTAAACAACAGGTCGAGGTTGAGCTTCTGGATGCGGCCCCAGCCTGCCCACGGGCTCGGATCGGCGGCAACGTGGATCACCGTGTCGACGCCGTCGAACGCCTTCGCCCAAGCCTCGTCATAGACAGAGAGATCGGCGGCCTGCACCTGCGCGTCGCCTCTGGCGTCCACGTCAAGCAGGCGGAGGTCATAGCCGCCCGCCGCCTCGAGATGGGCGCGGACCTTGCGGCCAATGTTGCCGGTTGCTCCGGTGATGAGGACGGTCGTCCTGTCGGCCATCTGCTGCTACCAGTTCGCGATGCTTCCGTCGCGTGCGACGAAAGCTTCGAGGCCGGCGATGACTTCCTGTTCGAAAGGATGCTTGGCAGCAACCTCTTCATTGATATCGATGCCGAGGCCCGGCTCGGTCGGGATTTCCCAGAAGCCGTCGACCCGCTTGATCGGCGACTTGGACACCACCTCCGAAAACCACGGGATCGATCCGCTTATCTCTTCCAGCACGACAAAGTTGGGCACCGCGGCGCCGAAATGCAGGCCGACGGCGCCGGCGATCGGCCCCATGGGGTTATGTGGGCAGACGCCGATGTAGTTGGCGGCCGCGGTCGCCGCGATCTGCTTGCCGACGGTGAAGCCGCCGCAATGGCAAAGGTCGGGCTGGACGTAGTTGACTGCCTTCATGTTGCAGAGGTCTTCGTATTCCTTGTGGGTGAGGAGACGTTCGCCGGTAGCGATCGGGCAGTTCACACGGTCGGCGATCATCTTCATCGCGACCGGGTCGCCCGGCTGGATGGGCTCCTCGACGAACATCGGCTTTGCCGGGCTCACGGCGTCGATATAGGCGATTGCGCCCCAGATCGACGACGGGCGGCCGTGGAAGTCGAGCAGGATGTCAATGGAGTCGCCGACCGTGTCGCGCAGGCTCTCCAGCAGCTTGCCTGCGCGGTTTACCGATGCCAGGTCGTAGTCGTAGTGCGTGTAGGGCACCGGGCCGGTCTTGAACGCGGTGTAGCCGGCCTCTTTCAGTTCGGCGGCAGACTCGCAGAACGCGCCGATGTCGCCTTTCTTGCGGTCGATCTTCACCGCGCCTGCGCCAAGGTGGGTGTAGACGCGCACGCGGTCACGCACCTTGCCGCCGAGCGCATCCCAAACCGGAACGCCCAGATCCTTCGCCTTGATGTCCCAGCACGCCTGCTCGATTGCGGAGAGCGCCGTCAGGCCGATGACGCCGAGGGGCCAGAAGGCGGCCTTGTTCAACAACTCGACGATCTTGGTGACGTTGCGTGGGTCCTGACCGACGACGATCGGCTCGAAATCCTCAACGCAGCCGATCACGCCGCGCGTCTTCCACTCGAGAGTCCCTTCGCCCCAGCCATAAAGGCCAGGCTGGTCGGTCTCGACCTTGACGAAGACCCAGTTGCGGTGAGGCGGCGCGGCGACGGCAATCGCCTTCACGCGGGTGATTTTCATAATGCCATTTCCTCTTGTGGACTATTGGCGAGTTGCAGCAGTCCGCTCAGCCGGCGGTCGTCGAAGGGCTGTGCCTTTTCGTTGAGAAGGCAACGGACGGCGGTGCCGTTGTCCGTCTCGAACAGCGGTATAGGCGCGGTGCGGCAGGCCGGCATAACCGATGGGCAACGCCCCGCGAAGGCGCATCCCTTCGTAGGCCCGGCCGGATCGTCTTCTTTCAAGATCGGTTGGCTCGAGCCCCAGCCGATATCGAGGTCCGGCCAAGGGATCGAGTCAACCAGCAGGCGCGTATACGGATGCTGCGGTGACTCGATCACACTTTCCGCCGGACCGGCTTCAACCACCTTGCCGCGATACATGACCATGATGACGTCGGCGATGTGATACGCGGTCGTGAGGTCGTGGGTGATGTAGACGATAGGGATCTTCAGCTCGTTGTTGAGAGCACGCAGGTTGCCGAGCACCAGAGCGCGCAGCGATGCGTCGATCATCGACACCGGCTCGTCGGCAACGAGCAGGCGCGGTTCCATCAGTAGCGCGCGGGCCACCATCAGGCGCTGGCGCTGACCGCCAGAAAGCTGATGGGGAAAGCGGCCAAGCGTATCCTCGTGGTGCAGGCCAACCTTCTCGCAGACCGCCTCCATCATGCGGTACGCCTCGGCCTTCGACTTGGCTATGCCGAACAGACGCAGCGGTTCGAGCAGCGCGTGATCAACCCGATAGAACGGGTTGTAGACCGCGAACGGATCCTGAAAAACGGCCTGCACCTCACGGCGGTATGCACGCCAGGCGGAGCCCTTCAGTTCCCGGAGTGGCTTGCCCTGGTAGCGGATTTCGCCCGAGGTCGGCTCAGCGAATCCAAGCAGAAGGGAGGCGAGGGTGGTCTTGCCGCTGCCGCTCTCGCCGGCGACGGCGATAATCGGCGCGCGGTCGATGTCAATGCGAAGGTTCAGCGCAGCGACTGCGATCAGCGACCCGTAACGCTTCTCCACCGCGTCCAGTTCGAGAAGTGGGGCACTCATGCCATTTCCTTCGCGGTGAGTTCATCGGCGCGATGGCAGGCGGCACGGTGTTGGCCGAGCGTCCGGTCGAGCGGTGGACGTTCGATGCGGCAGCGCTCGATGGCATAGGGGCAGCGAGGCTCGAATGCGCAGCCCGACGGTAGACGCGCAAGCGACGGCGTCACGCCCGGCACCCCCTGGAGGATGCCGCGGTGCTTGAGGCGCGGCACGCTCTCTGTCAGGGCCTTGGTATAAGGATGCCGCGGGTTGCCGAGTACTTCGGCTACGGTGCCAATTTCGACCAGCCGCCCCGCATACATCACCGCCAGATAGTGCACGAACTGCACCATCAGTCCCATGTCGTGGCCGATGAGGATAAGGGCCGAGCCGGTCTCGTCCTGGTGACGGCCCAGGTTTTCCATTACCTGACGCTGCGTCACGACGTCGAGCGCGCTGGTCGGTTCGTCGGCGATGATCAGCTTCGGCTTGAGCAGGGTTCCCATGGCGATGCAAACGCGCTGCTTCATGCCGCCGGAAAGTTCGTGCGGATAGAGTTTGGCGGCACGCGGGTCGAGGTCGACGGCGGTCAACGCGCGCGCAATGGTCTCTTCAAATTCGCTTCGCGACATTCGTATGTCGTGGTCGACGAGCGCGTTCCGCATCTGCTTGCCGACAGCCAGCACTGGGTTGAGCGAGTTCATCGCGCCCTGCGGAATGTAGCTCACCGTGCGCAGCCGATGTTCGCGAACCTCCTTCGGCCCAAGTGCCAGCAGGTCGATGCCGCCGACCACCGCTGTTCCTCCATCAACCCGGCCCGGCGCCCGCAACATCTGAATAAGCGCCAGTGCCGTGGTCGTCTTGCCGGAGCCGGACTCGCCGACCAAGCCCAGCCGCTGCCCCGCCGGCACATCGAAACTGGCGCCATCGACGGCGCGAACAATGCCGTCGTCCGTGTGGTAGTTGACGACAAGGTCCCGAACCTGAAGTCCCTCGCCGGTCACGTGCTGCGCCTCAAGCGTGGATTGGCGAGTTCGTCGAGACCGGTCGTGACCAGATACAGACCAACGAACAGAACTACGAGCACCGTCACCGGCTCCAGGATCCACCACCACAGGCCGAGCAGGAAAGCTGACTCGTTCATCATCCAGTAGATGGTCATGCCGAGTGTCGGCTCGGACGGAACGCCGAGGCCGAGCGCTTCAAGCCCGATCGAGGCCAGCACCGCCTGTGCCACCGCCATGATCAAGCTGGCGCCGAGATACGGCAGCAGGTTGGGTATCAGTTCGCGAAAGATGATGCGGAAGGGGCTCGCCCCATTGAGCCGCGCGACCAACACATAGGGAGCCTCGCGCATGACCAGCACCTGCGAGCGAATCTGCCGAGTCGGTTCTCGCCAGGCGAGCAGCGCGATGGTCATGGCCATCATCGTCGTGCTCATGCTGCTTTGGATAGCCGAAGCGACCACGACGAGAACAAGCAGAGTAGGCACGGTGATAAAAACATCGACGAGCACGCGCACGGTGGCGTCGATCCAGCCGCCGTAGTAGGCCGAAACGAAGGCGATGATCGTGCCGATAAACAGGCCGAGGAAGCCTGCGATCAATCCGATCTTGAGCGTCAGCAGGGTGCCGTAGACCATCACCGCGAAGAGGTCGCGACCCTTAGCATCGGTGCCAAACCACCACTGCGCCGAGGGAGCGCGCGAGCGCGGGCCGGTCAATGGAAAGGCATTGTCCCATGGCACGAAGTGCCGACCGATGAGGGTAAAAAGGAGCAGTGCGCCGACCATCGCAACACCAATGACAAGGCTTGGATTGCGCTTCAGGTAACGGCCGAGTTCGATGCGCGAGCGCTTGGCCGAGAACGGCGTGCTCGCCGGAGTACTTGTCACGGCGCTCATCGGACGGACCGCGCGTGCCGGACCCGCGGATCGAGCAGCGGGTAGATGAGGTCCATGATCAGCATCGCTAGGGCGATTGTGCAGATCAGCAGGAAGACGATGCCGTAGATCACGAAATAGTCGAGATGCTGGATGGCACGGAAGAGCTGCTGGCCGACGCCGGGATAGCCGAAGACCAGTTCCACCAAGATTGAGCCGGACAAGATATGCCCAAGCGAAAGCGCGAGCTGAGTTACCTGTGGCAAGATTGCGTTGCGCACGCCGTACTGGACGAAACGCCGCCGGTTCTTGAGACCGAGCGCTTCGGCGAAAGTCATGTAATCCTCGCCTTGCACCGTGACCATCATGCCGCGCATGGACAGAGCCCAGACGCCGACCGTCGCCAGGAGGATCGAGAAGGCTGGCAGCAACGAATGGTAGAGGATCTCGACAACAAGCGACCAGCTGAGCGTGTTGTCGGTGCGTATGCCCATCCCTCCACTTAACGGGAACCAGCCGAGTTGGAATGCGAAGACGTAAATTAGCACGAGGCCTATCAGATAGAACGGGATCGCCGAAAAGATCATCAAGAATGGGACAAGGTATCGGTAGACCGCAGCCGAGCCGCGCCAGACAGTGAGCGCGCCGAGCACGGTCCCAAAGAGGAAGCCGAGGATCGTGGTGGTGAAGAGGAGGCCGATGGTCCACGGCATCGCGTGGGCTACGATGTCGATCGTCTTGCTCGGGTAGTAGGCAATCGAATAGCCGAGATCGAAGCGGGCGGTGTCGCCCAGATAGGTCAGGTACTGCTCGAGCAGCGGTTTATCGAGACCGAACTTGGCGTTGTAGGCGTCGAGGAGCGACCTCATGTCCGCTGAGGCGGAACCGCCGTTTTCCAGTTCGGCGAGGAGCTTGTCCTCGATCGGGTTGCGCGGTGCGAGACGCGGCACGAAGAAATTGATCGTGCTGGCGACCCATATCACCAGCACGAGCAAACCCAGACGCCGCGCGATGATGGCGAGTGTCATCGCTTTTCCGACTTTTCGAGACGACAAAGAGGCCAGCAGGCGCCCGGCACGAAGCCTACGCCTGCCGGCCCAGGAAGGACGACCTATTTCTTGGCTTTTTCCATGCCAAGTAGCATCAGGTAGCCCGTCTCATGCCAGAAAGTCGGCGTGATGTAGGGATCTGCCTTCGTCGGGAAGTGCGTCCAATATGTCGTGTTGAACGGGATGCGGTGATAGAACTGCGAGATCGGCACGATAACCTGCTCGTCGAGCATGATGGTCAGGGCCTTATCAACCAGGTCCCGCACCTTCGGATCTTCCGGCGGCAGCTTTTCGATTTGATCGACAAGACTGCTGAACTCGTCGTTCTGCCAACGTGTTGGCCAGAGGGCCTCCTGTCCGCGCGGCGTCGCCCAACGCTTATGGTAGAGACGCAGCGTGTGGTACGGGTCGTTGACCGAGGCGCCGTTGCCCCATAGCCACCAGGTCGCTTCGCCGTGGAACACGGTGTTGCGGTAACCGGGACGCGCGGTGGGCGCCACCTCGAAGCCGGCACGACGGAGTTGTTCGGCAATAACCGGCCCGATCTGGTTGAGCGAGTTGGTGTGATACAGGTCGCCGCCGATCCGCTTGCCGTCTTTTGCCCAGAAGCCTTCGCTATCCTTAGCGTAGCCGGCTTCAGTCATCAGCTTGTCGGCCGCCGCTTTGTCGTACTCGAGGAAGCGATCCTTATCGATGACCGGCTGCATGTCCTCGAAGTACGGCACCAGCGCCTTGTACTTCGGGTAAGGCAGGCCAGTCTTCTCGGCCGCGCCCTCATAGGCGTAGTCCACGGCCTGGTCCTGGTTGATGTAGAGACCGACGGCCTTGCGGACTCGGACATCCTGCCACTGCTCGTCGAGGAACTGGAAAAACAGCGCCGTCGGCCACCAGTCGATGTTGCCGTAAGGCGGCTCCTTGCCCGAGAACGTGGTGATGTTGTCCTTGGCGAGGAGCTGCTTCATCACCGGGACGGTTGCCTCAAGAACGGTGTCGACGCTGCCGTTGACGAGGAGCTGGGCGGCCTGTTCGTGCGTGGTGAACGGCACGAAGATAACCCGCTTCATCTCGGGCAGCTTGTGGAAGCCGAGCTTGGCGCCCCACCAATCGTCGCGCCGGTCGAGAATGATGCGCTCAGGCGTCATCTCGGCGACCTTGAACGCGCCGGTGCCTACCGGCCAGCCAGGCTTGCCGAGGGCGGTGAAGGTGCCGAGATCGTTCGGATCGACCGTCTCGTAAACATGCTTGGGCACAATGTGCATGCCCTCGGTAAAGCGCTCCGTCAGAAACGTGAAGAACCAGCGCGGATTGGGAGTGGTGAGATCGATGCGCACCGTCAGATCATCGACACGGGTGAGCGCCTTCACGTCGCGCGCCAGCGCCACGCCCTCTGCCATGTCCTTCTTGCCCTCGCCGTTCTTGCGGAGCATGTCGATGGTGTAGATGACGTCGTCCGCGCTGAACTTCACGCCGTCGTTCCAGGTGACGCCATCACGCAGGTGTACCGTCACGGAATTGTAAGCGGCGTTGTACTCGTAGCCTGTGGCAAGCCACGGCAACATCTTGTCCTCGAGCACGTTGTAGTAATAGAGCGGTTCAAGCACATGCGCGATGCTCGACCTCAGGTCGAGGCCCGGACGAAACGGATTGAAGTCGTTATATTGGGCGAAGGTTGGTGAGCCGGCCGAGGTCTGACCCGTCGCTATGAATGTGTCTTCACGCGCAATTTCTTCTGACCGCGCGGTAGACACGCCGCTGGCCAAAACCGCCGTGACCGCCAACGCATATGCGGCTTGCCAGGGCCTTAGTTTGCCGATCTGCATGCTTGAGTTCCTCCCTCTTTTTTATTTCTAGTCGAATACAGAAGATTGCATTTCATATATTATTCGTCAACGAATACATATGGTTTGAACGCTCGCAGTGGGGAAATGGCGGAAACAGTGGAGAAATGTCTGCAGTTGGGGCACGTCCACGCCAGAAGCATTGATGGCCACGCCCTCAGGATTCCGGTGGCTCCGCAGCTTCATCGGAATCGAGAGGTTCTTCGCAAATTGCGCGGGCGAGGGGCGGCTTTTCTCGTTATTTTGTTGTGAAGACCGTTGACCGAAGTAAAGACTGACGACACAGAGAATGGATGTTTCCACCCAAAAGAATGCACCGGGGTCGTCAAGCCAGACGAACTATAATCGGCTGCGGGATCTGATCCGCGCCGACATCGTGGAAGGACGTCTCGCGTCCGGATCGCGCCTCAAGATCAGCGAGATAGCCAAGCAATACGATAGTAGCGCGATCCCGGTCCGAGAGGCGCTGCAGCAGCTTCAGGGCGAAGGCGTTGTTATTTTCACTCCCAATCGGGGCGCCCGTGTCCGCCCTATCGACGAAGCGTTCTTACGCAACATCCACGAAATTCGAGCCTTGGTGGAGCCCCACCTGATCCGTTGGTTCGTCAGGCACAGGACCGATGAACAGTTGGAAGCACTTGAGGGCGCGCAGCGCGCCTACGACGAGAGCGCCAAGCACGAGGGACCCCAAGAGTGGCGGGGCCACAATCGTCGATTCCACTCAATCTGCTATGACAACCACTACAACGACGAGGCTCTTGCCATTGCGCGACGCCACAATGACCTCCTGCACACACTCGCGCGGCGTTTTCCAATGTCACGCGCCCGTGTGTTGCAGGTGTGCCGTGAACACTGGTCACTCATACAAGTGATCCGTGAGCAAAATGAAGACGCGGCGATCGCGATCTTGACCGAGCATGTACACAATGCCGGTCAACACCTGATCGAGCGTATCGTCGCCGCCCGCGGGGCTGTAACGCTAGACGGAACGTTGGGCAAAGGCGACTGACTCGAACCGACGCGTATGGGAACTATGCGCCGCGCGTCGCCGTACCTCCAAGATCGTCCGTTGCGCATCGTCAAGCGGCCTTGGACGTCTCCGTGAAAGCGCGCTTGGACAAACCTCTGCCGTAGCGTTCTCCCATCAGGCCATCGAAGTATTGGCCGAGCACTTCGAACTGGCCAACCAGGGCCGCAAAATCGTCGCGCGACAGGACGAGGGCATCGACCGCCGTGCGGGCGCGGACGTTCGCGGTCCGGCGGATATCCTCCAGCAGCGCTTTCTCGCCGAACACCTCGCCGCGTCCCAGGATCGCAATCGTCCGTTCCGGCTGGTCGCCTTCGGCCGGCTGGTAGACCTCGACCTCACCGCTCTGCACGGCGAACAACTCCCGGCCGATTTCGTGCTTGCGGATGATGGTCTCGCCGGTCTCGTAGTGATGCACATGGATGTGGCGGCCACTCAGCGACTGAATCTGGGCGATGTCGCGGGGGAAGATCAGATCGAGCATCCAGTCGAGCAATACGCGGACCTTGCGCACCACGCCTGGGAGCTTTGCCCAATAGACCGCCCGCCATGCCAGCCACGCGAAGAACCCGGAGAAGCGCACGCCGAGGATTTCGGCAACGGCCGAACGATGCCCCAGCGAGGCGAGCATGCCCAGATTGTGAAACCGGAACTGCGCCAGAGGTCGATCGTCGATGGCCGCCAGAATGTTGCGGGCGCACGTACGCGCCTCGGCAACCGCAAACTGTGCCGTCGGAGGGCTCAACGAGTTCCGCATTCTGTGGGTCCGGGACGGCGGCATTGTCGCCGACCGCCCAATAGCCGGGCATACCGGTCAGTTGAAGCGTGCGGTCGACCTCGAAGACGCCGATGCCACGCCCCTTGAACGTGCCCTCCACGAACGCGCCAGAGTCCAGCAGGTAGCGCACGACGGGGTTGGCGACGTTTCCGACTGTGCAGACCAGCGTGCGGGTCGGAATGAACTGTCCCGTCGATAGATACAGGCCGTGGCGGGTCGCGGCGCGCACGCGCGCGTTCATGACCATCTCGACGCCGCGCTTGCGCAGGATGCGATCGGCGGTCTGGCCGAGATAGGGGTTCATCTCCGGCAAAACGACATCGCGCGAATGGATGAGGCAGAGCTTGATCTCGGACCGCGAAATGTTTGGGAAGTTGGAAAGGCAGCGGCGCAGCATCTCGGACAGTTCACCAATGGTCTCGACACCCGAGAAGCCACCCCCGGCCACGACGAAGGTGAGCAAGGCCTTCTTCTCGGCAGGGTCGGTCGACACGTCAGCCAGTTCGAGGCAGCGCAAGACATGGTTGCGCAGCCGATAG
The DNA here is from genome assembly GCA_963798195.1 of uncultured Alphaproteobacteria bacterium. GTDB lineage: Bacteria > Pseudomonadota > Alphaproteobacteria > Rhizobiales > Kaistiaceae > CAVSRC01. Next base: position 1,214,895 of record CAWCSF010000010.1, on the reverse strand, counting down.
GCGTCGCCAAGGTCCTTCATAGCTAGACCGTGCTCGCGCACGCCGGGCATGGACGAGACGTCGCTGATCTTGCCGAGAGCGAAGACCAGGTGATCGTAGGGCACTTCCACCAGTTCGCGCCTTTCGCCCTGAGTGACGAGCACGACCTTGCGATCCGTATCGACACCCTCGATCTTGCACCAGCGGAAGTGCGCACGGGGCAGAAGATCGCGGATCGGGTTCACGACGTGGTTGGGATTGACGCTTCCGGCTGCCACCTCGGGGAGGAGTGGTTGGAAGACGAAATAGTTCTCTTCCGACAGCACCTCGACCTGGACGTCGTGGCGGCCCCGCGTCATCTGCGTGAGCTTGCATGCTGTGGCGACGCCCGCAAAGCCGCCGCCGAGGATTACGACGCGGCTCACGCGCTGGCCGGGCGGAGGCAGCACGACCGCAGGTTTCTCGATCGGGTAGGGGTAAGGCGCGGACATGGCAGGCTCCGAGACGAATTTTCGGCAAGGCGCGATTCTGGCGCCATCAGCCGATCTCCAAGTGTTGATTTATGAGGCGCGCCGCAAATAGCGTCCGGTGGCTACGATCGCAGTGACGCCGATCACACCGTGTTGACTAGGTTTTTCGCGCGGCGGCGATCAAAGAGAGGTACTCCCACGCCACGGTCGCCGCGGCCAGCGCCGTGATTTCGGCATGGTCGTAGGGCGGCGAAACCTCGACAACATCCATGCCGATGAAGTTCAATCCGGACAGCCGGCGAAGGATCGCCTGGGCCTGCCAACTGGCGAGACCGCCGATTTCGGGTGTGCCGGTGCCGGGGGCGAAGGCCGGGTCGAGGACGTCGATGTCGAAGCTGAGATAGGCAGGTCCTGAGCCGACTACCTCGGCGATGCGTGCGGCTACGACATCTGGCCCGGCCTCATGCACAGACTGGGCGTCGATGATCGTGACGCCGCGTCCCGTCGTCCAGTCCACCGTGGCGTTGCCGGCGGGCGAACGGATGCCGATCTGAATCATGGCATTTGGATCGACGAGACGCTCTTCGAGCGCATGAAAGAAGACCGAGCCGTGGGCGTAGATCTGGCCGAAATTGTTCGTCCAAGTGTCCACGTGTGCATCGAAATGAACAAGAGCCAGCGGTCCGCCGTGCCTCTTCGCGGCAGCGCGCAGCAGCGGCAGCGTGATGCCGTGTTCGCCGCCGAGGGCAACCAGGTGGCGGATCTCAGCGGCCTGCTCCTCGATCAGTTTGAGACTGGCCGGGATGTCGCCGAGCGCGGTGGCAAAGTCGCCGATATCGGCCAGCGACAGCGCGGTTGCCGGGTCGATTCGCCATTGGGGATGGTCGCCATCGACAAGCATCCGGCTCGCCTGACGGATCGCTGCCGGGCCGAAGCGTGTACCGGGCCGGTTTGTAGTGCCGATGTCGAGCGGAATTCCGGCAACGCAGAACTCCGCCTTGGCATCATGGCGGCCAAGGCCCAGGAAAGTCGGCGGCAGCGCGAAGGTGGGTGTCTCGGTCATCTAGGTGAAACGGAAGACGGCGGCGGCAACAGCGCAGGTCCATCGTCCACTGGTATCGCCTTCGGCGGCGGCGGTCAGCGATGTACTGCCAATGATGAGCTGGCTCGTCTCATACACGCGTTTCCGTTCGTTCCATGCGGCATCGGGATCGAACTCGATGCCCAGTGTCGAGGCAAGCATGCTTGCGGCAAGGTCTTCGGCATATTCGCCGCTCTGCTCGTGGGACATACCGTGACCGTGGTGCTCCGAGATGTAGCCGTACATGGCGGGGTTGGCCGGTCGGGCCAGGCCGATGCTTGCGTGAATGCGCCGCCCCGGCTCGCTGGTCTCGGCGCGGGCCATGACCGAGAAGGTGATCTCACCCGGCTTCAGGGTGTGCACCCCCGCGGTGCGGTCAAGTTGCTCGCAGCCGGGCGGCAGGATCGACGAGACGGTGACGAGATTCTGCTGTTCGATGTCGGCGTCGCGCAGCGCCAGCTCGAAGGCCGTCAGCTGTTCGCGGTGGACGCCGATCCCGCTGGTCAGGAAAAAGCTGGTCGGAATGGGAAACATCGCCGCCGGAGCCCGGTTTTGCATGCGCATTGCGATCCGATGCGGAAAGCGCGCCGTCGCCGCAGCAAGACTGGACGCCTGGTCGACGCCCGTCAATGTGCAGGGACGGGTCCACGGGGAATTAGAGGAGGCCGTTTGGAGCTCACCGGCGCGCGCCTTGTCGCTGGCCCCGCAGGCGCTCTTTGCGAAGCCGCTCGCCGCAGGTTTCGGGCATACATTTTTTCCGCCGCCACCACTCCCCAGAGAATGCCGTAAAGCAGGAAGAGGTGCCTCCAGTGATCGTTGTCGATCACGTTGTGGATCATCACCTGCCCAAGAAAAGTGGCGAAGGCGCATTGCACGATCGGCGTCCAGGCGCGGCGCTTGAAGAGCAGTGGCGCCGATGCCACGAGCGTCCAGACCACCAGGATGATGTAAGAGAACCCGCCGATCCACCCGTAGGTAGTGAATCCCTTCAGCCACATGTTGTGCTCGTCTTCGCCGAACAGCTTGCCGAAGGCGGACGGCCCAAGCCCGAGGGGATGCTCCTGGATCAGAAAGAAGCCCATCGCCTGACGGGCGAAGCGCCCGAGGCGGCCGGAGTCGTAGCTTTCCAGGAGCGTCGCGCGCTGGGCAAAGAGATCCGACACCGCGGGGATGGAGAGCGCAATCGCGATCAGCACGCCTGCGGCCATCAACCCGCCGACGAAATAGAGAAGGATACGCACGCGGCCCAGCTGACGCGGCTCGTTGACGAAGGCGAGCAGCGTAACCAGGACCATTGCTACCAGCGTCATTCCCCACGCGGCGCGCGAGAACGCGAGTAGCTCGGCGATGAGCAGGATCATCAGCAATGAGCTTTGGCCGAGGCTGTCGCGCAGTCTATTCGTCAGCACGTCGCGAAACAGCAGCGCTATAGGCAGCACCAGGAACGGGCCGAACACGTTCGGATCCTGGAAGAGGCCCTTCACGCGGCCGTAGAGCAGGAAGAGGTCCGATCCCGGCAGCAGCCTGAAATAGGCCGCGATGCCGATCAGTGATGTGATTGCCGCCGAGGCAATGTAGGCCTTCTTGATTAGCTCGAGTCGGCGCTCCGGCGCAGTGGCGATTACTGCCGCGAAAAAGATCGACGAGAAAATCAGGAAAGCCGTGGTCGCCATGTAGATGGCGCCCTTGTTGATCGACGGAAGCTGCGTGATCGCCATGAGACCGCCGGCGATGTAAAGCAACAGGAGCACTATCATCGGCAGGAAATGCCGATTGAGCTTCAGCCCGAAGACGATCCACACGAGGATGACGGGCATGAGCAGCAGCTCGTAGGGCGCCGGCTCCTCAATGACGAAGCCGCCGAGAAAGACAACCAGGCCGATGGCCCAATCGCCCATTCGGGCGCCCGTGCGCCAGAGCGGCGCTGGCGTGTCGAGTGTCGTTGCCGGCGCGTGGCTCAATACGCGTTACCCGAGCTGAGCAGGCGGAATGGCGTCACCGCGATGATGAACAGGTCGAATGCGACGGACCAGTTTTCGATGTAATAGAGGTCGTGTTCGATGCGTTGCTGGATCTTTTCCGTCGTGTCGGTCTCGCCGCGCCAGCCGTTGATCTGGGCCCAGCCGGTGATGCCCGGCTTGACGCGGTGACGGGCGAAGTACCCGTCGACGACCTGATCGTAGAGCCGGTTGGCAGCTTTTGCCTCGAGGGCGTGCGGCCGCGGCCCGACAAGCGACAGGTTGCCCCAGAAAACGACGTTGAAGAGTTGCGGCAACTCGTCGAGGCTCGTCTTGCGGATAAATCGGCCGACAGGGGTGACGCGGGGATCGTCGCGTGTGACCAGCTTCGCCGCCCCAGCGTCGGCTTGGTCCACGTACATCGAGCGGAACTTGTAGACTTCGATCAGCTCGTTGTTGAAGCCGTAGCGCTTCTGCCTGAAGAGCACCGGGCCCTTGCTGCTAAGCTTAACGGCGAGCGCGACCAGCGCCATGATCGGCGCCGCGAGCAGGAGGATGAGACCGCCGACGATGCGGTCCACCAGCCACTTGGAGACCACGTCCCAGCCCGCGATCGGCTTGTCGAAGACGTCGAGGAACGGCACCTTGCCGACGAAGGAGTATGTGCGCGGACGGAAGCGGAGTTTGTTGGTATGCGCAGACAGGCGGATGTCGACGGGCAGCACCCAAAGTTGGCGCAGCATTTCGAGCACCCGGTTCTCTGCAGTGATCGGCAGCGAGACAATGAGCAGATCAATTCGCGCGATGCGACCAAAATCGACGAGTTCGGCGACATTACCGAGCTTGGGATAGCCGGCGACGATATCGGGCGAGCGATCGCCCTTGCGGTCGTCGAAAATTCCGCAGATGCGGATGTCGTTGTCGGGTTCGGACTCGATGGCGTTGATCAGTTTTTCGGCCGATTCACCGCCGCCGACAACCACGGCACGGCGCTCAAGGCGGCCCGACCGGATCCAGCGGCGTACGATGCGCGCCATGAGCACCCGCATACCGGCGAAGACGAAGAGGCCGGCCACATACCAGGAGGCGACCCAGACGCGCGAGTATGTATCGCCGACCTTGGCAAGGAACGCCGCAACCGTGAAAAGGACGAAGACGCTTGTCCAGGCGACGAAAACGCGGCTGAGCTGCAACGCGCCGCGGCGCAGGGCGACAATGGAATAGCCGTCGGCAATCTGGATGAGGAGCACCGACAGAAGTGCGCCTGCGACCAGCGGGCCAGCGTACCACCACAGCATGCCTTCAACTGGCGCGACGTAGACCAGATAAACCAGCGTTCCTGTCAGGAGGACTGCGGTAAATTCGATGAGGCGCGTGAAGCCGGCCAACAGAACCGGTGAGATCGGGCTGCGAGAAAGGGTGCCCGCGACGAGGCGCGCCGCGGCGCTGAGCGTTGGATTGCTCGCGACGGCTCCCGTTGCTGGCGAAGGGGGCGTTTCACCCGCGCTGACGCGAGCCGCAACCGCGTTCGCGGGGTCATGCTGGTTCATGTGCAAGCGTCCATTCAACCCACCTCGTCCCGGGCGAATGCCTACAGGATTGGGGGTAAAAAACGCTTGCCTGGACTACTAAAATTGTCGGCTTTTGCTTTGAAAACCGTGGAACAGGCTTAACGAGCTATTGCCGACCGGTAGAGCCCTTCGATCGCCTTGGCCATTGCTGCCACCGAGAAAGTTGCCTGGATCCGGGCGTTCAGCCGCGCCGCTGCCCCACGCGCACCTTCGGGTCCCGCGAGAACTGCGGACATGGCTTCGGCCAGTTCCTCGACACTGCCCGGCGCGACAAGGCGACCGGACTCGGGTCCGAAGATTTCGGGAATGCCGCCGACCCTCGTGGTGATCAGCGGTACACCGGCAGCGATGGTCTCGAGCACGATGTATGGCATCGACTCCGCGCGGGACGGGATCACCATTGTCTTCCCCAGCGGAAACGCCTCACGCGCCGGCATGGCGTCGCGGAACATTACGCGGTCGGTTAAGCCCCGCTCGGCTGCCAGGGCCACGTACCGCGGTTTCTCTTCGCCTCGGCCCACTATCACCGCAGTCGGTGGCCGACCTGCTTGCTCGCCGAGGCGCGCCAGCGCGTCGATGAAGACGTCCGGCCCCTTAAGGTCGCGCAACGTACCGACGAACAGGAAGTCGGCGGCGTCAGCGTTAGGCACGACCGGTTCGAATTCCTCCGGGCGGAGGCCATTCGGAACGATGGCGGCCGGCGCTGGGGGCGGAGCAACTTTTGCGGCATATGTGTCGGCCTCGAACTGGCTGACAAAGACGAAGCCATCGGTCATCCGACCGAACAGTCGTTCCGCGGCGAAGAACACGCGCCCTTTGATCGCCTGTGACGCGTAGTGCAGGCTGCCGCCGTGAGGAGTGTAGATGCGGGCTACGCGTGTACCAGATGCCCGCAAGAAGGTGCCGATCGTCCGCCCGTAGGCGCCACCCTTGGCGCCGTGACCGTGGAGGACATCGGGAGCGAGGGGCCGCACCTGCCTGGCAATGCGCCAGGCCGCGGCAAGGTCTGAAGGGGCGAGTTCGCGGCGCATGGGAACGCGAATGAGACCGAGCCCGAGCGACGGTCGTAAGCGGTCGACCGCACTTTCGTCGAACGGTTCTCCCACGGTCGAGTCACAGACGACCCCAACGGAGTGGCCGGCAGCATTCTGTGCCGCGACAAGATCCTGGACGTGGCGAAACAAACCTCCCGATGGATCGCGGAAGCAATGCACGATTCTCATGGCGCAGCCTCTCCGCCACGGCGTGTCACGATGGAATGGTCAGAGGTGGCGCTCCCGCACGAACAGCGTGTCGCCAGGCAGCACGGGATCGCTCATCTGCAACAGTGCAGTTGCCAGTTCTCCGTTGACGCTGCGGGTGACCTGCACCAGATGCGTGTCGCCGCGCGGTGTGAATCCACCGGCGACGGCAACAGCCTGCTGTACGGTCAAGCCCGGTACATAAGGGTACTGGCCGGGCGCACCGAGTTCGCCCATGGCAAAGAACGGGCGATAGCGGTCGATCTCGACCGAGACGTCTGGATTGCGCAAGTAGCCCTTGCGCAGCTTTGCCGCTATGTCGGTTTCTACCTGCGCCGTCGAGCGTCCACGCGCCGGCACTGTGCCGATCAACGGTATCGCGATCGCGCCAGCCTGATCGACCACGTATGTGTTGGAAAGATCGGTTTGTCCGAAAACGATGACTCGCACCCGGTCGCCGGCATCCAGCCGGTAAGGCGATACCAACTCCGGATGGTAACCGTCCTCCACCTTGGGAGTGTTGGCGCACCCGGCCAGAAGCACGAGCCCGATCAGGAGAGTGGTCAGTCCATACGAACGCATTTCTTGGGCTCGGCCTGATGGTGCGGCAATGCCGGTGACTATCCGGCCGGTATGGTTAATGCACCGTAAAGACTAGCTGTTCGTAACGACTCGGAGCGCCGCAAGTATCCGGAAAATTAAAGTGTTGTTAAATAAGTTTAACTGGCGCCCAACCCTGTCGTTCAGGTTGTTAACGATGTGATTACCATGTGTCCCGATCATGCGGAGCAAGCCACTGTGCGAGTCTTCCCATGGAAATGCGACCGGCCACTGAAGCGGAAATGGAGCTCGACGTCCGGGCGCTTTTCTCATCTTTGTTGAGAAAGCTTCCATATATAATTGTTTTTGTTGGACTTGTGGCTGCAGGCACCTTCTACGGACTAAGCCATCTGTCGCCGACTTACAGTTCTGAAGTGTCCATCCTCATCGGGACGAGCGACACCAATCTCACGCAGACGACCCAGACGAGCCCGGCCGATTCGCAGAACGCGCTCGACGAGCAGGCGATCACCAGCCAGGTGCAATTGGTCCGTTCGCGGGAGCTGGCGAAAACCGTGGCGGGTCAGCTCGATCTCGCGAGCAAGCCGGAGTTCAACCCGGCCCTCGCGGAGGGGTCGTGGCTGGATGACTTCCGTTCTGCGATCGGCATGGGGCCGAAGCTGAACGGCTCGGTCGAGGATCAGGTCCTCGAGGCGTATTACGACAAGCTTTCTGTCTACGCCGTCGAGAAGTCACGTGTCATCGTCATCGCCTTCTCGTCGCACGATCCGAAGCTCGCCGCCGCCGCCGCCGATGCGATCGCAGAGGGCTATATCGTCCTGCAGCGCGAGGCGAAGCGCGACTTCACGGCCGACGCGGCGCGGTTCCTCTCTACACAGATTGGCGAACTGCGCACGAAGGTGCAGGAGGCCGAGGCGAAGGTGGAGACCTTCCGCAGCCAGAATGATCTCTTCTCGTCCGGCGGCACAACCGACTCGACTTTGCCACAGCAGCAGCTCGGCGATCTGAACGCCGAGCTCGCCCGGGTTCGGGCCGAACAGGCCGACGCCGAGGCAAAGGCCGACCTGATCCGCGCCGCGCTCAAGAATGGGAATGGGTCGAGCTTGCCTGCGGTGATGAATTCCCCGCTGATCCAGCGGCTGGTCGAGCAGCAGGTGGGCCTGCGCGCGCAGATCGCGCAACTTTCCGCGACTTTGCTGCCGCAACATCCGCGAATGAAGGAACTGAATGCGCAGGTCAACGACCTCGACCGGCTGATCGGCGTCGAGGCACGCAAGATCGCCGAGGGGCTCGACTCAGAAGCGGGGCTGGCGGCGGCGCGCGAACAGGAGCTTTCGGCCAGCCTCTCGCGCCAGAAGGTGGTGACGGGGCAGGCCAACGACGCAGAAGTAAACCTGCGGGCGCTCGAGCGCGAAGCCTCGGCGCAGCGCGACCTGCTCGACTCTTATCTGCGGCGCTATCGCGAAGCGGTGTCGCGCGAGCAAGCGAACCTGCCGCCGGCTGATGCGCGTATCGTGTCGCGGGCGGCGGTCGCCAACGCGCCAAGCTTCCCCAAAGTTATTCCGATGACGGCAGCCGCCACGGTCGTTGCCCTGATCCTGGCTATTGCGCTGGTTCTTTTGATGGAATTGGCAAGCGGTCGGCCCATGCGCCGGGTTCGGTTTGCCGAACCGCTGCCGATGGTGCCTGACGCAATTCCGGTGGGCGGCCATCTGCGCTGGGCAGACGATCACAGCGTTCGGCGGATGATGCCAAGCGATCCGACGCTCGCGCCGAACTTGGTCGATCGTGTCGAGGAATCTCTCGCCGAGATCGGCAGCGAGATCATCAGCAGCGGCGCGCGGCGTGTCCTCGTGACGCTTGCCGAGGGCGCCGATGAGAATGGGCGGCCACTTGCGGCTGTGGCGCTGGCTCGGGCGCTGGCGCGCGCCGAGGCCCGCGCGGTGCTCGTGGATTTCCGCGGTGACGGCGCCAATACGGCGTCGATGGGCGAGGGGTCTGACCTCCCCGGATTCTCCGACCTGTTCGACGGCGATGCTTCATTTGCGCAGGTGATCTTCCGCGACAGGCAGTCGCGGGCGCACTTCATTCCCGCGGGGCGCAAGCCGCTGCCTGGCAGGTCGCTGGCGGGCGAGCGGCTTGAGACGATTCTCTCGGCGCTGGCACTGACCTATGACTGCGTGATCCTGGATGCCAGCGACGCCATGATTCGCGTGGTCGGTACGACTGCGGACATCGGTGTAGTGGTCAGCGAGTTCGGTGCGTCCGATCCGCGCACGCGCGGCGCTTTCGACCGCATCAGCGCCGTTACCGACGCCAAGATTTTGCTGTTGATGGTCGATCCGGCCACCGACACCGACCCCCAGACTGACAGCGAGGCGCCGGTTTCGGACGAGAACGCATCGGCCGGCGCCGCCGCGTGAGCGTCATTCGCCGGGGTCGGGGCGCTGCATCCACTTGATGATAATTCCGGCGGGCACAACCCAGATCAGGCCCGCGACGGCGAAATAGAGCGTCTGCACGAGCGTCGAAGTTCCCGGCAGCTTGGCCGCGCCGATGGTCATGGCCACCAGCGCGTAGAGTGGCACGAAGACCACCAGCAGCACGGCGCCCACAAGCTTGCGGTAGGTGCGAGGCACACCAATCCTCCGTAACACGGCCGCGACCGGATGCGCGCTTGCTACCGGCCGGACCCAACTGTAACCCTTTGCCGAGGAGCAGGGCCCTTGGCAAGCATCGCGGGTAGCATCCAGACAACGATCCGAGATCGCGGCCGCGACCGTAACGTCGTGCGGTGGTGGCTGTCCCTTGTGGCGCTAATGATCGTGGCGATGGTGGTCGTCGGAGGTGCCACCCGGCTGACCCATTCCGGGCTTTCGATCACCGAGTGGAAGCCGATTCATGGCGTCATCCCGCCGCTCAACGACGCCGAGTGGCAGGAGGAATTCTCGAAGTACCAGCAGATCCCCGAGTTCCAGCAGATCAACCGGGACATGACGCTGGCGGAGTTCAAAGGCATCTTCTGGTGGGAATGGGCGCATCGGCTACTCGGCCGCCTGATCGGCGCGGTCGTGTTGATCCCGATGATCGGGCTGTGGGTCACTGGCCGCATCGAGCCGGCACTCAAGCCGCGGCTGGTAGCAATCTTCCTGCTTGGCGGCCTACAGGGCGCCGTCGGCTGGTGGATGGTGTCGAGCGGCCTCAGCGAGCGCACCGACGTCAGCCAGTATCGCCTCGCGATCCATCTGACGCTGGCGGCAGCGATTCTTGCCTATGTGGTATGGGTGATCCGGGGGCTTGCACCGAGCCCGCTCAGCGAGGCGCGCTGGCGTCTCCGGCGGGTGGCGGGCGTGATCGTTGGGCTGACGGCGGTTCAGATTTTCCTTGGCGGCCTCGTTGCGGGCCTCGATGCCGGCATGACTTACAACACATGGCCGCTGATGGACGGCACCCTTGTTCCGTCCGGGTTGTTCATCCAGTCGCCGTGGTGGCAGAATCTGTTCGAGAATGTTGCGACGGTCCAGTTCGATCATCGCATCGGAGCATATCTGTTGTTCGCGCTCACGCTGGCGCACGCCTGGCAGGCGCGGAACACGTCACATGCGCGGTCAGCCTTGGTTCTTGCAATGCTGGTTACGTTGCAGGCGGTGCTAGGCATTGCCACCCTGGTGATGGTCGTGCCGCTACATCTTGCGCTGACCCATCAGTTCGGTGCGATGATCGTGCTGATGGCGGCGGTGATGCACATGCGCGCCATGTGGCCGGCCATGCCGGTGGCGTCCGCCGCCTGAACCGCTCAGGCGAGGCCGGCCGCCTCGTCGAGGCCAAGCATCAGGTTGAGGTTCTGCACCGCCGCGCCGGAAGCGCCCTTGCCGAGGTTGTCGAGGAGGGCCACCAGTCGCGCCTGCCGGACGTCGTCGGACCCGAACACGAACAGCTTCATGCGGTTCGTGCCGTTCAGCGCCTCGGGCTGGAGCCCCGTCAACGCCGCGGACTCCGCGAGCGTCGCGACTTCGATGAACTGCTCGCCCTCATAGTGCTGCGACAGGATGTAATGCACGTCCGCCAAGGCAGGCTTGCCCCGGAGGAGGTCGAGATGCATCGGCACCTCGACGATCATGCCCTTGTAGTAGCGGCCGACGCTCGGCGCGAAGACCGGCCGCACGGTCAGTCCGCCATGCTTCATGATCTCGGGCACGTGCTTGTGCTTCAGGGGCAGGGCGTAAATGCGGACGGCGTCCTGGGTGAAATTGGCGGCGCTCGTATCCTCGAATTCCGCGATCAGCGATTTGCCGCCGCCGGAATAGCCAGAGATGCCGAAGATCGTCAGCGCGGTGTCCGCCGGGAGAAGGCCAGCGGCAGCCAGCGGACGAATAAGGCCGATAGCGCCGGTTGACCAGCAGCCTGGATTGGACACGCGGCTGGCCTCGGCAACCTTTGACCGCTGTGCCGTGTCCATCTCGGGGAAGCCGAAAATCCAGCCATCGGCGACACGGTGCGCCGTAGAGGCGTCGATGACCTTGGTGCTGTTGCTCTTGATCAGGCCGACCGCCTCCCGCGCCGCGTCGTCCGGCAGGCACAGGATCACAGCATCGGCGCTATTGAGCAGGTCCGAACGGGCGGCGGCGTCCTTGCGCCGCTCCGGCGCGATCGACAGCAGGCGAAGGTCGCTGCGGCCTTCGAGCCGGGTCCGGATTTGCAGGCCGGTCGTGCCGACCTCGCCATCGATGAAGACAGTGGCAACCACGGTAGGTCCTCCGTTTCAGTCCAGCAGATAGCCGGATTGCGGACAAACAAAAAGGGCGGGCCGATCGGCCCGCCCTTGATATGGGACGCGGGAGCGCCGATCAGCGCTTGGAGAACTGGAAGGAACGTCGGGCCTTGGCGCGGCCGTACTTCTTGCGCTCCACCACGCGGGAATCGCGCGTGAGGAAGCCGGCCTTCTTGAGTGCGGTCCGCAGTTCGGGCTCGTAGTAGGTGAGCGCGCGCGAGATGCCATGGCGCAGCGCGCCTGCCTGACCGGAGAGCCCGCCGCCGGAAACCGTGGCGCGGACGTCGTACTGGCCGTCGCGGTTCGCCGTCAGGATCGGCTGGCGCAGGATCATCTGGAGCACTGGCCGAGCAAAATACTCGGTGAAGTCCTTGTCGTTGACGAAGATGCGCCCGGCGCCGCGCGTCACCCATACGCGGGCGACAGCGTTCTTGCGCTTGCCCGTGGCGTAGGCACGGCCCAGGGAATCGAGCTTCTGCACGTGGACCGGCGCGGCCGGCACTTGGGTGGCGAGATCCTGGAGAGACTGCAGGTCGGCCATATCAGGCAATCCTTACGTTCTTGCGGCTCAGACCAGCGATGTCGATCGCTTCCGGCTGCTGTGCGGCGTGCGGGTGTTCGGTACCCTTGTAAACGCGGAGATTCTTGAGCTGCTGGCGGGCGAGGGGGCCTTCCGGAAGCATCCGCTCCACGGCTTTCTCGACCACGCGCTCCGGGAAACGGCCGTCGAGGATCTTGGCAGCGGTGCGCTCCTTGATCCCGCCAATCCAGCCGGTGTGCCAGTAGTACTTCTTGTCTTCCCGCTTGCGGCCGGTGAACGCCACCTTCTCCGCATTGATGACGATGACGTTGTCGCCACAATCGACATGGGGCGTGTAGGTCGGGCGGTGCTTGCCGCGCAGGCGCCGGGCAACGATAGCCGCGAGGCGTCCGACGACCAGGCCGCTGGCGTCGATAACGACCCACTTCTTCTCGACGTCGGCCGGCTTGAGATTGAAGGTTTTCATGGTGGTTTCCGGCGGTTGGAAACAGGAAGGCGGCGCTGAAGCGCCGCCGGTTGGCCGGTTTCTTAGGAGAGGTCGCCGGCTAGGTCAAGCGGTTTCTTCGGAAAACATGCAATGAAATCATAGGTTTGATTGAGCGGTATATGGATACCTCATATGAGGTAAAGAAAACCCCGGCAAGGCCGGGGTTTTCAGAGAAATCGGAGGTCAGAACTTGTAGTTCAGGCCCAATTCCAAGGTGTGCAACTTCATGTCGACCGAGTTGACGCCGCCGCCGGGGGAGTAGGTGTAGGTCGAAGAACCAAAATCGACGTACTTGTATTCGCCCTTCATCGTCCAGTTTTGAGCGAAAGCCCACTCGACGCCCAAGCCCGCGGTCCACCCGGTGTGCGAGGCGCTTGCGGTTCCGCCCAGGAACCCGCTGTTCGTACGGGTTGCACTGCCATAGGCCCAGCCGCCGGTCACGTAGGGCATCCAATCGCCCATCGAGTAGCCAAGCCGGCCGCGGATCGTGCCGAACCAGTCAAGGTCCTGCGTCGTGGTCACCGGCGCAGCAGGCGGTGAACGCACGCCATTAACGCCGCTCCAGCTGATGTCGGCCTCGACGCCAAGCACCCAGGGACCGCCGAACTGCCAGTTGTACCCAGCCTGGGCACCAACATACGGTCCGTTCACGCTAAAATCCGCGGGGGAATTGGAAGTCGAGTTGCCCCAGGCACCGCCACCGTGAATGCCCAGATAGAAGCCTGTCCACGATGCGACCGGCGTCGGCGCGTAGATCGGGGAGGACGCAGGCGGCGGCTGGTAGAGGTCGGCGGCATTCGCTACCGACACGCTTAGCGCCGAAACGCCTACTGCTATTGCAAGGAAACTTGTACGCATGGGAATTGCCTCTTGGGACCACGGAACGACGCCCCCCGGCATTCGCGTAAACCTCTACTAACAAATGCCAATGGTGCCGCATAGCGGTGACTCCAAAATGACATCGGCCGTTGCGAAAACGGCACACTCAACTGACGTGGGCACCACGCTCTTCACATCACAACAACAGGAGCCGGCGTGAACGATTCAGCCCAACTTGAGGCACAACTCCGCAAAGTCCTGGCTCCCGGCCAAACGATTGCGGTGGTTGGTGCGTCGCAAAATCCGGTGCGGCCCAGCCACGGCGTGATGCAATACCTGATCCGACACGGCTATCGCGTGATCCCCATCAACCCGGGTCATGCCGGCAAAGAGATTCTGGGCCAGACCGTTCATGCGCGGCTCGCGGATGTGCCCGAGCCGGTCGATATTGTCGACATATTCCGCCGCCGCGATGCGCTCGGTGGCGTGGTGAATGAGGCGCTGGCGCTCTCCATTCTGCCGAAATCGATCTGGATGCAGCTTGGTCTTCGCGACGAAGTTGCCGCGGAGCGGGCGCGAGCGGCGGGTATCGCCGTGGTCATGGATCGCTGCATCATGGTCGATCACGCGCGGCTCGGTCTCTAGGACGCGCGCAAATGCGTTCCGCTTGCCCCGGGCTGACAAGGCAGCTTTTGCTTTGGATTCATGCGCGGTCAGGGTCTAGGGATAGCCGCCGTGGCCGGGTGAACGGCCGAAAGACGAAGGGAGCGAGAAATGCCTGAAGACCGCGTACCCGGATTTTCCACGCTGGCGGTTCACGCCGGTGCGAAACCCGACCCGACGACCGGCGCCCGTATCACGCCGATCTACCAAACGGCCTCCTACGTCTTCAACGACGCGGATCACGCCGCGTCGCTGTTCGGCCTGCAAGCGTTCGGCAATATCTACACGCGCATCATGAGCCCGACCAGCGACGTGCTGGAGCAGCGTATCGCGGCGCTCGAAGGCGGCACCGCCGCGCTTGCGGTTGCTTCCGGTCACGCGGCCCAACTCGTCACCTTGCACGCGCTGATGCAGCCTGGGGACGAGTTCGTCGCCGCCCGCCAGCTCTATGGCGGCTCGATCAACCAGTTCAACCACTCGTTCAAAAGCTTCGGCTGGACGGTGAAATGGGCGGATATCGACGACCTTGCGAGTTTCGAGAAGGCCGTCGGCCCGAAGACCAAGGCGATCTTCGTCGAGTTGATCGCCAATCCGGGCGGCGTCGTCACAGATATCGCCGGTATCGCAGCGATCGCCAAGCGGGCAGGGGTACCGCTGATCGTCGACAACACGCTGGCGACGCCCTACCTCTGCCGGCCCTTCGACCATGGCGCGGATATTATCGTGCATTCGATGACCAAGTTCATCGGCGGCCACGGCAATTCCATCGGCGGCATCATCGTCGACGGTGGCAAGTTCAACTGGATGGCATCAAAGCGCTATCCGATGCTTTCCGAGAAGCGTCCGGAATACAACGACATGGTTCTCGGCGAGACCTTCGGCAACTTCGCCTTCGCCATCGCCTGCCGCGTCCTCGGCCTGCGCGATCTCGGCCCCGCGATCTCGCCGTTCAACTCATTCCTGATCCTCACCGGCTCGGAGACGTTGCCGCTCAGGATGCAGAAACACTCAGACAACGCCAAAGCGGTGGCCGAATATCTGGCGGGCCACGACAAGGTGTCGTGGGTCAGCTACGCCGGCCTGCCGGGTGACCGCTACCACCAACTCGCGCAGAAATACTGCCCGAAAGGCGCGGGCGCCGTGCTGACCTTTGGGGTCGAGGGCGGTTCGGAGGCGGGGATCAAGCTGGTCTCCAGCGTCAAGCTGTTCTCGCACCTCGCCAATATCGGTGACACTCGGAGTCTGATCATCCACCCTTGGTCGACGACCCACAGCCAGCTCAGTGACGAGCAGCGCAAGGCCGCCGGTGCCGGGCCGGATGTCGTGCGCCTGTCGGTCGGCATCGAGGATGTCGCGGACATTATCGCGGATCTCGATCAGGCTCTGGCGGGAGCCTGATCGCAGTGACGGCTGAAGCGGCAAGCCTTCGCGTCGAGACCGGCGCGCTGGCAGTGCCGCCGGCCAACGCGGACGGGGTGCGTGTCTACAAAGGCATCCCGTTTGCGGCTCCCCCGGTCGGAGATTTGCGGTGGAGAGCGCCGATTCCGGCCGCGCCGTGGAGCGGTGTCCGGGACACCAACCAGTTCGGCTCCAATGCGATGCAGGGCGTCGTCTTCGACGACATCGACCCGCTGGCGCCCGGCGTCTCCGAGGACTGTCTCTATCTGAATGTGTGGACGCCAACGCGAGATGCGGCTGACCGTTTACCTGTGCTCTTCTGGATCCATGGTGGGGGCTTTGTCGTGGGCCACGGCGCCGAGCCGCGCTACGACGGCGGTAATCTCGCCGCCCGCGGAATGGTTGTCGTCACCGCAAATCATCGCTTGGGCGCGCTCGGCTTCCTGGCACATCCGGACCTGACGACCGAGGCTGGTGCGTCGGGAAACTATGGGCTGCTGGATCAACTCGCGGCGCTTGCCTGGGTCAAGCGCAACATCGCCGCTTTCGGTGGCGATCCCGATTGCGTGACGATTGCGGGGGAGTCGGCCGGCTCAATCTCTGTGTCCGCGCTGATGGCTTCGCCGCTGGCGGCCGGGCTCTTCCAGCGCGCCATCGGACAAAGCGGGGCGATGTTCCCGCCACCGGCGACAGCGCGCGATCTCACGCTGGCAACTGCCGAGCGCATGGGCATCGCGTTTGCGGAGAAACTTGGCGTGGCGTCGCTGGCCGAGCTTCGCTCGGTGCCGGCCGAACGCATTGTCGAAGCCCAGACCGGCGAGCGCTTTTGGCCGATCGTGGACGGACACTTTCTGCCTGACTCGCCCGCAACGATCTTCGCCGCAGGACGGCAAAACGATGTCGCCTTGCTGGCAGGCTGGAACCGCGACGAGGGGTTCAACTTCGACATTTCACGCGACGCCACGGCGCCATTCGCCGAGATTGTGAAGCAGCGGGTCGGGGATCGGGCGGCGGATGTCCTGGCGCTCTATCCCGCTGACAGCGCGGAGGCCGCGGCGCGATCGGCGCGTGAACTCGGCGGCGATCTGGTGATCATCCAGCCGACCTGGGCATGGCTGGAGGCGCAGAAAAAGACCGGAAAGGCTGAGGTTTATCGCTACCGGTTCGACTGGGAACCGCAGGTTCCGGCCGACTGGTTCGGAGGGCCGGCCGGTGGCGGAAGCCGGCGCTTTTCACGCGGCCGAGATCATGTATGCCCTCGATACGCTGGACGCATTTCCGTGGATTTACACGGGCGGTGACCGTCAGACGGCCGCCGGAATGTCGCGGTACTGGACCAATTTCATCGTTGCAGGAGACCCGAACGGCGCGGGACTGCCGCTATGGCCCTCCTACCGGGGCGACGGCGATCCGGTGATGCATCTCGGAGCCGAGCCGGAGGTGCGGCCGGGCGGGGACCGGCGCCGGTTCGAGTGCCTGGCCCGCTGACGGGTCGTCGGACTGCGCCTTCCCACAGCCTGATTGGTCTGCCTATAGTCCTCGCGGGGTGGGCGATTCAGACGCAAGGATGGCTGATGAAGGCCCTAGGACTGAGAACGATTTTCGCTGTTGCCGCGATCGCCGTCGTGGCGGCCAATCCGGCATTGGCCGCCGGATGCCAGAAGGAAGGCAGCTTCGACGCGTGGCTCGATGGCGTGCGCGCCGAAGCCGCGTCGAAGGGGATGTCGCGCGGCGCGATCAACTCCGCGCTCGGCAACGTTCGATTCGACCCGGCGATCATCAAGAAGGATCGTGCCCAGGGCGTCTTTACGCAGGATTTTCTGCAGTTCTCGGACCGGATGGTGTCGAGCCATCGCCTGACCCAAGGTCCGGCCAACATTGCGAAGTACAAGAACACGTTTGCGGCGATCGAGAAGCAGTTCGGCGTGCCGGCCGCGGTGCTTACCTCATACTGGGGCCTCGAGACCGATTTCGGCGCCTTCATCGGCGATGGACCGACGCTGACCTCACTGGCAACGCTGGCATATGACTGCCGTCGTCCGGACCTTTTCCGCACGCAACTGCTTGCGGCCGTCAAACTCATCGACCGCGGAGACCTGACCGCAGGCGAAATGCGCGGACCGTGGGCGGGCGAGTTGGGGCAGCTTCAGTTCATCCCCGCGCGCTACCTCGACTACGGCGTCGACTTCGATAACGACGGCAAGGTCAACATGTTGCGCAGTGCGCCGGATGCACTTGCTTCGGCGGCTAACTACATCAAGGCCCTCGGCTGGCAGCGCGGTCAGCCGTGGTTGCAGGAGGTGCGCCTAACCAAAGAGCTGCCGTGGGACCAGGCGGACATCTCAATCAAGTTGCCGCTGTCGCAATGGGCCGCTTGGGGTGTGACTCAACCAAACGGCAAGCCGCTGAATACCAACGGACCGAATGCGGCCTTGCATCTTCCGATGGGACGTAACGGGCCGGCGTTCCTCGCGTACCCGAATTTCGACGTCTATCTCGAGTGGAACAATTCGCTCGTTTACTCGACGACCGCGGCGTACCTCGCTGCGCGGCTGGCCGGTGCGCCCAAGGTATCGCGCGGCAACGCAGTGTCGCTGAGCGCAGGTGACGTGCGCGAGGTTCAGAAGTTGCTCACGGCACGCGGTTACGATGTCGGCAAGATCGATGGCGTCATCGGCGCGCAGACGCGGGCGGCGGTCAAAGACGTGCAGATGAAGCTCGGCCTGCCGGCGGATTCCTATCCCGACGCGGCACTGCTGAATCGGCTGCGGGCCGGGTAGGCTAGGACTTTACCCGCACGTAGCTGCCCGGCGCATCCTCGATCGGCTTGTATTTCTTGTTGCCGATCGGGCGTGCCTTCACGCGGGTCTTGCCGAGCTTTTCGACCCATTCCTGCCAGTGCGGCCACCATGAGCCCGGGTGCTCCCTGGCCTTCTCCATCCAGGCCTTGAAGCCGTCGCCGCGTGGCGCCGGGCCGGTCCAGTATTGGTACTTGTTGCGCGCTGGTGGGTTGACCACCCCCACGATGTGACCGGAGCCGGCGAGCACGAAGGTCACTTTGCCGCCGAAGAATGACGAACCGTAGAAGACAGAGCGTGGCGGCGCGATGTGATCCTCGCGCGCGGCGAGGTTGAAAATCGGAATCTTGACCTTGCCGAGGTCGAGCCGGATTCCGGCGACCTCCATCTCGCCACGCGACAGCTTGTTATCGAGGTAGCAGTTGCGGAGGTAGAACGAGTGGTTCGCCGCGGGCATCCGCGTGGTGTCGGAATTCCAGTACAGCAGATCGAAAGGCGAGGGCTCCTTGCCCTTGAAATAGTTGCCGATGACGTAGGGCCAGATGAGATCGTCGGGCCGCAGCATGTTGAACGCCACGTGCATGTTGCGGCCTTCGAGATAGCCACGCACGTCCATCTTCTCTTCGACCGCGGCGATCTGCTCCTCGTCGACGAACACCTGAAGGTCACCGGCTTCGGAAAAATCGACCTGGGTTGCAAACAGCGTCGCGGAACGGATGCGCTTGTCGCCGGTCTCCGCGGCGTAGGCGAGGGCAACGGAAAGCAGAGTGCCGCCAACGCAGTAGGCAGCGGTGTCCACCTCGTCGGATCCGGTGATGTCGGTGATCGCGTCGATCGACTCGAAGATGCCTTCGCGCATGTAGTGCTCGAAGCTCTTCTTTGCCTGTTTTCGATCCGGATTGACCCACGAGATCACGAACACGGTGTGACCCTGTTCGACGCACCAGCGGATGAAGGATTTCTCGGGCGTCAGGTCGAGGACATAAAACTTGTTGATCCACGGCGGCACGATCAATAGCGGCCGCTTGAACACCGTCCCGGTGGTCGCCGCATACTGGATCAGCTGGCACACGTCGTTCTGGTGGACCACCTTGCCTGGCGTGTTCGCGAGGGTCTCGCCGAGCTTGAACTTCGAGCCGTCCGACTGCCGGATCTTGAGGTTGCCACCGCCGGCCCTGATATCCTCGGCCAGCATGTGCATGCCGCGGACGAGATTGCTGGCGTCGCTCGCGAGCGTTTCGCGCAGCAACTCGGGATTGGTCAGCACGAAATTGGATGGGGCGAGGGCGCTTGCGATCTGCTTGACGTAGAACGCCGCCTTCTGGCGCGTGTGCGGGTCGAGGCCCTTCGCGTCCTCCGCCATCGCCTCCGCCCAGCGACTGGTGATGAGGTAGAACTGCTTGATGAAATCGAAGAACTGGTTGCCGCTCCAATCCGGGTCGGAGAAGCGGCGGTCGCGTGCGTCCGGTTCGACCGAAGGCGGGGCCGGTTCGCCCATCATGCGCTTCATGCTGGAGGCCCACAGGCCCATGTAGCTGGTGAGGAGGCGGTTTTGCGCCTCCACAGCGCGGTCCGGGGCGCTCGTCCAGTATTCGCCGACCTTGGTCAGTGTCTTGACGACATCCTGGACGAAGCCATCGACCTCGATCGACGTCTTTCCCTCTTCGCGGGGCTTGAGATATGCGGAGGCGGCCTTGCCGGCCTCCTCGACCAGTCGCGCCAGGTTGTGGGCAAAGACTTCGGGATCCTTGATCCCCAACGCTTTCCCCGGAATTTCGTAGTCCTTGGTCATCACCGGTCCGCGGATAAGCGCTGCCGCGCCACATGGGCTGCCGCCCGCTTTTTGGTCATAATACGATGCTAGTTAAAGACTGGCTCACGGAATACCAGCCTTGGGTAACCACTTAGTCACCATGAAAGCGCAGCATCCAGGCGGCAGGCAGCGGCTCGGGTCAACGGGCAGTCGTAGCCTGGCGTTCGTATTGGCTGTCGGCATGGGGCTGGCAGCTTCCGGGTGCACACGGTCCATGGGCGACTTCTCCGGATATCCTTCGGCTTCGGCGCTTCCTGCCAGCGCTCCGATGGCGCTCGCGCCGCCGCCCGCCGGCGAACCGGCAAGCGTTGGGAGCGTTGCACGGCCGGCTGTGATGGTCGAGGAGACGACCGTTCCAGCGGGCGAGCCCCGAACGGCAGCACAACCGACGCCCGTGGCGCCCGCTCAAGCCGCGATGCCATTGCCTCCGGCGGTGGCGGTGACCAGCGCGCCGCCTCCCAGCGCTTCAGGCAACAAGCTTCTGACGCCGGAAGAAAAGGCCAAGGTGATTGCCGAGCTGGAGGCGCTCGCCAAGGCTCAGGGGGCCGGCCTTGCGAAGGCCAGAAACTCCGCCGATTGCTCCAAGGAAAAGCTGAAGCCGGCTGACCGCCTGGCGAGTGCAAACGGCGACGGAGAATGCTAGAGAGCGCCGCCCGTGGGACGCGGGCGGGTTATTTTCACTGAGGGACGGGACGCAAGACGATGTCGGAGTTCTATCGGGTGCGGCGCTTGCCGCCATATGTCTTCGAGCAGGTGAACCGGCTGAAGGCGAGCGCCCGAGCTTCTGGCGCCGACATCATCGATCTCGGCATGGGCAACCCGGATTTGCCGACGCCCCCACACATCGTCGAGAAGCTGGCCGAGACCGCCCGTCGCGAGGACACCCACGGCTATTCCGCCTCGCGCGGCAT
Source organism: uncultured Alphaproteobacteria bacterium (assembly GCA_963798195.1). GTDB lineage: Bacteria > Pseudomonadota > Alphaproteobacteria > Rhizobiales > Kaistiaceae > CAVSRC01. The sequence continues at coordinate 1,193,833 of CAWCSF010000010.1, read as the reverse complement.
CAACGGACTACGTCGCGCCCAGGCAGCCTATTACGCTCGCCGGTTCGGCGTGACGGTCGATCCGAACAGCCAGGTCATCGTGACCATCGGTTCGAAGGAGGGCTTCGCCAATATCGCCCACGCGATTACCGCGCCGGGCGATGTCGTGCTCTGTCCGAACCCGAGCTATCCCATTCACGCCTTCGGCTTCCTGATGGCCGGCGGCGTCATTCGCGCGCTGCCCTCGACGGCTGACGCCGACTATTTCCACGCGCTCGAACGCGCCGTGATCCATTCGATCCCGAAGCCGCTGGCAGTGGTTGTCTGCTATCCGTCCAACCCGACGGCGCAGGTCGCCGACCTCGATTTCTACCGCGACCTCATCAGCTTCGCCCGCCGGCATGACCTCATCGTGCTGTCCGATCTCGCCTATGCGGAGGTCTATTTCGACGACAACCCGCCGCCCTCGATCCTGCAGGTGCCGGGCGCGATGGATATCGCGCTGGAATTCACCTCCATGTCGAAGACGTTCTCGATGGCGGGCTGGCGGGTCGGATTCGCCGTCGGCAACGAGCGGCTGGTGTCGGCGCTCGGTCGCGTGAAGTCGTATCTGGACTACGGCGCGTTTACGCCGATCCAGGTGGCGGCGACGGCCGCCCTGAATGGCCCGCAGGACTGCATCGACGAGATGCGCGCGACTTACAAGGGTCGGCGCGACGCGCTGGTGGACAGCTTCGGACGCGCCGGCTGGACGATCCCGAGCCCGAGCGCCTCGATGTTCGCGTGGGCGCCTATCCCGGAGGCGTTCCGTGCGCTGGGCTCGCTGGAGTTCTCGAAGCTGCTGATCGAGAAGGCGGACGTGGCCGTGGCGCCGGGCATCGGCTTTGGTGAGCACGGCGACGACTATGTCCGCATCGCGCTGGTCGAGAATGAGCAGCGCATCCGCCAGGCCGGACGCAATGTCCGCCGCTTCCTCGAGACGGCCGACAAGACGCTGCACAACGTCGTGTCGCTGAAGGCATCGCGGTAGACCAAGTCTCATCGTTCTTGACTGCGGCGCGCCGGCGTATTCGGCGGCTTGCGTGCTATGGTTGTGCCAGTTGGAGAAGCTGGGGAGCACCACCATGCCGCTGGACGAAGCACAGATCGTGACGACTGTGGAAACGGCGATCCAGAATGCGCTGGCACCACAAGCGTCGCCGGCCAACAATGTCATTGCCGGCGCGGTGGAAAGGGCGGTTCGCGCAAGCGCCGAGGCGAGCCGCGATCCCTACCGCGTTCCGATCCATTTCTTTGGCGGCGGTATCACGATCTGCATTGCGCTGGTGGCGGCTCTCCTGACCGGGCTCGGAGCCGTCTATGGCAAGAGCGATTCCGCGGTCCAGATGATCGGCGGCGCTTTGGCCTGGACCGCCTTTGCCTTTCTGGTCTCACTGATCTGCATCACAATTGTTCAGTTCATGAAATTCGTGCCGCCGCCGGCGCCGGGCGTGACGCGGACTATCAGCGCCCGCAGGCGGTGGGTACTTCGAACAATGATGTTCCTCTCAACACTGGCGGCCGCGCCGATCTTCTTCTTTGCGCTGCTTGGCGGTTCGGCGCTGCTCAACACGAGCGCGACCGCCCTGCCGGGGTTTATTGCGGCAATCAAGGGCCTATTCTAGCCACGTTGGGGAACCTCAAAGCCGGCCCTCGCCAAGCCGGCCCTCGGGCGCTATTCATGCGCCCGCCTGTCATCCGGGAACGACCATGAACGCACCCTTGCGCATCGGCCTCGCCGGGCTTGGAAACGTCGGTACTTCGCTGGTGCGCCTGCTGGAGCGCCACGGCAACGATATTGCCGTGCGGACCGGCCGGCCGCTGTCGATAACCGCCGTTTCGGCACGGAGCCGGACCAGGGACCGGGGCGTCGATCTTTCGCGCTACACCTGGTTCGACGATCCCATCGCGCTGGCGCGGCATCCAGACAGTGATCTCTTCGTCGAGCTGATCGGCGGGGAGGGCGGGGTTGCCCATGAGTCCGTCATCGCCGCAATCGACGCAGGCAAGCACGTCGTCACCGCAAACAAGGCGCTGATGGCGAAGCACGGGCTGGAACTGGCGCGTGCGGCCGAGAGCAACGGCGTCAGCCTCAATTTCGAGGCGGCGGCGGCCGGCGGCATCCCGATCATCAAGACATTGCGCGAGGCGCTTGCCGGGAACACGGTGAGCCGCGTCTATGGCATCCTGAACGGCACCTGCAACTACATCCTGACGCGGATGGAACAGGACGGGCTCTCGTTTGCCGAGTGCCTCAAGGCAGCGCAGAGCCTCGGCTATGCCGAGGCGGATCCGGCCTTCGACATCGAGGGATACGACGCGGCGCACAAGCTGGCGCTGCTGACGGCAATCGCCTTCGGCACGGAGATCGACGCCGAGTCGATCTACGTCGAGGGCATCTCGTCGATCACATCCGCCGACATCCAGGCGGCCGACGATCTCGGCTACCGGATCAAGCTGCTCGCCGTCGCCAGCCGCACCGACAGCGGCATCGAGCAGCGTGTGCATCCGACCATGGTGCCGAAGTCATCGTCCATCGCGCGCATCGACGGCGTGACCAACGCGGTGGCGGTCGATGCCGACTTCGTCGGGCAACTGGTCCTCTCCGGTCCGGGCGCCGGCGGGGACGCGACCGCGTCGTCGGTGATGAGCGACATCGCCGACATCGCACGCGGCGATATCGTGGGAACGTTCGGCCGGCCGGCCTCGAGCCTCGAGCCCTACCGGCAGGCCGGCATGCGGCTGCACGAGGGCGGCTACTATATCCGCCTGTCGGTCTATGACCGGCCGGGCGCCTTCGCGGCCATCGCCGGGCGCATGGCGACCGACGGGATATCGCTGGAATCGATCGTGCAGCGGCGCCGTGCCCCCAGGTCGGCCACGCCCGAGCATCCCACGCCGGAAGCCCCGGCGCCGGTGATCCTGATTACCTACGAGACCACCGAAACGGCCATTCGCCGGGCGTTGGACGGTATTTTGGCGGATGGTCATATTGTCGGCGAACCGCAGATGATACGAATAGAGCCACTCGCCTGATGGTGGCGGGAGCGGCGCGCGGAGACCAGTCATGAACCAGGAAATCCGGTTTGGCAGGGGCGTCTCGGCACTCGACCGCATCCTGACGCTGGAACTGGTGCGGGTGACCGAGCGGGCTGCGGTAGCTGCCGCGCGTTTGCGCGGCCGGGGCGACGAAATGGCAGCGGACCAGGCCGCCGTCGATGCCATGCGGCGCGAACTCAACCGGCTGCCGATCCACGGAACCGTGGTGATCGGCGAAGGCGAGCGCGACGAAGCGCCGATGCTCTTCATCGGCGAAGAGGTCGGCACCAAGCGCGGGGCGCGCGTGGATATCGCGCTCGACCCGCTGGAAGGCACGACGATCGCCGCCAAGAACCTGCCGAACGCCATCGCCACGATTGCCATCGCCGAGCAGGACAGCCTGCTCAACGCGCCCGACGTCTACATGGACAAGATTGCCATCGGCCCCGGTTACGAGCCGGGCGTGGTCGACCTCGACCGCTCGCCACGCGAAAACATCCTTGCCATTGCCGAGGCCAAGGGCGTCCCGGTGAACGAGGTGACGGCCTGTGTGCTCGATCGCCCGCGCCATGCGCGGCTGGTCGAGGAGATCCGGGCGACCGGCGCCGCGATCCGGCTGATCGGCGACGGGGATGTTGCCGGCATCATCCACGTGACCGAGCCGGAGCAGACCGGCATCGACATCTATCTCGGCATCGGCGGCGCCCCGGAAGGTGTGCTCGCCGCGGCGGCCTTGCGGTGCATCGGCGGCCAGATGCAGGGCCGGCTGGTGATCAATTCCGACCAGCAGCGCGAACGGGCCCAGCGCATGGGCGTCGCGGACGTGAACCACAAGTTCGACATGAGCGAGATGGCGCGTGGCGATGTGCTGTTCGCGGCGACCGGGGTTACCGACGGAAACCTGCTTGCCGGCGTCAAGTTCGGCAAACGCGCGATCACCACGCACACCGTGGTGATGCGGTCATCGTCTGGTACGGTGCGCTGGATCAAGGCCGAGCATCAGGACCTTGAGAAGTTCGACGACGTCGCCGGCGTCGAATAAAGCGCGCTGCATTCAAAAGAAGAAGGGGAGGAATTCATGTCGGGAACGGATCGCGCCGGGCTCTCGCTGACCCGGCTTGAGCGCATTGGCCGTCAACACCAGACCGACTATGTCGACCGGCGCCTGGTGCCGGGGACGCTGACCCAGGTGTGGCGCAGGGGCGAACTTGCCTACAGCAGCATGACCGGCCAGATCGACATGGAGCGCGGCAAGGCGATGCGCGAGGACGCGATCTTCCGCATCTATTCCATGTCGAAGCCGATCACCGCCGTGGCGCTGATGATGCTGGTCGAGGAGGGGCGGCTCAGCCTCGCCGACGAGGTCGAGAACTGGATTCCATCGTGGAAGGGCATGCGCGTTTATGAGAGCGGCGCGCTTGGCCGCTTCAAGACGGTCGCCACGAAGCGCCCGATGCGGGTCATCGACCTCTGCACCCACACGTCCGGCCTGACTTACGCTTCGGCCGAACGCGGCCAGGTCGAGGCGGCCTATCGCGAGATCGGCGTCAACAACAAGGCGACCGAGGGCGGTCTCGCGGCGATGATGGAGCAACTCGCCGGCCTGCCGCTGACGTTCTCGCCGGGCGACGCCTGGAATTATTCGGTTGCCATCGATGTCATGGGCTATCTCGTCGAGAAGGCCTCCGGCGAGTCCTTCGGCAGTTTCCTGCAGAAACGCATCTTCGGACCGCTCGGCATGACCGATACCGCGTTCTGGTGTCCGCCGGAGAAGAGGGACCGCTTCGCCTCGTGCTACGACGCGGCGCCAGACGGAACGCTGTCACTGCAGGACGACGCGCAGAGTGGCACCTATACCAAGCCGCCCAAGGTCGAATCCGGCGGCGGCGGGCTGGTGTCGACGGCGCACGACTACATGCGCTTCTGCCGCATGATGCTCAATGGCGGCTCGCTCGAGGGCGTGCAGATCCTCAGCCCGAAATCGGTGGCGATGTTCAGCATGAACCTACTGCCGGAAGGCAAGAGCATGGTGGACATGACCACCTTCAGTTTCGGCGCACCGGAGGGGCATGGCGGTTATGGCTACTCCCTAGCCTGTGCGGTGAAGACCGACGTGGCGAAGAGCATGATGCCGGGCAGCATTGGCGAGTATTCGTGGAGCGGCGCGGCTTCGACCTACTTCTGGATCGATCCGGTCGAAGACCTCGCTGTCGTCTTCATGACGCAAGTGCTGAACCATCCGACGCGCTTTCCGCTGCGCCGGGCGCTTCGCCAGATCACATATGGGGCGATGACCGAGTCCTACGCCTGACCGGTAGCGGACACGCGGTGCCATGCGCGCTATGAAGGACGCATGGCACAGGCCGCTTCCCTGATTCCTGCAAGTTCCGCGGCACCGGGCGCTCACCGCACCTTTCTCGGCGTCGAGCGCTCGCTTACCGGCCGCCACTGGATCGAGCGCCTCGATGCGCCCGGCACGACGGCGGCGCTCGCCATCGCGCAGCGCAATCAGGTTCACGATGTGGTTGCGCGTGTTCTCGCCGGCCGCGGCATTGGCGTGGACGAGGCTTCGGCCTTCCTGGCGCCGACCCTGAAAACGCTCACGCCCGACCCGTCCGTTCTGACCGACATGGACAAGGCCGCGGCCCGCATCGCGGACGCCGTCATGGCTGGCGAGCGGATCGCCATCTTTGGCGACTATGATGTCGACGGCGCTTCGTCGGCCGCCCTCATGGCCCGCTTCCTGCGCCATCAGGGGCTCGATCCGACCATCTACATTCCGGATCGGCTTTTCGAGGGCTATGGACCGAACGTCGAGGCGATGCGGACGCTCGCGGGGCGGGGCGCCCGGCTCATCGTTACTGTCGATTGTGGTTCGACCAGCTTCGACGCGCTTGCCGAGGCGAAGACACTGGGCGTCGACGTGGTGGTCGTCGATCACCACGAACTGGGCGTCGAACTGCCTCCCGCCATCGCGGTCGTGAATCCGAACCGGCAGGACGATCTCTCTGGCCTCGGGCATCTGGCAGCGGTTGGCGTGACGTTCATGACCGTGATCGCGGTCAACCGCCTGTTGCGCGCTCGCGGATGGTACGCGACGGGAAGGATAGAGCCGGACCTCCTGCAATGGCTGGATCTGGTCGCATTGGGCACCGTCTGCGACGTTGTTCCCCTGCTGGGATTGAATCGCGCCTTCGTTTCGAAAGGGCTGCTGACTCTTGCGCGCCGTGGCAACCGCGGCATCGCGGCGCTGGCCGACGTCGCTCGGCTAGGTGGGCCGGCTGCGCCCTATCACCTGGGTTTCCTGATCGGGCCGCGCATCAATGCCGGTGGCCGCATCGGCGATGCGGCACTCGGTTCGCGGCTGCTTGCCAGCGACGATCCCGCCGAGTGCGGGAAAATCGCAGCGGAACTCGATCGGCTGAACACGGAACGACAGGCCATGGAAGCAGCCATGCTCGAAGAGGCGATGGCTGAGGCGGATGCCGAGATCGGGAGTGGCGACGGGCCGGCCGTTTTGGTAACGGCCAGTCCGCGCTGGCATCCGGGCGTGGTCGGGCTCATCGCGTCGCGGCTGAAGGATCGTTATCAGCGTCCGGCCATTGCCATCGCGTTCACCCCGAACGGCGTGGGCAGCGGCTCCGGGCGTTCCGTCGTTGGCGTCGATCTAGGGCTCGCGATCCGCACGGCTGTCGATCGCGGCATTCTGGTGAAGGGCGGGGGGCACGCCATGGCAGCCGGGCTCACCATCGGGCAGGCGAAACTGGGCGAACTTCGGGCCTTTCTTCAGCAAACGCTGGCGGCGCGTGTCTGGGCGACGACCGAAAGCCACGGACTCGCTGTCGATGCAGCGCTCAGCGCCCGTGGCGCGACGCTGGAACTGATCGAGGCGGTCGACAAAGCTGGCCCGTTCGGCGCCGGTCATCCCGAGCCCCTCTATGTCTTTCCCTCGCATACGGTCAGTTACGCCGACACCGTCGGGAATGGGCATGTCCGTTTGACCCTGTCGTCGTCAGACGGGGGCAGCCTCAAGGCGATCGCCTTTCGCGGCGCCGGCTCACCACTAGGGGAGGCGTTGCTTTCCGCTCGGGGTCGCGTGCTGCATCTCGCTGGCTCATTGTCGGTCGACACCTATCAGGGACGCCGGACACCGAGCCTGCGTCTCGTCGATGCGGCGGAGCCAACCACGCGGGGATAGTGGGACGCCGGGCCGCGCCCGACGTCCCAGAGCGACCGCGATCAGGCGGCCTTTGCTTTCAGATTCACGGACAACTCGGCGAGGGCGGTGAGGTCCTTATCGGTGGTCGACTCCTCGGCAAGCGTCTCGTCAAACAGCTTGGCGGCTTCCTGCATGCCGAGTTCCTTCGCCCAGCGCTTCAGCGTGCCGTAGCGGGTGATCTCGTAGTGCTCGACAGCCTGGGCCGACGAAATGAGGCCTGCATCGAGCGCAGGGGTGCCCTTGAATTCCTCGATGATTTCCTCGCCCTCGGCGATGATCCCTTCGATCGCATCGCAGGTCTTGCCGCGCGCCGGCTTACCCATCAGTTCGAACACATGTTCGAGACGGTCGATCTGACCTTCCGTCTGTTGCTGGTGCTTTTCGAAAGCGGCCTTGAGCTTGTCGCTCTGGGCGGCGCGTTTCATCTTCGGCAGCGTCTTGAGGATCTTTCGCTCGGCGTAATAGATGTCCTTGAGCGTATCGTGGAACAGGTCTTCGAGAGTCTTTTCCTTGGCCATGTAGGGGTTCCTTCTGTGCGGTGCGGATGCGGTTGCGCAACCCACCGCTAGAACGCGCGCATGGTGAGTCCGTTCCGCATGCCATGCCGGAAACCGCGATGGAGGGCGCGGCTGGCGGCGGTGGGAGTTGGTGGCATCGAGCCGGTTGATGTGACCAAGCGTTTTCCCGCGAGGAATGCCAAGCGCGGGGCGTTGCCATGTCGCTGTCTGGCGACCACTATCAATATTGGCGCGGGCTGAGCCGCGGGGAATCTCTGGATGATCGAAGGGCGCTGTATTTGTGGAGCCGTGCACTGGCGCTTCGCCGGCCAGCCCGACGGCGCGACCGCCTGCAACTGCTCCGCCTGCCGGCGCTATGGCGTCCTCTGGGCCTACGACTACGAGGGGGAGGGGATCACCGTCTCCGGCCCGACGGCGGCCTACATGCGGCGCGAGTCGAGTCCGCTCGGCTTTCATTTCTGCCCGACCTGCGGCGCGGTCGCCTACTGGCGCGCGACCGAGCCAGGCAAGGACGGCCGCCGGCGCATTGCGGTCAACTTGCGGCTCGCCGAGCCCGAGGCGGTTGCCGATATTCCCATCGACCATTTCGACGGGCTGATGACGTTCGACGACCTGCCGCGCGATGGGCGTTGCGTCCGCGACTACTGGTTCTAGCGGAGCCGCCGGCAGGACGGGCGGTTGATCGCCGGCGGTTTTCCCGCGATGAATAGCCCCCCGACGCCACCCTGACCGGAAATTCCCATGCGCGGCCGCGCCATCCCTCTTTCGCCTGTCCGCAAGCTCGTCGTCGACCTGACGCGCTTTCATGTACCGAGCGTCCCGGTCCAACGCGTCATGAGGCTGGCGCCGCTGGTCGAAGCGCGCGCCGCCTGCGCCGACCGGCCGGTATGGGCGTCGCTCTTCGCCAAGGCTTATGGGCTTGCCGCCGCGGAGATACCGGACCTCAGGCGCGCCTATGTGAAGGTGCCCTGGCCGCAGCTCTATGAATATCCGCAAAGCACGCTCTCGATGGTGTTCGAGCGGGACTGGCATGGAGAAATGGTGATCCTGACCACCCTGATGCGGTCGCCCGAAACGACCTCCGTCCAGGCGCTCAGCGACGCCATGAAGACCAACAAGGACCGGCCGATCGAGGATAACCGCGACTTCAAGCGGATGTTCTCACTGGCCCGCTGGCCGATGCCGCTGCGCCGGCTGATCTGGTGGCTTGGCCTGAACATTGGCCGCCAGCGCGGCAACTATTTCGGCACGTTCGGGATCACCGTCTATTCGGGGCTAGGGGCGGAATCCCTTCACCCGATCTCGCCGCTGACGGCGGTAATGAACTACGGGGTGATCGGCAAGGACGGCTCGGTGGCGGTGCGCATCATGTACGATCACCGCGTCCTGGACGGGTCGATGGTCGCGCGCACGCTGGCGCGCATCGAGGAGAAGCTGCTCGGCGAGGTGCTCGCCGAGCTGAGGACCATGGCCCGCGCCTAGTGCGCCATGAGCACGGGCAGGGTGGTCTCGGCGATGATGTGGCTGGTGGCGCCGCCGAAGATCATCTGGCGGAGGCGGCTCTGCGTGTAGGCGCCCTTGACCAGCAGATCGCTGCCGGACTTGACGGCCTCTTGCAGCATGGCTTCGCCGGTCGAGCGCGATCCACGCGCGACGTTCAGCGTCTCGCAGGAAACCTGATGGCGCTCGATATACCGGGCGACTTCCTCGCCGGTCGGGCCCGGCGGGCCGTTGCCCTCGACCACCTGCACGACGACACGTGTCGCGCGCTTCAGGATCGGCATGGCGAAGGCGATCGCTCGCGCGGTCTCGGTGCTGCCGTTCCAGGCGATGGTAATGTTCTCGCCGAGCTTCTGCGGCGCGGTCGGCGGGGCGATGAGGATCGGGCGGCCGCTTTCGAAGAGAGCCGTCTCCAGCGTGCTCATGTGCGGGCTGGTGGCGCCGGAGCCGGGTCGTCCGATCACGGTGACGTCGAAAACGCGGCCGCGCGTTCCGGCAAAGCTGTCGCCGGACAGGGGACGGTCGCTCCAGGCATAGGTGGGGCCGGCTGCCGTGCCCCCCTCGGGCGCAATGCCATGTTTCTGCATGGCGGCGTCGAAGAGCTTGTGGGATTCCTCGGCCAGCGTCTTGTCCTGCCGGGTCAGGTCCGCCGGGTAGACCACGATCGGGCTCATCGCCTCGGTGGCGATGAGCGGATTGAGGTCGGCGCCCAGGGCGAAGCCCTCGATATAGCTGTCGAATTTCCTGGCCAGCAGGCTGGCGGTGGCGATGCTGGAGTCGATGAGGTCGTTCTTTTCGACCGGCACGAGAATTGTCTTCATGGCAATGACCGCTTGGATGAAGGGCACGGTAGCGGCTAGGGTACATCATTGAGGCGCTGTTCGCCTCCCCCATTCTCCCGCCGTCTTCCCCGGCCGATGCCAGATATGCACACATCCGCGCCGCCACCGCCGGTTGACCCCGGCGCAGGTCGCGCTCGCCTGTTTTCACTGCTGCCCTCGATCATGCTGCCGATGTTCCTGGCGATGGTCGATGGGACGATTGTTGCCGCGGCGTTGCCGGCCATCGCCGGCGACCTCGGCGATCCGGCGCAAATCTCGTGGGTTGTTATCGCCTACCTGATCGCGGCGACGATCGCCTCGCCGGTTTACGGTCGGCTCGGCGATATCCTGGGCCGCAAGCGCCTTCTGGCCGGGGCGTTGATCGTCGTCATCGTCGCATCCCTGCTTTGCGCCTTGTCGGTCAATGTCACGATGCTTATCGCGGCCCGTCTTCTCCAGGGTTTCGGCGGCGGCGGGCTGATGACGCTCTCGCAGGCGCTGATCGGAGAGGCCGTACCGCCGCGCCAACGCGCCCGCTATGGCGGCATCCTCGCGGCTGTGGCCGTCTTCTCGACCGGCTTCGGCGCGGTCGCCGGCGGTTACCTGACCCAGCACCTCGGCTGGCGCTCGGTCTTCTTCGTCGGCGTTCCGGTGGGGTTGCTTGCTCTGCTGCTGGTCCGGCGGCTGAAGCCCGTGACGCCGACGCCCCAGCCGTTCCGGTTCGACGCGGCCGGGCTGATCCTGTTCATCGTCTTCATCACGTCGGCGATGGTGATGTTCCGCCAGGTCCAGGAACTGGACGCTTCGATCATCCTGCCGGTGCTCGGGCTGCTCTCCCTCAGCATTGTCGCGGTGCTGCTGCTGGTCTGGCGGGAGCGAAGGGCGGCACATCCGCTTTTCCCGATTTCCCTGTTTCGCGACCCGACGATCTGGCGGAGCGACGTCCTGGCGCTCTGCCATGGTGCGTCGCTGGTATCGCTGATCACGTTCCTGCCAATCTACCTTCGGGTCGGCCTGGGGTCCGATTCCGGCGAGATCGGCCTGTCCCTCCTGCCGGTGACGGCCGGCGTGCCCATCGGGTCCATCATCACCGGCCAACTGATCGGCTGGACCGGGCGCACCGCTGTGTTTCCCTCGTTCGGCCTTGTGGTTGTCGTGGCGCTGTTCGCGGTGGTCGCGCTGTGGCTTCCGCGCTTCGATGCGACGCACCTGTCGGTGATCCTGGGCCTGATAGGGCTTTTCATGGGCACCGTGATGGGCGTGGTGCAGATCACCGTGCAATCCGCCGCCGGCCCGGGCATGCTGGGCACGGCCACCGCTTCGGTCCAGTTCTCGCGATCCATCGGCGCGGCGCTCGGAACGGCTCTCGTGGGGGCAGTCCTGTTTGCCAGCATGAAGGCCAGTAACGGCGATTCCGCGGCGCTGTTCGCAACCATCCTCCAGCAGGGCCCCGACGCGCTCGCGAAACTCCCCGCCGGTCAGGCGGCTTCGTTCCAGTCCGAAGTAGTCAACGCTTTCCGGGCGGCCTACGCGGCGATCGGCGCGTTTTGCGCGGTGGCGATGGTGCTGGCGTGGACGCTGCCGCTGCGGCGGATCTAGATCACCATTTCTCGCCGAAGGGACGGGCTTCGACCTCGAACGACCACGCCGACCTCGGCTGGTGTGCGAGCCAGTGCGCGGTTGCCGCGACATCTTCGGGCTGCACGAAGAAATCATCGGACTTTTCGGGCATGCGCGCGCGGGTGCGTGGGAGGTTGACCATGCCGTCGATGATGACGATGGCGACGTGGACGCCTGCCGGGCCGAGATGCTTGGCCATCGACTCGGCAAGGCTGCGCTGCGCCGCTTTCGCAGGTGCGAAGGCTGCCGTGCGGGGTGCCCCTCTCCGCGAGGCGGTGGCGCCAATGACGATGATCGCGCCACGGCCCTTCGCCTTCATACCGGGAATGACTTTCTGGCTGGCGAGGAGGAGACCGGCGGCGTTCACGCGCCAGGCCTGCTCGAACTGCGCCGGCGTGATCGTTTCGACATCGGCGAAGACGCCTGACCCGGCGTTGAACACCAGCGTGTCGACGTCGCCCATGTCTGACGCGATGCCATCGAATGCACGGTCCACGGAGGCACCGTCGGCGACGTCGCACGCATAGGCGCGGGCATCGCCCAACTCCCTGGCAAGAGGGTCGGACATATCGGTCGAGCGCGAGAGGAGGGCGACGCGATGATCCCCGGAAAACTTCCGGGCAAGCGCCGCTCCGTTGCCGGGACCAATGCCGATGATCGCACAGACGGGCCTGGCCATCGGTAGCCTCCATCCCTCAGCGGGAAATGGTGGCGCGCCCTACGGGAATCGAACCCGTGTTTCCGCCGTGAAAGGGCGGCGTCCTGGACCGCTAGACGAAGGGCGCGGATGCGGCGTTCTTAAGGCGTTTGCAGCGCCCTCACAAGAGGCAGCAAACGAGGCGGAACGCGCGGAAATTCACCACTTGCCGGTGTTCGGCATGGACGTCCACGGCTCTTTCGGGGGAAGCGCGGCGCCATTCTGGATGATCTCGACGGATATCTCATCGGGCGAACGGATGAACGCCATGTGGCCATCGCGTGGGGGGCGATTGATGGTCACGCCGGCCTTCATCATCTTCTCGCAGAATGCGTAGATGTCATCGACGCCGTAGGCGAGGTGTCCGAAATTGCGGCCGCCGCTGTAGGTCTCCGGATCCCAGTTGTAGGTAAGCTCGACGGGGGCATCTTCCTGACCGGGAGGCGCGAGGAAGATGAGCGTGTAGCGTCCCTTCTCATTTTCCGATCGCCGAATCTCCTTCAGGCCGAGGAGGTCGCGATAAAAATGAAGGGATTTTTCGATGTCGGTCACGCGAACCATCGTGTGCAGGTACTTCATTGGCTGTTCCAATCGGGTCTGATGCAATGACGGGATAGAACCTAGCGGCGTTACCCCGAAACGCAATCCGTGACCAAGGTGTGACCGTAGACACACACGGTACGCACCGATGGCCCGAAAGAGCAATTTGGGACTGGTCACACCCCCGCCGGATGCTATGCTCGAATCAGGATTCGGCGGGGCCTGCCGAAAATGCGGTGCGTTGACAAGGGCGGGGTCGATGGGGGCAAAGGTCTCTCCCGAACTTCCCATAGATGGAAGCTTAGGTGAGGAGATACCGGTTGATCTGTTCGAGATCACCGGGATCATCAAATGGTTCGATGCATCGAAGGGCTACGGCTTCGTCGTACCCGACGACGGCGGCGCCGACGTTCTGTTGCATGTGACCTGTTTGCGTCGCGGTGGATTCCAGACCGCGTACGAGGGCGCACGAGTCATATGTGAAGTGCTCGACCGCACGAAGGGTCGACAGGCGTTTCGCGTGGTCAGCATGGACGAGTCGACGGCGGTGCGTCCGCCGCAGATGGCTCCATCGCGCACGCACAACACGGTCGTCCCAACCAGCGGTCTCGAGCGCGCGACGGTGAAGTGGTTCAACCGCGTGCGCGGCTACGGCTTCCTGAACTCGCGGCGAGGGCACGGAAGATATTTTCGTCCACATGGAAACGCTTCGCCGTTTTGGCCTCGCGGAGTTACGTCCCGGGCAGACCGTCCTGGTGCGGTTCGGCGATGGCCCGAAGGGGCTGATGGCAGCCGAAATTCTGCCTGAAGGTGGCGGCGGACCGTTTCAGTCGCAATAGCCGCCGCGACGCCAATTATCCTGATATCTGAATGGTTTGCGGCAGGCGTTCAGGCCTGTCTGCGGCTGGCCGCCATGGCCACTGACATCACGCCCGATATGATCAGGAACGCCGCGAATCCGAGCGTGATGGCACGGGTGCCGATACTCGGGATCAGCACGAATGTCGTGACGATGATGCCGACGATGTTGCCGAGGGACGAGATGGCGAACAGGCCACCGGACACCTTGCCGGCGTCATGTGGGTCGCGCAGCACGAGGCGCACCGACAGCGGCGAGTACATGCCGAGGACGAGAAGCGGCGGGAAGCAGACGACGAAGCCGCTGGTGAACAAGGCGGCGATCTCGCCGGGAATCGCGTCGATCAGACTGTCGAGTCCACCGCCGGTCATGATGAAGACAAACAACAAGTAGGCCGCCGCTGCGAACTTGATCACGGCGGCGACGCCGAATGACGGATGGCGGTCGGCGAGCATGCCGCCGAGGAAATAGCCTGCCATCAATCCAGCGACGACGATCGAGATGATCGTTGCCCACGTGTAGATGCCGCTGCCGAAGAGCGGTGTCAGGATGCGGCTCGCGACCATCTCGAATCCAAGCGTGATGAAGCCAAGTGTCGCCACGTCGAGGACGACCAGGAGGGCAGCCCCGGGACCGACCGCGAGGCGTCGCCACAGCGGTCCAGCGCGGCGCGCGCCGCTCGTCACATCGTCTTTCATGTTTGCTTCTCGTTGTGACGGTCGATGGCTTTCAGATATTCGACCGGCGCGAAGTCATCGGTCAGCGGTGGCTTCTCCTTATCCCATTCGGGCGTGAAGCGGCGGGTAAGGATCTCGGTGAGATCGTAGCGCAGGCCATATTGCTGCGTGCGCTCGGCGGCGAGCCGCTGGACGGATGCCTCGTCCTTTTCCGGTCCGTTGTAGGCAACGATGACGATGTTGCCGGCGCCGCGGAGGAAGACGAGATGATCGAACGCGGCGCTGATGGTTGCCACCGCGCTGTCGAACAGCATGGTCGAGGGCTCGACATTCTGCACCGCGACTCCCCCCGGCTTCAGATGCTCCGCGACCAGCCTGTAGAATTCGGTCGTCAGGAGGTGAAAGGGGACGAAGGGCCCGCGGTAGGCGTCGATCAGGACGATGTCGAAAGTCTTGTCGCTCTTCGACAGCCAGACCCGACCGTCCTGCACCTGGATATCGAAATTCTGCTCTGGATGGACGTTGAAGTAGCGCCCGGCGATGCGGGCCACTTCGGGATCCAGTTCCGCGGCAGTAAAATCGAGCTTCGGCACAGACTTGTGGTGGTACCAGGCCGTCCGGCCGCCTCCGAGGCCGATGATGGCGGCGCTCTCCAAGGTGGAGGCAAAGGCCAGTCCGGCGGTCATCGACTGGGTATAGGTGACCGGCAGGTCGAGCTCGTCGTTCGGGTTGACCACCGATTCGACGTAGTTCAGCCGTTTCGCCCCGAAGGCCAGGGTCATGAGGCCGTTCTGCTGCTCGTAGACGGTGATGTCGTTATAAAGGGAATCGACCCGGGTCAGCACGCGTGGCCAGCTGGTGCCAGCGGTGACTTCGGCGCCAGGCGCCCGTGGCCAGAGCAGGATCGTGCCGACCACCGTCGCCACCACGATTGCGCCCAGCGCCGCCCACAGCAGGATTGGCGGTTTTCGAGGGGGCAGGGCGGACGGCGGTTTTGGCGCGCTTCTTTTCGAGGGTCCGTGGGGCGTCCGTCGCCGCGTGGCGCTCTTGCTCATGAAACTCCTGGAACTCCGACGCCTTGGGCCGGCTGATGGCGGCGGGAGTATAGCGGCGGCCGGCCCGCGGACAACGCCCGCAAAGGCTCGCAAGAGCTTGTGGCAGGCTTGAGACGCGCGGCACCATGCTTGATGGGCGGCGGGCAAACGTGTAACCGGGAGCCGCCGCTGGCTTTGGTGCCGGAGTGTAGCGCAGCCTGGTAGCGCATCTGCTTTGGGAGCAGAGGGTCGCAGGTTCGAATCCTGCCACTCCGACCATCCTTTGCAGGCGGTTCGCCTGGCTCGTCCGGATTGTCGGCGAGCGGCGTGAAATAGAGGGACCGGAATGCACGCGCGAATCTTCAAGCCGGCCCGGACGGCCATGCAGTCCGGCAATGCCGCGTCCGAGCGGTGGGTGCTGGAGTACGAGCCTGAGACGCGCGCGGCGGCGGACCCGCTGATGGGCTACACCTCGCAGGTCGACATGCGCCGCCAGATCAGACTGGAGTTCGACACCCGCGACGAAGCGATCGCATACGCCGAACGCAACGCGATTCCCTACACCGCCGCGACAGACCACGAACCGACACCGAAGAAGATTTCCTACGCAGACAATTTCCGATACGGCCGCCACCAGCCGTGGACCCACTGACGGGTCAGGCAACGGCGGCCGACAGGTTGGCCCCGTAGCTCAGCAGGATAGAGCAGCAGCCTTCTAAGCTGTTGGTCGGAGGTTCGAGTCCTCCCGGGGTCGCCAAGCTTCCAACTCCTACTTTGCCGGCCGGGATGAACCTTCCGGGTAGCGCCGCGCGAACCATGGAACAAATCCCAGTGTTCGGCGTTTTCCCGTTATGCTCGCAAATCAACATCATACCCGCCATTGGGCCGACCTGAGCGCCGTTCTGGGAATTGCGTTCATTGTCGCCGTCATCGTCCTCATTAACCTGTGACGTGGCGGAGACCAAAAGGCTAACCTGCATTTGACGCCACTGGCCGGAGACGGCAGCAGAGGCGGATAAGGCGCGCCGACATGTGCGGCGCGCTATTTTTGTTCAGCGTGCTGCCCAGAGCAGACCGCGCTTCAGGATCGTCTTCATCTCGGGCACGTCGAACTCCTTGGTGACATGGCCGAGGGACGAGTAGAAGACACGTCCCTTGCCGTGGTGCCGTTTCCACACCACCGGCATGACGACCCCTTCGATCCACGGCGCGTGTTCGCCGGTGAAGGTCGTGGTCGCCAGTACCTCGTTCGAGGGATCGACGTGCATGTAATACTGCTCCGACCGGTAGGCGAAGTCGTCGATGCCTTCCATGATCGGATCGTCGTGCTTCGTGATGTTCACCCGGTAGTCGATGATGTTTCCCGGGTGGGCGACCCACTGACCGCCGCACATGAACTGGTAATTCACGGAGTCGCGGAAAGCGTCGCACATGCCGCCGTGATAGCCGGCAAAACCGACGCCGCCGCGCACGGCCTTCTCCAGGTTGTCGAGTTCCTCCTTCTCGATCTTCGACATCGTGTAGATCGGGACGATGAGGCTCATGTCGGCGATGGCCGGGTCGGCGAAGGCCTCCGTCGTGTTCTCGATGTAGACCTTGAAGCCTTCCTCCTCGAGCATGCCGCCGACGATATGGGCGCCCAATTCGGGCTCGTGGCCGCTCCAGCCGCCCCAAACGATCATTGCTTCACGCATTTTGAATGCTCCTCCTAGAGACTTGAGTGTGGCCGGCTTAGTCGAGATTGCCGTTGGCGAGGTCGGCGGGCACCATCGCCGGCCGCTCGGGCCGGCTTTCGATCGCCACCGTCGTACCCGAATCCGACGAGCGCTGGAACGCCTCCATCACTTCGAGGACGTGGTAGGCGAGGTCGCCGCTGGCCCGGTGCGGGCGGTTGTTGCGGATGGCATGGGCCATATCGGCGACGCCGATGATGCGGAAATTGCCGTTGGCATAGGGGTGGACAGTGGGGACAGCCCGCCAGTTCGCCATCGCCGCAGTCGCCGTTTCTATCTGGCCGCCGAAGTTGTTGGGATCGGGCACCGAGATCGCTCCTTCGCTGCCGTAAAGCTCGATCGGGCGGTGATTGTGCCTGGCGATGTCGAAGCTCATCACAATCGTAACCAGTGCGCCGGAGACGAACTCCATCGTGCCGGCGACATGGGTGGCGACCTCGACCGGAACCGTGGTTCCGGCGAGCGGCTGGCTGGTAATGAGGCGCTCGCTGCGCATGCGCGAGGTCAAGCCGGCGACGCGCTTCACAGGGCCCAGCAGATTGACGAGGTCGGTAATGTAGTAAGGGCCCATGTCAAGCATCGGGCCGCCGCCCTTGAGGTAATAAAAGCCGGGGTTCGGATGCCAGCGTTCGTGGCCCGCGGTGCCAAAGATGGCTGTACCACCGATGGGCTGGCCGATGGCGCCTTCGTCGATGAGCTTGCGGCACGTCTGATGCGCGCCACCGAGGAAGGTATCCGGGGCGCAGCCGACGCGGAGACCCTTCGCCTTCGCTGCATCAACCAGCTTCTTCGCCTCGGCGGTTTCGATGCCGAGCGGTTTTTCCGAGTGGACGTGCTTGCCCGCAGCGATTGCTTTCAGGCCGACCTCGACATGTGCGCCGGGGACGGTGAGATTGACCACGATCTGGATATCGGGATCGGCGAGCAGGTCGGCGACGGTCTTGACCGGAACGTTGAATTCCGCCCCTCGCGCCTTGGCGGCGTCTTCGTTCATGTCCGCGATGGCGCGGATTTTCAGGATCGGAAAGACACGCGCCGCCGTCAGGTACGCGCCGCTGATATTGCCGCATCCGATGATGCCGATTCCGACGGGTTCCAATGCAATTCTCCCTGGTAACTGGTTCTTGTCGTGTGGTGCGTCGGCAGTCGGACCGTGGCGTCACACGGGCGACCATTGCGACCGACGCATAGAGGCGTTCATGGCGATGGCGGCTGCGGTCTCGGTGCGGGCCCGGTGGAACTCCATGGTGCACCGTAGAGGTCGCGGAGCGTCATCGCTGCGGCGCCGCGCGCCCAGATGTCGTCGCCGAAGTCGCGAACGACGATACGGGCGACGTCGGCAAAGCTCGTGGGGGTAAAGCGCAAAACGGCGGCACGAAGCGGGGTCAGCAGCCGGTTGCCGGCCGACAGCGCAGCGCCCGTCAGGATTACTTTGGGCGGGGCGAAGAGCGTTATCAGGTTTGCGATGGCGAAGCCGAGCGCATCGCCCGCCGCCTGCACCGCAAGGCCCTCGACGGTGTTGGCGGTGACGACGCCGCCGCGTTCGCGTGCGGGCCGCGGCACCGTTGCATCTTCCTCCCGCGCAGCGGCCATGATCGCTTCGAGGCGGTTGGCGGTGCCGTCTTCGTCGGGCAGACGGACGAGGAAGTCGCCGAGATCAGGACTCAGGCCATCAGCGCCGCGGAAGAGTTCGCCGCGATGCATGATGCCGAGGCCGAGCGCATATTCGACGCTGACAACGAGGAAATCGTCGAGCCCGACGCCGTGCCCGAACCAGTGTTCGGCCAGGGCCACCAGATTGACGTCGCTGTCGACGGTGACGGGTATGCCAAGGCGCGCGGAAACTTCCTCGCCAAACGGCACGTCACGCTCGCGAAAGATCGGGCTCTGGCGGCAACGGCCGGATGCGCTTTCCACAACACCAGGCAGACCGACGCAGACACCGCTGATGCCGCTCATCTCCAGACCGGCATCGGCGACGCAGCGGCGCACACCGTCTTCGACAAGGTCGGCGATAACAGCCACCGGCTGGCGATCGACGCGGATAGGCAGCGACAGGGTATGAACGACATCCGCCCGGAAGTTGGTGACCGCGACGGTGATCTGGTCGGGCGCCAGACGCGCGCCGACGACGAACGCAGCGCCGGGATTGAGTTCGAGCATCACGCGCGGACGGCCGCGCGCTGCGTCGCGAACCGCGCCTATCGAGCGCGGAATGATCAGGCCATCATCGAGCAGGGCAGCCGTGATCGCCGAAACCGTGGTCGGGCTCAAGTCTGTACGGTCGGCGATCTCGACTCGTGAGATAGGCCCGAATCGGCGTATCGCGTCCATGACATGGAAGCGATTGATCGCCCGCATGAATTCGGGGTCGGCAGTCTTCATCCACGTCCGTCCAACATGCCCGAGCTCTGGTCGCTTCTTTTCTCCGGGAGCGCGATTTAATCCCCGCCGGACTGGACCGAGTCAATGGCGCGCACGCCAAAAACGGCCGGTGGCCCGAATGTGCTTGACATCCATGGTGCGCCGACGACAGATTTAATACGACCTCAAAAATAAAGTCGGATCAACCGACAAATCAGGAAACGCTAAACAGGAGGAATACCTATGATGAAGAAATTGCTTGGCGGTGCCGGGCTGGGTCTGATGCTGATGGCCGGCCCCGCGCTCGCCGCCGATACGACTGTCCACCTCATGTTCAACTCGGGCGCTGCGGTTGAGCAGGTGTGGCGTGCGATGGCCGATGACTTCGAAGCCGCGAATCCCGGCGTGAAGGTCGAGATCAACGCCTCGCTCGAGAATGAGGCCTACAAGGCGAAGCTGCCCACACTTCTGCAATCCAAGGATCGTCCGGACGTCATCTACAGCTGGGCCGGCGGCGTGATGGAAGATCAGGTCAAGGCTGGCTTCATCAAGGATATCTCCGCCGCGAAGCCGGACCTTGCGAAGCTCGTCGCAAACGGTCCTCTCGGCGCCTATGAAATCGACGGCAAGCTGTATGGCGCGCCGCTCCAGCTCAGCCTGGTTGGCACTTGGTACAACAAGGACCTGACCGACAAGGCCGGCGTCGACATGACCAAGATCGCGACCTGGGACGACTTCCTCGCCGCGGTCAAAAAGATCAAGGCCGCCGGCATCACGCCCCTGATCATGGGTGGCGGCGACAAGTGGCCGATGCACTTCATCTATTCGTACCTGATCATGCGCATCGGTGGCCCGGACGTTCTGAAGAATGCGAAAGCGGGCAAGGATGGCGGCTTCGAAAATCCGGCCTTCATCGAAGCCGGCAAGAAGCTCAAGGAACTCGCCGATCTCGAACCCTTCCAGGATGGCTGGCTTGGCATTCCCTATCCGCCGTCCGCCGGCCTCTTCGGTGACGGCAAGGGCGCGATGATTATCCAGGGCACCTGGGTGTTGAACGCGCAGGCCGCCAACGCGGCCGACGGCAAGGGTCTGGACCGCTCCAAGATCGGGCTTGCGCCGTTCCCGCTGGTCGATGGCGGCAAAGGCAGCGGCACCGACACGCTCGGTGGCGTGCAGGGCTTCCTCGTCACCAAAGACGCGCCTGATGCGGCCGTGAAGATGCTGGAGTTCTTCTCGACCCCGGATGAGGCCAAGAAGGCGGCCGCGGACGCCGTTTACATTCCGGCTTCGATCGGCACCTCCCAGTATCTGACCGACAAGCTGAATGCAGCCGCGGCCGACATGATCAGCAAGGCCTCGTGGCACCAGAACTTCTTCGACCAGGACCTCGGCGCTTCCGTCGGCCGTGTCATCAACGACATGTCGGTGGCGATTGCGGCGGGCGAAGTGACGCCCGAAGAGGCTGCGAAGAACATCCAGCAGGCCTGGGACGAGCGCTAGTCCGCGCCGAACACGAAACGGGAGACCCCGACGCCTGATGTCGGGGTCTCCTTCCATTCCAAACAGCCAGCAGGGGCGAGCGCCATGTCCGTGACGACTGTCGGCAGCGCACGCAGGTCGTCCAATATACGCGGCGGCCTCCTCACGGCGCTGGTCTTTCTCCCGCCGGCGCTGATCGTCTTCACAATCTTCGTCATCCTGCCGATCGGCGAGTCGGCCTGGTACGGCTTTTTCAACTGGAACGGCCTCGGTCCGCTCAGCCGTTTCAACGGTCTCGACAACTACACATCGGTCCTGACCAACAAGGTCTTCGACCGCGCGTTCGTCAACAACATCCTGATCATCGTCGTGTCGCTGGGCGTTCAGTTGCCCTTTGCGCTGGCGATGGCGGTGCTCCTCGCCGACCGGCGTTGGGGCGCGGTCACGTTCCGGATGATCTTCTTCCTGCCCTACATCCTTGCAGACGTAGCCTGCGGCCTGATCTGGGCATTCATGCTGGACGGCAACTACGGCCTGTTTTCCGCAATCATCCAGTGGTTCGGCGGCGAGCCCTATTTCCTGCTTGCCGACCGCACGTGGGCATTCTCCGGCGTACTGATCGTTATCCTGTGGAAATATTTCGGCTTCCACATGATGCTTTACATCGCCGGCCTCCAGCAGATCGACCGTCATCTCTACGAGGCTGCGGCCATCGACGGGGCCAGCGCCTGGCAGCGGTTTCGCTTCGTGACGCTTCCCGGCCTTGCGCCGATGATCCGCCTGTCGGTGTTCTTCTCTCTGCTCGGCTCACTGCAGTTCTTCGACATGATCGTAGCCCTCACCAAGGGCGGTCCGCTCAACACGACCCATACGATGGTGTCGTTCCTTTATTACTTCGGCATCGGGCGGATGAGGGTCGGCTTCGGATCCGCGGTCGGCGTCATCCTGTTCATCCTCTGCGCGACCGTCGCCTTCGGCTACAAGCGGATATTCATGAAAAATGACTGAAGCGACCGCCGATCGTTTTGCACAGGCGCGCGGGGCCGCGGCCAGTTCGTCGCCCTCGACGCTGACGACGCCGCTGGGCGGACTTGTGCGCCTGCTGGTGCTGTTCCTGGTGTCAGCCATTGTGCTGGTGCCGCTGATACTAACCGCACTCGGCGGCTTCAAGACACTCGGCGAATTGCGGGTAAACTTCGGATTGCCATGGGAATGGCAATGGCAGAACTACTGGGACATCCTGGCAAGCTGGCGCTATTGGCAGGTCCTGTACAATTCGCTGTTCATTGCCGGTTTCACCGTGGCCCTGACGTTGATCTTTGCAGCGCCAGCAGCCTTCGCCTTTGCCCACCTTCATTTCTTCGGCGAAAAGTTTCTTTTCAACTACCTCATCATCGGCCTGACATTCCCGTTCGCCACAGCCATCCTGCCCCTGTTCATCAAGATCCGCGACCTCGGCCTGCTCGACAGCCATTGGGGCGTAATCTGGCCGCAAGTTGCTTTCCACATTGCGATCAGCGTCCTGTTGTTGCGCAACGCTTTCCGAGCAATTCCGCCCGAATTGCTTGAGTCGGCTTTGGTCGATGGCTGTGGCTACATGCGGTTCTTCTTGTGGGTAACGCTGCCGTTATCGGGGCCCATTCTGGCGACGGTGTCCGTCATCACCTTCGTCAACAGCTGGAACAACTTCCTGCTGCCGCTGGTCGTCCTGAACACCGACGACATGTATCCGTGGCCGCTGGGCCTCATGGCCTATCAGGGCGAGTACATGACGTTGTGGCAGCTGATCCTCGCCTTCATCACGCTGACCATCCTGCCAGCGGTGCTGATGTTCATCTTCGCGCAGAAGTACATCGTTGCCGGATTGACCGCTGGAGCAGTCAAGGGTTAGCCCCCGGACACGCCGCACATCCGGGGCCGTCCCTATGACGGCCAGCAATTCCCCTCTATCGTCGGCGCGTTGCACGACGGGTTGAGTGGACCGGCAGACCTATGGCGACGCCCTCAGACGTATCGGCTCGGGGAGACTTCGCCGAAGCGGTCGAAGCGGCGGTCGGCCGCCTTGCCGGTTCGCGGGCGGCCAGTGCAGCGGTCATCCTGATCGTGGCGTTGGCCTGCTTCCTGCCGGGCTTCGGCACCTTGCCGCCATTCGACGGTGACGAGCCGTCTTACGCCGTCGGTGCGCGCGAGATGGTCGCCTCCGGCAATCTCGCGGTGGCGCAGGTGCAGACCGACATGCTTCCGTGGCGGCCGCACGGTGCGCAGTGGCTGGAAGTAGCAGCGGTCAGCCTTGCGGGTCCCGATGCTCCGATCTGGGTGTATCGCATCCCGTCGCTAATGGGCGGCGTGGCAACTGCCTTGCTTACGTGGTGGGCCGCGATGGCGTTTCAGCGGCCACGCGCCGCACTGCTGGCCGGCCTGCTGGTCGCGGGTAGCGGCGTTCTCGGGTTGCAGGCGCGGCTTGCCGCGCCGGACGCGTTGCTTGTCGCAACCACGACGTTGACGGCCGGCGCGCTGGCGCGCATCTGGCGACCAGAGCAGGGGAAAGCTCCATCGGAGTTGCTTACGCTGGTGTTCTGGGCGTCGATCGGGGCCGGATGCCTGCTCAAGGGCGGTGTCGCCCCGGCAATGGCGGCGATGGCCTTGCTTGTGCTGTCGGTTGAACGCGGTTCGTTCGCGTGGCTGTGGCGATTGCGTCCGGCAACCGGCGTCGTTGTCCTCATCGCCTTCGCAGTGCCATGGCTCCTTTCGGTGGCGGCGCTGGCGGTCGCCGATACCAGCGGGCCGGACATCGCGTTCCTGACGCGCATTGGCGTGCCATTCGCGCTGGAGGCGCCGGCCGGGACCTACACGTTGCTGGCGCCGCTGCTGGCTGGCCCGGCGATGACCTTCATCTTCCTCGCGATCCCCTGGATATCCGAGAACCTGCGCCGTCAGGATGTCTTGTTCGCGTTGGCATGGGGTGCGCCTCTTTGGCTGGCGGAGGAACTGTTTCCGGAGAAGCTGCCGCAATACGTCCTGCCGGCCATTCCCGCGATTGCCTGGATAGCCGGTGCCGCGATCGACGCAGGCGTGACGCGCATCAGAGGCAAGATCAGCGTCTTCTATTCGGCGGGGCCACTGGTCTGGCCGCCGACGATCGTCGTCGTCGTGCCGATAGCCTTTCTGCTCATCGAGGGCTGGTTTCCCGTAGTGGCCTTCCTTGCCTTCGCCGTCGCCGCCGTTCTGGGACCGCTCGCATGGTTCTGGCTGCGGCGCGGCAAGGCCGTTGCCGCCGCGGCGATGTCCATGGTCACCGTGGTGTTCATCTATCTCGGGTTCTTTGGCGTGGTCGTTCCGGACCTCAGTGTGCTGCGGGTTTCGGAGCGCATCGTCGCCACCGCAACATCGGACCTGTCTTGTTCCGATCCAATGTTCGCTGCTGCCGGCTTCCCGGAGGAGAGTCTCGTGTTCGTCGCAGGGCCAGACACCCTCCTTACCGACGGATTCGGCGCAGCCGACTTCCTGGATGAGCCCGGCTGTCGGGTCGCGGCGGTCGATACCACCCAAATCTCATCGTTTCGCCAGCGGGCGGACGATCTGGGCGTAGAGCCGGTCGAGCAGGGCCGCGTCCTTGGCTTCAACCTCCGCAAGATGCGGCGCGTTGACGTGCACCTTTTCTCGGCGAGAAGCGGCGGAGCGTGAACTCGCCCTCAATACTCGCATGCGATGCGGGTGACAGCCTGCCGCGCCTCACGTAGCCGCGGCAAATGCGGCCTCAAGGTCGGCGATCAGATCGCCGGGATCTTCAAGACCGATATGGAGGCGGATCAGGGGGCCTCCGGCCTTCCATTCGGTAGCCGAACGGATCTTCTCTGGATGGGCGACGATGGCGAGGCTCTCGAAGCCACCCCACGATGCGCCGATGCCGAACAGGCTCAGACTATCGACGAAGCGCTTCGCGCGGTCCTCGTCCCAACCGCGGAACACGATGCTGAACAGCCCGCTGGCTCCGGTCATGTCGCGTTTCCACAATGCGTGGCCGGGCGCGCCGGGCAGGGCGGGATAAAGCACGCGCGAGACTTCCGGGCGCGCCGACAGCCACGTGGCGATGGTCATCGCAGAACTGTGATGACGATCGAGGCGTATGGCCATCGTGCGCAGGCCGCGCAGGCCGAGGAACATGTCGTCGGGCCCGACATGAAGCCCGAGCGCGCCGTGCGTTTCCTTGAGGTTCGGCCAAGCTTTTTCGCTTGCGGCGACGGTGCCCAGCATGAGGTCGGAGTGGCCGCCGAGATACTTTGTGCCGGCGTTTATGGAGAGGTCGGCGCCATGCTCAACGGGTTTGAAGTACAGCGGTGTCGCCCAGGTGTTGTCGAACAGGACAGTGGCGTTGCGCCGTTTGGCGACGGCAGCGATAGCTGGCAAATCCTGCATCTCGAATGTCAGCGAGCCCGGCGATTCCAGGTACACGGCCGTCGTGTTGTCGGTGAAGAGTGCCTCGATGCCGGCGCCAATGGCTGGATCATAGTACGCCGTCTCAATGCCCAAGCGTTTCAGCGCTACCGTCGCGAAATGGCGCACTGGTCCATAGACGCTGTCGACGATGAGGATGCGGTCACCGGCATTCAGGCACGAGAGGAGGGCGGTCGTGGCAGCGGCCAGGCCCGAGGGGCACAATACGCTACCAGCCGCGCCTTCAATCTCGGTGACGGCGGACTCCAGCGCATCGCTTGTGGGTGTGCCACGCCGTCCATACACGTAGCGCTGGCGGCGGTTCTGCATGTCGTCGACGGTGTCGAACAACACGGTCGAGGCGTGGACCACCGGCGGGTTGACGAATGGGCCGGTGATATCCCTCGCGCGCCCCATTCTGACAAGGCGCGTTGCCGGTTTCGCGGCCCTTCGGCCGTCATCGTTGTCTTTGGTCATTGAGTGATCAAACCGCAGGATGGCGCAGAAACTGGCAGGCCGCCAACTGACGTGCTCAGGCGATGCCCTTGACCGATATCGAATAATGGCCTGTGATGGCGCGGTCAATTGGCCCGCGCCAAAGCGCTTTGGGGGGGCCATTACTGGGGCTCTGGGCTCTGAAGAGCCGATGACGGGTTCGCGCTAGCGGTCTCCGCTGTTTCCACAACCAGGAGGGAGTTTATGAAACCTACGCTTCTAACGATCGCGGCATGCACGACCGTTGCTCTGTTCGCGGGGGCTGCTCATGCCACCACTCTCGAAGATGTGAAGGCCAAAAAATTCGTTCAATGCGGTGTCAACACCGGCCTTCTTGGCTTCGCCTCAACCGACGACAAGGGTGAGTTCAAGGGTTTTGACGTCGACTACTGCCGCGCAGTTGCGGCGGCGGTGTTCAACGACCCGACAGCCGTGAAGTACACCCCTCTGACGGCAAAAGAGCGGTTCACGGCGCTGCAATCCGGCGAAATTGACATGCTGGCGCGCAACACGACGTGGACCATGTCGCGCGACAGCTCGCTTGGCCTGACCTTTACCGGCGTGAACTACTATGACGGTCAGGGCTTCATGGTCAGGAAGTCGCTGGGCGTTGCATCAGCGCTCGAACTCGGCGGCGCTTCGGTCTGCGTGCAGACGGGCACGACGACCGAGCTTAACCTCGCCGACTACTTCAAGCGCAACAACATGCAGTACAACCCGGTCGTCTTCGAGAAAGTCGAGGAGGTAAACGCCGCCTACGACTCCGGCCGTTGCGACGCTTACACGACGGATGCCTCGGGCCTCTACTCGATCCGCCTGACGCTCACCGCACCGGACGATCACATAGTTCTTCCCGAGATCATCTCGAAGGAGCCGCTCGGACCGGTCGTGCGCCAGGGCGACGACCAGTGGTTCAATATCGTGAAGTGGGTTGGCTTCGCGCTGGTGAATGCCGAGGAGCTCGGGGTGACGGCCGAAAATGCCAAGTCGATGATGGACAGCCCGAACCAGGAGATTCGGCGCTTGCTTGGCACGGACGGCACGTTCGGTGAAGGCATTGGCCTCGGCAATGACTGGGCAGCCAATGTGATCATGGCCGTGGGCAACTACGGTGAGATCTTTGCGCGCAACATCGGCGCCGACTCGCCGCTCAAGATCGACCGCGGCCTGAACGCTCTCTGGACGACGAAGGGCGGCATTCAGTACGCTCCGCCGATCCGCTAATCGCAAAGCAATACCGGGCGGGCGTGAGTCCGCCCGGTAGCTGACGCTGGAGAAAACAATGGCCGGCGTCCCAGGGGATGGTTGCAGATGGCGGTTCAGGACCAGGCAGAAAGACTAACTGAGCAGCGTTCGTCGCTGATCTATGATCCGAAATTCCGCGGGATCGTCTTCCAGGCGGTGCTGGCGATCGCGCTTATCGGGTTCTTCTACTGGATTGCGGCCAATACGATCGAGAACCTGCAGCGGGCGCACATCGCCTCCGGGTTCGGCTTCTTCGGCGCGCGCGCCGGCTTCGATATTTCCCAGTCGCTGATCGCCTATAGCGCCGAGATGACCTATGGCCGCGCGTTTCTCGTCGGCCTTCTGAATACCCTTCTGGTCGCGGTGCTGGGCATCGTCCTGGCCTCGCTTATCGGCTTCACGCTGGGCATCGCGCGCCTTTCGAAGAACTGGCTGATTGCGCGCATCGCGACTGTCTATGTCGAAACGCTGCGCAACATCCCGATCCTTCTTCAGCTCCTCTTCTGGTACAAGGCGGTCCTCTCCATTCTGCCGGGCCCGCGCCAGGGCATCGTCCTG
The DNA here is from genome assembly GCA_963798195.1 of uncultured Alphaproteobacteria bacterium. Classification (GTDB taxonomy): domain Bacteria; phylum Pseudomonadota; class Alphaproteobacteria; order Rhizobiales; family Kaistiaceae; genus CAVSRC01. Next base: position 1,165,983 of record CAWCSF010000010.1, on the reverse strand, counting down.
CCCCTCGGCAGCAACCTCAGCAATCGCGGCCTGATCATCCCGAGGCCGGTCTTCGGCGAGGGTTTCTCAGCGACCCTGATTGCGTTTGCCGTGGCCGTCATTGCGATCTTCATCGTCGCCAAGTGGGCGTATCGCCGCCAGATGGCGACAGGCCAACCGTTTCCAACGTTCTGGATCGGGCTCGGAACGATCATCGGCCTGCCGCTGATCGTCTTTCTGGTTACAGGCTCGCCCCTATCGTTCGACTATCCGGAGCTGAAGGGCTTCAATTTCGTGGGCGGTACGCAGATCAAGCCGGAATTCATCGCGCTGCTGCTCGGCCTCTCGCTCTACACCGCCACCTACATTGGCGAGATCGTTCGCGCCGGCATCCTCGCCATCGCGCATGGGCAATCCGAGGCCAGTTACGCGCTCGGGCTCAGGCCGGGAACAACGCTGCGTCTCGTGGTCATTCCCCAGGCGATGCGGGTCATCATCCCGCCGCTCACCAGCCAGTACCTGAACCTGACGAAGAACTCTTCGCTGGCGGTTGCGATCGGCTACCCGGACCTGGTTTCGGTGTTCTCCGGAACGGTGCTCAACCAGACCGGTCAGGCGGTCGAGGTGATCTTCATCACCATGCTGGTCTACCTGGCCATCAGCCTGGCGACTTCGGCATTCATGAACTGGTTCAACGACCGCGTTGCCTTGGTGGAGCGGTAGGCGATGACAGACGACGTGGAAACCCGCACGCCTTACCGCCAACACATGCCCGGGGCGGAGGTCGAGGCATCAAGTGCGCGTCAGCTTGCCTACATACGTCGCGAAGAAGAGCCGGTTCTGGTGCCGCCGCGAGGCGAGGTCGGTGCTGTCGGGTGGATGCGGGCCAACCTGTTTTCCTCGGTCACGAACACGATCCTGACGCTTCTGGGAATTCTGCTCGTGGTCTGGATTGTGCCGCCGATCATTCGCTGGGCGTTCATCGACGCCGTGTGGGTGGGCGATGGCCGCGAGGCGTGCATCGCGCCGGGGACCGGGGCGTGCTGGGCTTTCGTGGAAGCGAAATTTGCCCAGTTCATGTACGGGCGCTATCCGATCGATGAACGCTGGCGGGTCAATCTCACCGGCATCCTTCTGGTCGCCGGGCTGATACCGATGGCGATTCCGTCGGTGCCGTTCAAACGCGAGAACGGCATCTACCTGCTGCTGATCTTCCCCATCGCCGCGCTTATTCTGCTGACCGGCGGCAACTTCACATTTCCCACCGGTTTCGTCTTTGCGCTCGCTGTCATCGGCTGCCTGATAACCGGGCTTGTCGCCGGCGCGCTGACGTCTTCGCGCGCCGGGCGCATTGCAACCATCGCCGTCGCGGTGACGCTGGTATTCGTGGTTGCCTCGTTCGCCGTCGATGCTGCGCCGATCAAACTCATTGGAGGGTCCTATTCGATCTTCACAATGATGGTTGCGATCGGCGCGGTGGTTGCCGCCGTGGCGGGATTGATTGCCGTCATGTCATCGCCTGAACGGCCGGGGAGCGGAACGCTCGTCACGACCTGGGCGCTGGTCGTCGGCCTGTTCGTCATCGTCCTGGTTCTGACCCTCGACTTCGGCTTGTCCTACGTCGAGACACAGCTTTGGGGCGGCCTGCTGGTGACGCTGGTGGTGGCCATCGTCGGCATGGTCACGTCGCTGCCGCTTGGCGTTTTGCTGGCACTCGGCCGCCGGTCAAAGCTGCCGGTGGTCAAATTCTGCTCTATCGCGTTCATCGAGTTCTGGCGTGGCGTGCCGCTGATCACGGTGCTGTTCATGTCGAGCGTCATGCTTCCCGTGTTCCTGCCGCCGGGGGTCAACTTCGACAAGCTGCTGCGGGCGCTCATCGGCGTCGCGCTGTTCACCTCGGCCTATATGGCCGAGACTGTGCGTGGCGGCCTTCAGGCGATCCCCAAGGGCCAGTACGAGGGCGCCATGGCGCTTGGCCTCAACTACCGCCAGATGATGACGATGATCGTGCTGCCTCAGGCGCTGAAGATCGTCATCCCGGGCATCGTCAACAGCTTCATCAGCCTGTTCAAGGATACCAGCCTCGTGCTGATCATCGGGCTTTTCGACCTGCTAGGTATCGTCCAGCTCAACTTCACGGACTCCGACTGGGCCTCATCGAAGACGCCGGCGACCGGCTACGTGTTTGCCGCCTTCGTGTTCTGGATCTTCTGTTTTGGAATGTCGCGATATTCGATCTACACCGAACGCCGGCTCAATACCGGCTACCGGCGCTAGGAAAGGGCCGTCCCGATGACCGACACCGCCACCGCCGAGGCCCCAGTACGGGGCAAGATGGAGGTCTCCGAAACCGAGGTCGCCATCGAAATCGCCGACATGAACAAGTGGTACGGCGATTTTCACGTCTTGAGGAACATCAACCTGAAGGTCATGCGCGGCGAGCGCATCGTCGTGTGCGGTCCGTCCGGTTCTGGCAAGTCGACCATGATCCGCTGCGTCAATCGGCTCGAGGAGCATCAGAAGGGCAAGATCGTCGTCGACGGGATCGAGCTCACGAACGACATCAAGCGGATCGACGAGATACGTCGCGAAGTCGGCATGGTCTTCCAGCATTTCAACCTGTTTCCGCATCTCACCATCCTCGAGAATTGTACGCTCGCTCCGATCTGGGTGCGCCGCATGCCCAAGAAGGAAGCGGAAGAGGTGGCAATGAACTACCTGACGCGCGTCAAGATTCCGGAGCAGGCCAGCAAATACCCCGGTCAGCTTTCGGGCGGTCAACAGCAGCGCGTGGCGATCGCGCGGTCGCTCTGCATGAACCCGCGCATCATGCTGTTCGATGAGCCGACCTCGGCCCTCGATCCGGAAATGATCAAGGAAGTGCTCGACGTGATGGTGGACCTCGCCGAGGAAGGCATGACCATGATCGTCGTGACCCACGAGATGGGCTTCGCGCGGCAGGTCGCCAACCGCGTCATCTTCATGGATGCCGGGCAGATCATCGAGCAGAACGCGCCGGAGCCGTTCTTCACCAATCCGCAGCATGAGCGGACGAAACTCTTCCTCAGCCAGATCCTGCACTGAGGCTGGCAAGCGCGTCAGCCGGTTGCTGTTCGCTGTGATTGCGCCGGGTTGAGCCGCCAGATCGCGAAATTGAGGGCGCTGGCGAAGCTGACCCAGGCGAGATAGGGCAGAAGCAGGATTGCCGCCCATCCGCTTATCGGCATGAACAGCGCGATCGTCGCCACGATCGACAGCCACAGCGATACGATCCCGACCATGCCCAGATCCGGCCGCCTCAAGCCGAAAAACAGCGGTGTCCATAGAGCATTGAGCAAGATCTGGAGCGCGTAGACGCCGAGCGGCAGGGCCGCGCCGGCAAATCCTGCCCGCATCCAGACCAGCCAGCCGGATATGGCGATCATGATGTAGAGGATGGTCCAGACCGGCGCGAAGAGGCGGTTCGGCGGCCGCCATGATGGTTTGGCAAGGCCTTCGTACCAAGCACCCGGGCGGAAGAAAGCGCCCATCGACGCTGCTGCGAAGCACGCCACCAGGAATGCGGCAAGCGCGGCGACTGACGAGAGGTCCATTTTTGCTTGCTCCTCAAAAAGAAAAAGGGCGCGTCTTGCGACGCGCCCTTACTTCTAGCGTGAATTGGCTTATCGGGCGCCGACCTGCATCAGAGGCGTGATGTTGCGGAACGCCACGCGGCGGTTTTCGCGTTCCGGCCCGGCCGTTGGCACCTTCAGGTACTGTTCGCCATACCCCTGGGTTACGAGATTCTCGGGGGGAATGTTGAAGTAGTACGTCAGTATCTCGGCGACCGTCTCGGCGCGCCGGTCGGACAGAGCCAGGTTGGCGAGATCCGATCCGACCGCGTCGGTGTGGCCCTCGATCAGGAAGACCTGATCGGGATCCTTATCGAGGACTGCGCGCATCGCTTCTCCGACCTTCTGCACCTGCGGAATCTGGTCGTCGGGAAGCACGGCACTGCCGAATTCGAACGTCACCGTGTCGAAATCGACGCGGCGCACCTTCTCGCGCAGGCGGTCGCTGCGCCTGATTTCCTCCAGCGTGTACGCCCGTTCCACGTTCTCCACCGGCGGGGCCATGAAGGTCTGCTCAAGCTGCTGACGCGACGCGCGGCTGCTCTCCACGATGTACTGGTTTTGTGGAATCTGGAGGCGAAGCGGCGGCAACTTGTTGTGGAAGTCGAACGTGATCGACGGGCCCTGCGGCTTCGGCGGCGGAGGCGGACGACGGCCACCGCGCTGCGGATCGGCGTCGCCAATCAGCACTTCGATGCTGCCGTTCCGGTTCTTCCGGTAGCGTTGCAGGATATCGCCGTCGCGATCCTTAATGGTCACGACCTGCGTGCCGTCCGGACGTGTGACGGTCGTGGTCGTGGTGCCATCGCGGCCGCGCTGGACGTCGACATTACCGCCCTGACGCCGAAACCGATCCGAGTCGTCATGGCGGACGGTGACCTGGCCGTCGTCTTCCTTGACGATGACGCGACCGGCGCCGGCCTGGATCTCACCGCCCTTGGGAATGGCGGCTTCATCCTTGGGCAACTGAACCTTTTCTTCGGTTTTCGGCCCTTCGCCGAAGCGGGGGTGCGGCTTCTTCAATTGTGAAGGATCGAATTTAGGCTGCTGGCCCTGAGCCTGTGCGGCTGGCGGGCTGTTGGGCGCAGGAGGGGCCTCCGCCGCGGCAGGCGCGGCTGGCTTCTCGGGCGGCGGCGGCGCTTCTGCATTGGCCGGGCCCATGGGCTTCTTTCGCGGAGCCGGCGGATTGCCGGCAGTGGCCGGGGCTTTTTGCCCAGGGGCCGGCGGTGCTTCAGCGGCTGCGGGCGCCTGCTTGTCAGCGGGCGGCGGTGCTTCAGCGGCTGCAGGCGCCTGCTTGTCAGCGGGCGGCGGTGCTTCAGCCGCTGCGGGCGCCTGCTTCTCGGCCGGGGGCGGGGCCTCGGCAGCAGCCGGCGGCTTGGGCGCGTCGGCAGGCGGCGGCGCTTCGGCGGCGGCAGGAGGCTTCTCTCCGGCGGCAGGCGGCGCTTCGGCCTGCGCAGGTGGCTTTTTGCCTTTGGCAGGTTGCTCCGCGGTGTTGATGTCCGGGGCGGCAACCGGCTTAAGGCCGGCCGCAACGCGGGCGTCGTTCAACTCCTGCACGGCGGCGCCCAGCGCCTGGCGCGCTTCCTCGACGCCTTGGCCATCGGCCATGGCTTTGCGCAGCGCGGCGCGGGCTTCTTGCACCTTCGCCTGTGCCGCGGTGACCGCCTCGGGGACGTCGGCCTGGGCGAGAATCAGCGGGCGCGCGCCGGAATTGGCAGCCGCGACGGTTTGCGGGCCGGCAATCACTGCGATTGCGGCGCTCGCGAGAAGCATTGTTCTGACAGAATTCATTCGATTCCTCGCAGTTTTGTGGCCCGAAAGTGGGCCGCAGCGATGTCCCCCTCGCTGATGTGCAACACGGGACGCCGTCTCTATCGTCGAGCTGGGGCACCAGCACGGCGGCATATAGGCGAGTTCATGTTGAACTGGGGATGAACGCCCGAACTAGGGATCGGTTCCCGTGGCGACGGGCATGTCGTCCCTGCCGCCCCATTCGGTCCAAGAGCCGTCGTAGAGCGTGCTGCGTACGCCTAGCATGTCGAGAGCGAGGCTCAGCGTCGCCGCGTTGACCCCCGACCCGCAGCTGGTGGCGATTGGCGCATTGAGATCGACGCCGCCGCCGGCAAAGGCTTGTCGGAGCGAATCAATATCCTTCAGCCGTCCTTCAGCAATCAATTCGGATGAAGGAACGCTGAGACTGCCGGGTATCCTGCCGGTCTTGACCCAGGTTCGGGGCTCGGGCGCCTCGCCACGAAAGCGAGCTGCGGGCCGCGCATCGACAACCTGAAGCGCTTTGGCCGCGAGTCCAGCGCGCACCCCGGCCATATCCACGACGGCCGCTGGATCGAGATGTGCCTTGAATGTCCGAGGCTTACGCGTAACGACGAGATCATCGACTGGCCGCCCCTCCGACCGCCACTTTGGCAAGCCGCCGTCCAGGATTACGACATCGGCTGCGCCCATGATGCGGAACGTCCACCAGACCCGCGGCGCCGAGGACAGCCCAACGCTGTCGTAGACGACGATCTTCTGCTTCTCGTCGATGCCGAGATTGCCGACAGCCGCCGCAAACACATCGGCGGTCGGCAACATGTGGGGCAGGGGATTGCTGGTATCGGCGATGGCGTCGATGTCGAAGAACACGGCGCCCGGAATGTGCGCCGTGTCGTACTCGGCGCGCGCGTCGCGACCGCTGCCGGGCAGGTGCCAGCTGCCGTCGATCACGACGACATTGTCATCGCCAAGGTGATCGGCGAGCCATTCGGTGGAAACGAGCCAGCGGGAGCGGTCCATCATCTTCATGCGTTCTCCGCGAAGCGGATGCGGATACGGCGGTTCTGACGGCCCTTGCTCTCCACCTTGGAGATGATGAGGGGGCCGATCTCGCCGGTGGACCGGACATGGGTTCCGCCGCAGGGCTGGAGATCGATGTCGCCGATGCGGACGAGCCGAACACGCCCGCTGCCCATGGGTGGCTTCACCTTCATCGTCTTGACCATGCCGGGATTGGCGAGGAGTTCGTCGTCGGTAATCCATTCGTCGCTGACCGGGTGGTTGGCCGCGATCATCGCGTTCAGCCGCTCTTCGAGTTCCTCCTTCGCAGGAACGTCGCCATCGATGTCGAAATCGAGGCGGCCTTCGTCTGCGCCGATCGAGCCGCCGGTTACCGGGAAGGGGACGGCGACGGAAAGCAGGTGCAAGCCGGTGTGGATGCGCATGTGGCGGTGACGCCGATCCCAGTCGAGCACAGCGGTCAGCGTCTCGCCGGGCTCCGGCAGCGTCTCGGCTTCGCCCGGGACGTGGACAACCTGGGTCTTGTCTTCGCCGTAAACCGTGGTGGCGATGGCAGTCTCACCGCCTGCCCGGCGGAGCAGACCGACGTCACCGGGTTGTCCGCCGCCGGTGGCGTAGAACACGGTCCGGTCGAGGATGATGCCACGCCGGTCGGTCACCGCGACGACGGTTGCTTCCGCTTCGGGCAGGTAGGCGTCGGTCCGGAATAGGAGTTCGGTCGGCATGCGGGAGTCCAGTAACGTTCGGGGCCGAACAGATTACCGCGTCAGCGCCATCGGGCAACATGCCCGCGTCAGGCGAAGGGGATGTCCAGATCCGGCTTCCGCTCCAGCCACTCCGGCACCGGCAGGTCCTTCGAGCGAAGGAATTCCGGATTGAACAGCTTCGACTGGTAGCGCGTGCCGAGGTCGCAGAGGATCGTCACAACCGTGTGCCCTGGTCCGATATCCCTGGCGAGGCGGATCGCGCCGGCGATGTTGACACCCGACGACCCGCCGAGGCCGAGCCCTTCGTGTTCGGTCAAATCGAACACGAGCGGGATCGCCTCCGAATCCGGAATGAGGTACGGCCGGTCGACGGTGATGTCGTCGATCATCACCGTTTCGCGGCCGAGGCCGATGCCCTCCGTGATCGAACTGCCCTCGCTTGCGACGGCCTTGCCCGTCGAGAACAGGCTGAACATCGCTGCGCCTTCCGGGTCGGCGCAGCCTATGACGACGTCCTTGTTTCTCTCGCGCAAGAACAGCGATGTGCCGGCGAGAGTGCCGCCGGTGCCGACCGAACAGATGAACGCATCGACCTTTCCGCCGGTCTGGTCCCAGATCTCCGGACCGGTCGAGAGATAATGCGCGAGACGGTTGTCGCGGTTGTTCCACTGGTCGGCGAAGAGCACGCCGTTGGGCTCCGATGCGCGCAACTGATCGGCGAGACGGCGGCCGATGTGCTGATAGTTGTCGGGATCGCTGAACGGCTTTGCCGGCACTTCAACCAGCGTCGCCCCGGCGAGGCGTAGCGCGTCCTTCTTCTCCTGGCTCTGGGTGTCCGGAATGACGATCAGGGTGCGGTAACCGCGGGCGCCGGCGACAAGCGCGAGGCCGATGCCGGTGTTGCCGGCGGTCGCCTCGACGATCAGCCCGCCGGGCTTCAGGTCGCCGCGCTTTTCGGCCTCGAGAACCATCTGGCGCGCCGGGCGATCCTTGACGGACTGGCCCGGGTTCATGAATTCCGCCTTGCCGAGGATCTCGCAGCCGGTCATCTCGGATGCGCGGCGGAGGCGGATAAGAGGCGTGTTGCCGATTGCGTCGACGACGGAAGCTTTGACGTCCATGAGGTCTTGAGATTCGCTGCTGTACGGGAAATTGGCCGGAAGGCTATTCGCAGGCCCCGCCTGCTTCAAGGTTACTCGGGCCGCAGGATGCCGGGATGCCGAAACGAAAGCCTCCAATTATGTCATTCGGTGTGATTTTCGTGCGGTCGGAAGAGGGTTTGCCCAACCCGGCGATCCCTCGCATTCTGCTGAAAACCGAAAGGAGGAATGCCGTGAGCAAGGATACGTTTGTGCCAGACGTGACCCGATACGAGGCCCTGATGGACGTTGCGCGGAGCCGCATGACCAGCCGGGCATTTCGACCTGATGTGCCGATACCGCGACAGCACTTCGAGATGGTGCTGGAGGCGGCGCGTCACGCACCGTCGGGCGCCAACGCCCAACCCTGGCACTACATCGTCGTGACCGATGACGCTGTGAAGCAGCAAATCGCGGATTACTTCGTGGCCGAAGCGACGAAGCGCGCCAAACTCAAGATGAAGTTCCCGACGCCGAACTATCGTGGTCTTGCGACCGCGCCCGGCTTCGTCGTGGTCGTGGCGGATTTCCGTTTCGTGCGCGCGTTTCCGGTCCTGATGGACGATACCCCGCTCGACAAGCAGTACCGCGCGAATGCAGAGCGCATTCTCCTGCAAAGCGTTGCGGCTTCGACCATGTCGGCGCATCTGGCCGCGGCGGCGCTGGGATACCAGGTCTGGTGGGTGACGGCGATCGGGCAGGACGATGCCCAGGAAGCGCTGCGGCCGTTGCTCGGAGTGCCGGACGATCTCGCCATCATCGACATCATGCTCTTCGGCGTGCCGGCGAAGCAGCCGTACAAGCGCTGGAAGAAGACGCTGCCGCAGATCATGAACTGGGACCGCTTCGACATGACGAACTACATGACCGTCGAGCAGATCGACGAATGGGTGCGCGAGACGCGCCACAAGGTCATGTACCGCGACGAGACGAAGGTGGACTGACGCGCTTCACTTCTTGCCGCGGATCGCGTCGAACGCCTCCAGTGCCTGCTGCCGTGCGGTGGCGTGGTCGACGATCGGCTCCGGATAGGTCTGGCCCAGTGTGACGCCCGCCCTGGCGAGCACGCTCGCCGGCGCCGTCCATGGCTTGTGGATGAACTTGTCCGGCACATCCTTGAGTTCCGGGACAAAACGGCGGACGTACTCGCCCTTGGGGTCGAACTTCTCGCCCTGGAGCACCGGATTGAATATGCGGAAGAAGGGCTGTGCGTCTGCGCCGGACCCGGCCACCCATTGCCAGTTTGCCGGATTGTTGGCGGCGTCGGCATCGACCAGCGTGTCCCAGAACCATTCCTCGCCAATTCGCCAATCGGCCAGAAGGTCTTTTGCCAGAAACGAGGCCACGATCATGCGGACGCGGTTGTGCATCCATCCGGTCTTCCAGAGTTGGCGCATGCCGGCATCGACAATGGGATAACCCGTGCGTCCGCGGCGCCAATCCCAGATGTCCTGAGCGTAAGTGTCGCCCCACGGAAAATCGTCATAAGCCGGGTTGAGATTGTTCGTCGCGAGGTCGGGATGTTCGGCCAGCAGATGCCAGTTGAACTCGCGCCACCCAAGTTCGCCACGAAACTTGATGCGAGCGTCGGCCGGCAGCGTGTGTACGGCGTGCCAGACGTCGTTGGCGCTGATCTCGCCGAAGCGAAGATACGGCGACAGCATCGAGGTGCCGGCCTCGGCCGGCAAGTCGCGACCTTTGACGTAGGCGTTACCGGTCTTGAGGAAGGCAGCAAGCTTGGCTTGGGCGCCGGCCTCGCCAGGCTTCCACGCCGCCCGTATTCCGGTGGTCCAATCCGGGCCCGAGGGCAGGAGACCCAGCATCGCGAGGTCGAGGCTCCCGAGCTTCATGTCAGCGAACGGGATGCGCGATGGTGCCGGGATAGGTCGTCGCGGCTGGCCTCTCTCCTGTGCCGCGCGCCAAAACGCCGAGTAGACGCGATAACTGCCGCCCGATCCGGTCCGCACGGCTTCCGGGGGATAGAGCAGGCTGGCCTCGAAGACCTCGGCCTCGATCCGGGACTTCTTCAGCGCCGCGGCGACGGCGTCGTCGACGGCGGCGGCGGCATCGTGCCGGCGATTCCAGACAACGGCATGGGCCGAGACGTCGCGTGCGAGCTTCGGCAGGACCGTGGCTGCCTTTCCCTTACGGACGATCAGAGCCTGTCCGCGCTTGGCAAGATCGGCGGAAAGGCTGGTTAGCGAATGATGGAGCCACCACTTCGCGGCGCCGCCGAGGGGGCGCACGCCCGGACTGGTCTCGTCATGGATGAAAAGCGGCATAACCGGGGCGCCGCGCTTGCAGGCGGCATCCAGCGCGGGATTGTCGCGGAGCCTCAAATCGTCGCGAAACCAAACGATTGTGGGGCCTGTGCCGCCTGAATCGACCATCCCGCATGGTCATGCGCCGGGCGGCCCGGCGCAATGCCTAATGGCGTGCTTGGTTAGTCGACTATTCCGCCGGGACGAGGCGGGTCCGCGAAGGCAGGAGATGCGCCCATTCCGGCCGCTCAAAGAGGAAGCGGGCAGGGGTGTTGCGAACCGCCCAGAATAGGAGGACCGGTGTCACCACTGCGACGGCCGTGACGATCAGCGAAACCGTGCCGAGATCGGTGATGATGCCGGTCTTGAGCAGCGCCGTCCGCGTGACCGCCATCGGCAGGAAGAAGGCGAGGTAGATGACGATGGAGTTGCGGCCGAAATAGCGGAGCGGCGCCATCAGGTCAGACTTCGACAGAAGCGCGGAGAAGGTCGCCACGGCCACCGCCCCGACAAAGCCGAGCGCGAGACCGACGATCGGCAGCGTGGAGACGCCGGAGAAGACGGCGACGCCTTCCATCACGGCCCAGACGAGAAGTCCGGCGGCGGCGGCCCGCCCGTTATCCAGCACCCAATTGACGAAGCGGAAGATGTGCGGCGCGAAGAGGTAGCCCGAGTAGAAGTAGACGAAGCGCGAGCAGGACTCGTCGATTACCGTCCAGCCGGTGTGGATGGGAAGAATCTGGAGAGCGGCGCCGACCAGCCAAACGGACCACCACGGCAGGCCCTTGGTCGCCTTGGTGATCACGAAGAAGATCGGCAGCACATAGATGAACCACATCGTGCCGAACGGCTCGATCATCGCCAGCGCGTATTCGGCACCGACACGGGGAATGCCGCCTTCGGCCATGAAGCCGGGTGCCTTGAACACGAACTGGATCGTCACCCAGAGCAGATAGAAGTAGCCGAAGTGGAAGACCTTGCGGTCGAGGTAGTCGCGCCAGTCGCGGTCGATCGTGTGCGAGAGGAAGAGGCCAGCGATCAGGAAGAAGTCGGGCATCCGGAAAGGCGCGGCGAAGGCGACCAGATGATGCATCCAACCGGTCGCGTCGGCGGCCTTCTCGACGCCGAGCGTCGAATGCATCATCACAACCATGATGATGCAGAAACCCTTTGCGTAGTCGACCCACGCGACGCGTTGCTTTTCCATGATCGGCCTCTCAGCGTCCTGCCGCAGACGTTGGTGGCACCATACGCGCGTGAGTTGCCTCTGGAGCAATTCGATGAGAATTTTCAATGATTAAGGTTAAACGGCGCGCGCCATTTCGCGCATGAAAAAACGCCCCGCCATGCGGCGGGGCGTTCGGTCTTTCCAGCAAGCGCCTGGATGTAGTGCGGGCCTACTGAGCAGGCGCGGGCTGCGCGGGCGCCGGAGCCGGCTCGGTGGTCGGAGCGGCGGGAGCGGCCGGGGCAGGCTCGGCAGGAGCCGGTGCGGCAGGCGTGGGCTCCGCGGGGGCGGGCGCCATGGCTGCGGGCGGCGTGGCAGGCGCCGGCTCGGTGGTTGTGGTCGCCGCTGGAGGCGGAACCTCGGCTGGGCCGCTCCAGTAGGCGCGGGACGCGAAGAAGATGATGCCGAGGACGACGAGCGCCACGACAATGTAGATGATCACGCGGTTTTGGCTGTCCCCGGCCGCGTACTCGCGCTCGGGAACCGGCTTGCGCGGGTCAGTCGTCTGTTCGTAGTCTCTCTGTGCCATTTTCGACCTCCTGGTCGGCTGGTTCGGCGGGACGATCCACAGGCAAACCAGTCCGGAAGGAAAAGGTTCCATCCGGCGAAGAGGTCATTTGAGGCGGAAAAGTGGCTCCCCGGGCTGGACTCGAACCAGCGACCATTCGATTAACAGTCGAATGCTCTACCAACTGAGCTACCGGGGAACGGCGCGCTTTGGCGTGGGTGGCCTATAGCAAACCCGGCCGGCATTGCAAAGGGAATGGAACGGGTCTGCGCCGCAACTCAACATTAGCCGTTGCGGGCGGGTGCAAGCCCCACCATGTTTCTCGCCCGGGAGATGTGGAGTTGCGTCGCTTGGCCAAGATTCGTTTCGGCAAATACGCGGTTGAACTGCCGGGAAACCGGGTCATCCGCCTCACGCTTGGCGTGCTTCTGGTCTTCCTTGGCGCCTTTTTCGGCTGGCTGCCGCTGCTCGGTTACTGGATGGTTCCGGTCGGCTTTCTTGTCCTCGCCGCCGACATTCCCGCTATTCGTCGGTTCAATCGTCGCGTGACCGTGCGCGTCGTTGGCTGGTGGAACAAGCGCCAGAGCCACGAGGAGCGCAAGGCGGCGCGGAACGGCGGAGTCGCGCCCAGCGCACAGAAATCGGACGCGGCCTAGAGCGCTTCCGGTCCGTTTTCGCCGGTGCGGATCCGGGTCGCCGATTGCAGTTCCATGACGAAGATCTTTCCGTCGCCGATCTTACCAGTGCGGGCAGCCTGCTGGATGGCCTCGACCGCACGGTCGAGTTGGCCATCGTCGATGGCGATCTCGATCTTCGTCTTGGGCAGATAGCTGATTTCGTACTCGGTACCCCGATAGATCTCGGTGTGTCCCTTCTGACGCCCATATCCCTTCACTTCGGTCACGGTCATGCCGTGAATGCCGAGGTCGGTGAGCGCGCTCCGCACAGGATCGAGCCGGTGCGGCTGCACGATTGCGATGACCAGTTTCATGGATGTGATCCCAAGCTAGAGGTTGTAGCCCGACTCGCCGTGGGCGGTCTGATCAAGGCCCGTCAGTTCCGCATCCTCGGGCACGCGCAGGCCAACCAGGCGGCGCGTGACCCAGACGAGCGCGGCCGTGGCCACCGCAGACCAGATTGCGACCGAGACGACGCCAGTCAGCTGGACCCCAAATTGGGCGAACGGGCCGACCGGCAACCCGACCCCGGCGAAAAACGGCAGTGCGAGGAAGGCCGTGGCGAGCGTTCCGACGGCGCCGCCGCAGCCATGGACGGCGAGGACGTCGAGGGAGTCGTCGACCTTGACCACATGCTTCACGATGCTGACCGCGAAATAGCAGACGACCCCGCCGAGGAGGCCAAGCAGGACGCCGCCTATCGGCCCGATGAAGCCGGACGCCGGTGTGACGGTCGCGAGGCCGGCGATGGTGCCGGTCACCAGGCCGACCATGCTTGGCTTCCCGAAGCGCGACCATTCGATCCCCAACCAGACCAGCGATGCGGTGGCGGCGGACAGGTGGGTGACCAACATGGCCATGCCGGCATCGGCTCCAGCTGCAACCGCGCTGCCGGCGTTGAACCCGAACCAGCCGACCCACAGCATGCAAGCGCCGACCATCACCATCCACGGCGCATGCGGCGGGTTGACGCCATGGGGGAAGCCCCGACGGCCGCCGAGCATCCAGGCAACAACGAGGGCTGAGACGCCCGCCGTCACGTGCACGACGATGCCGCCGGCAAAATCCATGACGCCCATAGCGGCAAGCCAACCGCCGCCCCATACCCAGTGGGCGACCGGCGCGTAGACCACCAGCAGCCACAAGGCGGAGAACAGCAGGACTGCGGCGAACCGGATACGCTCGACATACGCGCCGACGATCAGTGCCGGCGTGATGATCGCGAACGTCATCTGGAACATGAAAAACACGGACTCGGGGATGCGCGTGTTCGGGTAGGCGGCGCCGCGCGAAAGCCCGGCGAGGAAGGCCTTGCCGAGGCCGCCAAACAGGCCAGTGCCGGTGTCGAACGCGATACTGTACGCGACGATGAACCAAAGCAGCGATGCGCCGCAGGCGATGGCCAGGCAGTGCACGAGCACCGAAAGCACGTTTCGCGACTGCACGAGACCACCGTAAAACAGCGCCAGTCCCGGCAAGGTCATGAAAAGAACCAGCGCCGTGGATGTGAGCATCCAGGCGGTGTCACCCGTGTCGATCATGCGAATTCTGTCCCCCCGATCCTGCTCATCGTTTAATCAAACGCATCGACGCAAGGCAATCGGGACTGCCTATTCAGGAGGCAGTGGACAAGGGACGGACAATTGCTTGACGCTCCATGCCGTTGGCCCGTAGCGTATGGTTTGCGTCGGTTCCCCGGTTCGTGAGTCCCGGGGATGAAACGGGAATGCGGTGAGGAAGAGGGCTCAGACCCGCCAAAACCGCAGCTGCCCCCGCAACTGTAAGCGGCGAGTCCATCCGCATCGGCCACTGGGAAACCGGGAAGGCGCGGAAAAGGGACTTCGACCCGCGAGCCAGGAGACCGGCCGACGCGTCCCTCTAGCCCTTCCGTCGGTGGGACGGAGAAGGAGACGCGACATGAATACTGCCCAGACTGATATCGCCTCGACGCGCGCTGTCGCCGGCATTCCGGCCCGCGCCATTCCCGCGGTGGCCGCCTTTATTCTCGGCCTTACGCTTTTCGTCTCGGCCGGCTTTGCCTGGCCGAGCGTCATCCACAACGCGACGCACGACACGCGACACGCCCTCGGCCTTCCCTGTCATTAGGGGCGGTCATGCTCAAGAATCTGATTGTGAGCGCTGCCGGCGCAGCCATTGCCGTGGGCGTTGTCGTGGCGGCGTTGCAGTTCGTTACCACCGAGCCACTCATCCTCCACGCCGAGATATTCGAGTCCGCGGAGCCCGCTGCCGCCACCCATGAACACGCCGATGGCGCTGTTCACGACCACGGCGGCGCAGCAGTGCATCAGCACGACGCGGATGCCTGGCAACCAGCCGACGGGTTGGAGCGCACGCTCTACACGGTGCTCGCGGATCTCGTGGTCGGGATGGCGGTATCGCTGATGTTGCTCGGCGCGATGCTGGCCAAGGGCGAACCGATCGACGCGCGTCGCGGGCTTCTGTGGGGTGCGGCAGGGTTCGTCGCGGCTTCGTTGCTGCCGAGCCTCGGTCTCCCGCCAGAGCTTCCCGGCACGCCCGCGGCGGACCTTCTCAGCCGGCAGATCTGGTGGCTGGGGACGGCTTTCGCCTCGGCTGGCGGTCTCTACCTGCTGGCCTTTGGCAGGAGCTGGCCGATGCGGGCGGTGGCGCTCGCGCTGATCCTTGCGCCGCACCTGATCGGCGCCCCAACACCTGACAGCCACGAGGCAGCATACCCCGCAGGGCTTGCCGGCCAGTTCGTCATCGCATCGATCGTGGTCAGCGCAGTCCTGTGGTCATTGTCCGGGCTGGCGTCAGGCTGGCTCTACGCCCGCCTGTCGCGCGCGCGTTAGCAGTGGCCCAGCGTGTCCTTGTGCTCGGCGGACAACGTTCCGGCAAGAGCCGCTATGCCGAGGGCCTGGTAACGGCCAGCGGTTTGCGCCCGGTCTATATCGCGACGGCGACGGCCGGAGATGGCGAGATGGCCGAACGCATCGCCGGCCACCGGGCCCGGCGTGGCGACCGGTGGGGCACCGTCGAAGAGCCGCTTGACCTGCCGAACGTACTGTCGCGGGAAGTGGCGCCGGATTGCGCAGTGTTGGTCGAGTGCCTGACGCTGTGGCTGTCGAACCTGATGGGCGCTGGGCGGGCGGTGGAGGAGGCGACGGACGCGCTCGCTCACGGCGCTGGAGCCGGCGAAAGGGCCGGTGGTGATTGTCTCCAACGAAGTCGGTTCCGGCATCGTGCCCGGCTGACGCCCTGTCGCGGCGCTATGCCGACGCGCTGGGCGTGCTCAATCAGCGTGTCGCCGCAGCCGTCGATCACGTCGTGCTGGTCGTCGCTGGCCAGCCGGTCACGCTCAAGCCGTCGACACACCCGGAGCTTCACCTGTGAACACCGACCGTATTCCCGCAACGATCGTCACCGGTTTTCTCGGCGCCGGGAAGACGACGCTGATCCGCAACCTGATTGCTCAGGCGAAGGGCCGGCGTATCGCCATCATCGTCAATGAGTTCGGCGACATGGGCTTCGATGGCGATCTGCTGGCGGACTGTGGCGACGCCGACTGTAGGCCCGACTCGATCGTCGAACTGACGAACGGCTGCATCTGCTGCACCGTCGCCGACGAATTCGTCCCCACGATGGAGGCGCTGCTCGCGCGCTCGCCGGCGCCGGACCACATCGTGATCGAGACGTCCGGGCTCGCATTGCCGCAACCGCTGGTGCGCGCCTTCTCATGGCCGACTGTGAAGCATCGGGTGACAGTCGATGGCGTCGTGACAGTCGTCGATGCGGTGACGGCGGCCGCCGAGGCCAACGGCCACGACGCACCCGTGCCGGCGGAGCAGAATCCCGACCACGATGACCCGGTTGAAGAACTGTTCCACGACCAGCTCGTCTGCGCGGACCTGATTGTTGTTGGCAAGACCGACCTCGTCGGCGGATGACGATCTGATGGCGATCGATCGGCTTCTCGGGCGCGAAGCGCGGCCGGGAACGGCGATCCTGCGCGGCGGTCCCAGCGGCATTTCGGTGGAGGCATTGCTCGGCCTCGCTTCGGCCACAGAGGCCAACATGGGAGGACGGGAGAGCCACCACGATCTCGAGGGCGAGGAGCACGACCACGACGATTTCGTGAGCATCGTGATCGATTCGGGCGTGGTCGCTTCGGTCGAAGACCTGCGGCGCCGTGTCTCCGCCGTGCTGGCGCTCCCCGGCGTATTGCGCGTGAAGGGCCGTGTCGGCGTTGCCGGCAAGGCAGCGCCGGCCGTGGTGCAGGCTGTGGGCCCCCGCCTGGAAACGTGGTTCGCGGCGGGCGCGCAGGCATCCGGTCTGGTGGTGATCGGTCTCAAGGACATGGACCAGTTGAAGATCGCCGCGCTGTTGAAGGGCTAAGGTGATGCACCTTCCGGTCGGCGAGTCAGGACGGATTGACGACGGTGACGTCGCCATCGATCTTGACCAGGCGCCCGGCGATATCGTCATCCTCTCGGCTGCCGACAGCGAACTGGCAACGATCGCCGCGGCGATCCGTCGGCGGGGCGACGGCCTGTCCACGAGGCTCGCCAATCTCGGCAAGCTGGCGCATCCACTCTCTGTCGATCTTTACGTCGAGAAGACGTTGGCACCTGCGCGCCTCGTGCTCGTGCGTGCAATGGGTGGGCACGGCTATTGGCCGTATGGCCTGGACCAGTTGCGCGCATTGGCGCGGGCGGGCGGGCCGAAACTGATCGTCGTTCCGGGTGAAGATCGCTGGGACGAGAATCTCGAGACGTTCTCGACCGTCAGCGCGGAGGATGCGCGACTGGCGTGGCGCTATCTCGTTGAAGGTGGCGCGGCGAACTGCGACCGTCTCGTGTCTTTGCTTGAGCATTTGCTCGGACGCGGGGAGCGGCCGCTTCCGCCGGTCGTTCTTCCCCATGCCGGATGCTATTGGCCGGGAAAGGGCGCGGTACCGAACGACGAACTGAAGCGGCGCCTTCAGGCGGACCGCCCGGTGGCAGGCCTTGTTTTCTACCGGGCGCTTATCAGCGGCGATTCCGCCGCGCCGATTGACGCGCTTGTTCACGAACTGGCGGCACGCGACATCGACGCCATGCCTGTGTTCGTGACCAGCCTCAAGGACCGGGAGTCGGAAGCGTTCCTCACCGATCTTTTCGCGGCGTGTCCGCCTGACATCGTTCTCAACACGACCTCGTTTGCTGTGTCACGAGCCGGCGGCGATCACGCCGGCACCGTGCTCGACCAACCCGGCCGCCCGGTGCTTCAGGTGGTCCTTGCTGGTTCGAGCGAAGACGCATGGCGCGAGAGTACACGCGGACTGGGACCGCGCGATCTTACGATGAACGTTGTGCTGCCCGAGGTGGACGGCCGCGTGCTCACCCGGGCGATCTCGTTCAAGCAAGACATGCCGCTCGATCTGGAGGGGCGCAGTTCAGGCACGTCCTATCGACCCGTTGCCGACCGCGTCCATTTCGTTGCCGAGCAGGCAGCGCGCTGGATACGTCTTGCGCGGACGAAGGCGAAGGACCGACGCATCGCCATCGTCCTCTCCAACTACCCGGACAAGGACGGACGCATCGCCAATGGCGTCGGCCTTGACACGCCGGCGAGTGCCGCGCGGCTGGGCAAGGCGCTGGCCGAAGCGGGCTACGACGTGGCGGGCTTCCCGCCGGACAGCGCGGCGTTGATGGCCCGGCTTGCTGGCTGGACCGACGAACGCACAGGCCGGGACCGGAGGCGAGCATCTGTCGCTTGCGGACTATCATATTGTTCTTCGATGCGCTGCCGGAAACGGTTCGTGGCGCTATTACCGAGCGCTGGGGTGATCCGGCGTCCGATCCATCCTTCGATGGGGAGGGCTTTAGACTTGCGATCCATCGTTTTGGAAATGTGTTAACTCGGCATTCAGCCTGCGCGTGGCTATGGCATTGATCCAAAAGGGACTTATCACGATCCCGACCTGGTTCCGCCGCATGGCTATCTCGCCTTTTACGCCTGGCTTCGATCGTCTTTCTGCGCTGATGCCATTGTCCATCTCGGCAAGCACGGAAATCTCGAATGGCTGCCGGGCAAGGCGCTGGGTCTGTCCGAAACCTGCTGGCCGGAAGTGGCGCTCGGGGCGACGCCGCTGGTCTATCCTTTCATCGTCAACGACCCTGGTGAGGGCAGCCAGGCCAAGCGGCGATCGAGCGCGGTGATCGTCGATCACCTCATGCCGGCGATGACGCGGGCGGAGATCCACGGGCCGCTGGCTGAGCTGGAGACGCTGATCGACGAGTACTACGTGGCCGCGGGCGTCGACCCGCGCCGCCGGGAGTTACCTCGCGAAGGAAGCACTGGCGCTGGCGGCGCGCCATGGGCTTGACCGCGATCTCGGGTTTGATCGCGATGACGGTGGTGAGAGCCTGCGCGTGCTTGACGCGCATCTCTGCGAGCTGAAGGAGATGCAGATCCGCGATGGGCTGCATACCCTCGGTGCTTCTCCCCAGGAACGGCAACGGACCGATACGCTTGTCGCAATCGCGCGAACGCCGCGCTCTGGCGGGCGGCCGGAGGATCGTTCGCTTCATCGCGCCATCGCCGAGGATTTTGGGCTGGGTTTCGATCCACACGATTGCGACGCAGCCGACGGATTGGACAGGATCGCGGCCCGCGGTGCTCGGTGCCGTTTCGGACGCTGCTTGGCGCAGTCACGGCGACACGGTTGAGCGGATCGAACTCCTGGCGGCGCAGTTAATTGCGGGCGCTGTCGCCGGTCGGTGCGGCCAGCGCCGCAGTCCTCCATTGGATCGCGAACTATCTTGCAGCGCTCGCTCGACCAATCGGGCGATGCAGAAATTGCCGCGGTTCTGACCGCGCTCGATGGCCGCTTCGTGGCGCCGGGTCCTTCGGGTGCGCCGACGCGAGGACGCCCCGATGTCCTGCCGACCGGGCGTAACTTCTATTCGGTCGATGTGCGCGGCGTGCCGACCGCCGCGGCCTGGGCGCTCGGGCGCGCGGCAGCCGATGCGCTGGCGCTGCGGTACTTCCAGGACGCGGGCGAGTGGCCGCGCTCGATCGCCTTCTCGGCATGGGCAACCTCCAACATGCGCACCGGCGGCGATGACGTGGCGCAGGTGATGGCGCTCATCGGCGCGGAGCCGGTATGGGAGCCGGGGACCGGCCGGGTTACCGGCTTCCGCATCATTCCGCTGTCTGAACTCGGGCGGCCTCGCATCGATGTGACGATGAAGATCTCCGGAATGTTCCGAGACGCGTTTCCCGGACAGATCGATCTGATCGATTCGGCGATCCGCGCTGTCGCGGCTCTGGACGAGGACGACGACGCAAATCCGATCGCCGCGGCACGGCGCAGCGGTACAGATGGTACGCGCATCTTCGGCGCGAAGCCGGGCGCCTACGGCGCCGGTATGCAGGCGCTGATCGACGAAGGTATCTGGGACACGCGCAAGGACTTCGCCGACGCGTTCCTCGCCTGGGGCGGCTATGCCTATGGCGGCAGCCAGCAGGGCGACGACGCCCGCGCGCGACTGGCCGAGCGGCTCGCGGTCGCAGACGCTGTCTTCCAGGCGCAGGACAACCGCGAGCACGACATTCTGGATTCCGACGACTATTACCAGTTCATGGGGGGATTGGCCGCCACGGTCGAGACGCTGAAGGGCAGCGCGCCACGCATCTATCACGGCGACCATTCGCGCCCCGAGAAGCCGGTGACGCGGTCGCTCGGCGAGGAGATCGCGCGCGTCGTGCGCGGTCGGGCCGCCAACCCGAAATGGATCGCCGGCATGATGCGTCACGGTTACAAGGGCGCCTTCGAGATGGCGGCGACAGTGGATTATCTCTTTGCCTTCGCGGCGACGACCAATGCCGTGCAGGATCACCATTTCGACCAGCTTTTCGACGCGTACATCGCGGATGCTAACGGTGCGCGACTTCATCGCCGAAGCAAATGCGCCGGCGCTGGCGGAGATGGCGGCGCGGTTCCGGGAGGCGATCGATCGCGGGCTCTGGTCACCGCGGTCGAACAGCGCCTACGATCGGCTGTCGGCGCTGATTGCCGTGCGCAGGGAGGCGGCCGAATGAAGGACATGAGCGAAGCGGACCTGGATGCGCGCCACGCCGAGAAGATGCGCAAGAAGAAGGCGGCGCGCGACAAGATCATCGCGACCAAGACGATCGAGAAGGGCCTGCTCATCGTCCACACCGGCAAGGGCAAGGGCAAATCGACCGCGGCTTTCGGCATGATCTTCCGCGCGCTCGGCCACGGCATGCCGGTCGCCATCGTCCAGTTCGTCAAGGGCAAATGGCAGACGGGCGAGCGCGTCGCGCTGGAGAAATTCGGCGATCTCGTCTCAATCAACACGATGGGCGAGGGCTTCACCTGGGAGACGCAGGATCGGCAGCGCGATCTGGCCGCGGCGCGTGCCGCCTGGGAACGGGCGAAGGCGATCATCGCGGCCGGCGAGCACAAGGTGGTGCTGCTCGACGAACTGAATATCGTTCTGCGCTACGACTATCTGCCGGTCGCAGGAGATCGTCGACTTTCTGCAGCAACGAGAAGCCGGCGGATGTTCATGTCATCGTCACGGGACGCAATGCGCCGGAGGCGTTGATCGAGGCCGCCGACCTCGTGACCGAGATGGAGATGATCAAGCATCCTTTCCGCTCGGGCGTGAAGGCGCAGCAGGGGATTGAATTCTGAGTACGCCGCCCGCCCTGATGATCCAGGGAACCGGCAGCCATGTCGGCAAGTCGGTGCTGGTGGCGGGGCTCTGCCGGGCGCTGGTCCGGCGCGGAATCCGCGTTGCTCCGTTCAAGCCGCAGAACATGTCGAACAACGCCGCAGTGGCGGCGGATGGCGGCGAAATCGGCCGCGCGCAGGCGCTGCAGGCGCTGGCGTGCAGGCGGCCGGCGTCGGTTCATATGAACCCGATTTTGCTGAAGCCGGAGACCGACATCGGCGCGCAGGTGATCGTGCAGGGCCGGCGGGCGGGCACGATGCGGGCCGCAGAGTACGGTCGGCACAAGGCAGAACTGCTGCCGAAAGCGCTGGAGAGCTATGCGGTAATCGGCCGGGACGCCGACGTTGTGCTGATAGAGGGCGCCGGCAGCCCGGCCGAGACCAATCTCCGGGCCGGCGACATCGCCAACATGGGTTTTGCCGAGGCGGCGGACGTGCCGGTGGTGCTGGTCGGCGACATCGACCGGGGCGGGGTGATCGCGAGCCTCGTCGGCACCCACGCGGTTCTGTCACCGGCCGACGGGCGGCGGGTGCGCGGCTTCCTCATCAACAAGATGCGCGGCGATGCCGGCCTGTTCGCGGACGGGCTCAAGACGATCGCCGAGCGGACGGGCTGGCCGTCGCTGGGCGTGGTGCCGTGGTTCGAGGCGGCGCGGCGGCTGCCGGCGGAGGATGTGCTGGGACTGGCCGAGGGTGAGCCGTCGAAAGGCGGCTACGTCGTCGCCGTGCCGGCGCTGCCGCGCATCGCGAACTTCGACGATCTCGACCCGCTGCGGCTCGAGCCGAATGTGTCGGTGGTGATCGTGCAGCCGGGCGCGGCGATCCCGGTCGCGGACCTGATCCTGATACCCGGCTCAAAATCGACGATTGCCGACCTGCGCTTTCTGCGCGAACAGGGATGGGACGTGGACATTCTCGCGCATCGGCGGCGCGGTGGTCGCGTGCTGGGACTATGCGGCGGTTACCAGATGCTGGGGCAGACCATTTCCGATCCCGGCGGCGTCGAGGGCGTTGCCGAGACGGTTGACGGCCTGGGGCTGCTGGAAGTCGAGACCGTCCTCGGCGGCGACAAGACGACCGTGCCGGTAGCGGGGACGCACGTCGAGACCGGCGAGACGATAGCTGGCTACGAAATCCATCTCGGGCGGACGGCAGGCGCCGGACTGTGCGCGGCCGGTCTCTGGATCTTGGCGGGCGTGGCGATGGCGCCGCGCTCGACAGGATGGTCTGGTCGCCGGCACCTATGTGCATGGCCTCTTCGCCGCAGACGGGTTCCGGCGGGCGTGGCTGGCGCAGCTCGGTGTTCAATCGTCCCTGCAATACGACGACATGATCGATGCGACGCTCGATGCGCTCGCGGAGCATCTCGAACGGCATGTCGACATCGACGGTCTGCTGAAGATCGCCGGTTACGATCGCAACAGCGCCGGCGAGCACCAGCACGAAGACAAGAAAGAGTGCGTTGGCGGCAAGATAGACGCGCAGGCCACGGCGGATGTCGTCCGGCGTGGCATCGCGGCGTCCTTCGGCGTTCATGAAGGGATCGGCGACGACCGCTGCCGCCGTAGCTGCGGGGGCCGGCAAGCGCGACGCCGAGGGCGGCGGCCATGGCGGCCTCCGGCCAGCCGGCGTTCGGCGAGCGATGGCCCGGCGCGTCCTTCGCCATGACGCGGAAGGCTTGGCCGATGGTGCCGCCGACAGCGGGTGCGACGAGGGCGATGAGCGTGCCGGAGAGCCGGCTTGCGGGGAGATTGACCAGATCGTCGAGCCGTGCCGCAGCCCAGCCGAAATCGCGGTGGCGCGGGGTGCGGTGGCCGATCATTGAATCCGCCGTGTTGATGGCCTTGTAGGCGAGGAGGCCCGGAAGTCCGAGGACGCAGGAACCAGAGACCGGGCGCGATGACACCGTCGGAGAAATTCTCGGCGGTCGACTCGATCGCCGCGCGGCAGATGGCCGGTTCGTCCAGAGCGTCCGGATCGCGACCAACGATGCGCGAGACCGCCCTGCGAGCTGCCCGAAGGCTATCGGCAAAGGCGGAAGCGACGGCCGCAACATGGTCATAGAGCGAACGTCCGGCGAGAAAGACGGCCGCGATCACCGTCGTGCCGATCCAGCCGAACGGCAGCACGCGGAACACCGACTCCAGCGCGAAGCCAGCGAGGCCGGCCAGCGCGACGAGGATGGCCACGGCGAGCACGCCCGCGAGACGGCGGCGTTCCGGCGCCTGCCTTTCATCGTTCAGCGTGCGGTCGAGGAATGCGATCAGGTTGCCAAAGAGTGTGACCGGATGTGGAAGCCGGCGCCACAGGAAATCCGGATCGCCGACCAGAGCGTCGAGGATCAGTGCTGCCGCCAGCAGCCATGTGTGATCGGCCGAAATCAATTGCGGGCGCCGGCGCGCCGCGCCTCGGCCGACAGGTGCGCAAGCGCGGCAGGCAGCGAGGGGCCGCCGCAGACGGTCAGCCTCTCGGGCAGCACAATGCGCCGCTCGGACGGATAGAGCGCGGCGAGGGCGGGGTGGGCAAGGAGAGCGCTACCCTGGTCATCGACGCGCGGCTTGGGCGAGGCGACCACCAGAAAGTCGGGTGGCGTCGCGATCAGCCTCTCCAGCGGCACGAAGCCGCCGGTCTTGCCGGCGAGGTCGCCACCGGCATTGGTGAATCCGACGATCGACAGCAGTTCGCCGGTGAGCGTCTCGGCCTCCGGTGACATAGCCGCGGCGCTGATAGACGGCAGCGGTTTTCGCGCCGCCGGCCGCCGCAGCTGTCGGCCGCCTTTCGCGCAGCCTCGATTTCCGCGATCAGTGCCGCCCCGCGCTCGGGATGGCCGACGAGGGCGGCGACCTGCTCGATCTGCTTGATGGAGTCTTCGATGCTGCGCGCCGCGTCGAGCAACTCCAGCCGGTAGCCGAGCCGTGTCAGCATTTCGCGCGTGGCGCGCTTGGTGAAGCGGCCGGCGATCACGAGGTCGGGCTTCAGATCGACCACGGTCTCAGCGTCGGCAGCGTCGTGACGGAAGGCGCGGGCGGCGTCGGCCATGAAGGACAGGGTCGGGTCGGTGGCGTAGGGCGACAGGGCAACGATCTGCCCGGGGTCGGCGAGCGCGAGCAACAGTTCGTCGGCGCAAAGGTTGATCGAGACGATTCGCGTCGGAACGCTCGTTTGCGCGGCGGCCAGCCCGGCCCCGCAAGCCAGTGCGGCACCGAAAAAGATGGTGACGAGCGTGCGTTTCGTGGCCGGTTCGCGTTGCGTGTCGCATGCGCGTCGTTTACCCCTTGGCCGTTCCGGCGGGGAAGCCGGACGGGCCCGGGACACATTCCGTGACGGGCGCGGACTGCCAGATCGATCCAGACCGGAGATCTGCCTTCATGGCTTCTGCGTTCCGGCGCTTCGGCGCCGCATTCCTTTTCGTTGCCTCAAGCGCTCTGCCTGGCCTGGCGGCGGGCGTGCCGTCCATCGTCGTGACGCCGCTCTACATTCCGACTTCGATCGCGCGCGCCGGCAGCACGGTCTCGGTGATCGACCGGGACCAGATCGCCCGCTCGTCGGCCGGATCGGTGGCCGATCTTCTGCGCTCGGTTCCGGGCGTCGCCGTGACCGAAAGCGGCGGGGCGGGTGGCTCGGCGATGGTCAGCCTGCGTGGCGCCGAGACGCAGCACACGCTGGTGCTGATCGACGGCGTGCGCGTCAACGATCCGGCGAGCGCCCGCGATGAGTTCGATTTCGCGACGTTCTCCCCAACCGACGTCGAGCGCATCGAAATCCTGCGCGGGCCGCAGAGCGCGCTCTACGGCTCCGACGCGATCGGTGGCGTCATCAACATCATCACGCGCCGGCCCACCGCCGGCATGCACGGTTCGGCGACGGTGGAGGCGGGAGGCTACGGCGCGCGCCGGACGACGCTCACCGCAAATGGCAGCTCTGGGCCCTGGAGCCTCGCGGCCAGCGGGACCTATTTCGCCAACGACGGTTTTTCCCGCGTCGGCGACCGCGACAATGGCGAGCCGGACGCCACCGCGAAATACGCCGGCACGCTGCGCGGGACCTACGACGCGGGCGAGGGGCGGAGCTTCGATTTCGGCTTGAACGGATTCCGTCAGGCGTCAGACATCGACAAGTCGGCTTCGACCGATGCCGCCGGCTACACCTCTGCCCGCGATCTGATCGACGGCTTCGCGCGTTTCACGGCGCCCAGCCACGAAGGCAAGGTCGTCCACACGCTGACCATCTTCGGCACCGAGCACCAGCCGCGATTTTGTCGAGCCGACCAAGGACACCAAGTATCGCGGAACGGACGTTGGCGCCGAGTATCAGGGCACCATCAAGCTCGGCACCATGGGCACCCTGCTTGCTGGTGCCCGCATCGATCGTGAGACGGCGTATCAGAAGGTCAGCAACAAGCCGGCGCCGGCTTTCGACAGCGCGCAGATGCTCTATGCCGGCTACCTGCTCTATCAGGTGCCGGTCAACGCGCGCCTCAACCTCTCCTTCGCCGGCCGATACGACGGCGCATCGCAAGGACAGGGTTTCCTCACCGGCCGCTTCACGGCGGTCTACGACATGTCGGAGATCGAAACCCGCCTGCGCGGGAGCGTCGGCACCGGGGCGAAGCGGCCGACGGCGTTCCAGCTTTCGTACAATCCGGCGTTGCTGCCCGAGCAGAGCGTCGGCGCGGACCTCGGCGTCGAGAAGACGCTCCTCGATGGACGGCTGACCTTCTCCGTCACCGGCTTCTGGAATCGCTTCGAAAACCTCATCAATTTCGACGGCGATTTCCTCACCGGCACGTACAGGAACATCGATCAGGCGGAGACGGCGGGCGTCGAGGTGGCTGCAAAAGCCGACATCGTGCCCGGTGTGCTCTCCGGCGCGGCCGCCTACACGTTCCTCTATTCGCGCGACCTCTCCACCGGCCTGCCGCTGCAGCGCCGGCCGCAGAATTCCGGCGCGGTCTCGCTGACCTATACCGGCGGCGAGAATTTCGAGGCGACGGTCTCGGCGCTGCTGGTCGGCGACCGGTTCAACGATGATGCCGCGACAGTGCCGCTCGGCGGCTATGCGCGGGTCGATGTCTCGGCCCGCTACCGGATCAATCCGCAGCTCACGGTGTTCGGCCGCATCGAGAACCTTTTGAATGCGCGCTATCAGGAGGTGTCCGGCTACAATACCGCCGGCATCTCGGCCTATGGCGGGCTGACCTGGCGAAGCAACTGAGAGCGAGGGGGTTCGCGTGGGTTCGCGGCAAGGGCTGCTGGTCGCCATCCTGGCGCTGGTCGTTGCCGCGCTGTTCGCGGCCTCGCTGGCGGTGGGGCCGGTGTACCTTCAGCCGCGGACGGTTCTCGACGCGATCCTCGGGCAGGGGGGCGAGGCGGCGCGGATCATCGTGCTGGAAATCCGCCTGCCGCGCGCGCTGCTGGCGCTGCTGATCGGCGGCACGCTCGGGCTTTCCGGCGCGGCACTGCAAGGGCTGCTGCGCAATCCGCTGGCGGCGCCATCGCTCTTCGGTGCGCCCTCGGCGGCCGCCTTCGGCGCGGTCGCCGTCATCTCGCTCGGGCTGGTCGATGCACTCTCGTTCGCCCTGCCGGTGGCGGCGATCGCCGGTGCGCTGGTTTCGGTGGCGCTGCTGATCCTCGTCGCGGGACCGCGGGCGAGCCTGCTCGTGCTGATCCTCGCCGGGCTCGCCGTCTCCAGCCTCGCCGGCGCCGCGACCGCGCTGGCGCTCAACCTCGCGCCGAATCCCTTTGCCGCGCTGGAGATCGCCTTCTGGCTGCTCGGGTCGCTGGAAGACCGCAGCATGCAGCATGTGCTGATCGCGCTGCCGTTCATGGTCTTCGGCGCCATTCTGCTGTTTTGGGATACGCGCGCCTTCCGCGCGCTGACGCTGGGCGAAGAGGCGGCCGAGAGCATGGGCTTCAACCTGACCGGCACGCGGCTGCGGGTTGTCCTCGGCGTGGCCATGGCGGTCGGGGCAGGCGTCGCGGTCGCCGGGTCCATCGGCTTCGTCGGGCTGGTGGCGCCGCACCTGATGCGGCCCTTCGTTCGGCACGATCCCGGCAGGCTGATGATACCGGCCGCGCTCTCCGGCGCCGCGCTGCTGCTGGCGGCGGATATTGCCGTGCGGCTCATTCCGACGCAGGGCGAGATCAAGGTCGGCGTATTCACCGCGCTGATCGGCGCGCCCTTCTTCATCGCGCTCATCATGCGCCGCCGCTTCGAGATGACCGGAGAGGCGCCATGAACGGTCCGCTCCTCCGGCTGAGCCGGCTCAATGTCGCCTTCGGCAAACGCGGCATCCTGCACGACATCGCGCTGTCGGTGCGGGAGGGTGAGTTCGCCGTCATCGTCGGCCCGAACGGCGCCGGCAAGACGACGCTGCTGCGCGCCGCCGCCGGACTGGTGCCGGCGCGCGGCGATGTCATCGTCGGCGGGCAGCCGGTGGGGCAGATTTCGCGCGCCGAACGCGCGCGGCGCGTCTCCTACCTGCCGCAGGGGCAGGTCTTCCACTGGCCGCTGACGGTGCGCGACGTGGTCGGTCTCGGCCGGCTGCCGCGCGGCGCCGGGGCTTCGCTCTCGACGGCGGATCACGCCGCGGTCGAGAAGGCGATGGCGGCGACCGGAGTCACGGCGCACGCCGAGCGGCCGGTGACGCAGCTCTCCGGTGGCGAGCGGGCGCGGGTGGCGATCGCGCGCGTGCTGGCGACAGAGGCGCCGCTGGTGCTCGCCGACGAGCCGACGGCAGCGCTCGACCCGCGCTACCAGCTCGTCGTGCTCGACATCCTGCGGAAGCATGCCGAAGGCGGCGGCGCGGTGCTGGCGGCGCTGCACGACATCGGCCTCGCGGCGCGGCGCTCGAGCCGGGTGATCGTGGTCGATGGCGGGCGGATCGTCGCCGACGGGCCGCCGCGCGAGGTGCTGACGCGGAAGCGGCTGGCCGACACCTTCGGCGTCAACGCGCAGATCGTCGAATTGCTGGATGCGCCGGTCGTGATCCCGTGGACGGTTACGCCGCAGCCATGACGGAGCGGAGCGCCGCGTCGAGGCGCGCGAAGGCGGCATCGTCCGGCGGCAGACCGATGCGCAGCCAGCGCAGGTGGGCCTCGAACGCGCGCGTCCAGATTCCGTCGCGGGCGAGCGCGGCGTGGATGCGGCCGGCGTCGGCGTGTTCGGCGAGGGCGAACAGATCGGTGCCGCCGACGAGAGCGAGGCCGTGGGCGGTGAGCAGGTCGCGCAGCCGGCCGGCGGCTTGTGCCAAGCCCTGCCGCGTCGCGGTGCGCCATGCGTCGTCTTCGAGGGCGGCTGGTGCCGAGGGCAAGCGCCGGGCCGCTGACGGGCCAGTCGCCGAGAAGTGTGGCGAGGGGCGCGATCACGGCGGCGGCGCCGGCGACGAAGCCGAGGCGCAGGCCGGGGAGGCCGTAGAACTTGCCGAGGGAGCGCAGCACGATCGCGGGCAGCCCGGCGAGATGCGGGCGCCAGGCTGACCTCCGGCGCGACGTCGGCGAAGGCTTCGTCCACGACGAGCAAGCCGCCCTTGCGGCCGAGGTCGCGGGCGATGGCGGCGAGCCGGTCGGGTGCGACGCGGCGGCCGTCCGGGTTGTTGGGGTTGGCGAGGACCGCGATGGCTGTGTCCGCCGGCAGGTCGTCGATGTCCGGGATCGCGACGACGGCGCGGCCGGCGTTGCGCCACGCGGCTTCGTGGCTGCCGTAGGTCGGCGAGACGATGGCGACGCTGCCGGGCGGCGCGACAGGGGCAGCAGGCGGATGGCGATCTCGCTGCCGGGGACGGCCAGCAGTTCGACGCCCTCGGGAATCGCGTACGCGTCGCGGGCGGCGGAGAGCAGTGCGGCAACCGCGTCCGCCTGCGGCAGGCGATGGAGAGCGGCGGGGGGGATTGTTGGCGCCGGCCACGGATTGGGATTGATGCCGGTGGAAAGATCGAGCCAGCCGGACGGCGGGCGGCCGTAGCGCCGCTCGGCCCAGGCAAGGTTGCCGCCGTGCTTCGGCGCGGGCGAAATGGGGGCCTCAGCCATGACGCTTCCCGGATCGAAGATAGGGGCCGGTTGGAGGCCTCGCCCGGAGTCGAACCGGGGTAGCGGGATTTGCAGTCCCGTGCATGGCCGCTCTGCCACGAGGCCAACCGGTGGGCCGGTATAGTCGGTTGCCCGCTCAAGGCAAAGGCATTCCGGGATGAATTCAGGTGTTTTCGTCGTCCCGCTTGTCACCCTTGGCGGGCGTCGTTAATGACGGACACTTCAACAGGCGGGTTTTCTGGGCTGCACATGGACGACTTCACCACGGCGCGGACGAAGATGGTGGATTCCCAGCTTCGTACGCAAAGCGTCACGGATTACTTGGTGCTCGAGGCAATGGGCGAGGTGCCCCGCGAGCATTTCGTGCCGGCATCAAGTCGTCCGCTGGCCTATATCGATCGCGACATCCTGGTCAGGGACCAGACGGAGACGGAGCCTCCCCGCTACCTGATGGAGCCGGGGCCGTTCGCGCGGCTGGTCCAGCTGGCCGAGGTGACCAAGCACGATATTGCCCTCGATGTCGGGTGCGGCAGCGGATATTCCGCGGCCGTCCTGGCGCGGCTGGCGAATTCGGTGGTGGCGCTTGAGTCCGACCCTGAGCTTGCCGCCAAGGCGTCCGAAACGCTGGTGGAACTGGGCATCGACAACGTCGCGGTGGTTACCGGGCCACTGGAGGAGGGCTACCCGTCGGAGGGGCCCTATGACGTGATCTTCGTCGGCGGGGCTGTGGAGGTCGTGCCGCGGCCACTGCTCGACCAACTGAAGGAGGGCGGGCGGCTGGTTGCGATTGTGGGCACCGGGCGATCGGCCCAGGCGACGCTCTTCACCCGCTCGGGCGGCGATATCGGCGACCGGGTCGCGTTCGACGCCGACGTCCGGCCTCTGCCCGGCTTCCGCAAGCCAAAAGCCTTCGTTTTCTAGGCACGGCGACAAATCGCCGCCTGTGGTATCAGCGCCGCAGTGTCAGGATTTTGTGGTTTGTGACGGCATGACCATTTGACCGGGACGGTGGTCAGACTAGAGTGTGCTGTCCGAGGGTACGCCGCCGTTTTTGGCGGCGCGGCGAGTGGGGTATCAGTGGTGCGGTTTTTGCGTTCCGGGCTGGCGGCGGCTGGAGCTGTTGCCGCCTCGTTTTTCCTGTTGCTGACGCCCGCCGGGGCCGAGTCCCTGGCCGAGGCGCTTGCATCTGCATATGCCAACAATCCGACCCTCAATGCCCAACGCGCCCTCTTGCGCGCAACGGACGAGGGGGTGCCGCAGGCGCTGTCCGGGTATCGGCCGACGGTGATGGGCAGCGCGGACCTCGGAATCTCCCGCAGCGGATCGGGCACGACCTACCCACGCGGCGTCTCGATCAGTGTCGAGCAGCCGATCTTCCTCGGCTTCCGCACCAAGAACTCGGTGAAGATGGCCGAGACGGCCGTGCTGGCTGGCCGTGAGGGCCTGCGCTCGTCCGAGCAGAGCACGCTGCTCTCGGCCGTGACCGCGTTCATGGATCTCGTCCAGGCCCAGGCGAACCTCAACCTGCAGCGGCAGAACGTCGATTTCCTCGGCCAGTTGCTCAAAGCCGCCGACGATCGGCTGAAGGTTGGCGAGGGCACGCGAACCGACGTGGCGCAGACGAACGCGCGGCGGGCCGCGGGTCAATCGCAATACAACGCTGCCGTCGCGCAGGTAAACGCGGCTATCGCGACCTACGAACAGATCGTCGGCCACCGGCCGCGCAGCCTCGGAACCGCACGCCCGGTCGACGCAATGCTGCCGCGCTCGCTCGATGCAGCACTGGCCGCCGGCATCGCTAAAAACCCGTCGATCCTCGCCGCCGCCTACAACATCGATGTGGCCCTCTACAACGTGAGCGTCCTCGAAGGCTCGCTGCTGCCGAGCGTCTCGGTCACCGGGACGCTGTCACACCGCGATGACAGTGGCGGCCCGGGCTCGTCATCCGATACGGCCTCGCTGGTCGGCAAGCTCAGCGTGCCGATCTACACGGGCGGCCTGACAGACTCGAAGGTCAGGCAAGCCAAGGAGACACTGGGGCAGCGACGTCTCGAGCACGACATAGCGCTGGCTTCCGTGCGTCAAGCCATCATCTCGGCCTGGGGATCGCTCGACGCGGCCCGCGCCCAGATCACTGCCGCACAGGCCCAGGTGGATGCCCAGAACCTGGCCCTGTCAGGCGTCAGCGAACAGCAGAAGGTCGGTCAGAGCACCACCCTTGACGTGCTGAATTCGCAGCAGGACCTATTGACTGCCAGACTGGCGCAGGTGACCGCGCAGCACGACCGCGTGGTGGCGAGCTACTCGCTGCTTTCGGCGATCGGGATGCTGAACGCGGACAAGCTGGCCCTCAAGGTCCAGCGCTATGACGAGACCGACCATTATCGTCAGGTCCACGACAAATGGCACGGCCTCCGCACGCCGGACGGGCGGTGAAGCAGCTTACCGTTTTGATTTGCGGGTGATTTAGCTAGTCTGCTCGATGGGCGATTCGAGCGATTCCGGGCGCGCAAAACCGGCGAGCTGGGGATGAAAATGTCGAAACCGGGCGTGGCCCATGACCAGACGGTGGAAGAGATCCTGGCGTCGATCCGTCAGGTGATCTCCGGCGACACGGCGCGCCGTGCCGTGGCGGCCGCGCGGTCCACGACGGGCGCTGGTCCGGAAGCGCCCGCCGCACGCAAGCCGTCCGTCGTCAGTCCGTTCCCGGTCAGCAAGATCGTCGACAGCGCGTTGACCCCGACGGCTGCGGAACAGGACGCCGCCCGGGAAGCAGATGCCGAAATTCACGACGGGGTCGAGCGCGCGATTGCGCAGGCGTTGCAGAAAGTAGATCCAGACGAGGTTCGCGCCGAGACTGCGCCGGGCCAGAAGCCGCGCCCGCGTCCCGAGATGGCCGTGGCGCGCCCGCGGCAGATACCGGTACCCGAACGTCCTGTGATGCTCGACCCGCCGCCGCGTGTCGAGACCGCTGCCGCCGAAGCCCCAGAGCCGGAACAGCCGCCACAGGGCGAGCAGCCTTCGCGGGGCCTGCTTTCCCCGCGTGCAAATGCGGCTGTGTCGGCCTCGTTCAGCGACCTCGCGCGCGAGATCGCCGCGCGGGGCATGCGCGACGTCGACCAGACGGTCGAAGAGCTTTTGCGGCCGATGTTGCGCACCTGGCTGGACGACAACCTGCCCGGCATGGTCGAGCGGCTTGTCCGTGAGGAAATCGAGCGGGTTTCGCGCGGCCGGCGCTGACCGGCTCCGCCCGGCGGGCGCGATTGACTTCCCCCCGCCGTTTCGATTTACACCGCTCAGTCAATGACATCGGCGGCATATCCGGGACCATAAATGCTCGACAAGACCTTTGACGCGGGGGCGTCTGAACCACGCATCTACGAGGCGTGGGAGAACGCAGGCGCGTTCAGGGCAGGCGCCGGCGCCAAGCCGGGCGCCAAGCCTTATTCGATTGTCATTCCGCCGCCGAATGTCACCGGTTCGCTGCATATCGGACACGCGCTGAACAATACGCTCCAGGACATCCTGGTGCGCTTCGAGCGCATGCGCGGCCGCGACGTGCTGTGGCAGCCGGGCATGGATCACGCCGGAATCGCCACGCAGATGGTGGTCGAGCGGCAGATGATGGAGCGGCAGGAGCCGGGACGCCGGGCCATTGGCCGCGAGAAGTTCCTCGAGAAAGTCTGGGCCTGGAAAGCGGAGTTGGGCGGGCTGATCCTCAACCAGCTCAAGCGGCTCGGCGCCTCCTGCGACTGGAGCCGCGAACGCTTCACCATGGACGAGGGCCTGTCGAAGGCCGTCATCAAGGTGTTCGTCGAACTTTACCGCGAGGGGCTGATCTACAAGGACAAGCGGCTGGTCAACTGGGACCCGAACCTGCAGACCGCGATTTCCGATCTCGAGGTCGAGACCATCGAGTTGAAGGGCCACCTCTGGCACTTCAAATATCCGATCGAGGGCGAGCCGGACCGGTTCATCACTGTCGCCACCACCCGCCCGGAGACGATGCTCGGCGATACCGGCGTGGCGGTGCATCCCGACGACGAGCGCTACAAGGATCTCATCGGCAAATACGCAATCCTGCCGCTGGTCGGCCGGAAGCTGAAGATCGTCGGCGACACCTACGCCGATCCCGAGACCGGTTCCGGCGCGGTGAAAATCACGCCCGCGCACGATTTCAACGATTTCGAAGTCGGCAAGCGGCATGACCTTGCCATGGTCAACATCTTCGACACCGAAGCGAAGGTCGTCCTGGAGGGCAATGCCGACTTCAACGATGGTATTCCCGCGACGCCGAAGTTGACGGAGACGGTCGAGGCCCTGAACGGTCTCGACCGGTTCGCCGCGCGCAAGCGCATCGTCGAGATGATGGAGGCCCAGGGCCTGGTCGAGAAGATCGAGGACCATGTTCATGGCGTGCCGCACGACGAGAAGTCGAAGACGACGATCATCGAGCCGTACCTGACCGACCAGTGGTACGTGGACGCCGCGACGCTGGCGAAGCCCGCGCTCGCTTCCGTTCGCGAGGGACGCACGACGATCATCCCGGCGGTCTGGGAGAAGACGTATTTCGACTGGATGGAGAACATCAAGCCGTGGTGCGTCTCGCGCCAGCTGTGGTGGGGTCATCAGATACCCGCGTGGTACGGGCCCGATGGCAAGGTGTTCGTGGCGCCGAACGATCGCGAAGCGCAACAGGCCGCCGATGCCCATTACGGCAAGAGCGCACCGCTGAAGCGTGACGAGGACGTGCTGGACACGTGGTTCTCCTCGGCGCTTTGGCCCTTCTCGACGCTGGGCTGGCCGGACGAAACTCCGGAGGTTGCGCGCTACTACCCGACCAACGCGCTGGTCACCGGCTTCGACATCATCTTCTTCTGGGTTGCCCGCATGATGATGATGGGCCTCCACTTCATGAAGGATGCGGACGGCAGGCCGCAGGAGCCTTTCAGGGACGTCTACATCCACGCGCTCGTCCGCGACGAGAAGGGCGCCAAGATGTCGAAGAGCAAGGGGAACGTCATCGACCCCTTGAGCCTGATCGACGAATACGGCGCCGACGCGCTGCGTTTCACGCTGGCGGCCCTGGCCGCGCAGGGCCGCGACATCAAACTTTCGGCGAGCCGGGTCGAAGGCTACCGCAACTTCTCGACCAAGCTCTGGAACGCAGCGAAGTTCGCCGAGCACTACGAGTGCAAGCCGGTGCCGGGGTTCGACCCATCGACCGCCAAGTCAACGCTGAACCGCTGGATCGCGACCGAAACGGCGCGCGCGTCGGCGGCCGTGACCGCGGCGATCGAGGCATACAAGTTCAACGATGCAGCCTCGGCGATCTATCGCTTTGTCTGGAACCTGACCTGCGACTGGTATCTCGAGCTCACCAAGCCGGTGCTTGCCGGGCCGGACGGCGAGGAAAAGGAAGAGACACGGGCGACAGTCGTCTGGGTGCTCGACCGCATCTACGGGATGCTCCATCCATTCATGCCGTTCATCAGCGAGGAGCTGTGGGCGAATGCGGCGCGCGGCGACGCCGGCGAACGTTCGCTGCTGGCGCTGAGCGAATGGCCGGCGCCGAGCTTCGAGGATGCGGGTGCGGCCGACGAGATCAACTGGGTGATCGACTTCATCACCGCGGTGCGCTCGGTGCGTTCCGAGATGAACGTGCCGGCTGCCGCGATGGTAAACCTCTCCGTCTCCGGCGCCGCCTTCAACAGCGCCCGGCGTTTGCAGGCCCACGAGACACTGATCCAGCGGCTTGCCCGGGTCGATGCGATCAGTCTTGCGTCGGCGCCGCTCAAGGGCGCGGTGCAAATTCTTGTCGGCGAGGCGACGGTGTCGATGCCGCTCGCCGGGATTATCGACTTCGAGGCCGAACGGACGCGCCTTTCCAAGGAAGGCGAGAAGGCCTCCAAGGAGATCGCCAAGATCGAAGCGAAGCTCGGCAACGCCCAGTTCATGGCGAAAGCGCCGGAGGACGTCGTCGAGGAGCAGCGCGAGCGGCTTGCCGAGGCGACGCAGGTTCGCACCCGTATCGAAGAAGCCCTGAAGCGGCTGGCGAGCTAGGCACCCGGTTTGCGGCCACACTGGACGCAAGCGGCCCCCATCGGGCTATGATCGGGCCAGCCTTTCCCCGGGATTGCTCATGATCGGTCGCCTCATCGTATTCATTGCCCTCGCCACGCTGCCGGCCGGTCGCGCAGCGGCCGAATGGGTTGCGACGCCCGTAGCTGCCCCCGACAAGGTCACCGAGGTCCGGCAAGACGGCGATGACGTTTATGCCTGGGCCGGAAATCGCTGGTTCCTGGCGGCGCCGTGCGCAGAACACATCGTCTGCCTCGAGGACGGCCAGCCGTTCGAGCGGGAGACGGACCCCGATGGCATCCCGGACGGGCTGGTCGCCACGGCGGATGGCGATGGCATCACCAGCGCCTGGTACACCGAGCCGACCGACCGCTACCCGCATGGCGCGCTCGGCGACAAGGTCGAGGGCGGCGCCATGGTCGTGCAGGACGTATTCGGCCGGCGGGCGAGCGTGCAGCTTGGGCCTGACGATGTCTTCGAGGACATCGCGCCGCGGATCGCCGACTTCGACGGTGACGGCCGCAACGAGGTGCTGGCGATCCGCTCGTCGAAGCGCGCGGGCGCGGCAATGGTGATCTACGACCTCGCCGGCGGCACGCTGATCGAGGTGGCGTCGACGCAGCCGGTCGGGCGGCCAAACCGCTGGCTCAACGTCGCCGGCATCGCGGACTTCACCGGCAACGGGCAACTCGACGTCGCCGCAGTGATCACGCCGCATATCGGCGGCACGCTGGAGGTGGTGACGCTGGATCGGCGGCGTTTCCGGACGGTCGACAGCGAGCCGGGCTTCTCCAACCATATCTTCGGCTCGACCGAACTCGGCATGTCGGCCGTGGCGCGCATCAACGGCGACGGCATCGCCGACCTTGCCGTGCCCGACGCCAAGCGGCGGGCGCTGCGGTTCATGACGGTCGCCGGCGGGAGCCTGCGCGAGATCGCGCACGTATCGCTGGACGCCGCCATCACGACGGCCATCGGCACGATGCGATCCGCGTCTCCGGCGTTCGTGTTCGGGCTGGACGATGGCCGGTTGGTGGTCGTCTCGAACAAGACGAAATAGGCCAGGCCGCCGGGCTCCCCGGCGTGTCGAGGTCCACAAAAAAGGGGCGCCCGCGGGCGCCCCTTTCCTATTCGCGGCCGGCGCGGTTCGCGTCAGACCGAATAGTACATGTCGAACTCGACCGGGTGCGGCGTGTGCTCGAAGCGGATGACGTCTTCCATCTTCAACTCGATGTAGGAGTCGATCATGTCGTCGGCGAACACGTCGCCGGCCTTGAGGAAGGCGCGGTCCTTGTCGAGGCTGGACAGCGCTTCGCGCAACGAGCCGCAGACCGTCGGGATCTTCTTCAGTTCCTTCGGCGGCAGGTCGTAGAGGTTCTTGTCCATCGGATCGCCCGGATCGATCTTGTTCCGGATGCCGTCGAGGCCGGCCATCAGCAGAGCCGAGAAGGCAAGGTATGGGTTCGCGCCCGGATCGGGGAAGCGGACCTCGACGCGCTTGGCCTTCGGGTTGCTGGCAACCGGGATACGGCACGAAGCCGAGCGGTTGCGCGAGGAGTAGGCGAGGAGCACCGGCGCCTCGAAGCCCGGCACCAGCCGCTTGTACGAGTTGGTCAGCGGGTTGGTGAAGGCGTTCAGAGCCTTGGCGTGCTTGATGATGCCGCCGATGTAGTAGAGGCACTCCTGCGACAGGTCGGAGTAGAGCTTGCCGGCGAAGAGCGGCTTGCTGCCCTTCCAGATCGACTGATGGACGTGCATGCCCGAGCCGTTGTCGCCATAGATCGGCTTCGGCATGAACGTGGCGCTCTTGCCGTAGGCATGGGCGACGTTGTGGATGCAGTACTTATAGACCTGCAGGTGGTCGGCCATGGTCACCATCGGGCCGAACTTCAGGCCGAGCTCGTGCTGGGCCGAGGCCACTTCGTGGTGGTGCTTCTCGACCTTGGCACCCATCGACGCCATCGCGCCGAGCATTTCGGTGCGCATGTCCTGGAGCGAGTTGATCGGCGGGACCGGGAAGTAGCCACCCTTGGTCTTCACACGGTGGCCCATGTTGCCGGTGTCGTAGTCGGTGGCCGAATTGGTCGGCAACTCGACGTCGTCCAGGCGGAAGCCCGTGTTGTACGGTTCGGCGGAGTACTTCACGTCGTCGAACACGAAGAACTCGGCCTCCGGGCCGAAGAACGCCATGTCGCCGATCTTGCTCTGCTGGAGATAGGCAATCGCCTTCTTGGCGATCGAACGCGGATCGCGCGAGTAGGGCTCACCGGTCAGCGGCTCGACCACATCGCAAATGATGACCAGCGTAGTCTGCGCAAAGAACGGATCGATGCACGCCGTATCCGGATCGAGCATCAGCTTCATGTCGGATTCGTTGATGACCTTCCATCCGGCAATGGACGAGCCGTCGAACATCAGCCCGTCGCTGAATGCTTCGTCGTCGATCATGCCGACATCGAATGTCACGTGCTGCCATTTGCCACGCGGGTCAGTGAAACGGAGATCGACGTACTTGACGTCCTTCTCCTTGATCATTTTGAAGACGTCTTTCGCAGTAGCCATGTGCAGTCGTCCCTTCTTGCTCAGCCCGTGAGAGATTTTTGTTGAGAATGCCGGCGTGGCGCCGGGCAAATAAAATGGGGTAGATGCGATTCGGCGGCCGCGATCAGATCGCGTCGTTGCCGCTTTCGCCGGTGCGGATGCGGACTGCCTCCTCGATGTTGGACACGAATATCTTGCCGTCGCCGATGCGGCCGGTTTGCGCTGCCTTGCGGATAGCCTCCACCGCGCGCTCGACCATTTCGTCGGTCAGGACGATTTCAACCTTCACCTTGGGAAGGAAGTCGACGACGTACTCCGCACCGCGGTAGAGTTCGGTATGACCCTTCTGGCGGCCGAATCCCTTCGCCTCCGTGACGGTTATGCCTTGCAGTCCGACCTCTTGAAGCGCTTCCTTGACCTCGTCGAGTTTGAAGGGCTTGATAATCGCTTCGATCTTCTTCATGTGCCTTCCGCATCTCCGAAAACAGGCGGTAGCGCCGGGTTGCGCCGGTCCCGCCGGCAGTTTGCACGCTCCATGCCAGCCGTGCCGCCGAGGGGATTTGGCAGTTTCTTAGGCTGAAGCCTGTGCGGCACCATGCTTGGCCAATACATTGGCGTCAATTGCCGATGAAGGATTGTGCATGTGACTAAAAATGCATCAATAGAGCACCAGTGGGCCACGCGTTTCGAGAATTTGCTCATATCCGGGCCGGCGCAGACCGAGCCGGAACCCGCGCGTGAAGTAGGGCTGGTCGCCGATCCCCTCGAAGTCCTCACTCCGGGGGAGATGGGCGAGGCCGATGCGCTGACGATTTCCGGAGGCACGCCCGGCATCACCCTGATGGAGGCGGCGGGTCTGGCGGTTGCCGAGGCGGTCCATGACATGCTGCCGCAGGGCGGCAAGGTCGCCGTGATGACGGGGCCGGGCAACAATGGCGGGGACGGTTTCGTGGCCGCCCGGCTGCTCTCCGAGGCGGGGTATGACGTCAGCGTCGGCATGCTGACCGCGCGCGACCGATTGAAGGGAGATGCCTCCTTTGCCGCGGCCGCCTGGGCCGGGTCGAGCAAGGGCCTGGCAACGAGTATCGCGCACGGAATGGACCTGGTGGTCGACGCGCTCTTTGGGGCCGGTCTCGACCGTCCCATCGATGGCCTCGCGGCGCAGGTCATCAACGCGGTCAACCGGAGCCATGTGCCGGTCATCTCGGTCGACCTGCCCAGCGGCATAGACGGCCGCACGGGCATGGTGCTCGGGACGGCAATCCGCGCGACCCAGTCGGTCACCTTCTTCCGACTGAAGCCAGGGCACCTGCTCAACCCCGGCCGAACATACGCGGGCAAGCGGCTGGTGGCCGACATCGGCATCCGTCCGGAACTGCTGACGACCATCAAGCCGACCGCGTTCTGGAACCGACCGGGCTTGTGGTCGCTGCCGACACTCTCGCCAGACGGACATAAATACGATCGCGGCCACGCCATCATCGTGTCGGGTCCTGCGACGCGGACAGGCGCGGCACGGTTGGCGGCGCGGGGCGCTTTGCGGGCGGGGGCAGGGCTTGTGTCGCTTGCATCGCCTCCGGAATCTCTGGCGGTCAACGCCGCGCACCTGACCGCGATCATGCTTCTGCCAATGGAGGGGGCGGAGGGGCTTGGCGCCATCCTTGCGGACACGCGACGGAACGTGGTCGCGCTTGGACCCGCGCTGGGCATCGGCGAAGACAGCATGGGAATCGTGGAAGTGGCGCTGGCGTCGCCCGCCGCGGTGGTGATCGATGCCGACGGTCTCACGTCGTTTGCCGACGCACCGGAGCGGCTGTTCAAGGCCGTGCGCGACCGGCGCGAACCGGTCGTCCTCACACCGCACGAAGGCGAATTCGCCAAGCTGTTTTCGACGATCCCGAAGACCGGCGGCAAGCTGGAGCGGGCCCGCGCGGCCGCGGCCGCATCCGGTGCGGTCGTCGTGCTCAAGGGGGCGGACACCGTCGTCGCGGCGCCGGACGGGCGCGTTTCGATTGCGGATAACGGGCCGCCGACGCTGGCCACCGCCGGAAGCGGCGACGTCCTGACGGGCATCGTCACCGGAATGCTGGCGCAGGGCATGGCCGCCTTCGACGCGGCGTCGGCGGCGGTCTGGCTGCACGGCGCCGCGGGCCGCAGCATCGGCCGCGGACTGGTGGCGGAGGATCTGCCCGAGGCGCTCCCGGGGGTCTTCGCGCAGTTCGCGCCGGATTAGGGCTGTGCAATCGCGGAAAACCCGGCCGGTGGACTGGCCGATTTCCCTTTGAACCCTGCAAAACCCGATGATATAGAGGCCGCGCCTGGCCGGAGCCTCGGCCCGCGAACTGTTGCGCCGGGTGCATTTCCGATCGGATCGGGTGGTCCGACCGTTCGGGACAGGCGCCGGGCGGGCGTGGCGGAACTGGTAGACGCGCGGGATTTAGGTTCCCGTGACGAAAGTCGTGGGGGTTCGAGTCCCTCCGCCCGCACCAGCCGCTTCCGGCGAGGCATCACGGAAAGAATGTTGGGTTGCGCCAAGCAGTACGGCGCGCAGTAACGAGCAAGGATGGAACGGCCAAGATGCAGGTTACCGAGACGCTGGTCGATGGGCTGAAGCGGGAATTCAGCGTGGTGGTTCCGGCCACTGAACTCGACAACCGCCTGGTCGAGCGCCTGAGCTCGCTCAAGGACGAAGTCCGCATCAAGGGCTTCCGCCCGGGCAAGGTGCCGCTGAACCATCTCAAGCGCCTGTTCGGCCGGTCAGCGATGGCCGAGATCGTGCAGGACGTGATCGCCGAGGTTGCGCGCAACACGCTGACGGAGCGCGGCGAGAAGGCGGCGATGCAGCCGGACTACAAGCTGCCCGAAGACGAGGCGCAGGCAAACGAGGTTCTCTCCGGCAAGCACGACCTGGCCTACACGATGGCCTATGAGGTGCTTCCCAAGATCGATCTCGTCGACTTCAAGACCATCTCCGTGGAGCGCCCGGAGGTCACGGTGACCGACGAGGAGGTCGAGGACCAGCTCCAGCGCCTCGCCGACAGCACGCGCAGCTTCACCACGAAAGAGGGCGCTGCCGCCAAGGGCGATCGCGTCACACTCTCGTATCTTGGCAAGATAGACGGTGAGCCCTTCGAGGGCGGCGCCGACGAAAATGCGGCCATCCGCATTGGCGACAACCAGTTCATCCCAGGCTTCGAGGACAATCTCGTCGGCGTCTCGACCGGCGACAAGAAGACGATCACGGTGACCTTCCCCGCCGACTACAGCGCGGCGAATCTCGCCGGGAAGGAAGCGACGTTCGACATCGAGGTGAAGGCAGTCGCATCTGGCGACGACGTGGCAGTGGACGACACGCTCGCCGAACGGCTCGGCCTCGAGTTTATCCAGGCGTTGCGCGATACCGTCCGACAGCAGCTCCAGTCGCAGTACACCCAGGCAATCCGACAGAAGGTGAAGCGACAGCTCCTGGATCGTCTGGACGAGAGTCACAAGTTCGAACTGCCGCAGCGCATGGTCGAGCAGGAATTCGAATCCATCTGGCGGCAGATCGTCGCCGAACTCGGCAGTTCGGGCCGCTCGTTCGAGGACGAAGGCACGACCGAGGAGAAAGCCCGCGAGGAATACAACACCATCTCAGAACGCCGCGTGCGCCTGGGCCTGGTCATGTCCGAGATCGGCGAGCGCGCCAAGGTTCAGGTGACCGATGAAGAAGTGCAGCGGGCGATGGCCGCCCAGCTTCGTCAGTTCCCAGGGCAGGAGCAGGCGCTGATCGACTACTACCGCAAGAACCCCGATGCCCTGGCGGCACTTCGCGCGCCGATCTTCGAGGAGAAGGTCGTCGACTACCTCCTCGAACTGGTCAAAGTGACCGACAAGCCAATGACGCGCGAAGAGCTGATGGCCGAGGACGAGGACGACCGGCTGGTCTAGGCCCGTTCACGCTGTTTTCCGGCACCCCTTCCGAAGGCGGGGGCCATGCCATATCTATGGGCCGCATTGTCGGAGATTCGCACGGGCGAAGCTCCAGGAACCGCGGGCGGCCAGCCGACACCATCGGCGCCGGCCCGGCATCGGCCGGCCGAAGGATTTCCATGAAAGACCCGATCGACACTTACATGCAGCTCGTGCCCATGGTCGTCGAGCAGACCAACCGTGGCGAGCGTGCCTACGACATCTATTCACGGCTGCTGAAGGAGCGCCTGATCTTCGTCACCGGTCCGATCGAGGACCACAT
Source organism: uncultured Alphaproteobacteria bacterium (assembly GCA_963798195.1). Classification (GTDB taxonomy): domain Bacteria; phylum Pseudomonadota; class Alphaproteobacteria; order Rhizobiales; family Kaistiaceae; genus CAVSRC01. Next base: position 1,123,478 of record CAWCSF010000010.1, on the reverse strand, counting down.
GGCGTCGCTGATCGTGGCCCAGCTTCTCTTTCTCGAGGCGGAGAACCCGAAGAAAGAGATCAACATGTACATCAACTCGCCGGGCGGCGTGGTGACGTCCGGCATGGCGGTCTACGACACGATGCAGTTCATCAAGCCGGCGGTGTCGACGCTGTGCATCGGCATGGCGGCCTCGATGGGCTCGCTGCTGCTGTGCGCCGGCGCCAAGGGCATGCGCTTCGCGCTGCCGAACGCGCGCATCCTCGTGCATCAGCCGTCCGGCGGTTTCCAGGGGCAGGCGTCCGACATCGAGCGCCACGCCGAGGACATCGTGAAGATGAAGCGCCGGCTGAACGAGATCTACGTCAAGCACACCGGTCAGGACTACGAAACGATCGAACGCACGCTCGACCGCGACTATTTCATGACCTCCGACGATGCAAAGAAGTTCGGCATCATCGACAACGTCCTTTCAGATCGGGCGGCTCTCGAGTCGGCCGAGGAAAAGGCCAAGAGCACTTGATCGCCTCCTGGCCCCACCGCCGCGTGACCGCATTTCCGACGTTAAGTATCTCTTGAACAAATCGCGGATACCATGATTGAGTCGCAGGTGGTGAGATTGCGCCGGTCAGGTCGGGCGTTAAGGTTGAGGTGATTGTTCGCGCAAATGTTGAGCGCGAGTGGTTAGACATGGTCCGGAAGCCGGCGGCAGGTCGTCGCCGAAGTAGCTGGTGAGGTAGTGGAATGAGCAAAGTCAGCAGCGGTGGCGACAGCAAGAATACGCTCTACTGCTCGTTCTGCGGCAAGAGCCAGCACGAAGTCCGCAAGCTGATTGCCGGCCCCACGGTCTTCATCTGTGACGAGTGCGTCGAACTGTGCATGGACATCATCCGCGAGGAGAACAAGTCCTCGGCGCTGAAGTCCCGCGACGGCGTTCCGACCCCGACCGAAATCTGCAATGTCCTTGACGACTATGTGATCGGGCAACGGCACGCCAAGCGTGTGCTCTCGGTCGCGGTCCACAATCATTACAAGCGACTCAACCACGCCGCCAAGAACAACGACGTGGAACTGGCGAAGTCGAACATCCTGCTGATCGGCCCGACCGGTTGCGGCAAGACGCTGCTGGCGCAGACGCTGGCGCGGATTCTCGACGTGCCGTTCACGATGGCCGACGCGACGACGCTGACCGAGGCCGGCTATGTCGGCGAGGACGTCGAGAACATCATCCTGAAGCTGCTTCAGGCCGCCGACTACAACGTCGAGCGCGCGCAGCGCGGCATCGTCTACATCGACGAGGTCGACAAGATCAGCCGCAAGTCCGACAACCCGTCCATCACGCGCGACGTGTCGGGCGAGGGCGTGCAGCAGGCGCTGCTGAAGATCATGGAAGGCACGGTCGCTTCCGTTCCGCCGCAGGGCGGGCGCAAGCATCCGCAGCAGGAGTTCCTCCAGGTCGACACGACCAACATCCTGTTCATCTGCGGTGGTGCGTTCTCGGGCCTCGAGAAGATCATCTCCGACCGTGGCCGCAAGACCTCGATCGGCTTCGCCGCCAACGTCGCCGGGCCCGAGGAGCGGCGCAAGGGCGCGCTGTTCCACGAAGTGGAGCCGGAGGACCTTCTGCGTTTCGGCCTGATCCCCGAATTCGTCGGCCGCCTGCCGGTGCTGGCGACGCTCGAGGACCTCGACGAAGACGCGCTGATCAAGATCCTGACCGAGCCGAAGAACGCGCTGGTCAAGCAGTACCAGCGGTTGTTCGACATGGAGAACGTCGACCTGACGATCCATCCGGATGCGCTGAACGCCATCTCCAAGAAGGCGATCGAGCGGAAGACCGGCGCGCGCGGGTTGCGGTCGATCATGGAAGCCATCCTGCTGGAGACCATGTTCGATCTTCCGGGCCTCGACGGGGTCCAGGAAGTGGTGATTTCGGCCGATGTCGTGGAGGGGAAGGCCCGTCCGCTCTACATCTACTCGGATCGCCGCGAGGACGTCGGCTCGACCGCCTGACGGCCGGCGCGGCCCCAGGCCGCCGATTAACCGCATAGTTGTGCCGCGTAGCCGGTCGCAGTGCTTGCCTTGACACCCTAGGCCGGCAACGCCACCTAATGCCCAACTGTCGGCGCAAACGCCCGTTGATTCACGCGTTTCCCGTTTGCCGACGGCCCGCCGCCTGACCGGCGCCCTTCCTCCCGGGGTGCCGGCAAGAAAGGAAATAAAATCGAATGACCACCGAACGGCCGGGTTCCACGGAAGTGTCCGCCAGCGACGGAGACGTTTTCCCCGTTCTCCCGCTGCGCGATATCGTCGTTTTCCCCCACATGATCGCGCCGCTTTTCGTCGGCCGCGAGAAGTCCATTCACGCGCTCGAAGAGGTGATGCGCGCCGACAAGCAAATTCTGCTCGTCACCCAGCAGAACCCCAGCGAAGACGAGCCGAAGCCGGAGACGTTGTTCGACGTCGGCACGCTTGCGTCCGTGCTGCAGCTTCTCAAGCTGCCCGATGGCACCGTGAAGGTGCTGGTCGAGGGCGCTGGACGGGCGGAGATCAAGAGCTTCACCGACAATGAGGCGTATTACGAGGCGCGCGCGCACAGGCTGCCCGAGGTCGTCGGCGACACCGTCGAGGCCGAGGCCCTGGCGCGCTCGGTGATGGGCGAGTTCGAGAACTACGTGAAGCTGAACAAGAAGATCTCGCCCGAGGTCGTGGGCGCGGTCGGCCAGATCGAGGACTATTCCAAGGTCGCCGACACGGTCGCCTCGCACCTCGCCGTGAAGATCGCCGAGAAGCAGGGCATCCTCGCGCTGCCGACGGTAGTCGAGCGGCTGGAGCGCGTGCTTGGCCTGATGGAGAGCGAAATCTCCGTGCTGCAGGTCGAGAAGCGCATCCGCAGCCGGGTGAAGCGTCAGATGGAGAAGACGCAGCGCGAGTACTACCTCAACGAGCAGATGAAGGCGATCCAGAAGGAGCTCGGCGACACGGAAGACGGCAAGGACGAGCTGCAGGAGCTCGAGGACAAGATCGCCAAGACCAAGCTCTCGAAGGAGGCGCGCGAGAAGGCGACCAACGAGCTGAAGAAGCTGCGCCAGATGAGCCCGATGTCGGCCGAGGCGACGGTGGTGCGCAACTACCTCGACTGGCTGCTCAGTATCCCGTGGGGCAAGAAGTCCAAGGTCAAGTACGACCTGAACTACGCCCAGGAGGTTCTGGACGCGGACCACTTCGGCCTCGAGAAGGTCAAGGACCGCATCGTCGAGTACCTTGCCGTGCAGAGCCGCTCGAACAAGCTGCGCGGACCGATCCTGTGCCTTGTTGGACCGCCCGGCGTCGGCAAGACGTCGCTTGGCAAGTCGATCGCCCGCGCGACCGGCCGCGAGTTCGTGCGCATGTCGCTCGGCGGCGTGCGTGACGAGGCGGAGATTCGCGGTCACCGGCGGACGTATATCGGCTCGATGCCCGGCAAGGTCATCCAGTCGATGCGCAAGGCCAAGAAGAGCAACCCGCTGTTCCTGCTCGACGAGGTCGACAAGATCGGCATGGACTTCCGTGGCGATCCGTCATCGGCCCTGCTCGAGGTCCTCGACCCGGAGCAGAATTCGGCCTTCAACGACCACTACCTGGAGGTCGACTACGACCTGTCGAACGTGCTGTTCGTCACCACGGCGAATACGCTGAACATTCCGGCGCCGCTGATGGACCGCATGGAGATCATTCGCATCGCGGGTTACACCGAGGATGAGAAGATCGAGATCTCCCGGCGCCACCTGTTGCCGAAAGTCCTGAAGGAGCACGGGCTGGAGGCGAAGGAGTTCAGCATCGATGGCGAGGCCCTGAAGACGGTGATCCGGCGGTACACGCGCGAAGCGGGTGTCCGTAATCTTGAGCGTGAGTTGGCAACTCTGGCGCGAAAGGGCGTCAAGGAGCTGATCCTCTCGAGCAAGAAGGCGATCAAGATCACGCCCAAGAACATCGAGGATTTCCTCGGCGTTCCGCGGTACCGCTACGGCGAGGTCGAAGCGGAGGATCTGGTCGGTCTGGTGACCGGCCTGGCGTGGACCGAGGTGGGCGGCGAGTTGCTGACCATCGAAGGCGTCATGATGCCGGGCAAGGGGAAGATGACCGTCACCGGCAACCTTCGCGACGTGATGAAGGAGTCGATTTCCGCGGCGGCGTCCTACGCCCGCAGCCGGGCCATCGACTTCGGCATCGAGCCGCCGATGTTCGACAGGAAGGACATCCACGTGCACGTGCCGGAAGGCGCGACGCCAAAGGATGGTCCGTCGGCCGGTGTCGCGATGGTCACGGCGATCGTCTCGGTGATGACCGGCATTCCGGTTCGCAGGGATGTCGCCATGACCGGCGAGATCACGCTGCGCGGCAGGGTGCTGCCTATCGGCGGCCTCAAGGAGAAGCTGCTGGCTGCGCTCCGTGGCGGCATCAAGCGCGTGCTCATCCCCGAGGACAACGCCAAGGATCTGGCGGACATCCCGGAGAACGTGAAGAGCGGCCTCGATATCGTCCCGGTGGGCCGTATGGACGAGGTGCTGAAGCACGCGCTTGTCCGCCAGCCGACTCCGATCGAATGGGATGAAGCGAAAGCTCCGGCGACTCCGGTCGTCACGGACGACGAGGCAGCGGCCGCCCGGACAGCGCATTAAGCCTCTGATATATCAATGAAAACGGCGCTCGCCATCAGGCGGGCGCCGTTTTTCGTGGCTCCCCCCAGTTTCAATCAAAATCGCAGGAATCCGCCGTTTTCTCTTGCGCCGGGCTGCATTTGGCGGGAGTGTCCCCGCGTGAAGTCGGGGGCGCGATTCGCTTTCGGCTCTGACCAGGGAAAGGGAAGGTTCCATGAACAAGAATGATCTCATCGCGTCTGTCGCCGAGCGGACCGGCATGTCCAAGGCCGGCGCCGGTCAGGCCGTCGACGCGACTTTTGACGCGATCACGGACTCTCTGAAATCCGGAACGGAAGTAAAGATCATCGGGTTTGGCAATTTCGCGGTCGCCCAGCGCGCCGCCAGCGTGGGCCGCAATCCGCGCACCGGCGAGGCGATCAAGATCGCCGCATCGAAGACACCGAAATTCAAAGCGGGCAAGGGACTGAAGGACGCCGTCAACCGCTGACCGGCGCCACCCCTGTTTTCCTGACGGGCCCCGCGCCTCGCGCGGGGTCTTGTCATTTCCGGGGTAGGGGGTTGGGCCGCCTCCGGCCTTGCGCAGCCACCAACCCGTCCCCTAAATGCATTCGCACGACGGCGGGCGGTTAGCTCAGTTGGTAGAGCGCCACGTTTACACCGTGGATGTCGGGAGTTCGAGCCTCTCACCGCCCACCAGACGCCCTTGAAATGCGGGGCGGCGAGCCCGCATATCCTTGACTTGGCAGGGCCGCTCGCTTAACTCCACCGCGCACGTTCGCTTGAACGTGCGACGCCCGCGGGGGCGTAGCTCAGTTGGTTAGAGTGCCGGCCTGTCACGCCGGAGGTCGCGGGTTCGAGCCCCGTCGCTCCCGCCAGTCTTTCCAAACCTCCTTGATCTACTGATTGCGGCTCGTCCCAGCGGACAGCAGAAGCTTTCGGTCGTCGCTTTCTGCCGGACCAATATCCGTGCGATATCGGTTCCATCAGGGTTTTCAGGGTCGCGGGTTCCAGCTACTTTCGCGCGAACTGAGGGTTTTCTGCGGCCAAGGGGGGACCTAATGCCGACACCGATGCGCACGGTCGCGCCTGCCGTCATGGTGCTTCTTTCGCTTGCCGTGGCTGGTTGCCAGAAGAAGGAGGAAACGCCCGCTCCTCCTCGGACCGCGCTTGTCGTCGTAGCCGATCCACAGGATTATCCGCTGGTTGCAGACGGCAGCGGCACCATTGATGCACGCAATACCACGAGCGTCGGCTTCCTCGTCGGGGGGCGCATGGCGTCGCGCAGCGTCGGCGTCGGCGACGTCGTGAAGTTGGACGACCTGATCGCGAGCCTCGACACGGCCGATCTGCAGGACCAGCTCGACGCGGCCAAGGCCGCCGTCGCCGCCGCACAGGCAAGCCTGGACCAGGCTGCGCCGAAGGAAGCAGCGATGAAGAAGCTGCTGGAGGAGGGCGTTACCACCCGGGACAGCTACAATCAGGCACTGCAGGCGCTGCAGACTGCCCAGGCCAACCTCACCAGCGCGCAAGCCAATGAGCGGCTTGCCCAGAGCCAGTTGGGCTATGCCACCCTGAAGGCCCCCGTGGCAGGCGCCATCACCCAGACCGGCGCCGATCCAGGGCAGGTGATCTCAGCTGGCCAGATGATCGTCGATATCGCGCAGACGGCGGACCTCGATGCAGTCTTTTCGGTCTCGGCGCGCGTCGCGACTGCCGCGAAGGTCGGCATCCCCGTCGACGTCACCTTGCAGCAGGATCCGTCGGTCAAGGCGGTCGGCGCCGTGCGTCAGATTTCACCGGGCGCAGATCCCACGACCGGGACCTATACGGTCCGCGTCGGCCTGACGAACCCTCCGGCACAGTTTCGCCTGGGCGCGCTCGTCAACGGCCACGTCGAGGTTGCGGGCGGCGTGCTGACAAAATTGCCGGCCACTGCGCTGCTGACGACAGGCACCTCGCCGGAGGTCTGGATCGTTAGCGCAGACAAGACGGTGCACGCCAAGCCGGTCAAAGTCTCGCGATATGATAGCGACGCCGTCTTCATCGAATCCGGTCTCGACAAGGGTGACCTGGTTGTCATCGCGGGCGTCAATTCGCTGCTCGACGGCCAGAAGGTGACTCCAGAAACGGTCGCCTCTCGATGAAAGGGCTGAACCTTTCCGAGTGGGCCATCCGTCATCGCCCGCTCGTCCTCTTCTTCATGATCATCGTGCTGGTGACCGGGCTTTCTGTCGTACACCAATCTCGGGCGCGAGGAGGACCCGTCCTTCGCCGTCGGGACGATGGTCGTTTCGGCCGGATGGCCCGGCGCTACCCTCGTAGACACCATGAACGAGGTTACCAACACGATCGAGGAGAAGCTGGAGGAGACGCCGAATCTCAACGTGCTGCGCAGCTACGTGACGCCCGGCAAAACGGTCATCTACGTCGATCTCAAGGACTCGACCCCACCTTCGGAAGTGCCGAACGCCTGGTACGAGGTGCGCAAGAAGGTTTCCGACATCCAATCGCAACTTCCCTCCGGTGTCGTCGGCCCGTTTTTCAACGACGAGTTCGGAGATGTCTACGGCATCATCTACGGCATCACGTTCGACGGATTCAGCTGGCGACAGGCGCGAGACTTCGCCGAGACCGCCAAGAGCGCGTTCCTGAGCTCAACCGACGTGGGCAAGGTGACCATCTTCGGCCAGCAGGACGAGAAGTACTACCTCAACTTTTCGCCCCAGCAGCTCGCCTCGCTCAAGCTGAACGTCGGCCAGGTGATGCAGGCGATCTCCGACCAGAACACGGTCACGCCATCGGGCGTCATCACGACCAAGAACGAGGAAATTCTCATTGAGGTCACGGGCGAACTCACCGGCATAGAGAGCCTGCAGGACATCAACCTCTACATCGGCGGCAACTTCTACAAGCTGACCGAAATCGCAAAGATCACGCACGGATACGTCGACCCGCCGAGCAAGGAATTCCTGGTCGACGGCAAACCGGCGATTGGTGTCGGCGTATCGATGAGCGCGGGCGGCAACAATCTGGAATTCGGCGCGGCTCTGAGCGCCGTGGCGGCAAAGCTGCAGCAGCAGTTCCCGATCGGAATCGACCTCGTGCAGGTGTCGGATCAGCCAAACGTGGTGCGCGAGGCGATCGGCGGCTTCACCGATGCCCTCTATGAGGCGGTTGCCATCGTGCTGGTCATCAGTTTCCTGAGCCTCGGCCTGCGGGCCGGGCTGGTGGTAGCCATCTCGATTCCGATGGTGCTCGCCATCGTCTTCCTGATGATGGATTTCATGGGCATCACGCTACAGCGCATTTCGCTGGGGGCGCTGGTGATCTCGCTGGGGTTGCTGGTCGACGACGCGATGATCACCATCGAGTCGATGGTGTCGCGGATCGAGGCGGGCGTCGCCAAGGTGCAGGCGGCGAGCTACGCCTACGTCTCCACGGCCTTTCCGATGCTGACCGGCACGCTGGTGACCATCGCCGGCTTCCTGCCCATCGGCCTCGCCAAGAGCAGCGTCGGCCAATACACGATTTCCCTTTTCCAGGTGGTGGGGATCGCGCTGATCTCGTCGTGGTTCGTGGCCGTGATCTTCTCGCCGGTGATCGGCATGACCGTTCTGCCGGATACGATCAAGCAGAAGGCCGAGCAGGGCCCTGGCAGGGTGATGCGGACGTTCATTCGCATGCTGACGTTCTGCATGCGTTTCCGCTATCTCACCATCGCCGTGACCCTGGCCCTGTTTATTCTGGCACTGGTCGGCCAGAACTTCGTACAGCGGCAGTTCTTCCCGGCCTCCAACCGGCCGGAGCTTCTGGTTACGCTGATCCTGCCTTCGAACTCCTCCATCTTCGCCACGGCAAAAGCCGTCGAGGACGTCGAGAAGCTGATCAAGGGCGACGACGATGTAGAGGGCTACTCAGCCTATGTCGGCGGCGGCGCGGTGCGCTTCTACCTGCCGCTGGACGTGCAGGGCGACAACGATTTCGTCGCGCAGATGGTGATCGTGGGGAGGGACCTCGACGCGCGCGATCGGCTGCAAAAAAAGCTCACGGCAGCCCTGGAAGCCAATGACGACCTCACCGGACGCGTGGCGCGGCTGGAGCTCGGGCCGCCGGTGGGGTGGCCGGTGCAGTACCGCGTGAGCGGGACCACGCTCGACCAGACGCGGGCGATCGCCGAGAAGGTGGCGAACGCGATGCGCGAGTCAGGCGACGCGGTTCTCGTCAACTACAACTGGATGGAACGGGCCAAGACGGTCAGGCTCAACGTCAACCAGAACCGTGCGCGCCAGCTCGGCCTCAGCAGCAAGGCAATTTCCAACCAGCTCTACGCAGTGCTGACCGGTGCACAGATCACCCAGATCCGCGACAGCATCTATCTCATCGATGTCGTCGGACGCGCCGCCAATATCGACACGCTCTCGCTGGAGACGCTGCGCCAACTCCAGCTCAACCTGCCTAGCGGCGCATCCGTTCCGCTGAGCGACGTTGCCGACATCGCCTACACCATCGACGAATCGTACATCTGGCGGCGCGACCGTCTGCCCACGATCACCGTGCAGGCGGCGCCGGCGCCGGGACTGGAGGCGCCAACGGTTTCCAAGCTGCTGGAGCCGGCGATTACCCAAATTCAGAAGGGCCTGCCGCCCGGCGCCCTGATCGAGATCGGCGGCTCGGAGGAGAAGAGTGGCCAGAGCACTTCATCGGTCGTCGCGGTGGTGCCCCTCATGCTGTCGGTGATCCTGATTATCCTGATGTTCCAGCTTCAGAGCTTCTCGCGGCTGTTCCTGGTGCTGAGCGTGGCGCCGCTCGGGCTGATCGGCGTCGTCGCCGCAATGCTGACCACGCACACGCCGCTCGGCTTCGTCGCCATCCTCGGCGTGATTGCGCTGACCGGCATGATCGTGCGCAATTCGGTCATCCTGGTCGACCGCATCGAATACAACCATGGGCAGGGAATGAGTACGTGGGAGGCGGTGCTGGAAGCGACGGAGCATCGCATGCGGCCGATCCTGCTCACCGCGTCGGCGGCGATCCTGGGCATGATTCCGATCATGTCGGATGTCTTCTGGGGGCCGATGGCGTTTGCCATATCCGGCGGTCTCGCGGGTGCGACTGCCCTTACGCTGCTTTTCCTTCCGGCGCTGTACGTGGTCTGGTTCCGCGTAACGCCGCCCGACACCAACTCCGCGCCGACGCCGCGGAACACCGGAGCGGCCACCGCGTAGGCGACGGGTTCGCGTTGCCCGGGCGGGTTCGAAGTTCGAAAGTTCCTGTGATTTGAACGGGTTCAGGCCCGTCGCTCCCGCCAGTTTTGCCAGCACCAACCCTGCGCGTTGCGGCCGGTCCCGGGCGGCCGATTGATCGCATTCGTCGCGGCTTTCGGGCCTTGCGACTCCGGGGCTGCTCGGCTAAGCCTCGGCACGTTCTTCGCAGCCTGGAACCGCTACAGGTTAGGGCTGGCGACGCGGTGTTCGGCGCTAGGCAGGGGCTGGCCTTGCCGTTACGCTGCAGTGCGATATGTCTGGGTGTTGGGGCGACGTTCGCGGGGATTTCGCGACGGCGGCCGGAGGGCAGAATGGAAAGTCTTCTGAGTGCCTATCTGCCGGTCGTGGTGTTCATGGGGATCGCCGCGGTCATCGGACTGGCACTGCTGGTCGCCCCCTTCATCGTCGCCTACAAGAATCCCGATCCGGAAAAGCTATCGGCCTATGAGTGCGGCTTTGCTGCTTTCGATGACGCGCGCATGCAGTTCGACGTGCGCTTCTATCTGGTCGCCATCCTGTTCATCATTTTCGATCTCGAAGTTGCCTTTCTATTCCCGTGGGCGGTGTCGTTCGGCACGCTCGGCTGGGCTGGCTTCTGGTCGATGATGATCTTCCTCGCTGTGCTGACCATCGGCTTCGTCTACGAGTGGAAGAAGGGGGCGCTGGAATGGGATTGACCGCCCCCGCCGAGAGGCCGCTGGTCGACGCGACGGGCCAGCCGCTGAAGCGCAACGACGACCCGTATTTCGTCGAGATCAACAACGAACTCGCCGACAAGGGTTTCCTCGTTACCGCGACCGACGATCTCATTACCTGGGCGCGCACTGGCTCGCTGATGTGGATGACCTTCGGTCTTGCCTGCTGCGCGGTCGAGATGATCCAGGTGTCGATGCCGCGCTATGACGTCGAGCGCTTCGGGTTCGCGCCGCGCGCAAGCCCGCGTCAGTCGGACGTGATGATCGTGGCCGGCACGCTGACCAACAAGATGGCCCCGGCGCTGCGCAAGGTCTACGACCAGATGCCGGAGCCGCGCTACGTCATCTCCATGGGCTCGTGCGCCAACGGCGGTGGCTACTACCACTACTCCTATTCGGTCGTGCGCGGCTGCGACCGGGTTGTTCCTGTCGACATCTACGTTCCGGGCTGTCCGCCGACGGCCGAGGCGCTGCTTTACGGGATACTCCTTCTTCAGAAGAAGATCCGGCGCACCGGAACGATCGAGCGCTGACCGAGGCTGGGAACCCGCGTTTTGGACGAGACACTCAAGGAGCTCGGGGAATACATCGCTGCCGCGCGCGGCGAGGCGGTGTCCGAATGGCACATTGCCTATGGCGAGCTCACGGTCACTGTCCAGGCCAGTGAGATTGTCGGCTTCGTCCGCTTCCTCCGCGACGACCCGCGGCTGGCCTTCATCAGTCTGGCGGACGTTTGCGGCGTCGACTGGCCGCAGCGCGAGCGCCGCTTCGATGTCGTCTATCACTTCCTGAGCCCGCGCCAGAACCAGCGCATCCGCGTCAAGGTGATCACCGACGACGTGACGCCGGTCCCGTCGATCACGCCGGTATTTCCGGGCGCCGACTGGTTCGAGCGCGAGGCGTACGACTTCTACGGCATCCTGTTCACCGGCCATCCCGACCTGCGCCGCATCCTCACCGACTACGGATTCGAGGGGTATCCGCTCAGGAAGGATTTCCCGCTGACCGGCTTCGTCGAGGTGCGCTACGACGACGAGCAGAAGCGGGTGGTCTACGAGCCGGTGAAGCTCGCGCAGGAGTTTCGCGATTTCGATTTCCTCTCGCCGTGGGAGGGCACCGAATACGTGCTGCCGGGCGACGAGAAGGCCAAGCAATAATGCCCGAAGCCGACGTCCGCACATTCAACATCAACTTTGGGCCGCAGCACCCGGCGGCGCATGGCGTGCTGCGCCTCGTGCTGGAGCTGGACGGCGAGGTCGTCACGCGCGTCGATCCGCATATCGGCCTGCTGCATCGCGGCACCGAGAAGCTGATCGAGCACAAGACGTATCTCCAGGCGGTGCCGTATTTCGACCGGCTCGACTACGTCGCGCCGATGAACCAGGAACACGCCTTCGCGCTCGCCGTGGAGAAGCTTCTGGGCCTCACGGTGCCGCGCCGCGGTCAGCTCATCCGCGTGCTCTTTTGCGAAATCGGGCGGCTGCTCAATCACCTGCTCAACGTGACTACGCATGCGCTCGACATCGGCGCGCTGACGCCGCCGCTATGGGGTTTCGAAGAGCGCGAAAAGCTGATGGTTTTCTACGAGCGCGCCTCGGGGAGCCGCATGCATGCGGCCTACTTCCGCCCGGGAGGGGTTCACCAGGACCTGCCGCAGAAGCTTGTGGACGACATAGGCGCGTTCTGCGATCCGTTCCTCAAGGTGCTCGACGACATCGACGAACTGCTGACCGGTAACCGCATCTTCAAGCAGCGCAACGTCGACATCGGCGTGGTCACGCTGGATGAGGCATGGAGACGCGGTTTCTCGGGCGTGATGGTACGCGGTTCCGGCGCCGCCTGGGACCTGCGCAAGGCTCAGCCGTATGAGTGCTACGAGGAGATGGAATTCGACATTCCGGTCGGCAAGAACGGCGATTGCTATGACCGCTACCTGATCCGCATGGAAGAGATGCGGCAGGCGACGCGCATCATGAAGCAGTGCGTCGAGAAGCTGAACAGCGAGACCGGCAAGGGGCCCGTCAGCTCAGCCGACGGCAAGGTGGTGCCGCCGAGCCGTGGCCAGATGAAGCGCTCGATGGAAGCGCTGATCCACCACTTCAAGCTCTATACCGAGGGCTATCACGTGCCCGCCGGGGAAGTTTACGCCGCGGTCGAGGCGCCCAAGGGCGAGTTCGGCGTCTACCTGATCGCCGACGGCACCAACAAGCCCTATCGGTGCAAGATCAAGGCACCGGGATTCTCCCATCTGGCATCCATGGACCATATGACCCGCGGCCACATGCTCGCCGACGTCACCGCCATTCTCGCCTCGCTCGATATCGTGTTCGGGGAGGTCGATCGCTGATGGCTGTCCGTCGCGTCGCAGAAGTCCAGCCCGAGAGCTTCGCCTTCACGAAGGAGAACCTTGCGTGGGCGAACAAGGAGATCGCCAAGTATCCGGCCGGCCGTCAGGCCTCGGCGGTGATCTCGCTGCTCTGGCGGGCGCAGGACCAGGAGGGCTGGGTGTCCGAGCCGGCAATCCGGGCAGTCGCCGGCCTGCTGGGGATGCCGAATATCCGCGTGCTGGAGATCGCGACCTTCTACACGATGTTCCACCTGGAACCGGTCGGCAAGACTGCGCATCTCCAGGTGTGCGGCACGACGCCGTGCTGGCTGCGTGGCGCCAATGACCTGAAGGACGTGTGCCGCAGCCGCATCCATCACGAACAGCATCACCTGTCGGCCGACGGCGCTTTCTCGTGGGAAGAGGTCGAGTGCCTCGGCGCCTGCGTGAATGCGCCGCTGGTTCAGATCGGCGCGGATACCTACGAGGATCTGAATGCGGAGAGGCTGGAGACGCTTCTCAACGATCTCGCCGCCGGCCGTATAGTGAGGCCCGGTCCGCAGGTCGATCGCCAGTTCTCCGCTCCGGTCGGCGGGCCGACGACGCTGACGGACATTGGCGGCAAATCTTCGAGCGGCGCGACGGCCGAGGTCGCGGACGTCGCGGGGACCAAGCCGCAGGGTCTGGCGACACCGCGCGACGGCAAAGCGGACGACCTGAAGCGGATCTCCGGCGTGGGTCCCAAGATTGAGGGTACGCTCAACGGGCTAGGCGTTTTCCACTACGACCAGATTGCCGCCTGGACGCCGGCGGAAGTGGCCTGGGTGGACGGGCACCTGAACTTCAAGGGTCGTGTCGGGCGCGAAGACTGGATCGGCCAGGCGAAGACACTGGCGGCTGGTGGCGACACAGATTTTTCGCGCCGCTCGGACCGAAAATAGGAAGAGCTGACCGAACCATGCTCGCCGACAAGGACCGCATCTTCACCAATCTCTACGGTCTCCATGACTGGGGCCTGAAGGGCGCCATGGAGCGTGGCGCGTGGGATGGCACCAAGGCGATTCTCGAAAAGGGCCGCGACGCGATCATCAACGAGATGAAGGCCTCGGGCCTGCGCGGCCGCGGCGGCGCCGGATTCCCGACCGGGCTGAAATGGTCCTTCATGCCGAAGGAATCCAAGGACGGCCGCCCGTCCTATCTGGTGGTCAACGCCGATGAATCCGAGCCGGGCACGTGCAAGGATCGCGAGATCATGCGGCACGATCCGCATACGCTCGTGGAGGGCTGCCTCGTCGCGGGCTTCGCCATGGGGGCGCACACCGCGTTCATCTACGTGCGCGGCGAGTTCATCCGCGAGCGCGAGCATCTTCAGGCCGCGGTCGACCAGGCGTATGAGGCTGGCCTGATCGGGAAGAACAACAAGAACGGCTGGGACTTCGACATCGTCGTCCACCACGGCGCCGGCGCCTATATCTGCGGCGAGGAGACGGGCTTGCTCGAGAGCCTCGAAGGCAAGAAGGGCATGCCGCGCCTGAAGCCGCCGTTCCCGGCTGCGGTCGGCGTGTATGGCTGCCCGACGACGGTGAACAACGTCGAGTTCGATCGCGGTCGCGCCGACGATCCTGCGCCGTGGCGCGGCATGGTTTGCCGGTATCGGCCGCCCCAACAATGTCGGCACCAAGCTCTATTGCATCTCCGGGCACGTCGAGAAGCCGTGCACCGTCGAAGAAGAGATGGGCATCACGCTTCGCGAACTGATCGAGCGCCATTGCGGCGGCGTGCGCGGCGGCTGGGACAACCTTCTGGCCGTGATCCCCGGTGGGGCGTCGGTGCCGTGCTTGCCGGCGTCGATGTGCGACGACCTGATCATGGATTTCGACGCGCTCAAGGAGGTCAAGTCCGGCCTCGGCACGGCCGCGGTGATCGTCATGGACAAGTCCACCGACATCGTCCGCGCGATCGCGCGTCTCGCTTATTTCTACAAGCACGAGAGCTGCGGCCAGTGTACGCCGTGCCGCGAGGGCACTGGCTGGATGTGGCGCGTGCTGGAGCGGATGGCCGACGGACGCGCGGAGAAGCGTGAGATCGACATGCTGCTCGAGGTGACGTACCAGGTCGAGGGCCACACCATCTGTGCGCTCGGCGATGCGGCCGCCTGGCCGGTGCAGGGCCTGATCCGGCATTTCCGCAGCGAGATCGAGCGGCGCATCGACAGCTATCACTCGGTGCGCCCGCATGTCGGCGAGCCGATGATGACCGAGGCGGCGGAGTAAGCGCGATGCCCGTAGTCAAAGTCGACGGCAACGAGATCGACGTACCGGCCGAGTACACGCTGCTTCAGGCGTGCGAGGCGGCGGGGGCGGAGATTCCACGCTTCTGTTTCCACGAGCGCCTGTCGATCGCCGGCAATTGCCGCATGTGCCTGATCGAGGTGAAGGGCGGTCCACCGAAGCCGCAGGCGAGCTGCGCCATGAGCGTGCGCGATCTCCGGCCCGGCCCCAACGGCGAGCCGCCGGAGATGTTCACCAAGTCGAAGATGGTGAAGAAGGCGCGCGAAGGCGTGATGGAGTTCCTGCTCATCAACCACCCGCTGGATTGCCCGATCTGCGACCAGGGCGGCGAGTGCGATCTGCAGGACCAGGCAATGGCCTACGGTGTCGACGGCAGCCGCTTCAAGGAGAACAAGCGCGCGGTCGAGGACAAGTACATCGGGCCGCTGGTCAAGACGACCATGACCCGCTGCATTCACTGCACGCGCTGCATCCGCTTCGGCGCAGAAGTCGCCGGCATCGAGGATCTCGGTGCTACCGGCCGTGGCGAGGACATGGAGATCACCACGTATCTCGAGCGCGCCATGCGCTCCGAGTTGCAGGGCAATGTCATCGACCTGTGTCCGGTCGGTGCCCTGACCTCCAAGCCGTACGAGTTTCATGCGCGACCGTGGGAACTGGTGAAGACGGAGTTGATCGACGTGATGGACGCCGTAGGATCGGCGATCCGGGTCGATACGCGCGGGCGCGAGGTGATGCGCATCCTGCCGCGGCTCAACGAGGCGGTGAACGAGGAGTGGATTTCGGACAAGACCCGCTTCATCTGGGACGGGCTGCGGACGCAGCGGCTGGATCGGCCCTATGTGCGGCGCAGCGGCCGGCTAGAAGCGGCGACCTGGGCGGAAGCGTTCGGCCTGATCGCGGAGAAGGTGAAGGCGGCCAAGCCCGAGGCGGTCGGTGCGATGGTCGGCGACCTGGCAGCCGCAGAAGAGATTTTCGCGCTGCGCGAGTTGATGACCGGGCTTGGCGTCAAAAACCTCGATTGCCGTGAGGAGGGCGACAAGCTCGACCCGGCGCGCGGCCGGGCCAGCTACATCTTCAATCCGACCATCGCCGGCATCGACCAGGCCGATGCGATCCTGATTATCGGGTCCAATCCGCGCCGCGAGGCTGCGGTGCTCAACGCCCGTATCCGCAAGCGCTGGCGGGCGGGCGCGCCTGTTTCGATTGGCCTGATCGGCGAACAGGTGGACCTGACCTACCCCTACGAATATCTGGGTGCTGGCCCGTCTTCGCTCGCCGATCTGGCGGACGGGAAGGGCGCCTTCGCCAAGGTGCTGGCCGACGCCAAGGCCCCGCTGGTCATCGTCGGGCAGGGCGCGTTCGCCCGGCCGGACGGCCCGGAAGTACTGGCGCTTGCGGCAAAGATTGCGGCGAACGGAACGCGCGAAGACGGCTGGAACGGTCTTGCGGTCCTTCATACGGCGGCGGCGCGGGTCGGCGCACTCGACCTCGGCTTTGTTCCGCGCGACGGCGGCCTCGACACCGTGGGCATGGTCGCAGCGGCGGCGACCGGCGATCTCGGCGTGCTGTTCCTCCTGGGCGCCGACGACATCAACATGACGGCGCTCGGCAGTGCGTTTGTCGTCTATATCGGCACGCATGGCGATGCCGGCGCCCACCGGGCGGATGTCATTCTCCCCGGCGCGGCCTACACCGAGAAATCCGGCACCTACGTCAACACGGAAGGCCGGGTGCAGATGGCCAAACGCGCCTCCTTCCCGCCGGGCGACGCGCGGGAGGACTGGGCGATCCTGCGGGCGCTTTCCGACGTGCTCGGAAACCGGCTGCCGTTCGACTCGCTGGTCGAACTGCGCGCGGTGATGTATGCGGCGCATCCGCACCTGATGCGTATCGACCAGATCGAGCCCGGGACGCTGGACCAGGTTACGGCGCTGGCCAACCGGGTCGGGGCAATCGTCAACGAGCCGTTCCACACCGTGATCGATGATTTCTACCTGACCAATCCGATCGCGCGCGCGTCCGCGGTGATGGCGGAATGTTCGGCGCTCGCCGCCGGCAAGCTCGCAGCGGCGGCGGAGTGAGCGCGCGATGAACGGTTTCTTCGGCAACTACGTCGTGCCGGGCGCCATCATGGTGGCGCAAAGCGCGCTGTTGCTGGTCACGCTGCTGATCTTCGTGGCGTTCATCCTGCTGGCCGACCGCAAGATCTGGGCGGCCGTGCAAATGCGGCGCGGGCCAAACGTCGTCG
Source organism: uncultured Alphaproteobacteria bacterium (assembly GCA_963798195.1). Taxonomy (GTDB): domain Bacteria; phylum Pseudomonadota; class Alphaproteobacteria; order Rhizobiales; family Kaistiaceae; genus CAVSRC01. The sequence continues at coordinate 1,106,029 of CAWCSF010000010.1, read as the reverse complement.
GACCGTGGGGCCTGCTGCAAAGCTTCGCGGACCTGATCAAGTTCGTCCTGAAGGAGCCGGTGGTCCCGTCCGGCGCCAACAAGGGCGTCTATCTGCTGGCACCGCTGGTGACCGCGACGCTGGCGCTCTCGGCGTGGGCGGTGGTGCCCTTCGACGCGGGCGTGGTGATCGCCAACATCAATGTCGGCGTCCTCTACATCTTCGCGATCTCCTCGCTCGGCGTGTACGGCATCATCATGGCCGGCTGGGCGTCGAACTCGAAGTATCCGTTCCTCGGCGCGCTCCGCTCGGCGGCGCAGATGGTGTCCTACGAGGTCTCCATCGGCTTCGTCATCATCACGGTGCTGCTTGCCGTGGGATCGCTTAACCTGTCCGACATCGTGATTGCGCAGGGCGACGGGCTCGGCACGCGCCTTGGCCTGCCGAACAGCCTGCTCGACTGGCACTGGCTGCCGCTGTTCCCGATGTTCATCATTTTCTTCATCTCGGCGCTGGCCGAGACCAGCCGGCCGCCCTTCGACCTGCCGGAGGCGGAGTCGGAGCTCGTTGCCGGTTACGCGGTCGAGTATTCCTCGACGCCATTCCTGCTGTTCTTCCTCGGCGAGTACGTTGCGATCGTGCTGATGTGCGCGCTGACCACGATCCTGTTCCTCGGCGGGTGGCTGCCGCCGATCGCGATCCCGCCGTTCACGTGGGTTCCGGGGATGGTCTGGTTCATCCTCAAGGTCTGCTTCGTCTTCTTCATGTTCGCCATGGTGAAGGCATTCGTGCCGCGCTACCGCTACGACCAGTTGATGCGGCTCGGCTGGAAAGTGTTCCTGCCGATCTCGCTTTTCATGGTCGTCGCCGTCGCGGCGTTCCTGCAAATCACTGGCTGGGCATAGGGAGAGATCATGCGACTCGACCAGGCCGCCCGCGCGCTCTTCCTCACCGATTTCGTCGGGGCGCTGTTTCTTTCGCTGCGCTACTTCTTCGGGAAGAAGGCGACCATCAACTATCCCTTCGAGAAGGGGCCGGTGAGCCCGCGCTTCCGTGGAGAACATGCGCTCCGCCGCTATCCGAACGGCGAAGAACGCTGCATCGCCTGCAAGCTCTGCGAGGCGATCTGTCCGGCGCAGGCGATCACCATCGAGGCGGGCCCGCGCCGTAACGACGGCACGCGCCGCACGACGCGCTACGACATCGACATGGTGAAGTGCATCTACTGCGGCTTCTGCCAGGAAGCGTGCCCGGTGGATGCCATCGTCGAAGGGCCGAATTTCGAGTTCGCCACCGAGACCCGCGAGGAGCTGTATTTCGACAAGGACAAGCTGCTGGCGAACGGCGACCGCTGGGAGCGCGAGATCGCCAACAACATCAGGCTGGACGCGCCCTACAGATGATCCTCAGCGCTCTCTTCTTTTATCTTTTTTCGGCGGTGACGATCGCCTCGGCCATCATGGTGGTCGGAGCACGCAATCCCGTGCACTCGGTGCTGTTCCTGATCCTGGCGTTCTTCAACGCGGCCGGGCTTTTCGTATTGCTCGGGGCGGAGTTCCTCGCGCTGATCCTTGTCGTCGTCTATGTCGGCGCGGTCGCGGTGCTGTTCCTGTTCGTGGTGATGATGCTCGACGTGGATTTCGTGGAACTGCGCCAGGGCTTTCTCAACTACCTGCCGGTCGGCGCACTGGTCGGGATCGTGCTGCTTGCCGAATTGCTGATCGTGCTTGGCGGCTGGGTGTTCGCGCCGAACACCTCGTTGCACGTTGCGGTGCCGATTACCGGTAGCATCAGCAACACGGCGGCGCTCGGCGAGGTGCTCTACACCCGCTACATCTTTTTCTTCCAGGCCGCCGGCATGGTGCTGCTGGTTGCGATGGTGGGCGCGATCGTGCTGACGCTGCGCCACAAGCCGAACGTCAAGCGGCAGTCGATCGCCGATCAGGTGGCGCGTTCGCAGACGATTGAAATCCGCAAGGTTGAATCGGGGACGGGACTCTGATGACGATTGGCCTGTCGCATTACCTGACCGTCGCCGCGATCCTCTTCACGATCGGCATCTTCGGCATCTTCATCAACCGGAAGAACGTCATCGTCATCCTGATGTCGGTCGAACTGCTGCTGCTGGCGGTAAACATCAACCTAGTGGCGTTCTCGGCCTTCCTCGGCGACCTCGTCGGGCAGGTCTTTGCGCTGTTCGTGCTGACCGTCGCCGCCGCCGAGGCTTCCATCGGCCTCGCCATCCTGGTCGCGTTCTACCGCAATCGCGGGTCGATCGCGGTCGAGGACGTCAACATGATGAAGGGCTGAGGGCGGCATGTATCAAGCCATCGTCTTTCTGCCGCTGCTCGGCGCCATCATTGCGGGCGCCATCACGCTGGTTGGCGCACGGCGCCGGCATCCCGGCGGCGAGGCGGTCGATCATGGCCACAATGGCCGTGGGCGGCATGTCCATCACGACGAAGTACATGGCGACCATGATCACGAGCCCGCGGCAGAAGGTTCTCGCGCGGCCGAGGTGATCACGTCGGGATTCCTTGTCGTCGCCGCGATCCTGTCCTGGGTTGCGTTCTTCGCGGTCGGTTTCGGCGGGGAACAGGTTCTGCGCGTGCCGGTGTTCAACTGGTTCTCGTCGGGCACGCTGGCGGTCGACTGGGCGCTCAGGATCGACACGCTCACCGCGGTGATGCTGGTCGTGGTCAACACGGTCTCGGCGGTCGTGCATGTCTACTCGATCGGCTACATGGCGCACGACCCGGGCCGGCCGCGCTTTTTCGCCTACCTGTCCATGTTCACTTTTGCCATGCTGGCGCTGGTGACGTCCGACAACCTCATCCAGCTGTTCTTCGGCTGGGAGGGCGTCGGCCTCGCCTCGTACCTGCTGATCGGCTTCTGGTTCAAGCGGCCGTCGGCCAATGCCGCCGCGATCAAGGCGTTCGTCGTCAACCGCGTCGGCGACTTCGGGTTCGCGCTTGGCATCTTCGGCGTGTTCTTCCTGTTCCACTCGGTGGACTACGAGACGATCTTCGCCAATGCGCCAAGCGTCGCCGGCACGACGATGCACTTCCTGTCGTGGGACCTGGATGCGCTGACGGTCGTCTGCTTGCTGCTGTTCATGGGCGCGATGGGCAAATCCGCCCAGTTCCTGCTGCACACGTGGCTGCCGGACGCGATGGAAGGCCCGACGCCGGTTTCCGCGCTCATTCATGCGGCGACGATGGTGACGGCGGGCGTGTTCATGGTGGCGCGGCTGTCGCCGCTGTTCGAGCACGCGCCGGTCGCGCTGGCGACGGTGACGTTCTTCGGTGCAACGACCGCGTTCTTCGCGGCGACCGTTGGCCTCGTCCAGAACGATATCAAGCGGGTGGTCGCGTATTCGACGTGCTCGCAACTCGGCTACATGTTCGTGGCACTCGGTGTCGGCGCATATCCGGTCGCGATCTTCCACCTGTTCACGCATGCGTTCTTCAAGGCGCTGCTGTTCCTCGGATCCGGCTCGGTGATCCACGCCGTCGCCGATGAACAGGACATGCGGAAGATGGGCGGTCTCCGGACCCATATCCCGCTGACGTACTGGATGATGGTGATCGGGACGCTGGCGCTCACCGGCTTCCCACTTACCGCCGGCTACTTCTCCAAGGATGCGATCATCGAAGCGGCGTTCGGGGCGAATGCCAATCCGATGGCGGCATATGGCTTCCTGCTGACGGTTGTGGCGGCGCTGCTGACCGCCTTTTATTCGTGGCGACTGATCTTCATGACGTTCCACGGCAGGGCGCGGGCGCCAGCCGAGGTGATGAAGCACATCCATGAATCGCCGCTGGTGATGATGGGGCCGCTCTACGTGCTCGCGGCGGGTTCCCTTTTCGCGGGCCTGATCTTCTCCGGAACGTTCATCGGCGAAGGCGCAAGCGAGTTCTGGAAGGGCGCAGTGGTAGTCGCCCACGAGGAGCATCACCCGCCATTCTGGGTGGTGGCGCTGCCGACGCTGATGATGATCACCGGTGCGGCGATCGCGGTTTGGTTCTACCTGTTCGATCCGCGCGTGCCGCGCCAGCTGGCGCGCCGCAACGACTGGCTATACCGGTTCCTGCTCAACAAGTGGTACTTCGACGAACTCTACGACATCATCTTCGTCCGCACGGCGAAGTGGCTCGGCCGGTTCCTGTGGAAGAAGGGCGACGGCTGGCTGATCGACGGCTTCGGGCCGGATGGCGTCTCGGCGCGTGTGCTGGACGTGACGAGCCGCGTGGTGCGCCTGCAGACCGGTTACCTCTACCACTACGCTTTCGCCATGCTGATCGGCATTGCCGCGCTGATCACCTGGCTGATGTTCACGGGCTGAGGATCAGATGACCGACTGGCCGATCCTCTCGACCGTAACCTTCCTGCCGCTGGTCGGCGCGCTGCTGGTTCTGGTGATCCGCGGCGACGACGATATCGCGAAGCGCAACATCTATCATGTGGCGCTATGGACGACGGCGGTGACCTTCGTCCTGTCGCTGTTCATCTGGACGAACTTCGACAACACCGATCCCGGGTTCCAGATGGTCGAGCAGGCGCCGTGGATCAGCGGCAAGATCGGCTACAAGATGGGCGTCGACGGCATCTCGATGCTGTTCGTCATTCTGACGACCTTCCTGATGCCGCTCTGCATTCTCGCCAGCCGCCTGACCGTGAAGAAGTACTTCAAGGAGTACATGGTCGCGTTCCTGGTGCTGGAGACGCTGATGATCGGCGTGTTCTGCGCACTCGATCTGGTGCTCTTCTATGTCTTCTTCGAGGGTGGCCTGATCCCGATGTTCCTGATCATCGGCATCTGGGGCGGCCCGCGGCGCGTGTACGCCAGCTTCAAGTTCTTCCTGTACACGCTGACCGGCTCGGTGCTGATGCTGCTCGCAATCCTGGCGATGTACTGGGAGGCAGGCACCACGGACATTCCGACGCTGCTGAACCATCCGTTCCCGGCGTCGATGCAGACCTGGCTGTGGATCGCGTTCTTCGCGTCGTTCGCGGTGAAGATGCCGATGTGGCCGGTGCATACATGGCTGCCGGATGCCCACGTCGAGGCGCCGACGGCGGGCTCGGTAGTGCTGGCGGCCATCCTGCTGAAGATGGGCGGATACGGCTTCCTGCGTTTCTCGCTGCCGATGTTCCCGCTCGCGTCGGCCGACCTCGCACCGTTCATCTTCGTGCTGTCGGTCGTGGCGATCATCTACACCTCCTACGTCGCGCTGATGCAAGAGGACATGAAGAAGCTCGTCGCCTATTCGTCGGTGGCGCATATGGGCTTCGTTACCATGGGCCTTTTCGCCATGAACGCGCAGGGCGTGCAGGGCGGCATCTTCCAGATGCTCTCGCACGGCATCGTGTCCGGTGCGCTGTTCCTGTGCGTGGGCGTCATCTATGACCGCATGCACACCCGTGAGATCGCTGCCTATGGCGGGCTGGTCAATCGCATGCCGATCTACGCGGCGGTGTTTCTGGTGTTCACCATGGCCAATGTCGGCCTGCCGGGGACAAGCGGATTTGTCGGCGAATTCCTGACGCTTCTCGGCACATTCCAGATCAACACGTGGGTTGCCTTCTTTGCCACCACCGGCGTGATCCTGTCGGCGGCCTATGCGCTGTGGCTTTACCGCCGCGTTATCCTGGGCGTGCTCGACAAGGAGAGCCTTCGGTCAATCCTCGACCTGTCCGGCCGCGAGATGGTGATCCTGGCGCCGCTGGTTCTTCTGACGCTCTTCTTCGGCTTCTACCCGGCGCCGATCATGAACGTCACGGCCGCGGCGGTCGACCAACTCGTCAGCAACTATCAGGCAGCGCTATCAGCGGCGGGCAAGCTCGCCGCCGTGGCGCAGTAGGGGACGACACGGATGCCGATCGATTTCGCGATCATGCCGGCGCTGCCCGAAATCGTCCTCGCCGTCGGCGCGCTGGCGCTGCTGATGGTCGGCGTTTTCGGAGGCAGGCGCGCGATTACGGTGGTGACCACGCTCGCCGTGGCGCTGCTGGCGCTGGCGCTTGCCGTCGTGATTACGACGCCAGCCAGCGGCGTGACTTTCAACGGAGCCTTCGTCTTCGATCCCTTCGCCCGCCTGATGAAGGTGCTTGTGCTGATCGGCTCCGGTGTGGCCATCGTCATGTCAGCCGGCTTCGCACGCGCGCAGAAGTTCGAGCGTTTCGAATATCCGGTACTCATCGTCATCGCCACGCTTGGCATGATGCTGATGATCTCCGCGAACGACCTGATCGCGGTCTATCTCGGCCTCGAGCTGCAATCGCTGGCGCTCTACGTGGTGGCGGCCATCAACCGGGATTCAGTGCGCTCGACCGAGGCGGGCCTGAAGTATTTCGTTCTCGGCGCGCTCTCCTCCGGCATGCTGCTCTACGGCGCCTCGCTGGTTTACGGTTTCACCGGCCAGACAACGTTCCAGGGGATTGCGACCGCGCTCGAGGGCGGATCGTCGGTCGGCCTCGTGTTTGGCCTGGTTTTCCTGATCGCCGGTTTTGCGTTCAAGGTATCGGCCGTGCCTTTCCATATGTGGACGCCGGACGTCTACGAGGGCGCGCCGACGCCGGTCACGGCGTTCTTCGCGGCGGCGCCCAAGGTGGCGGCGATGGCGCTGTTCGTCCGCGCGATGGTCGGCCCGTTCGCCTCGGTGACACACGACTGGCAGCAGGTGGTCACCTTTATTTCCATCGCGTCGATGGTGCTCGGCGCGTTCGGCGCCATCGGCCAGCGCAACATCAAGCGCCTGATGGCCTACTCGTCGATCGGCCACATGGGCTACGCGCTTGTCGGCCTTGCGGCCGGTACGCAGGCAGGCGTGCAGGGCGTGATCATCTATCTTCTTATCTACATGGCGATGACGCTTGGTACCTTCGCCTGCATCTTGGCGATGCGGCGCGGGGAGAGCATGGTCGAGGAAATCGAGGATCTTGCCGGGCTTTCCCGCACGAACCCGACGATGGCCTTCATGCTGGCGATGCTGTTGTTCTCGTTGGCCGGCATTCCGCCGCTCGCCGGCTTCTTTGCCAAGTTCTATGTGTTCCTGGCGGCCATCGAATCCGGGCTTTACGTGCTGTCGGTTATCGGCGTGCTCGCCAGCGTCGTGGGCGCCTACTACTACCTGCGCATAGTCAAGCTCATGTACTTCGACGAACCGGTCGGCGGCTTCATCCCCATGCCGGCCGAATTGCGCGTAGTCCTCGGTATCAGTGGCGCGTTCGTCCTGTTCTTCATATTTGTTGCCGGCCAGATCGGCAGCGCAGCTGACCTCGCCGCAAAGACCTTTTTCTAGGTCGATGGCGGCGCCACTCCCTGACGGCTATCGTCGCGAAGATCACGACAGCCTGCCTTCGACCAACGCGCGTGCCCTGGCGGCGGCACGAACGGGAGAGCGCGGCGGCCTCTGGGTCACGGCGGGTGAGCAGACCGCGGGGAGAGGCAGGCGCGGAAGGACATGGACAACCGGCCGGGGCAACGTGGCAGCCTCGTTGCTGCTGCTGGACCCAGCGCCACCCGAAATCGCCGCCTCCATTTCCTTCGTCGCGGGGCTCGCGTTGCATCAGGCTGCCATCGACATCGGCGGTCCCGCGTCGGCCGAGCGACTTTCGCTGAAGTGGCCGAACGACCTGTTGCTGGACGGACGGAAGGTTGCCGGCATTCTGGTCGAGGGCGAGAAAGTCGGTGCCGGGATTTTTGCCGTCGTGGTCGGGTTTGGCGTCAACTGCGTGTCGCATCCCGAGATCGCCGGCGCTCATCCAGCCACCGACTTTGCGACATGCGGCCTGCTGTTGAACGCTGAGGCGTTGTTTGCCCGGCTTGCGGTTCGCATGGCGGAGGAGCTTCGCCGATGGAATAGCGGTGCCGGCTTCTCCGGGATCAGGACGGCGTGGCTGGCGCGGGCGAGCGGTGTCGGAGAAAGTATTCGCGTGAATCTCGCTGCCGGCTCCCTGGACGGCCGCTTCGAAACGCTCGACGAGGAAGGCCGTCTTGTACTCATTGCGGCCAACGGGCGCCGGGAGATCGTCGGCGCCGGCGACGTGTTCCTGACGCGGGCGGGGTAGGGCGCTTGGCCCGCGCGCCCCAGGACGAACTGGTCTTCCTGCCACTCGGCGGGGTTGGCGAGATCGGCATGAATCTCGGCCTCTACGGATATGGCCCGCGGCACGACCGGACCTGGCTTGCGGTCGATTTCGGCGTTGCCTTTGCGCATGCCGACCTGCCGGGCGTTGATCTGGTGTTTCCCGACATCGCCTATCTCGAGGAGGAACGCACCAATCTGGTCGGCATCGTCATCACCCATGCCCACGAGGATCACTACGGCGCGTTGATCGATCTGTGGCCGCGTCTGCGGGTGCCGGTCTATGCGACGGCGTTCACGGCGAACCTGCTTGCCGCGAAGGTTGCCGGAGAGCAGGGCGCTGCCGTTGTTCCGGTTCATGTGGTCAAGCCGGGGGATCGCATCCCTCTGGGGCCGTTCGAGGTCGAGTACATCAACGTCGCGCATTCCATTCCGGAATCCCATTCGCTAGCCATTCGCACGCCCCTGGGGCTCGTCGTGCACAGCGGCGACTGGAAGCTGGACGATCAACCAGCTGTCGGGCTGCCCACCGATGCCGAACGATTCAAGGCAATCGGAGAAGAGGGCGTCCTCGCTTTGGTCAGCGACTCGACGAATGCCATGCGCGAGGGGCGCAGCCCAAGCGAGACGGAGGTCGAGCGGGAACTGGCCGAGATCATCCGCTCGGCGCATGGGCGACGCGTCGCCTTTACAACATTTGCCTCCAACGTCGGTCGGCTGAAATCGATCGCGATGGCGGCGCGGGAGGCCGGCCGCGACGTTGTGGTTGTCGGGCGCGCCATGCGCCGCGTGATCGAGGTGGCGACCGAACTGGGCATGCTGGACGATGCGCCGCCGTTCCTGGACGAGGAGGCCTATGCCTACCTGCCGCGCGGCAAGGTCGTCGCGCTGCTGACCGGCAGTCAGGGCGAGCCGCGGGCAGCGCTTGCCCGCGTCGCCTCTGACGATCATCCGAGGATCGAGCTGGCACATGGCGACGTGGTCGTCTTTTCGGCTCGCGCGATCCCCGGCAACGAATATGAAATCAACCGGATTATCAACGCGCTCAGTTCCCGGGGCATCCGCGTGATCACCGATCGCGATCGCCTGGTGCATGTGTCGGGGCATCCACGCCGCGACGAGATGCGCGAGATGTATGGTTGGCTGAAGCCGCGCATTGCGGTTCCTGTGCATGGAGAAGCGATGCACCTGGCGGCGCATGCAGACCTCGCGCGCGGTCTCGGCGTCGAGACGGTCATCGAGATACAGGACGGGGTGATGGTCCGCCTCGCTCCCGATCCCGTCGAGCAGGTTGACGAAATCGAGATTGCCCGATTGTACAAGGACGGGCGGCTCATCGGACCTCTTGAGCAGGTGGGCGTGGCCGAGCGGCGGCGTCTCTCTTTTGCCGGGCATGTGACTGTGGCGCTGGTTGTCGATGCAAAGGGCAACGTGGTCGGCGATCCGGATATCGATCTCATCGGCGTTCCGCGAATGGATGCAGCCGGGCGCCCGATGGAAGAAGTCGCCATGGACGCCATCCTCGGCACCGTCGAGTCGGTGCCGCGCCCAGTGCGCCGGGACCCGGATGCGCTCAGTGAAGCTGTGCGCCGCGCGGTCCGAGCGGCCATTGCGCAGGCCTGGGGCAAGAAACCGATTTGCACGATCTTCGTTGCGGTCGTATGAGCGGATCCATGATCGGCCGCCTCAACCATGTCGCCATTGCCGTCGCCGATCTTGCGGAAGCGTCCGCCCTTTACCGGAACATGCTGGGTGCGAACGTTTCCGAGCCCGTGCCGCAACCGGAACATGGCGTTACCACCGTCTTCATCGAACTCCCGAATACGAAGGTGGAGTTGATCGCGCCGCTGGGCGAGCAATCGCCCCTCAGCGGCTTCCTCGAGCGCAATCCTTTCGGCGGCGTGCATCATATCTGCTACGAGGTCGCTGACGTTCGTGCGGCGAGCCGGGACCTGAGCGCGCGCGGGGCACGGGTGCTTGGCAATGGCGAACCGAAGATCGGCGCGCACGGCAAGCCGGTGATCTTCGTGCATCCGAAGGATTTCCTCGGCACGCTGATCGAGCTCGAAGAAGCGTGAGCCTCACCGCAACCATCGCGATCTATTTCGTCGTCTGGTGGATCGTCCTGTTCGCTGTGCTTCCGTTTGGTACGCACACGCAGGACGATGAAGGTGAAGCAGTGCTTGGGACGGCACGCAGCGCGCCAGTGAAGCCCATGCTGGTGCGCAAGGCGATTGCCACTTCGATAGTCGCGGCAATCGTTGTCGGAGCGCTTTGGTTAGCCGTCGATGTTTACGGGATCACGATATGGAAGGTGGCCGACTGGTTCGACCTTCGGCAATAAAAAAAGCAAGGCCTTCCGGCCTTGCTCATCGAGTTCCGCGTCCACAACCCTTCTTGCGAAGTCCTCAGCTCAGTTGGCTGTTGAGCTTCTTTCCCGAACTCGCCGGCGGCAGCTTTTCAGCGCGCCTGAAGGGATCTTCCTCCCAAGACTTAGACCGCGATGCCGTTTTTTTGGGACGTGTGCCGGTCACCCGAACCGTCCTCTTCTATGGAAAAACCCTACCCAATGTTCGAGGGCTTGTCACCAATTTGTGCGCCTCCGCCTAATCTTTTTGCACGAATCGAGCGTTCAGCGCCAAATGGTTCTTCCGACCCATGAACGTCGGCTGGACAGTGCCTTGAAAACCTTTGTGGCCCGGCGAAAGGGCTTGTGTTTTCATAGTCATGCCGGTTGACTGCGCGCCCGTCAGGCCCCCCGGAGTTCTCGCATGCGTTTGTCTCGGTACTTCATGCCCATTCTGCGCGAGGCGCCACGGGAGGCCGAAATTGTCTCGCACAGACTGATGTTGCGGGCAGGGATGCTGCGTCAGCAGGCGGCGGGCATCTACTCCTGGTTGCCGCTGGGCGCGCGGGTTCTCGCTCGGGTCGGGCAGATCGTGCGCGAAGAGCAGGACCGGGCCGGCGCCATCGAGATTCTGATGCCGACCATCCAGCCTGCGGATCTGTGGCGCGAGAGTGGGCGCTACGAAGACTACGGCAAGGAGATGCTGCGCATCTCCGACCGGCACGAGCGCGACATGCTCTTCGGTCCGACCAACGAAGAAATGGTCACCGAGATCTTCCGCGCATACGTCAGCAGCTACCGCGCCTTGCCGCTGAACCTCTACCATATCCAGTGGAAGTTCCGGGATGAGGTGAGGCCGCGATTCGGTGTGCTGCGCGGCAGGGAATTCCTGATGAAGGACGCGTATTCCTTCGACCTCGACGAGGCGGCGGCCCGCATCTCCTACAACAAGATGTTCGTCGCCTACCTGCGGACATTCAAACGGATGGGCCTGACTGCCATTCCGATGCGCGCCGATACCGGGCCGATCGGCGGCGATCTCAGCCACGAGTTTCTTGTACTCGCCGAGACCGGAGAGTCCGGCGTGTTCTGCGACCGCAACATCCTCGACGTTCCGGTGCCGGGCGACGATGTCGACTATGACTCCGACCTCGAACCGCTGATCGCACCGTGGACGTCTTTCTACGCGGCCACCGAGGACGTGCACGACGCGGCCCGCTTCGACAGGGAAGTGCCCAAGGAGCGGCAACTTCACACCCGCGGCATCGAGGTGGGGCAGGTATTCTATTTTGGCACTAAATATTCGGTGCCGATGAAGGCCAGCGTGGCAGGACCTCAGGGCGGCGAGCTGCCGATTCACGGCGGTTCGTACGGGATTGGCGTCTCCCGGCTGGTGGCTGCGATCATTGAGGCAAGCCACGACGAATCAGGCATCATCTGGCCGGACGCGGTAGCGCCGTTCCAGGTCGGTCTGATCAATCTCAAGGCGGGCGATGCGGCCGTCGACAGTGCGTGCGAGACCCTGCTGGAACGCCTCACCAATGCCGGAATACCGGTGCTGTACGATGACCTCGACCAGCGTGCCGGCGCGAAGTTCGCATCGATGGACCTGATCGGCTTGCCCTGGCAGTTGATCGTTGGTCCGAAAGGGCTGGCGGGCGGCGAGGTCGAAATCAAGCGGCGCGCAACGGGCGCCCGCGAGACCGTGAGTTTGGAGTTGGCGGTGGAGCGTATCCTCGCCGGCTGAGGAGAAGCGTGATGGCGAAGGTAGCGAAGAAGGCGGCACCGGCCAGAACCGGGTCGCATCCTTTTGCGCGCTTCGAGTGGACGATCGCGGGCCGCTATCTAAGATCGCGCAGGCGCGAAGCCTTCATCTCGGTGATCGCGAGTTTCTCGTTTATCGGAATCATGCTCGGCGTCGCCACGCTCATTATCGTGATGGCGGTGATGAATGGCTTTCGCACGGAGTTGATCAGCAAGATCCTCGGGCTCAACGGCCACGTGATCCTCCAGGCGATGGACACCAAGCTGACCGACTACGCCGACGTGACCCAACGCGTTGCGGCGGTGCCTGGAGTCGTTTCGGCGATCCCGCTGGTGGAAGGACAGGCGCTGGCGAGCGGCACCAACACGTCCAGTGGCGTGCTCGTTCGCGGAGTACGCCAGGAAGACCTGCCCAAGATCGGCGGCATTTACAAGAACGTCCGTTTGGGAACGCTCGACAATTTCGACGAATCCGGGGGCATCGCGATCGGCACCCGGCTGGCGACGCAACTCGGTCTTTCCATCGGCGACAACCTGACCTTGGTAACGCCGCGGGGCAGCGTCACGCCAATGGGCGTTACGCCTCGGATCAAGGCGTATCCGGTGGTGGCGATCTTCGAGATCGGCATGTCGGAATACGACTCGACGTTCGTCTTCATGCCATTTTCGGAAGCGCAGACCTATTTCAACATGAGTGACGAAGCGAGCGCGATCGAGATCTACCTGGCAAACGCCGACATGGTCGATGCGCTGCGGCCGGCGATCGAGCGGGCGGCGGACCGGCAAGTGCTGATCACAGACTGGCAGCAGCGCAATGCGACGTTCTTCTCGGCGCTAGAGGTCGAACGGAACGTCATGTTCCTGATCCTCACATTGATTGTGCTGGTTGCGGCGCTGAACATTATCTCCGGTCTAACCATGCTGGTGAAGGACAAGGGGCACGACATAGCGATTCTGCGCACGATGGGTGCTACGCGTGGAGCGATCCTTCGCGTGTTCTTCATCACCGGGGCGGCGATCGGGACAGTGGGCACGCTGGCGGGATTTGCGCTTGGTGTGCTTGTCAACCTGAACATCGAGTTCGATCCGCCAGTTCCTCTCGGAACTGACACGCACCGAGTTGTTCTCGCCCGAGCTTTATTTCCTGAGCCAGTTGCCTGCCGAAATGAATCCGCGCGAGACGATCTCAGTGGTCCTCATGGCGTTGGTGCTCTCCTTCCTGGCGACGCTATATCCGGCCTGGCGTGCGGCACGTCTCGATCCGGTCGACGCGCTTCGCTACGAATGAACGACGCCCGACCGCGACCAGCAGCAGATCCGGAAAAGCCGGTACGGCGGCCGATTCTTCGCTTGAACAACGTGCAGCGCTACTATCGCGAAGGCGACGGTCGGCTAATTGTGCTCAATGGAGCCGACTTGCAGATTTATCCCGGCGAGATGGTGGCACTTGTTGCGCCTTCCGGTGCGGGAAAGTCGACCCTGCTTCACATCGCGGGCCTGCTGGAGAAGCCGAACAGTGGCGAGGTTGCGATAGCGGGCCGACCTACCGGCAAGCTATCCGATGCGGAAAGGACGGCTCTGCGCCGGCTGTACATCGGCTTCGTGTACCAGTTCCACCATCTGCTGCCGGAGTTCACGGCGGTCGAGAACGTCATGATGCCGCAACTCATTCGCGGCATCGACCGACGCGAGGCGCGCAAGCGGGCGATGCAACTGCTTGCCTATATGCGCGTGAAAGAGCGGGCGAGCCACCGGCCGGGCGAGCTTTCAGGCGGCGAGCAGCAACGCGTCGCCATTGCAAGGGCGGTGGCCAACGCGCCGCGGCTGCTGCTGGCGGACGAGCCGACAGGCAATCTCGACCCGACGACCGCGGATTTCGTCTTCACGGGGCTGACCCGGCTTGTACGCGCATCGCGTCTGGCGGGCCTGATCGCGACCCACAATCACGATCTGGCGGCGCGCATGGACCGCTGCATCACTCTTGTGGATGGCAAGGTCGTTGAACTCGCCCGAGAAGGGCAGGCGGCTGCCGAAGAGGCGCAGCCGATGGACCGCAAGGAAGCGGCAAAAGCGGCCGATGGGGCCGCTTCCCGTGCCCTGGCGACGTTGGATGCAGACGCAGCCGAAGATCCCGAGGAGACCCGGGAGGAGTAGGTGGGCGGCGGAACGAACAGCGAACCTGGCCCGGTATTTGAGCATTAACCCGGGCAAGCCTAATGTAACGCTTCAGGCTTGGAACTCCACGTTGACGGACCGCGTTGGCGGGCAGGGGTTCTGTTGTTTTTAGCGTATCCGAGGAGACAAGAATGGCCGCGCGTGCGTATTGGCAGGGTCAGATTCGTTTGGCTCTGGTGTCGATTCCGGTCCAGGTTTTTCCGGCGACGCGGAGCGCTGCCCGAATCTCGTTCAACCAGATCCACAAGCCGAGCGGCAAACGCATCCGCTACGAGAAGGTCGTGCCGGGCGTTGGCGCCGTGGATCCGGACGACATCGTGAAGGGCTACGAAGTCGAGAAGGGAAAATACGTTCTTCTGACCGACGACGAGATCGCCGACGTCAAGCTTGAGGCCAAGCACACGATCGACCTTGTCCAGTTTGTTGATGAGGACGAGATCGAGACCGTCTATTTCGAAAAGCCGTATTACGTCGCTCCCGACGACGACGAGGTCGCCGGCGAAGCGTATGTCGTACTGCGCGACGCGTTGAAAGCCTCCGGAAAGATCGGCCTTGGCCAGATCGTCGCGCGTGGACAGGCAAGCATCGTGGCGCTGAAGGCGTCGGGCAAGGGGCTTCTGATCGAGACACTCCGCTACGCCGACGAATTGCAGAAGCCCGAGACGTTCTTCGCTGATGTGCCCGATGTGAAGCCGGAGAAGGAGCTTCTGTCGCTTGCGACCGAGCTGATAGAGCGAAAGGCCAAGCCCTTCGATCCGCGCGTCTTCAAGAACCAGTATGAGACGGCGTTGCGCGAGCTGATCGACGCCAAGATGGAGAACCGCAAGCCCCACGAGATCGAGGAGCCGCAACTCGGCGGGAAGGTCATCGACCTCATGGAGGCGCTGAAACGGAGCGTGAAGGCGCGCGAGGCGGCGAGCGGCAAGACGACCAGCAAGCCGACCAAGGCCGCCGCGGCAAGCGCTTCCGCGCCCACAAAGAAGGGCAAGGCGAAGCCGAAAGCCGCGAAGAATTCAAAGACGCCGGCGAAACGGAAGCGCGCCGCCTGAGCTGGCATTTTCGATTGACGCCGGCTTGGAGTGCCATTAGCATTCGTCGCGGCGACTGTGGTCGGACTTCAGCCTCGCTTGCCCTACTCGATGGTCGTCGGCCCTCGCCATTCTGCTAGACGAAATCACCACCCGCAATCGCGACCGCGCCAACCCTGAACGCCATGCCTTTCTGACCGGGGTCGCAGACTATCTGCTCAACGACCAGGCGAGCTATTGAGGCCGGGGCCCGGTCGCGACGCCGAGGCGTCTGCGCGCCGTGGCCAAAAGCCAGGGAAGAAGCTGCAGTCGCGGTAACGCCCGCAGTTCGGTCACGGGTGCATTCGTCAGCAACTCCTGGACCAACTCGCTGTCCCAGCCCGGCTGGCTTGTCATGGCCGCCTCGACAAGGGCGGTATCGCTCGCGTCCTTTGGCTCGCCCCGACGACACTTGAGGGCGTACTCGACCTCGACCCGGGCCGTGCGCGGCGTGCCTGACCGGGAGTATCGGTCGTCGAAGACATCCGAATTCCGCAGGCCGATCGGTCCGTAGCGGCATGTGCCGTGGGAAATGTTGGTCGTGAAATTGATCGCGCCGCGCCGGATCCGCCGGGCGCCCCACTGGATCCGGCTCCAGTTGGCCTCGACCGCGTCCGGATGAACGATGATGTCCAGATCGTCGGCCGCGCGCAGGCCGGCGAGTTCAAGGAGCGTACTTCCGACGATACAGACCTGACCAAGCGGAATCCCCAACGACCGCATCACTCTCGTCAGGTCCTCAAGCGCTTCCGTCGGCACGCGATGCTCCCCTTATCGCGACAGGCTAGCTCCGCCGCCAGCGGCGCAACCGGGCTTCAAGTGTCTTGAAAGCGCCGGGGCGCCGCCAGGGCTTGTCCCAGCCCGGCGGCAATCCCCGGGTCTTCGGAGCGGACAGTGCCTCCCGGATACGATCGACAAAGAAGGCAGGCGTATGCTCGTAGGGGAACCTGGCGTTTTTCAGCCGGGGGGCCGTGCTGAGGGCGGCAATCTCATCCGGAGAGTTGGCAATGCGCAGGATGCGCTTGATGAGGCTGTCAAAGTCGTCGAAATCCTCCGCGTGGATGAAGGCTTCCCGGTTGAAATCGTCCTTTGCCTCGGCGGCGCCCCAATAGATCGGAATGGATCCGACAAGAAGGGGTTCGAGCAGCTTTTCCGTGACGTAGCCTGGCGACATCTGGTTCTCGAAGGCGATCGTGAACGTGGAGTCCCTGAGAACGGCCAGCTTGCCCGCGCGGTCCGGGGGGCGCCATTCGCGGTTATTGAGCAGTCGTCCAACGCTGTCCACCGGCCGCGCTTCGTTCAATCGGAAGAAGAACTCCGTTCGGATCGATGGCTCGCTCGAGAAAATAAAATTGCAGAAACGTGAGCGTTTGGCGGGCACCGGGGGAGCGAGCAAGTTGCTGTAATGGCGCGGAGATTTCTCGTCCCACCAATCGATGTCGGTGATCCAGAGAGGGAACCGGTGCCAGCGGCGGCCGAGAATCGCGATCTTGGGACGAAAGCCGAAGTACAGATCGAATATCTGCGACTGGGGAACTTTTTCCTCACCGGTCCACCAGACGCGCAGCGGGCGAATGCCGTCAACGACCGGCAGTTGTTCGTTGCCAAACACGCTGCTGATCTGAAGATCCCGCCCGATCGGGGCGAGTGTCACGTCGAAGGATTGCTGAAGGGCGCGGAAGAAGAAAGAGGTCTGCGGAACGAAATGTCGCCAGAAATTGTGAAAGCTCAAGGATAACGAGGGACGTGATGTCGTCATGAACGTCGCCCTTGGCGTTCGAGCATCGGTCTCGGCTCAATGACGCTTCCGAAGGTATCGGCGCATGTTGCGCAGACGCCTGACGAGTTGATGAAGCCCCTGGAGCGGACTTCTCGCGCGGCGCCAACGCCCCCGCACGTTCAAAAGTCGGGATGGCAAATGCCGGCTGCGGAAACGAATGATCGCGCGTCGGTCCGACAGATCGTCTGCGGTTCCACGAAGGCGCATTCCATGGGCGAGTACCGACAGCGTGCAGAATTTGAACCCCTCAAAGTAGAAATGCAGATCGGGATTGAGGATCACTTCAAGACTTGACGGCAGCCGTGGCGTTACAGGTTCGTCGCGCACAGCAATTGCTGCCGCGTCTCGTTCGGCGATGTCCACCTTCTCCAGCGCGACAAATTCGAGCCGCTCGGGTTTGCCCATGCCGAAGACTGCCATGGCAGCCCGGCCGACGACGCAGGCATTCGCCTTTTCGATGCCGCCGGCTTCCAGTGTGCGCGCCAACACGGCCAACCGCTCGTCGAGGTGCGGCGAGGCCAGGTCGAAGGGACGGCTGTTCAGAACGTATATCGAATTGTCGTTGAGCAGGGCTTCAACGAGCTCAATCGATTCGGCGTGGTCATCAGTGATGTGTACCGTTTCGTTTCCGCTGCCGAGGAGCTTGCGGATCTCCGCCTTGGCTGCCACGGCAGCGCCGGAAGAGGTTTCCACAAACACGTGGGCGCGCAGGGGATTTGGGCCAAACGAGGCGCCGGCGTGCCGGCGCGCACCCTTGAAGCCGTTGGCGCTGCTGCCGATCCAGCGCTCGCCGGAATAAGAAATCTTCTTGAGGTTCACATAGCCGTTGAAGTTCAGGAAACACGGTTTCTTGTAGAAGAGCGTTCCGTGCCGGGAGAGGATTTCCTCGACCTGCGGATCGAAGCTCGTGGCGTTTACCGCATGGAGCGTCACTACGAGCGCGCGGGGATTATTCCGGACGAATTCCATTGCCGCGAAGTCGGCGTACTTGTCGGGGAATCCGCGGCTCTTGAAATACTGGAAGTCAAAGTCCTGGCGGGCGGGTGCCTCCTGCCGTGAAACGCACACCTGCCTCCCAAGGGCCGCGCAGGCCGCGACACGATGAGCTCCGTCGAGAACCTCCAGGCGCTCGTCGATCCTTACCGGAGGCAGGGTCTTGTCGTATCCACGGTCGGCGATGTTCGCGATTATCTCCTGGAAACTCTCCAGAAAAGACTGGGCACCAAGCTTGTGAGGTTCGTGTTCATAGAAGTTGTTGAACGCACGCAAGCTCGCAAGATACATGTCCCGGAAGAACGTCGTATCCTGTTCCAGTCCGATGTTTCTAGCGTAGAGATACTTCACCATCATGTCCGACCGTCGATTTGCCAAAAGCAAATCAAAGGCGGATACGGCTTCGGAATCCTGCCTTGCTGCCAAGGCCTTGCCCATGATCGTCAGAAGCCCCGCACGCCGCTGCGCTGCTTCGCGCGTGGGCCGCAGGCACGGTCGGCCGGATCGTCATGCATATCAGGGCGCATAGGTGCCAAACGGAATGCGCTTCCTCTCAATTGCGTGCTTTGCTGCTCGACGCGCCTTTCGCCATTCGGCGATGCGCGCGATCGCGCGTCGCGCCTCCCGTAGCACCCGCTCTGTCGGGCCAACGCCCGATCGACGCAACAGCTGGCGTTCACCGCGAATGGTACTGGCCAGGAAACTGTAAGGCCGATGACCGTTGGCAACATCGTCCTGAATGCACGCTGCGGGGTCAAGCTGGTATACGTTCAGACCCTTGGCGGCCCCGTCCGGCACCTCGAAGAGATAGGCGTCCGCCGGCCTGTCGGCACGCCGGCAGTTCAGCAGCCGGCGGGCAGTCTCCCGGTCCACGATGTATCCGGCCGTCCCTGCGTGGGTCGAGTAGAGGCACGCCAGGCTATGTCCGTGCGTTGCAGTGCGCCTGGCCCGACTTACGTAAACGGGCTTCATCATGGTCTCGAGCTTAATCACATTCGCGTCCGGCGGAATCCATGCTGTATCCGTCAGGAGGCCGGCGAGGGTCGGCGTAATGTAGATGTCGTCCTCCAGGACGGTGGCAAACCGGTCGGGCTGGTCGGAAATCAGCTTCCATACGGCGCGGTGGCTGAGGGCACACGCAATCTCTCCACGGCTCAGCTCCGGTCCGCCAGCGCGCACCTGATCATCGGTCAGGGCCCGACCATCCACGGCCGGGAAACGCTGGTACGGAATGCCCGCCTCGCCGAGGATAGTGTCCATGTGAGCAAGCCGCTCCGGGCTCCGGTCGAGGTTGATGAGATGGGTTTTCATGTCCGCCAGAACAGACCACTCTCAATCGATCGTTGGAGCAAACGTCTCCTTGCCGCGCAGGCGCCGCCACAGTGATCCCGTGATGCGGCGATTCTCGTTTGTGCGGGCCGGATCGAAGATGCTGCGACCGGATCCCACGTGCAAGCCTACACCCGGAAGCTGCTGCACCAGCCCCAAGCCCATGGCCTTCATGTGCTTGCTGATGGTCCGCTCGTTCTGGAAGTTGGCGTAGGGGCCATGCTCTTCCCAAACCCGGCGGCGTATCAACGTCGGGTAGAAGGAGAATCCATACCATTCGCGGTGCGCACGGCGCAAATCGCCGTAGCGAATATTGTTGTGGACAAAACTGCGGCCCCAGATGCGATGCCGAAGCTTCAATTTGATGAAAATCGAAAAGCAAACTGCAACAACAGTCGGATCTTCTTCCATCAGCAGGCGCGCATCTTCGAGGTTGAGCGGGCCCGTAAAGACCCAGTCGTCTTCAAGATGGACGATCCAGGGGGTGGAGACCATTCCATAGGCCCGGTCGATCGAGCGGTGCTGGCCAAGCCGAGGATCGTTGCTGACTACCTCGATCTGCGGGTAACGCTCGCGGAGATTTGCCGCGAAGACTTCATCCGCGGAGTCATCAATGACGATGAAACGGCCGGGCCTGTTGTGGGCAAGGAACGTATCGATGCTCTGGCACAGCAGATCCCATCGGCCGCAGCTCGTGAGCACGCAGGTGACATCACCCGGAAATTCCGTTCCCAAGCCGGCTCCGGTTTCAGTCATGCCTCGCTCTCGATCTGCGTGGCGGCCGATGGTTGCACACTCACATGTGCAGAAGTCGGCCGATCCCAAACGCTCAGTATCTGATCCAGTTCGGAGTTGGTTGGGCCATCCGTCGCCAGCCGCTGCCAACGATCGGCGATCAACCGGGCCTTTTCCGGCAGGGGCAGCAGATGCGCGTGCCTTGACCACCAGGGAACGCTCGCCACCAGTTCATGAAGGCTGGTCACGCGCCGGTTGGCGAGAAGCGCCGCACGCTTGCGGGCGAAGCGGGCATTCGTGCCTTCATCGATCTCCCGGTTGCCAAACCCGAGATCCGGCTTGAGGTATTTCATGTGCCAATAGGCAAAATCGGCGAAGCGCCGAGGCTTGCCTCCGCGCCTGAAGTCCTCGTGACGCGTATCGTGAACAAAGTACGTGTCCGAAGCGACCTCGAAGTAGAAGTGATCACCGGCGCCGGCAAGCGGTTCGTGAGCCGGTACGCCGACGCGTCCGGCTTCGTCCCGCGCGAGATTCACCCCTGAAAAGCACATCAGGTAGTCGAGTGTGCAGCCTGCCTTGCGGATCGAATCCGTGAGCGTGGCGACGCGCCGCTCCATCGCAACGTGATCGTCATCGAGTTTTAGCACGATGCGATTGCGGGTTTGCGCCAGGGCGAAATTCGACATCGTGACGAAACTGCGCGGGCTGCTCGCCGGCTCCTCGGCGTGACCCGTGCTGCCGGGCGGAAAGACGATCGGCAGATAGCGAAAAACACGGAGGCGGTGCGGGCCGAACTCGGCTTGCAGGTGCATCACGATATCCGGGCTGGCATCCGTGCACTGGTTCAGGACAACCACGATTTCGTCCACGAACGGCATGTGCGAACGGATGGTCGCTTCGATGAAGTCGGCACCGTTCTTCACCCGCATGAATGCGCTGATGCCCTGGCTGCGATTTGCAGGAGCGAGCTTCCCTGGATCGAAACCGTAATCCTCGACCGTGATGCAGCCAGTCTGTTCAACCATTCCCGGTTTCCTGGCGCGGGAAATGCGCGGCGAGCCGCTCGAAGGTATTCGGCACTGCGGCTCAACTAGGATGTTTGCGCGAGCCAGTTGCCCATTTCGTCAATTGCCTGTCGAGCCGCCAAGGCGACCGCGCCACTCTCTTTGACGTTCATCCAGGGATCGGTGAGGGTGCCCTTAGCCTGAATCTGTCCGGATACGCGGTGAACTCGCGTGCCGGCGGCGTCGAAGATGTCCAGCACATACACGATCAGCGTCTGATTGTAGTCGCCGAGAGCCGAAAGATAGGCCTTGATGCGATAGGTCGCCGCGGGGTCGTCCGTCGTTATGATCTTCATCTGTCGGGTCGGTGCGTACTGCTTCAGCGCATCCTCAAACGCGTAGCGCATGTCAGCCGGCGCATTGGTCAGCGGCTCGAGGGCGAAGGTGATGCCCGGTCCCGAAATGGGGGCACTTCCAAGGGCCTTGGCCTGGTTTGGCGTAATGACTGGCGGTCCGCTAAGCCTCGGCGCTTCCATGGGCATGCAGGCGCTCACAAACACCGCAAGGACCAGCAGTGTCGTAATCCGCCAAAAACCGCCGATTATCGCGAACATCCGCGCGCCTTCTCCTACCGCCATACGGCCTGTCTAGCCGACCACGCCGCTCCACGTCCACAGCGCCGCGCTGCGGGGATGGTTTCGAGCGATAAATGGCGAGGAATTAGGCGTTTCCCGTGGCAGCGACGTCACTCAGGTAATAGGCGTACATCCGCGTGAGTCCGTCCTTCAGCGAGGTCCGGGCGGTCCAGCCCCAATCCGCGGCCCGCGAGATATCCATCAGCTTTTGTCTCATGCCGACCGGCTTGTTCAGGTCGTGCACGAAGGTGCCGCTAAATCCCACCACTTCGGCGGCAATGCGGTAGTAGTCGTTGATCGTGCAGTCCGTCCCGGTGCCCACGTTCATGATCGTCGGAAGGGTATCGAACCGCTCGATCGCCGTAAGGATCGCATCGGCAAGGTCCCCGGCGTAGAGGAATTCGCGGCGTGCATTTCCATCGCCCCAAATGTCGGCCTCCTTGCGGCCCTCGGCCTTTGCGCGATGGAGCTTGTGGATCACCGCCGCCGCCAGATGCGAACGCCGGGTATCGAAGGTGTCGTAGCGGCCATAGAGATTGCACGGGATCAGCGTCTTGTACTGGAACGCCGGCGTTTCGGTGCGGACGTAGTCGCAGAGGCGCTGTACGGCGCTCTTCGCGATGGCGTAAGCCTCGTTGGTCGGCTCGAGCGGTCCTGACAGGATGTCGTCCTCGCGGAGCGGCCGATGCATGTCCTTGGGGTACATGCAGGAGCTGCCGAGATTGATCAGGCGGGTTACGCCGGCTTCGCGGGCCCCCAGCACGACATTGCGCCCCATCTCCCAGTTCTGAGTGAGGAAAGCGACGGCCCCGCGCATGTTTGCTTCGATGCCGCCGACCCGGCCCGCCGCATGGACGACGATGGACGGTTTCAGTTCGCGTAGCAACGCCGTCACTGCCTCGCCATCGAGCAGGTCGAGCTCCGCGTGCGTTGGTGCGCAAACGTCCATGCCGCGTTCGGCGGCGAGGTCGCGGACATTGTGCCCGACCATGCCGGTGCCGCCCGTGACAAGGATGGGCGCCGCCATGGCCGCTAGTCCTTCTCGAGGTCGGGGCGGAAGATCTTCAGCCCCTGGCCCGGCGTCCTTTTCTCGCGCCGGGCAAGGGCAAGGTCCGCCACTACCATCTCCTCGACCAGTGCGTCGAAGCTGATCTTGGGGGACCAGCCGAGCTTCTCGCGAGCGCGCGTCGCGTCGCCGAGGAGGGATTCGACTTCAGCGGGCCGGAAGTAGACAGGATCGACGCGCACGATCACGTCGCCGACGGAGAGGACGTGATCTTCGATCGCGCCATTCAAGTCGGTCACTGTCGCGATTTCGTCGGCTCCTTCGCCGGACCACGCGATGCCGATGCCGAGCTTTGAAGCAGCGAGAGTCACAAATTCACGGATGCTGTGCTGTTGTCCGGTGGCGACCACGAAATCCGCCGGTTTCTCCTGTTGGAGCATCAGCCATTGCGCTTCGACAAAGTCCCGGCTGTGGCCCCAGTCGCGTTTCGCATCGAGGTTGCCGAGGAAGAGGCAGGTCTGGATTCCGACGGCGACATGGGCGAGGCCCCGGGTGACCTTGCGGGTGACGAAAGTTTCGCCGCGGATCGGACTCTCGTGGTTGAAGAGGATGCCGCTGCAGGCATACAGACCGTAGGCCTCACGGTAGTTCACCGTGATCCAGTGGGCGTAGAGCTTCGCTACGCCGTAAGGCGAGCGGGGATAGAAAGGTGTGGTTTCGGACTGCGGCGTCTCGACAACCTTGCCGTAGAGTTCCGATGTCGAGGCCTGGTAGAAACGCGCCGTCTCGCTCAGCCCGAGAATGCGGATGGCCTCAAGCAGCCGCAGCGTGCCGAGGGCGTCGGCGTTCGCCGTGTACTCCGGCTCTTCAAACGAGACCGCGACGTGGCTTTGGGCGGCTAGGTTATACACTTCGTCGGGGCGGACCTCGGCCATCACCCGCAGCAGGCTGCTGGAATTGGTCATGTCGCCGTGATGCAAGTTGAACGGCAGGCCGGTCTCATGCATCTCATGAAAGAGGTGATCGACGCGGTCGGTATTGAACAAGGACGTCCGCCGCTTGATGCCGTGGACGGCGTAGCCCTTGCTCAGCAGGAACTCCGCCAGGTAGGCGCCGTCCTGGCCGGTAACGCCCGTGATCAATGCAACCTTGGACATCGTCACCCTAGCCTGCGCGCATCTGCTGCCCGATGCCGGTGTGGCTATTTAGCAGACGCATCCGAGAATGTACCAAGCCGCTGCAAATTCTACTTAAATGATGAAACTCAGTGCGCGCCGCCTGCCATCGTCGTCAGACTACGCTAGGTTCGAGGCATGGCAGACCGTCTCGCTACGTACCGCGCCAAGCGCGATTTCTCCAAGACCGCCGAGCCCAGCGGCAGCGCCAGCGACCGCTCCGACACGGGCCGGCGCTACCTGATCCAGAAGCATGCCGCGACGCGGCTGCATTTCGATTTTCGCCTCGAGCATAACGGCACGCTGCTTTCCTGGGCCGTCCCCAACGGCCCGAGCTACGACACCAAAGACAAGCGCCTCGCGGTCCGGACCGAGGATCATCCGATCGAGTATGGCGACTTCGAGGGCACCATCCCCAAAGGCAATTATGGGGGCGGCACTGTCATGCTGTGGGATGAGGGCACATGGGAGCCGGTTGGCGACCCAGGCGATGGGCTGCGCAAGGGCGACCTGAAGTTCGTCCTCCACGGCGGGCGGTTGCGCGGCAAATGGGTGCTGGTGCGCATGAAGCCGAAGAAGGGCGAGCGCTCCAAGCACGAGAATTGGCTGCTGATCAAGGAGAAGGACGAGTTCTCCGGCCCGGAGAAGAAGCCGATCACCCAGCGGGCCGTTACGAGCGTGCGAACCGGCCGAACGATGGAAGAGATCGCCGAGGGTCACGTCGAGTGGGTAAAGGGTGCCCGCGTCAAGGAGGGTGCGCCTGCGAAGAAACGTGCTTCGAAAGCGGCGGCGCCGGTCGCGGTCCCGAAATTCGTTCCGCCACAACTCGCAACGCTTGCCGAGAGTCCGCCGGCCGGCGACGGATGGATCCACGAGATCAAGTTCGACGGTTATCGCGCCGAAGCCGCGATCGGTGGCGGCCGGTCACGCATCTTCACGCGGTCGGGCCTGGATTGGACGGAGAAGTTCCAGTCCATCGCGCAACCGCTGGCGGACCTGCCGTGCGACTCGGCGCTCATCGATGGCGAGGCCGTGGTCCGCGACGATGACGGCAAGGCCAGTTTCGGACGGCTGCAAAACGCCATCGCCGAAGGGAAGGGGAACATCGTCTATTACGCCTTCGATCTGCTTTCCCTCGACGGCAAAGATCTTCGCAAGCTGCCGCTCGTGGAGCGCAAGAAAAGGCTCGCGCAGTTGATGGCCGACCAGCCGGCCGGTGGCCCGTTGTTCTATTCCGATCATGTCGTCGGCCACGGAGAGGAAACCCTGGCCAACGCTCGCGCGTTGAAACTCGAAGGGATCATCTCGAAACGGGCCGATGCGCCGTATCGGTCGGAGCGCACCAAGGGCTGGCTGAAGATCAAGGTCAACATGGGTCAGGAACTCATCATCATTGGCTGGCAGCCCTCGACGGTGAAAAACCGTCCCTTCTCTTCGTTGCTGGTGGCAACGCGCGATGAAGATCGCCTGACCTACAGAGGAAAGGTCGGCACCGGTTTCGGGGAGCGCGAACTGAAACAGGTATGGGGCGAACTCGAAAAGCGCGCCGTAAAGAAGCCAGCTGCCGAAGATGTGCCGGCCGACATCCGGCGGAAATCCCGTTTCGTGAAGCCCGAGCTTGTGGCCGAAGTCGAGTTTGCTGGATGGACCGAGGACGGTTACGTCCGTCACGGCGCGTTCAAGGGCCTGCGCTCGGACAAGAAGGCGGCCGAGGTGACACGGGAGGTCCCCAAAGAGCCCCCGAAGACCGAGAAGGGCGATGGCAAGGGGGAGCCCTCGGCGGTCGTGTCCATCAACACCGACAGGGAAACAGGCGCCATCGAGATCGCCGGTGTGCGGGTTACCCACCCCAGGCGCGTTGTCTTCGCCGGCCAGAAGATCACCAAGCGCCGGCTCGCCGAGTATTACCTCTCGGTCAAGGACCTGATCCTGCCGCACGTTGCCAACCGACCGCTCAGCCTTGTGCGCTTTCCCCAGGGCGCGGAGGGCGATGGCTTCTTCCAGAAGCACGCCTCTCCAGGCTTTCCCGATGCCTTCAAGCCGATCGTCATCAAGGAGAAGGAGGGCAAGGGCGAGTATCTCTACATCGAGGACGAGCGTGGGCTCGTCGCCGCCGTCCAGATGGGCGTCCTGGAGCTGCACATCTGGGGATCACACAACAAGACGATCGAGAAGCCGGACCGGATCGTCTTCGACTTCGATCCCGATGAGGCGGTGGATTTCGCCGTCGTGCGGGAGTCCGCGAAAGAGATGCGCGACCGGCTCAAGCATCTCGGGCTGGAGACGTTCGTACTGGCAACCGGAGGCAAAGGTCTGCATGTCGTGGTGCCGCTGACCCCGCGTCACGGCTGGGACGATGTCCGTGCCTTTGCCGAAGCGATCGCGCGAACGATGGCGGCCGAGAACCCGGATCGCTATCTCGCCGAGATGTCGAAGGCGCGGCGCAAGGGACGAATCTTCATCGATTATCTCAGGAACGGGCGGGGGGCGACGGCGATCGCGCCTTTTTCAACGCGCGCGCACAAAGGCGCCCCATTGGCTTGGCCGATCGCCTGGACGGCGCTGTCTCGCCTCCAGAGCGCCCACGAGACGACCGTCGAGAACGTCGCTGCCGCATTGAAAAAGCAGAGGAAGGATCCGTGGGCGGGCTATTTCGACGTCGAGCAGGTGCTGCCGCTGGAGAAGCTGATGGGCGGATAGCCCAAGCTACGCGCTTGCGTCGTCCGGGCGCGAGTTCTCGCGCATGACTTCGGCGCCGCAATTCAGGCAGGCAAACTTGTCGAACTCCTCGGCGTCAGGGGTCGACTTTTCCCCAACCATGGCACTGCGGCAAACCGGGCAAGGCAACGGGTATGCCGGCCGCGGGTCGTGTTGAGGCATGCGTTCGCTCCTGGAACACAGCATCGGCAAAACCGGCCGCCTGTATTTGACATGGATCAAATCGCCGGGGCCTGAGCCACAGCTTGCGTGAAACCCGGGCATATGAGAACATATCAGGAACGATGGTGCGTGACCGAGCCGTGTCTGTGTCTGTGGATAAGGACCGCATTGGGCCAGCATCCACAGGCGAGACGGTCTAGGTTCGGCTGGAGCACCGCAAAATTGGACAGGAGGTTGGCCGATGGCCGGCAGCGTCAACAAGGTAATTCTCATCGGCAATCTCGGAGCCGATCCCGAAATCCGGCGCACAAATGACGGGCGACCGATTGCCAACCTGCGGGTGGCGACCTCGGAAAACTGGCGCGACAAGGCTACCGGCGAGCGCCGCGAGAAGACGGAATGGCACCGCGTGGTGATTTTCAACGAAGGGCTGTGCCGGATTGCGGAGCAGTATCTGCGCAAAGGCTCGAAGGTTTATCTTGAGGGCCAGCTACAGACCCGCAAATGGCAGGACCAGTCGGGCGCAGATCGCTACTCGACCGAAGTCGTGCTCCAAGGCTTCAATTCGCAGCTGACCATGCTCGACGGGCGCGGTGAGGGCGGCGGGGCCGGGGCGGGTTCGGACGCCGGCTCGGACTTCGGTCGTGCCAGCCCGATGGAAGGCGGCCGCCCGGCGCGCTCGAGTGGCGGCGGGTCGCTGGCCGAGGAGCTCGACGACGAGATTCCGTTCTAGCGAGCGAACGTCAAACGCCTGAGGTCTTCACGATCGCGACGATCCCATCGGCGACGAATTGCACCGAGAGGGCGGCGAGGAGAAGGCCGAGCAGGCGGCTGACGACGATCCGTCCGGTCTCGCCGAGCATTTGCTCAAGCCTGTTGGCGAGCAGGAACACCGCGAGGCAAGCGCCGATCAGGATCGCGATGATGAACAGCAGGAAGATTACGCCCCAGGCGGAGGGCGCCTGCGACGACAACAGGATTGTCGCCGAGATCGCGCCCGGACCGGAGACCAACGGTATCGCCAGTGGAAAGACCGCGACGTGGCGGAGATCGTCCCGGTTGGCGGCAGTCTGGGCGGTGGCAGCCTTCCGCTCCTCGCGCAATCCGAAGACCATCTCGAACGCGATGGCGAACAGGAGCAAGCCGCCCGCGATGCGGAAGGCGGGAAGCGAAATTCCGAGGAAGCCGATCAGCGGTTCACCGATCAGGGCGAATCCGATGAGCACGCTGCCCGCGACGACGGAGGCACGGATGGCCGCCTGGCGGCGCGCGCCGCCAGCCATGCCTGTGGTCAGGACGACGAAGACCGGGGCCAGCCCCGGCGGGTCGATCGTGACGAGCAACGTCACGAAGGCGTTCAGGACATAATCGAACATCTGCTGACGAGACCCGGAATTCTCCCCGCCGCCATGGTGCCAGCGGTCCGATGCGAAAGCCAGTGCCGCTTCCAGGGCCCGGTTCCGCCGTCTTTCACCTGAATATGGCCGGTGTGACGCGGGACACTGCCCCGCCAGACGCTCCGTGCTTTAGGATCGCGCAGGCTGGAGACACCTGAAATGAACGACCGCGCGTATCGCAAGCGCCTGACGGCCGACCTGCCGAATTGGCAGCAGTCGGGCTGGGTGACGCGGGATGGCGCCGCCGCCATTCTGGACTCGGTCCCCATCGGCAGGTCCGTCTTCACGCTGGCCGGCGTTGTCGCGACGCTGGGCGGGCTCCTGTTCGGCCTCGGCGTCATCGCGTTCGTGGGTGCCAACTGGGACGAGATTCCGCGGCTGATGCGCTTCGCGCTGCTTGCCGCAGCCCTGGCGCTGGCCTACGGCGTCGCGGGGGTGCTCGAGCGGCGAAAATTGCACGTCTTCGCGGAAGTAGCGCTTCTGGTCGCCGGACTGGTTTTCGCCGCGGCCATTGCGTTGGTCGGGCAGAGCTATCACCTCAGCGGCGAGTTTGCCGACGCGATCATGCTGTGGCTCATCGGGATCTTCGGCGCAGCGCTGATGACCGGCTCGCCAACGATGACTGTGCTCGGCCTGATCGGCGCCGGCTACTGGACTTGGACCGTGACGTTCGACCTTCACGCCGCGCCGCATTGGGCCGGGCTCGTCCCGGTACTCATTGGTGGCGCGATTGCGACGGCTATCGATTCCCGCAACGCGCGCGTGGTGGCGGTGCTGGCGCTGTTCTTCTGGATTGCCCTCGCCATCATCTCGAACGGCGATCGCTACAACTGGAGTTACGCCGGCGGCATGAGCCTTGGTGTTGCGGCGGCGCTGATCCTGTTCAGCCTCGGCGCGTTTCTCTCGACGGCCGGGAGCCGACGCGTCGCCGATCTTGGCACCAACATGCTGTGGCCGGCGCTGGCGGCAATCCTGCTGGTGGTCGGCGCGGAGCAGGTCGCCTGGGATCCGTCGGTCGGCGAGCAGGGCCTGCTTTCGCTGACTGTCGCCGGTGTGGCGGTGGCGGCAGGGCTGATGGCGTTTGCGACCATGCGGAAAGGCTTCGGCATGGTCGACGTCATCGCGGTTGCCGTGATCGGCGTGGCGGCAATCCTGTTTGCGCTCAATGTGCCCGAGAACGATCTCTGGGCCCGACTGGCCGGCGGCGCAATGGCGCTGCTGGCGGCGATCTGGGTCGTCAATCTCGGCCAGACCAGCATGAGCGGCGCGGCCAAGACCCTCGGCCTCGTCGCGCTCGGGCTGGAGGTGCTCTATCTCTACATCGCGACCTTCGGCACGCTGATGGATACGGCCATCGCGTTCCTGCTCGGCGGCGTGCTGTTCATCGTGCTTGCCTGGGGCCTTTATCGGCTTGACCGGCACCTGGCGAGGAGCGGCGCCGGGCCAGCGTCCGCGGCAACGTCGGGAGCAACGCCATGAAGCGTCTCCGGGTCCCATACGCGCTGGCGATCTTCCTCGCCTTCCTCATTCAGGCCGGCCTCGTGGGCTGGCTGATCGTCGGCCGGGCGCTGCTTCTCGCCAATGGCGCGGAAGTTCACCTTGCCGTCGTGCCGGTCGATCCGCGCGACCTGCTGCGCGGCGACTACGTCGTGCTCGGCTATGACATCTCGCGGCTCGACAACAGCACACTCGCGGGCGACGACGACTTCAACTGGGGCGACACGGTATATGTGGCGCTGGTCGAGGAGGAGGGTGGCGCGAAGGCGACCGGCATCTTCCACGCGCCGCCGAAGGCGGGCAAATGGATCCGCGGGACGATCACCGACGATCGGACGAAGCCGGACTGTACGGGCGCCTGTGCGATCTACAGCGCCGACTACAACATCGAGAAGTTCTTCGTGCCCGAGGGCACCGGGCGCGAGCTGGAGAAGCTGCGCAACGGCGAGCACATCTCCGTGGATGTCGCGCTGGGCGCAGACGGCAGGGCGGCGCTGAAGCGGCTGCTGGTGGATGGCACGCCGCGCTACGAGGAGACGCTGTTCTAGCGTCTCAGGCGGAGCGGACGATGCGCTTGATCTCGCGCTGCGGCTTGCGGGAGAGTTCGGCGATCTTGCGCTCCTGCTCGACCAGATAGGTCAGCGCCGGATCGTCGCCATCGAGGCCGCCAAGATCGGCGCCGGGCACCTTGCGGTTCGAGGCGCGGCTGCCGTCTTCGTAGAAGACGTCGAAGAGAACGATATTGGTGGCGTTGGTGCCGGGCTTCTTGCGGGCCATTCAGGTAGTCTCCGGAGGCGTTTCGTCATTGGCTGGCGGCGCGGAATCCGCGACGCCATCGGGTTCGCCGTCGCGCTCGGCCTTGCGCCGCAGCGCATCTTCCTCGCGGCGCTGAAGCTTCTCGGCCTTCTTGCGTTCCTTGGCACGGGTACGATCGCCCCGCTGCTGCTGGTAGTTCGGCCGGAAGGCCATGGCATGCTCCCGCAGTGCGAGGAAAAGAAACGGCCCGGCGCGGATGAGGCGCCGGGCCGAAATTTACGCCTGGGCCTCAGGCGCGGGAGAGGTTCGCAGCGGCGGTCTTGCCGCGCTCCTCGACCACGTCGAAATTGACCTTGTCGCCCTCGTTGAGGGCGCCGAGGCCGGCGCGCTCGACGGCCGTGGCATGGACGAAGACGTCCTTGCCGCCGTTGTCGGGGGCGATAAAGCCGAAGCCGCGGGTGGTGTTGAAGAACTTTACGGTACCTGTCGCCATGAGATGGCTCCTTGTGCAGACGCGTGCATTCGCGTGTTGGGCTGGCGACCCTTCGCCGTCCCCGTGTCCGAATTCGCGTTGACCTGGAGCTCCCCGATCGGGGGCAAGCAAGGCAGGCAAAATCTGGAACATCGTGCATATAGGGCGAATGGGGGGCGGGCACAATAACGGGCGCCGGAAGCGCTGGGGCGGGCCGCAGGGTGGGCTGGATCAATCGGGAGGCTCAATGCATGCCTCCCTGTCATGGGGCGGCTGGAGCAGGCATGATGGCCGCTCCCCGGACGACGACAGGAGCATGCGAGAATGGCCCGGCATGAATTCGACCCGACCCGCTTCCACAACGCCATCGGCACGGCCGAGCCGGCGCTGACCATCGCCGACGGCGACACGGTGATCGCGCAGACGGTCGACGCGTGGGGGATCGACCGGCACGACAAGCCGGTGGCGTCGCGGCCGAACCCGATGACCGGGCCGTTCTTCGTGACCGGGGCGGAGCCGGGCGACACGCTGACGGTCAGCATCGACCGCATGACGATGACCCGCGACACCGGCTGGACGTTCACGCCGATCGCGCCGAACGTGGTCGATCCCGGCGCGGTGGCGGCGATGCCGGAGCGCACGCGGCACATCTGGACCATCGACCGGGACGCGGGCCGCGTGCGGCTCGCCGAGCCGCCGGAGCGCCTGCGCGACTGGTCGGTGCCGCTGGCGCCCATGATCGGCTGCTTCGGCGTGGCGCCGGCGCTCGGGCAGGCCATCTCGACCGCGACCAGCGGGCCGCACGGCGGCAACATGGACTACCGGCTCTTCGGGCCGGGCACGGTGGCGCACTTCCCCGTCGCCGTGCCGGGGGCGCTGTTCTTCCTCGGCGATTGCCACGCCTGCCAGGGCGACGGCGAGATCGTGGGGACGGGGATCGAGACCTCGTGCGCGGTCGAGTTCACCGTGCGGCTCGTGAAGGGGCGGACGATCGGCTGGCCGCGCGGCGAGACGGCGGACGCGATCTTCACGGTCGGCAACGCCCGGCCGCTCGACCAGGCGCTCCAGCACGCGACGACGGAGATGCTCGCCTGGCTCGCCAGCGACTACGGCCTCGACGCGGCGGCCGCCAGCCACCTGCTCGGGCAGGTCGTGCGCTACGACATCGCCAACGTCTTCAACCCGGCCTACTCGGTGGCGTGCCGGGTGGAGAAGCGGTGGTTGGGGTGAGGGGGGCGGGGCGGGTTGGCCGCAGGCTTAACCCGCCGCGTTGATCAGGTGTGATGGAAGTCGTCGGGCGGGATAGGAACACGGCGGAATACGCTGCGCTATTCCGCCCTACGGGCTGGTCGGCAAAGGCGACAACGCCTTTGCGAAGGCCGGCCATGCGACCCAACCGAAACTCAATCGATTGAAAGCCAGCATCGAAGACCCGAGGCTCAACGGTAACGAGGCGTTACATGGCGTTGAGCGAGGTCGCGTTCGTGGGAGTGCCATGACTCTCAAAGACGGACTTTCGTTCTTCTCGCGCATGATGAACCGCTACTAGATCGTCTCCAATGATTTGCGATGGCTGAGGCATTTCGAGAGACCAGCCGGGCTCCACCAGAACAGGATCGTAATGCATTGAAAAAGCGAGGCAATTCGCCCCCGAAATATCCCCCCGTTCGCTTGTAATCCGCCCCCCAAAACCCTAGATTTCCCCTAGCGTTTTCACTGATTCCCCAGGACCGTTTTGGCAGACGAAACCCCACCTCCCGGATCGGGCGATCCCGGCGAGGGAAAGACCCCGGAATACGAGTCCATCTCGATCACCGACGAGATGCGGAGCAGCTATCTCGATTACGCGATGAGCGTGATCGTGAGCCGCGCGCTGCCCGACGTGCGCGACGGGCTGAAGCCGGTGCATCGCCGCATCCTCTTCTCGATGCACGAGAACGGCCGCGACTGGAACAAGCCCTACCGCAAGTCGGCGCTGATCGTCGGCGACGTGATGGGCAAGTACCACCCGCACGGCGACCAATCGATCTACGACGCGCTGGTGCGCATGGCGCAGGAATTCTCCATGCGCGTGCCGCTGATCGACGGGCAGGGGAACTTCGGCTCGGTCGACGGCGATCCGCCGGCGGCGATGCGCTACACCGAGGCGCGGCGCGCCAAGGTCGCCCATTCGCTGACCGAGGACATCGACAAGGACACGGTCGATTTCCGCGACAACTACGACGGCTCCGAGCGCGAGCCGGTCGTGCTGCCGGCGCGCTTCCCGAACCTCCTGGTCAACGGCGCCGGCGGCATCGCCGTCGGCATGGCGACCAACATCCCGCCGCACAATCTCGGCGAGGTGATCGACGCGGCGATGGCGCTGATCGACGATCCGACGCTGACCATCGAGCAGCTGATGGAATTCATCCCCGGTCCGGACTTCCCGACCGGCGGCATCATCCTCGGCCGCGCCGGCATCCGCTCGGCCTACGAGACCGGCCGCGGCTCGATCATGATGCGCTCGCGGGTGACGGTGGAGACCGTGCGCAAGGAGCGCGAGGCGCTGATCGTCCACGAGATCCCGTTCCAGGTGAACAAGGCGACGATGATCGAGAAGATCGCCGAGATGGTGCGCGACAAGCGCATCGAAGGCATCTCCGACATCCGCGACGAGAGCGACCGCACCGGCATGCGCGTGGTGATCGAGCTGCGCCGCGACGCCATGGCCGACGTGGTGCTCAACCAGCTCTGGCGCTTCTCGCAGCTGCAGACATCGTTCGGCGCGAACATCGTGGCGCTGAACGGCGGCCGCCCGGAGACGATGAACCTCAAGGACATGCTGGAGGCGTTCGTCGCCTTCCGCGAGGAGGTCGTCACCCGGCGCACCAAGCATCTGCTCGGCAAGGCGCGCGACCGGGCGCACGTGCTGGTCGGGCTTGCCATCGCCGTCGCCCATATCGACGAAGTCATCCGCATCATCCGCCAGGCCAAGGACCCGAATTCGGCCCGCGAGGAACTGATGGGCCGGCGCTGGCCGGCGAACGACGTGGCGCCGCTGATCGCGCTCATCGACGATCCGCGCCACCGGCTGCAGGACGACGGCACCTACGTGCTCTCCGACGCGCAGGCGCGGGCGATCCTCGAACTGCGGCTTGCCCGCCTGACCGCGCTCGGCCGCGACGAGATCGCCGAGGAACTGAACAAGATCGCGGTGGAGATCATCGACTTCCTCGACATCCTGCGCTCGCGGGCGCGGGTGCGCACGATCATCAAGGACGAGATGAAGGCGATCCGCGACGAATTCGCGACGCCGCGCCGGACGGTGATCGAGGAGGGCGGCGCCGACCTCGAGGACGAGGACCTGATCCAGCGCGAGGACATGGTGGTGACCGTCACCCATGCCGGCTGGATCAAGCGGGTGCCGCTGGATTCCTACCGGGCGCAGCGGCGCGGCGGCAAGGGCCGCTCCGGCATGGCGACCAAGGAAGAGGATTTCGTCACCCGCCTGTTCGTCGCCAATACGCACACGCCGATCCTGTTCTTCTCCTCGCGCGGCATCGTCTACAAGGAGAAGGTCTGGCGGCTGCCGCTGGCCGCCCCGCAGGCGCGCGGCAAGGCGCTGGTCAACCTGCTGCCGCATCCAGGCGAACGAACGCATCACCACCATCCTGCCGCTGCCGGAGGATGAGGAGAAGTGGGGCGAGCTCGACGTGATGTTCGCCACCAAGGCGGGCACGGTGCGCCGCAACAAGCTCTCCGATTTCGTCCAGGTGAACCGCAACGGCAAGATCGCCATGAAGTTCGACAGCACGGACGAGGCGATCGTCGACGTGCAGCTCTGCAACGAGACCGACGACGTGCTGCTGACCACGGCGGCGGGTCAGTGCATCCGCTTCCCGGCGGGCGACGTGCGCGTGTTCAAGGGCCGCGATTCCACCGGCGTGCGCGGCATATCGCTGGGCAAGGACGACAGCGTCATCTCGATGGCGATCCTGAACCACTTCGACGCCAATTCGGACGAGCGCAACGCTTACCTGAAGATGAGCCGCGCGGTGCGCGGCGAAGGCGAGGCGGAGGCCGCCGCTGCCGACGACGAGGAAGCCGGGGCGAACGGCGGCGAGCTCAGCCAGGAGCGCTACGCCGCGATGGGCGCGGCCGAGCAGTTCATCCTGACCGCGTCGGAGAACGGCTACGGCAAGCGCACGTCGTCGCACGAGTACCGGATCACCGGACGCGGCGGCAAAGGCATCGTCGCCATGGCCGTCAACGAGCGGAACGGACCGCTGGTGGCGTCGTTCCCGGTCGACGACAGCGACGAACTCATGCTGGTCACCGACGGCGGCCAGGTGATCCGCATGCCGGTTCGCGATATCCGCATCATCGGCCGCGGCACGCAGGGCGTGACGCTGTTCGATGTCGGCGAGGACGAGAAGGTGGTTTCGGTCGAGCGCCTCAGCGAATCCGAGGACGAAGAAGCGGCGGACGGTGAAGCCGGCGAGGCCGAGGCTCCGGCATAGCGCCACACGTTCACATAGCGGCTCCCCAAAAGAGGAGCCGCCGGTCCTCAGGGAGGAGCCGGCGGCGGGGCGGGAGGTCAGGTATGCGGGGTGGGGTGGGTACGCTCAGTAAAACTCAGTTCAGCGGAATGCGCTTCAGGACGGAAACGCCTTCGTGGCGGGTCTCGACCGTGACGTAGTCGCCGGTGTCGGCGCTGGCCACGACCGGAAGGCGGTCGCCCTTGGGCGCGGCCTGCTCGTGATCGGAAACGATAGCGGCGCTGGCGAAGCCGACTGCAACCGTCGCTGCGACGACCGTGGTGAGTATCATCGAATGAAACCGGAGCGTCATCTTGGTGTCTCCTTAGCGAACCGTGCCGCTTAACTCTGCCTATTCAACCCGATTGAAGCTGAATGGTTCCAGCTTGCTGTGTTCATCTGGGGTTCAGGCTGCGGCGCCGTTTCGACGACTTTCTGTTTAGTTGAAGGCGACCGCGAAGCGGGTCGCCATGGTGTTGGTTTCGACAGGCCCGCGAACCGATACGGTGCGGAAAGTGCGGCCATCCGCGCCCTCCAGGCATTGTGCCGGGATCAGGGGCCATGCGGCATGGGCGCATGTCTGGTCCAGCGTGGTTTCCTTGGTTTCGCCTGTGCTCACGGTCGCGCCTGTAGCGGCCGCGGAAACGGCCATTGCGAAGGCTGCGGCCACCATGAAACTGCGTTTGTTCGTGTTCATCTCATCGACCCCTTTGCGTGCCTAAGGAACCTCCCGACCCGGGGATTGGTTCCATCAGCCGCAAGACTCGGTTGTTTTGCTTGACGCTGAGATAGGCCTTGACCCTCGCTTTTGCTGTGATGAGGGTCACAAACGCCAAATGCTTGAAAGAAAAGCCGGTTTATCGGCTGAACTGCGCCGGTTTCGACTGTGCAATTGCTTGCCGGAGCGGGCGGCAAAGGGCTATGAAGCCAGCGGTTGGCAGCACCGTCGGCCCATACGGAACCCCAAATGCCCCGAACCGCCTTCTATCCCGGCACTTTCGATCCCGTGACCAACGGACATGTCGACATCCTCCGCGGCGCGCTCAGCCTGGCGGATCGGGTCGTGATCGGCGTCGGCATCAATGCCGGCAAGTCGCCGATGTTCGCGGTGGAGGACCGGTTGAAGATGGTCGAAGACCTGATCCGCGGGCCTGGGACGCAAGAACGCGGCGCGGGTCAAGGCGGTCGCTTTCGACGGCCTCGCCGTGGATGCCGCCCGCAACGCAGGCGCGAGCCTGCTGGTGCGTGGACTGCGCGACGCCAGCGACTTCGACTACGAGATGCAGATGGCGGGCATGAACGAAACCATGGCGCCGTTCCTTCAGACCGTGTTCCTGCCATCCTCTCCGGGCGTGCGCCACATCACGGCCACGCTCGTGCGCCAGATCGGCAGCATGGGAGGCGATGTCTCGGCTTTCGTTCCGGCCAGCGTTGTGCGCCGGATAAAGCGGAAATTCCCGAACTGACGCGCAATCCGTCCGAGAGAGGCCCGATGACGATCCGCCCGGCGGCACTCTGCGCAGCGCTTCTGGCGCCCTTCTTCGCTGTTCATCAGGCCGGCGCAACCGAGACGGTCGGGTGCGCGGCAACCGACGGCTCCGACGCCTCGATAGAGATGAACGTCGGTCTCGGCGTGCCCATGGGTAGGCCGGACTGGGTTCGCGTCGTCGCCGATGGCGGTTCGTGGAGCACACTGGAATCCGATGGCTTGACGCCTATCTCCATCCTCCAGCACCTGGACGACGAGAGGGGATTTTCGATCGACCTGACGGACGATCAGGTGACCGAGGTTCTCATCTCGCTCCGGACTCTCACCGCCAAGGAGGACGAGCAGACCCTGCGGGTCGGCTACCTTCACATCCTCGGCAAGTCCGTCCATCCCGTAATTTGCGACTTTGGAGAAAACGAATGATCGCTAGACTCACCGCCGCGCTCACCGCGCTGCTTATCCTTCTTCCGCTTGCCGCGTCCGCCCAGACGCTCGATCCGGAAAACACGCTGTACATGGACATCCCGGCAGGCCGGGTGGTTATCAAGCTGCGACCAGACCTGGCGCCGGAGCACGTTGCGCGGATCAAGGAGTTGACGCGCAAGGGCTTCTACGACGGGACGCCATTCCACCGCGTCATTCCCGGCTTCATGGCCCAGGGCGGCGATCCGACCGGCACGGGCACGGGCGGCTCCGACCTGCCGGACCTCAAGGCCGAGTTTACCAACAAGGCGTCGTTTACCCGCGGCATGGTCGGGGCGGCGCGCAGCAGCGATCCGAATTCCGCGAACTCGCAATTCTTCATCATGTTCGCCGACGCGCCCCATCTCAACGGCCAGTACACGATCTGGGGCGAAGTCGTCGAAGGCATGGAGTTCGTCGACAAGATCAAGACGGGCGAGCCCGTCGCCAACCCGGACCGCATCATCAAGATGCAGGTCGCCGCCGACGCCAAGTAGCATCGCAATTCAGAGAGGGAACATCATGGCTGCCGACAAGGAAAACACGCTTCTCGTGGAGACGTCGAAGGGCAACATCACGATCACGCTCCGCCCGGACATCGCACCCAACCACGTTGCCCGTATCAAGGAACTCGTGCGCGAAGGCTTTTACGATGGCGTGGTCTTTCACCGGGTCATCGACGGCTTCATGGCGCAGACGGGAGACCCGACCGGCACCGGCATGGGCGGCTCCGGCAAGAAGCTGAAAGCCGAGTTCAACAAGGAGCCGCATGTCCGCGGCACCGTCTCGATGGCGCGCGCGCAAAACCCGGACTCCGGCGACAGCCAATTCTTCATCTGCTTTGGCGATGCCGGCTTTCTGGACGGTCAGTACACGGTCTGGGGGCAGGTGACCTCGGGCATGGACGCCGTGGACAAGATCAAGCGCGGCGAGCCGGTGCAAGACCCGGACAAGATCGTCAGCATGAAGGTTGCCGCGGACGCCTGAGGCGCCGGCCGCGGCCGGTAACACAGGATGCCCATGAAGGGCTACCTCGAACCGACACAGGAGGCGGGTCGCGCGTTGTTCCTGCGCGCGATCCCAGGCGCCATCGTGATGCTGAACCTGCTTCGGTTCCGCCCGGTCGCCGACTACGCGGCGACGCCGGAGCTGGCGCCTGCCAGTCCGATCAGCGGCGAAGTGGCCTTCGACCGGTACATCGCCCATACGCTCCCGTATCTGAGGAACAGCGGCGGAGAGCTTCTCTTTCTCGGGGACGGTGGCCCGTTCCTGATCGGGCCAGGCGAAGAACGCTGGGACAAGGTGATGCTGGTCCGCCAAAGCAGCGTGCAGGCGTTCATGGCGTTCGCATCGGATGAGGCCTACCTCACCGGCATCGGACATCGCACAGCGGCACTGGAGGATTCGCGCCTGCTTCCGCTGACCGAACTTCCGCCGCCTGCCTGACCGGTACCAGGGCAAGGCTTTCACTGGGCGCGTGGGCCCACACATCGCGCGGATATTCGCCGGCTGCTAACATGTCCCGCACTTCAAGGGCAGGGGCAGGCTATGAGCGACCCATCGCAAACACCGCAAGAACCGAGACCGGACTGGCGCCAACTTCGGCGCGAGGAACGCCGGGCGCGACGTGGCGCACGGGGCACGGATTGGGGTGGCGGAGGGCCGTGGATCGGCGGCGTGATCCTGATCGCGCTGGGGCTTGTGTTCCTGCTGCGCAATTACGGCGTGCCCATGCCGGACAACTGGTGGGCGGTCTTCATCCTGATACCGGCTTTCGCCGCCTTCGGAGCCGCCTGGACCGTGTACCAGCGGGACGGCGCACTGACGCCGGCGGTTATCGGCCCGGCCATCGGCGGGCTCGTGCTAACTGTCCTTTCGATCTCGTTCCTGGCGGGATTCAACTGGGGCAAACTGTGGCCGTTCATCCTCATCCTGATCGGAGTCGGCGTCCTCGTTGGCAGCATGCGGAAGAGCTGAACAGCGACCGTCACGAGTTCCTCGCAAGGCAGATCCTGTCCGAACTCGGGTCCGGCTAACCACCACCGGAGGAGCCTTCTTCCCAGGGGCGGCGCAAGTCGCTAGGAAGCGCCCCATGCGTGTTGACCTTTTCGATTTCGACCTGCCCGAGGAGCGCATAGCGCTCCGGCCGAAGCTTCCCCGCGATGCTGCGCGGCTGCTCGTCGTGGAGCCTGGCAAGGGCCTCGACGACCGCTTTGTGCGCGATCTGCCGGATCTGCTGGCGCCCGGTGACGCGCTCGTGGTCAACGACACCCGGGTCATTCCGGCGCAGCTCGCCGGGGAGCGCATCCGTGGCGACGGAACGGCGCGTGTCGAGGCGACCCTGATCCACCGACTGGCTTCTGACCGCTGGCAGGCGCTGGCACGACCGGCCAAGCGGCTGGCGGTCGGCGACCGGCTTCGCTTCGGAGCGATGAACGACAATGCCTGCCTGATTGCCGGGCTCGACGCGACGGTGGTCGACAAGGGCGACGAAGGGGAGGTGATCATCCGCTTCGACCTTTCCGGCCCGGCGCTCGACGAGGCCATCGCCAATGTCGGCGCGGTGCCGCTGCCGCCCTACATCGCCAGCCGCCGGCCGACCGACAGCTTCGACCGGCGCGACTACCAGACGGTCTATGCCCGCGAGGACGGCGCCGTGGCGGCGCCGACGGCCGGGCTGCATTTCACCGATACGCTGCTGGCGCGGCTCGCGGCGAAGGGCGTCACGCGCCACACGGTGACGTTGCATGTCGGAGCCGGGACGTTCCTGCCGGTGAAGACCGACGACACTAACGAACACAAGATGCACGCGGAGTGGGGCACCGTCAGCGCGGAGACGGCGGATGCGCTGAACGCGGCGCGGGCCGCGGGCGGACGCATCGTTGCCGTCGGGACGACCTCGATGCGCCTACTGGAAAGCGCCGCCGGCGAGGACGACGTGATCCGTCCGTTCGCAGGCGAGACGTCGATCTTCATCACGCCAGGCTACCGCTTCCGCGCGGTCGACCTGCTGATGACCAACTTCCACCTGCCGCGCTCGACGCTGTTCATGCTGGTGTCGGCATTCTCCGGCCGGGACACGATGGTTGCCGCGTACAGGCACGCCATCGACGCGGGCTATCGGTTCTACTCGTATGGCGACGCCTCGTTGCTCCACCCGGAGCGCAAGGAGGAATGAGCGGCCTCACCTTCACCATCGCGGCGACGGACGGAGCGGCCCGCACCGGCGAGATCGCGCTCCCGCGTGGGGCGATCCGCACGCCCGCCTTCATGCCGGTCGGCACCGCCGGCACGGTGAAGGCCATGTATATGGACCAGGTGAAGGCGCTTGGCGCCGACATCATTCTCGGGAACACCTACCACCTGATGCTGCGGCCCGGCGCGGAGCGGGTTGCGGCGCTGGGCGGCCTTCATACTTTCGCCAACTGGGCGGGACCGATTCTGACCGATTCCGGCGGCTTCCAGGTGATGTCGCTGGCGCAGCTCCGGAAGCTCGACGAAAACGGCGTCACCTTCCAGTCGCACATCGACGGCAGCACACACGCGTTGACACCGGAGCGCTCGCTGGAAATTCAGGGGCTGCTCGATTCCGATATCCGCATGCAGCTCGACGAATGCATCAAGCTGCCGGCGTCGCGGGAAGAGAACGAGCGGGCGATGCGCCTGTCGCTACGCTGGGCGGAACGCTCCAAGGTCGCGTTCGGCAGGCCGGAGGGCAGGGCGCTCTTCGGCATCGTGCAAGGCGGCGATGACGCGGCGCTGCGTGTCGAGTCGGCGAACGGGCTGACCGCGATCGGTTTCGACGGCTACGCCATCGGCGGGCTCGCGGTCGGCGAGCCGCAGGATGTCATGCTCCGGATGCTGGAGACGACGACGCCGGAGCTTCCGGCGGACGCGCCGCGTTACCTGATGGGCGTCGGCACGCCGGACGACATCGTCGAGTCCGTGGCGCGCGGGGTCGACATGTTCGACTGCGTCATGCCGACCCGCGCCGGGCGTCACGGAGTCGCCTACACGCGCTTCGGCAAGATCAATCTGCGGAATGCGCGGCACATCGACGACCCGCGTCCGCTCGACGAGACGTCGGACTGTCCGGCGGCGCGCGACTATTCGCGGGCGTACCTGCATCACCTGATCAAGTCGGGCGAGATGCTGGGCGCCATGCTGCTCAGCTGGAACAACCTCGCCTATTACCAGAGCCTCATGGCCGGCATTCGCGGCGCCATCGCAGAGCGCGC
The DNA here is from genome assembly GCA_963798195.1 of uncultured Alphaproteobacteria bacterium. Taxonomy (GTDB): domain Bacteria; phylum Pseudomonadota; class Alphaproteobacteria; order Rhizobiales; family Kaistiaceae; genus CAVSRC01. Next base: position 1,064,242 of record CAWCSF010000010.1, on the reverse strand, counting down.
CTACGACGATTTCCGCGCAGCGGTGAAGGCAAGCTGGGCGCGCGGCGACATCGCGCCGGTCGGCTGACCTAGATCGTCGGCGAGTCGTCCACGACGATGTAGCAGCCGCTGATCTTCCACGAGCCGTCCTCCTGGCGCTCAAGCGTGTAGACGGCGACGTAGTTCTTGCCGTCGGGACCGACGAGAAAGACCTTCTGCATCGGTCCGTTTGGTCCCTCGGTCAGCGTGCCGAACGTTACCGATTTCGGCCGATACACTGGCTGGTAGCGCTGGCGGACCATATCCATGAAAATCTCGGGCGACGGAAAAAGCGTCTGAATGCCGGGCGCTGCCAGGGAATAGGCGCCGCCGCCATCATCGGCCTGAAAGGCGTCGAGCTGTTTCTGCACGAGGGACCGGATGGCGTCCAAATCGTCTGCGACCGCCAATTTTGGGCCGCCGATCCCCACAACCAGAATGAACGCGAACAGGAGCCGTGCGATGCGCTTCATGGTTCGTTTCTCCGTCCTGATGACAGGGATACGCGGACAAATCGAGCAAAAGGTTTCCGCCCGTTCCGCCAAATTTCGAGGCTGGCGTTCTTTGCCCTTGTGCCCCGGCGCCGGTTCTGGTGTCTTCTGCACCTCAAATCGAGCCATCGGGGCAGACATGAAGGCGTTATTCGTGCAGATCAAATGCAATCTCGGCAAGGCCTATCAGGTTGCCGGATCGATCGCTGACGCGGAGATCGCCTCCGAGATCTACTCGACGGCCGGTGACTACGACCTGCTGGTCAAATTCTACCTGCCGGAGGACGCCGACATCGGCCATTTCGTCACCGAGAAGGTGCAGCCGATCGACGGCATCCGCGACACGCGGACGATCCCGGTGTTCAAGGCGTTCTAGAGTCTTTGGTTGACCCAATTCCGGGCCACTTATAGGGTCCGCGGCACTTCCCGCCCCGTGGCGCTGGAGCGCGTAGCTCAGCTGGTAGAGCAACTGACTTTTAATCAGTAGGTCTCGGGTTCGAGCCCCGACGCGCTCACCAGAAACAGTGCCAACCGAATCGAGCCCGCCCCGTGAATGTGCTGCGGCACTTCCTAAACGATCCGCGCCGCGTCGCGATCGCGCTCATCTTTGCCGTGCATGGATCCACGGTCGGGACCCTGTTCTCGCGCATCGCCGAACTGCGGCTCGCGATGGGCCTCAGCGAGGCCGATCTCGGCCTGGCGCTGGTTGGCCTTCCGTGCGGCGTTTTTATCGGTTCGCTGATCGTCAGCCGCGTGATCGAGCGCAGCGGGACACGACGGAGCCTGCTGATCGCGCTGCCGTTCTTCTCCTGCGCGCTGGTGCTTGCTTCGCTGGCGGTGAACACGCCGACGCTGTTCGGCACGCTCTTTCTCTTCGGCTTCGGCCTGACCAGCTGCAACATCACCATGAACGTCGAGGCCGACCGGGTCGAGGCGGCCACCGGCAAGCGCCTGATCAACCGGTGTCATGGTACCTGGGGGGTTGGCTTCCTTTTTGCCTCGCTGGTGGGAACCGTCGCGGTCGCGGCTGGTATTCCGCCGACGATGCATTTCCTGATGATGTTCGTCTTCCTCAACCTGGTAACGATCCTGCTGGTCGGGCCGCTTCAAGAGAGCCCGCCGCGCGCGCACAAGGGCGACGCCGGTCCGCGGAGGCGGCTGGCGCTGCCGACATTCAGCGTCTTGCTGGTGATCGCCTTTGCATGCTCCGGCATCGTACTGGAGGGGAGCACGCGCAACTGGTCCGTTATCTATCTTCGCGACGACTTCACCGCAATCGGCTGGATCGCAACGCTTGCCCTGCCGGCGATCGTAACGGCACAGATCACCGGACGCTTTCTTGCCGATACGCTGATCGACCGGTTCGGGCCGGTGCGGGTGGCGATGGCGCTGTCGGTGGTTTCCTTCGTGGGACTGGGGCTGGTCGTGGCCGCATGGTCCGTGCGCGGCGGCGCTCGCCGGGTTTGCGCTGATCGGCTTCGGCATCAGCACGGTCCATCCGCAGGCTCTCTCGGCCGTGGCGCGTCTCGGCGACCGCCCGGCATCCGTGAACGTTGCGTCGTTCTCAACGCTGCAGACGGTCCTCGCTTTCGTGGCGCCGCCGCTTTTCGGGTTCGTCGCCTCGCGCTACGGAATCCGCGTGTCTTTCGCGATGTTCCTGCCCATGCCGATCATCGCACTGGCCTTTGCGCGCTTTCTCGACCCGCCGAGGGCGAGGCCGGCCACCGTCGCCTGAAACGCTCGTATACTTGAGCCCGATTGGCAGGCCGGCAGCCATTTCGCCGTACCGTCGTCAGGAGTAAGGTGCGCACAACCACAATCCCTCACAGGCGCATTTCATGGCTTCGGCTGACTATCGCAAGGAATTCCGGGAAATGGGTCGTGACCGGGTGCGGTCCGACCTGATGTTTGGGCGCTTTACGCCGGAAAAACGCTCGGAAGCGCGGATCTGGCTAGAACAGATGGACGCCGAAAGCTGGCAGAAGACACGCGGAGACAAGCCGCGCCAGTCGCTCCTGCGAAGCCCGGCGGTCAAGAAATGGTTGCCGTATATCGGCGGCATATTCCTGATCGGCGTGCTCTATCGGATGCTGCACTTCTAGGCACGGGACCGCGGCGCGAGCGATTGCCCCGCACCGGCTGATATGGCATGGGGGCGGGAGGCGGCCGGTCCCGGTCGTGCCCCCACGGGAGCCAAACATGAACGTTCAGACCAGCGGCCCGCGCTATGCGGTCGAGCCGCAGCCGCAACCGGCGTTGCCGGTCGCCGGCAGCGACCTCCTGTTCCCCGTCCACCGCATCTACTGCGTCGGGCGCAACTACGCCGCTCACGCGGTCGAGATGGGCGGCGACCCGAACAAGGAGGCGCCGTTCTTCTTCCAGAAGAACCCGAACACGCTGGTTCTCGACGGCAGGTTTCCCTACCCTTCGGCCTCCAAGGACGTGCACCACGAGATCGAGATGGTGGTGGCGCTCGAGAAGGGCGGCACCGATATTCCGGTCGGCGAGCGCGCTTGACCACGTCTTCGGCTATGCCGTCGGCATCGACATGACCCGGCGCGACCTGCAGGACACGGCGAAGGAGCTGCGACGTCCGTGGGAAGTGGCGAAGGCTTTCGAGGCAGCCGGCGCCCTGCGGCCCGCTGCATCCGGTGAGCGCGGTCGGCCATCCGGCAGCAGGCGCGATCACGCTGGACGTCAATGGCGCTCGGAGGCAGACCGGCGACCTCAACCAGATGATCTGGAAGGTGCCGGAGATGATCGCCTATCTCTCCGGCCTGTTCACGCTGCGGCCCGGCGACCTGATCTACTCGGGCACGCCGTCGGGCGTCGGCGCAATTCAGCGCGGCGACACGATGCGCGGCCATGTCGATGGACTGGGAGACATCGAGGTGCGGGTTGGCTGACATCGTCGAACGGCTGGTGGCGGGCGCCGACGACGCGCCGGCGATCTCCGCGCCCGAGCGGCCGACGTTGACCCATGGCGGCTTGCGCGAGCACATGCGCGCGACGGCCGCCAGCGCTGAACGGTCTCGGCCTCGGCCGTAACGACCGCATCGCCATCATCCTGCCGAACGGGCCGGAGATGGCCTCAGCCTTCGTCTCGGTTGCGGCCTGCGCCACCACCGCGCCGCTCAACCCGGCCTATCGGGCGGAGGAACTGGAATTCTATCTGAGCGACATCGGCGCCAAGGCTATCGTCGTCGGCAAGGACGAAGCCGGTCCGGCCGTCGCCGTCGCTGAGAAGCTCGGCATCGCGATCCTGCGGCTGAGTTTCGACGCGGCTGAACCGGCTGGCACCTTCACCATCGACGGGCCCTCCGTCGGCGCCGCCGCGGACGACCGGCGCGGCGCAGGACGGCGACATCGCGCTGCTACTGCACACGTCCGGCACCACGTCGCGGCCGAAGCTGGTGCCGCTTCCGCACGCGAATGTTGCGGCGTCGGCACGCCACATCGGCGCTGCGATTGCGCTGAAGCCGGACGATCGCTGCCTGAACATCATGCCGCTGTTTCACATCCACGGCCTGATCGCGGCTGTGCTGTCGTCGCTGGCGGCCGGCGGCAGCGTGTTCTGCACGCCGGGATTCAATGCGCTGCGTTTCTTTGCCTGGATGGGCGAGGCTACGCCCACCTGGTACACGGCCGTGCCAACCATGCATCAGGCGATCCTGGCGCGCGCGGCGCGCAACGCCGACGCGCTCGCGGCGAGCAGGCTGCGGCTGATCCGTTCGTCGTCGGCCTCGCTGCCGGCGCAGGTGATGGCCGAACTCGAAGCGACCTTCGGCTGCCCGGTGATCGAATCCTACGGGATGACCGAGGCGGCCCACCAGATGACGTCCAACCCGCTGCCGCCGGCCGAGCGCAAGCCCGGCAGCGTCGGGCGCGCCGCCGGACCCGAGGTCGGCATCATGGCGACAGACGGCTCGTTCCTGCCGGCCGGGGGCGAGGGCGAGATCGTCATCCGCGGACCGAACGTGACCGCCGGCTACGAGAAGAATCCGGACGCCAACGAGACCGCGTTCGCGCATGGCTGGTTCCATACCGGCGACCAGGGGACGATGGATGCCGACGGCTATGTGCGCGTCACCGGCCGGCTGAAGGAGATCATCAATCGCGGCGGCGAGAAGATTTCGCCGCTCGAGGTCGACGAGGTGCTGATGGACCACCCGGCGGTCGCGCAGGTGGTCACCTTTGCCATGCCGCACGACAAGCTGGGCGAGGACGTCGCCGCGGCGGTGGTGCTGCGCGAAGGCATGATGGCGGTGGAGGGCGACATCCGCGCCTTTGCGGCAACGCGCCTCGCCGATTTCAAGGTGCCGCGCAAGGTATTGATTCTGGACGAGATTCCGAAGGGCGCCACGGGCAAGCTGCAGCGCATCGGGCTTGCCGCCAAGCTCGGGCCTCTAGGCGATGCGCGTCTGCGTCTTCGGGGCAGGGGCGGTCGGCGGCTACCTCGCCGCGCATCTCGCGGCGGCAGGCCGGGTTAAGCCGTCGCTGGTGGCGCGGGGCGCGCATCTCGACGCGATCCGCGCCAGCGGCCTCACCCTGATCGAAGGCGGCACCGAGACCACGCACCGTATCCAAGCAAGCGCGAACGCGGCCGATCTCGGCGAGCAGGATTATGTGCTGGTCACGCTGAAGGCGCATTCCATCGGCGCGGCACTGGATGCCATGACGCCGCTGCTCGGCCCGAAGACGGCCGTCGTGACGATGCAGAACGGCGTGCCCTGGTGGTATTTCTACAAGCACGGCGGGCCCCTCGACGGCCGGCGCATCGAAGCCGTCGATCCCGGCGGGCTCATCTGGGAGCGGTTCGGGCCGGAGCGCGCCATCGGATGTGTCGTCTATCCGGCGGCGGAGGTCGAAGCGCCGGGCGTCATCCGCCATGTCGATGGAAGGCGTTTCACGCTGGGTGAGCCATCGGGCGAAAAATCGGAGCGGGTGGCCGCGCTGGCGGCGGAGCTGGTCGCTGCCGGGTTGCAGGCGCCGGTGCGTGCCGACATCCGCAACGAGATCTGGGTGAAGCTCTGGGGCAACCTGTCGTTCAATCCGATTTCGGCGCTGACCGGCTACACGCTGGAACAGATCGTCATCGACGCCGAATTCGCGCGGCGTCGTGCGTGCCATGATGGTGGAGGCGCAGGCCATCGCCGAAAAGCTCGGCATCCGCTTCCCGATCGGCGTCGACAAGCGCATCGAGGGCGCGAAGAACGTAGGCGCCCACAAGACATCGATGCTTCAGGATCTGGAGCGCGGGCGGGCGATGGAGATCGACGCGCTGGTGACCGCGGTGCAGGAGCTCGGGCGGCTGGTGGGCGAGGAAACGCCGGCCATCGACATGGTCCTGGCGCTGGTGCGTCGGCGGGCAATCGGCCAGGGGTGTTACCCCGAGCCCGTAACCCTTTGATTCTGTGACATGATGTTTCGCGCTTCCGTTACTCGGGGGAGCGATATGTCCGGCCGGATTGATCGATAGGCGTTTCGCGTTACATAGTGGCACACATGGACATTCCGGCCCCTCTCGCAGTCCGATCGCCGCTCATCGACCCGTTCGCGCGGGCGATCACCTATCTGCGCGTGTCGGTGACCGACCGGTGCGATTTCCGCTGCGTCTATTGCATGGCGGAAGACATGACCTTCCTGCCGAAGAAGGACGTGCTCAGCCTCGAGGAGCTGGACCGGCTGTGCTCCGCCTTCGTCGCGCGCGGCGTGCGCAAGCTGCGCCTGACCGGCGGCGAGCCGCTGGTACGCAAGAACATCATGTCGCTGGTGCGCTCGCTGTCGCGGCACCTGCGCTCGGGCGATCTCGACGAGCTGACGCTGACCACCAACGGGTCGCAGCTCGCGCGCTATGCGACCGAGCTCGTCGATGCCGGGGTGAAGCGGATCAACGTTTCGGTCGACACGCTGGACCCGGTCGAAGTTCCACGAGATCACCCGCTGGGGCGACCTGCCGAAGGTGCTGGACGGCATCGCGGCGGCGCGCGCCGCGGGCCTTCACGTCAAGATCAACGCGGTGGCGCTCAAGGGCGTGAATGAGCACGAGATCGACGATCTGATCCGCTGGACGCACGGCGAGGGCATGGACCTGACGCTGATCGAGACCATGCCGCTCGGCGAGGTCGAGGCCGACCGCACCGACCAGTACCTGCCGCTGAGCGCGGTGCGCGCCGACCTGGCGCGACGCTGGACGCTGGAGGACATCCCCTACAAGACGGGCGGCCCGGCGCGCTATGTGCGTATCGCCGAGACCGGCGGGCGGCTCGGCTTCATCACGCCGCTGACCCACAATTTCTGCGAGAGCTGCAACCGGGTGCGCGTGACCTGCACCGGCACGCTCTTCATGTGCCTCGGCCAGGAGGACGCCGCCGACCTGCGCGCGCCGCTTCGCGCCTCGGAAGGCGACGACCTGCTCCACGCCGCCATCGACGAGGCCATCGGCCGAAAGCCCAAGGGGCACGACTTCATCATCGACCGCGACCACCAGCGGCCCGCCGTTTCCCGCCACATGAGCATGACGGGCGGCTAGCGCCGCCTGCACGCACTGGTTCCATCGGCCGGTGCCCGGTACAGTCGCGCCCGCCAACAGGCGAGTTTTCGGAGGGCGGGGCGCCAATGCTGACCGATCTGCTGAATGCCACGCCGACGTGGGGCATGGCGCTCGTCGTATGCGCGGGCGTGATGGCGGTGACCACGGCTGCGCAGTTCATCCTGCACAGGATCTGGGCCTTCGAGTCGCGTCACAAGCTGAACGAGGTCGCGGGCTTCCTGATTGCCGTTGTCGGAGTCGTGTACGCGGTCCTGCTGGCGTCGATCGCGATCCTGGTGCTGGAGCGCCATGAGCGCGCCGGTGTCGCGGTGGAAACCGAGGCCGGCTCGGTCGGCGACGTCTATGGATCCGTCGGCGGCCTGCCAGCAGACATCGCGACGTCCGTGCGCGCGCTGGTCACCGAATACGCGCGGACGGTGACCGAGGACGAGTGGCCGGAAATGGAACGCGGCGTGTCGCCGGAGACCGGCTGGCAGGAGCCGGGCTGGCGTCAATCAAAGTTGATGCTCGAACTCCTGTCGACCTTCGAACCGGCCACCGAAAGCGAGAAGATCATGCTTACGATGGCCTTGCGGCAACTGGACGACCTGACCGACGCGCGCCGCGCGCGGATATTCACCACGGACCAAGGGCTCGGTGGGCTGGTCTGGGGTGTCGTGACGGCCGGCGCTATCGTGACCGTCGGTCTGGCGCTGTTCTTCGGCCTGCCCAGTTGGCGCGGTCATCTGTTGATGGTGGACATGCTGGCGCTGTCCGTCGCGCTGGTTTTTGTGCTGATGATCGCGATGGATCGGCCGTTCGTCGGGGGGGCGGGCGTATCCTCAGAACCGTTCCTGCGCGTCATGGAACGGATGAAGGCAAGCGGGTGAAGGGGCCGAACAGCACGCAAACTCATGTGCGGCCCGGGACCGGGCTCACTGTTTTGCGCATTGATTGACGAAGGTCACCACGGGCCATTGGCCCTGCCTGAGCGCGAGCTTCCTTAGCCAACCCACGCGATCGGTGAAGCGGGCGCGACACCATACGCCGTCGTTGGCCTCGACGCAGGCATCGGTAACGATGCACGTGTTTGCGGTCACGATGCCGACGGCATTGGCGTCATCACGCGCCTGAGCCCGGACAGTGAGATTGACCAGCACGGAAACCTGGGCTCCCGTCCCGCCGGCCGGAACTGTCGGCTTGGCGAGTTGCGCTTCGTCCGCGCAGGTTTTGGTGAACCCCAAATAGTAGCAACCACTCGCCTTGCGGGCTGCCTTTAGCGCGGCCGAGCACCCCACCGGCTGCGCCGGTCGCGAACAATGGCGCCCCCCCACCACCGAAGCCGGGTGAGGTTCTGGACTGATTTCGGCCCCCGAGGGCGGCAATTTGCCCGACCCGCCTCTCGCAAAGGTGACTGTGGCGAGAGGGGGCGAGCGCCTATAAACCGGCCGGCGACAGCGAGGATCCGGCCCGGCTTCATGGCAATCGACGTAACCCATACAGGCGCCGCCCTCGCGGGGCTGGTTTCGTTTCTCTCGCCCTGCGTCCTGCCGCTCGTGCCGCCATATCTCTGCTATATGGCGGGCGTCAGCCTCGACCAGCTCACCGGCACCGGCGACACGCAGGTCGCCAAGCGCACGGTTCTCGTTTCGTCGATCGCGTTCGTGCTCGGCTTCACCACGATCTTCGTCGCGCTCGGCGCAGCCGCCTCGGCCGTCGGGCCAACTGGTGCGCAGCCACCTCGATGTGCTGTCGGTGGTGGGCGGGGTGGTCATCATCATCATGGGCCTGCACTTCCTCGGCGTGTTCCGGATCGCGCTGCTCAGCCGGGAGGCGCGGGTGCAGGTGCGCAACCAGGCGGCCGGGCCGGTGGGCGCGTATGTCATGGGCCTGGCGTTCGCGTTCGGCTGGACGCCGTGCATCGGGCCGGTGCTGGCCGCCATTCTCGCGGTTGCCGGGACGGAGCAGACGGTGACGCGCGGCGCAGGGCTGCTCGCGGTCTATTCGCTGGGGCTCGGCATTCCGTTCATCATCGCCGGGCTGTTCTCCGGGCCGTTCCTGCAATTCATGCGGCGCTTCCGCACGCATCTCGGCACGGTCGAGAAGGCCATGGGCGGCCTGCTCGTGCTGACCGGCATCCTGTTCATCACGGGCGGCATCGCCGACGTGTCGTACTGGCTGCTGGAGACTTTTCCGGTGTTCAGCCAGATCGGTTAGGACGGCGAATCAGGGCTAGAATGCCCACCTGCGCCGCCGGAGCCATTGTTCGGCCACAGGGCACCGGCCGTAAGTTCCGCCATCCAGCCCACGGGGACATCCATGCCGAAGCGGTCCTGCCTTGCCATCATCCTTGCGGCCGGCGAGGGCACGCGAATGAAATCGGCGCTGCCCAAGGTGATGCACACCGTCGCCGGCCTGCCGATGCTCGGCCATGTACTCAAGGCGGCGATGGCCGGCGGCGTGACGCGCCTGGCGGTGGTGGTCGGCCCAAATGCGGACGCCACGGCGAAGTTCGTGGCGAAGGCAGCGCCCGGCGCGGAGACTTATGTGCAGCAGGAGCGGTTGGGCACAGCCCATGCCGTGCTGGCCGCACGCAAGGCGTTGTCAGCGGATGCAGACGATATCCTCGTGATGTACGGCGACACGCCGCTGGTGACGGCGGCGACGCTGAAGAAGATGCGCGGTGCGCTGTCGCGCGGCGCCGACCTCGTCGTCCTCGGTTTCCGCCCGTCCGATCCGGCGCGCTATGGCCGGCTGATCATGGACGGCAAACGTCTGGTCGCGATCCGCGAGTTCGGTGATGCGACGCCCGACGAGAAAGCCATCGGCTTCTGCAACGCGGGCGTCATGGCGTTCTCCAAAGCGGTCACGCCGATGCTGAAGAGGATCAAGAACGACAACGCCAAGCGTGAATACTACCTCACCGATCTGGTGCGGCTCGCGAACGGCCGCAAACTGAAGGTGGTTGCCATCGAGGGGGACGCCGAGGAAGTTCTTGGCGTTGACCATCGCGCCCAGCTTGCCGTCGCCGAGGGCATCTTCCAGCGGCGCGCGCGGCATGCGGCGATGGCGGACGGCGTCACCATGACCGCGCCGAGCACGGTCTGGTTCAGCCACGACACGAAGCTCGGGCGCGACGTCAGCCTCGAGCCGAACGTGTTTTTCGGACCGGGTGTCACCGTCGCTGACAACGTCACCATCCGCGCCAACTGTCACATCGAGGGAGCGACCATCGCCAGCGGAGCGATTATCGGGCCTTTCGCGCGGCTGCGCGCCGGCGCCGACATCGGAGCCAACGTCCATATCGGCGATTTCGTCGAGGTGAAGAACGCGCGTCTGGATGACGGCGCCAAGGCCAATCATCTTGCCTATATCGGCGACGCCCATGTCGGCGCGGCCACCAATATCGGCGCCGGCACGATCACCGCGAATTACGACGGCTTCGACAAGTTCCACACCGAGATCGGGGCGAACGTCTCCATCGGGTCGAATGCGGTGCTGGTGGCCCCGGTCACGATCGGCGATGGCGCCAGCGTGGCCGCGGGCAGCGTCATCAGCCGCGACGTTGCTCCGGACGCACTGGCCGTGGCGCGCGGCCAGCAAGTCGACAAGCCGGAATGGGCGCGCAAATTCCGCGAGAAGAAGCGCGAGGCGCGGGCTCAGGGCAAGCCCAAGGCCGGCTGACGTGGCCCTTCGCCCGACTTAACCAATTAACCGCAATCGTCACCGTTCGTGAACGCATCTGTCGTATGACAGCAGCGAAACAGCTTGTGATTTCCGCAAGATGCGGCCGGGCCGCTACATGATCCGGCGCGTGGCGGGAATCGGGAGTGAGGGCGAATGTGCGGAATTGTCGGCATCCTTGGCAGCGGACCGGTGGCACCGCTCCTGGTCGATGCGCTGAAGCGGCTTGAGTATCGCGGATACGATTCAGCCGGCGTGGCGACGCTCGAGAAGGGGCACCTGACGCGGCGTCGCGCCGAGGGCAAACTCCGCAATCTCGAAGAGAAGCTGGACCGCAAGCCGCTCGCCGGCCACACCGGAATCGGCCACACGCGCTGGGCGACGCATGGCGCGCCGACCGAGGTGAACGCCCATCCGCATGCCACCGGCAAGCTGGCGCTCGTCCACAACGGCATCATCGAGAATTTTCGCGAACTGCGCGACGAACTGACCGCGTGCGGCGCGCGCTTTGAGACGCAGACCGATACCGAGGTCGTCGCCCACCTGATTACCCGCAACCTCGACAGCGGCATGACGCCGGTTGCCGCCGTGGAACAGGCTCTCGGACGCCTGCGCGGCGCGTTCGCGCTGGCGATCATCTTCGAGGGCGAAGACAACCTGATGATCGGAGCCCGCCGCGGCAGTCCGCTCGCCATAGGCTATGGCGACAATGAGATGTATTTCGGCTCAGACGCGATCGCGCTGGCGTCGTTCACCGACCGCGTCGCCTATCTCGACGATGGCGACTGGGCCGTGCTGACCCGGGATGGCGCCACCATTCACGACGAGAGCGGCGCGAAGGTGGAGCGGCCGATCGTGCGGACGGTGGCATCGAGCCTGCTGGTCGACCGCGGCAACTATCGCCACTTCATGGCGAAGGAAATCCACGAGCAGCCGGAGGTCGTCGGCCACACGCTGTCGCATTATCTCGATTTCAGCACCGGGCGTTGCGCGCTGCCAGAGGACTTCAGGATCGACTTTACCGAACTCGACCGGATTTCGATCACTGCCTGTGGAACGGCGTTCTTCTCCGGACTCGTCGCCAAGTACTGGTTCGAGCGCTTCGCGCGCCTGCCGGTCGACATCGATATCGCGTCCGAGTTCCGCTACCGCGAGCAGCCGCTGACCAAGAACGGGCTGTCGATTGTCATTTCGCAGTCCGGCGAGACGGCCGACACGCTGGCATCGCTCCGCTACGCCAAGGCACAGGGCCAGAAGGTCGCGGCGGTGGTCAACGTTCGCGAGTCGACCATTGCGCGCGAAGCGGATTTCGTTCTGCCGACGCTGGCCGGCGCCGAGATCGGCGTCGCTTCCACCAAGGCGTTCACTTGCCAGCTCTCGGTGCTGGCCTCGCTCGCTGTCGCAGCGGGAAGGGCGCGCGGCAACCTTTCTGCCGCGGACGAGGAGAAGCTGGTGACGGCGCTCAGCGAAGTGCCGCGCCTGATGAGCGAGGCGTTGCGGCTGGAGCCGAAGATCGAGGCGCTGGCGCGGGAACTCTCCCATGTTCACCACGTGCTCTATCTCGGTCGCGGCACCAGCTATCCGATCGCGCTGGAAGGCGCGCTGAAGCTGAAGGAGATCTCCTACATCCATGCCGAGGGCTACGCCGCCGGCGAGCTGAAGCATGGGCCGATCGCGCTGATCGACGAGGAGATGCCGGTTGTGGTGATCGCGCCCTACGACCACATCTTCGAAAAGACCGTCTCGAACATGCAGGAAGTGGCGGCACGGGGCGGCCGAATCATTCTCGTCACGGACGAGAAGGGACGGGACGCTGCTTCGATCAGCGCGCTCGAAACGCTGATTCTCCCCGAAATGCCAGCCACGGTGACGCCGCTGATCTACGCGGTTCCCGTACAACTTCTCGCCTATCATACTGCCGTCATTTTAGGCACGGATGTTGACCAGCCGCGGAACCTGGCGAAGTCCGTGACGGTGGAGTGAAGCGGTCGCGCAGGCGGCCGAACTCTGCCATGATGCGCCAAGCTGAGACGCGGGGCGGCCGCGACATGGGATGGCTGGATGAGTTCCACGGACGATCCAAGCGAACCCCAACAGGGCGACCCTTCGCGGCGCCCTAGCGGGAGCGGCGCCATGCATCGCTTACGCAACTACTTTCTCACCGGGCTGATTATCGCGGCCCCGTTGTTCCTGACGGTCTACATCACCTGGACCTTCGTCCAGTGGATCGACAGCTGGGTGACGCCGTTCATCCCGTCCCAGTACCGTCCCGACCATTACCTGCCATTCGCCGTGCCCGGCTTCGGCCTCGTGGTGGCCCTGGCCTTCATCGCGCTGCTGGGCTTCCTCACCGCGAACTTCGTCGGCCGCCAGACGATTGCACTCGGGGAGTCGGTGCTAGGCCGAATGCCGGTGGTGCGTAATCTCTATCGCGGGCTGAAGCAGATCTTCGAGACGGTGCTGTCGCGCCGCGCCGGCGCTTTCCAGAAGGTGGGGCTGATCGAGTATCCGCGGAAAGGCATCTGGTCGCTGGTTTTCGTCTCGTCGGATGCGCGCGGCGAGATCGATCATCGGCTCGACGAAACCGTCGCGGTGTTCCTGCCAACGACGCCGAACCCAACATCGGGCTTTCTGTTGTTCGTCAAGCGCAGCGAGATGATCGTCCTCGAAATGAGTGTCGAGGACGCGGCGAAGATGGTCATTTCCGCAGGGCTGGTGACACCGGATTTCACACCGGACATGTCGAAGGAAACGACGCGCGAAGAGGTCACGCGGCGGTTCAGCCCGCCCTCAGCAGCCTGATCGCGTCGTCTCGTCCAAACAGATAGAGCAGCACACGCAACGCCTCGCCGCGTGGGGTCAGCAGGTTCGGATCGTTCTCCACCACCAGCCGCGCATCGTCGCGGGCAATCTCCATCAGATCGGCGTGGTGCTCGGCGCGGGCGATGCGGAAACCGGGCGTGCCGGACTGGCGCGTGCCGAGGATCTCGCCGCCACCGCGTAGCCGTAAATCTTCCTCTGCGATACGAAAACCGTCCTCGGTCTCCCGCATGATGGCCAGCCGTTCCCGCGCGATGGCGCCTAGCGGTGCGCGATAGAGCAGAAGGCAGATCGAGGGCTTGTCGCTGCGGCCGACGCGGCCGCGCAACTGGTGCAACTGGGCAAGGCCGAAACGCTCGGCGTGCTCGATGACCATGATCGTGGCGTCAGGCACGTCGACGCCGACCTCAACCACGGTCGTGGCGACAAGCACACGTAGATTGCCGGCGAGGAAGCGCGCCATCACCGGATCGCGCTCGGCCGCCTTCATGCGGCCGTGGACGAGGCCAACCACTGGCCCGAGTTCCCTGGTCAACGCGGCGTAACGCTGCTCGGCGGCGGCGACATCGTCCAGCACTTCCGATTCCTCGACCAGCGGACAGACCCAGTAGGCCTTGGCGCCGCTGTCGATGGCGCCACGAATGCGTTCGACGACCTCATCCAGCCGATCAAGGGCAATGACACGAGTATCGATGGGCTGGCGGCCGGCCGGCTTCTCGGTGAGTCGCGAGACATCCATGTCGCCGTAGTAGGTCAGCACCAGCGTGCGCGGGATCGGCGTTGCGGTCATCACCAGAACGTCTGTGGCGCCTCCCTTGGCGGTGAGCGCGAGGCGCTGGTGGACGCCGAAGCGGTGCTGCTCATCGACCACGACCAGCGCCAGATCGTTGAATTCGACGCCGGCCTGGAACAGGGCATGGGTGCCGACAAGCAGATCGATGGAACCGTCAGCAAGGCCGGCAAGGATCTCTTCGCGCTCGCGGCCTTTCTCTCGACCGGTGAGGACCGCGATGCGGATGCCGGCGTGATCGGCCAGCGGCAGGATGGTGCGGGCGTGCTGGCGGACGAGCAGTTCGGTCGGCGCCATGATGGCGGCTTGTCCGCCGGCCTCGATCACGTTGGCGGCGGCGAGCAGTGCGACCACAGTCTTGCCCGAGCCGACATCGCCCTGAAGCAGGCGAAGCATGCGTTCCGGCGCGGCGAGGTCCGCTTCGATCTCGGCAAGCGATGCCTGCTGGCTGTCGGTCAGCGTGAAAGGCAGGGCGGCGACGAGCCTGGCGCGGAGTGCACCATCGCCCTTGCGCGCGCGGCCAGTGGTGCGGCGCTGGTGTTCACGCATCAGGGCCAGGGCAAGCTGGTTGGCGAGCAGTTCGTCGTAGGCGAGACGCGAAAGATGCGGCGACGAAGGCTCGATGTCCTCGCCGGTCTCCGGATGATGCGCCTTGGCCAGCGACGCGTGGAAGCTTTGCCAGCTCCGCTCCTCAAGCAATTCCGGATCGAGCCACTCCGGCAGGTCGGGAAGTTGATCGACCGCTTCGCTGACGGCCCGCGCGAAGGTCTTGCGCGCGATGCCGGCGGTCATGGGATAGACCGGCTCGATCAGGGGCAAGCTGTCGATGTCCGCCTCGCCGACGATGTGGTCCGGATGAACCATCGTCGGCCGCCCGTTGAACCATTCCACACGCCCGCTGACGAACACGGTCGCGCCGACCGGGAGGGTCTTTTCGAGGTAGTCGCCGTGGGCATGGAAGAAGGTGAGGCCGATCTCGCCGGTATCGTCGTGGCAGAAGACGCGCCATGGAATGCGGCGGTTGCCACGCGGTGGCTTCTGATGCCGGTCGACGCGGACCTTGAGCGTGACGATGGCGCCTTCCGGCGCGAGGGCCACGCCCGGCTGCTTGCTGCGGTCGATGACTGCGACGGGCAGGTGGAACAGCAGATCGACGACGCGCGGCGCGTCCTCCTCGTCCGGACCGCCGACCAGACGGCCGAGCGCCACGCCCAGCTTCGGGCCGATGCCGGCGAGACTGGTGACCGGACGAAAGAGGGGGTTGAGAATGTCGGGCCTCATGCGCCTGAGATAGCGCAGGTTCCGGTCTCGCGTCGAATGCGGAACGCTTGGAGCTTTGGGCCCGAGCCGCTATATGTCCGGCGCGAGCGACGTGCCCGAATCCGGCACGGCGCCACTTTGCTATTGGGGAACCGGGATCAGATGGACGGCGTCGGCGACGCGGAAGACATGGCGATGCGCCGCCGGCGGCTGAAATTCCGCTGCTGGCACCGAGGCTTGCGCGAAGTCGATCTGCTGCTCGGCCGGTTCGCCGACGCTCATCTGGAGGAACTGGACAACACCAGCCTGACCCAGTTCGAGGCGCTGCTGGAGATTCCGGACCAGTTCATGCTGGCCTGGATCATCGGGGAAGAACCCGTGCCGGACGACGTGCGCTCACCGATCTTCGACCGCATCCTTGCCTTCCACGGCGCATAGACGAAGGCCCATGGACCAGAAAACACCCGCCCTTGCCGAGATCAACCGTCGCCTGACCGCCCTGTTCGCGCGGCCCGGAGAGACGACGCTGGCCGCCGTGCCCGACGGCATGGCCGGCAAGACGCTCGCCGACGTCATGGCCGCGGCCGGAACGACGCGGCTGCTCTTTGTCGCTCGCGACGGGCAGCGCCTTGCCGAGATCGAGCGCGGCGTGCGCTTCTTCGCACCGAGCGTGGATGTCGTCGAGTTCCCGGCGTGGGACTGCCTGCCCTACGACCGCGTGTCGCCGCATGCGGCCATCGTCGCGCGGCGCATGGCGGCGCTGGCGCACGCTGAGCCAGCCTTCGCAAGCGGCCAACGATCGTCCTCACCACGGTCAACGCGGCGCTCCAGCGCGTGCCGCAGCAGGCGGTGGTGGCCGGTGGGGCGCTCTCGGCGGCCGCGGGCAGCCGCATGCCGATGGCCGATCTCGTCCGCTGGCTGGAGGGCAACGGCTTCCTGCGCACCTCGACCGTGCGCGAACCCGGCGAATACGCGGTCCGCGGCGGCATCCTCGATCTCTACGCTGCCGGAACCGAGGAGCCGGTACGCCTCGATTTCTTCGGCGACACGCTGGAGACCGTCCGCAATTTCGATGCGGAAACGCAGCGGACCACCAACCGGCAGACGCGGATCGATCTCGTACCGGTCAGCGAGATGGCGCTGACGCCAGAGAGCATCGCCCGTTTCCGCCAGCGCTACGTCGCGATGTTCGGCGCCGCGGCACCGGACGACCTGCTCTATCACGCGGTCAGCGAAGGCCGGCGGCATGTCGGCATGGAGCACTGGCTGCCGCTGTTCGCCGAAGAGCTGGAGACGCTGTTCGACCATGTCGACGGCGCGCCGGTCGTGCTCGACCATCTCGTCGACGAGGCCATCGCGGAGCGGCGTCGACCAGATCGCCGACCACTACAAGGCACGGCATGCCGGCGATGGAATCCGGCGACGCCGGCGGCGGCGCGCCATACAAGCCGCTGCCGCCGGATCGGCTGTATCTCGACAAGCGCGCGTGGGGCGATCTGCTCAAGGCGCGGCGCCGTCGCCCGCCTGTCGCCGTTCGCGCAGCCGGAAGCAGCCGGCATCGTCGATATGGGCGGCCGCGCCGGACGCGGCTTCACCGCCGAGCGGACCGCCGAGAACGTCAACGTGTTCGACGCGGTCATCGACCATATCAAGGCGACGCTGAAGGCAGGCAAGCGCGTCGTCGTCGCCTGCTGGAGCGACGGCGCCCGCGACCGCATGGGGCAGGTGCTGGTCGACCACGGCCTGACGCGGCTGAAGCCGGTCGCCGACTGGCGCGAGGCGGCGGCGCTCGACCGCGACATGACGGCGCTCGGCGTGCTCGGGCTGGAATCCGGGTTCGACACGGCGACGCTCGCCGTCATCGGCGAGCAGGACATCCTCGGCGACCGCCTCGTGCGGCCGCACGCGAAGCGCCGCCCGGCCGACTACCTCAGCGATGTCACCAGCCTCGCCGAAGGCGACCTGGTCGTCCATATCGACCACGGCATCGCCCGCTTCAACGGGCTGAAGACCATCGAGGCGGCCGGCGCGCCGCACGATTGCCTCGAACTCCTCTACGCCGGCAACGACCGGGTCTACCTGCCGGTCGAGAACATCGAACTGCTGTCGCGCTACGGCTCGGAGAGCGCCGACGTGCCGCTCGACAAGCTCGGCGGCGTCGCCTGGCAGTCGCGCAAGGCGCGGATGAAGAAGCGCATCCGCGACATGGCGGAGGCGCTGATCAAGATCGCGGCGGCCCGCGCCATGAAGCACGGCGCCGGTGCTGACGCCGCCGGACGGGCTCTACGACGAGTTTGCAGCGCGCTTCCCCTACGAGGAAACCGAGGACCAGCAGACGGCCATCGACGCGGTGCTCGGCGACCTTGCCACCGGCACGCCGATGGACCGGCTGATCTGCGGCGATGTCGGCTTCGGCAAGACCGAGGTGGCGCTGCGCGCCGCCTTCATCGCCGCGATCGTCGGGCCGGCAGGTGGCGGTGGTGGTGCCGACGACGCTGCTCGCCCGCCAGCACTTCAAGACGTTCAGCGAGCGCTTCGCCGGCCTGCCGGTGCGGGTCGCCCAGGCCTCGCGGCTGGTCGGCGCCAAGGAACTCGCGGCGGTGAAGGCCGGCATCGCCGATGGCAGCATCGATATCGTGGTCGGCACGCACGCGCTGCTCGGCAAGGGCATCGCCTTCCGCGATCTCGGCGCTGCTGATCGTCGACGAGGAGCAGCACTTCGGCGTCAAGCACAAGGAGCGGCTGAAGGAACTCAAGGCCGACGTGCACGTGCTGACGCTCTCGGCGACGCCGATCCCGCGCACGCTGCAACTGGCGCTGACCGGCGTGCGCGAACTGTCGCTGATCACCACGCCGCCGATCGACCGGCTGGCGGTGCGCACCTTCATCTCGCCGTTCGATCCGCTGGTGGTGCGCGAGGCGCTGCTGCGCGAGCGCTATCGCGGCGGCCAGAGCTTCTACGTCTGCCCGCGCATCAGCGACCTCGCCGAGCGGCACGCCTTCCTGAGCGAGCCGTGCCGGAGGTGAAGGTCGCGGTGGCCAACGGCCAGATGGCGCCGGGCGAGCTGGAAGACGTGATGACCGCCTTCTACGACGGCGCCTACGACGTGCTGCTGTCGACGTCGATCGTGGAATCCGGCCTCGACATTCCGACCGCCAACACGCTGATCGTCCATCGCGCCGAGATGTTCGGCCTGGCGCAGCTCTACCAGTTGCGCGGCCGCGTCGGCCGCTCCAAGCAGCGCGCCTATGCGCTGTTCACGGTGCCGCCCGACCGCACGCTGACGGCACCAGGCCGAACGGCGGCTCAAGGTGCTGCAGTCGCTCGATACGCTGGGCGCGGGCTTCCAGCTCGCCAGCCACGATCTCGATATCCGCGGCGCCGGCAACCTGCTGGGCGAGGAGCAGTCCGGCCACATCAAGGAGGTCGGCTACGAACTCTACCAGCAGATGCTGGAGGAGGCCGTGGCCTCGCTGAAGTCGGGCGGCGAGACGGCGGAGGACGGGCCGCTGGTCGCCGCAGATCACCATCGGCATGGCGGTGATGATCCCGGAGACCTATGTCGCCGACCTCCAGCTTCGCCTGAGCCTCTACAAGCGCCTGTCCGACCTCGACGACCAGCCGGCGATCGAAGCCTTCGCCGCCGAGCTGATCGACCGCTTCGGCCCGCTGCCGGAGGAAGTCGATCACCTGCTCAAGATCGTCGCCATCAAGGCGCTCTGCCGCCGCGCCAACGTCGACAAGGTCGATGTCGGGCCGAAGGGCGCGGTCATCGGCTTCCGCGACAACACCTTCGCCAATGCCGGCCGGGCTGATGCGCTGGATCGGCGAGCAGGGCTCGATCGCCAAGGTGCGCCCCGACCAGAAGATCGTGCTCATGCGCGACTGGGCGGATATCGGCGGGCGGCTGAAGGGCACCGAGGGCGTGATCGGCGAGCTGGCGCGGCTGGCGGCCGAAGGCGAAAAGCAGGCAGCCTAGCATGCGCCGCTAAAGCGCGGAACTGGTTGGCAAATGCTGGACTGATAACCAAGAATTCAGCAGTCTTCTGAAAAGCCATCTTAACGAACTTGCGCGATGATGCGGCTCATGGATGACCTGCACGTTCGGCAGTCGGAGGAAAGCCGTTCCGCTTCAGGCACAGCGAAGCCTTGCTTCGCAGTATTCTGGAGAACGCCGCCGTTGCGACGTTTCTGGTGGGGCCGGACGGCGGCTGATCTACGCCAACCGCGCCTTCTACGACCTCCTCGGCTACGATCGAGGACGAGCCTGTCGCATCGGCATCATCGGACGAATTGTTCCATCCCGACGACGTGGCCCAAGCGCCGATGCCAGAGCAGCCGCTGGAGGGCAGGTCGACCGATCACTACCGCGCCGAGCGCCGCTATCTGCGGAAGAGACGGCAGCGCGATCTGGGTGCTGGTCTCGGCCTCGGCGCTGCGCGACGAGACGACCGGCGAGCTGCACTACACGATCGTCCAGGCATCAACATCGACCGGCAGAAGCGCGCCGAGGCCGCCTTGCCGCGAGCGAGAGCCGCTGGAACTTCGCGCTGGAAAGCGCCGGGCAGGGGGTCTGGGACCACGACCTGAACAAGAAGACGGCATTCTATTCGCGCATGTGGCGGATGATGCGCGGCATCGGCCCGGACGAATACGTCGATCCGTCAGCCGAGCGGCGTGGCTGGCGCGAATCCATCCCGAGGACCGCGAGCGCATCCGCGCGCAGCATCAGCGTCAGGATACCGGCGAACTGACCTACAACGAGTTCGAATACCGTGAACGCCATCGGGACGGCCACTGGATCTGGATTCTGAGCCGCGGCAAGCCGGTCGCGTGGAACCCGGACGGCACGCCGTCGCGCATTCTCGGCACCGATACCGACATCACCAGCCTCAAGGCAGGTCGAATTCGCAGCTCGCGCTCGAAAAGGAGCGGCTCAAGGTCACGCTCGAGTCGATCGCCGACGGCGTGATCTCGACCGATGCCGACGGGCTGGTGATCTTCATGAATCAGGCCGCCGAGCAGATGACCGGCTGGAGTTCCGACCGAAGCCGCCGGACGCAAGGACGGCGAATCTTCGCGATCGTCGACGAGGCGACCGGTGCGCAGGTGGCCGATCCGGTCGCCGAGTGCCTGGCGACGGGCAGCTGCTCTATCCGCGACGGCGACACCGTGCTCGTCAGCCGCATCGGCGACGCCACGACGTGAGCGCCTCGGCCGCGCCGGTGCGCTCGCCGCACGGCAAGGTGATCGGCGCCGTGCTCGTGTTCCAGGACGTCACCGACAGTCGCGCGCCTCAGCGGGAGCTCGCCCATACCGCCATGCACGACAGCCTGACCGGCCTGCCGAACCGGGCGGCCTTCGAGCGCGCGCTTACGATGCGCTGCGAACAGGCCCGGCGCGAGCTGCGCGAGCACGCGCTCTGCTTCATCGACCTCGACCGGTTCAAGCTGGTCAACGACAACGCCGGCCACGCCGCCGGCGATGCGCTGCTGCGCTACATCGGCGGCGGCGATCCGCGGCGCCTGCCGCACCGCACGACTTCGCCGGGCGCATCGGCGGCGACGAGTTCGCGCTGCTCCTGCCGGATTGCTCGATCGCCGGCGCAAAGCGTGTCGCCGCAGCAGATCATCGATGCGATCGCCGCCCTGCGTTCACCTGGGGCAAGGGCCAGACGCTACGACAGGTCGGCGCCAGCATCGGCATCACCGCGGTCACCGGCCAAATCGCGCTCGACCCGGCGGAAGCTGATGAGCGAGGCGGACGCCGCGTGCTACGTCGCCAAGGCAAACGGACGGAACCAGGTCGCGTTTTACGACGGCGAGAAACGGGGGCTCGACCAACTTGAGCGCAGCGCCTGAGTTATCGAACTCCCGCCCTGCCCCAGCTGCGTCGTTTCCGTTCCGCGACAGCGGCGCACTGGTCAGGCGTATTCTGGAGAATGCGGCCGTAGCCACGTTCCTGGTCGCGCCCGGCGGACGCATCGTCTACGCGAACGACGCGCTCTACGCATTGCTCGGGTACGCGCCGGACGAACCATTTCCCACCGCTATCCAGGATCTCGTGGCCCCTGACGATCGCGCCGCCGTCGCCCGCGAGATGGACGCAGGAACGCAAGGCGAGGCGGCAGGCGCGCAAACCGAGCTCCGCTTCCTGTGCAGGAACGGTAGTTCGACGTGGGTTCTCCTGTCGACATCGTTGCTGCGCGACGACGACGCCGGCTTCCACCACCATCGCATCGTTCAGGCGATCGGCATCGATGCCCAGAAGAAGGCGGAGGCGGCCCTGGCCGAGAGCCTGGACCGCTGGAACTTCGCTTTGGAAGGCGGCCATCAAGGCGTCTGGGACAGGGACTGCCAAGCGGACACGAACTTCCTTTCGCCCATGTGGCGCATCATCCGCGGCATGGAACCCGACGAGGAGATCGACCCGTCCCAATCGGCATGGCTGGAGCGGCTGCACCCGGACGATCTTCCGCACATACTGCAAACGATCAGCAACAACAACTCCGGAAATACCGGCTTCAGCGAGATGCGTTACCGGGAGCGCCATCGCGACGGCAATTACATCTGGATACTCTCGCGCGGCAAAACCATCGCGTGGCTGCCGGACGGCCGTCCGGCCCGGATGATCGGGACCGACACCGACATCACCCGGCAAGAAACGTTGAGAGCGGCGCTAGCGGCGGAAACCGAGCGGTTGGATATCACGCTCAACGCCATTTCGGATGGTGTGATCTCGACTGATTGCGACGGCCGCGTGACCATGATAAATCCGGCGGCCGAGAAGATGACCGGATGGCGTTCGGAAGACGCCGACGGCCAGCGGATCGAGTACGTGTTCAACCTGATTGCGGAATCCGGCGGCCGGCTGCTTACCCCGGTCGATGCGTGCCTCGACACCCGGCGCCCCTGCCGGCTGGACGAGGACGCCGTGCTCGTTGCGCGCGACGGCGAGCGGCGCGGCATTCAGGCGGCGGCAAGCCCGGTGCAGACGCCGCAGGGCGTAGTTCTCGGTTCTGTTCTCGTTTTTCAGGATGTTACGGCCCGACGAGCGCTCCAGCGCGAACTGGCATATGCAGCGAAACATGACTGCCTAACCGGCCTTCCAAACCGCGCCGCCTTCGAGGGGCGCTCGGCGACGCCGCTGCGCAGGCAAAGCGCGAGATGCGCGAGCATGCGCTCTGTTTCATCGACATCGACCGCTTCAAAACGGTCAACGACCAGGCCGGCCATGCCGCCGGCGATACGCTCCTGAAACAGATCGCCCGCTTGATGAGTGCCGTGTCCGCGACCGGCGCTTCTGTCGCCCGTGTCGGCGGTGACGAGTTCGCCTTGCTCTTGCCGGATTGCTCGACGGCGCAAGCCGCGACAATCGCCAGCGCTTGTCGCCGACATTGCGGCCATCCGATTTGTCCGCGCCGGCACGGTCCACACCATCGGCGCCAGCGTCGGCATCACGCCGATCACATCCCGATCGACCAGCCTTGCTTCGATGCTCGACCAGGCAGACGCCGCCTGCTATCGGGCAAAAGCAAACGGTCGGAACCAAGTCGCTGTCGACAGCGATCCGACGCCAAGACCTGCGCTGACCGCCGCGACCGCCTGAAGGCTCAGGTCGTCGCGCGCTCCGCGACCGCCTGCTCGATTGCCTGCACCAGCACTTCGGCGGGATGGGCGCCGGTCACCGCCAGACCGCGGTCGACGATGAAGCAGGGCACGCCGGTCACGCCGATGCGGTAGGCGTTCTCGATCTCGGCGACGATCAGTTCGCGGTCCTCGTCGCTCGCCAGCCGCTCGGCGATTGCCGCCGCGTCGAAACCGACATCGGCGGCGAGGTCCGCCAGCACCGCCGGTCGCCGATATCGAGGCCCTCGCTGAAATAGGCGGCGAACAGCCGCTCGACCATGTCGTCCTGGGCGCCCTCGGCCGCGGACCAGTGGATCAGCCGGTGGGCGTCGACCGTGTTCGGCGAGCGCGTGATGCGATCGAAATTGTAGTCGATGCCTTCTTCGCTTGCCGCGCTCGGCGAGGTGCTGGTGGCTGTCCTCGATCGCTTCCACGCTGCCGAACTTGGCGGTGATGTATTCGGTGCGGTCGATGCCGTCCGGCGGGATCGTCGGATCGAGGCGGAAGGGCGCCAGCGGACGACGATGTCGATTTCGGCACCAGGTCGATGGCCCGGGCCAGTCGGCGCTTGCCGAGGTAGCACCACGGGCAGACGACGTCGGAGATGACGTCGATGGTGAGGGCTTTGTCGGTCATGGCGCGGCAACATAGGGCGCGGATCGCGATTGCCAGCGAAAAGGCCCGGCCGCGCCTGGCCCGCTCAGCTTCCGGGCTTCCGCCCACCATGTCGGCAGGGCATAGCCGGTGAGCGCCGCCTTTTCCGGATGCTCGATCCGCGTCCAGCGGGCGATCCACTGGTCCGGCAGATAGAACAGCGGCATCGACGTAGTAGCCGGAGATCAGCACGCGATCGAGCGCGCGGACGGCGGCGACGAAATCCTCCGGCGTGCGCGCCGCCAGCATCGCGTCGATCATGGCGTCGATCGCGGGCTGCTTGGCGCCGGCGTAGTTGAACGAACTCGGCCGGTCGGCGGCGGCCTGGCTCCAGCGGCCGAGCTGCTCGTTGCCGGGCGACAGCGACGCGCCCCAGCTACGCCGCACCATGTCGAAGTCGAACTGCTGCAGGCGCGGCTGGAACTGGGCGTCCTCGACGCTGCGGATCGTCGCCTTGACGCCGATCCGCTCCAGCATGCGCTGGTAGGCGAGGGCGAGCCGCTCGTCCTCCTTGTTGACGACGAGGATCTCGAAGGCGAGCGGCGCGCCGGTCGCGGTGTTGACCAGCGTGCTCGCCGCGCAGCTCGTAGCCGGCCGCCTTCAAGCTCGTCAGCGCCTCGCGCATGACGCGCGCGGCCGCCGTCCGGCCCGCCGGTCGAGACCGGCTGGTAGGTGCCGTCCATCACGTCGTCGTCGACCGACGCCGGGGAAGGGCGCGAGCAGCGCCTTCTCGCTTGTCGTCGGCCGGCTTGCCGACCGACGACAAGTCGGAATCGTTGAAATAGCCGGCGGCGCGGACGAAGGCGCCGTAGTAGAGGTTCTTGTTGACCCAGTCGAAGTCGAAGAGCTTGGCGAGCGCCTTGCGCACGCGCACATCGGCGAAGACCGGGCGGCGCGTGTTGAAGACGAAGCCGGACATGCCCTTGGGCGTGCCGGTCTTGAACGTCTCCTTGACGACCCGGCCGTCCGTCACGGCCGGGAAGTCGTAGGCGGTGTTCCACTGCGACGGATCGCCTTCCGGATTGACGTCGTAGAGGCCCTTCTTGAACGCCTCGAACATGGTGTTGGCGTCGCGGTAGTACTCGATGCGGATCTCGTCGTAATTGTCGATGCCGCGCTTGATCGGCAGGTCCTTGCCCCAGTAGTCGGGGTTGCGCTTGTAGACGATGTAGTTGGGCGCGCTGACCTCGGTGACGGCATAGGGGCCGGTGCCGATCGATCGGCGTCAGCGTCGACTTGTCGAAGGTCTCGGGGTCGATGGCGTGCTTGGGCAGCACCGGCATCAGCCCGAGGATCAGCGGCAGCTCGCGGTCGTTGGCGTTCTGGATGTTGAAGCGCACGCCGTGCTCGCCGACCTTCTCGACGCTGTCGATCTTGGAGTAATAGGCCTTGTAGTTCGGCCGGCCCTTGTCGCGCAGGATTTCCATCGAGAAGATCACGTCGTCGACGGTGACCGGCTCGCCGTCGGAGAATTTGGCCTTCGGATTGAGCGTGAACTCGACCCAGCTCCGGTCCGGCGGCGTCTCCACGGTCTCGGCGATCAGGCCGTAGAGGGTGAAGGGCTCGTCGGCGCTGCGCTCGAGCAGCGATCTCGAACACGAGCTTGCCGAAGACCGGATCGGACAGGCCGCGCGCCGAGGTGAAGCCGCCCTGCACGATCATCGGGATTGAGGCTGTCGAACGTGCCGACCACGCCGTAGGTGATCTTGCCGCCCTTCGGCGCGTCGGGATTGGCGTAGGGCAGGTGGTCGAAATCGGCCGGCAGCGCCGGTTCGCCGATCATGGCGATGCCGTGCATTGGCTCCGCGGCGGCGATTTGCGGCATGAGGCCGAGGCCAAGCGTCGCGGCGATGGCGGCGGCGAGCGGACGTTTCAGCGAAATCGAAAGGATCATGGCGGACATGGTAGCGGCCTGAGGTTGATTCAGGGCGGACAGATTCGAATATGGTGTCGGCAAGCGTAGCACATCAGCTCCGGCTCCGCGAACTGGCGGAACGCAGCGCGGCGACGGGCCGCAAATGGCTGGAAATCCGCGCGCAAGCGGGCTATTGATGCGCCCGCCGGGCCACCGTCTCGCCGCATTTGGCGGTCATCCAGCCGCAACGGTTTTTTCGCAGCCTGATGGGCTTTTCGCCCATGGCAACGAACTCAAGAACGGAAACGAGGACATCCCGGATGTCGTATCGGACGATGGAATTCCTGAAGTTGCCGCGCTTGTCGCGGTCGCTGTGCGGACTGTCATGGGCGCCGCGCTGCGGCGCTGGCGCAAGATGCCGCCGCCGCCGGACGCGGGCGACGTGTCGCAGTGGCTGAAGGTCTGCAACCCGCAGAGCCGGACGTCTGCACCGTGACCAAGGACTACGTTGCCGAGACCGGCCCGGGCGCGCTGGCCCGCTTCACGCTGCAGACCACGGCCGACCCAAGAAGTTCGGCGTCGGCATCCGGTGCCGCTCGGCTTCGTCTTCCCGCCGGGCATCCCGATCACCGTCGACGGCGACAAGAAGGCCACCGCGCAGTACGTCATCTGCCTGCCGATCGCCGACGACGCCGTCGGTGGCTTGCATCGCGCAAGCGCAGGTGGCGGACGATTTCGTCAGCGCGCTGAAGAAGGGCGTCGAAGCTGCAGCTGTCGCTGACACCGGCGACACCAAGACGTTGCCGATCGACTTCTCGCTCGCCGGCTTCTCCAAGTCGTTCGACGGACCGGACATCGGCGAGGCCGCGGTCGCCAAGCAGCGCGAGGAAGCCGCGAAGATCTTCCAGCAGAAGGCCCAGGAGCGCGGCCAGCAGCTGATCGAGGAGCAGCGGAAGCAGAAGAGCGGCGGCTAGCCGATCGATCTGCGGCGCAGCAGTTTCAGGGGCGCGGGCCGAAAAGCCCGCGCCTTCCTCGTTTCAGTGGAGGTCGTCGCGGTCGCGGGCGACATAGATGTCGCCCTCGCGCCGCGGAAGAACTCGCTGATCTGGGGATGGCGCAGCGGCTCGCCGGATTCGTCGGGCAGCAGGTTCTGCTCCGAGACGTAGGCGATGTATTCGCTCTCCGCGTTCTCGGCGAACAGGTGGTAGTAAGGCTGGTCCTTCGACGGACGCACGTCCTCGGGAATCGCCAGCCACCACTCCTCGGTATTGTCGAACACCGGATCCACATCGAAGACGACGCCGCGGAACGGAAAGATCCGGTGGCGGACGATCTGTCCGATGGAGAATTTGGCGACCGCGTCCTGTTCATTTCCATGCTCCAGCCCTGCATTGGCCCTCCCGACGCTTAAAGGCATGGACCGGGCCAATGTCAAACCGACGGACGCGTAAGCTACCGGCGCAATTGACCGTCCGAGCGAAACCGATAGGCAGCCAAGCGGGCGTGACCGGCGGAGTTCCGGCGTCAGGCCGTTCCGCCGCGGTGAACCGACCGTGGCGCCGCAGGTGGCCATGAGCGAGATCGTGCGGCTCATCTTCCCCTTCTTCGGCATGATGCTCCTTGGCTATGGCGCCGGCGCGCTGGCGTCGGTCGCCGACGGCGCCTGCCGGGCTGAGTTTCTTCGTCCTCTATCTGGCGCTGCCGGCGCTCTTCTTCCAGTTGATCGCGGCAACGCCGCTCGGCCGATGCCGCGGCTGGTCCTTCGTCGTGACGACGACCTTCGCCACCTATTGCGCCTTCGCCATCGCCTTCTCCATCGGCGCGCTGATCAACGGCGGCAACGTGCCCGAGGCGACCGTCGAGGGGCTGGTCGGCTCCTATGCCAACATCGGCATCCTCGCGCCGGCGCTGACCATGGCGCCTTCGGCGCGGCGGCGGCGGCGCCGACGGCGCTGGTCTTCACCTTCGACAACGCGCTGCTGTTCGCGACGCCGCTGATGATGGCGCTCGGCGGCACCGGGCGCGTCGACCCGGCACAGATCGGGCTCGGCGATCGCGGCGGCGCGTTGCTCCATCCGCTCATCATCGCGACGGCGCTCGGTCTTGCCGCCGCGCCACCGGGCTTACGCCTGCCGGCGGCGATCGACGCGCTGCTCGCATATGCTGGGCGCGCAGCGGCGCCGGCGGCGCTGTTCGCGTTCGGCGTCGGCCTCGCCGCCGGACCTTCGGCGGTGCCGCTCGAGACGCCGGTGCTGATCGCGGTCAAGCTCGTCGTCCACCCGGCGATCGTCTATCTGCTGCTGAGCTGGGTCGGCGGCTTCGACCGCGTCTGGGTGCACGCGGCGGTGCTGATGGCGGCGCTGCCGCCGGCGGGAACGTCGTGATCGCTCGCGCGGAGCTACAAGACCTATGTCGAACGGGCCGTCGACGGCGGTGGTGCTCGGCACGGCGATCTCGATTGCGACGCGTGACGGTGGCGCTGATCCTGCTGGTCGGCGACGTGCTGCCGGCCGACCCGTTCCACTGACGGCGCGAGGCCCTGGCGCATGGCCATCCGCCGGAGCGGGGGCACGCGGTCGACCAGGAAGAGGCCGAGGCCGCGCAGCGCCTGCACCGGCAGGAAATCGGAAAGCAGCGTGCGGTTCAGCGCGTCGACGGCGGCCGTCCGCGACGAGCACGTCGACGCGGCGGGCGCGGTCGTAGGCGTCGAGCACTCGTCGCGCGCCCGGATCGGCGCCGTCGCGTCGGCCAGCACGTCGCCAAGCGCGGCGACGTCGCGGTAGCCGAGGTTGAGCCCCTGCGCGCCGATCGGCGGGAAGAGGTGCGCGGCCTCGCCGACGAGCATGATGCGGTTCGGCGGCGAAGCGGCGGGCGGTCATGCCGGAGAGCGGGAAGACCTGGCGCGTGCCGTCGACGGTCGACCGCGCCGAGGATCGATGCGGAGCGTTCCTTCGATCTCGGCGGCGAGCTCGGCTCGTCGGAGAGCGCGAGCCGCCGTTCGCTCTCGCGCGGGCGGTCGACCCAGACGAGGCTCGAGCGGTTGCCGGGCAGCGGCACCAGCGTGAACGGGCCGTCCTCGGTGTGGAACTCGGTCGAGGTGTCGTCGTGCGGGACGGCTGTGGCGCGAGATTGCAGACCAGCGCCGCCTGATCGTAGCGCCACTCGTCGATCGGCGATGCCGGCGGCTTCGCGCACGCCGCGAGCGGCGGCCGTCGGCGGCGACGACGAGCTGTGCAGTCAGCGTGTCGCCGGCGGACAGGCGTGAGCGTCGACGCCGTCGTCACCGGGCGTCGACGGCCTCGGCGAGGGCGTCGATGCGGCGGATCGCCGCTTCCGGCCGACGGCGCGCTTCCAGCGCGGCGACCAGAGCGATGTTGGCAGGTTGTAGCCGAAGGCGGTCGAGGCCGATCTCGCCGGCGTCGAAGGCGACCTCGGGCGCGCGGATCAGGCGGCGGGTGCCGTCGACGATGCGCATGGTGCGGAGCGGCGCGGCGCCGGCCGCGAGCGCCGACCAGACGCCGAGGCGCTCCAGCAGCGCGACCGAACCGGCGAGCAGGGCGGAGGTGCGCCGGTCGGCGGCGGGCTCGCCGGCGCGACCAGCGCGACCTCGATGGCCGGCGTCGGCAAGCAGCAGCGCCGCGGCGAGCCCGACCGGCCCCGCGCCGACAACGGCGATCGCGCGTCCCGGGCATTGCCGCTCATGCGGCCGTTGCGTCGGGACGGACGGACGTGGACGCCGCGCGGCGCATCCAGGAACTGGCCGGCGACCCATGAGCCGGCGACCATGGCCACGACGAACAGCCAGACGTCGCCGGGCACGAGGCCGAGGTCGGCAAACGCCGGGCCCGGGCAGAAGCCGGACAGGCCCCAGCCGACGCCGAAGATCGCGGCGCCGAGCGACCAGTTGGCGTCGATCCGGTGCGTGCGGTCTGGTCGGACGAAAGCCGGCGCGGCGACCGGCTTCCGCGAGCCAGCGGTCGAGGCGCAGCCGACGAAGACGACGAGCACGCCGCCGCCCATGACGAAGGCGAGGCTCGGATCCCAGCCGCCGGAGGGGATCGCGGCGAAGTCGAGAAAGTCCCAGATCTTCTCCGGGTCGATCATGCGCGCGACGGCAAGGCCGACGCCGAAGATGACGCCGCTGACGAGCGCCGACGGCGAGGGCGAGTGACGGAGCGGTTCATGAGGACGTGCCTCACGATGAAGACGGTGACGGTGGCGGTCGCCATGAAGACGCCGACGGCGACGAACGAGCGCACCGACAGGCGCGAGAGGCCGCAGATGCCGTGGCCGGACGTGCAGCCGCGGCCGACGCGCGTGCCGATGCCGACGAGCAGGCCGGCGCCGACCAGCCAGACCGGCGGCAGCGTGATCGCCGGCAGCGTCGCCGGCACCTCGGCGAAGACCGCCGGCGCCGAACGGGAAGCCGAGCCAGGCGCCGACCGGCAGGCCGACGAGGAAGACGACGCGCCAGAGCACGTCGCCGCGCGCGGAAGGGAAGATGTTGCCGGCGATGGTGGAGATGCCGGCGGTGCGGCCGTTGACAGCCACAGCAGCGTCGCGGCGAGCCCGATGAGCAGGCCGCCGACGGTCGCGGAGAGCGGGGCAAAGTTTTCCATGGTACTGAATCCCTGATGAATTTTCAGGAAAAATATGCGTCGAGGCGAGCGCCGACAAGGAAACGGCGTCCAAGATTCGGCGCCTGGCGTCAAGCCTTGCCACGGCGGCGAGGATCGGCGAAAGCATGCGGCGGATCGGCACAGTCCCGGGCGGCGAGGGCAACTGGCGGCAATGACGAACTGGCAGCGTCTGGGCGGTCCATCTTGCTGACCGCGAGCGGCGCCGCGCTCGCGCTGCTGGCGGCGATCGCCGCCGGCGCACGACGCCTGGCAGGTCGTCTTCCTTGCCTCGGCATCGCGCTGATCGTCGACGGCATCGACGGGCCGCTCGCCCGCGCGCTGGACGCGTCACGGACCGGCTGCCGTGGTTCGACGGCGCGCTCGCTCGACCTCGTCGTCGACTACGCGACCTATGTGCTCGTGCCGGCGCTCGTGCTGGCGAGGAGCGGATCTGCTCGCGCGGCCCTTCGGCGACGACCGCCGGCGTCGTCGTCGCCGTGGTCGGCGCGCTCTATTTCGCCGACACGCGCATGAAGACGCCGGAGCGACGCCTTCCGCGGCTTCCCGGCGGTCTGGAACGTCGTCGTCTATCAGCTGATGGTCTACCAGCTGGCCGGAGGCGCTGACGCTGCTGATCGTCGCCGCGTTCGCGGTGCTCACCTTCACTGCCGGTCGAGTTCGTGCACCCGATGCGGGTCAAGCGCGCTGCGGCCGCTGACGCTCGCCATGTCGGCCGCGTGGGCGGTGCTCGCGCGTCGTCGCGCTGCATCGCGAATCTGAGCCCGGGCCGGCTGGTGCTGACGCTGCATTCTCGCTCGTCAGTCTCTACTTCGCCGTCATCGGCGTCTTCTGCAGGTCACGCGCAACCGCGCGAGCCTCGCGACCGACCGGAGCCTGAATGTCCCTCTTCGCCTGGATCACCGATCCCGCGATCCTCGCGAGCCTGGTCACGCTGACGGCCATGGAGATCGTCCTCGGCATCGACAACATCGTCTTCATCTCGGTGATCGTCGGCCGCCTGCCGCCGGAACAGGCGAAGCGCGCGCGGCAGATCGGCCTGGCGCTGGCGCTGGTCTTCCGGATCGCGCTGCTCTCGGCGCTGTTCTGGCTGATCGGGCTGACCGCAGCCGCTGTTCACGTTCGCCGGCCACGGCTTCTCGTTGCGCGACCTGGTGCTGCTCGCCGGCGGGCTGTTCCTGCTGGTCAAGGCGACGCAGCGAGATCCACAAGGACGTCGAGGGCACGGCGAGGAGCGAGCGGGCCGGGCAAGGTCGCGGCGCGCCTTCGGCGCGATCGTCGCGCAGATCGTCGTCATCGACGTGGTCTTCTCGATCGACTCGATCATCACCGCCATCGGCATCGCCGAGCATGTCGGCGTCATGATCGCGGCGGTCGATCATCGCCGTCGGCGTCATGTACCTCGCCTCGGGCGCGGTCGCCGGCTTCATCGAGCGCCACCCGACGACGCGCATGCTGGCGCTGGCGTTCCTGCTGATGATCGGCTTCGCGCTGGTCGCCGACGGCGTCGGCTTCCATATCCCGCGCGGCTACCTCTACACGGCGATGGCGTTCTCGGCGGCGGTCGAGTTGCTCAACGTCGTTGCCCGGCGCAACCGGACCAAGGGCAAGGGGTGAGCCACGCTCCGGCTGGTCCGGCGGCGGCGGTTGCCTGGGTGACGCCGACCCGGCTGATCATGGCGGTGTTCTTCGTCCAGGCTTTCTCGCTCACGAACTGGTTTCCGCGCATCCCGGACGTGCAGGCGCGGCTCGGGCTTGGACCGGCCGAACTCTCCATCTGCCTGATCGGCATGTCGCTCGGCAGCTTCTGCGTCACCTTCTTCACCGGGCCGCTGGTCGACCGCCTGTCGCCGCGCAAGACGATGCTCGTCGGGATGGTCTTGTTCTATGTCGCGCTGACCCTGCCCGGGTGGACGTGGGATGCGCCATCGCTGTTCGTCGCGCTGGCCTTGATGGGTGCGAGCTACGTCGTGGTCGATGTGGCGATGAACGTGGAGGCGGCGCGCATCCAGGAGACGGGCGGCAGGCGCATCTTGAGCACTTGCCACGGTTTCTGGAGCCTCGGTTCCGTCGCCGGCTCGGTCATCGGCGCACAGTTCGCGCAGGCGGACGTCAGGGCGTGGCTGCATCTCCTCATCGTCGCGCGTCGTCAGCCTGCCGGTGGGGCTGATGCTGGTACGGGCGCTGCCGGCCATGCTCGCCACACCGGAGCTGATCGTCCGCGCCGACCGATGCTGGCGCTGCCTTCGATGGCGATGGTGGGCGTTTGCATCTACGCCTTCGGCGTCATCCTCGCCGAACTGACGACGCGCAACTGGGGCGCGGTCTATCTGCGCGAGACGATCGGCACATCCGCGGCAGCGACCGGCTGGGGTCTCGGCATCTTCTCGCTGATGATGGCGGCGGGACGTCTGGCCGGCGACCGGTTGACCGATCGTATCGGCGCGGTGGCGCTTGGCCGTCTCTGCGCCGCCACCGCGGTCGCGGGCGTTCTGGCGCTGGTGACGGCGCAGAACCTGCCCATGGCACTGGTCGGTTTCGCCGCGATCGGGCTCGGCGTGTCGGTCGGATTTCCACTATCGGTGAGCGCGGCCGCCGCGCGTGGCGACCGCCCGCCGGCGATCAATGTCGCGACCCTCTCGTTGATCGCCTACAGCGGGTCGCTGGTCGGGCCGCCGCTGGTCGGATTCGTGGCGCAGGGTGCGGGATTGCGGATCGGCCTGGCGACCCTCCTGCCGCTGATGGTGCTCAGCGCATTGTTCGCCGGAGAGCTCCGGCGCAAGGCAAGCGCAAAGCGCCCTGTCGGCAAGACCTAGCCGGCCGCGAGCTTCTCGCTCGAGCGGATCGCGGTCTCGACTCTGTCGGCCGAGAGTCATGGAAAGTTGCTCGCCCCCCGGCGACGGGGATAGGAATGGGCCGCGCCAAAGCGCTTGGCAAGGACATTGGCAGCTTTTCCGGCTGCGACGCATTGGTCCCAAGGCTGCGGTATTACAGGGATGTTGCAGAAGGAAAGTACGTCATGCCGCATGCGATCAGGGTCGAGGAGAACGGTGGTCCGGAGGTGATGAAGTGGGTCGAAGTGCCCATGCCGGAGCCGAAGGAAGGCCAGGTGCGCGTGCGCCACACTGCGATCGGCGTCAATTTCGTCGACGTGTACAACCGGGCCGGCGTCTACAAGCCGCCGCATATGCCGTACACGCCAGGCGCCGAGGCGGCCGGCGTCGTCGATGGTCTGGGCGCCGGCGTGAGCGGTCTCAAGGAAGGCGACCGCGTCGTCTATCAGGCGGGCAGCAGCGGCTCCTATGCCGAATATTGCCTGATCCCGGCCGAGCGGGTGATCAAGATTCCGGACGGCATCGACGACAAGACCGCCGCGGCCGGCTTCCTCAAGGGCGTGACCGTCGAATACCTGCTCCTGCGCACCTTCAAGGTCGGCAAAGGGCACACGGTTCTCTTCCACGCGGCGGCCGGCGGTGTCGGCAGCATTGCCGGCCAGTGGCTGAAGGCGCTCGGCGCCACCAGCATCGGCACGGTCGGCTCGGAGGAGAAGGCAAAGCTCGCGCGCGCCCACGGCTACGACCACGTCATCAACTACTCGACGGAGAACTTCGTCGAGCGCGTCAACGAGATCACCAAGGGCGAGAAGTGCGACGTGGTCTACGACTTCGTCGGCAAGGACACGTTCCCGGGCTCGCTCGACTGCCTGAAGCCACTCGGCATGTGGGTCTCGTTCGGCCAGTCATCCGGACTGGTCCCGCCCTTCCAGATCGGCCTGCTCCAGCAGAAGGGATCGCTCTTCGCGACGCGCCCGACAACGGCACATTATTTCGCCAAGCGGCCTGCGTTCGAGGAAGCGGCTGCCAATCTGTTCAAGGTGATGCAGTCGGGAGCCGTGAAAGTGGATATTGGCCGAGAGTTCCCGCTGAAGGACGCGGCGGACGCCCACCGGGCCCTGGAAGCGCGCCAAACGGTCGCGACAACCCTGCTCATACCGTGAAAAAAGCGAGGAATGGCGCGATTGCACGCCGATCTGCCCAAATTTAGCGTTTGAACAGGTTTTCGGCATAATCCATTGTCGAGCCTTGGAATCTGGCCGGTGACGGGCAGGTTGGGGCAAGAAGCGGTGCGGCGGGGGCGTCGGTCACGGCGGCCATGCGTTTGCGTAGAATGGGTGTCACGATGGGACGCCTTACGACCCATGTTCTGGACACCGCCGCAGGCTTGCCTGCGGCGGGGATGACCATCGAATTGTTCAGGATGGACGGCGAGCCTGTGCGCGTCACGTCGGCGCGCACGAACAGTGACGGCCGCGTGGACACGCCGCTGCTCGATGGCGAGGCGATGATGGCCGGCACGTATGAGCTGCGCTTCCACGCCGGCGAATATCTGCGCAGCCGCCACGACTTGCCGTCGCCGCTGTTCCTCGATGTGGTGCCGATCCGCTTCGGCATCGCCGATCCGGGCGCCCACTATCACGTGCCGCTGCTGCTTTCGCCGTTCGGCTATTCCACTTACCGGGGCAGTTGATGCGTCCGACGATCCGTTTCATTCGCAAGGGCCGCCTGGTCGAGTTGATCGACGTCGCGCCGACCGACCTGTTGCTCGATTATCTCCGCGAGACCGAAGGCTCGACCGGTACGAAGGAAGGCTGTGCCGAAGGCGACTGCGGCGCCTGCACAGTGGCGCTCGGCCGCATGCGCGATGGACGGCTGGTCTACGAGCCGGTCAATTCATGCATTCAACTGCTCGGCCAGGTGGATGGCACCGAGATCGTGACGGTCGAAGACCTGGTCGCGCCCGACGGCACGCTGCATCCCATCCAGCAGGCGATGGTCGAGAAGCATGCCTCGCAGTGCGGGTTCTGCACGCCCGGCTTTGTTATGGCGCTGTTCGCCATGTACCAGTCGACCAACGGGCAGGTATCGCGCGACACCATCAACGACTGGATCGCCGGCAACCTCTGCCGGTGCACCGGTTACCGCCCGATCGTCGATGCCGCCGTGGCGGCCTGCGCCGGTTCGCGTCGCGACCGTTTCCGCTCCGGTGTCAACGATATGAGCGGCGTGCTTTCCTTCCTCGCCGACAGCGAGGATGTATTCATCGGCGACGACAAGCAGTTCTTCGCGGCACCCGCAAGCCTCGACGGCCTCGCCGACCTGTATGAGCGGCACCCCGACGCCACCATCGTCGCGGGTGCAACCGACGTCGGCCTGTGGATCACGAAGCAGTTTCGCAAGCTCCCCAAGATCATTCATATCGGAAAGGTCGGTGGTTTCGACCTGATCGAGGACAGCGGACGCGAAATCTTCATCGGCGCCGGAGCGACCTACGCGCAGATCGAGCCCCATTTCCGGGCTCTCGATCCGGACCTCGGCGAACTGTTGCGCCGTCTGGGCTCGAAGCAGGTGCGCGCCAGCGGCACAATGGGCGGCAACGTCGCCAATGGCTCGCCGATCGGCGATACACCGCCGGTGCTGATCGCGCTGGACGCCAAGCTCGACCTGCGCAAGGGCAAGCAACCGCGCTCGATACCGATCGAGGACTTCTACATTTCCTACGGCAAGCAGAACCGGGCACCGGGCGAACTGGTCACGGCGATCCGGATACCGCAGATGGGCGAGGAGCACATCTTCCGCTGCTTCAAGGTGACCAAGCGCTTCGACCAGGACATCTCGTCGGTGATGGGCGCGTTTCGCTTCACCGTCGATGAGGACCGCACGGTCACCGACGCCCGGCTCGCCTACGGCGGCATGGCGGAGACGCCGAAGCGGGCGCGCAATGCCGAGCGGGCGCTCATGGGCAATCCGATCCGCGATCCGCAGGCGTGGAGCCGGGCCTTCGCCGCGCTGCAGGACGACTTCGAGCCGATCGACGATCACCGGGCCAGCGGGCGCTACCGCGCGCAGACGGCGCACGCGATCCTCGGCAAGGCGCTGATCGAGGCGGCGGGCACGGCGAGCACGCGCACGCGCGTGATCGGCCGACGCGAGGGGGCAACGCATGGATCAGGCTAGCGCCCCCAAGGATCCGGAGAACTTCTCCGTCGTCCGGACGCCGGCGGCGCACGACAGCGCCGTCAAGCACGTTACCGGCCAGGCGATGTATATCGACGACCAGCGCGTGCCGGCCGGCACGCTGCATCTCGCGCCGGGCTACGCGCCGATCGCGGCGGGCCGTGTCACGACGCTCGACCTCGAGCCGGTCAAGGCTGCGCCGGGTGTCGTGGCGGTGCTGGTTGCGAAGGATGTTCCCGGCAAGAACGACATCAGCCCGAAGGACATCAACGACGACCCGCTGATCGTCAGCGGCACGATCATGTTTTTCGGGCAGGTGCTCTTCGTCGTGGTGGCCGAGACCCGCGATCAGGCGCGGCGCGCGGCCCGCCTGGCGCGGATAGCCACGGCGCCGTCGATGCCAGTGATCGATGTCGACGACGCGCTGGTCGCGGGCACGAGCGTGCTGCCAGACTACAAGTTCGAGCGCGGCGAGATCGACGAGGAACTGGAGCGGGCGCCGAAGAAGGTGACTGGCGAATTCCGACTCGGCGGGCAGGAGCACTTCTACCTCGAGGGGCAGGTGGCGTTGGCCATCCCCGGCGAGGATGGCGACATGTTCGTCTATTCCTCGACCCAGCACCCGACCGAGGTGCAGCATGTCGTGGCCCACGTTCTCGGCCTGAACGACAACGCCGTGACCGTGGAGGTGCGGCGCATG
This sequence comes from uncultured Alphaproteobacteria bacterium, assembly GCA_963798195.1. Taxonomy (GTDB): domain Bacteria; phylum Pseudomonadota; class Alphaproteobacteria; order Rhizobiales; family Kaistiaceae; genus CAVSRC01. Next base: position 1,027,158 of record CAWCSF010000010.1, on the reverse strand, counting down.
GGCGGCGGCTTCGGCGGCAAGGAGAGCCAGGCGACGCAGTGGGCGGCGCTGGCGGCGCTCGCCGCCTGGAAGACGGGGCGGCCGTGCAAGATGCGCCTCGACCGCGACGACGACATGATCATGACCGGCAAGCGCCACGACTTCCGCGTGGACTACTCGGCCGGATTCACACGCGAAGGCAGCCTGCGCTCGGTCGATGTCGCGCTTTCGGCGCGCTGCGGCTACTCGGAAGACCTGACGCTCGGCGTCGTCGACCGCACGATGTTCCACGCCGACAACTCCTACTACTACCCGTCGTGCCGCATCCTGACCCGGCGGACGCGCACGAACACCGTCTCCAACACGGCTTTCCGCGGCTTCGGCGGCCCGCAGGGCATGCTCTTCGCCGAGCGGATGATGGACCACATCGCCTTCGTCACCGGGCGCGATCCGCTCGACGTGCGCAAGGCGAATTTCTATGGCGGCGCCGGCCGCGACCGCACGCCCTACGGCATGCGCGTCGAGGACAACATCCTGCACGAGCTGGTCGGCGAACTGGAGCGCACCAGCGACTACAACCAGCGCCGCAAGGAGCTCGCCGAGTTCAACGCCAGCAATCCGGTGCTGAAGAAGGGCATCGCGCTGACGCCGGTGAAATTCGGCATTTCCTTCACCCTCATCCATCTCAACCAGGCCGGCGCGCTGGTTCATCTCTACCGTGACGGCTCGATCAGCCTGAACCACGGCGGCACGGAGATGGGGCAGGGGCTGTTCGTGAAGGTGGCGCAGGTCGTCGCCGAGGAATTCGGGGTGGGCCTCGACAAGGTGAAGATCACCGCCACCTCGACGGCGAAGGTGCCGAACACGTCGCCGACCGCGGCGTCCGCCGGCACAGATCTCAACGCGATGGCGGCGCTCAATGCCTGCCGCGAGATCAAGGACCGCCTCTACGACTTCATCGAAGAAAAATGGAATGTCACGCGGGACCAGGTGAAATTCCAGGACGGCGGAGTGCTGGTCGGTAACCGGACCATGACCCTTTCAGAGGTAGCGCAGGCGGCCTATGTAAACCGGGTGCACCTGTCATCGGCCGGCTTCTATAAGACGCCGCTGATCACGTGGGACAGGGAGCGCGCAACCGGTCGCCCCTTCTATTATTTCGCCTACGGCGCGGCCTGCTCGGAGGTCACCGTGGACACCATGACCGGCGAGATGCGGGTCAACCGCGTGGATATCCTCCACGACGTCGGCAAGTCGCTCAATCCGGCGATCGACATCGGTCAGATCGAGGGCGGCTTCGTGCAGGGCATGGGCTGGCTGACGACGGAGGAGCTGGTTTGGGATTCGGCGGGCCGGCTGCAGACGCACGCGCCGTCGACCTACAAGATTCCGACGTCGTCGGACGTGCCGGCGGATTTTCGCGTGGCGTTGTTCGAGTCCGGTGGCAACCGCGAGGATGCGATCTTCCGCTCCAAGGCGGTGGGCGAGCCACCGCTGATGCTGGCGATCTCCGTCTTCTCGGCGGTGACCGACGCAATCCTCAGCCTGAAGCCGGCGGTGTTTCCGCGGCTCGATGCGCCGACGACGCCAGAGGCGATCATGCGTGCCATTCGCGCTACCGCGGGAACCGACGGATGACGGCCGTCTGGCCGCGGGTGCTCGACGGTCTCGACCGCCACGGCCGGGTTGCGATGGTGACGCTGGCGGCGGCGCGGGGGTCGTCTCCCCGGGAAGCCGGCGCGCGGCTGATCGTTCATCCCGATGGCGGATTCACCGGCACGATCGGCGGCGGCACTCTGGAATGGCGGGCCATCGCCATCGCGCAGGCGGCGCTCTCCAACCCGCAGGGCAAGAAGGCAGAGCTGCGGAACTTCGCCCTTGGACCCGAACTCGGCCAATGCTGCGGCGGCAATGTCGACATCGTCGTGGAGCTGATTGATGCCGCGCAGCGGCCGGAAATCGCCGGGTTGGCCGAAGCCGAGGCGACGGGTAGGCTGGTCACCAGGGGGACGGTCGCGGTGGACGGAATCCATCGCCGCGCCGTCACGGGGGAATCGATGACGCCGGGAAGCGCTACTCTCCAGGGCGATGTGCTGACCGAGGCGTTCGGCGACGATCGCCGGCCGACTGATCCTGTTCGGCGCGGGCCATGTCGGCCGTGCCCTCGTGCTGGCGCTGGCGCCGCTGCCTTTTGCGGTGACCTGGGTCGATCCGCGGCCGGACGCGTTTCCAGCCTTCGTCCCGGCCAACGTTTCACTGCGGCAGATGAACGAACCGGGCGAGGCGCTTTCGGACGCACCGGCGGACAGTTTCGTCCTGGTGATGACCCACAGCCACCAGCTCGACCTGGCGCTGGTCCACGCGGCGCTGACCGACGACCGGTTCCCCTATGTTGGGCTGATCGGCTCGGCGACCAAGCGGGCGCGCTTCGAGCGGCGCTTGGCCGAAGCCGGTGTATCGCGGGAGCGCATCGCGTCGCTGGTTTGCCCGATTGGCGTTGGCGGCATCCACTCCAAGGTTCCGGCGGTAATCGCCGCCGCCACCGCGGCGGAATTGCTGGCGCGTGATGAAGCGTTGCGATCGGCGGCGGCACCGGTGGCCACGCCGTCGCGGCGTGCTGCCGGAGGGCGCTGATGGAGGTTGGCACGCAGCCCGTTGCGGCGTTCCAGAGGCTGCCGGGCGAGCCGACGCTTGAGGCCATCGGCATCGTCAAGGATTTCGCCACGATCCGCGCCAACGACATGGTCAACTTTGCCATCAAGCCGGGCGAGATCCATGCGCTGCTTGGTGAGAACGGGGCGGGCAAATCGACGCTGGTGAAGATCCTCTACGGCGCGCTGCAACCGACGGCCGGTGAAATCCGCTGGCGCGGCAAGCCGGTAACCATCGCCAACCCCGCCGCAGCCCGGGCGCTCGGCATCGGCATGGTGTTTCAGCATTTCTCGCTCTTCGATGCGCTGACCGTGGCGGAGAACATCTCGCTTGCGCTAGCCCATATCAACAGCTTCGCGGAGCTGAAGAAGCGGATCACCTCCGTCTCCGCCGAATACGGACTGCCGCTCAACCCGGATGCGGTGATTGCCGACCTGTCCGTTGGCGAGCGGCAGCGTGTCGAGATCGTGCGCTGCCTGTTGCAGGAGCCGCAGCTCATCATCATGGACGAGCCGACCTCGGTGCTGACTCCGCAGGAGGCCGACGATCTCTTCGTCACGCTGAAGCGTCTCGCCTCGGAGGGCGTCTCGGTTCTCTACATCAGCCACCGCCTGGAGGAGGTGCGAGCCATCTGCCACCACGCGACCATCCTTCGCCATGGCAAGGTCGTCGCCGAGTGCGACCCGCAAAAGGAGACGGCGGCACGACTGGCAAGCATGATGGTCGGCGCCGAGGTGCGCCAACTGAAGGCGCACGAACCGACGCCCACGACCGCGCCGGTGCGGCTCGCTATTCGCGATCTCTCGATGCCGCGGCCGCACCCGTTTGCCATAGCGCTGGAGAACATTTCTCTGGAGGTGCGCGGCGGCGAGGTGCTGTCGATCGCTGGCGTCGCCGGCAACGGGCAGGATGAGCTCTTCGCCGCGCTTTCCGGCGAAAACCGTGCTGCGCAGAATCATGTCATCGCAATCGACGGCACGGAATGCGGACGGCGTGGCGTGAACGCGCGGCGTAGGTTAAGCGCGGCCTTCGTTCCTGAAGAGCGGCTCGGCCACGGCGCGGTGCCACGTTTCAAGCTTTCGGAGAATGTTGTTCTGACCCGGCATGGGACGCGCGAGGGACTGGCTCGCGGCGGCATCGTCAACTTCACCAGCGCGCGAAGTATCGTGGGCAAGGTTACCGACGCATTCGATGTGCGCAAGGGATCACCCGATCCGGAGGCGGCGTCGCTGTCCGGCGGCAACCTTCAGAAGTTCGTCGTGGGTCGTGAGTTTGACCGGCGACCCGGGCTTCTCATCGTCTGCCAGCCGACATGGGGCGTCGACGCGGGCGCGGCGGCGGCCATCCGGCAGGCGCTGATCGATCTGGCGCGGGCCGGATCGGCGGTGCTGATCATCAGCCAGGACCTCGATGAGATTTTGGAGATTTCCGATCGCATTGCGGTCATATCCAAGGGACTTCTTTCAGAGCCGCGCGACGCTCATGGCATCACGCGCGAAGAAATCGGACTGCTGATGGGCGGGGCGCACGGACACTAGGCGGCAAACGGGGACGGGCAGGGGCATGCGCATTGAACTGATCCGGCGGCCGGAACGCTCCGCTGCGATGGCATTGCTATCGCCGCTGATCGCCATTGGGCTGACCGTCGTGTGCGGCTTCGTCATCTTCGCTGTCAACGGCGTCGATCCCTTCGGTGCGCTCTATGTCTATTTCATCGAGAAGCTGACGGCCTGGTGGTCGATCCAGGACCTGATCGTGAAGATGACCCCGTTGATCCTCATCGCGGTCGGTCTGTCGCTCTGCTACCTGTCCAACACTTGGAATATTGGCGCCGAGGGACAGTTCACCGCGGGGGCCATCGCCGGTTCGGCGCTGCCGATCCTCTTCCCCGAGTGGCAGGGGCCGATCGTGATCACCCTGATGCTCCTCATGGGCATCCTCGGCGGCATGGCCTACGGGGCGATACCCGCGCTGCTCAAGACGCGCTTCGGCGCTAACGAAATCCTGACCAGCCTCATGCTGGTCTACATAGCCGGCTACTTCCTCGATTGGATTGCGCGCGGGCCATGGCGTAATCCGGCGGGGTTCAACTTCCCCAACAGCCGCCAGTTCAGCGAGGGGCAACTGTTGCCCGTCATCGCCGGGCAGCACATCACCATCAGCATCATATTTGCGCTGGTCGTGGCGGTGGCGGCATGGTTCCTCTTGCGCAAGACGCTGACCGGATTCCAGATCCGCGTGCTTGGCCAGGCGCCCAGGGCAGGGGCCTTCGCCGGCTTCAGCCAGAACCGGATGATCCTGATTGCCTTTTTGATTTCCGGCGGTCTTGCCGGGCTCGCAGGCATCTGCGAGGTCGCCGGTCCGCTCGGTCAGTTGCGCATCAGCGTTTCGCCCGGCTACGGCTTCACCGCCATCATCGTGGCATTTCTCGGCCGGCTGAATCCGCTCAGCATCATCGTCGCCGGCTTCGTGCTGGCGCTTTCGTACCTCGGTGGCGAGGGCATCCAGAGCACCTACCACCTGTCGGAGCAGATCGCGCGCGTATTCCAGGGGCTGCTGCTGTTCTTCGTGCTCGCGTGCGACACGCTCATCTTTTATCGCGTGCGGCTGGTCCGCCCGCAGGCGGCGACTACCTTCACAGTGAGCGCCTGAGATGGGTGCGATCGAACTTCAGGGCCTGCTGCTCACCATCACCACCGCCGCGATGCCGCTGCTCTTTGCTTCGCTCGGCGAACTCGTCGCGGAGCGGTCCGGCGTCCTCAACCTCGGCGTCGAGGGCATGATGGCCGTCGGCGCCGTGACCGGCTTCATAGCCGGCTACGCGACCGGCGTTCCGCTTCTAGGGGTCCTTGCCGCGATCCTTGCGGGTATTGCCATGGCGGCGCTGTTCGGGCTGGTGACGCTGGTCTTTGTGGCAAACCAGGTCGCCTCGGGCCTCGCGCTGACGCTCTTCGGGCTCGGCCTGTCGGCGCTGATCGGCGACCGCTACGTCAGCATCCCTGGACTGCAACTCGACCGCATCATTATTCCGGGCCTGACCGACATCCCCCTGGTCGGGCCGGTCCTCTTCGGTCAGGACCCGCTCTTCTATGTTGGCATCGCCCTGATCGTCGCGGTGAGCTGGTTCCTTTTCCGCACACGCGCCGGCCTGATCGTGCGGGCGACGGGCGACAATCACGTCTCGGCGCACGCGCTTGGCTATAACGTCATCCGGGTTCGTTTCCTGGCCGTGTTGTTTGGCGGCGCCTGTGCAGGTCTCGCCGGCGGCTATCTGTCCATCGTCTATTCCCCGCAGTGGATACCCAATATGACCGCGGGCCGGGGCTGGATCGCGCTGGCGCTGGTGGTTTTTGGTACCTGGCTGCCGGTCCGCGTCGCGATCGGCGCAGTGCTCTTTGGTGCGATCAGCATCCTGCAGCTCAACGCCCAGGGCTATGGCGTCGCCCTGCCGCCGCAGTTCCTCAATGCGCTGCCGTACCTGACCACGGTCGTGGTATTGGTGATCATCTCGCGCAATCGCACGCTTTTGCGCATCAACACACCGGCCTGCCTTGGCCAGGCGTTTGTGCCTGACCGGTAGGAGATACGAGGCCGAACCGGGAATGCGGCAAGGTTCTTGCTTGGCGTTTTGCAAATGACAACGGAGGTATCCAACCATGCGTAAACTTATTGCCGCCTCAGGCGCGGCTCTGGCCTTGGCCCTGACGGCCGGCTCGGCACAGGCCGCCGATCCGCTGAAGGCCTGCTTCGTCTATGTCGGTCCGCACAACGACGGCGGCTATAGCCAGCAGCACGACATCGGCCGTCAGGACGTCGCCGCCAAGTTCGGCGACAAGGTCGATGCCAGTACGTACATCGAGAACGTCTCGGAATCGGATGCCGAGCGCCCGATCCGCGAACTTGCGCAGAAAGGCTGCGGCATCATCTTCACGACGTCCTTCGGCTTCATGGAAGCGACGATGAAGGTCGCCAAGGACTTCCCCGACGTGAAGTTCGAACACGCCACCGGCTTCATGACCGCGCCGAACGTCTCGACCTACAACATCCGCTGGTACGAAGGCCGCTACGTGATGGGCCAGATCGCGGCGAAGATGTCGAAGAAGGGGCTCGCCGGCTACATCGTCTCGTTCCCGATCCCGGAAGTGATCATGGGTATCGACGCCTTCATGCTCGGCGCCCAGTCCGTCAACCCGGATTTCAAGGTGAAGATCGTGTGGGTCAACTCGTGGTTCGACCCGGGCAAGGAAGGCGACGCCGCCAACGTGCTGATCAACCAGGGCGTGGACATCCTCGCCCAGCACACCGACTCGCCGGCGGGGATGCAAGCCGCTGAGAAAGCCGGCATCCACGCTTTCGGCCAATCGGCGGACATGTCGAGCTTCGGCCCGAAGTCCCATCTGGCGTCGCTGATCGACAACTGGGGCCCGTACTACATCCAGGAGGTCCAGGCGGTTCTCGACGGCACATGGAAATCGCACCAGGCTTGGGATGGCTTCAAGACCGATGTGCTTGTGCTCGGTCCGCTCATGAACATGCCCGACGACGTGAAGAAGATGGCCGAGGATTCGATCGCCAAGATCGAGTCCGGCGAGCTGCAGGTGTTCAAGGGCCCGATCGCCAAGCAGGATGGCTCGGTGGGCGTCGAGGACGGCAAGGTCATCGACGATGGCGCGCTGCTCGGTATCAACTGGTACGTCAAGGGCATCGACGACAAGATCCCGCAATAGGGATCTGTCGCCGGTCTGATCGACGGGCGCGTTCCATGCCGGAGCGCGCCCGCTCCATGAACGAAGCCGGCTACGCGGGGCCATGTCCGCCTTCATTGTTGAATGGTTGAATCTTGCCGTGCGCTGGGCCCATCTGGTGGTGGGCATCGGCTGGATCGGCACGTCTTTCTACTTCATTGCGCTCGACCTCAGTCTGCGCAAGCGGCCGCAGATGCGCGAGGGCGTCTCCGGCACGGCGTGGGAAGTGCACGGCGGCGGCTTTTATCATGTCGAGAAGTTCGTCGTGGCGCCGAAGGAATTGCCGCCGGACCTGATCTGGTACCAGTGGGAAGCGTACCTCACCTGGGTCACCGGCTTCGCATTGCTGATCCTGCAGTACTATTGGCAGGCGGACGTTTTTCTCATCAGCCCGAACGTGCTGCCGATGCTGCCGTCACAGGCGATCGTCATCTCGATCGCGAGCCTTGCCGGCGGCTGGCTGATTTACGACCGCCTGTGCAAATCGGCGATCGGCCAGAACACCGCGCTGCTCGGCGCGATCGTCTTCGCGATGATCGTCGGAGCAGCATGGCTCTACAGTGAGATTTATTCTGGCCGCGGTGCGCTCATCCACGTCGGCGCGTTCATCGGCACGATCATGGCCGTCAACGTGTTTGGCATCATCATCCCGAACCAGCGCAAGATCGTCGCGTCGCTGATGGCCCATGAGGCGCCCGATCCGGCGCTCGGGGCCATCGGCAAGCAGCGTTCCGTCCATAACAACTACCTGACGCTGCCCGTGCTGCTGATGATGGTCAGCAACCACTATCCGATGCTGTCCAGCCATCCCCATACATGGCTAATCGTGGCGCTGATCGTGGTTGTCGGCGCCATGGTGCGGCACTTCCTCAACCGGCACGATGCCGGCGATCATTTCGACAAGATCGGCTGGACGCTTCCGGTGGCGGCAATCGCGCTTGGTGGCGCGATCTATCTGACGGCGCCGCGGACCGATCCGGAGATGGCCGGGCTTCAGGTCACTGACGGCGAGGCGCTGGCGATCGTCGGCAAGCATTGCGTCATGTGCCACTCCGCCCGCCCGAGCCACGAAGGGTTCGACGAACCACCAAAGGGCGTCATTCTCGGCAGCGTGGCCGATATTGTGCTGCACAAGGAGCAGATCCTGGCGCAGGCCGTGAATGGCGACGCCATGCCGCTCGGTAACGAAACACACATGACCGAAGAAGAGCGGCGCGCGCTCGGCGCATTCCTGCTCAGCCGCTAGACATGGCGCCACAGGTCGGGCATCACCGGCAGCATGACCGCGTTCCCCATCTCGCTTGACGAGGTCAACGCCATGGATACGGCCACGTTCGTGGCCGTCTTTGGCGACGTCGCGGAGCATTCGCCGTGGGTGGCGGAGCGCGCCTCAACGGTGCGGCCCTTTGCCAGCAAGCGGGCAATGATCGAGGCGTTCGGCGAGGAGGTACGCGAGGCGGGCCCGGAGCAGAAGATAGCCTTGCTGCGATCCCACCCCGATCTTGCCGGCAAGGCGGCGATCGCCGGTGAACTGGCGGCAGAATCGAAGCGCGAGCAAGCCGGCGCCGGGCTGGACCAGCTGACGGCCGACGAATTCACCCGCTTTACGGATATGAATGCCACCTACCGCGACAGGTTCGGTTTTCCGTTCATCCTCGCGGTGAAAGGCGCCACGAAGGACAAAATCCTCGACTCGTTCGCCGAGCGCGTCACGCGCGATCCGGAGGCCGAGTTTGCCATGGCCATCGGGGAGGTCGTGAAGATCATCAGCTTCCGCATCGACGAGCGGATCAGCCCGTGAGCGTCTCCAGCGTTATGTCCGTTGGCGAACGCGCGCAGGCGATGATCGACGCCCTTGCCGCGATCAGCGCCGAGCCCGACCGGCTGACGCGCGTATTCCTCTCGCCGGAGCATAAGCGCGCCGCCGGACTGGTGGGTGAGTGGATGCGCCGTGCGGGCATGACCGTGCGCATGGACGCGGCCGGTACTATGCACGGCCTGCTGCCCGCCGCGCCGGGTAGCCCTCATGCCGGCGAAGCGACTGCTGATCGGGTCGCACATCGACACGGTTGTCGATGGCGGGCGCTTCGACGGCAATCTCGGTGTCGTCGCCGGCATTGTGGCGGTCGAGGAACTGCGTGCTCGTGGCATCCGCCTGCCGTTTGCCATCGAGGTGCTGGCTTTCGGCGACGAGGAGGGCGTGCGCTATCCGAAGACGCTGATGTCTTCGTCCGCGCTTGCCGGCACTCTTGACCGATCCGTCCTGGAGATGACCGACGCCAGCGGCATGACCATGCGGGACGCGCTCGCCGAGTTCGGCGGCGATCCGGACCACATCCTCACCGAGGCGTATGACCGGGCGGATTTGCTCGGTTATGTCGAGGTGCACATCGAGCAGGGGCCGGTGCTCGAGAAAGCGAACGAGCCGCTGGGCGTTGTCAGCGCCATCGCCAGCCAGGGACGCTATCGCCTGCACATCCGCGGCGAGGCGGGGCATGCCGGTACGGTCCCAATGGACGCGCGCCACGATGCACTCGCCGCAGCCGCCGAACTCATGACCTTCATCGAGGACGTGGCGCTGAGGGGGACGCGGTCCGCCCTCGTCGCGACGGTCGGTGAGATCAAGGCGTCGCCCGGCGCCAGCAACGTAATCCCCGGGGTGGTCGAGTTCTCCCTCGATGTTCGCGCGTCGGACGACGAGGCACGGATCGCGGCGGCGACCGAAATCCGCAACCGCGCCCGTCAGGTCGGCGCACGGCGCGGCGTCGTGATCGGGGTTGAAACGGTCCACGAGAAACCGGTGGCGGTTGCCGCACCGGCCCTTCGCAAGATTATCGCAGCAGCGATAGAGGACGTCACCGGAGCCAAGCCCCGCGAGTTCATGTCGGGGGCAGGGCATGATGGGCAGGCAATGGTCCATGTCACGGACATCGGCATGATCTTCGTCCGCTGCCGCGCCGGCATCAGCCACAACCCGCTTGAATTCGTAACGGTGGCCGACGTCGGCCTTTCGGTGGAAGCGCTTGTCCGAACGGTTGCCGGCATCGCGGCGGAAATGGGGGGCTGATGTGATGCCGTTCACAGCCATGTCACCCCTCACAGGCGAAGCTCCTTACGGATAGGGTTTTCTGCGCGCTCAAGATTCGCGCTGAAGGCCCGATCTTTATGTTCGCGTCGGCGGAGAAGGCGGCTATCATCAGTCGCCATCGGCGGATCGGGGGAGGATGCTATGGACGGGGAATTGGCGTCACGTTCGTCGGTGCGTGTATCGAAATCGCATCGCTCGCATTCGCTGCTATCGCTCACGGCCGCCCTGGGATTGGCGGCCTTTTTTGTACCCGCACCGGTGCGCGCGCAGGATGCGATCGTCACCCCGGGCGCCGCGGTTGTTACCGGTTTTTCGGGGGTGGCGGCGACTCAAGCACCTCCCGGCGCCGATCCATTCGACTATGTCGGCATTGACCTTGGCGGAGCATCGGCGCGCATCGTCGACCTGACTTCCCTCGGCCCGCAGGGTGAGAGCTCCGCCCCGAAGACGTTCACGATCACCGCCGGTCAGATCGGACAGGTGTTCGGCGCAACGCTCGACAACGCCGACCAGCCCAACATCTATCTCGCCGCCACATCGGCCTATGGCTTGTCGATTTTCGTCCTCGACCAGAACGGCCAGATGAAGCGGGTCGAGCGGGGAGAAGCCGGCGCGCAGTTCGTGCCCGGCCAGTTCGGCCCGCCGGAGTATGGCGGCAGCCCTGGCACCATTTGGCGCGTCGATGGAGTCACCGGCGAGGTGTCGCCGTTCGCAACGGTCGGCCAATCCGGCAACGGCGCGGCGGCGCTTGGAGGTCTTGCCTTTGACCCCGGTACGCAGCAGATCTTCGTCGCCGAGCGCTCCACCGGCATCGTCTACCGCTTCGGCCTCGACGGAATTCAGCGCGGCACCTACGACCACGGCGTCGAGGGCCGTCCGGGCGCCGGCCTGCCGGCGATCCCGCCGCCGCCGAGCTTTCCGGTAGACATCAGCAGTCCGTCGTTCGACACGACCAGTCCGGCGACCTGGGGCTCAGCGGCGCCGGCGCGTCGGGTCTTTGCGCTGGCGGTCTACAATAGCCGTCTCTTCTATTCGATCGCCCAGGGTCCGCAGGTGTGGTCCGTCGGAATCAACCCGAACGGCACTGTCTCCGGCAGTCCGCGGGTCGAGGTCGAGATTCCGACGCTCCAGGACGGCATCGAGATCGCGTCGATCACCTTCGACGGCCAGGGCCGGATGTATGTGGCCGAGCGCGGCGCTACCACCGGCGATTATTCGTTGTACCAGCTTGCCAACGGCGGCCAGAGCCGCGTGTTGCGTTTCCTGCCGAAGACGCCCGGCGATCCTTCGCCAGGGCGGTGGCGCGCCGAGTATGATCAGTATTCCGTGGGCATGGCGCCGAACTACAACAACGCCAACGGCGGTGTTGCGCTCGGCTATGGCTATACGCCTGGGCAGGGCGGCCTCATCAACTTCAATGCTTGTGGCGCCACTGTCTGGTCGACTGGCGAGCGCCTGCTCGACCCGGGCGATCCCGCGGCGGCACCGGGTTCGTTCCCCTTCATCGACGGACTGCAGGGCAACTCGAACACACTGATCCAGCCCCAGAACACGCCTCCGGCGGCCAGCTGGTTCATCGATTACGACGACAAGGCCGGCCACGAGGATTTCCGTGGCTACATGGGCGCGATCGCGACGCTGCCCTGTGCCACCGCGCCGACACAGCCGCCCGTGGTGACCTGCCCGCCGGGCACGTACTACAACGGTAGCCAGTGCATCATCATCCCGACCTGCCCGCCGGGCACGTCGTATCAGAACGGACAATGCGTCTATCCGACGTGTCCTCCGGGCTACTACCTGCAAAACGGCCAGTGCGTGCCGCCGCCGGTAAGCTGCCCGCCCGGCACCTTCTACTACCAGGGCCAGTGCCACCCGATCGCCTGCCCGCCGGGCCTCCAGAAGCTGCCCAACGGCCAGTGCGCGTGCCCGCCGGGCGACGTATTCCTGAACGGCAAGTGCGTGCCGCCGCAGGCGTGTCCGCCGACCATGATCAAGCTGCCGAACGGCATCTGCTGGTGCCCGCTCGGCATGATCTTCGGCAATGGCGTCTGCAACCCGCCGCAAGGTTGCCCGCCGGGACAGGTGCTCGACATCAACGGTCAGTGCGTGCCGGTCGGCTGCCCGCCGAGCCAGGACATGTTCAACGGCCAGTGCGTGCCGAAGTGTCCTCCGGGCCAGATCCACAAGATGCCGAACGGCGTCTGCGGCCCGCCGATCATCCTGTGCCTGCCGCCGAATGAGTTGTTCAACGGCAAGTGCGTGCCGAAGTGCCCGCCGTTGCAGGTCCACAAGATGCCCGACGGCGCCTGCGGTCCGCCGCTCGTGCTCTGCCTCCCGCCGAACGAGAACTGGAACGGCAAGTGCGTACCGAAGTGCCCGCCCTTCCAGCAGCACACTCCGCCGAATGGCGTGTGCAAGCCGGTCATCCCGCCGGTGTTCTGCCTGCCGCCGAAGGAAACCTGGAACGGCAAGTGCCTGGACAAGTGCCCGCCGGGCCAGGTCCACAAACTGCCTAACGGCGCCTGCGGCCTCATCGTCCTGCCGCCGGTGTTCTGCCTGCAGCCGAAGGAGATGTGGAACGGCCAGTGCGTGAACAAGTGCCCGCCGGGCCAGTTCCACACGCCGCCGAATGGGCAGTGCAAGCCGCCCATCGTGCTGTGCCCGCCGCCGAAGGAGATGTGGAACGGCCAGTGCGTCAACAAGTGCCCGCCCGGCCAGGTGCACCAGCCGCCGAACGGTGCGTGCTCGCCGATCCTGGTTCTATGCCTGCCGCCCAAGGAGCTTTGGAACGGGCAGTGCGTGAACCAGTGCCCGCCCGGTCAGATCCACACGCCGCCGAACGGCCAATGCAAGCCGAACCTCGTGTTCTGCCTGCCGCCGAAGGAGATGTGGAACGGGCAATGCGTGAACCCGTGTCCGCCGGGTCAGGTGCACAAGCCGCCGAACGGGGCTTGCCAGCCGATCCTGGTGCTCTGTCTGGCGCCGAAGGAGATGTGGAACGGGCAATGCGTGAACCCGTGCCCGCCGGGCCAGGTCCACAAACCACCGAATGGAGCGTGCGGCCTGAACATCATACAGCCCGTACTCTGCCCGCCGCCGAAAGAGATGTGGAACGGTCAGTGCGTCGACAAATGTCCGGCTGGCCAGATTCACCTGCCGCCTAACGGGCAGTGCAAGCCGCAGTTGATCTTCTGCCTGCCGCCGAAGGAGACGTGGAACGGCCTCTGCGTGAACAAGTGTCCGCCGGGCAAATCGCACAAACCACCCTTCGGGATGTGCAAATAGACTGAGGAAAAGTCGGACCTGAGCCATGGCCGTCGCGCGCAACACGCGCGGCGGCCGTTTGCGTCCGCCGTCTACCCATGCCCCGGGACCCGTGTTACGCCTCACTCCACAATCAAAAAAACGGGGGAATGCTCGTGCTGGAATTCAAGCCCGTGACCGAAAGCATCCGCTGCGAACTGGGCGAGTGCCCGGTTTATGACGACCGCGAAGATGCCCTGCTGTTTGAGGACATCGTCAACAAGACGATCCACAGCATCGACCTCAAGACCGCGGCAACGCGCCAGTGGACCTTTCCGAGCGAGGTCGGCTCTTTCGGGTTGACAGAAGGCGGCAAGCTGGTCGTGGCGCTTCGCCATTCCGTCGGTCTGTTCGATCGCCAGAGTGGCGCGTTCAACGAAATCGCGGTGATCGAGGGCGACAACCCGGACACCCGGCTCAACGACGGCAAGGTCGGGCCCGACGGCGCGTTCTGGGTGGGATCGATGGACAACAGCGGCCGTGCGGAGCCGGAGCCGATAGGAGCGCTCTACCGGGTGGATAAGCGCGGCTACGTCGAGAAGAAGATCGACGGGCTCTATGTCAGCAACGGGCTCGCCTGGACGCCTGACGGCCGCACCATGTTTCACTCGGATTCGCGCGGGCGCTGGATCGATCGCTGGACTTTCGACTCGGCCAACGGCGCGATCTCTGGTCACCAGCGCATCGTCAAGGACATCGCGCAGGAGGCCGGACGGCCCGACGGCGCCGCCGCCGACGCCGAGGGCTGCTACTGGAGCGCCGGCGTCTCAGCTGCGTGCCTCAACCGCTACGACTCGTCCGGCAAACTGCTCGAGAAATATCCTGTGCCGGTCGCTGCGCCGACCATGCCATGCTTCGGCGGTCCGGACATGAAGACGCTGTTCGTCACCAGCCTGCGCCATGGTCGCGCGCCCGAGATGCTGGAGAAGTACCCGCTGACCGGCGTCACGATCGTCGCGCAGAGCCCCGTCGCCGGCGCTGTCGTGACGCGCTTCAAGGACGTGTAGGTCTGGCGTCTCCGAACGTAACCATCCTGCGGTGGCGCGATCCGGGATTGCCTCTGTTGACCCGGCTTTCCGGGGACATTGTTTGGCAAACCGGTTGGTCCGGAGTTGCCAGGAGGCGACAGGTAAGCATTTCCGGATGATCAGGCTGAAAACTATCAACCCGGTTGCAGTGCGGCTCTACGAAGGCATTGGTTTCCATCCCGCATCCGGGGACAGGATGACCCATTGGATCGCACCCTGATCTGCGGTGCGGCAGGGCAGCGCGATCGCGTGCTCCCGCGCCAGACCGGCATAATCCTCAGGCGGCAACGCCCGGCGCATGGGGGCCCAAGGGTAGGCCGGATGCGCGGCGGCGAATGGTCAGCCACAGGCTGCCGATGATGATCAGGTTTGCGATGCCGGCGAAGGCGGCGTTGGCGTAGGTCCAGGTGTAGGCGCCGGTCAGGTCGAAGAAGAAGCCGCCCTGCCAGCCGCCGAGCCCGTGACCGAGATAAGCGAATGCCAGGACAACGCCCATCGACGAAGCACGACGGGCCGGCGCCGTCAGGTTGCGCGCGGTGACGAGAAGGGCCGTCATCACGCCGGCATAGCCGAAACCATAAACCGCGGCGTAGAGCAGGAACGAGTCGAGGCGTCCGAGAAGGGTGAATCCGAAGACGAGGGCGGTCTGCCAACCCGACGCAATCAGGTAGGCGGGGATGGCGCCAACGATATCGGCAAAGCGACCAAAGGCAACGCGGCCGGCTATGGCCACCAGCAGCATTGCGAAGAGGACGGCGCCCGCCTCCGGCGCCGCGAAGCCGCAGCCCTGGATCAGAGGCACCAGATGGATGAGCGGCACCGACATGCAGGTGCAGCAGAAGATGACGGCGAGCGAGAGCCAAGCCGTGACCAAGGAATTGGGAAGGCCCGTGGGGCTCTCGTCCGCCAGCGCGGCGGCGCCCGGAGCGGGACGTGGCGGATCGCGAAGCAGAAGCGCGAGGGGCACTAGTGCGGCTATCGTGACGGCGCCTTGTGAGGCCAGCGCGCCGCGCCAGCCAAGAGCCTCGATCAGGAACGTCCCGGTGAAGGGCATGCCGCCCTGACCCAGCGCCTGACCGGCCGCCGTGACGCCGATGGCGAAGCCGGCACCCAATACGAACCAGTTTCCGACGAGCGCCATCAGCGGAGCCGACAGCGCGCCGCCGCCGAAAGCGC
The DNA here is from genome assembly GCA_963798195.1 of uncultured Alphaproteobacteria bacterium. Taxonomy (GTDB): domain Bacteria; phylum Pseudomonadota; class Alphaproteobacteria; order Rhizobiales; family Kaistiaceae; genus CAVSRC01. Next base: position 1,011,187 of record CAWCSF010000010.1, on the reverse strand, counting down.
CAGCGAGGAAGAAGAGGGCGTAGAATTGCCAGAGTTCGTTGGCGCGCGACGCGGCGAGCATCGCCACGCCCGCGGCAGTGACGCCGAGGAGGGCGATGCGGCGGGCGCCGATCCGGGTGGCGTAGCGCCCGAGTACGATGCTACCGAGCGCCAGTCCGATCAGTCCGGCCGTGTTGATGAAGGCGATGTCGGCCCGGCCCCATCCATAGGCGGTTTCCAGGGGCACGAAGTAGGCGGACAGCCCGTTGACGAGCTGCCCCATCACCACCGCGAGAATCACCGAGGACGCGGCGAGGATCACCCAGCGATATGCGGGCTCGGACGGGCCGGAATCTGGGATCGGTGACGCGACGCTCATGCGGGTTCGCCGACGCTGATGGGTGCCCTCGGGGCACGACACTATCGGGAATACGCGTGTCCGGAGGAAGGCGCAGTGACCTCGGTCTCAGCGGCGCAAGACGGCCATTGCCCGGGCAATTCGGTCTTGCAGAGGGCCGCGCGGGCGCAAGTGAGCATCGAAACACCGACTAGGCGTCGATATCGTTTGTTACCCGCTGATCCTCAGGGTGCAAGGCGCCGACGTTGAAGAACGCCTGCTCGGCTGCGTGCGCTGCCGCGGCGGCATCCGGCGCGTAACCCTCTGCAAGGTGGTGGTGTTCGTCCAGAACCGCCCACCGCCAGGCCCGTTGGCCTTTCTGGCGATCATCCTTGTAGATGCGGGCGGTCCTATCGGTCGTGCTGGCGTGTGAGCCCGTGAAATCGGAGGGCCGCCTGGACCAGCTCCGCTCCCAGCGCAGCCGAACCGCGCCAAGGCCTTCTTCTGTCATCGCGGCTCCTAACTCCTGTAACCGCCCCAGGTACAAGGGATAATTCCTTCTCCCGTTTGGAGTTCGTCGCAAGATGGATCGCGTGACTGTGGTTAAGGGCTCCTGGTTCCGCCGGGCTCCGGGCCAATGGATTTCGGGCGGACGGAGCGTCGGCGGTGCGCGGCGAATGAGGGCGGGATGGCTGTGCCGTGGCAGCAAGATCTAGCCGGCAGACAGCGATCTTTTGAGACAGTTTGAGCGGCTGGCGGACGGGGTGGGATTCGAACCCACGGTACCCTTGCGGGCACGCCGGTTTTCAAGACCGGTGCCTTCAACCACTCGGCCACCCGTCCGCGTCGTGACGCGCCTTCATAAGATGCTGATCTCGCAAGGGGAAGTGCGTCCACGGGAAAACGGGACGCAAAGGAACCTTTGGCACTTGCCAAAAGCGGCGGGATTTGTTCATTTAGGAGGGTACACGGGCCCAAATCTTAACTACTCGTTAAGACTTGGTGCCGCTCCATGAGGGCGGCAGGGGACAGGCGGGAAAAGGGGCGCGGGTGATTCTCCCGGGCGAGCAGATAAAAGGCGGAACCGTCGTGTCGACGGCCGTTTTGTTGCGCCGCAACGCGGGCGCGGGCCGGTGAGGGCGGGTATCGTCCTCCGGGCCGTAGCGGTCGTCGGCGCTGCCGGACTGCTGGCGTCCTGCGGCTATGCGCCCAGCACCAACACCGCCTCGAAAGAGTATTTCAGCCCTGCCACATATGGCGCCGCGAGCCCCAAGGTTGTAGCCGATGCACGCCGTCCCGTTCCGAAGGGCGGCGGATACCGCATGGTCGGCAAGCCCTATCAGGTGGCCGGCAAGACCTACATTCCACGCGACAATCCGCGTTACAGCGCGACGGGGCTGGCCTCCTGGTACGGCGCCGCCTTCCACGGCCGGCAGACCGCCAATGGCGAGGTCTATGACGTCAATGCGCTGACAGCAGCCCATCCCACGATGCCGCTGCCGAGCTACGCCCGCGTCACCAATCTCGAAAACGGTCGGTCCGTGATCGTGCGGGTCAACGACCGCGGTCCCTTCGCCCGTGACCGGGTGATCGACGTATCGCGCACCGCCGCCGACATGCTGGACTTCCGCCAGAACGGAACGGCCAAAGTCCAGGTCGATTATGTCGGCCCGGCGCGGATGGACGGCCTCGATCGCAACATGCTGGTTGCGTCGTATCGCGGACCGGAGATCCAGCCGCCGCCCAACCGCGGGTTCACGCTGTTCGCCTCCGCTGCCAAGCCGCGGCCGCAAGGCACCTTCCAGGTGGCTTCGGCGCCGATGGCAGCGCCACGCGCGGCTCCAACGGGCGTCGTGACGCAACCGGTGTCCGCCTACGCCTCAACAGCGTCCGGGGACAATCTTGGAGCGCTTATCCTGCGCAGCGGGCTGTCGCAGTCCTACGCCGAGCCGCCTCGCAAGAACGCGGCGCAGCAGGCGGCGACCAATCTTGCCGCACACGACCTGACCACCGAATTGACCCAGGCTGCGCAGCGTAAGGCGCGCGCGATTTCCGGCGGCCGGGACGGCCACGGTCATTCAGATCGGTGCTTTCGCCGATGCGGCGAGCGCACAGCTGATCGCGTCGGACTTCGCCCGGTTCGGACGCACCACCATTGCGGCAGGCAACAGCAGTGGCCGCTCGGCGCAGATCGTCACTGTCACGCTTGCCGGAAACACTTCGTCCGACGAGGTGCTCGACCGGGCCGCAGCCATGGGCCTGCCCGGCGCGTTCGTTCGGTCACACTAGCCTCACCATTCAGCCACTTGTCCGCCTGCGCGATTGATTTGCGCGGGTGAGACTTGCTATTGACGGGTGGGGGTTGAGACAGCGGAGCGGCGATCATGCGAGAAGCGCGCGCCGGGCTGGCAAGCCCCTCGATCCAACGGCTTTTGCGGCTGGTGCGCGGGCTTGGCTGCGCGGCTATGTGTATTACGCTTTTCGCCACCGCCCCGGCGTACGCCCAGCGTTTCGAGACACGCGCCAAGCACGCGCTGCTGATGGACGCCGACACCGAGACGATCCTGTTCCAGAAGGCGGCGGACGAGCGCATGCCGCCGGCGAGCATGGCCAAGCTGATGACGATGGCCGTGGTCTTCGAGGCCCTCAAGAGCGGCCGTCTGAGCCTCGATACCGAGTTCCAGGTCTCGCGAGAACGCGTGGCGCAACGGCGGAGCCAACTCCGGCGGCTCGACGATGTTCGCCAAGCTCGGCTCGACCATCAAGATTTCGGACCTCATGCGCGGCAGTCATCGTCCAGTCCGGCAACGACGCCTGCATCACCATCGCCGAAGGCATGGCCGGCACCGAACAGACTTTCGCCGACCTGATGAACGCGGAGGCGCGCAAGCTCGGCCTGACGAACTCGCATTTCGTCAACGCCACGGGCCTGCCGGACCCCGACCAGTACGTCACCGCGCTCGACCTGGCAAAGCTCGCCAAGCACATCATCTACGACTTTCCCGGACTTCTATTCGATCTACAGCGAGACCGAGTTCACCTGGAACAAGATCCGCCAGCGCAATCGCAATCCGCTGCTGGAGATGAACATCGGCGCCGACGGCATGAAGACGGGCTTCACCGACGAGTCGGGCTATGGGCTGGTCGGCTCGGCGGTGCGCGACGGGCAGCGGCTGATCATGGTGATCAACGGCACTGACAGCGAAAAGGAGCGCGCCGAGGAAGCGCGCAAGCTGATGGACTGGGGCCTGCGCGGCTTCGAGCGCGTCGAACTTTTCCGACCAGGTGAAGTCATCGCCGACGCTACCGTCTTCGGCGGCGCGCAATCGAGCGTTGGCGTGGTCAACAAGCAGGGCCTGACCGTTCTGTTGCCGCGTGGCTCGCGCGACCTGATCAAGGGCCGTGTGATCTATCGCGGGCCCGATTCCGGCGCCGGTCGAGGCCGGCCAGGAAGTCGGCACGGTGAAGATCACACTCAACGACGACGTGCTCCGCGAAGCGCCGGTCTACGCCGAGGACGATGTCGAGACCGGGACCATGCCGCAGCGTTCGCTGGATGCGATCAAGGAGCTGCTGCTCGGCTGGTGGTAGCCGGCGCGGCACTCCTGTATCACGAGCGCATGGCCGGCAGGTTCATCACATTCGAGGGCGGGGAAGGGGCCGGCAAGTCGACGCAGATCCGCTTGCTCGCCGATCGGCTGCGGACTGCCGGCAACACCGTCATCTCACCCGCGAGCCGGGCGGCACGCCGACTGCCGAAGCCATCCGAAAGCTGCTGCTTTCGGGCATGGCCAAGCAGCTCGGAACCGACGGCGAGGCGGTGCTGTTCGCGGCGGCGCGCGCCGACCACGTCGAGCGGGTCATCCGGCCGGCACTGGCGGCGGGAAAGTGGGTGCTTTCCGACCGCTTCAGCGATTCCACGCGCGTCTATCAGGCGCGATGCGGACGCCGCGCTGCTGGACGGCGCTCGACCGGGTGGCGGTCGGGCGGACGCAGCCGGACCTGACGTTCATCCTCGACCTGCCGGCCGAAGTCGGGCTCTGGCGCGCCGCCGAAAGGATGGCCGAACGCGGTGAGGAACCCGACCGTTTCGAGCGCGACGACCGTCGAACTGCATGAGGCACGGCGCCACGCGTTTCTCGACATCGCCGAGCGCGAGCCGGAGCGCTGCGTCGTGATCGATGCCGGCCGGCCGGAAGCGGAGGTCGCCGAGGCGATCTGGCAGGAGGTCGAGTGCACGGCTGTTGGACGGCGCCGCGGCGCGGCGGCAGACCTGATGCCGGCCGCCGCTATCCAGGAGGTGTTGCGCTACGACGCGGTCGAGGGCTGGCCGGCGCCGGAGGAGCGCGCCGAGTGGTTCGGCGATCCGGCGGCCGAGCGCGCGCTGCTCGACGCCTATCGCGGCGGGCGGATGCACCACGCCTGGCTGATCGGCGGACCGAAGGGCATCGGCAAGGCGACGCTCGCCTATCGCTTCGCCCGCTTCCTGCTGGCGCATCCCGATCCGGCATCGCCGGAAGTGGCGGCGGCGACCGACCTGTCGGTGCCGGAGACCCATCCGGCGTTCCGCAAGGTGATGGCGCGGGCGCATCCCAACCTGCTGGTCCTCGAGCGGCCGTATGACGACCGCAACAACCGCTACAAGAGCGAGCTGACGGTGGACGAGATCCGCCGGACAGTCTCCTTCTTCGGCACCACCGGCGGCGAGGCGGGCTGGCGCATCGCCATCGTCGATCCGGCCGACGACATGAACCCGAGCGCGGCCAATGCGCTGCTCAAGGTTCTGGAGGAGCCGCCGTCGCGGTCGCTGTTCCTCGATCGTCAGCCATGCGCCGGGGAGGGCGCTCGCCGACCATCCGCTCGCGCTGCCGGCGGCTGGATCTCGCGCCGCTGTCGCCGGAGGCGATCGTCGCCGCTCTCGAAGCCGCTGGCACCGAGGCGGATCGCGCCGGACCTCGAACTCGCCGCGCGACTGGCCGATGGCAGCCTGCGCCGGGCGATCCTGCTGACCGAAGGCGGGGGGATCGACGCCTATCGCGACTTCGCCAAGCTGCTTGCGCGGCTTCCGGATATCGACATCGCCGCCATGCACGACTTTGCCGACAGCGTCTCCGGGCGGGGCAACGACGATGGCTGGAACGGCTTCCGCGACCTGGCGAGCGCCTGGCTGAACCGGCGGGTGCGGGGCGAAAACGAGCCGGAAACCGGCATTCCACTCAGCCCGGCGGCCGCGGCGGCGCCGCTTGAAAGGTGGGCCGAGGTATGGGAAAACCTGCGCGCTTCGTCGGAACTCACCGACGAATACAACCTTGACCGCAAGCGAACCGTCCTGTCGATCCTGATGACCCTCGCCCGCGCAACCCGAATGTGACGCTGACGCAGCCCGCCTGTTCGCGGGCCGACTTCGCATTCCTGTTTTCTGACGCGCGACATCCAACAAGGCGAGACGGCGATGCAACCGCCAAAATATCTACATCACCACCGCGATCTCCTATCCGAACGGCGCCCCCCATATCGGCCACGCCTATGAGGCGCTGGCGACGGACGCGATCGCCCGGTTCCAGCGGCTCGACGGCTACGACGTCTATTTCCTGACCGGCACCGACGAGCACGGCATCAAGATGAAGCAGACGGCCGCGCGCGAAGGGCTGGAGCCGCGCGCGCTCGCCGACCGCAACGCGCGCTGTTCAAGAAGATGGTCGAAGCGCTCGGCTGCTCCAACGACGATTTCATCCGCACCACCGAGCCGCGCCACCATCGCGCGTCGGAGGAAATCTGGCGGCGCATGGAGGCGGCCGGCGACATCTACAAGGACACCTACGCCGGCTGGTACTCGGTGCGCGACGAGGCCTACTACGCCGAATCCGAGACCGAGGTGAAGGACGGCGTGCGCATCGGCCCGCAGGGCACGCCGGTCGAATGGGTGGAGGAGGAGAGCTACTTCTTCCGCCTCTCCGCCTATCAGGACCGCCTGCTCGACGCACTACGCCGACACACCCGGACTTCATCGGGCCGGACGAGCGGCGGAACGAGGTGGTGAGCTTCGTCAAGGGCGGGCTCAGGGACCTGTCGATCTCGCGCACGACCTTCGACTGGGGCATCCGCGTGCCCGGCGACGAGAAGCACGTGATGTACGTCTGGGTCGACGCGCTGACCAACTACATCACCGGCGCTCGGCTTCCCGGACGAGGAAGCGCCGCTATGGCGCTACTGGCCGGCCGACCTGCACGTCATCGGCAAGGACATCGTGCGCTTCCACGCGGTCTACTGGCCGGCGTTCCTGTGGTCGGCCGGGCTCGCGAACCGCCGAAGCGCGTCTTCGCCCACGGCTTCCTGTTCAACCGCGGGGAGAAGATGTCGAAGTCGGTCGGCAACGTCGTCGATCCGTTCGACCTCGTCGCGGCCTACGGCCGCGATCCGGTGCGCTATTTCTTCCTGCGCGAGGTGCCCTTCGGCCAGGACGGCAACTACAGCCACGAGGCGATCGTCAATCGCATCAACGCCGACCTCGCCAACGATCTCGGCAACCTGGCCCAGCGCTCGCTCAGCGATGATCGCCAAGAACTGCGGCGGCATCCTGCCATCGGCCATCGCGCTGACGGCGGAGGATGATGCCATTCTTGCGCAGGCCGACGCGCTGCTCGCGCTCTGCCGCGACGGCGATGAAGACGCAGCAGATCCACCAGGCGCTGAACGCGGTGTGGACGGTCGTCGCCGACGCCAACCGCTATTTCGCGGCCGCCGCGCCGTGGGCGCTGCGCAAGACCGACCCGACGCGGATGGAGGCAGTTCTCTACGTCACCGCCGAGGTCATCCGCCAGGTGGCGATCCTGGCGCAGCCGGCCATGCCGAACGGCCGCGAACAAGCTGCTCGACCTGCTGGCGGTGCCGGCGGATGCACGCACCTTCGCCGCCCTGGGCAAAACCGGGCGGCTTGACGGCCGGTGTCACGTTGCCGCCTCCCGAACCGGTCTTTCCGCGCTACATTGAGGGCGAGGACGAGAAGGCCGGCTGACGGCGGCCGGGACAGGAGCGAATGGCGCATAGCCACGGTCACAGCCACGACCACGGCGAACAACGAGCGCCGCCTGTTCTGGGCGGCGCTCATCACCGGCGCATTCATGGTGGTCGAGGCGGCCGGCGGCCTGATCGCCGGCTCGCTGGCGCTGCTCGCCGACGCCGGCCACATGCTGGCCGACTTCGTCGGCCTGTTCCTCGCGTGGCTGGCGTTCCGCTTCTCCCACTGGCCGGCCGACCGGAAGCGCACCTACGGCTTCGAGCGCATGCAGGTGCTGGTCGCCTTCGGCAACGGGCTCGCGCTGTTCGCCATCGCCGGGGTGATTATCGTCGAGGCGATCCGAAGGCTCGCGGAGCCGGAGCCGGTGCTTGGCGGCGTGATGCTGGCGGTGGCCATCGCGGGGCTGCTGGTCAACATCGGCATGTTCTTCGTGCTGCACGGCGCCGACCGCGAGAACCTCAACGTCCGCGGCGCCATGGTGCATGTGCTGGGCGACCTGTTCGGCTCGGCCGGGGCCATCGCCGCGGCGCTGGTGATCCTCGCCACCGGCTGGACGCCAGCCGACCCGCTGATCTCGGTGCTGGTCGCCGTCATCATCCTGAGAAGCGCATGGCATGTGGTGCGCGACTCCGCCCACATCCTGCTCGAAGGCGCGCCCAGCAATCTCTCGACCAGCGAGATCGAGACCGACCTCCAGAAGAACGTCCCCGACGTGGAGGACATCCACCACGTCCATGCCTGGTCGATCACCCAGGAGCGGCCGATGGTGACGCTCCATGCCCGCATCTGCGAGACGGCGGACATCGACGGCACCGTGGTCGCCATCAAGACGCGCCTGAAGGCGCGCTTCGGCGTCACTCATGCCACCGTCGAGATCGAGCGCGACGGAATGCGCCGACGGCAAAGTCGATGTGGTTACGGCGCACGACCACCATGCGGCGCACGACCACGTTCACAATCATTGACCGCCGCATGCTCGTCGACAGCCACTGCCACCTCGATTTTCCCGACTTCGACGCCGACCGGGATGCGGTGGTGGAGCGGGCACGCGCGGCCGGCGTCGGGACGATGGTGACGATCTCGACGCGGGTAGCGAAGTTCGCCGGGCTGAAAGCGATCACCGAGCGCTATGAGCGCATCTACTGCTCGATCGGCACCCACCCGCACAACGCGGCGGAGGAACCGGACATCACCGCCGACGACCTCGCGCGCATTGCCGAAGACCCTTCGGTGGTCGCCATCGGCGAGGCCGGCCTCGACTACCATTACGACAATTCGCCCGTGGAGGCGCAGCGCGAGGGCTTCCTCCGCCACATCGCCGCCGCGCGCAAAACCCAACTGCCGCTTGTGATTCACGCCCGCGACGCCGACGCGGACGTGGCGCAAATCCTGCGCGAAGAGATGGGGAAGGGGGCCTTCCCGGCCATCCTGCATTGCTTCTCCTCCGGACGCGACCTCGCCATGACCGGCGTCGAACTCGGCCTCACCGTTTCCTTCTCCGGCATCCTGACGTTCAAACGGTCCGAGGATCTGCGGGCCATTGCCGCCGCCATTCCGCTCGACCGGCTGCTGGTCGAGACCGACGCGCCATATCTTGCGCCGCCGCCGCATCGCGGAAAGCGGAATGAGCCATCCTATGTCATTGAAACGGCAAAGGTTCTGGCCGAGGCTAAGGGCATTAGCTACGACGCGCTGGCGGCAGCGACCAGCGACAATTTCTTTCGACTTTTCAACAAGGTGCCGAGGGTTTGAGCGCCCGGTTGCGCGCCACGATCCTGGGCTGCGGGGCGTCGCCGGGCGTGCCGCGCATCGGCAACGACTGGGGCGCGTGCGACCCGAACGAACCGCGGAACCGGCGGACGCGCTGTTCGCTGCTGCTGGAGCGCTTCGACGGTGGCGAGACGCCGACGCGCGTTCTTGTCGACACAGGTCCGGACCTGCGCGAACAGCTGCTGGCGGCCAATGTCGGCTTTCTCGACGGCGTCATCTACACGCATTCGCACGCCGACCATCTGCACGGCATCGACGATCTGCGCGCGTTCTGGCTGAACACGAAGCAGCTGCTCGATGTCTATGCCGACGCCGAAACGCGGGCGCGGCTCGACGGCGGGTTCGGCTATTGCTTCGTGACGCCGCCGGGCAGCTTCTATCCGCCGATCCTGCGGCACCGGCTTGTTGACGTCGGCACGCCGGTGACGATCAATGGCGCCGGCGGGCCGCTGACCATCACGCCATTCCGCCAGGTGCATGGCGACACCAACACGCTGGGCCTGCGCGTCGGCGGGCTGGCGTATTCCTGCGACGTCAGCGACATGCCGGCGGAGTCCATGCCGTATCTGGACGGCCTCGACGTGTGGATCCTGGATGCGCTGCGCTACCAGCCGCACCCCAGCCACTTCAGCGTCGCCGAGTCCGTGCAGTGGGTCGCGCGCGTCCAGCCGAAGCGCGCGGTGCTGACCCACATGCACATCGACCTCGACTACGCGACGCTCAAGGGCGAGCTCAAGGACGGCATCGAGCCGGCCTATGACGGCATGGTGCTGGAACTGCCGCTGGATTGAGGCTGCTGATCGCCTCCCTGGCCTGTATCAAAATATTCCATAATATATCTTATGCGACTTTCTCATACAGGCATGGGTTCGCGGCCCGGCGTTCGGCGTCGCTGCCCTGCACGGGCCTCCGCCCGGTGATACTGCTAGGCTTCGGCCAACGACTCATTCCGTCCGGAGATCCCTCATGAAACCGTCTCGCGACATCGCGCGGCTGATCGAGATCATGGCCGCGCTCCGCGACAAGGAGCACGGCTGCCCCTGGGACCTGGAGCAGGATTTCGCGACCATCGCGCCGTATACGATCGAGGAAGCGTACGAGGTCGCCGACGCCATCGCCCGCGACGACATGCGCGACCTGCGGGACGAACTGGGCGACCTGCTGCTGCAATCGGTCTATCACGCGCGGATGGCCGAAGAAGCCGGCGCCTTCGCGTTCCCGGATGTGGTCGAGGCGATCACGACGAAGATGATCCGGCGCCACCCCCACGTCTTCGGCGACGAGGATGCACGCGCCGCCGGCGCGGCCAAGGGCTTCTGGGAGAAGGTCAAGGCCGAGGAGAAGCAGGCGCGCGCGGCCGAGAGCGGCACTGAGGCCGTGGGGCTGCTGGATGGCGTTCAGGCGAGCCTGCCGGCGCTCATGCGGGCGCTGAAGCTTCAGGAGAAAGCCTCGACGGTGGGCTTCGACTGGAACGATGCGCGAACCGTGCTCGCCAAACTGCGCGAGGAGATCGACGAGATCGAGGCGGAACTGGACGGGGGTGCGACGAAACGGGAACGGCTGAGCGACGAGGTGGGCGACCTGCTCTTCGCCGTCGTTAACCTTGCGCGCCACCTGAAGGTCGATCCGGACCAGGCGCTGCGTGAGACCAGCGTGAAGTTCATCCGGCGGTTCAAGTCGATCGAACGGGCTCTGGGCGACCAGGGCCGCACATTGCCGGATGCGAGCCTCGCCGAGATGGAGGCGCTGTGGCAAGCAGCCAAGACGGCTGACTAAGGCCGTCAGCTGCCGGCGCGGGCGTCCGGGAACGCCTTGACGAACGCGGCATCCCGCTCGGCCGCCACACGCACGTGGGCGACCGTGGAGCCATCCGGGTTGTCGGCGGGCTTGACAAAGGTGGTCATCCGGAACAGCGTCCAGAACACACCGCAACGCGAGGACGGGCCATGCATCGACCCAACCGAATCGGGCTGGTGGCAGCGCTGCTGCTGGCGCTCACGTCCTGGGCCACCGCGTCGCCCGCCACTGACCAGGGCACCTTCCTCTTCGTCCTGAGCGGCACCTCGGGCTCCGTTGACGGCGACACCCTCACGCTCAAGGGCGTGCCCGTCGTCGTGACCTTCAGCGACCGCCCGGAGCGCATCGCGGTCGACGTCCCGCTCGATGCCCTGTCCGACGCCGGTGATGCCTTCGCGGGTGACCCGCCCAATGCGGTCCTCTCGGTCCTCACGGACAAGGGCATCACGAACGTCGTGCTCGAGCTCACCAGCGCGACGTCCGACGGCAGCACGGCGAGCTTCGGCTACAAGATCCTCGCGGGCGACCTACCCGAGGGGGACTTCGGACCGGCCTCGTTGTTCGTCGATGGCAGTCAGATCCCACCCGGCGCGATAATCACTATCCAGGCGACCAATGGCCAACAGTAGGCTCTTCTGGGGGTGACCTCCGAGGCGATACGCTGTCGATTCCACCGAGAACAGGCCGTGGCGTTCAAGGCGAAGCTCTTCGCCGCCGTTAACCTTGCGCGCCACCTGAAGGTCGATCCGGACCAGGCGCTGCGCGAGACCAGCGTGAAGTTCAGCCGACGGTTCAAGTCGATCGAACGGGCTCTGGGCGACCAGGGCCGCACATTGCCCGATGCGAGCCTCGCCGAGATGGAGGCGCTCTGGCAAGCAGCCAAGACGGCCGACTAGACCTTCAGGTGCCGGCGCGGGCGTCCGGGAACGCCTTGACGAACGCGGCATCCCGCTCGGCCGCCACACGCACGTGGGCGACCGTGGAGCCATCCGGGTTGTCGGCCCGGTCGAGAACCTCGCCCATCTCGTAGAGACGGTGCAGTTCGCCGAGGGACGCGCCCTCCAGGCGTACCTCGTAGGTGCGGCGGGTGGCGGTGATGCGCTCCTCGATCAGCGCGAGCAGATCCGGCAGGCCCTCGCCGGTCATCGCCGAGACCGCGACCACGGCCGGACCGCCGCCCGGAGCAGCCGGAATGATCCGCGGCGGGCGCTGGGACTCGGGCAGAAGGTCGATCTTGTTCCAGACCTCGATAACGCGCTCCGGCGCACGGACATCGACGTCGAGTTCCGCCAGAACGGCGGCGACGTCCCTCGCCTGCGCCTCGCTGTCGGCATGCGCGATGTCGCGGACGTGCAGGATCAGGTCGGCCTCGGAGACCTCCTCCAGCGTGCCGCGGAACGCCGCGACCAGCGTCGTCGGCAGGTCGGCGACGAAGCCGACGGTATCGGACAGGATTGCCACCGCGCCGTGGGGCAGTTCGATCCGGCGGAGCGTCGGGTCGAGGGTGGCGAAGAGCTGCGCGTCGGCGAACACGTGGTCGGTGGTCAGCGCGTTGAACAGCGTCGACTTGCCGGCGTTGGTGTAGCCGACCAGGGCGATGGACGCCTGGGTGCCCTTCTTGCGCGTCTTGCGCTGCTGGCGGCGGCGGGTGCCGACGTCCTCGAGGTCGCGCTCGATGCGCGCGATGCGCTCCTCGATCATGCGCCGGTCCGCCTCGATCTGCGTCTCGCCGGGGCCGCCGAGGAAGCCGAAGCCGCCGCGCTGGCGCTCAAGGTGCGTCCACGAGCGGACCAGCCGGCTCTTCTGGTAGTTGAGATGGGCGAGTTCGACCTGAAGCGTGCCCTCGGCGGTGCGCGCCCTCTCCCCGAAGATTTCGAGGATCAGCCCGGTGCGGTCGATGACCTTGGTCTTCCAGGCGCGTTCGAGGTTGCGCTGTTGCACCGGCGACAGGGGTCCGTCGACGACGACGAGGCCGATCTTTTCGGCCTCCGTGCGCGCGGCGATCTCCTCGACCTTGCCGGAGCCGAAGAGCGTTGCCGGCCGGGGCGCGGCGATCGGCACCGCAAGCCCTTCGACCACGTCGAGATCGATGGCCTGCGCCAGCCCGACCGCTTCCTCGACCCGGGCGCCGCGTTCGCGGCCGTTCTCCTTGCGCGACTTCAGGACCGGAACGAGCACAAGCGTCCGCTCAGGGGCGGCCGCTACGGCAATCCCTGTGGTGTCGGCCCCCTGAACGCCGTTGGGTTCGCTCAATCCGTGTCCCGACCTGCAGGCGCGTCACCCTCACCCGGCTCGAAGAGCTGGAGCGGCGCGCCCGGCATCACCGTCGAAATGGCGTGCTTGTATACAAGCTGCGAATGTCCGTCGCGCCGTAACAACACGCAGAAATTATCGAACCAGGTGACGATGCCCTGGAGCTTTACGCCATTGACCAGAAAGATCGTCAGCGGCGTCTTGTTCTTGCGAACATAGTTCAGGAACGTGTCCTGGAGATTCTGTGCGCGTTCCGCCATTTTCTTGTCGCTCTCGTCTTTTACTGAGGCTCGTCGGGCGTCAGTCGCGTTCTTGGGCCTACGACCTAAAGTGCCGCGGGCAGTTTGCCTAGTGTTGTCGTGCCCGTCACCTACGAAATTTGTGCAAGTTTACGGATGCCGGGCTGGGGTCCCTTTGGCCCAATCCGGCGCTATTTCCCCATTCTGATGGAACTTTGCCCTGAGTTGTCGGGCCACCGGCCCCGGCTTTCCATCGCCGACCGGTTTGCCGTCGATTTGCACAACCGGGGTTACAAGTGCGGCAGTCGACGTAACGAAGGCCTCGCGGGCTGATTGTGCTTCGGCAACGGTGAAGCGCCGCTCCTCGAAGGCAAGGCCTTCGCGGGGAACAATATCCATCACTCCGGCGCGGGCGATGCCGCGGAGTACGCCGGCGTCTGCCACCGGGGTCACCAAAGATCCGGCTTCGGTGACGATCCAGGCGTTGCTGGAGGCGCCCTCGGTGACGTACCCGTCCCGATCGACGAACCAGGCCTCGAAGGCCCCCGCCTCCCGCGCCTTCTGCTTGGCCAGCACGTTCGGCAGCAGCGATATTGTCTTGATGTCGACCCGCTCCCAGCGATTGTCGGGCAGGGTGATGACGGCGATCCCCTGCTCCGCCCGCTTCTCGCGAGCATCGGAATTGAGCGAGCGGGCGGTCACGACGAGCGCTGGACGTACATTCGCGCCGGGAAACGGGTGGTCGCGTGGCGCCACGCCGCGCGTCACCTGGATGTAGATGATGCCGTCCCGGACCCGGTTGCGCCGGATCACCTCGCGCATCACGGCGCCCAGCGATGCCGGCGTCATGGGCCACGCGATCCTGAGTTGATCCAGCGAGCGCGCCAGCCGGCCCATGTGCCGACGCTCTTCGAAGATGCGGCCGGCGACGACCTCGCAGACTTCGTACACTCCATCGGAGAGCTGGTAGCCGCGATCCTCTATGTGGACCGCAGCGCCAGCGTGCGGCAGGTAGCGGCCATTGACGTAGGCTATGCGCGACATGGCTTGCTCAGGTCCGCCAATACGCAACGTTCAGGGCGGCGAAAAGCACGATGACCTCGATGCGGCCAAGGATCATGGTGGCAGCCATGACGAGCTGCGGGAAGACGCCAAAATCGGCATAGGCGGGCCAGTTCGGTCCGATCATCCATTCCTGCGAATAGAGCGGCCCGATGTTGGCGAACGCCGACACGGCCGCAATGATGGCCGCATCGAAGGCGGGCAGCCGCAGCGACAGCAGCAGCGTCGCCCCCATGATGACCGCGATCGCCACAACCAGATTGGTCCAGATCGCCTTCATCAGGGCAAGGTCGTAGGGCTGGCTGCCAAAACGGGTGCTGCGCACGCTGTGCGGAAAGATAAGCCGTCGCAATTCATGCATCGATTGCATGGTCATTGCGCCGATCCGGTAGAACTTGATGCCGCCGGCCGTGGAAAGCGCGGCGCCTCCCCCGATAGCAAGGAAAATGACCAACGTGTCCGGGATACCCGCGAGACCACCCGCACGCGTCTCGAATCCCGTCGTGCTGACGATCGACACGCCATTGAACAAGCCTTCGGCAAAAGCCGTCATGATGTCCTCGAAGCCGGCGAAGTAAGCGGCGTAGACCAGCCCAGCCATGAGCATGACGGCAAGGATCCAGTAAGTCTCGCGGTGCTCCAGAAGCATGGCCCTCCGGCCTTCGAGCACCATGCGGTGCCAAACGATGCTGGTGGCGGCCAGCGCCATGAAGACCGTGATCACGACTTCCGCAAAGCGACTGCCATAGACGGACAGATTGCCGTCGCGGGGCATGAAGCCACCCGTCGAGACGGTCGAAAGCGCCAGGCAGAACGCATCGAATGTCGGGATGCCGGAGAAGAACAGCAGGATGACGCAAAGCCCGGTGAGGAGTCCGTAGAGCGTGGCGATCCGCTTCATGCCATGCACGACACGATCCGGCCCGGCATCGCTGAAGCCGCCGATCGAGGCCAGGCCCCGGCTGGAGAGCCCCCCTACCCCGGCGGGCGCCAGGATGGTGACGAACGTGACAAGCGTGGCCAGACCACCCAGCCATTGCAGCTCGGCGCGCCAGAAAATGGTCGATGGGCCGACCTCGCGGAGCGAGCGGAAGATGGTCGCCCCGGTGGTGGTGAGCCCGGACACCGCTTCGAACAGGGCAGCGGGATAGCCGATATCGGTGCGCAGGGCGAAAGGCACCGCCGCGATCAGCGGCAGCGCGACCCAGAGGGCTACAACGAGTACGAAGCTCGCGGAGCGGTCAAAACGCGGCTTTCGCTCACGGAGCGCGAAGAAGATGGCGCCGGACAGAAATCCCGTCAGGCCGGACACCAGCAGATAGCTTTCGGCCGCGCCGTCGCCAGAGACCAGGGCAATCGCAGCCGGCGGCAGCAGCGCGAAGGCAAGGCCACCGAAGACCTGTGACAGGATGTGGAGGACGCCGATCATCGGCTGTTCGCCGCGCCGATTCTAGAAGAATTCGAGGCTTACGCGGAACATCTGCTCCACCTGGCGGACGCGCTCGGCCGTTGCGAAGATAACCACGCGGTCCTTGGCGGCGATCTGGGTGGCCCCATCGGGCACGATTGCCTTCCCGTCCCGGTAGACCGCGCCGATCCGGATGCCGTCCGGAAGATCGAGTTCACGCAACGGCTTGCCAACCAGCGGCGACGTCTCCAGCGCCTCTGCCTCGATGATTTCGGCCGCTCCGTATTCGACCGTGTGGACGCCACGGATACGGCCACGCCGGACATGCTGAAGGATCTTGGAGACCGTCAGCGACCGCGGGTTCACCGTCGCGTCAATGCCGAGAATGTCGGTGAACGTGTGGTAGGAGCGGTTATTGATCAGCGCCATGTTGCTCCGACAACCCAGACGCTTGGCCATCACGCAGGCGATGACATTGACCTCGTCGTCATTGGTGAGCGCCACAAGGGTGTCGGCATCCTGCACGTCCGCTTCGCGCTGGATGTCCTGATCCAGTGCGTTGCCGTGCAGGACCACGGTCCGCTTGAGCTTGTCGGCGATCGCCACGGCGCGCTCCCGCGACAACTCGATGATCTTGACCTTGGCCGATGCGTTTCGCGCCTCCAGCGCGGCCGCCGCATAGAGGCCGATGTTGCCCCCGCCCGCGATGACAACGCGATTGGCCACCTGCTCCTCATGGCCGAAGATGCCAAGGGTGCGACGCACCTGTTCGGCCTGGCACACGACATAAATCTGATCGCCGACCAGCATGGAATCTTCCGAGCGCGGCACGAAGAGATTTCCGCGGCGGACAATGCCGACGACGACCGCCTGGAGATCGGGAAACAGTTCGGTCAGTTGCGACAGCGGCGTATCTACGACCGGGCAATTCTCGCTGCAGACGATGCCGACGACGACCACTGCGCCATTTGCGAACTCGACCGTGTCGAAGGCGCCCGGCAGTTGCAGGCGCCGCAGAACCATCTCGCCGACTTCGACCTCGGGCGAGATGATGACGTCGATCGGCATGTGTGCGGACGAGAACAGGTCGCTCCAATGCGGCTCGAGATAACTCTGCGAGCGGATGCGGGCGATCTTGGTTGGCACGTTGAAGAGCGAGTGAGCAACCTGGCAAGCGACCATGTTGACTTCATCGTACAGCGTGACGGCGATGATCATGTCCGCCTGCTCGGCACCCGCCTGCGCCAGCACATCGGGATGAGCGCCGTGGCCAACGAAGCCTCGAACGTCGAGTAGAATCGCGGATGGTCTGGATGAGTTGCGGCGAGGAATCGATCACCGAAACGTCGTTGTCCTCGTCGGCCAGACGCTCGGCAATGCCGTAGCCTACCTGGCCGGCGCCGCAGATCAGAACCCGCATGGTTGCCCCTGCCCTGCCCGGCTAACCTACGCCGAGCGACTTCAATTTCCGATGCAGCGCCGAGCGCTCCATGCCGACGAATTCGGCCGTTCGCGAGATATTGCCCCCGAATTGGTTGACCTGGGCAGCCAAATATTCGCGCTCGAAGATTTCCCGCGCGTCGCGCAACGGCAGGGACATCAGGTGCTCGCCACCAGCGCGACCGGGCGTCGTCGGCAGCATTTCGCCAATTTCGGGCGGAAGCATCTCGGCCGTAATCACATCCTTGGCGTCGCCACGGGCCAGAATCATCAGCCGTTCGACGTTGTTACGCAGTTGGCGGATGTTGCCGGGCCAGTCATGCGCTTGCAAGACCGCCATGGCATCGTCGCCGATGACCCGCTGCGGCAAGCCCGTGCCACGCGATATCTGCTCGGCGAAGTGGCGCACGAGAACCGGGATGTCTTCCCTGCGCTCGGCCAGCGCGGGCACGCGCAGCGGCACCACGGCGAGCCTGTGGAACAGGTCCTCGCGGAACGAACCTTCGGCAATTTCGCCCTCGAGGTCGCGGCCCGTCGACGAAATGATGCGAACGTCGACGTTGACGCGCGTCGACCCGCCGACGCGCTGAAACGTCTGGTCGACCAGAACGCGCAGGATCTTGTTCTGCGTCTCGCGCGGCATGTCGCCGACTTCGTCCAGATAGAGCGTGCCGCCGTGGGCCTCCTCGAAGGCCCCGACGCGGCGCGCGGCACCATTCGACGGCTCGGTGCCGAACAGTTCGTGCTCCATCCGGTCGGCAATGATCGTGGCGGCGTTGAGAACTATGAAAGGACCGCCCGCCCTTCCGGACAGATCGTGAATCGTGCGCGCGACCAGCTCCTTGCCAGCGCCGGACGAGCCCGAGATCATGACCCGGCTGTTGGTCGGTGCGATCTTCTCGATCATCGAACGCAAATGGTTCATAGCCGACGACATGCCGAGCAACTGGCTTGCGTCGCCCGTCTTTTCGCGCAGCACCTTGATTTCTCGGCGCAGCTTCGAAGCTTCCAGCGCCCGCTCCGCGATCAGGACAAGCCTGTCGGACTTGAACGGCTTCTCGATATAATCGTAGGCGCCGCGCTTGATGGCCGAGACGGCGGTTTCGATGTTGCCGTGGCCGGAAATCATGATCACCGGCAGGTCGCCGTGGTCCCGCTTGATCTCGTCGAGCAGCGCCAGCCCATCCATCCGGCTGCCCTGAAGCCAGATATCGAGGAAGACGAGCGACGGCCGCCGCTTCTCGATCTCGGCGAGCGCGGTGTCGGCATCGGCCGCGGTACGCGTACCGTGGCCTTCGTCGCCAAGAATGCCGGACACGATCTCCCGGATGTCCGTCTCATCGTCAACAATCAGAATGTCAGACGCCATAACTCGCCGCTTCCACAATCAACCGACAGGCTGGGGTTCTGCCATCGCGGGTCCAGAAGCCACGGCCGTAGTGGCAGCCTGGTCCATGCGGGGCAATACGATACGGATGAGGGCACCGCGGCGACCGTTTACCTCGGTCGGCGCATCGAGAAGTTCAATGCGACCGCCATGCTCCTCGATGATCTTTGCGACAATGGCGAGGCCGAGTCCGGTGCCCTTCTCGCGCGTGGTCATGTAGGGCTCAAGCAGCCTTTGCCGGTTCTGCACCGGCAGGCCAATGCCGTTGTCGGCGACATCGACGACGATGCTGCCATCCTCCTGACGTGCGGAGACACTGATCTCGCCCTGCCCGCGCTCATCGGGCGGAACAGCGCCAACTGCCTCCGTTGCGTTCTTCACGATGTTGGTAAGCGCCTGCCCCATCAGCCGGCCGTCGAAGCGGACGACAAGCGGCTCATCCGGCACGGCGATGTTGAAGGTGATTTCCGGGTGCGCGACGCTGATCAGGAACACCAACTCGCGGATGGACTCGGCGAGGTTGCCGACGGCAAACGCCGGTTTCGGCATGCGCGCGAAGGATGAGAACTCGTCCACCATGCGCCCGATATCGCCAACCTGCCGGATAATCGTGTCGGTGCATTGGTCGAAGACATCGCGATCCTCCGAGATCGAACGCCCGAATTTGCGTTTGAGGCGTTCGGCGGAAAGCTGGATCGGCGTCAGCGGATTCTTGATTTCATGCGCGATGCGCCGGGCGACATCCGACCACGCGGTGCTGCGCTGTGCGGCGACCAGATCGCTGATGTCGTCGAGCGTGATGACATAGCCGTGGGCCCGGCCGATGGCCTTCTCGGTGGTCACGCGCACATTGATCGTGCGCTCGCGGCCATCGCGCGCGACGACGATCTGGTCGCGGTGTTCCGGACGGCTGTCGCGCAGGGCCGCCGAGACGACCGGTTCAAGCCGCGGCATGAGTTCGGATATCGGCGCGCCGACGGCGGCGTCCTCGGTCGCGCCGAGGAGACTGAGCGCCGTCCGATTGGCAATCGTGACCCGGCCTTCGGCGTCGATGCCGACGACGCCGGCGGATATGCCGGCCAGCACCGCCTCGGTAAACCGCCGGCGCGAGTCGATCTGGTTGCTGGCGGCGACCAGTTCCTCGCGCTGGCTGCGCAGTTGCGCGGTCATTGTGTTGAAGGTCGATCCCAGCGCGCCGACGTCGCCATCCGAACTGCGGGCCTCGACGGCGACCTTGAGGTTGCCGCGCGCAACTTCCGTGGCGGCATCGATCAAACGCCGGATGGGTGCGACCAGGCGATTGGCAAAACCGATGCCGAGCCAAATCGCCGACAGAAGCACAACGACGGTAACGCCGAGAAACAGGATGCCGAACGCGAGTTGCACGCCGAAGCGGCTCGCCTCCAGCGTCCGGTACTCCGCGACGTTGTCGTTGGTCATGGCTAGGTAGCGCACCACCTTCGGATCGAGCGGGCGGGCGGCATAGAGATAGACGTTCTCGTAGCCATCGAGGCGCGTGATGCCGCTGATGATGTTCGTGGGGCCTGGCGCGATGACCACGACCTGATCCGGCTGGCTCTTTGCCTGGTCGATCGCTTGCGGTACGGGCGCGGGAAAATCGTCCGGGTTGGAAATCTTCGCCTGCTTGACGAGGCTGCCGTCGTCGGAAATCAAGAAGGCGCCCGGCAGGTTGTGGTCCGCGGCGAGGCTGTTGAGGAAGGTTTCGAAGCGAGCGGGATCGTCGCTGTAAAGCGTGTTCGCCCGCTCCAGTTCGGCCTTCACGGTGAATACGTCGGCGCGCAGCAAGACGGCCTGCTGCTCGGCGAATGCCTGGGCCAGCGACAGGGAATTGTCGACGATTGCCCGCGTGCGCGTTGAGAACCAGTTGTCGAGGCCTCGGTCGAGCGAGATGCTGGCGGTCATCGCCAGCAGCACCGCGGGCACGGCGGCGATGAGGGCGAAGAGTCCAACGATGCGGATATGCAGGCGGGAACCCGCCTCGCCGCGTAGCCGGGCGCGAACCAGGGTGCCGACCACCCAGGCAATCACGATCATCAGGAACGCGACCA
The DNA here is from genome assembly GCA_963798195.1 of uncultured Alphaproteobacteria bacterium. GTDB lineage: Bacteria > Pseudomonadota > Alphaproteobacteria > Rhizobiales > Kaistiaceae > CAVSRC01. The sequence goes on along the minus strand of CAWCSF010000010.1, from coordinate 990,428 downwards.
GCCCGCCGTTCACCAGCATGGCGGTGAGCACGACGTTGGGGGTCGGCGCGATGGGTGTCAGGCCCATCAGAATGACGAAAGTGCCGGCAGCGGAGATGAGGGCCAGCATCACCGCGACGTAGCCGGAAGCGCGGACAAGACGTGAGAACTCGAAGCCGCGGGCGACGCGTGCCTCGTTCGTCACAGGCCCTCCTGTCAGGGTTGACGAGTCCGCCGTCATGCCGGTGCCGGTGCCTCCCGCGTTTTCGCCGTGTCTCGTACGGTTCGACGTAGGGCAGACTGGGGCCGGATTGCAACTATATTGTGATCAAAAAACAACAGGCCGTCGCGTGAAGTCGGGCCTACCCAGCGCTGCGAATGACTTGAATATCAAGTTCTCTGATCTTTTTCCTAAGCGTATTACGGTTCACGCCAAGCAATTCCGCAGCTTTTATCTGATTGCCGCGCGTTGACGCCAAAGCTGCCGCGATCAACGGATTTTCTACTTCGCGGAGGATGCGATGATATAGGCCAGGCGGCGGCAAACCATCACCGAAGCTTTGGAAATACGAAAAAAGATGCCGCTCAACCGAGCCGGAAAGCGTCTCTTCTGACGCCTCTTCCCCGGACGGCGCGGCGATGGCGGGCTGGTTCAGCTCCGATTCGACGATGTTCTCGGTGATCGTTTCCTGCGGATAGAGCGCGGCCAGACGGCGGACGAGGTTTTCGACCTCACGCACGTTGCCCGGCCAGCGGTAGCGTTTCAGCCGCTCGATGGCGGCGGGCTCGATGCGCTTCGCGGGGAGCCCCTCCTTCTCCACCATCGCGAAGAAATGCCGGATGAGGTCCGGAATGTCCTCGCTACGCTCGCGCAGCGGCGGCAGCCGGATCGGCACGACGTTGAGCCGGAAGAACAGGTCCTCGCGGAACATGCCCTGGTTGATGAGGGTGCGCAGATCCTTGTTTGTAGCAGCGACGATACGCACGTCGGTCTTGATCGGGGTCCGCCCGCCAACGGTGGTGTATTCGCCCTGCTGAAGCACGCGTAGCAGACGCGTCTGCGCCTCCATCGGCATGTCGCCGATCTCGTCGAGAAAGAGCGTGCCGCCGTCGGCCTGCTCGAAACGGCCGGCGCTGCGCGCCTGCGCTCCGGTGAAGGCGCCCTTCTCGTGGCCGAACAGTTCAGCTTCGATCAGGTCGCGCGGAATCGCGGCCATGTTGATCGGCACGAAGGGACCGTTGCGCCGCTTGCCGTAGTCGTGCAGCGCGCGCGCCACCAGTTCCTTGCCGGTGCCGGACTCGCCGGCGATCATCACGGTAAGGTCCGTCTGCATCAGCCGGGCGAGGACGCGATAGATGTCCTGCATCGCCGGCGAACGGCCGACCAGCGGTATCGCGTCGCCCGGATCGTCCGGCGCCGCCTCCGCCCGTCGGTTCCTGGGCTCGGACAGTGCGCGACCGACGATCGCGATGAGTTCCTTCAGGTCGAACGGCTTTGGCAGGTATTCGTAGGCGCCGCGCTCCGAAGCGCGGATCGCGGTCATGAACGTGTTTTGCGCGCTCATCACGATGATCGGCAGTTCCGGCCGCGTGCGCTTGATGCGCGGCAGCAGATCGAAAATGTTCTCGTCGGGCATCACCACGTCGGTGATGACGAGGTCGCCGTCACCCTCGCTCACCCAGCGCCACAGCGTTGCCGCGTTAGACGTCAGCCGCACGGAGTAACCTGCCCGCGACAGAGCCTGGTTCAAAACTGTGCGAATGGCCGCGTCATCGTCCGCCACCAGTATGTTGCCAAGCGGCATGGTTACTCGTCCCTGCTATTGTTGGCTGGTCCCGGCCAGGCCGGCATCAGCACGCGGAATGTTGTGCGGCGCGATTGCGACTCGCATTCGATGACGCCGCCATGATCGCGGATGATCTTGGCGACGAGCGCGAGGCCGAGGCCCGAGCCATTGGCCTTGGTGGTCACGAACGGATCGAAGAGGTGCGGGATCAGCTCTTCCGGAACCCCGGGGCCGTTGTCGCGCACGCAGAATTCGAGCGGCAGCGTCACCTTGCTGGGATTGCCCGGCACCGACAGCCGGAAGCCCGGCTTGAACGCGGTGGTGAGCACGATCTCGCCATCGGCCGTGTTGCCGAGGGATTCGGCCGCGTTCTTGACGAGGTTGAGGAACACCTGGACCAGCTGGTCGCGATTGGCGAAGACCTCGGGCAACGAGGGGTCGTATTCGTCGGCAATCCGGATCGAGCGTGCGAAGCCCGACGTCGCCAACCGGCGCACGTGATCCAGCACCGCGTGGATGTTGATCGGCTCGCGTTCGATCGGGCGCTCGTCGGAGAAGACCTCCATGCGGTCGACCAGCTTCACGATGCGGTCGGCCTCGTCGCAGATGAGGCGAGTCAACGCGCGGTCTTCACTACCGACCGACGATTCCAGCAACTGTGCCGCGCCACGGATTCCGGATAACGGGTTCTTGATTTCATGGGCGAGCATCGCCGCCAGCCCGGTGACGCTGCGGGCAGCGCCGCGATGGATGAGCTGGCGGTCCATCTTGTCCGCCATCGAGCGTTCCTGAAGGACGACCACCACGCCATCCGGCAGATCGAGGCTGGGCGTGGCGTAGATGTCGACCATGTGCTCGCCGCCGTTGCGGGGCGTGCCAACGTCCACGCGGTACTCGTTGACCGCCGCGCCGCGCTCGCGGACCTGATCGACCAGCGCCAGCAGCGGGCTGCCGAAGGGCACGAAATAGGTCAGTGGATGGCGTCGGAGCACCGTGGTCGATGCCTGGAAGAAAGTCTCCGCCGCGGTGTTGGCCTCGACGATGCCGCCCTCGGCGTCGATCAGGAGCACCGGATGCGGCAGGGCGTCGATCAGCGTGCTCGCCGAGCGTCCGCGCGTCATGGTGGGCGTGTCGAGGCTCACGCCGCTGCCCTCCCCTCGTTCGCCTGTCCGAAGCAGACTGCGAGCTTGCGCAGCACCTCCGCCGGCCGCGTCTCGGTGACGATCGAACGGCGCAGGTCGGGATCGATGTCCGGGCGCTGGTCCATGTACCAGCCGAGATGCTTGCGAGCGACGCGCATACCGAGGAACACGCCGTATTGTGCGAGGAGCGCTTCGTAGTGCCGGGCGACGAGGTCGCCCAGCGGCGGCGCCGGCAGCGTTTCGCCGGTCGCGGCGAAATGCGCGACGTGGCCGGGCATCCATGGGCGGCCGTACGCGCCACGCCCGATCATGACGCCATCGGCGCCGGACAGGCGCAGCATCGGCTCGATGTGATCGAGACGTGTGAAATCGCCATTGGCAATGAGCGGGATCGAAATCGCGTCCTTGACCGCGCGGATCGCCGCCCAGTCAGCCTTGCCGGTATAGAACTGGCAGCGGGTGCGCCCGTGGACCGTGATCATTTGCACGCCCGCCTGCTCCGCGCGCCGTGCGAGGTCCGGCGCATTCAGCGACGCGTGATCCCAGCCGAGGCGCATCTTCAGCGTCACCGGGAGCGGGGTGGCGCCGACTGTCGCTTCGATGAGCGTGAGGGCATGGTCGAGGTCGCGCATCAGCGCAGAGCCAGAGTAGCCGGAGGTCACCTTACGGGCGGGACAGCCCATGTTGATGTCGATGATGTCCGCGCCGGCGTCGGTCGCGGCGCGCGCGCCTTCAGCCATCCAGTGGGCCTCGCGCCCGGCGAGCTGGATGACGTGCGGCCCTGTCCCCGCCCGCTCGGCGCGCATGGTTGCCTCGGCGTGGCCCCCGGCGAGTTGCTCGCTTGCCACCATTTCGGACACCACGAGACCCGCGCCGAAGGCGGCGGCGATTTCGCGGAACGGGCGGTCCGAAACGCCCGACATGGGCGCCAGAAACACGCGGTTTGGAACGCTGACCGGTCCGATCGACAGCGGTCTCGAAAGTTCGTGCATTGATCGCCTATGGATTAGGCACAGCCACAATTGCCCATATGTTAGTCAGTTCTGGGCAGTGAGCAAGTGCGAAATGGACGGCAGGGATGCGGGCTGTGCTAGAATTGTTCGTCATATCCAGCAAGGCACGTGGATGTCTGTTGCACCGCACACCGCCGTATTGATTGTCGCCGCCGGACGGGGAATCCGCGCGGGGCTCGGCAACCTGCCCAAACAGTACCAGCCGGTCGGCGGCAAGCCCATCCTCGCCCGGTCGATCGACGCGTTCCTGGGCCACGAGGCTGTGGAGCAGATTCTCGTGGTTATCGGGGAGAGCGACCGGGAACTCTATGGCAGCGTGGCGCCGGTCAACGACCGCCTGATGATTCCGGTGACGGGCGGCGGCACCCGTCAGGATTCGGTCCGCAACGGTCTTGCAGCACTGGCGGAGCGATCCCCCGCGCACGTGCTCATCCACGATGCCGCCCGGCCGTTCGCTTCGCGCGCGCTGATTGATCGCGTGATCGGCGCGCTCGACGGCGCCGACGCGGTCGTGCCGACGCTGCCGGTGGCGAACACGCTGAAGCAGATAGATGCAACCGGCCGCGTCACCGCCACGGTGCCGCGCGACGGATTGCAGGCCGCGGAGACGCCGCAGGGGTTCTCGTTCGACGTGATCCTCGCCGCACACAAGCGCGCCGCGGCCGCAGGACTGAGCTTCACTGACGACGCCGCCGTTGCCGAATGGGCGGGAACGCCAGTGCTCGCCGTGCCGGGCGATCCGGCCAACATGAAGTTGACGACCGCCGGCGATATCGCCGCCGCCGACAGACGCCTGACACTGGAGAATGCCCTCGCGCTGGGCGACGTCCGGGTCGGCGTCGGCTACGACATCCACGCCCTGGGCTCCGGCCACGAGATCATTCTGGGCGGCATCGCCGTACCGCATACCCGCGGCCTCGTCGGCCACTCGGACGCGGACGTGGTGCTGCACGCCCTCACCGACGCCATTCTCGGCGCACTCGGCGACGGCGACATCGGCCAGCATTTCCCGCCGTCCGATCCGCAATGGAAGGGTGCGTCGTCAGATCGTTTCCTCGCCGACGCAGTAGCGCGGGTCGCTGCCCGCGGCGGTATCATCGCGCATCTCGACGTGACGCTGGTCGCGGAAGGACCGAAGCTCGCGCCGCACCGCGAGGCGATGCGCGCACGCATCGCCGAAATTTGCGGGATCACCATCGACCGCGTCGGCGTCAAGGCGACGACGAGCGAGGGCCTCGGTTTCATCGGACGGAGCGAAGGCGTCTCGGCCCACGCCACGGCGACGCTGCGCCTGCCGTTCGCGGGCAGCAAATGACCGATCTCTCCCCCCTGATCCCGCTGGCCAACGCAATCGTCGCGCTGTGCACCAAGAACGGCGTGCGGATCGCCACGGCCGAATCCTGCACCGGCGGACTGGTTGCGGGACTGCTGACGGAAATATCGGGCTCATCGGCCGTTCTCGACCGCGGCTTCGTCACCTATTCAAATGCCTCGAAAGCCGATCTTCTCGGCGTCTCGCCGGATTATCTGGCGCCCGGCGGGCCGGGCGCGGTGAGCGAAGAAGTGGCGCGGGCCATGGCCGAGGGCGCAATCCGCGGGTCAGTGGCCGACATCGCCGTCGCCATCACTGGCGTCGCCGGCCCGACCGGCGGCACCGAGGAAAAGCCGGTCGGCACAGTCCATTTTGCCCTCGCCATCCGTGACGGTGCGACGACGCATCGCCACCGTCACTTCGGCGACATCGGCCGCTCCGCCATTCGCCTCGCTTCCGTGAAGGAGGCGCTGGAGATGCTTCAGACGGCGGCGGAGCGTCCACCGACGCCGTAGATCGCGTCGGCACGTTTCTCGAAAGCCTCGGCGAACTTCCGGAAGGCGCGGTCGAAGACGGCGCCCATCAACGCGGCGAACATGTGCGACTTGAACTCATAGTCGATGGAAAAGCCGACACGGCAGGCGTTCTCCCCGTCGGGCGTGAAGGTCCAGCGGCTGTCGAGATGGCGGAACGGTCCGTCGAGATAGGCCGCATCGATCGTCATGGCGGAGCGATGGAGAGCGACCCGCGTCGTGAAGGTCTCGCGGATCGCCTTGTAGCCGACCGCCATGTCGGCGACGAGGGTCTCATTGTCGTTGTCGCCGCTGCGGCCGCGAATGCTCAGAACTCTCACAGAGCGGCACGAACTGCGGGTAGGCCTCGATGTCGGCGACGAGGGAAAACATCTCGGCCGCCGCATGGGCGACCCGGCGCTCGGTCGCAAACTTCGGCATCAAGACGCTCCCAGACCCGCGATGTACGCCCTGACCTCGCGGTCCGCCGTCAACCGAACGATATCCAGATGGCCGCCAAAGCTTGCGATACCTGAAACGATTTTGGGCCGGTACTCTCTGGGAAAATTCCATACCGAACGGGCGACGGACATGAAATCGTCGCCTTCGCGGCACCCATCTGGAAGGTCCGGCCGCGTGCGGTTCCGATCGCGGATCGCGCGCGTGGTTACGCGCACCAGGCAAGCAGCTCGGGACAAATCGAGCCAGATCAAAGTGTCTGCCCGGGGCATACGGAGATCGAATGTCTCCGCAAAGTTGCCATCCATGACCCATTCGTCTTCAGCGGCCAGCGCAGCCACACGCTTGCGCCAAACAGCGGCATCGCAGGGCTGCCAGCCGGGTTTCCAAAAATACAGGTCTAGATAAACCGGGGCGAGCGAAAGCGCTTCGGCCAAGAGTCCACTGAACGTCGATTTGCCCGCGCCGGAATTGCCGACGACCATCACGCGGCGCACGCGGCGCTCAGGCGCTGCCGAGCTTCGCCGCACGCGCGGCGCGGAGCTTCGCGAAATCCTCGCCGGCGTGATGCGACGAGCGGGTGAGCGGGCTGGACGAGACCATCAGGAAGCCCTTGGCATAGGCGATGGTCTCGTAGGCCTTGAATTCCTCCGGCGGGATGAAGCGCACGACCGGATGGTGCTTGCGGGTCGGCTGGAGGTATTGGCCGATGGTGAGGAAATCGACGCCCGCCGCGCGGAGATCGTCCATGAGCTGGAGCACTTCGTTCCGCTCCTCGCCAAGGCCGACCATGATGCCCGACTTGGTGAACATCGACGGATCGATTTCCTTGACCTGCTGGAGCAGGCGGAGCGAGGCGAAATAGCGCGCGCCCGGCCGGACGGTCAGATAGTTCGACGGAACGGTTTCGAGATTGTGGTTGAAGACGTCGGGCTTCGCAGCGACTACCGTCTCCACCGCACCATCCTTTCGCAGGAAGTCCGGCGTGAGGATCTCGATGGTCGCGCGGCTTACCTTGCGGATGGCGGCGATGGTGCGGGCGAAATGCTCGGCGCCGCCGTCATCGAGGTCGTCGCGGTCGACCGATGTGATGACCACGTGGGTCAGCCCGAGCTTTGCGGTCGCATCGGCGACGCGCTCCGGCTCGTCGGCATCAAGCGGCTGCGGCATGCCCGTGCGCACGTTGCAGAAGGCGCATGCACGGGTGCACGTGTCGCCCATGATCATGAACGTGGCGTGCTTCTTGGACCAGCATTCGCCGATGTTCGGGCAGCCGGCTTCCTCGCAGACCGTCACCAGGCCGTGCTCGCGGACGATTTGCGTCGTCTCGCGATAGACCGGCGAATTCGGCGAACGAACGCGAATCCAGTCCGGCTTGCGCAGGATGGGCGAATCCGCGCGGTGCGCCTTCTCGGGATGGCGCGGTTTGGCAGCGACTGTGTCGAGAACGACGACCATACCGTCCTTTGCGGCTTCCTTCTGGCTCGGAAGAGCCGGGCGTTGAGCCCTATACGTGGACGCCGGCCGCCGTGCCGTCAAGAACGGCGCGACATGCCGGCCATGCACCTACGGCAGTGATATTCGCTGGATTCCCGCTCTTTCGGTCAGGTGATGATGTTGGCGATGATCAGCACAATGATCGCGCCGACGACCGAGATGATCACCTGCTCCAGGAACGGGTTCCCGAGGTTCAGCTTGATGTTGAGCTGCTGCGCCAGGAAGCCGCCAACGACGGAACCGATAAGGCCGGCGATCAGCCAACCGATGAGCCCGCCACCGCCACCAACCAGCAGGCTCGCAATGGCACCTGCAATAAGGCCGATGATGATCCAGGCGACGATCGACCTGGTTTGTGCGTTCATGGACCTTCTCCCCCAGTTTTGGCAGGTGGCGCCGCGCGACTCCCCTGCTCAGGCCGGCAGTTTACCGCCAAACGCGGCTTAGCCCAACGTCAGGATACCTCCGCGGGCCTTGGCTCGCCGGGCGGCGGTTCCGCCGGTGGCGGCGGCCGGCGGACCGGCGGCTCTTCGACGACGACCACGGCTGACGGCTGGCCGCGGAACCGGGATCCCACGGTGCGCGCCAGGGCGCCAACACCGAGCAGCAGGATGATGCTCACCGCCAACGGGCCGACCCACGGGATGAAGCCAATGATGACGATGACGATCGCACCGACGATCAGCAGGAGCAGCGCGTAACCGGTGCCGATGGCCATGCGGGTGCGCACGAACATGCCCGCGCCAATGCCGGCGGCGGCAACGGCGTGACCGAAGACGATGAGCGGCGGCAGAACGAAGAGCAGCGCAATCCCGACGGAGATGCCGGCAACGGTCGCCATCAGGATGGCGGCAATCGCCGGTATCAGGATGACGGTGACCAGTCCGATGATGAAGCTCGTCACCGGCCGCAACCGCACGTGATCGGCGCCGGTCGCCAGTAGCCGGCCACCGAGCAGCGCCAGCACGATGCCCGCAAGGAGCGTGCCGACCACGACCGCAAGCGCGAGCCCGACCGCCCACATCCACGGCTCGACCGAGGAGAACCATGACGGTGGTTCGAGCCGCTCGGTGGTACCGGTGACCACCGCATCGCTGGCGATGATCGGCTCGTTGCGCGAATAGATGGTGAGATTACCGCCGATTTGCGCGCCACTGGCGACGACGATGTGCTCGCCGGCCAGGGTCAGCGGACCGTTTGTCTGACCGGAGAACGTCACCGCCGCGCCCGCAAGCTTCGCTTCGCTGAAACCGCGTCCCGCCACGACGACGTTGGCGCCGGCCGCCTCCAGCTTGCCGCTGACCGAAGCGGCTGGGCCAATCGACACACTCGCGCCGGCCATGCGCACATTGCCGCCGACGACAGCATTCAGGCTGACCACGGCGCCCGCCAGGTCGGCGTCGCCGGTCACCCTGCCGGAAAGGCTGACCGATGCGCCGGCTGCCTTGACGTCGCTGCCGACGCTGCCGTCGATGACGAGCCTCGCGCCCATGGCGCGGAGACGACCAGCCGCATTGGCATTGATGTTGACCTCCGCGCCGGCAGCGGAAAGGTTCGCGGTGGTGCCGGTGACGGTCACCGAGGCGCCGGCGGCGCGAACATCGCCGCCATTGGCATCGATGGTGAGGACCGCGCCCGCCTCGGACATGCCGTCTTGCGCAATGACGTATGTCGCGGGGATCGCCAGCGCCGCGGCTATGGCCGCGATGACGCCAAAAAGCACCCAGCGAGGCCTGCTGCGCACGGGATTCGTCGTGTTCATGATGAGTCGCCCTTTGCCCGAAACCGCCGTTTCGGGTCTGATTCCTATGCTGCTGTTCCCGCCGAGACTAACACTTTGCGGGGTCGGCCGAGAACCTCGTCGATATCCACCCACTCCCCGTCCCGGGATGCGGAGAGGATGTTTGCGGCGACCAGCGCCAGACTGTGCAGGTTGTCGGCGCCCGACGGGAAGCGCGGCGGCAGCACGCCGGTGCTGACGGCTTCGGCCGCCGCGGCCAGCGAACCGGCACGATCGAGATAGGGCAGCTTCGGCAGGTCGGCTTCGACCGCCGGGCCGCCGCGCTTGCGGATTTCCAGCCGGTCGCTCTTGCCGGGTGCGGCCTTGTCGTCGCGCGACGTCCAGACGATCTCGCCACCCTCGCAATCCATCGTCCACTTGCCGGACCATGGCGTGCGGGCGCCGCCGCTGACCCACGAGCCGCGGTAGCTGACCAGCGTGCCCCGCGAAAATTCGATCGTCGCAATCGCCGCGGCGTTGTGGGTGAACTGGCTGCCCACGGGGTTCCACGTCCGGCACGAAACGCGCTTCGGCTCGTCGCCAAGGACGAGGCGCATGAGGTCGAAATGGTGAATTGCCATGTCCGCGAGCAGCGGATCGGGCATCTCCGGATAGTTATGGCCCATGGTCGGCGCGTGATAGCGGAAGTCGATGCCGATGCTGTTCAGCGATCCGAGGGCCTTCTTCGCGACGAGCTCAGTCGCCAGGACCGGCGCGGGGTAGTAGCGGTAGTTCTGACTGACCATCAGGATGCGGCGGCGCTCCCTGGCAAGCTGCACCAGCTCCTGCGCCTCGGCGATGGTGCTGGCGAACGGCTTTTCGACCACGACGTGATGGCCGGCAAGCAACGCCTCGCGCACGACGGGGAAATGGGCCTCGGTGCGGAGCGTCGCGAGAACAATGTCGCACTCGACCTCCTTCAACGCGTCGGCAAGACTGCCGAAGCACTTGTCCGGCGTGACGCCGATGTCAGCCTGGATGCGTGCGACGGCGTCCGGAGCGCTATCGACATAGGCAACGGTCTCGACGCCCTTGACGGTCGGCACAACCTTGGTGGCCCAGTTATGGCCCCAGCGGCCGAGGCCGACCTGGATGATCTTGGTCATGGCTAGTCCTCAGAAATGATTGCGTGGGATTGTTGCGTGGTCGCTCAGACGTGGATCACGCGGTCATAGGCGGCGAGAACGCTCTCGTGCATGGTCTCGGAGAGCGTCGGGTGCGGGAACACGGTCTCGATGAGCTCGGCCTCGGTAGTCTCGAGGTTCATCGCGACGACGAAGCCCTGGATCAGTTCGGTGACCTCGGCGCCGACGAGGTGCGCGCCCAGCAACTGGCCGGTCTTTTTGTCGAAGATGGTCTTCACCAGCCCGTCCGGTTCGCCCAGCGCGATGGCCTTGCCGTTGCCGATGAAGGGGAACTTGCCGACGCGGATATCGAAGCCGGCGGCCTTCGCCTTGGCCTCGGTGAGGCCGACGGAGGCGATCTGCGGGCTGCAATAGGTGCAGCCCGGAATCTTGAGCTTGTCCATGGCATGGGGCTTCTTGCCGGCGATCGCCTCGACGCAGATGACGCCCTCGTGCTCGGCTTTGTGCGCCAGCATCGGCGGGCCGGCGACGTCGCCGATGGCGTAGATGCCGGGCACGTTGGTGCGGCCCATGGCATCGATGACGATGCAGCCGCGGTCGGTCTTCACGCCGAGCTTCTCGAGGCCGAGATTCTCGATGTTGCCGACCACGCCGACGGCGGAGATGACCTTGTCGACCTTGAGGTCTTCGCTCTTGCCGTCCTTGTAGGTCACCGTCGCGGTGACGGAGTCCTTGCCCTTGGTGAGCTTCGCCACCTTGGCCTCGGTGTGGATCTTGATGCCGGCCTTCTCGAAGCGCTTGCGCGCATGGGCTGCGATCTCCTCGTCCTCGACGGGAAGGATCTGCGGCAGAATCTCGACCACCGTCACGTCGGCGCCGAGGGTGCGGTAGAACGAGGCGAACTCGATGCCGATGGCGCCCGAACCGACGACGAGCAGCGACTTCGGCATCTTCTCCGGGGCCATCGCCTCGAAGTACGTCCAGATCTGCTTCTGGTCCGGCTCCAGTCCGGGCAGCGCCCGCGGCCGCGCGCCGGTCGCGATGATGACGTTCTTTGCTTCGTAGTCGCCGCCGCCGAGCGCGCCCTTCGGCGGATTGTCGGCAGCCTTGACGGAGACCTTGCCCGGCGCGGTGATGTTGGCGGCGCCCCAGATCACGTCGACCTTGTTCTTCTTGAGCAGAAAAGCGACGCCATTGGAGAGCTGCGCGGCGACCGCGCGCGAGCGCTTCACGATCGCCGTGCCGTCGAACGAGACGTCCTTCGCGGAGAGACCGTAGTCCTTCGCGTTCTGCATGTAGTGGTAGATCTCGGCCGAGCGCAGCAGCGCCTTGGTCGGGATGCAGCCCCAGTTGAGGCAGATGCCGCCGAGGTACGATTTCTCGATCACCGCCGTCTTGAGACCGAGTTGCGCCGCACGAATGGCGGTGACGTAGCCACCCGGCCCGGAGCCGATCACGATCACATCATAGCTGCTGGCCATGGCCCGCTTTCCATCCCGTTTGCTGTCAGAGGCAATCTGCGTCGCCAGGGGCAACCGCGGCAACGACGCGCAACGCCGTGCGGAGGCAGGTCCCGTCAGTGCGCAACATGGGCTTCCTCCATCGAAAACCGATCGAGAACGACGTGGTGAACCAATGCGGCCAGCGCCACCCCCGCGACGACGAACCAGCCCATAAGCCGGTTAGGGCCGGGGGCGAAGCACGACACCGGGCCGCAATAGACGATCACCGGCGCCAGCGCAAAGGCCAGCGAGGTGATCGCCACCGTCACCACCTTCCATCGGACCCGCCCATGCAAGACGGCCCGAAGGACCAGCCAGAGGCCGACCAGTACAAGGATCACGAACGGCACGAAAATGCCGGTCAGATCGTCGAAGCCGGTGCCGCGCGGATAGGTCTTGTAGTGCGCCAGCCACAGCGCGCTGACGACGACCGCGGCCAGCAGGCTGGCGAGAAACGCCCACACATGCGCCCGGACTGGCCGATGCTTCACGTCCGCTCTCCCCAGTTTTCACCCGTTTCCGGGTGCCAGCCTTCTACCACAGGCCGGGAGTCGGCCAAACGCGCGCCGCGCACATCAGGAATGCGGCTTCGTCAGGAGAACCCAATCTCCGCCGCGCTTGTAGCCGGGGAATGGGTGGATCGGCAGCCGGGCTACCTCGCGGTAGCCAACCTTGCCGTAGAGGCGCACGGCGCGCTCATTCTCTGAGGCAACGATGATCGCCATGCCCTTCGATTTCGCCGCCTTGCCGAGTTCGTCGGCGCGAGCGAGCAGCGCCGCCCCGACGCCGTGAGCGCGGAATTCCGGATGGACCGCCAGAACGTTGACGTACCAGTGGCCGGGCGCCTTGGCCTCCAGTTCGGCGAGCGGCCGCACCAATTCGGGGGTATTGGCGATCTCTGCCGGATTGACCGGATCGTCGATGACGTAGCCGATCAGCGCGCCAGCAGCGGCACCATCGACATCGGCGATCAGGGCGTTCCGCCAGGAGAACGAGCCGGTGTCGCGCAGCGCCCGCGCCCGCCCAATCTCGATCGGCGACTGGCCGGCGTCGGCCATGGTGCTCCAGAAATACGAGGCGAACCCCTCCCCCGCCATGTCGACGAAGGCGACGAGGTCCATCGCGTCGGCGCGCGTGGCGGGGCGGATGGTTACGTCAGGCAACGGATCTTCGCCAGCATACCGGGCAGGTCACTTGTCCACCGCCTGTTCATTGCGTTTCTTGGTGTGCGGCTTTCCGATTGTCCCGCGCGTCATCAGTTCCTTGAGTTCGTTGGAGAGCTTCTGCCGAAGATCGGAAATGTTGCGATAGACGAGGCACCGCTGACCTCGCAGGTCGAACGGCATATCGGCCGAATCCTTGACAAGCAGGATAATCGGCTTGTCCCGCGCCCAGGCATAGCCGACCTCAACGAACACATTCGGGCTGGCGCCGTTGATGACGCCAATGAGCCCGTCATAGGTTTCAATTCTTTTTCGTATCTCACCGACGACGTCGCCCACGAACGCCTCCTGATCCAGCCGCTCGACGAGAAGTCCGCAAGCATGGCAGGCCTCCTTGATCGAAATCTCCCATTCGTCGAACAACTCGTCGCGATAGGCCATCGCCGTGAAGATGCGCGGTTTGCGGTCGCTCCTCTCGCCGAAGTGCTCCATCTTTCGCCGCATGGCGTCGGAAAAGAATGACTTGGAGGAGATATCCGTTGCCGGATTTCCGACGATATTTTCGAAGGCACCCGGTTCAAGCGACTGGAGGAACTGTCCAAATTGCTGGGCTCGGCTCTCCTTGACCTCGACGATTTCGATCTCGGTCAGACCGGTGGCCGCCGCTCCGTCGACGATTGCGTCGGACATTCCCGCAATGAAGCAGAAAAAGGCCTCTTTGCTGTCCAGGCCATAACCCCGCGCATGGAGCGGTATGCAGACGCGCCTCACAGGTTGGCCAATTTCCTTCGTCAATTCGATGGCACGCCGTCCAAACCGCCGCAAATCACCGTAGTCGAACTCCCCGACCGGGCCGACTCCGATGATCGCGACGCTCGTAGCGGCCGTATCGCGACCCGGCACGACCTCGAAACGGCCTTTGGCGACTTTGCCGGTAAATCCAGCTGCCGTGGCGATGCGATAGTCAACGCCCGTCAGTTCTTCGAAGCACTTGAGGACAATCAGATCACATGTCCGTTCGGCGAGGTCGGCCTGGATAATCGTCAGCGCGACCATGTGCTTACGCCAGCATGCCGGCCGGCTTCTCGATGTAATCCTTGAAGGCGTTGATGAGCTGCGCGCCGAGCGCGCCATCCACGGCGCGATGGTCGGTGGACAGGGTGCACGTCATGATCGTGCGTACCTCGACCTTGCCGTCGCGCACGACCGGCGTCTCGATGCCGGCGCCGACGGCGAGGATGGTCGCGTGCGGCGGGTTGATGACCGCGGCGAAATCCTTGATGCCGAACATGCCGAGATTGGAGACCGCCGACGTGCCGCCCTGATATTCCTGCGGCGCCAGCTTGCGCGTGCGGGCGCGGGCGGCGAGGTCCTTCATCTCGTTGGCGATGTCGGAGATGCGCTTGGTGTCGGCGTGGCGCACGACCGGCGTGATCAGTCCGCCGGGGATCGACACGGCGACGCCGACATCGGCGCGCTTGTGGCGAAGCATGCCGGCCTCGGTCCAGGTGACGTTGGCATCGGGCACGCGCATCAGCGCCATGGCCAGCGCCTTGATGATGAGATCGTTGACCGAAATCTTGAAGGCCGGCTTGCCTTCCTTGTCGCGCGGAGCGGCGGCGTTGATCTGCGCCCGCAGCGCCAGAAGCGCGTCGATCTCGGTATCGATGGTCAGGTAGAAATGCGGGATGGTCGTCTTGGCCTCGACCAGTCGCCGGGCGATGATCTTGCGAACGTTGTCGTGAGGGACGACGTCGTACTCGCCCTCCTCGAACAGCTTCATCACCTGCGCGTCGCTCATCGACGGCGCGACCGCCGGAGCCGGCGTGCCGGCGGCGGGCGCGCGCGCGACGCCACCGCTCTTCGCGGATTCGATGTCCGACTTCACGACGCGGCCGTGCGGGCCGGAGCCCTGCACCTGCGACAGGTCGATGCCGGCCTCTTTCGCAAGGCGGCGGGCGAGCGGCGAGGCGAAGACGCGGCCGGCGGAGCCGTTCGCAGACGACGGCGCTTTCGCTTTCTCGCGCATGACCGGCGTGGACTCGGAAGCCGGCGCAGTCTTCGGGGCCGGCGGAGCGGCGGCCTGCGGCGCGGACGAGGCGGGTGTCACCGGCTTTGCTTCGGCCTTGGCCTCGGCAGGCTTGGCCGCAGGCGCGTCCTTGATGGCGCTCTTGTCCTCGCCCTCGCCGAGCAGCACGGCGATGGGCGCGTTGATGGCGACGTCCTGCGTGCCCTCGGGCACGAGGATCTTGCCGATCGTGCCCTCGTCGACCGCCTCGAATTCCATGGTCGCCTTGTCGGTCTCGATCTCGGCGATGACGTCGCCGGCCTTCACCGGGTCGCCCTCCTTCTTGAGCCACTTGGTGAGGTTGCCCTTCTCCATGGTCGGAGAGAGCGCGGGCATGAGGATGTTGATGGGCATCGGCCTATTCCGTTGCTGCAGGACGGCTGGCGGGCGGTGCTACTTCTTGCGGACCGGCGCCTTGCGCGCCGTTGTCTTGCGGGCTGTGGTGCGCTTCTTGGCGGAGGCGCGCTTCTTCACCGGAGCGCGCTTCTTCGTCTGAGTCAGCCTGCCCGACAGGATGCTTTCCTTCGCCTCGAGGATGAGGTCGGCGGCGAGCTTCTCGAAGTCGGCAGCCAGCTGCGCGAGGTTGCTGCCGACCGCCGACAGGCTCTCCTGGATGCCTGGGCTTGCAGCCTTCGCCGGCTTCCTGCTGCGACGCTTCGCTGCGGGCTTCTTGCGGGTGGAAACGGCCATGCGAACTCTCCTAGCGGTACGTGACGGCCTTCACTGCCTCGATCACCTCGGTGACGGATGGCAGCGCGAGCTTTTCCAGATTGGCGGCGTAGGGCATCGGCACATCCTTGCCGGTCACCTTGATCGCCGGCGCATCGAGGTAGTCGAACGCGCGCATCGTGATTTCGGAGGCGACGTAGGACGACAGCGACGCGACCGGCCACGCCTCTTCGACCGTGACGCAACGGTTTGTCTTCTTCACGGACTCGATCACGGTGTCGAGGTCCATCGGGCGCAGCGTCCGCAGGTCGATGACCTCGGCGTCGATATCCATGCCCTTCAGCTCCTCGGCCGCCTTGAGCGCATAGCTCATGCCGATGCCCCACGAGACGATGGTGACATCCTTGCCGACGCGTGCGATCCGCGCCTTGCCGAGCGGGAGGACGTAATCGTCGAGCTTGGGCACCTCGAAGGAATGACCGTAAAGGATTTCGTTCTCGAGGAAGACGACCGGGTTGGGATCGCGGATTGCCGCCTTGAGCAGGCCCTTGGCGTCGGCCGCTGTGTAGGGCTGGACGACCTTGAGGCCGGGCACGGCGGAATACCACGCGGCGTAATCCTGGCTGTGCTGCGCGCCAACGCGGGCGGCGGCGCCATTCGGTCCCCGAAAGACAATCGGGCAGCCCATCTGGCCGCCCGACATGTAAAGCGTCTTGGCGGCCGAGTTTACGATCTGGTCGATCGCCTGCATGGCGAAGTTCCAGGTCATGAACTCGACGATCGGTTTTAGTCCGGCGAGCGCGGCGCCGACACCGAGCCCGGCAAAGCCCTGCTCGGTGATCGGGGTATCGACCACGCGCCGGGCGCCGAATTCCTCCAGCAGTCCCTGCGTGACCTTGTACGCGCCCTGATACTCGGCGACCTCCTCGCCCATGACGAAGACGTCCGCGTCGCGGCGCATCTCTTCAGCCATCGCGTCGCGCAGCGCCTCGCGCACCGACATGGTGACCATCTCGGTGCCCGCCGGGAGGTCCGGGTCGGCCGGAGGGGCTTCGCGGGGCTCGGCAGGTACCGCGCGGGCAACCTCCTCGGGTTCCTCGTCCGTCGGCCGCTTCTCGACTTCGTCCGCCTCGTCCTTCGGCGGAGCGTCGGTGTCGCCGCCGTTGCCACGCCTGGCGGCCTTCGGTGCCGCCGTGCTGACGGCGCTCGCGTCCTCGCCTTCCTCCGCGAGCAGCGCGATGGGCGTGTTGACCTTGACGTTCTCCGTGCCCTCGGGGATCAGGATCTTGGCGAACGTGCCTTCGTCCACCGCCTCGAATTCCATCGTCGCCTTGTCGGTCTCGATCTCGGCGATCACGTCGCCGGACTTGACCGCGTCGCCTTCCTTCTTGAGCCACTTGGAGAGCTTGCCCTCCTCCATGGTGGGTGACAGCGCCGGCATGAGAATGTCGATCGGCATGGGTGCGTATCCTACTTCGCGTCCGCGCCGGCCCGGTGGGCGGCGGCATTGGCCGTGGGATGGACAGGTGCAGTCATAGTGCTCAGCTTTCCCTGGCCAGGCCAAACCAGACCAGGCCGAAGATGCTCAGGATCGCCGCGAAGAACACGCCGAAGCCGAGCATATACCTTTTCACATAGGGCATGGCGGCGTCCGGCATGTATGGCAGGACCGCCATCCCCATGACCCACTTGCGCAGGCCGAGTTGCCGGAACGGTTCATGGGTGCCAGCGATGCGCAATGCCTGGAGCCAGGCAACGAGCGCCAGCAGAAACGCAGCCGCCGCCACAAAGGCAAGCGCCAGCACCGCGGGATGCGCCCACAGACCTTGACCAGTGTTGAAGCCCGCGCTCACGACGGGGCGCCTAGTGGTACACGTCCGTCCACAATTCCGCCGGGTCGGGCTCGGCGCCGGACTGGGCAAAATCGGCCGCGTTGGTGACCTGGTCGCGCGTCGATTTCTCGATCGCCTTCAGTTCGTCGTCGGTCGCGAATTTCTTTTCAAGAATGCGCGCCCGCGCCATCTCGATCGGGTCGTGGTGCTCGCGGATGTCCTGGACCTCTTCGCGCGTGCGGTATTTCGCCGGGTCCGACATGGAGTGGCCGCGATAGCGGTAGGTGAGCATCTCGAGGATGTACGGGCCGTTGCCGGAGCGCGTCCACTCGACGGCCTTCTCGCCGGCTGCCTTGACCGCGCGCACGTCCATACCGTCGACCTGTTCGCCGCGGATATTGAACGACACGCCGCGGCGCGAAAGATTGGTCTGGGCCGAGGAGCGCGTGATCGACGTGCCCATGGCGTATCGGTTGTTTTCGATGACGTAGACGACCGGCAGCTTCCACAGTTCGGCCATGTTGAAGAACTCGTAGACCTGGCCCTGGTTGGCGGCGCCATCGCCGAAATAGGTCAGGCAGACGTGGTCGTTCTCGCGGTACTTGTTGGCGAAGGCGAGCCCGGTGCCGAGCGGCACGGCCGCGCCAACGATGCCGTGGCCTCCGAAGAACTCCTTCTCGCGGCTGAACATGTGCATGGAACCGCCCTTGCCGCGCGAATAGCCCGTGCTGCGGCCGGTGAGTTCCGCCATGACGCCGCGCGGGTCCATGCCCGAGGCCAGCATGTGACCATGGTCGCGATAGCCGGTGATGACCTGGTCGCCGTCCTTCAGCGCCATCTCCATCCCGACGACGACCGCTTCCTGCCCGATGTAGAGGTGGCAGAAGCCGCCGATCAGGCCCATGCCGTACATCTGGCCGGCACGTTCCTCGAAGCGGCGGATGAGCAGCATCTGCGAGAAGGCGTGCAGTTCCTCGTCGCGACTGAGGTTGGCCGGTTTGGTGGTTACTTCGGCGCCCATCTCGTCGACGGGCTGGCCCTTCTTGCGTACGGGCGCCTCCACCGACGAGTCATTGGCCTTGCGTTGGGCCTTGGGCATTCAGAGACTCCCCTTAGCGTGACTTGTTCTTGATTTGCATTGAAACTAGCGGAGTGCACCCCCCAATCCAAGGTCGCGGCCCTGCCTTTCGCGCAGGTCTATTATGCTGACTGGTCATGGTTATTCGCCGAGGCGCGGCGGTAAACCACGACTCTTCACAAACTTTGCGATTTCAGGCGAAATTATTGCTGCGGTGCACCTAAAGGTATCACCACTTCATCAGGCCGCATCACGTTCAGCGCCAAACGCGCCTCCATGTCGACCACGTCGGCATCGAGACTGCCCGGACGGACCGTCGCCACCCGCTCCTCGAGCGTGGTCCGCTCGGTCTGGAGGCGGTCGCGTTCGATGGTCAGGCGCGCCGCATCGGCGTTCAGGCGATCCATCGCCCAAATGCCGAAGGAGCCGCTGAAGGCATGATAGCCGAAATAGCCGAGGAACCCGATCGCAACGAGCGGCATCCAAAGGCGCCGGAGGGGACTCTTTTTGTGCTGACGCGTGATCATGGCTACGCCGGTGAACGAGTTCCGGACTTTGCCCGACGCCGCTTAATGGAACGTTGATTCGTGAAAAATTACCGCTTGAAGACGGACCGGCCGGCGTATTCGGCCTGGGTTCCGAGTTCCTCTTCGATGCGGATGAGCTGGTTGTATTTCGCCGTGCGGTCGGAGCGCGAGAGCGAGCCCGTCTTGATCTGACCGCAGTTGGTGGCGACCGCGAGGTCGGCGATGGTGGCATCTTCCGTCTCGCCGGAGCGGTGGGACATCACGGCGGTGTAGCCCGCCTTGTGGGCCATCTCGACCGCATCCAGCGTCTCGCTCAGCGAGCCGATCTGGTTGACCTTGACCAGGATCGAGTTGGCAACGCCACGCTCGATGCCCTCGGCGAGGCGCTTGGTGTTGGTGACGAAGAGATCGTCGCCGACGAGCTGGCACTTGCCGCCGAGCTTGTCGGTGGCGAGCTTCCAGCCCTCCCAGTCGTCTTCCGCCAGTCCGTCCTCGATGGAAACGATCGGATACTTGCCGATCAACTCGCCGAGGTAGTCGACCTGCTCCGCCGGGGTGCGCGCCTTGCCGCCCTCGCCCGCGTAAACGTACTTCCCGTCCTTGAAGAACTCGCTGGCCGCGGGGTCGAGTGCGAGGCAGACGTCGTCGCCGGGTTTGTATCCGGCCTTCTCGATCGCCTGCACGACGAAGTCGAGCGCCTCGGTTGCCGTGCCGAGGTTCGGCGCGAAGCCGCCTTCGTCGCCGACATTGGTGTTGTGGCCGGCATCCTTCAGCGCCTTGCGCAGCGTGTGGAACACTTCCGACCCGATGCGAACGGCTTCCGCGAAGGTCGAAGCGCCGACCGGCACGATCATGAATTCCTGGAAGTCGATCGGGTTGTCGGCGTGGGCGCCGCCATTGACGATGTTCATCATCGGCACCGGCAGCAGGCGCGCGTTGGTGCCGCCGACATAACGGTAGAGCGGCAGCGTGTTCGCTTCCGCCGCAGCCTTGGCGACGGCGAGCGACACGCCAAGGATGGCATTGGCGCCGAGGCGGCCCTTGTTGGGCGTGCCGTCGAGTTCGATCATCGTGCGGTCGACGTGAATCTGGTTCTCGGCCTCCAGGCCGCCGATGGCCTCGAAGATCTCGCCGTTGACGGCCTCGACCGCCTTCAGCACGCCCTTGCCGCCGTAGCGCTTCTTGTCGCCGTCGCGGAGTTCGACGGCCTCATGGACGCCGGTCGATGCGCCTGACGGGACCGCGGCGCGGCCGAGCGAACCGTCCTCCAGGATGACGTCGACCTCGACGGTGGGATTGCCGCGGCTGTCCAGGATTTCGCGGCCGATGATGTCGATGATCGCAGTCATGATTTTTCCCCGAAAACGGCACGGAACCGAGATGATGGGCCGCTTCTACAGGAGCCGCCAAAGGGACGGAAGGCCCGGCCCTGTGAACCTGCTGTGACAGGCTACCCGCTAGGATGCCAGGCCGGCCACCACCGCCACGCGGGCGCCGTCCGGAACGGTTGGCGGCGCATTGTTGAGTTGATCGACGGCGAAGCCCGCGGCCGCCCGGTAGCCGGCCATGAATTCGGTGCGCTCGTCCGGCGGGATCACATCGTCGATATTGTCGAACGTGCCGCCGCAGCGGTCCTGCACGATCTTCAGCAGCCCGAACGGGCCGGCGCCGCGATTGCGCAGGATGAGCTTCGAGATGGGGCCGCACAATTGCCCGTCGTATGCGGCGAGCGCGTCGGGCGTAACCCCGTGCGTCACCATCGCCGCTGCGAGCACGCGGGCATCGACGATGGCCTGGCTCGCGCCGTTGGAGCCGGTCGGATACATGGCGTGCGCGGCATCGCCGAGGAGCGCCACCGGGCCGTCCTGCCAGGTCGGCACCGGGTCCCGGTCGATCATGGGGTTCTCGAACGCGCCATCGGCCCTGCGCAGCAGGTCGGGAACGTCGAGCCAGTCCCAGACCCAGTTGTCGAAGTGATGCGCAAAGTCGTCGATGCCCACCTGCCGGAACCAGCCGCGCTGCTTCCAGCCCTCGGCGTTGTCCATGGTGACCTCCGCGATCCAGTTGATCATCGCGAGGCCATCCTCCGGCCGGGGATGGGAGATCGGATAGAAGACGATGCGGTGCCGGTCGGTGCCGAGACCGACGAAGGACGCACCAGTCCGGATCGGCTTTGCCCACGTGGTGCCGCGCCACATAACGGCCCCGCCCCAATGGATCGGCGGCTGTGACGGATGCATCGCGGCCCGCACAGCCGAGTGGATGCCGTCGGCGCCGATGAGCAGCGCCCCCTTCTCTTCCGACTTGGTCCCGTCGGAATTTTCGACCAGCGCGGTGACGCCGCCGCCGGGATTCTTGCGATAGCCCGTAACGCGGCTGCCGAGCCGCACCGCCCCTTCGCCGATGCGCTCCTCGACCTCGTCGTTGAGCAGCATGTGGAAGCGGCCGCGATGGACGGCATATTGCGGCCACTTGTAGCCGGCAGCCACGCCACGCGGCTCGGAATAGATGTCGTTGCCGTTGAGGCCGACCAGCGCCCATTCGCGGGCCGGCAGGCCGACGCGATCGAGGTCATAGGCGCCGATGCCGAGGTCGTTTAGTTCGCGGACGGCGTTGGGCTGCAGATTGATGCCGACGCCGAGCGGACGCATCTCGCGTACCGCCTCGAAGACGACACAGGGGACCCCGATCTGGTGGAGTGACAGCGCGGTCGCCAGGCCGCCGATGCCGCCGCCGGCAATGATCACGCGATTGTCGGTCATCGGCTCGTCCCCTCCCCCAATATTTTGAAACTGTTTATATTTCCAACGGGCAAAGGAGCAAGCCGCCAGCATGCGCCGGCTCTCCGACCCGCTGTCCAGAAAGGCATCGGGGCTATCGGCTGCCGCCCGGAACCCCTTAACATCGGCGCGGCGGTAGCCCATACCGTCGCACCATGGCCGACCTGATCCTCACCAACGGCGATACCGCCGCGGAACTGCTGCGCCTCGCCGGGCGCGAGGCCACCCTCGTGCCGTGGCGGGACGTGCTGCACGAGGGGCCGATACCGACGACCGATCTGACGGCCTGCTCGGCCGCGCGGGTGGCCTACCTCGCCCACCGCTTCCGCATCGATGAAGCCGAGATCGCGGCGGAATTCGCCGCGCGGGACGCGCTGCTGCGCCGCCACCGCGACTTCGACCGGGTCGAGTTGTGGTTCGAGCACGACCTCTATGACCAGCTCCAGCTGATGCAGATTCTCGCCTTCTTCGCCGGCGAGGGCGCGCGGGAGGGTCTGGTCCTGGTCCAGGCTGGCGACTTCCTCGGCGCGCAGACGCCGGAGACGATTCTGCGTTTTGGCGAACATGCACGGCGTATCGAAGCAGCCGACACCGACCGCGCGGCAGCGGTCTGGGCCGCTCTCGCTTCGGGGACGCCGGAAGCGGTCGCCGCCCGGATCACATCGCCGGACGCGCGGTTTCCCTTTCTTCAGCCGGCGCTGCGCCGGTTCCTGGAGGAACTGCCCGCGCCCGGCAGTGGCCTCGGCCGAACGGAGCGGGCGATCCTCGATAGCATCTCGGAGGGCACGACCGGACCGGTCCAGCTCTTCCACGACGTGCTGGCAGACGAGCAGGCCGCCTTCATGGGCGACTGGAGCTTCTTCCATCTCCTCGACGACCTCGCCTCTTGCGACGTGCCACTGATCGCCGGCCTCGCCCCGCCGCCGGAGCATGAAAGCGATCCCGAGCGCTTTCGCGACGCGGAACTGGAGCTGACAATGGCCGCCGGCGACGTGCTGGCCGGCGAGGAGGATCACGTTGAACTCAGCGGCCTCAACCGCTGGTGGGCGGGAACACACCTCTCCGGCCGCGCCGTCTGGCGCTTCGACCGAGATGCGGGGCAGCTTGTGCCGCCGGGGGCTTCCGGAGCATAAGGCCCGCCATGGCCAAGAAGACCCTCCAGCTCGGCCGCGCGGTCGCCATTCCCGACAGCCCCGAAAAGGCCGTCCTCGACCGCGTGCCGAACCCGCAGCCGGGAACCAGTTTCCTGGCGCGGTTCACCTTTCCCGAGTTCACCTCGATCTGTCCGGTGACCGGACAGCCCGACTTCGGCATCCTCGTCATGGACTATGTGCCGAAGTCCTGGCTGGTCGAATCCAAGTCGCTGAAGCTCTACCTCCAGTCCTTCCGCAACCACGGCGCCTTCCACGAGGACGTGACCGTCACTATCGGGCGCAAGATCGCCGACCTGCTCAAGCCGCAGTGGCTGCGCATCGGCGGCTACTTCAATCCGCGCGGCGGCATGCCGATCGACGTGTTCTGGCAGACCGGAAAACCGCTGGCCAATGTCTGGCTGCCGGACCAGGGCGTGCCGCTCTATCGCGGCCGGGGCTAGACTGATGGAAAAAGGCCGGCTCGAGGCATTCAGCGACGGCGTCCTCGCCATCATCATCACCATCATGGTGCTGGAACTGAAGGTGCCGCACGGCGAGGAATGGTCCGTGCTGCTGCCGCTGATCCCGGTCTTCGTGAGCTATGTACTGAGTTTCGTCTATCTCGGGATCTACTGGAACAACCACCATCACATGCTGAAAGCCGCGCGCCATGTGGATGGGCGGGCGCTGTGGGCAAATCTGCATCTGCTGTTCTGGCTGTCGCTGGTGCCGTTCGTCACCGGATGGATGGGCGAGAACCATTTCGCACCGATCCCGGTAGCGCTTTACGGCGTCGTCCTGCTCGGCGCCGCCATCGCCTATTTCATTCTTGCCCACACGCTGATCGCCGTGAACGGAAAGGACTCGCCGATCGCGGTGGCACTCGGGCGCGACGTCAAGGGCAAGATCTCGCCGCTGATCTACGTCGCTGCGATCGTGGCGTCGTTCTTCTACGCCCCGCTCTCCATGGCGCTCTACTTCGCCGTCGCGATCATGTGGCTGGTGCCGGACCGGCGGATCGAGCGGGTCGTCCACGAGTAATGTTCCGCGGCGAGGTTCCTGTCCCGGTCGAGGACAAAGCCGATCTCGCCGCCATGATGCGCGACTACGTCGCCGAGATGGCGACGATCATTCCGGGCGTCGATCCGGAACAGCCCTATCCCTATTTCCATCTCTACTGGTCCGAGCCGGAGTCGCGCTGGCCATTCTGGCTGATGGTCGGCGGCGCCCGCACCGGCTTCGCGCTACTCGATCGCGAGGGCCGAGACGATGCAGGTTGCCGAGTTCTTCGTGGCTCGCCCCTATCGGCGGAGCGGCATTGGCAGGGCGGCGGCGCGGCGGCTCATTGCAAGCCGGCCCGGTCCCTGGCAGATCACCCAGCGCGAGACGAACACCGCGGCAATCGCCTTCTGGCATAGCGTGCTGGACGGCTTCGTCACCTACGACGAGACCACTACGCACACCGACGCCGTCCGGCGCGAGCAGCGGTTTACATATCCTTGAAGGCCGCTCACTGCTGGCGCACGCATTCGAAGCGCGCGACATCACCGGTCTCGGGATAGATTTCGAGGCCGTTCTCGACGACGACCAAATTCATGTAGGTCTCGCGGTGGCGTTGGTTGTTGATCCACACCGAGCCGGTGCCTCGTCCGACGCCCTGCAGAAACACTTCGAAGTTCACCAGGTTGCCAAGGGGATCGAACATCTGCCCGAACAGCCGCACTGTCCCGGGCACCTTTTCCAACTCGCCGCGCATGATGAACTCGTAGAGTTGACCGAAGGAACCAAGCGTGCTGCCCGCTGATGGCCCGACGAACTGCCAGAGATCGGCGACGACCGTCCCCCTGATTTCCACGCCCTGATAGCTGCCGCGGCATTCTGCCTGGCCAAGCACCGCCTGCGCAGACGCGGGAACCGGGGGCAGGCCGAGTGCGATGCCGATCAGGATCGCTGCGCCGAATACGACAAGACGTAACGCGGGAACGCCTTGTCGAATGCTGAGCCGCACCAAATCTAGCCTCTCATTTCTCCTTTGCTCCCCCCAAAACTGGAGCCCCAACAGACCGTGCTAGAGTAGCAGCCGTCGTCACCGACGAGAAAGTGGCAAGCAACTCTCCAAACCGCCAGGCGCACGTCATGCCTCTTCCTCCATCCGTCCTGAGGTGTGGGCGGTGTGAGGTCCCGCGCCTGTGGGCTCGGATCGCCGAGCCGTGCGCATGATCCCGTAGCCGAGCAGCGCCGACGCCAGCGAACCGGCCAATACGCCGAGCCGAACGCCCGCGGCCTCGGCCTGGCCATCGAAGGCAAGCGTTCCGATGAACAGGCTCATGGTGAAGCCGATCCCGGCGAGACACGCCACGCCATAGATCTGTCGCCACGTTGCCCCTTGTGGAAGCTGCGCCCACCCCGCTTTCACCGCCAGCCACACGGCCGCGAAGACACCGAGCTGCTTGCCGAGGAAGAGGCCGAGCAGGATGCCGAGCGGCAGCGGTTGCAGGAACGATTCGAGGCGCAGCCCGCCGAGCGAAACGCCGGCATTGGCGAACGCGAACAACGGCATGATGCCGTAGGCGACCCAAGGCGCCAGCCTGTGCTCCAGGCGCTGCAGCGGCGGCTGGGGCTCGTTCTCGGGCGCGTCGCCCGACATCGGGATGGCGAAAGCGAGTGCCACGCCGGCGAGCGTGGCATGGACGCCCGACTTCAGCACGAACACCCACAGCACCACGCCGATCAGAACGTAAGGCTCGAGCGCCCGGACGTTCATCCGGTTCAGCACGACAAGTCCGACGCCGGCCGCCGCGGCGCCGGCCAGCATCTCCGTCGACAGGTCGCCGCTGTAGAACAAGGCGATGATCAGGATCGCGCCGAGGTCATCGATGATCGCCAGCGCCAGCAGAAAGACCTTGAGCGCCAACGGCACCCGGTTGCCGAGCAGCGACAACACACCGAGCGCGAACGCGATGTCCGTCGCCGCCGGGATCGCCCAGCCGGCCGACAGGGACGGCTCGCCCCAGGTTACGGCGAGGTAGATCAGCGACGGCACCACCATGCCTCCGATCGCCGCCATGCCCGGCAGCACTAACTGCCGGCGCGACGACAGCTCGCCCTGCATCATCTCCCGCTTGATCTCGAGCCCGACCAGCAGGAAGAAGACGGCCATCAATCCGTCATTGATCCACAACAGCAGCGGCTTCCGCAGTTCGAGCGCCCCGATCTCGACCGCCATCGGCGTGGTGAGCAGGGAATCGTAAAGCCAGGCGAGTGGCGAATTATCGAGCGCCAGCGCGAACGCCGCAGCGAGCATCAGGATAATACCACCCGATGCCTCGTGATTGATGAAGCGTTCCAGTGCGCGAACCATGGGAGTTTTGTTCTCTCTTTCCTAGATCAGGTGGGCGGTCGGCGGTCTACGACCCGGCGGCCGATGCATCGGTCGCCGGCACCGGGCCTCGCGTCCGCCAAACCGAATAGAGGATGCCGGCGGCGAGGATGGCGAAGGTGATCGTCAGCGACCAGGCGGCGGGGAATTTAGCCCAGCCGAATAGGTCCGCGACGAAGATTTTGGCCCCGACGAACATCAGCAACACCGCCAGTGCTGTCTTGAGATAGGCGAAACGATGCATCACCGCCGCCAGCGCGAAGTAGAGCGCGCGCAGCCCGAGGATGGCGAAGATGTTCGAGGTATAAACGAGGAACGGATCGGCGGTGATGGCGAACACCGCTGGCACCGAGTCGACGGCGAAGACGATATCCGCCACCTCCACGACGATCAGCGCCAGGAAAAGCGGCGTCGCGACGAGAACCGCCCGCCCGGATTTCTTGTCGGGCTCGCGCACGAAGAAGCGATGGCCGTGCAGTTGGTCGGTGAGCCGGGTCCAGCGCCTGACGAAGCGGATGATCCGGTTGTCCTTCATGTCCCCGCCGATCTCCCCCGCCCTGGAGGACAGCATCTTCGCCCCGGTCAGGATGAGAAAGACGGCGAAGATGTAGAGCACCCACGCAAAGTGGGAAACGAGTGTCGCGCCGAGGCCGATCATGATGGCGCGCAACACGATCATTCCCAGGACGCCCCAGAAAAGGACGCGGTATTGGTAGGCGCGTGGGATGGCGAGAAACGAGAAGATCGTCGCGATCACGAAGAGGTTGTCGACCGCCAGGCTCTTCTCGACGACGAAGGCGGTGACATATTCAAGCCCCGCCTCGCTCCCCATCTGGAGCGCAACCAATCCGCCAAATCCAACGCCGATCGCGATGTAGAAGGTGGAAAGAAGCAGACTTTCGCGTGCGCCGATCTCTCGGTCTTTGCGGTGCAGCACACCGAGGTCGAACGCCAGGAGCCCGGCTACCAGTCCGAGGAAGCCGAGCCACATCCAGAGTGGATGTCCGAGGAATACTGTTGTCAGGGGTGCGCCCTCCTACCCGATCCGAACGGGGTGGCGCGATATCGTCCGGGGCAACGGTTTGATCCGGACCCCGTATCGAGCTCACCCGATGCGGTCCGACATCACGACGCTTTCAGCATCGCCAGAGGGGCCCGGCCCGCAATGCTCTAAATGGGATCGGCAGTGCGTCGCGCAAGCCCCCTCCGGACGGAGGAGATGGGTTCTCGATGAAAGCCCCAGCCAGCGCAACTCTCGCCGGGACGATTCACGCTTCCTTCAGCCGCCTCGGTGACATTGTCCGCTCCTCAGAGCAGGACACGCCGATGAACGACCCGGTCTCGCGAATTGCCCGAAGCTGGCGCCTCATCAAGGCGAGCACCGCGGTGCTCAACGACGACGGAGAACTTCTCCTTCTGCCGATCCTGGCTGGCGCGGCCTCGCTCGCCGTCGGCGGCGCCATGCTGTGGCAGGCTTTCGACTTCGGCACGTTCGCCGGCTTCAGCGAAGGTGAAGCGACCAATCCACCGGCATCCTTTTATGCCTGGCTCTTCGTCTTCTATCTCGTCCAGTATTTCATCATCATCTTCTTCAACACCGCGCTGGTCGGGGCCGCAATCGAACGGCTCGACGGCGGCGACCCGACGATCCGCTCCGCGCTCGGTCTCGCCTTCCGGCGGATCATGCCGATCTTCGGCTATGCGCTGGTGTCGGCCACGATCGGCGTTCTGCTGCGCTTGCTCGGCGAGAGGCTCGGCATCATCGGCCGGCTGATCGCCGCGGGCGCAGGCCTGGGCTGGACGGTGATGACCTTCCTCGTGGTCCCGGTATTGGCAGCGGAAGGCATCGATCCGCTCGAGGCGATCCAGCGTAGCGCCGCACTGCTGCGCAAGACCTGGGGCGAGAACCTCATCGGAAGCGCCGGCATCTCGGTGATCATGGGCGCGCTTGGCGGGATCGTGATCCTCGCCGCTTTTGCGATCGCGCATCTGATCAGCAGTTGGTCGATCGCCGTGCCGCTGCTGCTCATCTGCGGCCTCGCTGCTCGCCAGGCGTCATGGCCTTCGGCGCGGCGCTGCAAGCGGTCTACTCCGCCGCCGTCTACTATTACGCCGTGATCGGCGAGCCGCCGGCCGGCTTCGACCGGGACCTCATCCGCGGATCGTTCGCACCAAAGCCCGGCGCGTAGGCAGTTAGCGCCGCCGCTTGGCGATAGCGTCCAGCGCCATCAGATCCTCGATCAGCGCCGGCAATTGGTCGATCGGGATCATGTTGGGACCATCGGAGGGCGCGTTGTCCGGATCCTGATGGGTCTCGATGAAAACGCCCGCCACGCCGACCGCCACCGCGGCCCGCGCCAGCACCGGAACGAAGCGGCGGTCGCCGCCGCTGGACGTCCCCTGCCCGCCCGGCTGCTGGACCGAATGCGTCGCGTCGAAAATCACCGGCGCGCCGATCTCGGCCATGATCGGCAGCGCGCGCATGTCGGAAACCAGCGTATTGTAACCGAAGCTCGCGCCGCGCTCGGTGAGCAGGACATTGCGGTTGCCGCTGTCGACGATCTTGGCGGCGACGTTCTTCATGTCCCAGGGCGCGAGGAACTGGCCCTTCTTGACGTTGACCACCTTGCCGGTCTTTGCCGCCGCGATCAGCAGATCGGTTTGCCGGCTCAGGAACGCCGGTATCTGGAGCACGTCGACCACTTCGGCGATCTCGGCGCACTGCTCGCGCTCATGAACGTCGGTGAGGATCGGCACGTCCAGCTTCTTGCGCAGGTCGGCGAAGATCGCGAGCGCCTTGTCGAGGCCGAGGCCGCGCTTGCCCTTGAGGCTGGTGCGGTTGGCCTTGTCGAAGGAGGTCTTGTAGACGAAGCCGATCCCGAGACTGGCGGCCATCTCCTTCAGCCGCCCCGCCATGTCGAAGGCGTGGCCGCGGCTCTCGAGCTGGCACGGCCCGGCGATCAGCGCCAGTGGCAGGTCGTTGCCGAAGGTGGCCGCGCCGATCTTGACGTGTTTGTTCGGTTTCATGGGGCGGGACTATAGCCAGACGTACAGAAAACGCACCGCCTAGCCTTTCTCAAAGGCCAGCACCGCGCCGCAGGCTTCCGCCGATGGAACGACCAGCGCGCCCGACCGCTCGGCAAAGGCAACTCCGTTGTCGAAAAGCAGCTTCGCGGTTGCCTCGAGATCGGCGACGCGCACCCGCCACGCCATGAAGCGACGCGGGTCGGTGTCCGCCTCCTCGCCGAAGAAGGCGCGGAAGGCGACCGGCGACAGCACCTCGACGCGGCTGCCGTCGCCGAGGTCGAACTCGACGCCGAGGCTGGTCGACGTGATGTCGTGCTGGCCGGTGAAGTGCGTCAGGAATTCGTGAAAGTCGGCAGGATCGCGCGTCACCATCACGGCCGCGGCGATGCCGACGGCGCCATTGTCGTGCCGCTGATATTCGGGCTTCCAGAAATTCTCGGGGAAATGATGCTGGCAGGTGAAGAACCCGGCACGCTTCAGCCGGGAGTCGCCGGTGAAGGTCAATGAAAACGCCACTGTCCGCTCAGCGCCATCCGGCCCCTTCGCGGAGCGCTCGAAGCGAAACGGCTCGTAGACGCGGAGGTTATGCCTGTCGAAATCGGCGCGGTCGGCAGCCGCGTCGGTGCTCTTCAGCACCAGCATCGACAGCCCCTCGCGCTCCTCCAGGTAGGCGCGGTTGAACGCCCCGAACGAGAAATGGGTGCCGTCCGGCTCGGGAATCGCCGCCGGGTCCGCCACAGCCAGCAATTCGAGGAAGGAGCCGTCGAACTGCGCCAGAATATTCTTCGTGCCGAACGGGTGGTGGGCCACCGGTGTCAGCGTGAAGCCGAGGCGGACGTAGGCGGCGCGCGCGGCGTCGAGATCGTGGACGGCGAGAACGAGGTGATCGATACCGCGGGGCATGGGGCTCTGTCGGACAGTGAATCGGGAGCCGATCCTGCCACAGAGCCCGCCGCCATGCGCCCCGCTTTTTCGGGCGAGGGTTACCGCCAAATACGCCTACTGGTTCACCGACTTGGCCGTCTCGGCGTCACGCACCAGCCGAACGAACTCGGCGCGAAGGCCGAACGGGTCATCGCCGCGGGCGCCAGAGGCCAATGCGGCGATCGACTTCCAGTCGGCGGCAGTCTGCATCCATGGGTCGCCGCGCAGCTGCTGGCCGAAGCCCGCCACCGCCAGCGCCCAACGGGTCGCTTCGGGCGCATCGTCGATGGCGCGGACGTCGGCCTTGCCGATCGGCCGTTCCATCAGCTTCGACGTGGACTGGCCGGGCAGCTTGTACCGGATCTTGATGTAGGCGAGTTCATCGCCTTCGGCCGGCACGATCGTCTGGCTGACCTTCTGGTAGCGCAGCGGATCGCTGGATGCCGTGCCACCGACGCGCGTGATCTCGTAGAGCGCGGTCACCGATGCGCCCGAGCCGACCTCGCCGGCATCGACGCGATCGTTGTTGAAATCGGCGCGGTCGAGCATGCGCGTCTCGTAGCCGATCAGGCGATACTCGCTGACCATCGCCGGATTGAACTCGACCTGGATCTTCACGTCGTCGGCGATCGGGAAGAGCGAGGACGAGAAGTCGTCACGGAACACCTTGCGCGCTTCGTCGAGCGTATCGATGTAGGCGGCCGTGCCGTTGCCGGCCTGACTCAGCGTCTGCATCATCACGTCGTTGTAGTTGCCGTGGCCGAAGCCAAAGGACGAGAGATAGACGCCGGTCTTGCGCTTCTCCGCGATGAAATCCTCGAGCTTGTCCGGATCGGCTACGCCGACATTGAAATCGCCGTCGGTCATCAGGATGACGCGGTTGACCGCATCCTTGTCGAAGTTCTGCTCGGCAAGGTCGTAGGCGAGCGCCAGCCCCTCGCCGCCGGCCGTCGAACCACCGGCATGCAGTGCCTCGATCGCGCACCGCATGGTGAGCTTCTGGTTACCGGCTGTCGGCGGCAGCACCGCGCCGGCCGCGCCGGCATAGACCACCATGGAGACACGATCCTGCGGGCGGAGCTGGTCGATGAGCACGTTCATCGCCTTAGCCGCCAGCGGCAGCTTGGCGTCGTCGTCCATGGAGCCGGAGACGTCGATCAGGAAAACGAGGTTCAGCGGCGGCTGGTCGCCCGCCGCGATGTCGTACCCCTGAAGGCCGATGTGGATGATCTCCTTGCCCGGCGCCCAGGGCGACGGCGTGACGGTAGCGTTGACCTTGAACGGTTCGTCCCGCGACTCCGGACCGGCGTAGCCATAGTCGAAATAGTTCAGCAGTTCCTCGACGCGGACGGCATCGCGCGGCGGCAAGTGGCCGTCGCGCAGGAAGCTGCGGACGTTGGCGTAGGACGCCGTATCGACGTCGATCGAGAAGGTCGAGACCGGCTCCTCGCCGACAAGCTTGATCGGATTGGAGGTCGCGTTCGGGTACTTTTCCGTGTTGATGTATTGCTGGTCCTGCATCGGCGCAGGCATGCCGGCTACAGCCGCCGGCGGAGAAGGCATCGGTGGCGAGATGGCGCGGTAGTTGCCGAGCGCATTGCCCTGAAGGTTCATGCGCGGACCGGGCCGGAGAGTGTCGAGATCGGCCCTGCGCGGCATGAAGCCGAGATTGGCGCAGGCCGCCTCGGTTGGCCGTCCGTCGCGGACTGCGTCTTCGACCGCGGCAAACGCTGGACTGACAGTCAACGCGCTTGAGGTCAGAAGAAACGAAAGAATGCAGACCGACTTCACTGGCATACCGCCCTGTACGGACATGACCACGTCTCCGATTGCGCCACCCAAGGCCCGCGAAGCTGACGGCAATTGTTGTCCGCAAATGGGCCGGCCTGCGCCCAATTCTTGTCGCTCAGGCGGCCATCGACCGGTTTTACACGTTGCGCGCGGCTTTCATTACAAAATGGTCATGTTGCTGGTGGCGCTGCTCTTTGGAATCGCGGCCGGCCCCGCTAGCGCCTTCGAGCGGGTCGGCGTGGTCCTTCTCCACGGCAAGACCGGATCGCCCAACCAGTTCTCCGGCATGGCCGAGACGATGCGGGAGACCGGTTACGCGGTGGAAGCGCCGGAGATGTGCTGGTCGAACCGGCGCATCTACGACGCGGCTTTGAATGAGTGCATGGAGGACGTCGACGCCGCCATCGCCCGGCTGCGCGCCGACGGGTTCACGCGTATCGTTGTCGGCGGCCACAGCCTCGGCGGGCTGGTCGCCCTCGCCTATGCCGCGAGCCATGAAGGACTCGCCGGGGTCGTCGCGCTGGCGCCCGATGGCGAGCCCACCGACTTCAACGGCCACGCCAAGGTGGCGCGGAGCGTCACGAAAGCCGAGGCGATGGTGAAGGCCGGGAACGGCGACGACGAAGCCGACTTCACCGATCGTGTGCTTGGACGCGACTTGCCGGTTACGACAACTGCGGTTGCCTTCCTCTCTTTTCTCGGGCCGGAGAGCGTGCTGGTGCCTTCACGGCTGCTGCCGAAGCTGCGTGCCCCGCTCTTCTGGGCGGCGGGCAGCAAGGACTCCAGCCAGCGCAACGCGGCCACGGCGTTCAAGCGCGCATCGGCCAACCGGTTGAACACCCTGGTGCCGGTCAATGCCGGACACATGGGCACACCGGGCGCAGCACTCGTGCCATTGCTGGACTGGCTGGACCGCATCGCCGAGGAATAGCCGCAACCTCTGGGCGACCACGCCCGGATCGCCAACCCGTAACCATGCGCAATCTGCGTGCTGGTCATGCGCCGGCAGTCGGGCCTACTGTGCGGCACTTGGGCGAGTATTGCGATGGCGTTGGTCCCCGGATTCGAACACGACATTGTCGTGAGCTACCAGCATGGCCTGGCGGACGATCATCCCGTCGGCGAGCGCTGGGTGGATCGAACTCGTGGCGCATCTCTCGATCGCCCTTCGCCGCCGTGTCGGACAAATCCTGGATATCCACATCGATCGTCACCCTGCCCTGTCGCAGGAAGAGCGAGACGATCTCGGCCGCCATATCCAGAGCTCCGTGCTCTTCCTCGCCGTCAGTTCGCCCGGCTATCTCAGCGATCCGCGCACGCACTGGGAGCTGGACACGGCGCTCTCGGCCGAGAGCAACGTCCAGCGGCTGATGTTCGTCGAGAGCCTGCCGCCGGGGCCGCACGACCCGCAGCCCAAGGCGCTGGACGACTTCCGCAAGTTCGTCTTCTGGGAGACGGATGAGGCGACCGGCAACCCGGCGCCGCTGACGCCGGATCAGCACCGCACCGAATTCATGGACAGCATCGAGGAACTGGCCGATGCCGTCAGCCGACGGCTTCTGGTCCTCGTTCCCAAGACCACGCCCGCCCCGAAGGCTGCCGAGCCGGAGCCGACGGAGGCGGAGGTTTCTCCGCCAGCGAAGCCCGCGCCCGTGATCGAAGAGGCGCCGCCGCCCGCTGCACCGCCTCCCAAGCCAGAAGCGAAACCGCAGCCGAAGGCGGCCGTCGCGGCACCGGCCGCGATGCCCGCGCCGGAGTCACCTTCTGTGCGCACCGGCGGCCGGGTGGCCATGGGAATTTTTTTGCTGGTCGCGGTCGGGGTGCTCGCGGCCGGCTGGTATTTCCAGAGCGAGGTTGCCGGCGCTGCGACGACGCTGGTGGATACGGTTCGTTCGATGCTCGGGCCAAGCCAGTAGGCCTGCCGGCTATTTGACGCTGGAGAAACTCGTCGGGGTCAGGAACTGGATCGAGACATTCTCGACGATCTGACCGTCCTTCTCGGATTCGTCGCGGCCGGCCAGCCACTCCGGATCGGACTGGAACGCTTTCCATTTCGTCTCGCGCTCGCCCATCGACTCCCAAGCCAGCAGGTAGGTCAGCTCCTGGTTCGATGTGCCAATGACCGTCGTCCAGAAGCCGGCCTGCGTGATCCCGAGCCGAGCCCACACCTTCAGCGTTACGGTCTCGAACCGCTTCAGAAGATTCGGCAAACGCCCCGGCAGGCAGCGATAGACGCGCATTTCGTAGATCATGATCGTTCCAGCGATTTTGGAAGGGCGGGACTAGACGAGACGGCTCTGCTCGACCGCCGCGGCGATGAATGACGCAAAAAGCGGATGCGGATCGAGCGGCCGCGACTTCAGTTCGGGATGGTACTGCACGCCGACGAACCAGGGATGGCCTTCGAGTTCGACGGTCTCCGGCAACACGCCGTCCGGCGAGAGGCCGGAAAAGCGCAGGCCATGCTGCTCCAGCCGGTCGCGGTAGTTGATGTTGATCTCATAGCGGTGGCGGTGGCGCTCGGAGATTTCGGTGGCGCCGCCGTAAATCCGGGAGATCAGGCTGCCGCGCTTGAGGATCGCCGGATAGGCGCCCAGGCGCATCGTGCCACCGAGATCGCCGCCGGCGGCGCGTGTCTCCAACTGGTTGCCGCGCAGCCACTCGGTCATCAAGCCAACCACCGGCTCGTCGGTGGGGCCGAACTCAGTCGATGAAGCGTCGGCCAGCCCCAGCAGATTCCGCGACGCTTCGATAACGGCCATCTGCATGCCGAAGCAGATGCCGAAATAGGGGACGTTGCGCGTGCGCGCGAAACTCGCGGCGTGGATCTTGCCCGCCGAGCCGCGCTCTCCGAAACCGCCAGGCACAAGAATGCCGTTGACCCCTTCCAGCCACGGCGCCGGGTCTTCCTTCTCGAAGACTTCCGACTCGATCCACTCCAGGTCGACCTTGACCGTATTGGCGATGCCGCCGTGGTGCAGAGCCTCGGTCAGCGATTTGTAGGCGTCCTTCAGGCCGGTGTACT
The DNA here is from genome assembly GCA_963798195.1 of uncultured Alphaproteobacteria bacterium. GTDB lineage: Bacteria > Pseudomonadota > Alphaproteobacteria > Rhizobiales > Kaistiaceae > CAVSRC01. The sequence continues at coordinate 954,964 of CAWCSF010000010.1, read as the reverse complement.
TGCCGACCACCGCGATGGTGACCCTGCCCTCGGGATTGCTGATCCGGTTGGAGATGGCGTGCCAGGGTGCCAGTTCCGGTGTCGGCGCGTTCTCCATGCCGAAGGCGGCCAGCACTTCGTCATCCAGATGTTCGGCGTGATAGGCGACCGGCGCGTCGTAGATGTGCGCCAGATCGAGCGCCTGGATGACGGCGGTTTCGCGCACGTTGCAGAACAGCGACAGCTTCCGCCGCTCCTCTGCCGGGATCGGCCGGTCGGCGCGGACCAGCAGGATGTGCGGCTGGATGCCGATCTGGCGAAGCGCCGAGACCGAGTGCTGTGTCGGCTTGGTCTTCAGTTCGCCGGCGGTGGCGATGAACGGCATCAGCGTCAGGTGGATGAACAAAGCGTGCCCGCGCGGCAGGTCGTTGCCGAGCTGGCGGATCGCCTCGAAGAACGGCAAGCCTTCGATGTCGCCGACCGTGCCGCCGATCTCGCAGAGCACGAAGTCGACATCGTCGTTGCCAGCGAGGACGAACTGCTTGATGGCGTCGGTGACGTGCGGGATCACCTGCACGGTGCCGCCGAGATAGTCGCCGCGCCGCTCCTTGGCGATGATGTCCTGATAGATGCGCCCGGTGGTGACGTTGTCCATCTTCGTCGCCGGCACGCCGGTGAAGCGCTCGTAGTGGCCGAGGTCGAGATCGGTCTCGGCACCGTCGTCGGTGACGAAGACCTCGCCGTGCTGGTACGGGCTCATCGTGCCCGGATCGACATTGAGGTACGGGTCGAGCTTGCGCAGGCGCACCTTGAACCCACGCGCCTGGAGGAGCGCGCCGAGGGCCGCTGAAGCGATGCCTTTTCCGAGGGAGGAAACCACGCCGCCGGTTATGAAGACGTACCGCGCCATGGGCCCCGATCCTATTCCCTGCCCGCGTGATTCGTTGAGTCGGAATCGACGTCGCGGCGAACAAAAAGATGCCGGCCCCGGCGGGTGCTGTCCTGCGCCGGGGTCGGGTGTTGCGTCATGTCGTTATTGCGACGTGGGGACCTGGGAGCCGGTCGGCGCCGGTGGGGCGCTCGTTTCCGGCGCCGTGGTCGACGGCGTCGTGGTGGTCGGACCACCGGTGTAGCGGTTGAGTTCGTCGATGATGCCCGTGCCAGTCGGCGGCGGGTTGGCTGCCGCGTCGTTGGCGCGGTCGTCGTCGGCGCCGTGGTTGTCGGCACGGTCGTGGGAACCGTTACCGGCGCGGTCTGGGCGGTCGGCGCCGTATCCAGCACCGAGGCCGGCGGCGCTTCCCAGCGCGCCAGAACCGCCATGGCCATTGACGTCGCGAAGAACGCCCCGCCGAGGATCGCAGTCGCCCGGGTGAGCACATTGCCCTGACCCCTGGCGGACATGAACTGGTTTCCGCCGCCGACGCCCAGCGCGCCACCTTCGGAACGCTGGAGCAATACGACCGCGACGAGCGCCACAATCACCATCAGGTGAATGACGATGACAACTGTTTCCATCAGACTTTCCGGATTTTCAGGTTGCGCGCCTTGTACACGATCGTGCCGGGACGTTCCAGAGCCGCCGAGCGACGCCCTGAATCACCCGCAGGCCGCGACAATCGCAAGGAAATCCGCCGCTTTGAGGCTGGCGCCGCCGACCAGCGCGCCGTCGACGCCCGCGAGGCCCATGATCTCCCTGGCATTGCCCGGCTTGACCGAGCCGCCATACAGAATGCGGATTGCATCGGCTTCCTGTCCAAAGCGCCCCGCCAGCCGCGCCCGTATATGGGCATGGGCCCCGGCAATGTCACCGTTCGATGGCGTGAGACCGGTTCCGATCGCCCAGACCGGTTCGTAGGCGACCACCAGCCGCGCCGCGTCGGCGCCATCCGGCACCGAGCCATCGATCTGCCGGTCGAGGACGGCGTTGGTTGCCCCCGAGCGGCGCTCTGCCTCGGTTTCTCCGATGCACAGGATCGCCACAAGCCCCGCCCGCCAGGCGGCTTCGGCCTTCGCCCGCACCATGGCGTCGGTTTCGGCGTGGTCGGTCCGCCGCTCGGAATGCCCGACGATGACCATCGTGCCCCCGGCATCCGCGATCATCTCCGCCGCAACATCCCCGGTGTGCGCGCCGGAGGCGTCTGCGTGGCAGTCCTGCCCGCCGATCGCGACGGCTTGAGCCCTTGGCCGCCTCGACTGCCGCCGCGATCAGCGTAGCTGGCGGGCAAATGGCGACGTCGCAGCCGGCCGATCTGGCGCCGTCAACGATCGCCCGCAGTTCGCCTAGGCTGGCGCGCGTTCCGTTCATCTTCCAGTTTCCGGCTGCGAGCTTCCTGCGTCCTGCCATGTCGTATCCCCTTGGAAAACCGCGCCAAATCCTGCCCGTAGCGCCGAAAGCCGGCGCCCCGATTGAGCGGGATCAAGGCCATGCCACCTCTCGCGGACTACAGGCAAGCGGCAGCCATGATGCCCGAGGAGCGGCGAAAATGAACGCTCGCGACCTGATGAACCCCGACGTGGTGACGGTCAAGCCGCACACCCCGCTCCGCGAGGTGGCGCGGACCCTCCTGACCCATCACATGAGCGCGGTCCCTGTGGTGGATGACAGCGGGACGCTGGTCGGCATGGTCAGCGAGGGCGATCTGGTCGGCCGCAAGAAGACCGAGCGCGAGACCCAGAGCGAGTGGTGGCTGGAGCGCCTTGCCGAGGGTGAGTCGCTGAACACGGAGTTCGTCCAGCACCTGCAAAGCCCGCTCGCGGTCGCCCGGGAAGTGATGTCGAGCCCGGTTCTGACCATCACCGAGGACACCAAGGCGGAGGATATCGCCAGCCTGATGGCGGAGCACCGCGTTAAGCGGTTGCCCGTCATGCGGGACGGAAGTCTGGTCGGCATCGTGCGCCGCGCCGATCTTCTCCGGTCCATCGGCGGCGGCGAGTACGAGCCGGTGCCCCTGCCGCCGGAGCCGCATCACGCCAAGGCAGCGGCCGGTCCGCGCCACGCTCTCCACATGGAAGCGCCTCCGCCCGGCATGATCGTCGGTCACGATCCGCGCAGCGACGACGAATTGACCATCGACGATTTCCGGCACCTCGTTTCACATCACAAGCATGAGCAGGATCGCCTGCGCGCACTTCAGCGCGAGATGGCCGCCGAGCGGCGCCGCCACGATGTGCGGCATCTGATCGACACGCACGTCTCCGACAAGGGCTGGCACGGCCTGATCCACGCCGCGCGCGAGGCCGCCGAGCGTGGCGAGACCGAGTTCATGCTGCTGCGTTTTCCCAGCCAGCTATGCAGCGACGGCGGCCGGGCGATCAATGCGCCCGACCCCGATTGGCCACGCACGCTGCGCGGCGAAGCGGCCGAGATGTTCCTGCGCTGGGAGCGCGAGCTCCGTCCGCGCGGCTTCCACATCGCCGCCCGCGTCATCGAATTTCCGGACGGCGTGCCGGGAGACATTGGCCTTTTTCTGCTGTGGGGCGGCTAGCCGCACCCCGCGTTGGCTCTCGGCGCTTGGCGACGCCGCGCTCCGGATGCAATGTTGCCCTCCCTCCTCTTCGCATCCTCCCGGTATCCCATGACCTCCCAACTGTTTTCGCATTTCACCGTCGGCGGCATGACGGTGCCCAATCGCATCGCGGTAGCGCCAATGTGCCAGTACTCCGCCGACGACGGGTCGGCGACGGACTGGCACATGCAGCACTGGATGACGCTGGCCATGTCCGGCGCGGGCATGATCACGATCGAGGCGACGGGAGTCGAGCGCCACGGCCGCATCTCTCACGGAGACCTGGGCCTCTATTCCGATCACAACGAAGCGGCGGCGCAGCGTGTCCTTGCTGCCGCGCGGCGGGTCGCGCCCCCCGGCACGCGCTTCGGCATTCAGCTCGCCCATGCCGGCCGCAAGGCTTCGGTCCACGTTCCCTGGAAAGGCGGCGGCCCGCTGCGGCCAGAGGAGGATGCCTGGCAGACCGTCGGCCCTTCGGCGATCCCGTTCGCGCCCGACTGGCACACTCCTGTGGCGCTCGACGAGAGCGGCATCCAGCGGGTCATCAACGCCTTCGTGCTGTCTGCCGAGCGCGCGGTCCGTGCCGGCTTCGACTTCGTCGAGATACACGGCGCGCACGGCTACCTGATTCACTCCTTCCTCTCGCCGATCGCCAACAAGCGCACCGACCACTGGGGCGGCTCGCTGGAAAACCGCATGCGCCTCGCGCTGGCCGTGACCAAAGGCGTGCGCGCCGTGGTGCCTGCGGCGTTGCCGGTCGGAATCCGCCTGTCGGCCACCGACTGGGTCGAGGGCGGCTTCAATCCGGACGAGGCCGTTGTTGTCGCCCGCGCCCTCAAGGAAGCCGGCATTGCCTTCGTCTGCGCTTCAAGCGGCGGCGTCGCGCACAACGCCAAGGTGCCCAACGGACCCGGCTACCAGGTGCATCTCGCGGCACGCATACGCAGCGAGGCCGGCGTCGCCACGCGTGCGGTCGGATTGATCGACGATCCGCATTTCGCCGAGGCCATCGTGGCGGATGGGAAGGCCGATCTGGTAGCGCTCGGACGGGCGATGCTTGCCGACCCGCGCTGGCCGTGGCGCGCTGCAGCGGTGCTCGGCCAGCCGGTCCATCCGATCGCGCAATACGCCCGTTCCGCCCCGACGATGCTCAAATGGGCCGGTCCGGCGGTCTGATCCGGGTTCGCTTATCGCTTAACCCCTTGGAACTTAGCGACTTTCGCGTTAGGCATCGCGCGCCGACTATTCCTTGCGGCGCGAGGGCGGCCCAACCTATTATCCGCGCCCGAAAACCCCGCGCGCCCGGTCGCGCCCTGAAATCACCGCGCGGCAAGGCCGTCGCGCGCCGCCGAGGATCATAATGCTCGACAGTATCAAGAAACTGAGCAAGAGCTGGGTTTCCCAGCTGCTGCTGGTGTTGCTGGTGATCAGCTTCGCCGTTTGGGGCGTTGCCGACATCTTCACCGGCTTTGGCTCCAATACGGTCGCCACCGTCGGCAAGATCGAGATCAGCGCCAACGAGTTCGGCCGGCGCTACGACCTCACGGTGACCGAGTTGAGCCGGCAGTTCGGCAAGCAGTTCACGCCCGAGGAGGCACGCCAGCTTGGCCTGCCCAGTCAGGTTCTGAGCCGGCTGCTCGCGGAGGCGACACTCGACGACACCGTTCATGACATGCAGCTCAGCCTGTCGCCTGCGACCGTGGGACGGATGATCACCACCGACCCGTCGCTGGTAGGCCCGACCGGCAAGTTCGACCGCACGTATTTCGGCCAGATCGCGCAACAGAACGGCCTCACCGACGACCAGTTCGTGCTCGAGCGCCGCGCGGAGTACATCCGCAGCCAGCTCGCGCAGGCGCTGCTCGGCAACATCCAGGCACCGGCCCCGATGCTCGCCGCGATGGGCGAATACCGCGGCGACCAACGCAAGATCAGCTATGTCGTGCTGGAAGCACCGCCGGCCACCGAGATCGCCGAGCCGACGGAGGCCGACCTCACCAGCTATTTCGACGCGCACAAGATCGACTGGAAGGCGCCGGAGTACCGCGCCGTTTCCTATTTCGAGCTGAGCCCCTCGGAGATCGCCAAGCCGGACGAGGTCAGCGACGAGGACGCGCGCAAGCGCTATGACGCGCAGCTCACCCGGTTCACCACGCCGGGTACGCGCCACGTCGAACAGATCGTCTTCAAGGATCGCGCGGAAGCCGATGCCGCTGCCGAGGCGCTGAAGAGCGGCAAGACCTTCGACATCCTGATCACCGAGCGGAATCTCAAGCCGAGCGACACGGACCTCGGCACGATCACCAAGGACAAGATCATCGACCCGGCCATCGCCGACGCTGCCTTCGGCATGGAGGCTGACGGCGTCAGCGGCGTCATCGACGGCCGCTTCGGCCCTGTGATCGTGCGGGTCAGCGAAATCAAGCCGGAAGTCGTCAAGACCTTCGACGAGGTGAAGGCGCAGCTCCGGACGGAGATCGCCCAGGAGCGCGCCGCCGCCGAGATCGCCGACATGCACGATTCCATTGAGGATGCCCGCGCCGGCGGGGACAAGCTGCCCGAAGTCGCCGCCAAATACGGCATGACCGTCAAGACGATCGCCGACATCGACGCGGCCGGCAAGAATCCGGCCGGCGAAGCGGTGGCGGACGTTCCGGCCGGCCTGGTCACTGCCGCCTTCGATACCGATGTCGGCAACGAGAATGATCCCCTGTCGCCGAACCGCAGCACCTACGTCTGGTACAACGTGACGGCCGTATCGCCGGCGCACGACCGACCCTTCGCCGAGGTTCGCGACAAGGTCGTCACCGCCTGGAAGGATGCCGAACGCGTAAAGCAGTTGCAGGCCGAGGCCGACAAGCTGAAGGGGCAGATCAACAGCGGTGATGACATCGTCAAGGTCGCCCTCGACGCCAAGCTCGATCTGCGCACCGTGGACAAGGTCTCGCGCGGCATGCCTCCCGATGGGCAACTGACGGCGGACGCCATCAAGGCCGCGTTCGACGGTCCCAAGGGATATGTCGCGCTCGCCGACGGGACGACGCCGATGTCGCGAATCCTGCTCGTCGTCGACGACAGCACAGTCCCCCCCTTCGACCCGAATGTGCCGGAGTTCGCTCAGACCAAGCAGCAGTTGGCCTCGCAATACGTCAACGACCTGCTCTCCGGTTATGTGACCGAGCGGCAGAGCAAGATCGAAGTCAACATCAATCAGGCCGCCCTCGCCGCGGTGCTGGGTATCTCGCAGACCACGAACTGACTTTGGGCCGAATTCATGCTGGTCGAACCCGCCATCGACAATTTCGCGCGCGCCTATGACGGGGGCGAGCCGCAGGTTGTTTGGACGCGGCTGGTCGCTGACCTGGAGACGCCGGTCTCGGCCATGCTCAAGCTGTCGACGGGCCGGGCGAATTGTTTCCTGCTCGAGTCGGTGGAAGGCGGCGCGGTGCGTGGCCGCTATTCGATCATCGGTTTCGATCCCGACCTGATCTTCCGGGCCTTCGGCGCGAAGGCCGAGATCAACCGCGATCCGAAAACGAACGGCGACGGCTACGAGACGATGGCGGAGCCGACGCTCGATGCGCTCCGCCGTATCATCGGCGAGTCGCATATCCATCTGCCGCAGGGGCTGCCGCCGATGTCGGCCGGCGTCTTCGGCTATCTCGGCTACGACATGGTCCGCCAGATGGAGAAGCTGCCGGAGCCGAACCCGGATCCGCTTGGCTTCCCGGATTCCATCATGCTGCGGCCGACGACCATCGTGATCTTCGATGCGGTCAAGGACGAGATCACCATCGTCTCGCCGGTGCGGCCCCAGCCGGGCGTCTCGGCGGCCCAAGCCCATGCCCGCGCAGTCGACCGGCTGACCGCTGTCGTCGACTCCCTCGACGCGCCGCTCGACAAATCGGCCGATGGCGCCGAGTTCAATCCGGATATCCCGGTGGTCTCCAACACGCCGCGCGAGCGCTATCTCGACATGGTGCGCAAGGCGAAGGACTACATCGCGGCCGGCGACGTATTCCAGGTGGTGCTGTCGCAGCGCTTCGAGGCGCCCTTCGACCTGCCGCCGTTCGCGCTCTACCGCGCGCTCCGCCGCACCAACCCCTCGCCTTTCCTCTACTACCTCGACTTCGGCGATTTCTCCGTGGCGGGCTCAAGCCCGGAAATTCTGGTGCGCGTTCGCGACGGCGATGTGACCATCCGCCCGATCGCCGGCACACGCCCGCGCGGCGCCACGCCGGAGCAGGACAAGGAACTGGCCGCCGAGCTGCTCGCCGATCCGAAGGAGCGGGCGGAGCATCTGATGCTGCTCGACCTCGGCCGCAACGATGTTGGCCGCGTCGCCGAGATCGGCTCGGTCAAGGTCACCGACCAGTTCTTCCTCGAGTACTACAGCCACGTCATGCACATCGTGTCGAACGTGATCGGCCGGCTCGCGAGCGAACACGACATGCTCGATGCCCTCGCGGCCGGCTTCCCGGCTGGCACCGTCTCCGGTGCGCCGAAGGTGCGCGCCATGGAGATCATCGACGAACTGGAGCTGGAAAAGCGCGGCATCTATGCCGGCTGTGTCGGCTATTTCTCCGCCGACGGGGCGATGGATTCCTGCATCGTGTTGCGTACCTCCATCGTCAAGGATGGCAAGATGTATGTGCAGGCCGGCGCCGGAATCGTCGCCGACTCCGTGCCGGAAAAAGAGCACGAGGAATGCGTCGCCAAATCCCGGGCGCTTTTCCGCGCCGCCGAAGAGGCGGTAAGATTCGCCTCAGGCGTCGGCCGGGGGCAGTAGGAGCGGGCCATGACCGTCCTCGTCATCGATAACTACGACTTCTTCACCTACAACCTCGTCCACTACCTCGGCGAGCTTGGGGCGAAGCTTGACGTCCACCGCAACGACAAGATCACCGTCGACGCCGTGATGACGATGGACCCGGAAGCCATCGTCCTCTCGCCCGGCCCCTGCACGCCGAACGACGCCGGCATCTGTCTCGACCTGATCCGCCGTGCCGGGCCGGAGATACCGATCTTCGGCGTCTGCCTCGGCCATCAGGCGATCGGCCAGGTCTATGGCGGCACGGTCGTGCGCGCGCCGAAGATGATGCACGGCAAGGTCAGCACCATCACCCACAGCGGCCGCGGCGTGTTCCGCGGCATCAACGGCGACTTCCAGGCGACACGCTACCACTCGCTGACAATCGCGCCGGAAACGATGCCGGACGTGCTGGAGCAGACCGCCCAGGCCGAAGACGCGGTCATCATGGGCGCGATGCACAAAACCCATCCCGTGCACGGAGTTCAGTTCCATCCGGAGTTGATCGCCTCCGAGCACGGCCACACGATCCTCAAGAATTTCCTCGACATCGCCGCCCGCTGGAACGCAAAGAACCGCGTGGAGCGGTCTGTAGCGTAAGGGGAACGGACATGGCGGATCTCAAGGCCACCATCGGCAAGGTCGCGGCCGGCGAAAAACTCAGCCGGGCCGAGGCAGCCGACGCCTTCAACGTCATCATGTCCGGCGATGCGACGCCCGTGCAGATCGGCGCGTTCCTGACGGCGCTGCGGCTGCGCGGCGAGACCGTTGACGAGATCGCCGGCGCGGTCTCGACCATGCGGGACAAGATGACCCGCGTGCAGGCCCCCGCCAACGCCATCGACGTGGTCGGCACCGGCGGTGACGGCTCCGGCAGCTACAACATTTCCACCGCTTCGGCTTTCGTGGTCGCGGGCTCGGGTGTGCCGGTCGCCAAGCACGGCAACCGCGCCCTTTCCTCCAAGTCGGGCGCCGCCGACACGCTGGGCGCTCTCGGCGTGAAGATCGACCTGACGCCGGAGCAGATCAGCGCCTGCATCGGCGATGCCGGCATCGGATTCATGTTCGCCCCGGCGCATCATTCCGCGATGAAGCATGTCGGTCCCGCCCGCGCCGAACTCGGCTTCCGCACGGTCTTCAACCTCATCGGCCCGCTCTCCAATCCGGCCAGCGTCAAACGCTACCTGCTCGGCGTGTTCTCGCCCGACTGGGTCGAGCCGCTGGCCGAAGTCCTCGCCAGCCTCGGCGCCGAGTCTGCCTGGGTCGTCCACGGCCAAGGCGGCCTCGACGAGATGTCGCCCGGCGGCGAGACCAAGGTCGCCATGCTGAAAGACGGCAAGATCACCACCTTCACGGTGACCCCCGAGGATGCCGGGCTGAGGTCGCGCCCGGTGAGCGAGATCAAGGGCGGCGATGCCGCGCACAATGCGGAGGCGCTGAAAGGCGTCCTCACCGGCAAGCCGAGCGCGTTCCGCGACACCGTGCTGCTCAACGCCGGCGCGGCTCTGGTCGTCGCGGGAGAGGCCGACAGCCTCAAGGAAGGCGCGGCGATGGCCGCCCGCCTCATCGACGAGGGCAAGGCCGCCGACCGGCTCGCCAGGCTGGTCAAGGTCTCCAACACGCCAGCCGCCGAATGAGCGACATTCTCAAGACGATCGAAGAGGCCAAGCGCGCCGAGATCGCCACCGCCAAGGCGGCGACGTCGCAGGTCGAGATCGAAAAGCGCGCCAAGGCCCAGCCGCCGGCGCGCGGCTTCCTCAAGGCGATCGAGAGCAGCATTGCCGCCGGCCGCCCTGCGCTCATTGCCGAGATTAAAAAAGCCAGTCCGTCCAAGGGCTTGATCCGCGAGAACTTCGACCCGCCGAGCCTCGCCGCCGCCTACAAGGCCGGCGGCGCCACCTGCCTGTCGGTCCTCACCGACAACCGTTTCTTCCAGGGCGGCGCCAGCGATCTGGTCTCGGCGCGGCGCGCGGTCGATCTGCCGGCGATCCGCAAGGATTTCATGTTCGAGCCTTACCAGGTGTTCGAGTCTCGGGCTCTCGGCGCCGACTGCATCCTGATCATCATGGCCGCGCTCAGCGACGCGGAGGCCGAGGAACTCGAAACGACGGCGCTCGCCCTCGGCATGGACGTACTGATCGAGGTGCATAACGCCGCCGAACTCGAGCGCGCGTTGAAGCTGAAATCCCGGCTGGTGGGAATCAACAACCGCGATCTCCGCACCTTCGAGACGAAGCTCTCCGTCAGCGAGACGCTGGCGCCACAGGTACCCAAGGATCGCGTGCTCGTCGGCGAAAGCGGCATCTTCACGCCCGCCGATATCGCCCGCCTCCGGGCAGTCGGTATCAACACCTTCCTCGTCGGCGAGAGCCTCATGCGCGAGGCCGATGTCGCCGCCGCCACCGCCCGGCTGATCGGCGCGACCATCGTCACGGCCTGACGCGATGGCTTATGCCGTCCGGCGGGCACGGCCATCCGAATACGCTCTGCTTCCCGAAATCGAACGCCGCGCCAGCGCGTTGTTCCTCGCGATCGATTGGCTCCAACTCACCGACGGCGAGCCGTCCTCGATCGAATTCATTGAAGCTACCGCACGCAGTGGAGCCGTATTCGTCGCAACCGCCGATGACGTGCCGGTCGGTTTCGCCCTTACCGGTTTCCTCGACCGCGCCTTGCACATACATGAGCTCGACGTCGCCCCACCGCATGGCCGGCGGGGGCTCGGCCGCCGCCTTGTGGAGGAAAGCTGCGCCTTCGCCCGGGCTGAACACGCGCCGGCGGTGACGCTGTCCACCTTCCGCGACGTGCCGTGGAACGGGCCGTTCTACGAAAGCGCTGGTTTTCACGGCATCCCGCGAAACCAATGGACCCCGGCGTTGCATCTGCTGCATCATCGCGAAATCGAACTCGGGCTGCCGGTCGAACGGCGCGTCTTCATGCGGAAAACTCTGTGAAAAAGCCCCGGCTGACCCATGTCGACAAAACCGGCGCCGCCCGCATGGTGGATGTCGGCGCGAAGCGCGTGACCCAGCGCATCGCCGTTGCCGAAGGCACCATCGCGATGGAGCCCGGCACGCTGGCGCGCGTCGTCTCCGACGATTTCACCACCGAGAAGAAAGGCAACATCATCGGCGTGGCGCGCGTGGCCGGCATCATGGCCGCCAAGCGGACGCATGAGTTGATCCCCCTCGCCCATCCACTGGCGCTGACCTCGGTGGCTGTCGACATCGAGCCCGACACGCGCATCCCCGGTTTGCGCGTGCGTGCCACCGTGAAGACCGCCGGCAAGACGGGGGTCGAGATGGAGGCGCTGACCGCAGTTTCGGTTACCTGCCTGACGATCTACGACATGGCCAAGGCCGTCGATCGTGGCATGACAATCGGCGATGTCCGCGTGACGGAGAAGCGCGGCGGCAAGTCGGGCAACTGGCTATCGAAGGAGCCCAGCCTGTGGAGCCGCTGATACCGGTCGATGAGGCCGTCGCACGCGTGATCGTCGGCGCCGCGCCGCTAGGCTTGGACTATGTGCCCCTGGCCGAAGCCGCGGGACGCACGCTGGGTGAACCCCTCACCGCGCGACGCACCCAGCCGCCGTTCGATGCCTCCGCCATGGACGGTTACGCCGTGCATGCCGCGGACACGGCCGGTGACGCACCGCTTCAGATGATCGGCATGTCGGCCGCCGGGCACCGCTTCGATGGCGTAGTGAAGCCCGGACAGGCCGTACGCATCTTCACCGGCGCGCCGGTGCCGCCCGGCGCCGACGCGATCCTGATTCAGGAGAATGCGCAGGCACTGAAAGACGGCACGGTCGTGCCGAAGGAACCGACCTCCGCCGGCCGCCACATTCGCCGTGCCGGCATGGATTTTCGCGACGGCGCGCTTCTCCTCGAAGCCGGCCGCCGGCTTGGCATGCGCGAGATCGCTCTCGCGGCCGCTACCGGCTATGGCTCGCTGCCGGTGCGCCGCCGGCCGCGCGTCGCCATCATTGCGACTGGTGACGAACTGGTTCCACCGGGGACGCCCCCCCTGCCCGACCAGATCTTCGCCTCGACCTCGCCGAGCCTCGCCGCCTACGTCAGTTCGCTGGGCGGGGAACCGGTCGACCTCGGTATCGCGGGAGACGATCGCGCCCTCATCGGCCGCATGGTCGGGCAGGCGCTGGCGCTGCCGGCCGATATCGTCGTGACGCTCGGCGGCGCGTCGGTGGGCGAGCACGACCTCGTCCAGGCGGCACTGTTGGATCAGGGGCTGACGCTCGATTTCTGGCGGATCGCCATGCGCCCGGGCAAGCCGCTGATGTATGGCAGCATCGGCGAGACCCGCGTGCTCGGGCTGCCGGGCAATCCGGTTTCCAGCATCGTCTGCGCAATGCTGTTCCTGTCGCCATTGATTGCCGCCCTGCTGGGTCAGGCGCAAACCGACCCGACCGAGTCGGCGACGCTCGGCGGCGACCTCGCAGCCAACGACAGCCGGCAGGATTACATCCGCGCGCGGCTCTCGACTCGCCGTGGCGAATTGCCCGCGGCCATCCCGCTGCCGGTACAGGATTCCGCGATGCTCGGCGTCCTCGCCACCGCTGATTGCCTGATCGTGCGCCACCCGGAAGCCAAGGCCGCCAAGGCAGGCGACGCCTGCCGCATCATCCGGTTGCCCTAGCGAAGCGCGTCTCCAGCCAATCGACGGCGAACGCGACGATCTCACGCGCCGGCACCAGCACCGAGTCTGCCACGCCGACTTGTCCGCGCCGTCCCTGCCCCGTCGCCAGGAACGCAGTGACGACCTCAGCGAAGTAATCGTCGGCAAGTCCCTCCACCACCGGAATGCCGGTGTTGAACTCCTCCACCACCCGCCACTCGGCTCGCCCGCCGACGCTGAACGGCACTTCGTGCCGCCACACGCGCTTCCCCGGGATCGCAGCAAGGTGCTCGGCATGATGCAGCAGCGTCATCGTATCGAGCGGCGCGCCGACCATGAGCACCTTGCCGCCGACCTCGACCAGCTTCGCCAGCGGTGAACCCTCGCCATAGCCGTAGTCGATCGGATGGTCAGCGGTGAACCATTCCGCCTGCGCGCCCACCGCTGCAACCGACGCGCCGGGATTGCCGCTCCTCAGGCGCGCCCGGCCAGGTGCGCACAATCTCGACGATGGCGCCATTGTCCGGAATCGCCGGCGACGTCGCCGCATCGAACGGGACGATCCCATCCTTGAGCGCATCGGGAACCCGGCCGGACATGTCGTACCGGTGCTCGTAACGGCCGTCCCAGTCTGTATAGGCGAGCAGCGTTCCCCGCGCACCGACGGTTTCCAGAATAGCGGCAACCAGCGTGGCGCCCCGCTCCGCCATCGGCCCGACCGAGCGGAGACCGGCGTGGACCATGACGACGTCGCCCTCGGCCAGACCGAGCGCCACAAGATGTCGGACCAGTTCTGCTTGCGATCCACGCTGCCATTGCGAAAATTCCCGTGCTGCCATCGACAATCGCTAACGGCCTTTACCGAATCTCAAGGGGGTTGTGGAACACATAAGGAACATGTACTCTGTTCCTGTTTTGTACCGATTCCGACTGGCTCGCTGGGAACCTCGATGCTGACGCGCAAACAACTCGAACTGCTGATGTTCGTCCATGAGCGGCTGAAGGAGGCCGGCGTACCGCCCTCCTTCGACGAGATGAAGGACGCGCTCGATCTGCGGTCGAAATCCGGCATCCACCGGCTGGTCAAGGCGCTGGAAGAGCGCGGCTTCATCAAGCGCCTGCCCAACCGGGCCCGGGCGATCGAGGTCATCCGCCTGCCCGAGTCGGTGCAGTCCAGCCTGCCGCCAGCGCGGTCGCGCGGCTTCTCGCCGAGCGTCATCGAGGGCAATCTCGGCAAGATGCGCCATGCTCCCGAGAGCGCCAACAGCAACGAACCGGTGCTCGTGCCGGTCATGGGCCGCATCGCTGCCGGCGTTCCGATCGAGGCGATCCAGACCCAGAGCCACACGATCGGCATTCCGCCCGACATGCTGTCGCCGGGCGAGCACTTCGCCCTCGAAGTGCGCGGCGACTCGATGATCGAGGCCGGCATCTTCGACGGCGATACGGTGCTCATCCGCAAAGGCGACACTGCCGACAGCGGCGACATTGTCGTGGCCTTGGTGGACGAGGAAGAGGCAACGCTGAAGCGCCTCCGCCGCAAGGGTGCGTCGATCGCATTGGAGGCCGCCAACCCGGCATACGAGACCCGCATCTTTGGACCGGACCGGGTCCGCATCCAGGGCAGGCTCGTCGGACTTATGCGCCGCTACTGATCCCGTCGCGGCGGCATGAATGGCCGCCGCACATCGGGGTACGCCGTCCTTGCCCAAAATGCGGGACGGCCTTCGCCGTCTTCACCATCGCGATAAAGCGCATGCGCGCCATGGCGCGCGAGTTCCTGACGTCCGATGACCCGGGCGGCGGCGCAATTCTTCGGCACCGCAAAGCGCGCGATCACAATCGCGGCCATGCGGCAGTCCTCCTCCAGCGACCCGATGCTGTTCGATACGGCAACCCTGGCGCTGTCCGACCCGAATGGAGCTATACAGCCAAGAGGATCGCAGGCGACCGAGGCCGTAAGGTCGGTCGCATCCGCCTTGCGCGGATCAGCGTCGGCGCGGAGCCAACTTTCGACGACGAAGCTTTCGCCTTTGCCGTTGACGATCGCGAACCGCCCGTCATCGCCACGCACGGCGACGGTCGCGCCGCCCTCCTCGATCAGGATGTCCGGACGCGGGGTGGCCAATGCAATCGGCACGGCAAGCAGAACCGGCGCCAGGCCGGCGAAGCGCCAGCGCTCGCGCCACAGGGCCAGCCACAGGAATCCGGCGGTGGCGAGCCCGATGGCCAGCACCGGCATCGCGGCGATACCGCCATAGCCCTCCGACCACGCGGCTGTGCTGGCTGCCACCAGCATTACCCAGTCGAGGCCCCAGCCCATCGCCGTCAGCGGCAACGCCTCCAGCCCGAAGGGCATCAGCACGACTGACAGGAACGCCATCGGCATCACCACGGTGCCGACCAGCGGCATGGCAGCGAGGTTAGCCACCAGCGTCAGCGGCGCCATGCGCTGGAAGTGGAAGGCAGCGTAGGGCGCCGTGGCGAGGCCGGCGATCAGCGACGTGAGGAAAAGGCCGCCGGCCGATCGCGTGAACCACGTCCAAGCGCCTCCCCCCGCATCAACAAGCACCATCCGTCGGTCGCGCCATGCAGTGATCGCCTCGTAGCCGGCAACCAGCGCCACGGTCGCCGCGAAAGACATCTGGAAGCTCGCGGTGGTCAGGCTCTCCGGTGTCAGGACAAGGATGACCAATGCCGCGAGCGCCACATTGCGCAACGTGATCGCCGGCCGGTCGAGCATCACCGCGACCAGCATGATGGCCAGCATGACGAACGCGCGCTGGGTCGCTATGCCTGCGCCCGAGATACCGAGATAAAATGCGGCTACCGCCAGCGCGCCCGCCGCCGCCCACTTCTTGATCGGCCGGGTCAGTGCAAGGCCGGGAGACAGGGCCAGCAATGCCCTGAGCAGCCAGAAGGCCGATCCGGCCACCAGCACCATGTGCAGGCCGGATATCGCCAGCATGTGCGCGAGGCCCGAAGCGCGCATGTTTTCCTCGGTTGCGTCCGATATGCCGCCGCGATCACCCATCACCAGCGCCGCCGCGACGTGGCCCGGGTCGCCGGGAAGCGCCGCCTCGATGCGGCGGCGTATGGTGTCGCGGAGATGCGCCAGCGGCGTCGAGAGGCGGATTGCCAGGGACGCTGCGCCGATGTCCGCTGGCTGCGCGGCGCCATAGGCGAAACCGACGCCGCCGATCCCCTCGTAGAAAGCGACGCGCGCGAAGTCGTAGCCGCCGGGCATCACCGCGCCGCCGGGCGGCTGCAAACGGGCACGCATGCTGATCGCGTCCCCGACGGCGAGCCCGTCGGCCTTGCTCCGCACGGTGACGCGAACGAACCTTGGCGTCGCAGCCGCGGCCAGTCCGGAGATCTCGTGGACCCGGAGCAGGACGCGGACGCCGCCGCGCGCCGCCTCCTCGCGCTCGGTGATCCAGCCGGAGACTGTCACCGTCGCCTCGCGTGCCAGCACAGGCGCGGCGGCTGCGTCGGTTCTCAGCTTCGCGGCAAGCGCACCGGCCGCGACCATCGCGGCAACCACGAGGACGCGGAACGCAACAACGCGGTATCGCGCCCGCCAAGCAGTGACGGCAAGCACGGCCGCAAGGGTCGCCAGCGCCGGCATCCAGGGCTCCGCCGGCAGGCCGAAATAAACGAGAATGCCGAAGCCGAACGCAACCGGCAGCCAGAGGAAACCGCGGCCCGCGTCGATTTCGCGCTCGAAGGCGGCGGCGAGATGCAGCCAGACAGACGCAGCGCGGTCGGCAAGCGCGCGCGGACCATTGGCCGGCAGGAACGGGAAGCGGCGGCGGGATATCGCCGGCGCATCGTCCGATCCAATGGTCCGGCCTGAGTGGGTTTCAGCCATCCCCGCCCCCTTCGGCAATGCTAGCCGAGGTTGCGGGGCCTGTCAGACGATAAGATCAGCCGCCGGCCATTGCCTTGGCGAACGTGTCGCGCAGGCCCACGGTGCGCACGAAAACCGGGCGGCCGGGGGTCGAGTCCTGGTCGCGGCGGAAGTAGCCCTGCCGCTCGAACTGCACTGGCGTATCGGAGTTGCCCTCGACAACAGCCGGCTCCAGCCGCGCATCCGGCAGAACCACAAGGGATTCCGGATTCATCTCCGTGGCGAAATTCGCGATGTCCGGATCGGGCTTGCTGAACAGCGTGCCGAGCAGCCGGACCTCGGCCTGAACCGAGTCCGTGGCCGAGACCCAATGCAAGGTCGCTTTCACCTTGCGGCCATCCGGCGGGTTGTTGCCGCCGCGCGTCTCCGGGTCGTAGGTGCAGCGCAGTTCCACCACCTCGCCGGACGCGTCCTTGATCGCCTCACGGCAGCGAACGAAATAGGCGTAGCGCAGCCGCACTTCCTGGCCGGGCGAGAGCCGGAAGAATTTCTTCGGCGGGTCTTCCATGAAATCGTCGCGCTCGACGTAAAGCTCGCGGCTGAAACGGACGCGGCGCGTGCCGGCGGCCGGGTCCTCCGGATTGTTGACTGCCTCCAGTTCCTCCGTCTGACCTTCCGGATAGTTCTCGATCACCACCTTGAGCGGCCGCAGCACCGCCATGCGGCGAAGCGCGGTCTTGTTGAGCGCATCGCGGATGGCGCTCTCGAGCATGGAAATATCGACGCGGCTGTCCGCCCGCGCGACGCCGATCGACGCGGCGAAGGCGCGGATCGCCTCCGGCGGCACGCCGCGCCGGCGCAGGCCGGCAAGCGTCGGCATGCGCGGATCGTCCCAACCCGACACGTGACCGTCGCGCACCAGCATGGTGAGCACGCGCTTCGACAGCACCGTGTAGTCGAGGTTGAGCCGCGCGAACTCGATCTGCCGCGGGCGCGACGGCACTGGCAGGTTGTCGAGAAACCAGTTGTAAAGCGGCTGGTGGTCGGCGAACTCGAGCGTGCACAGCGAATGGGTCACGCCCTCGATGGAATCCGACTGGCCGTGGGCGAAATCGTAGCTTGGATAGATGCTCCAGGCGGTGCCAGTGCGCGGATGGCTGGCGTGCAGGATGCGGTACAGCACCGGATCGCGCAGGTTGATGTTGCCCGACGCCATGTCGATCTTCGCGCGGAGCACGCGCGTGCCATTGGGGAACTCGCCAGCCCTCATGCGGCGGAAGAGATCGAGATTCTCTTCGACGCTGCGCTCGCGGAACGGGCTGTTGCGGCCGGCCTCGGTCAGCGTGCCGCGGCTGGCGCGCATCTCCTCCGGGCTCTGGTCGTCGACATAGGCTTTGCCCTCGCCGATCAGGTGCTCCGCCCACGCATAGAGCTGGTCGAAATAGTCGGAAGCGTGAAAGAGGTTGTCGCCCCAATCAAATCCCAGCCAGTGCACATCGCGCTTGATAGCGTCGATGTATTCCTGCTCCTCCTTGGCCGGGTTGGTGTCGTCGAAGCGCAAGTTGCACTGGCCGCCGAACTCCTGCGCGATGCCGAAATTCAGGCAGATCGACTTGGCGTGGCCAATATGCAGATAGCCGTTCGGCTCGGGCGGAAAGCGCGTCACGACGCTTTTATGCCGCCCGGCGGCGAGATCTTCCCGCACGATGTCGCGGATGAAATCCACTCCGGCCTCGCGCGCAGGTGCTTCAACTGACATCGGAATTCCTTGTGACCGGCGGGCCGCCGGGACCATTGAGGCGCCTATGTGCCAAATCCCGGTGGAAAGGCCAAGCGCGGCGTCAGAACACCGGCTTGGCCATCAGCACGTCGTCGAAATAGCGATCGCCGATCCTGCGGGCGTTCACCTCCAAGCCGTATTCGACGAAGCCAAGGCCGGTGTAGAGCCGCCGCGCGTGCAGGTTCCGCCGCTCGACCGAGAGCTGAACGAGTTCGACCTTGCCCCGTGCTTCGGCCAAGACGGTCTCGGCGAGGCGGCGCGCGATGCCCAGATTGCGGGCTTTTGGCCGCACATAGACACCCCAGAGGAAGCCCTTGTGGCTGCGCTTCACACCCCGGTCCACCGCAAGTCCCGCCACACCGACCAGATCGTCGCCGAGAAAGGCGGCGAAAATCCAGGACTCCTCCAGCCGCGACACGAAATGCTGGGAGGAATGCGCGCTCTCGGTCGCATGATCGCTGCCGTAGGATTCAGGGCTCAGGCGCAGCAATTCCAGCCGGATCTCGCGGTAAAGTTCCGCGTCCGCATCGCCCTGCAGCCGGCGAATGATGAGTTCGGGCGTGTCCACGTGCGCATCCCTGGGGCTGACATTCGGCGCGGCACCTATGGTACAGGACGCCGGCCTTCGCAACGCACATGCTCGAAATGACCGAGACCGTCGTCACCCGATTCGCCCCCTCGCCCACCGGCTTCCTCCACATCGGCGGGGCGCGGACGGCACTGTTCAACTGGCTCTATGCCCGCCACACCGGTGGCAAAATGCTGCTGCGCATCGAGGATACCGATCGCGAGCGCTCCACGGACGCCGCTATCGCGGCGATCATCGATGGAATGGAGTGGCTGGGCCTCGGGTGGGACGGTGAACCGATTCATCAGTTTGCCCGGGCCGCACGCCACCGCGAGGCCGCCGAGGCGCTCGTCGCCAGCGGCAAGGCCTATCGCGCCTACGATACGCCGGAGGAGCTGAACGAGATGCGCGCCAAGGCGCGCGCCGAGGGTCGCTTTGCCCGTTATGAAGGGCGCTGGCGCGACCGCGATCCCGCCGATGCCCCCACCGGCGTCCCGCCTGTCGTCCGCATCAAGGCGCCGCTGGAGGGTGAGACCGTTATCGAGGACATGGTTCAGGGCCGCGTTGCTTTCCCGAACAACGACCTCGACGATTTCATCATCCTGCGCTCCGACGGCACCCCGACCTACATGCACGCTGTCGTCGTCGACGATCACGACATGGGCGTTACGCACATCATCCGCGGCGACGACCATCTGACCAATGCCGGCCGGCAGAAGATTCTCTACGACGCGCTGGGCTGGGACGTTCCGGTCATGGCTCACATCCCGCTGATCCATGGACCGGACGGCGCCAAGCTTTCCAAGCGGCACGGCGCGCTCGGCGTCGATGCGTACCGCGCCATGGGCTACCTGCCCGAGGCGCTGCGCAACTATCTCGTCCGCCTCGGCTGGAGCCACGGCGATGACGAGATCATGTCGATCGAGCAGATGGCGGCGTGGTTCGATTTCGACGGCATCGGGCGCGGCGCGGCGCGCTTCGACTTCACCAAGCTGGAGAGCGTCAACGCGCACTACCTGCGGCAGAAGACCAACGCCGACCTCTACGACACGCTGATTGCGGCGCTGCCCCATTTGCCGGAGGGACCCGCGTTTCAGGCGAAGCTCACCGGCGATCGCGTTGCGAAACTGAAGGCCGCTTTGCCTCTTCTCAAGGAGCGGGCGAAGACACTGATCGATCTGATCAAGGGCGCGCACTTCATCGTAGCCGAGCGCCCGCTGGAGCCCGATGCCGCCGCGGCCGTCCTGCTTGATGCGGATGCGCGGGCGCTGCTCGCGGGCGTGCTTTCCGCGCTGAGGGCGCTGCCAGACTGGTCGGTCGCGGCCACCGAGGCGGCGATCAAGAGCTTTGCGGAAGCCAGCGGGATCAAGCTCGGCAAGGTTGCCCAGCCGCTGCGCGCGGCCCTCACTGGCCGTGCCGCGTCACCCGGAATTTTCGAGGTTCTGGAGATTCTCGGCCGCGACGAAAGCCTCGCCCGGATTGGCGATCAAGCCGCGGCCTGACGCCTTTACATCCGCCGCCGCTGCTCCAATTCCACCATGCGGCGATGGACTTGTTGCGATGCAACAAATAGAATGAGCCGATTTTCCGCGACATCTATTGAGTGAGGGGCCCGTATGGCTACTGCGAGCAAAATGGATAACCCGGCCGAACCGGGCAAGATGGCCCGCCTGACGCTTGGCAACGAGACCTGGGATTTCAGCATCCGCGAAGGCACGATCGGACCGGAAGTCATCGACATTGGCGCGCTCTATCGCGACACCGGCCGTTTCACCTATGACCCTGGTTTCACGTCCACCGCCGCCTGCGAGTCCGCCATCACCTATATTGATGGCGATGAGGGGGTCCTGCTTTATCGCGGCTACCCGATCGAGCAGCTCGCCGAGCACGGCGACTTTCTCGAGACGTGCTACCTGCTTCTCTATGGCGAGTTGCCGACGCCGGCGCAGAAGGCCGATTTCGATCATCGCGTGACCTTTCACACGATGGTTCACGAGCAGATGAACCGCTTCTTTACCGGGTTCCGCCGCGACGCCCATCCCATGGCGATCATGTGCGGCGTCGTCGGCGCCATGTCCGCGTTCTACCACGACTCCACCGACATCGCGGATCCGCATCAGCGCATGGTCGCGTCGCTCCGCATGATCGCGAAGATGCCGACGATTGCCGCGATGGCATACAAGTATCACGTCGGCCAGCCGTTCGTGTATCCGCTGAACGCCCTGGACTACGCCTCGAACTTCCTGCGCATGTGCTTCGCGGTCCCCTGCGAGGAGTACAAGGTGAATCCGGTACTGGCGCGCGCCATGGATCGCATTTTCATCCTGCATGCCGACCACGAGCAGAACGCGTCGACGTCGACCGTGCGCCTGGCCGGTTCGTCGGGCGCAAATCCGTTCGCCTGCATCGCGGCCGGCATCGCCTGCCTTTGGGGCCCGGCGCATGGCGGCGCCAACGAAGCGGCGCTCAACATGCTCCAGGAGATCGGCACGGTCGATCGCATTCCCGAGTTCATCAATCGGGCGAAGGACAAGGAAGACCCGTTCCGCCTGATGGGCTTTGGACACCGCGTCTACAAGAACTACGATCCGCGCGCCAAGATCATGCAGAAGACCACGCATGAGGTGCTGGCGGAACTCGGCGTCCAGGACGATCCGCTGCTCGAGGTGGCCATGGAGTTGGAGCGCATCGCGCTCACGGACGAGTACTTCATCGAGAAGAAGCTCTATCCGAATATCGACTTCTATTCCGGCATCACCTTGAAAGCATTGGGCTTTCCGACCACGATGTTCACCGTGCTGTTCGCGGTTGCGCGCACCGTCGGGTGGATCGCCCAGTGGAAGGAGATGGTCGAGGACCCGTCCCAGAAGATCGGACGTCCGCGCCAGCTCTACACTGGCGAAGTGAAGCGAGACTACGTGCCGGTCTCCAAGCGCCGCTAGGCCGGGACGCGGCGCGCCCGCAGCGTCTCCAGAACGGCGTCTGCCGCGCGCGCGCTCGGCGGCGCCTCGTCCGGGTCCATCAGCGCATCCATGCGATCGAACGCGGCAAGCTGCGCCGCGCGTGCGGGGGTGTCGCCAAGCAACGGCAATAGCGCCTCCGACAACTGGCGCGGGTTGCTGTCGCCGTCGAGGAACTCCGGGATCGCGCGCTCGTCCACGACCAGATTGGCGAGCACGATCGACTTCGCCCTGAGGAACGGCTTCAGCGGTCGGACGAGCGGATCGACCCGATAGGCGACCACCATCGGCACTTTCGAAAACGCCAGTTCCAGCGTCACCGTGCCGGACGCAACCAATGCAGCGTGGGCGCTGCGAAAAGCCTGCAGCTTCGCCTCTTCGCCTTCGACAATGCGCGGCTTCACCGGCCAGTCGGCGACACGCGCGCGAATGTCGGCGGCGAGCCGGTCAACCGCCGGCAGGACAATGTCGAGTGGCCCGATGCGGTCGACGACGCGCTGTATCGTTTCGCCGAACGGCGCCATGAGGCGAGTCACCTCGCTGCGCCGGCTGCCGGGCAGAACCAGCAGCGTTGGCACTCCGTTGGCGCCAAGCGGCGGCCGCTCGCCGGGTGCCGGGCGCAGGATATCCAGCCGTGCAGTCAGGGGATGGCCGACATAGGTGCAGGGTGGTCCACCCAGCTCACGATGCACCGCAGGCTCGAACGGCAGGATGGCGAGAATCCGGTCAACGAACCGCGCCATCGCCCGGGCTCGCCCCGGCAAGTATGCCCACACCGTCGGCGAGACGTAGTCGACAATCGTGATACGCGGATTCTGACGGCGAACCCGCTTGGCAACGCGCAGGCTGAAGGCCGGGCAGTCTATGGCGACCAGCACGTCCGGCTCCGCTTCGAGCACGGCTGCGACCGTTTCGTTGATGCGCCGCCAGAGGCGTGGCAACCGCGCCACCACTTCGGTCAGGCCGTGCAGCGCCAGTTCCTCCATCGGGAATATCGAGGTGAGCCCGTATCGGGCCATGCGCGCGCCTCCGATACCGAGGTAGCGCACGCCGCCGCTGACCCTGGCGTCCAGGGCTTCCATCAAACCGGCGCCAAGCGCGTCGCCCGACTCCTCTCCAGCGATCAGGAAGACCTTCAAGGGCCCCTCGACGCGCGGGATCGCGGTCACGACGGCGGCCGTGTTTCGGCAGCGCCGAGAATGAACGTGCCGCTTTCCTTGGCGGCGGCGATCGTCTTGTCGCGCTCGGCGATCATCACGCGGCCGGCCTCGACGACGATGCCGGCGAGGTGCGCCCTGACGACACCGGCTACCGTGTCGGGCCCGATCGTCGGCATGTCGACGCGCAGGTCCTGCTGGGGCTTGGCGCATTTCGCCAGCACGCCCGCGCGGCCCGACCACTTGACCCGCCCCTTGTAGTGCAGGTCCGCGACCCGCTCGAGCATCGCGTCCGTGCCTTCGGCGGCTTCGACGGCCACGACCAGGCCATTCACGGCCACTGCCGCCTGGCCGATGTCGCGCTCGCCGATGGCGCGCGCCGCGTCCATCGCGATGGCGGCGTCGTCGAGCGCCGACTGCGGCACCCGCGGTCCGGCGACGTGGCCCTCGACGGCGACGAGGTCGGGCGCGATCTCGTGCGCGCCGAGGACGCGCAGGCCGCGCTCCTCGAGCGCCTTGACGAAATTGCCGAGCACGGTGTCGTCTCCGCCGACCATGCCTTTCAGGATCATCGGCAGCAGGCGCAGCGTGCTCAGATCAAGGCCCAGGTTGCGGAAGTCCGGCCGGCGGCTCAACGAACCGACCATGACGACGTCGCGGATGCCCTGTGCGATCACCAGGTCATGAATGCGGGCGAGTTGCCCCCATTTGATGGGAGCGTTGGGGAAGGCCTTGAGCCTCTCATCGGCCTCGCCTTCCAGCCTGACGACGAAGACCTTGCGTCCGCCCTCCGCCGCGGCGGTCGCTACCTGGAAGGGGATCGCCCCCCCGGCCGCGAGGATCGCCAGGGGTTCGCCGGAAGCCTCACGCGTCTTCATCGGTCGCGCCGCCGTTCTTGCGCGGCAGCGTCAGCGGACGCTCGCCGACACCGCGCAAGAACTCGACTAGCGGCTGGACAGCCGGAACATCGCCGTATTGCGCTTCCACCGCCGCAATGCGCCCCGCCCGAGGCCCCGAGGCATCGAAGAAGAGCTTGAAGGCGCTGCGAATGGCGTGGATGGCGGCGCGGTCGAAACCGCGTCGGCTCAATCCGCGCACGTTGACGCCCACTATCTCGCCGCGATGACCGATCACCATCGCGTAGGGCACGACCTCGCTTGTCACGCCCACCAGTCCGCCGATGAAGCAGTGCGCTCCGACCCGCGTTCGCTGCTGGACGGCCGACGCGCCGCCGAGGATGGCGTAGTCGCCGATCTCCGAATGTCCACCAAGGAGCGTGTTGTTGGTGAGGATGACATGATTGCCGACGATGCAATCATGGGCCACATGCGCGCCGATCATCATGAAGCAATGGTCGCCGATCGATGTACGGCCGCGACCGCGGGCGGTGCCACGATTGACGGTCGAATGCTCACGAATCACGCAATCCGTGCCAATCGTGATCTCGGTGTCCTCGCCCCTGTAGCTGAGGTCCTGGGGATCTCCGCCGATCAGAACATGCGGTCCGATGACCGTTCGCGCGCCGACCGAGGTGCGCCCCCTGACGATGGCGTGGCTGTCGACAATCACGCCATCCGCCAGCGTCACATCACGGCCGATGATGGAGAATGGACCGACGGTGACGCCGGCTCCCATGCTGGCACCGTCCTCGACGATCGCCGTCGGGTGAATGCCGCTCATGAGGATGGTTGCCCTGAAGCGAGCATGGCGCTGACGATGGCTTCCGCCACGAGCACGCCGTCGACCTTGGCCTCGGCCGCGAAGCGGAAGATGTTCCGCCTCTGCTTGAGCTTTCGCACGTGGTAGTGGAGCACGTCGCCCGGCACCACGGGCTTGCGGAATTTAGCCTCGTCGATCGTCATGAAATATACGATGGGCTGGCGCGCTTCAATCGACGCCGCGGCGCAGATGGCGCCCGCCGTCTGGACCATGCCCTCCACGATCAAGACACCCGGCATGACGGGCCGATCGGGAAAATGACCGGTGAAATACGGTTCGTTGAATGTGACGTTCTTGATGCCGACCGCCGACTTGTCGCCGTCGACGTCGACGATCCGGTCAATCATCAGGAAGGGGTAGCGGTGGGGCAGCAGTTGGAGGATCCGTTCGATCCCGATTGTTCCCAGCACCGCCGGCTTGTCATCCATCTGCACTCCGGTCCCCAGCCATGGCTCAAGCCGGGCGGCCAAGTGCCGTCCGGCGCAGGCTTTTTGACCGATCCGCAGCGGATTGTCGATGGGCGCGGGCGCGCCCGTGCAGGCTAAACCGGCGCGATCAGAAAGCCGCGCCGGTGCCGATCCGGAAGAACTGGACCGAGTCGTAGCTCTGCTTGTTGAGCGCCTGGGCGAAGTCGGCCCGGATCGGACCGAACGGCGAGGCCCAGATGATGGAGCCGCCGACCGAGGTGCGGATCGCCGTGTCATCGGTGACCGCGCACGGTGCCGTGCACCCTGACGGCACGTCAGCACCCCACAACAAGCCCGCGTCGGCGAACAACGCGCCCTTCAGACCGAAATCCGGCGGGATAAGCGGCAACGGGAACTGCACCTCTGCCGTACCGGCGACGAAGTTCTTACCGCCAATCGCGAGGCCGGTTCCCGCCCCGGTTTCACGCGGCCCGTAGCCGAGGTTCGCGAAGCCGCGCACCGTCTCGCCGCCCTTGAAGAAATTGTCCGACGTCGCAACCGCCTGGCCGAGGCCGATGATGTTGCCACCCTGTACCCGAAGCATGCCGACGATGTCGGAGTCCTCGATGATCGGCTGGTAGTAACGAGCGTCCGCGGTGGTGCGGATGAAGCGGGCGTCGCCACCGACGCCAGCAAAATCCTGGCTGAAGCGGAAGAAGACGCCCTCGTGCGGATCAAGCTTGTTGTCGATCGTCGAATAGGTGACCGCATAGCCCAGGGACGAGGTCAGGCGCGAGCCGGGCGGGAAAAAGCACTGGGTCGGGTCCGTGCCCGAGCACGGCAAAGACGGCGAGCCCGACGAGTAGTTGCTCGATTCCTGATTGTTGATCTTGTAGGCAACCTGAACACTGAGTTCGTCGGTCAAAGGCAGACCGAGCCCGATGCCGCCGCCCGTCGATATGCTCTGGAATGGCCGCGCCGAAGATGCATTGCTCTGGCTGCGGTAGACGTTTGCACTGAATGAAACGCGGTTGCCGAGGAAATACGGGTCGGTGAAGGACGCGTTGAACGTCTGGTCATCGAGGCCGCCGCCAACCGAGATACGGACGATCTGGCCGCGGCCGAGGAAGTTCGTTTCCTCCATGCCGATTTCGGCGATCAAACCCGAGCTGCCGCTGCCTGTCGTCTGCACGCCGCCGGCGATGGAGAACGAGCCGGTGGACTTGTCCTCGACGTACACGACCACGACCACCTTGTCCGGCGCAGAGCCCGGCTCGGTGGTGATCGAAACGGTGCTGAAGAAATCGAGGTTGCGCAGCCGGCGTTCGGCCTTGTTGATGAGGACGCGGTTGTAGGCATCGCCCTCTGACAGGTCGAACTCGCGGCGAATGACGTAGTCGCGCGTCTTCGTGTTGCCGCGAATATCGATGCGCTCGATGTAGACCCGCTGCCCTTCGTCGATGACGTAGGTCAGGTTGATGATGTTGTTGGCATAGTCGCGATCGCCGCGCGGGCGAACCTGCGCGAAGACGTAGCCCTGGCGCGACAACTCGATTGTCAGCGCTTCGGTCGATTTCTCAATCGCCGTCGAGTTCGAACGTCTTGCCCGCCCGCGTGCGCACGATGCCGGAAAGGGCCTGCGTGTCGACGCCCTGGATGGACGAGTCGATGTTGACCTCACCGAAAGTGTATTTCGGACCTTCGTCGAGGGTGAAGGTCACGTAGTACTTGCCGGTCGCGGCGTCGAAGTTGGCGTCGGACGACAGAACCTGAAAGTCGGCATAGCCGTGCGACAGGTAAAACTGGCGCAGGCGATCCGCGTCGGCGTTCACCTTGTCGACGCTGTAAACGTCATTCTTGCTGAGCCAGCTAAACCAGTTCGTCGTCTTGGTCTGGATGACACCGGTCAACCGCTGCGCCGAGAAGGCGTTGTTACCAACGAAATTGATGGCGGCTACACCGGTCCGATCGCCCTCGCTGATTGCGAAGATCACGTCGACGCGATTTTCGGCGAGCTCGGTGATGCGACCGTCGACCTGTACGTTGCTGCGGCCCGTCGTGTCGTAATATTGCTTGATATGGAAGACGTCGGCCTTGAGCTTCGCGTCGGTCAAAACACCGCGCGGCTTGAGTTCGACGATGTTGGCCAGAATGTCAGACTTGACCTTCTTGTTGCCCTGGAAAATCACCGTGTTGATGACCGGGTTCTCGACCACGGTCACGAGCAGCACGCTGCCGCGCTGCGCAATGCCGACATCCGAGAAAAGCCCGGTGCCGTAAAGCCGCTTGACGGACTCGTCGATGTCGGCGGCGCCGTAGGACTTTCCGACCTTGATGGTGATGTAGGTGCGAACCGTCGCAGCTTCGATGCGCTGGTTGCCCTTGACCTGAATGCTGGATGCGACCGCGGCCTGGGCAACGCTGGCGCCACTCACCGACAATGCGCCGGCAAAAACCGGCACCGCGAGGGCCAGCAAAAGACCGACCGCCAACTTACGGGCGAAATACTTAAATGAATTCATGTGGTTCGAATGCCTTGTCGTCTGTCTGATCCGTAAGCGTCCTAATCGGACAGATTCGCCCCTAACGGCCTGCAATTAGCAGAATTGCAGCCTTTTACCATCCCCGCAAGGCGCGTCCCCATCCCTTCCCTCGAATCTGAGGTGGCGTTGCCCCTTCGCCACGCATCGAAGCCTTATTTCACAAGGAACTCAAATGAATAATATCGTTCCAAGTTGCGAAAATCATTAACATCAGGACCGCCGCGAAGCCGATCCGGAACCCGATGTCCTGAACCCGCTCGCTGAGCGGTTTTCCGCGGATCGCCTCGACGGCGAAAAACAGCAGATGTCCGCCGTCCAGCATGGGAATCGGGAACAAATTGATCAGCCCGATGCTGATCGAGAGGATTGCCGCGAGGTTGATGAGGGCGACAATGCCAAGCGTCGCCACCTGGGCGGAAACCGTGGCGACCCGGATCGGTCCGCCGAGCTGATCGGCCGATTCCCGGCCAACCACCACCGAAAACAGATAGCTGAGCGTCCGGCTGGTGAAGAACCAGGTTTCCTGGGTGGCAATCCAGGTCGCCTGCGGCAGGGAGTAGTGCTGGACTACAATGCCCTGGCCATCGACATTGCTGCGGCTGACGCCGAGCACGCCGACACGCTGCTTGTTACCGAATCTGTCAGTTATTTCCTTGAGTTCCGGCGTGACGTCCAGTGTCACTTCGCGGTCGCCACGCTTGACCAGCACAGTGAGGTGTTCCCCCGCGCTGAAGCTGACCACCCGCTGCAGGTCGTTGAAACTTCCGATCTGGCCGCCGTCGATCGAGATGATCGTGTCACCCGGCTCGAATCCGGCTGCCTCCGCCGCCGATCCCGGGAGCACGCCACTTACCGTCGGCGTCACCACTTCCCGGCCGTAAATCGTGAAAATCGCCGTGAAAATCGCGATCGCGAGGATGAAATTGGCGATCGGACCGGCGGCGACGATCGCGGCGCGTGCCGGCACGCCCTTGGCGGCAAAGGCCCTGGCCCGCTCTTCCGGGCTGAGTTCGGCCAGCGCTTCCTGATTGCTGCCGGCGCTCGCCTCGTTCTCGTCCCCGACAAAGCGGACATAGCCGCCGAGCGGAACGGCCGAAAGCTTCCAGCGGGTGCCTTTGCGGTCGTTGAACCCAAACAATTCCGGGCCAAATCCGACCGAGAACGTCTTCACTCCGACGCCGCACCAGCGCGCGACGAGGAAATGGCCGAGTTCGTGGAAGAACACCACGATGGTGAGGACGAACAGGAACGGAATGATGTAGCCGAGCGCGCTTGACCCCAAGCTTCCGAACCAGTCGATCAGTCCCATACGCTTCGTCCTTTCGTGCGCTTTAGCGCGCTTCTATCAGATTCCCGGCGACACGCCGCCCTTCGCTGTCGAGGAGGATCGCCGCCTCAACCGTCTCGGGCGTACCCGGCCGGCTGGCCGCCATCTGATCGATCGTTTCCTCAACCATTTGGGCTATTTCAAGAAAGCCAATGCGGCCGGCCAGAAAAGCCTCCACCGCCACCTCATTGGCGGCGCTGAGGACATTGGTCGCCCAGCCGCCCATCTCAAGGGCAGCGAGCGCGATCCGCAACGCCGGAAAACGACCGAGATCCGGCTTGTCAAAGCTCAGGGTTCCGAGTTCCGCAAGATCGAGACGCCGCCCGGCATGCGCGCTGGCGTCAGGCCAGGCGAGGCAATGGGCGATCGGCATGCGCATGTCCGGCACGCTCAGCCCTGCCATCATCGCCCCGTCGCGGAAGGCGACGATCCCGTGCACCACCGACTGGGGATGCACCAGCACCTCCAGCCGTTCGGCCGGCGCGCCGAACAGATGATGGGCCTCGATCACCTCGAGGCCCTTGTTCATCAACGTCGCGGAATTGATGGTGATCTTGCGACCCATGGACCAGTTCGGATGCTTGAGCGCCTCGTCCGGCCCCGCCGCCGCCATGCGCTCGGTGCTCCATTCCCGGAACGGCCCACCCGATGCGGTCAGGATGATGCGCTCGACATCCTCCATCGGCCGTCCGCCGAGGGCCTGGAAGATCGCGTTGTGCTCGGAGTTGATCGGCAGGATCGGGAGGCCGGACTCGGCCGCAGCCGCCATGAAGATGCTGCCCGCTGAAACAAGGCATTCCTTGTTGGCGATGGCGACCTGCGCGCCGGCGCGGATCGCGGCATGGGTCGGCGCCAGTCCTGCCGCTCCGACGATGGCCGCCACCACAAGATCCGCGGGTCGTTCGGCCGCCTCGACGACCGCCTGCGGTCCCGCCGCGGCAGCAATTCCGCTTCCGGCCAGCGCAGATTTCAATTCCGCGTAGGCGGCGGGATCGGCGATGACCGCGAGGCGCGCGCCGGTTGTTCGCGCGACTTCGGCGAGCTTGCCGGCGTTGGCGTTCGCGGTGACGGCCTCGACCGTGTAGCGGGTCGGCTGCTCGGCGATCACGTCCAGCGTGCTGGTGCCAACCGAGCCGGTGGCGCCGAGGATCGTGACCCGCCGGGACCCTTCAGCCGCTTGGGGTAGATCGATCGACGCCACGCCGGGCCTCACCATGCGAGAAGCCCCCCGGCGATATTCGCGCCGCCACCATGGACCCAGCCCAAGAGCGCGGCCAGTCCTGCCGCGAAGACGAGCCCATCGACCCGATCCATCAGGCCGCCGTGTCCCGGGATGATGTGGCTCGCGTCCTTGGCGCCGAAATGACGCTTGACCGCAGACTCGAAGAGATCGCCCGCCTGCCCTGCCACCGACAGCAGCACCGCCACCGCGCACAGGCCAAGCGTCAGCGGAAGGCCGGCGATCGACGTCACCGCGAGCCCGCCGATGATCCCGGCTCCCAGTCCGCCGATGCTGCCGGCCCATGTCTTCTTCGGCGAGACAGCCGGCCAGAGCTTCGGGCCGCCCAATGCGCGGCCGGTAAAGTATGCGCCGGTGTCAGTGCCCCAGACGACGGCGAACAGGAACAGGACCGCGGTGAGACCGTTCTCCGGAGACAGACGCAGCAGCAGCAGTCCGAATCCGAGGACCGCGGCGTAGACAACGCCGAGCGGACGCCATGACTCGCGCGACAACGCACCTGCGACGATGACAGCGAGCACCGTCAGTCCGATGGCAGGCAGCGAATGCCCGGCGACCAGCACTGCGAGGCTCACAACAAGGACGACAGTGAATGCGATCGCCGGCGCGAAGGTGTCCTTCGTCAGCCCGATCCATTCCCAATGCACAATCGCCACGACCGCGCCCACGGCAATGCCAGCCGGCCATCCGCCGAGCCACGCGCAAACCAGCGAGATTGCGGCGAGGATCGCGGCCGACGCCAGCCGCACGAGCATCTCACCGCCAAATGCAGACACCATGCGGCTCCCGCCGGTAACGGGCGAAGCGCTCACGCCTTCTCCCGCGCGCCACGACCGCCGAAGCGCCGCGTCCGGGCGGAGAAGGTCTGGATCGCGGCCTCCAGATTGTCGCGGCCGAAGTCGGGCCAGCTCACTTCGAGAAACACGAACTCCGCGTAGGCGGACTGCCACAGCAGGAAATTGCTGAGCCGCACTTCGCGCCCGGTTCGGATGACAAGGTCGGGATCTGGATGGCTCGCGGTATCGAGATGGTCGGTGAGAGTTGCCTCGGTGATCTGGGCCGGATCGAGCGTACCGGCCCTGACCTCGGCCGCGATGGCGCGCGTGGCGCGGACGATCTCATCGCGGGCGCCGTAGTTGAAGGCGAAGACGAGATGCAGCGTGCGGTTGGCCGCGGTGCGGCGCTCGGCATCGTGGATCATGGAGAGAATGTCGGCGGGAATTCCCTCACGATTGCCGATGACGCTGATGCGCACGCCCTGCGCATGCAGTTGCGTCACATCGCGTCGGATATAGAGGCGAAACAGGCCGAATAGAAAATCGATCTCCTCCGGAGGCCGCGACCAGTTCTCGGAGGAAAAGCTGTAGAGCGTCAGTTGGCGTATGCCGAGATCGATGGCGGCGCGGACGGTCTGGCGCACGGCCTCGACCCCACGCCGATGCCCCTCGCCCCGAGGCAGGCCACGCGCCGTTGCCCAGCGGCCATTGCCGTCCATGATGATGGCGACATGGCGCGGAACCGAAACGCCTTCCGGCGTCGCTGGTGCGGCTTCGTGCTGGCCGGCAAGGGACATGCCGCTATCCGTTCGCTTTGCCTAGACCTGGGTAATCTCGCCTTCCTTGGTGGCGAGCACACTGTCGACATCGGAAATCATGCTGTCGGTCATTTCCTGGACCTTCGCGCTTGCCTGGTGGACTTCGTCCTGCCCGAGGCCGCCGTCCTTCTCTTCCTTCTTGAGCTGGTCGAGCGCGTCGCGACGTACGTGGCGGATGGCGACACGCGCCTGTTCCGCATACTTGTGCGCGACCTTGACCAGTTCCTGCCGGCGCTCCGCATTGAGTTCCGGGATCGGGATGCGCAGCAGCGTTCCCTCGACGATCGGATTGAGCCCGAGATTGGACTCGCGGATCGCCCGGTCCACCGCGCCGACGACCGTCTTGTCCCACACCTGCACCGAAAGCATGCGCGGCTCCGGTACGCTGACCGAGGCAACCTGGTTCAGCGGCATGGACGAGCCATAGGCATCGACATGGATCGGCTCCAGCAGGCTCGACGAGGCGCGGCCGGTGCGCAAGCCGGCCAGTTCCCCTCTCAGTACGGACACTGCGCCCTGCATACGACGATTGATTTCTGCGAGATCCATTTCGTCCCCTGGCTATCGGTCAATCGGGGCCGCTTTTGGGTGCTCGGCCGCGACGAGGCCCAGCCCGCCGCAGCTTCGGCTCAGCCGTCCGCGACCACCGTCGCCCTGCCCTTTCCCTTGAGAATATCAACGAAAGCGCCGGGCTGCTTGATGGAAAAGACGATTACCGGAATACGGTTATCCCGGGCAAGGGCGATTGCCGCCACATCCATGACCTGAAGGCCCTGCCGCAGCACGTCGTTATAGCTCAGGCGATCGTAACGCACGGCTTTCTTGTCTTTCTTGGGGTCGGCTGAGTAGACGCCGTCCACCTGCGTGCCCTTGAAGATTGCGTCGCAACCCATTTCCGAGCCGCGCATGGCGGCGGTTGTATCGGTGGTCAGGAACGGGCTGCCGATGCCGCCGGCGAAGATCGCCACCTCTCCGGCGTCAAACGCCGTCTCGGCCGCGCGCTGGTTGAAGGTTTCGCAGATAGTGGGCATCGGAACCGCGGAGAACAGCCGGGTCGCAACCTTCTTCTCGCCCAGCGCCTGCTGCATGGCGATGGCGTTCATCACCGTGGCGAGGATACCCATCTGGTCGCCGGCGACGCGGTTGCCACCTGCCTTGGCGATGGTCATGCCGCGGAAGATGTTGCCGCCGCCGACCACCAGCCCGACCTTGACCCCCAGCTTCACCGCCTCGGCGACCTCGCCCGCGATGCGGCCCATTATCTGATCATCGATGCCGAACGCCTGGTCACCGAGAAGCGCTTCGCCCGAAACCTTGAGAAGTACTCTCTTGTAGCGGAGCGGCGCCTTCATCATCCCGACTCTAAGGAAAGTGGAAACCGGCCAAGGGGATACACGATGGTTTCTGCCCTGTCACGGCGTCAAACCGCCGGGCGCGCCGGATTTCCGCCAGATAGGCGACCACAGATCGCCCCATTTCAATCATCTGATGCAACGTGAGGGTTGGGACTTCCGAATGGGAGAGTCGGATGTCCTCTACGTGGGTGAAAAGTTCCATTCCCGACTCCGTGCGGCAGCGCCTGCGGCCGGTTCGCCGGTTCCTCGGGCGAAGCCGACCCGGATACGTGCTGTCGCGCATGCCGGTGACCGGCGAGATGATCGCACGCGCGCCGGCCGCGCCTGCGCCGATTCTCGTCAGCTCGCTACCCCGCGCCGGCTCGAGCTGGGTCGGCCGCATCCTGGGGGGTGCGGAGAACGCGCTTTATCTGCGGGAACCGCTGACGCAATCGTATCTGCGCCAGGTCGGACCGGGACATCCGCCGTTTTTCGAGTGGGACATGTGCCACGACCGGGCGGCCTATGACCGATTTGCCACGCTCGCTTTTCGCGGCATCCCACGCTTTTCCGGGTCGATAGTCCCCTTTCCGCGTCAGTGGGCGATCTCCCGGCGCGGGCAGAAGCATCTCGTCGTGAAAGAGGTGAATCCGCTGGTGCTGGAGCGCCTCTGGGCGCGCTTCCAGCCCAGGATCGTGCTCCTCGTCCGTCATCCGGTATCGGTCGCGCGCAGTTTCCACGCCTTGGGCTGGACCAGCGACCAGTTCGCCACGCGCTTCATGCCAGAGACGCTCGCCGCTTTTGGCCGCGAACGGCCGCTGCCTGCCGCGGACAATTATTGGGAACAGGCTGGCGCCTTCCAGGCCATCGCCCAGAACGTCATCGTCAACTCGCTCGAAGGCATCGATTATCTCGTCGCGCGGTACGAGGATCTCTGCGCACACCCGCTGGCCGAGTTCGCCCGCATATTCGAGTTTGCCGGCATGGGCTATTCATCCGCCGTCCGCCGCGAGGTCGAACGTTCATCGCAGTCCGACGCGAATTATGCGCCCGGCGCGTACGACACCGTGCGCAACT
The DNA here is from genome assembly GCA_963798195.1 of uncultured Alphaproteobacteria bacterium. Classification (GTDB taxonomy): domain Bacteria; phylum Pseudomonadota; class Alphaproteobacteria; order Rhizobiales; family Kaistiaceae; genus CAVSRC01. The sequence continues at coordinate 920,475 of CAWCSF010000010.1, read as the reverse complement.
CCAGCGAGATGCGCCACCGGTGGAAACAGGAGGTCTCGCCGGCGGATGTCGAGAGCGTACGGCGCGGCTATTTCGCCTGCCGCCCGGTCTTCTACCGAGACGACGCCGACTGGTAAGCCGGCAAAGCTTGCGCCGTCGGCGGTGGATCGCCGCCGATGCGCCGGCAAAGAAAAGCCCCGGACGGTTGACCGTCCAGGGCTCTAATCGGTCATCGAGGAACTGCGTTCAGTTCTTGGTGCCCGCCGCGGCGGCAACCTCGGCGGCGAAGTCGCTCTCTTCCTTCTCGACGCCCTCGCCGAGACGGAAGGCAACGAACTGGGTCACGGCGACCGGCCCGCCGGCGTCGGCCTCGATCGCTTTCAGCGCCTGCTCGACGGTCTTCTCGTTGTCCACGACGAAGGCCTGCGAGAGAAGGACGACCTCCTCGTAGAACTTGCGCATACGGCCCTCGACCATCTTCTCGATGATCGCCTCGGGCTTGCCGGACTCGCGCGCCTGCTCCGCGAAAATCGCGCGCTCGCGCGCAACGATACTCGGGTCGATCTCTGCCGGCCGCACGGCAAGCGGACTGGCGGCGGCAATGTGCATCGCGACCTGCTTGCCAACCTGCTCGAGCGTCTCGGTCTTGCCCTTCGACTCCAGGCCGACAATCACGCCGATCTTGCCGAGGCCCGGCGCGACGGCGCCGTGCACGTAGCTGGCGACGACGCCATGATCGACGGCGACGGAAGCGGCACGACGAAGGGAAATGTTCTCGCCGATGGTGGCGATGGCCGCGGTGATCGACTCGGAGACGCTCTTGCCGGTCGACTTCATCTCAGCCGCCAGGATCGATTCGACCGAGCCGTCGGTAGTCACCGCCGTCTCGGCGATGCCGAGAGCAAGCGCCTGGAAGTCGGGATTGCGCGCGACGAAATCGGTCTCGGAGTTGAGCTCGATCATGACCGCGCGGTTGGCCTGTCCGACGACCGCGATGAGGCCCTCGGCCGCGACGCGGCCGGCCTTCTTCGCGGCCTTGGCGAGGCCCTTGGTGCGCAGCCAGTCGATCGCGGCTTCCATCTCGCCGCCGGTCTCGGTCAGCGCCGCCTTGCAGTCCATCATCCCCGCGCCCGTCTGGTCGCGAAGCTCCTTCACCATTGCCGCGGTGATAGCCATCGTGTTCGTCCTTGTGTCAGCGGCCGGAAGGCGGGCCTAGTTGCCCGCCAGCGATTTCGCCTGTCCGACCCAGTCGTCGCGCGAGATGCGTCCCTTGAAGTTCAGGGCGCTGTCGATCTTCTCGATCTCCTCGTCGGAGAAGTTCGCAACCTGATCGAAGCGCGTGATGCCGAGCGCGTTCAGCTTCTTTTCCAGAACCGGGCCGATGCCGGTGATCTTCTTCAGGTCGTCCGCGTCCCCTTCCGGAGCCGTGAACAACGGTTCGGCCGGAGCGGCCGCCGCCGCGGCGGATGCCTGGGCCTTTTCGCGGCGGCTGGTCTCGCGCAGTTGCGGTTCCAGCGTCTGCGCCGCGCTCATGTCGACATCGTCTTCGACGACCGGCGGAGCGGCCTCGAGGATCGTCGGCTCCTGCGGCGCTTCCTGGGCACCGAGGTCGATGCCGGCGTCGCCCTGGGCGCGGCCGATGCCGTCGATCGCCGCCCGCGCGATGAGATCGCAGTAGAGCGTGATCGCCCGGCCGGCGTCGTCATTGCCCGGGATCGGATAGGTGATGTGATCCGGGTCGCAGTTGGAATCGACGATCGCCGCCACCGGAATGCCGAGGCGGTTCGCCTCCTGGATGGCGATCGCCTCCTTGTTGGTGTCGATCACGAACAGCAGGTTGGGCACGCCGCCCATGTCCTTGATGCCGCCGAGCGCCTTCTCCAGCTTGTCCTTCTCGCGGGTCAGCGTCAGCAACTCTTTCTTGGTGAGGCCCTGGGCATCGCCGCCAAGCAGGTTCTCCAGTTCGCGCAGCCGCTGGATCGACTTCGAGATCGTCTTCCAGTTGGTCAGCATGCCGCCAAGCCAACGGGCGTTGACGTAATACTGGGCGCTGCGCTTCGCCGCCGCCGTCAGCGGCTCCGCCGCCTGGCGCTTGGTGCCGACGAACAGCACGCGGCCGCCCCCGGCCACCGCTTCGCTCACCGCCTGCAGGGCGCGGTGCAGCAGCGGCACCGTCTGGGCGAGATCGATGATGTGGATGTTGTTGCGGACGCCGTAGATGTACGACGCCATCTTCGGGTTCCAACGGTGCTTCTGGTGGCCGAAATGAACGCCTGCCTCAAGCAGCTGACGCATGGAAAAATCGGGCAGTGCCATGACTACCTTGCTCCTTTACCGGTTATGCCGCCGCGGGGAGTTGAGCCCTTTGTAAGGGCACCGGAAGGGTCGTTCGTCCGGTCAAGCCGGTCGATTGACCCAAACCCCGCGTGTGAGATGAGGCGCCTTATATGGGGATGAATGCCGGTCCGCAAGAGGGACCGGCAATGACCGTCAGGCCACGTTTGCCGGGATCAGCAGCCGGAACGTGAAGCCAAGCGGGGTGGAGTGGAACTCGCACTCGGCGCCGATGTCCTCGGCTATCTGTTTCACGGCCTTCAGGCCTACTCCGCTGTCTTCTTCGTGGTCGAAGCCCTCGGGGAGACCGACGCCATCGTCCGCGATCTCAAGGACATGCCGATCGCCGGAACGGCGGCAGGCGACATCCAGCTGGCCCGTGATGCCGCTGGGATGGGCATGACGCAGGGCGTTCGTGACGACTTCGACGACAATCGTTCCAATCGACAGCGCCTTCGCCGGCGACACAAGACATCCCGGCTCGCAATAGAACGTGAAGTTGGTGCGCTCACGCAGGTTCAGCGTATCCATCACCGCGGCGAAGGCATGGCCCAGAACGTCCGACAGACTGACCGACGCGCTGCCCGGATGGGCCATCAGCAAACGATAGATCGCCGCCGTCCCTTCAAGATTTGCGGCAGCGTCGCGAAGACCGGTCAGCCCGTCCCTGCGGGATGACAGTGAACCTTCTGCGCTCGTGGCCCGTTGCTCCATCGTGTCTGCAAGGTCTTTGAGATGCTCCACCAACCAAAGGCCTTCGCGAGATCCGTCTTTGGACAGTGATTCATCGAGCGTTACATTGATATCGAACGGAATAACTTCCGCCGTTGTGAGATCGTCCATAATTATTCCTCCGCGTTGGAGCCCAGAAATACCGGCGACCCCACGCCCGTATCGCGTATGTCATCTTTTATGGAGCGTTTTTCAGCACGCGACAAGCCGACATGGTGTGTATTACTGCTCAGTTATACTTGAGCGTTATACGCACAATACACTTTGAAAACCAACAAGCCGGGAAATGAGTAAGAGGCTAAGTTAGCGCTATGACCGGCCTTGACGCCCTATGTGCTGCTGACTAAATGTGTGTGGTCTGGCCCGGTGGGCTGAAAACCTCGGGGTTTTGGGACATGGCTGCCGATCTTTCACGTGAAAACCGGCTCCAGATCATGCTGTCAGCCGATGAATGGAAGGCTCTGGACGACTGGCGCTTTGCCAAGCGCATGCCCAGTCGCGCGGCCGCTATCCGCGAACTCCTCAAGCGCGGGCTGGAGGCGGAGGGATTCAAAACCGCCGATGGCGCCGCGAAGTCGCAGGATTTCGGCGTCGTCGACCGGCAGGCCAAGAAATAGCGCGCCAGCGGTGCGGGCAGCGGCTGGTGTTCAGCCCTGCTGTTCGGCCAACATCCAGTTCAGAACGAGCCGCCAGTCGGTCATGCGAATTGGCGTGCCGTGCGTACCGGTCCGGAAGAGGACGAAGCGGATCGGGTACTTCGGGTCGGCCTTCTTGACCGAACGGTAGAACGCCTCCTCCGCCTCCCACTTGAACACCACGTCATGGTCGCCGTGGCCGATATAGATCGGAACGCGCGCCTTGAACGCGGGGCTCTTGAGAAATCCGTTGTCATGGCCGGACCCCAGCAGCAGCAGGCCGCCGAGATACTTCGCCGCCTCAGCATCCTCGGCGAGCTCCCAGCAGATCAGCCCGCCCTGCGAACCGCAGGCGACGAAAATCGCGGCTCCGGGCGACAGGCGCGCCTGCTCGCGGATCAGCGCCTTGATGCTGTCGCCGCCGGCCGCTTCAAAATTCACAACATCCGGCGAGATGTAAGCACCGCCGTTCCACGCCATCATGTTCATGACGCGGTTGAAGTTGCCGCCGAACGTCCACTGGTTGGCGCCCTGGAAGCGGCTGCCGCCGATGCCGTGGATATAGATGACAACCGCCTTGGCGGAGCCCCCGGTCTTGCCGACGCCGACATATTTCAGCTTCGCGCCGTTCGCCTCCCAGCTTCCGGTGGTCTGGTAGACCATCTTGACGTATTGCGGCTGCGCCTGCCGTTCGGGCACGGCGTCGCGGCCATTGATGTCGCGCATCTCCTGATAATCGACGACGACGTAATCTCCGTCGTCCTGCGTCTCGATGACCGCGGGATAGGCGAACAGCTCGTCCTTCCACGGCGGAATGCGGAAACCGGCGGCGGTGGCGACGACTGATGCGGCCACGACAAGCGCGGCCGCGAGGGACAGAGACTTGATCATCCCCGCACCATAGCGGTGTCGGGCGGCGCTAGACCAGTTCCACCTGCACGACCCCGCGCACGGCCCTCAGCGCGCTGGCGATCTGAGGCGTCACCGCGTAGCGACCGGGAAGCTTCATCTCCACCTCGCGCTCGCCCTCGCCGAGCAGCAGAACGAGGCTCGCCTCGCCTTCGCCCTTGACCGTCAGCTGCTTCTGCACGCTGGCGAGCGGTGCCGGATCGCGCAGGAAGACCCGCATCTGCTTCAGCCCGGCCATCACCTTGTCGAGGGACTCCACCGTCTGGATGCGCAGGCTGATGCCCTCCGGCCGGTCCTCGGCGTTGACGACGATCACCACCGAGTGCCCCGGATCGAGCAGGTCGCGATACTTGTTCAGCTCGTCCGAGAAGGCGACCGCCTCGAAGGCGCCGGTGGCATCGGAAAGCTGGACGATGCCCATCTTGTTGCCGGTGCGCGTCCGCCGTTCCTGCTTGGAGGTCACCGTCGCCGCCAGCCGTCCGGCGCTGGCCCCGCGCCGCACCGACTCCGAGAACTCGGCCCAGTTCTGCACGCGCATCTTGGCCAGCACCGCTGCGTATTCGTCGAGCGGATGGGCGGAGAGGTAGAAACCGACGGAATCGTATTCGCGCTTCAGCTTCTCCGCCGCCAGCCACGGATCGACCACCGGCAACAGCAGCGGCTGCCTGTCCTCGGCCCCGCCGAACATGTCCGTCTGGCCGACCGCGGCGCTCTCCTGCACGTGGCTCGCCATGCCGAGGATGCGGTCGACGCCGGCGGTGAGCCGCGCCCGGTCCGGCTCCAGTTCGTCGAGCGCGCCGGCTGCGATCAGGCTCTCCAGCACGCGCTTGTTGATCACCTTCGGATTGATCCGCCTGCCGAGATTGGCCAGGTCGGTAAACGGTTCGTCGCCGCGTGTGTCGACCAGATGCTCGACCGCTGCGGCACCGACCCCGCGCAGCGCCGCCAGCGAATAGAGGATGCGTCCATGCGCGCCGTTCGGCTCGACCGCGAACCCGACGCCCGAGCGGTTGATCGATGGCGCCTCGACCGGAACATCGAGGCGGATCGCCTCGCGCCGGAACTCGGCGATCTTGTCGGTGTTGCCGGTTTCCAGCGTCAGCAGCGCCGCCATGAATTCGGCCGGGTAGTTGGCCTTCATGTAGGCGGTCTGGTAGGCGACCAGCGCGTAGGCGGCGGCGTGCCCTTTCGGGAACCCGTACTCGGCGAACTTGGCGAGCAGATCGAAGATCGCGTCGGCCTGTTCGCGGGAGACGTCGTTGGCAACGGCGCCGGTTACGAAACGATCGCGCTGCGCGTCCATCTCGGAACGGATCTTCTTGCCCATGGCGCGGCGCAGGAGGTCGGCCTCGGCCATCGAGTACCCCGACAGGATCTGCGCGATCTGCATCACCTGCTCCTGGTAGACGATGACGCCGAACGTCTCCTTCAGCACCGTCTCCAGCTTCGGGTGGATGTAGTCCGGGTCCTCGTCGCCGTGCTTGCGCGCGCAATAGGTCGGGATGTTGGCCATCGGGCCCGGCCGGTAGAGCGCCACCAAAGCGATCAGGTCGTCGAAGCGATCCGGCGTCATGTCGATGACCGCCCGCCGCATGCCGGTGCTTTCCAGCTGGAACACGCCGACCGTGTCGCCGCGCGCCAGCATCTCGTAAGACTTTGTATCGTCTAGCGGAATTCCCAGCAGGTCGATGGCGATGCCGCGCTTGGCAACGAGCTTCACGGCCTGGTCGAGGACGGTCAGCGTCTTGAGGCCGAGGAAGTCGAACTTCACCAGCCCGGCCTGCTCCACCCACTTCATGTTGAACTGCGACACCATCATGCCGGAGCGCGGATCGCGATAGAGCGGCACAAGCTGGTTGAGCGGCCGGTCGCCGATGACGATGCCGGCGGCATGGGTCGAGGCGTGGCGGTAGAGCCCCTCGAGCTTCATGGCGATCTGGAGCAGCCGCGCAACGGTCTCGTCGCTGTCGCGCGCCGCCTGGAGCTGCGGCTCGGTCGCCACCGCCTGCTCCAGCGTTGTCGGGTTCGCCGGGTTCTGCGGCACCATCTTGGCGAGCCGGTCGACCTGGCCGTAGGGCATCTGCAACACGCGGCCGACGTCGCGCAGCACGGCGCGCGCCTGCAGCGTGCCGAAGGTGATGATCTGCGCCACGTGATCGGCGCCGTACTTCTGCTGGACGTAGTGGATGACCTCGTCGCGCCGGTTCTGGCAGAAGTCGACGTCGACGTCCGGCATCGAGATACGTTCGGGATTGAGGAAGCGCTCGAAGATCAGCTGGAAGCGCAGCGGATCGAGGTCGGTGATGGTCAGCGACCAGGCCACGACCGAGCCGGCGCCGGAGCCGCGTCCCGGCCCGACCGGAATCCCCTGCCCCTTCGCCCACTGGATGAAATCCGCGACGATCAGGAAGTAACCGGGATATTTCATCGCCTCGATGACGCCGAGCTCGTAGTCGAGGCGCTTGCGGTAATCCTCCTCGGTGTAGCCCGGCGACAGGCCATGGTCCGCCAGCCGCTTGGTCAGCCCCGCCGCGGCCGCCTCGCGCAGTGCCAGCGCCTCGGCGCGATCGGCCTCCTCGGGGTCGGCGCCGGCGCCGGCGAAGCGCGGCAGGATGGGCTTGCGCGTCTGCGGCCACCAGGCGCAACGCATGGCGATCTCGACCGTGTTCTCCAGTGCCTCCGGCAGGTCGGCGAAGAGCGCGGCCATCTCGGCGCGCGTCTTGAAATAGTGCTCCGGCGTCAGCCGCCGCCGGTCGCCGTCGCCGATCACGGCGCCCTCGGCGATGGCGATCAGCGCGTCATGCGCCTCGTAGTCGTCGCGCTTCGGAAAGAACGCCTCGTTGGTCGCGACCAGCGCCAGGCCGCGCTGGTAGGCGAACGCGATCAGCGCCGGCTCGACCGCCTGCTCGGCCTGCGTGCCATGCCGCTGCAGTTCGACATAGAGCCGGTCGCCGAATACCGCCGCAAGCCGGTCCATGCGCGTCGCGGCAAGGTCGGTCTGTCCCGCGACCAGCGCCTTGTTGACCGGGCCCGAGGGTCCGCCGGTCAGCACGATCAGCCCTTCGCCGCGCTCCGCCAGATCGTCCAGGCCGACATGCGGGCGCATGTCGGTCTCGGTCCGCATGAAGGAGTCGGAAACCAGCCGCACCAGGTTCCAGTAGCCGGCCTCGCTCGCGGCGATCAGCACCAGGTCGGCAATCGAGCGGCCGCGACCGGTCGCGCCGGGCCGCGTCTCTTCGGCCATGTCGCCGAATTCGACGGCGACCTGGCAGCCGACGATCGGCTGGATGCCCTTCTCGACCATCTTCTCGGCGAACTCGAGCGCGCCGAACAGATTGCCGGTGTCGGCCAGCCCCAGCGCCGGCATGCGGTCGGCGATCGCCAGATCCACCAGCCGCTTCAGCGGCAGCGCGCCCTCCAGCAGGGAAAAGGCGGAATGGACGCGGAGGTGGATGAAACCCACCTCCTCCGCGGTGCGACTCATGATGCGGTCCTCCTCGTGGACGCAAGTGTCCACGCCGCGCCGCATCCTGTCCATGCGCAGGTTCGGGCCTGTCCCCTGTTCCTCCGCCCCGACCTTCGCCGTCAGGCAATCACCGTCAGCGACGCCGACCAGACCGCCACCATGCCGATGAATGCGCCAATCGCCACCAGCGCAGCCGCATCACGAATGAAATCAGACATTTGAACCTCCGCCTCGCCAACTTGGGAGGAGAGTATGTTCTTGTTTTGTTCTCATGTCAAGAGGGGCATGTTTGGGGTAGTGTCTCAGTTTGAAATCATCCGCCCGTTGGACCAATCCGGTCCCGCCAGCGCAATCTGAAGCAGGCATTCCGTGAGCCGGGATAGTCAGTTCACTGCCGCATTGAGGGTTGATCCTCATCCTGACGCCGCCGCGATGCACTCGCTGATGAGCGCGGCATGGGGCAGAATCGACTCACACGATTGGTCCGCGATACTTGCGCGGAGCCTTGCTCATGTCGGCGCCTACCATGGTGACCGCTTGGTGGGCTTCGTCAATGTGGCATGGGACGGCGGCATTCACGCGACGATATTCGACACCACCGTACATCCCGACTATGGCCGTCGCGGCATCGGCACGGCCCTGGTCTGCGAGGCAGCCCGTGTCGCCCGTGAGCGCGGTGCTCAGGCGCTTCACGTCGATTACGAACCGCACCTCGCAAAATTCTACGAGGGATGCGGCTTCCGCCCGACAGCGGCAGGCTTGCTTCGGCTGACGTAGCAAAGGCCAGTCAAGGGCGTCTAAATTCAAACTTAGGCACACCCATGTTTGGGTAGTGCTCAGGTTGAATGGTCTGGGTCACCATCGCCGCCGTCAGCGGGTACATCGACCAACGTGAAAGCGTGTGGGTCCCATAGATGCCAATGATCGCAAATGGGACACACAACCTCGGTCGGGCGCGTCAGCAACACCAACTCATCGCGCACCAATACCGCGCCGCCGGTTCTTGGGCAGATGGCCGTAAGAGGCCTATCGGACTGCCGGGCCACGATCGACCATGACCCTTTCGCGCCAATGGGTTGATTGCCTACAGGTCGGATATTCGATTGATGGAACTTATCAGCCCGCAGAACGCGTGTATCGGTAAAACTACGTATGCACCGATTTCTTTCATGCCCTCGTCGGGCGCATCCTGCTTCTGCTTTCGGCACTCAGTCTGAGTGCCGCTTCCGGCCTCTGGATGGTTCGTCGCCTGCGCGCCCGATAGTGCGACCGGCGCCGCCGGCTCACGCCTCGCCGCGCAGTTCCAGTTCCATGTACCGCGCGCCGGGAAGCGGGTTGGCGTAGTACGGCGCGATCGGCTTGAAGCCGAGGGCGGCATAGAGCCTCTGCGCCGCCGCCATGCTCGCCAGCGTGTCGAGCACCATGCGGTCGTATTTCGCCTGTCGCGCAAATCCGATCACGGCGTCCGCCAGTCGCCGCCCGAGATCCTGCCCCCGCGCCCGCGGTCGGACATAGAGACGCTTCATCTCGCAGACCAATGCATCCGGCATTGGCCGGAGCGCGATGCAACCCACGGCGCTATCGCCATCCCGCGCGATCAGGATCAGCCCCCGCGGCGGCACATATTTGCCCGGCAAGTCGCCCAGTTCCGCCTCCACGTCCTGGAACGAGAGATCGACGCCGAGGCTATCGATGTACTCCTTGAAGAGCGTGCGGACGGTTTCGAGATCTGCGGGGAATTGCGCCGGGGCGATGCTGGCAGTCATGCCGTCAGTTTATATCAGGCGATGCTTCCGGCGAGGCGCGCAATGGCGCAGCGCATCAATGGTCTCTGCCCGCCACCTTGAGCGAAGCGACGGGGATGTCGAAGATGCAGACAACACCGGATGGTTCGAACGTGAGCTGAGACTCACCCTGGAGCTGGCTGACGAAGCTGTGCTCGATCAGCCGTGTTCCGAAGCTGCGGCGCGTCGGCTTCTGCACGGTCGGCCCGTCGATTTCGGTCCATTTCAACCGAAAACGGTCCCCGGTCTCGTCGATGGTCGCGGTGATCTTCACCCGGCCCTTTTCGTTCGACAGCGCTCCGTACTTGACGGCATTGGTGCACAGCTCGTTCAGCACCATGGCCAGCGGCAGGACGGCCGCCGCGCCGACTTCGATGCGTGAGCTTTGCACCATGAAGCGGCCCGCCCCGTCCATGTCGAAGGGCTCGATCGCGCTCTTCAGGAGTTCGGCGAGAGGCGCACTTGTCCAGGTCGTCTGCAGCAGAAGGTCATGGACCCGCCCCAGCGCAACCAAACGGTCGGCAATCGCCAGTCGGCCGTGCTCCAGACTGTCGGCCGAGCGAAGGCTCTGCGACGTGATGGCCATCACCACGGCCAGCGTGTTTTTCACCCGGTGATGCAGTTCCTCCAGCAGGACCTGCTGCAGCCGGTCGAAGCCCTTCTGCTGGGCTGCGTCAACGCCGGCCTGTCTGAGCAGACGCCGCAGATCCAGGTTCTCGACCTCGAGCCGCACTTCGTTTTCCGTGCTCACGCCGCCGCGTCTCCGTGCTTCAGCCGGTGGATTTGTCTGAATTGCTGACGGCGGTCGGAGGGAGCTCCGGAAGGATTACGGTCTCGTAAATCGACCGCTGTTCGTTGCTCAATGCTGCAAACCCATGATGGATGATCTGTTCGATGACGCCGTGGGCCCGCGTTCCCGGCGCGAGGTTTCCGGTGCGGGGCAGATCCTCGATCCGTTCGATCAGTTCAAGATCGGAATGGTCGCTGGCCACAGCCCGACTCCTTACGCGCGTCGCTCGTATGCGATTTCGTCAGTTCGGCACCCCGGAATCGCCGGACCGCCCACGCGATACGACCGTGGCAAGGTCGGCGCGAAGCTCGGCGAATGACATGCCGCATTTGGGGTACGCGTTGAGCAGGTTCTCGGCTTCTGCGTCGATTTCGAGCATGGCGCCGCTGCGCCTTGCCTTCTCGACGAGAAGAATGGCGCGATCCAGCATGCTCTTGCGATCGCGAGAGCGACTACCAGCACCAAGGGAGTTCGGGAGAACCATAACGGTCCCCTTTTCGTTGCAGGGGGAGCGGATTGTGGGTTCTCTCAGTTGCGGGCTCCTGTGACAGTATGCCGGCAATGATAGAACTGTAGGCCCCATTTGTGCGAATAGCGAACTAAATCGCCCGTTTCGAGGCGGGGCAATGCTGGCGGCAATGGCCCCAGTCTGGCCCGCGTCGCACGAAGCAGCATCAACGCCGTTGCGTGGGGGCGGCTCGGGCCGGGGTGGCGCCGCGGCCCGAACCTTGGCATCCTGAGGCATCCAGTCATCGCAAGCGGGGCACCGCGCCGTCAGCAGGAGAGAACTGCATCGTGAAGGTTTGCATTGTCGGAGCGTCGGGGAAACTTGGCCGATACATGGTGCAGCATGCGTTGGACCGGAACTACGAGGTCGTTGGTGTGTGCCGCCCGCAGAGCGCAGCGAAACTCGACGCCTTCAGGGACCGCATTGCGATTCACACCGGCCCTACCGACGATCGCGCGCTGATCGCCGAGGCCGTGGCGGGATGCGACGGCGTGCTCACCGTGCTGGTGCCATGGGGCATGCAGCACTACGCATCGGGCACGGCCCAGGCGGTGCTCGACCATGCGCCAGCCGGCGCCCGGCTGGTGTTCTCGTGCGGCTGGCACATCACGCGCGACGGAAAAGACGTCTATCCACTGAAGCTGCGTCTGCTCGTTCCCGTCGCCGGCTGGGTGGCGAGGATGCTCCGCGTCGTGGATCTCAACGATCAGGTGGAGGCGTGCCGGCGCATCTTCGCCAGTGATACGCGGTGGACTGTCGTGCGCGGCAGCGATCTCGAGGAGGGCGGGAGCGAGGGGCTGCCGGTGTGGAGCCGCCATGTCGGCGATCCCGTCCTGGCGAGCAACCTCACCCGGCGGACCGATTTCGCCCTGTTCATGGTTGCGGCGCTGACCGACGACGCGCTGGTGCATGAGGCGCCGGCCATCGTTGGCTGTCGATCGCCATCAGCACTCGCTCACGCGGAAAGCAGCGCTTCGATCAGCCGACGGATGTCGTCCGCGGTGTAGGGCTTGAAAATCTTCGGCCGGTCGCGCCACCTGCCCTCGCCTGCCTCGTCGAGGCCGGTTGCGAAGGCAAACGGGATGCCCTTCCCTTCGAGCAATTCGCAAAGCGGGTCGGCCGGCTTGCCGTCGAGCACCATATTGACGAGAGCGCAGTCAAACATCTCGGTTTCGGCAAGAGCCATGGCCGCAGGGAGCGTTGCTACCGGGCCTATGCAGATATGGCCAAGATCGGCGACGATGTCCTCGAGCGTAGCGGCGATCAGATATTCGTCTTCGACGATGAAAATGCGGCGCGGGTTGGCCAAACGCAGCTCCCTGGAAACCAAGGCGGGAGCAAATTTTCGGTGGACCCAGTCGCAGGCGCCAAGACGATTTTTGCCAGCGATCCTGTGAAGATAGCACGAATGGCGCCCTCGGCGCGAATGTCAGCGCCGCTGCTGTTGCTTCTTTAGTGGGAAATCCCGGGACGGGGAGGAATCGTCCCGCCGACGCCACGCCTGGCGATCAATCTGGCCGCAGTTGGCACACTCGAACACCTTGTGGTCCTTGCCGGTGATGTCGCCGGGGATATGGGTCTTCAGGACCGACTCTTCACCGCAACGTGTACAGTTGAACGCTTTCATGGAAACCTCGACCCGTGCCCGCCAACGCGTCGCGGACGCGATGGGTCCCGTATTTCTCTAATTAATTTTACGAATGGCACTTTTTGCTGGTGCCGCGCAGGGCAACCGGCCCCGTCTAGACGACAGTGGCAGTTGCCCGCTCCAGCAGGATGGCCCGTTCCCGGTCATTACGGGTGAGGGCCGCCGCGCGCTCGAACTCGGCCCGCGCCTCATCCATGCGCCCGAGCTTGGCCAGCAGGTCGCCGCGCACGCTGGGAAGCAGGTGGTAACTTTTCATGGTCGGTTCCGCGAGCAGCGGATCGAGCACCGCCAGTCCCGCCGCTGGTCCTTCGGCCATAGACACGGCAACGGCGCGGTTGAGTTCCACCACCGGCGACGGCATCAGCGCCGCCAGCGCGCCGTAAAGCGCCGCGATCCGCGCCCAGTCGGTTTCGTCCGCCGTGCGGGCGCGGGCGTGGCAAGCGGCGATCGCGGCCTGGAGCGTGTACGGCCCGGGCGGGCCCAGCGCCTCTGCCTCGTCCAGCGCCGCCAGGCCACGGCGGATGAGGAGCTGGTTCCAGCGCGACCGGTTCTGGTCGAGCAGCAGGATCGGCGCGCCGTCCGGCGCGGTCCGCGCGCCGAGCCGCGAGGCCTGGATTTCCATCAGCGCGACCAGCCCATGAACCTCCGGTTCGCGCGGCGCCAGGCCGGAGAGCACGCGGCCGAGACGCAGCGCCTCCTCGCAAAGCTGTGGCCGCATCCAGTCCGAGCCAGCGGTCGCCGTGTAGCCTTCGTTGAAGATCAGGTAGATCACCTCGAGCACCGAGGTCAGCCGCTCTGCCAGTTCGTTGCCGCGCGGCGCTTCGAAGCCGACATTGGCATCGCTCAACGTCCGCTTCGCCCGCACGATGCGCTGCGCCATGGTCGGCTCGGGAACCAGGAACGCGCGCGCGATCTCGTCGGTGGTCAGGCCGCCGAGCATCCGCAGCGTCAGCGCAACGCGCCCCTCCGTCGACAGCACCGGATGGCAGGCCGTGAAGACGAGCCGCAGCAGGTCGTCGCCGATGTCGTCATCAAGCGACGCCTCCAGTTCCGCCGTGGTGTCCTGTGCCTCGTCCAGCTCGCGGCCGATCTCGGCGTGCTTGCGCTCGGCGAGCTTCTTGCGGCGGATACGATCGATGGCGCGGTTCTTGGCCGTGGCCATCAGCCAGGCGCCGGGCTTGTCAGGCACGCCCGTCTCCGGCCAGCGCTCCAGCGCGGTGACAAGCGCGTCCTGGGCCAGCTCTTCCGCCAGCCCGACGTCGCGCACCATGCGGGCAATACCGGCGATGAGTTTCGGGGACTCGATACGCCAGACCGCGTCGATGGTTCGGTTGATAGCAGCGGTTGTCACGCCCGCCGATAGACCACCGGGATTTCACGGATGCAAGACCGCTGTGGTTCACGCCAGCCACTCTGTGATGAACCTCGGGCTTTCGTGGATGTCGGTGGTTTCGAACGGCCCCGGTCCGAGATTGCGGAATGCATGCGGTGAGTTCGCCGGCACTACGAGAATTTGCCCGGCGACGGCCTCGATTTCCCGGTCGCCAATGGTGAACAGGCCGCGTCCGGAGCGGATGATGAACGTTTCCGGATATGGGTGGCGGTGGAGACGCGGCCCCTCGCCGACCGTCGTGGTCGTGAAGAAGATCACCGAGATGCCAGCGCCATGAGGGCCACCCTCTATCTCGCCGTTCCAGCGCCGCGGATGGGTTGCCCACGCCGCCCGTTCGATGACCGCCATTGCATCGCTCCTGTTGGCTTCGGTGCAGCCGAGCCACGGCACGCCCGCCCCGCGGTCGTTGCTCGCGCACATCACGCCGCCGGCGGCTCGTGCATCTGGCGAAGCTCGGTCTCGCCTTCCCATTCCGGCCAGTGGATGCGGTGAATCTTCATGGCTCTTCCCCCTTCGTTACGAAGCCGGCGAAATCCGGCTCGCCGACACGACGAATGGCGCGTGCCGAAATCGACAGGCGTTTCCGGTCAAGCCGAATGGCTCGGGAGAGGACCGGCCGGATGGTAGGTGTTGAAGAGGACGCCTCCCCGCGATCTTTGCGTGTTGACCAGCGTGAGAGCGCGCGGCGGAAGGCCGTCCTCGAATAACCGCTTTCCTCCGCCAAGCACCACCGGAAAAACGGCGATGCGGTATTCGTCGATGAGATCGGCGGCGATCAGCGTTTGCAGCAATTTGCCGCTGCCCCAGGTGTGCAATCTCGGGCCCGTCCGATGCCTTCAGCCGGCGAACTTCCTCGACGACGTCGCCGCCGAGGCGCACCGAGGTCTGCCAGTCGAGATGGTCGGACCTGTGCGTGGCAACGTATTTCGTGGCCCTGTTGAACGCCTTTGCGATCGCGTTGTCCTGGTGCGGCCAGTAGCCGGCAAAGATGTCGTAGGTTCGGCGGCCCAGAAGCAAGTCGTACTCACCGTCCGTCTCGACGATGTTCAGGCTGCCGTCCATGAACGGCATGGCCCAGCCTCCGACTTTGAATCCGTTGCCGGGGTCCTCCTCGGGGCCCCCGGGCGCCTGCATGACGCCATCGAGCGCGACTTGGGTGATGACAACGATCTTTCTCATGATGTCTCTCCATTTCTTGAAGCGGGCCGGAATCGGCGGCGTCACCGCTCAGGTGCGAAGCTCCTCTGCGCCCGCTTGTTCAAACGACGAACGGGCGCGACATCAATCGACAGGCCCCGCGAACTATTTTCGCGGGGCCTGTAATAGACTGCAATTCAAGATGATTTTCGGTTACCGGTCCGGCCGGTTATTCCGACCCGACGAAACAGGGGCCGAGCGGGCGCACCTCGACGGTGGACCACTCCACCGCCGGACACGCCTCGGCGATGGCGATTGCTTCTTCCTTCGTGTCGACGTCGAGCAGGAAGAAGCCCCCGATCATTTCCTTCGCTTCGGCGAAGGGTCCGTCCACCATAGTGTGCTTGCCGGTGCGGCGGCTGATACGCACGCCCTCGTCCTGGGAGACCAGGGACTTGGTTCGGATCAGCTTGCCGCGCGCCTTGAGATCGTCGGCGAAATCGAGCATGCGGGCGTAGCGGCGTTCGCCTTCCTTACGTCCGGCCTTCTTGCGCTCGTCCAGTTGTTCGACAATCAGCAGCATGTAGCCCATGGCGTACTCTCCGGCCGCGGCGCGCCGCGGAGAGGATGTGGTATCCGCAATGTCCGGTTGCGTAAAGACTGTCATCCCGTCGGCCTGTCAGGTCAGGCCGCCGGTGCGCAGTTGACCATCCACGGCGTGCCGAAGCGGTCGACGCACATGCCGAAACGCTCTGCCCAGAACGTCTTCTCGAACGGCATGGTCACCTGTCCGCCCTCGGACAATGCCTTGAAGATGCGCTCACCCTCGCGCACGTCAGGCTCGCCGATCGAGACGGTGAACCCCTGTGGCGTCTTGTAGTACTGCGGCGGTGCGTCCGAGCCGAACAGGTCCCAGTCGCCGACGCGCAGGTGAACGTGCAGGATCTTGTCCTTCCAGAGCGCATCCATTTTCATCTCGGGCGGCGCGGCGTTGTGATCCATCATGGACACGATCTCGCCATGGAGTACCTCGGCGTAGAACTTGAACGCCTCGGCGCAATTGCCATTGAAGTTGAGATACGGATTGATCTGCATGGTCGTTCTCCTTTGAGTTTGATTGGGAGGAAGCGGCGGTCAGTCGCTGTTGATGTGCAGGATGTTGCCGTCGGGATCGCGGAACCACGCGGCGCGGAAGTCGCCGAACACGTGGATATCGCCTTCCCGCTTGCCGCCGGGAAAGTCGTATCGTTCGAAGGTCACGCCGGCGCGCTTGAGGTCGGCCACGACCTTGTCGAGCTGGTCGCCAAGTCCCCACGTCGCGGATGTCGCCTTGTTGGTGCCGGCAAATTCCGAGCGATAGACGACGATGGTCGACCGGCCACTCCTGTAGAGCGCGACCTCGGATGATTCCGGGCCGGCGCGCGACAAGCCGAGCGTTCCCTCATAAAAGCCGCGAGCGGCATCCAGATCCTTCACGGCGATGGTCGCCATGGCGTCCTTGTCGGAGAGCATTTTTCAGGTCCTCCTGGGGCTGTTGGCGGCTGCGGTTCACACCGAGCGGCCGTCAAATGGAATGTGTTCGACCGCATCCGGCTCCACGCCCTCGAGACAGCGAACGTTGATGTAGGCGTTGCGTCCGTCCTTCGACGCGGCGTCCTCGGCGTAGGGGTGGATGCCGCAGATGTGGCAAAACCGGTGAAGCAGTGCGCGGTTCCCGAACGTGTAGGTTCCGACCGCGTTGCCCGAGCCCAGCTGACGCACGTTCTCGTGCGGCATGGCCCACAACAGCGAGCCGCGTCGTTGGCAGAGTGAGCAATTGCAGGAGATCACCGCCTCAAGTTCGCCTTCGACCTCGAAGGCTATGTTGCCGCAATGGCAGCTGCCGCGATAATGCATCTCGCTCTCTCCCGAACGGTAACGGCTGCGGCGGCAGTCGCTGCCGCCATGGGCTCATTTCCGCCCGGCCAGTTCCGCGGCCAGCGCCTTCTCGCGCTCGATGCCTTCGCCCGGAGCGAAATCCTCCAGTTCCATCACCTGCCGGATCTCGATGACCTCGTTGTCGCCGCCGGGGCAACGCTTGGCCCACTCGATGGCCTCCTCGCGCGACTTCACCTGGATCATCCAGTAGCCGCCGAGCACTTCCTTCGCCTCGGCGAAGGGGCCGTCCTTCACGCTGGCCTTGCCGGCCTTGAACGAGACCCGCGCACCCATGGACGGCGGATGCAGCCCATCCAGCGCGAGCAGCACGCCGGCCTTCTGAAGTTCCTCATTGTATTTGCTCATTGCGTTGATCGCGTCGTCGCTCGGCAAGGTGCCCGGCTCGGCGGATCTCGTATCCCTTCGGGATCATCAACATCATGAAACGCATGGGTTTTCTCCTCTGGTGCCTGTCTTCGGCAACGCGGATTTTCCCGCGCTCTGTCGACACGACGAACGGGCACGGCCGGATTCGACAGGCTCATTTCGGTTTTTTTCAACCACCGCCAGGCATGCAGGCGCCCGCCTTGGGCACGGCGTGGTAGGTTGGCGACGCCATTCTCCCCGGGAGCACGCCCTCGATGTCTGGCTCGATCCTGTACCACGATGGTAACCGCGCCCTGCAGGATGCGTTCGACAGCCGGCGCATCGCCGACCGGCTCGAGGAGAAAACCACGCGCACCGCTTTCATCGAGAGCGACCGCGCATTCATCGAGAGCGTCGGATTCTTCTTTCTCGCGACAGCGGATGCTGCGGGCCGGCCGGATTGCTCTTTCAAGGGCGGCGCGCCGGGCTTCGTCCGGGTGGTCGGTCCTTCCGAACTCGCGTTCCCCGACTACGACGGGAACGGCATGTTCAAGAGCCTGGGCAATATCGGCGTCAATCCGGGTGTCGGCCTTCTGTGCATCGATTTCGCCAGGCCCCGCCGGCTGCGCGTCAACGGCCGCGCGACCATCAGCCGTGACGATCCGCTGATGGCCGAGACGGTCGGCGCCCAACTCATCGTCCGCGTCGCGGTGACGGCGATCTTTCCCAACTGCCCGCGCTACATCCCGGTCATGCAGCAGGT
The DNA here is from genome assembly GCA_963798195.1 of uncultured Alphaproteobacteria bacterium. Lineage (GTDB taxonomy): Bacteria > Pseudomonadota > Alphaproteobacteria > Rhizobiales > Kaistiaceae > CAVSRC01. The sequence goes on along the minus strand of CAWCSF010000010.1, from coordinate 902,114 downwards.
CGAGGCCTCGCCTTATGTGCCGCAGTCCGGCGCGACACCGGTCGAACCCGGCTGGAAGTCGTTTCCCGAGTTCAGGGACGCCGTTCACCCGCGTCAGCCAACCGCTGGCCTCGGAAAGGTTTAGGACCGCTACCGCGCCGGCCCAACCCGCACATCCCTGTGCGTAGCCCTGGGCGCGGCAAAATCGAGGAGCCGCATCCCCTCCTCCCTCAGCGCAGTATCTTTCGGCCTTCGTCAGCTTGCCGAACGGCTCGATCATCAGCGTCGCCTGCCGCTTGTCCTCGACGATATTCCACAGGCCCGCGGTAAAGCCGTCGACCAGGAACGTCCGCACGACGACGCTTTGCGGCACCGGCACCTTCGGCCCGCCGCGCACGATGCGGTCGCGATTGGCGAAGCCCAGCGTCGCGTTGTCGTAGACGGGGAGAAAACGCGGCGGCGCCGGCGTGTCGGCATCGGGTCGCGGCGCATCCGGAAGATCGAACAATTCCCGCCCGGCCTCGTCCCGGAACGTCACGAGCCGCGGGCGCAGTTTCTCGAACACCGCGCCCAGTCTGGTCAGTCCGGACCACGCCTGCGCGTCCATCACGCTCGCCGGACCGAACGCCGCGAGGTAGCGCAGCACGATTTTTTCCGCGGACGGCCGTGCGCCCTTCCGGCCAAACCAGCTTTCCGCCGTCGTCACGCGCGGCGCACCACTCTTGCCCCACAGCCCGCGCGGCGGCACCTGCACAAGCGGCGTGCGGTAGTGGAACACATAGGAAAGCGACGTCGCATCCATGTCGGGAAATGCATCTGCCAGCACCGGCCGCAGCCCGGCCAGCGTCATCGGTTGCGTCTCGACGGCGGCGCGGCCCACCGCAATCACCGCTTCGACGTCCACACCCTTGGTTGCCTTACCGAAGGGCGTGCCGGCCAGCATCCGTGTGAGCACAGGCTGCACGAGCGCGCGCATGGGCAGCGCGTCCGCGGCCGTCATGAGATGCAGCGTTCCGCGCAGGCTCGCCATGCGGACCGCCTTCCGCGTTTCGATCAGACCGGACAGCGTCTGCGGATCGAAATCGGCCAGCCGCGACCACAGCGCGAAATAGGGATCTGTCGGTATTTGCGCCTGAAGGCCGACGAGGTGCTTGACGGCATCTGCGACCGGCATGGCGGAGCGTTCAAGCAGCATCTGCCGCGCCAGCAATGCGCGGTTCAGGGCGCGCGGGCCAAGGGCAACGGATCGTGGTGGTTGTGTCTGGCCACGGCGGCCGGTCAGACCGCGCCCAGCAGGATTGCGCCAACGAAGGCGAAAGCCGCCAGCGTGACGACAATGGAGAACGGATGGATCGGGAACGTGCGCATGGTTCGCCCCTTTCGTTTCATGGTCAGCGAATGTGGTGGCGACTCCGTCTCGCCGGTAGGAACGGCGATCCAATTCCGGGCGGAAGTGCGAAATAGCCTTCCGGTGGTCGCGCTTTCAGAGAAACACTCGGAAGCAGCGTACGCTCATGGCCTCCGACATGGAGGAACACATTCTGCGGCATCGGCGTGACAGGGTTTGTCAGGAGAGCCTTGTCAAACGTCACAAATCCAGCCGCAATTTCTCCAGCGCCAGCAGCCGTTCCTTGGTGACGGCGCCGCCAAAGGCGGAGAAGCCGCCGATGCGTCCGCCGCTCGCCAGAACGCGGTGGCAGGGAATGATAATCGGTAGCGGATTGGTCGCCATCGCCTGCCCGACGACGCGCGCCCCGCCCGGCATGCCGGCGCGCTTGGCGACATCGCCGTAGGTCGCCGTCACGCCCCAGCCCAGCGACCGCGCCACGTCGTAGATGCGCCGGCGCTCCGGGCCGACGCTCTCCGGCAGATCCAGCGCCAGATTGACGAAGCCTGTTTCCGCGCCGGCGAAATACGCCCGCAGCAGTTCGATTGCCTCGGACACCGCGGGACTGGGCTCGGCCTCGACCGCGCCCCGCCGTTGCATCCGCGCCCGCGTCGCCCCTGCGTCCGCCTCCGGCAATTGCAGCCCGGCGAGCCCGCGTTCGCTCCACGCAATGCCGCACCGGCCGAAGGCCGTATCGAAAAGACAGAAGGCGAGATGGGCGTCGGCCATCGCTCAGCCGCACTCGGCCGGTTGTGGTTCATCTTCGGGACGGTCGATGGCCGGCCGCCGCTTCATCGCCGGCTGGCAAAGCGCCAGCGCACCCACCGCGCATGCCGTCATGATCGCCACCATCGGCAGCACGGTCCCATCGAAGAACAGGCTGGCAATCACGATCATCGCGCCGCCGACCAGCATCTGGAGAGTCCCCCCAGAGCGGACGCCATTCCGGCAATCGGGCCGTGATCGTCGAGCGCCATCACCATCGTCGTCGGGATCACCAGGCCCATGAACGCGAAGCCGACAAGCAGGAGCACCATGAGCACGGGCAGGCTGTCGACACCGGCGAGCGTCAAGGCGAGCAACACGGAGAGGACCGCGGCGTAACCTGCCACCGACGTCGTCACCAGACGTCCGAGGCCGAACCGGGCGCCCAAAGGCGCGGCGAATTGCGAGGAGCCGATGAAGCCGATCGCATTGACCGAGAAAGCCAGGCTGAACACGGTCGGGCTCAGGCCGAAATGCTCGATGTAGACGAACGAAGCGCCGGCCAGGAACGTGAAGAAGCTCGCCATGCCCAGTGCGCCGACGAACGTGAGTCCAAGGAAGCGCGGATCGCGGAGAAGCGTGCCGAAACCCGCCGTGAGGCTTTTCACTTGCAGGCGCACCCGGTTCGCCGGGGCGAGGGTTTCAGGAAGCTGCGTCGCGAGGAGCGCCAGTCCAATCCCGGCCACCACCGTGATCGCGACAAACACCGCCCGCCAGCCGAACGGCACGATCAGCGCGCTGCCGGTCACCGGCGCCAGGATCGGCGAAACGGAGAGGACCAGCATCACCAGTGCCATCAGCCGCGCGCCTTCGACGCCTGTATGCAGGTCGCGGATGATGGCGCGCGGGATCACCATGACGGCGGATGCCCCCGCGCCCTGGACTGCACGGAAGGCGATGAGCCAGCCAATGCTTGGCGCCAGTGCACAGCCAGCCGACCCGATGGCGAACAGGATCAGTCCGAAGTAGAGCGGCGCCTTGCGCCCGAGCATGTCCGACACAGGCCCGTAGACGATCTGGCAAAGGCCGAAGGCGAGGAAGAACGCCATCAGGGTCATCTGCGTGGCGGCGGTCGATGCCTCGAGGCTGTCGGCAATGGTCGGCAGGGCTGGAAGGTACATGTCGATGGCAAACGGCCCCACCGCGCTGATCAGGCCGAGCACGACGGCGTTGCGGAGAAATTGGGAAGTCATCGGTCAACTCCGGGACGCAGCCACCGCGGCGGCTGCCGTAGGCGTGGGCAAAGGCGGGCAACGACGAGCCGCCCATCTGGTGTCGCGCGGTACCGTTTCAATACGCGGCGCTTGATCCCTCGACGAATGACGCGGCTGCAACTAGACAGCGGGCGGCGCAAATTTTTCAGCCTTCGGGCCTACCCCCACATGCGCGGCGAAGCCTCGCCGCACCGCCCGGAGGGACGCATATCCCGGCCATGGGAAATGGACCGCTATGTTCTTCGTTTGTTCTCTCACGCGCGAACGCATTTGGCAAGCCGCCGCATCGCACGATTCAGGATAGCCGCGGCCGTCGCGGGCGCCGGACGACGGCACGTCGGTCGCAGGCCTGTGGCGAAACGTTTGGTTCGGGTATGAACTTGGCGGATCGCTTCCCCAGCCGAGACTTCAACATGACCCTGCCCGTGACGATACAGGAGCACTTTCGCGGACAGGTCCGAGCCTGCGAGGAACTCGGTTCCCCTTTCACGGCCCTTCTGTGCCGATTGATCGCCGACCGTCTCGAGCCGGACGGCCCGTTCGCCCGGCGCATCGCCACCTGGCCCGGCGATGCCCGCGCCGACGGTCTTTCGCTGCGCGCCGTCGGCGGCCTCCATGCTGTCGCCCGGAGCGGTCGCTGCGCTGCCCTGTCGGCCATCTACCCACCGCACAAGGCCGACGCCGATGCCGTCTGGTCGGGTGTGTCGGCGGCCATCGCTCAGGAGGATGCATTCCTCAGCGCATATCTCGATGGGCCGCCGCAGACCAATGAGGTCGCACGCTCGAACGTGGTTCTCGGAGGCTGTCTCCACATCGCCGCAGTCACGGGCTTGCCGCTGGAACTCCTCGAGATCGGATCCAGTGCCGGGCTCAACCTCGGCTTCGACCGCTACCGCTATGAGTTCGGCGCGGGCCAATGGGGCCCCGACGACCGGCCGGTCCGCATCGCAACGCGCTGGGAAGGCGCCGGTCCCGACCTTGCGACGCCGCTCGCCGTCGTCGCGCGCGCCGGCTGCGACCTCCGCCCGATCGATCCGGCCGCGCCGGCCGACCGCGAGCGGCTGCTTTCGTACATCTGGCCCGACCAGTCCGAGCGCCTGGCGCGTGCCGAGGCCGCGCTTGCGCTCGCGGCGAAGTCCGGCACCCGGGTCGAACGCGCCGATGCCGGCGACTGGCTCGCCAACCGCCTTGCCGCTCCCGCATCGCCCCACCGTGCCCGCGTCGTCTTCCACACCATCGTCTGGCCCTACCTCCCGGACCCCACCAAGACGAAGCTGAAGACCGCGATCCGCGAGGCCGGCGCGCGCGCCACGGCCGATGCGCCGTTGGCATGGCTTGCCATGGAGCCAGACGAGGTGGACGGCTCCGCTGCCATCCATGTCACCATTTGGCCGACCGGCAAGACGCTGATGATGGGCCGCACGGATTTCCACGGCCGGTGGACGCGATGGACGATGCAGCCTTGATGCCCGCGACCGGGCAAGTGTAAGCGGCGCGTCGTCGAGGGCAGCGACACGCGGCCCGCGCGGCAGCCGCTTGGTCTTCTATTCCGGCGCGCCGACGGCCGATGGACGCGGTCCCGTTGCCGGATCGAACTCCGCCAGCGGTTGTTCCTTCGGCTTGAGGCTCTGAAGGTAGTCCTCGGTGAAATCCGTCTTCACTTCCACCCACAGCGGCAGGTGATCCGACATCTGCCAGGTGCGCCACTTTTTGTATGCGGCGAGATCGGTCTTCGCGACCTTTCCGGTCTTTGTCTTCGTCGGCATGAACGGCTTGTAGGCGTCGTAGTCGTCCTTGTCGCGAAACACGTAGTCCTGCCAGTGGAAGCAGCCTGAATTCCGCACTTCGAACAGTTTCTCCGCGGTGCGGAGCGCGATCTGGTCGTAGTAGTGGGCGCTGGCCAGTGCGCTCGGCTTGCTCACCTGGGGCGGAATCTTGAAGCCGTGGCCGAGAAGCGCCTCCATCGTCGGATCTTCCGGGCTCAGGATGTTGAAGTCTCCGAGCAGGATGTAGGTCTCGCCATCCTTCTCCTGCCGCTGGGTGAAAAACGCTGCAATATCGGCGATCTCGCGTTGTCTCTGCGCCGTGTCATCGGCGGAGCCGTAATAGATGTGCACCGTGCAGATGTTGAACTTGAACCAGCCGGACTGGAACGCCACCAGGAACGGCGTGCGGTTGAACTGGATCGGCTCCTTGCCTTTCTTTTTCGGCAGGACGATTTCCCCCGCCATGTGGCGAAACAGAATCTTGCGCGTGTCGAAGGCGAAGGCGAGCCGCTCGAAGTTGCCGCTCTGGTCGGTGAAGATGTAGTCCCAGTTGGGTCCGAGAAGGCGCATGACCCGGAGGAAATCCGTGAGGTTTTCGTTCACCTCCTGGATGGCGACGAGGTCGAAAGCCGAAATCACTTCGGCGATGTAGAGCAGCGACTCGTCCAGGCGCGGCGACGGGTTCAGGCGCTGGCTGCCGAAGTCGCGGACGTTCCACGTCGCGAGGTGGAAAGTCTCCTGCTTGTTGTTGGGCGAGATCTGCGCGCTGATGCCGGCGCGCAAGGCCAGCAACCGGTCGATGGCCCGCTCGCGCGCGCTCCGGTCTTTCCAGAAACGAAGCCCTGAATACTGGACCATGACCGCCTCCCCGCGTGCCGATGAACCAACCTGCGGACACTATCACAACTCTTGGCTGCGGTCCTCTCTCCTGCCTTGGACGTGGGCGATTACGGACCGGTCAGGGCTGCTTGCCGTCCAGCGTCAACGCCACCCCAGCCCGGGCGCGACGTGCTTCAGGATCGCCTCGATGACGTGGGCGTTGTAATCGACGCCGAGCTGGTTCGGCACGGTGAGGAGCAGCGTGTCCGCCTCGGCGATCGCCTCGTCGCCCTTCAGTTCGTCGATCAGCATGTCCGGCTCGGCGGCGAAGGAGCGGCCGAAGATCGCCCGCGTGTTCTCGTCGATCATGCCGATCTGGTCGCGGCTGTCGCCGTTCCGCCCGAAATACATGCGGTCGCGGTCGTCGACGAGCGCGAAGATCGAGCGGCTGACCGAGACGCGCGGGGTCCGCTTGTGCCCGGCCGCCGCCCATGCCGCGCGATAGGCGCGGATCTGCTTCGCCTGCTGGACGTGAAACGGCTCGCCCGTCTCGTCGAACTTCAACGTCGAGGATTGCAGGTTCATGCCGAGCTTTGCCGCCCATTCGGCGGTGGCGTTGGTCGCCGAGCCCCACCAGATGCGCTCGCGCAGCCCCTGTGAATACGGCTCGACGCGGAGCTTCCCCGGCGGGTTCGGAAACATCGGCCGCGGGTTCGGCTCGGCGAAGCCGTTGCCCTTCAGCACTTCGAGAAACGTCTCGGTCTTCTGCCGCGCCATGGCGGCGTCGTCCGTCCCCTCCGGCGGCGCGTAGCCGAAATAGCGGTAGCCGTCGATCACCTGCTCCGGCGAGCCGCGCGAGATGCCGAGCTGCAGCCGCCCGCCGGCGATGAGGTCGGCGGCGCCGGCGTCCTCCGCCATGTAGAGCGGGTTCTCGTAGCGCATGTCGATGACGGCGGTCCCGAGCTCGATCCGCTTGGTCCGCGCCCCGCATGCCGCCAGCAGCGGAAACGGCGAGCCGAGCTGCCGCGCGAAATGATGCACGCGGAAATACGCCCCGTCCGCGCCCAGCTCCTCGGCCGCGACCGCCAGGTCGATCGACTGCAAAAGCGCATCAGACGCCGAGCGCGTCCCCGACTGCGGCGACGGGTTCCAGTGACCGAAGGAAAGGAAGCCGATGTTTTTCATGGGGAGGCCGTCGAGGAGTGGGATCTGGCTCGATGCTAGCGCAGTAAGTCCACCGCTGGAACGTTTGGCGTGTAGGCGTCCCAGCGGCTGCTTGTGACCCAATGCGGTCGGTGCGCAAGTTTGCTAGGCTGCGGGGTAATCGCTGCGATCACGCTACACCGCTCCATATATTGGCCAAAAGTGGTGTTTCGTGAGGCGAGGCGCGGACGGCAGGAATGGGGGTCGGAAGATGACTCGGACAAACTCGTCGATTAGCGGATCCGCAACGGCAGCTTACCGCCTGCCGCTTCTCGAATTGACGACATCCGCCTGTTGTATCGAGGCGTTCGGTGGCGCCGCCATTCGGCATTCAAGTTTGAATGTCGCACTATCTTCGTCGCCTCAAGCCGGGACGTCGTTTTCCTCGATCGAGCTCTCCATCTCTTCGATCAAGTTAGCCATACCACATAGGATGCGGAAATGCCGGCAGGTAAACCGCCACGCACCGGAAAGCCCGCCGGCGCGCATCTAGCGCGTCGAGATCGACAGTGGGCGGCGCTGCGGCGCTCATGGCTCAGCAAGCACCATGAGCTCAGGCCGAGAGCGGGTGGATCGTCAGTGGAAGAAGGGTTCGCCGAAGTACGTCGCCTGGGATGTCCTCACTGACGAAGCGCTCTGCTTCGGCTGGATCGACTCCGTGCCCCGCACGCTGGATGCGGAACGCTCCATGCGCCTGCTTTCGACCCCGCCGGCCAGTGCAGCGCGTGGTCCGCCGTCAACAAGCTTAAGATCGAACGGCTGGCGGCCGCCGGCCGCGTCGCGCCGCCCGGTCAGGCCGCCATCGATCGCGCCCGGGCCGACGGAAGCTGGACGCGCCTCGATGCGGTCGAGACGCAGGCGATCCCCGACGACCTAGCCCGAGCGCTGCGCGCCGATCCCGCCGCAACGCTACTTCGACCGCTTCCGCCCTCCTCGCGGCGCGCCACCTGGGTGGATCGCGACACGCCAAGGCGGCCGATACCCACGCCCGCCGATGCGCGAGACAGCGTCCAAGGCGGCACTGAACCTCAAGGCAAACCATCCGAAGGGTCGCGACGCCGGGCCGCAGACCCTTAGTTCTCTTTCGCCCGCCATCTTTCCTACCTCCAGCCCAGTCGCTTTGCCCACAAGCCGGCGACAACGCCAATGGTCGCCACCAGCGACCAGCCCGCAAAGCGCCGCCTTCGACACGCTTTCCATCGTCCCTTCGATCAGCGTTGCATGGACCACGGTCCCCACGACGATCACGACCGCGAGGACGGTGTGGACGATCCGCCATGTCCGCGGCTGAAGGGGCAATCGCTGCCGGAGAGCCGCCAGCAGGCCGCTGACGAAGACCGCCCACATGGCGATCACGCCCCAGGTCGAGAAGGCGGTCGGCGACCGGAAGAGAAGGACGTCGACCACGTCCGGCGGGCTCGTGAGCCAGAGGCCCCCAACGTGGATCGCCACCGCGCCGACGAGAATGCCGCCCACCCAGGGATGGATGCGCCGTTCGCGATAGGCCGTCAGTCCCGGCAGGTATGCGCCCGCAAGCAAGGGCTGAACGAGCAGAAGCCCCAGCGCCGCGATCCCGGCAAATCCCGCCGCGATGTAGATCGGCTCGCGCCACTCCAGCAGCGGGCTCGTCGCCGCCAGAGCGATCGGCACAACGATGGCGGCGATCAGCGCGGCCCAGATCAGCGACCGCGCGGGCCGAGCGCATGCCCTTGGCCCCAACCCGGTCAGACGGGCTGAAGGACGAAGTGAGCCTCCAGGCTGGTGTTCTTTGCGCTCGACATCACGGGGCGCAGGAAGACCGTCTCGAACGCACCGCTGTCATAGGCGAGGTGACCGTGCGGTTGACCGAATGCCGGGACGATCTGCGGCATCTCAAGACGAAACGCCCCGTTCGCATCGGTGAGCGTGGCGCCATGACTGTGTGGCTCCCGCTCGTGTCCTTCGGTCGTGTGCGCCCAGATCTGGATACGCTGACCGGGAAGCGGCGCGCCATCGCCCGCCCGGCGCACGGTGCCCGACATCCAGAAGCCGCCGCCGCCGATCCGATCCACGATCGGTGCGCCCGGCAGGTAGTTGTTCGAGCCGCCTTGCATCGAGGGGGTCGGCGCGATGCCTTCTGCTCGGGCGGGAACCAACACACCGGAAATTCCGGTCGCCAGGATCGACCCGCCAACGGCGAGGAGGCGACGGCGGCTGAGCAGGACGGTCGTCATGTGGATGCTCCTGTCCGAAACGAGAAGTTACCTGGTCGACGCTAGCGTGGCTATGTAGCGCCCCCACCCGCCGCATCCACACACTTCCCCGTGTGTGCGCTCCACCTCGGGTGGCCGCAAACGGCCATTCGGTTCGCGGGCACGTCCGGTCCATGGCTGGGCTCACCGTGGTTCTCTTTTTGTTCTTTACAACGATGGCGCCGTTTGGGCAACATCGGCCTGTTGAGACTCGCCCGCCCGACGAGCCCGTGTCAGCAGCCTAACTCGCAGCCCGCATTTCCCTCTGGACGACACAGGACCGCCGCTTGTCTGGCGCGAACAAGAGCATAAGTTTGGGGAGCGGCCGCGGCCGTGCCTCCCACACGGAAACGCATGACATGGCCGACAACAGCCCTGCCCCGGGCAAGTTCATCTCGATCCGCGGGGCGCGGGAACACAATCTCAAGAACATCGATCTCGACCTGCCGCGCGACAAGCTGGTGGTGCTCACCGGCCTCAGCGGCTCCGGCAAGTCGTCGCTCGCCTTCGACACGATCTATGCCGAGGGCCAGCGCCGCTATGTCGAGTCGCTGTCGGCCTATGCCCGCCAGTTCCTGGAGATGATGCAGAAGCCGGACGTCGACCAGATCGACGGCCTGTCGCCGGCCATCTCCATCGAGCAGAAGACGACCAGCCGCAACCCGCGCTCGACCGTCGGCACGGTCACCGAGATCTACGACTACATGCGGCTGCTCTTCGCCCGCGTCGGCGTGCCCTATTCGCCGGCGACCGGCCTGCCGATCGAGAGCCAGACGGTGTCGCAGATGGTCGACCGCGTGCTGGCGCTGCCGCAGGGCACGCGGCTCTACCTGCTGGCGCCGATCGTGCGCGGCCGCAAGGGCGAGTACCGCAAGGAGCTGGCCGAGCTGATGAAGCGCGGCTTCCAGCGCGTGAAGATCGACGGCACCTTCCACGAGATCGCCGAGGCTCCTGCCCTCGACAAGAAGCTCAAGCACGACATCGAGGTCGTGGTCGACCGCATCGTGGTCGGCGGCGATATCGGCACGCGCCTGGCGGATTCCTTCCAGACCGCGCTGGAACTGGCCGAGGGCCTCGCCATCGCCGAGTTCGCCGATGCGCCGGGAAGTGATGGCGACGCCGATCCGGGCGAAGCAAAGGCCAGGTCGGGCAAGGGCAAGGCCGCGAAGCCTGTCCCGGCAGAACGCATCATGTTCTCCGAGAAATTCGCCTGCCCGGTCTCCGGCTTCACCATTCCGGAGATCGAGCCGCGCCTGTTCTCGTTCAACAATCCCTACGGCGCCTGCCCGGTCTGCGACGGCCTCGGCACGGAGCTGGTGATCGATCCGGCGCTGGTCGTGCCCGACGACACGATCACGCTCCGCGACGGCGCCATCGCGCCGTGGTCGAAGACCTCATCGCCCTATTACCAGCAGACGCTGGAGGCGCTGGCCAAGCACTACAAGTTCTCCACCGGCGTGCCCTGGCACAAGCTGCCGCAGAAGGCGAAGGACGTCATCCTCTACGGCACCGACGACGACGAGATCACGTTCCACTACAACGACGGCCTGCGCGCCTACAAAACCACGAAGGATTTCGAAGGCGTCATCCCCAATCTCGAGCGCCGCTACCGCGAGACCGACTCCCAGTGGTCGCGCGAGGAGATCGAGCGCTACCACTCGGCCAAGCCCTGCGACACCTGCCACGGCAAGCGGCTGAAGCCGGAGGCGCTGGCGGTCAAGCTGGATACGCTCGATATCTCCGAGGTGACGGATTTCTCCATTCGCAAGGCGATGGCCTGGTTCGCCCACCTGCCCGACACGCTGACCAAACAGCAGAACGAGATCGCCGTCCGCATCCTCAAGGAGATCCGCGAGCGGCTGAAGTTCCTCGTCGATGTCGGGCTGGATTACCTCACGCTTGCCCGCGCTTCGGGCACGCTCTCCGGCGGCGAGAGCCAGCGCATTCGCCTCGCCTCGCAGATCGGCTCCGGCCTCACCGGCGTGCTCTACGTGCTGGACGAGCCGTCCATCGGCCTGCACCAGCGCGACAACGCCCGCCTGCTCACCACGCTCCGCCACCTCCGCGACATCGGCAACACGGTCATCGTCGTCGAGCACGACGAGGACGCCATCCGCGAGGCGGATTACGTCGTCGACATGGGCCCCGCCGCCGGCATCCATGGCGGCCACGTCATTTCCAAGGGCACGCCGGCCGAGATGATGGCCGATCCCGCCTCGCTCACCGGGCAGTATCTTTCCGGCGTGCGCGAGATCGCCGTGCCGGCCATGCGCCGCCCGCCGCAGAAGGGCAAGGCGCTGCGCGTCGTCGGCGCCACCGGCAACAACCTGAAGAACGTCACCGCCGAGATTCCCATCGGCCTGTTCACCTGCATCACCGGCGTCTCCGGCTCGGGCAAGTCGACGCTCACCATCGACACGCTCTACCGCGCCGTCGCCCGCCGGCTGAACGGCGCCCGCGACGTCCCGGCCGAGCACACGCGGCTGGAGGGGCTGGAATATCTCGACAAGGTCATCGACATCGACCAGTCGCCGATCGGCCGCACGCCGCGCTCCAACCCGGCCACCTACACCGGCGCCTTCACGCCGATCCGCGAGTGGTTCTCCGGCCTGCCCGAGGCCAAGGCGCGCGGCTACGGCCCGGGCCGCTTCTCGTTCAACGTCAAGGGCGGGCGCTGCGAGAAGTGCCAGGGCGATGGCGTCATCAAGATCGAGATGCACTTCCTGCCCGATGTGTATGTCACCTGCGACGTCTGCCAGGGCAAGCGCTACAACCGCGAAACGCTGGAGGTGAAGTTCAAGAACAAGTCGATCGCCGATGTCCTCGACATGACCGTCGAGGAGGCGCGCACCTTCTTCGCCGCCGTCCCCTCCATCCGCGACAAGATGGAGACGCTGGATCGCGTCGGCCTCTCCTACATCCATGTCGGCCAGCAGGCGACGACGCTCTCCGGCGGCGAGGCGCAGCGCGTCAAGCTGTCGAAGGAGCTGTCGCGCCGCTCCACCGGCCGCACGCTCTACATCCTCGACGAGCCGACCACCGGCCTGCATTTCCACGATGTCGCCAAGCTGCTCGAGGTGCTCCACGAGCTGGTCGACCAGGGCAACACGGTCGTCGTCATCGAGCACAATCTCGAGGTCATCAAGACCGCCGACTGGATCCTCGACCTCGGCCCCGAGGGCGGCGACGCCGGCGGCGAGATCCTCGCGGCCGGCACGCCGGAGCAGATCGCCCGCGACAAGCGCAGCTACACCGGCGCCTTCCTCAAGCCGGTGCTCGCCCGGGCCAGGGCGTCACGCGCGCGCGGCGAGGATGAGGGCGTCGAGGCGGCGGAGTGGCCGAGCAGAGCCACACCTGTGACATCTTGAGGCGCTTTGGCTATCATGTTCATGACCGGGTGCGGCGGCGATTGGCTGATAGGTATGATTGGCGTTGTGTCTACTGTGGCCGTCAGGTCAACGTACCATCAGGCTTCTCTGGCGCCTTGGTGAAGATAGGGCCATAAGAATGCGCGCATATTCAGAAGGCGCTATCGACACGGTTACGCGTAATGGGAACAAATCCAGTTCATCCGGGCAGAGATAGACCTTCGCGATCAATCCGGAGACGTGCCGGGCAGCTATTTCGTCCTCGTCAACGCAATTGCAAACGACATGATCACTGGCAACCTCGGCTCCGCGACGAACTCTATGCTGCGTTGCCCGCACAGGCTCGCAAGCCATCGTAGAAGCGCGACGCTTCGACGGTTCCGCCGATGCCGGGATTCAACTTAGTGGGAGCCGGCGTGCGAGATCGTCGTGGCCGGCACGCCGGAGCAGATCGCCCTGCGACGAGGAGCTGTACCGGCGCTTTTCAAGCCGGTGCTGGCATGGGCCCGCGCATCATGCGCGCCGGCGAGGATGAGGGCGTGGAGTGCGGCGGACTATCGTGCAATCGCGGATCGTACTTGCCTTTAGGCGGAAGACGAGAAAGAGGCCGTAAAGACTTCTAAGCGCGATCGACAGTCATGAAGTGCGGGGTTGGCAAGAGTACGCTTATGCGTCAACTTGAGCTGGCACTACTGCGTCGACGGGGGCAAATACGTGCTGGTCGTCGACCGAACCCGGAATTGAACGCCAGCCAATATATCTTCTTGCGTGTAACGCTACTGACGCGACTGTCTACAAGCCAAATCGGCCAAAAGGCCGAATTGTCGACGGGCGACTACGCCCCCCGGTTTGCGGTCATCCGGGCGCAAAAATATCTGACGCGGTCTTGAACGTCGTCAAACTAACAAATGGCGCTCTAGGATTGATCTACGTCCCTTCTCAACTTGAGCTAAGCCTGACAGCTTAAAAATCCCAGTCACAAGGAACATCTGCTGGCTAATTTTATTGGCTCGATGTAAAAGAAGACCAATACGATCTGATCCTCAATCCACTGCGCACCCGACCGAGGCGTTCGTGCTCACCATTGCTGCTTATCTTTGTACCTGACAGCATATTGATACCTGTGAAGCCAGAGTTTCTTTCAACCATAGGTCTGCCGTTATTCACCAGTCACTTGATGATTTTTCCCACTCGTACAGGAAGAAGGTCGCGGTGTCCGGTATCTGCTACAACTCACTCGTCAAACTACGCGCCAGAGGCTCAGATATCGAAGAAGGAGGTGGCCAAATAATTTTCGATAGAACTTTAGAGCTGGCACGTTTTCAGCAATTAGAACTGTTTTCGTCGCTCTTTCCCTAAGGGTGCGCGTGAGGGGCGCAGCCGATCTTTATTGGACAACCTACGCACGCTCAATGCGTCTCCCAGCCGCGTCGCCATATTTTGTGATGCGGTGTTGCCACGAAGATCGGTGCTCTGAACGATGGCAGGGCGATCCGAAGCGCTCCTACGCGATCCGATGCGCCTAGACGCGACGTAGGTGACGCTGATATTAGGGCCGCCCCTGGCGCAGCTGCGTAAGAGGTGCATTTGAAGATTTTGCGCGGCTGGGTGAACACGCACGGGTCGTAGCCTCAAAGCGCTCGCAACATTGCTGGAAACGCCGCTGCTAGCGGCAAAACAAGCCCCCGGAAGCAGATTGGAAGCAACGATAGCGACATTAAGAGCTTACAACGCCAACACGGCGCAAGCTTGGAGATATACTAGCCCGCGGCGTTGGATCGGGAATTCTTGACATCGACTGCCCAGGTGCAGGCATTCTTGGCAGAGTCGTCGGTGCTTCCTAGCAGCGGGCGACAAAGAACGCATTGCGATGCTCGGGATAGCTCGCGGCTTCCTTCTTATCGCAACTCGACGACAAGGCTTTGCTGGAGAGAATTCGATCGTTGGATGACTTGCAAGGTCCACCTAAAAAGATGGACCGACATAATTGTGCGCCGCGACCGGAATTAAATTCGAGCGGCTTGAGTTGGATAAATAGCCCGTAGGGCGGATTAGCGAAGCGTATTCCGCCATTCTTCATTACAGCCTGCCGGTGCAATACGCTTCGCTTTGCACCCTACGATCACCACCTGCGGCGGGTTACGCCTTCGGCTAACGCACTCGCCCCTCACCCGTTCGTGACAGCCCCCGCCCCGCCGCCGCTGTATGATCCGCGCCGGAAGCGTGTCCCGGCGACCGTCCCCCGCATCCCTGCGGCTCGTGGAAACAAGCGGCGCCGCTGTTGTGGAGGAAGTCTTGGCGAAGTTCATGGCCTTTTACATGGCGCCGCTGGCGGCCATCGATCAGATGATGAAGATGCCGCCGGAGGCGGCGAAGGAAGCGATGGCCGCGTGGAACACATGGTTCGACGCGCACAAGAAGGACCTCGCCGAGATGGGCGCGCCGCTCGGCAAGACCAAGACGGTCTCCGGCAAAGGCGTCGCGGACTCGCGGAACGAGATGACCGGCTACACGATCGTCGAGGCCGCCTCCCACGACGCCGCCGCCAAGATGTTCGTCGGCCATCCGCACCTGGAGATGAACGGCGCGACGATCGAGGTGGTCGAAGTCACGAAACCGCCCGGCATGTAGCGGGCGACCGCGGCCCTCGCCCCACACTCCCCCTCTCTCCCTGCGGGAGAGGACTTTGCCTCTTGGCGAGCGCAGCGAGCCTAGAGGCAAAGGGTGAGGGGTGAACCGCCGCTTTCGGCCACGGCATCGATGGAGCCGGCCGCGCCGGCGCGGGCACGGCTGGGCGCAACTTGGAGCAACCTGGCTCGTTCCGTCATGGCCGGGCTCCGTCCCGGCCATCCACGTCTTGTGCCCTTCAAGCGCTATTTTCGCGGATCACCGGGACGAGCCCGGTTATGACAGCGGTGTGTCGGGCCGCGGCATCGCGTCCGGCGACGAAACCCTCACTTCCCCGCCCAGGCCATCACCTCGATCTCCACGCGCCCGCCGAGCGCCAGGCCCGCGGCGCCGAAGGCCGAGCGCGCCGGCAGCCGGTCGGGCTTGAAATAGCGGAGATAGATGTCGTTGAAGATGGGCCAGTCGCTCATGTCGGCGAGCATCACCGTCGCCTTGAAGACCGCGTCGAAGCCGAGGCCGTTGGCGGCCAGCACCGCGCCGATGTTGTCCATCGCCTGGCGCGTTTGCGGTGTGATGCCGCCGGGCACCAGCATCTTCGTGCCGGGCGCCACGCCCATCTGTCCGGAGAGATGAAGCACGTCGCCGACGCGCACCGCGTCGCTGAAGGGCAGGCCCGCCCGCTGCGTCGCCTCTGACCTGATGTAGTCCACCATCCGCTCGTCTCCGCGTTCGCCGCGCCCCGGCCTAGCACGCCGATGCGCTCCCGGACACAGGACGAATGCGCCGGCAGCGTGCCCACACCGTCGGCGAGGGTCACAGCAAAGCCGGCATCGGGCGATGCGCCCGGCCGAACGGGATGAAACTCAGGCGCCTATGCGCGGCGGCGGACTGCTTCCGGCGTCGAGGCCACCGCGGCGTCCGCTGCGTCGCTTTTCGCAAGGGCCGCCAGATTGTCCGTGACCGCGGTGGCGCCTTTGGCGAGTTCGTCGCTCAGCACTTCCAGCTCGCGCGCCGTTTCGTGCTGCTCGATCGCTGTATCGTTCTGTGCGTCGGCAATCTGCCGCTGCTCCTTGGCGATCTTCGCCGCGTTCGCGGCGGTCTCGACGAGAACCGCGACCGACTTGTTCAGCATCTCTTTGTCAGTGCTCATGGGGCCACCGGACGTCAGGGGTGTCGTTACCCCTCCATGCCTACGCCCCCATCGTTGAGAACATAGCCGGAATTTCATTCAAATTGGACGGAGCGGAGACGGGGCCCGCCCCATTCTGACCCCGCCCCGGCGCGCGGGGATAAAATAAATCCGAAATAAATCTATCCCCGCCCCTCCGAACCGGCCGCACAATGGTCGCGTCCGCTCCCATGCACGGGGTCCCGTGTCGACAGGAACTTCATGGGGGGAGCGGAGCGGCGTCCCTGCTCGGCCGGCGGCTTCCTCCGCCGCCGATCGGGGCGATCCCGGCTCGGTCCATCGGCACTAGGACCGGTTGCCTCACGAGGCTTAAGGCCCGCTTCATCGGCGGGCCGAAGCGCCGGCCGGGAAACGCGCGAGCAGAGCTCGCGGCAAGCCGCCGCGGCGGGCGCTCGGAAGAGCGCCACCATTCGGACTACCGGCAAGGCACTCTTCGAGCGCCCGCCATCCCCTGCTGCCTGGCGGCGGGGAAACCGCAACGACGATCACAGCCCGGAGCGCGATGGCGCTCGCGGCAACGAGGGAGCATGCCCGCAATGACACCGCGAAGGCAGGGATCGTCCGGCGCCGGCCACGCCGGCGGCAGGGCGCGTGACGGGGACCTCGCCGCCGCGCTCGAAAAGATCGGGCCGGGCGCCGCCGATTTCTTCCGCCTGCTCGCCGTCGTCAACGTGCTCGGCATGTGGACGGATTGTCCCCTCGCCGCCTGCCGGCGCAACCGCACCTGCCGCGGGCCGGAGGCGGACTGCGCCACCGACCGCGCCGGCGAGATGAAGCGGCGCGCCATCGCGCACGCCGTCTGTTGCCTCTTTACCGCCGGCGTCTCCAGCGAGGAATTCCACGATTACCTCGAGGGGATCGCCGAGGCGGCCGACGCGCCGACATGCGGAGGCTATGGACGATCCGGTCGAGATGGCCGGCCTGCGCTAGGCCAGCCAGCGCACCTCGCCCGTCTCCAGGTCGTACATCGCCGGCACGACCTTGAGCTTGCCCTCGCCGACGCGGCCGGCCAGCAGCGGGTCGGTGCCGGTCAGGCGCGCCGCCGTGCGCATGGCGCTTTCCTTGGCCGCGTTGTTGGTGAAGTCGCCCGGCGCGTCACGCACCGCCAGGGCGGCCGGAATGATGGGCTCGATCATGGGGCCGATCGCGCCGGGATAGGTTGCGTTGCTGGTGACGACGTCGCAGGCCGCCTTGACCGCGCCGCACGATGTGTGCGCCAGCACGACGATCAGCGGCGAGCCGAGGACGGCGGCGCCATATTCGACCGTGCCGAGGGTCGCCGTGTCCACCAGGTTGCCGGCGTTGCGCGCGACGAACAATTCGCCGACGCCCCGGCCGCCGAAGATCAGCTCGGGCGGGACGCGGCTGTCGGCGCAGGCGATGACTGTCGCCCAAGGTGCCTGTCCGCCCGCCACCGACGCCCGCTGCGCGGCAATATCGAGGGTGCAGAGTTCAGGATGCGCGACATACTTGGCGTTGCCTTCCTTCAGCTTCGCCAGAGCTTCGTCCGGTGAGAGCGGACCCTCGGCAGCGCGCGCCGGCCCGGCGCCACTCCCGAACCCCATCGCGATAAGCCCGGCGGCCGCTCCGAATTTCAGAACATCGCGCCGGCCGATCACGCCCGTCCCGCATGCATCGCACATGGTTGCCTCCCTCGCCGGGCTGCCTCTTGCCGGCCGCGAAGCATAGGCTTCTTTTTCGACCGCACCTCTCTGGAAATCGAAGGCGGTTACCGATTGGTGGACGCGGCAACGGCCGGCGGCCTAAGCTGGGGGCCCCGATAAACGCCATCCCGGAAGCACAACCATGCCTGCATCCAACGACGCCAAGGTCGCGCCGATCGAACTCGGCCACGGCAAGACCGAACTGGAAGTATTCCTCGAGCCTACCTGCCCCTTCTCCAAGCGGGCCTTCGAGAAATTCCAGCCGCTGCTCGACGCCGTCGGCGAGGACAAGCTGACCATCAAGGTGCGCTTCCTTTCCCAGCCCTGGCACCTCTTCTCCGGCATCGTCACCCGCGCGATTCTCGCGGCCAGCGTCGCCGGCGGCAAGGAAGCGGCGATGAAGGCCATGGCCGGCATCTATGCCCGGCGCGAGGACTTCGAGTTCGAGGACCATTCCCACGGGCCGAACATGGACCGGACGCCCGCCGACCTGGTGAAAGACATTTCGGATCTTGCCGGGGTCAATCTCGACGCCGCCTTCCGGCTGAAGGCAGTCGACCGCGCCATGCGCTGGCACGCCCGCTATTACCGGCAGAACGGCGTCCACTCGTCGCCCACATTTGCGATCGATGGGCTGGTGGAGCCGTCGATGTCGAGCGGCCAGTCGGTGGAGGAATGGGCCGAGTTGCTTCGGCCGCACATGGCGGCGTAGTCCGTCAGGCCTCAAACGAAAATCGCGCGGCCTGACCCGCGCGATTTCTGATGCCTGCCGGCGCTAGTTGTGACGCCAGCCGCGGCAGTGGCCAAGCTCGTGGGCCAGCACCAGCTTGTAGAGATCGCCGCTGACCTTCTTCAGGCTGTCGGATACATGCACGACGCATTCCGTGCCGGTCAGTTGGGCGCAGCCCATCACGGTGAACGGGAAGCCGGATCCCGCTGCCATGTCGGAGTGGCCGGCGCAGATTGCCTGCACTTGCTGCATCGACACTGAAACGATGCGCGGTTTCTCCAGGTATGGCCCGCTCTGGTAACGTGCCGGCGGCTCGCATGGGTAAAGCACCTGGCAGAGTTCCGCCTTGCTGAAGCGGGATTTCATCGCCATTGCAGGATCAGGGTGGAGCGCGGTCAGTCCAGCCACCATCAACGCGGCGGCAAGCAAAGCGAACCCGTTCCGCCGAACGCGGCGGGCAAGTGCGATCGCAATCATCAGGCTATCTTTCCGTCAGGCCCCGACCCCTTCGGCTTGTCCGTGGGACCGCCCGGACCAACCGCTGTACAAATCCATGTACATTTGGCTAAAAATTACATTGAAGCGGATGTTGCAACGCGGAACCACAAATAGGCAAAAAAGCTGGTTTCGCCGCCTGCTATAATTTGAGTCAAAACGTCGGGGAACCGCGCCGGGTGCCGCGATTTTCCGCACTGCACGGGCTCAAATTTGCTCATGCGGGAATGTCTCGACGAGACGTTGCACGCCACATTGTGCTGGCTCCCGCGGCCCGTTCCACCTGCCGAGCGCCCCGGAACTGGAACTCCGGCGGCCCTGGCACGTTCATTGTCCGAAGGGCGATGAAACAAGGAGCCAGTCATGACGCCGCAGACGAAGACCCGCGCAGCGATCGCGATGCTGGTTTACATGCTCGCCAACGCAGTGCTGTTCGGCGCCGGCCTGATCGTAGTGCTGACCGCATCCGGAGGCGCCGCAGCCATCTGGATTCCCGTCGTTGTTGTGGTCAGCCTGGTAATGGCGGCACCGATCGCCTGGGAGATGGCTCCGCAATTGCGCGCCCGCCATTGGACGCATGCCGACCTTCAGCCGCTCACCCTTCGGGTTCAGCCGAGCTTCCGCCGCCGCTAGACGACGCCAGGCGTTCCGAACCGGTTGGAGCGCGGGAAGCCGTCGGGGCGGATGCGCCCGGCCTGCGCCCGCTCACCGACCCACTCCTTCAACTCCTTGATCGGGCGGTTGAACGTGCGGCCGGACGAATCCTGCCAGGATAGTCCCTCCGCCTTGGCGAACACGCGGGCATCCGCCACGCCGCCATCCTTGTATTTCTGAAGACGCACGCCCTTGCCGCGGGTCATCTCGGGCACCTGCTCAAGGGGAAAGAGAAGGAGCTTGCGGTTCTCGCCGAGCACCGCAACCGTGTCGCCCGCCGCCGATACGCAGACGCGCATCTCCTCCGGCGCCGACACGGTCATCGCCTGCTTGCCCTTGCGGGTGTTGGCCAGCACCTCCGCCTCGGGCACGAGGAAACCCCTGCCCTCGGTCGAGATGACAAGCAGTTTCCGCTCCGGATTGTGGACGAACACCGAAACCACATCATCGGCCGCGTCCATGTCGACCATCAGCTTGATCGGTTCGCCGTGGCCGCGCCCGCCGGGCAGTTTGTCCGCCGCCAGCGTGTAGAAACGTCCGCCGGTCGAGGCGACGATGATCTTGTCGGTGGTCTCGGCGTGGATAGCCGCGCGCAGGCTGTCGTCCGTCTTGAAGGCGAGCGCAGCGGTGTCGACCTCGTGGCCCTTCATGGCCCTTATCCAGCCTTTTTCCGACACGATCACGGTGATCGGCTCGCGCTCGATCATCGCCGTCTGGATGTCCTCGACGCCGTGCTCAGGCGCGTCTCCGAACGTTGTGCGACGTTTGCCGAGTGGCGTTGCAGGCCCAAAGGTCTTGCGTATCTCGCGGATCTGGTCAGCGATCGTCGCCCACTGCTGGTCTTCCGACTTCACCAGCGCGCGCAGCGATTTCTGCTCCTTGGACAGTTCGCTGTGCTCGCCCCTGATTTCCATTTCCTCAAGCTTGCGCAGCGAGCGAAGCCGCATGTTGAGAATCGCCTCCGCCTGCACGTCGGTCAGCTTGAAGGTCTTCATCAGCACCGGCTTTGGCTCGTCCTCCGTGCGGATGATCTTGATCACCTTGTCGAGGTTCAGGTACGCGACGAGGTAGCCTTCGAGCACCTCGAGGCGATGGCGTATCTGCTCCAGCCGGTAGTTCGAGCGGCGCAGCAGCACGTCACGGCGGTGCGCCAGCCACTCGTTCAATACGTCGCTCAGGCCCATGACCTTTGGCACGACGCCGCGCGACAGGACGTTGAGATTGAGTGGGATGCGCGACTCGAGATCGGTCAGGCGGAAGAGCGACTCCATCATCAGCGCCGCGTCCACCGCCCGGCTCTTCGGCTCTATGACGACGCGGATGTCCTCGGCCGACTCGTCGCGGATGTCGGCGACCAGCGGCAGCCTCTTCGCCTCCATCAGTTCCGCGATCTTCTCGATCAGCCGCGCCTTCTGGATCTGGTAGGGAATCTCGGTGACGACGACAACGTAGGTGCCGCGCTTCTGGTCCTCGACCTCCCAGCGCGCGCGGACGCGGAACGAGCCGCGGCCGGTACGATACGCTTCAACCATGTTGGCGTGGGGCTCGACGATGATACCGCCGGTCGGGAAGTCCGGTCCCTTGACCATCTCGACCAGCGTTTCGACGCGTGCCTTCGGCGTCTTGATCAGATGCAGCGCTGCGTCGCAAAGCTCGGCCACGTTGTGGGGCGGAATGTTGGTCGCCATGCCGACGGCGATGCCCGAAGCGCCATTGGCGAGCAGGTTCGGGAAAGCGCCGGGCAAGACCACCGGCTCGGTATCGGAGCCGTCATAGGTCGGGCGGAAATCGACCGCATCCTCGTCGATGCCGTCGAGAAGCAACCGCGCCACCTCGGTCATGCGCGCCTCGGTGTAGCGCATGGCCGCGGCGTTATCGCCGTCGATGTTGCCGAAGTTGCCCTGCCCGTCGATCAGCGGGTAGCGCACGGCGAAGCTCTGGGCGAGACGCACCAGCGCGTCGTAGATCGCCTGGTCGCCATGGGGGTGGAAGCCACCCATCACATCGCCGACGATCTTGGCGGATTTCTTGAAGCCGCCGCCGGGATCGAGGCGGAGCTGGCGCATCCCATAGAGGATGCGGCGGTGGACCGGCTTCAGCCCGTCGCGGAGATCGGGCAGCGCCCGGTTCGTAATCGTGGAAAGCGCGTAGGCGAGGTAGCGCGCTTCCAGCTCCGCGCGCAGGTTGACGGGCTCGATGTCGCCGCCGCCGGGCGGAATCAGGTGTTTGGCCATAGGCTCGAAGTAGCCCGCAAACCCTTACGACACAAGCTTTTCACCGCTGCGTTCCATCAGCGCAATGAAGCGCTCACGGGCCTCGAGCGGCGCGAGGCCGCGCGGTTCGAACACATGGCGGGCCAGAAAATAGCCGGTCAGACGAAATGCATCGGCAATATCCGTGTGTGCGACCGGGGACGACGAGGCAGGATCCAGAAGAAAGGACGGCAGCCGCATCATGCGGGCACGATAGGGATCGCCGGCGGAGCGGCTGACCGCCCGTCCCGATTTCGGCGACACGTACGCCAGGTCGTCGTTCGTACCGGTGGCGGCGCAGCTTTCCAGGTCGAGGCCGAACCCGAGATCGTCGAGGAGTTTCAGCTCGAAGCGGACCAGCAAGGCCCCGGCGACCGCCGGCTCGTCGAACCAGTCGAGGACAGAGGCAAGGCCTTCGTAGAGGCGCGGGTGCGGGTCGCGTTCGGGCAGCAGCCGCAGCAAACCGGCCAGCGCCTGGATGCCATAGAGCCCGGCGGCGCCCTCGATAAGCCGCGCGGCGCGCTGGGTCGTCGGCTCCACGGCAAAGGTGCCGAGGTGCTCATCGAGCCGTGCCCGCCAGACCGCGTTGACCGAGTTGCCCGGCTGCAAGATCGGCTGTTGGCGGCGGGATCTTCCACCCCGCACGAGGCCCAGATGGCGCCCATGGGCCGGCGTCATCAGTTCGATGATCAGGCTGGTCTCGCCATGCCGGCGGGTGCCGATGATGATGCCTTCGTCCGACCATTGCATGGCCGGACTTTTACTCCGCCCAGCCTGACAAGACCACTGGCGGGAGGACCAGTGGTCTTGTCATCGCCGGCTGGGGTGGGTCAGCCAGCGATCGCAACAACCGCGCGGGTCTGCGTGTCGACCACGACGCGCTGGCCGTTGACGATGGCGTAGGCATAAACGTGACCGTCGGCCGGGACGTAGACGTCCGGCGGCACGGTGTAGAGCTCGACGCTCGGAGGCAGCGTCGCGCCGACTACAAGATCGCCCTGCAACACCACCGGCGGCGGCGGCTCGACCGTCTGGACGTATGTCACGACCTTAGCCGGGGGCGGATCGATTGCAGTGCCGAGAATGGCGCCAATGACGCCACCAACGACCGCGCCGACCGGGCCGCCGACCACGGCCCCGGTAACTGCACCACCGGCAGCACCGGCCGCTGTACCAGCAGCCTCGGCCACTACGGGCGAAATCGCCAGAAGAGCGGCCGGAGCGGCCGCCAGAATGAACCTGCGCATGAAAAATCTCCTTCGCGATCCCCCTCGCAGTCCACCAAGTGCTCCGAGTGGCAATGGTTCCCGGAGGTGAGTGGGCGATTTCGTGGCGCAAATGCGGCGGTTCAGCTTGCGGCTCTAAGGGAGTTTTCACCTCAGTTCAAAAATGTCGTCCGGCCCTGAGCGACCCGAAAGGCTCATCGCTTTCCGAATCTGGCTCGCTGTGGGACAGTCCGCTCATCGGGAAATCGCCTGCGGCGCGATTTATGGGAGGCGACCATGCCGACACCGAACCCATCAGCAGGTGCGCTTGCACCGACCGAGGTTCCGAAAACAGAGGCTGCGGCTGCGAAGTCGTCCTCCACCATGAGTCAAACCGCGGATGCGGTGCTCGACCTGCTCCGCCACCGAAAGAACTTTCGCGGCATAGCACTCGTCCTCTCGCTGATCGTGTTCGTCGCATCGTTTGCAGTCGTCTGGTACTGCTGGTTCGGCCTCATCCCCGCTGTCTGGAACTGGGGGTTTGTTTTCGGATGGCAGGCTATTCCGGCTTTCGTGGCGCTGATCTTTCTGGCGACGCTACCGATCTACGCCCCGGTCGGCACTGCCCTGATCGTCACGCGCATAGTCGGCCTCTACGCCGAGGAGGCCGACTCCGAGGTGAGCGACGCGGTCGGCCGCGCCAGCACAGCGCAGCGCGAAGCGGAGAAATACCTCCAGCAGGAACTCGGCGAGAACGGCAAGTCCGGTCTCGTGCCGCTCATGGGCTACAGCCGGGTACAGTTGGAGTCGTACTACGAGATCGGTCTGACCCAGACGCAGCGCAGCTTCCGCTACAGTGTCATCGCGATGTGGATAGGATTCTTCCTCATCGTCTCCGGCATCGCCTATCAGGTCTTCCCGTTCCAGCAATTCGGCATACCGGAAGCGAAGACCGACCTTGCCTTCGTCTCAATCGCCGGCGGCGCGATCATCGAAGTCATCTCGGCCCTGTTCCTTTGGGTTTACCGCAGCTCCATCGTCCAACTGACCTACTTCTACAACCGCCAAATCTATAACCACGGCGTCCTGATGGCCTATCTCATCGCCCAGACGATGGAGAATGGCGACGACACGAAGAAGCTGATCATCGAGAAGATGCTGAGCCAGAACTGGGCAATCGCCCGGCCGGACGCACCGAGCAGCGCCGGCATCAAGAACCTGGTGTCGAAAGGCGGCGGCTAGAGCAGAGGGTCGACGTCGCGCCCGATTACCCCTTCGGAAATTCGATCCCCATCGCCCGGTACCGTTCCGGATCGTCGGACCAGTTCTCGCGCACCTTCACGAACAGGAAGAGGTGCACCGGCTTCTCCGCGATTTCGGTGAGCTCCTTTCGCGCCGCCATGGAGATCGCCTTGATGGTCGCGCCGCCCTTGCCGATCACGATCTTCTTCTGGCTGTCGCGTTCGACGAAGATTGTCTGCTCGACCCGCGCCGATCCATTCTTCTGGTCAGTCCAGCTGTCGGTCTCGACCGTCGCCTGATACGGCAACTCCTGATGCAGCCGCTCGAACAGCTTCTCGCGTGTGATCTCCGCAGCAAGCTGGCGGAGCGGGAGGTCGCTCACCTCGTCCTCTGGAAAAAGGAACGGCCCTGCCGGCACAGCCGCTGCCAGCCATGCCTTGAGGTCATCGAGACCATCGCCGTTCAAGGCGGAAATCATGAAAGTGCGCTCGAAGGCCACCGCCTTGTTGGCGGCGTCGGCCAGCGCGAGCAAGCTCTCGCGTTTCACCGTGTCGATCTTGTTGAGCAGCAGGATCTTCGGCAGGCGGATGTCGGCGAGCCTCCCTAGAAGCGCGCTTGCTTCCTCGTCGATGCCTTTTCCGGCGTCGATCAGCAGTGCAACGATGTCCGCGTCGCGCGCGCCGCTCCACGCGGTATCCACCATCGCCCGGTCGAGCCTGCGCTTCGGTTTGAAGATGCCGGGCGTGTCGACAAACACGATCTGCGACTTGTCGACAATGCCGATGCCGCGCACGATCGAACGCGTCGTCTGCACCTTGTGACTGACGATTGTGACCTTGGTGCCAACCAGCCGGTTGACCAGCGTCGACTTGCCGGCGTTCGGTGCGCCGATGAGCGCGACGAAGCCGCAACGGGTGTTGCCCGCGCCGGTCTCTGTCATGGTCTGGTCCGCCATGCGCCCTCGCGCAGCAGTACGCCGGTCGCCGCCTCTTGCTCCGCCTCGCGGCGGTTGCGACCCTCACCACGCCCGGACGGAAGCTTGCCGACGTTGACGGTCACGGCGAATGTCGGTGCATGGTCCGGCCCGCTGCGCTGGGCGATCTCATAGGTCGGGGTGCCGTGACCATGGGCCTGCGCCCACTCCTGCAGGGCCGTCTTGGCGTTGCGCGCGACGGCCTCGGCGCCCAGCATTCGGTCGCGCCACTGTGTTGAAACAAACGTGCGCGCTGCCTCGAAGCCGCCGTCGAGGTAGATAGCGGCGATGAGCGCCTCGCAGACGTCGCCGAGGACGTTGACGGTCTGGAGCGTCTTCTTCTGCGCGCGGTTGCCGCCGAAGATCACCGCCGGCCCGAGGTCAAGGGCTTCGGCCACCTCGGCACACGTTTCCTTGCGAACGAGATCGGCGAGGCGCGT
Organism: uncultured Alphaproteobacteria bacterium; assembly: GCA_963798195.1. Taxonomy (GTDB): domain Bacteria; phylum Pseudomonadota; class Alphaproteobacteria; order Rhizobiales; family Kaistiaceae; genus CAVSRC01. The sequence goes on along the minus strand of CAWCSF010000010.1, from coordinate 875,910 downwards.
CGAGAGTTCGCCTTCGGTCGCCGCCGGAAACGCGTCGACAAGCATCTCGGCCACGACCAGTCCGAGCACGCGGTCACCGAGAAATTCGAGGCGTTGATAGGTTTCGCTGGCCGCGATGCGCGCATCGCCGACTGCGCTCGCATGCGTGAGCGCAGTCAGAAGGTGGCCGCGGTCCTGGAAGGTATAGCCGGCGCGGCGTTCGACGGCGTCGAGAGCGGCGCCGCCTCCGGTCTTCATAGCAGCTTGAATATGCGGTCCCAGCGCACGGTCCACGGCCAGTTCCAGACGGCGAGCACGGGCTGTCCCTCTTCGACCGAGAAGAAGATGATCTCGGCGCGGCCGACGAGATTCTCGAACGGCACGTAGCCGACTCCGCCTGCGGTCGGCGCTACGCGGCTGTCGGTCGAGTTGTCGCGATTGTCGCCCATCATGAAGTAATGGTCGGGCGGCACCTCGAAGACCTGGGTATTGTCTTCCATCCCGTTGGGGGTCAGGTCGAGCGTGTCGTAGCTGACGCCATTCGGCAGCGTTTCGCGGTAGCGGGCGACGCTGACCGTACGGCCCGCTGTATCGGTCGAGACGAAGTCATTGACCTTTTCACGCGGTACGGCGACGCCATTGATCTGAAGCACGCCATCGATCACCTGGATTTTGTCGCCGGGCAGGCCGATCACGCGTTTGATGTAGTCGGTGGTGTCGTCCCGGGGCAGCTTGAAGACGACGATATCGCCGCGCTTCGGCGGGGCGGACCAAATGCGGCCATCGAACAGATGAAGGCCGAAGGGCATCGAGAAACGGGAATAGCCGTAAGCGTATTTCGAGACGAAGAGGTAATCGCCGACGAGCAGCGTGTCCTTCATCGACCCGGAGGGGATATTGAACGGCTGAAACAGGAACGTCCGCACCAAAAGCGCCAGAACGAGCGCCTGTATGATGATCTTGACGGTTTCGCCGAAGCCGCTTCCCGCCTGCTTTTCGGTAGCCACACTCATGATCCGTCCGTTTTTCCCGGAATCCGGCCTCCCGGCGCGCCGGTAATACCGGCTCCCGAGTCCCCGCGCAATGACGACGATGGCGCGGCCTTACGACGCCCCATCCGGTATAGCCTCGATGATCACCAGAGCCTGGGCCAGCGGAAAATCGTCGGTGATGGTGACATGGATCTCGGCCCGATGGCCCTTGGGCATCAGGGACTTCAGCCGTTCGGCCGCGCCGCCGGTCAAAGCCATGGTCGGCTTGCCGGAGGGCAGATTGACCACGCCCATGTCCCGCCAGAAGACGCCACCGCGGATTCCGGTGCCCAGGGCCTTGGAGCACGCCTCCTTGGCGGCAAAACGTTTGGCGTAGGATGCCGCGCGCAGGCGACGGCGATCCGACTTGCGCTGCTCGATCTCGGTGAAGATGCGGTCCGTGAACCGGCTGCCATGCCGCTCGATAACCTTCTCGACACGCCGGATGTCGATTGTGTCATTGCCGATCCCGATGATCATGTGGGGAATGCCCCTTCATCCGTCTCGGCCGCGGCGCGTGCCTCATCGATCAGGCGGCGCATCTGGCGGATGCTGTTTTCCAAGCCGACGAAGATGGCCTCGCCGATCAGGAAATGGCCGATGTTGAGTTCCGCCAACTCACGGATCGCCGCGACCGGCTTGACCGTGTCGTAGGACAGGCCGTGCCCTGCATGAACCTCCAGACCCAACATCCTGGCGTAACCCGCCGCGGAGGCCAGTCGGCGGCGTTCGCGCTCGAAGGCTTCAGGGCCCGAGAACCAGGCTTCGCAATAGGAGCCAGTGTGAAGCTCCACCACCGGTGCGCCGAGCGCGACGGCGGCGTCGAGCTGCTTCCGGTTCGCCTCGATGAAAAGCGAAACGCGCACCCCGACGTCGCTCAGGGCGCCGACAATGTGCTTCAGCCGGTTGTGCTGGCCGGCGGCGTCGATACCACCCTCCGTGGTGCGTTCCTCGCGCCGCTCCGGCACGATGCAGACCGCGTGGGGACGGTGGCGGAGTGCGATCGACAGCATCTCGTCGGTCGCGGCCATTTCGAGATTGAGCGGCAAGGATATGGCGTGGCGCAAATGCTCGATGTCGCGGTCGCCGATGTGACGACGGTCCTCGCGGAGATGGGCAGTGATGCCGTCAGCGCCGGCGGTGGCGGCGATGGCGGCCGCGCGCAGCGGGTCCGGATGGTCCCCACCGCGCGCGTTGCGGATGGTGGCGACGTGATCGATGTTGACGCCGAGCCGAAGGCGACCGGGCTTGTTCATGCCTCGTCCAACTCCTTGATATCCGCCGCCATTTCTTCGCTTCGTTCGCGCCGCCGGGCGTCAAGCCGTTCGCGCCGCATATCGCGGAAGGCGCGTACCGCGAAGAACGAGCCGACATAGAACAGCATCGCGACCGGAAGGCCGAGCACCACCGCGCCAACGCTCATGGGCGCGAACAGAGGCCACAGCGCATCCAGCGATTTCTCCGCCAGATTGTGATGAAACTCCCACATGCCACGTCCCGGATGATGCCCGAGAATGCGGATGCCAAGTCCGTAAGTCGATGCCCAGATGAACGGGAATGTCAGTGGGTTGCCGAAGAACGTGCCAAGCGCCGCAGCCAGCATGTTACCGCCTATGACGTAGGCGAGAATGAAGCTGAGGATGAAATGAAAACCGACGAACGGCGTGAAGGACGCAAAGACCCCCGCCGCCACACCCGCCGCAATTACGTGCGGAGAGCCGGAGAGGCGCAGGATCCGCTTCAGGAAGTAGCGCGTCGATCGCGACCAGCTGCTGCGCGGCCACACCGCCGTCCGAAGGCGCGCCAGCAGGCTCTCTGCCTCCCTGCGTCGAAAGAGCATCGGCCGCGCCTCAGTCGCCGCGCCGGTCGGCGCGCGGCCGCACAGGCGTTCCCAAGGAATTGGATGGGACGGACATCACTTTAGCCATTGACCCGCGTCACGCTGCTGACCACCGGACGCGCACGCAATTGCGCGACGAGCCGGTTGAAGTGCTTCACGTCGAAGACGTCGACGTCCAGCAACATCACCGAGAAATCAGGTGCCGATTTGGCAATGCGAATGTTCGTGATGTTCGCGTCGTTGTCGGCCATCACCTGGGCGACCTGCGCCAGCGTTCCGGGCTCATTGATGGCCGTCACCTCCATGCGCACCGGAAAGCGGGCGTGACTCTCGTCGTCCACGTCCCAGCGCACGTCGAGCCAACGCTCCGGCTCGTCGTCGAACTGCTTCAGCGCCGGCGACTGAATGGGATAGATGGTGATCCCCTCGCCCGGCGTCGTGATGCCGACTATGCGCTCACCGGGAATGGCGCCACCGTCGGCGAAACGGACCGGCATCTCCCCGTGAAGGCCCCGGATCGGGATGGCCTGGCGCTCCGCCTCGGCATTGCCGTTGCTCCGGCGTGACAGGCCCGGAACGCGAAATTTCATCCCCGAGCCGCGCTTCAGGCCGAACCAGCCCTCCTCGCTGCCCGTCCGGGCGCGCTGGGTCCGCTCTTCCTTATGGTCGGGATAGGCGGCCTTCAGCACGTTGGCGGACGGAATCTCGCCACGGCCAACGGCCGCCAGCATGTCCTCGACGTTACTTTGGGCCAGGCGCGGTAGAACCGCCTCGATCTTCTTGTCGGAGTATTCGCGCTTGGCGCGGACGAAGGCCCGTTCGACGATCTGCCGCCCGAGGCCGGCATATTGCTTGCGCACCGCCGCGCGCGTCGCCCGGCGGATGGCGGAGCGCGCCTTGCCCGTGACGACCATGGATTCCCAGGCTGCCGGCGGTACCTGCGCCTTGGAGCACAGGATCTCGACCTCGTCGCCGTTGTGAAGTTCGGTCATCAGCGACATGTTGCGGCCATTGATGCGAGAGCCGACGGTGGTGTCACCGATGTCGGTGTGCACGGCATAAGCGAAATCGATGGGCGTGGCGCCGCGGGGCAGTGCGATCAGGCGCCCCTTGGGTGTAAAGCAGAAGACCTGATCCTGGAACAGCTCGAGCTTCGTATGCTCGAGGAACTCCTCCGGCGTGTCGCCCTCCGCCAGCATTTCGATGGTGCGCCGCAGCCATTCGTAGGCGCGGATCTCCTCATTGAAGCCACCGAGCCGTGACGCGCCATTGGCCTTGCCATTGGCACTACCATTGCCGCTTCCGTTTCCGTTGCCGTTTGCCTTCTTCGCGGGACCGACACCGTCCTTGTAAAGAGCGTGGGCGGCAATGCCGAATTCGGCAATCCGGTGCATGGCAGCGGTACGCACCTGCAGTTCGACGCGCTGGCTCCCCGGCCCGACAACGGTCGTGTGGATTGAGCGATAGTCGTTCTGCTTCGGGGTCGAGATGTAATCCTTGAAGCGTCCCGGGACGGCCGGCCACGCCGAGTGGACGACGCCAACCGCGGCGTAACATTCTGCCACGGTGCCGACGATCACGCGGAAGCCCAGAATATCGGACAGCTGCTCGAAGCTGACGGCCTTCCGCTCCATCTTGCGGAAGATCGAATAGGGCTGCTTCTCGCGACCCTTCACTGTTGCCACGATTCCGGCGTTGGCAAGCCGCTCGGTCAGTTCGTGCTCGATGCTCTCCGTCAGGCTCTTGTTCCGCGAGCGGAGGTCGGACATCCGGTGCTCGATCGTAGCGTAGGCTTCCGGATTGACCGTGCGGAATGCCAGGTCTTCCAGTTCCTCGCGCATGTCATGCATGCCCATGCGGCCGGCGAGCGGTGCGTAAATCTCCAGCGTCTCCTCGGCGATGCGGCCACGCGCTTCCTCCGGCATGTGCTGGAGCGTGCGCATGTTGTGCAGCCGGTCGGCGAGCTTCACCAGCAGGACGCGGATGTCGGACGAGATCGCAAGGAGAAGCTTGCGCAGATTTTCGGCCTGCGCCGCCTTCTTGGAAACCAGATCGAGCTTGCCGATCTTGGTCAGGCCCTCGACCAGTCGGCCGATGTCCTCGCCGAACATCTGGTCGATCTCGGCACGGGTCGCGTCGGTGTCCTCGATGGTGTCGTGAAGCAGCGCCACCGCGATGGTGGCGTCGTCCAGCTTCAGGTCGGTGAGGATGCCGGCGACTTCGAGGGGATGGGAAAAATAGGGGTCGCCATTGGCGCGCTGCTGCGTGCCATGCTTCTGCATGGCGTAGACGTACGCCTTGTTGAGCAGGCTCTCGTCGGCATTCGGGTTATACCGCGTGACCCGTTCAACCAACTCATACTGGCGCATCATGGCGCATACATCCGGTACCGGCACGGCCCGCCGCTGCCGGCGGGCTTCGTGTCACAATACCGTATATAGTATAGGGAAACTCTTAAGTGCGAGAGCCGCCGAATGCCGGTCGCGGCTAGAATTCCTCGGTCTTGTCCGGCGGAACCATGCTCTCCAGGCCACGGAGGAGCTCTTCCTCCGACATGCGGTCGAAAGCGACATCCGCGTCCTCGCCGCTGGCGGTCGGCGCATTCGAGGCGATCATCGGCACAGGCTCGGCTTCCGGCTCGTCGACCTCGACGTATTTCTGCAGGGAATGGATCAAATCTTCCTTGAGATCCTCAGGCGCAACCGTCTGGTCGGCAATCTCGCGCAGCGCAACGACCGGGTTCTTGTCGTTGTCACGGTCGATAGTGAGCGGGGTACCGCTGGAGATCATGCGAGCGCGGTGGCCGGCAAGAAGCACCAGTTCGAAACGGTTTTCTACCTTGTCGACGCAATCTTCGACGGTGACGCGCGCCATAGGTGGTCTCCTGGTTGGATTGTTGCGGCGCATATAGGCCGGATGGCCGGCAAACGCAAGGCAAACCCTGAGAATCCAGCAACCACGCCTGCAACTCCGCCTGCCCACATACTGGACCACAACAAAACTCGCTCCAGATGTGATATTGTTCGCGTGTTTTGACAGGTACATTTTCCGGACCCGCCGTCGGCCTGTATTATCGGGCGGCAAGCGAGTTCAGCTAATTTTTCAACCGCCCGTTCAGGCAAGAGCGATCTTGCAGATCGGAAAAATGAAAAGGCGGAGAGGAATATGTTCGATCCCCGCGAGAAAATCGCTCTTTTTATAGACGGTGCAAATCTTTACGCCGCCTCAAAGGCACTGGGCTTTGACATCGACTACAAGAAACTGCTGCAGGAATTTCAGTCCAGTGGCTATCTTCTCCGTGCATATTACTACACTGCGTTGGCCGAAGAGCAGGAATATTCCTCGATTCGCCCTCTGATCGACTGGCTCGACTACAACGGCTACACGGTCGTCACCAAGCCGACCAAGGAGTTCGTCGACGCCACCGGACGGCGCAAGATCAAGGGCAACATGGACATCGAACTCGCCGTCCACATGATGGAGATGGCTGAGAACGTTGACCATTTCGTCCTGTTTTCCGGTGACGGGGATTTCCGCTCGCTGGTTGAGGCTGTGCAGCGCAAAGGTAGAAAGGTTACCGTTATCTCGACCCTGTCCAGCCAGCCGCCGATGATCGCCGACGAATTGCGCCGTCAGGCCGATCACTTCGTCGAGTTGCTGTCGCTCAAGTCAAAGATAGGCCGTGATCCGGCCGAACGCGCCCAGCGACAGGCGGAACGCGTGGAGGCCACGACGTTCGAAGAGGACGAGTTCGAAAGCGACGACGTCGTCTGACGCACCAGCCCGACGTGCAGCCGAACGAACCCGGGCACGACTGCCCCCTATGCCCGCGACTTGTCGCCTTTCGCGAGGAATGGCGCGCGAAGGAGCCTGGCTGGCACAATGCGCCGGTCCCGACTTTCGGATCCTCAGATGCGGCCCTGTTGATCGTCGGCCTCGCGCCGGGATTGCGCGGCGCCAACCGCACCGGACGCCCGTTCACCGGCGACTACGCTGGCGACTTGCTCTACCGGACTCTGATTGATTTCGGTTTTGCGTCAGGTACTTACGCCGCACGGCCAGACGACGGCCTGCAGCTCAGGGACGCCGCGATCTGCAATGCCGTGCGCTGCGTGCCGCCGCAGAACAAGCCGACGCCGGCCGAGATCAAGACCTGCAGGACGTTCCTGGTCGCAACCATCGAGGCAATGCCACGACTGTCTGCGATCCTGGCACTCGGCCGCATCGCCCATGACAGCGTGCTCCCCGCTCTCGGCATCAAGCGCAGCGCGGCGCTGTTCAAGCATTGCGCCGCGCACGACATTCGGCCCGGCCTGACGCTTTTCGACAGCTACCACTGCTCCCGTTACAACACGAACACCGGCGTTCTCACCGAGGCGATGTTCCGCGATGTGTTCTTCGCGATCCGGGCAATGCTCGGTCAGGCCGGCTTGAAGCGGTAGTGGTAGGCGGCGAGTTTGCGGTAGCCAAGGTCGAGATAAAGCGGCATCGCGGCGGCATTTGCGTCCACGACCGAGAGCAGCAGGCGGCGCGCGCCTTCTTTGTTCGCCCAGGCCTCCGCTGCGAGCAGCATTGAGCGGGCCACGCCCGTCCGGCGCGCGTCCGGCAAAGTCATCACGCAATCAACTGCGGCGTCAGAGCCAAGGCGGCTGACAAGCGCGGTCCCAGCAGATGCGCCGTTCCGCCGGCAGACGAGAAAGCCGCGCTGCGGCAAAAGCCGCGGGAGGATGAGTGGTAGCTCGGCCTGTCGCTCAGGCGATTGCGCCAGACCGTAGGTCTCGAGCCAGTCCGCGCCGGCATCTTCCATCACCGAGACGTCGGTCGGCATGGCCCGGTCGCTGACGGCCTTCGCCATGTCCGAGCATGGGGTCTCGCGCCGATAGCCGCGGCGTTCCAGTTCGGCATCGAGACCACGTGGCTGCGCAATATCCATCATCTGGAAACGCAGGCCCAGTCCGCGATGCCGATAATGCGCCTCGGCGCGATCGATCGCCTCGATGAGTGATACTTCGCCGGTGAAGCGTCCGGCCCACACGGAGTTTGCGCGATTATATCCACCCTTGCCGGCCCGGAGCTGCCAGCCGCCGAGTTCCTCGGTCTCAGGTGCTGGCCACGCATCCCGCAGGCAGAGCTGCGCAGCGAGATGATCGTCCACGCGGCTAGCCCTTGTCGCGGAGCAAACGCGCCTTCTCGCGACCCCAGTCGCGCTTCTTCGCCGTCTCGCGCTTGTCGTGCAGTTTCTTGCCACGCGCCACCGCGAGTTCGACTTTCGCTCGCCCGCGATCGTTGAAATAGATTTTCAGCGGCACGACCGTCATGCCCTCGCGATCCACCGCCCCGGCCAACCGGCTGATCTCGCGCTTGTGGAGCAGCAGCTTCCGTGGCCGCCGGGTCTCGTGGTTGAAGCGGTTCGCTTGCAGGTATTCCGGGATATAAGCGTTGTAGAGCCACATCTCGCCGCCGCGCTCGCTGGCGTAGGAATCGGCGATATTCGACCTGCCCTCGCGCAAAGACTTCACCTCGGTGCCGGTCAGCGCGATCCCGGCCTCGAAAGTCTGACCGATTTCATAGGTAAAGCGCGCGCGCCGGTTGACCGCCGCGTCTCGGCTCGGCGCCTTTTCCTTCTTTTTGGTGGCCATGGGCTAGTTGATCAGGCCCGCATGCACCATTGCCGCGCGAATCTTGGCGCGTGTCGGGTCCGTCACCTTCACCATTGGCAGGCGGAGATCGTCGCTCATGCGGCCAAGCAGCGACAGGGCATACTTGGGGCCGGCCGGGTTCGGCTCCAGAAACAACGCCCTGTGCAGCGGCATCAGCCGGTCCTGGTAATCCAGCGCCTTGGCATAGTTGCCGGCCATGCACGCTTCCTGGAACTCGGAAAGCAGCTTCGGCGCCACATTCGACGTCACCGAAATGCATCCGTGGCCGCCATGCGCCATCACTGCGAGCGCTGTGCCATCGTCGCCGGACAACTGGATGAAATCGGCGCCGCATTCCTGCCGTTGCAGGCTGACACGGTCGATCTTGCCCGTAGCATCCTTTACGCCGACGATATTCTTGAGCTTGAACAGTCGGGCCATCGTGTCGACGTCCATGTCGATGACCGAGCGCGGCGGAATATTGTAGATGATGATGGGAATGCCGACGACGTCGTTGATCGCCTTGTAGTGCTGGTAGAGCCCTTCCTGGTTGGGCTTGTTGTAGTATGGCGTCACTACCAGCAGGCCGTCCGCCCCCGCCTTCTCGGCGAAGCGGGCGAGTTCGATGGCTTCCGCGGTGTTGTTCGAGCCGGCGCCTGCGATCACAGGCACCCGCCCAGCTGCTGCCTCAACGCAAATCTCCACCACGCGCTTGTGCTCGTCGTGAGTCAGCGTCGGGCTTTCGCCGGTGGTGCCGACCGGCACGACGCCGTGCGACCCCTCGGTGATCTGCCAGTCGACAAAGGCGCGAAGCCCGTCCTCATCGAGGCGGCCATCGCGCATCGGCGTCACCAGCGCTGTGATTGAACCCTTGAACATGGTATCCGCTTTGGCGGCCGAATTGTCGTCGAACTCGGCGGTTTCAGTTGGTCGGCGACCTTAGTCCCTGCCCCTTTTCCGGGCAACAATGAAGGCTCGTCAAGCAATCTTTCACCATGCCGAAATAACGTGTCATCGAGGCGGCGCCCTATTTGGATGATCGCGAGCCGTTGAAGCCTGCTCAGGATGGCGAGGACTGACCGAACCATGACAATTGCCAGACAGACCACAAACGCCCAAAAGTCAGCAATTCAGCCAGTCCGGCTGGGTGCGGCGGTGGTCCTCTCGCTGGCGATCGCGCTACCCGGCGCGTCAGGCATCGCTTGGGCAGGCTCCCCGACCTCTGCCATCAGGCTCGCACAAGTCCCGCTTCCGCGACTCAACCCCAACAAGTCGCCGAGCGCCGTCGATGACGCCATAGGGTCGATTATTTCCGACGATCTCGGTGAAAGCCGCGCCAGCGAAGACACGGACGCACCGCAATCGAGTGGCGGAGAAGCGATCGCCGACTTGCCGCCGATCCCCGCGCCGGCGCCCAGCGCACCGGCCGCGCTGAACTCAATCGGGCTGAAACTCGCCCTCAAGCTGCTCGACAATGGCGATCCGCGCGCGGCGACGGTGGCGGCCTATGCTCTTCCTGATCCAGTAGACATCAAGCTGGTCGATTGGCTCGTCGCGACAAGTGGCGACGATGACGTGCCATCGTCGCGCATTCTCGAGGTTTCCCGAAAGCTCGGGGACTGGCCCGGCCAGTCCCTCCTGCGGCTTCGGTATCAGCAGGCGGTTGCACGCGAGAAGCCATCGCCCGCTGCGGCGATCAAGGCGCTCGGCTCCGGCATGCCTGTGTCGGACGCGGCGACGCTGCTTCTCGCCCGTTCCTACGTCGCCGCCGGACGCCCGAAGGATGCCGCCGCCTTGATCCGCGCCTTCTGGCGCGATCAGAACGTCTCGCAGTCGAACGAGAAGATAATTCTGTCCGAATTCGGCGATTTCCTCACCAAGGCCGACCACAAGGCACGGCTGGACCGCCTGCTCTACGACGAGGATTCCACCGACGCGCTACGCACCGCGGCTCTGATAGACAAGAATCAGGTTGCGCTCGCCAAGGCCGTGATCGCAGTCAACAAGGGCCAGAAGAGCGCTTCGAAAGCGCTGAGCGATCTGCCGGGCGCGGTCAAGAACGATCCGCTCGCGCTCTATTCGCGCATCAGGCTGCTGCGGCGAGCCGACAAGGAGAAAGAGGCGGCCAAGCTTCTGCTATCTGCGCCGCGCGATGCGAAGGTGCTGGTTGATCCCGACGCGTGGTGGATCGAGCGCCGTCTCATATCGCGGGCGCTGATCGAGGACGGCGATGCCAAGGATGCGTACCGCATCGCGGCCGGTCATGCGGCCGAGTCACCCACCTATCGCGCCGAAGCCGAGTTCCACGCCGGCTGGTACGCCTTGGAATTCCTGCATGATCCGGGCACGGCGCGAAAGCATTTCGCGACAATCGCCGCGATCTCCTCAATGCCCCTCAGCCTGTCGCGTGCGGAATACTGGATGGGACGGGCGGCAGCCGCCGCCGGTGACAAGGCCGAAGCCACAAACCGTTTCCAGCGCGCGGCGGCCTATCCGACCACGTTCTATGGGCAGCTGGCGCTGTCGCGCCTCGGCCACACGCGGCTTGGCCTGTCGCGTCCTCCCGTTCCCGACGCGGCCGTCCAAAAGCGTTTTGCCAGCCGCGAGCTTGTACGAGCCATCGACCACCTGACCGCTGCGGGTCAGGAAAATCGTGCCGGTCTCTTCTATCGGCATCTCGCCGACACGCTGACCGATCCGGCCGAAATCGGCATCCTCGCTGCGAAAGCGGAAGGCGCCGGCGATCATCAGCTTGCGCTGCAAATCGGCAAAACCGCGGCCGTCCGCGGCATGCCGGTTGAGACGCTCGCGTTTCCGGTTTCGGCGATCCCGGCAGCGGCAAAGACCCCGAATGTCGAGAAGCCCCTCGTCTATGCCATCGCCCGGCAGGAAAGCGCCTTCAACCAGGGCGCAGTCAGCCGCGCCGGGGCGCTGGGCCTGTTGCAGCTCATGCCGGCGACGGCACGCCAGGTCGCAAAGTCCATAGGCCTGCCTTACTCCAAGGCCCGGCTGACCTCCGATCCCGCCTACAACACGACGCTCGGCGCGGCCCATCTCGGCGACCTGGTCGACGATTTCGGCGGCTCCTACGTCATGATGATCGCTGCCTACAACGCCGGCGGCAGCCGTGTCACCGACTGGGTGAAGCGGCATGGCGATCCGCGCGACCCCCGCGTCGATGTGGTCAACTGGATTGAACTGATCCCGTTCACCGAGACGCGAAACTACGTCCAACGCATCATCGAGAATCTGCAGGTCTATCGTGCGCGACTGGGAGAGCCGGCGCTGACAATCGAGGCGGATCTGAAACGCGGCAAGACTTCAAGTTGACGCCGGCGGACGGTCGGCCGATACCCCAGCGATGGCTCGCAAAGGTGAAACTCTGTCCGGTAGCGTCGACAGCAACAACGCCGCGCCGGGCGTCCGGGAAGTCGTCTACCGGGCATCCGACGGGCTGAAGCTTTTCGCGCGCGATTTCGGCAGTCCGGTGTCGCCGTGGCTGCCGGTGGTATGCCTGCCTGGCCTTACCCGCAACAGCCGCGATTTCGAGTCGCTCGGCCAACGCCTCGCGGCCGACTCCGACCGTCCGCGGCGCGTCGTGGCTTTTGACTATCGTGGGCGCGGCAGGTCGGCATGGGACGAGCAGCCGGAGAACTACAATCCCCTGACCGAGATGAACGACGTGTTTGACGGCATGGTTGCGCTCGGAATTCCGCGCGCCATTGTCGTGGGCACATCCCGTGGCGGCATCATCGGAATGCTCATGGGCGTGGCGCGACCGGGGACGGTCGCAGCACTCGTTCTCAACGATGTCGGACCGGTGATCGAAGCCGAGGGTCTGGCGCGCATCAAGACCTACGTCGGTCGAACGCCCGAGCCGAGCGATTGGAACGATGCTGCATATCTCATGCGCCGGCTACACGGGCGCAATTTCCCGGCCTGGCAGCAGGCCGAGTGGGACCATTTTGCGCGCCTTACGTACCGCGAGGAGGATGGCAAGCCGGTTGGAAACTACGATCCGAAGCTCGGCTTGACGTTCGAAGGCGTCGAACTCGACCAGCCCATCCCCGCTCTGTGGGATGAATTCCGCGCCCTCGCCACGGTCCCGATGCTGGTTATCCGCGGCGAGCATTCAGATCTGCTCTCCGCGGCAACCGTCGACGCAATGCGCGCGGCACATCCGGGGCTTCAGTCGATCGTCGTTTCTGGCGAGGGGCATCCACCCTTGCTGCGCGATCTTCAACTCCTGACCCGCGTATCGGCGTTCATGGCGTCCGTTGAAGGCTCCGGGCCACCGGCCGAGGCGGTCATCCCGCAAGCCGAAGCAACCTTCAATCTCGATGACGCATCGGACAGCGCCAACACGGACTAGGGATCCCGCCGCTCGTTCCCGGCAGCTTCGGCCAATTCGTCCGCACCTTCCGCCACTTCATCGGCAGCCTGAGCGGCATCGTCTTGATCCGGACTCTCTATCAGCGGCCGTGCGTCGGACGCTTCGGAAGCTGCCGGCCCGCTGCCATCCTCCGCCAGGCCGTTGAACACGTCGTCCTCTTCGAGGACGTCCTGAGGGGCCTCCGTCTCGTCCTCATCCAAAGCCAGCAGATCAACGACCGCCTCCTCCTCCACGATCTCTTCCGCAAGTTCGAAGTCGTTTGTCGGCACAAAGTCGGCGTACTCGTCTTCGTAACCACCCTCCGCCTCGAGCGCGTCAGCCTCCTTCTCCAGCCTCTGCTGACGCTTGGCGCGGCGCCGATCCGCCGCCTTGACGAAGCCGGTGTCGCCGCCGCTGGCGAGGATGATGGCTTGACCGACCCAGTCGTCGCGCTCGATACGCTCCGGAAATGCCATGCGTTCTGCGACCCACCGCAGTTCGGCCGGCGTCCAGGCCGCTATCTGCCCAAAATGGTAGATGCCAAGCTTGTTCAAACGGCGCTCGTTGCGATCACCAATTCCGCGGATACGCTGGAGATCGTCGGGTACGCCGTTGCGGGCCGCGGTCAAGGCGGACGGCCGCTTCGGGACAATGCCGTCATCGGGCCAGATTGTTCCCCTGATGGCGTCGGCCTCGTCGGCGTCGTCGTTCTCTTCCCAGGGACCGTCGCCATCTGTTTCTGGCCCTTCCCACGGTTCCTCTCGCCATTCGGATTCCTGACGTGGTGCAGTCGCGGGACCTTGCGTCAGCAGCCGCACGTCCGGACCGAAGAGATCTGGCTGTTCGGGCTCCGCGGGCGCGCCATGCGCGCGCTGTTCGATCAGCCGCCGGTATTCGGGTCGCCACACCGGACCGATGCCGAGCCGCGTCTTGATGCCGTCAACGACATTGCCAACCCCGTCGGCAACCCGTCCCTGCGTCCGGCTCAATCCCGTCCGGGCTATCAAGTCGTATGCGAGCGCGCCGATCGGACAGCCGATCGCGAAGGCCGCCAGCATCAGAACCCAGACCTCGAGGAAGTGCCAGATCACGGTTCGTCGGGCCCCCGCTCCAGCCAGGCGGTGAGGTCGTCGATACTGCGCGGGTCCTGATACCACCAGCCGACGAGAACGCCGATCAGCAGCATCACGATCAGAAAGGGCCAGTATGCGCCGATGACGTAGAGCATCCCCTAACCGCCTGTGGCTTCGGTAATCGTGAACTCGATGCGCCGGTTGGCGGCCTTTCCCTCGGTCGTACTGTTATCCGCAATTGGCTTGGTCTCTCCGTAGCCAACTGCCGTCAGACGTTCACGCTTGACCCCGGCATCGACCAGATAGTCGGCTATGGCCTCGGCTCGCGACTGGGTCAGGTCGCGGTTGCGCGCGGCGGAACCATCGGAATCGCTGTGCGCTCCGATCTCGACCCCCACTTCCGGACACCGAGCCACGACCGATGAGACGCGATCGAGGACACCGACGCTGTCAGCCGCAAGGTCAGCCTTGGCCCCGTCAAACGCAATGCGCCCGGTCTGCAGAGCTGTCTGGAGAAGGTCGCGACAGCGGTCGGCAGCCACGGATTGTTCCTCCTGCCGGGTGGTGATGGCATTCGACGCCACCGTGAAGCCCTCGGGCAACGCGGATTGCAGATCGCCACCAATCTCGTCCACTGCAGCGGCGTAGAACGCATAGCCGGACACGCTGACGGCGCGATCGCTGATTTCCACCTTTCCGCCGGCAAGACGGCTAAGCACATTCAATACCACGTGGACAGCGTCGATGTAGTTTTCCGGGCCACCGCTGGCAAACGTTAGGCGGCTTTCTATCTTCGCTTTCCCGAACTTGCGGGCCATCGTCGACAATACGTCTTGCCGCAAGACTTCACTTCCAACATCGCCGCGGACGGCAACGCTAGCGCCATCGCGCTCGGCGACAAAGCGATATGGCGATGCGGGCGGGGCGATGACATCCGCCCTCTTAAGTTCGAGACTGGCCGGCAGCTTCTGCGCATTGACGTTGGAAACTGCGACGAAGGCATCCGAGCTCACAGCTGTTCCGACGATCGAATACGATTTGTCGCCGAGATCCACCGACCCGGTGCTCAGCTTCGCCAACTGGCCCAGGGCAAATTTGATTGCGCCGGCCCAGTCCATGCGCGGTTCGCCGGCAGCGATGCGCATGCGTTGGTCGATGGCGCGGCCTGGGAAAAGTGATTCCGCTATGCCCACGATCTCGGTCCGACTCTGCGGATCGGGTACATAACCTGACAATATGAGCCGCCCATCGGCGAGTTTCCCGCTCCAGCCGTAAGCGTCGACCGCAGCCGGTTCGATGGCCATCGAGACGACCTGCATTCCCTCCGGCAGTGGCCCGGTGAGCGTCGCCAGGGCCGCCTCGTAGTCGTCGACGGTCTTTGCCGCGCCTGCAACGTCGAGGCGGAGTCCGTCGAGCGTAATGCCGCCTCGGCTCAATCGGTCGAGGACGGTCACCGCGAAGCCTGCGGCCTCCGCAAAGCCCGGTGGCTCACCCGATGCAACCGTCACACGATCCTCGATCGGAACGCCCGGCAGGGTCGCCTTTACTGCCGTCTCCAGAGACTCGTGGACCACCTCGTTTGGAACGAAACCGGCAACCGTCACCGATGAACCGTCGAAATTTGCCGACCACACGAATGGATCCGCGCGTTGCGGCTGGATTTCACCCGGACCGAGTAAAATCGTGGGCGGCAGTTCGTCCCGCAGCGCTTTCTTGATTGCCGCGAATGCGGCCGCGTCGACCGCTACACCGGTAACGACCAGCGTCGAGTCGGTCAGAACCACTGTGCCCTGCGCAAGATCGGCAAGCCGGGAAAAGGCAAACGTCGTTGCGACGTTGAAGGCCTTTGGGCCGCCCCTAGCCGGAGTCATCTCGTCGATAATCTCGGCTCGCGGCAACGCACGCCGTGCGGCCGCAAGCACCGCCGTTCTGGCGCCCTCGGATGGCACTGCGCCGGATACGGTGACCGTTAGCCCTGCTCGCACGGCCGTCCAGACATACGGCGAAGCGAGTGGCATGAGATCGCTTCGATCGCTGACTGCGTGCACGCCGCGCACGTCCTGGGCAATCCGAAGAACCGCTTGCTGCGCTTCAGGCGACGGCGCGGTTCCGCGGATCGTCACATCCCGGGCAAAAGCGCCGACCTGTGCCCAGCCCTGCCCTTCGGCAGCCAGCCTTGCCTGCACGTCGGCAGCCAGATCATGGCCAATGGAGGAACTCCGTCCCAGAACCGCGACCAGCGCAACCAGGATCGTCGCCACCAAACCCGGCCGTATCCACCTCTGCCACTTCATCTTGCGCGCGTCTCGATGCCCAGCCTAGGCAGCCTGCTTCAGGAATCGGCCAATCGGCGGATACCGCAAGTTGCCCGAATTCGGATCGCAAGTGGCGCCAAAATGCGGCGATTCCGCGAAAGCGCCCTCGCGGCCCGATCATCTCGAACTCTGGGGCCCGCAGCAAGCCGCTTAGTCCTGCTCCAGGTGCGCCGGGTGCATTGCGTTCTTGCGGGTGGGGCAATCGAGAAAAGAAGAACCCGGCGGATCGCTCCGCCGGGTCCAAATCTTAAAGACTTGAGCTTGAGGCTCGACTACCAGGACCGCTTCAAGCGGATCTTGGCGCCCCAGGTCCCGGTGCCACCAACGTTCTGGTAGCCACCTTCGACGCCGGCGTAGAAGTTCGCAACCGGCGACCAAACCAAGTTGCCCGAGGCCTGGTAGCCCGATGCACCCTGGTTGAAGTACTGGAAGGTCACGGCCGAAGACAGGGTCGGAGACCAGAAGTGCTGGAACGACGCTGCCGCGCTCCAGACGTCGCCGGCACCGCCAGCCGCGCCCGAGCTTGCCGCGAACTTCCAGACCGCGCTCTGCGCCCAGGCTGCCTTCAAGAGCAACTTGTCGCCGGGGGCGATCGAGTCGAGCTTGAACGTGCCAGCCAACTGGACACCGAAGCCGGAACCATACGTCGTCTCGGCATAGCCGGCCGACAGCTTGGCATCCCACGTCGCCTGCGACATCGTGATGGCGCCGACGATGTTGGGCATCGTGTAGGTCGTGCCGAGGCTCGTGCCCCAACGATCGCGCGGGTCTTCAATGGCCAGCTGGAGCCCGAAGCCGCTCATCGCCCAGCTCAGGCGAACCTGATCCGCGCTGTTGTCGGAGTCGTAGTCCTTCCAGTCCCACGTGAAGCCGCCGCTGTAGTCGTAGATCGACCCGGTGCGACCAACCAGGAGCATGCCGAGCTCGAGGTAGGCTGAGTCGAGGTAGGCAAAGCGCGTGTCGCTCGCCGTGACACCCGTGCTGCTGACGTTCACCAGGTTGTTCGAGTTGGCCGCGTTGTCCGACTTGGCGCGCAGCTCGATGAAGCCGGTGAGCGGGCCGTATTCGGTCATCGACTTGGCGGTGACCTGGACGCTGGCTTCGGTCGCGAAATCCCAGCTCGACGAATGCGACTGGTAGGAGCCGTTGGTGTAGGCCCAATCATTGGCCGACGAAGCGTGGAACTTCACGTCGAACTGAACGTAGCCGCCGATCTTCAGGCAGGTGTCAGTCCCCGGAATGTACCAGTAGCCAACGCCGAAGGCGTCGCAAACCCGGACGTAATCGACCGGCTCGGCAACCGAAAGATCGGCTGCCTGGGCGCCACCGACAACCGCGAAGGCGGCGGCGGAACCGAGAAGTAAGCTCTTGAGTTTCATGTCCTGACCTCCAAACTATGGTTCTAGGGGCAGGTCTTTCTTGCCGAAGCTCCCGGAAACCCCCGGTATTGAGCGCCTGCCAGTCGTCCCATTCCCCGCGAATTGGATTGACCGGATTACACGCCCACCCCAGGGCCACCGCCACTCCAACACGTCACGCGTTCCCCGCGTTTCGCAGTTCAGAGTGTATCGGAGACTTCTGAGCCCGCAACGAAGAAAGCGCTGATGCACGGTGCTGTCTGCCTGATTTCAGGGCGGTGTTGCACAATAAACACGTTCGGCCTGTGAGAAATCTCAAAGCTCATTCTGATACACCCGCAGAATTGACTATCATGGGCCGGACCGAGGCAGCGGGGGACCAGCAATGCCGTTGCCATTCGGCAACAGACGGCGCGATCGCCCCCCAAATAGACGCCAAATCGATTTGCCCCACCAACGCCCTTGCTCGAACCGGCGGTGCCCTTTATGCCGGGCCTACCGGAGAGGTGGCCGAGTGGTCGAAGGCGCCCGCCTGCTAAGCGGGTATACGGTCTAAAGCCGTATCGTGGGTTCGAATCCCATCCTCTCCGCCAGACAGGTTGAACTCGTAACGTTCTTTCGGATGATGCGCGGCCTGCCGTTGGGCGCCACTCATGCCCCACGGAAAACCCAAGTTTGCAAAGCCATCCTGCACTGGTTGACTTGGTGGTTCTGCCGCAAGCATGGCCTTGGCGGCTGCTCGGGGTCGGTTTCGCATCGCACGGCTTGGTTCATGGCGCATCGCATTCGTGAAGCCATGAAGATCGACGCCAGCCCCGCGGTCAGGACCTGATGCGCCTCATCTGCGGATCATAAAGCGCGTCCATGTTGAGGGTCGCCTGCACACGCTCGGTGGCGACCTCCAACTCGTAAGTCCCTGATTCCAGGTATTCGTCGCTCACTCCGTCCGCATTGCGCACATACCCGAGGCCGACATTCGTCTCGAGGGTATAGCCCCAGCCGCCGCTCGTCAGATAACCGACGGGCCGGCCGTTCCGGAGGATGGTCTCGCGACCGGCGAGCAGGATCGCCGGATCGGCGACTGTGAATGTCATCAGGCGCTTGGTCAGGGGTGAACCGGCAATGCTCTCCGTGGCATCTCGGCCAAGAAACGGAATCCCGGATTTCAGCTTCACAAATTGGCCGAGGCCGGCATGAAAGGGGTTGTCGTTCGGCGTGATGTCGGCGCCCCAGGCGCGGTAGCCCTTCTCCAGGCGGAGCAACTCGATTGCGCGGTAGCCGGCCGGCTTGATTCCGTGCTCGGCGCCCGCCGCCATGAGTGCGTCAAACACAATTCCGGTATCGCCGATCGGCATGTGCAGTTCCCAGCCCAGTTCGCCAACATAGGTCACCCGGAGCGCACGGACCGATCGGCCGGCGACAACGATCTCGCGGACAGCACCGAATGAAAACGCCGCGTTGGATATGTCGGCGTCGGTGACCGCAGCGAGCACCGATCGCGCGCGCGGCCCCATGAGTGACAGCGTGCCCATGTCTTCCGTCACGTCTGTCAGCCGCGCGTCAAGGCCAGCGGGTATATTCTGGCTGATCCAGGAAAAATCGTGGGTCCGGAATCCTGTGCCGGTCACGATGTAATAATGGTCGGCCGCCAGCCGACACACCGTGAGGTCGCATTCGATGCCACCCCGCGAATTGAGCATCTGCGTGTAGGTCAAACGGCCCGGCGGGCGCGTGACGTCGTTGGCGGCAATCCACGAGAGAGCCGCCGCGGAGTCCCTGCCCCGCATCTCGAATTTCGCGAAGGACGATTGATCGAAAATTGCGACCCGTTCCCGGGCGCCGCGGTGTTCGGCGCCCACCGCGTCGAACCAGTTGCCCCGACCGAACGAATAAATGTCCCGCGTGCCGGCATGCTCCGCGAACCAGTTGGCGCGCTCCCAGCCAAGCTTGGACCCGAACACGGCGTGGCGCTGGATCAGCCGTTCATAGAGCGGGGAGACAATGCGCGGCCGGGCGCTCTCGTATTCCTCCGACGGAAAAGCGATTGTGTAGTGCTTGGCATAGGCCTCCAGCGTGCGATCGCGGGTCCACGCCCGGTCTTTGTGCAAGCGCGAAAACCGGCGAATGTCGACCACCCAGAGGTCCAGCGGCGGCACCCCTTTCGCGACCCAATCCGCGAGTACCCAGCCAGCGCCGCCGGCCGAGGCGATGCCGAAGGCATTGAAGCCGGCGCCGACGAAGAAGTTTCGGACTTCTGGCGCCTCGCCGAGGATGAAATTGCCATCCGGCGTGAAGGACTCCGGACCGTTGATCATTTGCTTGATGCCAGCGGCATTGAGCGCCGGAATGCGCTCCAGGGCCGCCTGCATATGCTGCTCGAAATGGTCCCAGTCATCGTCGAAGAGCTGGAACTCGAAGTTCTCGGGGGCGTCTCCCGTAACCCAAGGCACCGGATTTGGCTCGTACCCGCCAAATGCGATGCCACCGACCTCCTCCTTGAAATATGTGCGCCGGTCAGGGTCGCGGATCGTCGCCATGCCCGGCGCAACGCCCTCAATCCGATCGGTGATGACGTATTGATGTTTGACCGGCTGCAAGGGCACGCTGACCCCAGCGAGTTCGCCAATCTGGCGTGACCACAGGCCAGCGCAAAGAACCACCTTCTCACAGCGGATGGAGCCGGCGCTTGTGTGAACGGCGACTACCCGACCATCGGCGATCTCGAATCCGGTACAGCCAACGCCTTCGAACAACTTTGCCCCGTGGGCGCGCGCACCCTTGGCCAGAGACTGCGTGATGTCAGACGGACTTGCCTGACCGTCGGAAGGCATAAACGTCGCCCCAACGAGATCGCCGGTCTCGATCAAGGGCCACATGGCCCGCGCGTCGGCGGGCGACAGCAGGTGCATTTCGAGGCCGAAGGAATGGGCCGTGGTTGCCTGACGCTTGAACTCGATCCACCGCTCGGCATTGCAGGCGAGCCTGAGGCAACCGGTCTCCCGCCAACCGGTTGCGAGGCCGGTCTCAAGCTCAAGCCTCTTGTACAGGTCGACTGAATATCGGAGCACCTGCGTGATCGAGGCGGAGGACCGCAATTGCCCGACAAGGCCGGCCGCATGCCAGGTCGAGCCGCCCGTCAGACGGCCCCGATCGATCAGAACAACGTCCGCCTTGTGATCCCGCGCGAGGTGGTAGGCGGTAGCGCAACCGATGATGCCGCCGCCGATAACGACGATTTCGGAATGCTCTGGAATCGGAGCGGTCATGCTCTGGACTTCATAGGGCAAGTCGGTGTCATTCGCAGTCTATAAAGGCTTGCCATCGACGGAGGGGAGTCGCAAGCAGGCCTCGGGTCGGAAGGACACCGCAAAGTCGAGAGGTGTTTCTCGATTCACGCCCTGACCGCCGGACGCTTTTCTTGTAGTCACACCAAAGCGCGCATCGCGCTTCTGAACCCTGCGACGGGACGGTCATTCGAATATTCATGAATCGCATCCATGCTGAACCGTAACGCTGTCCTGATCATCGCTGACGAGAAGCAGTTTCCGCCAGCCGTGTTTCTGGCCCGTCGGATGGCGGCTCTCAACCAGGGCGAGGCCGGGACGGTGCTTCTTGCGACCGACTGGGAACCCGGCCTCACTATCGATGCCGGAACGGGGGTCGAGCTTCTCGACGTTCGCGGCTTGATGGCCGAGGTCAGCCTGCCCCTGGCCGAGTACTTTACCCGAGCGACCTATTTCACATTGTTCCTGCCGAACCTGCTGCGTGAACGCTTCGACCGGGTCGTCTATCTCGACACAGACACCTATCCGGAATCGCGCCGCGTATTCGATTTATTCAGGCTCGACCTGGGCGGGCGAGCGATCGGAGGGGTTCGCGACCTCGTCGTCGGGTTCTGGCCCAACCCGCATAACAGCGCTGAGTTGTCCGACACGCTGCGCATGCCACCCAAGCTGGGCGCGAAATATCTCAATACGGGGGTCATGATGATCGACCTGGCGGCCTGGCACAGCAAGCGCCTGGAGGAGAAAGCGCTCAAGGTGCTGCACGACCGGCGCATACAGTTGCGCTATGCGGACCAGTCAGTATTGAACGCCATCCTGCTCATGGATTGGCGCGAACTCTCGCCTACCTTCAACATGATTACCCGCGCCTGGGCATCGTTCATTCGCGGCGTTTTCCCGCCGGCCGTGGTTCACTTCACGGGCCCGATCAAACCCTGGCACGCGTCATTCGTGGACGACCATCCGGCGCGCGAGGAAGTTCGCGCGTTCTTGCGTTCATCGCCGTGGCCGAACTATCTGGCCGAGATGGACGCAAACACTTCGATCGGCGCGCGGCCGGAGCGTCAAATGCCTATCTGGCGGGACGAATCCCTGCGGGCGCTAATCCGCCATCTTCGCGAGACACCGTTTGCCGACGTTGAGCAAGGCGTGACAAAGCCCGACTGGTCAGCGCTTCCGCCCTAGGCAACCGCTGCCGCAAGCCTTTCGCGGACGAAATCCCGCTGTTGGCGCAGGGCGGCCCACTCATCGTCATCCGCGCTGTTGTAAATCAGCGTATGCGGCCCCGTCAGGCCAGCATCGATGGCAAGGTCGAGGCAGCGGCCATAGTCCTCTTCGTCCATGACCCCCTTGCGCGGAAACGCGGCTCCGGCGTGGGTGACGGTCGCCCGCGGCATGATGGAGGCGAGGTCGTCGTACTTCGTCGGCCCCTTCATGTTTGCGAAGTCAGCAATCAGGCCGAGCCCATCGCCGACGCCGTCGAGCAGGTAGTGCACTGCGTCCGGCTTCGCCGTCAGCTCCTGCCAGTTTTCCGTGATGATTTTCAGGCCGTGCTCGCGGCCGCGCTTGACCAGCCGACGCAGGCCGTCAACGGCCAAATCCAGCGCGTCCCGCGTCGGCTGCTGCCGGCCGCCGCTGACGCGCGCCTGATCGGCGCCGAGGGCCGCGGCAGCATCTATCCATTCTCCGATCCAGGCGATGTCGCGCTCGCGGTTTGCCGGATCGGCAATGTCGCCGCTGTCGATAAGCAGTGTCTGGAGGCGAACGCCTGCGTCGGCGAAAGATGCCTTGATCTCATTGAGATAGGCAGGATCGCGCGAACGCATGTGAAAGTGGACGATCTCCATGCGGTCGATGCCGTTCTCGCGACACTGAGCCGGCAAATCGAGGAGATCGACCTTGGCCGGACCATACGTCTCTTTGAATTCGCCCGGGACGTCATTCGCCGGGCTGTTGATGTAGGTGATGCCCAGGGCCCGGTGCAGGCTCCACGACGAAACCGCGATTTTTGGTGCGTTGGCCATGAGCGTCCCCTACAGCCGGTAAAAAGCGATGGCGTTGTCGCGGTAAAGCTTGCGCAGGTCGACGCGCGATGCGCCGGCGGTCACCCGGTCCACGATGGCTACCCAGTCCGGATAGCGCGTCGCCAGCTCCATGACCGGCCAGTCGCCACCGAAGGCGACGCGGTCAAAGCCGAAGCATTCGATGGCGTGCGCGACGTATGGCGCGACCTGATCATAGGTCCAGGCCTTGTGATCCGCCTCAGTGACGACGCCGGAGATCTTGCAGATGACGTTCGGCAGGCTGGCGAGCTCGCGCATCTGGCGCGACCACGGCTCGCGCAGCGCATCCTTGATGCCGGGCTTGCCGATGTGATCGAGGATGAAACGGACGTGGGGACAGCGGCGGACCAGCTCGATCGCGTCAGCCATCTGCGGATGGTAGATGCAGATGTCGAAGCCGAGGTCGTATTTCGGCAGGAGTTGCACGCCGGCGACGAAGTCCGGACGGAGGCACCATCCGGGTTCATCGACATACCCCTGAATCAGCCGGCGGACGGCGCGTGCGAGTGGCATGCGGGCGAATGCGGCGATGTCGGCCTCGACCGATGTACCGTTTTCCAGCGGCATCGACGCAACGATCGCCTGGATGCGCGGGTCGCGGGTGGCCGCATCCTCGACCCAGCGCGCTTCGTCGAGATGGCGGCCAGCGTCGGCGTTGACCTCCATGAAGACCAACTTCTCGACCGCCACACTACCGATCGCAACGGTATATTCTTTCGACGCGTGGACCGAGTTCAGCAGCGGCGCGCCACGCATCCATGAATAGGCGATGGCGCCCGGGTCGTAGAGGTGGACATGGGCGTCCACCAGCGGAAAGTCAGGCAATCGAGTTTCCTCCCCGCAGCCGTTGTATCGGCCGGCGTCTTGTGGCACCCGTCATCGCGCAAAAATTGTGGCCGGGCAATCGACAAAATACCCCTTTCCCGCCATCGGCCGACCCTCTTATGACCAAATAGCTTGGAAGATTCGGCAGGGCACGCAGGGCGGCGGGAGATGGGACAGTTCCCTCACCCGTTTACGTTGAAACCGGAAAAGAAAAGCGACCGGGAGGGAGCCGGAAGCCCATGAAAACATGGATCATGCCGCTCGCAGGCGTGGGCCTGCTTGCTGCCGGTGGCATTGCCGAGGCGGCGGCGCCGGCCTACTGCGCGCTCTATGCGCGCGAATACGCTAATCAGTTCGCGGCGGCCGCCGGCGGCAAGCCGGGTTCGGAGCAGCGCATCCAGGACGAGGCGTATTACCGCTGCCTCAATCTCGATGAGGATCCGGAACTGCCGAAGACCTCCGCCTACTACGGCGTCGATGTCTTGCCGGACGGCGTGGGCGGTCCGCTGGAGCCGATCGCGGAAGGCGACATAGACGAGCCGATGGACGCGGCCACAGACACAGCCGATGTCATTCCCGCGGACAATGCCCAGCCCAAGCCCGCCGCCGCGCCTGCGAAGAAGCAGGCGCAGAACAACGGCGGCAAGCCCGGCTGGACCAGCGGCGCGGCCTTTGGCACGCCGGAGTGGAGCGCCTGGTGCAAGGCGCACTTCCCGAACTCGTTCGACGAGAAGACGGGAACGATCGTGCCCTATGGCGGCGCGCGCCAAAAGTGCGAGTAGCCGGAGTTTGTCCGGCTACGGCTGCGTGTAGGCGGTCTTCACTGTCGTGAAGAATTCCGCCGCATAGCGTCCCTGCTCGCGCGGCCCGTAGCTCGACCCTTTCCGACCGCCGAACGGGACGTGGTAATCGACGCCCGCCGTCGGCAGGTTGACCATCACCATGCCGGCCTCGGAATTGCGCTTGAAGTGCGAGGCGTGCTTCAGGCTCGTCGTGCAGATGCCCGAGGTCAGGCCAAAGGGTGTGTCGTTCGCGATGGTCAGAGCCTCGTCGTAGTCCTTCACCTTGATGACGCTTGCCACCGGCCCGAAGATTTCTTCGCGGTTGATGCGCATTTCCGGCTTGGTGTCGACGAAGAGCGCCGGCTGCAGATAGTAGCCGGGCGTCTCGCGGTTCAGCCGCTCGCCACCCCAGAGAAGCTTGGCGCCCTCGTCGCGGCCGATCTTGATGTAATCCTCGTCCTGCTTGAGCTGGCTCGGGTCCACGACCGGGCCAATATGGGTGCCGTCCTTGCAGGCGTCGTCCACTTTCAGGCCCTTCAGGCGTTCGGTCAGCGCCTCGACGAACTTGTCGTGGATACCGGCAGTCACTACCAGTCGCGAAGAAGCCGTGCAGCGCTGCCCGGTCGAGAAATACGAGCCGTTGGCCGCGACTTCGACGGCGATCTTGAGGTCCGCATCATCCAACACGACCAGCGGATTCTTGCCGCCCATCTCCAGCTGGAACTTGCGCATGTGCTTGACCGAGGCGTCGGCCACCTTGCGCCCAGTTGTGACTGACCCGGTGAACGTCATCGCGTTGACGTCGGGCGAGTTGATGATGACGTCGCCGACTACCGAGCCGCGACCCATAACGAGATTGAGCACGCCCTTCGGCAGGCCTGCGCGGGAAAGAATGTCGACAATCGCCCAGGCGCTACCCGGCACGAGGTCGGCCGGCTTGAAGACGATCGTATTGCCGTAGCAGAGCGCCGGGGCGATCTTCCAGGCCGGAATGGCGATCGGGAAATTCCACGGCGTAATGATGCCGACGACGCCGACCGGTTCGCGCGTCATGGAGACCTCGATGCCCGGACGCACGCTCGGGATCACCTCGCCCGACAGGCGCAGCGCCTCGCCGGCAAAGAAATCGAAAATCTGTCCGGCACGCACGGTCTCGCCGATTCCCTCGGCAAGCGTCTTGCCCTCTTCCTTCGAAAGAAGACGCCCCAGTTCTTCACGCCGCTTCGAGAATCTCGTCGGAGGCCGCCTTGAGGATGTCGTGGCGCTGCTGGATTCCGCTTCGCGACCACGCCGGGAAGGCTGCCTTGGCCGCCGCGATCGCGCGCTTGGCGTCGTCGGCGGTGCCGCGCGCATAGTGCCCAACGATCTCGTCGGTGTTGGACGGGTTGATGTCGGGGGCGGCTTCGCCCTCCACCCAATCGCCATCGATATAGTTGCGGTGAAGATCGCTCATTGCAGCTGGCATCCCTGAGACAGTGATTTTGGCGCGGTTCCGCCCGGTCTGGCGTGAAAACTCTAGAGGCGCCGGAGTTTGACCCGCTCGTCTTTGCCGATAGCAAGCGGATTGGCAAGCGGCAGGCCGAATTCCGGCGCGGAAATCTCGAAAATGTCGCCCTGCTGAGCCCGAATTCCCGCCGCGAAGGACAGCGTCGCCGTTCCAAAGCAGTGGACATGAACGTCGCCCGGCCGGCGGAAATACGGATACTTGAAATGATGGGCCTCGAGATTGGCGACGGAATGCGACATGTTTGCCTCGCCAGTGAGGAAGGGCTGCTCGAAAATGACCTTTCCGGCGCGGTGAATGCGGGACAGCCCGCGCACGTCGTCCGGCAGGTCGCCCAGCAACAGTTCCGGCCCGAACGAGCACGGCCGCAGCTTGGAATGGGCAAGGAAGAGATAGTTCTGCCGCTCGAGGACGTGGTCGGAGAACTCGTTCAGCAGGGCAAAACCGATCCGCCGCGGCTGACCATCCTTTCCGATCAGGTAGATGCCGGCGACTTCCGGCTCTTCGCCGCCATCCTCGGCGAATGCCGGCGATACCAGTGCCTTGCCCGGCGCCGCAACGAAACTGCCGTCGCCCTTGTAGAACCACTCCGGCTGAACGCCGGTCTCGCCCTTTTTCGGTTTGCCGCCCTCCAGGCCCATGCGGAACATCTTCATGGAATCCGTGAGGTTGGCATCGTCCTGCCCGGTGACCTTGGCATGCATGGAGTCGCGTGTGGCCGCCGAGCCGAGGTGCGTAAGCCCGGTCCCGGTCACCAGCATATGCGCCGGATCGGGGTGATCGACCGGCGAAAGAACCTTACCCTCGGCCAAGAGCGCTGCCGGATCGGCATCGCCACGGCTGCCGGCTTCCTTGACCAGGCTGGCAATCCGCGTCCCCTTCGCAATCGCGGCGTTGGCCAGGTCGAGGACCGTGCGGTAGCGACCACCGACAAACCACGACTTGCCTCTCTCGCTCGCCACCACGCGGCGCGTCTTTCCGTCGAGTACCTGCATCAATCGCATGGACGTTTCCCCAATTTTCTTGAGTTTTTGCCTTCCGGCGGCGTCACCGCTCAGCCGGTCTCCTTGCCTTCGCGGGTCGCCCATAGGGCGTCCATCACGTTGCCCTTTGAATTGCGCAGAAGTTTGCGCATGGCGAAGAATGCCCCCTCCGGGTCCCGCGCCTGGATCGCCTCATAGACCGCCCGATGCTGCAGGACGGCGTCTTCCGCCATCACCGTACGCCAACCGATGGTGAAGCTGATCTCCAGCGCCGAATTGATCATCGCTCCCACAGAAACCATCATCGGATTGCGCGAGCCGCGCAGGATCGCCATGTGGAAATCCACGTCGGCCTGAACCTGCTTGGCGCTTCCGCGCGGTTCGGACTGAATTCCTTCCTGGGCCGAGCCAAGCGCCCGGATGTCGTCCTCGCTGGCGCGTTCGGCGGCGAGAGACGCGGCCGAGGGCTCGATGATCTCGCGCATTTCGAACAGGGCGTTGACGAAGTCGTCGCCGGGTTTCTCGTCAACCAGCCAGCGCAGCACATCCGCGTCAAACATGTTCCAGTCGACGGACGGCCTTACGCGGGTGCCGATCTTGGGGCGTGACGCGGTCATGCCCTTGGCGGACAACAACTGAATCGCCTCACGCACGGCGGTTCGCGAAACGCCAAATTCGGCCTGGACCTCGGGCTCGGTCGGTAGCGTCTCACCAGGCTTGTAGCGCCCCGCAAGAATGCGCTTGCCGATGGTTCCAGCCACCATCTGCGATAGTCTTCCGTGGCGCGTTGCCATGGCCGGCCTCAGTTCGTCAGGTTCGTCGATCGGTGACCCAGCCTGCATTCCGCTGGAACTTGGAAGGTCTATCATAGTACTATTCTGCTTCTGAACTCGACAGAGGGTCCGACCCAGAAAGGAAGCCCCTCGCCCGGCTGCTCATGGATATAGGTTATATCTACAACGGGCTGGCGGCGTGGAATATTCATCGTACAATTATCGGAGCGGTGGGCATCCTTGGCCGCTTCCAGCTACCTACTGATTCCTTCCCTGCGTCCATGCTACCAAAGCGCCAGCGGGGCGGCCGACAGTCTGGCGCAGACCCCTGAACGACAGAAAGAAGACCAATGCCGAAAAAAGAAAAATCGCAGCTGCGCTCCAAGGCCTGGTTCGACAATCCGGCTAATCCCGGCATGACCGCGCTCTATCTGGAGCGCTACCTCAATTTCGGCCTGACCCGAGAGGAGCTCCAGTCCGGCAAGCCCATCATCGGCATTGCGCAGACCGGTTCGGACCTGTCGCCCTGTAACCGCCACCATCTCGAGCTCGCCAAGCGCGTGCGCGAGGGCATCACCGCCGCCGGCGGGTTGGCGATGGAATTCCCGGTGCACCCGATCCAGGAGACCGGCAAGCGGCCGACCGCGGCGCTCGACCGCAACCTCGCCTACCTCGGTCTCGTCGAAGTGCTCTACGGCTACCCGCTCGACGGCGTGGTGCTGACCACGGGCTGCGACAAGACAACCCCGGCCTGCATCATGGCCGCCGCGACCGTCGATATCCCGGCCATCGTGCTTTCCGGCGGCCCCATGCTGAACGGCTGGTGGAAGGGCGAACGCTCCGGCTCGGGCACGATCGTGTGGAAGGCACGCGAATGGCTCGCGGAAGGCCAGATCGACTACAAGGAATTCATCGAGATCGTCGCCTCATCGGCGCCGTCGGTCGGGCATTGCAACACGATGGGCACGGCCTCGACGATGAACGCGCTCGCCGAGGCACTGGGCATGAGCCTGCCCGGCTGCGCCGCCATCCCCGGCCCCTATCGCGAGCGTGGCCAGATCTCCTACGAAACTGGCAAGCGCGCCGTCGAAATGGTCTGGGAGGACCTCAAACCTTCCGACATCCTGACCCGCGAGGCCTTCGAGAACGCCATCGTGGTCAATTCCGCCATCGGCGGCTCGACCAACGCCACGATCCACATCAACGCGATTGCGCGCCATGCCGGCGTCAAGCTCGACATCGAGGAGTGGGAGCGCATCGGCCTCAAGGTGCCGCTGCTGGTAAACCTTCAGCCGGCGGGCAAATATCTCGGGGAGGAATTCCACCGTGCCGGCGGTGTCCCGGCCGTCATCAACGAATTGATGAAGCACAAGCTCATCCGCGAGAAGGCGCTGACTGCGAACGGCAAGGCGATCGGCGACAATTGCCGCGGCAAGGAGAGCGAGGACAGCGACGTCATTCGTGCCTTCGACAATCCGCTGGTCAAGGATGCCGGCTTCATCGTGCTGAAGGGCAACCTTTTCGACTCCGCCATCATGAAGACGAGCGTGATTTCGCCTGAGTTCCGCGATCGCTACCTGATGGACCCGAAAAGCCCCAACGCCTGGGAAGGTCGCGCCATCGTCTTCGAGGGGCCGGAAGACTACCACCACCGCATCGAGGACCCGTCGCTCAACATCGACGAGAACTGCATGCTCTTCATCCGCGGCACCGGGCCGATCGGCTACCCGGGCGGCGCCGAGGTCGTGAACATGCAGCCGCCGGCCGCGCTCCTCAAACGCGGCATCCACTCCCTGCCCTGCATCGGCGACGGTCGGCAGTCCGGGACGTCCGGTTCGCCATCCATCCTCAACGCCTCCCCCGAGGCCGCGGCGGGCGGCGGTCTGTCGCTTATCAAGACCGGCGACCGGGTGCGCATCGACCTCAACAAGGGCGAAGCCAACATCTTGATTTCGGCGGATGAATTGGCCACTCGCCGCGCCGATCTGGCGGCCCACGGCGGCTTCCCGATCCCGAAGAGCCAGACGCCCTGGCAGGAGATTCAGCGCGACATCGTCGATCAATTCTCGGAAGGCATGGTCCTCAAGCCGGCGATCAAGTACCAGCATGTCGCCACGACCATGGGCATTCCGCGCGACAACCACTAGGGCGAACCGCGCCGCTCGCGATGGGCAAGATCAACGCGGAATGGCACCGGGCGCACCGGATGCCGAAGAATCCGTCGCTCGATCAGCGCATCGCCTGGCACCTGGACCACGCCAGGAACTGCGGCTGCCGCGAAATCGCCGGCAAGCTCAAGGACGAAATGAAGCGGCGCGGAATCGAGATCCCGCGCCGCCTCAAGGAGTAGGCCCCCCGACCCTGCTCCCGCTTCCCTGTCTTCTTGTCTTTGTCTAGTGCCTGGTCAGCCACTCGCGGGCGGCGCGCTGCGCTTCGGCAACGGCCGACGCGGTCATCTCACGCGCCAATTCCTGGCGATAGTTAGCCGCCTCAGGAATGCCCTTCGCTGCCGCCAGATTGAACCACTTGTGGGCCGCCACCAGATCCAGCGGCGCCTCGCTGCCGCTCGAGCAGATGATGCCGAGTTCGAAGAAATCTTCCGCGCTCGGCTTCGCTTCCGCCATCGTGGCGTGCTCGGCGCCCATGTCCCAACGTGCCATGACACTTCCCCTTGTCTTTTTCGTCTGACCGGGGCGGTCATCCCCACCGCCCGGTCGATGGAGTGAGTTTGGCGTGGGCCAATCAAAAGCCGGTTAAGGAGCGCGCTTAACAAGAATCCAATGGCCCGTCAGGACTTCGTTAGGCATGTCTGTCCGGGGCCTTTGAATCCCTTGTGTTTTTAGCTGGAACGAAAACGGCGATTTACCGAACCTTCATTGGCCGGCAACACGTCGCTAACCACGGCGCGAACATCAGTTTCAAACGTGACCGTCAGCCGGCCGTCTTCTCCCAGACGAATTTCGGCATCGTATCGGTCTTGCCCGGCTTTATGATCGCCATGCCGCGCTGGACCGCCGGACGCGCCGCAAGAGTGTCGTACCAGCGCTTCACGTTCGGGTAGTCGCCAAGATCGATCTGGTGGCGGACGTGACGCGCGGCCCAGCAAAATATGGCGATGTCGGCGATCGAGTATTCACCGGCGACGAAGTCGCGGTCGTTCAGGCGGCCGTCGAGCGCGCCGTAGAGCTTTTGCGCCGACTTGTGGTAGCGCTCGATGGCGTATGGCACCGCCTCCGGCGCCGACAGGTTGTAGTGGTGGGCCTGCCCGAGATTGGGGCCAAAATCGCCCATCTGCCACATCAGCCACTGCTCGACCTCGACGCGCTTGCGTTCGTCCTGCGGATAGAGCGCGCCGAACTTGCGGCCGAGATACATCAGGATCGCGCCGGATTCGAAAATCGAGATCGGCGATCGATCCGGTCCATCCGGGTCGAGGATCACCGGAATCTGGTGGTTCGGCGACATGGCGGCGAATTCGGGCCGGTGCTGATCGCCTTGGCCGAGATCGACAAAGACGACCTCATAAGGTGCGCCTAGCTCCTCAAGGGCGACGCTGATCTTTCGCCCGTTCGGGGTAGACCAGTAGTAGAGGCGGATCGGGGCGGTCTGGCTGGCGGACACGGTTGTTCCTTTGAAAAGCCCGGATTCTCGGGTAGTGGCGAGCATCACAATCTGTCACCGGAGCGCGCCCTTTGAAACCCAGACATCTGATCATGACCGCCCTTGTGGCGCTCGGCCTGGCCGGCTGTTTCACGGCAGACGAGCCGATGGTCTCGGATGATCAAGCCGTCGCGCCCTATGGCAAGATCACCTTTTGGCAGGCGGATTCACCCGAGGACAAGACGGAGTTTGCCCGCGAGGGCAAGGCGTACGTGGCGCAGACGGACGACAGCACCATCGCGCTGCGGTTCCGGGATTTGGGCGGCGACCTCTATCTGGCCGAAGTCACCGGCGACAGGGACGGCAAGATCATTCGGCTCTATAGTTTGGTGAAGCTCGATACCGCGGCGAACACCGCCGCCACGTACAAATCGGTTGCGGAGGATTCGGACGCCCGACCCGGCATGACTCCGTGCCATCGCGAGGACATCGACGCCATCTGCATCGAGAACATGGACGCCTACATCGCTTTCGCGCGCAAGGCGATCGACGACGGCGCCAAGCCCGACACGACCTATCAGGTCAAGTTCGAGTAGGCGCCGCGGCTGGCTTCACCTTCATCAGTTCGATGCACCCAACGCCAACGATGATCAACGCCGCACCGGCGACGTGATACCAGGCGATGGCCTCGTCGAGGATCAGCCAGGCCAGGAACGCAGTGAAGATCATCTGCGTGTAGGACAGAGCGCCGGCACGGGACGCGCCCAGTATTTCTACGCTCCAGTTGTACAGCAGGTACATGAGCGCGCCGCCGGGTATCGCGACGTATGCCAAGGCCAGGTAACCCTTGAAGGCGAGCTTACTGTGGTCGTGGTGAAGAACCTCCAGCACAAAACCCGGGAAAGTCGCGATCACCCCACCGCAAAGAAAGATGACCAGAAGCGGAAGCCGCGGAAGATCGAACTTCGCGAGTTTGATGGATACCGTATAGCTGGCAGAGCAACAGGCGGCGATGAAAACAAGGAGATCGCCTACCCCGAACTGCAGGCCCAACAGAATTGCCAGGCTGCCCCGTACTGCAATGGTTACGATGCCGGCGAATGCGATCAGCGAGCCGATGAACTGCCACGGCCCGAGCGGTTCGCGCAGCACGATGCCGGCGAGAATCAGCGTGATGATCGCGGAGACCGAGAAGATGATGCCGCTGTTGATCGCGCTGGTGAACGCCAGTGCGTCGTAGAGCAGGCCCTGCGTGATCCCGAGCCCGATGCCGCCGACGACGAGGGCATGCAGCCCGTGCTTGCGCAGAAAACGTAACATCGCCGCACGCTCGCCCCAGGCCAGCGGCATCAGGGCTGTCGTGGCAATCAGCAGCCGCACAAAGCACATCGTCCAAGGCGGCACCTCTTCAACGCCGTACTTGGCTGCGACGAATACTCCGCCGACGAGAAACCACGTTGTCAGCCCGGCGGCATAACCGGCGGCGGGCGACGCGGCCGCCTTCGCGGGCTCCTGAGGGTGTTCGACGGGCCAGACATGGGCAACCATCGGCGTCTCCCGAATCGACGGTGACGCGGATCATAACCCGGCTCGGCCGGGCGGCAGCCGGACTGACAGAAATCCTTCGTCGAGAATAGCTCTCAGGCGGTTGCCGTGCCGAGGCCCTTCGGTTCGATCTTGGGAAACGGCCGGAAGGTCATCGCGATGAGGCACGCGCCGATGCCCATAGCGAAGCAGGTGAGATAGAGCGAGCCATAGCTGCCGGTGGTGTCGTAAAGCCATCCGCCCAGGATCGGCCCGGTCGCCATGCCGAGACTGCCGGCCATCGACGTGCCGCCGATGATCGTGCCCATCATGCGCAGCGGGAAGTTCTCGCGGGCAAGCACCGCATAGAGCGGCATGATGCCCGCATAGACGAAGCCGAAGAGCACCGCCGCGGCGTAGAAGGCCGGCAGCGTGCTTGCGAAGAAGTACCCCAGCGCCCCGAACGCCTGGATCAGCAGCCCCCACACCAGCACATTCTTGGCGCCCAGCTTATCGGCTAGCACGCCGAAGCCCAGCCGCCCCGCCATGCCGGCGATGCCCTCGACGCTGTAGATGGTCGCTGCGGTGACGGCCGGAATGCCGCACACGATCGCATAGCTGACCGTGTGGAAAATCGGACCCGCATGGGTGGCGCAGCAGAAGAAGTTGGTCAGCGCCAGAATGATGAACGGCGACGACAGGAGCGCCTGCCGCGGCGTCATGGCGCTGCCGTCCACCTCTCCCATGCCGGCCGCGCCAATGCTCCCGCCCGCTGCCTGAAGCGCCGGGGGACGGCGCAGAAAGAAGGTCGCCGGAGCGAGCAGCACCGCCGCCACCACGGCCAGGATCTGCATCGAGGTGCGCCAGTCGTAGGCAGAGATCAGCCAGGCGTTCAGCGGCGTCATCGTCACGGGCGCGATGCCGATGCCGGCCGAGACGAGCGAGACGGCGAGGCCGCGCTGGGTCTCGAACCATCCGGTGACCGCGGCCATCAGCGGCGCGAAGAAGGCCGCGACGGCGACACCGGCGACCAGGCCGAACAGAAGCTGGAACTGCAGGATCGTCGCCGCACGACTCGCAAGAAGCAGGCTCGCTACCAGCATCGCCGCGCCGATCTGGACCACGACACGCGGACCGAAGCGGTCAGAAAGCGAGCCCCAGAAGAGACTGGCGACAGCCATCGCTAGGAAGCCGACCGTCATTGCGCCGGAGATGCCCGTGGTGGACCATCCGGTCGCCTTGGACATCGGCAGCAGGTAGATCGGCAGCGAGAAGATGCACCCCATCGCAACGCAGCCAAGCAGGCCACCGGCCGCGACAATCACCCAGCGGTAGTTTGAATTCGGCATCTGACGCCCCAGAGATTCTTGGTGATGGAAAGTGTGTGGAGAAACGGCTGATTTCCGGGGTGGATCCAACATCCCGGCGGCCCCGACTTGCCGAAGCCGATATATGTTGATATCAAAATAAAATGACGGCGACAACGGATTTTGCAAAGTCGGTCGCGCACGAAGTGCGGGACCAGTGCCTGTGCTTCGCGGCGCAGCGCACCGCGCGCGAACTCGCCCGCCGCTTCGACCGGCTGTTCGCTGGATTGGCAATCACCAACGGGCAATTCTCG
Source organism: uncultured Alphaproteobacteria bacterium (assembly GCA_963798195.1). GTDB lineage: Bacteria > Pseudomonadota > Alphaproteobacteria > Rhizobiales > Kaistiaceae > CAVSRC01. Next base: position 841,344 of record CAWCSF010000010.1, on the reverse strand, counting down.
ATGATGGTCGCCACCGGCGGCATGGGCCAGCCGAAGCTCGGCGAACTCGCTGCGTTCCTCGGGATGGACCACGCCACCGTGACGGCGGCGGTGAGAAAGCTGGAGAAGCGCGGCCTGGTTACCCTGCGCGCGGATGGCAGCGACCGGCGCGCGCGACGCGCCTCTCTCACCAAGGCGGGAAGCGCCCTGCTCGCCAAAGCCGTGCCGCTCTGGCGAAACGAACATGCGGCACTGGAATCAGAGCTCGACGGCGTGGAGGCGCGCGAAATCCGCAGCCGCATGATGCTCCTGATGCCGCCGATGGCAGCCCCGGCCGCCGCCTAGGTCACAGTCCGAGCTTCTGCTTCAATAGCGTGTTGACGGCCTGCGGGTTGGCCTTGCCGCCGCTCGCCTTCATCACCTGCCCGACGAACCAGCCGAGCGCCTGCGGCTTTGCCCTGGCATCGGCCACCTTGTCCGGGTTGGCAGCCATGATCTCGTCGACGATCTTCTCGATGGCGCCGGTGTCGGTGACCTGCTTGAGGCCGCGGCTCTCGACGATCCCGGCGGGGTCGCCGCCATCGGCCCAGACGATCTCGAACACGTCCTTGGCGATCTTGCCCGAAATGGTGCCGGCGCCGATCAGGTCGATGATCGCGCCGATCTGTTCCGGCGAAACCGGGCTGTTGGCGACGTCCAGTCCCTGGCGGTTCAGCCGGCCGGCGAGTTCGTTGATGACCCAGTTGGCGGCCGCCTTGGCGTCCCGTCCGTTGGCCACCGCCTCGAAATAGGCCGCCGTGTCGCGATCCGCGGTCAGCACGTCGGCATCGTAGGGGTTCAGGCCCATCGCGACGAAGCGCGCTTTCTTCTCGTCCGGCAGCTCCGGCAGGCCGGCGGCCAGGCCATCGACGAACGCCTGATCGAACTCCAACGGGAGCAGATCGGGATCGGGGAAATAGCGATAGTCGTGCGCCTCCTCCTTGGAGCGCATGGGGCGCGTCTCGCCGCGGTCGGGATCGAAACGGCGGGTCTCCTGATCGATCGAACCGCCATCCTCGAGGATCGCGATCTGGCGCCGCGCCTCGTAGTCGATCGCCTCGCCGATGAAGCGGATCGAGTTCATGTTCTTGATCTCGCAGCGGGTGCCGAGTGGCGCGCCCGGCTTGCGCACCGACACATTGATGTCGGCCTTGAGCGAGCCCTCGTCCATGTTGCCGTCGCAGGTTCCGAGGTAGCGCAGGATCGATCTAAGCTTGCTGAGATAGGCTTTCGCCTGGTCGGCCGAGCGGATATCGGGCTTCGACACGACCTCCATCAACGCCACGCCGGAACGGTTGAGATCGACGAAGCTCGACGTCGCATGCTGGTCGTGGAGCGATTTGCCGGCGTCCTGCTCCAGATGCAGCCGCTCGATGCCGACCGTGAAGCTTTCGCCGTCTTCCAGGTCAACGGTGATCGCGCCCTCGCCGACGATCGGCTCCTGGTATTGCGAAATCTGGTAGCCCTGCGGCAGGTCCGGATAAAAGTAGTTCTTCCGGTCGAAACGGCTCTTGAGGTTGATCTTCGCCTTCAGTCCGAGCCCGGTACGAACCGCCTGTGCCACGCATTCTGCGTTGATGACCGGCAGCATGCCCGGCATCGCCGCATCGACCAGGCTGACATGCGCGTTCGGCTCGCCGCCGAAATCCGTCGAGGCGCCGGAGAACAGCTTGGACTGCGATGTCACCTGGGCATGCACCTCCATGCCGACGACGATTTCCCAGTCGCCGGTGGCGCCCTTGATCAGCTGCTTGCCCGGTGTCGCCGCCATGTTCAGACTTGGCCGTGTCCTGCGAGGAGAAGGCCGGCGATCTCCTCCCACTCCGCGGCGTGTTCGTTCGTGGCGTGGGGACGCCCCGCGCGGCGGTACCAGTAGCCGGCGTTGGACTCGTCGCCCTCGATGCGATGCAGATGGGCGTGGACCCAGGCGGCCTCCGGGGTATCGTCGTCCATGACCGTCTCATGCGCCTTGTGCCAGTCGCCCTTGGCAATATGCCAGAGCGCGGCCAACGGCCCGGACGCGCCCTTCGGTGGTTCGGCGCTGGTGCGGAGTTCCTGCGGCTTCATGGGGTCTCTCCCTCTGCTGCGATCACGGCGTCAGCCTCGATCTCGACCAGCCACGCGTCATCGATCAGTCCCTTGACGATCGCCATGGTACTCGCCGGGCGGATGGATCCAAATACCTCGCCATGAGCGCGGCCGATCGCCTCCCAGTCGGACTGGCGCGTGAAGAATGTCCGTGTGCGGATGACATCCTCAAGGCTCGCGCCCGCTTCTTCCAGTGCTGTCCGGATGATCTCGATGCAGCGGCGCGTCTGCGCGGCCGGATCGCCGACGCCCACCGTCTTGCCGTCAGGACCGATGGGTGCGGTGCCACCGACGGAGACGATGTTGCCGATACGGACCGCGCGCGAAAAGCCGATGATCGGCTCGTATGGACTGCCGGAGGCGACGTTCTGACGCTTCATGTCGCCCACCAGTGCTCCGGCGCAAAGTGTCCCGCCGCCGCCTCGATCGCCTGCCCGGTGCGGAACAGCATTTCTTCGTCGAACGGGCGGCCGATCAGCTGGAGCCCGAGCGGCAGGCCATCGGCCGTGACCCCGGCCGGCACGGCAATGCCCGGCAGGCCGGCCATGTTGGCCGTCACCGTGAAGACGTCGTTGAGGTACATCTCGATGGGCGACGCCAGCGCCATCGCATCCAGGCCGAACGCAGCCGACGGCGTCGCCGGAGACAGGATGGCATCGATGCCGTCGGCGAAGACCTGCTCGAAGTCGCGCTTGATCAGCGTGCGCACCTTCTGGGCGCGAAGGTAATAGGCGTCGTAGTAGCCGGCCGAAAGCACGTACGTGCCGATCAGCACCCGGCGCTTCACTTCCTTGCCGAAGCCGGCGGCGCGGGTCGCCTCGTACATGGAGATAATGTCGTCGCCGGGTACACGCAGGCCGTAGCGGACGCCGTCATACCGGGCGAGGTTGGAAGAAGCTTCCGCGGGTGCGACGATATAATAAGCCGGCAAAGCATACTTTGTGTGCGGCAGCGAAATATCGACTATCTGGGCGCCGGCATCGCGCAACCACGCCTTGCCGCGCTCCCAGAGCTGTTCGATTTCGGGGGGCATGCCCTCGACGCGATATTCCTTCGGAATGCCGATCTTCAGGCCCTTCACGCTCTGCCCGATTGCCTTCTCGTAGTCAGGCACCGGCAAGTCAGCCGAGGTCGTATCCTTCGGATCGGCGCTCGCCATCGATTTCATCAGTATGGCCGCGTCGCGCACCGTGCGGGCAATCGGTCCGGCCTGATCCAGCGACGAGGCGAAGGCGACGATGCCCCAGCGCGAGCAGCGGCCGTAGGTCGGCTTGATGCCGACCGTGCCGGTGAACGCGGCGGGCTGGCGGATTGACCCGCCCGTGTCGGTCGCGGTGGCGCCGGCGCACAGGTGCGCGGCGACGGCGGTTGCCGAACCGCCCGACGAGCCGCCGGGCACCAGCGGCGCGTTCGAGCCCTTCGACCGCCACGGGTTCACCACCGGGCCGTAATACGAGGTCTCGTTGGAGGAGCCCATGGCGAACTCGTCCATGTTGAGCTTGCCCAGCATGACCGCGCCGTCGGCCCAGAGGTTTGCCGTCACCGTTGAATCATAGGTCGGCTTGAAGCCGTCGAGCACATGGCTCGCCGCCTGGCTGTGGACGCCTTCGGTGCAGAACAGGTCCTTGATGCCGAGCGGCACGCCCTCCAGCGCCCGCGCCTCGCCCTTTGCGATGCGCTCGTCGGATACGGCGGCCATCGCCAGCGCCTTTTCCGGGGTCTCGACAATATAAGCGTTGAGATCGCGCGCCTTCGCCATCGCCGCCAGATAGGCCTGGGTCAGTTCGACGGCCGAGAAGCGCCGCGCCGATAGCCCGTCCCGGATCTCGGCGATGGTCAGTGCGGTGAGATCGCTCATGCGGAAAGGCTCTTTTCGTAAAAACGCGAATAACCGGAGTCGGGATAGTCCAGCACGGCACCGCACACGATAAATCCGCCGCGCTCATAGACGCGCCAGGCCGGCTCGAAGCCCTGCCCCTCGCCGGTCTCCAGGACGAGGCGCGTGATGCCCCTGTCCCGCGCCAGCGCTTCGAGGTGCGTGAGCAACAGCGAGCCGATGCGCTGTCCGCGGACCTCCGGCCGGGTATACATGCGCTTGATTTCGCCGAGTGCACGGCCGTGGTCCTTCAGCGAGCCCATACCGAGGGGCCGGCCGTCGCCGCCACGGGCGACAAGGACGGTCACGGTCGGCTCAGCCATTTGCTCCGCCGTAAGCTGGAACTGGAACTCGCGGGGCGTCAGCGGGATCAAATAGTCGTTGAGCGCGGCGACCATGGCGCGAACATCGTCCTGCAAAGGCGTTTCGACCGCTATCACGACCACAGGCGGCTACTCGACCACCTTGGGCACAACGAAGAAGTGCTCCTCGCGCGCAGGCGCGTTGGACACGACCGCGTCCGCCTGGGCGCCGTCGGTCACCACGTCGGCACGCATTTTCATCTTCATCGGGATAACGGCGGTCATCGGCTCGACGCCGGTCACGTCAACTTCGTTCAACTGCTCCACAAAGCCCAGGATGGTGTTCAATTCGCCGCGCAAAGCCTCGGCTTCCGCGTCGCTGACGGCGATGCGGGCGAGATGCGCGACGCGCTTGACGGTATCCTTGTCGACCGACATACGGGCTAAGGTTCCTGCTGGTTTGCGCCCTCTTAGCAGAGCCGCTTTTCGGGCGAAAGAAGTCCGTCAGACGCCATCGAGAACCTGCCGGACCTTGGCGGCCAGCTGCTCGACGGTGAAGGGCTTCACTATCAGATTCACCCCGGCATCCAGCACGCCGTTGTGAACCACGGCATTTCGCGTAAACCCTGTAGTATAAAGGACTTTCAGGTCCGACCGATCGCGCCTCGCCGCCTCCGCCAGCATCCGGCCGTTCATTTTCGGCATCACGATGTCGGTAAACAGCAGCGAGATGTCCGCCCGCTCGCGGAGCAGCTGGAGGGCCATCTCGGCGTCTCCCGTCTCGATCACCGTGTAGCCGATCTCCTGCATGCTGTCCCGGACCATGGCTCGCAGGTGATCGTCATCCTCGGCAACCAGGATGATTTCGTCGGCGCGCCCGCCGACCAGGGCACCCCGCTCGACCATGCGGCGGCCGGTCCCAGGTTCTTCCTCACCCGTGTAACGCGGCAGGTAGAGCTTGACCGTCGTGCCGGTGCCTATCTCGGAGTAGATCTTGATGTGCCCGTGGGATTGCTTGACGAAGCCGTAGACTTGGCTGAGCCCGAGGCCAGTGCCCTTCCCTGGCGACTTGGTCGTGAAAAACGGGTCGAAGGCATGGGCGATGACCGCCGGAGGCATGCCGTCTCCGGTGTCACTCACCGCGACCATGACGTACTGACCCGGCGCGGTGCCCGGGTTCTCACGTGCGTAGGCATCGTCGAGGTAGCAGTTCGCCGTTTCGATAGTAATGCTGCCGCTTTCGCCCATGGCGTCGCGCGCGTTGACCGCCAGGTTGATGATGGAGTTCTCGAGCTGCGGCGGATCGACCCGCGTCCTCCACAGGCCGGCGGCGAGAACGGATTCGAGCTGGATTGTCTCGCCCAGCGTTCGGTGAAGCATTTCCGACATGCCCGAAACGAGTTTGTTTGCCTCAACCGGCTCCGGCTGAAGCGGCTGCTGACGCGAGAAGGCGAGTAGCCGCGCGGTGAGGGTCGCAGCCCGCTCCGCCGCCTCCGCGGCACCATCAAGAAAGGAAGAGATGTCGTGCTCGCCGCGCGCAAGCTTCCGCCGGCTGAGGCTGATGGCACTCATCACGACCGCGAGCATGTTGTTGAAGTCGTGGGCGATGCCACCCGAAAGCTGTCCGATCGCCTCCATTTTCTGAACCTGCCGCAACTGGCCTTCGGCTGCCTCGCGATTGGCAATTTCCTGCGACAGCTGATCGTTCGTCTCCGCCATGATACGATTGCGGTCCTCGAGAGCGGCAGCCTGCTCGCGGAGCACGTTCAACCGCTGTCGCGTATCCCTGAGCAGCACGGCCGCAAGCACGAGGATACCGATGGCAGCGGCGGCGATGCCCAGCCACAGGCCAGTGACAATCGCCTGCTCCCGCGCAAGGACATCGCTGACCGCGCCGTTGTTGTAGGCCCGCAACAGGCCGACGACATCGCGTATGTCATTCATAAGCCTTTCGCCGCGGTCGCTCTCCACGATAGCGAGCGCTTCCGGCTTGCGGCCCTGCTGGGCCAGTTCGATTGTGTTGCGAAGCTCACCGACCTTGGCGGTTACGGCCGCCCGCAGGTTGACGATGGTGACAGGCTGGAAATTGAACCCGCCCGGCCGTGGTTTGCCGATCGCATCGAGGGTGCGAACCGCGCCGTCCAGCGCGTTGGTGTGCGACTTGAGATAGGCTGGATCGTCTGTAAGCAAAAACCCGCGCTGCCCGCTTTCGGCGCCTTGCAACTGGTTGAGAAGTTCCGACAGCGCCAGATTTCGCTCCAGGCCCGCGGTCAGGGCATCGTTGGTGCTTTGCAGATTGAAGGCGAACAGCGCGATCGACACGACAATGCCGCCGAGAAGGATGAATCCGGCGGCTAGGGCCAGAACGGGAGCACGGATCACTGGGAGGTCCGTTGTTTGGCGGGTCGATTCACAACGCTTAGCACGACCAATACGCGCGGACGAATGGGTATCCGCGCACCGTGAGGTGTCTCGCAGCCGCTGCCTCGGCCGGGTATTCTCGCGGGCCATGGAGAGTCTCGGCTCAAAACCCGGGCAGGATCCCGCCTCCGCGGGTTTCTGCCGCGACTGCCTCGCCCCGGCGCCGGTGTCGCGATACGCGCTGCCCGGCTTGCGGCAGCCCGCGCCTGCTCCGCCACGACGAACTGTTCCGCCTCGCGATTGCCCATCTCGACTGCGACGCTTTCTACGCCGCGATCGAGAAGCGCGACGACCCTGAGCTTGCCGACAAACCGGTGATCGTCGGCGGCGGCAAGCGTGGCGTGGTGGCGACGGCCTGCTATATGGCCCGCATTCGTGGCGTGCGCTCGGCCATGCCGATGTTCAAGGCGCTGCAGGCATGCCCGGATGCCATCGTCGTCCGCCCCAATTTCGAGAAATACAGTCGCGTCGGGCGCGAGGTGCGCGCCCTCATGCAGGAGTTGACGCCGCTGGTCGAGCCGCTATCGATCGACGAAGCGTTCCTGGACCTGTCGGGCACCGAGAAACTTCACCGGGCACCACCGGCGCTGGCGCTCGCCCGACTGCAACGGCGCATCGAATCCGAGATCGGCATCACCGTCTCGATCGGCCTGTCGTTCAACAAGTTCCTCGCCAAGATCGCCTCCGATCTCGAAAAGCCGCGCGGCTTTTCGGTGATCGGCCAGGCCGAGGCGCAGGCCTTTCTGGCGCCGAAGCCGGTCAGCCTGATCTGGGGCGTGGGCACGACGATGCAGCGGCGCCTGTCCGACGACGGCATCCACACCATCGGCGCGATCCGCACCGTCGGCGAGGCGGAGTTGGCGCGGCGCTACGGATCGATGGGGCTGCGTCTTGCGCGGCTGTCGCGCGGCGATGATCGGCGAAGTGTCGATCCCCGCGGTGAGGCGAAGAGCGTCAGCGCTGAAACAACCTTCGACGTCGACCTTGCCGACGGACACGAACTGAAGGCCATCCTGCGGGCATTGTCCGAGAAGGTCTCGGCGCGGCTGAAGAAAGCCGGCATCGCCGGCGTGAACGTGACGTTGAAACTGAAGACCGACGATTTCCGGCTGCGCACGCGGAGCCGGCATCTTGCCGCGCCGACACAACTGGCGGATCGCATCTTCTTGGTTGGCGCCGAACTGCTTGCCCGCGAGGCGGATGGCAAGACCCGCTTCCGCCTCATCGGCATCGGCGTGTCGGAGTTCGCCGACCCGCGCCTCGCCGATCCAGCCGATCTCGTCGATCCTGCCGCGAGCAAGCGCGCCGCCGCCGAAGCCGCCGTGGACAAGCTCCGCGACAAGTTCGGCAACCGCGCCGTAGAACTGGGGCTGGTCTTCGACACGAGCCGCAAGCCGCCCGCGCCGAAGGAATAGCGCCTAGCAGGGTGGCGGCGTCAGCATGTCCAGGTGGGTGATGGTCCCGGTCAGCGCGAACTTGCCGTAGTCGATCTTGAGCTTGCGGCCGATCCCGTTCGAATAGGCCACGAACGACGTGATGTAGCTCGGCGTGTCGTCGGTGCCGCTGTGCTTCTCGAAATAGCTCACGGTGAGCGGCCAGTGCTTCAGACCGGCGAAGCCTGCGTCACTGACCAGCGATTCATCGCCATAGTCGTCGGTGGCTGTCGAGACCTTGCCGATGACGGTGGCGCTGGCGAACACCACATCGCCGGTCTGCGACCCGTCGAAGACCTCCATCGGAACGAAGTGCTCGCCCGCCTGCGCTGCGGCGATGATCTTCTTCAGTTGCTCGGTCGGAAACACCGCCGCGCCCTCGATGGTGAACGTCTTTTCGGCCGGCTTCTTCAGCACCACCGTTGTGCCGTCTGCGCCCCGCGTGGCGACGCCCTGCGATTCCTCCGCCAGTTCCTCGTTGACGTAGGTCTGGTTCAGAAACTCGAAGCGGCCGCTGGCGGTCTCCGTGGTCTCGGTTCGGGCGTCGGTGATCTGCGTTTGTCCATCCGCATCCTCGCTCTCGGTGACAAAGCGCATCTTGCTTTTGTAGCCGGCACAGCGCGAGCCGGCGAACTCGACAACAAGCCGGCCGCTGACGGTGGTATCTCCCGATTGCTCGTCCGAAGTGTCGATCGAAAGGTCGTACACGGCGCGGTAGGAGGCGAGGTCCGGCGCGTTCGCCCCGGCCGGAACCGCCGCGAGCGAAACCCCAAGCGCAGCCATCAACGTGGCCGCCCATCTGACAAGCAATGCCATTGCGTAACCCTTGCGTCGCCGGGAATTCTGGGCGACTAGAGCGGCCACATCAGGGCAACCGGAGACGAAAAGCAATGGCCGAAACCGCCGAAACACGCCTCAAGGCACTCGGGATCACGCTCGCCGCGCCACTGCCGCCGCAGGCCAGCTACGTGCCGACCGTCACCGTCGGCAAGCTGCTCTTCGTATCCGGTCAGGTCTCGCTGATGGCCGACGGGGAGAAGTACGTTGGCAAGCTCGGCCGCGATTACGGCGTCGAGGAAGGCCAGAAGGCCGGCCGCGTGTGCGCCATCAATATTCTCGCCAACCTCAAGGCGGCGCTGGGCGACCTGGAGAAGGTCAAGCGCGTCGTGAAGCTGACGGGCTTCGTCAACGCCGAGCCCGACTTCACCGAGCCGCACAAGTGCGTCAACGGCTGCTCGGATTTCCTGATCGAGGTGCTGGGCGAACGCGGCAAGCATGCCCGCTCGGCATTCGGCGTTGCGACCTTGCCTCTCGGCGCAGCCGTCGAGGTCGAGGTGATCGTGGAGATCGCCTGAGCCCCGGGCATCCCATGTCAGACATCGACTGGCTGACCGCGCGGCCGATCGCCCATCGCGGATACCATGACCGGGCGGCCGGGCGGATCGAGAACACCCTGCCGGCCGCCGAGGCCGCCATCGCCCGCAACTTCGCGATCGAATGCGACGTGCAGCGGACTTCGGACGGGCGCGTCGTGGTCTTCCACGACGGCAAGCTCGACCGGTTGACCGAGGCGACCGGGCCGGTCGCCGCGAAGACGCTGGCCGAGCTTCGCGCCGCTCAGACTGCGCGACACCGAGGCCCGCATTCCAACTCTGGAGGAACTGCTCGACCTCGTCGATGGCCGCGTTCCCCTGATCGTCGAATTGAAGAGCGGATGGGATGGCGATCGACGGCTGGAGCAGGCTGCCGCACCGATCCTCGCCGGCTATTCCGGTCCGCTCGCGGTCATGTCCTTCGATCCGGCATCGATGGCTGCCATGCGGCGCCTGGCGCCCAACCTGCCGCGCGGGCTGGTTGCCGATCATTTCGACTATGGTCCGGATTGGGGACACCTGTCGTCGGCGCGCCGCTTCGCACTCCGCAACCTGCTCGCATGCTCGGTGGTATGGCCGCGCTTCGTGTCTTACGGCATCAAGGCCCTGCCCGCCTCCGCCCCCATGCTCCTGCGCCATTTCGGCCTGCCACTGATCACCTGGACAGTCCGGACACAAGCCGATTGGGAAAAGGCGCGGCTCTACACCGACCAGATCACCTTCGAGGGCTTCGACCCGGAGGCGACCAACCGCCGCTGAAGAACGGCTTGCACCTGCGGCCCCGCGGCCTAAGTTTGTGGGTGAATAGACCCCGCAAAGAGCGTCAGCCTTGCCCGCGAACAGTCCGGCGGAAGCCACCTTTCGAGTCATCTCCTCGCTATCGGAGATCGCTCGCGACGATTGGGACGCCTGCGCCAATCCGCCGGGCGAAGCGTTCAACCCGTTCCTGTCGCATGATTTCCTGTGGTCGCTGGAAGAAGCCGGCTGCGCTACCCGCAAGACCGGCTGGCTCGGCCAGCATCTGGTGCTCGATGGCAGCGACGGTCGCCCGGCAGCGGTCATGCCGGTCTATCTCAAGAGCCACTCCCAGGGCGAATATGTCTTCGACCACGGCTGGGCGGATGCCTACGAACGCGCCGGCGGCAACTACTATCCCAAGCTCCAGGCTTCGGTGCCCTTCACGCCGGTGACCGGCCGTCGACTGCTGGCGCGCCCTGGTGCGGATGCGGAACGCAATCGCGGCCTGCTCGCCGCAGCGGCGGCAACGCTCGCCGGCAAGCTCGGCGTCTCGTCGCTCCACGTCACCTTCGCCAACGAGGCGGAACAGGCGATCCTCACCGAGGTCGGCTATCTGCCGCGAAATGACCGCCAGTTCCATTTCGTCAACGAGGACTACGGCGACTTCGACGATTTCCTGTCGGCCCTGGCATCCCGCAAGCGCAAGGCGATCAAGCGCGAGCGGCGCGACGCGCTCGCCGGTGGTATCGACGTCGTGCACCTCACCGGCAAGGACCTCACAGAGCGCGCCTGGGACTCGTTCTTCTCGTTCTACATGGACACCGGCTCGCGCAAATGGGGACGGCCCTATCTCAACCGACGCTTTTTCTCTCTGATCGGCGAGAGAATGGCGGACCGCATCCTGCTGATGCTCGCCATGCGGAATGGTCGCGCCATCGCCGGCGCGCTGAACTTCATTGGGTCGGACACGCTTTACGGCCGCTATTGGGGGACGGTGGAGGAACAGCCCTTCCTCCATTTCGAGCTCTGCTACTATCAGGCGATGGAGTGGGGAATCGTGCACAAGCTGCGTTGCGTCGAGGCCGGCGCGCAGGGCGAGCACAAGCTTGCGCGCGGTTACCGCCCGACCCTCACCCGCTCCGCCCACTGGATTTCCGATCCGGGCTTTCGCTCGGCCGTCGCGGATTACCTGAAGCGCGAGCGCCGCGAAGTGTCGCGAGACCAGGAGACCCTTGCCGAATACCTGCCTTTTCGCGAAAACGTCTGACGAGCGGAGGGGATCGATGACAGAGCCGTACGACGACAGCAACATCTTCGCGAAAATCCTGCGCGGGGAGATTCCCTCGCAGCGCGTCTTCGAGGATGACAGCACTGTCGCCTTCATGGACGTGATGCCTCAGGGCACCGGCCACACGCTGGTGCTTCCCAAAGCGCCCTCACGCAATCTGCTCGATGCCGATCCCGCGACGCTGACCGCTCTTCTCAAGTCCGTGCAGAAAGTCGCCCGCGCGGTGAAGACTGCCTTCGACGCCGACGGCGTCACCGTCGTGCAGTACAACGAGGCGCCGGCCGGCCAGTCGGTCTTTCACCTGCACTTCCACGTTATCCCTCGGTTCGAGGGCGTGCCGCTGAAGCCGCACACCGGCGGCATGGAGGATGAGCAGGTCCTCGCGGCCAACGCGGAGAAGATCCGCCGGGCGCTGAAGTAGCGACATCGACACGTCGGCTCCGTCGGGCGACTCCAGAAGCGGCAGCGTCAAGGCACATGACAATTCCGATCAGGGTCATGAATCTTCGCCGTTCGCCGGATCGTCGGGCGACCATCGCGGCGCATCTCGCCACGCTCGGCCTCGTGCCCGATTTCTTCGACGCAATCGACGGCTACCAGATGGCGCCGGCGGAGATCGCGGAAATGCGGCCCCCACAGACTTCGGCCTTCCCCCTCATGCCCGGCCAGATCGGAGTCGCCGCCTCATTCCGCAAACTTTGCCTTGAGATTGCCGGCGGTCGGGACCCGTTCGTGTGCATCCTCGAGGATGACTGCATTTTGAGGCCGACTGCGCTCATGCTGCTCGACCCCGATTGGCTTTCCCGCCTGCCGGATTTCGATATCCTGCGGCTTGCCCACGCCGGCATGAAATGGAGCCGCTGCGTCAGGATCGTCCAGGAGAGTGGCTTCGAGATCGTCGCACCTCTTTTGCCGCAGGGAGGCACATTCGCGCAAATCGTCACCCCGCGTGGGGCTGCTCTGCTGGCCAAGGGGACAGTGCCGCTCCTGACGCCGATGGACATCCAACTCTTCAACGATGCCGCTGTGCTCGGACTGCGCGTCCTCTACACCGTCCCGCGGCAGGCAGACATTTCCGGGCAGCCAAGCACGATTGCAACAGCCGCCGAGGCCAACTGGCCCGGCTCCCCGATCACCACAAAGTGGGTTCGCAATATCGTGAGCTTTGCGAAGGCATGGGGTCCTGCCGCGCCTTTCCTGGCCATGGTGCGCGCGCGCCGCCCATCGTGGCGATCGGTTGGAGCGAGCCAAGCCAACTCCCCAACGAGAAGCCCCACGTGATCGCAAACCTGGTCGCCGCAATGCTGCGCGCCGCAAGGATGCGCGGCCCATGACCCCAGACGAATTCCGCGCTCTCGTTCTTCGCTACCCCGACGTCACGGAAACCGTGCAGGAAGGGGGAACGCAGCTCTTCACCGTCTCCAGGCGCCCGTTCGCGCGCATTCGATCGGGCAATTCCCGCTTCTTCGATGTGATGCTTCGGCGTGAGGATTTGCAGGCGGCGGGCGCCGGGGAGCCCGAACTGTTCGTGCCCCTCCCCGGCACATGGCGAAAGCCGGGCTACCTGCAGATCAATGCGAAATGCGGTGAAAGCACCTTCGTCAGCGCGCTCGATGCAGCATGGAAGAACGCAGCACCGCGTTGGCTGGCCCGCCGCCACCGCAAAGCAGGCTGGGTTGGATTCCGCTCCACAACTGCCTGAATCAAACGGGCGGCCCGAAGGCCGCCCGCCGCAATCTCAGTTTGTCTTCAGCGGCACCTTGGGCACCAGCCCGCGCTTGCCGCCTTCGCCCGACGGCTTATCCGGCGGCGGCGGTGACTTCTTGGCGGCCGCCTGCGGCGGCTTGCGGCGCCGAGGCGCGGACCGCTTGCGCGGCGTCGGCTCAGGCTTCGGGGTCACCGGTCCGTCCTCGAGTGCTTCGAGGTCGAGCCCGCTCCCATCTTCCTTGGCCCGCACCTTGACGGTGCCGCCCTTCTTCAGCTTGCCGAACAGAACCTCGTCGGCGAGCGGCTGCTTGATGTTGTCCTGGATGACACGTCCGAGCGGACGCGCGCCCATGCGGCTGTCGTAGCCCTTGTCGGCCAGCCATTTGATGGCCCCTTCCGACAGGTCGAAGGTCACGCCGCGGTCGGCGAGTTGGGCCTCCAACTGCAGCACGAACTTCTGCACCACCTGATAGACAACTTCCGGCGGCAGATTGCCAAACGGCACGATCGCGTCGAGACGGTTGCGGAACTCCGGCGCGAACAGGCGGTTGATCGCCTCCATGTCGTCGCCATCCTTGACCGAATTGCCGAAGCCGATGGCGGCCTTGGCGAGGTCGCTGGCGCCGGCGTTGGTGGTCATGATCAGGATGACGTTGCGGAAGTCGACCTGCTTGCCGTTGTGGTCGGTCAGCTTGCCGTGGTCCATGACCTGCAGAAGGATGTTGAACAGGTCCGGATGGGCCTTCTCGATTTCGTCGAGCAGGAGCACGCAGTGCGGATGCTGGTCGACGCCGTCGGTCAGCAGGCCGCCCTGGTCGAAACCGACATAGCCGGGAGGCGCGCCGATCAGACGCGAGACCGTGTGGCGCTCCATGTATTCCGACATGTCGAAGCGGATCAGTTCGACGCCGAGCGAGGCGGCGAGCTGGCGTGCGACTTCGGTCTTGCCGACGCCGGTCGGACCCGAGAACAAGTAGGAGCCGATCGGCTTCTCCGGTTCACGCAGGCCGGCGCGGGCGAGCTTGATCGCCGACGAAATACGCTCGATCGCCTTGTCCTGGCCGTAGACGACGCGCTTCAGGGCCGCGTCGAGATGTTGAAGCACTTCGGCGTCGTCCTTCGACACGGTCTTCGGCGGGATGCGCGCCATCGTGGCGATCGTGTCCTCGATCTCCTTGACGCCAATCGTCTTGCGGCGACGGGACTCCGGCAGCAGCATCTGCGATGCGCCGGTCTCGTCGATCACGTCGATCGCCTTGTCGGGCAGCTTGCGGTCGTGGATGTAACGCGACGACAGTTCGACGGCGCTCTTGATCGCGTCGTTGGTGTAGCGGACGCGGTGATAGTCCTCGAAATAGGGCTTCAGGCCCTTGAGGATCTCGATGGCGTCCGGGATCGTCGGCTCGACAATGTCGATCTTCTGGAAACGGCGCACCAGCGCCCGGTCCTTCTCGAAGAACTGGCGGTATTCCTTATAGGTGGTCGAGCCGATGCAGCGGATCGTGCCGGAAGCCAGCGCCGGCTTCAGCAGGTTCGACGCATCCATCGCGCCGCCGGAAGTGGCGCCGGCGCCGATCACGGTGTGGATCTCGTCGATGAACATGATAGCGCCGGGGAAGTCCTCGATCTCCTTGATCACCTGCTTCAGGCGCTCTTCGAAATCGCCGCGATAGCGGGTGCCGGCGAGCAGCGTGCCCATGTCGAGCGAGAAGACCGTCGACTTGCGCAGCACCTCGGGCACGTCGCCCTCGACGATGCGCTTGGCGAGGCCCTCGGCGATGGCGGTCTTGCCAACGCCGGGATCACCGACGAACAGCGGATTGTTCTTCTGCCGGCGGCAGAGGATCTGGATCGTCCGGTTGATCTCGGACTCGCGGCCGATCAGCGGGTCGATGCGGCCCTTGCGCGCCTTATCGTTGAGGTTGACGCAATACGCCTCGAGCGCATCGGCCTTCTTCTTGTTGTCCTCGCGGCCCTCGACCGTCGCGGCGTCGTCGTCGACCCCGCGCACCGGGCGTGATTCGGACATGCCGGCACGCTTGGCGATGCCGTGGCTGATGTAGTTGACCGCGTCGTAGCGTGTCATCTCCTGCTCCTGCAGGAAATACGCGGCGTGGCTCTCGCGCTCGGCGAAGATCGCGACCAGCACGTTGGCGCCGGTGACCTCCTCGCGGCCCGAGGACTGCACGTGAATGACCGCGCGCTGGATGACGCGCTGGAAACCGGCGGTTGGCTTCGAATCCTCGCCGGAACCCGTCGCCAGATTGGCCAGCTCGGTATCGATGTACTCGATCAGGCTGCGCTTCAGCATGTCGATATCGACGTTGCAGGCCCGCATGACGGCTGCGGCGTCCTGATCCTCGAGCAGCGCCAGGAGCAGATGCTCGAGCGTCGCGTATTCCTGGTGGCGTTCGCCGGCTAGCGCCAACGCCTGATGGAGGGCCTTCTCAAGACTGCGGGAGAATGACGGCACCTGACGACCTCACTTCTTTTCCATCACGCATTGTAGCGGATGCTGATTCTTGCGTGCAAAATCCATCACCTGCGTCACTTTGGTCTCGGCGACCTCATAGGTGTAAGTGCCGCATTCCCCGACCCCATGCTGGTGTACGTGCAGCATGATCTGGGTCGCCTCCTCGCGCCCCTTCTGAAAGAACCTCTCCAACACATGCACGACGAACTCCATCGGCGTGTAGTCGTCGTTCAGGATCAGTACCCGATACAGGCTCGGCCGCTTGGTCTTGGGCCGGGTCTTTGTGACGACGCTCGTGCTCGAGCCGCCATCGTCACTATCGGGACGACGATTTGTGTTGCTCATGTCGCGTCCGACTGTGGCGCTTCTCCTCTGAATCCTGCCGACAAACGCCGTGTTCCGTCAACGCTCAATATTGGCCATCCGATCATGCGGTGCGCAGGCTTCGATTTGGGTGGGAGTGGCGGGGAATGCAGTCCTATGTAGGTCGATACCGGCATTTGTGAATATCACCCATCGGCCGCTCAATAAAAAAAGGCCCGGCGAACCGCCGGGCCTCTGTGCAAGCGCCGAAAAACGCCGTCGCTTGGCTTACTTTCCGAATTTGCCGAACATCGCCTCGTAGGGCTTGTAGGCGTCCTTGGCCATGCCCTGGAAAAGCTCGCCCACGCGGCTCATCTGGCTGACGTAGCCCTCGTAAGCGGAGCGGACGATGTCCGACTGCACTTCCACGGCCTTGTCGAGGCTCTTCACCGCCAGAAGCTTCTCAAAAGCCGCGCCGGAGGCGTCGAGGCTGCGCTTGGAATAGTCCATCGTCTCGGCGGCGATCGCCTGGAAGCCCTTCGTGAAGGCATCGACGCTCTTCATGGCGACGTCGACGTTGTCCTTGCCGAAACCCTGCATGTCGAATGCGTTCATTGCGTTGCGTCCCTGGGTGGTGCCGACCGCACCGGCGGCCTGCTTGGATGCCCCGGTATATGTGCGCTGCAACATAAAAGTCAATGAGAAATTGTGCACTGCACCATACGCCTCTGATTCGCATTTGTGCCGATCTGGGGCGCGTGTGACCAATTTACGCTTTACCGAACGGTAACTTCGCTTTCATACTGTCGTCACGGTGAGACCGGAGTCGACGGCAGGGGATGTTGCCCGTCGGCGGAACATGACGGAGCTCCCGTCGAGGGACGAGCGCAGCTGCCTTTGCGGCGCACCAGGCTGTCATTCGGATCAGGTCAGGTCCGGTTTGTTCCACCGGTTGTGTGTAGGGCTTCCGTCCGGGGCGTTAGGCCGGCGCCGGTAAGATGCGGGTGTGGTGTTTCATGACGTTGCGATTTGGCGCGGTGACGCGCCTGAGGGCGAGCGGTTTTCGGGCGATAGCACTGGCGGGGCTGGTTGCCGTCGCTGGCGTGTCCGCGAGCGAAACGGCGGTTGCGGCCCCGGATGCGGCGATCGTGGTCGATGCCAAGACCGGCAAGACGCTGTACGCCGAGAGCGCAGACGCCAAGCGCTATCCCGCCTCGCTCACCAAGATGATGACCCTTTACCTGCTGTTCGACGCCTTGGAGAGCGGCAAGACCAAACTCACCTCCAACATCGTTTTCTCGGCGCACGCCTCCGCACAGGCCCCGTCGAAGCTTGGCCTGAAGCCCGGCCAGACCATCAAGGTCCGAGACGCGATCCTCGCGCTGGTGACCAAATCGGCCAACGACGTGGCGGTTGCCATCGGCGAGCACCTCGGCGGCACGGAAACGGCCTTCGCCCGCGACATGACCCGCAAGGCCCGTGCCCTCGGCATGAAGAGCACCACATTCAGGAACGCCTCTGGCCTGCCGAACTCCGGTCAGGTCACCACGGCCCGCGACCTCGCCATTCTCGGCCGCGCGCTGCAGGAGCATCATCCCAAGTATTACTCCTACTTCTCGACGCCCAGCTTCGTCTGGAAAGGCAAACGCATCGGCAACCACAACCGCCTGCTCGGTCGGATTAACGGCGTCGATGGGATCAAGACGGGTTACACGCGCGCATCGGGCTTCAACCTCGTCACCTCGGTCAAGCGCGGCGGTCGACAGGTCGTTGCCGTGGTGCTTGGCGGCGAGAGCGGGTCGTCACGCGACAAGAAGATGGCCGGCCTGATCGAAGACTATATGCCCAAGGCTTCGACCGGTCAGCGCATCGCAGCACCGATCCCGGGCGACGGACCCGCCGTTGCATCCATAGATCCCAAGGAATTGCCGGCTCCGCGCCTTCGTCCGACCGTCGACGAAACGGAGACGGCGTCGGTCGAGCCTGCAGAAATTGCCGCTCCGCCGCGGATGGCCGGCAGCGTGGCTTCGCTTATCGGCGCCAACTCGGTCTTCGCATTGGAAGCCGTTGACCAGGGTGACACCTCTGCCGACGAAGACACAAGCGACGTCGAAACGGCGCCGGCCGTGATCACCGGCTGGAAAATTCAGCTTGCCGCGACGCCGACCCAGTCCTCGGCCGAGGATATTCTCGACCGGGCCCTCTCGAAGGCATCCCGCGTCCTCGGTTCCGCCTCGCCGTACACCGAAACGGTCGTGCGCGGCGATACCAAACTCTATCGCGCGCGCTTTGCCGGCTTCGCCGGTAAGACCGAAGCCCGCGCCGCCTGCGACTACCTCACCAAGCGCTCGTTCCAGTGCTTGGCGCTAACCGACTGACACTGACTGTATCGCGTACGCCAGGGGTCCTTTTTTGTTTCGAGTAGTGGGACTTAGCGATGATTGCCGAGAAGCCTGTCCTTAGCCTGGTTGATTTTCGCCGCGAGGAAAGTCGAACCGCCCTGGTCAGGGTGCACCCGCATCATGAGCCGACGGTGGGCCGCCCGGATTTCCGCCTTACTGGCGCCGGGCGCAAGGCCAAGGATCTCATAGGCCTCCTCATCAGCCATGGGGCTCGAATCCGGCGCGCCGCGCGGCCCCGATGCCGCATCACCCTCGACGTTGTCGCGCCAACCGGGCATCCGGCGGTCGAGATAAGCTTCGAGTAGCGCCGCGCTTTGCGCGTCGCCGGAAACCTCCTCCACCATTTCAAGCACTGACTTGTCGTCCAGGGCGTCGAGATCCTGACCGGCGTGCCGGCCGGCCATGACGCGCCCCTGCATGGCGCCGCTATCGTGATCCAGCGTCATCTCGAAATAGCGAGAGCGCACCCTGGAGTTCGATCCGCGCGAGCGGCTGCCGCCGCCAAGATCGAGCGGACCGATCCGGCCGGTCGCCATTGCCGAAAGGCCAAGGCTGATCATCACCAGTCCGACACCCCAGCGCTCGGCAAATGCCAGTGCGGCGCCCACAACGATGAACCCGATCCCGAGCAGATAGCGGATGGCGCGCACCAACGCGCGCGGATCGGCGGCGACAAACCCCCACCCGACCACCAGAAAAATGGCCAGAACGATAATGCCGACGCCGAGATAGGCCATGGCTATTTCATTTGCTGGAGGAGCAGCCGGGCGCTTGCGCCCCCCTTGGCCAGCGCCTTCATGCCACCAGCGGCATAGACCGCGGCCGCCCGGAGTAGCTCCGCCAACTGGCCCGCGGCGTTGACATCGAAGCGGGCGTAGGCGCCACCGGTCAGGCGGGCGATCTCGCGGAAGGCGCGCTCGACCGCCGTATCGCGCCCCTCCTGGAAGATGAAGACGCGCACGCCGAGGAGGCCAAGCTCGCCCGCGACGGCGGCAAGGTCATCGACCTTCTCCTCCATCGCGTCGCCGACGAAAATCATCACGTTGACCTTCTTCTTGCCGGTTTCCTTGCGCGCGTGGCTGAGCACGCGGCCAATCTGCGTGTGCCCGCCCCGGACGCTGATGCCGGTCATCAGGTCGCGCAGTGCACGCGCGTCGCTGACCCATCGGCTCGCCTGGCATTCGTGGAAGCCGCGAAAATAGACGAGCTGCACATCGAGGCTGCCGACCTTGGCGGCTTCCTCGAACATCTCGGCCTGAAGCTTGAGCGCGGTGTCCCAGGTCGGTTGCCGGCTCATGGTGGCATCGAGGGCGAAGATCAGGCGCCCGCGCTCCCCCGGCTTGGTGTCGGTGGGCGCCATGGTCCGCGCCGCCGCCAGAAACGCGTCAATCTCCTGCGGCCGCGACGTATCGGCGGCCGGTGTATCGGATTTCTCCCGGCGAATGGGGGTGGTGCGCGTCTTGTCCGTGGCCATGGCCATGACCTTCCCTGAGAACGCCCGCACCGGCGGACGCCACCCTATCATGTGGCGCTCAGAGGGACCGGTGCAACCGGCCGTCACCGTCAGGTGATGGGGATGTGTGCCCGGTGGTCGGATGTCCCGGATCGTCGGGATCCCCGGAACTCCGCGCTTTTTGCAGCGCGGGAAGATGCAGGGCGTCAAGCAGGCCGCGCACCTCGTTGCGGGCCGAAATATGTGAAAGCGTCGGTTCGCCCGCGCTCCGGTCGAATGTATCGAGGGCGGTGAGCCCCGTTGGGAACAGTTCGCGGAAGATCACCCGCTCCGAGATGCCATCGGCGAGGCGGAAGCCAACGACCCGGGACAGATCCTTCAGCCCGCGCTCGATGTTTCGGCGGTTGCGGCTCTTCAGTTGCGACTGGCGGTTGCGCACCACGATCCAGTCGGTGTCGCGATCGTCGATCAGCCGCCGCTGGCGCAGTGACTCGCCAACGAGTTGCGCGTAGTGGCTCGGCCCGAGGACCTCATAGGTCTCGGGATCGACCCGGCCCAGCACGTCGAAGTCGATGAAGCTGTCATTGATCGGCGTGATCAGCGTGTCCGCCATCGCGTGGCTGACGCGCATCAGGTACGTGTTGTGACCTGCCGTATCGATGACGACGTAGTCGTAGCCGTATTCCGTGCGGCTGACCGCTTCGGCAAAAGCGCGGAACTCGCGGCCTTCGATGTCGGCGACGGTCTCGCCTTCCGCCGGCGGCACGGTGAAGTGGGTCGGGACTTCCAGGGGAAGGCCATGCCGCTTCGCCCAGGATGCGCGATTTTCGATGTAGCGCGTCAGCGAGCGCTGGCGGCCGTCGGTATCAATGGATGCGACCCGCGCCCCGGTCTTCAGCAGGGCAACGATAACGTGCATGGCCGTTGTGGATTTGCCCGAGCCTCCTTTCTCGTTTCCGAGAACGATTACGTGGGCGGGTCGTCGCACATCGCGCAGCATTGCAGAATCATTAGCTGATTCTGCGGTGCCGGGAACGTGAGATGCACGCACCGGTCGTTTTAGAGCGCCAAGTGTTGCTCTGCGATGACGTTTACGGCCGTTTGTGCCGCTTCGTCGGTCACGGAGGGGCTCAGTCCCGGCGCTACGACCGGCAAGTGCAGGGCCTCGACGAGTTCACGTATCTCGTTGCGGGCCGCGAGGTGCGACATGGTCGGACGCGCTCCGAGCACAGCGCGTTCCAATGGATCGAACGCGGTCAGCCCCATGGGAAAGAACTCACGGAAAATCACGCGCTCGGTGATGCCGTTCGCAACGCGGAAGCCAAGGCGTTCGGACAGGTTTTCCAACCCCGTGACCACGCTCCGCTGATTTCGGCTCCCGAGCGGCGACAGGCGGTTGCGCACGACAATCCAGTCGGTGCCCTGTGGCACGCTTGCTTGCCGCTTGCGTCGAACCTCTTCCACAAGGGCGGCGTACTGGCTGATCCCCGTGACATCGAGGTCCGGTCCCTCGACCCGTCCCAGCACATCGAGATCGACAAAACTGTCATTGACGGGAGTGATGAGCGTATCGGCCAGGGCGTGACTGAGCCGCATGCGGTAGGAGTCGTTGGCGGGTGTGTCGATGATGACGAAATCCACCGTCGCGCCGAGCCGGTCGATGATTTCGGCGAAGTCGGCGAATTCCTTCGCCTCGGCCTCGCTCACCCGGTCGCCCTCGCCCAGCTTCACCGAGAAATGCGCAGACAGTTCGAGCGGCACCCCGGTGCGGCGCGCCCAGCGGGCGCGGTTTTCGAGATAGCGGGTCAGCGAAAGCTGGCGGCTGTCCGTGTCGATAGAGGCAACGCGGTGGCCAGCCTTGAGCAGCGCAATGACGAGGTGCATGGCGAGCGTCGACTTGCCCGACCCGCCCTTCTCGTTTCCGAGGACGATGACGTGCGCCGCGTTTGATGCCGGCGTGTCACTGGCCATTGATTCGCTGTTCCGACCCGGGAATCACTCAAGTGATTGCCGGAACATGCACGAAAAGACGGAAAATTCCGTCAATAATGACGGTCCGGACGCGGAATCTTGCCTGTTAAGATTACCTCGGCGAGGGATCGGACCAGCGCAATAACCCAGGCTAGCGCAGCCCCAGAGCGGCCAGTTCGGCGCCGAGTTCCGGTGGCAAACCGCCCCGTCTACCCCGCTTCAGGTCGCGCGGCGCGTCCTTGGCTTCCAGGTAGCGCCAGCCCTGGAACGGTCGCTTCGGCTGCCATTCGGTCGCAACGACTTTCGGCTCCATCACCAGGTGGCAGCGGCCGATTCCTTCGTCATCGACGAACGGACGCACGTCGATCAGCGGCTGGCGCACCTGCACGTTGCCCTTGATGACCCAGTATAGTGAGCCGCCATCGAGCAGCTCGGCGACGCGCTTCGGCACCATCCGCGTGGTGTGGAAGTGCTCCAGCGGCTGCCGCGCCTTGCGCTTCTCCGCCATGCGGTAGTCGATCCATTCGACGAGATCCTCGATGGAATCGCAGCCGACGCAGAGCTTGATGATGTTCAGGGCCATTGGCTGAGACACTCGCCAACCGGGCCGCCCGCGTCAAATAGCAGGATGGCCCTTTTCCACAGGCTCAAATCGTCACCTGGGTTCCGATCTCGACCACGCGGTCGGTCGGAATTCGGAAATAGCTCGACGCGTCGTCTGCATTGCGTGCCAGGACAACGAAGATTTTGTCCTGCCATACCGGCATCCCCGAGCGCGTCGACACCTTCAATGACCGGCGCGACAGGAAGAACGTCGTCTTCATCACGTCGTAGCTGAACGCATCGTTCTTGATGCGCGACAGCGTGCGCGGAAGGTTGGGCGTTTCGGTGAAGCCGTAGCGGAGCGTAATGCGGACGAACGACGCCGAGATCGGCTCCACCAACGCCCTTTCCTTCGACGACACCTTTGGGGCGTCGGTCGTCACCACGGTCACGATCACGTTGTTCTCGTGCAGCACCTTGAAATGCTTCAGACTGTGCAGCAGCGCGGTCGGAGTGCTGTCCGGATCGCTGGTCAGGAAGACCGCGGTCCCAGCGATACGCGGCGGCGGTTTGGCCTCGAGCTTGTCGATCAGCTGGGTCAGCGGAACCTCGATGCGGCGCGTCTTCTCGAACAGGATCCTGCTGCCGCGCCGCCAGGTCAGCATGACCAGCAACAGGAAACCGCCGAGCAGAAGGGGGAACCAGCCGCCGGATACGATCTTCAGCAGGTTTGCCGACAGAAATGTCAGGTCGATGAGCAGAAACGGCAGCACAAGCACAGCGGCCGCGACCGGATGCCAGTGCCAGACGCGCCAGATGACGATGAAGGCCAGCATGGCTGTGACCACCATGGTGCCGGTCACCGCGATGCCGTATGCGCCGGCAAGCGCGCTGGAGGAGCGGAACAGCCCGACCAGCAGGAGGACGCCGACCAGCAGGAACAGGTTGATCCGCGGCACGAAGATCTGGCCGGAGTGGGCCTCTGAGGTGTGGCGGATTTCGAGACGCGGCAGCAGCCCCAGTTGAACCGCCTGACGGCTCAGAGAATAGGCCCCGGTGATGACAGCTTGACTGGCGATGACCGTCGCCGCAGTCGCGAGGCCGACCATGGGGAGACGCGCCCAGCCCGGGTACATCAGGAAGAACGGGTTATCGAGCGCGTTCGGCGCCTGGAGCACCAGAGCCCCCTGTCCGAAGTAGTTGATCACCAGCGCCGGGAGCACGAAGAACAGCCACGCCGTCTGGATCGGCTTGCGGCCGAAATGCCCGAGGTCGGCATAGAGCGCCTCGGCGCCAGTGACCGCCAGGAAGACGGCGCCCAGCGTGATCAGGCTGATGACGCCGTGAGTCAGCAGAAAGCGGATGGCATAGATCGGACTAAGGGCGAGCAGAACAGTGGGATTGCCGGCGATCGCGATGGCTCCGGCAACCGCGAGGGCTATGAACCATACGCTGGTCACGGGTCCGAATAGCGCCGCCACGCTTGCCGTGCCGCGCGACTGAACGAGGAACAGCGCGACCAGGATGACAACTGTAATCGGCAGGACCGCGGGCCGCAGCACCGGTTCGATGACACCAAGTCCCTCGATCGCGGACAGCACCGACAGGGCGGGCGTGATCATAGCGTCGCCATAAAAGAGCGCCGCCGCGATCGCACCGACGATGACAATGACCGGCCCGGCGCGCCGAAAGGATTCCTGCGCGAGCGCCATCAGCGCCAGCGTGCCGCCCTCGCCGCGATTATCGGCGCGCGTGAGGATCAGCACGTATTTGAGCGTGACGACGATGATGAGCGACCAGAAGATCAACGATAGAACACCGAAGACACCGGCCTCGGTCACACCGCCATCGCCGTCGGCCGCGACCAGCATGGCCTCACGGAATGCGTAGAGGGGGCTCGTGCCGATGTCGCCATAGACGACGCCGATGGACCCAATGGTCAGGACCCAGAAGCCCGCGTTGACGGGTACCGGATCACCGCCATCGAGGACGCCATGTCCGGCGGACGCGTTGCTCACGATGGCAACCGATGCTGCACCGCAATATGCGGCGGGACGCGGGTTCTACCACCAACTGCATCGGGAGTCATCGGACCCGCGAGCCCTGCGACCGACTGTCTCTCGGCCGCAGCTAATGCATTGAGAATACTTCGGTTTCCATTATGCGCTGCCGCGCGGCCGGTCAGCTGGCGAGCTTCACCGGAATCTTGATGTAGGAGACGCCGTTGGCGTCCGGCGGGGGCAGCTTCCCGGCGCGGATATTCGTCTGGATCGACGGCAGCAACAGCAGCGGCGCCGCCAGTTTGGCGTCCCTGCCCTCGCGCCACGCGACGAACTCGTCCTCGCTGATCCCCTCGAGTTGCACGTTCTTGCGCTCGTCGCCGATCGTGGTCTCCCATGCGTAGTCCTTGCGCCCCTCCGGCAGGTAATCGTGACAGACGAAGATGCGGGTGGCATCGGGGAGAGCGAGCAATTTCTGAATGGAGCGGTAGAGCGTCCGGGCATCACCGCCGGGGAAGTCGGCACGTGCCGTGCCGTAGTCCGGCATGAACAACGTGTCGCCCACGAACACCGCGTCGCCGACCACGTAGGAGATGCAGGCCGGCGTATGGCCGGGCGTATGCAGGATCGAGCCTTCGAGGTTGCCGATCCGGAACGTCTCGCCGTCGCGGAAGAGGTGGTCGAACTCGCTGCCGTCGCCGGAGACGTCGGTGGCATTGAACACCGGACGGAAGATCTTCTGCACCTCGCGGATGTGCTCACCGATGCCGACCTTGGCGCCGGTCTTGAGCTTCACGTAGGGCGCGCCGGAGAGATGATCAGCATGGGCGTGTGTCTCCAGAACCCAGTCCACTGTCAGCTTCGCCTCCTCGACCGCCTTGAGGATGTCATCGGCCGAGTGGGTAGAGGCCTTGCCGGTCGACTGGTCGTAGTCGAGCACCGGGTCGACGATGGCGGCGTGCTTCGTTTCGGGGTCGGCGACCAGATAGCTCACCGTATTCGTGGCCTTGTCGAAAAAGGCGCGAACGTCGGGTTGGGTCGTGGTGGTCATGGCGGACTCCGTATTCCGGTTGGATCGGTTGTTGACATACATATTAGCGATCCCTAATTTAGTCAACGCTAATGGATAGGGACCCGATGCAACACGCCGAGACACTCGACTTCGCCGACCTCGCCGACAAGGCGCAGGAAGCGGCACGGCTGATGAAGCTGCTCTCCAACGAGCGGCGGCTGCTGCTTCTGTGCCATCTGGCCAATGCAGGCGAGATGAGCGTCAACGCACTGGCCGCGGCGGTCGGCCTCAGCCAGTCGGCGCTGTCCCAGCATCTCGCCCTGATGCGCGAGGACGGCCTGGTGACGTTCCGGCGTGATGGCCAGACGCTGCACTACAAGATCGCCGATCCGTCGGCGGAGCGGTTCCTCTCCATGCTGAAGACCCTGTTTTGCAACCCGCCGGCCCCGCCCGGCAAAAGGATCCCGAAATGACACTCAAAGACATCGACGTTGTCGAGGCACAGAACCTCCTTCAGAAGGACGCCGTCCTGGTGGACGTTCGTGAGCCGCACGAACTTGCCGCGGAACGTATCCCCGGTTCGATCGAATTGCCGCTCTCGGCCCTGGTGCGCGGCGAGCCGGCAAACCTGCCTCAGGACAAGCCGGTCGTGTTCCATTGCGCTTCCGGCGGCCGCACCAAGAACAACGCCGCGGCCCTCGCCTCGCTGACCAATGGCGACGCCTACAACATGGTGGGTGGCATCATCGGATGGAAGAGAGCGGGCTTTCCGACGACCCGCGGCTGACGACCCACCGTTTCCACTAAAGGCGCGCGCCGCCCCCGGGCGGCGCCTCTCTCCGCATGACCGTCCTTCAGGACTTCCTCGCCATCTTCTCCGGCAGCCTGGTCGGCTTCTCGCTTGGGTTGGTCGGCGGGGGCGGTTCGGTGCTGGCCGTACCGCTGCTGGTCTACGTAGTCGGGGTGAAAAGCCCGCACGTGGCGATCGGCACGAGCGCGGTGGCGGTTGCCGCCAACGCGACTGTCAATCTCGTCAGCCACTGGCGCTCCGGCAACGTGAAGCTCAACTGCGCCATCACCTACGCCGTCTTCGGAATCGCCGGGGCGGCGCTGGGTTCGACGGTCGGAAAGGCCATCAACGGCGACAACCTGCTGGCGCTGTTCGGCCTCGTGATGATCGTCATCGCGCTCTCGATGGCGCGCCGGCCACCAAGCGCCGGCCACCCCGAGGTTCATCTCGATGGGATGTCGGCGGGCCGCCTGCTGCCGCGTCTTGGTGTTGCCGCATTGGCGACGGGGTTCCTCGCCGGCTTCTTCGGCATCGGTGGCGGCTTCCTCATCGTGCCGGGCCTGGTGATCGCGACCGGCATGCCGCTCATCAACGCGATCAGTTCGTCGCTTGTCTCGGTCGCCAGCTTCGGCGCAACGACAGCCGGCAACTACGCGCTCTCAGGTCTGGTCGACTGGTGGATCGCGGCGCTGCTTCTGGCCGGCGGCGTTGTCGGCGGGGTCGCCGGCGCCGCCACGGCACGCCACCTCGCCGGCCAGCGCCAAACGCTCTCGCGGGTGTTCGCCGCCATCGTCGGCCTCGTCGGCCTCTACGTCGTCTGGCAGGGCGCGCAGCAGCTTATCGGCTGACGGCAGGACACCCGACCGTCTGCAGGAACGTATCCACCTGCCTCTGCCGGTCCAGCCGTAAAGGCTTGCCGGAGAAGTGTTCGGCAAACGCCTGCTCAAGCCTCGGCAAGGTTCGCCGCCGGTAATTCCAGATGTAGCTCAGGAATTCCCAGTCCACCCGCTCCGCACAGCCGCTGGCCATGTCGGGGCGCGACATTCCCCGGAACTTGACGACGCGCGCGAGCACGCGCCACAGGCACTGCCACAGCGGGAACATCATCAGGATCGCCGTGTCCGCCCGACCCAGCCGCTCAGGGAGCGTCGTCGAATAGCCGCCGTCGATGATCCATCTGTCGGACGCAACGACCTCCAGCACGCGTGCGTCGAACGCCGGCCGGTTGGATGTCGGGCGCCAACCCGGTTCCCAGTAGAGGGCATCGAGGTGGGTTACAGGGAGGCCGAGGCGTTGGCCGAGTTCCCGCGCGAGCGTCGATTTGCCGGAACCCGAACAGCCGACGATGACAATTCGCTCCATATCCGGCAGTCCCGTCCTCTCCGAGGGCGGCTGTGTCGCACATGCCCACGGTTCCGGACAAGCCGCCCTTCCCGGAATCACAGTTCTGCCCCAAACTCGCGCCCAGATTCGACTTCGGCTCGCTCCGCAGGGGAAATCGCATGCGCCTGTTTTTCGGCATCGTTCTCGGAATCGCGATCACCCTCGGGGCGTTCTTCGTGCATGACAACAATGTGCCGCCCGATCCGATCCTGCCGCCCGGCGCCGAACGGCAGATCGTCAACTGGGAAGTGCTGCGGGACGTTGTGAGTGAGCAGACGGCGTACGTGCGCGAGCTCTGGGACCGTGCCTTCGGCAAGTAAGGGAACTTGTACAATCCCGGCCCCGGATCATCACCGCCGTCCGCCGCTCTTCGGCGGCTAGCGCTCCGGATTTTCTGGCTGGTCGTCTTCATCGCCGGCTCCTACGGCGTGCTGATCCTTCTTTGGATCATTCTGAATCCCCGCATCTGAGACAATGGCGCGGCAAAGGCCGGCGGAGTAGAATCGTCGGCATAGCCACGCTCTCTGCGAGACCTGACATGCCCGCCTTGTTCACCCGCCGTTTGCTGCTCGCCGCTGCCGGCGTTGCCGGGCTTGCCGCGCACCTGCCGAGGGTCGCCGCTGCCGCCGACGACCCAGTGGCTTTCGCACGCTCGCTTTACGCGCTCCCGTTCCTGTGGAGCGACGCCACCGCCGACGACGAAGCGATCAACCGCTACCTGTCGCCCGAGCTCGGCGCGCTGATCCGCGAGAACTATGCCAAGGACGATTTCGAAGCCGCGCTCGACTACGATCCGCTCGTCCAGGCGCAGGAAGCGGACGAAATCAAGCCGACGTTCACGGTCGAAAACAAGGCCGGAAAGGACGCGTCGGTTCGCGTCGATTTCGAAAACTTCGGCGAGGCGATCACGCTGACCCTCGACCTCGTGCTCACCGATGACGGCTGGCGGCTCGCCGACGTGCGGCCGGTCGGCGGCCAGAGTCTGGTCCTCGAAGTGACCGAACTCAACGCCGCCGCAAAATAGGGTCGCGCTATTTCGTGTCCCAGTCCGGGGCGATGGCCGCGGGGCTGGAGCCGCGATGCATATGCGACTTGGTGAGAGCCGAAATCGCGGCCATCTCGCTGTCGTCGAGCGTGAAGTCGAAGATGTCGAGGTTGCTCTTGATGTGCGCGGGGTTCGTGCTCTTCGGGATGGTCACGACGTTCTTGTGCTGGATATCCCAGCGCAGGACGATCTGGGACGTCGTGCGCCCCTTGGCTTCGGCGATCTTCTTCAGCACCGGATCGTCGAGGACCGCCTGCCGCGCCAGCGGCGAAAAGGCCGTGAAGATCATGCCGTGTTTTTGGCAGGCCGCGAGCAGCTTGTCCTGATTGAGATACGGGTGGTATTCGCATTGGTTCGTGACAAGTGGCGCGTCGGTTGCGGCCCATGCCTCATCGAGATGCTTGACGGTAAAATTCGAGACGCCGATGTGGCGGGTCCAGCCGTTCTTCTTGACCGCGTTCAATGTCGCGATCTTGGTGGCGATGGGGATCGTCTTGCTCGGCCAGTGGATCAGCACGAGATCGACCTGGTCGACACCGATCAGCTTCAGGCTGCGCTCGACCGACGCCTTGAAGGCGCTGTCCTCGAGATTGTCGGGCGCCACCTTGGTTGTGATGAAGATGTCTTTGCGCGGCACGCCTGACGCGCGGATCCCCTCCCCGACACGATCCTCGTTGCGGTAGCCGGCAGCGGTGTCCACGTGGCGGTAGCCGGCCTTGAGGGCCTCGGTCACCGACGTGGCGCAAATCTCGCCGCTGATGTTCCATGTTCCAAACCCGATGACGGGCATGCTCGCGCCATGCGCTGTGACGACCTGCAAAGGCTCGTTCCTTCCTGGCAAATGTGATGTGTCTGGGCGGGGCGTGCAGAATGGTGCCCGCCCGCCCCGAGGTCAACCGGCGATGCCGCCAGTCGTTGCTTCCGTCAGCTTGCCAGTGCCAGCGCGCTGACCACGCGGTCCCGTCCGGAGCGCTTGGCCTCGTAGAGAGCGACATCGGCCTCGGCAAAGAGGTCGTCGAGTTGAACCTTCATTCCTGGTGGCGCTTCCGCGACTCCGGCACTGACCGAGGCGGGAACCTCAACACCGTCGATCACGGTCGACATCGAGAATTCCATCCGAATGCGCTCGGCGATGCGTTGTCCAACCCTGGCGTCTGCCCCGACGAGAACGGCGGCAAACTCCTCGCCGCCGATCCGGCCGAAGAGATCGTTGGCCCGGACCGTGGAAGCGACCACCTGGGTGAACGCACAAAGCGTCCGGTCCCCGACGGGATGGCCAAAGCGATCGTTGATCGCCTTGAAGTGATCGAGATCGAAGACGAGAAGCGTCACGGGCTGGCCGTTTCGCCGACCCTCGTCGAGCACGAATTCCGCCCGCGACATCAGCGCCCGGCGGTTCAGTATCCCGGTCAGCGGATCGGTCTCGGCATCCTGACGGAGGATATGTTCGGTGCGTCCGCGGAACAGAGCCATGCCGAGGACGGCGAACGTTGTGACCGCAATCAGCGGCTCGATGAGCAAAACCGCCTGCACCCAGTTACCCTCAAGCGGATTGGCGCTGCCGAATCCAAGCAGCCAGAACGCGCCACGCCCGACGGTGAATACCGCATGCGCGATGCACACCACGCCGACCATCTCCCGCCAGCGCGAGGGTTCCTGCGAGCGGCGCAGAAACTCCACGCCGGCCGATCCTGAGTAGATGGCGGCGATCAGCGAGGACAATGCGATGCGATACGCGACCGTGTCGTGGAGCGTCGGCACCTGACATGCCACAAGCCAGATGACCGCCCCAGCAACGACGACGCCGATCGGCGCCGGCATGCCCCGAAACGATCGAGCCAGGGACCACGAGAAGCCAAGGCCGAGCGCGATCAGCGCGTTGGCCATGTCGATCGAAATCCAGTCCCCGATTCTGCCGCGCATCACGATCAGGGCCGCGCCAGCCGTGATGGGAAGCATGACGCAAGCCATGCGCAACTCCAGATCGGTTCCGCGCGAACCCATCCAGGTCGTAAGGAAAATGACGCCGACCGTTCCGGAAATGAACGTCATGAGAAGGAGAATGGTCGGGATGTCGATGGTCATCGGGGCTCGTGAGTCTCCGCCACGCCCCGGCACATTGGCTAATTTCGATTAAGAAGTGCTTTCATCGGACGAACAGGGCCCGAAAAGCAAGGCGGCGGGCCGATTAGCCCGCCGCCTTATGGAACCGGCACCTGAGCCCCGACTAGCGGAAATCGCTTTCGCGGGCCTCGTGGTAGAAGCCGATGTCCTTGCGCAGATGCTCCGGCATATCGTTGATGATCTGCGCGGTGCGACGGCGGCGGTAAGCGTCCGCGGCCCGTCCGGCCATTCCGGCGATGGCATTGAAGATGCCGGCAGCGTTTGCGTTCGTGGTCATGGTCTTCCCTTTCTGATCTGCCTCGCGCGGCATGGCCGTGCGGTGTGAGCAGTCAGGTAGGCGGCCAGAGCCGATCCGTCTGTGACGCCTTTCACAACGCCGGCGGGGCCGGCGCGATGCCTAGCCGATGGCGGCGCGCACGCAATCGACCACGCGGTCGACCTCGGCGTCGGTGAGGTCGGGGTGCATCGGCAGGCTCAGTACCTCACGGGCCAGCATCTCCGACACCGGCATGCTGCGCCCGTCGTATTCGCGGAATGCCGGATGGTGATGCAGCGCCAGGCGGTAAAAGAGCCCGGTGCCGATCCCCATGGCCTCGAGGCTCTCGCGCATCCGATCGCGATGCGGCACGCGGATCGTGTAGAGCGCGAAGGCGCTCTGATAGCCTTCCGGAATTTTCGGCGTGTTCACGAGATCGCCAAGCGCCGCCGAATAGCGTTCGGCAATCGCGCGGCGGCGATCGATCTCATCGTCGAAGACGTCCAGCTTGGAAAGCAGTACAGCAGCCTGAATCGTGTCGAGCCGCCCGGTAAGACCGAGGACCATCGCCTCATCGCCGGTGCCGGCGCGGCCATGCGAGCGGATCATGCGCACCGCTTCGGCAAGGTCCGCGCTCTCCGCGAGGATGGCGCCGCCGTCGCCGTAACAGCCGAGCGGCTTGGTCGGGTAGAAGCTGGTGGCGCTGATCGGCGCCAGCGCACCGACGCGCCGGTTGCCGGTGCCGCCGCCGAAGCTTTGCGCGGCGTCGGCGAGCACGACCATGTCGTGCCGGGCGGCAACCTTGGCGATTGCGGCATAATCGGCCGGCAGGCCGTAGAGATCGACTGGCATGACGACGCGCGGCGTCAGCTTGCCGGCCTTGAGCGTATCGCCGATGGCGCGCTCCAGATCGGCGGCGTCCATGTTGAAGGTCGCCGCCTCGACATCGACGAAGACGGGCGTGGCGCCGATGGAGACCACCGCACCGGCGGTCGCCGCAAAGGTGAAGGCCGGCACGAACACGGCATCGCCCGGCTTCACGCCGATGGCCATCAGGCCGATCATCAATGCGTCGCGGCCGCTCGACACGGCGATGGCGTGGCCGACGCCGGAGAAGGCGGCAAGCTTCTGCTCAAGCTGCGCCACTTCCGGACCGAGGATGAACTGGCCATGGGCCAGCACCGCATCCATGCGGCGGCGGATGTCGCTCTCCAGACGCCGGCGCTGGCGCTGGAGGTCGAACAGGTTGATGCGGGTGTCCTCGGCTACGGCGAGCGCGGGGCGGGGTGGCGTCATGATCTACAGGCTCCGTCTGGCAGGCGCGACGCCGTCGGCGATAGCGGTCTGGATACGTTCGGCGATGGCGAGGGCGGCAACCCCTGCCCGGCCATCGACGCGCGGCGGCGAACCCGTCGCCACGCTGTGAAGGAATGCGGAAATCTCGGCGCCGAGGTTGTCGCGGGGCGCGAGCGGGATCATTTCGGCGACGGCGTGCGAAGCACGGCGGGCGACCGAGAGCGTCGGCCCGGCAAGGTCGGCGACGTATTGCACGCCGGGCTCGGTGATGGTCAGCCGGCGCATGCTCGCGCTGGCGACGCGGCTGGTGGAGAGGGTGGCGATCGCACCGTTGGCGAAGGTGATCCAGGCCTCGGCCTCGTCGGTGAGCCCGCTGACGCCGGCAGTGCCTTCGGCGGTCACCGAGGCGACCGCCGCACCGGCGAGCGTCAGCACCAGGTCGATGTCATGAATCATCAGGTCAAGCACCACGTCCACGTCGGTCGAGCGCCCGTGCCAGGGTGTCTGGCGGATTGCGGCGATGCGGCGCGGATTGGTGAGGCGCAGCGACAACTCGTCGACCGCGGGCGAGAAGCGTTCGATGTGGCCGACCTGGAGGATCACGCCACGCTCGTCGGCGCGGCGCACGAGGTCTTCGGCGGAGACGCTGTCGACGGCGATCGGCTTCTCGATGAACACGTGCACGCCGGCGTCGATGAAATCGCGGGCGATGGTGTGATGGAACGTGGCTGGCGCGGTGACGGAGACGGCGTCGACCTTGCCGATCAGGTCGCGGTGGTCTGCGCTGACCGAGGCTCCAGTATCCTTCGCCACGGGCTCGGTGCGCGCCCGATCTGGATCGCTCACGGCAACCAGCCGTGCGCCTGTCTGGGCGGCATAGTGACGGGCGTGGTGACGCCCGAAAGCGCCGAGGCCAACTACCCCTACCCGGATGACGTCGCTGACTGTCACGCTGCGCTCAACCCCCAGACGCGGGCGCTATTGCGAATCCGCGGAAACCTTAGAAGCACAGCCGGTTTTGCGCCCATAAACAATTGCAATGCAATGAAACATCACGCGATACGGCAGGGTCCGCCGAAAACACCGGCAGAACAGGCCCTTACCCGAATCAAAAACGGCGGCAAGGGGCCGCCGTTTCGATGCATGCTTGGTGCGGTCGAGAAGACTCGAACTTCCACGGGTTGCCCCACAGCGACCTCAACGCTGCGCGTCTACCAATTCCGCCACGACCGCCGGAAAAGCGGGCTCCATGTAACAAATCGCGTACCGGCAGACAAGGTGAGCCACGCGGCCGGAAACGGCCGCTTCGGGACTACCGTGGCGCGGCTGGCGGACCTACATTGCAGCCACAACCTCCCGCCCGCCAACCGGACGACGGCGCCCATGCGGCACTTTGCCAGCCAGATAATCGACACCGCCCCCCCGGCTGGGCCGACGATGCTGCCCGCAGCCGACACGCCACCGGTCGAGTGGACGATCGCTAACGGCCGTGTGGAATATGACTCGGCCGTCGCCACAATGGAGCGGCAGGTCGCTGCGATCCGCGATGACGGGGCCGCCGAACGTGTCTGGCTGGTCGAACACCCGCCCCTCTACACCGCCGGCACCAGCGCACAGGACGGCGACCTGCTGACGCCGGACCGCTTCCCGGTCCATCGCACCGGCCGCGGGGGCCAGTACACCTATCACGGCCCCGGCCAGCGCGTGGCCTACCTGATGCTCGACCTCAACCGCCGCACGCCGGATCTGCGCCTCTTCGTGCGCACGCTGGAAGAATGGATCATCCGCTCGCTGGCGGCCTTCAACGTCACCGCCGGGCGGCGCGACGACGCCATCGGCATCTGGGTGAAGCGCCCCGACAGGGGCATCGGCCGCGAGGACAAGATCGCCGCCATCGGCATCCGCGTTCGCCGCTGGGTGACGTTCCACGGCATCGCGCTCAACGTCGATCCGGTGCTCGACCATTTCTCCGGCATCGTGCCCTGCGGTATTCGCGGCCAGGGCGTCACCAGCCTCGCCGACCTCGGCATCACCGCCACAATGGAAGAAGTGGACAGCGTGCTCTGCCGCGAGTTCGAGGCGCTGTTCGGCGAGACTACTCGGTCGGCAGTCCGGTGAACCGCGTCAGCTCCGGCCCGACGTAGTCCGACACCAAGACGTCCTTGACGTCGGCAATCGCCGGCCCTTCGCGACACGCCGCCAGCATGCGCTCGACCGACTCTGGCTCTCCGATAAAGACCGCCTCGACTGTGCCGTCGCGCCGGTTGCGCACCCAGCCGGCAATCGCGTTTCGCGCCGCTTCGCCTACAACGAAGGCGCGGAAGCCGACGGCCTGCACGCGACCTGAAATCACCACTCTGACGGCGCGCTCAAGCATCAGCCGCAGACGCGGTAGGATACCGGATGGGCGCGACCGTCGCCAATATCGCCGAGCGGCCGCGCATCGGGCGACGGCTCGTGCAGCTTCCGGAAGTTGAACGACCACGCCGTCGGCCCGAAGCGCTCCAGATGCGCCAGCCGCTTGCGCCCGTCAGCCACGTCTGGATGGCGCCCCTCCTCCACCCACCAGAGGGCGAGGTAAGGTCCGTCGAACAGCTCGAACCATTCCTTGCGGCGCTGGACGAACCGGCGGTGCATCGTCTTGTAGGCGAAATCGTAGAGCGCCCCGGGTGATGCCCATACCGACATGTTGACGATAATGAGCGGGTCGTCATAGGCGCGAATCTGCGTCGCGTTCCCGACATCGTCCTTCAACCGCCAGACGAATCCTTCGCTGGCCTCAGCAAGCGCGTTGACGCTGTCGAGATTGTCGACGAACTCAGCCACGCGCGGATCGTCGATCGGGTGGCGCAACTTCGCGACGTTGATTTCGGCGAGGTGCATCGTTCCTCCCAAATCCGGACCGGTTGATCTCATCATCCTGGCCGCCGGCGGTCAAACCGGGCTCGAACAGGTCTAGTGGAATTCCATGATGACGGCGTCGACGGCAAGCGTATCGCCGGGCTTCACCGCGATCCGCTTCACAGTGGCGTCGCGCTCGGCGCGAAGCACGTTCTCCATCTTCATCGCCTCGACCACGGCGAGGATTTCGCCGGCATGCACTTGCTGCCCCTCGCTGGCGTTGATGGCCATCACCAGCCCCGGCATCGGGCACCGAAGCTGCTTGCCCGGAGTTGGCGCGCGCCTTTTTTGGCATCAGCGCGTCGAGTTCGGCCACGCGCGGCGTCATCACGCGCGCCGTCGTCGCCACCCCGCGGCTGGACAGATGCACGCTGCCGTTCGCGGCGCGCACCTGCACGACGATCGGCCTGCCGGCGATCTCGCCCTCCCACAATGCATCGCCCGGCCGCCAGTCGGAGCGCACGGGAACCGGCTTGCCGCCATCGCGCGCGATGCTGACGGTATTCGGCGCCTCGGGTAACGCGGCATGGAGTGCTGTGCGCCCGCCGCCGATGGCGACCACCCAGTCGGGCCGCCATTTGGCGCCCTCCCCGTTCAGGCGGCCGGCGAGGCTGCGGAACTTGTGGCGGCGGCGCAGTTCGATGGCGAGCGCCACCATGGCGAGATGCCCGAGCGCCTCTGGGATCGGGCACGGCCTCCGCAAACCCGCCGGGATATTCCTCGGCGATGAAGCTGGTGGAGAGTTGTCCCTCCTGCCAGCGTCGATGCGCCATGATGGCGGAGAGGAACGCCTGATTGTGCGCGATGCCGTCGATGACGAAGCGGTCGAGCGCGCCGGCCATCGCTTCGACGGCGGCGGCGCGATCCGGGCCATGCGTCACAAGCTTGGCGATCAGCGGATCGAAATAGACGGAGATTTCCGAGTCTTCGCCGACACCGGCGTCGATGCGCACGGACGTCGCGCCCGTCATGCCTTCCGCCGGCGGACGGTAGCGGTTCAGCCGGCCGATCGAAGGCATGAAGTTGCGGCTGGGGTCCTCGGCGTAAAGCCGCGACTCGATCGCCCAGCCGTTGAGCGTCACGTCGCTCTGGCCGAAGCCGAGTTTCTCGCCGGCCGCGACGCGGATCATCTGCTCGACCAGATCGAGGCCGGTGACGAACTCCGTGACCGGGTGCTCCACCTGGAGGCGCGTGTTCATCTCAAGGAAATAGAAGCGCCGGTCCTCGCCCATGATGAACTCGACGGTGCCGGCTGAAATCGTAGGCGACGGCTTTCGCCAGTGCGACGGCTTCCGCCCCCATCTCGGCGCGCAGTCGTTCATCCACGGCCGGCGAAGGCGCCTCCTCGATGATCTTCTGGTTGCGCCGCTGGATCGAGCATTCGCGCTCGCCGAGATGCACGACCGTTCCGTGCTTGTCGCCGAGCACCTGAATTTCGATATGCCGCGGATTTTCGATGTAGCGCTCGATGAAGACGCGGTCGTCGCCGAAGGACGAGCGCGCCTCGGAGCGGGCGGCGCGCACGCCCTCCGCCACCTCGGACTCGGTCCACGCGATGCGCATGCCCTTGCCGCCGCCACCAGCGGACGCCTTGATCATCACGGGCAAGCCGATGTCGCGGACGACGGCGATCGCCTCGTCGTCGCTGTCGATGACGCCGAGATGGCCGGGCACGGTCGAGACACCGGACGCTGCCGCCAGTTTCTTGGACTCGATCTTGTCGCCCATGGCGCCGATGGCGCGCACGTTCGGCCCGATGAAGGCGATGCCGGCGGCCGCCAGCGCCTCGGCGAAAGCGGCGCGCTCCGACAGGAAGCCGTAGCCGGGATGCACTGCCTCCGCGCCCGTCTGCTGCGCCGCGGCGACGATCTTCTCGATCACCAGATAGGAAGACGATGCCGGCGGCGGCCCGATGTTGATCGCCTCGTCGGCCATCTCGACATGGAGCGCGTCACGGTCGGCGTCGCAGTAGACCGCGACGGTGGCGATCCCCATGCGCTGCGCCGTCCGCATGATGCGGCAGGCAATCTCGCCCCGGTTGGCGACAAGGATTTTACTGAACACGGGCCGCACGGCACCCCAGCAGCGGATTTGCCATTTTTCTTAGGCCCGCGCCGGGAGCGGAGCAACCAAGCGCGTTCAGAATATCTGCGACTGGACGAGCAACACGGCCGCCCCGGCCGCGAGCGCAAGCCCGGTTATGGCGGCGTAACGCGGGCCAAAGGTCCTGCCGCCGACGACGAACGCGATGCCCGACTTGGAAAGGGAATTGGCGACAGCGGCAACGAAGATCGCCAGCGCCGCATCGCCGGCCGTGATCTGCGATTGCGTCATGGACAATGTGATCGCGTCGACATCGGCCAGCCCCGCGACCGCCGCCACGCCAACGGCGCCGGCCCCGCCGAACCAGGCGACCAGCGCCCTGGAGGCGACGAGGATGATCGCCAGCAGCGCGGCGAAGCGCAGGACCGTCAGCAGTTCGAACGGGTTGGTGAACACGCCGCGATCGTCGCCCTTGGCTTCGGGCTTCCAGGTGGCGCCGAAGCCCACCGATGCGATCAGCAGCACGGCGGTCGCCGCCAGCAGCGGGCCGACCAGATAGGTCAGACGGTCCGGGCCAAACAGCGCGACGATCACCAGGATGCGCAGGAACATGATGGACGAGGCGGCGAACGCGCCGGCCAGTTCGATGCGTGCGTGACCCGGCGCGGCCTTTGCCTTGCGGGCGAAGTCGATCGTCGCAGCCGTCGACGAGACCAGACCGCCGGCGATACCGGCAACCAGCGTGCCGTATTTCGCGCCGATGACCTTGACCGCGACATAGCCGACGAAGGACACGCCGGCGATGGCGATGGTCATCAGCCACAGGGCGTAGCGGGTTCAGCGCCTCGAAGGGACCGAAGCCGCGATTGGGCAGAACCGGCAATGCGACGAAGCTCATCACCAGCAGGATCAGCGTCGCCCGCAACTCCTCCCAGGTAAGCGCCTCGATCCACTGCGTGCAGCCAGCGCTTGGCCGCGAGGAGCGCCGCCATAGCCACGCCGGCAGCGGCCGCTGCGGTCATGTCGCCGACAACCGCATAGACCCCCAGCGCAAAGGTCAGCAGCGCAGCCACCAGCGTCGTCGCACCGTAGTCGCCTTCGTGCTCGGCCTCGCGCCATTTGAAAAGCGTGATGCCAGCGGCATACGCGATGAAAGCCGCCGCCAGCGGTATGGGTCCGAGCAGATTGGTGAGCAGACCCCAGATGCCGCCCGAGAGGCCGATCAGCGCGAAGGTCCGCAAGCCCGCAGTCCGCTCGCCTTCCGCCTGCGTCCGCTCGCGCCAGCCGCGTTCGACGCCGACCAGCAGACCGATCGCCAGCGCCAGTCCCAGCCGGGCCAGGATTTGCTGTTCGCTCATGTCCATGGCGCGATGTTAGCGCATCGGCGGCGGGTTGGTCGCCGTCTTCCCGGCTACGGGCCGGCCCTGTGGGTCAGCGGTACTCCGGGTTGGGATAGTCGAACCGGCAGCCCGCATCCCAGAGTTTGCGCTGGTTTCCGTGGGTCGGGAAACCGCCGGCGTCGCGCAGCACCCGCGCCACATGCATCAGGTTCCAGGTCATGAAAGTGGTGTTGCGCTGGGTGAAGTCGCTCTCCGGGCCACCCGATCCTTCATCGAGGTAGGACGGTCCCGGCCCGATGGCGCCGATCCACCCGCAATCGGCCTGTGGCGGGATGACGTAGCCGACGTGCTGGAGCGAATAGAGAATCTCCATGGCGCAATGCTTGACGCCATCCTCGTTGCCGGTGATCACGCAGCCGCCGACCTTGCCGTAGTAGATCCACTGCCCCTTTTCGTTGAGCATCGCGGACATGGCGTAGAGCCGCTCGATCAGCAGCTTGCACACCGCCGAGAGCTGGCCGAGCCAGATCGGCGAGCCGACCACCAGAATGTCTGCGTCGAGGATCGTTGGCCATATCGACTTCTGCCAGACGTCGCTCTTGAACCCGTG
Source organism: uncultured Alphaproteobacteria bacterium (assembly GCA_963798195.1). Lineage (GTDB taxonomy): Bacteria > Pseudomonadota > Alphaproteobacteria > Rhizobiales > Kaistiaceae > CAVSRC01. The sequence continues at coordinate 802,155 of CAWCSF010000010.1, read as the reverse complement.
CTCGGTCATGTCGGGATAGACGCCGAAGGCCACGTCGTGATCGACGAGCCGGATGTCGCTCACCTGGACGCCGGCCTTCTCCATGATCGCCTGCGACATCTCCATCAGCCCTTCGGTGTTGGAGCGCTCCGGCGATGGCTTCAGCGTGCAGTTCACGTAGACCGCCTTGAGGCCCGAGAAATCGTACGGGTTCTCGGCGCACAGTTCTTCCTGTTTCGGCGACAGCGTGGCCATGGCATGACTCCTCAATTGGTCTGGATCGATCAGACCATGGCCGGTTGCGGAGTCACAGGCCAATCACATGGCGCGGAGGAACAACGCGGGCCGCGACTCAGGTCGGCGAGATCAGGCCGGCACGTTGCGCTGTTGCGAGACGGCGACGAGATACGCCGTCGACCAGCCGATAAGAATGAAGCCGTTGACGCCCTCCATCCCGGTCAGCAGCCGCCAGTCGATGTCGAGATGCACCTCGCCATAGCCGAGCGTGGAGAAGGTCAGCGTCGACAGGTACAGCGAGTCCGGCAGGTTGGTCAGCGCGCCGCTGGCGAGATAAGCGATCGCCCACACCCAGATCTCGATGCCGTGGATCAGGAACAAGGCCAGCACGGTGACGATCATGGCGAACGTCTTGCGGACGCTGCTGAAGTCGAGATGGAACGTGCCGACCATTGCGACCATCAGACGGGACAGCGCGAGAAGGCCGAATGTGTGAACGATCACCGTGATGCTGATGAGCACCGCGCCGAAGATGAAGACCATGAGCATGGGACAGCGATCCCGCCGCGACCGAATCGCCGAGGATTATCCTCCCGCGAGCCCGATCCGCGCCAGCGGTCAGCGTGAGGCGTTGCGCCGGCGCAGAGGCTGCATCGCCACGATGCCGACCGCCGGCCCGATCGCCAGCACCGCCAGCACCGGCGGCCAGCCGAACATGGCGGCGAGGACGGGGGCGGACTGCACCGTCGCGATGGTCAGGGTGAAGCCGAGCGCCGTCTGGAACGTCAGCAGGCTGCCGGAGAGGTGCGGTGGCGCGGCGTCGGCGACCAGCGCCGAGAATTGCGCTGAGTCGGGGATCACGGCGATCCCCCAGACCACGATCAGGACGAAAGTGAGCCATACCGGCCCGCCGAACGTGGCGGCGGTGAGTAGCGCCGCCATGCCGCTCGCCGCCATCGCGATGATGGTGACCTCCGCCTTGCCGATGCGGTCGGCAAACACACCCGCGACGACGCAGGTCAGGCCGCCGAGTCCGATCGCGAGAAACGCGGTCAGTTTGCCGAGACTCGTGGCCTGGTCGACACCAAGCGTCATGGCATAGGAGGCGGTCGCCGCCGCGCCGGCCCACGCCCACATGGCGTAAAGCTCCCACATGTGGCCGAGGTATCCGAGATACGCGCTGCGGATGCGTTTGTCGGTCCACGCCAGCAGGACCGCGCCGGGTTCGAAGCGCGGCGAACGGGCGTGGTCAGGGCCGAGCCCGGATGCCAGCACGAGCAACCCGCCGGCACCGGACAGGATCGAAACGGCGGCTACCGTCAGCCGCCAGTCGACGCCACCCAGAAATGCCGCGAGGTACGCCCCGCTGCTCCCCAGCGTCAGTGCGCCGACCAGCAGGCCGACGAGAAAGCCGCGATCGCGCGTGCCCCAGCCGACCGCGATTTTCATGCCGACCGGATAGACGCCGGCCAGCAGCGCGCCGGTGACGAACCGGGCAAGGATCGCGACAGCCCCGCCCACCGGCGCGACAAGCAGCACGGCGTTTGCCAGCGCTGCGACGACCGCGCTGATGGCGATCACCCGTCGCGGATCGAACCGGTCGGCGATGCCGCTGACCGCGACCGCGATGGCGCCGACGACGAAGCCCGCCTGCACGGCCGTCGAGAGCAGCGCCTGAGCGACCGGGGAAATCGCGCCTTCGCGCAGCATGTCCGGAAGGACCGCCGCCGACGTGAACCAAAGGCTCATGCCCGCCATCTCTGCGATGACGAGCAGCGTTATGGACCGGCGCTTGGAGCGAGTCTGCATGGGCCGGCGAACCTGCCACTCGGCCGGTTACAACACAAATGCGTTGCCGGCACCCCTGCCCCGCCGCTTCGCGGCTTGCCTCATGCGGTCTTCACGACGCCCTGCTGGACAAGCCACATGACGGCCTCGCGGACCGCCTCGAACGACGAATAGCGCGGCGCGAAGCCGAGCAGCCGTCGCGACTTCTCGATGCTGCAATTGGGGCTGTGGGCGATGTGATCTCCGGTCGAACGCACTTCCTCGGCCGTATGGTTCTTCTTCCACTCCTCCCACGGCACGTAGGTGAGCCGGGCCTCCTGGCCGAACCAGGACGCGACCGTCTCGGCGTAGCCGCGCAGCGTCACCGCCGCCGGCGAAACCGAGTGGAACGCCTCCCCCACGGACGCGCTCCGGTTCGCGATCGCTGCCATGAAGAGACCCGCCACGTCGTCGGCGTGGACGTGATGCACCGTCTCCATGCCGAGATTGGGCAGCGCCAGTTCCTTGCCCTGCGCCAGCATGGAGAACACATCGGGGTTGAAATGCCCGGCCGGGTTGACCGGCTTCCACCCGGGGCCGACGATGTGCCCGGGATGAAGGATCGTCGCCGGAAAGCCGTTCCGCCGCGCCTCATCCATGAGCGTGACCTCGATCGCGGCCTTGCGCACGCCGTAGTCGCCGAATGGCCGGCGCGGCTGCATCTCGGTGGTCGGCACAGTGACGCTCGGGCCGTGCACCCATATGGTGCCGGTATGCAGGAAATGCTGAACCTGCCCGCGTAGCGCCTCGACGATGTGGCGGGCGCTCTCCGGCGTGAAGCAGATCATGTCGATGACGATGTCGGGCTTCAGGTCGCGGATTTTCTTGCCGAAGACGCCGGCTTTCTCGTCCTCGGTGCGGTCGGCGATCACGGTGGTGACCGCCTGCCACGCGCCGTGCGGCTGGTAAGGCTCGCGCTGGCCGCGCGTGACGTTGACGACGTCGAACCCGGCCTCGACCAGGCGCGGCACCAGATAGGTGCCGACATGGCCGCTGCCGCCGATGATAACCACGCGGGACATGCGAAAATCCTGAAACTGTGCAATGAGGCGTCCGGATCATCGGAAATACAGGCCAGCCAGGCAAGGGTTCCGCCCGACTCTCCCGCCGGTGATTTCGCCATGCCACACTGCAACACATTGATTCGAGCCTGAGAAACCGCATGCCCGCTGCCAAGAAACGCAAGGCTTCCGCCTCCGAGGACCTGTTCGCGAAGCTCGACAAGGAGGTCGGCAAGCTGAAATCCGTCGCCAGTGCCGCCAGGCGTGAGAGGGCCGTTCCGCTGAAAAAGGCGGTCGGCGCCGAGGACGCCTATTCGGCGGCCGATATCGAAGTGCTGGAAGGGCTGGAGCCGGTGCGCCGCCGGCCGGGCATGTATATCGGCGGCACCGATGAAAAGGGGCTGCACCACCTTTTCTCAGAGATCATCGACAACGCCATGGACGAGGCGGTCGCCGGCCATGCCAGCTGGATCGAGGTCGAGCTGAGTGCCGATGGTTTCGTCACGGTCGTCGACAATGGCCGCGGCTTTCCGATCGATGCGCATCCCAAGTTCAAGAACAAGTCGGCGCTGGAGGTGATCATGACCACCCTCCATGCCGGCGGCAAATTCAACTCCAAGGTCTACGACACATCGGGTGGCCTGCATGGCGTCGGCGCGTCGGTGGTCAACGCGCTTTCGGACGAACTCGAGGTCGATGTCTGGCGCGGGCGCCACCACTATCGCCAGACATTTGCGCGCGGCGAGCCGCAGGAAAAGCTCAAGGACCTCGGCGAGGTTCACAACAAGCGCGGCTCCAGCGTGCGCTTCCACCCCGATCCGCAGATCTTCGGCAAGGGTGCCACCTTCAGGCCGGAGCGCCTGTTCTCGATGTCGCGGGCCAAGGCGTATCTCTTCGGCGGCGTCGAAGTGCGCTGGTCGTGCGCGCCGGAGCTGATCAAGGGCAAGGACGTCCCGGAGAAGGCGACGTTCCACTTCCCCGGTGGCCTGTCCGAATACCTCGCCGCCGAACTCGGCGCGGAGAAAACCGTGGCGCCGATGTTCTCCGGCCGCACGGACAAGTCGAGCGGCCACGGCGCGGCCGAATGGGCGGTCGCCTGGTATCCGGGCGACGGCTTCGTCCGTTCCTACTGCAACACGATCCCGACCGGCGATGGTGGCACCCACGAGGCCGGGCTCCGCAACGCTCTCACCCGCGGGCTCAAGGCCTACGCAGAACTCAGCGGCAACAAGCGCGCCAGCGTCATCACCGCTGACGACGTGATGACCTCGGCCGGCGCCATGCTTTCCGTCTTCATCCGCGAGCCGGAATTCGTGGGCCAGACCAAGGACCGCCTCTCCACGGCGGAAGCGACCCGCCTTGTCGAGAATGCCGTCCGCGACCCGTTCGACCACTGGCTCGCGGCCTCGCCCAACGACGCAACGCGGCTGCTCGAATGGGTGGTGGAGCGCGCCGAGGAGCGCCTGCGCCGGCGGCAGGAAAAGGAAATCGGCCGGCAGAACGCGACGCGCAAGCTGCGCCTGCCCGGCAAGCTTGCCGACTGCAGCCGCGGCGACAAGATCGACACGGAACTCTTCATCGTCGAAGGCGACTCCGCCGGCGGCTCCGCCAAGCAGGCACGCAACCGCGCCAATCAGGCCATCCTTCCGCTGCGTGGCAAGATCCTCAACGTCGCCAGCGCCGGCCGCGAGAAGCTCTCCCAGAACCAGCAGCTCTCCGACCTCATGCAGGCGATGGGCGTCAGCCCCCGCGCGAATTATCGCGAGAGCGACCTGCGCTACGAGCGGATCATCATCATGACCGACGCCGACGTGGACGGCGCCCACATCGCCTCGCTGCTCATCACATTCTTCTATCGCGAGATGCCGGACTTGATCCGCGGTGGACACCTCTACCTGGCTGTGCCGCCCCTCTACAAACTGTCCCAGGGCGCCAAGGTCATGTACGCCCGCGACGAGGCGCACCGCGAGGAACTCATCAAGAAGGAGTTCAATTCGCGCGGCAAGGTCGAGGTCAACCGCTTCAAGGGACTCGGCGAGATGCTGCCCGGCCAGCTCAAGGAAACGACGATGGACCCGACCAAGCGCACGCTGCTCAAGGTCGAGATCGTCGAAGAGGCCGAGACCGGCAGCGCCGTCGAAAGCCTCATGGGCAACAAGCCCGAGGAGCGCTTCCGCTTCATCCAGGAGCGCGCCGAGTTCGCGCGCGACCTGGATATCTGAGGACGCTTCAGCGCAACCGCGGGTAGCCGTAACCTCCTGCAACCCTTGCGCTGCGGTCGGGGCTGACCGCGCCGATCTTTTCCGCTAGTTTCCTCCCGGCGGCTTGAAAGCCCGGAGAGACGGATGTTGCGAAGCCTTTTCCTTGCCGCCGGCATTGTCGCCGGCCTGGCGGGCGCCGACATGGCCCGCGCCGATGCGGTGAGCGACGGCGTCGCCGCCCTGCCCGGCGCCGTCGAGGAAGTCCGCATCGCTGGAACCTGGGACGGCGACGGCAAGAGCGGTGCCTATCGCATCGTCATCGCCCGCACCGGCGGCGATGCGGTTACCGCCCGCATGTTTGTCCAGTGGATTGCCTATCACGACGACGGCACGGCCAATGTAGAGAATACGATCGAGATCAAGGAACTCGCCGATCTTAAGCTTGACGTGGTCGATTTTACGTCGGAATCCGACCAGGATGGACTGTCCGTCTACATTCAGACGCTCGATCCGAATGGCAGCAAGGATGAGAATTACGAGTTGTTCGTCTTGTCCGCGACCGAATATCGCTTCGGCCCGGCCAGCAACTGAAGCGTTACATTTACGTCATATGTCCAATCTTTGTTGACATCGGTCGGTCAGACCCTATGTTGCAGCGCGTCAATTCCTTTTGACGAAAAGCCACGAGTTGGCACCGTCTCACCGCGGCAGTTAGCCGGGTAAATCGATCACGAAATGAGCTTCCAGAGTCTCGGACTAAGCCCCAAGGTCCTCGCTGCCGTAGAAGCGAGCGGCTATACCGAACCTACGCCCATTCAGGCGCAGGCGATCCCCCACGCGCTCGAGCGCCGCGATGTCATCGGCATCGCGCAAACCGGCACCGGCAAGACGGCATCCTTCGTGCTGCCGATGCTGACGTTGCTCGAGCAGGGCCGTGCGCGCGCGCGCATGCCGCGCACGCTCATCCTCGAACCGACGCGCGAACTCGCCGCGCAGGTGGAGGAGAACTTCACGCGCTATGGCCGTAACCACAAACTCACCGTCGCGCTGATCATCGGTGGCGTCTCCTTCGAAGACCAGTTGAAGAAGCTGGATCGCGGCGCGGACATCCTGATCGCGACGCCCGGGCGGCTCCTCGACCTGTTCGAGCGCGGCAAGATCCTGATGACCGGCGTCGAGATCCTCGTCATCGACGAGGCAGACCGCATGCTCGACATGGGCTTCATCCCTGACATCGAGCGCATCTGCAAGCTGCTGCCGTTCACGCGCCAGACGCTCTTCTTCTCCGCGACCATGCCGCCGGAGATCAAGCGCCTCGCCGACCAGTTCCTTTCCAATCCGGTGCGGGTCGAGGCGTCAAAGCCCGCGACCGCCGCCACCACGATCAGCCAGCTGCTCGCCCAGTCGGGCCGCGAGCCGGTCGAAAAGCGCGCCGTGCTGCGGGCGCTGATCAAGGGCGCCACCGATTTCAAGAACGCCATCATCTTCTGCAACCGCAAGCGCGACGTGGCGACCCTGCACCGCTCGCTCTCCAAGCACGGCTTCAGCGTCGGCGCGCTGCATGGCGACATGGACCAGCGGGCGCGCACCGCGACGCTCGACGATTTCCGCAAGGACCGCATCAAGCTGCTGGTGGCGAGCGACGTCGCGGCGCGCGGTCTCGATATTCCGGCGGTGAGCCACATCTTCAATTTCGACGTGCCCACCCACGCCGAGGACTACATCCACCGCATCGGCCGCACCGGCCGCGCCGGGCTCACCGGCACCGCGATCACCATCGCCACATCGCTCGACCGCAAGTACCTCGCCGGTATCGAGAAGCTGACCGGTCAGACCATCGCACCGATCGAGGTGGAAGCGGGTGAAGAACGCGCCGCCGCCTTCAGCAGGGGCCGTGGCGACCGGGAACATGACGAGCCGAAGTCCGAAGGGCGTGAGCGTCATTCGCGCGGCCGTGGCGAGCGTCGTCCGCGCCGTGAGGCATCGGCCGAACCCGCGCCCGCCAGTCCGGCAGAGCAGCCGGAACCAGTGGCACAGGTCGAGACGACGCCGGCAGCAGCTCCCGCCGAAGCTGCAGCGCCGGCCGAAGCACCGCGCCACGAACACACGCACCGCGAACCGCGCCGGGATTCACGTCCTGCCCGTGACGATCATCGCAACGACCGTCCGCGCCGCGACGAGAACCGCCATCGTGACCGTCACCGCGACCGCGACGATGGCCCGCCGGTCGTTGGCCTCGGCGATCACGTGCCGGAGTTCCTGCGCCGTCCGGTGAAGGTGCCGAGCGAGTAGCTCAGCCTTGATGACGATCTGATAGGGCGCTTCGGCGCCCTTTTCGTTGCCCTCGCCTACTCCACCAGTACGCGGCGGTCGATGTCGGCGACACGGCTGACGCCCGCCAGCCCCATGGTGACATTGAGTTCCTTGCGCATGAACTCGATGACGTTGGCGACGCCGCGCTGACCGTCGGCCCCCAACGCCCAGGCATAGGCGCGGCCGATCAGACAAGACCGCGCGCCGAGCGCCAGCGCCCGCATGATGTCCTGACCGCTGCGGACGCCCGAGTTGAACATGATCTCCGTCTCCGACCCGACCGCCTCGGCGATCTTGGGCAGCACCGAGATCGTCGACGGCGCGCCATCGAGCTGGCGGCCGCCATGGTTGGACACGACCAGCGCGTCCGCCCCGGTCGCGACCGCGGCGCGCGCGTCCTCGACATCGAGGATGCCCTTGATGATCAGCTTGCCGGGCCACATCTTCTTGATCCACTCGACGTCTTTCCAGGTCAGCGAATTGTCGAACTGCCGCGACGTCCACACCGCCAGCGAACCGACGTCGTCCATCCCCTTCACCCGGCCGGCAAGATTGCCGAAGGTGCGATTCCTGGTGCCCAGCATGCCCAGGCCCCATTGCACCTTGGTCGCCATGTTCAGGATGTTGTTGAGCCGCAACTTGATCGGCACGGAAAGGCCGTTGCGAACGTCGTTGTGACGCTGGCCGAGTATCTGCAGGTCGGCGGTCAGCATCAGCGCGCTGCACTTCGCCTCGATAGCGCGCTCGATGAGGGCGTGGGCGAAACCGCGGTCCTTCATCACGTAGAGCTGGAACCAGAACGGCTTGTCGACCGCGGCCGCGACCGCCTCGATCGAGCAGATCGACATGGTCGAGAGCGTGTAGGGAATGCCCGCCGCCTGCGCCGCCCGGCACGCAAGTATCTCGCCGTCGGCGCGATACATCCCGGTCGATCCCACCGGACCCAGCGCAAGCGGCACGGGAACCTTGTTGCCCAGGATGGTGGTCGACGTGTCCCGCGCGGCGACATCAACCAGGACTCGCTGGCGAAACTTGATCTTTTCGAGGTCCGAGCGGTTCGCGCGGAGTGTCTCCTCGGCGTAGGAGCCGGCGGCGACGTAGTCGCTGAACATGCGCGGAACCTTGCGCTCGGCGACGCGGCGAAAATCCTCGACGCACGTGAATACGGTCATGCTTCCCCCGATATGATGTTGCTCTAGCGGTGCTTGGCCGGCTTCGGCTTCGCCACCGGCCCGGATTTTGCGGCAGGCTTTGCCTTGTCTGCCGGTTTCGCTTTCTTCTTCGGCTTTGCCTTCTGGCTGCGCAGCGCCACCGCAAATGCGTCGCGCGCCCAGTCGGCGAAAGCATCGGCCTCGTCGAACAGCCGCTCCGGCGCGCGCCAGTACGGCATAGCCGTCGATCGATTCTTGCTCTCGTACACCCACGGGCCGCAGCCTTCGCCCTCGAAAGCCGGGATAGTCTGCGCGTCCGCCTTGAAATACAGCACGTCGTCCGCCACCAGCGCGAACATCATGCTCTCCTTGAACACGCCGAGCCCGCCGAACATGCGGCGAATGCTGACGCCGCCCAGCGGCGCGAACAGTTCATCGAGCAGGTCCTGGAAGCCCCCGGCCATCCGCCGTTCCCTGTCCTATCCGACGACGTTCAGGCCCATTTGCCAGAAATCGGTTTCGAGTCGCGTCGCCCTGTCGAAGAGCGCGAGGAGACGCGGGTAGCGCGCTTCGGTCAAGGCCTCCTCGCCCAGCCGGTCCAGCTCCGCCTCGGCGTCGGCGGCGAGCTTTTGGTAAGCCTCGCCGGAGTATTCGGCGATCCATTCGCGGTACGGGTTGTCGGCCGCCGTGCCGCTGGCGCTGCCGGCGAGCATCCGCCCAATTTCGGCATAACCGATGACGCAGGGCGCCAGCGCCGTCATCAGGTCGAGCAGGTCGCCGCGCGCGCCGGCATCAAGCACGAAGCGCGTATAGGCGACCGTCTCTCGTGCCTCCGGCGCATCTTCCAGATGCTGTTGCGTGATGCCCCAGCGTTCGACCATCCGCACATGCAGGTTCAGCTCGATGTCGAGAATTGCCGCCATGCCGGCGGCGGCGTGTCGCATGCCGCGAAGCGTCGGCGCCTTGTAGGCGGCGAGCGCGTAGGCGCGGGCGAACTGGATGAGGAAGAGATAGTCCTGGGTCAGGTAGTGGCGGAACGCCGCCTGTGGCAGCGTCCCCTCGCCCATCGCCCGCACGAACTCGTGGGTTGTGTAGTTCCACCAGGCCTCGTTGGCGTCAGCCTTGAGACGGGCGAACAGGCCGGGCATGTCAGGAACTGCCGGTCAGGCGTTGGCGGCTTCGCGCTCGCTGGCGGGCTTCAGCTCCACCGACTCGCCGCAGCCGCAGGACGAGACCTCGTTCGGATTATGAAAGACGAAACCGGAGCGGAGCTTGGTGGTCTCGAAATCCATCGTCGCGCCGAGCAGGAAGAGCACCGCCTTCGGATCGACGAAGACCGTGACGCCATGCTCTGAAACGACATCGTCGGCCGCGTTCGGTGTTTCTACCGGATCGAGCGTATAGGCCATGCCCGCGCAGCCGGCGTTCTTCACGCCAACGCGAACGCCGAGCAGGTTCTTGTCGTTGTTCTCGACCAGTTCGCGGACGCGCGCTGCCGCGCTCTCCGTGAGCTTGATGACCGATGGCCGGGGACGTGCGCTTGCCATATCTGTTTCTTCCCGATGGCGCCGGTTCAAGGCCGGCGCAGTCACTGCCCTAAGATGGGCCGCTTCGCCTTACGCGACAAGTCCCGCCAACGGATTGATTTTGCTCAATTTCCCCGCCCGGCGGCAAGAAGCGTGTCGTGGATCGCCCAGTATGCCGGCTTTGGCTGGAGCCTGGCGTCGAAGGGCAGCGCATCGCCGTAGCCGCGAACGAAGCCCGGTATCCAGGAATGGGCGTCGGTGAAGCCCCACATGACCAGCGTGTCGCAGTTCGGCTTGGCGAGGCAGAAGGCGGTGACGTCGCCATACGCCTTGCCCTGCCGCTGGAGAGCGCTCTCGTTCGTCGGCAGGGCCGTCCGCACGTCGAGCTCCGTGATCGAAATCTCGAGGCCGAGGTCGCCAAGGCGGGCGGCGTTCTTCTCGTGCCAGTCGTCGATACTGAAGCCGTTGACGAGATGCATCTGCCAGCCGACGCCGTCGATCGGCACACCCTTCTGCTTGAGCGCCTTCACCAGCTCATAGACGGCGTTGGCCTTATCGTTCAGGCGCTCGGCGTTGTAATCGTTGTAATAGAGCTTCGCCGCAGGATCGGCATCGCGGGCGAAGCGGAACGCCATCTCGATGTAGTCGGGCCCGATCAGCCGGTACCAGATCGCATCCTGGCGCAGCCTCCCGTCGTCGCCCATCGCCTCGTTGACGACGTCCCACGCCGCGATGCGGCCCCTGTAGCGGCCGACTACCGTTTCGATGTGGTCGCGCAGGATCGCGATTGCCTCGTCGCGGGTGAACGCTCCGTTGGTCAGCCAGCCGGGATTCTGGTTGTGCCAGGCGAGCGTGTGGCCACGCACGGCCATCCCGTTCTCCTCGGCGAAGGCGACCAGCGCGTCGGTATCGTCGAACGTGTACGTGCTGCGGCCGGGGTGAATCTCGCTCCACTTGAAGGCGTTCTCCGCGACCAGCATGTTGAATTCGCGCTTCAGCACGTCGCGATAGGCTGGATCGGCGCGGAACGGGACCATCGCGACAGCCGCGCCAATGTGGAAGCCCCGTGCATCGGCCAGGCTGCGCAGAGACTCATCGGCCAGCGCCGCTGTTGCCACGCCGACCAGCAGGCATCCCGCGGCAATGGTCCGGGCCGCGCTTCTCACGTCAGTACCAGTCGAGCGCGACCTTGGCCTCGTCGGACATGCGCTCCGGCGTCCACGGCGGGTCGAAGACCATGGTGACCGCGACATCGGCGACGCCGGGGACGAGGCTCACCGCGTTCTCGACCCAGCCGGGCATTTCGCCAGCCACCGGGCACCCCGGCGCGGTCAGCGTCATGTCGATCGCGATGTTGCGGTCGTCGTCGATGTCGACCTTGTAGATCAGCCCCAGTTCGTAGATGTCGGCCGGAATTTCCGGGTCGTAGACCGTCTTCAGAGCCGAGACGATGTCGGAGGTCAGCCGCTCCAGTTCGTCGGCCGGGATGGCCGAGCCGGTCGCGGTCGGCTTGATCGCAGAGCCGGTCGCGGACGCCGCCTCGGCCTCGGCTGTCGCGACGTCAGGGGGTGGGCTGCTGGGTGTGTTTTCCATCATCATCACGCGAAGAAATCATGGGCCTTCTGCAAGGCCTCGGCAAGGCGATCGACTTCCTCGACCGTATTGTAGAGCGCAAACGACGCGCGGCATGTGGCGGTCGTGCCGAACCGCTTCAAGAGCGGCTGGGCGCAATGGGTTCCGGCGCGCACCGCCACCCCGGCCCGGTCGATGACGGTCGAAATGTCGTGCGGATGGGCGCCGGCCATGTTGAACGACACGATGGCGCCCTTGCCCGGCGCCTGCCCGTAGATCGTCAGGCTGTTGATCCGCGACAAACGTTCATGCGCATAGGCTGCCAGCGTCGCCTCATGGGCGGCGATGTTCTCGCGCCCGATCGATTCCATGTAGTTCAGCGCCGCGCCAAGGCCGATTGCCTGCACGATCGGCGGCGTGCCCGCCTCGAAGCGGTGCGGCGGCTCGGCGTAGGTGACGCGGTCCTCGCTGACGTCGGCGATCATCTCGCCACCGCCCATGTAGGGCGGCATCGCCTTCAGCCGGTCGCGCTTGCCGTAGAGCACGCCGATGCCGGTCGGCCCGTACACCTTGTGGCCGGTAAAGGCGTAAAAATCGCAGTCGATGTCCTGCACGTCGACCGGCAGGTGCACTGCGCCCTGGCTGCCGTCGATCAGCACCGGGATGCCGCGCGCGTGGGCGATGCGGCAGACTTCCTTCACCGGAACCACTGTGCCCAGCACGTTCGACATGTGGGTGATGGCGACGATCTTCGTGCGCGGCGTCAGCAGCTTCTCGAATTCGTCGATCAGGAACGTGCCGTCGTCGGCGACCGGCGCCCACTTGATCACCGCGCCGCGCTTCTCGCGATGGAAGTTCCACGGCACGATGTTGGAGTGATGCTCCATGATCGAGATGACGATCTCGTCGCCCTCGCCGATCACCGAGCCGCCGAACGACGCCGCGGCGAGATTGATCGCCTCGGTGGCGTTGCGGGTGAAGACAATTTCCTCGACATGCGCCGCATTGATGAAGCGGCGGACGATCTCGCGCGCCTCCTCGTATTTCTCGGTGGCGGCGTTGGAGAGGAAATGCAGGCCGCGATGCACGTTGGCGTATTCGGAGGTGTAGGCGTGGCTCACCGCGTCGATGACCGCCTGCGGCTTCTGGGCCGAAGCGCCGTTGTCGAGATAGGTCAGCGGCTTGTCGTAAACCGTCCGCGACAGGATGGGAAAATCGCGCCGGATCGCCGCCACATCGTAGGGAGCGGTCCGCGCCGGCGCGTTCATGACCCGCCCCGCTTGCGCAGCCACGCGCTGACCACGCCCTTCAGAGCGCCGGCGACCGCTTCGTCGTGAACGGCGTCGATGGCATCGTCGAGGAACGCCTCGATCAGCAGTTGCTCGGCCTCGAAGCGCGGAACGCCCCGCGCCATCAGGTAGAAGAGCTGCGTGTCGTCGATGCGGCCGGACGTGGCGCCGTGGCCGCACTGGACGTCGTCGGCGAAGATCTCCAGCTCCGGCTTGGCGGCGAACTGCGCCGTCTCGGAGAGCAGCAGCGCCTGCGTCATCATCCTGGCGTCGGTCTTCTGCGCGTCGGGCTGCACGACGATGCGGCCCTGGAACACGCCATCGGCCTCGCCGTCGACCACGCTCTTGAAGAGTTCGCGGCTCGCGGAATAGCCCTCGGCGTGCTCGACCACGAGCGTCTGGTCGCCGTGCTCGCGGCCGGTCAGCATGGTCGCGCCGCTGAACGTCACCGTCACGCCGCGCCCGGCAACGGTGGCGAAGCCCTGCCAGCGCCAGAGCGCGCCGCCGGCGTTGACGCCGAGATGGTTGAAGGTCGAATCCGCCGCCAGCCGTACCTTGAGCGAGCCGATGTTCTGCGCCGCGTCGCCCTCGGCCTGCAGCCGCGCCCATTCCACGTTGGCGCCGGCCGCGACGTCGAGTTCGGTGACGGCATTGACCTGATAGCCGAGGCCGGACGGGCCGCGGTGGCTGTCGATGAAGCGGACGCTGGCATTGGCGCCGACGGTGACGACGTCGCGCGTGAACACGCCGACCGGCACCCCGGCCGCGGTCACATGGGCGATCTCGATCGGCCGCGACGGCTTGGCGTCCCTGGCGATGTCGATCACGACGCCGCCGCGCATGAAGGCCGAGTTCAGCGCCAGCGCCGTATCGTCGGCGTCCGCGAACAGCGCGCCAACCCGTTCCGGCTGCTTCTCCAGCACATCTGTCAGCGCAGTCACGGTCACGCCCTCGAGACCTTCGGCGTCCGAGAGGTCCGGCCGGTACACGCCGTTGACGACCACCAGCCGCGCCCGGTCGAGATCCGCGAGCGGATCCTCGCCCATCACTTCGGTCAGCGTGGCGTCGTCGGCGTCGCCGGCAAGCGGCGCCGCGCCCTTCATCAGCGCGCGGAGGTCGGTGTATTTCCACTCTTCCACGCGCCGGTGCGGCAGGCCGGTCTTCTCGAACAGCGCAATCGCAGCGTCACGGCGCTTGGCAACCGCCGGCGCGCCGGGCAGGCCAGCGGCCGCGTCGCGGTATTCCGCGACGAGCGCCTCTTCCGCCTTGGTGCGCAGGGTTCTGGGTTCGGCGGTCATGCTCAAGCAGCCGCCTCGACGAACTCGGCGTAGCCCTTCTCTTCCAGCTCCAGCGCCAACTCCTTGCCGCCCGAACGGACGATGCGTCCGGCCGAGAGCACGTGGACGAAGTCCGGCACGATGTGGTTCAGCAGGCGCTGGTAATGGGTGATGACGATGATGCCGCGCTCGGGCGACTTCATCGTGTTGACGCCGTCGGCGACCACGCGCAGCGCATCGATGTCGAGGCCGGAATCGGTCTCGTCCATGACGCAGAGCGCCGGATCGAGCAGCGCCATCTGCATGATTTCATTCCGCTTCTTCTCGCCGCCCGAGAAGCCGACATTGAGCGGCCGGCGCAGCATTTCCTGCGTCACGTTCAGCCGGTCGGCGACTTCGCGCACCTTGCGGACGAAATCGGGCGTCGAAAGCTCCGGCTCGCCGCGCGCCTTGCGTTGCGCGTTCAGCGCCGATTTCAGGAAGGTCATCGTCGCGACGCCGGGAATCTCGATCGGATACTGGAACGCCAGGAACACGCCGGCGGTGGCCCGCTCGTCCGGCTCCATCTCCAGCAGGTCCTGCCCGTTGAAGGTCACCGAGCCGTCGGTCACGTCGTAGCCCGGCCGGCCCGCGAGCACATAGGCCAGCGTCGATTTGCCGGAGCCGTTCGGTCCCATGATGGCGTGGGTCTCGCCCTTGCCGACGGACAGGTTGATGCCGCGCAGAATCTCGCGGTCGTCGACGGACACATGCAGGTTCTTGATCTCAAGCATCGTTCTTCTTCTTTGCGTTGGCGGCGAGGCCTATTCGCCGTCCCAGTAATCGAGAGAGGTGTCCGGCCGGCCGACATAGCGCAGGCCGCTCTTGCCGGTCGTCCAGTCGTAGCGCGAGGAGACCGCGAACTTGCCGGAGTCGGGATATTCGACCACGTCGCCGATGCCGGTCGGGTTCGCCGAAATGCCGAGATACTTCAGCGTCGTGGTGCCGGTATTGATGATCTGGTGCGCAACCTCGGGCCCGCCGGTGGGCGCCGCGCAGACGTCGCCGGCCTTGATCGGATAGCTCTCCGCGCCGAAGCGGTAGGTGCCCTCACCTTCCAGGATCACGAAAAGCTCCTGGGTCACGTGATGGGCGTGGAACGGAAACGCCTTCTTGCCCGGCTCGACCACGTGCAGCATCGCGCCGATCTTCGAACCAATCATGGCGCCGAACGATCCGATCTTCGCCGCAAACTTATCGCCGTGCTTGTTTTCGCGCAGCGGCACATCGGCAATATTCATCACAGGCTTCGGCGTATCGGCCATCGCACGGTCCTCAGGTGGCGGTCGCGAAGGCAAACGTCACCGCGGCGGAAGCCAGACCGGCAACGGCGGCTGCGCCGAGGCGCACATTGGCGGGCATCCGCCGCCGCATGCCATAGGTCCACAGCAGGAAGAGGCCGCCAAAGACGGCCACGAAGTTGATCAGGGCCTGGGTAAAGGCGTGAGTCATTATCCGGTCTCCTTTTCGTCCCCGCCCGTTCGCAGACAGGTCAGCCGACGCTGCCCTCGAGGCTGATGCCGATCAGCTTCTGCGCCTCCACGGCAAACTCCATCGGCAATTGCTGGATGACTTCCTTGACGAAGCCGTTGACGACCAGCGCAATCGCCTCCTCGTCGGAAAGACCGCGGCTGCGGCAGTAGAACAGCATGTCGTCGGAAATCTTCGAGGTCGTCGCCTCGTGCTCGAAGGTCACCGAGGAATTCTTCGCCTCGATGTAGGGGATCGTGTGCGCACCGCACTTGTCGCCGATGAGCAGCGAGTCGCAGTTGGTGTAGTTGCGCGCGCCGGTCGCCTTGCGGTGACTGGTGACGAGCCCGCGATAGGTATTGTTCGAGAAGCCGGCGGCGATGCCCTTCGAGATGATCTTGCTCTTCGTGTTCTTGCCCAGGTGGGTCATCTTGGTGCCGGAGTCGATCTGCTGGTGCCCGTTCGACACCGCGATCGAATAGAACTCGCCGGTGGAATCGTCGCCGCGCAGGATGCAGCTCGGATACTTCCAGGTGATCGCCGAACCGGTCTCGACCTGCGTCCACGAAATCTTCGAGCGGTCCCCGCGGCAATCGCCGCGCTTGGTGACGAAGTTGTAGATGCCGCCCTTGCCCTCGGCGTCGCCGGGGTACCAGTTCTGCACGGTCGAATACTTGATCTCGGCGTCTTCGAGCGCGACCAGCTCGACCACCGCCGCGTGGAGCTGGTTCTCGTCGCGCATCGGCGCGGTGCAGCCTTCGAGATAGGACACATAGGCGCCCTTCTCGGCGATGATCAGCGTGCGCTCGAACTGGCCGGTGTTCTTCTCGTTGATGCGGAAATAGGTCGACAGTTCCATCGGGCAGCGCACGCCCTCCGGCACGTAGACGAACGAGCCGTCGGAGAAGACGGCCGAGTTCAGCGTCGCGTAGAAGTTGTCGGTCACCGGCACGACGGAGCCGAGATACTTCTTCACGATCTCCGGGTATTCGCGGATCGCCTCCGAGATCGAGCAGAAGAGCACGCCGGCCTTCTTCAGTTCCTCGCGGAAGGTGGTGACGACGGAAACGGAATCGAACACTGCGTCGACCGCCACACGCGCGCCCTGAACGCCCGCCAGCACCTCGCGCTCGCGCAGCGGAATTCCGAGCTTCTCATAGGTGGCGAGAAGCTGCGGATCGACCTCGTCGAGGCTCTTCGGCCCGGCGGTCTTCTTCGGCGCGGCGTAGTAGTAGAGGTCCTGGAAATCGATCTTCGGATATTTCACCCGCGCCCATGTCGGCTCGATCATCGTCAGCCAGCGGCGATAGGCGCCGAGGCGCCACTCGAGCATCCACTCGGGCTCGCCCTTCTTGGCCGAGATGAAACGCACCGTGTCCTCCGACAGACCCTTCGGGGCCATGTCGGACTGGATGTCGGTGACGAACCCATATTTGTATTGGTCGACGTCGATCCGGCGAACCTGATCGACCGTCTCTCTGACGGCTGGCATTCCCTACTCCATCCACAGCGGTTTCAAGGACCGCGGGTGAGCGATGTCGGCGACTTTCAGGCCGCCTGAATCTCTCCGGGCGCGACGTGCTTTAACACGGCTTTCCACGCAGTTGCGAATGAATCTGAGTCGGATTCCTTCGATTCCCACCCCATGCTGAGACGAATTGCGCAACGGGCAAGATCGGGCGAGACCCCCATCGCGGCGAGCACATGGCTTGGCGCCACCTTGCCCGACGAACAGGCGGAGCCGGAAGAGATCGCGATTCCCGCCAAATCCATTGCAATGACAAGGGTTTCGGCCGGAACGCCAGCCGCCGCCACACACAGGGTCTGCGGCAATCGGGGTACGCCGGCACTGAAAATTGTGCCGCGCTCCCCGACAATCTCGGCCAGCCGATCGCGCCAGCCGGACCACTCGGCAGTTCGGCCAAGTTCGGCGCTTGCCGCCCGGGCTGCTGCCCCGAATCCTGCGATGTTCGGCACGCTTTCGGTGCCTCCGCGCAGCCGCCGCTCCTGCCCGCCGCCGGTCAGCAATGGCGCAAACGTCACATCTTCACGGGCCCGGACGATCGCGCCGGCGCCCTGCGGCCCGCCGATCTTGTGGGCCGAAAGCGTGAGAACATCCACGCCCAACGCCCTGATATCGATAGGAATTCTTCCGGCAGCCTGGACTGCGTCGCAATGCACGATCGCGCCCGCCTCCTGGGCCACCCGGGCGACCTCCGAAACCGGCTGAATTGCGCCGGTTTCATTGTTGGCGAGCATGACCGAAACCAGCGCCCGGCCATGGATTTTCCCCAGAATCCGGCCCAGTTCGTCGATGTCGACGATGCCTTCGCCATCGACCGGAATGGTCCGGATTTCCTCCGGCGCGAAGCCGCCACCGGCCAGCACCGACGGGTGCTCGGTCGCCCCGACGACCAAAGCCGCAAGTTCCGATGCTTCCGCTCCTACCCGCCAGTCCGGCGTCAAGGCGGTGTTGTTGGCCTCGGTCCCGCCGCTGGTGAAGGTGACCAGCTTTGCCTCGGCGCCGACCAACCCGGCTACATCCGCTCGCGCCGCCTCGATCCGCGCCCGCGCGGCCCGGCCTTCGGCGTGGACCGAGGAGGCGTTGCCGACCTCGCCCAGAGCGGCGAGCATCGCTTCACGGGCCTCGGGCCTCAGCGGGGCGGTGGCGTTGTAGTCGAGATAGGTGCGGGTCATCGCTTTTCAGATCGATGGCTGACAGCGGGATACTAGTCACTGCTGCCGGCCATTGCGAACTTCAGGCGCTGGCAGCGCGCCCGATAATGCGTGCCGACGACGGCGTGTCACCGGATTGCAGGAACTTGAGGATGTCGTCGGCGGACTTCGGTCGGCTGAAATAGTAGCCCTGCCCCTCCCGGCAACCGCAGGCCAGAAGTTGCTCGGCTTGCTCCGCCGTCTCAATTCCTTCCGCCGTCGTCGCCATGCCGAGGTCGGCGGCGAGCGCGATCACGGCTCGTACGATCGAAGTCGACTGATTGTCCCTGCCGAAGTCCCGCACAAAAGACTGGTCAATCTTGATCCTGTCGATCGGAAATGTGCGCAGTGACCACAGAGACGAGTACCCTGTGCCAAAATCATCGAGCGCAATGCGGATACCGAGGCTCTTGAGCGCACCTAGGGTCGTGCGTATTCCGACAGTGTCTGCAAGGATCGATGTCTCGGTTATTTCGAAGGCAATCCGCCCCGCGTCGACTCCAAAATCGATCATCGCCGTTCGAACCTCGTCCAGGAGGCGGGCGTTTCGCAATTGAAGCGGCGACAGGTTTATGGAGATCCCGATCCCGTTCGGCCAGCGCGCCGCCTGAGCGCAGGCTTCGCGCAGCACCCACTCGCCGATGGGCAGGATCAATCCCATTTCCTCTGCCAGGGGGATGAACTCCAGCGGCGGCACCGGCCCGCGCACCGGATGGTTCCAACGCAGAAGAGCCTCGCACGCCACAACCGTCCTGTCCGCGACGGATACGATCGGCTGGTAGACGACCGAGAACTCTTTCGCGCTGATGGCGCGCTTGAGGTCAATGGCCATTACGCGGCGATCACGCGCGTGCTCGGCGAGAGCGCGGGTATGGAAACGGTATCGCCCCCGGCCATCGGCCTTCGCGCAGTACAAAGCCAGGTCGGCGTTCTTCATCAGGTCAGTCAGCGTGATACCGTCATCCGGCGCAATCGCGATGCCGATACTTGCATCCATCGCGATCCGGTGATCTCCGATGACAAAAGGATCGCTGAAGATCGCCAAGGCCTTCCAGGCAAGGTCCGCAGCCTTTTCACGGTTCGCGGCCAACTGCAGAACGGCAAATTCGTCGCCGCCGATCCGCGCCAGCATCGGCTCATCGGGAAGCGCGGCGCGCAAGCGCTCGGCAACGCAGGCCAGCACGCGGTCACCCACGTAGTGGCCGAGCGAATCGTTGATCCCCTTGAACTCATCGAGATCGATGTAGTGGATCGCCATCTGCTCGCCCGTTTCCGCCGCCTTGGCGACGGCTTCGGTGATCGCCCTCTGGAAAGCGGCGCGATTCAACAGCCCCGTTACCGTGTCGTTGTACGCCAGGCGCCGCATTTCGGACCTTGAGGTCTCGTTCTCGATCGCGATTGCACAGAGGTGGACGCAGGCGGCCACGATCTGACGGTCTGTCGGGCTGGCACCGCGGTGGCCGCGATAATAGAAGGCAAATGTTCCGATCACGCGGCCGTCACGCGCCTTGATGGGACTGGACCAGCACGAGCCAACGTCGGGCGGCAGCGGAAGCTTCTGGAAGTCCGCCCATCGCGGGTCGGTGCGGATGTCCAGCACCTCAACCGGAACGCCGTAGTGCGCCGCGGTCCCGCAGGAGCCGACATTCGGACCGATGGGCGTGCCTTCCAGCGCCTTGGCGTACTCCTGCGAGAGCAGCGGAGCACTCAGCGGCCGCAGCCTGTTGGCGCCGTCCACCGTGAGGATCGACGGTATGACGCCCGGCACCATCGCCGCCACCCGACGGCACATCTCGTCCATCGCGGACCGGAGCGCCTGACCGGTGGCAACCATCTCGAGGATGTCGTGCTGGAGGACCAGCAATGGTCCCCGCAACGATGTCTGCGAACGCGGATCGGACATGTAACCGGCTCGGGTTCAAAGCCGGATTCGTAGTGAGAATTCGTTAAGAAACGACAACGCGAATACCCAAAAAAAACACGCATTGAGCGTGGGAACGCGCGGCCTTGTCGTGATCCAGCGGATTTACGTCGCGGGTTCGACGCGCCAACCCCGGGGAACCAGTTCGGGCGCCATCCGTTTTCGATGCAACGGATGACGTGAAAGGAATCAACTGTGACCGACGAAGCGAAAGACCGCCTCTGGAACATCATGGAGGGCTTCAACGTCGCCCTCCTCATTACCCACAGCGCCAACGACGTCCGCGGCCGCCCGATGGGCGTGACTGTCGAGCGTGAGGAAGACGCCCTCTACTTCCTCACCAGCGCCAGCGGCAGCAAGGACGAAGAGATTCAGTCGGAATCTGAAGTGATCGTCGCCTTCGTCGATCCGTCGGGCCAGCAATACGCCTGGGTCCGTGGTCGCGCGACCGTCTCCAACGACCGCGACAAGATCAAGGATCTGTGGACCGTGTTCGCCAAGGCATGGTGGCGAAGCGCCGACGACCCCGACATACGCGTGATCCGCGTCACGCCGCACACTGCGGAATATTGGGACAGTCCTGGCACGATCCTCTCGTATGCCTCGATGCTGACGAGTGCCTTGGTTGGGGGGAAGCCCCAGGTCGGAGACAATCGGAAGGTCGCCCTCTAGCTACTCGCCGGGAAAGTCCGGTTGAGCGTCGGGCCGGGCGCGCTGGAACGCGTCCAGCCCGACGCAGTTCGCTTCCACCGCCAGCAGCAAGGGATAAGCCGAGACGTCGCAGCCGGATCGCCGGGCGTTTGCCAATTGCGGCACGAGATGGAGGTCGGCCCAGCCTGGTGCGGTGCCGAAGCAGAACGGCCACGCCTCCGGTCGGCTTGCCAGTGTTTTCTCCAGCGCCGTGAAGCCCTCCGCGGTCCAGTGCCTGACCCACGCGGCGACCTTGTCGTCACCGAGACCCATTCCTTCGGAGAGGTACTTCCGCACCCGGTTGACCATGATCGCGTGCATCTCGGCGGCGATGTGCGCACCGAAGGACCGCGCCTGCGCCCGCAATACCGGATCCGCCGGCAGCAACGACGGATCTGGCCAGGTCTCCTCGAGGAACGCGAGAATCGCGGCGGACTGAGCGACAAAGCGGCCACCCACCTCAAGGGTCGGCATCAGACCCTGCGGGTTGATGCGCCGATATTCTCCCGGCGGCAACGATCCCACCGGGACATATTCGTACGCGATCCCCTTCAGGTTCAGCGCGATGCGGACCCGTTCGCCTGCCGAATTCTGCCACCGCGTGTAGAGCCGCATTGGATCTGCGCTGGCCATGCTCGCCTATTTGGCCTTGGCGGCTTCGACCAGGTCCGCCATGGCGCTGCGGACGGCATCACCGTCGCTGCGCAATCCCGCCACGACGCCCGCGCGATCCTCGGCAGGCCGGTTCTGGCTGGTTTTCCACTTTCCTTCGATGCCGGCGATCTCGATCTCGATGCCGACAATGCCGCGTATCATCGCGTCGACGTAGGCCGCCGGCGCATCACCCACCTGCCACTGGCTCTCGCGCTGCTCCTCCTGCGACCGCGTGAGTGCCTCGACCTGGGCGCGCAGCCAATCGTGGTCGTCGCGGACATGCATCTGCCCGCGAACTTGCACGATCACGTAATTCCAGGTGGGCACGACCTTTCCCGTGGCGGCCTTGGTCGCGTACCACGACGGCGTGATGTAGGCCTTCGGTCCCTGGAATACGACCAGCGCCGCGGACGAAGGATCGGCGTTCCGCCATTGCGGGTTTGCCCGGGCAAGGTGGCCCTTCAACGTTCCCTTGGGACCGGCACCGGCGTCGAGGACGAACGGAATCAGGTTCGCTTCGATCCCTGCCCCGCCATGGGTTACGAGCAGCCCGCCGGGGTGGGCTCGGATCAGGGCATGCTGGACCGCCGGGTCGTCCTCGCGGAAATGCTCGGGCTGGTACATAACCGGCGGAATAGCACGGCCGGCGGGCCGTTCAAATCATGTCGAATTCGCGGGACACCTTTTCGGCGCCCCCATGACGGTTATCCTTGAATTCGCCCCCGGCGATTGTGATAT
Source organism: uncultured Alphaproteobacteria bacterium (assembly GCA_963798195.1). Taxonomy (GTDB): domain Bacteria; phylum Pseudomonadota; class Alphaproteobacteria; order Rhizobiales; family Kaistiaceae; genus CAVSRC01. Next base: position 779,555 of record CAWCSF010000010.1, on the reverse strand, counting down.
GAAGTCGCCAACTTCCCCGCCCCAGCGGCGGCATTTGGCCAATTTCGCCTCCGCCCTGCCCGAGAGCCGGCTGCCCGCCGAACGGCGGCGGCGCCACCCGAGGTCCGCAAAAGTCCATGCCTGAAGTCATTTTCACCGGCCCCGCCGGTCGTCTCGAAGGCCGCTTCCAGCCCGCCAAACGCCGGAACGGGCCGATCGCCATCATCCTGCACCCGCACCCGCAGTTCGGCGGCACGATGAACAACCAGATCGCCTACCAGCTCTTCTACATGTTCGCGAAACGCGGCTTTGCGGTGCTCCGCTTCAATTTCCGCGGCGTCGGCCGCAGCCAGGGCGAGTTCGACCATGGCTCGGGCGAGTTGTCCGATGCGGCGGCGGCGCTGGACTGGGTCCAGTCGGTGCATGCCGAGGCGCGCAGCTGCTGGGTCGCCGGCTTCTCGTTCGGCGCTTGGATCGGCATGCAGTTGCTGATGCGTCGGCCGGAGATCGAGGGCTTCATCTCGGTCGCGCCCCAGCCGAATCTTTACGATTTCACTTTCCTCGCCCCCTGCCCGTCGTCCGGCCTGATCATCCACGGCGACCAGGACAAAGTGGCCCCGCCGAAGGACGTCCAGACGCTGGTCGACAAGCTCAAGACCCAGAAGGGCATCAAGATCGACCAGACGATCATGCGCGGCGCGAACCACTTCTTCGAGAACAACATCGACGAACTGATGGAGATTTGCTCCTCCTACGTCGATCGTCGTCTGGCCGAGAAGGCCGACGCCGCCTAAGCGGTCGGTTCCTCACGGCCTCGGACGCGACGGGGCCCCGCGGCCCCCTCCCGCGGCCATATTGATCCAAAGCAAGGCGAGTGCGGGCGCGCTCGCGCACTTTGCTCCCATGATCTCGCGCTTCGGATTCTGGGCTTCCACGGCCGCCGCGGTGGCGGCCATCGGCTACGGTATCCCGCAGTTGCTTCAGGTCGCGGGCGTGCTGCCCGATCCCCTCGACCGCATCCTGATCTTCGCGCCGTCGCTGGCGCTGGCGCCATGTTTCGTGGTCGCGATGGCGGCGGTGCATGAGGCGACCGTTCCGGAGCGTCGAGCCTTGAGTCTTTCGGCGTTCGGGCTTTCCATCATGTACGCCGTGATGGTGAGCATCGTGTACGTCACGCAGCTCGGTATCGTCATCCCGCACGAGATCGCCGGAAACGGCGCAGCAGTCGCCCTCTTCGCCTGTTGCGGTGGTGGCCAGTTCCTCACGGCCGTCGATCTGCTCGGCTATACGCTGATGAGCCTCGCCACCCTGGTCGCCGGCTTTGCCTTCGATGGGCGCGGGCCTGGCGCGGTCCGGGTGTGGTTCATCCTCAACGGCCTGCTTGCCCCGTTCCTGATCCTGCAACTCGCCTTGCCATCATTGATCGTCGTCGGCGCGTTTTGGCTGATCACCTTCCCCGGCGCCATGCTCGCCCTTGCCCTCTACTTCCGGCGCAGCGGCAGCGCGTGATCCCGGCGCGCGCCGACCGATCCATGCCCGGACCAGGGCGGCGATCTCGCGTGGCCGTTGAAACAGCGGAATGCGCGGCCGCACTTCGGGTGCGTGCTCCATGGCGAGACCGACCTCCTCGATCGCGCCCTCCTCGCTCACGCGCCGCACGATGACGTCGACATCGCCGAGTGGCACGCGGTCGCCTGGCTCGATGTCGCCCGCGAGTTCCTGCCGCAACAATTCGCCAACGGTCAGCGCCTCGTCACCACCGGCGATGGTCAGCGGATAAGCCCGGGCCAGGTCGGCCAGCCGGATTTCGGGCGCGAGGGCAAACTCACCGTACAGGCTGGGGTCTTCGCTGCCGGGCGCCGGTCCGGCGAAGAGTTTGTCGAGCAGCGCGACATAGTCCGGCGTCGTGATCACGTAGATGCGGTCGCCGGGCTCCGGCTTGCCGAAGCGATGCGGCCGCAGCGTCCGCCCGTCCCTCATGACCAGCGACGGCTGCGCCCAGCGCGGAATGCGTTGGCCCTTGGCGACGGCGCTTTCCGGATGCACCGAATAAACGACGATCTCATGCCGCGCGCTGCCCGGCAGTTCCAGTTCCATGCGGTCGACGGGCCCACGTCGGGCCGGCACGACCAGTCCGAGGAACCTCGCCATCGGGCCAATTGTCCAGCCCTGCACGAGCAGTGAGGTCAGCACCACGACGAAAACCGCGTTGAAGATCGTGCGCCCGCCCGGCACACCGGCCATGACCGGCAGGATGGCGAGCAGAATGGAAACCGCCCCACGCAGTCCGACCCACGACACGAACGCCATTTCGTGCCGCGTGAATCGGAACGGGATCAGGCAGAGCCAGACCGCAACCGGCCGCGCCACGAGGATCAGGAAAGCCGCGAGGCCCACCGCCGAAAGCGCGACGGCGGGAAACTGCGAGGGCGTCGCCAGCAGTCCCAGCGTCAGGAACATGGCGATCTGGCTGAGCCAGGTCGTGCCCTCCTGAAAACGCCTGAGTGCCGTCGCCTGCTTTATCCGGGCGTTGCCGGCGACCAGCCCCGCCACGTAAACGGCGAGGAAGCCGCTGCCCCACGACAGGCCGGCGATGGCGTAGGCGATCAGTGCCAGCGCCGTCACCACGATCGGATAGAGCGCCGCTTCGAAGTTGGTGCGGTTGACCACCTGCACGATCGCCACGCCGCCGGCGAAACCGACGAACGCGCCGACGACAAGCTGGATCAACAGCGGCAGCACGACGTCCGTGCCGATGTCGCCCAGACCGACTGGCGCCGCGACCAGTCCGACCAGCGCCACCGTCAGGAAGATGGCGATCGGATCGTTCGAGCCCGAACTCGATCTCCAGCGTCGAGCGGACGAGGTCGCGCAGCGTGATGCCGCCGACCCGGAGCAGGAAGAACACCGCCGCCGCGTCCGTTGGTGCGACGATGACGCCGAGGAGCAGGCCCTGGAGCAAGGTGAAACCGAAGATCAGTTGCGCGGCGAATCCGACCAGCACCGCGGTGATCAGCACGCCCAATATCGCCAGCGCCAGTGCCGGCAGCGCCGCTGTCCGGAGCGTCGCCAGCCGCGTGGCGAAGCCGGAATCGAAGAGGATGATGGCGAGGGCAACCGAACCGATGAAATACGCCGCGCCGAGGTTGTCGAACTGGATGCCGAAGCCGTCTTCGCCCGCTACCAGCCCGACGATCAGGAAGATCAGCAGCAGCGGCGCCCCGAAGCGGAAGCTCAGAATCGAGGTGAAGGCTGCCGCGGCGACCAGCGCGGAGCCGATCAGGATCGCGACATTCATCGCCTCGAACATGGTCGGGCGGCCTCCGGCTTTCGGCGTGGCGGAGCAAGTACAATGCCACGGAACCGCGGCCGATCAATGGCTTATGCGCGTTGAGGCCGGAAGATTTCCGCTTGGGAGCCGGTCAGCCGGCTCAGTCCAGACGGCGTGCCGCCAGAACCGCGTTGAGACCACCGAAGGCGAAGGAGTTGGAGAGCGCCACGTCGATGGGCATCTCGCGCGCCTCGTTCGGTATCCAGTCGAGGTCGCAGGCCGGATCGGGACCGAGATAGTTCAACGTCGGCGGCGCGATGTTGTCGCGGATGGCGAGCACCGTGGCGACGAATTCGAGCGCGCCGGCCGCGCCCAGCGCGTGTCCGACCATCGACTTGGTCGACGAGGTCGGGATCTTCGGCGCTTGGTCGCCGAAAGTTGCCTTCAGCGCCTGCGTCTCCGCAGTGTCGTTGGCCAGCGTTCCGGTGCCGTGGGCGTTGATGTAGTGGACGTCGCCGGGGTTTAGCCCGCCATCGGCCAGACAGGATTTCATCGCCCGCGCCATACCGCCGACGTCGGGGTTGGTCAGGTCCCTGGCGTCGGCGCTCATGCCGAAGCCGACGATCTCGGCGATGATGTTGGCGCCGCGCGCTTTCGCTCCTTCGAGCGTCTCCAGCACCATCATGCCGGCGCCCTCGCCCATCACCAGGCCCTTGCGGTCCTTCGAGAACGGCCGGCAGGTGTCGGTCGCCATCACGCGCAGAGCTTCCCAGCTCTTCAGCGCTCCCAGCGTGATGCAGGCCTCGGTGCCTCCCGTCACGGCCGCGTCGGCAATGCCGGAGCGCACCATCTGGAAGGCGAGCCCGATGGCATGGGTTGCCGACGAGCATGCGCTCACCACGCCGAACGAAGGCCCGCGCAAGCCGATGTGCATCGAAACCTGGCTCGCCGGCGCGTTCGGCATCAGCTTCGGCACCGTCAGCGGATAGATGCGCGTGGCGTTGTCGCGGTAGAGGCGCTTGTAGGATTCGTCGATCGTGCTCGAACCGCCGATGCCCGTGCCGACAATGGCCGCCGTGCGCACCGACAGCTCCTCGCCAATCTCAAGGCCCGAGGCCGCGACCGCCTCGCGCGCCGCGATGATGGCGAACTGCGAAACGCGGTCGAGCGGTGAAAGCTGGCGCTCGTCGAAATAGGCGAGAGGGTCGTAGTCCTTGACCTCGGCGACGACTTCATTGGAGAGCAGTTCGGGCGGGACAGCGGTCGGCTGGCCGATGCCGCTGCGCCCTTCGGTCAAGGCCGTCCAGTAGGTCGAGACATCCTTACCGACCGGCGAAACGATGCCGCAGCCGGTGACAACAACCCTGTGCGGCCAGTTCACGTTTGCTGCTTCTGCGCTACCAGGCCCTGGATGGCCTTGACCACGTCCCCGACGGTGGCGAAGTCGGTCGCGGCGCTGTTGGCGTTGTAAGGGATCTGGATTCCGAACTTCTCCTCGAGGTCGAACACCATCTCAAGGGCATCGATCGACTCCAGGCCCAGTTCCTGCAAGTTGTCCGTTAGCTTGATCTCCTTACCGCCAGGAACCTTCTTGGCGATAATTGCGATCACGTCGTCAGCCACATCGGCCATATTGCACTGCCTCCAATCCCCCAGGGGGCGTTTCTTAGTCTCTTGCTACCCAGCCTTGGCGTCTTTTTCCATAGCATCAAGCCGTTTTTTCAGGTCATCGACCTTAGGGTAAAGCTGCTTCAGGCGTGCGACATTCATGTACCGCTCGACCGAGGTCTGATGTTGCACTGCGGGGGTGCCGGAAAAGACCTCGCCGGGCGGAACATCGGCGCCGACACCGGACGTGGCGGCAATTGTCGCCCCCGCCCCGACCGTCACATGATCGGCAATGCCCGCGCCCGAGGCGAGCACGGCCCGGTCGCCGATCACAGCGCTGCCGGCGATTCCGGCCATCCCGCAGATCAGGCAGTTCTCGCCGAGCGTGACGTTGTGGGCGATCTGAACCTGATTGTCGATCTTTGTGCCACGACCGATGCGCGTGTCGCGCAGGGTCCCCCGGTCGATGGTCGTTCCCGCGCCGATCTCCACATCGTCGCCGATGACGACCGCGCCGAGCGAATGGGTGCGCTTCGGCATATCAACGCCGTTACGACTGCCATCCGGATTGCTCACCGGGATGAAGCTGAAGCCGTCGGAACCGATCGAGGCATTGAAATGCACGATCACCCGGTCACCGATGCGCACGCGGTCGCCGACGCGCACGCCCGGATGCAACAGCGCGTTCGCGCCGATAGTCACACCAGCGCCGATGGTGACATTGGAGAGAATGATCGTGCCAGCCCCTACCCTCGTTCCCGAACCGACGACGGAGAATGGTCCGACGCTGACGCCGTCGCCGATCGTGGCGTCCGGAGCAATCACGGCGTTCGGATGAATACCGGCGCCATGCACCGGCCCCTTGTCGAACAGCGTCGTGAGGATGGAGACCGCTACGCGCTCGTTGCCGCCGTAGGCTATGGCAGCGACACCGTTGCCGGGTGGCTTCGCCTTGACCGGAATCAGCACCGCGCCGGTGTGGACGCTGGCGAGATGCGCCAGCGCGTCTTTCGACAGAGCCACCGCGAGGTCGGTCGGCTCGCCCGCGTCAGCCGGGTGGACGATGCGCCGGACATCGACGCCGCCATCTCCAATGACGGTGGCCGAGAGCGCTGAGGCGATATCGCTAAGCTTCATGATCTTGTAATTGCAGGGTTTCCGGGTCCGGCAAATCGGACGTGGTTCCTAGCGCACAATTGTCAGACCTGCCAGCGCGCGATCAGGCCCGCGCCAGCCGCCCGCCGGTCAGAGGGGCCGCCACCCCTGTGGTGCCGGGGAAGGTGATCGGCAGCCCGCCCTGGCTGCGCGCGGCGAGATAGGCGAACGCCTCCGCCTCGATGAAATCCGGCGACCAGCCAAGCTTTCCGGCGCTCTCGACGGGCACCCCCGCCCCCTTCGCCAGAAGACCCATGAGGTGGGGATTGTTGGTCCCACCGCCGGAAATGATCAGCCGATCGGCGCCGCCGGCGATCACAACCCCTTTCAGGATCGTGGCAGAAGTGAAGGCCATCAGCGTCGCCGCGCCGTCCTCGGTGGAGAGTCCGGCGACTGGTCCGGGTGAGAAGGCATCGCGGTCGAGCGACTTCGGCAGTGGACGGTCGAACCATGGATTCGCCATGAGGTTCGCGAGCGCATCCTGGTTCACGGTCCCACGCGACGCGTACCGCCCGCCCCGGTCCATTGCCTCGCCCGTGCGCTGACGCATGAAATCGTCGAGCAGCGCGTTGCCCGGTCCGGTGTCGCCGGCCGTCAAGGCGCCATCGCTTCCGATGCGCGTGAGGTTGGCGACGCCGCCGATGTTGACGACCACCACCGTGCCACTCAGCCCGGCATGCGCCACCAGCGCACGATGATATACCGGCACCAGCGGTGCACCCTCGCCGCCGGCGGCGACGTCCGCGGCGCGCAGGTCGAAGACCACCGGCACGCCGAGGCGCTTGGCCAGCGCGGCGCCATCTCCGATCTGCACCGTCAGCCGCCGCTCGGGCGCATGGAAAACGGTCTGCCCATGAAAGCCGACAAGGTCGATCGCTACGTCCGGGTTCTCTCGTTTGAACTGCTCGACGACGTCGCCATGCGCCGCGGTGACGATCCGCTCGGCTTCGGCCAACGCACCCGGCCGGGCGTCCCGGTCAGTCAAGTTGCGGGCAACCGCTAGCGCCTCGCGGAGCACCGCCCGCTCTTCGTCCCGATAGGGCCGGAACAGCTTTGGCCCGAAGCCGGCGATGGTCTCGCCGTCGGTTTCGAGCACCGCCGCGTCCACCCCGTCCATCGATGTGCCGCTCATGAGGCCGAGAACGTGCATGAGGCTCCTGCCGACCGCTGATTCCGCGGGTGAAATCCCCGTTCCATCCTGCTAAACAGCCGCGCGCGCCGCCGCAAGGCGTGCGACGCCAAAGGGTTGCCGCGATGACCGAGTTCAAATCCGACTTTCTCCGCATCATGTCGGAGCGGGGATTCATCCACCAGTGCTCCGATCCGGAGGGCCTCGACACCCTTCTGACCGAGGGGATGGTCACCGCCTATGTCGGCTACGATTGCACGGCGTCGAGCTACCACGTTGGCAACCTGCTCAGCATCATGATGCTGCGCTGGTTCCAGAAGACCGGCCACCGCCCGATCACGCTGATGGGCGGCGGGACGACCCGCGTCGGCGATCCGTCCGGCAAGGACGAGGCGCGCAAGCTCCTCACATACGAGGAGATCGAGGCCAACAAGCAGAGCCTCAAGGCGACCTTCGCGAAGTTCGTGAACTTCGACGACGGCGACAACGCGGCGATCATGGTGGACAACGCCGAGTGGCTGGCGCCGATCAACTACATCGACTTCCTGCGCGACGTCGGGCGCTTCTTCTCGGTCAACCGCATGCTGTCGATGGATTCGGTGAAACTCCGCCTCGACCGCGAGCACGAGCTGACGTTCCTGGAATTCAACTACATGATCCTCCAGGCCTACGATTTCACCGAGCTGATGCGCCGCCACGACTGCCGCCTCCAGCTCGGCGGCTCCGATCAGTGGGGCAATATCGTCAACGGCATTGACCTCGGACGCCGCATGGGCCTGCCTCAGCTCTACGCCCTCACCTGCCCGCTGTTGACCACGTCATCCGGCGCCAAGATGGGCAAAACGGCCGCCGGCGCCGTGTGGCTCAACGCCGACCTGCTGTCGCCATACGAGTACTGGCAGTTCTGGCGGAACGCCGAGGACGCCGATGTGGGGCGCTTCCTCAAGCTCTACACCGAGATGCCACTCGACGAGGTCGCACGGTTGACCGCTCTGGCAGGCAGCGAGGTCAACGAGGCCAAGAAGGTTTTGGCCACCGAGGCGACCGCTCTCCTCCACGGCCGCGCTGCGGCCGACGAGGCGGCAGAAGCGGCACGTCGCACGTTCGAGGAAGGCGCGGTTGCAGAGGCATTGCCGACCATCGCCGTGCCGGCCGCCGAACTTACCGGCGGCATCGGTATCCTCGGTCTGTTTGTGCGCGCCGGGCTGGTTGCCTCCAACGGCGAAGCCCGTCGGCAAATTCGCGGTGGCGGCCTGCGGCTGAACGATACGGTCATCACCGACGAAAAGGCGACGGTCACATCACACGACGCCGCGGGCGGCATCATCAAGCTGTCGCTGGGCAGGAAGAAGCACGTGCTGGTGCGGCCGGAGTGATTGCTTAGCCGTCAAACCTACTGACCGGGCGAGATCGGCCCTGCGCCCCGGTTCGGCTGAAACTCGAAGATCTTGCGGAATATGCCGGGGGCCACCGCAGAGAGAGGATTGAAGAATACCCGCGGTTCGGCGATCGGCCCCTCTATCTTGAAGGTCACGCCGATCAGACCTTCGCGGAAGCCGCCGCCGGCGATCAATCCAACAATCGGAATGCGACTGAACAGGTTGTTGAAAGCGTAGGCCGGCAGGTATGTGCCCGCCAGGGAAATGGCCGCATCCTTCAAGTCGTAGCGCCCGGCGAACGTCGCACCGATGGCGGCGCCGCGCAGCAGCGCCTCCTCGATCACCACCGCGCGCGTCGTCTTGTTGAAGCGCGCCACCATGCGGTCGAAGTGGACCCGGCCGGGGTCAAACCCGTCGCGGGCGCCACCGGGCGCGTTCTTGCCGACGCCGACGCGCTCCATGGCCGGCTCGTTGATCACGTCGAAATTATCGATCTCCATGGAGCCGACTATCGGCCCTCTGGCGCCCGCCTGGCCGTTCAGCACAACCACTCCGCCGTTTATCCGCGTATAGAGATCGACGAAACGCAGGAGGCGTCCACCATCGGCCGCATTGCCGCTCAGTGTCGTGCCATTGGCGGTGACCGAGTAGTCCAGCGCGATTTTGTTACCGCCCATGGCGCCGGCGAAGGAGACCTTTTGCGTCTCGCCGCCAACGGAAACCATTGTCAGCGACGCGCCGCTAATGACTTCCTGATTGTAGCCGATCAGTTTGTCGATGCGGGCGTCGATGGCGATGTCAGGAAATCCGCCAGCCTGCTCGTTGCGGTCCCGGACATGAGCGATCAACCCGCGCAGATCGAAGGCGGCCCCGCGTGCCGAGATGCCGTAACCGCTCTTGCCACGGGTCAGGCGCAACGACAGCGAGTCTCCCTTGCGCAGTGAGAGGTTGTCGATGTCGGCGGAGATGAGGTTGAAGCCGGAGTCGAGCTTGGCCGAGCCGGTCAGACCGAACCCGTCGCCCTTGAGGACGAGGTTGTCGACAGAGCGACCGTCCTTGCTGTCGGTGATGTCGAACGAAAGCGTTGCCGCAACGCCGATGCCCTTCGACCAGCCCAGCCCCTGAAGCACAACACGCGCCCGCCGGAGGTCGAGTTCGTAGTGTTGCGCACCGTCTTCGCCGTCGGTCACAAGCGCGGTCACGGTTCCAGAAAGCACCTCGTCGAGACCGACGCCCAGGCGCTTGCGCGCTTCGTCGTCGAGGACCATGCGCACCTGGCGCTCACCGGGCCGCGATTCGGTCGCGGTAGTGCCGGTAACCGGCAACGACATGCTGACGTCGGCGCGGACGCCATCGATCTTGGCCTTTCCGTAAACCGTGATGTCGTCGGGCGAGATGGTCAGCGCGACGTCGGCATCGCTGATCAGGCGTCCCTCGACGGGCGCTTTGCTTGCAGCGCCCTTGGTGTTGACCACTACCTTCCAGTCGATATCCGCCTCGTCGATCTTGTCGCGTAGTGGGAAGCGAACGGAGAGCGAGGCTTCTGCTGTGCCGCTGAGGTCTGTCGGGGCGATATCGCGCTGGGAGAGCGCATTCAGTGGATCGGAATCGGCAATCTCGCCGAGCGCCGCAGCCGGCCCGGCGAGCTGGAATTCCAGCACGCCATCGCTTGGCCGCTTGGCGACGTTGGGAATGGCGAAGGCGGCCGCCTGCACGCTGACCGCGCCGGACGGCGCGTCGATTTCCGCAGATGAGACATCCACGCCAAAGGTCGAACCCGACAGGACGACGTTGCCGTTGGCCTTGCGGACCGCCGGTATGTCGCCCAGCGTCGTGAAGGTCACGTTCTCCATCTTCATGTCGAGCCGCATCGCCTTGTCGGGCAACTGCACCGGCTTGCCCCAGAGGACGCCGGCCGGAACTGACGCCTCATAGCGCCCCTCCACCAGTTGCCCGGAGACCATGTGCTCCATCACCCAACGGCGCGCGCCTGGCGCGATGAACGGAATCCAGATCGTCTTCAGCGTCGCAATCGGCATCGGCGAGAACGACGCGGCAAGCGCCAGAGACGGCGTCTTCTCCGGCTCGAATCCGAGACTTCCCGCAGCAGCCAACGAGCCGTCCGGCGTGACGATGACCGCATTGTCGATGGTCACCGTCTGCTCTTTCAGGTCCGCCACGCCGGACAGCGAAATGCGCTGGGCCACCATGGGCGGCGCCCCGGAATCGCTCGGCGCCATGACGGTGCCCGGCGACTCGAAGCGGAACGAATAGCGCGAATCGGCGGGATCGCCCTCCGGCTGAACCGTGCCGGTCACAAGGCCGCGCGTGTTGCCGAAGAAGAAGGTCGACGGCTCGAGCACGACCGCCCGATTGGGAATGTCCCAATGGAGCCGAACGGTGGCCTCGTCGAGGAGCACGCTTTCCTGACGACCGCCCAGTTCCTCGCGAAACCGGAACGTGCCGGCGCCAAGGTCAACCCTGGCGCTGGCCTCGGCAAGCTCGCCATCAGCGCCGATGTGCATGCTGGCGCGTCCATAAAGTGGAACATCGGCAACGAAGAGCCCCTTCTCGTCGCCGAAAGCAGGGAAGACATCCGCGAGCGTGAGCTGGGAGAATACCGCCGACACGGCATGTCCACCGGACGAGACATCGACGTCGCGCTCGATCGTCGCCGACCAGCGTCCGCTGTACCCGGATGTCGCGAAGTCGACCTTGAGTCCGGAGGTGACGGGGTCGAGCGTCACGACTATGTCCGTGGTCGAGAAGCGACGCTGCCGGCCGTCGCCCGCGTCCCACACGGAAAGCGTTCCGTTGACCACCGATAGCCTCTCGAATCCGGCTCTGGCGGCCGCATCGATCGGCGGCTCGATCCCACGATCCAGAATTTGCAACGCACTGACGAGGTCGGGGAACGGCGACGGCGGCGTCTGGTCCTTTGACGGAACCACCGCCGGAGTAGGCGCTTCGGCCGACGGTGCCGATACCGCCGGTGCGGCAAGGCCACCTCCGGGAAGCGGCGTCACGCCCCCCGGCACGGTGCCGGAGGCGACCGCTGTGCCGTCCGCCGGCGACGCGGCCTCCGCGAGAGCAAGTCTCACGCGCCCTCGCCGGTCGCGGATGAAAGAGACCTCCGGGCCGTTCAGCTCCACCGACCGGATATCGACATGCAGGCGCAGGAGCGAATACGGATCGACAACGAAACGCGTCTCGGGAACGTTGACGACGATCTCTTGTTTCGGATCGCGGACAACGATGTCGTCGACCCGCACGACGAGTCCGAGCACCGGGTCCGTGTCGATGACCGCCTGCCGGATCTGGACGGAATAACCCGGGCCGAGATTGCTGCGGATGGTGGAAGCGATGCGGTCACGGACGAAGCCGAAATCCGTCCCCGTGAGCGCCACCACGATGCCGGCGGCGATCGCCACCCCAAGGACGACCGCAAGGATGGACAGGGCGCGCAGCGCCAGATGGAATCGCGCGGCCGTGCTGCCGCGCTGTCTGAGCGGCCGGGTGCTTTGCGCCGAAGAGGACGGGAACACCTTCTGGCGCATGGATTGGAGGCGCATCGTTTGCGTCGTCAGTTCCTCCGGGCCGGCGCGCGGCCGGCTCGTGATTCCCAGGATCGTTCAATCGCCCCTTTTACCAAGAACGGCGGCTATGGGGAGGCTTTCCGGTCTCGCCCCAAGCTTGTCCGCACCGTGGCCGGCGGTAGGATGCCCGGCAACAAACCCCTGCCCCTGGCGGGAATTCTGCAACGTTCAAGCCAGCCAAGTGCGACGAAAGGAAGGCGAATGGCCACTTTGGGCGAAGGAGACAAGGCTCCGGACATCGATCTTGAAGCAGACGACGGCGGCCGCTTCCGTCTGAGCGCCCTCAAGGGCAAAAAGGTCGTGGTCTATTTCTATCCCAAGGACGACACCTCCGGATGCACCGTCGAGGCCATCGACTTCAGCAAGGCGGCGGAGGCTTTCAAATCCGCCGGGGCCCGGGTCGTCGGAATCTCGCCGGATACGGTCAAATCCCACTGCAAATTTCGCGACAAACATGGCCTTTCGGTCAAACTCGCCGCGGATCCGGAGAGACAGGCGATCGAGGCCTATGGTGTCTGGGTTGAGAAATCCATGTATGGCCGCAAGTACATGGGCGTCGAGCGCTCGACCTTCCTGATCGGCCCGGATGGCCGGATTGCGAGGGCATGGCGGAAGGTGAAGGTCCCCGGCCATGTCGAGGAGGTCCTCGCCGCGGCAAAATCGCTCTGAAGCCGCCAACGCGCGCCGTCAAAGAAAGCCAAGGATGGGCAGATAACGACGGTGCCCGATCCGGCGCTTCATGTCATCCAGAACTGGCGCCAGGATGGGACCGTTGACGAGTTGCGGGAGACCGAGCGACGTTCCCACGTTGACTTCGACTATCGTGGGCTTGCCGTCCTCCTCGATCGCAATGTCCCACGACGCGAAATCGATCCACGGTGTTCTTTCATGGGCGGCAAGAGCCGCTTCGCGAAGCTGGTCGAAGCCGGGCAGCACGCGGCCCGCGAAGGCAACCATCGTGTCGGGATGCCCGTCATATCGGCGAAACTTCTTGTCGAACCCGACATCGGCCAGTCGGCCGTCGTCCGCTACTGCGCAGGCAATGCCACCCGCCACGTGATTGTCGACCCTCATGCTGCCGCGTCCCATCCGCAGCGTGGCGCTGATCCAGACCAGTTGACCATCGAGCCGCCTGTAGGTGATAGCCCGCACCGTATTGACCGAACCTGGGTTCAACGCGCGAAGGTCCCGGTGCTGAACGATCGGCCGCTGGACGACGGCGTCCTTTAGGTCGCTGATGAGGCTCGACAGGGACGCCACGTCGCAGAAACGCACCATCTTGCCGCCGCTGCTGTCTCTCGATGGCTTGATCACGACCTCGTCCAGGCCCTGCGCGGCCGTCGAGACCTCCTGCGGCGTTGTCGGTCTGAAGGTCGGATCGAGAAGCCGCCCGTTCATGATCCGACCGAGTGTCACGGGACGACGGGGCCATCCGGGGAGCAGATCGTAATTCTGCTTGTCACGCAAAATCGCGGCGCGGTCCGGGGTGTTCAGCACCGGCATGATGAGCGCGTAGAAAATATCCTCTGGCATGTAGTACGGCGAGGCGATCCCGTTCGCCCGGAAAAAGGCGATGTGGGCAGTCAGGTCTGTGTAGCCGGCGACCATTCCGCCCAGAAATCGGAGTGCCTCGGCGCGCATTTCAGGAGTGAGGTCGGGGCCGTCCGGCATTGGCATCGCGCGGGTTTTGCGTCGGTGTGACATGGCTCGAAACCACGTACGCGAAGCCCGCCTCGCGAAACCGACCGTCGTTCTCAGGCCGACATACGCCGCGTCGATCAAGGAGCCGCCCGCCAATGCCGCCACCCACACGCTGAAGCGCGCCTACCCTGCCGCACAAACGCCCCAAGAAGCAAAAAGGCCAGCCGCCAAGGGTTTGTTAACCTTAACCCTTTCTAATCGACAGCACGATTCCTTGCGTTCTTACTCGCATCAATCGGTGAGTCTGCATGTCGCCTTCTGGTTCCCGTCGCCCGTCATCCTTCGCCAGCCGCAAGCCACACCACCGGGTAATCATTGCCCGCGGGAGTGAGGTTCGTACCTTCACCATAAAACCGTGGATCGCCGGCGGCCTTGTCGTCGCAGCCAGCGTCTTCGGCGTCCTCTATCTGCTGGCGACCGGATATCTCGTCTTCCGCGACGACCTGTTGACCGCGTCAATCGCCCGCCAGACCCGGATGCAGCAGGCCTATGAGGACCGGATCGCGGTGCTCCGCGCCGATATCGACCGGTTGACCAGCCGCCAGCTGCTGAACCAGCAGCAGGTCGAAGCCGACATGGAGAAGCTTCTCGGCCGGCAGGCCGCGCTCGACGCGCGCCAGGATATCATCGCCGGGCTCAGTCAGGCGGCGCGGCGCGTCGGCATCGCGCCGGCGAAATCCGGCGAAGCGGCTGCCTCCGCGACGCCTCCCAACACCGACAAGTCGGCGGCCGTCGAAAACACGGACCGGGAAACGGCCGTAGCCGCGCTCGCCGATATCCAGTTGCGGCGCGATGCTTCCGCGGCCGCCCCCAGCGGCGCGATGGTGGAGATTGGCGCGGTCGAGGAGTCGATCAATTCACTGGCCCGTGAGCAGGTAGCCTACGTCGACACGATCGCCGAGCACGTATCGCAGCGCTCGCAGAAATTGGCCAGCGTGCTTGGCAAGCTGGGTCAGAAGGTGCCTCCCAGCCATGCCGGCGAAGCCGCCGATGCCGCAAACGGAGTCGGAGGCCCCTTCGTGGCCCTGAAGCCGGACTCCGATCCGGCATCTTTCCGTGCCGGGGTCGCTCTGATCACCGGCGAGCTTGAGCGGTTCGGCACGCTCCGCCGCATGGCCACGCGCCTGCCGCTGACCAAACCAATTCCCAACGCGCCAATCACCAGCCGCTACGGCGCGCGCCTCGATCCTTTTCTCGGCCAACCGGCCATGCACACCGGCGTCGATTTTCGTGCCGCCTACGGTTATCCCGCCCGCGCCACCGCCGATGGCACGGTGACCTCTGCCGGCTACAACGGCGGCTACGGCAACATGGTCGAGGTTGACCACGGCAACGGCATCACCACCCGTTACGGCCACCTCAGCAAGATCACGGTGAAGGTCGGTCAGGTTGTCACCAAGGGCGCCGTCCTCGGACGGGCGGGCAGCACCGGCCGCTCCACCGGTCCGCATCTTCACTACGAAGTGCGCGTCGATGGGGACGCCATCGACCCCATGCGCTACATCCGCGCCGGCAGCGAAATCGCCCCCCTGTTGTAATCCCGCCAACGACCGGGCCTCCGCCGACACAAACGCTTTGCCGCGCCTTGGTCGCGCGGTTAGTCTCGTGCAAACACCCGGCGGGACTGGGGTTGCAGCGATGCGCGGGTAGAGAGCGCAGTTCCGTGCGAGGCCTCATCTTCACCCGGGCGAAGACGCCGCAAGATCGGCCGATCGCAGTCGCCTGCCCCGACGGCGGCGCTTGTCGCATCCGTGCCGAGACTTGGTGTGCGGAGCCGACGGAATTGGGCATCGTCGATGAACGCTTTTTTCGCTAGCCATCTCAGTACGTTGGAGGCCACCGAGCGCGCCGCGCCGGAGGCCCTTGCGCGCTACCAGGCGGGACTTCTGGAGCAGATCGCCCGGCACGCGTTCGACCGAGCGCCGTTCTACCGCGACCGCCTTTCCTGCCTCTTCAAGGCTGACGGGACCTTCGACCTGGCGGGCTGGTACGACGTTCCGATCTTCAGTCGGGCCGAGGCAGCAGCGCATGCGGAGGCGATGCATGTCGCCGACCTGCCGGTCGACCGATACGGGTCGGTCGGCGAGTTCTCGACCTCCGGTTCGACCGCTGAACCGCTCAAGGTGCTCACCAATGGCCTCGTGTCGCTCAGTTCCAATGCGTCCCTCGCGCGCATGGCCCGCTGGTTCGATATGGACGCGTCGCGTCCACTGGCGATCATCCGGGGCTTTGCGGATGACCTGGCCGCCGCTTATCCGGACGGCGCGACGGCGCGAAACTGGATCTTCAGCCACCCGTCGCAACAATTCTCGCTCAGCATGAATGCTCGTCCGGATCAGCAGGCGGAGTGGCTGAAGCGGATGAATGCGCCTTACTTGCTCACGCATCCGACAAATGCCGTCGCTCTGGCGGAGGCCGTGTCCGCCGAGGAGGGCCGCGCGCTTGGCCTGGAAATGGTGATTGCGTTCGGCGAGACCGTCCCGGACGGTACCCCGGCCCTGGTCCGCGAGCGCCTCGGCGCGAATTTCGCCTCCTATTATGCGTGCACGGAGGTAGGCATGATCGCGACCGAGTGTCCCTGTCCGACGCACCATCACATCGCGATAGAGAACGTGCTTTTCGAGGTTATCGATGATCGCGGCGCCCCGGTTCCCCCGGGCGAGCGCGGCCGGGTCATTGTCACCGGTCTTTACAACTACGCGATGCCGTTCATCCGCTACGACCTCGGCGACGTGGCCGTGGCCGACGCCGGCATGTGTCCGTGCGGTCGAACGTTGCCGTTGATCGCGCGCATAGAGGGCCGCACTCGCCACGCCTTCACATTCGAGGATGGGACACGCACGTGGCCACGCGGCGCCCTCGTGCGTCCCATGGCCGAGTTCGTGCCCTTCCGGAGATATCAGATGGTGCAACTCGACAGGCGGCGGATCGAACTCCGCTATATTCCCGACGGCAGCGGCCGCGAACCGGATCTGGAGGGCCTCACGGCTTACGCCAGGCGCAAGCTGCATCCAACGGTGGAGATTACCGCCAGGCAAATGGAGGCGCTTCCACTCGGCCCGAGCGGGAAGTTCGAGGATATCTTTTCGATGGTCGCGCCGGCCGCGCCCTCTTCCCCGTCATGATTGCGCAATGAACGGTGCCGCAAACAGGTTTGTCGAGGCGCTGCGGCGCACGCAATGGCTCCGCCCCGCCGACCTTGCGCGCTACCAGCGGCCGCTGCTTGAACGGATGATCCGCCATGCCGCAACGCAGACGTCGTTCTATCCAGAGCGGCTGGCGACGCTGTTCCATGGCGCCGATCCCGCCGCTGCACCGATGGACGGGTCGCATTGGCTCGATGTGCCGATCCTGCGCCGGGCGAACGTCATGGAGAATGTCGCCCGGTTGAAGGCGCGTACCGTTCCGGCCTCGGCAGGACGCACGGTGGAGCGCCACAGTTCGGGAACGACCGGGAAGCGACTGGACTACCTGCGCTCAGCCGTTGCGGGCTACGCCGGCAATGCGGTGTTGCACCGGACCTACGAGATTTTCGGTCTCGATCTCGACGGGCTCCTGGCCAGCATCGTCCGCGACGATGCCGGGCGAAGCAACTATCCCCATGGCTCGACGGGACGCGGGTGGAACGTCACCGGCTCGGGCGGTCGCGTCGCCACGCTGGAAATCCGCACGACCGCGGCCGAGCAGCTCGAATGGCTGGAACGCACCAGGCCCGACTACGTGACCACCTATGCGAACGATCTCTGGTCGGTCGCGATGGAAGCGCGGCGGCGCGGCGGAACGACCCTGCGGTTCAAGGCGTTCATCAACGAAGGCGAGATGCTCGAGCCACCGGCGCGCGCGGATATCGCGGATGTGTTCGGCTGCAAGGTCATCGACATTTACGGATCGCGCGAGTTTGGCCCGCTGGCTTTCGAATGCCCGATCGGACCGGGCTACCACGTCTGTTCGGAAACCGTGCTGTTCGAGCTGCTGGACGAGTCTGACCGTCCCGTCAGGCCGGGCGAACAAGGGCGGGTCGTCGTGACCTCGCTCTATAATTTCGCCATGCCGCTGATCCGGTACGACCTTGCCGACTATGCCGTGGCCAGTGCCGCGCCTTGCCCGTGCGGACGCGGGTTGCCGACGCTTCAGCGTGTGGCGGGCCGCGCCCGGCATCTGTTTGTCATGCCGGATGGCTCACGAAAATGGCCGCGCCTCGGCAAGCTCTGGGTGCCTTTGGAACGGATGCTGGCCTACCGGGAAATTCAGCTGGTCCAGACCGGCGTCAGCGCGATGGAGGTGAAATATGTGCCGGCGCAGGGCGATGCACCCGACGTTGGCGGCATAGAGGCAGTGCTGCGGGAGGAGTTTGACCCAGCGCTGAACGTGACACTGACGCCGCTCGCCAGGATCGACCGGGGCGGCGGCGGCAAGACCGAGATGTTCGTGTCGCTTGTTGCCGTTTGACTGGCGGGCAAGGACGCGAGGAGCGATCAGCCTACTGACTTATGTTCGGGATGCACAACTCGCCATCCCAATGTTCGTTGGGAGGACACGGGTGTTCCGGGCCAAGCAGGTTGGCGAAAGCCATCAGATCCTTGTCGATGACCGGATCGTCCTGGCGATGCTTGGCCATGAGGGTCGGCGCCTGGCCGGAGTACAGCTTGATGCCGGCGAGAATGCTGTTGTGGTTCGTGCCGATGCGGCCTTCGCCGAAGACAGAAAGGCGGTTGCCGCCAACTCCGTGCTGGGTCAGCCATTCGGCGCCGAGCGCCAGCGCACTGTTGCCGCCCGTGTAGTGGTAACCGGCTGACAGGGCGATGTCGGGAGTGGCGTACCAGTCGAGGTCGAGCCGCGTGAAGATGTTGCTCGGCGTGTCCAGGCCTTCCCAACCGACGACGCCGCGCGCCGTCCACTGCGACATGTAGTATTCGCCCTCGAACGCGACCTGGCCGATATTGGAGCCGGTCGGCGTGTCGAGGTGCTTGAAGGAGCCATAGATGCCGGCGAGGCCGACATTTGGATCGCGCCAGAAGAGATGGCCGGCGGTGCCGTAGAACGTGTTGCCGCCCCACTGCCCCAGCAGGCCGTCGATCTGGAGGCCCCACTGCTGACCGAGGGGCATCGAGAACGCGCCGGCGACGCCGTAGATATATTCGCCGCCACCGTCATTTCGGCTACCCCAGCCGCCGTAGGGCTCCAGCTTGAAGTTCGGCCCTGAAACTGCCGGTGCGACCAGTGCAGGCGTGCCGAACGGGTCGGGGCCGGTCGGCGAAAGGTCGGCCGCCGTAGCGGGTGCCGCCGCGATCCAAAGCAATCCGGCCGTCGAGAGCGCCGTCGATCGAAGCAGTCTGGATCGTAGTGACATTGTCGCCTCACTCCGCGGACAGGCCCCCACCACCGCGTAATGCAACAGTCACGATTCTGCGCAATTTCGTCAAGTGCACCACTGCAACACTCGCCAAGAGCGTGCGGCACTTCCCGGTTCCCAACCGGAGCGATTTCTCGCTCCGGCGGGCGCGCGTCCCTGTCAGGCGGCGACGGCCTGCTTCTCCGCCCGAACCGCCTTCATCGCGCGGCTCCACGAGACCACCTGATCGAGCATGGTCGCGAGTTGCGGCTCGTGGCCGGCTGCGGGCTTGAAAGTCGTGTAGTTCTCGAAGTCGGTATGCAACGAAAGG
The DNA here is from genome assembly GCA_963798195.1 of uncultured Alphaproteobacteria bacterium. Taxonomy (GTDB): domain Bacteria; phylum Pseudomonadota; class Alphaproteobacteria; order Rhizobiales; family Kaistiaceae; genus CAVSRC01. Next base: position 760,074 of record CAWCSF010000010.1, on the reverse strand, counting down.
GACACGTGACCGCGCACATCGGCGACCTGGACCTCGGCCATAATGCCGCGCAGGTGCTCCACGGCGCGAACGCCACCGGTCGAACCATAGCTCACAAAGCCGGCGGCCTTGTTGTTCCACTCGTGATAGACGAAGTCGATCGCGTTCTTCAGTGCGCCGGAAATACTGTGGTTATACTCGGGCGTGACGAAAACGAAGCCGTCATAGGAGTCGATGACTTCGCCCCAGCGCTTCGTGTGGTCGTGGGCATATTTCCGCATCGACGGCGGCATCGGCTCGTCGAGCACCGGAAGGTCGTAGTCCGCGATGTCGAGCAGCTCGAACGTCGCATCCCCGCGCTTCCTGGCGAGATCCAGCACCCACTTCGCGACATCCGGCGCCCGGCGGTTCGGGCGGGTGCTGCCGACGACAACGGCAATCTTCAACATGACAGGTCCCCTGACTCGTGGTATCTATTGGTGAGTGACAAACGATAAGTGACCATATCCGCCCCGAGAACAAGAAGGCACTTTTTTGAAACAGGGTTCCCTCCACGAGACCGAGCCTTGCCGCCGCATCAGCGACATCCTGTCCCGCATCGGCGACAAATGGAGCCTGCTGGTCATCCGGCAGCTTGGCGACGGACCGCTCCGCTTCAGCGAGATCAAACGCAGCCTGGGCAGCATCTCGCAGAAGATGCTGACCGCGACACTGCGCGGGCTGGAGCGCGACGGCTTCATTACCCGCACCGTCTATCCGACGGTGCCGCCGCGGGTGGACTATGAACTGACGACGCTGGGCCGCGACCTGCTGGAGCCCGTCCGCGGCCTGGGCGATTGGGCGATGAAGAACGCCGGGCGCATCGAGAAAGCGCGCCAGCGATATGACGAAAGTGCGGGCGGCGACCGCACCTCCGCTGCGGCTTAGGTCCGAGTTCGCCTAGTTCGCCGCCGGCTGCTTGTCGGCGCCGACGCGCTGGGCCAGCGACGCTTCCATGAACGGCATCAGGTCGCCGTTGAGCACGTCCTGCGGGCTGGTGCTCTCGACGCCTGTGCGCAGATCCTTCACCAGTTGATACGGCTGGAGCACATAGGACCGGATCTGGTGACCCCAGCCGATATCGGTCTTCGACGCCGCTTCGGCGGCGGCTGCCGCCTCGCGCTTCTCCAGCTCCGCCTCGTACATGCGGGCGCGAAGCATCTTCCAGGCGGTGGCGCGGTTCTTGTGCTGCGAGCGCTCGTTCTGGCACTGCACGACGATGCCGGTCGGGACGTGCGTCAGCCGCACTGCGGAGTCCGTGGTGTTGATGTGCTGGCCGCCCGAGCCCGACGCACGGTACGTGTCCGTGCGAACGTCCTTTTCGTCGATGTCGATCTCGATCGAATCGTCCACGACCGGATAGACCCAGACGCTGGCGAACGACGTGTGCCGGCGTGCCTGGCTGTCGAAGGGCGAGATACGCACCAGCCGGTGGACGCCGGATTCTGTCTTCAGCCAGCCGTAAGCGCTGGGGCCGGTGATCTGCAGCGTCGCCGACTTGATGCCGGCCTCTTCGCCGTCGTGCATCTCCAGCATCTCGACCTTGTAGCCGCTCTTCTCCGCCCAGCGCGTGTACATGCGCATCAGCATGAGCGCCCAGTCCTGGCTCTCGGTGCCCCCTGCCCCGGCGTGAACCTCAACGAAGGCGTCGAGGTGGTCGGCTTCGCCGGAGAGCATCGTCTCGACCTGGCGGCGCTCGGCCTCGGCCTTGAGGCCGCGCAGCGCATCCTCGGCCTCGGCGACGATCGCCTTGTCGCCGTCGGCCTCGCCGAGTTCGATCAGGCCGGTCTGGTCGGCAAGCTCGCGCTCCATGTGTTCGACGGCGCCAATCTGGTTTTCCAGATGCTGGCGCTCGCGCATCATCTTCTGCGCGCGCTCACTGTCGTTCCAGAGATTGGGGTCTTCAGCCGCCGCGTTCAGTTCGGAAAGGCGGGCCTTGGCGCGATCCCAGTCAAAGATGCCTCCTCAGCAGGGCGATTGCCTGCTGGATTTCGTCCGCAATGGTCTCGATTTCAGGGCGCATCTTCTCACCGGGCTGGGATTCGTCGCGCTCTAGTTAGTGAGCAGGCCGCGGCGTGTAAACCCGGTGACGGCCAAACCGCATCACAGACTAGTTCGGCTTCTTCTTCTTCGAACCGATCAGCTTCTCGTAGGCCTCGTCGCTGATCTTGGGCGTCGGCAGCGGCTTGGCCGAGCGCATGCGGTCTGCGGTCCAGTAGTCGGAACCGCGGCCCTCGCCCGTCGAAGACGGCGTGTCGTCGCTGGCGGTCTTCTCGGTCGGCGGCGCGGCGCTGTCGCTGGCTGACGGCACTTTCTTGTCCGGTGCATCGGGGAAGGTCATGACCGCCGCCACGGCCGCGGCGCCGAGCGCCACGACCGTGCCTGCAACAATGAAAAGGGGCATTCCGCGCATCCTGCGCTCCTTCGGCTCTCGGCCACGATGCGCCCCTCTTTGCTTCCCTTCGTTCGGCCTACTTGCAGCCGTTCGCGACGTAGTCCCGCAGGATCGTCACGCGGTCGTCCAGATAGGGGCCGTAGTCGACGCCCGGCTGACCGTCGTACCCGAACGACTCAACGCTGATGATGTGGTTGAAATCGCCCTTCCGGGTGCTGAAGTCGCCGATCCACGCGCCGCCGCTGGAGCCGCCCTGGTCGGCCTGGTTGCCATGGCGGAGTTCGACGATGCCGTCGGTGATCGAAATCGGCCCCTGCTCGACCTGGATCACCTGCCCATCGAGGACGCCGCCCGGATAGCCGATCTTGGTGGCGGCGTCGTAGCCGTCCCAGTTCCACTGCATGCCGAACCAGCCGGTCTTGGCGTCTTCCTGCACGAGGATCATGGCGAAGTCGTAGAGCCATTTCTCGTCGCCGGGCTGCACCCAGCCGTTCAGGGTTGCGGCACACTCGTAGTCGTACGCCTTGGAATAGCGGCCCTTGTCATATTGCAGGGCGAAAACGAGGTCGTCGTAGAAGTCGCCGGTCTCGTCGTCGCGGACGCAATGTGCGGCCGTTATCAGCACGCGCTTGGAGATGAACTGGGCGGAGCAGACATAGCTGCCGTCCGGCTTCTTGAAGAATAGTTTGCCGGCAAACACCAGCGGCATGGTGTTGATGTTTCCGGTCTTGCGCTCGTTGGCGCCCGACGATGGAACGGCCTCCGCGGCCGAGGCGCCGGGTGCACCGCCGCCAAACGCGGCACGGTCGCGACCGGCGGCACGAACCGCCTCGATGTCGACCATGGGTTTCGGCGCCGGCTGGGCAGCGGCGAAAGCTTCCGGCGTCCAAGCAGCGCCGGAGCGCTCGCCAACCGGAGCCGAGGTGCCGCTGGCGGTATCGTCGCCGCCGGTCTGGGCTAACGCGACGCTACATAAGAGAATGGAAGCCGCGGTCGCGGCGGCCATACGGAAAAGGTGCACAAGTACCTCCTGCGTTGCAGTCGCCCAGACCGAACGTTGCCTGCTTGCATGTGGATTATGGCCGGGACGCGACCCAAGATTGGCTTTTTCTGGCGGTTCGCACAAGCCAAAGGGCGTCGCCGGCGGGTTGGCTCAGTATAGCCCGCCGGTTCCGGAAATCACCGCCCGATCGGACTCCGGCGCCACAGTCAGCGGCCGGCCCATGGTGTCGGTATAGCCGATGATCGAATAGGTGTCGGGCGGCGCGGTGCCGGGCTTGAAAGCCTCGAGGATAGTCCCGGGATCGCCCGGGTTGGCGCGCAGGCCTGTCTTGCGGTCGATGGGGATGAAGCTCAGTCCCGGCGGCACGCGGAACGGCACCGGCGGCTTGTCGGCCAGCGCCATCTGCATGAACTCGGTGAAGATCGGCGCTGCCAATCCGCCGCCGGTCTCGCCACGGCCGAGCGAACGCGGCTTGTCGTAGCCAACGTAAACGCCGACCGCGAGGTCCGGCGAGAAGCCGACGAACCATGCATCGTGATAGTCGCTGGTCGTGCCCGTCTTGCCGGCGACGGGCTTGCCGATCTTCTTGGCCGCCGTGCCGGTGCCGCGCTCGACGACGCCCTGGAGCATGGAGGTCATCTGGTAGGCGGTCATCGGGTCGAGCACCTGCTCGCGATTGTCCACGATCGTCGGCTCGTCCTGGCCGTGCCAGTCCTGGGCGTCGCAGCCGTCGCAGACGCGATCCTCATGCCGGAAGATCGTCTGGCCGAAGCGGTTCTGGATACGGTCGATCAATGTCGGGCGCACCTCGCGGCCGCCATTGGCGAACACCGAGAACGCGGCGGTCATGCGCATGACCGTCGTCTCGCCGGCGCCGAGCGACATCGACAGCACCGGCAGCATGTTGTCGTAAACGCCGAAGCGGCGCGCGTATTCGGCGACCAGCGGCATGCCCATGTCCTGCGCCAGGCGCACGGTCATGACGTTGCGCGAGCGTTCGATGCCGGTGCGCAGCGTCGAGGGGCCGAGATAATCGTTCTCGTAGTTCTCCGGCTCCCACAGGCCCTGGCTGCCGCCCTGATCGATCGAGATCGGCGCATCCATGATCACCGACGACGGCGTGTAGCCATTGTCGAGGGCCGCCGAATAGACGACCGGCTTGAACGACGAACCGGGCTGGCGATAGGCCTGCGTGGCGCGATTGAACTGGCTGTCGGAGAAGGAGAATCCGCCGACCATGGCGAGCACGCGGCCGGTGTGCGGGTCCATCGCCATGAGCGCGCCCTCGATCTCCGGCACCTGGCGCAGTTGGTAAGTGCCGGGATCGCCGTCGGCCTGCTCGACATAGACGATGTCGCCGACCGAGAGCACGTCACTGGCGCCCTTGATCGCCTTGCCCTTCCGGTCGCCGATCGCCCACTTCGCCCATTTCATCTGCGCGAAGGGGATGGTCCCGGTCTCGCGGTCCGAATTGACCTTGTTGGTGCCGGGCTCGCGTCCGGGCTGGAGGCCGATCTTGGCCGATTCGGCGTTGACCGAGATAACGACCGCGAGACGCCACTCGACCACGTCGGAGAGCGCCGGAACTTCGGCCGCCTGCGGGCCCCAGTCTTGCGCTAGGTTGTCGAGATGCGCCACCGGCCCACGCCAGCCGCGCTCCTCGTCGAAACTGATGAGGCCGTCGATGAGCGCCTGGCGGGCCATCACCTGCATCTGCGGATTGAGCGACGTGCGCACCGACAGGCCGCCGCCATACAGTGTTTCCTCGCCGAACATCTCGACGAGTTGGCGGCGCACTTCCTCTACGAAATAATCGGCGGCGAAGATCGACGGGCCCGTGTTGCGCAACGTTACGCCGAGAGGCTGCTTCTTGGCGTCCTCGCCTTCCGCGGCGGTGACGTAGCCGTTCTCGACCATGCGATCGATCACCCAGTTGCGGCGCTCGACGGCGCGGTCGGGATGGCGGAACGGGTTGTAGTTGTTCGGGCCCTTCGGCAGCGCCGCGAGGTATGCCGTCTCGGCCAGCGTCAACTCGTGCACCGACTTGTCGAAATAGGAGAGCGCCGCCGCGGCCACGCCGTACGAGCCGAGCCCGAGGAAGATCTCGTTCACGTAGAGTTCGAGGATCTTGTCCTTCGAGTACGCCTGCTCGATGCGCAGCGACAGCATCGCCTCCTTGAGCTTGCGGTCGATGGTCTGGTCGTTGGTGAGCAGGAAGTTCTTGGCGACCTGCTGCGTGATCGTTGAGGCGCCCACCAGCCGCTCGCCGGTGCCGTAGGCGCGCACGTTCTGCAACAGGGCGCGGGCAATGCCGTAGTAGTCGAGGCCGGCATGCTCGTAGAAATTCTTGTCCTCGGCGGAGATGAATGCCGCCTTCACCCGGTCGGGGATCGCCTGGATCGGCAGGTAGAGCCGGCGCTCGCGAGCGTACTCGGCGACCAGCTGGCCGTCGGCCGCGTGCACACGGGTCATCACCGGCGGCTCGTACTTGGCGAGGACGTCGTAATTGGGCAGCCCGGCCGTCAGACCGGAGATGTACCAGGCAGCAACGGCAGCAGCGGCGAGGAAGAGCACGGCACCAATCCCGAATAGGTAGCCGAAGAATCGGAGGATCATATCGTTTCCATTGTCCGGCCGCTGGCGTGCGACATACCGGCCGCGTTTCCGCGAAAAGCCTCACCTGCAGGCCTGAAGTCAAGGCTGGCGCTTGCCGCAAACCGTGGCAGGGCCTGATTCTCCGATGCGTCGCCCGACATCCGCCTTCTCCCGTTGGTTTGTGGAGAATGTAGGGCGCGCGCCGCGTTTCGCGAGACTTGGCAACAATAGTGCCATTTCGGCAACAGAGGGAGTTTCGTTGGCCTCCGGGACGGACCTTCGCGAGAGAGGACGGTTGCGAGCTGCCCGCGTGGCTGTTCCGCGCGACGTTCGAATCGTTGAGCGGGCTTAGTCCGAATTGCGCCCGGCGACCCGCGTCCGGAAGTAGTCGTCGATCGCGCGCACGATCGAAGCGGCCGACTTCTCCTGCCACTCCTCCGTCACCATCAACTTGGCGTCGGCGGCGTTGGTGAGGTAGCCGAGTTCGATCAGTGCCGATGGCACGTCCGGCGCTTCCAGCACCTTGAAGGCCGCCTCCTGGTGCGGGACCTTGAACATGCGGGTGGACTTGCCGAGTTCCTTGATGACGTTGCGTGCGAAGACCACGCCGAAGTTGCGCGTCTCGCGCCGGGTGAGGTCGAAGAGGATGTTCTTCACCTCGTCGGAATCGGCCGCGTTGACGTCGATGCCGGCCAGCGCGTCGGACTCGTTTTCGGTCTCGGCCAGCGTTTCCGCCATCTTGTCGGATGCCTCGTCCGAGGCCGTGTACACGATGGCGCCGCGCACGCTGCCGCCCTTGAAGGAGTTGGCGTGGATGGAGACAAAAAGGTCGGCGGCGTTCTTCCGGGCAACGTCCACCCGCTCGCCAAGCGCAATGAAGGAGTCGTCGTCCCGGGTGTAGATCACCCGGTAGCGCCCGCTTTCCTCGAGCAGGCGGCCGAGCACCTTGCCGAAGCCAAGCGTGACGTCCTTCTCCACGACGCCCCCGCCACCATGAGCGCCGGCGTCGATGCCGCCATGCCCCGGATCGACCACCACGATCGGCCGGTCGCCCTTCTGGCCGGGCACGAACCCCTTGTCCGTCTTGTCCTGGACGGAGGCGGTCTGCTTTTCCTTGTAGGCGCGTGTCGCGGCCAGGAAATGCTCGCGGTCGGTGGGTACCACGTCGATGACCAGCCGCGCCGGCTGCCCGTCGGCCGGATCGACAAGGAACGTCTTGTCGATCAGCGCCGGGCCCTTCAGGTCGATCACGATGCGCGACTTGCCGGACGAGATGAGGCCATACCGGAACGCCGCAATCATGCCGCGCCCGGTGGTGCCGGCCAGCTCCGGCAGGACGAAATGCACTTCCGGCAAATCGACGACGATGCGGTCGGGATCGGCCAGGGTGAAGACCGTGGAACTCCACGTGGCGCGAAAGATCGGCGACGAAACGCACGCGGTGGTCGTCACCGACGATCCGTGCACCCAGCATCACGGTCCCGGACGGGCTCGCCGCCGCGACGGCTTCGGCCGCCGAAGCCGTGTTCGGCAGCCCCACCAGCCCGCAGATCGCTGCCTGAACCGCCCAAAATGCGAAGCGCCGGATAGACCGGAGTTTCATCTGCCTCGTTTCCCACGTCCCGCGCGCCATCGCCGCGGCGCGCCCCTGTCGTGCCACTGTAATAAAGGATGGGCGGCCAATGGTTAACCGGTTGCTGCCAGATTGCCACACGCGGCCCGGTTGGAACCTGCCCATCGGCATCCTTGCCAAGACTCACGGACGCACATACAACACCTTCTACGGAATTCATCTTCCGTCCGCGATGGGCCGATTGGCGGTCGTGGAGCACGACTTGGCGGAAATCTTCAGTTTCTGGACAAGTCGGTTCGCCGGCCGGTGTCAAACGCCGCTTGCGGGCGGGGATGTACCGGAAGACGGCGGGAACCGCGCGCTCCCCAAGACGACGCGACCCACCCGCCTGATTTCCGCAGTCCGGACATATCGACAATCGGGGCGACCGCGCCCCGGGACCGGTTGGATGTCCTTGTATTTGTTGCACAGCGACGCAGTAACAACGTAACGGCGCACCACATGCCTTTGGTCCAGCCATTCCCCAAGTCGACGCCCGATCCCGCCTTTGCCGGCGGACCAGCGTCGCGGCTGGCATTGGGCAGACGCGCTCCCATCAAATCACAACGAGCCGGTCCCTCCCCTGATGCCGCAGCAAGGGCGCTTCGCGCCCGCCGTCGGCCAGGCGGACGCGACCGTGGAGAGTCCAGTCCATGGCTAACAAGATGCTTATCGATGCCGCCCACCCCGAGGAGACTCGGGTCGTGGTCCTGCGCGGCAATCGCGTTGAAGAGTTCGATTTCGAGTCCGCCACCCGCCGCCAGCTTCGCGGCAATATCTATCTAGCCAAGGTTACCCGGGTCGAGCCGTCGCTTCAGGCGGCCTTCGTCGACTACGGCGGAAACCGGCACGGCTTCCTCGCCTTCTCGGAAATCCATCCCGATTACTACCAAATCCCGGTTGCCGATCGGCAGGCGCTGATCGAGGCCGAGGAGCGGGAAATCGCCGAGGAACGGGCAGTCGAGTCGGCCAAGGATCGGGACGCCGGCGCAGCCGAAGGCGAGACGCCAGAGGTCGAGAGTGCCGAGAGTGCCGAGCCCGCGGGCGAAACCGATACGACGATGGCGGCGGAATCTGCCGAAGCGCCGTCCGTCAGCGAACCCGCACCGGAGTCTGAGGGCGACAGCGATCACGCCGACATGGAGGCGTCCGGGTCGCACGAGGACAGCCACGCGGAAGACGAGGACCATGGCGACGAAGGCGATAGCCACGCCGATGAGGCCGTGACCGAAGCATCCGCACGGGGCAGCCGCGACGGCGTTGAAGTGCAGAGCGACGACCGGGTCGAGTCGGTCGGCGCCGAAGACGCGATGGAAGAGGTGCCGGAGCGGCGCAAGCCGCGCGCGCGCCAGTACAAGATTCAGGAAGTCATAAAGCGCCGCCAGGTGCTGCTGGTGCAGGTCGTCAAGGAAGAGCGCGGCAACAAGGGCGCGGCGCTGACGACGTATCTCTCGCTCGCCGGCCGCTATTCGGTGCTCATGCCGAACACCGCGCGCGGTGGTGGCATCAGCCGCAAGATCACCTCGATGACCGACCGCAAGCGCCTCAAACAGGTCGTTTCCGACCTCGAGGTGCCGGAAGGCATGGGCGTGATCCTGCGCACCGCCGGCGCCAGCCGCACGCGGGCCGAGGTGAAGCGCGACTTCGAATACCTGCTCCGCCTGTGGGAGAACGTGCGCGAGCTGACGCTGCGCTCGAGCGCCCCTGCCCTCGTCTACGAGGAAGGCTCGCTGATCAAGCGGTCCATCCGCGACCTCTACAACAAGGACATCGACGAGATCATCGTCGCTGGCGAAGACGCCTACCGCGAGGCCAAGGATTTCATGCGCATGCTCATGCCGAGCCATGCCAAGAACGTCCAGCCGTTCAAGGACAGCCAGCCGGTCTTCGCGCGCTACGGCATAGAGGCGCAGCTCGACGCGATGTTCTCACCGCAGGTGACCCTGCGCTCCGGCGGCTATCTGGTCATCAATCCGACCGAGGCGCTGGTTTCCATCGACGTCAACTCGGGCCGCTCGACACGCGAGCACAATATCGAGGATACCGCCCTCCAGACGAACCTGGAGGCGGCGGAGGAAGTTGCCCGCCAGCTCCGGCTGCGCGACCTCGCGGGCCTGATCGTCATCGACTTCATCGACATGGAGGAGAAGCGCAACAACCGCGCCGTCGAGCGCAAGCTCAACGATGCGTTGAAGCACGACCGGGCGCGCATCCAGGTCGGCCGTATCTCCCATTTCGGCCTGCTCGAGATGTCGCGCCAGCGCATCCGCACCGGTGTGCTCGAGTCGACCACTACGGTTTGCCCGACCTGCCAGGGCAGCGGCCACGTCCGGGCGCCGGCTTCCGTCGCCCTGCACGTGTTGCGCTCCCTCGAGGACCAGCTTCTCAAGGGCGCCACCCATCACCTGACGGTTCGCACGCGGACGCCGGTCGCGCTCTACATCCTCAACCAGAAGCGCTCCCATCTCTCCGAGATTGAATTGCGTTTCGGCCTGTCGATCACAGTCGCCGCCGACGAGACCATCGCCAACGGCTCGCATTTCATCATCGAGCGCGGCGAAGCGGCGGAGCGTCGCGAGGTCCTCGCGCAAACCATCCAGCCGGACTCGGTTCAACCCGAGATCGGCCCCGAGGACGAAATGATCGAAGTCGCCGCCCCCGCCATGGACATGGAGGAGGAGGAGGAAGAAGAGACCGCCGAGGCCACCAGCCAGCCGCGCGAGAGCGAGGATGGCGGCCGTCGCCGTCGCCGCCGGCGCCGTCGTGGCCGCGGCAGCGACCGCCCCGAAAATGGCGAGCGCCCCGAAAACGGCGAACGTGCCGAGGGTGCGCCGCAGATAGCCGAGTCGTCCGAGCCTTCCGAGAGTGAGGGCGACGACGATGACGAAGAGGTCCGGACGAACGCCGTCAGCGGCGGCGAGACGGATGGCGACGGTCAGCGCAAGCGCCGGCGCGGTCGTCGCGGCGGGCGCCGTGGCCGCCGGGGACGCGGCGGAGAAGACCGGCAGCCTTCGGCCAATGGCGGCGGCGAACACGCCCACGACGGGGACGAGCCCGACTCACGCGACTTGGTGGCCGAGGCGCCGCTCGCGCCGGAAGACAACGGCGATGCTTCGCCGCCGGTCGAGGCCGAACCGGCATCCGCGCCGGAGTGGACCCCGCCGGAACCCGCCGGTACCGAGTGGGCGCCGGAGCCTTCCCATACCGAACAAAGTCATGCCGAGCATTCCTCGCCCGCGCGCGAGGAGACTCGACACAAGGAGAGCCAGCCTGCGGCTCCCGAGCCTGCCCCCGCACCCGAGGAGCCGGAAGAGACCGCTCCGAAGCGCAGCGGCTGGTGGCAGCGGCGGACGTCGTTCTTCTGAAAGAAAGCAAAGCCGCTTTGAACCGTCATTCGGTGCGTGCGAAGGTGAGTGGATGAAAAACTTCCTTGTGCAGTTCTTCACATGGTGGAACGGCCAGACGCTCGGCACGCGCTTCTACACGTGGCGTTTCGGCGAAGCCGTCGGCAGCGACGAACAGGGCAACCACTACTACCGGGAGCGCAATGGCACGCGCCGGTGGGTGATCTACAACGGCATAGCGGAAGCATCGCGCATCCCGCCCGGCTGGCACGCATGGATGCACTACCGCAGCGACGAGCCACCCGCCTCCTACACCCCGCGCGAATGGCAGAAGCCGCATGTACCCAATCTCACGGGAACGCCGGCCGCCTATCGCCCACCCGGGTCGATCCTCGGCCCCGATCCGCGAACGCCGGGCAAGCCGGACTACGAGGCCTGGCGCCCCTGATCGCACCGGCGATGACGAAATGAAAAAGGGCGGCTCAACGGCCGCCCTTTTCCATTCTGCCCCTCACGAACCGAAGGCGTCAGCTAATTGCGCTGACCGCCTCCATTCCGTGTGCGGTCGCTTTCACCCGAACCGCCCCCAAAATTGTTGCCACCACCGCCGCCGAAGTTGTTGTTACCGCCGCCGCCGTTGTTGTTCTCGTTGTCATTGTTGCGGCCGCGTTCGCCGCCGCCGCCCGAAGGACCCGAGAATCCGGCCGGACCACCGGATCCACCGGGCGGGCCACCGGAGCCCGACGGACCACCGCTGAAGCTGTTGGTCTGGGGGCTTCCTCCGAAACCATTGCCCTTGCCGGTGTCGTTGTCGTCGTTGGAGTTGCGACCCTGGCGGCCGCCTGCCCCATTCTCGTTGTTGGTAGTGGTGGAGGTGAAGCCACGGTTGTTGTTGTTTTTGTTGTCGTCGTCTCCGCCGCTGCGGTTGCCGCGACCGCCCCATCCGCCGCCATTATCGTTGGAGGACGAGTTCCGGCCACGGTTGTCGTCGTCGCCGCCGTTTCGGCTGCCGCGACCGCTCCATCCGCCGCCATTATCGTTGGAGGACGAGTTCCGGCCACGGTTGTCGTCGTCGTTGCCGTTGCGGCCACCGCGACCGCCCCATCCGCCACCGCTCTCGTTGCCGCTGAAGTTCCGGGTGTTCGTACCTTCGCTGGTCTTGCCAAAGCTGGAGTTGTTCCTGCCGAAGCCGCGCCGGCCTGAGCTCTCTTCCTCATTGCTCGACGAGAAGCGATTGCCCCAGCCGCGATTGCGGTTGCCCCAACCACCGTCTTCGCCGCCGTTGCGGGAATTGGCCTTGAAGCGATCGTTCTTGTCGCCGTCCCTGCGGCTCTCGTTGTCACCGTTTTTCCAACCGCTGAACCGGTTCCGGCCAAACCGGTTGCCATCCTCATCCTTGTTGGCGAAGCGATTGATGCGGTACTCCTCCTCGCCGAAGCCCGGTTTGTGGGCATTGCGGCCTTCCGAGCCACGGGTGCCGGGCTTGCCCCAGCCGAGACGGCGGTAATTCGGACCTTCGTCCTTTTCCCATTTATCTCGGCGGTTGAAAAAGCCGCGCTTCTTGTCGTCGTCGTCCTTCTTGGCGAACTTGTTGTCGTGGTCGCCACCGCGCCTGCCGAAACTCGCGTGGTGGTAATCCGGCCACTGCTTGTTCGGCCAACCCCAGTCCTTGTCCTTGTGGTGATGCGGCGGACGGAAGTCGCACCAGTCCTTCGGTGGCGGCGGAGGTGGCGGTGGCGGTGGCGGAGGTGGCGGAGGTGGCGGAGGCGGATCGGTTCGATCGATCGGCAATTCGGCGCGAAGCGAGCCACAACTCCCGGTATCGACCCGAAACTCCGGCAGCAACTTCGACTGGTCGACCGCATACTCGAAGCCCGCCAACAGGGTCATGTTGCGGTCGGCGACGGATTCGAGCCGCTTCGGGCGCTGGCGCGGCTGAAACTCGGCGACACTGCATCCGCCTTCGATCCGCGTACAACCACGCCCGTTCCGATCGCAAACGTCCGCCGCGCCGCTGTAGATGGCGACCCCCTTGTCCACGTTGACGTCGATCTCGGTGCCGCGCACCCCGATCGTCGCGGTGGGCGTGGTGATCGTGTAGGCGTCGTGGTTGCTGTTGCCCGAGATGAAGCGGAAGGCGCCCTTCAGGGCGTTGATCGACAGCTTCCGCGCAGTGTTGTCGGTGTTGAAGACGAAGGCGTCGATGGTCAGCCGCGAATTCGGCCCGACCACCAGCTTGGTGTCGTCGCGGAAGCGGACCTGGGCCTCGCCTATTGGCCCCGTGGTGATGACGTCGCCGGAAAATACCGGCCCCTGCTTCTGGAGGACCCGCTGGCCGCCTGTGCCGTTGGCCTCGGCCTGCTGGATCACCGCAACCGTGACCCCTCCGGGCGTCGCCGCGAGGACCGGGCCCCACACAAACGATACCGACGCGAGCGCGAAAGCGCCCAAAACCCACCTACGCAACGCCGCCACAACGCTACTCCGGTTGCATACAACAGCCGCACCTGAAGGCGTTTTAGCAGATATTTACGATTTGTTTACAGATGAAATTAGCGCGCGGTTAACCGAGGCAAACGTCTATCTTTTAGGCAAACGACGCGTTGCTACCGGTATCCGGCCAAAGCCGGCAATTCTACTTGTTGTGGCCTGGGGCGTTGCCGCTGTTGCCCGGGCTGCCCCCGCTTCCGCCGCCCGCATTGCCCGGGTTGCCGGTCTCTGTCGGTCCCTCGTTGCCCTCGCCACCGTTACCGATGCCGTTGTTGTTACGGGCGGTCTCCGTGGGGGGATCCTGCGGCGTCGGCGGAGTTGGCGGCGTCACAATCGGGCCGATCCCGCCTCCACCCGTGGCGGTGGTCTCCGGCGGGGGCCGCGACAGCGAACCGGTCGTCGTGGGCGGCGGCAAGCCGGCCCTGCGGGTCTCGCAGTCCGACGTGTCGACCTGGAATTCCTTGCGCAAGCTGACCTGCGAGGCGACATACGGAAACTTCGTTTCCAGCGCCCGCAGCCGTTCGCGTGTCTCCAGTTGGCGCACCGGCTGCCGGCGGTTTGTCGAGACGACGTTGCACGCGCCGCTCACCGCGACGCACGTCTGCCCCTGCCGGCAGATCCGCGCCTCCCCCTCGAAGAGCGCCAGATTCATCTCGCCGCGGGAGTCCACCGTGAAGTCGAACTCAGTCCCGCGCACGCCGATGGTCGCGGTGGGCGTCTTGATCTCGTAGGCGTCCTTCCGGCTCGAGCCCGTGATGAAGCGGAATGCGCCGCGCACCGCGTTCAGGGAGACCTTCTTCGCCTTGTTGCGGCTGTCGAAGACGAACTCGTCGACGACCATGTAGGAGTTTGGCCCGACTACGAGCTTGGTGTCGTCGTCGAGGCGGATTTGCGCCTCTCCGTCGCCACTCGTCTTGATGATGTCTCCCGTGTAAATCGGCCCGGATACGTACAGCGTGCGATTGCCGGCGGCCCCGTTGGCTTGGCTTGCGGGTATCACGGCCACCACCGTGCCGCTGCGGTCAACCGCACCTGCGGCCGGCGGCAGGGCCAACGCCGCCACCCCTGTCGCTGCTATGGCGGACAATACCAATCCACGCATTGGTCACACTCCCAGCCGCCCATGACGGAACCAGCGCACACCATTGCATACATTTAAGGATTTGTTTACCGCCGGCAGCGCGGCAATCCCTTGCCGCGCACTTTTTACGGGATCAGCCGCGGATACCGATCGTGGCAGTCGGCGTGGTGATCTTGTAGACGTCCTTGGGGCTCTTGCCGCTGATGAAGCGGAAGGCGCCGCGAAGCGCGCTGATGGAAACCTGCCGTGCGGTGTCGTCGCGATTGAAGACGAATGCGTCTATCACCAGCGTCGAGTTCGGTCCCACCACCAGCTTGGTGTCGTCGCGAAACTTGATCTGCGCCTCGCCGATCTGATCGGTGATAATTCGGTCGCCGGTGAAGATCGGATTGGCTTTCGCCAGGATCTTCTTGCCGGTCTTGGCGTCTACATGCGCCTGCTGAATAACCGCGATCACGACCCCGTCCGGATCAGCGTAAGCTGCCGGCGCCAAGAACAACGTCGCGGCCAGCGCCGCCGACGCAATCGAAATCTTGCTGAACCAGGTCATTGCCACCCCCGTTTTATCGTGGCCTGCCAAGATCAGGCAGGTAACACTACCACAGAAGTGGTTTGTTAACCGTGATTTTCCAAGACCGGCCTTGTGATCGCCATCACAGGGACTTTGACCCCGGTTTCAGCGTCTTTTCGACAACACGGGCTGCCGCCGTCAGGTGGACGCTCGTCCGCGTGGCCTGCACGCTCTCGCCGTCCGTGCGTAAGCCGAATCCTGGCGAACGCGATCGACGGAGCGCGGTGGAGTTCGGCTTTCGCTGCGGGTTTCCGCCGACGCGATCGCGATTCGCAAAATCAGGCCTGTCCTGGCCGGCAAAGTCCACCTTGCTGCATGTCCGAATCCCCGCTTTTCGCGATGCCGTGCCTTTTTCGGGTGAGCCTCGTTGACGCTCCAAAGCGACTCGGCTTAGCGTCATTCAAGCGTCACGGTTGACGTTCCGGCGGCGGGTATGGCCCCCGGGTTTTCCATCAGAGCGTTGCGCGTTCGGACCCTTGGCAGGCGGGTTAGCCGTCGCTGTGGGAACGGAGCGATTTTGTGCCCTAAATCCGGTGTGGAATGGACGTTTTTGTTTGCAAAAAACACCTGACAAAAGGCATCGGTAACGCTATATTTAGTGTTTCCGGGCAGCATGAGACACAAGCACTGGGGCGCAAGACCCCTGGCTCGGGCATGGGGCTGAAGGACGGGAATCACCCGGTCCACGGGTAACCGGCACTGCGCCCGATGACGGCGCAACCACGAATTTTGGGGCAAGAGCATGCGGATTGAGCGGCGCTACACGAAGGCAGGTTCGTCGGCCTATGACGGAATCGAATTCCGGACGACGAAGAGCGAAATCCGCAACCCGGACGGCTCGGTTGTCTTCAAGCTTGAAGGCATCGAGGTGCCCGCCGCCTGGAGCCAGGTCGCCAGCGACATCATTGCCCAGAAGTACTTCCGCAAGGCCGGCGTGCCGGCGCGCCTGAAGAAGTTCGAGGAGAACGACGTTCCCTCGTGGCTGTGGCGCTCCGTGCCCGACGAGAAGGCGCTGAAGACGTTGCCCGAGGCCGAGCGCAGCGTCTCGGAACATGATTCGCGGCAGGTGTTCGACCGCCTCGCCGGCACGTGGACCTATTGGGGCTGGAAAGGCGGCTACTTCGACACCGAGGAGGACGCCCGCGCCTTCTTCGACGAACTCCGCAACATGCTCGCCACCCAGAAGGCGGCGCCGAACTCGCCGCAGTGGTTCAACACCGGCCTGCACTGGGCCTATGGCATCGACGGCCCCAGCCAGGGCCACCACTATGTCGACTACAAGACCGGCATGGTGCACGCCTCGCAGAGCGCCTACGAGCACCCGCAGCCGCACGCCTGCTTCATCCAGTCGGTCAGCGACGACCTCGTCAACGAGGGCGGCATCATGGACCTGTGGGTCCGCGAAGCCCGCCTGTTCAAGTACGGCTCCGGCACCGGCTCCAACTTTTCGCGCCTGCGCGGCGAAGGCGAACGGCTCTCCGGCGGCGGCAAGTCCTCCGGCCTGATGAGCTTCCTCAAGATCGGCGATCGCGCCGCCGGCGCCATCAAGTCGGGCGGCACGACCCGTCGCGCCGCCAAGATGGTGGTGGTCGACGTCGATCACCCGGACATCGAGAACTACATCAACTGGAAGGTACGCGAGGAGCAGAAGGTCGCCGCGCTGGTCACCGGCTCCAAGATCCTCGCCCAGCACCTCAAGGCCGTGATGAAGGCCTGCGTCAATTGCGACGGGCCCGGCGATTCCTGCTTCGACCCGGCCAAGAACCCGGCGCTGAAGCGCGAGATCAAGGCCGCCAAGAAGGCCCAGGTGCCGCAGAACTACGTCCTGCGCGTCATCCAGTTCGCCAAGCAGGGCTACACCGACATCGACGTGCCGACCTACGACACCGACTGGGATTCGGAGGCGTATCTCACCGTCTCCGGCCAGAACTCGAACAACTCGGTGCGCGTCACCGACGAATTCCTGAAGGCGGTCGAGGACGACAGCGACTGGCAGCTCACCGGCCGCATCTCCGGCAAGGTCACCAAGACGCTGAAGGCCCGCGAGCTGTGGGAGACGATCGGCAATGCCGCGTGGCAGTCGGCGGATCCCGGCATCCAGTTCCACACCACCATCAACGACTGGCACACCTGCCCGGCTTCGGGGCCGATCAACGCCTCCAATCCGTGCTCGGAGTACATGTTCCTCGACGACACGGCGTGCAACCTCGCCTCGCTGAACCTTCTGCAGTTCGCCGATGCGAATAAGCATTTCGAGGTCGAATCGTTCGAGCACGCCGTGCGCCTGTGGACGGTGGTTCTCGAAATCTCGGTGATGATGGCCCAGTTCCCGTCGCGGCGGATCGCGGAGCTCTCCTACGAGTACCGCACGCTCGGCCTCGGCTACGCCAATATCGGCGGGCTGCTGATGTCCTCCGGCATTCCGTATGACTCGGAGGAAGGCCGCGCCATTGCCTCGGCGATCACGGCGGTCATGACCGGCGTCTCCTACGCCACCTCGGCGGAGATGGCTGGCGAGCTTGGCCCATTCCCCGGCTACGACAAGAACCGCGAGGGCATGCTGCGGGTCATCCGCAACCATCGCCGCGCCGCCTACGGCCATGCCGAGGGCTACGAGAGTCTGGCCACCAACCCGGTGCCGCTCGACGCGGTCTCCTGCCCGGACGAGGCGCTCATCGCCCACGCCCGCGCCGCCTGGGACAAGGCGCTGTCGGTCGGCGAGATCAACGGCTACCGCAACGCGCAGGTCAGCGTCATTGCGCCGACCGGCACGATCGGCCTGGTCATGGATTGCGACACCACCGGCATCGAGCCGGACTTCGCGCTGGTGAAGTTCAAGAAGCTTGCCGGCGGCGGCTACTTCAAGATCATCAACCGCGCCGTGCCCGAGGCGCTGCGCGTCCTCGGCTACGACGATGCCGCCATCAAGGGCATGATCGACTACGCCGTCGGCCGCGGCACCATCGAGGATGCGCCCGGCATCAATCCGAAGTCGCTGAAGGCCAAGGGCCTCACCGACGCGACCATCGCGAAGATGAACGAGGCGGTGCGCACCGCCTTCGACATCAAGTTCGTCTTCAACCGCTGGACGGTCGGCGACGAGGCGATTGCGGCCCTGAACGTGCCGGAAGAGAAGCTCTCCGACCCGGCCTTTGACCTCCTCACCCATCTCGGCTTCACGAAGAAGGAGATCGAGGCGGCGAACACCTACATCTGCGGGACGATGACGCTGGAAGGCGCGCCGGGCCTCAAGGACGAGCACCTGCCGGTGTTCGATTGCGCCAGCCCGTGCGGCCGCATCGGCAAGCGCTACCTCTCGGTCGAGAGCCACATCCGCATGATGGCGGCGTCGCAGTCGTTCATCACCGGCGCCATCTCCAAGACCATCAACATGCCGAACGACGCCACCGTCGAGGACTGCAAGAGCGCCTACATGCTCTCGTGGAAGCTCGGCGTGAAGGCGAACGCGCTCTACCGCGACGGCTCCAAGCTGTCGCAGCCGCTGAATGCCCAGCTCATCGCCGATGACGACGAGGACGAGGAAGACGCGGTCGAGCAGCTCATGGCCAAGCCCGCCGCGGGCCGCGCCGAGGTGCTGGCCGAGCGGATCGTCGAGCGCATCGTCGAGAAGGCGATCCGCGAGCGCGAGAAGCTGCCCAACCGGCGCAAGGGCTACACGCAGAAGGCCATCGTCGGCGGCCACAAGGTGTATCTGCGCACCGGCGAATACGACGATGGCCGCATCGGCGAAATCTTCATCGACATGCACAAGGAAGGCGCCGCCTTCCGCTCGCTGATGAACAACTTCGCCATCGCCATCTCGCTCGGCCTGCAATACGGCGTTCCGCTCGACGAATATGTCGAGGCGTTCACCTTCACCCGCTTCGAGCCCGCCGGCTTCGTCCAGGGCAACGACGCGATCAAGAGCGCGACGTCGATCCTCGACTACGTCTTCCGCGAACTGGCGATCTCCTACATCGGCCGCAACGACCTCGCCCATGCCATTCCGGGCGATGACGGCGCCACCGCCATCGGCGGCGAGCCGCAGGTCCGCGCGACGCCGGAATCCGCCGTCTCCCACGGCCTCTTCCGTGGCAAGCGGCTGGCGCTGGTCGATCAGGCCAGCACGGACGCCCGCGGCCCCACCGGCACGGTGACCGCCATCGGCGGTTCGGGCGCCGGCGCGGCACGGGCGCTCGCCGCCCAGCCGGCCGCGCTCCGTCGCGAGATGGCGGAGGCAGCGCCGCAGATGAAGCTCGGTCTTGCCGAAGCCGCCCCCGCGGCCCGCGCCAGGCCGGCGGAAGCAGCACCGGCCAAGTCGGAAGGCACCGCCTTCAAGCCGGCCGGCACCCACGCCAAGGCCGATGCGCCGTCAAAGGCGGAACGCTCCGCCGCGGCGCGCATGGCCGGCTACCAGGGCGACGCCTGCGGCGAATGCGGAAACTTCACCCTGGTCCGCAACGGCACCTGCCTCAAATGCGACACTTGCGGCTCAACGACGGGATGTTCGTAGGCTCCGTTCGCTAAAACACTGACTGCGATGGCCGGGCTTGTCCCGGCCATCTGCTTTTTGTTCCCCCTCTCCCGCGGGGAGAGGGCCACGCACCTCGGGAGCGCGAGCGACATAGGTGCGTGGGGTGAGGGCGTACGGACCATCGCTGGGCAATACCCCCTCACCCTTCTCGCCTAGTTCGCTCTGCTCACAAGGCTCAAAGCCCTCTCCCCACGGGAGAGGAGGAGCGCGCGGATGTGGCCGCGATCAATCGTCGGTGTTGCGCGCCGCGGCAATCGTTCGCTGGATCACATCGAGCACTCCGTCGATGTTGCCGAGCACGTCATGATTCCAGAAGCGCAGTACGAGGAAGCCAGCCGACTCAAGCGCGACCGTCCGAACGTGCTCACTTTCCCGCCCCGGATCGTGCTGGCCCCCATCCACCTCTACGACCAGTTTCGCCTCGTATGATCCGAAGTCTGCGAAGAACCTGCCAATCGGCATCTGACGGCGAACTTCGCGCCGAGCCGACCAGACCGGAGACGCGCCCAAAGGGCGCTCTCCGCATCCGTCATATTCCGGCGCAATCGCCGCGCAAATCCAGTCCGCTTCAGCATCGCCCGAGGGTGACACGGTCCGTACACCGTGCCAACGGCGCGCCCGACAGCCCGTAGCCTGCAGCGCCCCATTCGCGAATCCGATCCACGGCGATCCCATTCTGCAGTAGTCTTGCGCGCCATCGACCGGACGCCGGGTGAAAAGCCATGTTGGAAGCGGACAGTGTTTTCGCTGGCTCGATTCCGGAAAACTACGACCGCACGATGGTGCCGTTGATTTTCGCGCCCTACGCCGCGGATTTGGCCCAGCGCGCCGCCTCCTTCTCGCCAACCGCGGTTTTGGAAACCGCCGCCGGCACCGGGGTTGTCGCCCGCGTCCTGGCGCCGAAGCTGCCTGCTGGCGCACGCTACGTCGTAACCGACCTCAACCAGCCGATGCTCGACTACGCGGCATCGCAACAGCCGCCCGGCACGCGCATCGAATGGCGGCAGGCAGATGCCCTTGCGCTGCCGTTTGAAGATGCGGCGTTCGATCTCGTCTGTTGTCAGTTCGGCGCGATGTTCTTTCCTGATCGCGTGGCTGCCTACCGCGAGGCCAAACGCGTTCTGAATCCCGGCGGACGTTTCCTGTTCAACGTATGGGATCGTATCGAGGAGAATGAATTTGCGGATGAAGTGACGCATGCTCTCGCGAGGATTTTCCCGGACGATCCGCCGCGCTTCATGGCGCGCACGCCGCACGGGTACCACGATGCGGCGCTGATCCGCAGCGAGCTGGAACAGGCGGGTTTCTCGCGTGTCGAGATCGATACGATCGCCGAGCAAAGTCGCGCCGCGTCACCGCGCATTCCCGCCGTCGCGTATTGTCAGGGAACACTCCTTCGCAACGAAATCGAAGCTAGGGACGCGACGAAGCTGGAAGCCGCCACCGACCTCGCCGAATCCGTGATCGCAGATCGGCATGGCAAAGGCGCGGTCGCCGGCAAGATTCAGGCACACGTCATCCTGGCTAAGGTTTAGGTGGAGCCCTCGCTGCTTGGGCGTAATCCGACAAACGACTTTGCGGAGGCTTGGTCATGACCGAAGACACGCTGCCGATCGTTTTCAAGTCGAAGCCGCTCACCGGCCTGATCATGTTCGTCATTGCGGCGGCGATTGTCGCCGTCGGCGTCGTCAAGATCACCGACGACAGCTTCTCCTACAGCATGGAGCATTGGGGCCCGTTCGAGATCGACCCGCAGACGTCCGGCTGGCTGATGGTCGCGATCGGCCTGCCGTTTGCCCTCGTGGCGCTGGTGACGGTGGTGCGCCGCTGCCCGACGCTGACGCTGGACGAGACCGGTCTCTCGGCCAACCGCTGCTTCGGCACCCCGGTCTTTATTCCGTGGAGCGGGCTGGCCGATCTGAAGATCAGGCACATGGTCGTGCCTTCGCGCGGGCGAAGCACCCCGGTGGACGTCCTCTTTCTGGTGACGGATGAGGGAAAGCAGATTGGCGTCGGGCCCGTCGGCGAGCCTCGCGACATCGTGCCCGTGATCGAGCGCGTCGCCGCGCGGATGAAAGCCGGCAGGGCAACGGACGCGACCCAGTAGGAGTCTCGTTCTCCGATATGGGCTCGCGCCGGTCCCGATGGAACCCGCCCTGCCCTCCGCGCGTTGATGCTCCACACATCCGCAGGAGACCAACGGTCATGGCACGCGCGCCGCGTTACGAAGTAGACGAAATCGAAGAGCAGCAGCTTGGCTTCGCCGAGCGGGCGGCCTCGGTTGTGCTCGGTCTGGGGCTCGCGGCCGTCGCCGCCAAGCCGCGCCCCAATATGGTGCTGAGCGCGTTGGCGCTGGCTGCCGGGTCTTTCCTCGCCTGGCGCGGCGCCACCGGCCGTGGCCCGGTCAAGGCGCTCGTCCGCCGCTACACCGACTACGTGTGACTTCCGGCGCGGGAGACGATCCCGCGCCGTTGATCTGCCGAAAAGCGCCTACGTCTTTGCGACCGTGCGCGCGAAGGCGCCCCAGATCAGCAACACGATGATTGCGCCGACGATCGCGCCTATGAAGCCGGCGCCATCGCCCGGCCCGTACCATCCGACCGCCTGGCCGAGCCAGGTGGCGAGGAAGGCGCCGACGATGCCGAGGATCGTGGTCAGGATGAAGCCGCGCGGCTCGTTCTTGCCGGGCACGATCAGCTTGGCGACGATACCCGCCAGGAAGCCGATGACGATGGTCCAGATGATGTTCATGGGTGTTCCCCTCCGCCTAAAGGCCCCGTCGGCCTCAACCCCATCTTAACCCACGCCGCCGCCCGTGGTTCCGCCTCAGGTTCCCTTCGGCAGCTCGCCGCCGATCTCGACGGCCTTGGTTTTCTTATCATAGACGCAGATCGCGGAAATCTGGCTGTCGGTTGCGCCCTTCGCGCTGCCATGGATAAGAGCGAGGCCGTAGCTCTCCGATCCGAACGGGTCCACCGTCGCCTCGGCGGTGGCGAACATCGGCTTGGCCGCCTCCAGGCACTTCGCCGCGACATCCTTGCGGAACGCGTCCCACGCATCATCGGAAGAGGCGAAGGCCGGCGCAGTCGCCGCCAGCACAATGCAGGCGCTCAATAACGGTTTCATTGTTTCTCGCTCCGGGATTTGTCCAGCAAGAACGCTCAGGCCTCGGTTTGGTTCGCCGACGTCCCTTCGATGCGAAGCCGAGCCACCGCATCCCTGACCGTCGCGAAACGGCCCGCCCCATTCTAACCCCGCTCCGGAGAGCGGGGATAAGATAAAAGTAATCCCCCTCGCACGAACTGGCCGCATACTTCCCGGCGTCCGCTTCCTGCAAGGGGTCCGTGTCGACAGGAACTCACGGGGAAGCGGAGCGGCGTCCCTGCCCGGATCCGGAGCGTCTCCTGTCTCCAGCCGGTCGGGGCGATCCCGGTACGGTCCGTCGGCACTAGGACCGGCTGCCCCTACGGGGCTTAAGGCCCGCCACAGACCAGGCGGGCCGAAGCGCCGGCCGGGAAACGCGCGAGCAGGGCTCGCGGCAAGCCGTCGCGGCGGGCGCTTGGCAGAGCGCCAACACACGGACTACCCGAGCAGGCACTCTTCGAGCGCCCGCCACCCCCTCGCTCAAGGCGAGAGGGCCAAACGGAATGTTGATCTGGAAAAAGCCGGGGCGGTAGCGCTCGCGGCAACGCGAACGCGTGTCCGGCGAAGGGCCTAGAAGCGCGGCGGACGCGCCGGGCCGGTGGTGCGCGGCTTGACCTTCGGCATCGGCAGGAGGCCTTCGCGCTGGGCGCGCTTGCGGGCCAGCTTGCGGCCGCGGCGAATGGCTTCGCCCTTCTCGCGGGCCTTCCGCTCGGAGGGCTTCTCGTAGAAACGCTGGCGCTTGAGCTCGCGGAAGACGCCCTCGCGCTGCATCTTCTTCTTGAGCACCTTCATCGCCTGGTCGACGTTATTGTCGCGAACAAGGATCTGCAGAGGATGTCCTTTCGTTTTGTTGCGCCGGCGCGCCGTCTTTCCGCGGAAATGCGGAAGAATATCGGGGCCTGTGCCCTGAAAAACGTGCCGGAGATTGACCCGGAATTCGTGCGATCGTCAGCGACGAATTCAATTCGTGGGCGGGTTCTAGCAGCTTTGGCGGAGTTTGATTGAAGTTTTTCTCCGCAACCCCATATGTAGTACCAGCGTCGCGGACCGCAACCGCTTCCGGGCTGGATTTCCCGGGGTTTTGCCCGCGCCGCCTTGGAGAACCTGAAAATGGACCGCTTTGACTTCGCAGCGCCCTGCGAACTTTTTTGCGCACGCAGCGTTTCGCTGCGTTCCCGCGTCACCTACAAGCGCTTTGGCGCGCTGTCTGAAGCGGTTCGCTTCGCGGTGGAGGATTTGCCCGCAGATATCCGCCGCTCGACCACCATCGAGGTTTCCGAGGTTCGCCTGCGTGGCGATGAAATCCTGGCCCTCTACGAAAGCGCCGGCTATCCGCTGAAGCGCAAGGCAAAGGCCCAAGTAGCCGCCTAAGCCCGTAATGACGAAGCCCGCGCACCTTTCGGCACGCGGGCTTTTTGCTGTGCGATCGTCCCGGGTCGCTATCCGGCTTCCCTGAGCTTCTCCGTCCCGTTTCGTCGCGTCACTTCCCGCCATTGAGGAACGGCATCACCGCATCGGCCAGCGCGGGCGAGGCGAAGGCCTCGTAGTGGGTGAGGTTGGGCAGGATGGCGAGCCGGTTCTGCGACATGTGCTCGCGCTGCCAGCCGGCGTCCTTCAGCCCGCCGCCAAGCAGGTGGTAAAACTCGACGATGTGCTCGGGGCGGATCATGTCGCTGTCGCCGTAGACCAGCATCACCGGCATCTTCAGCGTCTTGACGTCCTCGGCCCAGTTGTAGGGCTTGCGCATCAGTTCGCCCATGCGATCGAGCAGCTTGGGGAAGTCCTCCGGATGGGGCGCCACGGCGATGTAGGACTGGTACATCGGCGTGTCCTTCATCATCGGCATCATGGCGGAGCCGACCATCGCCTGCTGCGGCAGCATCTCGGGAAAGAAGCCGTCCTGCGCGAAAGGCGCCGAGGCGATCACCAGCCGGCGGACCAGGTCGGGATGCTGCACGCCGAGGCGAAGCGCGATGCCGCCGCCCAGCGAGTAGCCGAACACATCGACCTGCTTGTAGCCGAGATGCCCGAGAACCACGGCGACGTCGTCGGCAATATCTGGCAGCCAGATCGGCCGGTCGCCCAGCGTCGTGCGGCCGTGGCCGTGGAGGTCTATGGCTATGACCTCGCGGCCCTCGCCGAGGGTCGGCATGAACATGTTGATGCTGCCGAGGCCGCCATGCAGCAGAAGCAGCGGCTCGCCCTCCCCGCGGACCTCGTAATAGTAGTTGACGCCGTTCGCTTCGACGTGGCCGGTCTTCTTCGGCGTGCTTGTCTTGGTCTGCGCAGGCATGGTCGTTCCTTCCTCGGCATGGGTAATGATCGGGGCGGCAAACGCCGCCGTTGTGGCGGCAATGAGGGCAATCAGGCTGGTCTTGAACATCGGCGTCTCCTGTCGCGTCCGGCAAGCCAGAGGCTCGCTATGCCCTCACGACGAGCGCCGCCGGCTCGGATCGACAGCACCTCCGGAAAAAAATTGCGCGCAATCGACGGGTGGCCCGATTGCCATTGCGGCGGCCGGTGGTACCGTCCGCGGCCCGCCAGCCGGCGGAAGCAAATCCACCAGGAAACGTCCCATGCCGCTTTCGATGTTTCAGGCCTCGGTGCCTGTCTATGTCCGCATTCTGACCCAGCTCGACGCCACGCTCGACAAGGCCGCCGCTCACGCCGAAGCGAAGAAGATCAAGCCGGAAGCGCTTATCACTGCCCGTCTGTTTCCTGACATGTGGTCGCTGGCGGAGCAGGTGCGTGCCGCCTGCAACCACGCGACGCGCGGGCCGGCGCGGATCGCCGGGCTGCCAATTCCGGAATTCGACGGCAACGACGATACTTTCGCCGCCCTCAAGGCGCGGGTCGCCTGGGCCCTCGCCTTCCTGAAGGGCCTGTCCGCCGGCCAGTTCGAGGGTACCGACGAGCGCACCCTGACATTCCCGATGGGTCGCGAGCAGCGCACGCTGACGGGCGAGCAGTACCTGCTCTTTTTCTCGATGCCGAACTTCTACTTTCACGCCACCACGGCTTACGACATTCTCCGCCACAACGGCGTGCCGATCTCCAAGACGGACTTCATGGGCACATGAGGAACCATCGAGCGTACCGCTCGGGCTGAGTTCGGAAGGACCGTGTCGCACCGCAAGTATCTCGTGATCATCGGCATGGCCACATCCGGCGGCTCTGGATAACGGCGTATTAACCAAGACCGGGTTGAATGGCCGGCGAGGAATTGCGAGATCGCCCTCGCCGGAGACCCGCGCCATGTTTCATCACCCGTTCGTCACGGCCGCCGTTGCGGTTGCTCTCTCGGCCCCTGTCGGAGCCTTCGCCGCCGATCTGGCAGGAGGACCTTCGAGCTATGCCCCGGCCGTGCAATGCGGCACGATCAGTCACGCGCCGCCGCTGCTGAAGCATGGCCACAAGGGCGCCAGCGACTACGTCCGTATCTACGACGTTGCGCCCTATGATCCGCGCTGCCCGCAAGGTGGACTGGCTGGCATCTACGTGCCGCCGCAGACTGCCTACCTGGTCTCGTCGCCGACCCGCTACACCGAGTGCGTCTGGCCGTGTATCGATTCCATCCACCACGACTGGTACGATGGCCGTCTCTGGTACCACAACGCCGGCACGCCCAACCGGCCGGACGTCTTCATGATCTTCAAGCGCGATTGAGCCCACTCGGCCCTGGGAACGGCGGCCGAAAGGGTTCATTCTGAGAGGCCGTCAGGCAAGGCTGTACCGCGCCGGCTCGGCGCCTCCCGATCGCACCAGCGCGGTCGCCCGCACACCACGCGCCGGCCCCGTTTCGCCGAAACTCGGCCTTGTCCTCGCCTTGAACTCCGACGATGATCCCGCGCAGCTATTCGTTGCGAAACAAGGGATTCGCTGGCGTTTTCGCCGCTACCCCAGGAGATCATACATGCGCTGGAAGGTGCCGCACTGGGCCGCTGGAGCCACGTTCGTCGTCGCTATCCTGACGGGGGCCGGCGCGCACGCCGCGCCCGATCCCAAGGCCGTCGCGGACGCGATGGTCGCCGCTTTCGGGGCCACCGGCAAAGCCACTGCTACCTATGACAGCGCGGTTTCCGCTGGCGACGACATCACCATCACCGGCTTCAAGGCCACCCAGCCGGATCGCAAGGGCCGCGACATCGATGTTGCCACCATCGTCGTCTCGGGCGCCGCCGAGCGGCAGCCAGGCGGCTTCACCGCCACGCGAATGTCATTCAGCGGCGGATCCGCAACCTACCGCCAGAACGAAATTCGCTGGCAGACGGCCATCGTCGAGGACGCCGTCATCCCGACGGTCGATGAGGTCAAGGCGATGAGCGACACGTATCGCCCCTTCGCCAAGGCGACGACGACCGGCATCGCGGTGTCCGGGCCCCAGCTCTCCGAACCGGTGAATGTAGACCGGGTCGAGGTCATGATGGGCGCCGACACTCAGGGCATGGCCAACAGCTTCACCATGTCGGCGGACGGCATCGTCGTGCCCGCCTCTGCGCTCGATTCACCCGAGGCGCAGGGCATGTTGCAGGGCCTGGGTTACACGGACCTCGTCGTCTCGATCGCCATCGATGCCGGTTTCGATAGCGCCGCGGATACCTTTACGTTGCGGTCAATGGCAGTGAACGTCGCCGATGTCGGCAAGATCATGGTCGCCGGGAAGTTCAGCCGGGTGAAGGTCCACAACATGGCGGGGACAGACAAGGCCGCCGCCAACTCCTCCGCCGACACGTCGCCGATGATCGACAGCCTCACGGTCCGGCTCGACAATGCCGGCGTCGTCGAGCGCGCGCTGGACATGCAGGCCCAGATTCTTGGCACGACCCGCGAGGGAGTTGCCGACCAATGGCCGATGCTACTGATGTTCCTCATGGGCGACGCCGGCGGGATGGACTTCCAGATGAAACTGCAGGCCGCGCTGACCGAGTTCTTGAAGGATCCGAAGTCGTTGACCGTCACCGTCGCCCCGGCTGCGCCGGTCTCGCTGGACCAGTTGGCCGAGACCTTGGAAGAGGACCAGACCAAGCTGCCCGACCTGCTGGCCGTAGGGATCGCCGCCAATCACTGATTGCGTGGCACGCTTGCGCCCTTTCCCGTTCACGAGGACGAAGATGCTGACGCGAAATGCGGTTGCCGCATTGGTGTTCGGATGGCTGGCGTTGCCGGCCAACCACGCCCTCGCCGAGGAGGCAGCTGAGACTGCGATCCGGCAATGGGTCGCATCGATCGACGCGTCGCCGGACTGGTCGGCTGGGTTCCGGCGGCTTTCCTATGACGCAGCCTCCGGCCGGGTCGAACTCACCGGGCTGACGGTCGCCAGCGCCCAGCCGGGTGTCGCTGTAGATTTCGGAACCATAACCGTATCCGGCTATGCCTCCGCAGCCGACGGAGGCTTTACCGCAACCCGGATCACAGCGGACGGTGGCTCGGCCAGCATCGGACCGTTCAAGGTCCAGCTCGCCGACCTCGAGGTGAACCAGCTCGCCATACCGCCAATCGGCAACGTCGCTTGGGATGACACCCGTCCCTTCACCTCACTGATGAAGATTTACGCCCCGATCGAGAAGATCGCGATGACCAACGGGCGCATCGGCGCCATCTCGCTGATCGAGGACAACAACGGGGTCAAGAGCACCGTCGCCTATGACCAGTTCCGGATTGACCGGTGGGCCGGCGGCAAGATCGCCGCGGTTACGGCGGGGCCGCTCCATATGGAGGCGCCCGATCCCGACGGTCTGATGACCATGAACGCCATCAGTTTCGAAGCGCGCGACCTTGACCTCGGCGCCGCCTTGCAAGTCCTCGACCCGGACCGCTATGTCGGCGGCGTTGGCGATGGCGTCTGGCACGTCGTGACGCGGCTGGCCGCCTACCACGATCTCTCCCTGGAGGGCCCGGGTCTGAAGTTGACGCTGAAGCTCCTCTCCACGGAGGGCTTCCGCCTGCGCCAGCCGCCCACGAGCATCGCACCATTCTTCGATCGCATCATGGCGAACCCCGACGAGGAGCCCGACGACGTCGAGTCGGGCAAGGCCGCGATCAACGTTCTCGCCTCCTACGGCATCGATCGCATCGGGATCAGCGGCCTTGATGTTGCCGCCACGGGCACCGAGGGCATCCACCTCGGTGGCTTCAACATTTCGGATCTGTCCATCGACCGGCTGGGTGAGTTCGCCCTTGATGATTTCGCCGCCGCCGTCGCCGACCAGGGCTCGATCCGCATCAAACGTTTCGCGATCGGCAACGTCGCACTGCCCGGCGCCGACGCGATGCTGCGCGCGATGCTGGCCGACGAGGCCGGCCAGGACGTTGACGTGAACGGCCTTGTCCCGCGGCTCGGCTACCTGGAGGCCTCGGGCTTCGACTTCGCCGCCGTGTCGATACCGCGCACGACGCTGGACAGCCTGCGGGTCGATCTCGCCGACTACATCGGCGCGGTGCCGACCAAAATCTCCGCCGACCTCCACGAAGTCGTCATCCCGGTGTCGCTGCTCAGGCCCGATGCGCAGGCGGTGTTCAAGAAGCTCGGCTACGACGAGATCAACCTCAGCTATCGGTTGAAGCTCAACTGGCAGGAAGCCAACGAGACCGTCAGCATCGACGATCTGCAAGTTGACCTGAAGGGAGCCGGCGGGCTCGGCATGTCGATGGTGCTGAGCGGCCTGCCTCGCGAAGCGATCGAGAATCCCGAGGCGCTCCAGTTCGTGATCCCGGGGCTGGCGCTGCGTCAGGCGCGTGTCACTTTCAAGGACGACTCGATCGTCGGCAAGGGCCTCGACCTGCTGGCCGAGAAGATGCACGCGCCGCCGGAGAAATTCCGTCAGCAGTTCGCTGACGCGATGCCGTTGATGCTGTCGCTCTTCGTGCTCAACGATCCGCAACTCGCAACGCTCGTGCGCCAGTCCGGCATCGTCGCCAAACTTGCGCCGGTGGTAAAGGCCTTCGTCGCCGCGCCGGGCTCGTCGATCACAGTGTCCCTGGCGCCACCGACTCCTGTCGGCTTCGCTGACATCACCCAGGCGGCCGAAGAGAAGCCCGAGACGCTCATCGATATTCTCGGCTTCTCGGTCGCCGGATCGGGCACGGCCCCGACACTGGCCCCGCCCAAAACGGAAAACAGCCTGCGCTCGACTACGCCAGCTCAATAGGCTGGCTGCCTACTCCGGCAGATTCAGCCGGATGTGAAGGTCGCGAAGCTGCTGTGCCGTCACTTCCGACGGTGCGCCCATCATCAGGTCTTCGGCGCGCTGGTTCATCGGGAAGAGCGTCACTTCGCGCAGGTTCTCCTCACCGCATAGCAGCATGACGATGCGGTCGATGCCCGGCGCGATGCCGCCGTGCGGTGGCGCGCCAAGTTGCAACGCGTGCAGCATGCCGCCGAACTTCGCCTCGAGGATGTTCTCTCCGTAGCCGGCGATGGCGAAGGCCTTCTTCATGATTTCCGGCTTGTGGTTCCGGATGGCGCCGGACGACAGCTCCACGCCGTTGCAGACGATGTCGTACTGGATCGCGCGGATCGAGAGAATCGTCTCCTGGTCGGCAGGATCGAGCGCAAGGAATGCTTCGTGATCGTAGTTCGGCATGGAGAACGGGTTGTGGGAGAAGTCGATCTTCTTCTCCTGCTCGTTCCACTCGTACATCGGGAAGTCGACGATCCAGCAGAACGCGAACTGGTTCTCGTCGACCAGTTCGAGATCGCGCCCGACCTTCTGGCGGGCGGAACCGGCGAAGGCGACGAACTTGTCTGGCCGGCCGCAGACGAAGAACACCGCATCGCCATCGCCGAGCTTCAGTTGGTCGCGGATCGCCTCGGTGCGGTCGGCCCCGATGTTCTTGGCGATCGGCCCAGCGCCTTCGCCGTCATCCCGGAAAAAGATGTAGCCAAGACCCGGCTGGCCCTCGCCCTGCGCCCATGAATTCATGCGGTCGCAGAAAGCGCGGTTGCCGCCGGTCGGAGCCGGGATTGCCCACACGACGACCTTGGGATCAGCCTCGATCTGGCCGGCGAACACCTTGAAGCCGGAGCCGGCGAAATGCGCCGTCACGTCCTGCATCTCGATCGGGTTGCGCAGGTCGGGCTTGTCGGAACCGTATTTGCGCATCGACTCCAGGTACGGGATGCGCGGGAACTCCTGGGTGACCCGCTTGCCCTCGCCGAATTCCTCAAAGAGGCCGCGCAGGACTGGCTCGACCGCCTGGAACACGTCCTCCTGCTCGACGAAGCTCATCTCGATGTCGAGCTGGTAGAACTCGCCGGGCGAGCGATCGGCGCGGGCGTCCTCATCGCGGAAGCACGGCGCGATCTGGAAGTAGCGATCGAAGCCCGCGATCATGATGAGCTGCTTGAACTGCTGCGGCGCCTGCGGCAGCGCGTAGAACTTGCCGGGATGCAATCTTGACGGGACAAGGAAGTCGCGCGCCCCTTCCGGCGAAGAAGCCGTCAGGATCGGCGTTTGGAACTCGTTGAAGCCTTCCGCCGTCATCCGCCGGCGGATCGAGGAGATTATCGCCGCCCGCTTCATGATGTTGCGGTGCAGCTTCTCACGGCGCAGATCGAGGAAACGGTACTTCAGCCGGGTCTCTTCCGGATACTCGGCATCGCCGAACACCGGCACAGGCAAATCGCCCGCCTGCGACAAGATTTCCATCTCGTCGATGAAGACCTCCACCGCCCCGGTCGGCAGGTTCGGGTTCACCGTTTCGGGCGTGCGCGCCTTCACCTTGCCGTCGACGCGGATGACCCACTCTGAACGAACCGTTTCTGCGCCGGCAAAGGCCGGCGAATCGGGGTCGGCTATGACCTGGGTGATCCCGTAGTGGTCGCGGAGGTCGATAAACAGCAACCCGCCATGGTCGCGAACCCGGTGCACCCATCCCGCCAGGCGCACGGTCTTGCCGACATCGGCAGGGCGCAGGGCGCCGCAAGTATGGCTCCGGTAGCGATGCATGGGATTCCTGGTCGCGAAAAGGTTGGCCCGGCAGGCGAAAATGCCCATTTTCGGGCGGCCGGAAAAGCGCATGCGTGCCCGTCTTTGTCAAGGCGCGGGCTCGGTTCCGGACCGCCTTCGGGCGAGCGCATGGACAATCTGCCGCCCGCCTTCCGAGCGGCCCATTTCGGGTCCCGTGCGCCGGGAAAACCCTGCAACCCCCGGACCTTGTCAGTTTTTACTGCGATGGAAGAAAAGCGTGGCGGGGAAAGGTTCGGGAGGGACAAATCGCCCTCGCGTCGGCTATAGGGGAGCCATGAGTATAGTAACCACTACCGCCGACCTCTCCGCCCTCTGCAAGCGCCTCGCCAAGTTCCCGGTTGTCACCGTCGACACCGAGTTCATGCGGGAAACAACCTTCTGGCCGAAGCTTTGCGTGATCCAGGTGGCCAGTCCCGATGAGGCCGTGATCATCGACGCGATGGCCCCGGACATCGATCTCGACCCATTCTTCAAGCTGATGAAGAACGAGAAGGTCATCAAGGTCTTTCATGCAGCCCGGCAGGACATCGAGATCGTCTATCACCTCGGCGGGCTGGTCCCGCATCCGGTTTTCGACACCCAGGTTGCTGCCATGGTCTGCGGCTTCGGCGAGTCGGTCAGCTACGATCAGTTGGTGCAGCGCGTCACCGGTGCCCGCATCGACAAGTCCTCCCGTTTCACCGACTGGAGCCGGCGGCCGCTTTCCGAGCGCCAGATCGAATATGCCCTCGCCGACGTCACCCACCTCCGCGACGTGTACCAAGCGCTATCCCAACGGCTGGAAGAACAGAACCGGACGGAGTGGGTCCGCGAGGAGATGGAAGTTCTGACCTCGCCCGACACGTACACGCTGGAGCCGGAGCACGCCTGGAAGCGCCTCAAGTTGCGCGTCCGCAAGCCGATCGAACTCGCGGTGCTGCGCGAAGTGGCGGCATGGCGCGAGCGCGAGGCGCAGGCCCGCGACGTGCCGCGCGGACGCGTGATCAAGGACGACGCGATCTACGAGATCGCCGCGCAGCAGCCGAGCACCGCGGCAGCTCTGGGACAGTTGCGCACCATCCCGCGCGGCTTCGAGCGCTCGCGGTCGGCGGAGGACATCCTCGCCGCCGTGCGAACCGCTCTGGCGATCCCAAAGGACCAGCTACCGCGCATTCCGAAACATCGTCCGGCAGCGAACGGCAGCGGTGCGGCCGTGGACTTGCTCAAGGTGCTTCTCAAAATGACCAGCGAGAGCCATGGCGTGGCCTCGAAGATCATCGCCACCGTGGACGACCTCGAAGCCATCGCCAACGACGACAGCGCCGACGTTCCGGCGATGCACGGGTGGCGGCGGGAGCTCTTCGGCGAAACGGCGCTCAAGCTCAAATCTGGCCGCCTGTCCTTGGCCGTCAACAAGAACCACGTGGTAACGATCGAGAAGTAGTCGCCGCGCGGCGGATCAATGCACGCTGCGATAATCTCAAACGTTCTTTGATTTCTTTCGGGACGCGTTCAGCGCCACCGCGGCGCGAATGAGCGCCTTGAACGCCTTCTCGTCGATCTTGCCGCCCTCGGCAAAATCGATCGCGCGCCTCGTGCCGCCCTCAAGGCTGGAGTTGAAGAGGCCGGAAGGGTCCGCCACCGCAGCACCGCTGGCGAAGGTCAGCTTCACCTTGTCCTTGTACGTTTCGCCGGTGCAGATGATGCCGTCGTGCTCCCAGACTGGAACTCCCAGCATACCGTTCGACGGCTTCCTCCACTTCACCTCTTCGACCACGTCGGGATCGGCCTGCTTGATGAGCGCCCGGAGACGCGCGAGCGTCTCGCCCCGCCAACCGCCGATCTCCTTGATCCGCTGATCGATCAGCCGGGAGGGAGAGTTGTCGGCCTTTCCTTCTTTCGGAGCGGTCTTCTTCATGGTTGCCGTCGTTTTCTTCATCGCAGACTCCACCGCATCCAAACACGCCGCACAACTTAGGCCAGGCTGAGGCGTCGGCGAATGTCGTGATACGCGGCATCGATCAAGTCACCCAGTGCGTCCACGTCCAACTCCTTGCCCGGACGCAGCTTCACGTGACGCATGCGCTTGCCGGTGCCTTCGAGCAAGCCGGCGGGATCCGCAAGTGTCGCTCCATGAAAGAAGCCGACGCTCGCATGGGCCGTGAACGCGTTGACGTAGCCGAATGGCGCGTCGGCCACGCACGCCACGGGACAACCATCGTGCACGAGTTCGCGGACATCGGTGCCGCACGCCCGCATGCGGTCAAACCAGGTCCGCGTCATCGATCGGAGCGGGTCGGCAAAGTCCGAGAACCAGGCCTCGACCCGGGCATCGCGTCGGACGGCACTATGGAACCGGAAAAGGTCTTCCATGCGAAATCATGAACCGTCGCTACGGAACCCAGCCAGGCAATCTGGCCGCCTGCTTCACCCAGGCGGCGATCTGCGCTTCATCGAACTCGTCGTCCTCGTGGATGTCGAGGTAGCGCACATCTTTCTGCTTTGAGCTACCTGGAGGGGCAGGCCGGAGCGACGCGCCACGGAAGAATGCGATCTTCACGTATTTGGTGAAGCAATGAAAGCTAAGGAACCAACCGCTTTCCTCGCGTAAACCGGCAGCGCCATAGAACGGCGAATTCCATTTGACCGCCTTCCGCACGTCGGGGACGGTGCGCGCGATGAGCCTGTCGAGGTGGCGGCCGACATCGCGTTTCCAGCCCGGCATGGCGGCAATGTAAGCCTGCACAGGCGCATCCCCGTCCGCCTTCGCGATCTGCGGGTTGCCGCCTGCGAGCAGGACGACTTTCTTGCCGTTTCGTGCCCTGACCGGCCCCGCCTTGCGCGCGGCCGGCTTGGCCTTCGCGGCGGCCCTCCCGGCCTGCGGCTTCGCTTTTTTCTCGACGCGCTTCATCATGCTGCGATCCGCGGATGTCCGGTCGTCGGAGCCCTACTCCACGGCGATCGCCGGCTCGAGGCCGGCGAACTTGGCGATCTGCGCCAGCCGGCGGACCACGCGGGCGCCGCCAAGCGGCGCAAGGTCCTTCGGGAAAATCAGCGTGAGCGTCTTGCCGCGCGGCTCGACGCGGGTGCGGCCGACGACGTCCGGCGTTGCGGCCGAGATCAGGTGCGCCACGCGCAGCGTCGCGCCCAGCGCGCGGGCACGCTCCATCAGACGGGTCGAAGCCAGTTCGCGGATGCGCGGCGACAACTGCTCGTCGATCAGCCCCTCGTGCCGATAGAAATTGGCGAGCGCCAGATAGGCGCGGCCCGGGTGGTCGATGCCGATGAAGGCCGCGTGGGCGATCAGGTTGAGACTCTGCTCGCCGCGATACTCCGGATGCGCACGCCAGCCGATGTCCGCGAGCAGGCAGGCGGCATGGCGCAGGCGCTTCTCCTCGGCTGTTTCGTCCAGTCCGATCGCCTGGAAAACCATCTCCGACCACGCCGGAAGTTCGTGCACATGGCGCGGTGAGCGCGAGCGCAGGAGCGCGAGCTCCTCGCAGGCGTCGATCAGCGGGTCCTTCGCCTGATCCTCGGGGCTCAAAAGGTCGAAGAGCAGCCCTTCGCGGACGCCGAGCGCCGACATGACGATCTCGGACGGCTTCATGACCTTGATGACCTGCTCCAGGACGGCGGCGCCGTACGGCAACAATGCGCGGCGGTTGCGCGACACCACCTCGATCGAGTCGAGCGCCTCGATGTCACGCCGCGCGACCATCCGGGCGAACTCGGCAGCCTCGTCGGCGGCAATGGAATAGTGATGCATCACATGCAGTGGGTAGCCGAGTTGCCGCATATGGAGCCGCGCCAGCGAGCGCCAGGTGCCACCGATGGCGTAGAACGCGCGCTTCTCGCCCTTTGGCAGAACCTTCGACTTTTCGAGCGCCTCCGAGACCAGTTTCTCGGCCTTCTTCATGGACTTCTCGGCGGCTTCCTCAAGGCGCAGTCCGCCCAGTGGGAAAGTCTCCCCCTCGCCCATCGCGTGGCCCTTGATGTCGACCACTTCAAGGCTGCCGCCGCCGAGATCGCCGGCGATGCCGTCGGGCCTGTGGAAACTGGAGACAACGCCCAGCGCACTCAGCCGCGCTTCCTCGCCGCCGGAGAGCAGCGACGGCTTGACCCCGGTGATCGCTTCCACCGACGCGATGAATTCCGGTCCGTTCGACGCTTCTCGCGCTGCCGCCGTGGCGAGCACATGGAGCGACGTAACGCGCATCTGGGTGGTCAGCGCAACGAAACGACGGATGGCGGTCAGCGCGGCGCCAATGGCCTCTGGCTCCAGCCTGCCGCGCGTAGCCACGCCACGGGCAAGGCCGCAAAGTTCCTTTTCGTTGAACAGCGGGGTCGCCGAACGGCTCAGTCGCTCGTAGACGACGAGACGGACCGAGTTTGAGCCGATGTCGATGATGCCGATCGGGCCGCCGCCGGTGAGCCGCCCCGGCGAGTCGTCGGCTGCGGGAGGGGTAAAAGGCAGATTCATGCGCCGCGGCTGCGTTTTCTGCCGGATTTCTGAGCGCCAGATTTCACCGCTTTGCCGCGGCCCGAAAGGGACGGATTGGTCATGAAATACTGATGCGCGTTGATTTCCGGCTCGCCCTTCTTGGGGATGATGCGTTGCGTGCTGCCATCGGACAGGACCCGCCAGCTCTGCTGATTGTCGGCGAAGTTGGTGACCATGATCTGGTCGAGGACCTGTTCGTGCACCGTCGGCGTGAGAATAGGGACGATAGCCTCTACGCGGCGATCGAGATTGCGCGGCATCATGTCGGCCGAGCCAATGTAAACCTTGGCGTCGGGCGACGGCAGGCCATGACCGTTGCCGAAACAGAAGATGCGGGCGTGCTCAAGGAAGCGCCCGACGATCGACTTCACGCGAATGCGATCCGACAGACCGGGAATGCCGGGCCGCAGGCAGCAGATGCCGCGCACGACAAGGTCGATCTCCACACCGGCGTCGCTGGCGTCGTAGAGCGCGTCGATGATCTGTGGATCGACCAGCGCGTTCAACTTCATCCAGATCTGGGCCGGGCGTCCGGCCTTGGCATGGCCGACCTCGGCGGCAATCAGGTCGAGGATGCGCTGGCGCAGCATATGCGGCGAGATTGCCAAACGCTCCAGCGTCTCGGGCTCCGAGTACCCGGTGATGTAGTTGAAGATGCGCGCGACATCGCGGGCAATCGCCGGATCGGCAGAGAAGAACGACAGGTCCGTGTAAATGCGCGCCGTCACCTGGTGATAATTCCCGGTGCCGATGTGGACATAGCTGACGAGCTGGCCAGCCTCGCGGCGCACGATCAGCGACAACTTCGCGTGGGTCTTCAGTTCGATGAAGCCGTAGACCACCTGCACGCCCGCACGTTCGAGGTCGCGCGACCAGCGGATGTTGGCCTCTTCGTCGAAGCGCGCCTTGAGTTCAACCAGTGCCGTAACCGACTTGCCGGCCTCCGCAGCCTCGGCCAGCGCACGCGCGATGGGCGAGTCATTCGAGGTCCGGTAAAGCGTTTGCTTGATCGCGACAACGTCGGGATCGGACGCCGCCTGGCGCAGGAACTGCACCACCACGTCGAAGGACTCGTAGGGGTGGTGGACGAGGATGTCCTTCTCGCGAATGGCCGCGAAGCAATCGCCGTTGTGGTCGCGAATGCGCTCGGGAAAGCGCGGCGTGTAGGGCGAGAACTTCAGGTTCGGCCGATCGATGGCGACAAGCTGCGACAAGTCGTTGAGGGCGAGCACGCCGTCGACCAGGAAAATCTCGTCCGGCGCCACCGCCAGCGCCTCGGCGACAAGCTGGCGCAAGCTCTCGGGCATCGTCGCCTCGATCTCGAGTTGGATGACCGAACCGCGACGACGGCGCTTCAGCGCGCTCTCGAAGAACCGGACAAGGTCTTCGGCTTCTTCCTCCAGTTCGATGTCCGAATCTCGAATGACGCGAAAAGCACCCTGCCCGTCCACGGTGTATCCGGGGAACAGACGCTGGATGAACAGCCGCACCGCCTGATCAAGGCTGATGAAACGATCCTCGGTCGGGTCCGTGGATGGCAATCGCACGAAGCGATCGATCGAGCCCGGGATACGCAGCAGCGCCGTCATGCGCTGGCCGTTGGCCTTGCGGGTCATCTGCAAGGCCACCGTCAGGCCGAGATTGGGAATGAATGGGAACGGGTGAGCCGGGTCGATGGCGAGCGGTGTCAGCACCGGAAAGATTGAATTGAGAAAGTAGTGCTCCAGCCAGTCGCGGTCGGCATCGGAAATCCGGTCGGCGTCGATCAGGTGGATGCCTGCTTCATCCAGCTCGCGACGGAGTTCGGCCCAACGCGCCTGCTGGTCGCTGGCGAGGCTGGTGACGGCTTCGCGGATGGCGGCAAGTTGCTCGCTCAGCGACTTGCCATCGTCGGATACCATCGCGATGCCCTGCCGCTGCTGGCCCTTCAGGCCGGCCACGCGGACCATGAAGAACTCGTCGAGGTTGTTGGCGGAGATCGACAGGAATCGCAGCTTCTCAAGAAGCGGGTGATTGCGGTTCTCGGCTTCCTCCAGGACCCGGCGGTTGAAATGCAGCCACGAGAGTTCGCGGTTGATGAAACGCGCCGGCAGTTGGCGCAGCCGCTGTCCCGCCGCCTCATCGAATTCGACGATGGCAGCGCCGTCCGTGCCTGGGTTTGGGTTCTTCTGATCCATGTAGCTCGAAATGCGAACCTTTCCTGACCATCATACCCCTATCTCGGAAATATGACGATTTTGCCAAGGTGGGGCGGGTACGAAAACGGGTCTCAGTCCTCGAAAAGGTCCGGTTGCCGGTCGATGACCCGCGCCAGCGCCGATGCGGCCAATCGCCGGGTGATCGGCCTGCCTTCGGCCAGCGCTTCCCGATCGAGTTCTTCGACGATCCGGTTGGCCGCCTCCAGCGACCGTTCCATACGGTTCACTATGGTCTCGATCACGCCCGGATCCACGATCAATTGCCGGTCGGCGAAGAGCTTGACCAGAACGAGGCGCAGCAGCGCGTCATCTGGCGCGCCGAGTTCGACCGGCCGCGCCGCACGCAGGCGCGAGACAAGATCGGGCAGGCCGATCCGCAGCGACGCAGCCGGAAGACGGCTGGTCATCAGAAGCGGTACACGCCGCTCTGCCGCGCGGTTGATGAGGTGAAAGAGCACCTTCTCGTCGACTGGCCCGGCGTGCAGGTCCTCCACCGCGACAGCCCCGGCGGCGAGCAGCCGCTCTATGTCCGGGACGCGCTTGGCGGCGGTGACAGCGCCACCGCTGGCGGCCCGCCAAATTTCGACGAGGTGCGACTTTCCCGCGCCAGCGGGGCCGGCGATCAGCACGGCGCGATCCGGCCATTCAGGCCAGAGGTCGATCAATGTGATCGCCGCGCGGTTGGCCTCGCCGACGAGAAAGTCAGCCCGCGTCATGGCGGCGCGGTGCGGCAAGCTCAGCGGCAGTTGGCGCGCCGAAGGCGGACGGTCAGCTGGCATCGTCCGGTGCGCTGCCGGCGCCGCGGTAGAGGATGCTCGCCTTGTACCGCTGAATGGCGAAGTGAAGAAGGACGCCCACAGCAGCAGCGGCGGGAATGGCGACCAGCACGCCAACGAAGCCGAACAGCAGGCCAAATGCAAAGAGGGAGAAGAGCAGCCACACCGGATGCAGGCCGACACGCGTGCCGATCAGGTAGGGCTGGAGGACATAGCCCTCGAGCACCTGTCCCAACATGAACACACCGACGGTGGCAGCGAGCCAGATCCAGTCCGGCCAATACTGAACGATGGCGATGATGATCGAAACGGTGAACCCGATAGCAAATCCGGCATACGGGATGAAGCTCATGATCCCCGCTGCCAGACCGATGAGAAGCCCGTAGTTCAGGCCGATGGCAACAAGGCCGGTTGCGTAGAATATGCCAAGCACCAGTCCGGAAAGCATCTGTCCGCGCACGAACGCGGCAACCTTGCCGTCTACGGCGCGCGCCAGCTCCCGTATTTCTTCAGCGTGATCGAGCGGCAAAAGCCCGTCTACCCACGCCATCATGCGATGCCAGTCGCGCATCAGATAGAAGACGACGAACGGAGTTACTACGAACAGCGACGCCACATCGATCACTGTGCGACTGCCGGTCACCACCGACGACACCAGCGCCTGAACGACATCGGCTCCGTTGGTGAAGAAGCCAGTTAGCGACGTTCGCAGGCTCTCGGGATTGATACCCAGGAAGTGTGCCCACTCGCTTTCGAGCAAGGGCATGAACAGGCCCTGGATCCGCGAAATGAAGCTCGGCAAGTTCTGGAGGAAATCGATGAGCTGGTTGATGACTACCGGCACGACCAGCACAAAGATTGCTGCGAACACGATGACGATCAGGACCAGAACGGTCAGCGTGGCCGTCGTTCGGTTGAGGCCGCGTCGCTCCAACCATTCCGCCAGTGGGTCCAGTGCATACGCCAGCGCCATGCCGACGACAAAGGGAAGCAGTATCTGGCGGAAAACCAGCAGGATCACGACCAGTGCGGCGAGCACGCCCACCCAGAACAGAGCGATGAGGGTCTCGCGTCTCAGCATCACTTGTCCCTGTCGGCCGGCTCGGGCGCCCCCGGCGGCGCGACGATGGTGCCGCCGCCCATGTGGCGGACCCAGTCAACAAGATACACGGACGCCGACGCTACTGTCAGAAGTCCGACGAGATAGACCAGCCCAACGCGTAGTGTCGCCAGGTCCACCGGCATGGCGAGGTCGCCGAGTACGACCGCCGCCAGGACGATCTGGACGACCGTGTTGAGCTTGCTGATCGCCAGCGGGCGCATCTCGACCGGCTGGCCGAGCATCCATGACAGAACGACCGCGCCGACGATGAGGAGGTCGCGGCTGACCACGACGATGGTGACCCACAGCGGGATTTCGGTCAGCACGGCGAGTGAAATGTATATGGAAACCAGCAGTGCCTTGTCGGCGAGCGGATCGAGGTAGGAGCCCAGCGCCGAGCGCAGGTTGAACTGGCGCGCCAGGAACCCGTCGACGCCGTCGCTGACGCCGGCCAAAACGAAGACGGCAAATGCCCACACCGACTGGCCTGAGATGATCAGCCAGACGATCAGCGGCACTAGCAGAAGCCGGCCAATTGTAATCAAATTCGGAACTGTCACGTGAAGCCCGCTTGCCTCGCGCTCCAAACCGCCCGGGTTGGAGCCAATTGGCGCTAGACATGGCACCGCCGGCCGACAAAGCCAAGCGCGGCGCGGGTTTGCCATCTTGCTTTCCGCCGCCGTTCATGGATTCGATGCCCCGCGCGCAAGGAGGCACCCCGAATCCATGACAAATCCAGCGCGGCGGCGTGGCCCGCCGGTCGCCTACGCCGATTCGGGGGTCGATATCGACGCCGGCAATGCGCTTGTCGAGGCGATCAAGCCGCTGGTCCGGGCTACCCGCCGGCCCGGCGCCGACGCCGAGATCGGCGGGTTCGGAGGACTCTTCGACCTCAAAGCGGCCGGATATCGCGATCCTGTCCTGGTCGCCGCCACGGATGGGGTCGGCACCAAGCTGAAGATCGCCATCGATACCGGCATCCTCGACACGGTCGGGATCGACCTTGTCGCCATGTGCGTCAACGACCTCGTCGTTCAGGGCGCGGAGCCGCTTTTCTTCCTCGACTATTTCGCCACCAGCAAGCTCGATCCGGAAGCCGGTGCGCGGATCGTCGCCGGCATCGCCGAAGGTTGCCGGCAGGCGGGCGCAGCCCTCATCGGCGGCGAGACTGCGGAGATGCCCGGCATGTACGCCGGCAAGGATTTCGATCTCGCCGGCTTTGCCGTGGGGGCGGTCGAACGCGACGGCATCCTGCCGCGCAAGGACGTTGGGCCCGGCGACGTGATCCTCGCCATCGCCTCGTCGGGTGTGCACTCCAATGGGTTCTCGCTGGTGCGCAAACTGGTCGCGGATGCCGGCCTCGCCTACGAGGACCCGGCTCCCTTCGACAACCGCAACTCGCTGGGCGCCGCGCTGCTCGCTCCAACGCGCATCTACGTCAAGGCGCTGCTGGCGGCGGTCCGCAGCAGCGGCGCGGTCAAGGCGATGGCGCATATCACAGGCGGTGGCATCACCGAGAATGTTCCGCGCGTACTGCCCGTCGACGCCTCAGCGCGCATTGACCTCTCGCGTCTGCCCGTCCCTCCGGTCTTCCGCTGGCTGACCGAGGTCGGATCGATCGCGGAGGACGAACTGCTGCGTACGTTCAACTGCGGCGCCGGCATGGTGGTCGTGGTCGAAGCCGGTGCGGCCGATGCAGTGGCCCGCGCACTCTCCGAGGCGGGTGAAACGGTCACGGAAGTCGGCCATATCGAGGAACGGTCCGGTCCGGCGGTCGTCTACGACGGAAAGCTCGACCTAGACCTGCCATGACGGATCGCAAACGCGTCGCCATCCTCATCTCCGGCCGCGGCACCAACATGTCTGCGCTTATCCGCGCTGCGGAGATGGCCGACTATCCCGCGGAAATAGTGCTGGTGCTTTCGAGCCGTCCCGACGCGGCCGGCGTCGCTCGCGCCGCCGAGGCGGGTGTCGCAACTGCTGTCGTCGACGCAAAAGCGATTGGTGACCGGACGGCCTTCGAGGCGGAAATCGACCGCATCCTGCGCGAGGCGAAAGTCGATATCGTCTGTCTCGCGGGCTTCATGCGTCTTCTCTCGGAGACGTTCGTTGACCGCTGGCGCGACCGGATGATCAACATCCAT
Organism: uncultured Alphaproteobacteria bacterium; assembly: GCA_963798195.1. Lineage (GTDB taxonomy): Bacteria > Pseudomonadota > Alphaproteobacteria > Rhizobiales > Kaistiaceae > CAVSRC01. The sequence continues at coordinate 717,618 of CAWCSF010000010.1, read as the reverse complement.
CCCTCCATCCTGCCCGCCTTTCAGGGCCTCGGCACCCATGTCCGCGCGCTCGAGGCCGGGGTGATGATCCACGGCTGCACGGTGCATTTCGTGCGCGCCGCCATGGATGCCGGGCCGATCATCGCGCAGGCGGCAGTACCGGTCCTCCCCGATGACACGCCCGACTCGCTGGCGGCGCGCGTGCTCGGTGCCGAGCATCGAACTCTACCCGCAGGCACTGGCGCTGGTTGCCTCCGAGCGCACACGGGTGGTGGACGAACGTGTCGTCATCGCAGACCTGGCGGCAGAAGGCTCGCTCCGCGCGCTTTATTCGCCAGCGTCGTTCTAGGCCGCGATGAACTATCGACACGCATTCCACGCCGGCGGCTTCGCCGATGTGGTCAAGCACGCCGTTCTCGCCCTGCTGATCGAGCAGTTGAAACGGAAGGACACGGCTTTCCGCGTCATCGACACCCATGCCGGCATCGGGCTCTACGATCTCACCGGCAGGGAGGCGACGCGGTCTGGTGAGTGGCGCGAAGGCATCGGCCGACTCTGGCAGGGCCCGCTCGACGCGGAGCTGAGTGCGTTGTTGCACCCATACCTCGACGCGGTAAAAGCGGCCAACGAGCGGCGGCGAGAAGCTGCGCGCCTACCCCGGCTCGCCGTGGATCGCCCGCCATCTTTTCCGGCGACAGGACCGCCTGACCGCCGTCGAGTTGCATCCCGACGACAACAAGGCGCTGTCCGCCCTTTTCGCCGGCGATATCCAGGTCCGCACGATCGCCCTCGACGGCTGGCTGGCGCTCGGCGCGTTCGTACCGCCCAAGGAGCGGCGCGGGCTGGTGCTGGTCGATCCGCCCTACGAGGCACCGGATGAGTTTGACCGGCTACTCGATGGCTTCCGTGATGCGCACAGACGCTGGCCGATCGGCATCTATGCCCTCTGGTACCCGGTCAAGGATCTTGTTGCCGTCGACCGGCTCCGCGTTGGCCTGTCAGGCAGCGGTATCCGCCGGCTGATACGGGCGGAACTGACGGTCCGCGACCGTACCGACGATGGAACCTTTAACGGCGCCGGCCTGATCATCTGCAATCCGCCGTGGCAGTTTGCCAAGACGCTGGAGGCGCTTCTCGGCGGTCTCGTGCCTGTCCTGCAACAGGGGGCCGGCGCCGGGCACACGATTGACGAGATCGCCGGGGAGTAAGGCTTCCCGCGCCTTGACCCCGGTTCTGGGCCGTCGCATTGTTTCCGCATCGATCTACATCGGGGGACGGCAGCCATGCCGCGCATCCTTTTCGGACTGGTGGCCCTGGCGCTTGCCGTTATCCCGGCACAGGCCGCCGACATATACGGCTACGGCAGCTACGGTGGCGCGCCCTATCAGTCCGGGCATCATCGCCTGCCCGTCTGTGACGAACCTGGCGTCATCTCCAAGGTCGTCGAGAAGTTTACCTACTACGACACGCATGTGATCGGCAGCGGTCTGGCGGTCGCCAATATCGGCGACATCCGCGAAACCAGGATGGATGTCGACGGGCCAAGCCTGGTTCCGCGACGCTACTGTGATGCGATTGCGTATCTCAGCGACGGACGCCGCTCGGAGGTCGTCTACCTGATCGAGTTCCAGGGCGGCTTCGCCTCTATCCACTGGAATGTGCAATCCTGCCTGCCCGGGTTCGATCCATACCGGGTCTACGGCGCCTGGTGCCACTCCATCCGTCCGTGATGCTTCGCGGCATCTTCGCCGCTTTGCTTCTGGCGCTAGCGGCGCCCGTGCAGGCCGCGGGCACGGCGGGCGATTTTGATTTCTATGTTTTGTCGCTTTCGTGGTCGCCTACCTACTGCGCGACCGATGAGCGGCCAAATCAGGCCGAATGCGCGCTTCGGCTGGCGTTCACCGTCCACGGCTTCTGGCCGGAGTACGAGAGCGGTTACCCGGAATACTGTCCGTCCAACATGCCCCGCCGGGTGCGCGACGCTACGGTCGCGGCAATCTCTGACCTGATGCCGAGCGTCGGGCTCATCAATCACGAATGGCAGAAGCATGGTGTTTGTTCTGGTCTGAACCAGGACGCTTATTTCGACACGATGCGCCGCGCGTACGAGAAAGTAGCGGTGCCCCCTGCCCTGAAACTGCCTAAGAGCGACGTCCGAACCGCGCCGCGCGCGATCGAGCAGGCTTTCATCGGGTTGAACCCGCGTCTGGTGGAATCCGGCATCGCCGTTACCTGCACCCGCGGCATGCTCGATGAAGTACGCATCTGCCTGACGAGGAACCTCGAGTTTCGCCGCTGTCCTGCAGTTGATCGGCAAAGCTGCCGCCTGCCGGATATCACCGTGCCGAAGGCGCGTTGAGCTAAAAAAGAAACGCCCCGCTGCGGCGAACCGCAGCGAGGCGTCTTGAACCATTGTTTCTTCAGATCAGAACTTGAAGCCGACGCCGAGCATGAAATCGTCGTTCGTCTGGTTGATCGTGGAGCCGCCGACGAACGCGGAGCCGAGATCCGTATGACGGTATTCGAGACGGCCAGTGACGTTGCTCGTCAGAGCCGCTTCGACGCCTAAGCCCGCCGTCCAGCCGACCTTAGTGGCAGACGCGCCGGCATTCTTGATGTCGCCGAACGCCACACCGCCGGTGCCGTAAAACAGGAAGCGGTCATAGGCATAGCCCAGACGACCGCGCAGGGTCGCATCCCAACTGTTGGTGCTCTTGTTGGTGAGAACGCCATCGCCTTCCAAGCCGACGACCCAGTTGGGGTCTACCTGGAAATTGTAGCCGGCGTAGACGCCACCAAGCCAGCCGCTCGATGTGCCCCAACCGTAGCCACCGGTAAGGCCGACGTACGGGCCGTTCCAGTCGTAAGCCGGAGCCGGGTTATAGACCTGCGCCGGCGGCGGCGCCTGATAGTTCGGAAGATCGGCGGCCGACGCCATGCCGGCGCCTACAACGAGCGCCGCTGCGCTCACGCCGAGGGTCTTAATCGAAAACATACTCTACTCCTCGTTTGTCCGGGCGGCACGACAACGCCCTCCGCGCTGTCCAGTTCCGCTAGATCCGCCCGCCGATATGCGATCAGGAATAGGGCGTAAACGTTAATGAAATACGGCGACGGACGGGCCATCCAAGGGCACAATATGGCGTTGCATCTGGGTTACATTTTCCCCGGAACCCATTGATTTCAATGCGATTTGGTCCGGAGTTCCAGAGGCCCTATCTAGGTGGTCGGAAACTCCCAGCGGATTCGAACGATTAAATAGGGTTAACGAACGGTTATGGCTCCGCCCTCACACGCCGCTCTGGTAACCGGCGGCGCGCGCCGCATCGGGCGCGCCATTGTCGAAGACCTCGCCTCGAACGGTTGGGCAGTTGCGATTCACTGCAATCATTCGCGCAAGGAGGCAGAGGACTTGGCGTCAGAAATTCGCGCCAAGGGCGGATCGGCCGCGGTCGTGAACGGCGATTTTGCCGATCCGACTTGCCTGAAGCGCATTGTGAGGGACGCCGCAGATGTTCTTGGGCCCCTCACCCTGCTCGTCAACAATGCCTCCGTCTTCGAGCGCGATGCCGTCGGCACGCTCGATCGCACCATGTGGGACAGACAGATTGCGGTGAACCTCACCGCGCCGATCTTCCTCTCACAGGCATTCGCAGCGCAGGTGCCGCAAGACGTGGAAGGCAACATCGTCAATCTGTTGGACCAGCGCATCTGGAAGCCAACGCCGCGCTACTATTCGTACCAGGTGTCCAAGTCCGCCCTGCACAAGGCGACCGAAACGATGGCGCAGGCGCTGGCGCCGCGCATCCGGGTCAATGGCATCGCGCCCGGCCCGACGCTGCCAAGCATGCATCAGAGTCCCGAGCGCTACGGTCGTCAGGTCGAGGCCATCCTGCTTCAGCGCGCGCCGCAACTGACCGACTTTGGCTCAACCGTCCGCTATATTGTCGAGACGCGCTCGATCACCGGACAGGTGATCGCCCTCGACGGGGGCCAGCACCTTGGCTGGCGCACGCCGGACCTGGCGGAACTCGATGACTGACACGACTACCACCGCGGATGACGGCCCGGGCAAGGCGACGCGCACCGGGCCGGGTGTCATCGCCGAAATCGTCAAACGCCTGCCCAACGGACCAGGCGTTTATCGCATGCTCGATACCAAGGGCACCGTGCTCTACGTCGGCAAGGCGCGCAGCCTCAAGAAGCGTGTGCAGAGCTATACACGGCCGGTCGGTCTTTCCGGCCGCATTCAGCGCGTCATCATGGCAACCGCCGGAATGGAGTTCGTTTCGACGCGCACCGAGACTGAAGCGCTCCTGCTCGAAGCAAACCTGATCAAGCGGCTGCGGCCGCGCTTCAACGTCCTGCTGCGCGACGACAAGTCGTTCCCGTATATCGTCATCACCGGCGACCATAAGGCGCCGCAGTTGGCCAAGCACCGAGGTGCCCGCACGCGCAAGGGCGAATACTTCGGGCCGTTCGCATCTGCCGGTGCGGTCGGCCGCACCATCAACGCGCTGGAGCGCGCCTTCCTGCTGCGATCCTGCTCGGACGCGGTTTTCGAGAGCCGCACGCGACCTTGCCTGCTCCACCAGATCAAACGGTGCTCAGCGCCATGCACCGGAGAGATATCGCTGGAGGACTACGCCTTGCTCGTCGATGAGGCGAAGGCTTTCCTTTCGGGCAAGAGCCAGGCAGTGCGCGCCACAATGCAGCTTGGCATGACGGAAGCTGCGGACCGGCTCGACTTCGAGCAGGCGGCCCGATACCGCGACCGGCTCGCCGCCCTCTCCCATGTACAGGGCCACCAGGGCATCAACCCGCAGACGTTCGAGGAAGCAGATTTGTTCGCCGTCCATCAGGCGGGCGGGCAGACATGCATCATGGTCTTCTTCTTCCGCACCGGGCAGAACTGGGGCAACCGCGCCTACTTCCCGCGGGCCGACAAAGGTCTGGAGCCGGACGCGGTCCTCGGTGCGTTCCTCGCCCAGTTCTATGACGACAAGCCGACGCCGAAGCTGATCCTCATCTCGCACGATTTCGAGGAGCGGACGCTGCTCGAGGAGGCGCTGAGCGAGCGCGCCGGCTTCCGGGTCACCGTGACGGTGCCCCGGCGCGGCGAGAAAAAAGACCTCGTCGATCATGCGCTCGCCAATGCACGCGAGTCGCTCGGTCGCGAACTGGCCCAATCGTCATCGCAGCGCACGCTGCTCGAAGGCCTCGCGGAACGATTTGGCCTGTCCGAAATGCCACGGCGTATCGAGGTCTACGACAACAGCCACACCATGGGCACGAACCCGGTCGGCGCGATGGTTGTCTCGGGGCCGGATGGGTTCATCAAAGGGCAATACCGCAAGTTCAACATGCGCTCGGAGGATCTGACGCCGGGGGACGACTACGCGATGATGCGGGAAATGCTCGGTCGCCGCTTCTCCCGTCTGGTGCGCGAGTCCGGACCGCGCGACGCCGAGCGCGAAGAGGACACGGTCGGGCCGTGGCCGGATGTTGCACTCATTGACGGCGGTCGCGGCCAGCTTTCCGTCGCCACGGAGACGCTGGCCGAACTCGGCATCACCGACCTTCCGCTCATCGGCGTCGCCAAGGGCCCCGACCGCGACGCCGGACGCGAGACCTTCTACATGAACGGCCGCGAGTCCTTCATGCTGCCGCCGCGCGATCCGGTGCTGTACTTCGTCCAGCGTCTGCGCGACGAGGCGCATCGCTTCGCCATCGGCTCCCATCGTGCGCGCCGCAAATCCGACATCGCACGTAATCCGCTCGACGAGATCGGCGGCATAGGGCCGGCCCGCAAGCGGGCGCTGCTGCGCCACTTCGGCACCGCCAAGGCGGTCGGCCGGGCGGGCGTCGACGACTTGCGCGCTGTACCCGGCATTTCCGACGAGATGGCCCGCGCCATTTATGGCTTCTTTCACGATCAGCCCGATTGATCGTTCGTAAACCGTAGGAATCGAGCTGGGCAGACGTGAGCCCGGTAACGTGCCTTCCATGCGTCGAACAGGTAGGATTGGGCGGCTTCCGGCCAAACTGGCGGAATACTCCCACCGGAGGCGACAAGATGGACGTCGGAATGAGCGAAACGAAGCCCTTGGATCGGGTGCCGGATGGGCGCATGCATGCGTTCTCGCTGCCGAACCTATTGACCTATGGGCGCATCGTTGCCGTGCCGATGCTGGTGTTTTTCTTTTACGTCGAGAGCACGGCGAGCCGCTGGCTGAGCTTTGCCGTGTTCATCGCCGCCACGGTGTCCGACTTCTTCGATGGCTATCTCGCTCGCGCCTGGCACCAGCAGTCGGCCATCGGGCGCATTCTCGATCCGATTGCCGACAAGCTGTTGGTGGCCACCGCCCTCCTGTTGCTTGTCTCGGACCGCACGATCGCCAACTGGTCGGTGCTGGCGGCGATCGTCATCCTGACCCGCGAGATATCGGTGTCGGGGCTCAGGGAGTTTCTGGCCGAGGTCCGCGTCAGCGTGCCGGTGACAAACCTCGCCAAGTGGAAAACGACAATGCAGATGACCGCAATCGGCTTCCTGCTGGCCGGCCCGGCCGGCGACAAGCTGATGCGATATTACTTCGCCGACCTGGGGCTGTTCACCTATGTCGGTCTGTTGCTGCTTTGGATATCGGCTCTGATCACCGTCTACACCGGCTACGACTATTTCCGCGCCGGGCTCCGCCATCTGATGGGGAGTGAGCGGTGAAGCTCGTCTACTTTGCCTGGGTACGCGAGCGCATAGGCGTGGAAGCGGAAGAGGTGACGCTACCTGCGACCGTTCGCACCACGAATGAGCTCGTGTCTTGGCTGAAAACACGCGGCCCGGGATACGAACACGCCCTCGCAGAGCCGCGCGCGATCCGCTTGGCGGTGGACAAGGTTCATGCCGCCGGCGACGTGCCGATCGACGATGCGCGTGAGGTGGCGATTTTTCCGCCCATGACCGGCGGCTGATCGGCGTGACCACCCCGATCAAGGTCCGCGTGCAGGCCGACGACTTCGACATCAACGATGAGATCGAGTGGCTCAAGACGTCTGGCGGCGACATCGGCGCCATCGTCACCTTCACCGGCGTTTGCCGGGCAGACAAGGGGCGACTGGCGGCGCTGGAGCTCGAACACTATCCCGGCATGGCGGAAATCGAAATTGGACGCATCGCGCGCGACGCCGCCGAGCGCTGGCCGCTTTCCGGCGTCACCGTGATTCATCGCCACGGCAAAATTCCAGCCGGCGCCAACATCGTGCTGGTGGGTACCGCGTCCGAACACCGTCAGGCGGCCTTTGATGCCGCGAGCTACCTCATGGACTTTATGAAGAGCCGCGCGCCATTCTGGAAGAAGGAACACCTCGCCAGCGGCACTGTCGCCGACTGGGTCGAGGCGAAGCCAATCGACACTGCCGCCGCCAAACGCTGGCGCTAAGACGATCGCTGTCAGCGGCGACCGACTAGATGGTCTTCCATTGCTGCCTCACCTCATCCCCCGGCTTGCTGAGGTGAACGGTTTCATCGACCGAGTCGACCCAGTAGATCGGAATGAAGTGATGCTTGCCGTCCGGTGAGTTGGTGCGCGTGAGCTTGATAAGGCTGTCGTTCTCGACGTGATCGACCGTGCCAATGTGGCCGCCATCACTGGCGAGAACATGCATGTGTTCCTTGATGCTGGATTCGCCAAACATGAGCGTGTCCTTCCCGTTGTGGGGTGTGTCAGCCGGACAACGCACGTCTCTCGCGAAAGTTCAGTCGGCATACGGGGAGATTGTATGTGCCGTCACGAGCGTGGCAGCGTAGTAGATCCAGTGCAGGGCGTAAGACCAGACGAGACCGTTCTTCTTCCTGAGGATCAGGTACGGAAACACGAATCCAAACAAAGTCGCGAAAATCGTGAAGCGGATCACGTACATCAGAGGCAGGCCGCCGAACGCCAGCAACAGGTGCGTGCCGCCGAACAGCATGGCGCAGAGGACTGAAATCCGCCGCAGATCGTGCTGATGCCTGGATAGCGCCAGCACCAGGGCAACGATGAGAAGCTGCTGAAAAAGGATGTCGACCGATTTCGGCAGGAAATACCATGGGTCGGCGAGCAGGATGTCCGGCGCCGGCGAGCCTTCTTCCCACGTCACCTGCGGCAACAGCGACGGCGCGGTAACCGCGTAGAGAAAGAAGCTCGCTGCGAGAAGGATCACGACCGCCAGCACGGCCGGAGTGGGCTCGAAGGCGCTCCAGCCGCGGTATTGACCGCGAAAGACCACCAGCGCCAAACCGATCCACGCCGCGTAGTAGAGCGCGGACCAGACGGGATGATCGTTGTAGCTCGGCGCCAGGCCGAGCAGCGGAAACAGGTAATAGAAGCCGACGTCCGAAACTATCCAGATCGCCGCGATCGACCCAATCGTCCAGACGGCGCCAGTCGATAAGCTCAACCCGCCCGCGGTCATTGGCGTGACGGCAAGTCGCCGCCTTGTCTCAGGGATATAGGTTCAGTTGGGCCCACTGATCCTGCGGAATAGCTTCGCCGATCTCGTAGGTGAACTTGGTGACTTCCAGATGATCGGCTGACGTCGCGCATGCGAATGACAGATGGTACCACTTGCCGCGGCTCCGAAGCACACCGCCCGTGCCGTTCACCTTGTCGCCGTCGATGATCGGCGCACCCAGCGCATCTATCACGACGTGCTCGGGCTTGTAGCCATTCTTGTCCGAAGCGATCTTCAACAGGCCCTGAAGGCTGCACGCCTGGATCAGCCGCGTCGTTCCCGACAGGGACTTCAGCCCATTCGTCTCGGCTTTGGTGAAGGCCGCCGCCGGAAGCGCGCCGGTTACAAGTGCCAGGACGACCAGGAGACTCGTTCTCATGTTTCTCTTCCGATTGAATCGTTTGACGAATGACGATCGCTTGCGACCGCTCCTCGACTGAAATCCCCCGATTCGGTCGGATCGATGGCGGTCCCTAGCCTACGATCTCTATGCCGGCGAACCAGTAGGCGATTTCCTCCTTCGCCGTCTCCGGGGCGTCGGAACCGTGGACCGAGTTCTCGCCGATGTTGTTGGCAAACTCCTTTCGGATGGTGCCGGCGGCGGCCTTGGCCGGGTCGGTCGCGCCCATCACTTCGCGGTTCTTGGCAATCGCGTTCTCGCCTTCGAGCACCTGAACGATGGTCGGACCCGAGGACATGAAGTCGCACAGTTCGTCGAAGAATGGACGGCCCTTGTGGACTGCGTAGAAGCCTTCGGCCTGCTTGCGGCTCATCCAAACCCGCTTCTGCGCGATAATGCGCAGGCCCGCCTCCTCCAGCTTGGCGTTGACCTTGCCGGTCAGGTTGCGCTTGGTAGCGTCCGGCTTGATCATCGAAAAGGTACGCTCTACGGCCATCTGGTCGGTCCTCATTGGTTGACGTGTGGCCGGCTGTATAGCCCGGCCTGTCGCCGGCCGACAAGGCGACGATTGGCGCGGGCTACAGGGCGACGAGGATCGCCCCGCCGCCGATCAGGGCAACACCCAGCCAATTGGCGAGCGTGAGCTTTTCGCCAAGGAACAGAACGCCGAAAATGGCGACCAGCACCACGCTCATCTTGTCGATGGGCGCGACCTGCGAGGCATTTCCGAGCTTGAGGGCGCGAAAGTAGCAGAGCCACGATGCGCCGGTGCCAAGGCCGGAGAGGATCAAAAACAGGTAGGTGCGCGGTGAAACCGACGACGGCGACTGGAATTCGCCGAGACTGAACAGGATACCGGTGAAGGCGACGAGGACCACGATCGTCCGGATGAACGTCGCAAAATCGGAGTTGATATTCTCGACGCCGATCTTGGCGAAGATCGCCGTCAACGCCGCGAAAGCGGCGGACATGACCGCCCAGAATTGCCACGTGCCAACCATTGCGCCCTCCATGACGACTCTTCTGCGGGCAGCATACGCCAAAGAGTCAGACCGACGGGGAGACCGCCTGCCGCATCAGGTCGGCCAAGGCGCGAAAGTCCTCCGACCGCGGCGAATTCTTCCGCCAGGCAAGTCCGATCACGCGATGCGGTGAAGGAGGCGCGAAGTCGACCAGAGTCAGTCGCGGATCGGCAAGGACGCCGGCGTCCACGGCGAGTTGCGGCACCAGCGTAATCCCCTGCCCTGCTGCAACCAGTTGCAGCACCGTCGACAGGCTTGTTGCCCCAAAGCTGCGCAAGCGGCGCGGATCGATGCGGTGACACACTGCCAGCGCCTGATCGCGCAAACAGTGGCCGTCCTCGAGCAGCAGCAATTCGTCGGCGTCGATCATCTCGGCGAGTGCAGGCGAGCGCGCCGCGTGGCGCGACCCCACGGGAGCGGCGAGAAGGAAGACATCGTCAAATGCCGGCGCTTCCTCGAAGTCGCCCTGCTCAAGCGGCAGGCTGACGACCACAGCATCCAGGCTGCCGTCGGCCAGTTCCTTCGCCAACTGCTCGGTCACCGTTTCGCGCATCGTGAGTTGCAGGCGCGGGTAGCGATGGGCAACGCGATCGAGAAGTCGCGGGAGCAGGAATGGCGCGACCGACGGGATCATTCCCAGGCGGATCCGGCCGGCCAGCGGCTCGTCCCGCGCGAAGGAAAGGTCTTCGAGATCGCGCACGGCGGCGAGGACATCTTTTGCGCGCTTCGCGACGTCGGTGCCGAGTTCGGTCAATCTGGCTCCGGCTCCGGTCCGCTCTACAAGCAGCCCGCCCAGAGATTTTTCCATCTCACGGACCTGCATCGAAAGAGCCGGCTGGCTGATGCCGGCCATCGCAGCGGCCCGGCCGAAATGGCCCGAATCCGCCAAGGCACTGAAATACCGAAGCTGTTTGAGCGAGAGCATGGCGATAAGTGCGCCTTATGAACGCACGCAGTCAATATGATTGGATTTTATCGCCCTGCTTTGGCAGGGTTCCGATCAGATGCGCTGCCGGCTCGCCGGAGATGTGCGCGCACCAAATCCGAATGATGCGAGGGGAGACCAATGGACGCAAAGACCGACGACGCCGGCAAGTGCCCGTTCACGGGTGGTGGACGCGGACACAGGAACCGCGACTGGTGGCCGGAGCAACTGGACATCCAGGTGCTCCACCACAACTCCAAACTCTCCGACCCGATGGGCGAGGACTTCAACTACGCCGAGGAGTTCAAGAGCCTCGACCTCGACGCCGTCATCGCGGACCTGCATGCCCTGATGACGGACTCCCAGGATTGGTGGCCGGCCGACTTCGGGCACTACGGCGGGCTGTTCATCCGCATGGCCTGGCACAGCGCCGGCACCTACCGCATCACCGACGGTCGCGGTGGCGCGGGTTCCGGCCAGCAGCGCTTTGCCCCGCTGAACTCCTGGCCGGACAACGCCAACCTCGACAAGGCGCGCCGGCTTCTGTGGCCGATCAAGCAGAAATACGGCCGCAAGATCTCCTGGGCCGACCTCCTGGTTCTAACCGGCAACGTCGCCCTGGAATCGATGGGCTTCAAGACGTTCGGTTTCGCCGGCGGCCGCGCCGACGTGTGGGAGCCGGAAGAGCTCTATTGGGGTCCGGAAGGCACATGGCTTGGCGACGAGCGCTACAGCGGCGAGCGCGAGCTTCAGACCCCCCTCGCCGCGGTGCAGATGGGCCTGATCTACGTCAACCCGGAAGGCCCGAACGGCAAACCCGACCCGGTCGCGGCGGCCAAGGACATTCGCGAGACGTTCTTCCGCATGGCGATGAACGACGAAGAGACCGTCGCGCTGATCGCCGGTGGCCACAGCTTTGGCAAGACCCACGGCGCCGGCGACCCGTCGCTTGTCGGCCCGGACCCGGAGGGCTCGGCCATCGAAGATCAGGGCCTGGGCTGGACAAGCAGGCACGAGAGCGGCATGGGCGGCGACACGATCACCAGCGGCCTGGAAGTTACCTGGACACAGACACCGACGAAGTGGAGCAACTACTTCTTCGACAACCTGTTCGGCTTCGAGTGGGAACTGACCAAGAGCCCGGGCGGCGCCAATCAGTGGGTGGCCAAGGATGCACCGGAGACGGTGCCGCTTGCGCACGACCCGACAAAGCATCGCCGGCCGACCATGCTGACCACGGACCTGTCGCTGCGTTTCGACCCGGTCTACGAGAAAATCTCGCGACGCTTCCACCAGAATCCGGACCAGTTCGCGGACGCCTTTGCCCGAGCCTGGTTCAAGCTCACGCACCGCGACATGGGTCCGGTCGTCCGCTACCTCGGGCCGCTCGTCCCGAAAGAAGAGCTGCTGTGGCAGGACCCAATTCCGGCGGTCAACCATGAACTTGTCAGCGACAAGGACATCGCCGGCCTGAAGGACAAGATCCTCGCCTCGGGCCTTTCGGTGTCCGAGCTGGTCTCGACCGCCTGGGCCTCTGCATCGACCTTCCGTGCCTCCGACAAGCGCGGTGGAGCCAACGGCGCGCGCATCCGGCTTGCCCCAATGAAGGACTGGGAGGTGAACCAGCCGGCGCAGCTTGCCAAGGTGCTGGCGAAACTTGAAGCGATTCAGAAGGCATTCAACGACGCCCAGACGGGCGACAAGAAAGTCTCGCTCGCCGACCTGATCGTGCTCGGCGGCACTGCCGCCATCGAGAAGGCGGGCAAAGACGCCGGCATCGACGTTCGGGCGCCCTTCACACCGGGGCGAATGGATGCGTCGCAGGAGCAGACGGACGTCGAATCCTTCGCCGCGCTGGAACCGCGCGCCGATGGCTTCCGCAACTATCTGAGCGGCGAGCAGTTCATGGCGCCGGAAGAGGCGCTGGTGGACCGGGCGCACTTGCTGAGGCTCACGGGGCCGGAGATGACGGCGCTTCTCGGCGGATTGCGCGTACTCGGCGCCAACGCCGCCAACTCCAAGCACGGCGTCTTCACCAGCCAACCCGGGAAGCTGACCAACGACTTCTTTGTCAACCTTCTGGGCATGAGCACGAAGTGGCAGCCGCTAGCCGGTTCTGAAGACGTGTATGAGGGGCACGATCGGAAGAGCGATGCGGTCAAGTGGACCGCGACACGCGTCGACCTGATTTTCGGTTCGCACTCGCAGCTTCGCGCGTTCGCGGAAGTCTACGCATGTGCCGACTCGAAGGAGAAGTTTGCCAAAGACTTCGTGGCGGCGTGGACGAAGGTCATGAACGCGGATCGCTTCGACCTTCATCGCTGATCGCTGCGCAGGTCGTTCACAGGGGCCGGCGGCGACGCCGGCCCTTTTCATTTCGTACGCTATTTCGCGCAGTGCACGTCGAAGAGGTATGTGGGCGGATCGCCGGCCTCGATCGTGACGCTGCCACTCGCGCCCGCGAACGGTCCGGTACCGCCGGCAACGACCAGCACCGCATTGCCCGCACGCTGGCTGGTGTCAGCGGCGTTGGGCAATTCGTACAGCGATTGGGTGGCGATCCAGCCGCTCGCCAGTACGATGAAGTACTGCGACGCCAGAACATCGCCGTGTCCGGCTTCCTCGGGCGCGGTTAGCGTGGCGACGAAATGCACTTCGCCAACCTCGGCGCCGGCCGCGTCCAGGAGCTTGCGCCACCCGGCGCGGGTGTCACCGATGCTCTTGCCCTCCGGCGGATTGTCGACCACGGCAACGCTCTTCTCCCCACCGGTCAACGAGAAGGAGCCGCAACCGGGGCCATCCGCTGCCATCGCCAGGCCAGACAACGGCAATGCGCCGATTGCCAGCGCCAGAGCGGTCGTCTTGAACATGGTTGCTCCTCCTCTTAAGCGGCCGCAGGCATCGCCCGCCCGACACCGTCGTGCAGGTCGAGACAGCGGCCGAACCAGGCCGCGACAGGATCATTCTCCTCCAGGACGGTGAACGGGCTGCTGACGCGTGCCCATTGCAACGGGCCGAAGACGATGTAGTCGGCGAAGAGCGGCGCGTCGCCGCCTATGAACGGCTGCTTGCCCAGCATCAACCGTAGAGGCTGGAGCGCGGCGCGGAACGCGTCGAGCCGCTCTTCCCTGCCCGCCTGAGCCGCTTCCAGCGTCTTGCCCATGCGCTTCTCACGGCTCTCGCGAAAATAGACCTGATCGGCATCGCCGAGGCGATCGTGGATATCCTTTATGATCAAGCCGGAAAGCGCCGGGTGGATCGCGGTCAAGGCCCAACTCTCGACGAAGCGCGCGGCCGCCTTGCCCGCCTCACCGCCGAACAGCGAAGGCGCATCGGGATAGGTCGCTTCCAGATAGAGCGCGATATCGAAGGAGTCGCGGACCAGCTTGCCGCCATCGTCGATGACCGGCACCGTCGGCGAAAAACCATCGGCGATGTCCTTGATCTTCGTGAAGGGCGTCGCGCGCGTTTCGAAGGCGAGGCCCTTGTGGGCCAGAGCCATCCGCGCCTTCCAGCAATGCGGGCTGAAGCGGCGCTCGGCGTCACCCGCGCAAAGGTCGTACAGCACGATCGCCATTTGGGCATTCCCTCCATCCGGTCACGTCAAATAATATTGACGTATCCCGCGGGCCGGAGAAACCACCATGCACGATCATTTCGCGATGTTCGCCGGCTACAACCGCTGGGCCAACGAACGTCTCTACGAGGCCGCCGCCAAGCTCTCCGACGCCGACTATCGTGCGGAGCGCGGCGCTTTCTTCGGCTCGCTCCACGGCACGCTTAATCACATGCTTGTCGCCGACCGGGTCTGGATGCGCCGTTTCACCGGCGACGGACCGATCCAGACCCGACTCGATGAGATCCTGTTCGAGGACCTGTCGGCTCTCGGTGCCGCCCGCCGCGACGAGGACGAACGCATCATCGCCTGGGTGGACAGGCTCAGCGAGGCCGACCTGGCCGGCGTCTTCACATACACAACGTTGACCCGCCCGGCTGAGATCAGCCAGCCCCTTGCACCGGCGCTGGCGCATTTCTTCAACCACCAGACCCATCATCGCGGCCAGGCCCACACGCTGCTGACAATCGCAGGCGGCAGGGACGCAGCGCCGGATCTGGACCTCATCTACTTCCAGCGAGAAACGGGGATCGGCCTTGGCTAAGGCGATTGGCGACGCGCGGAAGCTCAGCGCCCTACGGGTTGGTTATGTGGCACTCGACGATCTTGCAGCTATCCGGCTTCTTGCTGCCGTCCTGGCACTTGGCCATTGCGAAGGTCGTGGCCGACAGCTTCGAGTCCCACTCGAAGATCCCGTCCGCCGTGTGCACGAATGACTTGCCGGCAGAGTTCTTCGCCTTGCACGCCACCGACACGAACGCCGAAGCCGGCGATGCCGCACAGAGAATGCCGACAACCGCGAGCGCTGCCACGGCGCCCGATCCCATCCTGCTCATGATGATCCCCATCCCGTTTGGAAGGCGAGAGGCTAGCCCGATTCCGGGCCAGCCTCCAGCGATTGCTGTATCGTCAATGATCATGACGGTTCGTGCCGTCCCCGCTTGGCTTTTGCCGCGTCCTTGACGCCGCGCCCGAAGGCCCGTTCGCGGGCATGGCGCTGATGCAGCGCCTCGGAATTGCGCGCGTCCTCGCGGGAAAGCTTGCCGTAACGGGCGAAGCGCTCCGGATCGAGCGATCCGTCCGCGAGCGCGGCGCGTACCGCACAGCCGGGTTCTGTCTCGTGCTTGCAGTCGGCAAAGCGGCATGCGGCGGCTAATGCGGCGATGTCGTCAAACACTTCCTCGATGCCGTCGCTTGCATCGGTCAGTTGCAGTTCGCGCATACCCGGGCGTGTCGATCAGCCAGCCGCCAGCTCCCAGCCGGTGAAGCGAGCGCCCGCTGGTTGTGTGACGACCGTGCGCATCGCCTTCGCGGATCGCCGCAGTGGCGAGGTCGCCGCCGGTCAACGTATTGACCAGCGTCGATTTTCCGACGCCCGACGAACCTACCAGGGCCACCGTCTGCCCGGTGCCGCACCACGGCTTGAGCACCTCCACCTCCTCCGGCGAACGTGCGTCCAGCGTCTCGACGAGGAGGCCGGGCGTCAGCTTCTCGGCGCGCGCCGCATAATCACGGGTATCGCCTGCAAGGTCCGCTTTGGTGAGCACGATCACGGGCGTCACCGCCGCCTCGCGCGCCAGCGCCAGATACCGCTCCAGCCGGGCGAGGTTGAAGTCCTGGTTGCACGACGTGACGACGAACAGCGTGTCGACATTGGCGGCAATGAGCTGCACGCGCCGTCCGGTGCCGGCGGCGCGCCGCTTGAACAGGCTCTTGCGTTCGAGCAACCGCTCCGGCGCTCCGGTAAGGCGATCGACAAGCAGCCAGTCGCCGACCGTCGCCTGCCCTTCGTCATCTTCCGACCGGACTGGGGGCACGCGGCCCGTGAAGTCGGGGCCTGCCACATCGAGGACGCTGCGGTGGACAGCGATCACGCGCACGGGCGTGCAGCCGGCCAGTTCGGCGACCGTTAATTGCGATTGAAAGTGTTGCGACCAGCCATACGCGGCCAGTCCTGAGAAATCATTGGACATTTGTTCTCGACCGTTCCGGACTCCGCCTGAGCGGAGCAAGAGAATACGCGCCGGCGTCTGGCCGGCGGGCGGAAATTCAACTGGTCGAGACGAGCGCCGACGGAGGCCGGCGGATGCGACGTGTCGCGGCCCTAGGCGGCGATCCTCTCACCAGCGAGACGACGGACAATGGCTGCTGACATCCTGACGCTCCTCTGGCGGTTTGCGCGAGCGGAGTGCTAGCGCTGATGATTGTCTAGATACGCCGAGCCGCTTGATCGCGCAAGCGGTCGCCGATTGCGGCAGCTTCGTGATCCGTCGCGCCTCGAAAATTATCTTTCGTTCATTAGCCAAATCCCGGCGACCGACTCACACTCGCTGCCGTGAACGGTGACCCGCCGGCGGATGGTGCATTCCCCACCCGCGACCCGACGAGCCAGGACCGCTCACGCATCTCGCCGGCGGCGGGCAAGCCGCCGGTCATTCCAAAGGACGACAACCATGCGTCGCACACTCGTGACGGCAGCCGCTGCTGCCTTGACCGCTTCGCTCGCCTTCGCGGCCCTCCCCGCCGCGGCGGACACGAACTCGGACACGATCCGGGGCAACGACCTCACCGGGGTCACCGATCTCGGCGTGGACATCAGCAATGTCGGCGGCGATAGCGCGTCGGTGCACCACTACCTGACGTCGCTCAGCCCGGAGACCCGCCGGGCTGTGATGGGCGGATGCGAGACGGCGCTCGCCGATCAGGCGAACGTCGCTCCGACGGTCATCCCGTTCTGCCAGTCGGCCCTCCACGGCTGATTTAAGCGGCGGGCGTCCGGGCGTCCCGTATCCGGCGCCCGCCGATCAATCCTCGTGCTTGTGGATCGGATCGATCCACAGAACCTTCTCCGGCTTCTCGACCGGCTCGATATCGAGATTCACCACCACCGCCTCGTTGTCGGATCGCACGAGAACGCATTCCAGCGGCTCGTCGGTGGAAGCATTGATCTCCTGGTGCGGCACGTAAGGCGGCACGAAGATGAAATCGCCGGGTCCCGCCTCGGCGACGTATTCCAGCTTCTCGCCCCAGCGCATGCGCGCCCTGCCCTTGACCACGTAGATGACGCTTTCCAGCGCGCCATGATGGTGGGCACCGGTCTTGGCGTTCGCGTGGATCTTCACGGTGCCGGCCCAGATCTTCTGCGCACCGACGCGGGCAAGATTGATCGCCGCGGCGCGCTCCATGCCGGGAGTCTGCGCCGTGTTCGGATCGAGTTGGGCGCCGGGAATGACCTTGACCCCGTGGGTTTTCCAGTCGGTCATGGCGCGATCACCTCGGTCCTCACCATGCCATGGCGCGACCGTCGAGGGCGGCGATCAGCTTGGCATCCTGGTCATAAATGTCGTTGCGGAAGTTGGGCGTACCGTTGTCCACCCAGGCGGTCAGGTACGTGATGTGGATCGGCAGCGGCTGCGCCAGGTTCACCGTCGTGCGATCGCCTCCCGCGACAACCGCGTCGATGCGGCGGCGATCCCAACCCGGCGTGTTCGCCAGAACATCGGCGGCGAGATCGAGTGGCCGCGACACCCGCACGCAACCATGGCTAAAGGCCCGGCTCGCTTCCGAGAACAGTCCACGCGACGGCGTGTCGTGGAGGTAGACGTCGAACTTGTTCGGGAACATGAACTTCACGCGCCCGAGCGCGTTGCTCGGTCCCGGCCGCTGACGGATCAGGAAAGGAAAGTTGCCCGGCCCGTACTGGCGCCAGTCGATCTGGGTGAGTTGATAGACCTGATCGCCACGCACCGCCTCGAACCCCGCTGCCGCCCGCGCCGCGGGATTGCTCTGCAGCTTCGGCAGTTCTTCCTTGATCGCGATGTCGGATGGCACGTTCCAGTACGGATTGAATTCAAGGTAGCGCACGCGGTCGCTGAACACGGGCGTGCGGCTGAACGGCTTGCCGACGACAACGGCCATGCGATCCGCAACCTTGCCGCCGACCACGCGCTTTAGTTCGAAACCGGCGATGTTGACGATCAGGTGGTCGCGGCCGAGGTTCTCTGGCATCCAGCGCCAGCGCTCCATCGCCACGGTGATCTCGGCGATGCGCTCCTCGACCGGAACGTTGAGCGCGGAAATCGTGTTCTTGCCGACAACGCCATCCGGCTCCAGCCCGTGCCGCTTCTGGAAAGCTTCCACGGCGTTGGCGAGGGCGTCGTCGTAGACGGCGGCGAAGCCCGGCCGGGCGGTTGGCGTGTCGTCGGTGACTGCGAGGCGGGCGCGGAGCAGCGGCACGCGGTCGTCGGTCATGCCGGGCTTCAGCGTGTCGCCGAGCGGCACCGATGGCCAGCCGCCAAAGCTGGCGATTGCGGTGTAGTCGGCGAGTGCCTTCTTCAGGCCCGCATAGTCAGGAGCTTGCGGTTGCCAGCTATCGAAGAAGGCGGAGACGGTCCGCGCCTGACCGAGCCGGGCCAACGCAGCTGCCTGATCGATCGTCCGCTCCTGCAGGAAGAACTTTGGGTCGACCTTTCGCGGCAACAGTCGCCCGACCTTTATGTCGGAGGCATATTCGAGGAAGGCGGCAGAAAAGTAGAGTTCGACGATGGCGCGGCTGCGCGCGTCCGTCTTCACGATGGCGTTGGCCAGCCGCTCCAGCTGCGGCGTCGGATAAGACCCCGGATCGAGGCCATCGAGTGCGGCTGACTCGACGCGATCGATGAAATCGTCCATGCGCCGCGTGCCGACCCAGAGCAATGGACCGGCGTTTTCCTGGTAGTAGGCGACCAGCGCCTCGGCACGCTGGCGGACCGGCAATGGCAGGCCCGGCTCGTTGGCGAGGAGGTCGGCGACGTTGATGGTGACCGCTGCGGCCTCGGTCGGTGCAAGCTGCACCATGGCCGCATTGGCGGATGAGACGAGGGCCGGCGCAACGGACAGGGCGACGGCAGCGCAAACGAGGAGGCGTCGAATCAAGGCAGCGTTCCCTTACATTGGCGGAGCGTAGAGAATCCCGCCCATGGTCCACAAAGCGTTCAGCCCCCGCCGAATTCCGAGCGGACTTCCCTCCCCCAGGTTGCGCTCGAAGATCTCCCCGTAGTTCCCCACCTGTCCGATCATGATCGACAGCCAGTCTTCCGCCAGGCCGAAGGTGACCGCGGCCGGCTTGCCCATCTCCATGGCTTTGTTGCGCTGTGCCGCGCCGCCGATCGCGTGCGGGTCGAGGCCGGTCTGCGTCAGGCCCATCTCCTCGGAGTCGATCAGGCCAAACAGCACCCAGCGGACGAGGTCGGTCCACGCCCGATCGTCGTCGCGGGTGACCGGGCCGAGCGGCTCCTTCGAGATCACCTCCGGCAGGATGACATGGTCGTCCGGTGTCGGCAGCAGCGACCGCTCCGCGGCGAGCGCCGAGCGGTCCGCGGTAAATACATCGCAGGCCCGCGCGGCGTAGGCGGCGCGCGCCGCCGGTCGCGTCGGATAGGTCATGAAGCTGACCTTCATGTGCCGCGCGTTGAACCAGGCGGCAGCATTGGCCTCGGTGGTCGTGCCAGCGATCACGCATATGCGGGCGCCTTCGAGCTGGAGCGCGCTGGTGAAACCATCGAGAAAGAGCGAGAGGAAGCCCTGGCCGTCGTAATAGGAGATGCCTGCAAAATCGACGCCGAGTTCAAGATCGCGGGCCATCGTCCAGGTGCTGTTGCGCGAAAGGACGTCGATCTTGCCGGCGGTCAGCGCGTCGAAGCGCTCCGCTGCGGACAAGGAGACGTATTCCACCTTAGCGGGGTCACCAAAAACCGCCGCCGCGACGGCACGGCAGAAATCGACGTCAAAGCCGTGCCATTTGCCGGCGGCGTCCTTGTCGGAGAACCCCGGTAGCCCCTCGCTGACCCCGCAGCGCAGCGTGCCGTTCGCCTTGACGTCGTCAAGAGTTGCGGCAAAAGCGCCGTGCAACTCACCTGACGCGGCCAATCCCGTCGCCACAACGGCGGCAAGGCAAGAGACCCGTAGCATGCGTGGACGCTCCATCGATTCCCGGACGCAAATCACCTGGTGATACTATCCGATCTTGCCGAGTCACCAATGGCGCGATGACGACCGCCAGATAGGACGAATTTTCGGATAGTCTTACGCGGCGTCTTTGAAGCCTGGAGGACACGAATTTGTTATCTTCGGACGGGGGGCAGATTGAGAGGAGGTAAGCATGCGCTTCGCGCTCAAGGTTTACACTGCGGCTGTGCTCGTCGCAGGCATCGGGCTCACCAGTCCAGCGTTCGCCGCCAGCTTCAATTGCGCCCAAGCCAAGACGCCCGACGAGAAGGCGATCTGCTCTAGCCCGACGCTCTCAGACCTCGATACGAAGATGGCGACGCTTTATGGCGTCCGCATGCAGATTCCGATGCTGATGGGGGCGCGCGGCGCTGCGCAGGACGAGCAGCGCGCCTGGCTTAGCCAGCGCGGGTCGTGCGGTTCCAGCACCGCGTGCCTTGTGCAGAGCTACCAGCAGCGGATTTCCGTGCTGAACCAGACCATCAGCGCCGCCATGCAGGACTACTGCAAGCGCATCGGCATCTGCGGCTGAGCGCGCCGCATCGCTGTAGATAGCGGGATCGGCGGTCAAATCGGCCGGCGGCGACATCCGCGTCGCCGCAGCCCCTTGCCCCGCGGGTCGCTTCGCGGCACAAACCCGCCGCCATGCTGCATATCAACGACCTCACCTATCCGGATCGGCCACCGCCTGCTGATCGACCAAGCCTCCGTGGCGCTGCCCGACGGCGCCAAAGCCGGCCTGGTCGGTCCCAACGGCGCCGGCAAGACTACGCTTTTCAAGCTGATCGCGGGCGAGTTGGGCCCGGAGACCGGCTCGATCGGCCTGCCGAAGAACGCGCGGATCGGACAAGTGGCGCAGGAAGCGCCAGCCGGTCCGGAGACGCTGATCGAGGTCGTGCTCGCCGCCGACCGCGAGCGCGTGTCGCTGCTCGCCGAAGCGGAGACGGCGCACGATCCGCATCGTATCGCGGAAATTCACACCCGGCTCGCCGATATCGAATCCCATTCCGCCGAGGCACGCGCCGGCGCCATCCTCGCCGGCCTCGGTTTCGATAGCGAAGCACAGCAGCGCCCCTGCTCGTCCTTCTCGGGCGGCTGGCGCATGCGCGTCGCTTTGGCCGCGACGCTGTTTACCCGGCCGGACCTGCTGCTTCTCGACGAGCCGACGAACTATCTCGACCTTGAGGGCACGCTGTGGCTGGAGAGCTACGTCGCCAAATATCCTTACAGCGTCGTCATCATCAGCCACGACCGCGACCTGCTCAACCGCGCCGTCGACACCATCGTCCATCTCGATGCCGGCAAGCTGACGCTTTATCGCGGCGGCTACGACTCTTTCGATCGCCAGCGGCGCGAGCGGCAGGCGCTGCAACTGAAGATGAAGGCGAAGCAGGACGATCAGCGCAAGCACATGCAGGCGTTCGTCGATCGCTTCCGCTACAAGGCGTCGAAGGCGCGGCAGGCGCAATCGCGCCTCAAGATGCTGGAGAAGATGGAGCCGATTGTCGCGCTCGCCGACAACACGGTCATCCCGTTCCACTTCCCGCCGCCGGCCAAGCCGGCACCGCCGCCGATCATCACCATGGAAGGCGCCTCGGTCGGCTACGCACCGGGAGAACCCGTGCTTTCCGGCATGAGCCTGCGCATCGACGACGACGACCGCATCGGCCTGCTCGGCGCCAACGGCAACGGCAAGTCGACACTTGCCAAGCTGCTGGCCGGCCGGCTGAATCCGCTGGGCGGCCATTTCCGGCGGCTGCACCGGCTGGAAGTCGCCTACTTCGCGCAGCATCAGCTCGATGAGTTGAAGCCGGAATATTCGCCCTACGACCATGTGCGCGAGTTGATGCCCGACGCGACCGAGGCACAGGTGCGGGCGCGGACGGGCGCGCTCGGCTTCATCCGGACGAAAATGGACACGAAGGCGGCCGATCTTTCGGGCGGCGAGAAGGCCCGCCTGCTGCTCGGTCTCGCGACCTTCAACGGCGCCAACATGTTCATCCTCGACGAGCCGACCAACCATCTCGATATCGACAGCCGCGAGGCATTGGTGCAGGCGCTGGCCGAATATCCCGGCGCCGTGATCCTCATCAGCCACGACCGCCACCTGATCGAGGCGTCGGTCGACCGGCTATGGCTGGTCGCCGATGGCACCGTCGAACCCTACGACGACGACATGGAGGCCTATCGGCGCAGCGTCCTCGACAATCGCTCGGGTGCATCGTCCGTGTCCCGAAAGGCGGGCGCCACCGACGCTCAGAACCGCAGGCGCGCCCAGGCCAGCCGGCGGCAACAGACCGCGCCGCTCCGGCAAAGGATCAAGGAATCGGAATCCTTGATCGAATCTCTTCAGAAAGAGATTCGGGAACTCGACGCAAAGCTTGGCAATTCAAGCCTTTACGATCGAAACCCGACCGAGGCCGCATTCCTCGCCAAGGCCCGCGCCGACGCCGTCCGTTCCCTCGGCAAGGCCGAGGAGAAGTGGCTCGCGGCCAGCACCCAGCTTGAAGAAGCGATGGCCGATTAGTCGGCTAATTCTGACTACAACATGATCCGGCGAAGGAGCGCGCGCACGATTGGCGCGGTCCTGACCTGATGGATCGCCCGATCCTGCACTGCCGAGTAAATGTGGCGCACCAGCGCGACGCGCGCCCGCAGCGAGTTCTCGAAGCGAACCGCAAAGGTGGACTTCGCCGCGCGCACGATTTTCGCGGGTACAAGGGCGTCGCCCAAGCGCACCAATACCTTGGTGTCCGGTTCCGCGCTGACGCTTCCTTCGAACTGAGCGCCGCTGACTGATACGTCGCGCATGCGGAAATGCTGCCGGTGGCCGTCGAAGTAGATCGCGGCCATCTCGTCGGACGGGAAGCGCCCTGCCCGTCGGCGCCGCGGCTGCTCGATGCAGATGACGCAGAGCAGCGCCAGCGCGGCGATGTTGTACCAGCTCCACGCCAGCGCCAGCGCACCCTCGCCCAGGATGACGTAACGGTCCGAAAGCGTGAACGCGTAGAGCACGGCAGAGATCGCGAGCACAAGCAGTGACAGGAATATCTTCAGCAGCGGCCATTCGAGAAAGCGCACGCCGCGTTCCCCGCCCTTGGCGGTCACCTTGAACTTGTGCCCGGTTGGCCACAACAGGCCGATCATGACGGCCTTCAGCGCGGCTGGCGCCGTCAGCAATTGTCCAACATCGGTCAGGATCGGCACGACGCGCCCGCGCGAGAGCCACGCCATCGCCTGCGCATGCACCGCGTAAAACGGCAGGAACACCGCCAGCAACTCAAACAGCGACACCTGCACAGCCTTGATGCCGAATACGAGGTAGGCGACGGGCACGAAGATGCCGGCAAACTTGTAGAGATAGACGAACGACCAGTTGAGGAATGCCTCGATCAGGCTGAGACGGTCGATAAGGCCGAGCGGACCGGGCTTGAACGGCCCACTGCGACCGCGCAGGATCTGCATGAACCCCAGGCACCAGCGCCCGCGTTGGGTCACGTATTCTTTCAAGCCTTCTGGCGCGAGGCCGAATGTCAGCGGCTCGTTGAGATAGGCCGTGGTGAACCCGATCTCCTTCAGCCGCAGCGTCAGCAGGTAGTCCTCGGTCACCGAGTCCGTCGGGAACCCGCCGATCTGGCGCAACGGCGCGAACCGGATGACCGACGACGTTCCGCAGCAGAAGGCGCAGCCCCACGCGTCCTTTGCCGGCATGACGATGTCGAAGAAATAGCGTTGCTCGTCGGGCCAGGTTCCGGCGATAGCGAGGTTGGTCTGTATCGGGTCCGGGTTGATGAAGTGCTGCGGCGTCTGGACGATGCCGACGTTCGGCGCATGGAACAGGCTCATGGTGCGCGACAGGAAGTGCGCCGTCGGCACGAAATCCGCGTCGAGGATCGAGATATATTCCGGCGGTTCGGGGAGTTCCGCGAGCACATCGAGTGCGTGGTTGATGTTGCCCGCCTTGGCGTGTGCATTGTCCGGCCGGGTGATGTAGCCAGCGCCGAGCTGTTTGCAGAGAGCCTCGAGCCAGGGACGATTGCCGTCGTCGAGCACCCATGTCCGGTAGTTTGGATAGTCCATGCCGGTAGCGCCGATGATGGTGCGCTCAAGGATGCGTTGCTCCTCGTTGTAGGTGCAGATCAGCACGTCGATCAGCGGCGCGGTTCCCTCACCGCGCTCCCAACCCTCGTGGGCGTCGGCCTCGGCGCTGCGATCGCACACGCGGCTCAGGAACAGCATGGCCAGGGCTGCGGATGAAAGCGCCGCCGTCTCGATCAGAATGAAGATCCAGCCGGCGATCCAGTTCACCGGCTCGTCCATCGGCGGCAGGGTGTGCTGGTAGCGCCATACGAGATAGCGGACGAGCAGTGCGACGCTCGCCACCGCAAGCACGACGCGCACCGGGCGCCAGTTCGTTGGTACCCAGGGAAGAACCGCGAAGAGGAAAGCGCCGGCAATGATCGCGGGCGCAAGCGCCTCCATCAGCGGCGTATCGAGGATCGCGATAATTGCGTCGGCCATGCCACCGAGATTGAACACGTGCCCGCCTCAGCGCGTCGGAGGATTGAAGACGACGGAGCCCCGTCGGCCAACCGCGCAGTTGTCGATCGCGAGGGTCGGCATGGCCACCACCACACGATATGCGCCGCGCGTGAACGTGACGGGCGAGATCGCAAGATTTCCCGCCCCCTCCGTGTGCCCGAGCAGATTGGCTACGGTGCCCAGGTAGAAGCGGTTGCTGCCAAAGAAATTGAAGCGAGCGAGCGTTCCCGGCGACAACTTGTCGTAAACGCCCTCGGAGACGGACGCGATCACGCTCGAAGCCGAGCAGCCGACGACCCGGGCGATCACGTCACCCGCCGTCACCATTTCCCCGGGCGCAACACGCATCTCCCACACCTTGCCGCCGCCGGCCGAGACCACCGGGATGCTGCTCCCGCCCTGTGCCTGAATGACCGCGACAGGCTGGTCTGCGCTGATTGCTGCCCCCACGTCGCGCTCGATGCTTGTCACCACGCCTGTCGCCGGCGCGTACACGAGGTAAAGCGGCGCGTTTACGAAGGCCTCGCTGCTGACCGGCGTCAGCGCCTTCTGAAGCGGAACGAGCCCGACCAGAAAGACGATCGCCAATCCCGAGACCGTCTTGAGGAGCAGGCTGGAGAACGAACGGCGATATCTGATTTCCGACCCCGCCGCGGCACCGATCACCGCCGTCGAACTCCGCCGATCCCTGAAAGGCAGTGCCGTCACTTCCGGATCGTCATCGCGGTCGGCCGCCTCGTCCAGCAGGACGAATGCGCGCTCGATGGCCGCCTGGAGTTCGCGCACTTCGTTCGGGGCGCCAACCTTGTTCGATTCGGGACGGCGCGCGCGTGGCACCACGATCTTCGCGATTGCCGGCCTGCCACCGTCGCGAGGTACATCTGTTTGCTCGAGGACCTTCGGGGTCGTTTCCGCGATGACCCGCTTTGCCCGGATCGCCATGTTCGCTTTTCCTGACGCGTGCCTTGGTGCGCGGGAACGATAGGCGTTCGGAGGAAAGGGCGGCTTACGGGCGACGGCTCGGCATCGTCATTTTTCCGGGCAGTCTTAATCGGAGCCTAACGCATCCAATTGGAACAATTTCGCCGAGATCAGGCCTTCTTTTCCCAGCGGCCCTGTTCCGATTGCTGCCAGTATGTAGCGTCGTGGCCGGACGCCTTCGCCGCTTTCCAGGACTCACGCGCCTTGTCGACGGCGTCCGGGTCGTTGCCGTCGAATAGCAGCACGATTCGTTCGTAGCCCTCGAAGTCGGCGAGTTCGGCGCCGTCGGCCAGAAAACGCACGGCGGCACGGTTGGGATTGTCGTCAGCGGTGGTCAGCCAGACCGGCTGCGCTTCGGCGTGGCCGTCTTTCGCCGTTCCGTGCGGCAGAAAACCATCGTCGCGATAGGTCCATAGATGCGCGTCGATCGCATCGCGTCGCTCATCCGAGCCGACCTGCACGACCGCCCGCCACTGCCGCTCGAGGCACTTCTCCAGCAGACCGGCCAGCACGCCTTCCAGCGGCTGATTCTGCAGGTGGTAGAAAAGGACCTCCGTCATCGACGCTCGTACTTGTCCGCAACCAGCCGGTCGAGCAGACGCACGCCCCAGCCGGAAGCCCACGAGCGATTGACCTCGGTTTGCGGCGATCCGAAGCCGGTCCCCGCGATGTCGAGGTGGACCCACGAGGTATCCTTGACGAAGCGTTTGATGAAATGCGCCGCGGTGATTGACCCTGCATCGCGGCCGCCCGCGTTCTTCACGTTGGCGAACCTGGAGTCGATCTGCTTGTCGTATTCCTTCGCAAGCGGCATGCGCCACACGCGTTCGCCGGTGGCATCGCCTGCCGCCGACAGGGCGTTGGCCAGCCCATCCTCGGTCGCATACATGCCAGCGTAATGATGGCCGAGCGCCACGATGACCGCGCCGGTCAGCGTCGCCAGGTCGATCATGAAGCGCGGCTTGAAGCGCTCCTCGGTGTAGGCGATCGCATCGGCGAGCACGAGGCGGCCCTCGGCATCGGTGTTGATGATCTCGATCGTGCGCCCGGTCATGGCCTCGACAATGTCGCCGGGGCGCTGGGCGTTGCCGTCCGGCATATTCTCGACAATGCCGATCACACCGACGGCGTTGACCTTGGCCTTCCGCCCGGCGAGCGCGAACATCAATCCGGTCACGGCCGCGGCGCCAGCCATGTCGCCCTTCATGTCTTCCATACCGCCGGACGGCTTGATCGAAATGCCGCCCGTATCGAACACGACGCCCTTGCCGACGAAAGCAACCGGCTGATCCTTGGCGCGGCCACCATTCCAGCGCATGACGACCATGCGCGGCGGACGTGAAGAGCCCTGCGCGACGCCGAGCAGCGCACGCATGCCGCGCTTCTTCATCTCCGCCTCGGTCAGCACCTCGACATCAACGCCGACCTTCCTTAGCGCGCGGGCGCGCTCGGCGAATTCGACCGGTCCGAGGACATTCGGCGGTTCGTTGACGAGGTCGCGCGCCAGCAGAACACCGTCCGCGACGGCGCCGCGGTTAGTCCACGCCGACTTGGTTGCGACCAGATCGGTGACGGCGATCGTCACTTCGACCGGTTCCTTGCGCGCGCCCTTGTTGGTCTCGTTTCCACCGGTCTTGTAGTTGTCGAAGGCATAGGCGCGGAGCTTCATGCCCAGCGCGAAGTCGGCCGCCGCAAACTTGCCGAGCCGGCGTCCGTCCGGACGCTCGAAGAGCACGGTCGCCGCCTTCGTCCTGCCCAGCGCGCCCATGGCAGCGCCGCCAAGCTCGACCCAGTCCTTGTCGATGATGTCGGTGGGCTTGCCGGTGCCGATCAGGATCAGCCGGTCGAAATCGGCGCCCGCCGGCGCCAGCAGGTCGAGGACAGCCTTGGCGTTTCCCTTGAACTCGGTTGTTGCGGCCGCGCGGCCCACGAGGCCATCGAGGCCGAGCGCACGCGCCTGCGGGCCGAGCAGCAGATCCTCGCCGACCAGGGCGACGACCGTGCCGGACAACTTCCGGCCGGGTTTGGTGAAGGCGATTCGGGCGAGATCGGTCATGACGGGGGTCCTGGGGCGGGTCGAATTGGCGGGTTACGCCAGCACGATAGCAGAGGAAACGGCGGCGAACACCCGATCAGGCCTGCGCCGATTGCGCCTGTTGCGCAATGCAGCAATGGCTCCATAATCGCCGGCTTGTATCGGCGTTTGCCCGAGGGGGCATATGAAGCTCATCGAGCAGTACATCTTCAGGAAGATCGGCGGCGCGGTCACGCTGGTCTTTGTTTCGTTGGGAACGATGGTCTGGCTGTCGCAGGCGCTGCGTCAGTTCGATCTGGTAACCGCCAACGGACAGACGATCTGGACGTTCTTCTTCGTCTCGGCCCTGCTGATTCCGGCACTGGTCAGTATCGTGCTGCCGGTGGCGCTGCTGATCTCCGTCATTTACGCGTTCACGAACCTCAACGCCGACTCGGAGCTCGTGGTCATCAACGCCAGTGGCGCTGGCCAGTCGGTGGTCCTCAAGCCGGTGCTGCTCATCGGCCTGGTCGTCACGCTGATGGTGGGCTCAATGACGCTTTATTTCGCTCCGCTGTCGCTGCGGTCGTGGCAGTACCTGATCACCAACATACGCGGCGACATTCTGACGGCCGTGCTCAAGCCGGGGCAGTTCATGCGGCCGGCCGCCGGACTTACCATCCACATCCGCGGCCGCAATCCCGACGGAACCCTCCAGGGCATCTTCGTCGCCGACGAGCGCGAAGCGAACGTCGCCTCAACCTACCTCGCCGAACGGGGTGCCGTGCTGGAGAACCCGATCGGCCTGTTCCTGATCATGAGTAACGGCACCATTCAGCAGCACAACAAGACCGACCGGTCGATCTCGATGATCGAGTTCAGCTCCTACGCGTTCGACCTGTCGTCGTTCGCCAGTGGCGGGACAACGCCACAACTGCGACCTCCCGAACAGAGCACGGCCTATCTGCTGAGCCCGGATCCGGAGGACAGCTACTTCCGCCAGTTCCCCGGCAAATACCGCGCCGAGCTTCACAACCGGCTGTCCGCACCCCTCTACGCGCTTCTATTTGCCGTATTGCCGCTGGTGTTCCTGGGGCAGGCGCAGTCTGCACGGCAAGGGCGAACCGCGAGTGTCACCATAGCTGTCGTGATCACAGTGGTGCTCCGTGCTATCGGCGTCTTCCTGCCCGGCATCGGAGAGACAAGCACGACGGCGATCATTCTGATGTACGCCATCCCGCTCGGCGGGACGATTGTCTCGGCACTGCTTGTCCTCAGCGGCAATCAGATACAGGCGCCGGAAAAGGTGGTCGCGTTCGGCGAACTTCTCTTTGGGCGCATCAGCGGGCTCTTCGGCAGTGGAGCGGCGACCGCGCGAGGCGGTGGATAGCAGTCGCGCATGTTCAGCCAGAACTCTCTCGCTCTATTTTGCCCGCCACTTCACCAAGATGGTGGGCTCGATCTTCCTGATCGGCGTGCTGCTGATCACGGTGATCACCTACATTGAGTTCTTCAACCGGGCCTTCAAAGGCGACTTCGGTGGCGGGCTAACGCTCGCAGTGGTCGTCCTCTTCCGGGTCCCCAGCGTGACCGAGGACTCCCTGCCCTTCGCCGTCCTCTACGGCTCGATCGCGGCGTTCGTCATCGCCAACAGGCGGCTGGAAGTGGTCGTGGCGCGAGCGGCCGGAGTCTCCGCCTGGCAGTTCCTGCTACCGGCCTGCATCGTTGGCCTGCTGTTCGGCATCGTCGGCACGGCGCTCTACAACCCCATGGCGGCGGCGCTGCTCAACTGGTCGAATCAGCTGACTGCGATGGTCATCACCAACGGCCAGCAGCCAGTCGAGTCGCGGGACGGTCCAGTCTGGGTCCGCCAGGCAACACCCGGCTCAGAATCGATCATCGGAGCCCCCCAGTCATACGACGACGGTCTCGGCCTGCTTGGCGCGACGGCCTATGTATTTGATCCTGGAGGGAAATTTCGCGAACGGATAGACGCCACGAAAGCCCACTACTACCCGGGCGAGTGGCGCCTGGAGGATGCGACCGTAACGGCGCCCAGCGACACGCCGCGCCATGTCGCCGTTTATCCACTGCCAACCGACCTGACCGAAGGCGAGGTCAAGAGAACGTTCTTACAGCTTGATTCTGTTTCGTTTTGGTCGCTTAGGGCCCTCGCGACTTCGGCCCAGCGTGCCGGTGTCTCCTCCGACCGCTTCGTCCTTCAGTACAATGCCCTGCTTTCCCGCCCGATTTTGCTCCTGGCCATGGTGCTGATCGCGGCCAACGTTTCGTTGAGATTCTCCCGTTCCCGGGACGTTGGCTGGATGATTATCACTGGCGTGGCTGTGGGCTTCATGCTTTATGTTCTGATGAAGATTGCTTGGGATTTGGGGAGTGGTGGGATTGTCCCCCCGCCACTGGCTGCTTGGTTGCCTGCGATTGTAGCGACGTTGATTGGCATAACGGTGCTCCTGCACCTGGAGGATGGATGAGCGGGGGGGCGACCCGAATCGCTGGTTGGGTCCATATCGGCCGCTTGTCGGGTCGCGGAGTTGTGTGTGCCGCGCTCGCCGCCCTGTTGCTGCTGGTAATTTCTCCACCCGACGTCCGCGCGGCTGAGCCGTCGAATAGCGGGTTCGAGATGCCCTCCGTGCCGGCCGGCGAGAAGATGCTCGTCGAGTTGGATCAGCTCGTTTACGACTACGACAACAACACGGTCTCCGCGGTCGGCAACGTCAAGATCTACTATGGCGGCTACACGCTCGAGGCGGAGAAGGTCGCGTACAACAAGGCCACGGGCCGGTTGATCGCGTCGGGCCATGTGAAGCTGGTCGATCCGTCGGGCGCAATCTTCTACACCGAGTACATCGACATCACCGACGATTTCGGCGACGGCTTCGTCCAGTCATTGCGCGTCGATACGGCCGACCGCACCCATTTCACCGCCGAGAGCGCCGAGCGCGCCGGCGGCGAGACGACTACCTTCAACAATGGCACCTACACGGCGTGCGAGCCTTGCAAGGACAACCCGGACAAACCGCCGTTCTGGAATGTCCGCGCCCGCAAGATCGTGGTGAACCACAAGGAACACACCGTCTATTTCACCGACGCCAAGCTTGAGTTTTTCGGCGTACCGGTCGCGTGGCTGCCGTATTTCGCGGTTCCCGATCCGACGGTGAAGCGGAAGTCCGGCTTCCTGACACCGAACATCGGCTACGCCGAAAAGCTCGGTGCCTTTGCGTCCCTTCCCTATTTCTGGGCAATCGCGCCGGACAAGGACATCACATTCACACCGACGCTGCTGTCGCGGCAGGGCGTTCTTGGTGATGTGGAGTATCGCCAGCGCCTGAGCAACGGCCAGTACACGGTGCGCGCCGCTGGCATCTACCAAATGGCGCCGGATGCTTTTGCCACAACGTCACCCGGCTACAGAAATTTCCGCGGCGGCATCAATACGACCGGCGAGTTCTACCTCAACCAGGACTGGACGCTGGGCTGGAACGGGACGCTCTCGTCTGATCGCACATTCACGCGCGACTACAATGTCCTGAACGACGACTCGGCGGAGACGATCTCCACGATCCACCTCACCGGACTGAGGGATCGCAATTTCTTCGAGGCGCGGGCGTCGTACTACACGATCCTGACCAATCAGGGCGATCCCAAACTGATCTATCCTGATCGGTTCAACCAAGGCCGCCAGCCGATCGTCGGCGAGATCGACAGCACGAAGTATGCCGACCACCCGGTTTTCGGCGGCGAACTCTCGTTTACGTCAAACCTGACAACGCTTTATCGGGATGAGGATGACCCGTTCGGGTACAATTCCGTTTCCGCCCCATACCCGTACACCCATGGCACCGCGGGAACCTTCGTACGCGCGACGAAGCAGATCGACTGGCAGCGACGCTTCATCGGCCCCATGGGCCAGGTCATCACGCCGTTCGCCTCGGTGCGCGGAGATGCGTTCTTCCTGGGCAATCAGTTCACCGTTGCCACCAGCGGCGTCACGACTGACAGCACGGCTTTCCGATTCATGCCCACGGTCGGCGTGGACTGGAGCCTGCCGATACTCGCAACGGCGCCGGGTGCGACACACATCATCGAGCCGCGGGTACAGTTGATCGTGCGCCCGGACGAGATGTCGGCAGGGGTGCTTCCGAACAACGACGCGCAGAGCCTCGTGTTCGACGTCGCCAGCCTTTTCGACCACGACAAGTTCTCGGGGTTTGATCGGGAAGAAGGCGGCACCCGCCTGAACTACGGCATTCACTACAATGGCGCATTCGACAACGGCGCCATGGTGGACGCGACCATTGGCCAGTCCCTGCACCTTGCCGGAACAAACCCCTACGCCATGCCAGACCTTGCCGGCGTTGGCGGGGCGCTGTCGGGCCTCGATACCGCAGCGTCAGACTACGTTGCCGGCGTTGCGCTGGACACCGGGCTTGGACCGCGCATCACGGCTAACGGCCGCTTCGACGAGAGCAACTTCAATATCAAGCGGGCCGAGATCGAAGCGACCGCCGCTCTTGGCCCGGTGAGCGCGTCCGCAGCCTACATCTATCTGCGCGACAACCCCTACAGCACACCGCTCGCGTCGGCTTCGGTCATTCGCGGCGCCGGCTCCATCAATCTGTCGGAGAATTGGCGGGCTTTCGGTACGGCCACCTACGACATCCAGAACAACGCCGTGGCCAGTCACAGCCTCGGTCTCGCTTTCGACAACGAGTGCGTGACATTTGCCATCGCCTACAACGAAACACGCGACAGCTACACGGACGTCACCCCCAGCAGGTTCCTGAATTTCCGCCTGCAACTGCGCACGCTGGGCGACACCTCGTTGCAGACGAACCTCCAGTCCAACTGACACGTGTCATTGCGGCCCCCTTTATTTCGCCAGATTCCCGGCAATGATGCGCCACCGCCACCCGGCGATAACCTCGCATCGCGGCGTGCTGCCATGCTATCTGTGCCGCCAAGTTGCGGTGCCCAGTCCAGGGAATGCCTTTGACCTTGCCCCAAAGCCTTAAAATCCGCCCGATAGGCGTTTCCGCGTTCATCATCGCGTGTTCCATCGGGCTGGCGGCGTGCGACGGTGGCGGCCTTGGAGATCTGTTCGACTCCGGCGGCAACAAGGTCACCGGTGCGCCCGTCACCGGCAAGATCGACACGCCGGAAATCCAGACGCTGAAAGGCAACAGCTCGATCGCGGTGCTGGTCAACGAGCAGCCGATCACGAACTACGACATCGAGCAGCGCCGCAAGCTCATGGCGCTCGGCGGGGCGAAGGCGACCGCCAAGAGCGCTACCGATGAACTCATCGACGAGACATTGCAGTTGTACGAGGGGCGCAAGCGCGGCATCAAGGCGCCCGACGCACAGGTCGAAGGCGCCTATGCCTCGATAGCGCAAAACCTGAAATTGAACCCGTCGCAACTCACCAAAGCACTGGGCGAGCGCGGCATCAACTCGTCCTCGTTGAAGAACCGCCTCCGCGCGCAGATAACCTGGCAGCAGCTCGTTCAACGGCGCACGCAGGCGACCGCCACCATCAAGACCGAGGACGTGACGTCCGCCATTCTCGCCAAGGGCGACCCGAATCAGCTGACCATGACCGAATACATGCTGCAGCAGATCGTCTTCGTCGTGCCGCAAGGGTCGAGCGGGGCGCTTTACTCGCAGCGGCGGCGCGAAGCCGAAGCGTTTCGGCAGCGCTTCAAGGGCTGCGACAGCAGCCTCGAACAGGCCAAACAGCTTCGCGGCGTGGTCGTGAAGAACATCGGCCGGCGCGATACGACCCAGCTTGGCGGCCCCGAAGGCGAAGACATCAAGAAAACGCCGGCTGGCAAGGCCGCTTCCCCGACGCAGATCGACGAGGGCATCGAGTTGATCGCGGTCTGTTCGACAAAACAAATCCAGAGCACGGCGGCGGCACGCGCCGAGGTTACCAACGACCTTTACATCAAGCAGGCGAAGGACCTCGGCAAGGATTACATGGCCGAACTGCGTAAGGCCGCGATCATCGAATACCGGTGATCCGGCGTGAGGCGCATGAGGTGACGCTTCCGCTTCAACCACTCGCGCTGACGATGGGCGAACCATCTGGCATCGGTCCGGACGTCACGCTTGCCGCTTGGTCCCGCCGCCGCGAATTGGCCCTGCCCGCGTTCTATTGCCTTGCCGACCCGGCCGTGATGGCGGACCGCGCGCACATGCTCGGCATCGAATGCCCGATAGAAACCATCGCACCGGAGCAGGCGCTTGGCCGCTTTGACGATTCGCTGCCGGTGGTTCCGCTCATCGCCACGGTGAGAGCGCGTGCAGGCGTCCCCGATCCGTCGAACGCTCAGGCGGTGATCGAGGCTATCGCCCGCGCCGTTGGCGACGTTCGCTCCGGCATCGCCGCCGCCGTAGTCACCAACCCGATCAACAAGAAGACCCTTTACGACGCGGGGTTCAATCATCCCGGGCACACTGAGTTTCTGGGCACGCTCTCCGCCGCCTGGACCGGCCAGCCCGGCGCACCAGTGATGATGCTCGCCGGGCCAGAGCTGAAGGCAGTGCCCGTCACCATCCACATCCCCTTGCGCGATGTGGCTGCTTCGCTGACCGAACAGCGCATCGTGGAAACGGGCCGCGTGGTGGCGCGGGAGCTCAGCCGTCGCTTCGCTATCCCGAATCCGCGACTGGCCATCGCCGGGCTCAACCCCCATGCCGGCGAACACGGCGCCATCGGCGACGAGGACGAGCGCATCGTCCGGCCGGCAATCGCGGCGCTGGTCGCCGAGGGCATCGCGGCGCGCGGGCCCCTGTCGGCGGATACGATGTTCCACGCCGCCGCCCGCTCGGGATATGACGCCGCGCTCTGCATGTATCACGATCAGGCGCTGATCCCGGCCAAGACTCTCGCCTTCGCCGAGACCGTCAACGTCACGCTCGGGCTCGCCTTCATCCGCACCTCGCCTGACCACGGCACGGCGCTCGACATCGCCGGCAGCGGCGGCGCCGACCCGACCAGCCTTGCGGCGGCGCTGCGCCTCGCTGCGGGGCTCAGGCGCAATGAACTGGCTCAATGAGCGCCGTTGACGGCCTGCCGCCGCTCCGCGACGTCATCGCCCGTCATGATCTCCAGGCCAAGAAAAACCTCGGCCAGAACTTTCTCCTCGATCTCAACTTGACCGCGCGGATTGCCCGCGCCTCGGGCGATCTCACCGGCGTGACGGTTGTCGAAGTCGGGCCGGGTCCCGGTGGCCTGACGCGCGCTTTGCTCTCCGAGGGCGCCGGGCATGTGATCGCGATTGAGCGCGACGCCCGCTGCATCGCCGCGCTCGAAGAGATTGCCGCCGTCGCTGACGGCCGGCTTACCATCGTTGCCGCCGACGCGCTGACGGTCGATATGGCGGCGCTGGCCGCGCCTCCGGCGCGGATCGTCGCCAACCTCCCCTACAACATCGCAACGCCGCTTCTCATCGGCTGGCTCAAGACCGACCCGTGGCCGCCATGGTTCGAGTCGCTCACGCTCATGTTCCAGCGGGAGGTAGCGGAACGCATCGTCGCCCCGCCGGGGTCGAAGACCTATGGTCGCCTCAGCGTGCTGGCGGGCTGGCGAACCGAGGCGGAGATTCTCTTCGACGTGTCGCCCCGCGCCTTCACGCCGTCTCCCAAAGTCACGTCCTCTGTCGTCCACCTCGTTCCACGCCGGGAGCCCCTCGCCTGTACGGCCGCGACGCTGGAGCGCGTGACCGCGGCCGCCTTTGGCCAACGGCGCAAGATGCTGCGGCAAAGCCTGAAGGCGCTCGGGCACGATCCGCAGGCGCTGCTCGCCGAGATCGGTATCGATGGCACGCGCCGCGCCGAGGAGATCGATGTCGCGGGCTTTGTAGCGCTGGCGCGCGCGATCGAAGGACGCCCCGCTACGACGTCCGCTTGAGGTCGGACATCAGCTTCGCCACGAATTTCTCAAGGTCCGGGCGATAGACGCGCTTCAGACGCTCGGCGGTAAGGATCGACCGCAGACGGACGAAGCTCTTGTCCAGGTCGCGGTTGACCAGCACGTAATCGTATTCGTTCCAGTGCGGAATTTCCTGGGCCGCGTTTTGCAGCCGCTGGCTGATTACTGCGCCGCTGTCCTCGGCGCGCCGTTCCAGCCGCGCCTTTAGTTCCTTCGCCGAAGGCGGCAGCACGAAGACGCTCACCACATCCTCGCGCATGGACTTGTAGAGCTGCTGCGTTCCCTGCCAGTCGATGTCGAAAAGGACGTCGCGCCCGACCGACAGCGCCTCTTCGACCGGCGCCCTTGGCGTGCCGTAGCAATTACCGTGAACCTCGGCCCATTCGAGCAATTCACCGGAATCCCGCATGCCCTCGAAGCGGCGCATCGTGATGAAGTCGTAGTGGACGCCCTGGATCTCGCTCGGCCGCTTGGCGCGCGTGGTTACCGAGATGGAGAGGCTGACGCCCTCCTCCTGCTCGAGCAGATTGCGGGTGAGCGTCGTCTTGCCCGCGCCGGACGGCGAGGAAACCACCAGCATGATGCCGCGGCGGGCGATGTCGCGCTGCCTGGTCATTCCACGTTCTGCACCTGCTCGCGCAACTGGTCGACGATCGCCTTCATCTGGAGGCCGATCGTCGTCAGCGCGCGGTCATTGGACTTGGAGCACAGCGTGTTGACCTCGCGATTGAATTCCTGCGCGAGGAAATCGAGACGCCGCCCAACCGGCGCATCGTCGGCCAGCAAATCGCGCGCCGCGGCGATGTGCGCCACCAGCCGGTCGATCTCCTCGCGGATATCGGCCTTGGTGGCCAGCAGCACCGCTTCCTGGTGCAGCCGATCCGGATCGAGCGCCGGCGCCGCATCCAGCAGCGCGGCGATCTGTTCCGCCAGACGCGCGCGAATCCTTTCCGGCGACCGTGCCGGCGAGGCTTCCGCCGCTCCAACCAGCTTTTCCATCTCGTCCAGACGCGTAGCGAGAATGTTGGCAATCGCCGCGCCCTCGGCGGCGCGATTGGCGACCAATGCCTTCATTGCCGTGTCGAGGTCGCCGAGAATCTGCGCGGCCACGGCCGCACGCGCCTCCGCATCCGGCTCAGCCTCGCCGGCCTCCACCACGCCGCGGATGGCGAGAATGCCATCGAGCGTTGGCGGCTGGGCGGCGACCCGTTTGCCGACGCGCTCCATCGCCGCGACGACATCAGCCAGCACGTCCTCATTGATGCGAATCCGCGTGGCGCCGGTGTCGTGCTGCGCGGTAAGGCCTGCCTGCACATTGCCGCGGGCAACGCTGGCAGCAATGCGCTCGCGCGCGGGAAGCTCAACATGCTCGAAGCCGGGGGGCAGCCGGAGGCGGATGTCGAGGCCCTTGCCGTTGACGCTCCGCACTTCCCACGTCCAGCGATAGGCGGTGCCGGCCCCGTCGGCGCGGGCGAACCCGGTCATGCTGCAAAGAGGCATCGCGTGGCGTGTTCCCAGCCAGAATCGTTGGCGCGCAGCCCGCGCGCTCGCGCATAAGAGCCGCCCCTTGCCCCCGGTTCAAGGGCAACCGGCCGTCGGGGTTAAGGCCGGACCTTGGGTGTCAGAGCCATAGGGGCCGCATCGCCGTCGTTTGACGCGGCACCGGCCTCGTCGGCAGCCGCATCCGCCGCCTTGCTGGAGTTGATCTCGCGCCAGCGGCTGACGTTGCGCAGGTGATCCTCGTAGGACTCGGCGAAGGCATGCCCGCCGGTGCCGTCGGCGACAAAATAGAGGTCGCGGGTGCGGGACGGGTTGGCGACCGCTTCCAGCGACGCCCGGCCGGGATTGGCGATCGGCGCGGGCGGAAGGCCCGGGATCACGTAGGTGTTGTACGGCGTCGCCTTCTCCAGATCGGCACGGCTCAGGCGGAAGCCGGGCGGCTTTCCGGCACTGCCAAACATGCCGTAAATCACGGTCGGATCGGATTGCAGCCGCATGTTGAGGCGGAGGCGGTTGATGAAGACCGCGGCCACGCGGCTGCGCTCGTCGGCGAGTGCCGTCTCCTTCTCGACGACCGAGGCGAGCACCACCAGTTCCTGAGGCGTCTTCACCGGGAGGTCCGGCGCGCGCCGGCTCCAGACATCGGCGACCACGCGATCCCGCTCGCGCTGCATGCGTTCGATGAGATTCTGGCGTGTGTCGCCCCGGGTGAATTTGTACGTCTCCGGCAGGAGGCTGCCCTCGACGGGGATCTGGGCGACGTCGCCTGTCAGAACGTCTTCGGAGTTCAGGCGCTCCACGATCTGCTGGCTGGTCAGTCCCTCGGGGAGCGAGACCGAATAGAGGATGCCCTTGCCGGTCACCATGGCGTCCATGATCTCGCGCATGCTGGCATGCGCGGGGATCAGGTACTCGCCGGCCTTGAGGCTGGTGGTCTGATTGCTCAGCCAGACGCCGAACAC
Organism: uncultured Alphaproteobacteria bacterium; assembly: GCA_963798195.1. Classification (GTDB taxonomy): domain Bacteria; phylum Pseudomonadota; class Alphaproteobacteria; order Rhizobiales; family Kaistiaceae; genus CAVSRC01. The sequence goes on along the minus strand of CAWCSF010000010.1, from coordinate 679,248 downwards.
GAACAGCCACTTGCTGCTGATGAGGCCGTCCTTCGCCAGCTCGTCGCCGATGGCGCCGACGCCGTTACCACGTGAGACGGAGATGGTGCGCGCGGTGTCGAGGTTACTGGCGCTCTCGAAACGCGACTTGGCGTAAAAGATCGCGCCACCGGCTCCGACAATCCCGACGATGGCAATGGTGATGACGAAGTTGAGCGCTACGACCATCGGGTGGCGGGCCACCTTGGAACGCGGCGGCGGCGGCGGCACCTGTTCGGGCTGCAACGCCTCGCTCGGGCTGCGTGGTGCCGAACGGCCTATGGACGAGGAGAGCCGCGCCGAAAGCGTGTCGATATCATCGTCGCTATAGGGCTCCCGTCTTACCTCGACCATGTCCCTGCAATTCTCTCGCTGGAAGCCCCTCGCGTCCGTGCTCGGACGAGGCGACTGTAGCACCTATTGTGGCAAAAACGGGATAGTCGCGTACGCCCTAGACGTGGCGGCGCATGACCAAAGAGGCATTTGTCCCCCCAAAACCGAAGGAATTGGAGACCACGACGTCGATCTGGCGCTGGCGGGGCGTGTGCGGGACAAGGTCGAGCGCCGTCACCACAGACGGATCGTCGAGATTCAGGGTCGGCGGGGCAACGTTGTCGCGAATCGCCAGCAGGGAAAAGATCGCTTCGATCGCGCCTGCCGCGCCGAGAAGGTGTCCGGTCGCCGACTTGGTCGATGACATGCTGATGCCGCCGGCGGCATTGCCGACGAGGCGCTCGACTGCCTTCAGTTCGATCTCGTCGCCCATCTGGGTCGAGGTGCCGTGGGCGTTGATGTAGTCGATCTCACCGGCCTCGATCCTGGCGCCCTTCAGTGCCATGCGCATGCAGCGCTCGGCGCCGTCGCCATCCTCGGCTGGTGCGGTGATGTGGTGCGCGTCGCCCGACAATCCATAACCGACGATCTCGCCGTAGATCTTCGCGCCGCGCGCCAACGCATGCTCGCGCTCTTCGATAACGACGATGCCCGCGCCCTCACCCATGATGAAGCCGTCGCGCGCCCGGTCATACGGCCGCGAGGCTGCCTGCGGCCGGTCGTTGAAATGCGTCGACAACGCCTTGCACGCGGCGAAGCCCGCAACGGCGAGACGGCAGACCGGTGACTCGGTTCCACCAGCGACCATCACGTCAGCATCGCCCAGCATGATCAGCCGCGCCGCATCGCCGATGGCGTGCGACCCGGTGGAACACGCGGTGACGACAGAATGGTTCGGTCCCTTGAGGCCATGGCGAATCGACACCTGACCGGACGCAAGGTTGATCAGTCGACCGGGAATGAAGAATGGACTGACGCGCCGTGGACCGCGATCGCGCAAGGTGTGCGCGGCATCCTCGATGCCCTGAAGCCCGCCAATGCCGGAACCGATGAGGACTCCGCTCGCGACCTGATCGTCATAGGTCTCGGGGTGCCAGCCGGCGTCATCGAGCGCCTGGTCGGCGGCCGCCATCGCATAGACGATGAACGGGTCGACCTTGCGGCTCTCTTTCGGCTCCATCCAGTCGTCGGGATTGAACTTGCCGTCGTCCTTTGAGCCCGCCGGCAACTGGCCGGCGATCTGGCACGGCAGGTCGCTGACGTCGAAGGTCTCGATGCGGTTGATGCCGCTCTTGCCCGCGAGGATCGCCGCCCACGAGACATCGACGCCGCAACCAAGCGGCGAGACCATGCCCAATCCTGTGATGACGACCCGTCTCATGATACCGCGCGACCCCGATCCTCTCGCAGGCCGGGATCGGCCGCTCCGACTGTGGAGCCGGTCAGGCGGTATTCTTTTCGAGGAAACCGATGGCGTCGCCGACCGTCAGAATGGTCTCGGCGGCATCGTCCGGAATCTCGACGCCGAATTCTTCCTCGAAGGCCATGACGAGTTCGACCGTGTCGAGACTGTCGGCACCCAGGTCGTCGATGAAGCTAGCGTTCTCCGTAACCTTCTCCGCGTCGACGCCAAGATGCTCGACCACGATCTTCTTTACCCGTTCAGCGACATCGCTCATTTCTTTGGAACCTCGATTGCCTCAAAATTGACTATCCGATGGACCCCTTGTCCTGCAAGGGATCAAACTTCGACCTGTGCACGGAACGGGTAAGGCGCCTGCAAGATATCGCCGCACTTAGGGCACCGGTCTGTGGGCCGTAACATACTTTCAGGGGCATTGCCAGCGGCGGAAATCCCGGCTTTTCGCGGTTGCGAAGCCGTTCCGACGAGGGCTGCTCCGTACTCTCATATCATCGCCATGCCACCGTTCACGTGCAATGTCTGCCCAGTCACATAAGCCGCCTCGTCCGAGGCCAGGTAGACCACCGCGCTGGCAACCTCGGCGGGTGTGCCAAGACGTCTGGCCGGCACCCGCTCCAGGATCATCGCACGCTGCTTCTCGTTGAGCGCGTCGGTCATCGCCGAGGCGGTGAATCCCGGGGCGACGCAATTGACGGTGACATTGCGGCTGGCGATTTCCGCGGCCAGCGACTTGGTCATGCCGATCAGGCCGGCCTTGGAGGCCGCGTAGTTCCCTTGGCCGGCATTGCCGGTCACCCCGACCACCGAGGTGATCGAGATGATACGGCCGGCGCGGCGGCGCATCATGCCGCGCAGCACGGCCCGTGACAGGCGGAACGCCGCCGTCAAATTGACAGTCAGCACGGTGTCCCAGTCCTCATCAGACATGCGCGCGAAGAGCATGTCGCGCGTGACGCCAGCATTGTTGACGAGAATGTCGACCTCGCCGCCCATGGCCTCTTCCGCTTGCGGCACGAGCTGATCGACCTGCTCTGCCTTGGAAAGATCACACGGAAGAACGTGGCAACGGTCGCCAAGTTCCGCCGCAAGCGCATCGAGGGCCTCGCGGCGCGTGCCGGAAAGCCCGACGATGGCGCCCTGCTGGTGGAAAACGCGGGCGATGGCCCCGCCGATCGCACCGCTGGCACCCGTCACCAGTGCGCGCTTGCCGGTCAGTTCGAACATTCCACGCGTCCCCCGATCCTCAGCCGAACTTCGCCACGACGGCATCGATGTCCTCGGGCGTGCCGACGGCCAGCGTCTCCGCTCCGTCGACGATGCGCCGTACGAGACCGGAGAGCACCTTTCCGGCGCCGACCTCAATAAAGACGTTCACACCCGCGCCGCCAAGCCATTGCATCGACTCGCGCCAGCGCACCATGCCGGTTACCTGCTCGACGAGTCGGCGGCGTATCTCGGCCGGATCGCTGATCGGGCCGGCTACGACGTTGGCGATGACGGGCACCGTCGGCGCCTGCATGGCGACGGAGGCCAGCGCCTCCTCCATGACCTTCGCGGCCGGCGCCATCAGCGCGCAATGGAAGGGAGCGCTGACCGGCAGCAGGATGGCGCGCTTGGCGCCCTTGCCCTTGGCGATCTCGATAGCACGTTCGACCGCTGCCTTTGCGCCCGAAATCACCACCTGCCCGCCGCCGTTGTCATTAGCGGCCGCGCAAACCTCGCCCTCGGCCGCTTCTGCTGCAACGGCCTCGGCTGCCTCCAGCTCCATTCCGATAAGCGCCGCCATTGCGCCGGTTCCGACCGCTACTGCCTGCTGCATTGCGCGGCCGCGCGTGCGCAGCAGTTTTGCCGCGTCGTGCACGGTCAGCGCGCCAGCGGCGGCGAGCGCGGAATATTCGCCAAGCGAATGTCCGGCGACGTAGGCGCCATTGTTCTTGATGCTGACGCCGCGAGCTTCGAGCACACGGGTCGTGGCCAGGCTCACAGCCATCAATGCCGGCTGGGCATTCTCGGTCAGCGTCAGCGTCTCGATCGGACCTTCCCAGATGATCTTCGACAGCTTCTCTCCGAGGGCATCGTCGACCGCCTCGAAGATGGCGCGCGCCTCGAAGAACGCGTCGGCGAGCGCTTTGCCCATGCCGACCGTCTGGCTGCCCTGCCCTGGAAAAGTGAACGCTGCGGTCATCCGCCCTGGGGTGGTTCTTGTTGATTCAGGCGGCTTGCGGGCCGCCGGTTGGCGCGCCTTTGAGCGTGTCAGCCGGGCTCTGTCAAGGCGGGGCAGCACAACCGGCAGGGTTGTACGCAATGTTGCCGTCGGAACCTTGCGCCGTTACGGTCCCGGCTCAAATGCGGAAGCCTGATATTGGCTTCCCCTTCAGACCGTTCTGGTAGATGGCATCTCTTCCTCCGCAGCGTGCACCGGCAATAGCCTCTGGCGACCTGCGGGAAGCACCGTCAACGGACTTGCGGATACTGATCGATCCCGGCGACGTCAGCGCAAAGCGCGTCTGCCTCTTCGTTTCGTATTCGCCCGACTATTCGCTGAAGCCGCATGTCCAATACCACCTTGCCGCCCTGCGGGCTTCTGGCCTTTCAATTGTCTACATCCTGATCGCGAACGAGCTCCGCGATCAGTTCGTTGCGACTCCGCCAGCCGTTTCGGGATTCATCGTTCGCAAGAACGCCGGATTTGACTTCGGAGCATGGGCGGACACGTTTCGCGTCTTGCCGGGGCTTTGGCAGGCTGAAGCCATTGTCCTCGTGAATGACAGCGTTTTTGGCCCCATCGGAGATTTGCCGCGGCTGGTGGACACCATCATGCGGCAGCCCGCGGATTTCATCGGCCTGACCGAGAGCGTCGAAATCGCGCGGCACTACCAGAGCTATTTTCTGGTGCTCAAGGATCATGCCCTGGCAAACGGCGACGCGCGGGCCTTCTGGAGCAACATCGAGAACTACACCGACAAGAGGCAGGTCATCCTGAACTACGAGGTCATGCTTTTGCGGAAATACGAGCAGCTTGGCCTGCGCTGCGCAGCCATGCTTTCGTGGCGGCATGCACCCGGCGAGGAGCGGATCAGTCCCGTTCACGCCCGGTGGCGCCAGCTCCTGCAACACGGCTTCCCTTACATCAAGGTCGACCTGCTGCGCGACTGGGGCACCGCGCCATACTTGAAGGGATGGCGGGACTTCGTCACGGATCCGGTTTTGCTCGCCGCGATAGATTTCCACTTGGCCCGGGCTGGTTCATCCGGGCAGCAGAGATAGCGCCTTCCACAAGTTGGATCCGTAAGATCTAGGCCGTCGCATCGAACGCCGGGTGGAATGCGACCTCGCCTTCCGGGGTGGACGCGCCGAATGGCTGGATCATGAAGTGTGGCGCCGGGGCGCTCTTGTAGAAAAGACGCGCGTCATGGCGGAAGCCGAAGCGCTGATAGTAGGCCGGATTGCCAAGCACCACGCATCCGCCGGACTTCAGAGCCCGCAGGCGGTCCAGCCCTTCCAGAATCATCGATGTCCCAATTCCCTGCCGCTGTCGCTCCGGAACGACAGCGACGGGTCCGAGTGCGTGCCAATTCCGAGGCTGTCCGTCGATTGCGATGGGCGAGAACGCGACGTGACCGACAATTTCACCTGCGTCCTCCGCAACCAGGGAGATCGTCAACCCATTCTGCCGGCGGAGGGCGTCGATGATGAAGTGTTCGGTCTGGCGGCTGAATGACATGCCGGCGAACGCGGCCGCGGTGATCGCGCTGATGGCAGCCTCGTCACGACCGTGCTCGAGCCGGATTTTCACCTGCGAAGTACCTTTCCTCTGGTGTTCCACGCAGCACCAACTTCCGGTGATTGTCGCCGGAAGGACGCTACCAGTTCGAGATTCGCACGGCCAATTGTCGGCGTGACCGCCCGCACGGGTCCGCCTTCGACGCCCTTTGTACGGTTCTGGCCGGCCACCGCACCTGGCAGGCCTTGCTTTCCCGCCGCCTTTCCGTATAACCGCGCCGTCCCTAAGGGACCCCGGCCGGGGGCTGAACGGAAGGCGGCAAGCGCCGCAGGATCATGATCGATCCGTCTTCCCGTGCTCCTGCTCTCGAAGTGTCGTCGAGCCTTTCCATCAAAGGCTTCGAAGAGGCTTAGCGCCGGTTAACATGAGGAAAGGCAGATATGCCCTTATACGAACATGTATTTTTGGCGCGACAGGATGTGTCCGGCCAGCAGGTCGATACGCTTGTCGAGCAATTCCGCGGTGTCATCGAGCAGGGCGGCGGCAAGATCGCCAAGGTGGAGAACTGGGGGCTGAAGTCCCTTACCTACCGCATCCGCAAGAACCGCAAGGCCCACTTCACACTGCTGAACATCGACGCGCCGCCCGCTGCGGTCGCCGAGATGGAGCGCCAGCAGCGCCTCAACGAAGATGTCATCCGTTCGCTCACCATCAAGATGGACGAACTCGAGGACGGACCTTCGGCGATGATGCAGAAGCGTGACCGAGACGATCGTGGCGACCGCCGTGGCGGCGGGCGCTTCGGCGACCGTGAGCGCGGCTTCGGCGATCGTGGCGACCGGCCCCCTCGCCCGCGCCGTGAGGATGGCGAAGGTTCCGGCGGCGACAGCAACGGAGGAGACAACTGATGGTCGACATCAACCAGCTTCCGACGCGCCGGCCGTTCTTCCGCCGCCGCAAGACCTGCCCGTTCTCCGGGGCCAATGCACCGAAGATCGACTACAAGGACGTGCGGCTGCTGCAGCGCTATATCTCCGAGCGCGGAAAGATCGTGCCGTCGCGCATCACCGCGGTTTCGGCGATCAAGCAGCGCGAACTCGCCCAGGCGATCAAGCGCGCGCGCTTCCTCGGCCTGCTGCCTTACGTGATCAAGTAAAGCAGACTGATCGAATAAGCGGACCGGACACGGCCCGCATCTGAACGAAGTTGGGGCGTGGCGGCCAATCTGGCCGACCCGCCTCTAACCGCTCGAAAGGCGGGACAGCGACCATGCAGACCATCCTCATCGGCATTGCCGCCGGCTTCGGCTCGGCGCTCATGTTCCTGGCTCCGATCGGCGGCACGCCGCTGGCTTTCCCGCTTTTCATGCTCACCGGCCTGCCGATCGGCCTTGCCGGGCTCGGCTGGGGGCTGAGCGCCGGTGCGGCAGCCGCGCTTGCCGGCGCCGCCACGATCTACGTTGCGCTTTCCACGCTCGGGGCCCTGACCTACGTATTGCTCTTCGCTGCCCCGTTGTTCTGGGTTGCCCGCCTCGCCCTCCTCTCGCGCCAGGGGCCGGAAGGGGCAGCCGAATGGTATCCGCTCGGTCGAATGCTACTGCACCTCGCGGGTGCCCTCGCCATCGGTGTCGTGCTGGTCGGCGCCCTCATCGGCTACGATCCGGCGGTGCTCGTCGATGAAGTTACTGCGTCGCTGGTGACTTGGTTCGCCGACATGAACACCACGGGGATCCCGCCGACGGCGGAGGAACTCCAGCCCTTCGTCCGCTTCAATATCGCCGTGATGCCGTTCACGGTGACCGCGATCCTGCTCTTCATCCTGGTCTTCGACCTGTGGCTCGCCGCCGTCGTGGCGCGGGCGTCTGGGCGCTTGACGCGTCCGCGCGACAAGATGTGGTCGGTCATGCTGCCCAACGAGACGCTGGTCATCTTCGTCGTCGCTTTCGTATTGGCCTTCCTGCCGGGGGCGCTGGGAGAAGCCGCCCGCGTCGTCGCCGGCGCATTCGCCGGGGCAGCGGCGCTGGGCGGTCTCGCGGTGGTTCATGCGCTCACCATCGGCATGACCGGCCGCGTCGTGTTGCTGGTCGTCGCATACGCACTCCTGGTGCTGTCCGGCCTGCCCCTTTTCCTGTTCGTCCTCGTCGCCATCGCCGAGGCGTTCTTCAGCCTGCGCGCACGCCGTTTCAAAGGCGTGCCGCCAACATGAACCAAACCTCTTCAACGGAGTGAACTGACATGGAAGTTATCCTGCTTGAACGAATTCAGCGACTTGGCCAGATGGGCGACGTGGTGAAAGTCCGCGACGGCTTCGCCCGCAATTTCCTGCTGCCCCAGGGCAAGGCACTGCGCTCCAACGAGGCAAATCGCAAACGCTTCGAGTCCGAACGCGTGCATCTCGAGGCGCGCAACCTCGAACGCCGGCAGGAAGCCGAGGCGGTCGGCGCCAAGCTCAACGGCCAGTCTTTCATCGTCGTTCGCCAGGCCGGCGAGACCGGCCAGCTCTACGGCTCGGTCACGGCACGCGACCTTGCCGAGGCAATCGAGGCCGGCGGCTTCAGCGTTGGTCGCGGTCAGGTCGCGTTGATGCAGCCGATCAAGACGATCGGCCTGCACCAGGTTCGCATCGCACTTCACCCCGAAGTCGACTCCCACGTTACGGTCAACGTGGCACGGAGCGAGGACGAAGCGGCCCGTCAGGCCCGCGGTGAGGATCTGACTCTCGCCGGCGCCGCCGACGAGGCCGATGAGGCGGCCGAAGCCGCGGCGGAAACCGACGGCGAAGCCACTCCGGAGGCCGAGGCCGCCGAAGAACAGGCAGAAACCGGGACTTTCTAAGCCCCACAGAATGGGTTGAGGCCCTGCCGGAATCGGGACTATCATCCCGTCCGGCGGGGTTTCCGCGTCTAGGCATCCAGGGTCGGGAGGGCCGCAAGGCCCGGGCAGACACCCGATGAATTCATCGCTGAAGTCATACCTCGAACGGGCGATCCGGAGAGGCTCGCTTGAAGTTGTCGACTCCGGGGGAAAGCTGCATCGCTTTGGCGATGGCCGCACTCAGACGGTGCGTATCCGCTTCACCAATGCCAATGCCGAAGCGGCGATCATCCGCGATCCGGACCTCAAGCTCGGCGAGGAATTCGCTGACGGTGGCTACGTCATTGAGCAGGGCACGCTCTTCGATTTCCTGACTGTCCTCTTCCGCAACTATCAGGGCGTGGTCCCTCCGCTGAAGACCATGGCGATCACGGCCTCGCGCATGGCCACGCGCCGGCTTCGGCAGATCAATACGCCCGGCCGCGCCAAGAAGAACATCCACGCGCACTACGATCTCGACGGCCGGCTCTATTCGCTCTTCCTCGACGCGGACATGCAATATTCCTGCGCCTATTGGGAAAGCGGCGTGAACAGTCTCGACGACGCGCAACTCGCCAAGAAACGGCACATCGCCGCCAAGCTGGCGCTGCAGCCGGGCCAGCGCGTGCTCGACATAGGCTCGGGCTGGGGTGGGCTCGGCCTCTATCTCGCCGAGCATTGCGGCGTCGACGTCGTTGGCGTGACCCTGTCGGAAGAGCAGCACGCGGTCTCCAACCGGCGGGCGGAGGAGCGCGGCCTTGATGGCAAGGTCAAGTTCCTGCTGAAGGACTACCGCAAGATCGAGGGCCCGTTCGATCGCATCGTTTCGGTCGGCATGTTCGAGCACGTCGGCGTCAACCACTTCCGCGCCTTCTTCAATGTCTGCCGCCACCTACTCACCGAGACCGGCGTGATGGTGCTCCATTCCATCGGCCGAACCGACGGACCCGCCGACACCAGCGCATGGATTCAGCGCTACATCTTCCCCGGCGGATACATTCCCTCGCTCTCGGAAGTGATGCCCGCAGTCGAGAAGGCGCGGCTCCGCGTCACCGACATGGAGATATTGCGGCTGCACTACGCCAAGACGCTCAGGGCGTGGCGCGAGCGCTTCATGGCGCATCGCGAGGAGGCGGCCGCGCTCTACGACGAGCGCTTCTGCCGCATCTGGGAGTTCTATCTCTCGGCTTCGGAAGTCTCCTTCCAGACCGGCGCGCTGATGAACTTCCAGCTTCAACTGACCAAGAACCAGATGGCCGTACCGCTGACACGCAACTACATGTCTGAGCGGGAAGAGAAGCTCCGTGCCATCGATGGGATCAGCAAGGCGCCGCCGCTGAAACTCGCCGGCGAGTAGTCCGGCCGCCCTACTCCTCCGGCTCGGTCGTGAACATCAGCGGGAAGCCCGCCCGCTGGCCCATGTCGGTCGCTTCGGTCGCCTTGGTCTCGGCAATGTCGCGGGTATAGACGGCGACGACGCAGACCCCACGCCGGTGGGCGGTGATCATGATCTTGTAGGCCTCGTCCTCGCTGGTGCGGAACACCGCCTTCAACACCTGCACGACAAATTCGCGCGGCGAGTAGTCATCGTTGACGAGGATGACCTTGTGCAGGCGCGGCCGCTCGGTCTTCGGCTGAACCTTCACCCGGGGTTTGGTGAGAGTGTCCTTGTCGCTCATGGCGCTATCCGTGATGCGGCCATTCTAGCACATGGGCAAGGATTTCGGAGGGCAAATGCAGCCGGAATCAGACCCCGGCCCGCGGCTTACGCAGCGTCCTGTTCGCCGGCTGGCGGTTCTTGCTGACGCAGGAGCAGCGCTCCGATCTCCGCTTCGGGCAACGGCGGCGACAGAAGAAACCCCTGCAAGTTAGAGCAACCGGCGTCGATCAGGAACTGGCGCTGGCCGTCCGTTTCGACACCCTCGGCGGTGACCTTGAGGCCCATCATCCGCGCGATGTGGACGACTGCCTGGATAATCGGGGCCGAGTCCGAAGATTGGCCGAGATTGCTGACGAATGACTGATCGATCTTGATGCTGTCGACATGCAGTTTGTGCAAGTGGCTCAGGCTTGAATAGCCGGTGCCGAAATCGTCCAGTGCAATTCCGAAGCCCGCCTCCCGCAATGCTCTGAGATTGGTTTGGGTGATCCCGTCCGAGCTGAGTACCGCGGTTTCCGTGATCTCGAGTTCGATGCGGACGGGCGGCACCTTGTTTGCGGCGAGCTTTCGCAAGATCCGCATAGGAAAGTCAGGGTCGCGCAACTGGACCGCTGACACGTTGATCGCCATAGAGATTTTGGGCCACTGGGCGAGCGCCGCGCATGCCTTGTCGAGCACCAGGTCGCCGAGCGGCACGATGAGACCGGTCTCTTCCGCGATCGGCACGAACATGGCCGGCAGCAACAATCCGAGCCGCGGATGAGCCCAGCGCACGAGTGCCTCTACGCCGGATATCGTGCGGCCCGAATAGAGAGGCTGATAGTGGACGTCGAGGCCCTTTCCCGTGTCGACCGCCTCCCGAAGGTCCTCCTCGAGTTCGGCGCGTGCAGCGCGGCCCTCGTCCATCGCTTCGTCATACACACGGGAGCAGTTGCGGCCAGCCGATTTGGCGCTGTAGAGCGCAACGTCGGCCTTGCGCAGAAGTTCGCTTCGGCTGGTCTCGTTCGTCGGCTCGCACGCAACGCCAACCGACGCGCCGATGTGGACGGTCGCGCCGGCAACGACAAACGGCAGGCGGGCCACCTCCAGAATGCGTTGGGACAGGGCGTCGAGCGACCGCATGCCGGGAAGGAGGATGGCGAATTCATCGCCACCCAGTCGCGCGACCGTGTCGGTCGGCGACACCAGCGCGGTAACGCGCTTGGCGAATTCGCGGATGACCTCGTCGCCGGCGGCATGGCCATAGGCGTCGTTCACCTGCTTGAATCGGTCCAGGTCGATGACAATGACGCTGCAACGACCCGTGTCGGCCGCGCCATCGGCGATGGTGGCGTCAATGCGTTCGTTGAGCAGCGACCGGTTGGCAAGGCCGCTCAGCGTGTCGTGATACGCCAGATAACGGCTGTGCGCTTCGGCTTCGCGGAAGGCCGTGATGTCGGTGATGACGGCCACCAGCAGCGGGGTGCCGGCCACATTGATCAGTCGCTTGCGGGTGACGATCGTGCGGACCTCGCCGGATTGGGTGGTCAGCTCCTCTTCGTTCTCGTTCTCTTCACCCGTGGTGAAAACGAAATCGTCCTTCTGCCAGAACACGTCGGCCTGCTCGCGGGGGATGAAGTCGTAGTCCGACTTGCCGATCAGTTCTGCGCGTGAATGCCCCATGAATTCGCAAAGCGCCCGATTGACCAGAAGCCAGCAGTGCTCGCGATCCTTGACGAAGACGGGCGTGGCGAGAACGTCGATGATCGCCTGGAGCGCGTTGACGCTGTCGATTGCTTTGTTGGGCGGCATGGATACGCCGGACATTCGGTCGTTCTCATCTTTCAGGTATTTGTAAAATACACGACGAATCCTTTGAGCTCCTTAACCCGATGCAGCAAATATGATGGATGGAGACGCGTTTGGGGCCGTCTGGGGCTTATTTTCGCTATCCGGCACCGTCGTCGGCGCATCATCGAGCGTCAGCGATCAGGCCCCTTAGACAGAATGCGCCCGCGTTTCGACCAGAGCCAGCCGACGGCGAGCGCCGCGATGGGGCCGGCGAAGGAAAGCGCCCGGCCGGTTTTGGAGGGGGCCCCGCGAGGCAGAGCGCCTGCCGCAGTGGACTGCGTGACCCGCGCCTCCCGCTCGTCCAGCTCTCTCTCCGGCGACGAGGGCCGGCTCTCGCCCCTGGTGTCGGCCATTGTCGCGCCACGCTCGCCCATCGGGCGTTCGGGACCGGTGGTGGAGTCGCGTAGTGTCTGGTGCTCCACCTCGGCATCGAATTCGGCACCCATGACGAGGATGATCATTGAGACCCACGTCCACATCATGAAGCCGATGACCGCCCCGAGCGATCCATAGGTGGCGTTGTAGTTCGCGAAATTGCCGAGATACCACGAGAAAATAATCGACGTGAGCAGCCACAACAGCGTCGTTGCCACGCTTCCCCATCTGATCCAGCGCCAGCGGGCGCTTTGGCGACTTGGGCCGTAACGATAGAGAACCGAGACGGCCAGCGCGGCGACGACGAAGAGGATCGGCCAGCGCACCAGCGAGATAATGATTTCGGTTTTGCCGTCGAGCCCGACGAAGGCGATCAGAGCTGGAAGGACTCCGATGGCAAAGATGAAAACGATCGCCACCACCATGGCGCCCAGCGTGAATACGAAGGCGACGAGGTTCAGCTTGATGAACGAGCGCTTTTCACGTTCCTCGTAGGCGATGTTCATCGCCTCGAACAACGTTTTGACGCCGTTGTTGGCGCTCCACAGAGCGAGCAAGAAACCGGAGAGGAAGCCAAAGCTCAACGCCGCCGGGTCCTGCGAGGCGAGGCTTTGCAACTGCGCCTGGATCACCTCTATGCCCGCCTGGGGCAGCACGCCGCCGAGCAACTGCAACTGCCCGACGATGCTCACTGGGTCTGCGACAAGACCATAGGTCGAGACCAGAACGGTCAACGCAGGGAATAGCGCAAGCAACAAGTAGAACGTCGCGCCAGCGGCGACCAGCATGACGCGGTCAGCGTTGAACGCGTTCCAAACGCGCCAGAGAATGTCTTTCCAGCCCTCTCGGCCGATGTGCGACGGGCGCAAGGCGGTGCGTCCGCGCGGATCGTCCGCGGCGGTCTTCTCGAAAGCGCGTTCAGCCCGGTCCAGCATGAAGTGACAACGGACCGCGTACGCATGGGTTCCGCCGGCCAGAACCGCGGAGCGCGCATTCGCTTCATCATGGCGTCACCGTTGGCTGAAACAAAGGCCGGCGATGCCCGCTGAATCGGCTTTGAACCGGCCAAAGTCGGGCGCAATATGTGTCCAGGCGCCCGGCAAAATGCGGCCGTGAAAGCCCATCGCGGCGCGGAAAAACCGGAAAGTGGAGGCTGAATATGTCCGAACTGAACCGAATGGAAATCGACCGGCGCAGGTTCCTGCTCGGCACCAGCGCCCTCGGAGCGCTTGCAGTGATGCATCCCTACTCTGTGTTCGCCGCCGCCGGCCAGGCGCATCTCAGGATCATGGAAACCACCGACATCCATGTGAATCTGCTGCCGTACGACTACTACGCCGACAAACCGAACGACACGATGGGCCTGTCGCGCACCGCCTCCATCATCCAGTCGATCCGCGGCGAGGCGACCAACTCGATGCTCATCGACAACGGCGACCTGCTCCAGGGCAGCCCGATGGGCGACTACATCGCCTACGAGAAGGGCATGAAGGACGGCGACGTTCACCCGATCATGAAGGGCATGAACGTTCTCGGCTACGAGGCCTCGACCCTCGGCAACCACGAGTTCAACTACGGCCTCGGCTTCATGGACAAGGTCCTGGCCGGCGCCAACTTTCCGTTCGTCTCGGCAAACCTCATCAAGGGCACGACGCTCGCCGCGAACCCGCGCGACGACAAACTCTACCTCAAGCCGTACATCATCCTCGACAAGACGGTGAAGGATGGCGACGGCAAGGAATACCCGATCAAGGTCGGCGTCATCGGCTTCGTCCCGCCCCAGATCATGATCTGGGACTCGAAGAACCTCCAGGGCAACGTCATGACCCGCGACATCGTCGAGGCGGCGAAGGCGTGGGTCCCCGAAATCAAGGAGGCCGGCGCTGACATCGTCATCGCCCTCTCCCATTCGGGCATCGACGCCAACAAGACCGACACGATGGAGAACGCCTCGCTGTTCCTCGGCGATATCCCCGGCATCGATGCGATCTTCACCGGTCACCAGCATCTCGTCTTCCCGGGCGGGCCGCAGTTCAAGGATCTCGCCGGCGTCGACAACGCCAAGGGCACGCTGATGGGGACGCCTGCCGTGATGGGCGGCTTCTGGGGCTCGCACATGGGCCTCATCGACCTGCTGCTCGAGCGCGACGGCGACAAGTGGAAGGTCGTCTCGGCCGAGTCCGAGGCGCGGCCGATCTACGAGCGCAAGGACAACAAAAACGTTGCCCTCGTCCCGGATTTCGAGGCCGTCGTCGCAGCGGTGAAAGAGGACCACGAGGCCACGCTCGCCTATGTCCGCCGCCCGGTCGGCAAGACCTCCGCGCCGCTCCACAGCTACTTTGCACTGGTTGCCGATGATCCTTCGGTGCAGATCGTGAGCCAGGCGCAGATCTGGTACATCACGCAGATGATGAACGGCACGCAGTGGCAGGGCCTGCCGGTCCTGTCCGCGGCAGCGCCGTTCAAGGCCGGCGGTCGCGGTGGCGCGGAGTATTTCACCGACGTGCCGGCCGGCGACATCGCCATCAAGAACGTGTCGGACCTCTATCTCTACCCCAACACGGTGCGGGCGGTGGAGATCACCGGCGCGCAGGTGAAGGAGTGGCTGGAGATGTCGGCCGGCATCTTCAACCAGGTCGAGCCCGGCAAGGCCGACCAGCCGCTGATCAATGACGACTTCCCGAGCTACAATTTCGACGTGATCGACGGCGTCACCTACAAGATCGACCTGTCGCAGCCGCCGAAATACGATCCAAAGGGCGCCGTTATCAACGCCGACGCCAAGCGCATCGTCGACCTCGCCTATGACGGCAAGCCGATCGACCCGGCGCAGAAGTTCATCGTTGCCACCAACAATTACCGCGCGGGCGGCGGCGGCAACTTCCCGGAGATCAACGACAAGGTGATCGTTTTCGTCGCGCCGGACACCAACCGCGACGTGATCGTGCGCTACATCGTCGACAAGGGCACGATCAACCCGTCGGCCGACAAGAACTGGACCTTCGCGCCGGTCGCCGGCGCCTCGGTCATTTTCCCATCCGGTCCGAAGGCCAAGGACCACCTCTCCGACGTCACCGGCATCGAACTGGCCGGCCCCGGCGAGAACGGCTTCGACATCTACCGCATCAAGCTCTGACGCTCGTCAGGGGCAAGCATGACAGGGGCGGGCTTCGGCCCGCCCCTTTTTTGTTGGTCGGCGGCCGATCTGGGGGTATGCCCGCCCAATGGCCAAGCTGATCTATTCCGCCATCGCGTCGCTGGATGGCTACGTCAACGACGAGCACGGCAAGTTCGACTGGGCGGCGCCGGACGAAGCCGTGCACGCCTTCGTCAATGATCTCGAACGCCCGATCGGCACGCATCTCTATGGGCGTCGCATGTACGAAACGATGGTCGCGTGGGAGACCATGCCGCTCGCCGGCGAGCCGCTGGTCATGCGCGACTTCGCCGAAATCTGGCGGGCCGCAGACAAGGTGGTTTTCTCGCGGACGCTAGACACCCCCTCAAGCACGCGGACGCGGATCGAGCGGGACTTCGACCCGGAGGCCGTGCGTCGGATGAAGGCGTCGGCACAACGCGACATTTCGATCGGCGGACCCGGCCTTGCCGCCCATGCACTGCGTGGTGGGCTTGTGGACGAATATCATGTGTTCGTCACGCCGGTTGTGATCGGCGGTGGCACGCGCTCCCTCCCCGATCACGTCCGGCTGAATCTCCAACTGATCGACGAGCACCGCTTCGCCAACGGCGTCGTCCACCTGCACTACCGGATCGCCTGACAATTTTGCCGCACCTCGCGCGCGGCGGCTTTCCCGGCACCTGCGGCCCGCCCTTTTCTTGCCGCCCGAATCATCGCCAAATGATTCGCTGCGATAGCGCCTCGCCTGCCGCAAGGGCCTACCTTCCGGGTTTGTGATTTGCGGGTGACTCGACAGACAGTCCTTTGCGACGATGGGGCGCGTGGTAAACACGCGGTGAACGTGGTGGCTCGACGTCGTCGCGTTCGCGTGGGCTTCGGGGGGCGAAGCCCTGTTACCCCAGTATCGCGGGGCAGTTTGCCGGCGGAGCGCCGGGACGCCACACGATTCGGAGTGACGCAAGAGGCTGAGGACTGAGAAGACATGGCATTGGCGGTTCGCGCGGTCGCAGACAACACGACCACCGAGACCTATCGCTCCGCACCGCAGAACGTGGAGGCGGAGCAGGCGTTGCTTGGCGCCATCCTCGTCAACAACGAGGCGTTCTACCGCGTATCGGATTTCCTCGAGCCGCAGCATTTCTTCGAGCCGATCCACCGGACGATCTTCGAGGTTGCCGGCCAGCTCATTCGCGCCAACAAGATCGCGACGCCGGTCACGATCAAGACCTTCCTGCCGGCCGATCTCGCCATCGGCGACATCAACCTCGCCACCTATCTCGCCCGCCTCGCCGCGGAAGCGACGACGATCATCAATGCCGAGGATTACGGCCGCACGGTCTATGACCTGGCTCTGCGCCGCGCGCTTATTGGCATCGGCGAGGACATGGTCAACGTTGCCTACGACGCCAATGTCGAGCAGACCCCCGCGGCGCAGATCGAGGATACAGAAAAGCGCCTTTTCGATCTCGCCGAGAAGGGCAACTACAACACCGGTTTCCAGTCCTTCGAGACGGCGCTGGTCAGCGCCATCGACATGGCCAGCGCCGCCTACAAGCGCGACGGCCACCTCTCCGGCCTCGCCACCGGCCTCGACGACCTCGACCGGCTGATGGGCGGCCTGCAGGGCTCGGATCTCATCATCATCGCTGGCAGGCCGGGCATGGGTAAAACCTCGCTCGGCACAAATATCGGTTTCAACATCGCCAAGAACTGGCGCGGTGAAGTCCAGCCGGACGGCGCCATGAAGACCGTCGATGGCGGCATCGTCGGCTTCTTCTCGCTGGAAATGTCGGCCGAGCAGCTCGCCACGCGTATCATCGCCGAACAGTCCGGCGTATCGTCCGCCAACATCCGCCGCGGCCGCATCGACGAGAGCGATTTCGCCCGTATCGTCGAGGCCTCGCGCGAGATGCAGCGGGTCCCGCTCTATGTCGATCAGACCGGCGGTCTGTCCATCGCGCAGCTTGCGGCCCGAGCCCGGCGGCTGAAGCGCCAGCGCGGCCTCGACCTGCTGATCGTCGACTACATCCAGCTCCTCCAGGGCTCGTCGCGGCGGGGAAGTGAGAACCGCGTGCAGGAGGTGACCGAGATCACCACCACGCTCAAGGCGCTGGCCAAGGAGCTTCAGGTTCCGATCGTTGCTCTCTCGCAGCTGTCGCGTCAGGTCGAGAACCGCGACGACAAGCACCCTCAGCTTTCCGACCTTCGCGAGTCCGGCTCGATCGAGCAGGACGCCGATGTCGTGCTCTTCGTCTATCGCGAGGAGTACTACCTGAAGAACAAGGAGCCGAAGCCCGGCACCGAGGAGTACTTCACCTGGCAGGACGAGATGGGCAAGGTCCACGGCATCGCCGAGGTGATCATCGGCAAGCAGCGCCACGGCCCTACGGGCACCGTCCGCCTGCACTTCGAGGACTCGGTCACCCGCTTCTCCAACCTCGCCCCGGAAGAATCCCTCCCCGTCCGCTTCGAGGGCTAGGGGTCCCCCGGTTGGCCTTCCGGCGCCGCCTTCCTGTAAGGTGGCGAACCGGCAAGGAGTTCAGCGATGTTCAAATGGTTATTCGGCGGAAAGAAGGACGACAGCGGTGGCGGCGAGGATGCCGGCGGCACCAAGGAACTGCTGGTCGTCAGCCGCAAGGTCCCGGCAACGCCTGAGAAGGCGTTCTCCGTCTTCGTCGACGAGTTCAACACCTGGTGGCCGAAGAGCTACACCTTCGCCCAGGACAATCTCGCCGAGATCGTTCTCGAGCCCAAGATGAACGGCCGCGCCATCGAGCGCGACAAGAATGGCGCCGAAACCGTATGGGGCACGGTGCTCAGCTTCTTCCGCCCGAGCCACGTCGTGCTCGCCTGGCAGATTTCGCCGAACCGCACCGTGGTCGATTCCGAGGCCAACGCCAGCCGCGTCGATGTCCGCTTCGTCGAGACGGAGCCCGGCACGACCGAGGTCGTGGTGGTCCACCGCGATTTCCCCCGCCATGGCGATGGCTGGGAGAAGTACCGTCAGCAGATGGGCACCAAGGAAGGCTGGCCCATGCTGATGAACCACTACGTCAAGGCGGTGTCGGGCGATTCCGCCTGAGCCGGCGCCTACATCGCCATGGCAGGCTTCACGAAGCAGTAGATGTGACGGCTTGGCGTGGCGCAGACATATGCGTCGCCGTCGATCGACTGCTTGCTCAGTTCCTTCTCGTGGGGAATCGCGGTCCACTGGCCTTCGACGACGGCCCACCACTGCCCGCCCTTCCAGTCGGCGTCCGCCCGCCGGCAATCGGAAATGTCGCAGCATGACAGTCCGGTATCCGGCTGTGTCAGACTCTTGAACCAGGCGCCGCGGTCGGCGGCGGGTGCGATGGAGGTCGTGGCCGCGAGGCCGGTGAGGAAGACGCCACACGACAGGCGCAGTCTGAGATGATTCATGGGCTCTCTCCGTGAGAACAATCATCCTCCCTGTCCGAAATTGTTGCGCCGCAGCATTCACGTGTCTGTAGCGAAACGGACACACACACAGCCGCCTTTTTCATCGCGCGCAGGATCTAGCCAGCACGCGCGCCCGCCCTGCCTCACATCGTCGGAGAAGCCAAAAACCTGTTAGGTTGCGCGCCATGATCGCTCCATCCCCGTCGTCGATCTCCGGCGGCCGTCTGACCATCGACCTGGACGCACTCGCGGCGAACTGGACGGCGCTCGCCAACCGCGTCGCGGGCGGCGCTCACGCCACCGCTGCGGTGGTCAAGGGCGATGGCTACGGCATCGGCCTGGAGCAGGCCGCAAACGGCCCTGGCCGCTGCCGGCTGCACGACGTTCTTCGTCGCCCTGCCGGACGAGGGTATCCGCTTGCGTGCGGCCGTCCCCGACGCCGTCATCTACGTCCTCGATGGCCTCATCGGCGCGGCCGACCTGTACGCCGAGGCCGACCTTCGCCCGGTGCTGGGAACCTGGCCGGAGATCGAAGCCTGGCTAGCCTTCCGCAAGGACGGCGGCAAAACCGGCGCGGCGCTGCACGTCGACACCGGCATGAACCGGCTCGGTCTCACGCTCCACGAGGCTCTGGAACTCCGGCGCGACGAACGGATGCTGACCGCGCTCGCGCCTGACCTGCTGATCTCGCACCTCGCCTGCGCCGACACGCCCGAGCATCCCATGAACGCCCGCCAGCTGGCTCTTTTCCACGAGGTGCGGCTGCAATTCCCGAACATTCCCGCCTCGCTCGCAAATTCGGCCGGCGTCTTCCTCGGACCTGACTTCCACTTCGATCTCGTGCGCCCCGGCATCGCGCTCTATGGCGCTGTCGCGGTCGAAGGCGTCACCAATCCGATGCGGTCGGTGGTGACTCTCGAGGGGCGCGTCCTCGCCGTCCGCGAGGCCGACGAGGGCGAGTTGGTCGGCTACGGCGCAACGCAGCATCTGAAGGAGCCGGCGCGCATCGCCATACTCGGCGTTGGTTACGCCGACGGCTACCACCGCCTCGCCGGTGGGAGCGACGAGATGCCGGGCGCCGCGGCATGGGTTCGGGGGCAGCGGGCGCCACTGGTCGGGCGCGTGTCGATGGACCTCATTGCCATCGACGTCACCCACATCCCAGGGGTTGCCCGCGGCGACTGGGCCGAATTGTTCGGCCGTCACATGCCGATCGACGACGTCGCCCGCCACGCAGGCACCATCGGCTACGAACTGCTCACCGGCCTCGGCCGCCGCCTTCAGCGGCGATATGTGGGTGGGGACTGAGCTACTCTTCCAGTGGCCGGATGACGTCCTGATCGACCGTGCCCGCGATCACGCCGCGCTCTCCATCACGCGGATAGCGGTCGCCGCTTTCCTCGACCACCGTGTAGAGCCCAATGTCGCGAAAGGCGCTGGCCGGCGCGGTCGACACGCCGTCGCCGGGCTTCGCGGAGATGTCGCTGAAATCCGGCTCGGCTGCCGCCGCGACGATACGGGCGTCGGCGGGCGAAAAAGCGCGAACGACAACCTCGCCTTGGTTCGACGCAAGATCCCAGCCGTTGGCTTCGGGCGGCGCGACGGGAATGAGCCTGAAGACGCGAAGGGTTTGCATGGGGTCTGCCTCATGTTGGGGATGTCGGTTACTTGCTGGAAGAACCGCCCGCCGCGGGTCATGTTCCGCCTGCCATTGCCTTGGCGGTGGAACCATGAGAACATACAGCGAACATCCGACTCGGAGCTTCGCGTGTCTCTGACCACCGCCCGCCTCAAGACAACCTTCGCCTGTCAGAACTGCGGGGCGCTGACCTCGCGCTGGCAAGGCAAATGCGACGACTGCGGCGAGTGGAATTCGCTGGTGGAGGAAAGTGCCGGTGGCGGCGTTGCCTCGGGCCCATCCGCGCGCAAACTCGGCAAGGGACGCCCGGTAGCACTGGCGTCGCTTGCTGGCGGCACAGACGATGCGCCGCGCATGAAATCCGGCATCGCCGAGTTCGACCGCGTGACCGGCGGTGGCTTCGTGCGGGGCTCGACGCTGCTGGTTGGCGGCGACCCCGGCATCGGCAAATCGACCCTACTGCTCCAGGTCGCGGGCGCCCTTGCGAACTCCGGCCAATCGGTCGTCTATGTCTCCGGCGAGGAGGCGGTCGCCCAGATCCGCCTCCGCGCGGAGCGCCTGTCGCTGACCGAGGCGCCGGTCAAGCTCGCCGCCGAGACCAGCGTCGAGGATATCCTCGCCACCCTTGCGACGGACAAGCCGCCGGCCCTGCTGATCATCGATTCCATCCAGACGCTGTGGACCGATCTCGCCGAATCCGCGCCGGGCACGGTGACGCAAGTCCGCGCCTCGTCGCAGGCGATCATCCGCTACGCCAAGCAGACCGGCACCGCCGTTGTGTTCGTCGGCCATGTCACCAAGGACGGGCAGATCGCCGGCCCGCGCGTGGTCGAGCACATGGTCGATGGCGTCCTCTACTTCGAGGGTGAAGGCGGGCACCATTTCCGCATCCTGCGCGCCGTGAAGAACCGCTTCGGCCCTACCGACGAGATCGGCGTGTTCGAGATGACTGGCGCCGGCCTTGGCGAGGTCGCCAACCCGTCGGAACTTTTCCTCGGCGAGCGCAACGCCGACACGCCTGGCGCCGCCGTCTTTGCCGGCATGGAAGGCACGCGGCCGCTGCTGGTCGAGATCCAGGCGCTTGTCGCACCGACCACGCTGGGCACCCCGCGCCGTGCCGTCATCGGCTGGGATTCGAACCGCCTGGCAATGGTGCTGGCGGTGCTTGAGGCTCATTGCGGCGTCCGGCTGGGCGATTGCGACGTCTATCTCAACGTCGCCGGCGGGTTGCGCATCGCCGAACCGGCCGCCGATCTCGCGGTCGCTGCGGCCCTTGTCTCCTCGCGGTTGAATGCCCCACTCCCGGTCGAGGCGGTATATTTCGGTGAGGTCAGCTTGTCCGGCGCCGTCCGGCCCGTGTCCCATGCTGGCGCACGCATCAAGGAGGCGCAGAAGCTTGGCTTCACCCGCGCCACAATGCCGATAGCCAAGGACGCCGACGTTGGCGGAACTGCTATCGCGGCGCTCGCCGACCTCGTTGCCTCCATTGCCGCGCAGGCAAGGAACCGCCCCCGCGACGCGTGATCGCTGTTGAGATCGCCAAAACGCTATTGATCGCAGCGCATTGAGCCGGTATTCGGGCAATTCGATTCAAGGCGGCGGGGTGAGCTTTGGGTTCCATCTCGGCAAGTGGCGCGGTACCGAACCGCCAGAATCGTGCTAGAGCCAAGCTCCGCGCAGGGAACTCTTGATCGTATGGCCTTCACCGTCCTCGACGTCATCGTCATCGTCGTCGTGTTGATTTCGGCCGTTCTGGCCATGGCGCGCGGCTTCGTGCGCGAGGTGCTCTCCGTCGCCTCGTGGGTGGCGGCGGTCGCGGCGGCCTATTACCTGTATGGCTCTGTCCTGCCGCTGGTGAAGCCCTATTTCGAGAGCAACACGGTGGCGACCATCGTGTCAGCGGCGGCCATCTTTTTCGTCGCGCTCATCGTGATGAGCTTCATAACCATGAAGATCGCCGATTTCGTCATCGACAGCCGCGTTGGCGCGGTGGATCGCGCGCTCGGTTTCATCTTCGGCGCGGCGCGGGGCTTGCTCCTGCTGGTCATCGCCGTGCTGTTCTTCGACTGGCTGGTTCAGACGCCGCCGGCGTGGGTCGCCAATGCGCAGACCCGGCCAATGCTGGAGAACCTCGGCGAGCGGCTGATGGCCGCCCTGCCCGACGACATCGAGGCGGCGCTCAATCGCCGCCGCGGGGGTGGCGGTACGGGCGGCACTGACACAAGCCCGACGCAGGATGAGCTGCCCGACGCGGACCCGAGTCCCGGTCCGGCTGCCCGACAGGGCCTCAACCGGCTCATCGAAAACAGCGGCAACTAAGCGAACCATGCTGGAACCGACCACGCTGCCATTCGACGCCGATACGCTCCATGAGGAGTGCGGCGTCTTCGGCGTGTTCGGTCACCCGGACGCCGCCGCGCTGACCGTCCTCGGGCTGCACGCGCTCCAGCACCGCGGTCAGGAAGCTGCCGGCATAGTTTCGTTCGACGGCAAGGCATTTCATGCCGAGCGGCATGTCGGTCTCGTCGGCGACACCTTCACCAAGCCTAGCGTCGTCAACAATCTCTCCGGCGACCGGGCCATCGGCCATAATCGCTATTCGACTCACGGCGGCTCGGTCGAGCGTAATATCCAGCCGCTCTTCGCCGAGTTCTCCGGCGGCGGCTTCGCGGTCGCGCATAACGGCAACCTGACCAATGCGCTGGCCCTTCAGGACCAGCTTCAGCGGCGCGGCTCGATCTTCCAGTCGACCTCCGATACGGAGGTCATCCTCCATCTCATCGCCACCTCGACCCGCAACCTGCTGGTCGACCGCATTGTGGACGCGCTGCAGAAGGTCGAAGGCGCCTACTCGCTGGTCTGCCTGTCGACCAAGAAGATGATCGGCTGCCGCGACATGCTGGGCGTCCGCCCGCTGGTCATCGGCGATCTCGATGGCGCCACCATTCTCGCTTCCGAGACCTGCGCCCTCGATATCATCGGGGCGCGCTTCGTCCGCGACGTGCAGCCGGGCGAGATGGTCATCGTGACCGAGGACGGCATCGAGAGCCTGTTTCCGTTCGCCAGGACGAGCCCGCGCTTCTGCATCTTCGAGTACGTCTATTTCGCCCGGCCGGATTCCTCGGTCGAGGGGCGCGGCGTGTACGAGGTGCGTAAGCGCATCGGCGCCGAACTTGCCCTGGAACAGCCGGCTCCCGCCGATCTCGTCGTGCCGGTGCCGGATTCCGGGACCCCGGCGGCTATCGGCTATTCGCTTGCCGCCAATCTGCCGTTCGACCTCGGCATCATCCGTAACCACTATGTCGGCCGCACCTTCATCGAGCCCTCCGATGCGATCCGCCACATGGGCGTGCGCCTCAAGCACAACGCCAACCGCGATATTCTCGCCGGCAAGCGCGT
Organism: uncultured Alphaproteobacteria bacterium; assembly: GCA_963798195.1. Taxonomy (GTDB): domain Bacteria; phylum Pseudomonadota; class Alphaproteobacteria; order Rhizobiales; family Kaistiaceae; genus CAVSRC01. The sequence continues at coordinate 655,436 of CAWCSF010000010.1, read as the reverse complement.
GGTGCTGATCGACGACTCGATCGTGCGCGGCACCACGTCGCAGAAGATCGTGAAGATGATCCGCGACGCCGGCGCCTCCGAGGTCCACATGCGCATCGCCAGTCCGCCGATGTCGCACTCCTGCTTCTATGGCGTCGATACGCCCGAAGAGTTGCAGCTCGTCGCCGCGCGCATGTCGATCCCCGAGATGGCCGATTTCATCAAGGTCGACAGCCTCGGCTTCCTCTCCGTTGACGGCCTCTACCGCGCCGTCGGCGAAGCGGCCCGCGACAATGCGGCGCCGCAATTCTGCGATGCCTGCTTCAGCGGTGCCTATCCGACCCGCCTCACCGACCGCGAGACCCGCGACAACGTCCACCCGTTCCCGCGCGTCGCGGGAGCCGGCTGACCTGTGCCTGATCTGAACGGACGGGTTGCCGTCGTCACCGGCGCGTCGCGCGGCATCGGCTATGCCGCAGCCGTTGGCCTCGCCGAGGCCGGCGCGCATGTGGTCGCAGTGGCGCGCACGACCGGCGGACTGGAAGAACTCGACGACGCCATCCGTGCCAGGGGTGGCAGCGCCACGCTGGTCCCGCTGGACCTGAAAGATAGCCCGGGCATCGACCGCCTCGGCGGCGCGCTCTTCGAGCGCTGGGGCAAACTCGATATTCTCTTTGCCAATGCCGGCGTGCTTGGCGTCGTCACGCCGCTCCCCCATCTGGACCCGAAGGTCTGGGATAACGCCCTGGCGATCAACCTGACCGCCAACTGGCGACTGATCCGCTCGCTCGACCCGCTCCTCCGCCAGTCTGATGCCGGGCGGGCGTTGTTCGTGACCAGCGGCGTGACGAAGAGCATGCGGCCCTACTGGGGCTCGTACTCGATCACCAAGGCGGCGCTCGACGCCCTCGTGCGAACCTATGCGGGCGAGATAGCCAACACATCGGTGCGGGCCAACCTGTTCAGCCCTGGCGCGTTGCGCACCCACATGCGCGCACAGGCGATGCCGGGCGAGGACCCCGACACGCTGAAGTCGCCCGATGCGGTGGTGCCGGACATCATCCGCATGCTCTCGCCGGATTACACCGAGAACAATGTTCTCTTCGAGTTCGCCACGGGCGAGACTCAGCGTTTCCCCTGAGGGGGCTCACTTCTTGGCGTGGCTGCGCGGCGATGTTTTGGGCTTGTTCTTTCTGCGGCCTTCGTACGGGTTCTCGCCCTTGCGAAGCGTCAGCCGAATGGGCACGCCCGGCAGGTCGAAATCGTTGCGAAGCGCATTCATCAGGTAGCGCCGCCACGCGTCGGGCAGCGCCTCGGGCCGCGAGCAGAAGGCGACGAAGGTCGGGGGCCGCGCCTTCGCCTGCGTCAGGTAGCGGAGCTTGATGCGGCGTCCGGCGACAGCCGGCGGCGGATGTTGCTCGAGGATTTCGGGTAGCCACCGGTTCAGCCGCGCGGTGGCGACGCGGCGATTCCAGACGGTGTGGGCCTTGAGGATCGCCTCCATCAGTTTGTCGATCCCCTCGCCGGTCACGCCAGAGACCGGCACGAGCGCCACGCCTGCCACCTGCGGCAGCAGGCGCGCGGCCTTCTCCTTGAGATCGGCCATGGTTCGCTGCCGCTCTTCGACCAGGTCCCACTTGTCGAGCGCGATGACAATCGCGCGCCCCTCGCTCTCGATGAGATCGGCGATCTGGAGGTCCTGCTTCTCGAAGGGCAGGCCCACGTCGAGCACCAGCACGACGACCTCGGCGAAGCGGATGGCGCGGAGCGCGTCGCCGACCGCGAGTTTCTCCAGCTTACCCTCGACCCGCGCCTTGCGCCGCATTCCGGCCGTGTCGAAGAGGCGGAACTCGCGATCCTTCCATGTCCAGTCGATGGCGATGGAATCGCGCGTGATGCCGGCCTCCGGGCCCGTCAGCAGGCGGTCCTGACCGATGATGCGGTTGATCAGCGTCGATTTGCCGGCGTTCGGCCGCCCGACGATCGCCACGCGGATCGGATGGTCTTCGGCTGCCTCTTCCCCGCCCTCCTCGTCCACTTCAGGCGCGGCGTGATCGTAAGCCAGCAGCGCATCGTGCAGTTCGCCCAGTCCCTCACCATGCTCCGCCGAAATCTGTACCGGATCGCCGAGGCCCAGCGCATACGCCTCCAGCGCGCCAGCGTCGCCGGCGCGGCCTTCCGATTTGTTGGCGACCAGGACAATCGGCTTGCCGACCGTGCGGAGCAGTTCGGCGAAATGCTGGTCGAGCGGCGTCAGGCCGGTGCGGGCATCGATGATGAACAGGCTGACGTCGGCCGATTTGACGGCCGCTTCGGTCTGCGCACGCATGCGGCCGGCGAGTGTCTCGGGGCCCGCCTCGTCGAGACCAGCCGTATCGATCGCGATGAAATGCAGGCCGCCGATGCTGGCGTCGCCTTCGCGCCGGTCGCGGGTGACGCCGGGCAGGTCATCGACCAGCGCCAGTCGCCGGCCGACCAGCCGGTTGAACAGCGTCGACTTGCCGACATTCGGCCGGCCGACGATCGCGACGCGCAGCGGTCGTCCGCTGGTGGACATGGACAAGCTCCGGGGCCGGCCTGCGGCCCGTCAGGTAATTTCGGTGCGGCGGACCAGCTTACGATTTGGCGGCTTCGGGCGCTTCGCCAATCTTCGCTGTGATCAGCGCGAGCATCACCTGGCTGCGCTGGCGCAAATCCTGCGGCGTGTCCTGATCGGCGTTGATTTCCTCGAAGTACTTCCGCGCCGCGTCGTAGTCGCCGCCGCGCCACGCGGCGAGGCCGAGCAGTTCGCGTGCGTTATGCCGCCAGACATTGCCCGTCGTGGCGAGATCGCCGATGCGGGTTTCCATGTCGGCCAGGCTGAGGCTATCGACCAGCAGCAGGCCAGCACGCAACCGGGCAAGCGCCTTCACGGCATCCGAGGTGGTGCCGCGAGCGGCAATGGCGTCGTATTCGGCGATAGCGCCCTGACGGTCGCCGGTCGCCTCCTTTTCGGCGGCGATGCGGAAACCGGCGAGCACGGGATATTGGCCGCTGCCGCTGGCAGCGACAGCTTCCAGCGCGGTGATCGCCTCGGCGTGCTTGCCCTCGGTCGCAAGGTCGAGCGCCGCCATGAACTTGTCACCGGTCGACTCGGCACGCTGCTCCTGCCAGTAGATCCAGCCGCGATAGCCCGCCGTCGCGACGACGATCAACACCGCCACCCCGATTATGTAAGGGCCGAATCGATCCCAGATCCGTTTTGCCTGGTCGCGGCGGATGTCCTCGTCGACTTCCTTGAAAATATCGGTCATTTCACCTCGTCGGCACAGCCGGTCACTGGGGCCCTGTGCGATCCGGCGGCACATTATCGCCGGCCCCCTTGTGTTGCAAATGCCGAAAACGCTTGAGTTTTCCGCGCATCGTGTCGCCCTCGACCCGTCCCGGCCAAGTGTTGCGATCACGCTATATTGCTTAAAATACCGCAGAAATCCGCCAGTTACGTGTTGTTCACGGTCGCCGCGATAGATTACCGTCAATATTGACGGGAGGCGTCGTAGCCGAGCGGCGGCTGCAAACAGATTGGGCTGGGAGCTGATGAAACCAACCGCTTGGATGCTGGCGCTGGCCGCCATGCTTTTTGCGGCGCCTGCCATGGCGTCATCCATTATTGCCAAGATCGACCTTTCCGCGCAGCGGATGCAGGTCTACGTCGACGGCTACCCGCGCTATTCGTGGCCCGTATCCACCGCTGGCCGGGGCTACCGCACGCCGGTCGGCACGTTCCGGCCGCAGCGGCTCGAAAAGATGTGGTACTCGCGCAAGTATCACATGTCGCCGATGCCGCACTCGATCTTCTTCCTGGGCGGTTATGCCATCCACGGCACCGACGCCGTGAGACGGCTCGGAACCCCTGCCTCGCACGGCTGTGTTCGGCTGCACCCATCCAACGCCGCCACTCTCTATTCGCTGGTCCGGCAGTCGGGCAGCACCAAGATCGTTGTTACTCGCTAGGCAAGGGGGACATTGCCATGCTCGTGAACATCAGCGGCCGCGCGTCGGCCGCGACCGCCATCCGTGCCATCGCGGTGAGCGCAGGCGCTTGCCGTGCTCGGCGTCAGCGCCTCGGCCGCCATCGCAGCAGAAGGCGTGCAGGTAGCCAGCGCAACGGCGAAGGCCGTCGAACCGGCTCCGGCAGAGCCGGTGACTGAGTTGGTCGTCGCCCGCATCGACCTCTCCGATCAGACCATGACGGTCTATGTCGGCGAACGCCTGGCGCATGTGTTCAAGGTATCGACCGGCCGCCGCGGGTATGGCACGCCGACCGGACGCTGGAACGCGCAGTGGCTGTCCCCACGCCACCGCTCGAAGAAGTATAACAACGCCCCGATGCCCTGGTCGGTCTTCTTCCATGGCGGCTACGCCGTCCATGGCACGACCGAGGTGCGGCGGTTGGGGCGGATAGCTTCCCATGGCTGTGTGCGCCTGCACCCCGCCAACGCCAAGATTTTCTACAAGCTGGTGCAGACCAACGGCAAGGAGAACACGCTGGTCAGCATCGTTCGTTGAGTTTTCTCAACGGCTTAAAGCCTGTGACGCCGTTCACAGACATTGGTCGGGTGCAGCCCTAGGTAAGGGTCGTTGGATGAAAGACCGGGTTCCCCGAGTCCCCGCTCGAAAACGCGCCTTACCCGCCCCCCCTCAAGGCGTCCACTCGGTCCAGATCCATTCGCCGCCCGGTGGTCCCCATCGGGCGGCGAAAATTTTTCCGGAACGTTTCACCCCGCCAGGGTTTCGATCCGTCCGCCCGCCAGCACCAGCAAGACCTTTTTGAAGTCGTCCGGCGGCGAGAGCGCGGCCCAGACATGGCGCACCGTGTCGATATCTCCTACGCCGCCGTCATCGACAACAACCAGCCACCGATCGCCAGCGAATTTCTCGGGGCGTGGCTTGTCCACTGCCGCGCCGACGGATCGGAGCAACGCTTCCGTCAAATGCAGGAGAACATCAGGATCGGATTCGGGGTTGTGGACGAAACCGATCACCTTCGCCGTCCGTTTCGACGCGCCCGTCACAAAGCGAACGCGGACCTGATTGCCGTGGACGGTCTCGCCGATCTCCGCCCGTGGTCCTCGGCGGGAGAGCGCGGCCTGGATTCGGCATTCCAATGCCGCGACCGTCTTCGCCCGCAGCCGTATGGGCGCTGTGCAGGTTACGATCACCGCTTCCCCGTCCGGGACAAGCGGGCTGAGCCCCTCGCGCAAATCTCCGACGAGTCTCAGCGCGACCTTGTCGAACCGCAGACGCGGCTTCGTGTACGCGCCCCGTCCGGCGATCTCCGGCGAGATCGGCGCAACGTTTACGGCAATCCGCTTTCCCCCGATTGCCAGATAGCCGCCGGACCAGTCGCCTCCTCCCGTCTCCCATTTCGCGGAGACGTGACGGGCGACCGCCTCGATGGCTGCGTGTTCCTGGCTCCCCAGCTTACCCATGCGGCCTCGTCAGACGCGCGGTCTCCGATTTCTCTTACTGCTTGAAGCAGTGCTCGCGATGCCATTGCAGAAAGTGCGGCGACGGCTGCTCAGAATGGCGCTTCGGTACAAGCGCTTGGCCAGACTTGTTTACAAGCGCCCTCACGCCGTCTTGGTCATTGGCTTGGCGAGAGATCAAGATCGTATGGTTATCAGCGAGACTGATCATACCTCGATCGAACATCCAATGCGCTGTGCCCGACAGAGCGATTCCGTTGCTGACGATATCGGGACCGTTCGCTTCGACGGGTCGAATATGCGCGGCATCGACCTCCGCACGCCCGCCACCATTGATAAGCTTCAGACCCGTGATCGCGCATCGCTGGTCGTAGGCACGCAAGACTTTCCCCCGGAAGACGCGGTCCCGGACAATCCGCGACACGTTGAACCTCACACGATCCCGCTGTTGTTGAAATTGGAAGGGCGCCGGCTCTTCTTGAAAGCCGGACGCAAGAGGCTGGCCGAGTTGCGGAAGCAGCGGCTCGTTGTCCTCAAGACCAATTGCAACAATCCGACTGAAGTCGCTCGGTGCGAGAGGACGAACAGCAGATTGGGCTCGGCCCGAAATGGCGCCCTGTTCGTTTAGGACACCGCGCTCGACTGGGCCCGTGTCATCGCTGAACGGTACTGGGTTTACGAAATCGAGATAGCTTCCAGGCTCGATCAGAGCCAGATACATCCCCGAGGCGCCGGGATCGGGAATGACCTGTTGGACTTTCGCAATCGCGAAGTAGCCTCGCGTCTCGGCGACCCTGCGTGGCTCGTAATAGATTATCCAATCGCCAACACAGCCCTCGACACGACCCAGATATTGGCTGGGAAACTGGTATCGCTCCGCTGGGCTGTCGTCGTAGATCGAATCTTGGCGATGGATAAATACGCCGAATCCCATGTCGTTCTACATACCGTGGATTTCTGCGGAACAACACTGATCGCAGTGGCGCTTTACTCCCACTCGATCGTGCCGGGCGGTTTCGACGTCACGTCGTAAACGACGCGGTTGACGCCCTTCACCTCGTTGATGATGCGTGTCGCGGCGCGGCCGAGGAACTCCATGTCGAAGTGGTAGAAGTCTGCGGTCATGCCGTCGGTCGAGGTGACCGCGCGCAGCGCCAGCACGAAGTCGTAGGTGCGGCCGTCGCCCATGACGCCGACCGATTGCACCGGCAGCAGCACGGCGAAAGCCTGCCAGATGGCGTCGTAAAGGCCGGCGCGGCGGATTTCATCGAGATAGACCGCATCGGCCTTGCGCAGGATGTCCAGCTTCTCCCGGGTGACGCCGCCGGGCACCCGGATCGCGAGGCCCGGCCCCGGGAACGGGTGCCGGCCAACGAAAGCTTCCGGCAGTCCCAGCTCGCGGCCCAGCGCACGCACTTCGTCCTTGAACAGTTCGCGCAGCGGCTCGACCAGCTTCATGTTCATGCGCGCCGGCAGGCCGCCGACATTGTGGTGCGACTTGATGGTGACCGACGGCCCGCCGGTGAAGGAGACGCTCTCGATGACGTCCGGATAGAGCGTGCCCTGCGCCAGGAAATCGGCGCCACCGACTTTCTTGGCCTCGGCCTCGAACACGTCGATGAACAGACGGCCGATGGTCTTGCGCTTCTTCTCGGGGTCGGCCTCGCCTTCGAGCGCCGAGATGAATTTCTCGCTGGCATCCACATGGACCAGCGGAATGTTGTAGTGGCCGCGGAAGAGCTCGACGACTTCCTTCGCCTCGTTCATCCGCATCAGCCCGTGATCGACGAGGATGCAAGTGAGCTGGTCGCCGACCGCCTCGTGAATCAGCACCGCCGCCACCGCGGAATCGACGCCGCCGGAGAGCCCGCAGATGACGCGTCCCTTGCCGACCTGCTCGCGGATACGTGCGATCGCCTGATCGCGGAAGGCGGCCATCGTCCAGTCGCCGGAGATCCCGGCGATCCGGTGGACGAAGTTCGACAGCAGCCGCGCGCCGTCCGGCGTGTGGACCACTTCGAGATGAAACTGGGTGGCGTAGAAGCGCCGCGTCTCGTCGGCGATCATGGCGAAGGGCGCGCCGGCGGATGTGCCGACGATCTCGAACCCCGGCGGCAGATCGGTCACCCGGTCGCCGTGGCTCATCCAGACCTGGTGTTTCTCTCCTGGCCCCCACACGCCTTCGGTCAGCGCCGACTTCTGGCGCACCTCCACCAGTGCGCGTCCGAATTCGCGGTGATGCTCGCTCTCGACCTTGCCGCCGAGCTGATGGGCCATCGCCTGCTCGCCGTAGCAGATGCCGAGCACGGGCACGCCTGCCGAATAGACTGACATCGGAGGCAGTGGCGCATCCTTGTCGAGCACCGAGGCCGGGCCGCCGGAGAGCACGATCGCCTTCGGCGTCAGTTGCGCCATCGCGTCTTCGGCTCGGGTGAACGGCGCTATTTCGCAATAGACGCCCGCCTCGCGAATGCGCCGCGCGATGAGCTGGGTTACCTGGCTGCCGAAGTCGATGATGAGGACGGTGTCGGTCATGGCCCGCCTTATCTGAGTCACGGATTGTCGGCAATCGTCATGGGGACGCAGCGAGCGTGAATCGCCCTGCACGCACGTGCGCGCCGAACGCCTCAAGGGCTGCGGCGAGTTTCTCGTCGATGACGTGAAGGTATTCCGTCCAGTCATGCAGGCCAGTGACCTCGTTGCGGCCATCGCTGATGCCGCGCAGCCCGATCATGGGCACGCCGAAGCGGCGGCACGCGCGCAGCACTGCAAAAGACTCCATGTCGACCATGTCGGCGTCGATCGGCGCATAGCCCCCGCCAGAGATGATGGCCGCGCCAGTCGAAATGCTCGCGGCCGGAATATCCGGGATGCGATACGGGATCGGGATAACCGCCTCCTCGTCGAGGAACGGCGTGACCCCTTTCGGGAAGCCAAGCAGCGAGGCGTCCATGTCGCGATAGGCGACGCTGGCAATCTGGTAGATGCCGGCGTGCTCCAGCGTGCGCGAGCCGGCGGAGCCCAGCGACAGCACAAGGTCCAGGCGCCGCCCGGCATGGTCGAGGCTTGCCAGAGCCGCGGCCGTAGCCGCCGCTGCCTCGACGGGCCCGACGCCGGTGATCAGGGGCGTGATCAGCCGTTTCAGGTGCGGGCCATATTCCTGCTCGGTCGCCAGCACCGGAAGCACGGCGAGATCGCCGAAGCGGGCGATGCGGCGCACCGCGTCCGCCGTCACGCCCGCCTCATCACGGAGATGAAGAAGCCGTCCGTGCCGGTGCGCCGCGGCGTACAGGATAACCCCGTTGCCGGCATCGAGCGCGGCGTCGCCGAGTCCGGGCATGCCCGCCGTCAGGTCCGTTGCCGGCGCCGCGGTGAACTCGGGATGGCCCGCCAGGAACGCGGCCACCTGATCGGCGTCCTCCTCCGGCAAGAGCGAACACGTGACGTAAACCAGCCGTCCACCCGCCCTGACGTATTGGGCCGCGCTGCCAAGAAGCGCCGCCTGCTCGCCGATGCGCTCCTCCAGCGCCCGCTCGGTCAGCCGCCATTTGGCGTCGGGCCGACGCCGCCATACGCCGCTACCAGTGCACGGCGCATCGATCAGCACCGCATCCATGCGTCCGGCCAGATCGTCGAGGGATGCGCCAGCCTCGCGCACCTGAACGTTTCGCGCGCCGGCCCGCTTCAGCCGGTCGAAAATCGGCGCCAGCCGCGCGCGGTCGCTGTCGGTGGCGAAGACCTGGCCCTTGTTCGCCATGATCGAGGCAAGCGCCAGCGTCTTGCCGCCACCTCCGGCGCAGAGGTCGAGCACCTGTTCGCCCGGCTGCGCAGCGACCATCTGCGCCGCGATCTGGCTGCCAAGATCCTGCACCTCGAACCAGCCCTTCTGGAAGCCCGGCTCGTTCTGGATGTTGGGGTGGCGGCCCTGCCCTGCCGTCGCGGGTATGCGAATGGCGTCTGGCGCGAAGCTCGCCTCGACCGCGCCGAACTTGCCGAGCGCCTTTATGACCTTGTCGCGGTCGGCCTTCAGGCGATTGACCCGCATGTCGAGCGGCGGCCGCTCCGCCAGCGCCGCGCCCTCGGCGACCCAGTCGCCGCCAAACACCTGCTCGAAACGGGAAGCCAGCCACTCCGGCAGGTCGGCCCGGATGTGCCCTGGCGCCGCCGAGAGATCGGGATGGGCGATGTGACCCGCTTCTTCTTCGCTCAGCGGTTCCGGCGCATGCTGGTCGTCGGCGAACATGGCCGCAAGTGCATCCGCCCCGACACCCCAGCGCCACCCGATGGTCGCCAGCACGCGGGCGCGTGGTGTGTCGCCGCCCATGACCCACGCGCCCGAAAGCCGCCAGCGCAGCGCGTCATAGACGATGTTGCCGATTGCCGCCCGGTCGCCGGAGCCGGCGAAACGATGGGCGACGCCCCAGTCCTTGAGAGCCTCGGCAACCGGACGGTGGCGCGTCTCGATCGCCTCCAGTACCTCGATTGCCGCTGCCAGGCGGCCGCCTTGTCTCACGCTCGTCGGTCCCCACTCATCCTCACAGGCCGAAAAGCACCTCGGCAAGGAAGATCAGCCACAGGAGCGCGAGAATTGCCAGCCCGGAAATCCCGACGAGCGGGCACTGGGGAGCGGCAGCCGTGGGTTCAGCGACGTGATCCTCGGCGGCGATCCGGCGGCGATAGGCGCCCTACGACTTCTTGTCGTCGCTCTTCGTACCCTCGACCGAAAATTCCAGGCCGATGTCATGACCGTTTTGCCACCGGCGAATCGCTTCAAAAAAGCGACCGGTGTCGACGATAGCCAGGGAGAGTGTCCGCGGCACGACCGCGTGGTCCTGGACCGTGACGCGGGCACCATGCTGCGACAAATCGCGGACAACGCAATCGATCGTCGAAAAGCCGTCGCTGAGCACGATCCTGCCGCGAAAGAGGACCCGGTCGCGACGCTCGCGACGGCGATTGGCGGTTCTCTCGGCGACACCTGCGCTGTCCGGGGTCGCGATCGCGGCTTCTTCCGTTCCGGACACGATCTGCAACGCCGCGGCCTCAGCGCTCGTGGTCGCCTCCTGGGTTGGCTGCGCCAGATGGTGGCCACGGTGCGCGGCTCTTGCGGTTTCCATCGCGAGCCGAGCGGCGCTCAGCAAATCGCCACTGCTCTTGCCATCGGACGGGAACAGGGCGCCGCCGATGCTGGCCGATAGGGCCATGCCGACAGTGTCCAGCTCAACGAAGAAGGACAATTCTTGCGCAAGCCGGGCGCAGGTCTGCTCGACGCTCGCAAACGACACTTCGCGATCGACAAGATAAAGGAACTCGCTCTGGCCAAACCGACCGAACGAATCCGAGGCGCGTGACGCCTGCATCAGCTTTTGGGCGAAGGCCCTCAAAGCCCGATCGCCGATTGCCTGGCCGTATGTGTCGCAAATCGCGCTGAAATTATTGAGATCGACAAGAAGGACCGCGAACTGGTGCCTGTGCCGTCCTGCGCTGTTGATCAGACTGGCCAGGCGCTCCTCAAGAAAGACCCGGTTGGCGACGCCCGTCGTCCGATCGTAAAGGGCGAGCTTCGACAGGTGCTCCAGTTCATCGAGCAGGATCTGCGTCCTGCGATTGCGCTCGACCGAGCGGCGGACCGCCTGCAACAGATCCCGCGCGAATCCAAAATCGCTCGAAACAAAGTCGCTGAACCCGCTGCGAAACGCCTTGATGATGACTTTCTCATTGTTGACGTTGGCGAACATGATCATCGCTGGGTGATTTGGGATGCGCTTTTCGATGATCTCCCGAAGTTCGAGACTGTTGCGGCCGCACGCGGTCTGATCCGCGATAATGCAGTCGAATTCCTCGCTCTGCAGCTTCTCGAAGAGTTTATCTTCGCTCAGGACATGATCGATCAGCGCAATGTCGGCCGACGCGAGAGCTTCAACTATCTTCTTGTAGTAGTCCTTTTCGCCGGCGACCAGAACGTGCACGGACCGTTCGCCGCGAGCGTGCTCAAGAGGTTCGATACCGGCAGACGTCCCCGATCTCGATCTTGTGGTAGCCGCGGGAGGCGAACGGGCAAGGGTATCGCCTGACGGCTGCCGACTCCGGGCCTCCACGCCTGCGCGCGGCCCCGCGATGGCTTGGTCGTCTTGCTGTGCTCGTTCCGACATGGCGTCAGTCCTTCCTAATTCAGCGACGCGGACACGTACGTCTCGAAATCATCCGCCGGAAGCGGACGGCAGAAGTGAAAACCCTGACCCTCTTTGCAGTTTAGTTCGCGTAGCACGCCCAGTTGATCGTCGGTTTCGATACCCTCGGCGACCACGGAGATTTCCAGGCTGTCGGCCATGCCAATGATGGCGCCGACCAGCGACCTGTCGCGTGTGTTCTGGGAAATTCTCTCCACGAATGAGCGATCGATCTTCAAGGTATTGATCGCGAAATGCCGCAAGTGGCTCAGGCTCGAGAACCCTGTGCCGAAATCGTCGAGCGTCAGGCGCATGCCCAGACTCGAAAGGGTTTGCAGCGTCGTGCTTGCGATCGACATATCCTGCACGAGCGAACTCTCGGTAAGTTCCAGTTCCAGCCCGCCCGGCTCAAGCAGTCCCTCCGTGAGCAGGCTATTGATGCCGTCCAGATAGGTGGAGCTGCGGAACTCAACGGGGGACACGTTCACCGCCAACGCGCCGATCGGTAAGCCCATTTTCCGCCAGAGCTTTGCCTGGCGGCACGCCTCGCGCATGACCCACCGTCCAATCGGCACGATCAGTCCGGAGTCCTCTGCGACCGGAACGAAATCCGCCGGCAGGATCATGCCGCGTTGGGGGTCAATCCAGCGTATGAGCGCCTCGACGCCCATGGTCGCGCCTGTCCGCAGATCGACCCGCGGCTGGTAGTGCAGGACGAATTCTTCCCTCTCCAGCGCGGTCAGGAGACGGCCTTCCTGGGATTGTCGCTCGATCGCGCGATCTTTCATGTCGGCTCGGAAGGACTTGAAAGTGTTGCGGCCGCTCTCCTTGGCTTCGTAGAGCGCCATGTCCGCATTGCGGATCAGCGTTTCCGAGTTGCGGCCGTCTGCCGGATAAATGGCAACGCCGATGCTCGCCGTGACGTGCAGTTCGTGCTCGCCCAGAACGTGCGGCATTGCCACGGTGGCGAGGACCTTCTTCGCGTAGATCTCAGCATCCCTGGGTCCTTCCACCTCGGGAAGAAGGATGACGAATTCGTCGCCGCCCTGGCGGCACACGGTGTCGGACCCGCGCCCGACCGACACGATCCGATCGGCCACCGACTGGAGCAGGCGGTCGCCCATGGCGTGGCCGAGCGAGTTGTTGACCATTTTCAGGTTGTCGCAATCGAGGAACAGAACGCCAAGGTTCCTCTGGTGACGGCGCGCCAAGGCGATTGCCTGGGTCAGCCGGTCGTCGAAGAGAACGCGGTTGGGCAGATCGGTGAGGGAGTCGTGGTGCGCCAGATGAGACAACTTGAGGGCGGACGCGCGCATGTCGCTGACGTCGTGGAAAATGGCGACTGCGCCCGTGACCCGCCGATTTCGGTCGCGAATCGGGGCGACGGTATCCTCGATCATCAATTCGCCGCCTGTGCGCGTGATCAGGAGGGCGCTTCTCTTCAACACCATCGGCTTGTTCTTAATGATGGCGAGTTGCAGCGGATCCCGGATCGGCTCTCGCGTGACACCATCGACGACGCGGAATACATCCACGGCCAGCAGGCCGATGGCCTCGTCGCGCGTCCAGCCGGAAAGTCTCTCGGCGACAGCGTTGAGATAGGTCACCCGACCGGCAATATCGGTGCACAGGACCGCATCGCCGATCGACTCCAGCGTAATCGTTGCATGCGCCTCGGCGGCCAACACAGCCTTGTCCGTGGACGACGTTCCGACCACCAGCCCATGCAACGCCTGCGCAAAGGGGCGGACCTCGAGCAATCCCTTGACCAGGATATCGCGGGTCTCACGTCTGAAGGCCGATCCCGCGACCTCCCGGTCGGACGTGGCGACGACCATGACGTAAGCTTCAGGCGCAGCGCCGCGGATGGCTTCCATGGCGCGAGACCCCTCGCCGCTCGACAGAAACAGATCGAGGATCACACCCTCGAAGCTTTCCCTTTCCAGCGCCACCAACGCGGAGGAGAGCTTCTTCTCCCAGGATATCTGTATTGGGCGCCGCTCGTCCCGAGCCAGATTATTCCTGAGGTGAATCAGGCAATTCTCAACACGATCAAGTTCTTCTCGATCAGGGCCAACGAAGAGAATCTTGTGGATCCTCTTCTGGCGAAACTTTGCTGCTCCCATATGCCAGTCCCAGAATCAATTCTGTTTCTCGCTCTCGTTTCAAATAGAGATTTCTGCAATCAGAAGATGTTCAATATTGAACATATCTGTCTTAAACGGCCTTTGATGGTGAATATTCCGCAGAATAGCCAAGAACTGATGGTTAGTTCCCCAGACTATGCAGAGTTGTTAAGCGCGCATTAACAATCTCGTTTGCGCGCGGCCGGCGCAAACTCTACTCGGGCGGAGAGCGATATTGCGGCGAGGCTTGCTCGCGTTTTCTGGCGCCGGCTTATACTCAAAAGCCGAAGAGCACCTCGGCGAGGAAGATCAGCCACATCAGGGCGAGAATGACCAGCCCGGCGGTGTAGGTGAAGAAGCGCCGCGGCACGTTGTTGGTGGTCACATGGACCAGTGCGTGCAGGATGCGCGTCGCCACGAACAGCCACGACAGGAGCGCCATCCCCGGCGTTGCCGGCGCCACAACCAGAACCAGCACGACCAGGAGGTAGTAGAGAACGGGAAGCTCGAACTGGTTGCGGAAGGCATTCGCCGCCTGTCGCGAATCTTCCGGCCAACCAGACGGCTCGCCGAGAGCGATATCGCGGATCTGCACAAGTCCGCCGTTGACCTGGCGAATGCGGAGCGCGCCCATCCAGATCAGAAGCGCGAAGGTGAGCGCGACCTGTACGAACAAGGGAGCGAGGATTGCGTTGAAACTCATCCGTTTGTTCCTCGATAGGCCCCCCGCCCCTGCGACACGATTCCTAGAACGCGCCGGGATAGTTTGGACTTTCCCGCGTGATATTGACGTCGTGCACGTGGCTTTCACGGAGCGCCGCGCCGGACACGCGAATGAACTTCGCCTTCTCGCGCAGTTCCGCAAGGTCGGCGGCCCCGACATAGCCCATCGCTGCGCGCAAGCCGCCTGCCAGCTGGTGCAGAACGCCAGCAACCGGCCCCTTGTACGGCACCTGGCCCTCGATGCCTTCCGGCACCAGCTTCAGCGTGTCGCGCACCTCCGCCTGGAAGTAACGGTCGGCCGATCCGCGCGCCATGGCGCCGACCGAACCCATGCCGCGATACGATTTGTAGGATCGCCCCTGGTGCAGATAGACCTCGCCGGGGCTCTCGTCGGTGCCGGCGAGCAGGCCGCCGATCATCGCGCAGGAGGCGCCGGCCGCCAGCGCCTTGGACAGATCGCCGGAGGTCTTGATGCCGCCATCCGCAATCACCGGTACATCGGCCGCCTCGCCGACCTTGACCACGTCCATCACGGCGGTGAGCTGCGGTACGCCGACGCCGGCCACGATCCGCGTCGTGCAGATCGAGCCCGGCCCGATCCCGACCTTGACCGCATCGGCGCCGGCATCGATCAGCGCACGTGCGCCGTCGGCGGTGGCGATGTTGCCGGCGATGACCTGAACCCGGTTGGAGAGAGTCTTGACCCGGCGCACTGCTTCCAGCACGCGCTCGGAGTGACCGTGCGCGGTGTCGATCACGACCAGATCGACGTCCGCATCGATCAGCCTTTCGGCGCGCTCGAAACCGGTGTCGCCGACGGTGGATGCCGCTGCGACCCGCAGCCGCCCCTGGTCGTCCTTTATGGCGTTCGGATTGAGCCGGCTCTTCTCGATGTCCTTGACCGTGATCAGGCCGACGCAGCGATAGTCCTTGTCGACCACCAGAAGCTTCTCGATACGATGCTGGTGGAGCAGGCGCTTGGCTTCATGCTGGTCGAAGGATTCCGTCACCGTCACCAGCTTGTCGCGGGTCATCAGTTCGGCGACCTTCTGCGACGGATCGGAGGCGAAGCGTACGTCGCGATTGGTCAGGATGCCGAGCAGCTTGCCGGGCGTCGCACCAGCCGCCACTACGGGTATCCCCGAGATCCCGTACTGCTTCATCAGCGCCAGAGCGTCGGCCAGCGTCGCGTCCGGGCCGATGGTCACCGGGTTGACCACCATGCCGGACTCGAACTTCTTGACCCGCCGCACCGCGTCGGCTTGCTCGGCAGGCGAGAGATTGCGGTGGATGACCCCGATGCCGCCGGCCTGCGCCATGGCGATGGCCAGCTTGGCCTCGGTAACCGTGTCCATGGCGGCGGAGAGGATCGGCAGGTTCAGGCTGATCGATCGGGTGAGCCGGGTGCGGATGTCCGCTTCCGAGGGCAGTACCGTCGAATAGCCGGGCGTCAGGAGAACGTCGTCGAAGGCCAGCGCCTCGCCGCCGGTGAGGGACTCTACAATCGCGGCCATGGCATCCACTCCCGGAATAGGTAAAACGCCGCCCGCCGCACGGAGGGTGCATGGGAGCAGCGCAAGGGAAAGTGGCGAGGGTCAATATCATGCGGGTTTGATTCGCGAAACAGACGTTTTCGCCGCTGGCGTCGCCGCGCGACCGCTCTACAATAATCTGAGACGGCGACGTTCTTCCCTCCTCCTCCCGCCAGTCCCCTCCCCATGGGCTTTCGGCCCCGATCGACCGGATTCCCTCCCTTTCTGACGAAGCGTCACGCGCAGCGAGCCGATGCCCGACCGAATGCTGGTTCCCCTGATCGTCGCGTGCGCGCTGTTCATGCAGAACCTCGATTCGACGGTGGTCGCCACTGCCCTGCCGGCGATCGCGCAGGACTTCGGCGCCAATCCGATCCTCCTGAAACTGGCGCTCACCACCTACCTGCTGACCATCGCGGTCTTCCTGCCGGCCTCGGGCTGGTTCGCCGACCGCTTCGGCGCGCGCCTGATCTTCCGGGTGGCGATCCTGATCTTCACCGGCGGCTCGATCCTGTGCGGCATGTCCAACTCGATCGAGATGCTGGTCTTCGCCCGCATCGTCCAGGGCATCGGCGGCTCGATGATGGTTCCGGTCGGCCGGCTGATCGTGCTCCGCACGGTTGAGAAGTCCGAGTTGGTCGCCGCCCTGTCGTGGCTGACGATCCCGGCGCTGACCGGTCCGGTCCTCGGCCCGCCGGTCGGCGGCTTCCTCACCACCTATGCCAGCTGGCCGTGGATCTTCTGGATCAACATCCCGGTCGGCATCCTGGGTATCGTGCTGGCCACCCTGTTCATCCCCGATGTCCGGAGCGATCGTCAGGTCAGGTTCGACGGGACCGGCTTCCTGCTCACCGGCGTTGGCCTCGCCGCGCTCATGGCGGGCTCGACGACGCTGGGGCTGAACCTGCTGCCGGTGATCGCGGACGCGGTGCTCATCGGCGGCGGTGCGGCCCTCCTCGCGGCCTATGTGTTCCATACGCGGCGCGTGAAGTTTCCTATCCTCAATCTGTCGCTGCTCAACATCGCCACGTTCCGGCACAGCATCATCGGCGCGTCGGTCTTCCGGCTCGGCATGGGCGCCACGCCCTTCCTGCTGCCGCTGCTGCTCCAGCTCGGCTTCGGCATGACGCCGTTCCAGTCGGGCTCCATCACCTTCGCCAGCGCATTCGGCGCGGTCGTCATGAAGTTCACGGCGCCGCAGATCATCCGCCGCTTCGGTTTCCGCCGCGTGCTGGTGGTCAATACGATCATCTCGGCGATCTTCATCGCCCTCCCGGCCGCTTTCACGCCGGCGACGCCGGCATCGGTGATGATCGGCCTGCTGCTGATCGGAGGCTTCTTCCGCTCGCTCCAGTTCACCGCCGTCAACGCGCTGTCCTTCGCCGACGTGCCCCGCGAGGAGATGAGCCAGGCGACCACCATGAGCAGCGTCGCGCAGCAACTCTCCGTGTCGCTCGGCATCACCGTCGGCGCCATCGCGCTGGAGCTGACGACCGGCGGCGGCGAAATCAGGGCAATAGATTTCTGGCCGGCCTTCCTGCTGATCGGCCTGACGACGCTTCTGTCCGTCGTGTCCTTCCGCAAGCTCGAGCAGGACGCCGGCACCGAGGTGTCCGGGCATCGCGCAGCGCCATCCGCGTCCGACCGCAGCTAGGTCAGCCGCCGCGGAATCCCTTGGCGACCAGATAGAGCTCCACCGACTGCGAGCGGCTGGCCGGCGGCTTCACGTGGTGCAGGCTGGTGAATTCCCGCTTCAGCCGGGCGAGCAGTTCGCCCTCCGCGCCGCCGCGGAACACCTTCGACACGAAATGCCCTCCCGGCCGCAATACTTCGGCGGCGAAGTCCGCCGCGGCCTCACAGAGCGCAATGGTGCGCAGGTGGTCCGTCTGACGGTGGCCGGTGGTCGGCGCCGCCATGTCCGACATCACCACGTCGGCCGGCTCGCCACCGAGCGCGGCGCGGATAGCGTCCGGCGCATCGGCGTCGAGGAAATCCTGCTTCAGCACCGTCACGCCCGCCAGCGGGTCCATGTCGAGATAGTCGATCGCCACCACCAGCGGATTGGCGTCGGTCGAGTGCACGCGCGCCACCGCCACCTGCGACCAGCCGCCCGGCGCCGCGCCGAGATCGACCACGCGCTTGCCCGGCGACAGCAGGCGATAGCGGTCGTCGATCTCGATCAGCTTGTAGGCCGAACGCGCGCGGTAACCCTCGGCCTGCGCCCGCACAACGTAGGGATCGTTGAGCTGGCGCTCCAGCCAGCGCGTCGACGAGGCCTTGCGCCGCCGCGCCGTCTTGACGCGTACCCGCAGCCCGCGCCGGCCTGAGCCGCCTGTCGGGTCAGGCATGGGGACGATCCGTGCCACGGCGGCCAGAGCGCGGACGCCAGACCCGGTCCTCGGCCATCAGTTCGACCAGCACGCCTTCGCGCAGGCCACGATCGGCGACCCGCAGCCGCTCGCACGGCCAGCGCTGGCGGATGGCTTCGAGGATGGCGCAGCCGGCGAGCACAAGGTCGGCGCGCTCGCGCCCGATGCACGGGTTGGCGATGCGGGCTTCGTAGTCCATGGCGACGAGGCCGGCGATCAGGTCGGCGACTTCCGTGCCGGAGAGCCAGGTGCCGTCCACCCGCCGCCGGTCGTAGCGCGGCAGCCGCAGGTGGATGCCTGCAAGCGTGGTCACGGTTCCGGAGGTGCCGAGCATGTGGACATTGCCGGCGGCGACGGCCGCATCGAGCGCCGCGCCTTCCGGAAAGTCCGCCAGCATGGCCGCAACTTCGGCCACCATGTCCGCGAACTGGACGGGCGACACGTGCTGCCCGCCGTGGCGCTCGCTGACGTTGACGACGCCGACGGGCAGCGACATCCACGTCCGCACCCGGTCGGACATGCGGCGGCGACGTCCGTCCGGCGATGGCGCGAGGTCGATCCACACCAGTTCCGACGATCCGCCGCCAATGTCGAACAGGACCACACCGGCGGCCGACGGATCGACCAGCGAGGCGCAGCCGGCGACCGCGAGCCGTGCCTCGGTCTCGCGTGACACGATCTCCAAGCGTCAGGCCGGTTTCGACGCGCACGCGCTCGATGAACTCGACGCCATTCGCGGCCGTGCGGCACGCCTCGGTGGCGATCAGCCGGGCGCGCTTGACGTTCCGCTCCCTCAGCTTCGCGGCGCAGATGCGCAGCGCATCGATCGAGCGGATCATCGCGCCTTCGCTCAGGCGTCCATTCGCCCCGATCCCCTCGCCGAGGCGCACGATCCGGGAGAACGCGTCGACCACGCGGAAGCCGTGGTCGCGCGGCGTCGCCACCAGCAGCCGGCAATTGTTGGTGCCGAGATCGAGCGCCGCGTAGAACGGCCCCTCCACGACGGGCCGCCGGACGGCGACCGCGACGACCGGTATTGGCTGGGGGGACGCGGGCTCGGAATTGCCAAGCGCGCGCACGGGCGCATCGTCGCCTGCGCGGGCCTCCGGCGCATAGACCGGGCCGCGCCGGCGCCGCCGACTCTTCCTGCGCTTGCGAGGCTTGCCGCCGGCCAGCGGTTCGGCAGGCTCGCGCGGGCCGTCCTCGGCCCACGTGGCGCCTGTCGCAGCGGAGTCATCCGCGCGGCCGGCGGGCAAATCCGCGCCTTGCGGATCGTCGCCCGTCGACAAATGCCAATCCTTCGCAAAGGAGCGCGCTGGCAACCCGACCGGGTTCCGCGCGCGTCCTCGGTTCGCGTTTCGTTGGCCAGTCTATCAGGCAGCCGCAATCAGACAAGCAAGCCGCCCGGCCCCGGTTGACGCGATCCGGAGGCGTGCCTATAGGTTCGGCAGTCCCTCGGCGGCCGATCCGCGGCAAAATCCGCTGTTCCGCCGCCCGGATTGGGGAATCGTCTAACGGTAGGACAGCGGACTCTGACTCCGCCAGTCTAGGTTCGAATCCTAGTTCCCCAGCCAATCTTTTCAGATAGTTACGGGGCATCTCTGACAACAGCCCAGCCATCGGTTCCGGCCCAACCGAAATTGCGGTCTCTCTCCGAGCGATACGTCATTTCAGTGGTTCGGCGTTGGGATAAATGGCGAGTCAGCGGAGTCGCCGCCCTAAGGGAAACGCGCGAGAATGCCTGAACGAAATCTGGTGATCGTTCATACGCCGGGCCGGCAAGCGTTGTCCGACTTTCTCGGCGTCAAACAGCGGATCGCTGATCGCGCCCCTGACATCGAGACATTCATCGTTCGCAACGGGCTACCCAATTCGGTGTCCCGCCGACAGGCAGCGAGACGTCCGTCCATCATCTATTCGCCGTATCCGCGCCGAGGGTTCGAACCCACGCGCGGGACACGCTTCGATAGCCTTCGATATTCCAAGATCGAGGAAACCCGCCGACTGACTATTGCCGGCCTGCCGACACCGCCCGCCGTCGTCATCGAGCCCGACACCATGCTCGATCCGGCCACCTGGGGGCCCTTGACGGTTGTCAAACCCAACTCCGAGACGGAACAGGGGCGGGGCGTGAGCCTCATGCGGACTGACGACGTGCGTTGGATCGACACATCGGCGTTGCCCCGAACCGACATGCGCCACGGTCGGAAACTGATCGCACAACAGTTCATCGATACAGGCCGCTACGCTGCGAGCCACCGCGTCATGGTCGTGTTCGGCCGTGCCATCTACAGCGTGACCTCGCAGGCGGCAACGGCGCGTCCCCCTATCGACCAGACCAAGCCGCTCGACGTTCCGATTGCGTCGAATTCCGGTGAGCGGTCCCTGACACTGAATTTCGACGAGGACATCATTGATCTCGCGCGCCGTGCCTACGACGCCTTCCCGGAACTGCCGTTGCTCGGCGTTGACGTGATCCGGGAGGAAGCTACGGGCAGGTTATTTATTCTCGAAGTGAACTCCGGCCTGGGCTGCTGGCATATCTCGTCCGGCTACTTTGCGCCGTACCTCCGCAAGTTCGGCCTGGACCTTCACGCTCAGTTCGGCGCGATCAATGTCATCGCCGAGGCTCTGATTGACGCGACCCGGCGGGAGGCCGCGTGAGGCGGGCCGTCGCGATCACGATGGCACCTTGCTCACGTTTCGCGCCGGCACACTCCGGAATGCCCTCAACGGTACCGGCTACGGCGGCGTCTTGACGCCATCCGCGTCGAATTGCTTCAGGAAGGCGATCACGTCGGCGACCTCCTGCGGCTTCTTCAGGCCGGCGAAGGTCATCTTGGTCCCGGGCAAAAAGGCGCGCGGATCGGGCAGGTATTCAGCCAGCGTCGCCTCATCCCAGACGATGTGCGATGCCATGTTTGCCTGCGAATAGTTGTAGCCGGGATAAGTTCCGGCAGTCCTGCCGACCACGCCGTTCAGCACGGGTCCGACCAGATTCTTGGCATTCGGACCGATGCGGTGGCACGCTTGGCATTTCTTGAAGACGGTAGCGCCGGCCTCGGGATTGCCGGGCGGCAGAGGCGTCTGGGCCAACGCCGCCCCAGCGAGAACAAACAGGCCGGCAACTGCGACTGCCATCGATTTCAATTTGCTTCCCTCCAACAACGGAACGGGCCTTCGAGGAGACCATCGATATATGGGGCGCCGACCGTAAGAGCCGGAGAGACCGGCCGCAAGGTAGGCGGGGCGGCAATCGTCACCTTGCCCGCAAGCCGATCAGCCGGGAGGGCCTGACGGCAAGGCGTTCGCGTCCCTGTCCTGCTCGATGATACGGCGATATGCCGCGATGAACTGCTCCGAACGGACCACGACCGGCACCTGGCGACGGGTGAGCGCCGACAGCCCTGCTCCCATCTGAATGCCGATGATTCTCGCCCGCGCCGTGGGGGAACCCGGCTCGATGGCGAAGAGCGGCCCGCCGGACAGCCCCAGGTTCACGGCGGGAATGCAGTCGATATCCATCAGATCGCGCATCCGGCCGTAGTCGAGGGCATCGTATGTCTCGACGCGGCAGCTGACGCGGGACATCCTCGGCTCGTTGGAACGCGCCCAGTCGATGAGACCGGCCGCATCGTAGCTCCGCAGGAACCCTGAAATCCTGATGTCCCGTCCGCCCTGGTCGTCAAGGCTCGGAACAACCTCCGGAATCCGCGCGGGATCGACCGGCAAGGGCTTGTGCAGCTTGAGGAAGATCCAGTCCTCGGTCGCCGCGCCCGGATCGGGAAACCGATCCGACTTGATGAAGTCGACGATCTGGTAGAATTGCGCCCGGCCGATCGGCGCCGGCATGAAGATCAGCCTGCCGAGCGGATACATGCGGACGAAATATCGTGACGTCCAGGGCTTCTCGGCCGGGTTCTTGATGTGGACGCAGTGTCCCGCGGTGAGAACCCAGAGCGGCGACACGATGACCGCCGAGCACGTCTCCCCCTCCCCGCCGTCCGCCGAGAACATCGGCATCGCGTTGACCTTGCCCACATAGTCCGCGAGCCAGGCGTAGGCGGAACCCGACAGCGGGTCGAACGCGGCGATGTCGTCCGCGACCGCGCCGTGGGCAACGACGGCGACGCCAAATGCCGCGAGCAGCGCGCAGAGGTTCCGGCTGACTGAAACGATCCACCGGCCAACCTCGCTGGGCATGCGTTCCACCATAGATTTGATGATCGGACTCGCGCGCTGCTGGTTAGTTTATAACCGAAAACCGTGTTCTCTGCGGCCCGATTGCGTCGGGCGGGCTTCGCGCCACGGGCCATGTCGGCTATGAATGGGCGTCCGACGAAGGCTCCTCCGGCCCAATGATCACCCTTTATCGCCTCGCCGCGCTCGCCGTCCTGGTGATGCTCTGGACGGCCCTCGCCGAGTTTGCCGGGCGGAACCTGATCCCGTCGCCGATCGCCACCGCTCGTGCCGCGATCACCATGTTTTCCGATGCCCGCATCTACCGCGCGATCGGCGAGAGCCTCTCCGTCTACTTCAGCGGCTACATCGCGGCGATTGTCGTCGGTATTCCTGTCGGCCTGCTCATGGGCGGCTTTCGCGTCCTCGGCCGCACGCTCGAAGTCTATGTCAACGCGCTCACCGCTACGCCGCGGGTCGCCTTCATTCCGCTGATCATCGTCCTCCTCGGCCTTGGTTTCGAGGCGAAGGTTGCGATCATCTTCCTCGGCGCAGTCATGCCCATCCTGATCAACACCTATGCCGGTGTCCTGAATGCGGATGGCGAACTGGTCGAGATGGCGCGGTCGACGGGCGCCCGCCGCTCGCAGGTGTTCCGGCGGATTCTTCTGCCTGGGGCGCTGCCCTTCATCGTCGTCGGGCTTCGCCTCGGCGCGACGATCGGGCTGATCAACACGGTCGTGGCCGAACTCTATACGGCCGTGCGCGGCCTCGGCGGCCTGCTCGCCATCTACGGCAACACCTTCCAGATGGCGCCCTATTTCGTCGTCGTCTTCGTGCTCGCGACCATCGGCACGCTGGTGACACAAGTCCTGCGGGTGATTGAAGTCCGCATCGAGCGGTGGCGTTATAACGGCGGCTGATGGCAACCATGGCGTTGCGTTCAGCCAGGCAAGCGAGGGTGTTTCATTGGTAGCGCGTGAACCAGATGCCGGTGATGTGCCCGTCGCTCCGCGCGCAGGCCCGCTCAGGCCCATCGGCCTTCTCGGCGCTGTGATCGGCCTCGGCGAGGAAGCAAACGACTACGCTCCATTCCTGCGCTGGCTGATCTTCAATTGCGTCGCTGCGGTCGGCTTCCTCGCGCTCTGGCGGCTCGGCCTCATCCAGATCATGCTGGAAACTGACCGGACGCATATGTCCCTTCTTATTCTCGCCCTCCTCCTCATCATGATCGCGCACTGTCTCGTGCAGACGCTGTTCGTCTCGCGCGAACTCACGGCAGTCCGGCGGACCGGCGTCCTCCTTGCTCACAACACCCGCGGCTTCGAGGCCATCGGCAGTCGCGTGCGCCTCGCCGACGGCCCCGAGTTGGAACCGTCCGTGCTCACCCGGCACATCGCCAATCTCGTCGCCAAGTCGCGGGCTCAGGGTAGCCGGCCGGTCGACCAGACACTCCTCCTCCGCTCGCTCGCCGACCAGCTCCGCGCGCGCGAGAAGCTTGGCTGGTTCGTTGCCGAGGCGCTGCTGCGCCTGGCGCTTCTCGGCACGGCCGTCGGCTTCATCCTCATGCTCATCCCCATCGCGGGCCTCACCTCCTTCGACGTGGACACGCTCCGGAACGCCCTTGCCGGCATGAGCAGCGGCATGGCGGTCGCCCTGAACGTGACGGTGACCGGCATCGCTGCCGCCCTCCTTCTCAAGGTCGAGTACTACTTCCTCGACCAGGCAATCGGCGAACTCTTCGCCCGCATCACCGAGGCGACCGAGGTTCACGTCGTGTCAGTGCTCGGACGCCCGACCGATGGATGAGTCCGGGCTCTTCGCCGGCGGAAGCGACGACGGCAGTTTCGTTCCGTTCACGGACATCCTGTTCAACGCCCTCCTCGGCTTCGCGGTCATGGTGTTCATCGCCTTCGCCCTGATCCGACCCGACGCGAAGACGGGCGCCGTCGACGTCAAGGCGGAGATCATCATCACGGCGAACTGGCCCGACGGTGATCCCGACGACGTCGACCTCTATGTCGAGGATCCGGAGGGAAATGTCGTCTGGTATTACATCAAGGAAGCCGGACTGATCCATCTCGACCGGGACGACCGCGGCAATTATCGCGACACCATCGAGGTCAACGGCCACAAGATCGAGACACCGTTGAATCAGGAAACGGTAACGATGCGCGGGATCGTGGCCGGCGAATACGTGGTCAACGTCTATCGCTACACCGCGACGACCGGCCAGCCGCTGCCTGTCTCGGTCAAGATCGAGAAGGTCAATCCGGTCCTCTCCGTGGTTCACTACGGCCGCGTCGTTCTTAACGAGCGGAGCGAGGAGAAGACGGTCATCCGCTTCACGCTCGACGACGAAGGCAAGGTCGTCTCGACCAGCGACCTCTTCAAGTCGCTGGTCCAGTTGGCGATCAAGCCGCGCGGCGCCGGCACGAAGGGTTAGGGCTGCCATGCCGACACAAGCGGTCGTCGTTGTCATCGGCGGCTACGCTGTCCTCGCCGTCCTCCTTCTCAGCCTCAACCTTGCTTCGCTGTGGCGGTGGCCGGTCAAGACCGTGGCCGTGCTGGCGACGACCGGAGCCTTCCTCGGCAGCTATATGGCCTTCGGTGAGATGCTCGGCTGGCCGACCGGCGAGCGCCTCCCCGCGCGGGCGAACTTCCTCGCATCGCGCATCGTCGAACCGGACAAGCTCGCAGGCGATCCGGGCGCCATCTACGTGTGGCTTCAGGCCATCGACGATAAGAACCTCCCCGTGGGACGCCCGCGTGCCTACGAGGTTTCCTACAGCCGCGCCGTCGCGACCGAAGTCGTGAAGGCGCAGCGCCTCCGCCTTTCGGGCCGGGAGGTTGTCGGCAACTTCGATTACGAGGCGAAGCCGGCTGAGCCGGTGGCGCCGCCGGTGCCGAAGGCTCCTGGCCAGCAGGCGGCGAACCTTCGCGATCGCGACGGCCGATCGGGCGGCCAGGGCGAGTTGTTCTCGCTCAACCAGGATCTCCGCGCCAACTTTCAGGAGATGCCGCCACTGCCGCTGCCGGACAAGGCGCCATTTGTCGACGACGGTTTTTAAACCGTCTGTTCACCGCAATTTGAATTGTTTCAATGCGTGGCGATGCGAATTTAGGTCACCGTCTCCCTTTCCAGTGCGTTCGCTGTGAAATATGGTCGATTGGCCCGCCGGCACGGTGACGAGTGGTTCAAGCCGTCCAAGCCGCTTAAGGGTCGTTTCCGGGAGGAAAAACAAAAAATGCGTGGACTTCTCAGATCCGCCATCGCTGCGGTAGCGCTGTCGCTCGCCGCTGCACTTCCGTTTACGGGCTTCGCGCAGGGTGCGCCGTTCAAACTGATTACGACCGACCTGACGGCCCAACTGGTGCCGAACTCGGTCATGGATCTGGCCGAGCAACTCGGCTACTTCGCCAAGGAGGGCGTCGAGGTCGAGTTGGTCCGCGTCCAGCAGACGCCATCGGCGGTTGCCGCCCTCATGGCCGGAGAAGGCGACATGGCCAACATCTCGGTCGACGCCGCCCTCCAGTTGGTGGCGCGGGACCAGATGAAGCTGAAGGCGGTGGTGTCTCCGAACAAGTCGCTTCCTTTCCTGATCGCTGGCAAGTCGTCCGTGGGGACGCCGGCCGGACTGAACGGCAAGAGCTTCGGAGTTGGTCGCGTCGGCAGTCTCGACCATTCACTGAGCACGAAGGTGCTTCGCTCCAAAGGCGCCGATCCCGACAAGATCGATTTCGTCGCAATCGGACAGCCCAATGTTCGCGCCCAGGCGCTGGCGGCAGGCCAGATCGACGCCACCACGATGTCGATCGGGGTCTGGCTCTCGCTCGCCGACAAGAACGGGCTCGAAGTCCTGGTTTCGCCGGACGACTACTTCGCCGCCGCGCCCGTGCTCAACAAGGTCAATGTGGTCACCGACGAGGTGCTGAAGAACAAGGGTGACCAGGTCGCCGCGGTCGTCCGCGCACTGGTCAAGGCGTCCCGCGACTTCGCCAACCATCCGGAGCTTTGGGTCGATGCCATGGCCGTCGCCCGCCCGGACGTCAGCCGCTCCAACCTGGAGCTTCTCGCCAAATCTTTCGTCGGGAGTTGGAGCGTCAACGGCGGCCTCAACCGCGATGAACTGCAGGCGACCGTCGACTGGACCTATTCCAGCCCTGATTTCAAGGATTTGCGGAAGGTGTCGCTCGACGAATGGGTAGACCTCAGCGTCATCGAAGGCGTTTTGAAAAGCGAAGGCGTTGCCCCGAACTTCGATCAGCCCGGATTCTAGCCGCCCGCGAGTGGGGGAAGGAAGACCGGAATTGACCGCGGCTGCCGCGCCGCCGTCGTTGCCGATGGTGTCAATTCGGAACGTGTCGAAATCGTTTCGTCGACACGGCGCCGGTGACGTGACTCTCGCGCTCGACAACGTCTCGTTCGATGTCGAGAACGACCGGTTCATCAGCCTGGTCGGACCGAGCGGCTGCGGCAAGACCACCCTTCTCAGGCTCATCAACGGGCTGGTCCTCCCCGACAGCGGCGAGGTCCTCGTCGACGGACGGCCCCCCAGGCCAGGCCCGCACATGGGCTTCGTCTTTCAGTCCTTCCGGCTGATCCCGTGGGCGACGGTTGCCGCGAACGTCGCCTTCGGCCTTGAGATCAACGGCTTTCCAAAGGAAGAGCGGCAGGAACGCACCGAGCGCTACCTCGCCCTCGTCGGCCTCACGCGGTTTGCGCACGCTTATCCCAACGAGCTTTCCGGCGGCATGAAGCAGCGCGTGGCGCTTGCACGCGCGCTGGCGACCGAACCCGAGATTCTGGTGATGGACGAACCGTTTGCGAGCATCGACGCGCAGACCCGCGAACTCATGCAGTTCGAACTGATGCGAATCTGGGCTGCGCGGAAGGGCATCGTCATCTTCGTCACGCACAGCGTCGACGAGGCCGTGCTTCTCGCGGACCGGGTCATGTTGATGGCGCCGCGGCCGGGGCGCATCGTCGAGACCTTCGATGTCCCGTTGCCGCGACCGCGTTGGGAGTATGACGTGCGCGCGCGGCCGGAATTCGTCGACCTCCGCAATCTTCTCTGGGATCGCATCCGCACGATGGTCATGACGGACCCTGCATCCGACTTCTTTAGCCGCTCCACCGGAGGTCAGTTTCCATAGGGCAGCGCCCCGAGGCGCCGGAATTATGAACCGTTTCAGAATTCCAATTGACGCTCTTGGTACCCGGGCGTAGCGTCGTCCGAAATAAGAAGTTGCCGGCCAAGCCATCACGTCGTTGGGACGTGACCGAAGGTTGTGCCACAAGCGACGGAAAGATGCGTCGCTCTCATGAGGAGGAAACAAAACCATGCCCGAATCCCGTTCCATGCGCTCTATGCGACAACTGCTGGCGCTCGCGGTTTCTGCGGTGGCACTGTCGGCCAGTGCGACCGTGGCCACGGCCCAGAGTGTGATCGACAACATCACGCCCGTCACGGATCAGATGCTTCTCAATCCGCCGGACGGCGATTGGTTGATGTGGCGTCGCACTTACAACGGGTGGGGTTACAGCCCGCTCGACCAGATCAACAAGGACAACGTCAAGGACCTGAAGCTGGTCTGGGCCTGGGGCATGACGCCGGGCGGGCGGACGCAGGAAACTCCGCTGGTCCATGACGGGGTCATGTACATCCAGAACTCCACGCACCTGATCCAGGCGCTCGACGCGGCCACGGGCGAACTGATCTGGCAGTACCAGTACAAGCTGCCGGACGGCGTGAATCCGAGCGGTGAGCGGTCCAAGGCGATTTACGGCGACAACCTGATCGTCGCGACCCGCGATGCCCATATCCTCGCGATCAACGCCAAGACCGGCAAACTGGTGTGGGACAAGCAGGTCGCCGACTTCAAGAAAGGCTGGGGCTATTCCAGCGGTCCGCTGGTGGCCAACGGCGTCATTATCCAGGGCATGACCAGCTGCGGCAATGCCGAGCCAGGCGGCTGCTTCTATCACCGGCCACGATGCCGCGACCGGCGAGGAATTGTGGCGTGTCCACACCATCGCCCGTGGCGATACGCCTGAGGGCAACAGCTGGAACGGTATTCCGGTTGACAGCCGCTACGGCGGTTCGGCGTGGATCACCGGCTCGTACGATCCCGACCAGAACCTGATCTTCGCAGGCGTCGGGCAGCCCTATCCGTGGAACGCCGAGATCAACGGGCTGCTCCCCAAGAGCTCGGACCCCAAGGTCACCAACGACGCGCTGTACACCGACTCCACTCTCGCCATCGACCCGAAGACCGGCGAGCTGAAGTGGTATCACCAGTACCTCAGCGAACGACACGCTTGACCTCGACTATGTCTATGAGCGCCTGCTCATCGACCTGCCGGTCGATGGTCAGGAGCGCAAGACGGTGGTGACGACCGGCAAGCTCGGCATCATCGAGGCGCTCGACCGCACTAGCGGTCGAGTGGCTCTGGGCGAAAGAGACGGTGCCCGCAGAACGTCGTGTCGTCGATCGACCCGAAGACCGGCGAGAAGACCATCAACCAGGAGGTCATCCCGCAAATCGGCCAGACCACGTTCAACTGCCCGGCCGACCCGGGCGGGCGCGCCTGGCAGGCCACAGTCGTACAGCCCGAAGACCCAGACGCTCTACATGCCGACGGTGGAGTTCTGCTCGAACACCGACGTCGAATCCGCTCGATCCGGGTCAGGTCTATACCGGTGGCGGTCTGGCAGACCTACAACCGCGTGCCGGTGCCGGACAGCGACGGCAACATCGGCCAGGTCCGCGCCATCAACCTGACCGACCGGAAAGACGTGTGGATGTATCGGCAGCATGCGCCGGTCACCAGCTCGACCCTGCCGACCGGCGGCGGCGTAGTGTTCGTGGGCACGCTCGACCGCAAGTTCCTGGCCTTCGACGACGAGACCGGGAAATTGCTGTGGACCAGCCCGACCTTGAGCAATTCGCTCGAGTCGTTCCCGATCACCTACGAGGCTGGCGGCAAGCAGTACGTTGCGATTGTCGCGAACTGGGCCTCTGGTCTGGGCCGACTGCAATCGCTGACCCCGGAAGTGAAGCTCCCGCAGGATAATCCGGCGACAGTCTACGTGTTCGCGCTTCCCGAGTAGTCGGTCGAGCGCATCCCGAAACCGGCCCGGGCGGACTTGGAGGCTTCCAGTCCGCCCGGTGCCTTTGTGAGGTCCGGATCTTGCCCGTTGCTTCCGTGTTTCTGCGTTTGGCCGGTACGCTTCTGGAGTTGGCGCTGGCAGTTCCGGTAGCCTCAGCGCTGCTCGCGGCGCCGGCCCTCGGCGCAGCAGGAGCCGGAATTCTTCGACTTGCCCTTCGCCCATGGCCAATGGAACATCGGCCGGCGGCTGGATGAATCGCAGCTTCGCTACTGCGTGGATCCGCGCGACCCCGCCTGGGAAGTGGACGGCGCCATCGCCGACGCCATTGCCGGGGCGCTGCTGCTTGAGCCGCAGCGATACGTGGTCGAGAGCGACATCGTCATCGAGGACATCACGAAACTCTATGAGATCATGCTGAAGCACTGTGATGTTCACATGGGCTTCAAGCTGATCCCCGATGGATATCCGCAATTGGGTCACCCTGACCCGCGCCTACTACGAGACCCAATATGTCTTCGTCACCGCCAAGCCCGACATTCATGCGCTCGCCGATCTTGCGCCCTCGCGTCCGATCGGCGCGACGATCGGCACCTCGGCGCACATCCGGCTGGTCTCCTACCTGATGGCGCTGCCGGCCGATAAGCGCTGGCCGACCTTCCCGTATGGCACCAACGAACTCGCCCTCCAGTCGCTTGCTCAATGGCACTGTCGATGTCGCCCTCGTCTGGGCGCCCAATCTCTGGGCCAAGCAGCGCGAGGATCCCGCCTACGCCGGCCTCCATGTGATCGACCCAACCCCGCTGCCGCCGACCGCCCTGGGAGTGGGCGCTCTCGTCCTGAAGGAGAACGCGTTCCTGCGCACTGCCGTTGACGAGGCGATCGCCGCACTGGTTTCCGATGGCACGATCGGACGGATTGTCAAAGGCTTCGACTTCCCCGCTCACACAGCCCCTTGATGCCTGACCCAGCGCCCTCCCCGGTTCAGCCTGCGATCCGCGTTGATGCCGTATCCAAGCGCTACGGCCGCACCCTCGCACTCGACGCGGTCAGCTTTGCCGTCCCCGACAATCAGATTTTCGCGCTGCTCGGCCCGAACGGCGCCGGCAAGACGACGCTGATGCACATTCTCTGCACCATCCTCGCGCCCCGACAGCGGCACCGCGGAGATCGCCGGCTTCGATGTTGTCCGCCAGCCGCTGGCCGCCCGCAGCCGGCTCGGCATCGTCTTTCAGGAACCCAGCCTCGACGACCGGCTGACGGTGCGCGAGAACCTCAACCTGCATGGGCTGGTGTTCGGGGTGCCGCGAAGGCTCTGCGCCGCCAGCGCATCGCGGAGATGCTGGCGCTGGTGGAACTGACCGAATGGGCCGACAAGCCGGCGCGGGCGCTCTCCTCGGGCATGAAGCGGCGGCTCGAGATCGCGCGCGCCCTGATCCACGATTCCGAGATCATGCTGCTCGACGAGCCAACCGCCGGGCTCGACGCCCAGACCCGCGAGCGCATCTGGCCTATATCCGCCGCTTGCAGCAGCGAGCGCCAGCATCACCGTGCTGGTCACCACCCATTACATCGAAGAGGTCGAGACCTGCGACCAGGTGTGCATCATCGACCACGGCAAGGTGCTGGCCATCGACACGCCCGACGCCCTGAGGCGCGCCCACGGCCAGCAGTTGTTGCGCGTCGACCCCTCGCACCGCCGCGGACCGCGCCGAAATCCTCAAGAGCTTCTCCGGCCGCGTGGCGCGCGACGACGACGCCGAGATCGTGCTCAATTCGGACGATGCGTTCGTCGAGACGTTCCTGGGCCAGTTCGGTACCCGCATCCGCTCGCTGTCCATCGACGTGCCGAGCCTGGAGACGGTGTTCCTGTCCTTGACCGGCCGCGAACTTCGCGACCGCGGTGCCGGCGCCCGTGAGCGAACGCTGGCCTTCGGTCGCCGGGGCGGGGAGCACACACGATGACCATGGAAAGTCCCCGCGACGCGGCGACTGCCCCCACCGTTGCTTCACCGACCGGCCGACGGTCCTGGCTTCTGGTCCAGCTCGGCGGGCTTTACGGACTTTGGCTGCGCGAGGTGATGCGCGCGCTGCGCGACCGCGGACAGCTTGATCGGCGGGGTCAGCCGCCCGATCCTGTGGGTGCTGATCCTCGGCATCGGCCTCAATCCCTATTTCCGCGGCGAGGTCTATGGCGAGGTCACGTTCGTCGTGCCCTTCACCTATCTCCAGTTCATCTTTCCCGCCGTCATCGCGCTCAACATCATGTTCACGTCGGTCCAGTCGGCCGTATCGGTCATTTGGGACCGCGAGTTCGGCTTCCTGCGCGAAGTGCTGGTCTCGCCGCTGTCGCGGGCCACGATGCTGCTCGGCAAGATCCTCGGCGGCACCACCGTTGCGGTGCTGCACGGCTGCCTGGTGCTGATCCTGGCGCGCTTCGCCGACGTACCGCTGACCTTCACGGATGTTCTCAAGGCCCTCGGCCTGATGGCGATGCTGGCCTTCGCGCTGACCTCGCTGGGGGTGGTGATCGCCAACCGCATCCGCACCTTCGAGGGGTTCGGCATCTTCTCGAACGCCGTCATCCTGCCGCTCTATTTCACCTCGAGCTCGATCTTTCCCGCTCGATCCGGCGCTGTCGCGTGCTCAGACGCGGGTCGTTTATCCCGACTGGCTGGTCACCATCGTCGAATACAACCCGCTGACCTATGCCGTCGACGCGCTGCGCGGCGTCCTGATCGACTACAACCAGTTCGCCCCCTGGATGGGCATTGCCGTGATGGCGGGCGCCGGGGTCGTGCTGTTCGCTGATCGCGCTTTACGACTTCCGCAAGGCCTGAGACCTCCAATGCCCGGCTTCAGCCGACTGGCGCGCGATTTCGGAGCCATCGGGATCGTGCTCGCACTCCTGCTGGCCGTGACCTTGCTGCCGCCGGACACGTCGCTGAGCGAAGTGCAGGCCGTCGCTTCGCTGCGCGCCTGCGTGCCGCCGTCCTATCCGCCGCTGGTCACCGGCGATCCGGCGAAGCCGGGCATCGACATCGAGATCCTGCAGGCTGTCGCGTCGCGTCTCGGGGTGGCACTGGCGCTCAATGTCAACGACGCGATGGGGCGCGATTTCAACCCGCGCAACTGGGGCTTGAACCGGGCCCAGTGCCAGGTGATCGCCGGCGGGGTCGTCGATTCCAGCCAGACCCGGTCGTTTCTCGATACCGGCCCGTCCTATGCCCGGACCGGCTGGGCCGTGATTTCGCCCGAGCCCTTGGCCGAATTGAAAGGGCTGAACACGGGCGTGCTGACGCTTGTGTCCGGTCTCGACCGCATTGGGCTGGCCAGTTTCCTGCGCGGCGCCGACGTTCGACCGCAGGTGGTCCGGCGCCCGGAGGACCTGGTCGCCGGCATCGCCGAACGCCGTTTCGACGCCGGCATCACCGAGGCGCTCCTCGCCGCCCGGTTGGCCGCCGACAATGGCTGGGCCGCGGCCTGGATGCCGCCGGAGCTCGAACGCTACAACCTGGTCTTCGGTCTGTGGAAGGGCGACGTGACCCTCAAGCGGGCCATCGATCAGGCATTCGCGGATCTTGCCGCCGACGGCACCATCGCCGGCATTCTTGCCCGCTACGTCGGCGCCCCGCTCGACTAGCGGGCGGCGATCCCGAGCACCATCGGCGCGATCAATTCATAGGCGGGCGACAGCACCATCCGGGTGATCCCGTAGACCGACGCGGCCAAAAGCACCCAACCGAGATAATTTCCCGCCTGTCTGGGCACCGAAATACCGAGAGCGGCCAGAAAATGCCCGCCCGGCAGCGGCGGGATCGGCAACAGGCTGAACAGCGCCATCCAGACGCATAGCCGTGCCGCGACCCGCACGAACGCCGCCGCGCCCAATCCTGCCGTATAGGGAAGGAAGGTCAGCAGCGGAATCACCAGCAGCAGGATCAGATTTCCGACCACCAGCAGCATCCCGCTCGCCGCCAGCACCGGTACCGCCAGCCCCCAGCGCCCCAGGCGAAGCTTGCCCGCGTCGATCGCCACCGGCCGTCCCCAGCCGAAGCCGGTCAGCATGATCGAACCGAGGCCCAGCATGTCGATATGGCCGAATGGCAGCAGCGTCAGCCGACCATCATGGCGGGGGCCTGTGTCGCCCAGCAGCACCGCCGCGGCAGCGATAGTCGCGCCCTGCACCGTGGCGATGATGAGCCCGGCGAACAGGCGCAGCACCACCAACTGGATGGTGAGGTCGAGGCCCGTCATTTCGGCGGCGCTCCGCCGGCCCCTCCCCGGGACCGGCCGCGCGACGCCGTGCTCACTTCTCGACGATCAGATTGTCGAGCGCCTTTTCGTCCGAGGGCAGCGGGGCGCCGGGCTGGAAGCCGTTCTCCTCGAGGATGTAGGCCATCAGTTCGGCATAGTCGCCCGGAGCATACCGGCCCGGATCATTGGGCGGCATGAGCGTGCTCATGAACACGAACATCGCCGAGGCCGGCGCTCCGTCGGCGAACTTCTGCTCGAAGGCCAGGCCGCGCAATGGCGGTCCGCCGTTCAAGCCGCCCCGAAGGTCTTCTCCATGGCAGTCCACACACTCTTGGACGAATGTCTTCTTCCCGCGATCGGCCTGGTCCTGAGTGTAAGAAACCGGCTTGCCCGTTTGCGCGAGGGCTGCACCTGAGCAGCCAACCGCTGCGGTCAGGATCGCAGCGCCGACGCGAGCCCAAAGACGAAGTTCCATCGCGAGCACCTCTTCCAATCGTTGTTCTTGCTTTGCCCGTTTCCGCCGCGAGCTGGGCCATCAGATTGCGGCACCGGGACGCGGCGCGGCCCACCAAACAAGCCGGGACACAAAACAATTGCAAGCGGGATTTGGAAAAAAATGAGACGTTACAAAGACAGAAACCGGGGCTGACTAGTCCTCCCACGGGCCGAATACCCCCGAGGTGCCGTGGTTACGGATTGCGGGTGCAAGACCGGCACCCTCACGTCGCGTACTCTGCCGCCAATCCCGCGATCTCGGCCTGCGCGGTCTCGGGCATGCCCGGCATCTTGGCCGCCAGCGCCCTCACCTCGTCCGCCGTTCGTCCCTGCCGTAGCCGCGCGTAGAGATCGCGCGCCAGCGCATCGCGACCCAGGCTCAGGGCATGATGCAGCAGAGCGAAGAAATGCAGCTTCTCGAACTCCCGGTGGCTGAACGCACTGACGATCCGCAGGATCGTGTCGTCGTTCTCGACGCGCGGCATGTTGTAGAGGCCGTGGAAGCCGAAGGTCGACCGCGCCGGCGGTCGCTGCTGGAAGGAGAAGCGTTCCGCCAGCCGCTCCGGCGCAAAGCGGATGCCATGGTCCCTTTCCAGCATCGTCCGAAAGGTCTCGCAGATGGCGCGGTCCTCGGGCAGCCCGACAACGTTCGGCAGTGTCGGCAGCACATCGAGCAGCTTTCGGCTGCGGAGCGAGAAGCCGCC
Source organism: uncultured Alphaproteobacteria bacterium (assembly GCA_963798195.1). Taxonomy (GTDB): domain Bacteria; phylum Pseudomonadota; class Alphaproteobacteria; order Rhizobiales; family Kaistiaceae; genus CAVSRC01. The sequence continues at coordinate 620,322 of CAWCSF010000010.1, read as the reverse complement.
ATTGCCGACGACCCACGGCGGGCGCCGCGCCGGATCGTCCGAGTGATAGACCGCGCCGATATAGTCGTGGCGGCGGAACCCGCTCGCCCACGCGTTCGCATCGACGATGTAGCCGTCCCATTGCACGATCAGGACGAACGGCGTCGCGGTCCGGCGCGGAATCTCGGCGAGGCAGAAGCGGGAATAATCGTCCGCGGAGCGTAGCGGATCGATCGTTTCGCAGCGAAAGGTGCCGGCGACCTGCGTGTCGGAATAGAGAATCGCGTCTGCGAAGGCACACTTGGCCAAGCATATCTCGAGCGCACGCGCCGCCAGATCGGGATGCACGCAATCCGCGGCAACAAGCGTGACGTCGCCGAGATCGAGCTTGCCGCTCACGCCAGACGCTCCCGCCACAGCCGCAGCGTCACTTCTTCTTCGCCGGCGCTGCGGCCTTCTTCGCCGGGGCGGCCGTCTTCGCCTTCGCCGCCGGGAGCTTGTCGACCGCGATATAGCCCTCCGCGTCGACCTTGCCGAAGCACGTGCGGCAGCGGTTGGGCGAGGCCGCCGCGAAGGGAGAGAGATGGGTGACCGCCAGCCGGCCGCAGAGCGTCTGAAGCCGCCCCTGCTTGAGGTGCCCGAGGCGGGCCGGCGCAAGATGCACGCGCTGGTCGTCCATGGCGTGGACCGGGATCGTCCGGATGCGCTTCTCAGCCATGGCTCCCCTCAGCACTCCGGCGTCATGCCGAGGCTCGCGGCCGAAACCATGGCCTCGGCCGGGCCGGGCACGGGATATTTCAGCCAGCGCCCGCCGTTGATGCAGGCCTCGAGGATGTCGCCCGGCAGACCCGCCTCCGGGCGTTCGGTGCCCGGCTGGATCTGGTCCACCGCGTTCGCGATATCGGCGCCGTCGGCTCCCTCGCGGTAGGCGATCGCTATCTCGCTCCCCTTGTTGGTCAGCACGGCGAGACCAGACGGCTTCCATGTCGGACCCTTGGGTACGACCACGACCGGCACACTTGGGCCGCCACCGACCAGCCGGCTGATCCAGCCCTGCGTCCCTGGAACGACGTATTCCGTCGCCGCAACGCCCACGATCAGCACCGCCAGCACCGACAGGATCGCCACACCCGGAGACTTCGGCTTCGCCGTGGTCCCCGCGCCGCCTTCCACCGCCTTCGCGGCGTCCCCGTGCGCCTGCCCCCCGCGCACCTCGCGATATTGCTGCGCCACGGTCCGCGACAGGCGGAAGAGCGCCGCGTTGTAGTCGCCGGAGTCCGGCGCGGACTCGCGCAGCGCGACGCCATCGATCGCCTGGATTTCGCGAAGTTCGCCGACCGCGGCGCGCTCGTCGTCGTCCAGCGAGGCCAGATACTGGCGATCCGCTTCCTCGATCCGCGAGGCGGAGTCGGTCGATACACGATAGATCTCGCTGTCGCCCTGGAAGCGCACCGTTACGACGCGGCAGGGCTCGCCGCTGTCGCGGCGCTTGCGCACCGTGTCGAACTCGTAGCGGCAATAGGGCCGCGTCACGAAGGCGTCGTTGACCAGCGCGATCAGCACGTTCGCCGACTTCAGCCCATCCTCGATCTGCTGGCGCCAGGCATCGCCGCCGGCGATGTCGCGATGGTCGAGGAAGATGTCGATGTCGCGGCCGAACGTGCCGCGCAGTTCGCGCAGCAGCCGCTCGTGCAGCGCCGCGGCGGCGTTCCGGTAGGTTTCGTCGTAGCTGATGAAGAACTGGGGCGCGCCGCTCATTGGCCGTCGATACTAGTCTGATCCCTTGAGGTTCGGGCGGGTTGGGATAGGCTACGGAACAAGCCTAAACGCATTCACCCGGGGGAGCGAGCGTATGCGACGCGGCCTTGCACTTTTCGCGCTGGGAGCCCTGTTTGGAGTGCTGTCTGCGGCCATTCCGGCCAGGGCGGCCCTCGACGCGCCGACTTTCGCGGCAGCGGCGGATTCCTACCTCGAATCCCTCGGCAAAGCGCCTGCCCCGGCTGGCACGGCCGCGGACTTTCTCGCCCAGGTGGCCGAGGCCGAGAGTCGTGGCAACGTCGCTGCCGCTGTCGCCGCCTATGAAGGGCTGGTCACCGTCCAGCCGAAGAGCTTCCGCGCGTGGCTCCAGCTCGCCGCAAGCTGGCGCAAGCTCGATGCTAATACCGGTCAAGCGCTCGGCGCCGCCTATCAGGCCAACCGCGTCGCCGGCAACAAGTCGGAGGACTTCGAGAGCCTGCTGATGATCGCCGGCGTGCTGCGCGACCGGCTGGACCGCGCAAAAATCGGCTTCAATCAGGCCCGCCAGCGCATCGACACGATCGCGCTGGTAGCAAAGTCTACCGGCGTCGATCTCGATGCCGCCGGTCCGGGCAGTGCCGATCTTCTCGCCGCCCGCACCGAGGCACTCCGCGAGAGCCTGGTCGCCGCCGACAGGGTCTCCGCCGTCCTCGGCGACCTCGATCTGGTTTACAACAGCCTTCTCAACGATCCTGTGCTCTCCACCGCGGTCAACACCGAGGCGCTCGACGCGGCCATTGCGGAACTCGACACCAGCGTGTTCGCGGTTGCGACGCTGGGCGATGCTGCTCCGTCGGACGACGAAGAGAGCGGCCCCGCCTACGACATCAAGGTCGAGACGCTCGGGGATTTCTCCCGCGCCTGCGTGCGCTTCACCCTGCCGTTGCTGAAGCCGTCGACGCCGGAATTCGACACCTTCAGCCGCTTCCTCGACCTTACCGACACCGAAAGCGGCAGCCGCGTCGATCTCGGCAGCCTCCAGGTCGAGAACGACCGGCTCTGCCTGCTGCGGCTCCAGCCCGGCCACGACTACACGCTGGCGATCAAGGATGGCCTCCCGGCGCAGAACGGGGCGACGCTCAAGGAGCCCGCCGAGATTGCCTTCACCGTGGAAGATCGCCCGGCGACCGTCGGCTTCCGTGGCTCGTCCTTCATCCTGCCGCGCCAGGGCGATGGCGAGGTGCCCCTCTACACGGTGAACCAGGACACCGTGCCGCTGGCGCTGCTCCGCGTAACCGACCGCAATCTCTACCGCCACATCGCGCTCGGGCATGTCGGCAACCGCATGCCGCAGGAAGAATACCGGCAGATGCGCGACCTGTTCTCCGACGAGCTATGGCAGGGCAGCATCGCCATCCAGCACGAGCCCAACAAGCTGACCACGTCCTATGTGCCGCTGCTCCAGATCCTCGAGGGCCGGCGGAACTGGATCGGCCGCGGCCTTCCCCCGGGCACGCCGGGCGAGCAGACGAAGTCGGCGGAGGAGTTGATCGGCGGCAGCCTCAAGGGCACTTACCTTGCCGACACCGTGACTTTCCAATCGGACGCCAATTTCGACAAGGAAGCCGGCGTTTATGCACTCGTCACGGAAGGCGCGGAGGACGAAGACGATCCCGACCGGAGCGACGAGGATCGCTGCATCACCTATTGCGCCGGTCACTACGTCGTCCAGTGGATCGTGCGCACCGACATCGGCCTCGCCTTCTACGAGACCGAGGACAATTTCCACGTCGTCGCGCGCTCGCTGAAGTCGGGCGGACCGGTCGCTGGTCTGGCCGTTCAGTTGGTCGCCGCCAATAATCGCGTGCTGGCCAGCGGCGAGAGCGACGCCAATGGCGTCGCCGCCTTCCCACGCCGCCTCACCGAGGGCACGCGCGGCAACCGGCTGGCGGTTGTGCTCGCCGAATCCGGCGACGATTTCAGCTTCATCGATTTCGGCACTGACCGGCTGGACCTTTCCAAGCTCGGCGTGTTCGGGCGCAGCAAGCCGGGTGAACTGGACGCCTACCTCTACACCGACCGCGGCATCTATCGCCCGGGCAACTCGGTTTCGCTGACCGCGCTTATACGCAGCTCGAGCGGGCAACTGCCGCCCGCCATGCCGCCGATCACGCTCAGCCTGATTTCCGGCGGCGCCGTGCTCGACCAGAAGCTGGTATCGGCGGACGAATGGCTCGCCGGAGGCACCACCACCTCCCTGCTGGTGCCGGAGACCGCGCGCCTTGGCACCGCCGAGATTCGCGCCTCGGTCGGCGACGACCGCCACGTCATCGGCACGGCGGTCGTCCAGATCGACCACTTCCGGCCGGACCGCGCGCGCCTCGATTTCCAGGACAAGAAGGATTGGGCCGCCGAAGTCGCGACGGGAAACACCGTCAAGGTCAGCGGCACCGCGGCCGCGAGTTATCTTTTCGGCGATCCGCGAGTCAGCGGACAGGCGCGCGCCGCGCGGCTGCGGAGCGACGTGGAGGTCCGGCTGAGCCCGGCGTCGAGCCCGGTCAGCGGCTGCTACGAGGGCTACGCTTTCGCCCGCTTCGACGAGGCCAGCCCCAGCTTCATGCAGTCCACCGTTACCGGCATCACCGACGCCAATGGCCTGCTCGCCTTCACGTCGCCGCCGATGACGCTCCCGGAGACGCGCCAGCCGCTCCAGGCCGACGTCTCGATCACCCTCTACGACAATGCCGGCCCCGTCGCCTCGAAGACCGATTCCATCGGCCTTGCCTACGCGCGCGACTGGATCGGCGTTGCCCGTGAACCGCGCCTCCAGCCCGCGGCAGCGGATGGCGCGTTCGGCCTCGCATTCGACGTGATCGGCATCAGCGGCGCTGGCCAGCCACTTGGCGGGCGCACGCTCACCTACGAGCTCTTCGCCGAGCGCAACGTCTTCGTCTGGCAGCGGCGGCAGACCGTGTGGACGTCGGCCACCGACGTAGTGCGCACGCCGGTCAGCCAGGACTGGCCGGCCGAGCGCAAGACCGTCACCCTCGACGGAACCGCCGGCGGCGCTGGCTGCCTCAATCCCAATGGCCGCATCGCCGTCGAACTGCCCCTCGGCACCTACGTGCTGGAAGTCACCGACAAGCAGACCGGCGATGTCGTCTCCGTCCGCTTCACCACCGGCTCCAACACCGCCGAGAACCGCGATCCCGAGCCGGACATGCTCGGCGTCGTCGGCAGCGCCAAGCGCTACGCGCCCGGCGACACGGCCCGCATCGACATCTCGGCGCCGTTCGACGGCGAGGTGCTGGTTGCCCTCGCCGACGACGAGATTCGCGAGTGGAAGCAGGCAACCACCACCAACCGTGGCGCCACGATCGAGTTCACCATTCCCGAGGCATGGGCCGGCAAGGGCCTCTATGCGCTGGCGACGGTGTTCCGCCGCGAGGCCGATGGCACCGTCGCGCATGGGCCGGCCCGCGCCATGGGCGCCACGTATTTCGACGTTACCGGCGGCGAGGCGATCTTCGACCTGAAGGTCTCGGCCCTCGGCAACCAGCCGCCGGACAAGCCGATGCCGGTCAGCGTCTGCGTCGCCACCGGCGGCGCCTGCGTGGATCATTTCGCCGATCGCGGCTTCGTCTCGCTCTATGCCGTGGACGAAGGCCTGATCAACCTCACCGCCCACCCGGCCGCCGACCCGTTCACGCACTTCTTCGGCAAGCTCGCTCTGCCGGTATCGGTGATGGACAATTACGGCCGCATCCTGCTGCACGAGACGACCACCGGCCAGGGCGGCGACCGGCCGAGCCGGCTGGCGCTCTCCAACTACACCTCCGACCGGATCGTGGCCGAGGTGCTTGGGCCCATCCCGCTGGTCGACGGCAAGGCGCAGTTCGAGGTGCCGCCGCTCGATCTCGACACCACCGTCCGCCTCGTCGCCATCGCCTGGACCGACAAGGGCGTCGCCGCCGATACCCTCCCCGTCACCGTGCGCGGGCCGATCGTCGCCCGCCTCGACGCGCCGCGCTTCTTCACGCCCGGCGACAAGCCGCTGATCCCGCTGCTGCTGGTCAACCGCGAACTCGGCACCAGCGACGCGCAGAACGGCGATCCCTACCGCGTGCGCATCGGCGTGCCGGCAGGCGTCACCCTCGTCGATCTGCTGGGCGGCGATGGCAAACCCCTGCCCGCGGTCGAGCCCGGCGTCTTCGACGTCCGGCTCAAGAAATCCGAGCCGGTGCTGACCTATGTCTCGGTCGAGGTTGCGACCGACGTGGCATCCGAAGACGCCGAGATGACGCTGTCCGTCACGCCGCCTGCCGGCGTCACCGTGCCGGCGGTCCAGCGCGTCGCCAACGTGCCGATCCGCCCGCCGCTGCCGGCGACGGTGGAAACGGTCAATCTCGAGCTGAAGCCGGGCGAACCCGCGCTCGCCTTTGCCGACGCGATCGCCGACGAAGCGGCGCACTATCAGCCCGGCCTCAAGGTTCAGGCGCGGCTGGCGGCCGGCAGCCCGATCGCCATCGCCGGGCTCGCACCCGATCCGGCGGACCCGCCGAACCTGCTCGACCAGCTCGTCTGGACCGGCATGGTCATGGCGAACCAGCCGATTCCGGCCGAAGGCGCCGGCGAGCGGATCGCCGCGCTCCGCAAGATCGTGGCCGACATTCAGGCGCTCCAGGCGCCGGACGGTTCGTTCCTGCCCTACCGCACGACCGGCGAGTTCACTGATGTCGAACGCGGCTACAGCGACGACCGCTACCTCGTCTTCCGCGCCGCCATGGTGCTCGACTTCTTCAACACGGTGAGCGGGCGTTACGCCGCCTCGCCTGGACGCACCAATATCCGCGTCGGTGCGCTGGCCGAGCGGCGGACGGTCGAATACCTGACCAAGCGCCTCGATTCCTACGGCTGCGAACCGGACAGGGTGTACGCCGCGATGGTGCTCATCCCGTTCGATCGTGTCCGCATGGAAGACATCCAGGACTTCCACAGCGACTGCGGTGAAAACAACGCCCAGTATCGAACGCCGCTCGGCAAGGCGATGCTGGCCGCGCTTTTCAACCAGTTCGGCCAGCACGATTATCGCGACGCCATGCTGGTGTCCTTCAAGGACGAGAAATCCCAGCCCGAGGAGCACACCAGCGCGCGGCTGGCGATGACGCTGAGCTTCCTCGTCCAGAGCGGCGCGTCGGAGGAAACGCTGAAGCAGGTTTTCGCGGACCTGCATGAATTCGGCGTGCCGACCGGCATCGACCTCCAGCAACAGGCATGGCAATCGCGCGCCGGCGGTCTGGTGGCCCAGCAGGATGGCGGCAGCGGCGAAGGCCCGCAGATCGAGGTGTCGCCGGCCGATTTCCTGGGGTCCGGCTCGGACAGGAAGACGACCATCGTCACGCCATTCCTGGATTACGGCGCCTTCGCGAGCAGCGGCCTCAAGATCCGCAATGTCGGGCAACAGCCGGTCGCCGCGGCCATCGCGCTTCAGGGCGTCCGCGCCGACGACGGTGGCGGCGGCGCATTCGCCATCACGCGGCGCATCTTCGATCCAGCCGGCCGCGAAATCGGCGATGGCACCGGCGACATCCAGATCGGCGACAATCTCCTCGTCATCGTCGAGGGGCGGCGGACGGCCGAACGGCCGGTGGCCGACCAGAACGTCAGCGACACCATCGGCGACGAGAGCGACGCGATCGTCATTGCTGACCTGCTGCCGGGTGCGTTGGAGATCGTGCAGCCGAACGCATTCGCCACCGGCGTCGTCCGGCCGGGCTATTTCCCGCGCGGGCTGACCAAGGTCGGCGATCTCCGCTCGGTCGAGGCGGGTGACGATCGCCTCATCGCCGTGGTCGAGCCGGTCCAGCCGGCTGAGGGCGACGTGGACGAAGAAGGCAACGAGATTGCCGGGACAGACACGGATATCGGCCCGCCGGTGGATTTCCGCATCGCCTACTACGCCCGGGTCGTCTCGGCGGGCGATTTCGTGCTCCCGCCGACGCTGGCCGAGTCTGTCTCGCCGCCGGTGGCCACGTCACGCACGGCGCTCGGCCGGCTGAAGGTGAACAGGCCGACGCCATGATCCATCGGGCGGCGCGGCGACTGAGTGCGGCGCTGACGGCGTTCACCGCGCTTGCCCTGCTGGTGCTGGTCACGGCGGAAGTCGCGGTGCGCATGACGCCGCTGCCGGACATGGGCCGCACCGCGGCGCGCTCGCAGCTTGTCACTGATGCTGACGATCGCCTTCTCTGGGCCTTCCTCGCGCCCGACGAACGCTGGCGCCTCCCTGCCGCCCCGGCCGACGTCGACCCGGCCTACCTCGACATGCTGCTGCGCTACGAGGATGGCCGTTTCCACGCCCATCGCGGCGTCGACCTTCTCGCGCTCGCCCGTGCCGCGTGGCAGGACCTTCGAGCCGGCAGGATCGTCTCCGGCGGCTCGACCATCACCATGCAGACGGTCCGCCTGCTCGAGCCGAAGCCGCGCACCTTCGCCAACAAGCTCGATGAAATCTTCAAGGCGATCAAGCTGGAGCGAAGCGCTCTCGAAGTCCGAGATTCTGTCCACCTACCTGACGCTCGCGCCCTATGGCGGCAACATCGAAGGCGTCCGCGCCGCATCGCTGAGCTATTTCGGCAAGGAGCCGCGCCGGCTGTCGCCGACGGAGGCGGCGATGCTCATCGCCCTGCCCCAGTCGCCGGAGCGCCTCCGGCCCGACCGCGACCCTGCCGCCGCGACCGAAGCGGCCAAGGCCGTGTTGCGCCGCCTCTCCGGAGACGATCGCGGCCGCCTCGCCGCCCTGCATCCCGCGCCGATGACGCACCTCGCGCCGCATCTTGCCGCCAGGCTTCACGCGGCGACGCCGGACGCGCCGGTGATCCGCACCACGGTCTCGTCCGCGCTTCAGGAGAAGGTCGAGGCCATCGCCCGCGATGCAGTCGGCCAGTGGAATGCCGGGGTCAATGTCGCGATCCTCGTCGTGCGCCTGAAGGATATGTCGGCCGCCGCTTACGTTGGTGGCGCCGACTTTTTCGACGCCGCCAGCGCCGGTCAGGTCGATCTGATCGCCGCGCCGCGCTCGCCGGGCTCGGCGCTGAAGCCGTTCATCTACGCAATGGCCTTCGAGCGGCTGATCGTCCATCCCGACACCGTCATCACCGACGAACCGATCGACTATGACGGTTACGCGCCGGAGAATTTCGACGGCGGCTATTCCGGCGACATGAAGGTGCGGACCGCGCTCATCCGTTCGGTCAACACGGCCGCGGTATCTCTGCTCAAGCGCGTCGGCCCGGCCAACCTGATGGCGCGACTGCGGAGCGTCGGTGCGCCTCTCGCCATCCAGGACAGCGACGATCAGGCCGGTCTGGCAATCGCCCTCGGCGGTGGCGGCCTCAGCCTCGCCAACCTGACGCGCCTCTATGCTGGCCTTGGCCGCGGCGGGCTCGTTGCGCCGCTCCGCCTCACGCCGGACGATCCATTGGAGCCTGGGATTCCCCTCGCCTCCGCCGCGGCCGCCGGCGCGGTCACCGACATCCTTGCCGATCTTCAGCCGCCCGCCGGCTTTGCGCGGCTGACTTCGCGCGACGGCGGACGCCGCATCGCCTTCAAGACCGGTACCTCCTACGGCTTCCGCGACGCCTGGGCGGTCGGCTACGACCGCCTTCACGCGGTTGGCGTGTGGATCGGTCGTCCCGACGGCGCGCCGCATCTCGGCGCCTACGGCGTCACGGCCGCCGCTCCCGTGATGCTGCGGGTGTTCGACGCCCTGCCGACGCCGGTCGAGGACGTCGCCCACACCGGCGTTTCGCTCGGGCCCCTGGCGAGCCTCACGACCCTGCCCGAGCGGCTCCAGCGCTTCGTGATCCGCGATGACGCGGGCGCCGTGGTGAACCTCGCCATTGATTTCCCGCAGGATCACGCGATGGTCAGCATCGACCGCGCCGATAGCGATGCGGCGCTGCCGTTCACCGTGCGCGGCGGCGCGCCTCCCTACCAGTGGTACGTCGACGGCAAGCCCTGGCAATCGGCCACGGCCGAACGCGTGCGCTGGCGGCCACCGGGCAGCGGCCAGTTCGCCGTCATGGTGGTGGATCACGAAGGCCGGTCGGCCCGCGCCTCGTTCTGGGTCGAATGAACGCCTAGAGCCCGGTCTGAAGCGCGGCCAGCAGTTCGCTTTCCATCAGCATGCCGGTCACCGGCTCGCCCGTCGCGTCCTGAAGCGCCATGAAGGAGCGCACCGTCTCCGGGCTGACCGCGATCTCGACTTCCGAACCGGCGAAGTAGCCGAAGTCGTCGAGGATCGTCCCGATCAGCAGCCGATCGTCGCGGGTCGCCTCGATGTTCGCCTCGGCACCCTCGAACGTCGCCAGCGGATCGGTTGCCGCTATGCTGAGGTCGAGGGACGGCACGTCCGACCGGGCGACGATCTCGAGACGATAGACGCCCTCCGCGCTTTCCTCCTCCAGAAGTTCGGTGGCGTCGCCGCGGTAGTTCGAGAAGTCGACCAGCGATCCGTCCGGCCGCGACAGCACCAGATCAATGTTGCCGCGCTCGGGATGGGCGACGATGCGCAGGCCGCCCTTCTTCCTCAGCTCGAAATCCAGCTTCAGGCTGTCCCCTGCCGCGAGAGCCCCACCGGCGAACGCCGCCGGTCCGCTGCCAATCGCTCCGACCGTGAAGGCGTCCCCGGACTTCGCAAGCTGGCTGATCGCCTTCCGCGAACCATCGACCGGCCGCCGCTGGTTGCCGATCTGGATGCCGGACTTGACCCCCTCGGCGAGCAGCATGCTGAAGCCGTACTGCTCCTTCTCGTCGGGCGCGACGTAGCCGACCGTCAGCGTCCGCCCGCCGGGTAGCGTGGCGACCGCGTTGAACCCGGAGCGCCGGTAGTCTTCGATCGCCGCGCTGTCGATCTCCGAAAGATCCGAACTCGTTCAGCAGGTACCACCATGCCTGGAACGGCGCGCTCTTGCTCTCCGACCAGAAACCGACAGCCCAGTAGCTACCCGTCTGCGGATCCCGCTCGACCGCGGTGAAGCGGTCGCGTCCGCCGTTGCCGCGGGAGAACATCCGGAACAGGGGCTGGTCGGTGCTCTTCGGATCCTCGACCATTGCGAAGGCGCCGAAGTCCTGCTGGAACGTGGTCCCGCTGACGATGATCTGGTTGTCGAGAACCTCCAGGTCGGTGGCGATCTCGTTCTCGACGCCGCCGATGGGCGCACTGAGCAGGACGGCGTTGTTGCCGTTCGCGTCCGTCTTCGCCACGACCACGCGATCAAGGCACGACGGGCTGTTTTCGTTGGAGGCCAGGAAGCCGGTGAAGACGAGATTGCCGTCCGGCAGGTAGCCACCGCCGTAGAACGCCGCGCGCGTCGTTTCGCTGCCCAGCAGCGTCGGCGGGCGGCGCAGCTTGCCGCTCTGCGGATCGATCCAGGCGATCAGCGCCTTCGACCAGTTGGAGCACTTCGAATCGCCGGGGCCGGTCTGTATCCGGCCGCCGACCATCACGTCGCCATTCGGCGCAAGCCGCCCGAAGTGAAACAGTTCGTCGGTTTTCGGCAGGCCGGGATAGGCGACGCTCCACTTCGTTGCCCCGTCGGAGCCGACCAGAGCCGCCCAGCCGGTGAAGGCCGAGTCCTTGCCTTCCCCGAATTGCGCGACCCCGACGACGACGAAGTCGCCGCCGACGACGCCGATGATGTCGCGCGCATCCGTGTTGCTCAGCGGCCGCGTGTCGCCGGGCAGCGGATTGTCGGGCGGCTTCACCGGGAACATGCGTGTGCCGCCGCTCAGGTCGAACCGGAGGATTCCGGTCGCGCCGGCCGGCTCTCGCAGGCTGCCGACTGCGACAAAGCCCTCGCGCGAGTCGGCGGCAACGGCCGTGAGTTCGGCGAAGTCGCCATGACACGCGCCGGGTCCGGAAAGTTCGCAGTCCGCCGCGAACGCATACGTCCCCGCCAGCGCCAGAAAGGCCCCTGCGAACAAGACGGCTGATGGGCGGATTGCCATGGTCGCACTCCCCCTGCTGACCCGTCCCGGAAGACTATCCCCCGGGTTCCCGTCCCTCAAGCCTCGCCGCGCCTATCTGGCGATCCCGGACAGAAAGTCTCCCACGTCCTTGTCGTAGCGGGCCGGGTCCATGTTCCACGAGCGCACGTGGGTGGCTTCGGGCACGACCACGAGGGTCACGAGGTCCGGCCGCGCCTTGGCCAGCGCCTCGCTGGTGCGAAGGTGCACGAGCCGGTCCGCGTCGCCATGGAACACCAGGATCGGCGCCTTCAGCTTGTCGGCTTGTGTCAGGTAGTCGCGATCGCCCCAGCGGAAGCCGAAACGCATCTCCGCCACCTTCTTGCCGAGCCAGGTCAGCGGCGTCGGCAGGTTCATCTGCTCCGCGCCGTAGTCGACCGTGTCGGCAAATTCGAGCATCGGCGAATCGAGGATCGTCCCGACAACTGCGTCCGCCAATGTGGAGTGCACAAGGAAGCTGGTCACGATCCCGCCGCCCATGCTGTAGCCGACCAGCACGACGTTCTCCGCGCCGTTGGTGAGCGCGTACTTGACCGCAGCCTCGATGTCCTGCCATTCGCTCTCGCCGTATTCGTAGCGGCCGCTGGCCGAGCGCGGCGCGCCCGCATCGTTGCGGTACTGGATGAGCATGGTCGGCAGGCCGGCCTTCACCAGGGACGGCAGGATGCGCAGCCCCTCCTCGCGCGTTGCCCCCACGCCATGCACGAAGATCGCCCACGTCTTGGACGTGCCCGCCACCAGCCACGCGCCCATTGGTCCGAGATCGCTGTCGTAGGTGACGTCCGCGAACGGCTGCCCGCGCGCGGTCAGCGGATCGCCTTCGAACACGTCCGCCTCGAGCTTGGCGGCCTTGCCCACCTCCGGCGTGCCGATCATCGGCACGTAGCGCCGGACGACGGCGTCATCGCGAAGCTCGACGATCTGATCGACCATGGCGTAGCCGCCGGCCCAGCTCAGGCCCCACAGGCCCGGCGCGTGCCAGTCGCCGAAGGCGCGGTCGGTCGTATCGGTGAAGCGCAGCGTGACGGTCTCCGCGTCCACGTCGCCGATGACAAGGTCGACGTTCCGCTCGCGCGGCACGGCCAGCGCCTTGCGTTCGACCTCGCCGGAGAGCGTCCAGCCGCCATAGGCGCCGACGACCACGACGACAAGCAGCAGCGCCACACCGAGCGCCGCTGCGAACTTCCGTACCATCGTCGGCTCAGGCGGCCGGCACCGCCGCGTCGAGCACCAGCACATCCTCGGACGCGAAACTGACCGTGACCTGCTGGCCGCGCGCCGGCGGCGGATTGTTCGGGTTGTTGAATGTGTCGAGCGAAATTGCGTTCTCGGCGAAGCGCACGCGCACGCGCACCACCGCCCCGAGGAAGCTGACCTCGTCGATCGTGCCGTTCATGCTGTTGCGGCCCTCGCCGGCGCCGTTCAGCGTAATCGCCTCGGGCCGTAGGGCGATCGAGCGCTGGTCGCCGGTGCTGGCGTCCGCAACGCCTCGCGCCGTCACGACCTCCTGGCCGTCGATGCGTACCCTGCCGCCCGCCGGGTCGAGGATGGTGCCGGAAAGAATATTCAGCGTACCGACGAAAGAGGCGACGAAGCGCGTCCGCGGGAAGTTGTAAATCTCGAACGGCGCGCCGATCTGCTCTATCCGCCCTTCGTTCATCACGACGATGCGGTCGGACATCGACAGCGCTTCTTCCTGGTCGTGCGTCACGTAGATCGTGGTGATGCCGAGATCGCGCTGCAGCGAGCGGATTTCCTCGCGCAGCGACACGCGGATCTTGGCATCGAGCGCCGACAGCGGCTCGTCGAGCAGCAGCAGTTCCGGCTTCACGGCGATGGCGCGGGCAAGCGCAACGCGCTGCTGCTGGCCGCCGGAGAGCTGGTAGGGGTAGCGCCCGCCGACATGCGGCAGCTTGATCAGCGCCAGCATTTCCTCGACCCGGCTGGCGATCTCGATCGCCGACTTCTTCGCCACCTTGAGGCCGAAGCCGATATTGGCGGCTACCGTCATGTTGGGGAACAGCGCGTAGGACTGGAAGACCATGCCGACGTTGCGCTGGTTCGGCCGCAATCTCGTAACGTCGCGCCCGTCGATGCGGATGGCGCCGGCGCTCGGCTCCTCGAAGCCCGCCACCATGCGCAGCGTCGTCGTCTTGCCGCAGCCGCTCGGCCCCAGGAACGAGATGAACTCGCCGCGCTGCACATTGAGATCGAAACCGCGCACGACCGTGTGCGGTCCGTATTCCTTGCGGACGCCTTCGATCTCCAGGAACATCCGCCCCCTCTCCTATCGTTTCGCCGGTGCCACGCGCTGGCGGCCGACAAGCTGGATCAGCCCCATGCACGCCCACGTCACGAAGAAGGCGATGATCGCCAGAGCGGACGGCTCGTAGGCGCGGTTGGCGCCGATCAGCTGCATGTAGGGCCCGAACATCGGGCGGTTGAGCAGCGCCGCCATGGTGAACTCGCCGATGACGATGGCGAAGGTCAGGAACGCGCCCGAGAGCACCGCCGAGCGCACGTTGGGCAGGATCACGGCGAACATGATCCGCGGCCAGCTCGCGCCGAGGCTCTGCGCAGCCTCGGTCAGCGTGCGGATGTCGATGGCGCGCAGGCCCGTGTCCACCGCGCGGTACATGTATGGCAGGCCGAGCGTCACGTAGCTGAAGATCAGCAGCAGGTCCGTTGCCCACCCGGTCGATGTCATCGGCAGGATCGAGGACGTGTTGTAGACCCGCAGGTAGCCGTACACGATGATGATCGCCGGAATGACCAGCGGCAGCAGCGTGATGAACTCCACCACGGGCCTCAGCCCGGGCAGCTTCAGCCGCACCCAGTAAGCCGTCGGCACCACCAGCAGCGCCCCGACGATGATGGTCGCCAGAGCAATCAGCGTCGAATAGGTGAACGTCTCCTGGAAGCGCGGGTCGGAGAACACGATCCGGTAGGCGTCGAAGGTGTATTCGCCGCGCCGGATGCGCAGCGAGAACTCGAAGGTCGCGATCAGCGGCACGATGAAATAGGTCGCGCCGAAGACCAGCGCGATCCATGGACCGATGCGGCTCCGTTTCATCGCAGCCACCGTTCGCTGCGCGTGCGCAGCCAGATGAACAGGCCGTTCGATACGCCGGTGATCAGGATCATGCCGAAGGCGAGCGCGTAGCCCAGATGCGGGTCGTTGAGCACGTCGCCGCGGATCTGCGCGAAGAGCAGGATGGTGACGATGTTGAGCGACGAGCCGGTGAGCGCATAGGCGGTCGCCACCGCGCCGAAGGCATTGGCGAAGAGCAGCAGCGTCGCTCCGAGGATGCTCGGCCACAACACCGGCAGCGCCACGTGCAGCCAGTATTGCCGGGCATTCGCGCCGAGAATTTCGGAGGCCTCGCGCCATTCCTTGCGCAGGCCGTCGATCGCCGGGGTGATGATCAGCACCATCAGCGGGATCTGGAAGTACATGTAGGTGATGGCGAGGCCCCAGAAGCTCAGCAGGTTGAAGCCGGCCGAGTAGATGTTGAAGCCGAGGTATTTGGCGAGCAGCGCGGTCACCAGTCCGGTGCGGCCGAGCGTAGCGATGAAGGCGAAGGCCAGCGGTACGCCGGCGAAGTTCGAGGCAACGCCCGAGAAGGTCATGATCGCCGGCCGCAGCCATGCTGGTAAACCACCGAGCACAACGGCATACGCCAGGAAGAATCCGACAATCGCCCCGCCAACCGCCGAGGCGAGGCTCACCTTGATGCTGATCCAGTAGGCAGCGACGATGGTCGGCGCGAGCAGGCCGGAAATGTTGGCAAGCGTGAAGGCGCCGGTGTTGTCCTGAAACGCGCCGGCGACGAGATAGCCGGTCGGTACGATCAGGAACATCAGCGCAAAGACGAAAAACGGCACGACGCCGAGCCACGCCCACGAGAATCCCGCGGCTTGCAGCCGTGCCATCAGGGCGGGGCGCGTGACCGCCTGCGTCTGGTCCGTCATCGGTCAGTCGGAAGCGAGGGCCGCATCGCGGATCGCCGGGAAAGCGAAACGGATGCGGCCCCAATCACCGATGTTATTGCACGTTGGCGCCGACGACCGCGTCCCACTTGGTCTTGATCGGCGTGCTGCCGGCGCTCTGCTCGTCAAGCGACGGGAACACCGCCTTGGCGTAGCCTTCGGCCGGCGGCAGGGCGTCGAGAAGTGCCTGCGGAATCTTGCCGGCCTTGGCGAGGTCGTTGAAGCGGATCGGGTGGCAGTAGCCCTTCAGCCAGAGAAGCTGGCCCTCGTCCGAGTAGAGGTATTCCATCCACAGCTTGGCGGCGTTCGGGTGCGGCGCGAAGGCGCTGATCGCCTGGATGTAGACGCCGGCGACGACGCCCGATTTCGGCACGATGACGTCGACCGGCGGATTGCCGGCGACGCTGTCACGCCATGCGAGGCCGTTGTAGTCCCACGCGATGATGACCGGCGTGGAGCCCTGAGCCAGCGAAGCCGCCTTGCCGATCACCGGCACGAAGTTGCCGGCCTTGTTGAGTTCGGCGAAGAACTCCAGGCCGGCGTCGCCTGCTCCCGCACCGGCGGCGCCACCCTTGGCGAGACCGGCGGCGTAAACGCCCTGCGTCGCTTGGTTGGATGCGCGCGGATCGCCGGCAAGCGCCACGCCATTCTTCAGATCGCCCGCCAGCAGGTCCGGCCAGTCGGTCGGAGCGTTCGGGACGAGGTCCTTGTTCACGACGAAGGACATCACACCGTAGTAGTCGCCGTACCAGGAGCCATCGGCGTCCTTGGCGCTGTCGGGAATCGTGTCCCAGGTCGCGACCTTGTACGGCTGGATCAGGCCTTCCTTCTTGGCCAGCGGGCCATAGGAAAGGCCGACGTCGATTACGTCCGGCGCCTGCGGCCCGGTGTTGCCCTTGTTGGCGCGGATGGCCTCTACCTCGTCGGCCGAGCCGGCATCCGGGTTGAGCTCGTTGATCTCGATGCCCGGATACTTCGCCTTGAAACCGGCGATGACGTCGCCATAACCGCACCAGCTGTGCGGCAGCGCGATCGTGGTCAGCATACCTTCCTTCTTCGCCGCGGCCACCAGATCGTCCATCGAGGCCGCAAAGGAAGTGCTGGTCATGGCGCACATGGCAAGCGCCGAAACTGAAGCCATAAATTTCCTGGTCATCGTGATGTCCCCATCGGTCGTTGAAGTTATCGTCTTGGCACCCAAGCCGCGTGGCGCTGCTACCACCGGCGTCTGACGTTTCGATGTCAGGCCCCGTAGCCGGGCTCCCTCCGTATAATTTCCGAACGTTAGGGCCAAAACGGCGGTTCCGCCAGCCCAAGGCCACTGTCGCTGTGGAGTTTGAAATTTCGGCAGAACCTTCCTATTTTGTCTCGAGAGGGACGACCCTCACTCACAGCTAATATGCCGGGACGACCCGAGCTTGGAGCAAAACCATGGCTTGGATGTATCTTGCCGTCGCCGGGCTTCTCGAAATCGTTTGGGCCTTCGCCATGAAGCAATCGCATGGCTTCACGCGCCTGACTCCATCCCTCGTCACTCTGGTTGGAATGATCGGCAGCTTTGGGTTTCTCGCCCTGGCGATGCGAACGTTGCCGCTGGGCACCGCCTATGCGATCTGGACCGGGATTGGCGCCGTCGGCGCCTTCGTGGTGGGCATAGTGTTCTTGGGCGAACAATTCAACGTAACGCGGGTTGCTGCTGCAACCATGATCGTTGCCGGGCTCGTCACGATGATGCTCGCGGAAGGTCACGCTTAGCCGCGCTTCTTGCTTACCGCCGGGCATACGGGCCCTGGCAGCGACCGTGACGGGCTGGTCCAGATGCAGAAATTTCAAACGCCTCAGCGACCGGCCGCGCTTTCCGGTCCAGAGGACCTGCTAATGCGCGCCCTAGACAGCGAAGCAACCCGTCACAGAAAAAAGACGCCGACCCTGCGGCGGAGGGTCGGCGTCAGAATGGCCGGATCGCGACCGGCCGGTTACGCGCTTCCACAAAACCGGGCGTGGGGCGGCAGGGGCCATTGCCGAGTGCCCGGACAATCAGGGAAACCGCAAGACGCACTCCCTGCGGCGGCGCGTGAACCGGGCTGACGCTTGAACATGCCCGTCATCGGCCGAACCATCTCCCTGACGCCGGAGTCCTTAGCCGGGGCGAGTGACAGATCGATTTCGGTTTTGTGACGCTTCGCTGCCGTATTTGCCGGCAGGCGACTTATCCACAGGCATCGCCGGCGCGGCCTCACGTGCCGCCGGCTTTGACCAGAACCAGACCGACGACGACCAGCGCGGCCGCGGCCCAGCGCAGCGGCCCGAATTTCTCATGCAGAAAGATGGCGCCTATCGCCGTTGCGAAGAGCACGGAGCTCTCGCGCACCGCCGCCACGGCGCCGATCGGTGCGACTGTCATGGCCCACAGCGCGACGGCGTAGGCGCCATAACCCATGGCCCCGCCGGCGAGCGCCAGCGGCACCCGCTTGGCCAGGCCATCAATGACCACCCGCCCCTGGAAGAGAAACTGGCCGGCGACCGTTGCAATGCCGCCGGCGACGAGGATCCAGGCCACATAGGTTGCGGGCGCGCCGCTGACGCGCGCGCCCAACCCATCGACGAGCGTGTAGCTGGCGATGACGAAGGCGTTGCTGACCGCGGCGCCGATGCCGCGATGCTGGCGCATCAGCCCATCGGCGCCCAGCGAGACAATCCCCACGGCAACAACGACGACGCCAAACAATACGTTCCTGTTGGCCGGCTCGACGAAGATGAGGGCGGCAATGGTGACGATCAGCGGCGCAAGCCCGCGCATGATCGGATAGGCGACCGACAGCTCGCCATGACGGTATGCGCTTGCGATCAGCGCGTAATACGCGAAATGGATAACGCTTGACCCGACCACATAAGGCACGGCGGCCGGGTTGAGCGGCGACAGGAACGGCACGAGCACGATGCCGACTACCGCGCCGCCCGCGGCCATCGCGATGGCTGCGGCACTCCTGTCGGGATCGCGACGAACGAGCGCGTTCCAACCGGCATGCAGGACGGCGGCCCCCAGCAGGGCCGCAAAGACGAAAAGGCTCAATCGGCCCTCTTCCCGTTCGAACCCGACGTCGGGTTCCAGCGCAACAGACGCCAACACGTCCGGAAAGCGCCAATAAACATAGGCAACGCTCAATTAGCCGGTTTACGCCTTGGTAGCTAACATGGCGCAAACTTGCCGCGCTGTCGGGCGACGGCAGGCTGAACACGCCATGGAGCCCACCGTCACATCCTTACCCACCGACGCGGAACAGAGGAGCGAGCGCCGCCAGCGCACGTTGAAGGGCGGCCGGATTATCCTGCCGCAGGGGCTTTCCGTGTTCAGTTGCACGGTGCGGAACCTGTCGCCAAGCGGCGCGCTTCTCGCGGTACCCAGCATGCTGGGCATTCCCTCCCATTTCGACCTCGCGCTCGACGGCATGAAGGATCGTCGACCCTGCACGGTGCAGTGGCACACCGACCGGTTGATCGGCGTGCACTTCGACGACGCCACCTGACCAGCCAAACCCAGCCATGTTGCCGGGTTTGCCGGGCCGGCAAATCTGGTAAGGATGGCGGACTTCGTACCATCCCGCCCCGCGACTTGGATTTATCGCCATGCAGACGCCCCTCACCGGCCTTTGGCCGCCCGCTTCCACGCCTTTCGCCGCAGATGGCTCGGTGGACTACGCGCGGCTGGCGAAGCACTGCAAGACCCTGCTGGCGGAGGGCGCCACCGGGCTCGCGATCCTCGGCACGACCAGCGAGGCGAACTCGCTGACGCTGGACGAACGCCGCCGCGTGATCGACGGGCTGGTTGCAGCGGGCATTCCGGCTGGCCGGTTGCTTCCCGGCACCGGCGCCTGCGCCATCGACGACGCCGTGGCGCTCACCAGGCACGCCGGGGAGATCGGTTGCGCCGGCGTCCTGCTGCTGCCACCGTTCTATTACAAGAACGTCTCCGACGACGGCTTGTTCGCTTTTGCATCTCAGGTGGTCGAGCGGTGCGGAGCCAAGGCGCCGCGCATCCTGCTCTACCATTTCCCGCAGATGGCAGCGGCCGGCTGGTCGATCCCGCTGATCGGGCGTCTGATCAAGGCGTTCCCGGACGTGATCGTCGGCATGAAGGATTCCTCCGGCGACGCCGCCAACACCAGGGCCGTGATCGAGGCGTACCCCGGCTTCTCGATGTTCCCGGGCGCCGAGGTGTACCTGCTCGATGCTCTGGGCTGGGGCGCGGTCGGCTGTATCTCGGCGACGGCGAACGTCAACGCGGCCGCCATTGCCCGGCTGATCGAGCGGCGGAACGAGCCGGACGCGAAGGCGCTTCAGGAAGGCCTGGTGGCGCTGCGCCGCTCCTTCGATGGCTTCGTGACCGTTCCGGCGGTGAAGGCGGTTCTCGCTGCGCGTTATCGCGACGACACGTGGCGCAACGTCCGCCCGCCGGTGATGCAGCTCACCGACGCGGACCGGCAGGCTCTCCTTGCCAAACCGGCGATAGCCCAGCTTCTGGAAACCGTCGCCGCCTGAAAGTCTCGGGCCGGCTAGGCCGGCTTGTGGTGGGCGTGCCAGTGCCAGGCGATGTCGATGCGCCGCGGCAGCCAGACCTTGTCCTTCGATTTCACGTAGTCGATGAAACGGGCGAGCGCCGCCGCGCGGTTCGGCCGGCCGACGAGCCGGCAATGCAGGCCGACCGACATCATCTTCGGCGCGCCCTTCTCGCCCTCCTCCCAGAGATAGTCGAAGCCGTCCTTGAGGTAGGTGAAGAACTGGTCGCCGGAGTTGAACCCCTGCGGGCTGGCGAAGCGCATGTCGTTGGCGTCGAGCGTGTAGGGGATGATCAGGAATGGGCCCGTCGGGCTTTCGATCCAGTACGGCAGGTCGTCGGCGTAGGCGTCCGAGCAATAGACGAAGCCGCCCTCCTCTGCCGCCAGCTTGATGGTGTGCTGCGACGAGCGGCCGGTGTAGATGCCGAGTGGGCGCGCGCCGGTGACTTCCTCGTGGATACGGATCGCCTCCTTGAGGTCCTTCCGCTCCTCCGCCGCGCTGTGGTCCTTGTAGTCGATCCACCTCAGGCCATGGCTGGCGATCTCCCAGTCCGCCTCCTGCATCGCAGCGACCGCGTCGGGGTTGCGCGCGAGCGCCGTGGCGACGCCATACACCGTCGGGGCGATGCCGGCGTCCGTGAACATGCGCCACAAGCGCCAGAAGCCGGCGCGTGAGCCGTACTCGTAGATCGACTCCATGTTCATGTGCCGCATGCCGGGCCAGGGCTGCGCGCCGACGATTTCCGACAGGAAGGCTTCCGATGCCTTGTCCCCGTGCAGAATGTTGTTCTCGCCGCCTTCCTCGTAGTTGACGACGAACTGGATGGCGACGTTGGCCCCGCCGGGCCATTTGGGGTCGGGCGGATTGCGGCCGTAGCCGATCATGTCGCGCGGATAGGCTTCAGTCATCGGGATGGTCCTCTGGCGGGCGAAACGTGAGTCAATCGTATGGCTTGGCGCGGAATGCTTACAGATTGATTCCGCAGGAAAAGGCGAAGGCGCAGCCCGGTACCTTAAGTCATCGTTAACGTTCTCGACCTCAAGCTTCCCGTGCACTCCAGAAACGGGACGAATCATGGGCACCAAGGTCGCGAGCAAAAAGAGGACCAGATCCGCACGGGATCCTGAATTCCAGACGGAGATGGACGACCAGATTGCGCGGATGCGCGCCATGCTCAAGCTGATGGCGCCGGAAAGCGGATCGATGGCGCTCGGCGCCATACGCCGCGCCTTTCCGGAGGCACCGCTCAGCCAGCGCGTGCAGGTCCTGAAGGACTACCGCTAGCCCTTCTTGCCGCTGCCGCCGTTGGCAGCGTCGGCTTCCGCCTTGGCCTGCCTCTGGTATGAATTCCACGAGAGCGGCAGGCAGCCGAGATAGACGAACGTCAGCACCATCATCGTCGCCCACGGGAAGCTCGCCAGGAAGGCGACGATCACCACCCCCGATACGAAGAGCGGCGCCACCAGGTCGCGTGAGATGCGCCGCCCGATCAGCTTGCCCGACCATGTCGGGACCTTCGACACCAGCAGCAGGCCGATCGCGACGGTGTAGAGCAGCACCACCGGCGCCGTCAGGAAGCCGTGCGGGATGGCGACAAACTCGACATAGATCGGCAGCATGACGATCATGGCACCGGCCGGCGCCGGCACGCCGACGAAGAAGCTTGCGTGCCAGTCCGGCTTGTCCGTGGCATCCAGCGCCACGTTGAAACGCGCCAGTCTGAGCGCGGCGCAGATCGCGAAGACCAGCGCCGCCATCCAGCCGACCGACTTCAGCTCACCCAGCGCCCACACGTAGAGCAGGATCGCCGGCGCCACGCCGAAATTCAGAAAGTCGGTGATCGAATCCAGTTCCGCGCCGAACCGCGAGGTCGACTTCAGGAAGCGCGCCATGCGGCCGTCGATGCCGTCGAGCGCGGCGGCGACGGCGATGAACGCCACGGCGAACTCGAACTGCTGCTCGACCGCCATGCGGATCGAGGTCAGCCCGGCACACAGCGCCAGCAGCGTCACGAGATTGGGCAGCACCTGCCGCACCGGCACCTGCGGCAGCGGCCGGAGACGCTTGCGCCCGTTGGGATCGTCGGGATCGAACGGCTGGAAAAGCGACATCGGTCAGTCGATCCTGACGCGGCTTTCGGCGGTCTCCTCGCCGAAGCGGGCGACCACCGTTTCCCCGGCGATCATGGTCTGCCCCTCAGCGACCAGAACGTTGGCGGCGACCGGCAGGTAAACATCGACGCGCGAGCCGAAGCGGATGAGCCCGATGCGCTGGCCGGCGGAAAGGTCCTCGCCCTCGCTGACGAAGCAGGCGATGCGCCGCGCCACAAGCCCGGCGATCTGCACGACGCCGACCGGGCCATGCGCCGTCTCCAGCACGATGCCGTTGCGCTCGTTGCCCTCGCTCGCCTTGTCGAGTTCGGCGTTCAGGAACTTGCCGGGCGTGTACACCACCGATTTGACCTTGCCGGGTAGCGGCGCTCGGTTCACGTGGCAGTCGAACACGTTCATGAAGATCGAGATGCGCCGCCTGCTCTGCTCGCCGAGCCCCAGTTCCTTCGGCGCCACGCCGATGGCGACCGCCGAGACGCGACCGTCGGCCGGCGCGATCACCAGGTTGGCGCCGAGTGGCGTGACCCGCGGCGGGTCGCGGAAGAAATAGATGCACCATGCCGTGAGGATCAGCCCGACCCACAGGATGGGCTGCCAGAACCACCCGAAGAACACCGCGATGAAGAGCAGCCCGGCGATAAACGGCAGGCCTTCGCGCCGGATCGGCACGAGCATCTTCCGGATCGAGTTGAGAACGGATTCCATCAAATCTCTAGCCCACAGCGGGGTCTAGAAAGCATGGAAAGCGGGCAAAGGAAAGCAGCCGGCGCCCTACTCCGCCGGCTCGGCCTCCGCCTCCCGCGCGCGCGGCCTGGCGAGGTCCACGGCCGCAATCGCCTCGACCGCGCGCAAGGCCTCCGCGGCCTCCGCCGCCTGGCGTTGGCGGTTCCACATGGAGGCGTACAAGCCATCGCGTTCCAATAGCTGCTCGTGGGTGCCGCGCTCGACGATGGCGCCCTCCTCCAGCACGATGATCTCGTGGGCGTGGATGACCGTCGACAGGCGGTGGGCGATCACCAGCGTAGTGCGGCCACGCGAGACCCGGTCGAGCGCTGCCTGAAGCTCGCGCTCCGTATGCGTGTCGAGCGCCGAGGTCGCCTCGTCGAGGATCAGGATCGGCGGCGCCTTCAGCACGGTGCGGGCGATGGCGACGCGCTGCTTCTCGCCGCCCGAAAGCTTCAGCCCGCGCTCACCGACCTCCGTCTGGTAGCCCTCGGGGAGGCTCTCCACGAAATCGCCGATCTGCGCCGTCCCCGCCGCGGCGCGGACCTCCGCCTCGGTCGCGTCCGGGCGGCCGTACTGGATATTGTAAAGGATGGTGTCGTTGAACAGCACCGTATCCTGCGGGACCATGCCGATGGCGGCGCGGAGCGACTCCTGCGTGACGTCGCGGATGTCCTGTCCGTCGATTGTGATACGGCCCGCGGTCACGTCATAGAAGCGGAAGAGCAGCCGCGAAATCGTCGATTTGCCGGCGCCGGACGGACCCACGATCGCGACCGTGTTGCCGGGCGGCACGTCGAAGCTGACGCCTTTCAGGATCGACCGGGCCGGATCGTAGTGAAACGAAACGTCCTCGAAGCGGACGCGCCCGCCATCTACCGTCAACTCTCGCGCGTCGGGCTTGTCGACGATCTCGGGTGGGACATCGAGCAGGTCGAACATCGCCTCGACGTCGATCAGCCCCTGCTTGATCTCGCGATAGACCATGCCGATGAAATTGAGCGGAATCGCGAGCTGCAGCAGCAGCGCGTTGATCAGCACGAAATCGCCGATGGTCTGCTCGCCGCGCATCACGGCCATGCCCGACATGACCATGCACACCGTCATCCCGGCCGTGAAGATGACAACCTGCCCGATATTCAGCCCGGCAAGCGAGGTCCACATCTGGGTGGCCGCCTTCTCATAGCGCGCCATGGCCTGGTCGAAGCGGCCGGATTCCAGCTTCTCGTTGCCGAAGTACTTCACCGTTTCGAAGTTCAGCAGCGAGTCGATCGCCTTGGCGTGCGCGTCCTGATCCGACTGGTTCATCGCGCGGCGAATCTTGATGCGCCAGTTCGAAGTCTTCACCGTGAACCAGACGTAGAGGACGACGGTGACTGCGACCACGGCGAGGTAAGCCCAGTCGAACTGGTAGGTTATGATCGCCGCGGCGAGAGCGAATTCCAGAAACGTCGGCAGGGTGTTGAGAACGGTGAAACGGACGACGGTCTCGATCCCGTTGACGCCGCGTTCGATGATGCGGGACAGACCACCCGTCCGCCGCTGCAGGTGATAGCGCAGCGACAGTTCGTGCATGTGCACGAATGTCTTGTAGGCGAGGTTGCGCACCGCGTGCTGGCCGACACGCGCAAACAGCGCGTCACGCAGGTTGTTGAAGGCATTCATCAGGATGCGGCCGACGCCATTGGCCACGATCAGCATGATGGGAACGGCGAGCAGCGCCGAGAGGCCGATGGTCAGCGTGCCATCCGCCCCGGCGGTCGGCGGTGCCGTCAGCGCGTCCGTGGCCCATTTGTACGTGTAGGGCACCAGGACAGTGACAATCTTCGCGGCGACCAGAACGCCAAGCGCCAGCGCGACCCGCAGCTTCAGGTCCGGCCGCTTCGTCGGCCACATGTACGGCCAGAGCTCGACCAGCGTTGTCAGCATCGGCTTCTGGCGCACCGGCACCGCCTCCTGCTTCGGCGCGTCGTCTGCGGCGCTCATCCGACGCCCTCGGCCTGCGCATCGGCTGTCAGCCGCGCCATGGCCTCGGCCACCGACGTCAGCGCGGCACGATCGAGGCAGTAACAGGAGCGCGGACCCGCAATCTCGCCGCGGATCAGGCCAGCCTCGCGCAGGACCTTGAGATGCTGCGAGACGGTGGATTGGGCCAGCGGCAGGTCGCGAACGATATCCCCACAGCAGCAACCGTCGCCGCCGACGCGCATCAGCGCGCGCACGATGCGCAGCCGGGCGGGATGGGCCAGTGCCTTGATCCGGCGTGCCAGCGCCCGGTCTTCTGCCTCAGAGGACACAACAACTCCATCGTAAAATTACGATGAAGCCGAAATAGACCTTATCGCGGGGAAATCAACCCTCGTCCGGTCGGCGCTCAGTTCTTGGCGACATCCGGCGTGGTCGGCATGACGAACACCTGGCCCGGATAGATCCAGTGCGGATTGCGAATCTGGTCCTTGTTGGCCTGATAGACGGTCGACCAGCGGATGCCCTTGCCCCAGGCATCGCGGGCGATCCTCCAGAGGTTGTCGCCCCGCTTGATGATGATCGTCTCGACCTTCGGCGCCTTGCCCGAGACCTGCGCCGTCGCCCCCGCGCCCGTCGATCCGGTTGCCTTGAGACTGGCGACCACGACCTCGCGTTCGAAGGGTACCTCGGCGCGGGCGATCACCTTGCCGCTGGAATCGGCGATCTGGTCGGCGCGCACTTCGTAGTTTCCGGGGACCAATTCGCGATGGACCTCGACCAGCCACGTTCCGGAAGGTGATGGCTTCGCCTCGCCAAGGACCTCGTCGCCGAGATAGACCCGCACCGGTTCTCCGGTGGCGGCCGTTCCGGCGATGAACAGCATCCCGGCCGTGTCGGCTTCGACAGCCGATACGACGACTTCCGGCGTTGGCTTTGGCGGTGCCGGGGGCTTCGCTGCTGGCGCCTCGGCGACCTTGCTGGGCTCCGCCGGCTTCTCGCTGACGGCCGGCGTTTCCGCGACCTTCGGCTCGCTCGTCTTCGCCGGTTTGGTCTCGGCGGGCTTGTCCGGCGTTGCGGCTGCCTGCGCCGTCGCCGGCGCGGCCGGTTTGGCCTCGGCGGGCTTGTCCGGCGTTGCCGCTGCCTGCGCCGTTGCCGGCGTGGTCTCCTTCGCGGGTTCTTCCGTCTTGGGCTGCGTTGGCGAGGGCTCGGCAGTGGTGGCGACCTGCGGCTCGGCGGGCCGCACTGTCTTTTCCTCGGTCGTCGGCACCTGGAGGACGCGGCTCGGCGCGTCCGGCGCGTTCAGCACGACCAGCACATCCTTTGAGCCACGCTCCGGCACCGAGACCGCGACCCGCTGATCCGACAGGGTCGCGACGGCGCGGTCTTTCGAGGTCGTGCGCACAGCAAGGTCGTGAGAGCCGGGCCCAAGTGCCTGGTCGAGTGCAAGCGCCCACTCGCCGCGATCGTTGGCCTCGGCCGAGGCGATCGTCACCACGCCATCGAGAATCTCGACCGTCGCTTCGGGATCGGCCGTTCCGGCCACCACCGTCTCGCCGGTCGGCTCGACACGGACGACGTCGAATGTCGGAACCACGGGCGGCGCGACGGGCATGGCCGTCTCGGGCTTCGCTTCGGCATTCGCCGGAGGCTCCGCCATGGCAATTGCGCCGGGGGCCTTGGCTTCGGCTTTGGGCGCTTCCGCCGTCATGCCGCCGTCCGGCGTTTTCGCCGGTGCGGGAGTCTCGGCCGTTGTCACCCCTGCTCCGGCAGCCGGCGTCTCGGCCTTCGGTGCTTCTGCGGTCATTTTCTCGGCGGGGGTCTCGGCCGCTGCCATCCCGGTTCCTGGAGCGGGCGTCTCGGCCTTCGGGGCCTCCGCCGCCATGGAATTGGGGGCAGGCGGCGCCGCACCGTCGCCGGCCGCGGGAGGTGCTTCCGCCGCCAACTTCTCGGCAGGCTGCGATACGGCATCGGAATTCTTCGCGGCCATGTCGCCGACCGCAGGGGCGTCGCTTGCGGCAGGAGCTTCGGCCGACATGCTGCCGCCTGGGGCCGGCGTCTCTGCCGCCATCTTGCCATCGGCGTCGGGCTTCGCCGCGCCAAGGTCGGTCGGCGCCACGATGGGCGTGTCACCGGCAGGGACCGATTCGTCGGCCGACTGCGCCGGCGCGAAGGCTTCCGTGCCGTCCGGCGAACTACGGTGCGAGTCGAAATACGTGAGCGCCGCCACTATGGCGATGATGACGACGAGCCCTACAAGTCCCGCCAGCCGGCGTCTATCCATTGTTCACCCATCCGATCACCGCCCGCGCCGCGAAGTCTAGGGCTGCTTGGCATACGTCACAAGGCATAGCGGCATACGGGCGGTTTCCGACGCTTGACGCCCGGGCTTGTGCGATGCAACACACGCTTATGGCTGAATTGAGAAGCATCTGCGTCTACTGCGGCGCCAACAAGGGCGCACGGCCCGATTATGCGGTGGCGGCCGAAGCGCTCGGCCGCGCCATCGGCGCGTCCGGCACGCGCCTGGTTTATGGCGGCGGCGCCGTCGGCCTCATGGGTATCCTGGCTCGCGCTGTCATGGCCGAGGGCGGCGAGGTAACAGGCATCATTCCGCAGTTTCTGAAGGATCGCGAGGTGATGCTGCGCGAGGTCCAGGACCTCCTCGTCACCGCCGACATGCATGAGCGCAAGCGAATCATGTTTGAGCGTTCCGACGCTTTCGTCGCCCTCCCCGGCGGCATCGGCACGCTGGAGGAAGTGGTCGAGATGATGACCTGGGCGCAGCTCGACCAGCACATGAAGCCGGTCCTGATCGTCAACCTCAACGGTTTCTGGGACCCGCTGATCGCGCTCTTCCGTCGGATGAACGAGGAGGGATTCCTCCACAAGGACTTCATCAGCGGCGGAAAGGACCTGCCCGTCACCTTCGTCGATTCGGTCGACCAGGTGATTCCCTCCCTGCGCGCCGCCCTCGCCGGCAAGCCGCAATCGGAGCTCGCCGCAAGCGACGGCGCGGAGTTGATGTAGCAGTCAGGACGGCCGGATGCCGGCCTTGAGCAGCTTGAAGACGATCGAGTCGTTGAGCGCCTCGAACGAGGCGTCCACGACGTTCTCCGACACCCCGACCGTGAACCAGGAGTCGCCGCTGGAATCGCTGGATTCGATAAGCACGCGCGTCACCGCCTCGGTGCCGCCGTTGAGGATACGCACCTTGTAGTCGACCAGTTCGAGGTCGGCGATGACATCGCGGTAGGCGCCGAGATCCTTGCGCAGCGCCTTGTCGAGCGCGTTCACCGGGCCGTTTCCTTCGGCAACCGTCAGCAGCCGCTCGCCGCCGACGAGGATCTTGACCACCGCCTCCGACACCGAAACCAGTTCGCCCAGCGCGTTGTGGCGGCGCTCGACGGTGACGTGGAAGCCCTCGACCTCGAAGTAGTCCGGCACGCCGCCCAGCATGCGCCGCGCCAGCAGCTCGAACGAGGCGCTCGCGCCCTCGTAGGCGTACCCGATCGCCTCGCGCTCCTTCACCTCGCGGAGCAGCCCGTCGAGGCGGCGGTCGTCCTTCTCCACCGACAGCCCCATGCGCGAGAGCTCGGCCAGCAGGTTGGCCTTGCCGGCCTGGTCGGACACCAGCACGTGCCGGCGATTGCCGACCGCCTCCGGCGGAACGTGCTCGTAGGTCTTCGGGTCCTTCGCCAGCGCCGAAGCATGGATGCCGGCCTTGGTGGTGAACGCGCTGGCGCCGACATATGCGGCCTGCCGGTTCGGCGCGCGGTTGACCAGTTCGTCGAACCGGTGGGCGAGCGCGGTCAGGCCCTCCAGCCCCTCCATCGTCACGTTCGTCTCGAAGCGGTCGGCGTAGGCCGGCTTCAGCAGCAGCGTCGGGATCAGCGACATCAGGCTGGCATTGCCGCAGCGCTCGCCGATGCCGTTCAGCGTACCCTGGATATGCCGGACCCCGGCGCGGACGGCGGCCAGCGAATTGGCGACCGCCTGCTCCGTATCGTTGTGGGCATGGATGCCGAGATGATCGCCGGGCACGGTCTTGCCCACTTCGGCAACGATCGCCTCCACCTCCTCCGGCAGCGTGCCGCCATTGGTGTCGCAGAGCACGACCCAGCGCGCGCCGGCGTCATAGGCCGCCTTGGCGCAGGCCAGCGCATAGGTCGGGTTCGCCTTGTAGCCGTCGAAGAAATGCTCGCAGTCGAGCAGCACTTCCTTGCCCGCGTCCCTCGCCGCCGTCACCGACTGGCGGATGCCGTCGAGGTTCTCCTCCTCCGTCGAGCCCAGCGCCACGCGCACCTGATAGTCCCAGGTCTTGGCGACGAAACAGATGGCGTCGGACGCGGCGTCGATCAGCGCGCGCAGGCCGGGATCGTTGGACAGGCTGACCCCGGCGCGCTTGGTCATGCCGAACGCCGTGAACGCAGCGCGCTTCGTGCGCTTCGCCTCGAAGAAGGCCGTGTCGGTCGGGTTGGCGCCCGGATAGCCGCCCTCGACATAATCGATGCCGAGGTCGTCGAGCATGCCGGCGACCAGCACCTTGTCCTCCAGCGTGAAGTCGACGCCGTTGGTCTGCGCGCCGTCGCGCAAGGTCGTGTCGAAGAGATAGAGACGCTCTTTACTCATGGCGATTACTCAGCCGGCGGGAGGCCAGGCCTCCGTGTCGTGATCGGGGTGCTGGTGATTGGTGCGGGCGATCGCCGCGGTCTTCGCGGGCTCTTCGTCTTCCGTCGTCTTCTCGCCGGGCAGCGCCGCCAGCCTGTCGAAATACGGCAGCCGCCCCTCGATGCCGTACTGCATGCCGGGCGCCACTTTCTCCGGCGCGTCGAGCGAGCCGATGGAAAAGCAGAGTGTCGGGTCATCGACATCGTGGATGGTCAGCGGCGTGCCGCAATCGCGACAGAAACCACGCTCGGCGATGTCCGAACTCATGAAGATGGCCAACGCGCCGCGCGTCAGTTCGAATTTCTCCACCGGCACGCTGGCGAATGGCGCAAAGAAATTGCCGAACGCCTTCTGGCACATGCGGCAGTGGCAGATGTGCGGGTTCGTCGGCGGCTCATGCAGCGCATAGCGCACCGCGCCACACTGGCATCCGCCGGTCATGCGGAAGTCGCTCATTTCGGGAAGCCTCCGGCTGGTGGCCAGGCCGCCGTGTCATGGTCGGGATGCTGGTAGCTGATCACCGACGCGTTGAACTTTTCCTGCTCGCCGCTCTCTTCCGGCGAGCGCGTGTGCAGCGCCGGCAGCCCGTCGACAAACGGCAACTTGTCGTTCGGGTTTACCTGGATCGCGGGCGCCGCCTGCGTCGGGTCGTCGAACGCGCCGATGGCGATCTCGACCTCCCCGCCCGCCTCATAGGTCAGCGGGGTCCCGCATTCGGCGCAGAAGCCGCGCCGCGCCTTGTTGGAGCTCTGGAACCACTTCGGCGCGCCGCGCGTCCACATCACATCGAAGCTCGTGATCAGCGGGCCGTAGAAAGCGCCGAACTGCTTCTGGCACATGCGGCAATGGCAGATCGAGCCGCGCCCAAGGCGGCCAACGCGAAAACGCACCGCGCCACACTGGCATCCGCCGGTGAGAGCTGCCTCGGCCATCACGCCCCCGCTGGCGGCGCATGGCACACCGCCTCGATGTTGTGGCCGTCGGGATCGAGCACGAAGGCGCCGTAGTAGTTCGGGTGGTACATCTCGCGCACGCCGGGGCCGCCATTGTCCTTGCCGCCGGCGGCGAGCGCCGCGGCGTGGAAGTCGTCGACCTGCTTCCGGTTCTCGACCCGGAAGGCGATGTGCAGGTGCGTCCCCTTGCCGCTTTCCGAAATCCAGAAGAAGGGCTTGCCGTCGGCCCCGATGCCGCCGGTCTGGATGCCGCCTGTGATGTGCTTGGGCAGTTCCATCACGAGCCCACAGCGCAGCGGCTTGAGGGCCGCCAGATAGAACGCCTTGGAGCGCTCGTAGTCCGAAACGCCGATGCCGATGTGGTCGATTTCTATGGTCATCGCTTCACCTCCCAGGTGGTCACGAGTTCACCGGTCTTCGGGTCTTTCGAATCCTTCAGCGCGATGCCCATGGCGTCGAGTTCGGCGCGGATGCGGTCGGCCTCGGCGAAGTCCTTCGCCGCACGAGCAGCCGCGCGGGCGGCAACTCGTGGATCGACTGTCTCGACACGCCTGCGATCTCGCCTCGAGTTCAGGACTGAGCACGTCAATCTCGAACGAGCGAATCCGCTCGAGCAAGCCCAGAAAGCGCATGCGCGCTGAGCAGATCGCTAGCATCAGCCACTCTTCGCAGCGCGTGCAGGTCGTGGTAATCGCCAGCGGCGTGTTCAGATCGTCGCAGAGTCCTCCGATGATCGGCGTGCAGGACTCGTCCGCCGATCGCGGTGCTGTCGATCGCAGTCGATGGTCGTAGCAATGCTGACCAATCGTGCACGACGCTGCTCGGCTTCGTCGAGCGTCGTTCAGCCGTCCAGTCGATCGGCTGCCGATAGTGAGTCATCAGCATGGCCAGTCGCAGCAACCGATCGCCAGGCCAGAGTTTCGTCCCGCCGAACTTCTCGCGTCGCCAGCAGCTCCTTGATCGTCACGAAATTCCCGGTCGACTTGGACATCTTCTCGCCCTCGACCTGCAGGAAGCCGTTGTGCATCCAGTAGCGGGCCATCAGCGGCGTGCCGTGGGCGCAGCGCGATTGCGCGATCTCGTTCTCGTGGTGCGGAAACACGAGGTCGATGCCGCCGCCGTGGATGTCGAATTCGTGCGCGTGCGCGCGCCCCTCCGGCGAAAGCCTCTCCTTCAGTTCTTCCCACAGCCACTTGTCGGACATCGCCGAGCACTCGAGGTGCCAGCCCGGACGGCCCGCCATGTTGATGCCCGCCGGCGACGGCCATGCCGGCTCGCCGGGCTTCGACGGCTTCCACAGGATGAAGTCCGTCGGGTCCTTCTTGTACGGCGCGACCTCGACCCGCGCCCCGGCGATCATCTCGTCGAGCGTGCGGTTGGAGAGCTTGCCGTAATCCTTCATCGCGGCGACGTGGAAGAGCACGTTGCCCTCGGCGACGTAGGCGTAGCCCTTGGCGATCAGCGTCTCGATGATCGCCTTCATCTCTTCGATGTGGTCGGTGGCGCGCGGCTCGACCGTCGGCGGCAGGCAGCCGAGCGCCGCCACGTCCGCGTGGAATTGCTCCGTCGTCCGCGTGGTGACCTTGTGGATCGCCTCGTTCAGCGGCAGGTCGGGATATTCCTCCGCCGCACGCGCGTTGATCTTGTCGTCCACGTCCGTGATGTTGCGGACATAGGTGACGTGATCCGGCCCATAGAGATGCCGGAGCAGCCGAAACAGCACGTCGAAGACGATCAGCGGCCGCGCGTTGCCGATATGCGCAAAGTCGTAGACCGTCGGCCCGCAGACGTACATGCGCACGTTCTTCGGGTCGATCGGGACGAAGTCCTCCTTCGTCCGGGTCAGCGTGTTGTGCAGTCTCAGGCCCATGCCAAAACGTTTCCTCGCCCGCGGCCGGGGCGATCGTCTCGTCGTGGATGGACAAAGAGAGGACGGCCTCAGCCAGCGCTGTGCTAGCCGGTAATAATCCCAGAGATACAAAGGGCGCGTGAACGCGGGATCGCCGTCATGGCCTCCCATTCGCGCATTTCCGCCGGAACGTCAAGCTTGTCGGCAATCGCGGGCATGCTTCAACTCCCCGCGACCGGCGCCCCGGAAACCCATATGGCGCTTGGTGTTTCGGCGTGCCGGTTGACGCGGCCGGACGCCGCATGCCGCGCCGCTGGTCTCGACGCGGGCCGAAGCTAGTTATCCCGCCGGGCTGGTGGGGCGACACTCCAACGGAGCCTGAAAATGACGCACCGTCTTGCCACTCTGGTGGCCGTCGCCACCGCATTCGCCGCCCTTCCCGCCATCGCTTCCGCCGCCACCATGAAACACGTTTCCGTGCCCATGGTTTCGGAAGCCACGATCATGTCCGGTCCGTCGGTCGCGGCCGGCGATGACAACACCATGGACATCGCCAATGCCGAGCGCGCCTACCTCGCGCAGGTTTGCCCGGGGGTGCTGGCGCATCCCGGCAGCGCTTCGGCGACGCTGGTCACCTTCTGCCAGCAATCCCACGGCTGATCGGACGGCGCACGCGGGAGCGTGCGTCTTTCGCACGCTCCCGTCGCCCTGCCCTTGCCCTTGATGCCGGCTATGGCCTACCCAGACCCATGGCTTGGCTTCCCCGCATCGCAATTGCCGCACTCGCCATCGCGGCGACCATTGTCGCCGCCGTGGCGGAGACGCCCTATCGAACGCGCGTCCAGGGCGAGTTCGAGGCGTGGCTCGCGTCCGATATCTGGCCCCAGGCGCAGGCGGCCGGCGTATCGCGGCAGACGTTCGAGCGAGCGCTTGCCGGCATCAAGCTCGATTGGGACATGCCCGAGCTTCAGCCGCCCGGCGTCCCGGTCAAGCCGCCGACTGTCGAGTGGCAGGCGGAGTTCGGCAGCCCCGGCAATTATTTCAAGGAGACGACCCTCGCCAGTCTCGCCCGGCTTGGCCGTGCCCGCCTCGACACATGGGGCCGCACGCTCGCCGCCATCAAGGCGCAATACGGCGTGCCGCCGGGCATCCTCGTCGCGATCTGGGCGAAGGAGTCCGGCTTCGGTCAGGCGAAGTTGCCCGAGCCGGCGCTGCGCGCGATCGCCACACAGGCCTTCATGGGCCGGCGCAAGGATCTCTTCCGCGGCGAGCTGGTCGCCGCGCTGCTGATTGTCGAGCGCGGCGATATTGCGCCGGAGCGCATGCGCTCGTCATGGGCCGGCGCGCTCGGCCAACCGCAATTCCTGCCGTCGCTCTTCCATAAATACGCCGTCGATTTCGATCGCGACGGCCACCGCGACATCTGGGATTCCGAACCCGACACGCTTGCCTCGATGGCGAACTACCTGCGCGCCGAGGGCTGGAAGCCGGAACGCGGCTGGGGCGTCGAGGCGCGCGTGCCCGCCAACGTTCCTTGCACGCTGGAGGGGCCCGAGCAGCGCATCACCATGGCGGAGTGGGCGCGCCGCGGCGTCACCCAGGCGGATGGGCGTCCCCTTCCCGTCAGCGGCGACCGTCTCGGCTACCTGATGATGCCCGCCGGCCGCTTCGGCCCGGCCTTCATCGTCACCGAGAATTTCTACACGCTGAAGGAATACAACTACTCCGACCTCTACGCGCTCTACGTCGGCCACCTCTCCGACCGCTTCGCCGGCGGCGGGCCGTTCATCGGCAAGTGGCAGAAGGTCGGCGGCTTCAGCCGCGGCGACGTCAAGGGCATGCAGGACGAACTGGTCGCCGAGGGCTACGACGTCGGCACGGTCGATGGCCTCGTCGGCTTCAAGACCCGCATCGCGGTCGGCCTGTGGCAGCAGAAGAAGGGCCAGGCCCCGACCTGCTTCCCCGACGCAAAGCTCATCCGCAGCATCCATTGACAGGTGCCCTCAGCGGTTTTTGACGGGGAGCCCCCCGCTCCTCCCTTCCATTCGAAGAGCCGGGCCAGGCGGCCGACAGACGTCGCTCGGCATCCGGCCGCTGGTCGAGGGTTTCAATGCTTCCACCGGGGCCGCATCGGCCACCAGATTCGACTGCGACAACGCATATGGCGTCACCGCGCGCCGATGACTCTGGGGCCGTGCTACACTTGGCGAACACGTAAAAGGGGGAGACGTCGATGCTCTGGCAGATCATTCTGCATGCGCCGCTGTGGGTGTGGCCGCTGCTTCTAGGTCTGATCGGCCTCGGGCTCGTCCAGGTTCAGGATCGCAGCGTCCCCGGGGCCGTCGTGCTGGCGCTTCCGCTGGTGATGGTCCCCTATTCGGCCTATGGGCTCATCGCCACCTTCGGCGCGGATCCGCGTGTTTTGACCGCATGGTGCGCCGGCATCCTGGCGACAATCGCCCTCAATCAGTCGGTTCTCGGTATCCCGCACGGCGTCGTGCGCGATCGCGGCCACTGGCGCTTCCTCGTCCGCGGCAGTCTGCTGCCACTGGTGGTGATGATGGCGATCTTCTGGACGCGCTTTGTCCTCGGCGTCCTCGCAGGTATGGCGCCCGCAACCATCTCCGGTCCGAGCTTCGTCATCGGCATCGCTTTCTGGCTCGGGCTCTGCGGCGGATTCTTCCCCGCCCGAACCATTCGCATCCTCAGCGCCAGGCTTGTGTAAGGCTCGCGCCTGACGCATCGAGGGCCACGCCTTCCTGCCAGGCGTGGAGACTGGCGACACGCTCGCCCACGCAGCCAGCGTCGTCCCGGTGTGCCCTTGCCTCCGCAAAATGTAATGTTATAACGTTTCGCGCGGGCACGGAGACTTCCATGAAATCGCTGTTTTTTGCCGCACTCGTTGTTGCGGGCGTCGCTCTTCCCGCCGCCGCCGCGCCGGTGTCGATTCTTGCTGCCGAGAATTTCTACGGCGAGGCCGCGCGCGCCATTGCGGGCGATCGGGCGACCGTCGAGTCCATCATCGTCGCGCCGGGCACCGACCCGCACGACTTCGAGCCGCCGCCTTCGGTGGCGCGCGCCGTGGCCGACGCCCGGATCGTCGTGATGAACGGCGCCGGCTACGAGCCGTGGCTCACCCGCCTGCTGGATGCCGGGCCGGTTGACGGCCGCACCGTGATCGATGCCGCCGCCCTCACCGGCCACAAGCCGGGCGACAACCCGCACGTCTGGTACGACCCGGCGGCCATGCCGGCGGTCGCGGCCGCGCTCGCCGACGAACTGGCCAGGCGCGATCCGGACGGCGCGGCCGGCTACGCCGAACGGCGCGACGCCTTTGTCGCGACGCTCAAGCCGATTCAGGAGAAGGTCGCGGCGCTCCGCGACCGCTACGCCGGCACGCCCGTCGTCGCGACCGAACCGGTGTTCGGCTACATGGCCGCGGCGCTCGGGCTCAAGATGGAGAACGAGGCGTTCCAGACCGCGATCATGAACGAGACCGAGCCGGCGGCGAGCGACGTGGCGGCGATGGAAGACGCGCTCCGCGCCGGCTCGGTGAAAGTCCTCTTCTACAATGCGCAGGTCGAGGACGCCTTCACGCGGAACCTCGCCGCGCTCGCCAGAGCGTCCGGGGTCCCGGTCGTCGCCGTCAGCGAGACCCAGCCCACCGGCAAGACCTTCTCCGAGTGGATGCGCGACACCCTCGACGCCACCGCGAAGGCGCTCGGCGACAAGACGTCTTGACCGCGCCCGCCATCACCCTCGACCGCGTCACCCTGTCGGTCGGTGGGCGCGCCGTCCTGACCGACATCAGCCTCGACATCGCCGAGGGGGAGTTCGTCGGTGTGCTCGGTGCGAATGGAGCCGGCAAGACCACCCTGTTCCGCGCCATCCTCGGCCTCCACAGGCTGCAATCCGGCGACGTGCGGGTGCTCGATTCCCGCGTCCGCGCCGGAAATCCGGAAATCGGCTACCTGCCGCAGGCGCGTTCAAGTCTTCCGGCTATCCCCTTGGCCGGGCGCGATTTTCTGGCGGCAAGCATCCACGGCAACCGCCTCGGCCTGCCGGTGCTGTCGTCGGCAGTTCGGCGGGACATCGACGGTGTACTGGAGGCTGTGCATGCGGAATCGCTTGCAGTTCGGCCGCTTTCCGACATGTCCGGCGGCGAGCGGCAGCGCCTCCTGATCGCCCAGGCGCTCCTCGGCAAGCCGCGGATTCTGCTGCTCGATGAACCACTTATCGGTCTCGACCCGCATCAGCAGCAGGTGGTGGTGAGCCTCGTCCGCGACCTCTCGCGCCGCATGAAACTGACGGTCCTCTTCAGCGCCCACGAACTGAACCAGTTGCTCGGCGCCATCGACCGCGTGCTCTATCTCGGCAAGGGACACGCGGCGATGGGCACGGTCGACGACGTCATTCGACCGGACGTTCTCTCGCCGCTCTACGGCGCCCCAATCGAGGTTGTCCGGGCCGGCGGCCACATCTTCGTGATGTCGCAGGGGCACGATATCGAGCGCGGCCACTCCCACGAGCACGACGATGCTCACGTATGATTTCATGCTGCGCGCATTCGCGGCGAGCGGGATCGTCGCGGTAGTCGCCGGCATCGTCGGCTACTTTCTCGTGCTGCGCGGTCAAACGTTCGCAGGTCATGCGCTGTCCCACATCGCATTCGCAGGCGCCACGGGCGCGGCGCTGATTGGAGTATCGCCGCTCTACGGTGTGATTGTCGTGACGGTTGCGGCTGCGATCGCAATGGGCGCGCTCGGCGAAAGGCTGAGCGCCCGGGACGTCACCATCGGCGTCGTGCTGTCGCTATCCCTCGGCTTCGGGATCCTGTTCCTTCGGCTCTCGACTTCGAATGCAGTTCAGGCCACGTCGCTCCTTTTCGGCAGTGTTCTCGCAGTGTCCCCGGCGACTCTCGGTAGCCTCCTGGTTCTGGCCGTTGTGACTCTGGGATCTCTGGCGGTAATCGCCCGGCCGCTCATCTTCGCCACGCTTCAGCCGGACCTCGCGGAAGCCAAGGGCGTGCCTCTGCGCGTGCTCGGCATCATCTTCCTCGCGCTGGTGGCGCTGGCGGTGGCACAGTCGATCCAGATCGTCGGCGTCTTGCTCGTGTTTACACTGCTTGTGGGGCCACCGGCGGCGGCACAGTTGTTCACACATCGCCTGTTGCCGGGCGTGGCCCTGGCGGCAGCGTTAGCGCTCGGGCAAGCATGGCTGGGCATTGCCATTGCCTATTACACCGACCTGCCGACGAGCTTCTGGATCGCGCTTCTCTCCGCCCTTGTCTACGGGGCGGCTGTTATGCGACGGCGGGTCTAGCCGGCCGGGCGCAAGTCTCCTTCGTCGCGTGCATCGCGTCCGAGGCGGCTCAAACGCCTGCACGTATCCACGATCTTCGAAGGCTCGCACGGCTTGGAGATAAACGCGCTACCGGGCACCATGCGGTTTGGCGGACTG
This sequence comes from uncultured Alphaproteobacteria bacterium, assembly GCA_963798195.1. Classification (GTDB taxonomy): domain Bacteria; phylum Pseudomonadota; class Alphaproteobacteria; order Rhizobiales; family Kaistiaceae; genus CAVSRC01. Next base: position 582,298 of record CAWCSF010000010.1, on the reverse strand, counting down.
ATATTCCCGGACGCGTAAACGACCACGATCTCCGGATCGAGGCGGCGAAAGATTTCGGCTACGTCCAGCCCGTTTCCACCATTGCCAAGGTTGATGTCGGTCACGACCGCATCGAAGGCCTCGCCCTTTTCTGCGAGGGCAACGCACTGCTCCACAGAGGCAGCGTTTTCGACGCGCCAGCCATTTCGCCGGAAGCCTTCAGCAATCTCGGCGCGAATGAGCCATTCGTCCTCAACAACCAAGACAGCTTGTGCGGAACTTTGATCCTTCATGGTAAGTACCATTAGTCATTGAGGGAAATTCTCCGTTGCCCGACCCGGCATGATTGTAACGCTGGCTGGCAGCGAGCGTTCCGATGGAACTCCGCAATTGTTCGAATGTTGGATATTCGAGCAACGGGGCAAGCTGATTTCCGATCTTGTGCTCGAGGACCGTGGACCCGAGGGGGTGCGCCCCGGAACGACAGGTTCATCCGATGAGTGACATACAGAGACCGACTGAACCCAATGCTGGCCTGCCGCGCGCGGACGCTGCACAGCGTACGGACTCCGTCGTCGGCTTGTCGGGGGAAATCGCCGATCGCGATCGTGCCGCCGTGTACGCGCAGCGCCTCGCCCTCATTGTCGAGTTGTCCGACGACGCTATTCTCAGCAAAGACCTCAACGGCATCATCACCAGCTGGAACCGCGGCGCCGAAAGGCTGTTCGGATATTCGGCAGGGGAAACCATTGGCCAGCCCGTGACGATGTTGATACCGGACACCATGCCGGACGAGGAACCGAACATTCTCGCCCGGATACGGCGGGGCGAGAGGATCGACCACTACGAGACCATCCGTCGGCGCAAGGATGGAACGTTTGTCGACGTCTCTCTATCGGTGTCGCCGATCAAGGACGCGCGGGACGTCATCGTCGGCGCATCGAAAATCGCGCGCGACATCAGCGAGCGCAAACGCATCCAGCAGCAACGCGATCTTCTGGTCAACGAGATGAGCCACCGGATCAAGAATACGCTGGCGACTGTGCAGTCCATCGCGCGGCAGACTCTCACGAGTGCAACAGAAACAGACCGGCAGGCTTTCTACGGCCGGTTGCGCGCCCTCGCCAGTTCTCATGATCTTCTGACGGCAGACAACTGGCAGCACGCCCCTTTCCGCAATGTCGTCGAAGGGGCGCTCCTGCCCTTTCGGGAACTGCACGGGAAACGCTTCAGTATCGGCGGGCCGGACGGGCTGTGGGTTGGCTCACGCAAGGCGTCGACGCTGGCGATGGCGTTACACGAACTCGCGACAAACGCCGTCAAATACGGGGCCTTGTCCAATGACGCCGGAAGGGTCGACCTGATCTGGACCCTTCGCGACGACGGATCGGGCGTGGTGCTCCTGACGTGGCGGGAGAGCAGCGGGCCGCCCGTGAAACGCCCGACGAGACGTGGCTTTGGCTCCTTTCTGATCGAGCATGCCCTCCAGGGAGAGATTGAACGAACCGAGATCCGATACGAGCCTGACGGCCTGGTCTGCCTCCTGGAGATGGCCCTTTGAGTGCCCTTGGGCAGCGCTCGAATCGTTGCCGTCAGGCGCCGACTCCCGCATAATTGACGTGACAGACTGGAATTTGGCTGCCACACCCGGCAACCAGAAGGGGGGTCCAGCTGGTGCACTACCTACCGTGGTCGGTGTGCGCTTGAGGACCTTGAATGGATTTCGCGCGGTTAGCCCGAACTGTAACTGCGATCGCCGTAGCGGTGTCCGCTACGGCCGGGTCCGCGCTGGCGCAAAACAGCGTCTGCACTGACCTTGAGGCACAGCTCGCCTCTCTCGAGCGCGGCCCCGCCCCCGGCTCCATCACCAACTCCCGGCAGTACGACGCATCCATTGCGCGCCAGCGCATCGAGATCGATCAAGCGAATGCTGAAGCCCGGCGTGCCGGCTGCACCGGCGGCTTCCTGATCTTCCAGCCGCGCCCCGAAGCGAAATGCGGAGCGCTGATGGCCACCATCGACCGCATGCAGGCCAACCTGCAGCGGCTCAGCGCATCGCGTAGCCGCTACGCTAGCGATCCTTACGAAGTCTCGCGGCGCCGCAGTGAAGTCCTCCGCGCCTTGTCCAACAATCGCTGTGGAAACTATGCGATGAGCGGCGCCCCGCAGCGCGAAGGCAACTTCTTGGAGATGTTGTTCGGCCAGGGGCGCATCAACACGTTCAACGATGGCTATTATAGCCCGAACGGTCAATTCGGAACTTACCGGACGCTCTGCGTGCGCACGTGCGACGGCTATTATTTCCCGATCAGTTTCTCGACAGTGCCCGGCCACTTCGCGGCCGACGAGCAAACATGCCAGTCGATGTGCCCCGGCTCCGAGGTGTCACTCTACACTTACCGGAACCCCGGCGAGGACACGAACCAGATGGTTTCGCTGGCTGGCGAGCCCTACACGGCCCTGCCCTCGGCATTCCGGTATCGCAAGGAGTATGACGCGGCGTGCACGTGCGGCGCGACCACGGCGGCTCTGGCCAACTATTCGGCGCCGACCACCGTGATGCCGCGAACGGTTGAGCCGATTTTCGCGACCATCGCCACGCCAAAGCCGATCGCCCGGCCGGCCGCCGGAGAAGACCCAGAGACACTCGCCAATCGGGGTGGCCGATTCGTTCCGAGGCCGGCAACGGCCAACACGCGTGGGCCAGAGGTCGCGGGCGTCGGCTCAACGGCCGGCCGGAACGTCCGGGTCGTCGGCCCGAGCTACTATTATGGGCAATGAGCGCTGATTCCATGCGATTGAGTGGTTTCGGGGCCACAGCAGGGTGGATTCCGAGCAACAAAGCCTTTCCCCTTCGGCGATCGTCTGGCAGATATGGTTCGGGGCACCGTCAGGAGGCGGCGTTGATGCGGAATACAGAGAGCATTGGGTTCCGGGCAGCCGGGCTGGCGGTTGTTTTGATGTCCTTGGCGGTTGCCGGGTGCACGAGTACCGCTAAAACGTCGGAAGAGTTGCCCGCAGTTCCATTGATGTACGCTTCGGTGGAGGATGACGGATTCAAGGTGCCGGCCGTCCCGCTGTCGCGAATCGATCCCCAGTTCCGCCGGCAGATGGTCATCACGCCTAGTCGTATTGTTGCCGAGCCCGGCACCATCGTCGTCGATCCGCAGTACCGGAATCTCTATCTCGTGCAGGCTGGCGGGACCTCGGTCCGTTACGGCATCGGGGTTGGCCGCGAAGGCTTCGCCTGGTCTGGCGATGCGACGATCCGCAACAAGCAACACTGGCCGAAGTGGTTTCCGCCGAAGGAGATGGTGGAGCGCGACCCCCGCGCTGCGCCTTATGCCAACGGCATGGATGGCGGCCTGCAAAACCCACTCGGCGCGCGTGCGCTCTATCTGTGGAAGGACGGCAAGGACACCCTCTACCGCATCCACGGGACGAACGACCCGTCGAGCATCGGCAAGGCGGTTTCCAGCGGGTGCATCCGGATGATCAACCAGGACGTGATGGATTTGTACGAGCGGACGCCGATGGACACTAAGGTCGTCGTGCTGGCGCCCGACACGAGTTTCCCACTCGCGGACGTTTTCGATCAGCTATTTCCGCCTGAGCCGGCTGCCTCGCCGATTCCCGCGAAGTCGATTCCGAAAAAGAAGAAGACCTGACAGGTCAGCGAACGACCGTCAGCCTTGTCGCGGCGCGGGTGATTCCGGTGTAGAGCCACCGCGCGCGATTTTCGCGGAAGGCGAAGCTTTCGTCGAAAAGAACAACGTTGTCCCACTGTGACCCTTGCGCCTTGTGGACGGTAAGCACGTAGCCGAAATCGAATTCATCCGAACGCCTGCGTGCAGACAGTGGCAGCGCATCGGCGGTCCCGTCGAAGAAGGCCGGATTTATCGTGGCAATCGTGCCGCCCTTCGCGGAGCCGCCATCCTCGGGAAGCAGCGTGTAGCGCAGCAATCCCTTCCGAGGGCGGCGGACCTTGTCGACGCGCCACAGGCTGCCGTTGAGGAGGCCTCGTTTGCGATCGTTCCTGAGACAGACCAAAACGTCCTCCGCCACAGGCACGGTGCCCGCGCGCTCAAGCAACTGGCGGATGCGGTTGTTGTAGTTTCGGCGCGTGACGTTGCGCCCGACCAGCACCTGATCCGCAGCCAGCACTTCCTCCTGATCAATTGCGTCGCGCGAGATGACGCGGCTCGCGCCGAAGCTGCCCTCCTCCAGCCGGCCACCCTCCCGCACGATCATCGACATGCGGATGATGGGATCGTCGGCGGCCTGCCGGTGCACCTCGGTAAGCATCACGTCCGGTTCGGCGGCCGTGAAGTACCCGCCCCCCGCGATCGGCGGCAATTGTGCCGGATCGCCCAGGACCAGTACCGGCGTCCCAAACGAAAGCAGATCTCGGCCGATCTCCTCATCGACCATCGAGCACTCATCGATGATGATCAGGGCCGCCTTGCCGGCAACACTGTCATCATTGAGCGAGAACGTAGGGCCGTTCTCGTCCTCGCCACGGGTACGATAGATCAGGCTGTGGATCGTGCCGGCGCCCTTGCAGCCCTTGGCGCGCAAGACATGCGCCGCCTTGCCCGTAAATGCCGCAAAAACGACTTCGCCGTCCGCACTCTCCGCTATGTGGCGGGCAAGCGTGGTCTTGCCCGTTCCGGCATATCCGAACAGCCGGAAGACCTGCGGCGTGCCGGCCCTGAGCCAGCGCGCGACGGCGCTCAGTGCGGCGTCCTGTTGGGGAGACCACTGCACACCACCTACCCCCGGTCGCGGAACTTGTTGGTGATCGGATAGCGGCGGTCGCGGCCGAAGTTCTTGCGTGTGATCTTCACACCCGGCGCCGCCTGGCGGCGCTTGTACTCGGCGATGTAGAGCAGCCTCTCTATCTTGCGCACCGTCTCCAGGTCATGCCCGCGCGCAACCACCTCCGATACGCGCATCTCGCCTTCGACGAGGCATTCGAGGATGTCGTCCAGCGCATCGTACGATGGCAGCGAATCCTGGTCCGTCTGGTTCTCGCGGAGTTCCGCCGATGGCGCGCGGGTGATGACGTTCTCGGGAATGACGCGTCCCTTGGGACCGAGCGCGCCCTTAGGCGTGTGCTCGTTCCTCCAGCGGGCAAGGTCGTAAACCTCGGTTTTGTACAGGTCCTTCAGCGGATTGAAGCCGCCGTTCATGTCGCCGTAGAGCGTGGCATAGCCGACGGACATCTCCGACTTGTTGCCGGTCGTCACTACCATCGAACCGAACTTGTTCGAGATCGCCATCAGGATGCTGCCGCGCGCGCGCGACTGGAGGTTCTCCTCGGTGATGCCCGGCGCTGTTCCCACGAACATCTTCTCCAGCGCGTTCAGGAAGCCCTGCACTGGCTCCTCGATCGGCACGATGTCGTAGCGGACGCCCAATGTCTCGGCGATCGCGGCTGCGTCCGACAGGCTGGCGTTGGAAGTATAGCGGTACGGCAACATGACGCAGTGGACCCGATCGGCTCCGAGCGCATCCACCGCCATTGCGGCCACAAGGGCAGAGTTGATGCCGCCCGAGAGACCGAGCACGACGCCGGGAAATCCGTTCTTGTTGACGTAGTCGCGAAGGCCGACGACGCAAGCGCGCCAGTTCGCTTCGTCCAGGTCCGGTAACTCGGCCCTCGGCCCATCCACGCAGCGCCAGACTGCCATCGGCCTTCTTCCAGGTGACGATCTCGACCGCTTCCTCGAACTGCGGCATCTGGAAGGCGAAGCTGCGGTCGCCGTGGAGCCCGAATGAGCCGCCATCGAAGACGAGTTCGTCCTGCGCGCCGTTCTGATTGACGTAGACCATCGGCAGTCCGGTCTCGACGATACGGGCAAGCGCGACCTGCTGGCGCACCTCCGCCTTGCCGCGCCAATAGGGCGACCCGTTCGGCACGATCAAGCATTTCCGCGCCGGTTTCAGCGAGGCACTCGCACACCTGCTCGAACCAGATGTCCTCGCAGATCGGCAGACCTAGCCGCAGGCCACGAAAGCCGACCGGCCCCGGCAGCGGACCGACCTCGAAGACGCGCAGTTCGTCGAAGACGCCGTAGTTCGGCAGCTCGACCTTGTAGCGCAGCGCCTCGACCTTGCCGCCATCGAGCAGCGCTACGGCGTTGTAGCATTTCTCCTGATGCGGCCACGGCGTGCCAATGACCACGCCAGGCCCGCCATCGGCGGTTTCGGCCGCCAGAGTCTCGACCGCCTTGCGGCACGCATCCTGAAACGCCGGTTTGAGGACGAGGTCCTCCGGCGGATAGCCGGCCACGAAGAGCTCCGAGAGCACAAGCAAATCGGCGCCGCCGGCGGCCGCAAGCGCCCGCGCGTCCCGGGCCTTCTTCAGGTTGCCCTCGATGTCGCCGACGACCGAATTGAGCTGGGCGACGGCGATCTTGAGCGTATCGGTCAGTGATGCTGCCATATGGCGGGTTTAGCCCGGCAGAGGGGCCCGGGCAATCGGCCTAGCCGACGTGCGCGTGGAGAAGCTCCATCGTCCGCTCCAGCGCGAGCTTTGCCGACGGTTCGTGCCAGGCATGGTTGCCGTCGCGGTTGAAGGCATGGCCGGCACCGGCGTAGCTGTACACCTGCACGATGGCTGGATCGACTGCGGCACGGATCGATTCGACATCGCTCACCGGAATGCCTCCGTCTTGCTCGCCGAAATGGAGCAGCACCGGGCAGCGCGGGCTCTCGTCGAGGTTCTTGGCGACCATGCCGCCGTAGTACCCTATCGCAGCCGAGAACCCCGGCAGGCGCGATGCCGCCAGCCAGGCCAGTGAGCCACCAAGACAATAGCCGACGATCCCGACCTTGCCCGACGACGCGACTGCGTCGCGTGCCGCAGCAATGTCGAGAAGCATCTGGTCGATGGGAATCTGCTGCCGGATGCCGGCGCCGCGCGTAACGGCCTCCTTGTCGTAGCCGAGTTCGACGTCGCGCTCGGCGCGATCGAAGATCGCCGGTGCGATCGCGTGGTAGCCTTGCGCTGCAAATCGATCAACGACGCTGCGGATGTGCGAATTGACGCCGAAGATTTCCTGCACGACCACGAGACCACCGCGCGGCGCTCCGGCAGGCTTCGCCTCATAGGCCGCAAACGCGTGCCCGTCGCTCGCCGTTAACGTCATGGTGGCCATGGTCATTCCCCTCCTGATCTCTCGGAGTTCCTATATCGGCAAAACGTCAGCGCTCAAAACGGTGCGGCCGTCGCCAGCGTCGCCGGCAACGACCGCACTCTTCTGGCGCTTCCGGGGGAGAGGAATGCGCCTTCTGTGGACTGGAGGGTTAGCGGCCCACAGAACTTCGTGTCAGGCCCGTATCTCCTGTCGCTGGAACGTGACGTAGGCGACAGTGAAAACCACCACCATTGCTGCAAGCAGACCGGCCAGTTGTGGCCAGATGAGAAGCGCGCTCTGCCCGAACGGCAGCGGGGCTCCCATCAATGCGCCCTGGAGCTGACTGAGGAACACGATGCCCAGCGTGCGCGTGGAGGGGTCGAGCAGAGCAAGAGTCATCTCGCCGTAGAGTGTATTGGGCGAAATGCGCGAGACGATGCTGGTCACCTGCGCGTTGTGAAGCGCGGTCATCGGATCGAGCGGATCGACCGGCGCCAGGGCGCCAGCGACGAGCGGGGTCAGCATGGACCAGAACACGGCGAAAAGGAGCCACAGCGTCAGCGCGGCAAGCGCCGATGTCGCCGGGGACCGGAAGACGGTCGAGAACAGCAGCGCGACCGCCAGCCAGACGCCACCATAGGCGAGCGAGCACAGCAGGAAGGCGACCCCGCGCAGCACCTCCTCGCCGTTCGGCGGCAGCCCGAGCAAAAGAATTCCGAGGCCGGTCATCAGCAGCCACAGCGTCAGCAGGCAGATCGCCAGCACCAGCATGCCGCCGAGGAACTTTCCGGTAAGCACGGCGTCGCGATAGATCGGTTGTGCCAGGATGCGGCTCATCGTCCGCCGGCCGTATTCCCCATTGATCGCGTCGAAAGCCAGCGCGATCGCGACCAGCGGCAGGAGAAAGCCCAGGAATGACACGAAGGACGGCAGAGGATCGCGCGCCGTGGTGAACAGACGCAGGAAGAGGAAGGGGTCCTCCCCTATCGTCGTCTTGATCTGGCCGATCGCGCCGTAGATGGCGCCGACGGCTGTCAACAGCACGAGCAGCATGACCAGATGCATGCGCGCGCTGGTCAAGTGATCGGCCGCTTCCTTCATGGCGACGGTCGCAAGCCCGGTGAAAGGCGAACCCTCACGCCGCATCGGCCACCTCCTCCTGCCCTTGCCCGGCCTGCTCGAAATAGCGGACATAGACCTCGTCGAGGCTCGTCCGCCTGATGGCCATGTTGCGCAGCGTGCCGCCGGCATTGACCACGCGGCGGGCAATCTCCGGCCGGACATCGCGGTCCGCGTCGACCCGGGTCGTGCCAACGCTGATCTCGGTGACGGCGCCGACGCCTTCGAGATCCGCCAGCACCGCCGTCAGATCGACATTCTCTGCGTCCACCTCGACCGCGTAGGCCCCGCCGAGCACATCGCGAGCGAGATGCTCGACCCTGCCGATAAGGCCAATGCGGCCCTTCCGGAACAGCGCGACGCGGTCACAGATCGACTGAACGAGACCGAGCAGATGCGACGACAGGAGAATCGTCATTCCCTCGGCGCGCAACTGCGTGATCAGTTCGAGAAGCTCCTGCGTCGCCTGCGGATCGAGACCGTTGGTCGGCTCATCCAGGATGGCGACCTCGGCCCGCTTCATCAGCACTTCGGCAAGGCCAAGCCGCTGACGCATGCCATGGGAATAAGTTCCCACGCGGCGGTCCGAAACGTGACCCAGACCAACCCGCTCCAAAGCCTGCGCGATCCGCTGCCGGCTCTCGCCGGACGGGATACCGGCAAGACGCGCCGTGTAGGCGAGATTTTCGCGGGCCGAGAGCTGATCGTAGAAGCCTACCGAGTCCGGCAGGTAGCCAACCCGGCGCTTGACCTCTAGCGGCTGGCGAAAAGGATCGAACCCCAGCACGCGTACGCTGCCGCCGCTTGGCTCGGTCAGGCCAAGCAGCATGAGAATGGTCGTCGTCTTTCCCGAGCCGTTGGGGCCCAGGACGCCGAAGACCTCGCCTCGTTCGATCGTCAGATCGAGCCCGTCAACGGCAATGGCTTTGCCATACCGTTTGGTCAGCCCCGCTGTCTCAATGACGATCGTGCTCATCGCCGGCCGTACCGGGTAACCGCGAAGGCCAGCACGACAACCGCAGCGCCGATGATGCCAAGGCCGGCGATGCCCCACATTGTGGAGGTCAACACGGTGACACGGAAGCTGGCGCTGTCCGAGGCGCCGTCGCCGCTGGTGCGAACGTTGACGACGTAGTCGCCTGCGATCGCCTTGTCCGACGGCGTCATGCTCACAGAGACCGGCAGGTTCTCGCCCGGAGCAACGGCGTCGACCGACTTCGGGTCGAAATCGACCTTCCACCCCTGCGGCGAGGAAGCGTCAAACTTCACATTGCGCGCCGGCGCGGTGCCGGTGTTGCTGACGGTGAACTTGAACGTTCGTTCCTGTCCGGCGGTAGCCTGGCCCGACAGCCGTCCTTCCGGTCCCGCCAGGGACAACGTCGGCTGGCCGGTGACATCGAGAAGCAAGGGTGTCTGGCCGGACGCCGTCGGGCTCGCGGCGGCAACGTCGACCTTGTACTGGCCAGCCTCGATCTTCTGCGGAAGTTTGACGCTGACCTTGAGGCCCTTGTTCTCACCGGCCTTGATCGGGAGGCTGGTTAGTTCCTGCGAGCCGTATTGTTCCTTGAAGGTCACCTCGAAGCCGTCCGGCGCCTGTGCCAGCAGGTTGAAGGTCTCGTCCGTCGGCCCGTCATTGGTGACGGTGACATCGAAATCGAAGGCGGAGCGCGGCGACCCGCGAAGCGCCGGGAGTTTCGGCTCGACCTTGACGCTCGCGGCCTTGGCGTCGGCGAGGACCAGCGACAGTGGCAGGTTCAGTGTCTCGTCATCCGTCTTTCCGGCGACGGTGAACTGGTAGGTACCGCTTTTGGCATCTTTGGGTGGGATCACCTTCAAGGTGAGTTTCTGGCTGGCATCCGGCTGAACCATCGCAGCCGTAACCACCTGGCCGCCGCCATCGATCTCGTACTTCCAACCCTCTGGAAGACCGTCGACCGAGAGCGTCACGCGCTTGGGCGGCAGGTTACGATTGGCAAGCGTCAGATCGAGGCGGACATCCTTTCCGAGCTGCTCGGCAAGAGCTGGATAATCGGTTGTCAGCCACAGACCGGTCAGTGGCTGCGCTGCCGAGGGGGGAGCCGCTGCGGCATCCTGAGCTTTTGCAGCCATTGCACCCATCAGACCGAACACGATCAGACCTGACGCAAGAATAGCGCTCATGGGACGCATGTTCCCACTCCCTTTTCTATTTAGAAACAGTCTCTCTATTCTGGCTCTGATCTTATATCCGCCAGTTAACGCCCAGTAGAATTCGCGACCTAACTTGGCGCGAAATATGGCGAGAATCTGGCGAAGCGGCCGCTCGCGGATTACAGTTTTGTAAGAATAGCGCAGATTTCCGCGGCGAAATGTCGCCCGCGGTTCGCGCCGGCGAGGCGCGAGCCGCTACGCGCTGTTTACCGGCGAATACTGTCAGGCGGAAGCGACCGTCGCCGTGTGGGCCGCGTGCTCGAGCCGATCACGCTTCAGCAGTTCAGCTACCAGGAATGCCAGCTCCAGTGACTGGTCGGCATTCAGCCGCGGGTCGCAATGAGTGTGATAGCGGTCGTGCAACTCGTCCTCCGAGATCGCGCGGGCGCCGCCCGTGCACTCGGTGACGTTGGAGCCGGTCATCTCGATGTGGACACCGCCGGGATAGGTCCCCTCGGCGCGGTGGACGGCGAAGAAGTCCTCCACCTCTGACAAGATCAGGTCGAAAGGCCGTGTCTTGTAGCCCGTTGCGGCCTTGACGGTGTTGCCGTGCATGGGGTCGCAGGACCACACGACGGTCCGTCCCTCGCGCTCGACAGCGCGCACCAGCGGCGGCAGCTTGTCGAAAACCTTGCGGGCGCCAAAGCGGCAAATGAGCGTCAACCGGCCTGGCTCGTTGTCGGGGTTCAGGATGTCGATCAGTCTGATCAATTCCTCGCCGTTCATCGACGGACCGCATTTGAGGCCGATGGGATTTCTCACGCCACGGCAGAACTCGACATGCGCGTGATCGGGCTGGCGCGTGCGGTCGCCGATCCAGATCATGTGGCCGGAGGTGGCGTACCAGTCGCCACTGGTCGAATCGACGCGGGTCATGGCCTGCTCAAAGCCGAGCAGCAGCGCTTCGTGACTGGTGTAGAAGTCGGTAGCGCGCATCTCTGGATGGTGCTCCGGGTCGATCCCGCACGCGCGCATGAAGTCCAGCGCCTCGGTGATCCGGTTTGCCAGTTCTTGGTAGCGATGGGACTGCGGGCTGTCCTTGACGAAGCCGAGCATCCACTGGTGAATGTGCTGAAGGTTGGCATATCCACCGGTAGCGAAGGCGCGTAGCAGGTTCAGCGTCGCGGCCGACTGCCGGTAAGCCATCTCGATCCGGTTTGGATCGGGGGTGCGCGACGCGCTGTCGAAATCGATCCCGTTGATCACGTCGCCGCGATAGCTCGGAAGCTCGATGTCGCCTTGCTTCTCCATCGGCGCTGAACGCGGCTTCGCGAATTGCCCGGCAATTCGCCCCACCTTCACCACCGGCAACGCTCCGGCAAAGGTCAGGACAACCGCCATCTGCAGGAAGACGCGGAAGAAGTCGCGGATGTTGTCGGCGCGGTGTTCGGCGAAGCTCTCGGCGCAGTCGCCGCCCTGGAGCAGGAAGCTCTTGCCTGTGGCAACGCCAGCAAGCGCCGACTTCAGCTTGCGGGCCTCACCGGCGAACACCAGGGGCGGATACGAAGCCAGCCGGGCTTCGACGCCCGCCAGAGCCTCCTGATCTGGATAGACCGGGGCCTGTTCGATCGGTTTTGCGCGCCAGCTCGCCGGCGACCACACGCTTTTCATCGCACATCACTCCAGCGGAAACGCGGATTTCAGCGCTCGCGGCGCGGTTATACACGCGCCCGGAGGAGCGTGCCACCCACGGCTCTCGAGGTCGTTACCGGCCCTATTCCGCGGCCTCCCGCCGAATTCGCTCCGACGGGCGCGCCATCGTCACGATTTCCTCGGCGAGCGTGGGGTGCAGCGCCGTCGTCGCGTCGAAGTCCGCCTTGGTCGCACCCATCTTCACGGCGATCGCGACGATCTGAACCAGTTCACTGGCGTTGGGCCCGACGAAGTGGCAGCCGAGGATACGATCCGTGTCCCCGTCGACGACCAGCTTCATCAGCATACGCTCGTCGCGACCCGCCACTCGGTAAGGCAACGGCTTGAAGTGCGTCCGGTAGATATCGAGGGACGCGTAACGTGCGCGGGCGAGTTCCTCGGAGAGACCGACCGATCCGACCTCGGGATTGCTGAACACCGCGACTGGAACGTCGTCATAGTCGAGCGCGGTCGGCGTGTCGTTGAAGACCGTCTGGACGAACGCCGCCCCTTCGCGGATGGCGACCGGGGTGAACTGCAGCCTGTTGGTGACATCGCCGACAGCGTAAATGTTCGGAACCGCCGTGCGCGAATAGGCATCGACCTCGATGGCGCCGCCGGTATCGAGCTTGACGCCGGCCTTCTCAAGCCCGATCCCGTTCGTGTTGGGATGGCGGCCGATGGCCAGCAGAACCTGATCGGCGGAGATGCGTGAGTCGGACCGCGTGGTGGCGATCAGACCCTTACCGTCTCGCTCGATGGACGCTAGCTCCTCGTTGGTCATCACGGTGATGCCGCGGCGCTCCAGAGCGGAACAGAGTTCCCGGCGAACCTCGTCGTCGAACCCGCGCAGCACCTGGGCGCCGCGGTGGATCACGGTCGTCTCCACACCAAAGCCGGCGAACACCGACGCAATCTCCAGTGCTATGTAGCTGCCGCCGACAATGAGCGCCCGTTTTGGCAGGCGCTCGAGATGAAAGAATTCATCGGATGTAATCGCGAATTCGATGCCTGGGATCGGCAGATCGCGGCGCGGCCGGCCGCCGGTAGCGACAAGAATATATTCGGCCGTGACGGTCTTGTCGTCGGCCACCAGGCGCACCGTATGCGCGTCCTCGAGCACGGCGCGGGAGTGCAGGATCTCCGCCCCGGCTTTCTCGAGGTTGCGAATATAAATGCTGCTCAGCCACGACGTATCGCCAGAGACGTTATTTACCAGCGTCGGCCAGTCGAAGTGCAGCCCCTCCACGCGCCAGCCGAAGCCGACGGCGTCCTCGAAGGACTCGCCGAAATGGGCTGCATGAACGAACAGCTTCTTCGGCACGCAACCGCGCAGGACACACGTGCCGCCGACGCGATCCTCCTCGGCAACCGCTACGCGCTTGCCGAGTTCCGCCGCCACACGTGCCGCCCGGACGCCGGCCGAGCCGGCGCCGATCACGAACAGATCGTAGTCGTATCGCCCCATTACGAATACGCGCTCAGAGCTCGTGGCCCTGTTTCTTCAGTTCTTCCTTAGACTTGTCGAAGAGTTCCTCGCCAACCCGATCCGACCAGCGCTGGACGGCATCGAACGTCTCGGCGAAGACCTTGGGTCCATCTTCCTGGTACTTCGTGCCCGCCGGGCTCTTCAGGAACGTGGCGATGGTGGCCAGTTCGTCCTCGCTGAAGGTCTTCGCGTAGACCCGCGCGATATCGATATCGAGATCCTTTCGGCGGACGGCAAGCTTCAGGGCAGTCGCCTGCACCGCATCCGTGATCTCCTTGTGCAGGTCGGGCCGCTGGCGGATGAGGCGGTTCGCGACCTCGTTGGCAACCTGCGGCAGCCGCGAATCGAAGCTGCGCGTAGCCACGGTGGCGTTGATGACATCCAGGGCTGCCGAAAGGTGGGACTGGCTGATTTCCTGTGCGACCAGCGAGGACGCTGGAACGACCGCCACAGCTGCTGCCAGCACACTGCTGCGAACAAAATTACCGATCAGGGACATGACCTACTCCATCTGTGTCTTCAGAAACTATGCCTTGAGCCAGTCGACACCGCCATCGCCGGCTATCACGGCGGCGGAGGCGATGCCAATGAACAGCCCGTGTTCCACGACGCCGGGAATCGCATTGAGTTCGGTGGCCAGCCGCTCGGGATCGGGAATACGGCCGAGATGCAAATCGAGAATGTGATTTCCACTATCGGTGCGAAATGGGAGATCGCCCGCCATCCGCAAGACCATCTCGCCACCGAGACCGAGGCGCCCGAGTTCGCGTTCGATCGCCCTGCGGACCGGAGCAATGCCGAACGGGATCACTTCGACGGGCAGCGGGCACGCGCCCAGTGTCTTCACGCGTTTTCCTGCATCGGCGACGACGACCATGCGGCGCGAGGCCGCGGCCACGATCTTCTCCCGCAGCAGCGCGCCCCCAGCGCCTTTGATGAGCCGGAGTTGGGAATCAACCTCATCGGCGCCGTCGACGGTGAGATCAAGCTCAGGATCGGCGTCGAGCGTTGTGAGTGCCACGCCCACGCTCTGGGCGAGTTTGGCGGTACGTTCGGATGTGGGGACGCCGACAACCGACAGTCCCTGCTTGACGCGCGCCGCCAGTAGCCGAACGAAATGCTCGGCCGTGCGGCCGGTGCCCAGGCCGAGTTTCATGCCTGGGCGCACCTCGCCCAGCACCACCTCGGCGGCCCGCCGGCGCTGGTCGTCGCTGCCCGGCGCTTTCTCAAGCATGCCCGACAACGCCCGCCATTTGCCTGCCAATCTTGATGGGATCCATTGAATTCCTGCTCTTTCCGGGGCTTGTTAGCATCTGGCGAGCCGAGACGCCACGCCGGGTGCGTGTTCCCCGGATTGGCTGTCCGGGGGCAAGATGAAGGGGGTGGATCATGCTGACGGATCTTGTGCTGGCGGTGGCCCACCACCTGCTGATTTTCTCGATAGCCGCCATTCTGGCCGCCGAGCTGGTCCTGGTTCGTCCAGAGATGATCGCGGCGGATGTCAGGCGGATCGGCCGGATCGACCTCTTCTTCGGTGTCGCCGCCGGCGTGGTGCTAATTGTCGGTTTCGCCCGGGTCTTCTTCGGCCTCAAGGGCGCTGAATTCTACCTCGCCAATCCTGTGTTCTGGCTGAAGATGGCGGCCTTCGCGGCGGTGGGCGTCCTTTCGATCCAGCCGACGATCGCAATCCTGCGCTGGAATCGGAAAGCGATTGCGAATCCCGGCTTCATCCCACCGCTTGCCGAAATCGAAAAAGCCAGACAATTCATGCGGCTGGAGGCAGGCGTTTTCCTCTTGATTCCGGTTTTCGCGGCGGCGATGGCGCGCGGCTACGGAATCTGACAGAAACGGCCAATGACGCCGCCCACCATCGTCTTCGACCTCGACGGCACGCTCGTCGACACCGCGCCCGATCTCGTCCAGGCCCTTAACGAAATCCTGAAATCGCAGGGCATGGCGCCGGTGGCACTGGGCGCGTCGCTCTCGATGGTCGGTCACGGGGCACGGGCGATGATCGAAGCGGCGTTCATTGCGGCCGGCCGCGCGCCCGAGTCGGCGCTGCTCGACAGGCTGATGCAGGACTTTATCGCCTATTATTCCGACCACATCGCCGAGCACAGCAAGCCATTTCCGGGCGCGGTGGCGGCACTCGACCGCTTCGCGGCGAACGGATGGCTGCTGGCCATCTGCACCAACAAGCTTGAGGGCCTCGCCCGGCAGCTTCTCCAGGAACTGGGCCTTGCCGGTCGCTTTGCCGCCATCACCGGGCAGGACACCTTCGGCTGTCGCAAGCCCGACCCCCGGCACCTCACGGAAACCATTCGGTGCGCTGGAGGGGAGCCACAACAGGCAGTGATGGTCGGAGATTCGATCACCGACATCGACGCCGCCAAGGCGGCGGGCGTGCCCGTTGTTGCCGTCAGTTTCGGCTACAGCGCCGTTCCGGTGGATCAACTCGAACCCGACCGCGTCATTGGCAATTTCGCCGCGCTTTGGGACGCCGTGGCCACTCTTCCGGCGGCTCGCCTTGACTCCGATTCCACCCGTACCTTAAATCCCGCCACCTTCGGCCAGGGCCGGACGGGCGCGTAGCTCAGCGGGAGAGCACTCCCTTCACACGGGAGGGGTCACAGGTTCAATCCCTGTCGCGCCCACCATTCCTAACGCATCACAAGCACCCGATTGGGCGCCAAAATGAACGGCGGCAGCCAGCCTTGCAGGTTGCTAAAGGGCAGCACCTCGGGTTTCAGGCGGATACCGAGGACATCGGCCATGAAGGCACGCCGCGCCTCGATACGCTGCCAGACTTGCGGATGCCGCTGGGCAAATTCCAAGCGCCCACGCTCATGGAGCAGAGCGATGCCGTCCTCGATATTGGACGTGAACCACGGTGTGCCCGTGGCCGGGATGATGTCGAGCTGAATTGCCTGTCCGGATTGGAGCCGCTCCGTACTCCCGGGATAGATCGGCGTGTTCATCCACTCGTCGAGATGGATCAGATGGCCGGGGTTGAGGCCGACATTGAAGAACGGATCGCTGAGGTGACGCTTCACCAGCGCATCCATCTCGCCGCCGGTGACGCCTATTCCGACCGTTTCGTACCATTCGGCGACGCAGGCGAAATATGGCGCCGCCAGCTTCGCCACGTAATCGCGGATCGACTCCGGCAGATCGGGGGCGTCCTCGGCGACGAAGCCCGCACGGCAGCTGAGCGCGCCCCAGACGCCGTAAGCGACGGTGAAGGGATCGCCCTTCTCTACCGCGCGATCTTCAGGGCTGCCGAGGCCGAGGGCGGCCCGAGGACCGGCCGAAAGCATCAGATGGCAGCTGAGGGGCATGCCAATCGGCCGCATCAGCGATGCGACGGCTTCGGACTCGCGGATGCCTGGGCGAAGTCCGAAGAGAACGCGCTTGACCGCTTCCGAGACGTGGCACGCTGCAAACTCGAACGCGGCGAGTTGGTCCACCTCGTTTATGGCGCGAAGCCCCTTGGACGCATCCATGAAGATCGCGCCAGCGTTCACGACGGCACCGCCCGCGCCAACCAGCGCACGCAACGTGTCTACGAGGAAGCTCGGGCTCTCGATCCAGCCCTCCGGGTTCGCGGTCTCCTGCGGACCGTAGTACTTCCATCCGGCCACGCCCACGCGCTGACCGGACGCGATGCCCCCATCGGCGAGCAGGTCCGCCAGTGGCGGCGTCCGGCTGCGATCCTGTCCGAGCAAACCGAATGGAGGATAAAGACGGACTTGGAGATCGACAGCGGCCGAGCGGGCGCTGCCCTGGTTTTCCGGACCGGTCAGGAGAACAGGCTCCCTCCCCGGGATAATGATAAGCACCGCTTCCTCGAAGCGCGGGTCGAAACCCGTCGCCCACGCGATGTTGGCGAAGTGCTCGCGATCAGCATAAACGACCAGTGCCGACAGGCCCGCCTCAGTCACGCGGGTCCGCAGGCGGGCAAGGCGATCGGGGTACAAGGCGCGCGGAAGTTGCGGCCGCTCGACCGGCATGCCGAAGTCAGGGAGTTTCGCCTCGATGAGGCGAACGTCAGTGGACGAACGCGCCACGCTACGGGTCAGAGGGTGGCGGCAGCCAATAGCCGGCCGCGGGTTTTTCGCGCGCGATACGGACGAACTGGTTCGCGAACGCCTTGTAGACGTGGCTCCACTCGCCGTCCGGCCACTTGATGCGGATCTCTGCACGCTCGGCCGTGCCGAGGCCGATGTGCTCGAACCCGGCCTGGCCTGAGGCGTGACCACCCCCCACTTCGATCGTCCGCGTCATGGTGCGGTTGCCGGTCTTGACCGAGATGCGCGCGCCGACCGCGTGGCGGTTGTCGCCCTTCTGGCTGAGTTCCACCTCAAGCCAGTTGCCGAGCGGCGCGTGGCCCCATGTCGTGCGCGTACCGAGATTCCGGAAAAGGCTCAGCGGGCTGTTGCGGTTGACGACGACGATGTCCAGCATTCCATCGAGGTTGAGATCGACGACGGCGGCGCCGCGCCCGCGCTTCTCCGAGGCGATTCCGGCGGTACCGCCCTCCTCCTGGAACGTGCCGTCCCATTTGCCAAGAAGCAGATTGTCCGGGTCGTAGGCTGCGAACTCGGGCATGGACTCGATGTTGCCCTTAGCGATGAACAGATCGAGAAGGCCGTCGTTGTTCACGTCGGCGAACTCACTGTGCCAGCCGGTGGACGGACGGTAATCCGTGCCCTGATAGGGGCGCTGCGCCGTGGCGCCGACCTGAAAGGCGATGTCCTTGTAAATCGGCTCGTGGTCGTCGGCTTCGTCGTCGAGTTGCTGCAGCTTGGTATCGCCCATCGAGGTGAGCGCGTATTCCGGGTAGCCGTCACCGTTAAGATCGGCCTCGGCGATGCCCATGCCCCAGATGGACAGGTGGCGCCATCCGTCAGACGACGTGAACTGCCGCGGCGGCGTACCCGGCTCCACTTTCCACATCTGCTCCTCGCCACCGCGATAATATTGCCGGTCGTTTGTCACACGCAGCGACGGGATCCCGGATTGGTTCCAGTCCGTGAAGAGCATCGAGAGCGTGCAATAACCGGGCTGCAGGGCCCTTGCGTTGGCATAGTCGGGCACGTCGCCCGCAATCGGACGCAGAAGCCAGTTGTCGGCGCAGGTGCCCCAGGGGGAGCCAGGCGCCTGCCGATCGACGTAGTTGCCGACCGCCAGCGTCGGGAATTTCGCGCCCTTTTCGAAGGTCGCGCTGAACGCCGTCGTCCAGTCCTTACCGCCATCGAAGGCCCAGGCATCGTTGGCCTTGGTGAACGAGCAAGCCGGCCCCCCTTTGAGCAGGAGGTTGCCGCCGAGACGCATCACGAACAGGTCCATGACGCCGTCATTGTCGACATCGAGCGGATAGGCGCCGATCACCTTGGCCAGGTCGCTCGCGGACAGATCCATGGCGACCGTCTCGAAGCGCAATGCACCACCGGTCTCGCTTACGTTGCGGAAGAGCTCCGCCGGGCCAGCGCCCCCCGCCACGAACATGTCGGGCCTGCGGTCGCCGTCGCAGTCGAAGACCGCCACACCGCCACCAACGAAAAACTCCCATGGGCCGGTGTAGGCATGGGTGATGCCCGCCGCCGGCGCGTCGTCGACATAGTCGGGCACGTCCGCGGCGACGGGATTCTCTGCCGCGATCGCCGGTGACAAGCCAATCGCCAGCATCGCGATGGCGATCGCCGCGCGGCTCATGGCTCGATCACCAGGGTTTGCAGGAACGCGATCATGTTCGAGCGCTCCGCATCGGTTGCCGCGACGTAGGCGTCCCGCGCCGAGCGGGCTTCGCCGCCGTGCGCGCGGATAGCCTCATCGAGCGTGGTCATGTCGCCGCGATGGCCGTAAGGCCCCGTCGAGGCGACGCCCCAGAGTTCGGCCGTCATGAAGATGTCGCGCTCGACGAAACGCTGCGCCAGCAGTTCGTTGCCGAATGCGTTGATCTCGCTGTCGGTGAGCTTGTGGCGCTTGAGATCGCCGAACAGCGGCACGAGGAACTCGCCCTTGTCGTTGCGCTGGAGCGTCGTGGCCCAGGGTGACAACGCGATATCGTAAACCGCCGGCGCGGCGACTTCGCCCGTGCGCAGCGTTCCGGCCGTGTCATAGGGAGCGGGATCGGCGAAGGTGAGGCTCTTCAGCGGCAGGCTCGTCCGATGACACGCGCCGCAGCCGATGTCACCAAACATTTGCTCGCCGGCGGCGGCAGCAACCCGCCACGCCGCGTCGTCGGGAATCCTGCGCGTTGGCGGCGGCAAGGTCGCCTGGAACGCGACAAGGGCAGAGACATCGCCCGGCGATAGCTCGTCTGCGTGGCCGTCCTGGTCGAAATCGCTCGACCCAGTCCAACGGGCGCCGAAGCGTTCGGTTGCTTCCATGCCGTGGTGAGCATTCAATGCGTTGATCGTGAACTGGCGCAGCGAGGCGAACACACCCTTCTGGCTGAACGGCCGAACAGTGAGATCCGCGTCCACGCCCTCGATGCCGGAATTGTCGATCGAGCCATCCGGGCTCACTACTACACTGCCGAAGCTGACGCCTTTGCTGTCGAGCGCGACCGTAACGGGCGCCCCGGTCTTGCGGGCCGCCACAAGTCCGTCAGCGCGGGCACGGCGAAGATCGGCCGTCATCTCGCGGGCCAGCAGTTCGATCAACCCGGAGCCAAACAGGTGGTTGGTGTTGCGCTCATTGGAGAATTGCGGATCGAGGCTATCGAAATCGGCGCTCTCGAAGCCTTCCGATACGAAAACGTTGACGGTGAAAGCCCCCGCCCCGCCGGGCGCTGGTTCGCTGTGGCACGATGAACAGGCATTGGCGTCCATCCCCGCCGTCCGGCGGAAGGCGATGTCGACGGGCCGCTTGCGCAGCGTCGGGATGATCGCCTGGGTGGCCATCGGCCGGCCCGCGCCGTCCTCGGTCGTAAAGCGGCCAGTGAACAGCGCCTTGCCGGCAGCGACCAGCTCGTCCAGCTTGTCGGCCGTCAGCGTGCCTTCGATCCGGTTGAAGTCGATGTGTTCGCGAACGACCTTTTCGGACCACGGCACCGAGTTATTGGCCGCGATTGCAGTCGCGTTCGCGAGTATCAGCAATGTGCAGGCAGCTATTCCGGTCCCGAAAAGCCGGACCCTGCCGCTCAGATGAAGCCGTTTTTTCGCGCCATTCATGCCCTCGCCTCTGGATAGGCGTTGGTGACCGTCGCCTCCGGCGGCACAGTGCCGCCGATGATCATGCCGAGGACCTCGTCGGTTGTCACGTCGTCCTTATTGACGGTGCCGACCATCCTGGCCGTCTTCATCACGGTAATGCGGTCGGCGAGGTCGAAGACGTCGTGAATTTCATGGCTGATGAGGAAGATACCGATGCCTTCCTTCTTCAAGTGCCGGATCAAATCGCGCACCTGCGCGGTTTCGGCCGGACCCAGCGCGGCAGTCGG
Organism: uncultured Alphaproteobacteria bacterium; assembly: GCA_963798195.1. Taxonomy (GTDB): domain Bacteria; phylum Pseudomonadota; class Alphaproteobacteria; order Rhizobiales; family Kaistiaceae; genus CAVSRC01. The sequence continues at coordinate 561,300 of CAWCSF010000010.1, read as the reverse complement.
CTCGTCCATGATCAGGATGCGGGCGTTGAAGTGAATCGCCCGGGCGATCGCCACCGCCTGACGCTGGCCGCCCGAGAGCGCCTTCACGGGCGTCTTGAAGCCTTTGAAGACCGGATTGAGCCGGCCCATGACCTTGCGCGTGGCCGCCTCCATGGCGACATCGTCGAGCGTATTGAACCGGGTCAGCAGCTCGCGTCCGAGGAAGACGTTCGCCGGCGCGTCGACGTTGTCGGCGAGCGCGAGCGTCTGGTAGATCGTTTCGATGCCCAGTGCCTTGGCGTCGCGTGGGTTGTTGATGGTGACCGGTTTGCCGTCGATGAGGATCTGCCCGGCGTCCGCGCGATAGGCACCCGAGAGCACCTTCATCAGTGTCGACTTTCCGGCGCCGTTGCCGCCGACCAGGCCGACCACTTCGCCAGCGTGGAGATCGATCGTCGCATTCTCCACGGCGTGCACGCCGCCGAACGAGACGTAGATGTTGCGCATTTCGACGAGAGGCGGACGCTCGTTGGCCATCCCGTTTCCCTTCTGGCTCGTCAGCCCTTCGACGTCCGCTTGCGATAGGCGGTGTCGATGCCGACGGCGAACACAAGAACAATTCCGACGACGATGTTCTGCAGGGGCGAGTTGATGCCCATCAGCTGCATGCCGGATTGCAGGGACTGCATGACCAGCGCACCCAGCATCGCACCCGGAATCGTGCCGATGCCCCCGGTGAACGACGTGCCGCCAATGACGGCGGCGGCGATGACGTAAAGTTCGTCGAGAGTGCCGAGCGAATTGGTTGCCGCATTGAGGCGTGCGGAAGCAACCGCGCCGGCGATGCCGCACAGGATGCCCATCAGGATGAATATCTTGGTCAGGATCCAGCGCGTGTTGATGCCGCCGAGATCGGCCGCTTCCGGATTGCCGCCGATTGCGAACACGTAGCGCCCAAACCGTGTGCGGTTGGCGAGGAATGTCATCGCTATGGCAACGCCAATGGCGATCAGCACCGGGATGGCGATGCCGAGCGGAATGACCAGCCCGCCTTCCGGCCACGGGATATTGTTCTGGGCGGCGTACTGACGCGCAAGTCCGACCGGCATGGGATAGGCATTGATGACGGCGACGGCGCCCAGGACCGCAGCACAACCGATTCCGGCCAACGTATATTCGGCCCACATCGGCCTCAGTGGAAAATCAAAACGGCGGCGCTGTCGGCGGCCGCCGACGATCGCCAGCACGATGGCGACACAGGCAACGATGGCAACGACCCAGCTCAGCATCGCGCCGATGGACCCACTACCGCCGCCGCCCATCAACTGAAACGTCGAGTCGAGCGGCGCCAGAGTGCGGCCGCTCGCCACCCACCAGGCGGCTCCGCGCCACACCAGGAGTCCACCCAACGTCACGACGAATGCGGGGACGCCCAGATAGGCGATGACGAAGCCCTGAATTCCGCCGATGAAGCCACCGACGACGATTCCGGCAGCCAGAGCCACAATCCATGTCACTGGATAGTCGAACCCCAAGCCCAGCATGAGGGGAAGGATGTCCGTCTGAAGGGCCCCCATGATCATCGCCAGGAAGCCGAGCAGCGAGCCGACCGAGAGGTCGATGTTGCGTGAAACTATGACCAGCACCATTCCGGTGGCCATGATCGCCACGACGGAGGTCTGGACCGACAGGTTCCAGAGATTGCGCGGCGTCAGGAAGACGCCGCCGGACATGATGTGGAATCCGATCCACACGATCGCCAGGGCGACAATCATCCCCAGCATGCGGGCGTCGATCTCCGTCGCCTGCATGAATTTGCGGACCAAGCCGGTCCGCTGGGGCGTCTGGCCGCTTAGCGTCGCACGATCGGGCGTGCCGGTGGCCTCAGCCATGGGCGTCCGTCACCTTCGTCCTGGAGATGACAAATATCCTGCGCCGCGCGTGAAGCGCGGCGCAGGCAATGTGGAGGTCAGGCCTAGCCGCAGACCTTGGCCATGCCGGGCTTCACACCCTGACAGACCTCGTCCTTGGTGATCCAGCCAGCGTCGATCACGACGTTGAGGTTGTCCTTGGTGATCGGAACCGGCTTCAGGAACAGCGAGTTCATTTTCACCTTTTTCGGACCGCCGTCGAACATGACCGCGCCCGCGACTTTGTCCATCGCGGTGCCCTTGGCGAGTTCGAGCGCGACCTCGCCGGCAGACTTGCCGAGAGCGCGTGCGTCCTTCCAGACCGACACCGTCTGGGTGCCGAGGGCGATACGGTTCAGGGCGGCATGGTCACCGTCCTGTCCGGACACGGGCACCTGACCTGCAAGGCCCTGGGCCGCCAGCGCCGCGACCACACCACCGGCCATGCCGTCGTTCTCGGAGAGAACCGCGTCAACCTTGTTGTTATTGACGGTCAGGAACTGCTCCATCTCCTTCTGGGCGTTCGCCGGGTCCCAGTTGTCGGTGTAAGACTCACCGACGTTCTTGATGTCGCCGCTCTTGAGCGCGGCGCCGACGACTTCCATCTGGCCGGAGAACACGAAGTCCGCATTCGGGTCGGCAGCATTGCCCTTGATGAAGACGTAGTTGCCCTTCGGGACGAGCTTGAAGACCGGCTCTGCCTCGAGCACGCCAACCTGCTTGTTGTCGAAGGTGATGTAGAACGCCTTCGGGTTCTCGATCAGGCGGTCGTAACCGATGACCGGAATACCCTCGTCGACCGCCTTCTGAACGGCCGGCTGGATGGCGTCGGTATCCTGCGCGAGAACGATCAGGACATTCGCGCCCTGCGAGATCAGGTTCTCGATGTCGGTAAGCTGCTTCGACGCGGACGACTGTGCGTCGGTCGAGATGTATTTGGCACCGCCGGCGTCGAGCGCCGACTTGATCGCTGCCTCATCGGTTTTCCAGCGCTCTTCCTGGAAGTTGTTCCAAGACACACCGACGACGACCTGAGCGAGTGACACGCTCGCCGACGCCGCCAAACCCGCCGCGGCAAGCGCGGCAACCAGAATCTTCCTCATGACTTCCTCCCGTTTGGGGTGGGCTTACTGAACTAAACACCTTCGATTTTAGACTGCTTGATCCAAATCAACCTTGCTTTGATGTCTCTAGGACCAGTACAGCCGGCACAGCAGACTTCACGTCTGATCGAACCCGCGCATCATATATCGGGCGCGGCTCCGTCTCGGCAAGCAGACTACTCCATTCTTTCTTCGCAAAAACGCCATGGCGGCGTCTTGCCACACCGGCGTGCTAACGCTCAACTTGCCGGCGACGTGCAATGTCGACGCCCGGGCGAGCGTCGCGCGGCGCTGGCGGCGCGATGTTGGCATCGCCCTCACCCATCTGACGCGACCGGGACAGCCGCGGCCGCTGAAAAAGCTCTGGTCGGGTCGCAAGCAACTTGTCGAGATAAACCAGCGAGCCTGAGACGTGCTCGCGAACCCTCCGCTCGGTGAGGCGCCGGTCCCCGGCCTCGATGGCATCGAGAATGGCCGTATGCTGATTTGCCACCTCTTCGATCTTCCCGGGCTCCGGGACGTGCAGGAAACGGATACGGTCCAGATGCGCCTTCTTGGCGTGGATTGCGAGCCAAAGCCGATCCATCCCGGCCATCCTGAAAAGCCACGCGTGCATCGCATCGTCAAGCGCGGTGAAGCCAGCGAAATTGCTTGTCGGCAGGATCGCGCGCTGCTGCGTGATCAGGTTGCGCGCCGGAGACAGGTCGAGCCCCCGGATAGCGCACAGCCGCACGGCGATCGCGATCTCGAGGTGCTCACGCATGAATTGAGCCTGACGAACCTCGTCCGGGTCGATGGCAGCAACGAATGTCCCGAATTGCGGAGCAACCGTGACGAGGCCGTGCTCGGACATGCGCATCAGCGCCTCGCGAATTGGCGTACGGCTTACCCTGAACAGTTCGGCCGTATTCTTCTCTGACAGCACCTCACCGGGCTTCAGCTCGAACTGGACGATCATGCGTCGCAGTTCTTCGTAGATCTGATCCGCAATCGAACGGCGCCGATCCAGGTTCATCGCTCGACTCAATACCTCAAAGACATTCGCAAGCAGTTGCGCCCGACCGGGCGCAGTTGACAACAGCCACCTCAAAGGTGCTACCATATTAGTGCATTAGAAAGCAAAATTCGCTGCTCCGCTTCCTTTTGGCTGTGTCGGTGGCGCGTTTGGTGGCTCCACGGCCATCGTTTTCACGATCTCCAGGGAGGAGAAAACATGAAGTTCAAGGCACTGTTGCTGGTGGCCGCTGCCGCCATGATCACGACGGGGGCGCAGGCCGCCACATACACGCTACGCATCGGTCATGTGCTGGCCGCAAGCGATCCGCTGGCCATCGCGACCGAGGGCATGAAGAAGGCGATCGAAGAGCGCACCAAGGGCGATGTCGAGGTGCAGATCTTCACCAATTCGCAGCTCGGTGACACGCAGGACATGATCGACCAGGCGCAGGCCGGCGCGAATGTCGGCACCTTCGGTGACGCATCGCGCTTCGGGCAGTTCGTGCCGGCATTCAACGTGCTCGCCGCGCCGTACGCCTTCCACAATGTTGACGAGCTGGCGAAATTTGTCAGCGGTCCGACCTTCGCAAAGTGGAACGACGAGCTGTCGGCCAAGACGGGCCTCACCATCCTGTCGTTCAAGTGGTACCAGGGCGCGCGCAACATGCTGACAAAGGTCCCGGTGTCGAAGCCGGCCGACCTGAATGGCATCCGCGTGCGCACTATCGGCCAGCCGCTTTGGATCGCCACCATCAAGGCGATGGGCGCCGTCCCCACCCCGCTCGCCTGGGCCGAGGTCTATCCGTCCATCCAGACCGGCGTCATCGACGGCGCCGAGGCGCAGCCTTCCGCCATCTGGGGCGCCAAGCTGTATGAGGTGGTCAGCCACGTGACCGTCACGGAGCACATCTACCTGATGAGCGGCCTGGTGGTTTCCGACAAGTGGCTGAAGTCGCTCCCGGCGGATTACCAGAAGATCGTCAAGGAAGAGGCCGATCGCTGGGGCGCCGAAGCGCTCAAGGCGAACGTCGATGGTGCCGACAAGATCTTCGCCGACATCGAGAAGGCCGGTACCAAGGTCGACCGCATCGACACGAAGCCGTTCCAGGAGGCCGTCAAGCCGGTCTACCAGGAGCTCGGCCTCACGGACCTGATCGCGCAGGTCCAGAAGGAAATCATGAACTGAACTCCCAAACTGGCCCCGTCGTCACGTCTCCGACGGCGGGGCCAATTCTTTTGCCGGGCGGCACCTCTTTCCTTCGCTTGATCTTCTCGCGTGACCCGGGGCCGCGCTCATGCTCATTCGTGCTCTGAATACACTCCGCCGGGTCGAGCGGTTCGTGGCCGCGACGCTGCTTGTGATCCTCGTCACCACCGTCTTCGCGGGCGCCGTCGGACGCTACACAGGAAACCCGGTGCTCTGGTCCGATGAGGTCGCCCAGATGCTGTTCGTCTGGGTATCCCTGCTTGCCGGTGACCTGACGCTTCAGCGCAGCGGCCACTTCAGCGTCGACATCTTCGCCAATATGCTGCCGCGGCAGGCACGGCTGGTCCTCGACGTCATCATCTATCTTCTGATCGGCGGGCTGCTCGTCCTGCTGTTCTTCAATGCATGGACGTTCGCCGCAATGACGAGCATCCGCGCCCAGCCGATGACCGGTGTTCCCTACTCGTGGGCGACGGGCGCCCTGCCCGTTGGCTTCGGACTGATGTCGATCACGCTCGTCGAGCTGCTGGTCCGCCGCGTCTCGGGCCACATGGCCCCGGGTGAAACCGGTCCGCGCGAGGTGATGTGATGCTCACAATCGTCGCGGTCCTGTTTTTCGTCTTCCTGTTCATCAATGTGCCGGTCGCCTTTGCGCTGGCACTCGCCACCATCCCGACGTTCGTCTTTACCGACTACATGCCAATCACGGTGGCGATCCAGCGCATGTACGGCGCGACGCAGTCGTTTCCCTTGCTGGCGGTCCCGTTCTTCATCCTGGCTGGCAACCTGATGAACACCAGCGGCATCACCGAGCGGCTACTGCGCTTCGCCCGCCTGCTCACCGGCTGGATGTCGGGCGGTCTGGGGCAAGTGGCAATCGCATTGAGTGCGCTGATGGGGGGCATCTCCGGCGCAGCCGTCGCCGATGCTGCCATGGAAGCGCGCATCCTTGGACCGGCCATGGTGGCGAAGGGCTACGACAAGGGTTTCGCCGCAACCGTCATTGCGTTCTCGTCGGTCATCACCTCGACCATCCCGCCGAGCATCGGCCTGATCCTGTTTGGCTTCATCGCCGAGGTGTCGATCGGCCGCCTGCTCCTCGGCGGCGTCGTGCCCGGCTTGCTGATGACGGCGACGCTGATGACCGTGACGTCGCTCATCGCGAAGCGCCGCGGCTACGTGCCGGAGCTGCCGAAGCCGCCAACATTCAGGGAACTCGCCGCCAGCTTCATCGACTGCTTCTGGGCGCTGATCTTCCCGATCTTCCTGCTGGTCGGTTTCCGCTTCGGGTTCTTCACGGCGACCGAGGCCGGCGCCGTAGTCGTGATGTACGCGCTCTTCGTCGGCGTCGTCATCTACCGCGAGATCACGTGGAAGCTCTTCGTCGAGGCGCTCAACCACTCGGTGGTCGATATCGGCATGGTGATGACCATCATCATCATGGCGGCGGTGCTGGGTCACGCCGTGACGATCGAGCAGGCACCGGCCGCAATCACGTCTTTCCTCACCGAGTTCGCCGGGCACCGCTACCTGACGCTGCTCGTCGTCCTGATGATCCTGTTCTTCGCCGGGATGATCATGGAGGCGACGGTCAACGTGCTGCTGCTGACGCCTCTACTCCTGCCGGCGCTGGTCGCGCAGGGCTTCGACCCGGTGCACGTTGGCGTGGTGATGGTGATTCTGATCACGTCCGGCGGCAACACGCCGCCCGTCGGCGTCATCATGTACACGGTGTGCGGCATCATGAAGTGCAGCTTTGCGGAGTTCGTCCGCTGGTCGTGGCCGTTCATCATCGCCATGGCCGTGCTGATCACGACGCTGGCGCTGGTGCCCCAGACGGTGCTGCTGCTTCCCAATCTGCTGATGTGATCGGTCCCGGTACGGTCAGCCCGGCGGGATCGAACGGAGCGCGAACGCGCTCCTCCAACAGGCTTATTGGATGGTAAGGTAGGGCAGCGCCAGAATGGCTGTTGAGGCCGCACTCAACGCAAAGAAAGCCAGCACGCGAACCGACAAAGCCATCGAAATACCCTCTTCAGCCACCCCAACGCATACAACGACCGACTTAACGCTTTGTTGCATTCGCGGGGTCGGGGCTGGAATCAGTGCGCCGCGAGGCCGGCCTCTCTAGCTCAACGCCGAACGATTTTCTCGTGGTCAGCGTGTCGCACCTGAGGCTGTGGACAAAGGCCGTGCAACGACTCCTGCTCTTCTATATACGGTGCGCGAAATTAGCCTCGGGGGAATGCACGTCTGTGAACGACTTCACACCTCCCCGCGGCCCAAGGGTTGCGTCCGCATAACGCCAGGCTCACCCGAACAGCACCGGGGTAACATCATGAAAATCCGCACCACTGTATGGGGGGAGAACATCCACGACCGCGAGAACGCGGTGGTGCGGGAAATCTACCCGAAGGGCATGCACGGCTGCATCGCAGACGCCCTCAACGCAGATCCGGAGATTGCCGCCACGACGGCGACGCTGGACCAGCCGGAACATGGCCTGACGGCCGCCAAATTGGCGGAAACCGATGTGCTGACCTGGTGGGGCCACAAGGCCCACGGCAAGGTTTCGGACGAGGTCGTCGAACGAGTCGCCCAGCGGGTCTGGGAAGGAATGGGCCTCATCGTCCTGCACTCCGGGCATTTCTCGAAGATCTTCAAACGGCTGATGGGCACCCCCTGCTCGCTCAGCTGGCGCGAAGCCGGCGAAAAGGAGCGCGTCTGGGTCATCAACCGCAACCATCCCATCGCACAAGGCCTCGGCCAGAACTTCGTGGTCGAGCAGACCGAGATGTATGGCGAGCCGTTCACAATCCCCGAGCCGATGGAGACAGTCTTCATCAGCTGGTACGACGGCGGCGAGGTCTTTCGCTCCGGCGTTACCTACCAGCGTGGCGGCGGACGCATCTTCTATTTCTCGCCGGGGCATGAGGTCTATCCGATCTATCACGACAAGAATGTGCAGACGGTGATCCGCAACGCCGTGAAGTGGGCTTACAACCCGGCGCCGGTTTGGGAGAAGATCACCGAAGCGCCAAACACCCCGGTCGAAAAAGCGCCTGAGCCGATCAAGGAGAAGGGCCCGCGCCTGCATGCGCGCGGCGAAGCCGGCTTCCGCTAATCATGGCGGATACGGTCCGGCTGCTGATCGTCGGCACAGGTGGAATGGCGCGCCAGCACGCGCTGTCCTTCGGCAAGCTGCGCGGTCTGGAGATCGTCGCCGCGGTCGAACCGCAGGAGGACAGGCTCAACGCATTTTGCGACGAGCATCACATTCTGCACCGGTTCACGAATCTCGACCAGGCGATCGCGTGGGGTGAATTTGACGCCGCCACCAACGTCACGCCCGATGCCATCCACCATCCGACGTCGATGAAGCTGATCGAAGCCGGCAAGCACATCCTGTGCGAAAAGCCGCTGGCGACGACCTATCCGCTGGCGCTCGAAATGACGGAAGCGGCCGAGCGCCGCGGCGTCATCAACATGGTCAACCTCACCTATCGCGGCTCGCCGGCCGTGGAGAAGGCGCGCGAGTTGGTCACGGCCGGCGCGATAGGCGAGATACGCCACTTCGAGGCGTCCTATCTGCAGAGCTGGCTTGTCGGCAATCACTGGGGAGACTGGCGAACCGAGGATCGCTGGCTGTGGCGCCTTTCGTCGGCGCACGGCAGCCACGGCGTTATTGGCGACATTGGTATTCACGTCGTCGACTTCGCGACGTATGCCTGCGCCAATGACATCGTCTGGATGGAGAGCCGGGCAAAGACCTTCAAGAAGATCGATGACGACCGGGTCGGCGATTACCGTCTCGACGCCAACGACTCTTTCGCCATGTCGGTCGAGCTGAGCAACGGCGCCCTTGGTGTGATCCACGCCACGCGCTGGGGTACCGGCTACGCAAACACGCTGCGCCTCGATCTGTTCGGCAGCCGCGGCGGCCTGCAGATGACGACGACCGGCGAAACCTCATGGCTCGGGCGCTGCACCGGCGACGACGTTCACACGCAGACCTGGCGCGAGGTATTGTGCCCGCCGGTTCGCCCGATCTACCAGCGCTTTGTCGAAGCGGTGCGGAGCGGCGTTCAGGCCAATCCCGATTTCCGCCGCGCCACGAAGATTCAGCGCATCCTCGACCTTTGCCTCGAAGCCGGCGATCGCAGCCACGGCGGCGTGCGGCTCGACTAGAGCGCGTTCAGAAAGTCGACAAGCGCCTTACGCTCCTCGGCCGGCGCGGTGCGGAAGGCTTCCTTCGCACGTTCGCCCTCTCCGCCATGCCAGAGGATTGCTTCCTCCAAACCCCGAGCCCGCCCGTCGTGCAGCAGCCGATCGTGACCGTTGACCTGTCCGAGCAGGCCGATGCCCCACAATGGCGGCGTGCGCCACTCCGTGCCCGACGCATCGCCATCGGGCCGGTGATCGGCGAGCCCGTCGCCCATGTCATGGAGCAAGAGGTCGGTGAAGGGGTGGAAGGTCTGGTTGGCCAGTTCCGGCAGGGATGTCTCCGCGCCGGTGGTCAGCGTCGGCATGTGGCAGTCGGCGCAGCCCATGGCGCGGAATACGTCCAGACCGCGCTGAAACGATGGCGTGTCCGCACCGCGTGCCTGCGGCACCGCCAGCGTGCGCATGTATGTGACGAGCCGTTCGAAGAAGCTGTCGCTGAGTTCTGGCGGTCCCTCCTGCGCGGTTCCCGTGCAGCCGGATTGGGCCTCGGGACAATTCTGCTGCGGGAACATGCTTGTGGTGAGGCCGATGTCTCCGCGAGCCGCACCGGCGCCCTGCTCCGCCAGCGTCGCGACATTGGCCTTCCAGCCGAAGCGCCCGATCGCGGGATTGCCGGCATGGTCGATCAGGTGATTGATGCGGCCGGAGATGCCGTCGCCATCGGCGTCATTGGGATCCGCCAGCGCCTCGAGCGTGGCGTCAGGCACCGATTCCAGCAGACCCAGACCAATAACCGCCGGCGCAACCCGCGGGCTCAGCATGACGCCGTCCATCGGACCGTAGGCCAGTTGCGAGAAACGCGGCTCCACCCGGATGAGATGATACGGCGTGCCATCCGCATACGCGCCGGCTTCCGCCTCTACCTCCGCGATCGTCAGTTTGCCCTCCGGCTCAACGCCGAGGACAGCGCGATCGTTGAATTGATCACCGTAGGCCGGATGCGGCACCGCCTTGCCCCCGTCGCCGGTCACGGACAGGCGGACCAGCATTGACTCCATCGGCTCGCCGGGCGCCGGCGGCCTGCCGCGCCCGTCGCGGACATGACAGCCGGAGCACGAGTTGCGATTGAAGGTCGGGCCAAGACCGTCGAACGCCTTTACCGACGCCGGATATTCCGCCCATTTGGTGTTGAACACCCGATTGCCGAAGGCGAACGGACGGGCGCGTTCCGCTGGCGCGTTGCTGGCGAGAAACGTGTAGGCGTCGTCGGTGCTGATGACCCGTGTGGTATCGCCGCCGAGCGCGCCGGTGACCGGCGCGCCGAGCAGTTCGGCGCGCAGGCCCGCCGCCAGCGGCCCGCCGGGCCGCACGGTGACGATGGCGGCGAACCCGACGAGGACCGCCAAGATGCCGAAGATGAGGGGCCTAACCATGGCCCATTCTACCTCAGCCGGGAATCTGGACTACAACGCCAAGAGCCGCGCCGGCCTTTTTGAGACCCTTGGCGAGATCCCCGAGCGCCGTAACAGCCGCTTCGGCCTGAACACGCGCCGGGCTGCCTTCGGGCGAGGCCAGCACCTGATCCCAGGGATCGCCGAGCGCGGCGATCTTGGCGGTGGCGTCGGCAAGCAATCCGTCCACTTCCGCCGCGACGGTGGGGTCGACGCGGGTGACGAGGCCGCGGATGCCCGGGCCCGGAGCGCCCAGGTATTCGCCTGTCCAGATGTTCGCGATGCCCTTCAGGTCGTAGACGAAGTCCTGATGGGTCGTGTCGGAGAAGCAGGAGTGCTCATCCTCCTGATCGCCGGAGTCGAGCCCGACCGCCATGCGCTCCGACATCAGTTCCTCGCCGGCAAGAACCGCCATGCCGTTGACGATGCGGCCGATCGCCTCGCGCTTGTCGATCTTCAGGAATTTCGCGGCGTAGCTGGCTTCCGACTCGGCGTCCCAAGCGGACACCAGTCGACCGATATCGGCGACCAGCCTGTCGGTCGCGATGCGCAGATACGCGCGCCGGCGATCGTTGGCGGTGCTGCCGGGCACGTAGTCCGAAACAGGCCTGGCGCCGGGACCGTTCGCGTCCATGTCCTGGCCCCACAGCAGGAACTCGACCGCGTGCCAGCCCAGCGTGACGTCGGTTTCGTCGGTCACCTGGTTGGCAAGCAGAAGGTTGACGATCGAGATATCCTTGTCTGTGGCGTTGATCATGCCGGCATCGGGCTTGCCTTCGACATAGTCGATGAAGGCCTCGTTGATCGGCCAGGAATTGATCTCGCCCTCGATCGCCTCGATCGGACCGTCGTAGAAGCGATACGCCTCGGTGAGAAGGTAGGCCGGTCGCGCCGCGACCCATGCCTCGCGCGCGGCGGCCATTGTCGCATCGGTCGGATCGGCCAACAGGCTGCCGACTGCGTCGGCAAGTTCGCGCACTTGATCGGTTGCGGCAGCGTAGGTCGAGCGCACACCGCGCACATAGGCGGCGATCTCGTCCTCGGCATCGTAGGTGTAGGCGGCGGGATCGTCAGTGGTCAGAGCGTAGCTGTCCGGGACATCGCCGGCCTCGCCACCCTCGCCGCCTTGCAGTGCCTGCGCCAGAATGATGTGACGTGAGGTCGCATCGGCGGCCAATGCCGGTTGGTCCGGTTGGCCGATGGATAGAATTCCCGCCGCATGCGCCGTCGGAGGCGAAGCGGCCGGGAGCGTAGTTCCGGCAAGGGCTACCAGCCCGACACCCATCCAGGTCTTGCGTCTCGTCGTCACAATTTATCTCCTCATCCGCGGTTCAAGGCCGCGATGCGGTTCTAGGGAAAAGTGAAGGTACCCATTGCAGATCGAAATGGGGGTGTCTAGACGAAATTTGCGATTATACTTGGTTTTACTTCATAGTAGTTCCAGGCTGTAGGTTTAATTGGAATAGTTATAACCAGCGGAGCAGCATGCCATGTTTCACGTCATCGCCGATGTTCTGGATACAGAGGGCGTCGCTGCCGCCTGCAAGACGCTGGCGGATGCGAAATTCGTCGACGGCAAAGCGACCGCCGGCTGGCATGCGAAACTGGTCAAGAACAACCTCCAGGCTGCCGCCGGCGACAAGGCGGTGGCCGAACTCCGCGACACGATCGCCGCTAAGATCGGCGCCAGTGCGCCCTTCCGCCTGATCGCGCGGCCGAAGTCCCTGACACCCCTGATCCTGTCGCGCTACGAGCCGGGCATGGAATACGGCAGTCACGTCGATGATGCGCTGATGCACGGCGTACGCACGGATGTCTCCTTCACCCTCTTTCTCAGCGACCCCGAAAGCTACGATGGCGGCGCGCTGGTCATCGAGACCAGCGCCGGCGAGGAAGACGTCAAGCTGCCGGCCGGCTCGCTCGTCGCCTACCCGTCCACGACGCTGCATCGGGTGCAGCCCGTGACGAAAGGCGCGCGGCTGGCTGCGGTCGGCTGGGCCCGAAGCTTCATCCGCGATCCGGCCAAGCGCGAGCTGCTCCTCGATCTCGACACCGCCCGGCATGCCCTGTTCGCGCGCGAAGGCAAGTCGGCCGAGTTCGATCTTCTGTCGAAAAGCACGGCCAACCTGCTGCGTATGTGGGCCGAGGACTAATCTCGGTCAGCGAGAACCTGCGCGATGGTATTGCGCGAGGCCTCTGCGAGTACTGGATTGGTCACCCGGTAATATGGCAACGCAATCAGCGCGACGGACAGCGCCCATCCGCGTCCGCGCGCCCAGGTGGCCGTCGTCCACCTGCGACGGCCGATCGGAATGCGTCCCGCCCGTCCTCGGCGAACAGGTTCCACGCGGGCATCAGGTCGCAGGCCGGATCGCCGATCCCCAGCGCGCCAAAGTCGATCACCGAAGTGATCCGCCCGTCCCTCGCCAACAGGTTTCCGGAGTGCAGGTCGCCATGGATCCAGACGGGCTGGCCGGACCATTCCGGCGCCCGCAGCGCCACGTCCCACGCGGTTTCCGCTGCGTGCGTATCCATGAGGCTAGCAAGGTCGGCTAACGCCGCACGGGTGCGCACGTCCCGCGTCGCGAGGGGAGCCCCTCGCCCCAGTTTGGCGGGATCCGGGGTCGGACCGCCCGCCGGATTGATTGCCTGAAGGGCCCTGACAAAGCTGGCGAGGTCAGCAGCCGCCCGAAGTGGATCGCCAATTCGGTCGAGGGTAGCGTTCTCACCCGCCAGCCACCGGCACACCGACCACCGCCAGGGATATCCCTCACCCGGCTCGCCGCGCGCCGAGGGCTCGGGGATGGAGAGCGGCAGATGCGGCGCCAACTTCGGCAGCCATTCTGCCTCCTTGTCGACCTGTGCCGTTGCCCAGTGGATGCGCGGCAGCCGCACGGCCATCTCATCACCCAGCCGGTAGAGCGCATTGTCGGTGCCGGCCGACGCAACAGGCTCGACCGTCAGATCGGCCCATTGCGGAAACTGCGCCGCAATCAGCCGGCGCACCTGCCCGGCGTCCGTCGCGACCTCGTCCTCGTGCATCTTGTCAGCGGGCATCGATTCCGCCCCGCGGCTCTGGAACGCCGACAACCGGCATCATAACCCGCGCGGCGATGGCTCTCCGAGCATAGTAGTGCCAGAGCAGCGCCGCGCCGGCCATGAAACCCGGAAGTGCCAGGAGCACCGGCACCGCAAGCGGCGTGCCGATGGCCACGAACCCGGCGGCGGCGAGACAACCGCCGAAGCAGCCGATATCCCAGCCGCCCTCCGTGACGATCTGGAAACGCAACGAGCACGGGGAAGCCTTGGCGAGGTTGTAGACCGCAGCCCCCAGCGGCGGAATGAAAAGCGGCAAGGCCAGCGCACCGGCAGCATTGGCGACAACCGCCAGCCACGGTGAGCCGACACCGACAGCGCGGATCACGACCACGATGACAGCTACCGAGTAGCCGATAGCCACCGCCCGCCGGCCATGGCCGGCATCGACGTGCCGACCGAGCAGCAGCCCGAACAGCGCTCCGACCAATCCTGCCAGCGCCATGGCGCCGCCGTACGCCGCGATGCTGCTGCCGAGCGTCACGAAGAGCGCAACCTGCCACACGAAGAAGAAGCCGGCGTCGGCCCAGCCGTCAGCGGCACTGATGAACATGGCAAATCGCGCCGCGCGGAAGGCGCCGGTCGCCTCCGGCAGCACCGGCACGTTCGGAGCGCCGAGCAGCGGCAGGATAGCCAACGCCTGCACGATACCGACCGCGGCGAAAGTGCCGCGTGCGCCCAATGTGAGGAGCGCCCACGCACCTAGCAGCGGCGCTCCGACGTTGGCCACGGCCACCAGCACCTCGCGGGCACTGACTTGCTGGCCGCGATGCTCCGCATCGCCCATCGTGGCGAAATACGCGTGATAGGACGGCCAGTAGAAGACCTCGCCGACCGACGTCACGACGATCAGCGCCAACAGCATAGGACCGACGCCGTTTACTTCCGCCAGCAGCGGATATTGAAGCGCAACGCCGAGCGTACCGACGATCAGCGTCGGCTTGAGGCCCAGCCGCCTGGCGAACGGGAGCATGACCGGGCGCAGAACGAAGCGCCCGAGCATGATCGCCGCCTGCGCGATCAGGGCAATCGGCACCGAAATGCCGGCCTGAAGAAGAAAGACGAGAAAGAAGATGCCACCGGCAGACTGGGCGAGTGCCTGAATGCCGGAATGCAAGTTGACGCGATTGATCGCGTCATTGCGCAAGAATGCCATGGAGACACCGAAGGAAAGGAAATCGAATGGGAAACCGGCTTCGGGGCCGGTCAGCGGCGCAGTGCGCTAGTTGGTTGTCCCACCCATCAGAATTCCTCCGTCGGTGACAGAACTATGCCCGGCAGACGTGCCGCCGGCAATCCGTTTCCGTGCAACGCCGTTGTTTCGCGCGGCGCGGTTGCCCGGAAGCCACAGTCACTCCATCACGATCTTCGGCGGAGCCCGTTTGCCCCCGGCACGGCCCTGCTTGACGCCATCCCATGCCTTCGCCGCGATCTCGCGGAACACCTTGGCGTGCGGTCCGTCCGGCTCGGCGACGACGATCGGCGTGCCGGCGTCGGATGTCTCGCGGATCGCCATGTCGAGCGGCACCTCGCCCAGGAACGGCGCCTCAAGCTTTTCCGCCTCGCGCCTCGCCCCGCCATGGCCGAAGATGTCGTAGCGCTTGCCGGTGTCGGGCGCGATGAAGTAGCTCATGTTCTCGACGATGCCGAGCACCGGCACATCGACACGGCGGAACATGTTCAATCCCTTGCGCGCATCGATCAGCGCGAGGTCCTGCGGCGTCGAGACGATGATCGCGCCGGCAAGCGGCACCTGCTGCGCCATGGTGAGCTGCGCGTCGCCGGTGCCGGGCGGCATGTCGACGATGAGTACGTCGAGATCGCCCCAGGCGACCTCTCTCAGCATCTGCGACAGCGCCGAGACGACCATCGGGCCGCGCCAGATCATCGGCGTCTCTTCCTCCACGAGGAAGCCCATCGACATCGCCTTGATGCCATATGCTTCCATCGGCTTCAGGGTGCGGCCGCCGACCACTTCCGGTCGGCCGGAAAGATGCAAGAGACGCGGTTGCGACGGACCGTAAATGTCGGCGTCGAGAATGCCGACGCGAAGCCCGTTCGCCTTCATCGCCAGAGCAAGGTTGACCGCCACCGTTGACTTGCCAACGCCGCCCTTGCCGCTGGCCACGGCGATAATTGCATCGACGCCGGGCACACCGACCTTGGCCGGTGGCGCGGCGTGCCGGTGGCCGGGCGCCGGACCGCCAGCAGCTGGAGGCGGCTGTTGTGGCCGCGCCATCGGCGAGCCAGCCGGCCGGGTCGCGGGGCCTGCGCCAGCCTTCCGTTCGGCGGTGAGTACGACCATCGCGCCGCTGACCCCGGGCATCGCCTTGATCGCGGTTTCCGCAGCGGTGCGCATCGGCTCGAAAGCGGCGGCCCGCTCGGCCGGCACCGTGATCGAAAACATCACCCGACCGTTGGCGATGACGATATCCGAAACCATTCCGCGGCGAACGATGTCGCGGTCGTCGTCCGGCCCCCTGATCCCGCGCAAACGGTCGAGGACGGCTTCCTTGTCGATTTCGGGCATTTGAGAGGGATTCCCTGGGGCCAGCGGCTCGGGGCGAAATCTAGCCACAACGCGGGTTGGGTCAACCGAACGGCCCGCGTCACGCGCGGCCGCCGGCCAGCACCCGCGCGCAATTGGCACCTGACGGGGAAAATATCATAGGGTAGAAAACCGCAGCGGCGACCGCCGCCACAATCATTCAATCACTGCAGGGAGTTGCTCCAACAATGGCAAAAGTTGCCTTCATCGGTCTTGGCGTCATGGGTTACCCGATGGCCGGTCACCTGGCCAAGCGCGGCGGTCACGATGTGACGGTCTACAATCGCAACACAGCCAAGGCCGACAAGTGGGCCAAGGAAAACACCGGCAAGACGGCCAAGACGCCGAAGGAAGCCGCGACCGGGGCAGATTTCGTCTTCACCTGCGTCGGTAATGACGACGACCTCCGCTCGGTGACGGTCGGCGACACCGGCGCCCTTGCCGGCATGAAGTCCGGTGCCACGCTGATCGATAACACCACCGCTTCTGCCAACGTCGCGCGCGAGCTTCACGCCGCGGCGAAAGAAAAAGGCATCGGCTTCCTCGACGCTCCGGTTTCAGGCGGTCAGGCCGGTGCCGAGAACGGCCAGCTCACGGTCATGGTCGGTGGCGATCAGGATGTCTTCGACAAGGCCAAACCGGTCATCGACAGCTACGCCAAGATGGTCGGCCTGATGGGGCCGGTCGGCGCCGGCCAGCTGACCAAGATGGTCAACCAGATTTGCATCGCCGGTCTCGTCCAGGGCCTCGCCGAGGGCATGAACTTCGCGAAGAAGGCTGGCCTCGATATCGAGCAGGTTGTCGGCGTGATTTCCAAGGGCGCGGCGCAGTCGTGGCAGATGGACAACCGCTTCAAGGCAATCATGGCCGACAAGTTCGATTTCGGCTTCGCGGTCGACTGGATGCGCAAGGACCTTTCGATCGGCATCGATGAGGCGCGACGCAACGGCGCGAAACTCCCCGTGGCCGCCCTGGTCGACCAATTCTACGCCGAGGTCCAGGCGATGGGCGGCGGGCGCTGGGACACATCCAGCCTCTACGCGCGTCTGGCGCGGGACTAGGCGCAACCCGAAAGGATCGCATCGCCCGTGTCCTCGAATGTGGATGCGATCCTTAAGGAGCTACGATCCCTCGGCTCAGAAGAGAACCGCGCCGGCATGGCGCGGTTCGGCATCAACATCGACAAGGCCTTCGGCATTTCGATGGCGACGCTGAAGCCGATCGCAAGGCGGCTGAAGCGCGACCATGCGCTGGCGCTCGGGCTCTGGACGAGCGGCTGGCACGAGGCGCGGCTGCTCGCGGCACTGATCGACGATCCGAAGCAAGTCACGCCCGCGCAGATGGACGCCTGGGCCGCCGACTTCAACTCCTGGGATGTCTGCGATCAGGCCTGCATGAAGCTGTTTGCGCGTACATCGCACGTCCCCGCGAAGGTCGCGAGGTGGTCCCGGGACGAGCGCGAGTTCGTGCGCCGCGCGGCCTTCGCCACAATCGCCGGTTATGCGGTGCATGCGAAGATTGCGCCGGACAGCGACTTCCTTGCCTTCCTGCCAATCATCGAAAAGTGCGCGACCGACGACCGAAACTTCGTGCGCAAGGCTGTGAACTGGGCGCTTCGCCAAATCGGGAAACGCTCGACGTCGCTGCACGGCCCTGCCCTTGCTCTGGCGCGCAAGCTGGCGGCTTCCAACGACAAGGCGGCGCGCTGGATCGGCAAGGACGCTGTCAGGGAGCTCACCGACCCGGTGCAACTCGGGCGGATCGAACGCAGGGCGCCGGCCCGGTGACCCATCGCTCATCCGCCGTCGATCGGTCCTTGCCGCGCATATCGGTCGTGCTCGGGAGCGGTGCCGCGCGCGGACTGGGGCACATTCCGTATCTTGAGGTGTTCGATGAGCTCGGCGTTTTGCCATCAATCATCGCCGGATCGTCGATCGGCGCGCTCATCGGCGCTGGGTGGGCGAGCGGCATGCGCGGCAAGGACGTCCGCGAACACGCCTACTCTGTTCTCGGCACCCTCGGGCTGATCGCGGGCCGCCTATGGACGAGCCGCCGGTCACTCCGCGAGACCCTGCAGGCCGGCTTGTCGCTTCAGGCCGATGCGCCGAGCATCACCAGCGCGTTTCTTCCGGAACTATTTCCCGACAATTTTTCGTCGTTGCCGATCCCGTTTCGTGCCGTTGCAACCGATCTCAATTCTTGGGAGCCGGTTGTCTTCTCCTCGGGTCCGCTCAAGCCGGCAATCGCCGCCTCCCTGGCAATACCGGCGCTGTTCGTGCCGGTCACCTTGGGCACGCGCACGTTCATTGACGGCGGCGTCAGCAACCCCCTGCCCCTCGATTGCGTCGTCGGTTACGGCGACATCGTCGTCGCCATCGACGTAAACGGGTTGCCGGAGGGCAAGGAGCCGAGACGCCGGCCGCCGAATGCTATCGAGGTTGGGTTCACCGCGACCCGAATCATGACGCGGACGCTCATCCAGAACATGGTCAAGCGGCACCCACCGGATATCTACGTCGAGGCGCCCGTCGGTCGGATTGGCGTGATGGAATTCTGGCGCGTCCGTGAAATCGTGGCGGCCAGCGAAGCGGGCAAGGATCACTTCAAACGCACGCTGGCGGATCGGATAGAAGCCTTTCAGCGTACGTCGGAATAGCGACGCTAGGCTGCCGACCGCGCCTTTTCCTTGTCGAGAGCTACGTAGCTCAGCGGCAGTTCGGTCGTGTACTTGATCTGCTCCATCGCGAACGTCGTCGAGACGTCAGAGATGTCGATCTTGGCGATCAACCGCTTGTAGAGGTTGTCATACGCTTCGATGTCGGGAACCACGACGCGTAGCAGGTAGTCCACCTGCCCCGCCATCCGGTAGAACTCGACCACCTCCGGCAGGTCCCGGATCACCTCGGCGAAGCGGCGGAGCCACTCGTCATTATGCTGGTTGGTGGTGATGGCGACGAAGGCCGTCACCTTGGTGTTGATCTTCCTGGGATCGAGCAGTGCGACGCGGCCGGTGATGACGCCGTCCTCTTCCAGCTTCTGAATGCGGCGCCAGCAGGGTGTGGTCGACAGCCCTACCCGGCGCCCGATCTCGGCGACGGGCACCGTTGCATCCTCCTGCAGAATTTGCAGGATCTTCCGATCAAGACGATCGACCATTCGCGCCACCCTTGTGAACTGATTTCATCTCAGGCAATTCGGCAGTACTAATTTCCCAATATAGCGCCGAATTGCCGCGATCTATAGAAATTCTTTGCGGATAAGTCAAACGGCGCTGCGGCCGAGTGCGTCGCTAATCCGCGTTTTAAGAACCGGCAGCAAGTCTTTATCAAACCATGGATTCCTCTTGATCCACGCGTTGTTGCGCCATGACGGATGCGGCATCGGGATTATGGTCGGGTTCTCCGTTGCCGCCATGATCTCCCGCCATGTCGCCACGGTCTCGGTCAGGTTCTTGCGCGCCAGCGGACCGAGGTGCCAGGCATGGGCGTAAGATCCCACGGCCAGCATCAACTCGATGTTCGGCAGCGCCGCAAACAGACGTGCACGCCATGCGGGAGCGCATTCGCGCCGCGGCGGCAGGTCGGCGCCGCGCGCGTCCTGCCCCGGAAAGCAGAAGCCCATCGGCACGATGGCGATACGGCTGTCGTCGTAGAATGTATCGGCATCGATCCCCATCCATGCACGCAGGCGGTCGCCCGACGGGTCGGTAAACGGCATGCCGGAGGCATGGACGCGTGTTCCGGGCGCCTGTCCGACGATGCAGATCGTCGCGGTTTGCGAGACGCGCACCACGGGACGCGGCTCGTGCGGCAGGGGCGCACCCAGCGGCGCGTCCCGGCAGATGCGGCAGGCGCGGATTTCGGCGAGTAACCGGTCCAGCTTACGGTCCCGCACGCGCCGGGGAACGCCGGCCGCAAGGGCTTGGCCGCCCTCACTTTTACGCATCGTTAACCATAATTCTGAGGGGCAAATTAAGCCTCTTCTGCAACTCTTCGACGTTCTCCCGCCGCAATCCTTGCCGTGGGGCGCCTTCGGGGCCGTCATCTCGCAATGAACACCGCCGCGTCCGCTTCCGAAAGCGACAAGACGGCACAGAGCCGTGAGCGCGCCGAACGCCGCCGTTCGGTCATGCGCGCCGTACGCGACCAGCGCGAACGCCTGACGTCGAGTTCCGGCACACGGCCGGCCTTCGACTACGAGCTAGCACTCACCTTCGCCCAGAACCGCATCAGCGCCGCCTATGCGCTGCCCCTTCTCCTCGCAATCGTTTCATCCGCCTCCCTCCTCTGGATCGGAATAGCCACCATTGCGGCCTGGGCGGCGCTCGTGCTGGCGATGAACATCGGCATGCTGGTGCTCTGCAGCCGTTACATAGGTATGGCCCCCGCCGATGTATCGGTGCGGACATGGACGCGGCGTTTTGTGTTTGCCGAATTCCTCGGTGGTGCCAGTTGGGCAGTCATACTGCTGCTGGTCCCCCAAAGCGGTGCCAACGCAGTTGGCGTCGAGGTGTTCCAATTCGCCACCATGCTGGTGGTGGTATCGGTGATCACCTCGGTCGCCTCGACCGTCACCGCCGCCGCCGTTGCGGGCACGATCCCGATCACCCTTACGCTCGTCGCGGTTTTCGTCAGCCGCGGCGGCTTCCTTTTTATCGTGCTGTCCATCATGGCGCTCGGCGCGCAGTTCTTCTTCCTGATCCTCGCATCGCGGCTCTACTCGGCGACACTCGCCATGCTCGAATACCGCGCCGAGAAAGACTTGCTGATCGCCGAGTTGGGCACCGCCAAGTCGATTTCGGACGAGGCGCGGCGGCGCGCCGAGGAAGCCAACCTTGCCAAGTCTCGGTTTCTTGCAACCATGAGCCACGAGTTGCGCACGCCGCTGAATGCGATCCTTGGATTCTCCGAGATCATGAAGAACGAAGTGCTCGGCCCGATGAACAACGCCTCGTACAAGGAGTACGTCGGCGACATTCACGCCAGTGGTCAGCACCTGCTCAACCTCATCAACGAGATTCTCGACCTGTCACGCATCGAGGCCGGCCGCTACGAGCTGCATGAAGAACCGGTGAACCTCGCCCATGTCGCGGAGGACTGTCGAAACCTTCTGCAACTCCGCGCGAAGAGCAAGAAAATCGTCATCACCGAGACCATCCAGCGGGGGCTTCCGCGCCTTTGGGTAGACGACCGCGCCGTGCGTCAGATCGTGCTCAACCTGCTATCGAACGCGATCAAATTCACGCCGCCCGGCGGCGAGGTTACGATCTCGGTCGGCGCGGCCGTCGACGGCGGTCAGTTCATTTCGGTCCGGGACAACGGGCCGGGCATTCCGCCGGAAGAAATCCCGATTGTTCTGTCTGCGTTCGGCCAGGGCTCGCTCGCCCGCAAGAACGCCGAACGCGGCGCCGGCCTCGGCCTGCCGATCGTGCAGGCACTGATGTCGACCCACGAGGGAACGTTCGTATTGAACTCAAGGCTGCGCGAGGGTACCGAGGCAATCGCCACCTTCCCCCAATCACGCGTGATGCAGGCCCTGCCGCCGCTCGGCGAGCCGGGCGAACGAACCCGCTGGCGGCGAACCGCCTAGCTGTCGCGGTCGGAGACCCCGGCCGACTCAAATGTCGCCATGCCGCCGTGGAGCGCCGCCGCCGCCTTGACGATGCCGCTGGCGAGTGCCGCGCCCGTCCCCTCACCGAGCCGCATCCCGAGATTGAGCAGGGCCGTCTTCCCCATGCGCTCCAGCGCGCGGTGGTGCGCGGGCTCAGCGGAAACATGCCCAAACAGGCAATGGTCGAGCGCCGCCGGGTCCATGGCGAAGAGAACGGCGGCCGCCGATGTAGCGACATATCCATCGACGATCACCGGAACGCGGTTCAGGCGCGCGGCGAGGATTGCGCCGGCCATGGCGGCGATCTCCCGGCCACCGAGCCGGCGCAGAACCTCGAGCGGATCGCCGAGATTACCGGCGTGGTGTGCCAGCGCGGCTTCGACGGCCATCCGCTTGCGTTCCAGCCCGGCCGAATCGACTCCGGTTCCCGGCCCGACCCAGTCGCCGGCGTTGCCGCCAAACAGGCCGCAGAAGATTGCTGCCGCGACGGTGGTGTTACCGATCCCCATCTCTCCGATCGCGAGCAGGTCGATGCCGCCGGCGATCGCCTCCATGCCGTAAGCGATGGTCCGGGCGCATCCGATCTCGTCCAGCGCCGCCTCCCTCGTGATGTCGCCGGTCGGGTGATCGAGGGCGAGGTCGAACACCTTGAGCCCGAGATCGTAGGTCCGGCAAATCTGGTTGATGGCAGCCCCTCCGGCGGAGAAATTCGCCACCATCTGCTGCGTCACTGCTGCCGGATAGGCGGAAACACCCTGCGCGACGACGCCATGATTGCCGGCGAATACAGCAACCAGCGGCCGCTCGACCTGTGGCGGGGCTCGCCCCTGCCATGCGGCCAGCCATTCAGCAATATCTTCCAGCCGG
Organism: uncultured Alphaproteobacteria bacterium; assembly: GCA_963798195.1. GTDB lineage: Bacteria > Pseudomonadota > Alphaproteobacteria > Rhizobiales > Kaistiaceae > CAVSRC01. The sequence goes on along the minus strand of CAWCSF010000010.1, from coordinate 538,369 downwards.
CCCAACGAGCCCGGCGGCTTGGTCAGCCGCGCGTCACGCGTTCGCACTTCAGCGGCGGCGTCCGAGTCGGCGGGCGGCATTGCTGCTACGAGTGCGCGAATGTCGTCGAAGGGCAGCCCGCTGGCGGGAGGAAACATTCGGGCTCCAAAGGGCGGGATTGTTGGGGTTTCGCGGTAGCCGTTGGTCTGGCCGGCGCGAAGGTTCTATAACCGGGAGGCCACCGGTCGCAAGGCGTTGGACGGGATCGCTGCCATGACGGACCAGGACCAGTTCCCCTCGGATCCGGACGCTATCGTCGGTGACCTGAAAGCGTCCCTGGCATTCCTGACGCGCGTGCCGGCCGACTGGTTGGGCAGCGATCCAAACACCCGTCCGGATTTTCGGCGGGCGGCGGCGCTGTTCCCGTTGGCCGGGTGCATGATCGGCCTGGGTGGCGGTCTTGGCCTCGTCGTCGCGTCGGCCATCGGCGCACCGCCCATGGCGTCGGCAACGCTGGCGGTGACCGCCACCATGGCACTGACCGGGGGCCTGCACGAAGACGGACTGGCGGACACCGCCGACAGCTTCGGCGGCGCAACGGTCGAGCATCGGCTGCAAATCATGGGCGACAGCCGCATCGGCACGTTTGGCGCCGCGGCGCTGATTCTCTCGCTCCTTCTCCGCGTTGCCTGCCTGACCGCGATGATCGTCGTGGGCGGCATGTTTATTGCGGCAGGCGTCCTGATTATCGCCGAGGGCATCTCGCGGGCGGCAATGGTCCGCATGTGGCATGACCTGCCGGCAGCCAAGGCGAGCGGCCTCTCCCACGATACTGGCCCGCCCGGCCACAGCGCCATGCTGGTGGCACTCGCCTCGGCGGGCGTTCTGGCGGTACTGGCTATCCCGCTAGTCGGGCTGCGTTCGGCCATCCTCGCCGCTGTTTTGGCCGCATTGGCAACCTATATTGCGATCCGTCTGATCGCTCAGGCGATCGGCGGACGAACCGGAGATGCCCTCGGCGCCTGCCAACAGGTGGTGCTTGCGGCGTTCCTGCTCGGCGCCGCTACCCTCTGAGCCGTCCCGCAAGAACGGAAGCGCCGCCAATCGCATGAATTCGCCCTGTGTCAGGCTCTGCGTGATTGAAGAGGAGACCGGCCTTTGTGCCGGCTGCGGTCGGACTCTCGACGAAATCGGGAGTTGGTCTGCCTACTCCGATGCCGAGCGCCGCCGCATCATGGATGACCTGCCGGAACGCCGAGCCGGCACCGTTCGCGAAACCGCCGCCGAGATATCACGATGAGCCGCCTTTTCTTCTGGGGGCTCGTCGTCCTTCTAGGCGCCGGTGTTGCTGCGCTCGCAGTAAACATTCTGCCAGGGATGGGCTTCGACCTCTCGTCCGCCGGGTCGGTGCGTTTCGTCTATCTGGTCGCCATCCTGCTCTTCGTTGCGTCGGCCTTCGTCGGCCGTCGGGTCAGCTTCGGGCAGGTGCTGCGCGGCATTTTCGGCTGGACGGCAATCTTCTTGGTGGCGCTCACGGCCTATGCCTATCGCGTCGAACTCGCCGGGGTCGGCGGACGGCTGCTCAGCGTTCTCGCGCCGGGCGTGCCGATTTCCGGGCGGTTGACCGGCGAGCCGGAGGGCAGCGTCGTCATCGCCCGGGCCATCGACGGGCATTTCGCCGTGCGCGCCGAGGTCAACGCGACGCCGCTGACGCTCCTCGTCGACACAGGCGCGAGTTTTGTCACCCTGACCCCCGCCGACGCTGCTGCTGCCGGCGTCGACACCCGCAACCTTGCCTTCGGCATGTCGATTCAGACCGCCAACGGCACGATTCAGGCCGCGCCGGTGACCATCGCCAGCATGACCGTTGGATCGATCGAGCGGCGCGATGTTCGGGCGCTGGTGGCGCCGTCCGGGACGTTGCAGGGGAGCCTGCTGGGTATGAGCTTCCTCAACACGCTTCAAGGCTACGCCATTTCCGGGGACCGCATGGTGCTGACGCCCTGACGTCAGCCGATCAGGGTCAACGCAAAGCGCGCGGACACGAACAGCAGGAACGACCCGAAGGCTATTTCAAGCTGGCGCCGGGTCAGTGCATGAGCGATGCGCACGCCAAATGGCGCGGCAATGATCGACACCGGTATCACCAGCAAGACACCGAGAAGATTGACGAAGCCGGCCGAGAATGGCGGTAGCAGCGTGTCGTTCCAGCCGGCCCAGATGTAACCGATCACGCCGGGAATTGAGATCAGCACGCCGACGCCGGCCGACGTCGCCACGGCTTGATGAATCGGACGGCCGAACAGCGTCATGAACGTATTGTTGAGGACCCCGCCACCGATCCCCATCAAGGTCGACAGGAAACCGATCAGGACACCGACGCCGGCGCGGACGGGATTGCCGGGGAGCTCGGTGCCGAGGCGCCAGGACTCGCGGTTGAGCAGCAGCCGCAACCCAACCACGCAGGCAATGACGGCGAAAATGCCCCGGAGCTCCGCCCCCGAGATCGACGCGGCCACGATCGATGCGACGACCACGCCGGCCGGCACGGCGAGTATCCAGCCACGCAGGAGATCCATGTCGACGGCGCCACGCTTGCGGTGCGCCATGAACGAGCGGATCGACGTCGGCACGATCACGGCAAGCGATGTGCCGACCGACAGGTGCATGCGCACCGCCTCGTCCACGCCGAGGAAGGTGAGGCCCTGATAGAGAACGGGAACGATGACGGCGCCACCGCCGATCCCGAACACGCCGGCGAGCAGCCCGGATACGGCGCCCGAGGCAACCGTCGCGGCGGCGAGCCCGACGAGTTCGCCGGGTGAAGCGGCAATGTCCACGGGCTCAGGCCAACTCGAAGAACGCTTCGCGATCTACCGCGGGCTCGGGCACACGTGTGACCGCGTCCAGCGCCTCGCGGACGACCTCCAGGCCCGCGCCTGGCACGATCGCGCCGACGGTCAGGATGCGACGCCAGCTCCGCGCGCCCGGATGGCCGTGGAACAGACCGAGCATGTGCCGCGTGATGTGCGATAGGCGGGTTCCGCGTCCGAGCTCGCCCTCGATGTAGGGGAACATCGCCTCCACGACCTCGTGCGGGCTAGGCCCCTCCTCCGTCGCCCCGTTGAAACGGCGATCGACATCCGCAAGGATCGCTGGTGTGTGATAGGCGGCGCGGCCGAGCATGACGCCATCGACTTCGGTGAGGTGGCGTTCGGCTTCGTCCAGGGACGCGATGCCGCCGTTGATACCGACGAAGGTCTTGGGCAACCGGCGCTTCAGGCGGTACACCCGATCATAGTCGAGCGGAGGCACGTCGCGGTTTTCCTTCGGCGACAGGCCGTTCAGCCAGGCTTTACGCGCGTGCACCCAAATGGCATCGGCGCCCGCCGCAACCACCGCATCGGCGAGTGCATCGAGCGCCGCCTCCGGGTCCTGCTCGTCCACACCAAGCCGGCATTTCACCGTCACGGGAACTGCGACCACCGCCTTCATCGCGGAGACCACCTCGCCTACCAACTCCGGCGCACGCATCAGGCAAGCGCCAAACGTGCCGGAGCGGACACGGTCGGAGGGACAGCCGACATTCAGATTGACTTCGTCGTAGCCGAAGTCGACTGCGATCCGCGCGGCCTCGGCCAGCTTCCCTGGATCGGCGCCGCCGAGTTGAAGGGCGACGGGATGCTCCATCTCGGAGAAACCGAGCAGCCTGCCGCGGTCACCATGGATGGCGGCGTCCGCCACGATCATCTCGGTGAACAGATGCGCGCGACCCGACAGGTGGCGGTGGAAGACGCGGCAGTGCCGGTCCGTCCAGTCCATCATGGGAGCGACCGCGATCGTGCGTCCAGCGCCGTTCATCGTTCTCGTCTTGCGAAGCCAGAAGTGTACCGGATCACGGGTCGGTCCGGCTATCGGTGCCCTTCTAGGACAAACCGGGGCTTAAATGAAAGAGAAACGGCCAAAACGGCCGCATTCGCCCGCCCATTCGGCGGACCCAGACACGAAATTGCCTGCCGGAGCGAGCCCCGGCAGGCAATGGTACGCAACAGCTAGTGATTACTGCGCGGGCGCCGGTGTCGGCGAACCCATCCCACCGCCAGCGGCGGGCTGCTGGGCCTGCAGATCCTGCTCCTGCTTGGCCTTGATGTCGGCCAGCGTCAGAAAGCCGGGCGCCGCGTCGAGTTGCTCCTTCGTCGCTGCGAGGACGAACTTCGGATTGCCATCGGCATCGGTGGTCTTGTCGATAGCGTCCATGGAGACGGCCACGTTCTTCTGGCCGATTCCCAGGAAGCCGCCGACACCGATCACGACGGCATCGATGCCGCCTTCTTCGTTCAGCACGATGTCGTTCACGGTACCGAGGTCGTTCCCGTCAGAATCGTAGACAGACTGACCGATGACCGACGAGGCCAGCATCTGGCCATCAACCTGCTCGCCGATGAACGTCTGGGTCTCCGCGACCGTCTTCGTCGTGTCGACTTCAGGCGTGGCCGCCTGCGTGTTGTCGGCCGGCGCCTTCATCTCCGCGCCAGCGGCCGGCTGGTTGTCCGTGCCCAACGGCAACGGCTTGACCTGATCGCCACTGGCGGCCGGGGCCGTCGCATCGTTGCTCTGCGCCATCGCCGGGCCGGCAGCGATCAACGCAACCAGGGCCGAGGCGGTCATGAGCGATTTCAACATTACACGCTCCTTTGGTTGTCACCCCCGTCCAACAAACCCCTGGAAGGTTCCCCAGTTCCTCGAAATCGGCGTCCCATGTTGGGCCTTTTCGGGAATATCTGTCGCAATCTCGCCACACCCTCGCTCGGAAGCACATCTTTTGATGCATTTTTGATGCAACGCTGCACTTCGCGCTTCATCGATCGCCGGTCCATCCGGTAAACAGAATTCAACGACGACACAGGGCGGGGAAATCCCTTGATTCGTCCGAGCAGCGCGAGCCTTGCGCTCGCGGCCAGTGTTGTGCTGGGAATTGCCGCTGGTGTCATCGTGCCAGCGAGCCCGGTTGCTGCTGCCGAATTCCGCCAGATCGTCCTTGACCATCATGCCGTGAAGTGGGGCGATGCCAGGCCGGGCGTTGGTGCGGTTGTTACCTACGCCGTCGCCGAAGAGGCCACACGATTTCCCGGCGCGCGTAACTGCAATGCAATCCAGTCCTTCGTTGGGCTCCTGGCGAACAGCGGGATAAGCCGCGCGACACTCGACGCGGAGCTGTCGGCCGCCTTCGATGCGTGGTCCGATGCTGCGAACATCCGTTTCGAGGTGACGTCACCTGCTCTGGCCGACATATTGATCGGCGCGGAGAGCGTTCCGCTCGGCCGTGCTTTCACGAATGTCACCTACGCGGAGTCGCGTGTGGTCGGCGCGCCCGTCAGCCTCGATGGCTCGGTGATCTGCCTGAATCCGCTGGAGCGCTGGAAGGCGGGTTTCGATGGTGACCTCACCGCCTACGATCTCCGCTACACCTTCATGCACGAGATCGGCCATGCCATCGGTCTCGACCATCCGGGCCGGATCGGTGAACTGATGGACTTCCGCTACAGCGAAGAGTTCCGCGTGCCGCAGTTGGGCGATATCGCCGGCGCCGTCTTCCTGTACGGACCCAGCCGCGTCGCAGCCGTATCCGGAGCGGATCTGCATCCCGTGAAGGCGCGCATCTCCCTAGGCGAGTGAACGGCGAGCGGATTCTCCGGTCGGCAATGGCGTAGTTGGCGTCGACTCGCCGGTGACCGCCTCTTCAACTTCCTCGACGAGGCTCTGCTCGGCCGAAATGAACACGCCGACGGCGGCAAGGCTCGGAAACCGGTCACAGAACACCTTCACCACGACAAGCAGCGGCACGCCGATGACGGTGCCCACGATTCCCCACATCCACGTCGTGAGGGCCAAGGCCACCAGAATGGCAATCGGCGAGAGTTCCAGCCTCCGACCGACGATCATCGGCGTCACGAACGCGCCTTCGATGACCTGCAGCGTGAGATATGCCAGGGGCGGCAGCAAGGCACCGCCAAGCGTCGGGTGCAGTGCCAGCGACGATGCGCCCACCAGCGCGATTCCGATCGTAGGACCGACATAGGGGATGTAGTTCAGCAGAGCGGCGGCCGTCCCCCAGACGAACGGAGTCCCCATGCCGAGGAGCGCCATGGTCGTGCCGACCAGAACGCCAAGTCCGGCATTTATCATCGTGACCGTGATCAGATAGTGCGACACCTCGTTTTCGATGTCGCGCAGAACCTGGAGGGACCGCTTCTTGTCACGGAAGACTGGCTGAACACGAACGAGCTTGTGGCGCAGTCCGTCGGTTGAGGCCAGAAGAAATGGTGCCAGAAGCAGCGTCGCTACGAGTGTCGTTCCCAGATCGGCGAGCGTGCCCAGAGCCCACTCAACGACACCCGGAGTTGCGACGACGACCTGCTTTTCGGTGGCGGCCGTGTCCGCAGGCTTGAACATCGCCTGCAATTCGTCGCCAGCGTTGTTCAGCGTGGCGATCGGCCTTTTGAGAAACGCGAACTTCTCGCGTACCTGTGCGGCGACGGTCGGCATCTTCTCGGCCATCTGGGCGATCGGCTCGGAGAGAAAGGCGCTCGCGGCGACGAACCCGCCGCCCAAAACGCCGATCAGGAGGACGGCAGAGACGATGGCTGGAATGCCCAATCGCGCCAGGTAGCGAACCAGGGGCGCCACCGTGAGCGCCAGGAGCAGTGCCAGGACGAACGGGAGTATGAAGCTGCGGGCGTAGTAAAGCGCACCAATCAGCAAGATCACGAATGTGCCGACGATTGCCACACTGACAACCGGCAGGATAGCCGGTCTCTCGACCGATACCGGTATCGGAACGGGATCCACTGTGTGCGCCGCCATTTTGTTTCCCCACGCGCGGCTAACGCCGGTCGGTTTGACGCCCAAGCAGATAGCCCACCAACGCGAGTGCGGCGATGGACCCCAATGTTGCCTCGCTGGACATTGACCCGCTGGACATTGACTCGCTTGCGCCGGTGGCAGTCGCCGATGTGAACGCAGAGGCGCGTTCGCGCCGCTTGCTGCGCACGCTCATGACGATCCACAGCGCAAGAATAATTACGAGCAGACCGCCTGCGATGATGCCGAAGGCGGCAGCCGTTCCTACGACCCCGGCCAGCCAAATCGTCAGGCTGGTCAGGCCAAACGCTGCCGCGAGGACCGCCAGAAACGCCAGGACGAGCGACAGCACCGTCTGCCCGGCGACATGGCGGACCATCGCGACGAGTTCAGCCTTCGCTGCGCCGAGGCCCAGGATGGAAAGAATCCGCCCCATGAGACTTAGCGATTGTGGCCGATGACACCGACGATGAAGCCAAGACCCAATGCGGCGACTACCGCGGCCATCGGATTGCGCTTGATCTGGCCCGCAACGGTGGACATCGCCGTTTGCGCCATCTCAGATGCGACCTCGGCCGAGTGTGACCCGAGATTGCCGAAGTCCGACATGAACTCCTCGCCGGCATGAATGGCGCCGTTGGCGGCCTTCTGTGCGCCTTTGCGGAGGGAAGTCTGGGCATCGGCGGCACCGTTTGCGAGCTGGTTCACGCTGGAGGCTAGCGCCGCGATGTCCTTGCGGAGCGCTTCGATGTCCCGTTCAATGCCCCTACTTGCGGTGGCCATGGTGCGATCTCCTGTCAGATTGTTTCAATTGCGGGAACTTCCGCCGTTCATTGCGATTGTTGGTAGAACGCCTATTCGAGCCGATAGGTTCCATCACGCCACGATCGGGGTGCGATACGGCTCGTTTGGGGGCTTCTTGCGTCGGCCAGACCTCCGCAGAAGGGCACAAACGGTAAACAATGGTCGCCATATTGGTCCTGGACCAGCGCCTCCGCTGCAACTTCATAAATACGGTCACTGAATTCCTGGTTGGCGTCACGAGCGAACAGGCCAGAGGGCGTCATGTGCGCGATCTCCTCCGCCCGGGTCAGCCAGAAGCGTTCGATGCCAGCGCCATCGGCCATGCCTTGCTCACTGGCGAAGCCAGCGAGGGCGAGGACAATCTTGTCGGTGCTGACGGGGTCCAACGGCGCTTTTCGTTCCGTGTGGCGCCGCTTGGCATAGAAGCCCCGGATGGGGTCGTCCTTGAGTTGCTCGACCTCAGCGCGGAGACCGGCACCAGCCGCGCGCTAAGGGAGAGCGAACAGCGTTTCCGCCTGGCCGTCGAGGCGACCGGCATGGGCATCTGGGATGTCGATGTTCTGGGAGGGCAAAGACGCTGGTCAACGGAGTTCAAGGCTATCCTGGGCCTTTCCGCCGATGCGGAGGCGGATGATGCGATTTTCGCAAACCTGATTCATCCCGATGATCGCGAGCGCATTACTGAGATTTACCGGCACGTCTATACGGCGAAGTCCAAGGGGATCTACTCCGCCGAGTTTCGGATCAATCGGGCCGACACCGGGGAAACGCGGTGGGTCATCACTACCGGCCGCGTAACTTTCGATGCACGGGGCAAGGCCGTGCGGGGCATCGGAACACTCCGCGACGTAACGGCGCGGCGGCAGGGTGAAGAAGCCCTCCGCGAGAGCGAGCGCCGGCTGCGCGTCGCACTCGTCGCCGGCCGGATGGGTGCCTGGCGCTACGATCTCACGACTGGCACCCAGGAATGGGACGAGACCCAGTACGCCCTGTTCGGCCTCGATCCCTCCGCCGCGCCGAGCCGCGACCTGTTCCTTTCGCTCGTCCACCCGGACGATCTCCCTAACGTGACGTTTGTCACCGACAACCTGCCCCTCGACACATTCCTCGATTCCGAGTTTCGGGTCATTCGACCGGACGGCGAGATCCGCTGGATCAGTGCGCACTCCGTCGCGCGCGCCGGGCAGGACGGCAAACCGGTCGAGATGATCGGCGTCAACCGCGACATGACCTTGCAGAAGCAAACGGAGCTCGCGTTGCGCGTCAGCGAGGAGCGTCACCGGCTGGCAGTCGAGGCGAACGATGTCGGCACGTGGGATTTTGACATCGTGTCCGGCGAGCATCGCTGGTCAACGCAGTACAAGAAGCTGTGGGGCCTGGCGGCGGACGCACCAGCCGACCCAGCCCTGCTGGAGCCATTGGTGGCCGGGGAGGACTGGAGACTCCTCAAAGAACACTGGGATGCTGCCTGCAAGGGCGCCAATGATGGCCGCATTTCGCTGGAGTATCAGCTACGCCGCGCCGACGACAGCGCGCGGCGCTGGGCCCAATTCAGTGGGCAGGTATTCTTTGACGCGTACCACAAACCGATGCGCGCCGTCGGCATCATGCTCGACACGACCGAGCGGCGCGAGGCGGAAGAGCGGCAGGGTCTGATCCTCAAAGAGCTCAATCACCGCGTAAAGAACAACCTCGCGGTCGTGCAGGCCATCGTCTCTCAAACCATCCGCATGTCGCCGAAGCCCTCCGAGGCTTTTGAGCGGATCCAGGCGCGGCTTATGGCGGTGTCGCGCACGCACGACTTCCTCAACATGTCCGACTGGGGCGGTGTGTCCCTGGAACGGCTCCTGCGTGGGGAACTGGAGCCCCACTCCATGCCGGACTCCGATCACATCATTCTACGGGGAGAGCCGGTCCTGCTTGAATCTCCCGTCGCCCTCGCTCTCGGCCTTGTCTTTCACGAACTCGCGACGAATGCGGCCAAATACGGTTCGCTGTCGGTGGAGGACGGACGGCTGGACGTGTCGTGGACGATGGCCGAAGCGAATGGCACGCCGACCATCAGCATCGAGTGGGTCGAAAGCGGTGGACCGCCGGTGCGGACGCCGCGACGTCGCGGCTTTGGCTCACGCCTTATCGATGGCAGCATTCGCGGCCGCCTGGTTGGCACCGTGGAATTCGAATATCCGCGGGATGGCCTGCGCTGCCACATGAACTTCCCCCTGCCCCGCACCGACCCGAACGTCAGAGGCGCGGGCCTCTAAACGAAACGGGCCCGGCACAGTGCCGGGCCCGCATTTGTATTCATGTCAGCGTTTAGCCGCCGAAGCTGAAGCCAAACGACAGTCCATTCGGACGATCGTGCCAACGGCCATTGGCATACCAGCGGTTGCCGTCATACCAGGCGTGATGCCGATCGTCCCACCAGGGACGACGCGCATAGCCGAAGCGCGGCGGCGGCGGACGGTTGTAGCTACGCGGCGGAACATTGGCGTACCCGGAGGCGATGTAGTTCGCCGAGGCGTAGCCGGTGTAGCCGCCATAGCTCAGACGACACCAGCCGGAACAGCCGCGCACGTCAACGCGCGCGCCCTGCGGAATCGTCGTGATGCGCTGATACTGCGTGCCGGGGCCAGTCCGCATGTTGACGTCGCCGGTCGCGTATCCGGATGCGGCATTCGCCGCTACGGGGGCGACCATGGCTGCGGCGAAAGCGCCGGCAATAAGACCTGTACGAATAGTCATGCTGTACTCCTGATTTATTCCGGTAGCCCGCCTCTGCCCTGTCAACGCCCCGCGGATGGCATCGTTCCGGTTCCAGCCGAGGCAAAAAGACGGCGGCGCGCAAAAACGCGCGCCGCCAAACGGAACTTCAGTGCTTCAGGTTAGCCGCTGGTGTGCAGGCGCATCTGATCGCGCTGCTGCTCATACGCGTCCTTGTCGTACTGCGGCGCGCCGTCGAGCTGCTCCTTGGTGAACGCCGAGTAGACGTTCATGTTGTTGTTCTCGTCCTTGCGGATGTCGAGATCCTCAAAGGCGATCGCAACCGGCTTCTCGCCAATGCCGAGGAAGCCGCCAACGTCGACGATCACTGCATCGATCGTGCCGTCCTTGTTGGCGATGACGTCGCCGACTTCGCCGACGTTCTGGTTGTCGGAGTCGTACACCGTAGTGCCGATGAGCGTGTCTGCACTGATCTTTGTGGCGTCGACGGTCGCCATCTTGGCGTTGTCGTTCGCCGTGGTTGCAGCACCAGCCGCCGGAGCCTTCGTGTCGGCCGGATTGGCCGCCATCTGCTGGTTCTTGTCGGCGGGCGTTGCGGCCATCTGGTTGGCCGGCGCGGCCGGCTTGCCGTTGTTGGCGGCCTGGTTCTGATGCGCATCCGGCTTCAGCACAGAGACATCGAAGTCGGGAGCGTTCTGCAGCAACTCCTTGGTTGCTGCGAGCGTAACGTAGCGCTCACCGTTCGCGTCGGTGGTCCATGCCAGCTGGTCGAACGAAACGGCGACGTTCTTCTCGCCCATTCCGAGGAAACCGCCGACGCCAATCACGACGGCATCGAGGGTACCGTCTTCGGCGACGACGAGATCGTTGATGTCGCCGATCGACTGCATGTCGCCGGTGTTCACCGGAGCGTTGTTGGCCTGCATGTTCTTGTCGGTTGCCATCTTGTCGTTGGCAGCCTTCTGCGTCGCATCCATCTTCGCCTTGTCGTTGGCAGCCATCGTGGCGTCTGCCTTCGGCTTCATGGCATCGGTCTTGGCGGGCGCCATCGCGTCAGTGCGAACCGTGGCCGCGGCGTAAACGGTCTGGCCGATCAGGTCGGACGCGAGAACGTCGCCCTGAGTCGCCTCAGGCATGAACTGCGTCTGCGGAGCAGCCGCCATCTTGTCGTTGGCTACGGGCTTGGCCGCCTCGGCGGCGAAAGCGCCGGAGGTTGCGATCGCGACGATCGCGGTGGTCGCCAGGAGATGTTTGATCATTGTATTCCTCGTGGGGTTTGCGTCTTCGGGGCGTGTGAGACGCGACCTTGCCGATGTGCGCATCTCGCAACGCGCAATGGCTCGGCCGCTGCCACAACAATGCCGATGGCGGCCCGCAGTTCCCCGATTTTCGAAATCGCCGATATTGATCCAAAGATGGAACCCGGGTGGGTTCCACGCGTTTAGGTCCCGCAAACGAGCCTTGCTCCGCGGAGAACGACCATGACCTTGGGCACCATCCTTCTCATCATTCTGATCCTGCTTCTGATCGGTGCAGTACCCAGTTGGCCCTATTCGCGCGGCTGGGGTTACGGCCCGACCGGTATCGTCGGGGTCATTCTGATCATCGTCGTCATCATGCTGTTCACTGGCCGGCTCTAGGACGGAGGAGAAAAGCAATGCTTCAATGGGCCCTCATCTTTCTCGTCATCGCCCTGATAGCTGGCGCTCTTGGTTTCGGCGGCATTGCCGGTACGAGCGCCGGCATCGCACAGATTCTGTTCTTTATTTTCCTGGTCCTGCTCGTCGTGTCGTTGGTCGCGCATTTTATGCGACGAACGTGAAGCGCGCGGGGTGACTGACCCGGCGCTCCCGACGGGTGTTGCTTCGGGGGAGCTGCTGCCGTAAGGCGACCAAGTGCGCATGAAGCGAATGGTTACGGCGGCCGTGGTCGCCGCCGGTATCGTTCTGACCGGGGTAGCTGGGTGGTTCAGCTACCAAGCCTATCGCTATGTCGAAATCGAGCAAGCCTCACTCAAGACGGATAACGCTGCGTCTTCAGTGAGGCTTGCGCTTGACCGTGTCGCGCTGGCCGTCCGCGCGGTGCGCGCGATGTATGCCGCGGATTGGGTCACACCGGACCAGTTTCAACGGTTTGCCCGGACCCTCGCCATAAGGGAGGGCTTTCGCTCGCTCGGGTTCTATCGACGCGTGGTGGAAAGCGAGCGCGCCAGATACGAGGCCGCGATGACAACCGAGCCCGGCAAGTCGCTCGGCATCTGGCGATACGACGACGCCGGCAAGCCAGTTCGTGCCCCTGAGCAGCCCGTCTACTACGTCGTGGAGTCCGGTTACCTTCTGAGCGGTGAGAACCCGGCCTACGGTCTCGACGTGACCTCATTGCCTGGGCGCACGGAGATGATCGAACAGGCAACCAGGACGTTCGAATTAGTCATCAGCCAACCATTGCAATTCGCGGGATCCGCCGATCGGGGCGTCATCTTCTACGTGCCGGCACTCGATCGATCGGGTTCGATCGTCGGCGTCGCAACGGGCACGCTGACTTTCGACGAACTTTCCAAGGTGGCAGTCCTGACAAGCGGCGCGGTCGGTGTCCGCGTCGAGGTTGACGTGGACAAGCCCAACCAGGCAAGTCCGCTCTCCCGCGAGGCAGAGGCCTCCTCGATCGAACGCATCTTCAATTTCGGCGGACGGACATGGACGGTGAGCCTGCCGGTCAGCAGTACCGGAGGGCCGCTTTGGCTTGTCCTTCTTGTTGTCGGCGCCGGCGTCGCGACGACCGCGGCGGTCGCTGCCTATCTTGTCGGGCTGACGAAGACCGCAGAAGTCGCCGAGGCCCGAAGCCAGCTTAGTGGCATGCTCGACGGCCTTGGCCCTCTCGCGTGGCTGCTCAGGCCCGATGGCCAGGTCATCCACGCCAATCGCACGGCCAGCGAACTGCTGGGCCGGCCGGGGCAGGATCTCGTCGGCCACCCGTTCTGGGACCTGCCGCTGCCAGGCGATCGTGCGGCAGCTGCGGACAAGCTCCGCGCTGCCATCAGACGAGCCGCAGGCGGCGAGGACATCCGTTTCGACCTGACGCTCGCGGATGGCGAGGACGAAGAACGAGTCTACGATCTTTGGATACGGTCCCTGCCCCATGGCGACGGCCCGCCATCCAATCTTGTGGCCTCGGCGGTGGACATCACGGATCGCCACGAGGGCGAGCAGACCCAGCGGTTGCTCATGCGCGAACTCGACCATCGCATGAAGAACACGCTACAGGTGATTCAGGCCGTCATACGCCGGACCGCGCGCGCTCAGGGATCGGTTGCAACGTTCGAACGTTCGCTTCTGGGACGCGTCGGCGCCATGTCGCGCGCGCACGATCTGCTCGCGCAGGAACGCTGGCTCGGTGCCGACATCGGCACGATCGTCAATCAGGAGATCGGGACCTTCGAGACAGGGGGCGCGATCCGCACCAGCGGTCCCAGCATGCGTCTTAATCCGCGGGCCGCGCTCTCGGTGGCGCTTGCCATCCATGAACTCGGTACCAACGCCGCGAAATACGGCGCCCTCTCCGTGCCAGAGGGAAAGATATCCATGACCTGGTCCATCGACCGAACCGGCGGCGAAGCCGCCGTGACACTGCGATGGGAAGAGTCCGGCGGTCCCGAGGTAACCGAGCCCGAGAACAAAGGCTTCGGCTCGATGCTGATCGAGCGGAGCATCGCCTATGAACTCGAAGGTGAGGCTACCATCGACTACCGGCGGGATGGGCTTATCTGCGTCATATCCATACCGTTGAGGATGCTGAGGCCGTTCGTGGCCGAACGCACGATTTGAGGAAATGTGATGAGCGAAGGTTCGCAGCGGCCATTGCGCGTGCTCGTCGTGGAGGACGAATTCCTGATCGCCGCCGAAATGGTCGCGATGCTGGAAGAGGCCGGGCACGAAGTCATCGGTCCTGCGAGTTCGGTGGCTGCCGCCCAGACCTTGCTGGCCGACTCTCCAGCGCTCGATGTGGCGGTGATCGATGCCAATCTGAGGGGCGAGACGAGCGCGCCGATCGCCGAAAGGATGCGCGACCTCAACGTGCCGTTCTGCGTGTGCACGGGCTACCGAATTGCGGACCTCAAGGCTCAATTCGGCGACGTGGTCACGCTCCAGAAGCCCATCGATCCCGCTGCCCTCGTGCGGACCGTTGCCTCCCTCGGGCGCGAGAAGACGGACCTCAGATAAAGGGACGCTGTTCGTCGGACCGCGACTCCCAGCGCGCGATCTCCGCCATCGCCCGGCGATCGTGCAGTTCCAGTGCCCGCTTCTTGAAACTGATCAGCTTGCGACGCGCGAACCGGTTCAGGACTCGGTTGGTATGTACCAGCGACAGGCCAAGCGCGTCAGCGATGTGCGGCTGGGTGAACGGGAAAGCGAAGCTGTTCCCCTTGGTCAAGCCGCGCACCTCCGCCCGGTCAAAGAGGAACAACAACAGGTACGCCGCCCTCTCCTCTCCGTTGCGCTGTCCAATGCTCAACAGGTGCTCATCCAGAATTTGCTCCTCCCGCGCCGCCAGCCATGTGGTGTCGAAGGCGAGGCTGGGCATCTCCTGGTATAGTTCCCAAAGCCGCTCGCGCTCGAAAACGCAGAGCAGCATCGGTGTCAGCGCCTCGACCGAGTGCTGCATTTCCAGCATCAGCGAGGCCTGCAAGCCGATGAAGTCGCCCGGCAGCAGGAAATTGAGAATCTGGCGGCGGCCATCGTCGAGCAACTTGTACCGGAAGCCCCATCCGGAGAGCACCGTATAGAGGTGCGCGCTGCGCGCACCTTCTGCAATGATCGTGGTTCCGGGATCGACGGTCAGCTCGCCCGACTTGAATCCGCTAACGAATTCAAGTTCTTCCTTATTGAACTTGCGGAACGCCTTGATCGCCCTCAAAGGGCATTTTGTGCAAGGATAGCGCCACGACGATGGCTGCGAGGACGTCATAAACGACTGGAGCCTCCGGGCGCCGGAACCGTCGCTCCGGAAGTTGCATGATGCACGCCAATAACTCCTCCGCACAATATCTTATGATGCAGACGGGTTCCGCCAGCAGTGGCATAACGTGGAACCCGAGCGGGGGCGCTCTGCGGATATCGTGCTAATGCCAAGCGAAATCAAAGCCCTGGCCGGACAGACCGTCCTCATCGTCGAGGACGAGTTCCTGATCGCGGTGGACGTGCAACGCATTGTCGAAGACGCAGGCGCAGCGCACGTCATCCTGGCCAATTCCACGGCAAAAGCGCGCGAGCTGCTCCATACGGCCGCGCGCATCGATATCTGCATCCTCGACCTGAAACTTGGGGAAGAGGATGCCTTGCCCCTGACGGCGGAGCTGACGGAACTGGGAATCCCTTTCGTCGTGGCGACCGGTTTCGACCGGAAAGGAACCCTGGACGGACTTATCGTCGTCCAGAAACCCTATCATGACGCCGATGTCTTGCGGGCTTTGCGTCAAGTCCGGCCTCCGTGCCCGAAGACGTAAAAAATCTGCCTGGGCCGGGAACCAAGGTTCGGCGTCCGGCGTTTGTGAAAAGCCGGCGACCTTAACCCGTCCCCCGCCCCCCAGGCTGCCGGTACAGCTTGGACGTGATCCCTTCAGGATCACGTCCTTGCTGTTTTTGCCTGCACGTCAGCCGACGGTCTGTCCACTGGACTTGGCTTCGGGGTTGCTCCGGGCCTTCTGCTCAAAGAATAGTGCTTGGCTGATCACCGCGGAAACCGTAGCCGGCTGGAAGGGCTTGGGGATCAGGAAAGTCGGTTCCGGCCTCTTTCCCGTCAGGAACTGTTCCGGATAGGCCGTAATGAAGATCACCGGGACTTCGAACAGCTGAAGCAGCTCGTTGACGGCATCGAGGCCCGAACTGTCGTCCGCCAGGCGGATGTCGGCCAGAATCATGCCCGGACGATGGGCCTTCGCGAGAGCCACGGACTCGGTGTGGGTGCGGCCAATTCCGACAACGTTGTGGCCGAGGCCCTCAACGAGCGTCTCCAGTTCCATGGCGACCAGGGGTTCGTCCTCGATGATGAGCACGTCGGTGGCGATCTCGGCGGCCATTTCGCGCCCCGATTCATCTGCCAACGCGCGGAGTCCGGCGACGTCGAGGTCCAGAACCTCGGCCGCGTCCTCCTCCGAAAAACCTTCGAGAGTGAGCAGAAGAAAGGCCTGCCGCGGGCGCGGCGTGATGCCGGTCAAATGCCGCTCTGCGGTAGACTGATCAATGCTCTCGGGCATCGTGTTGACGCCCAGAGAGTTCCAGATAACGCTGAACGCCTTGTAGAGCGCGATCCTCGCCGAACTGGATTGGTCAAGTGTGGCTGGATCCTCGATCAGGGCCTCGAGCGCGGAGGCGACATAGGCGTCGCCGGAGGCCTGGCTTCCGGTGAGAGCCCGCGCGTAACGGCGCAATCTCGGCAGTTCTTGAGCCAGCATTTCGTTCTTAGACACAGGAATCTCCTCGGCGTGTGGGACTGAAAACCAAAAAAGGGCAATATGCCGAACGTTGCTCGATCTTGTTCATATGAAACCATGCGAACAGTTGGACGTTAGGATGACACAGGAACCAGAATCCTTGACCTCATCGCCGCTGGTGCCATTCGGAAGAAAGAAGCCATGAACGACAGACAGCCAGTGCGGCGCCGGGGCGGAAAAGCGGGAGATACCGTGCGTAAACCTGCCCGCCTTACCCCGGAAATCCAATCCCGGATCGGTGATCGCCTCCGCGCCATGTACGACGATGTGGTCAGCCAGGGCGTTCCCGACCGGTTCGCGACGCTTCTGCAACAGCTCGATCGGCCCGCGGACGAGAAGAAAGAGTAGGGCCGAACCATGCCGCTTACCCCCGAACTCCGAGATGCCGTTCTTGCCACTGTGCCGAGCCTGCGCGCTTTCGCGGTCTCGCTCTGCGGCAACGTTGATCGGGCTGACGACCTGGTGCAGGAAACCATGCTCCGTGCGCTTGCGAACATCGATCGATTCCAGGTCGGCACCAACATGCCGGCTTGGCTCTTTACCATCCTGCGCAACCATTTCCGCTCGGAATACCGCAAGCGGCGCCATGAGGTCGAGGATGTGGACGGCAAGCATACGGACAGCTTGAAGGCTGAGCCCTCGCAGATACCGAGCATCGAGTTTGGCGAGTTGAAGGAGGCGCTTTCTCAGTTGCCGGACGACCAGCGCGAGGCCCTGATCCTGGTCGGCGCTTCCGGGTTCTCGTACGAGGAAGCAGCCAAGATTTGCGATTGCGCCGTTGGCACGATCAAGAGCCGCGTCAACCGGGCTCGCAACCGCCTGGCGGAATTGATGGCGATCGAAGGTTCTCAAGATTTCGGTCCGGACAACGCGACGCGGAGCGTGCTGACGGGAACGTGACGGCTGTGGCGCGGATGCGCCATGTCGCCAGATCGGCGCAGGCTCCGATCCCATTCTCGCTCCTTCTTCATCTCGGAAACTTCTCCATTGGTCCGTACGTGCGGAACAAGCACGTTGGCCGAAGCCTCAACGCACGAACCATGTTTTCCGTTCCCTGATCGCCGGAACGCAGTCGGAACTCCTGCGTTTACGCGGGCCAACGGGAGGTTCAGCCATGAAGAAGACTACGAGCCGGCCGCGCCGCGGGTCGCCCAACCGGCAGCACAAGCCCTCGAAACCTGAAAAGGCCCCGGCACTGCCGATTTTCGAGCGGTTTGCTTCGGAAACGGCCCGCTTGGCAGGACGGCCTGCCACGTTCTTCACGGCCCTTGGTCTTCTCCTTCTGTGGGGCCTAAGCGGCCCCCTCTTCGGTTTCAGCGATACCTGGCAACTGATCGTCAACACGTCGACCACGATCATCACGTTCCTGATGGTGTTCGTGATTCAGCACACCCAGAACCGCGACAGCCTGGCCATCCAGATCAAGCTGGCCGAGCTCATCCTGGTGGTAAAGGGATCGGAGAAGGATTTGGCGACAGCCGAGGAACGCTCGGAAGATTATCTCGAACACCTGCACACGGCGTTCATGGAACACCGGAGAAAGCCCTGATTTAGTGTTCCTGCGGCCAGCGTCTACCGCGCCGCGTCGGCGTCCAGCTTGGCGATCGCCTCTTCGATCGACGCGCGCGTCTTCCTGGTATTGGCATCCTGCTGGCTCGCGGTCAGATCGCGGATCCAGACCTCAAATATCTCGCGTTTTTCGGACGGGCTGAGCGCATCCTCAGCCAGAACTTCGAGCGGCGACGAGAAGTCGCCCGCCAGCAATAGCTTCAGGTGGTTTTCGTCGTCGTTGGCTGGCTCTCGCCGGCTGGCCTCGTCCGCTTCTTTTGCATCATTGTCGTTCATATATTTGCTCCGTCCGGGGATTATCCGCGACGTTTGAAGTACTGAATTTGTTGTTCGTGTTTCTCGGCCGCGGCACGCGTCCTGAAAGTGCCCAGATTGCGGCGCCGACCGGTCTTCGGATCAGGCTTGCGCGAATAAATCCGATATCCGGATTTTATCTTGCGGATCATGACCACTCCCGCGAAAAAACGCGCGCCCGGTCGGGCGCGCGTCTTCACGATCTGTTAGTGGCGCTTCGACCACTCATCGATTTCCTGCTCGGCCTTTTCCTTGCCGTAGCCGTAGCGCTCCTGGAGCCGACCCGCGAGCTTGGTCCGCTCACCGGCGATCACGTCGAGATCGTCGTTGGTGAGCTTGCCCCACTGCTTCTGGGCCTCGCCGCGTACCTGCTTCCAATTGCCTTTTACCTGGTCCCAATTCATCGGAGTTCTCCTTCGGTTGAAACACACCCGTGAAGAACGCGCGGGAGCCAGAAATGTTTCCCTTGCGCCGAAGAAGCGATCACATCGGGCGACTACATGCGTTCCTTGATCCCGGAGCGGATCAGCCACCAGTTCACCGGATAACTGGTGCAGAAGCCCGCCATCATCGCGATCTGCATCACGAACCAGAATTCCGGCGTGTTCACCTCCAGGGAGACGCCGATCAATCCGCGAAACACATAAAATTGAGCAAGCGCCATGCAGCCGTACATCCCGACCTGCCAGGCAGTCAGTGAAAGCGTGTCGGCCTTTACCGCCGCTATCAGGCCATCGCGCAGGCCAAGTCCACGCATGGGAGCGATGGTGAAGAACTGGAAGGCAATCCCGAACATAAACGCGAACAGGAAGTCGAGAATCCAGATCGCGAACATCTTCTCTGCAAACAAGCTCTCATAACCGAGCCACACCGCAATGCCCGGCACGAAGAACGCCAGCCACTCGGCAGCGATGTCCCCCAGCGTGCAACCGGCACCGCAGTGGGTGGAACCCGTCCCAACCGCGACCGGAAACGGAACGGTCATGTTGGGCGACATGTCGCCCTTTTCGGCGGCCGATTTCGCAGCATCGCGGCTCGCCAGGCGGCCGTAGCGGAAGTACCCCCAAAGACCGAATACCGTTCCGTATAGCGCAGTGACCGGCCATACGGCGTTCATGATCCACATCTTTTGGGGATGCCTGATCAGGTCGGCGACAACCACCGCCGCGGAGCCGAAGCCGAGCAGCAGTGCCGCCCAGGAAAGGAGATGCAGCCATTGAGGCATGCGGGCCGGTGCTCCTCGTGTCGTGAGGGTCGCGGGCGGGCGTTTGGTCGGCTGCCAAGTGTAGCGATTCGAATGCCCGATTGCACGGTTCAGGCGAAGCGCAGCACCGCCTCCGCACGTCTCACGCGCGCGTCCGCGCCGAGCAGAGCCGTGATCTCCTGAGCGGGCACCGGGCGGCCGAAGAAATAGCCCTGGAAAAGGTCACATCCGGCTGCGCGCAGCAATGTGGCCTCCTCTTCAGTCTCGACGCCCTCTGCCGTGACGCGCAGGCTAAGGGCTCCGGCAAGGGCGACCGTCGCCTGGATCAGTTTCTGGGCGTGGGGATCGCGATGGATATCGGCGATCAGCGACCGGTCGAGCTTGAGTTTGTCGAAAGCAAAGTTCCGCAGATAGCCGATGCTGGAATAGCCGACCCCAAAATCGTCCAGTGCCACGGTGACACCAAGTTCGCGCACGGCGTCGATCGCCCGGCAGGCCTGGTCCGGGTGCGTGATGAGGTAGGTTTCCGTGATCTCGATCTCCAGGCGATCCGGAGCAAAGCCGACGTCACGCAGAACATTCTGCACGACCTCGGCGAAGTGCGGATTTTGAAACTGGGCCGGCGACACGTTGACGGCTACCTTGAGGTCGGGCCACGCACGCGCATCTTCGCACGCGCGATGCAATGTCCAGGCTCCCAATTCGTCGATCAACCCGGTCTCTTCCGCGATCGGAATGAACTCGGCCGGCGAAATCGGGGCGCGGTCGTCGCCGCGCGGCCAACGCACGAGGGCTTCGACGCTGTTGATGGCGCCGGTGCGCGCGTCGTAGACCGGCTGATAGAACATCGTCAGCCCATTTTTCTCCATCGCGCGGCGGAGATCGGCGCCAATCTCAATGCGCCGCAGGCGGAGCGTGTCCAGTGAATCGTCGAAGGCGCAAACCCGATTACGACCCTGCTGCTTCGCCTGATACATTGCGACATCCGCGCGGCGCAGCGCCTCCTCGACCGAGATATTGCCTTCGTCGACCTGCGCGATCCCGATGCTGACACTGATGGAGATGATGCGCCCGCCGACGTCGAATGGACGGGCAAAGAAGCGAATGAGACGATCAGCGAGCCGCGCCGAGACGGTGGCTACATCGACATCCTGAACGACGACGGCGAACTCGTCGCCCCCGAGGCGGACCAGCATATGATTGCCAGCCAGGGCCTCGAAGCCTTTTGCGACCTTGCGCAGCAGTTGGTCGCCCACTTCGCGGCCGTAGCTGTCGTTGACTTCCTTGAACCCGTCGAGATCGAGATACAGTATTGCGAGGTGCCCTCCCCGCATGGGAATTTCGCCGATGGCGCGATCGAGGTGGTCGACCAGCGCATGGCGATTGGGCAGACCGCTCAGGGCGTCGTGCGTGGCCGTGTGGCGAGCCAGCGCCTCCCCTCGCCGTACCTTGGCGTAGCCTCGCGCCGCCAGGGCCATCAGGGCCAGCAACATCGCTGCCAGCAACGCCAGTGCGATTGCCACGCGTGGCGTCAGTCGGGACAGAGCCACCGTACCGGGTTCGCGGGCCGTCCAGGTTAGTGCGCCGAGCACCTTTCCATCCGGGTCGATCAACGGTGTCCCGGCTGCAACCTTCGCGTCGGATAGCTTCAAACCGTCGATGAGATAGTCCTTGGAAATCTGATTCACGAGGTCGGCATCGAACGCTCTTGCAATGATGAGAAACCGGGCCGATGTCGGCTTCGGAAGAAAGTCGTCGGAAAATGGCACAACGGGACCGACGGCCACGACCGCCAGACCCCATGCTCCTTGCACGATCGCGCTGCGAACGTCAGCGGTCACGCCGTCCGCGGACATGTCTTCGATGAACTGTCGGATGTGATGTCCGAATGCCTGGTCGATCGGTTTGTCGACTGGCTTGCCGCTGCGGTAGGCAAAGACAAGGGCACCGCTCCGCTCGACCAGATACGCGGTGTCGAACAGGACCGGATTCAAAGTCGAGGAGACGAAACTGTCGTCGACGAACTCCTCGTCCACCTCACCGTAAAGCTTGCGGGCCGCATCGTCCCAGACGGCGTAGTCCCGGTGGCTCGTCTCTATCCGGCGGAGAGTAGCCTCGACGGCAGCTTCGGTCGTTCGGTCCGTCAGCGAAACCTCGGTGCGATTGACCTCGTTGGCCATTTCGCTGAGCGCAAACGTAAGGCTCACCGCTGCCGCGATGAACACCGCAGTGGCCGGAAGAACGATTTTCAGAATGAAAGGAAAGCGAATGAATCGCAGCATTACGGCAGCCAGGGCGCGCACGGACCACACCACCGTTAGCGTCGTACCCTTAAGGCAACCTGAAGCATGTACCAGAGCCCCCTACGCTGGTTAACGCCGCGTTCACCGCTCAAGTGCTGGCTGCAACCCAGCGCTCGGCCACAGGTCCGGCTCCGGGACGCCTGCCGGCGCGGTGGCCGCTTTCGACAAGGAAGGCATCAATGCCATCCGCCGACACCGGCCTGCTCACCAGGAAACCCTGGATGAACTCGCACTGGATGAGATGGAGGAGCTTCAACTGATCCTCGTTCTCGATGCCTTCGGCGACGACCGAAAGCTCGAGGGCCTCGCCGAGCGATACGAGCGACTGGATCAGCGAATTGGCGGTGGCATTCAGGCCAATCTCCCGCACGAATGATCGATCGATCTTGAGAATGTCAAACGGGAACTGGCGCAGGTAGCCGATCGACGAGAAGCCGGTGCCGAAATCGTCGAGGGCCAGTGTGAATCCTCGCTCCTTCAGCGTGGCCAGCTTTCTCGCTGCAATGGTCGGGTTGTTGACCAGAATGCCTTCTGTCAGTTCGAGATGGAACCGCTCGGGTGTCAGGCCGTGGCGTTCCACGATCGCCGAAATTTCATCGGCGAAATTCGGATCGCGCAGTTGAAGCGGCGAAACGTTGATTGCGACATGGTAACCTGGCCAGCGGTGCAGATCGCGGCAGGCCTGTTCGACAACGAAACGGCCAATGTCGTGGATGAGGCCAGTCTCCTCGGCGACCGGAATGAACACCGCCGGCGAGACCGATCCGAATTCCGGGGCGGTCCAGCGCAGCAGCGCCTCGAAGCCAGTGACGGAGAGATCGGTCGTGCGGACGACGGGCTGGTAAAATACCTGCAATTCGTTGCCGTTCTCGATTGCCCGCCGCAGACCGGCCTCGATCTGCTTCTTCTCAAGCGCACCGGTTTCCATCGTCGCGTGGTAGCAAAGCGCATCGCGTTCGGCCGCGTTCTTGGCTTGGTACATGGCCAGGTCGGCGCGGCGAACAAGCTCGGCGGGATCGGCGCAGCCACCGTCGGAAAGCGCATAGCCGACCGAGGCGGTGACGTGGAATTCAAAGCCGCTGATTGTGAACGGCTGATCGAGGGATTGCACCGCCGTCGAAGCCGTCTCCGCAGCGGCCTGGCGCAGGTCGTCGGCGATCACCGCAATGGCGAATTCATCACCGCCGATGCGCGCGAGCGCGGCCTCCGGGGGCAGGACCGAGCCAATTCGGGCCGCGAGCGCCTTCACGAGGTCGTCGCCGCCGTGGTGGCCGATGGAATCGTTGACGAGCTTGAACCCGTTGACGTCGAGATAGATCACCGCCAGCTGACCGCTCCGGCACGCGCTGTCGTAGTGCGGCGATTCCAGCATCTCGGTGAAGCCGGTGCGGTTCATCAGCCCGGTCATCGAGTCGGTGCGCGCGGCGGTAACGGCCTCGCGTTCGCTCTCGGTCAGCGCAATCGCCATCCGTCGGGCGCGGAAGGCCGTAGCCAGCGCCGCGATGCAGAACAGCGTCAGTGCGATGCCGATCGGCAGCAGCACGCTGCGCAGCAGCGCGTTGCCCGGCTTCGGCGGCGTCCACGCCACATAGCCAAGGTCGTCGCCGGCGAGATCGTGGATCGTCAGCTCGCTCGCGCCGGCGCCGCTTTCGTCCGCAAAGCGCAGATCGTCGATCAGGAACGACTGGCCGAGTTCGTGGAGACGGCTGTCATCGAGGTACTGGCCGAAAACGATGATCGGAAGGCTGGTGTTGGCGACTTCGCCGGCCTTTGAGACGGGCGCCAGATGCTGGATGCCAATCATCATCGGAACCGACGGTGTCTTCAGATAGATGCCGCTCTTGCCGGCAAGGTTCTCCACCGGGAGGCCTTTGGCGATCGAGCGGATTTCGGACAGCATCTCGGGCGTGATGATCTCGTCGCTCGTGTCGGTCGTGTCGTCGGTGATCCACGAATGGTCCACCGTGCCCTCCGGCGAAATCACAACGAGCAGATCGGCGATGTCGGTATCGGTGATGCCAGTGCCGATGTTGGCCTCGATCCACTCATCATCCTTGCGGATGTAGGCGTCGTAGGCCTCCTCCCACCAGCCATAGTCGTTGGCGAGCTGGGCGAGACGCTTGCCCATGGCCTGCAATCCACCGGCGACCATGGTTTCGGTGCTCGCAGCAGCCTGCTGATTGTGCTTGTAGGCCATCCACGACACGGTGATCAG
This sequence comes from uncultured Alphaproteobacteria bacterium, assembly GCA_963798195.1. Lineage (GTDB taxonomy): Bacteria > Pseudomonadota > Alphaproteobacteria > Rhizobiales > Kaistiaceae > CAVSRC01. The sequence continues at coordinate 513,926 of CAWCSF010000010.1, read as the reverse complement.
AACCGTGAGCACCGTAATGACGATGCCCGCGATAAGATTGAGCGTAATGCGGCCGGTCAGAGCCTTTGCCATATCCCCAGTCCCAACTTTCCCGTTCCAGATGCCTAATCTGCGATCCGGGCATTGCGATTGACTTAATCGCGAGGTTACGTTCGCTTAAGTTCTTCAATTCGGACGCAATTGCAGGATGGACCTTCGACCATCTCTGATGGCACGTGTTTGATGCCACGGCGTCTTGAAAGACTTCGGAACACACCAACAATACTTTGCGCGCTGAGATCTTATGGGTCGACCGGTTTGAGGCTGTTGCCGTTCCCTTCTCGTCGCTTCATCGCCCGGCTCTTTCGCCCATATGGTTAACGCTTTGTTGCGTATGGTGAATTTCTCCCTCTGTCAGCCCGACTGAACCGGCCTGTCGGAACCGGATTGGTTGACAATGGGTTAACGCGCCTGCTTACTCCAACGTGCGGCAGTTAAGTATTTGTTGAGTATGCGTACGAGGAGGCAACATGAGTTTCGCGGAGGTGGCGCCATCTGCGCCCCGAGCGGATGTCCGCGTTCGGCCAGCAGCCGGGTCGCGGTGCCCATTCCACAGTCTGCAACCAGATGTGTTCGGCGCGTGGCTCAACGACGGGCTTCAATGCGCGGCCGGAAGGCGTGAGTTCAAGGCGGGCCGGTTTCTCGTTGCCCGCTTCCGCAATGGCGCGGAATACGCCGAGGCCTTCGAACAGTTCCGCCGTGAGGTCGCCGAGGAGCGCAAGACCGGTTTCCTCGCCCTTCTCATCCACGACGAGACGCGCTGCAAATCTGTCGAGGACGAACTCCGCCTGCTCGGCGCAGCCATGCGCGAGGCCGGACGCGCGGCAGACGCCGACGCGGTGATCCGTGGGGAGACGCTAGGCGCCTCGATCGAGGTCACCTGCCCGGTTACCGGACAGGAAACAGCCTACGAGTTCTTCTCGGTCGCTTTCACCAGGCATGCCAGTAATCCGGCGGACCCACTTTACGATCCGTCGCTGGGCGCGCCGTTCACCGCGATCAACACGACCTCCGACGCGTACGCGTTCGCGCGTCTGGTGCACGACCAGGCCATCCGCGCCTGGGGCCGCGCGCCCTGGGAAATGACCCACGACCGTGACGCCGTGGAGCTCCTCTTCCGCAAATGCGTGATCGCCTGGCAGAACATGTCGATCACGACCATCACCAACTACAGCCGCATCGCCAAGGACCCGGCGCGCGGCGTGCACCTCGCCGACGACCGCAAGCACTGGATCGCGGCGCATAACGATCCGGTCTTCGCCGAACTCGAAAAGTGCCCGCACGTCCACGAGATGCCCATCGCGTACGCCGAACGCCTCTGCGCTAAATGGTCGGCTAACCTTTTTGATGGACAAGACTACGTCCCGGGACGGGATGGGCAATCAGGCGGCGTTCCGTTGCTCGAAAGTGCGTTCGAGGTCGAGGGGCTTTCCCATGAGCTACACCAACTTTGATCTGCTGGAGGTCCGCTCGATCTCCGAGGATCACAAGGCGATCTACGCCACGCGCACGATCGCCGAGGGCACGCTGCTCGGCTTCTTCGACGGCAAGTCGGTCATGGTCGATCTCGCCGAGAAGGACGCGCTCGACGATTACTGGTGGCGCCAGTCCGTCCACCTGAAGCTCGAAGGCACGAAGCTTCTCTGCCTCCTGCCGATGTGGGAGCCGGAAGGCGTCGACTACCTCAACCACAACTGCAAGCCGAATGCGCGCGTCGAAGGCCAGCTCTACGTCTATGCCGATCGCGACATCCGTCCCGGCGAGGAGATCACTGCGGACTACCGCACCTTCAACCTCGTGCCGGAAGGCAAGCGGTGCTGGTGCGACAGAGCCGCTGTGCGTGATCTGAGGCGCCATCGATGAAACTCTGGCGGGTAGCCGGTGTTCTCTCGCTGATCGGCGCGGAAGCGCTGCTCTACGGCTACAGCTACCCGTTCTTCTCGCTGGCGCTGGAAAAGCGCGAGCTCGCGACCTGGCTGATCGGCCTCAACGCTTCGCTGGCCGGCGCCGGCATCCTCATCGTCGGCCCCATCCTCCCGCGGCTTATCGCGCGCTTCAGCGTGCGCTGGGTGGTGGCGGCGATGTTCGCGATATCGCTCGCCTCGTTCGCCGCCATCCTGCTCGCGGATCATCTCGTCGTCTGGTTTGCCGCGCGCTTCGTCATGGGCGCCTGTTTCGCCGCGCTGTGGACGACCACCGAGATCTGGCTCAACGGCGTCGTCGACGATCGTCATCGCGGTCGCATCATCGGCGCGTCCGGCACGCTTTACGCCACCTGCCAGTTCATCGGCCCCCTGGTCCTCGGCGGCGTCGGCGTTTCAGGCTCGCTTGCCGTTGATCGTGGCCATGGTGCCGCTGGCGGCCGCGATACTGGTTGCCATCTCGATCCGCCCGGCGACCGGCGAGGTCGAGGAAGAAGAAACCGGCGACGCCACGACACTGAAGCTGGCGCTTTCGGCGGCCGGCGGTCTTGTCGCCGCGGGCTTCCTGGGCGGCGTCGGCGAGACGGCCATGCAGAGCCTCTTGCCGCTCTACGGCCTTGCGCATGGCTTCGACGACGCCGGTGCCGCCCGGCTGGTCGCCGTGTTCAGCCTCGGCGAAGCGGTTCTCATCGCCGGCCTTGGGTGGATGGCCGACCGCTACGGCCGTCAGGCCACGCTGCTCCTCTGCGCGGTGGTCGCCGCCGCAACCAGCTTCGCCCTGCCCTTCGCCATGGGCCTGCCGTTGCTGGCGCAGCCGGTTCTGTTTCTCGCAGGCGGTACTGTCTCCGGCATCTACACGCTGGGCGTCGTGCTCATCGGCCAGGATTTCCGCGGCCATCGGCTTGCCGTCGTCTCGACCGGCTTCGCGATGGCGTACTCGGCTGGCTCGATCGTCGGGTCGACGCCGGTCGGCTATCTCGTCGACCTGTTCGGACCGGAAGCCCTGCCCATCGCCATCGGCGTCGGCTTCGTCGGGCTGACGCTCTTCCTGCTCCGCCGCCCGAAGGACGCACCAGCCGCCTTCGTCGACGGTGTCGATGATGTCCCGGAGATCGATCCGCTCCCCGAGGTCAAATTCGACCTGTCACTCCTGCACGAGCTCGAACCGATCGACGTCGAACAGCCCGAGGTCGGTGATCTTGAGGTGGGGAATAACCGGGAGTGGCAGGAAAGCAACCTGGAGGAATGGTTCCGGCAGCGTGCAGCCGAGCTCGCGCGCCGCGCGGCGAAGCGGCATCAGGCCCGCGTGTACTGACTCGAACGTCCCGAGGCTCATCAAGCCCGCGAGCGGCAGCGGCAGCTCGGCCTTCACCGCGCCGCCGGACGCCACGACAAATCCACCGCCGGTTTCGCGCAGCCGGTTGACCGCGACTGCCATATCGCCATCGTCCACGCCGACGACGCAGATGTTGTGGCTGTCGTGCCCGACGGACGACGCGATAGCGCCGCGCTGCATGCCAAAGCCGGTGACGAAGGCGCGGCCGATATTGCCGTTGCGGCCATGCCGCTCGATGACCACGACCTTGGCAATGTCGTTCGCCGGATCGGCGACGCGTTCGTTGCCTTTGGCCGGCACGTGCTTCCGGACATTGTCGGTGACCACCCGGCCGGGCGCCACGCCGATCATCGTGAGTTCGCCTGCGGCGCCGGGAATGCGGAAGTCCGCAGCGCTGACTTCCCTGGCCTTGACGCTGTCGAGCCCAACCGGCTCGATCTTCCGCCGCGTCGCAAAGAGCGCATCGTCTACGACGCGGCCGGCGGAAATTACCGTCTTCACCGAGCAGGCAGCGAGGTCGCCAACCAGGACGATGTCGGCGCGATAGCCGGGCGCAATCATGCCGCGGTCGCGAAGTCCGAACGCCTTCGCCGCCGACCAGCTCGCCGTCCGATAGACGTGGTGGAGCGGCCGGCCGAGCCCGATCAGCGTCCGCACCATGTAGTCGAGGTGCCCCTCCTCGGCGATGTCGAGCGGGTTGCGATCGTCGGTGCACAGGCAACAGAAGCTCGACGAGTTCTCGTCGAGGATCTCGGCCAACGCGTGCAGGTCCTTGGTCACCGATCCCTCGCGGATCAGGACGGCGAGGCCCTTCCTCAGCTTCTCGCGGCCATCCTCGGCAATGGTCGTCTCATGATCGGTGCGGATGCGCGCCGCGAGATAGCCGTTGAGATCGTATCCGCGCACCAGCGGCGCGTGTCCGTCGATGTGCCCGTCCTGGAACGCCACCAGCTTGTCGAGCACGTCATCGCGGCTCGACAGCACGCCGGGGAAGTTCATGAATTCGGCGAGCCCGATCACCTTCGGGTGCGACGCCAGCGGCAACAGATCCTTCGCCAGCAGTTCGGCGCCGGCCGTCTCGAATGTGGTGGCGGGGACGCAGGACGAGAGCTGCACGCGCAGATCCATGATCGTGTTCTCGGCCGACTCCAGGAAGAACCTGATGCCTTCGAGGCCGAGCACATTGGCGATCTCGTGCGGATCGCAGATCGCCGTGGTCACGCCATGCGGCAGGACGCAGCGGTCGAATTCCTGCGGCGTCACCAGCGACGACTCGACGTGAAGATGCGTGTCGATGAAGCCGGGCACCGCGAACAGGCCGGTGCCGTCGATCTCCTTCGTGCCCTCGTAGGTCTCGTAGGTGCCGACGACGCGGTCGCCGCAGATGGCGATGTCGGTGACGGTCACACCACCGTAGACGATGTCGAGCAGCCCGACATTCTTGATGACGAGGTCGGCCGGCGTGGCGCCCCTGCCCTGGTCGATGGCGCGGGAGAGGAAGGCTTGGTCGGTCATGGCCTACGGCTCTTTCTGCTGATCATCTATCCGGCGGCGCGGGGCCTCGCGAGCCGGCTTTGTTGCGGAGAAGCGAGGAGCCCGCAACCCTAAGCCGGAATCCGACGGACCGGCGTACCATCCAGCCAGCCGCGGATATCCTCGACAGCATCGCCATAGAAGGCACGGTAGGTCGCGTCGGTGACGTAGCCGATATGTGGCGTGGCAATCAGGCGGGGCGCGCGCCGCAAGGGATGATCCGCCGGCAACGGCTCACGGTCGTAGACATCAAGCCCGGCTCCGGCGAGCCGACCGCCCTCGAGCGCAGCGACCAGCGCCGCCTCGTCGATGATCGGTCCGCGCGAGGTGTTCACCAGGTATGCCGTCGGCTTCATCAGCCCCAGTTCACGCGCGCCGATGAGGCCACGGCTCCGAGCACTCAGTGGCATGTGGATGGACACGATGTCGGACGTTTTCAGCAGTTCGTCCAGCGTGGCAACCCGCGTGGCGCCGACCGCACCGGCGCGCTCGTCGGTCAGGTTCGGACTCCAGCCGGCGACGTCCATCTCGAAGGCCAGACCAACCTGGGCTACTCGCGTGCCAAGACGGCCGAGCCCGACGAGCCCCAGCCGTTTGCCCGTCAGGTCGACCGAAAGCCGCTGCTGCCACGCCGCGCCGCCACGGAATTCCGCAACCTCCTCCGGGATATTGCGCACCAGAGCCAGGATCAGCGCCCAGGCAAGCTGCGCCGTCGATCCGGCCACGCCGCCGGTGCCGCAGACGACGACGCCGTTCTTCTCAGCCGTCGCGACGTCGATCGACGCGTTGCGCATGCCGGTCGTCACCAGCAGGCGGAGATCCGGCAGCCTGCCGAGCAGATCGGCGTCGAACACCGTGCGCTCGCGCATGGCGACGATGATGTCGAACCCGACCAATGCCGAGACGAGCGCGGCGCGATCGTCGATGTGTCGGCTAAAGACCTCGATCTCGACGTCCGGCCCGAGCGATGCCCAGTCGGCCATCGAGAGGGCGACGCTCTGGTAGTCGTCAAGTATGGCGCAGCGGTGCTTCATTCGTCCTCCATGGCGATCAGCGAGGCGTTGCCGCCGGCCGCCGCCGTATTGACCGAGATAACCTGTTCCAGCGCGAAGCGCCTCAGGTAATCGGGGCCGCCGGCTTTCGGCCCGGTACCCGACAGGCCGGAACCGCCGAAAGGCTGGGTCCCAACCACAGCGCCGATGATGTTGCGGTTGACGTAGACATTGCCGACCGGCAAGGCGGCCACGACACGGCGCACCGTCTCGTCGATGCGGCTGTGGACGCCGAGTGTTAGGCCATAGCCGGTGGCGGCGATAGCGGCGATCAGATTGTCCAGTTCCCCGGCCTTCCAGCGGACGACATGGAGGATGGGCCCGAAGACTTCGCGCTGCAGCCGCGATGGCGAATCCAGTTCGATCACATGCGGCGCGACGAATGTTCCTTCCGGCGGCGCTTTGCCGGCGTAGCGGACCTTGGCAAAAGACGCCGCACGCATCGCCGCGATGTGCTTCTCCAGGTTCGCCTTCGCCTCGGCGTCGATCACCGGCCCCACGTCGGTCGCAGGATCGCGCGGATCGCCGATGGCAAGTTCACCGGCGGCGCCGACCACCATCTCCAGCACGGTATCGGCGACATCGTCCTGCAGGCACAGCAGGCGGAGGGCCGAGCAACGTTGGCCGGCCGAGCGGAAGGCCGAGGTGATGACATCGTCCGCCACCTGCTCCGGCAGCGCCGTGGCGTCGGCGATCATGGCGTTGATACCGCCGGTCTCGGCGATCAGCGGCACGATCGGCCCGTCCTTCGCCGCCAACGTCCGGTTGATCGCCCACGCGACCTCGGTCGAGCCGGTGAAAGCGACGCCGGCAGTGTGTTTGTGCGCCACCAGCGCCGCGCCGATCCTGCCGTCGCCGGGCGCCAGCTGTGCCGCTTCGACCGGTATCCCGGCGCGATGCAGCAGTTCGAAGGCGCGGAAGGCGATCAGCGGCGTCTGTTCGGCGGGCTTGGCGATGACGGCGTTGCCGGCGGCGAGCGCCGCGGTCACCTGTCCGAGGAAGATCGCCAGCGGGAAATTCCACGGCGAGATGCAAACGAAGACTCCCCGGCCGCGGCGCACGAGCCGATCGCTCTCGCCGGTCGGTCCGGGCATGACCTCGGCCTCGGCGAAGTTCAGCCGTGCCTGCGCGGCGTAGTAACGGCAGAAGTCCACCGCCTCGCGTACCTCGGCAATGCCGTCGACAAGCGTCTTGCCGCCTTCCCGGGCGAGCAACCCAATCAGCGCATCGCGCCCGCCTTCGAGCAGGTCGGCAAGACGGTCGAGCGCCGCGGCGCGCTCCATTCCCGGCACCCGCGACCATTTTGCAAAGCCGGCTAAGCCGGCCGCCATGGCCTCATCAATCGATTCAAGCGGCGTGTCGATCACGCTGCCGACATTGGTCTTTCCGTCGATGGGGCTGAGCACCGCACGCGCCGCGCCGCCGCTCTTGCCAGCCGCGAGCAGCGGGCGTGCCTGCACCGGCGCATCGCCCGCCCTGGCCATGCCGTCCAGCAGACCGGCGACGTCGGCTGCGCTGCCGAATTCCATGCCCGACGAGTTGCGCCGCGCCGGCGCGTAGAGATCGCGCGGCAGCGGAATACGGCTGTGACGTACCTGCGCGCCCTCTTTCAGTAATTCCGCCGGCCGCCTGAGCAGCGCCGCTATCGGGATGTCGTTGTCGCCGACGGCGGAGACGAAGGACGAGTTGGCCCCGTTCTCCAGCAGCCGCCGCACGAGGTAGGCAAGCAATTCGCGGTGCCCGCCGACCGGCGCGTAGATGCGGCAGGCGACTGTCTTGTCCTCGGCCCGCAGCGCTGCGAACAGGGCTTCGCCCATGCCGTGAAGCCGCTGGAACTCGTAGCCCTCCGTGCCGCCCGCCATTTCGCGGATGGCCGCCACGGTCAGTGCGTTGTGGCTGGCGAATTGCGGATAGATGCGCGGCCGAAGTGCCAGCAGTCTTTTGGCGCAGGCTAGGTAGGACTCGTCGGTTGCGGGCTTGCGCGTGAACACCGGATAGTCGGCGAGCCCACGCTCCTGCGCCCGCTTCACCTCGGTGTCCCAGTACGCGCCCTTGACCAGCCGCACCATCATGCGCCGCTCCAGCGAAGCGGAGAGTTCACCCACCCAATCGATTACGGCCGCGGCGCGCTTCTGGTAGGCCTGCACCGCCAGCCCGAATCCGTCCCACCCGGCCAGCGACGGATCGGCGAGAACCGACGCGATCACTTCCAGCGATATCTCCAGCCGGTCGGCCTCCTCGGCATCGACGGTCAGGTTGAGATCGTGGGCCTTCGCCGCGCGAGCGAGTTCCAGCAGCCGTGGCGCCAATTCGCGCATCACGCGGTCGTGCTTCACCGCCTCGTAGCGCGGGTGCAGCGCCGAGAGCTTGACCGAAATGCCCGGCCGGTCCGGCAACGATTTCTTGCCGGCCGATCGCCCGATGGCGGCAATGGCATCTGCGTAGGCGGCGAAATAGTTCTCCGCGTCGGCGGCAGTCCGCGCGCCTTCGCCGAGCATGTCGTAGGAGTGGCGATAGCCATGCTTTTCGAGCGGTTGCGCCCGGCCGAGCGCCTCCTCGATGGTCTCGCCAAGCACGAAGTGATGCCCGAGCACACGCATCGCCTGCCGGGTCGCCGTGCGCACGGCCGGCTGTCCGAGCCGCTTCACGAGCCCGGAGACGATCCCCTCCGGCGTGTCGCCGGGGTGGACGATGCGGCTGGTCAGGCCGAGTGCCCAGATCGACGCCGCGACGAACAGCTTCTCGCCGCGTCCGGAATGCTCGTCCCAGTCGCCACTGCCGATCTTGTCCTCGATCAGCCGGTCCTGCGTCGCCGGCATCGGGCACGCGCAGTAACGCCTCGGCCAGGACCATCAGCGCCAGCCCTTCGCGGGTCGAGAGCGCGAACTCGCGGAGGAAATCCTCCAGCCCGCCGATGGCGCCCGCCTGATCGCGAATTGCCGCGATCAACGCCGTCGCGCGATGGTCGATGCGCTCTTCCGCGACCACGTCCAGCCGCGTCTCCGCAATAAAGCCGCGGATCAGCGCTTCGTCGTCCGCGGCATAAGGGGCCGCGAATTGCGGAATGGAGGTGGTCGCCGGGGCTACGGTCATGCCTTCATCTTAGGGTACCCGCCGCGTCCCTGCGATTGCCCAATTTGCGCCTTTGGCTTATCCGTCGAGGACGATGAGCGAAACAGCCGCAACGATCGATCCGACCGTCTACCACCTCAAGGCGAACGCTTTCGTGGGCGCGCGCACCTACCGCCTGACCGAGGATGCGCTGACCTGGGAGGAGGTCGGCAAGAAGCTCGACGGCGTCTTCTACGACGATATTTCCGAGGTACGCCTCGCCTACGCCCCCACGCGCGCAGCGACGAACCGCTACCGGGCGCAGGTGATCTTCCGCAAGGGCGGCATGGCCGAGCTGTTCAACCTGGACTACGTCAGCCTCGCCAACTTCGCGGAGCACAACGAAGAGTATGTCGCTTTCCTCACCGAACTGCATCGCCGGTTGGCGGCGCGCGGGAAGAATGTAGTGTTCCGCCAGGGCAACAGCCTCGTCGCCTTCATCCTCAACGTCGCGCTGACGGTCTTCATCTTCACGGGCCTTGCCCTCGCCTTCATGCTGTTCCTGTCATGGGGCGGCCCATGGGTGGCGGTGGCGAAGTTCGTGATCGTGCTTCTCTTTCTGCCGGTGCTGATCCAGTACATCCGCAAGGCGTGGCCAGCGAAGTACGATCCTCTGGCGCTGCCGGCGGCGGTGCTGCCGGCCGCTGTCTGAGGAACGAGCGATGACGCGCAATCTGCGTGGCCATTGCGCGTGTGGAGCGGTGCGCTACCACTTCACCTCCATGCCAATGTTCGTGCACTGCTGCCATTGCCTCGATTGCCAGCGTCAGACCGGCAGCGCCTTCGTCATTAACGGGCTGATCGAGGCCGACCGCATCGTCATCGAATCCGGCGACCCGCGACCCATCTCCATGCCGACTGAAAGCGGGCGGCCGCACGACATCTACCGTTGCCCGGAATGCCAGACGGCGATGTGGAGCGACTACGGCGGGCGTCCCTATCTCCGCTTCGCACGCACGGGCACGCTGGAAAATCCGGCCGGGATCGTGCCGGACGTGCACATCTTCACGCGCTCGAAACTGCCCTGGGTCACAATCCCGCCCGATGTGCCTGCTTTCGAGATATTCTACGACATGAAGACGCTCTGGCCGTCCGAGGCCCAGGAGCGCCGCCGGATGGCCTCCGCCGGAGCACGAAGATGAGACGCCGCATCATTTTACCAACGCTGCTGGCGGTCGCGACACTGCCGCTCGCCCTGGCGGCCTGCAACGAGTCTGGCCCACCCTATCTCGCGACCGAAGGCGGCGGGTTCCTGTTCAATTACCGGCTGGCCGAGGCCTCCGCGCAAATCGTCGTCGGGCCGCGCCCAAAGAAACAATTGCCGGAAGGCTCGTCCATCGAGGTGACGTTCGAGAACCCGGCAGGCGGCGATCCGGTCGTCATGCGCCGGGACGTGATCAATCCGGGGCAGCTCCGCTACAGCTTCCAGACGCAGGCGCTGCAGGGCATCACGGAAGGCAAGGATTACGCGGTCACCGTCAGGCTCGTCGCGGCCGATGGCAGCGAGATCGAGAAGCTCGACAAGGTCTTCCACGCCGATCTCGACCAATCCGTCCTGCCCAAGGTCGCGCCGGTCATCGGGCCGGGCTACACGCGGAACCCGGCGGCCCAGACGCAGTAAGTCAGGCCTTCCGGCCGCTCCAGATAATTTTCCTCGCTTGTCGAAATCCCCGCGCATCGCGCGTCACTGTGTTCGGCGGAGAGCAAGTGTGCTCGGGCCGCGACCGTGAAGGAGACTTACGATGCAGTACATCCTGATGCTCTATGTCGACGAAGCCGGTTTCCCAAGACTCAGCCCGGAGGAGCAGAAGCAGGGCCTCGCCGCCTATGCGGCCTATACCGAGGCGCTGACCAAGTCCGGCGTGGTCAAGAGCTGGAATCGCCTGGAGACCAGCCCGTCCGCTACAACCATCCGCGCACGCAATGGCAAGTCGCAGGTGCTCGACGGCCCGTACGCCGACTCAAAGGAGCAGCTCGGCGGCTTCTACATCATCGACGTTCCCGACCTCGATGCGGCCCTGTCCTGGGCGTCGCGCTGCCCGGCCACCGGCCACGGCGCGGTCGAGGTGCGCCCGCTTTGGGTCCAGCCGGCGTAAGAGGGCGTCGACATGCCTGAAATCCGCACCCTGCTGGTCGGCCTCGGCTTTGGAGAGTCGCCGCGCTGGCACGACGGCCGCCTCTGGTTCTGCAACTGGGGCCGGTCGGAAATCGTGGCGGTCGAGCCAAGCGGAAAGAGTGAAGTCATCGCCCGCGTGCCGACGACGATACCCTTCTCCATCGACTGGCTGCCGGACGGCCGCCTGCTCGTTGTCTCCGGACCCGAAGCCCTCCTCCTCCGTCGCGAGCCCGACGGTTCGCTGGCGACGCACGTCGATCTCCGGAGCGTTTCAGGCAGCTTCAACGAAATCGTCGTGGACGGGCGCGGCAACATCTACGTCAACGGCGCCGGCTTCGACGTGATGGCCGGCGAGTCCTTCGCCCCGGGCGTGATCGCTGAGGTCTCGGCCGATGGCGCCGTCCGTAAGGTGGCGGATGGCATGGCCTTTCCCAATGGCATGGCGATCACACCCGACAACGCGACTCTGATCATCGCCGAGTCCTACGGCAGGAAGCTGACCGCCTTTGATATTGGCGCCGATGGCGGCCTGTCGAACCGGCGGGTCTGGGCCGATCTGGGCGACGGCGTGCCCGATGGCATCTGCATCGATGCCGAAGGCGCGGTCTGGTACGGCGACGTTCCAAACAAACGGTGCGTGCGCGTGCGCGAAGGCGGCGAGGTTCTGGAGACGATCGATCTTGATCGCGGTTGCTTCGCGTGCATGCTCGGCGGTGACGATGGCCGAACGCTGTTCATGATGGCGGCCGAGTGGAGCGGCATGGAGAAGATGGGCATCATCGACCCGCGCGGACAGGTGCTGGTCGCCCGGGCGCCGGCGCCACACGCTGGCTGGCCGTAGCCGGCGATGGCCGCCGGCGAGCGCATTCGGGACAGCGCCCGCGCCACCGCGAACGCCGTCGCCCGCCGCAGCTACGGCAAGCTCGTCGCCTTCCTCGCGGCGCGAACGCGTGACGTTGCCGCCGCCGAGGACGCGCTGGCCGAAGCTTTCGCCGAAGCACTCGCCACCTGGCCAGCGCGCGGCGTCCCGGCCAATCCTGAAGGTTGGCTGATGACGGTCGCTCGCCGCAAGCAGGTCGACGCCGTGCGTCGGCGGAAGACGGCCGAGGACGCCAGCGGTCACGTTCGTCTGGTGGCTGAAGAACTCGAGGAAGCCGCGATGCAGGACGCAGCGATACCGGACGAACGGCTGGCGCTCATGTTCGCTTGCGCCCACCCTGCCCTCGATTCGGCCATCCGCGCGCCGCTCATCCTGCAGACCGTCCTCGGTTTTGACGCGGCGGCGATCGCATCAGCCTTCCTGGTCGCGCCGGCGACGATGGGGCAGCGCCTGTCGCGCGCCAAGGCCAAGATCCGTCAGGCCGGCATCCCGTTCCGCATTCCCGAGCGCTCCGAACTCGCCGGACGGCTGGATGCGGTGCTGGCGGCCGTCTATGCGGCCTTCAGCGAGGGCTGGGCCGATCCCATTGGCGCCGACAGCCGCGCCCGCAACCTTGCCGAAGAAGCGATCTGGCTTGGACGCTTGCTCGCGTCATTGCTTCCTGACGAGCCGGAAGCGCTCGGGCTTCTTGCCCTGATGTTGCATTCCGAAGCGCGGCGCGGCGCGCGGCGAAACGCCGATGGTGGCTACGTGCCGCTGGCCGCGCAAGACACGGCCTTCTGGAATGATGATCTGATCGACGAGGCAGAGGCGCTGCTGCTCCGGGCCAGCAGTATGGGCGGCATCGGCCGCTACCAGCTCGAAGCCGCTGTGCAGTCGGCCCACGCCGTTCGCCGAAGCAGTGGTCAGCCGGACTGGACGGCCATCGTCGGCCTGTATGATGCGCTGGCGCAGATCACCGACTCGCCGGTGGTGGCACTCAATCGCGCCATAGCGATCGCTGAAGTGTTTGGCCCGCAGAAAGGCCTGGCGGCCCTCGCCGAAGTTGACGCCGATTCACGGCTGACCGACTACCAGCCCTATTGGGCCGCGCGCGCCGAACTTCTGGCGCGGAGCGGCGACGTTGAACGCGCGGACGCCGCCTATGAGCGCGCGACGGGCCTCGAAGCCGATCCGGCCGTGCGCCGCTTCCTTCAGGAACGCCGGGCCGCCCTGCGGCGAAACTAGAGCTTCACCCAGACCGCGCCCTTGCTGTTCGACCGCACCGCGGCGTCGACGAACTCCATGCCCTTCAGCCCATCCTCGACGGTGGGATAGGTGACCGCCCGATCGACCGGGTCGTCGTTGCGCGCCGCGCGGATGGCGCGGGCGACTTCGGAATATATGTTGGCGAAGCCTTCCAGGTAGCCTTCCGGATGCCCTGACGGCACGCGGGTCAGGCGTCCGGCCTCATTGCCCGTCCCGGCGCCCCCGCGGGTCAGCTTGCGCGTCGGCTGGCCGAAGGGCGTGAACCACAGATAGTTCGGGTCCTCCTGCCGCCACGACAGGCCGCCCTTCGTCCCGTAAACGCGAAGCGTCAGGCCATTCTCGTTGCCGGGCGCCACCTGGCTCGCCCACAGCATGCCCTTCGCGCCACCCTTCCAGCGCAGCAGGATGTTGTCGTTGTCGTCGAGCTTCCGCCCTTTCACGAAGGCGGTCAGGTCGGCGCAGACCGAATCCAGCGTCAGCCCGCTGACGAAGCAGGCAAGGTTGTAGGCGTGGGTGCCGATGTCGCCGAGGCAGCCGCCGGCGCCGGCGCGCTTCGGGTCTGTGCGCCAGTCGGCCTGCTTCTGGCCTGTCGCCTCCAGCCGCTCGGTCAGCCAGTCCTGCGCATACTCGGCCTGCACGTGGCGGATTTCGCCAAGCTCTCCGGCCGCGACCATGGCGCGCGCCTGCCGGATCATCGGATAGCCGGTGTAGTTATGCGTCAGCGCGAAGATCTTGCCGCTGCGCTTGACCGCCTTGACCAGGTCCTTGGCCTCGGCGAGCGTCAGTGAAAGCGGCTTGTCGCAGATGACGTGTATGCCGGCCTTGAGGAACGCCTTGACCGGACCGGCATGCATGTTGTTCGGCGTGACGATCGCCACCGCCTCGATGCCGTCCTTGCGCTTGCCCTCGGCCTTGGCCATCTCCTCGAAGTCGGTATAGGCGCGCTCGCGGGCGATGCCGAGCTCCGCCGCGGAGTCCAGTGCGCGCTGGCGCTGCGACGACAGCGCACCGGCGACCAGTTCGTAGTTGTCGTCGATGCGCGCGGCAATGCGGTGGACTGCGCCGATGAATGCCCCCTGCCCGCCGCCCACCATGCCAAGCCGGATCTTGCCGCCCGACTTGCCGTCACTTCTGCCTTCGACCATGTCTGCCTCCCTCAACCAATGCCGAGCATCTTGCGATTGGCCTTCTGGTCGACACCGCTTGCGGCGAAATCGTCGAAGGCTTTCGCCGTCACGTTGATGATGTGGTTCGCGATGAACGGCGCGCCCTCCGCCGCCCCCTGCTCGGGGCTCTTGATGCAGCATTCCCATTCGAGCACGGCCCAGCGGTCGTAGTCGTATTGGGCGAGCTTCGAGAAGATGCCGCCGAAATCGACGTGGCCGTCGCCAAGCGAGCGGAAGCGGCCAGCGCGGTTGATCCACGACTGGAAGCCGCCATAGGCGCCCTGCCTGCCGGTCGGGTTGAACTCCGCGTCCTTCACGTGAAAGGCGGTGATGCGCTCGTGGTAGATGTCGATGAACTCGAGATAGTCGAGCTGCTGCAGGATGAAGTGCGACGGGTCGTAGTTGATGCCGCAGCGCGGGTGATTGTTCACCCGCTCCAGCAGCATCTCGAAGGTGATGCCGTCGTGCAGGTCTTCGCCCGGATGCAGCTCGAACGAAACGTCGACGTTCAGGCCATCGGCATAGTCAAAGATCGGCTTCCAGCGCTTCGCCAGTTCGTCGAAGGCTGTCTCGACCAGACCGGCCGGGCGCTGCGGCCACGGATACATGAACGGCCATACGAAGGCGCCAGAGAAGGTCGGCATCGCCGGCAGGCCGAGATTGGCACTCGCCTTGATGGTCGCCTTGACCTGATCGACCGCCCACTTCTGCCGCTTCTTGCCGTCGCCGCGCACTTCCGGCGCCGCGAAGCCGTCGAATGCCGCGTCGTAGACCGGGTTCACCGCAACAAGCTGGCCCTGGAGGTGCGAGGCAAGCTCGGTGATCTCCACGCCGGCGTCGGCGCAGACGCCCTTGATCTCGTCGCAGTAGGCCTTGCTCGACGCCGCCTTCTTCACGTCGATCAGCCGGCCGTCCCAGCTCGGGATCTGCACGCCCTTGTAGCCGAGCCCGGCCGCCCATTTCGCCATGTTGGCGAGGTTGTTGAACGGCGCCGCATCGCCGGCAAACTGGGCGAGGAAGATCGCCGGGCCTTTCATCGTCTTCATGGTGTTCCTCCGGTGGGAGCGGGCACGCTTGGTGGCGCGCCCCTAGAGATAGCTGTTGATGAGCTGCTCGAGGTATTCCTGCTTGCCGCTCTTCGGCTGCGGATCGAGCTTCTTCTTCAGGGCGTAATCCGAGAGATCGTCCAGCGAGCGTTTGCCGGCGAGGATGGCCTTGCCTTCCTTGCCCTTCCAGCCCGCGTAGCGGTCCTCGACGAAGCCGTCGAGCTTGCCGTCCTTGATGATCTGTTCGGCGATCAGCAGACCCTGCGCGCAGGCGTCCATCGATCCGACATGGGCGATCAGCAGATCGTCGGGGTCGATCGACTGGCGGCGGATCTTGGCGTCGAAGTTGTAGCCGCCGGTGCCGAGGCCGCCCGCCTTGATGATCGTATAGGCGGCGAGCGCCATTTCGGGCACGTTCATGGCAAACTGGTCGGTGTCCCAGCCGAGCAGATAGTCGCCGCGGTTGATGTCGATGGAGCCGAGGATGCCGAGCGCGCCGGCAAGCTGCAGTTCGTGCTCGAAGGTATGGCCGGCGAGGATGGCGTGGTTCTGCTCGATGTTGATCTTGACCTGCTTGTCGAGATCGAAGGCCTTCAGCATGCCGTAGATGGTGCCGACGTCGTAGTCGTACTGATGCTTGGTCGGCTCCTTCGGCTTCGGCTCGATCAGGATCGTGCCCTTGAAGCCGATCTTGTGCTTGTGCTCGACGACCATGGTCAGGAAGCGGCCGAGCTGGTCGAGTTCATGTTTGATGTCGGTGTTGAGCAGCGTCTCGTAGCCCTCGCGCCCGCCCCACAGCACATAGTTCGCGCCGCCCAGCTCGTGGGTGAGGTCGAGTGCGTTCTTCACCTGCGCCGCGGCGTAGGCGAAGACTTCCGGATCGGGGTTGGTGGCCGCACCCGCCATGAAACGGCGGTTGGAGAACAGGTTGGCGGTGCCCCAGAGCAGCCGCACCTTCGCCTTCTCCATCTTCTTGGCGAAGATCTCGCCGATGGCACGGACGTTGCGGTTGGATTCCGCCAGCGTCTGGCCTTCCGGCGCTATGTCGCGATCGTGGAATGTGAAGAACGGGACACCCAGCAGGCGGAACATCTCGAAGGCGACATCGGCCTTCATCTCCGCCGCCTTCATCTCGTCGCCCATGTGCATCCACGGGCGCATGAAGGTCTCGCCGCCGAACGGATCGCCGCCCGGCCAGGTGAAGGAGTGCCAGTAGCAAACGGCGAAGCGGAGGTGATCCTCCATGCGCTTGCCGAGCACCTTCTTGTTGGGGTCGTACCAGCGGTAGGCCAGACCGTCGCCGGCCTTGGCGCCGGCGAACTTGATCGGCTTTTCCTGATTGAAGAAGCGGGCACTCATGGGCGCGTGGCCTCCTTGATGGCTGGGTAGAGCTTGCGATAGGTCGCGTAAGCGGCGGCGTAGGCCGGCACCAGGTCGCGATCCGGTTCGATGGTTTCGCGGATGGCGGGCTGGGTGCAGACGGCAAACGGGTCGGCGTTCTCCGCCGCGATCAGTCCCAGGCGTGCCGCGCCGAGGCCGGCGCCGAAGTCGCCCTCCTCCGGCACGTCGATGGTGATGTTGAGCGCGTTGGCGATGATGCGCAGCCACTTGCGCGACCGCGAGCCGCCGCCGACCGCGAGCGCGCGATCGACGCGTCGCGCCGGCCTCGGTCAGCGCCTTGAGGCAATCGGCAAACGCAAACGCGACGCCCTCCAGCACGGCCCGCGTCAGCGCGGTCTTGTCGGTGGCGTAGTTCAGCCCGACGAAGCTGCCGCGGATCGCGGCGTCGTTGTGCGGCGTGCGCTCGCCGCCGAGATACGGCAGGAACATCACGTCGCCGGGACCGCTCCTGTCGCCTTCCAGCGGCTTGGTGAGATCGGCGGCGCTTGTGCCGAACACGTCGGCCAGCCATTCCAGCGCGCCGGCGGCGGAGAGAATGACGCCCATCTGGTGCCAGGTGTTGGGCACGGCGTGGCAGAAGGCATGCACCGCCGTCGCCGGGTCGGGCGAGAAGCGTGCATTGGAGACGAAGAGCACGCCCGAGGTGCCGAGCGACACGAAAGCAGTGCCCGGCTTGACCACGCCGACGCCGCAGGCGGACGCCGCGTTGTCGCCGCCGCCGCCGGCGACCACCACGGTCGAGCCCAAGCCCCAGCGTGTGGCCAGTTCGCCGCGAAGCGTGCCGGTCGATGCCGACCCCTCGTAGAGTTTCGGCATCTGCGCCCGCGAAAGCTTGGTCGCTGCAAGCAGGTCGTCGCTCCAGTCGCGCTTGGCCACGTCCAGCCACGATGTGCCGGCCGAATCCGACATGTCGGAGGCATAATCGCCGGTCAGCTTGAGGCGCACGTAGTCCTTCGGCAGCAGCACCTTCGCCACCTTGGCGAAGACGTCGGGCTCGTGCCGCGCGACCCAGACCAGTTTCGGCGCGGTGAAACCGGGAAACACGATGTTGCCGGTGATCTTGCGGAAGCGCGGATCGCGGTCGAGTTCGGCCGCCTCGTCCGCCGAGCGCACGTCGTTCCACAGGATGCAGGGGCGAAGCGGCTTGTCGGCCGCATCTATCAGTGTCGCCCCGTGCATGTGGCCTGACAGGCCGATGCCTTTCACCGCCCCGAGTTCCGCCTTGTGCGAACGCGCCATCGTGTCCAGCACGGCCTCGCAGGCGATCCACCAGCTTTCGGGGTCCTGCTCGGACCAGCCGGAATGCGGGCGGGAAACCTCGAGTTCGGAGGTCTCGCTGGCAACGACGTGCTGACGGTCGTCGATGAGGACCGCTTTGACCGACGACGTGCCGATATCGAGACCGAGATACATGAACGGCGCCCCCTCACGCGAACGCCCGCGTTTGAGATCGCTGGAACCGCTCGCCGCTTTTTCGTCTTTCCCGTTGATTATCCTGCCTGTTTGCCGATTGCAATTCGGCGGATTGCCGCCATCGGTAAATTAGTGCGGAATCCGAATTATTAGGCGGCAGGAATCGCCATCAGCGAGGAAGGTTGGTATCAATCGGCAACACGGCACCCCCTCCAGCATCCTGTGAGCCATGAAGACTGAGACGGCCCCGGTTCGCCTCGCGGACTATCGCGCACCCGATTTCGCTATCGACACGGTGGACCTCGATTTCCGCCTCGATCCGCATGCCACCCGCGTCACCGCGCGGCTCGCGATGCGGCCGCTCAATCCCGGCGCCGACCTCATCCTCGACGGCGACGATCTGAAGCTTGTGTCGCTGGCGATCGATGGAACGGCGGTGAAACCGGCGGATTTCGTCGCCGCGCCGGACCGCCTGTCGATCCGCAATGTGCCGGCCGGGCCGTTCACTCTGGAGATCGTCACCGAGATTGACCCGACCGCCAACACGCGGCTGATGGGCCTCTACCGGACCAGCGGCACGTGGTGCACCCAGTGCGAGGCGGAAGGCTTCCGCCGCATCACCTATTTCCTCGACCGGCCGGACGTGCTCGCCGTCTACACGACGCGGATCGAGGCACCGAAAGAGACTGCCCCGATCCTGCTGTCCAACGGAAATCTGGCGGAATCCGGGGACGTGAAGGGCACCGACCGGCACTATGCCGTCTGGCACGACCCCTTTCCCAAGCCAGCCTATCTCTTCGCCCTGGTTGCCGGCGATCTGGGCGTGCTTTCCGACACGTTCACCACCGCCTCAGGCCGCAAGGTAGCGCTCAACATCTACTGCGAGCACGGCAAGGAGGCGCGCTGCGCCTGGGCGATGGACTCGCTGAAACGCTCGATGCGCTGGGACGAGACCGCCTTCGGCCGCGAATACGATCTCGACGTGTTCAACATCGTCGCCGTATCGGACTTCAACATGGGCGCGATGGAGAACAAGGGCCTCAACGTATTCAACGACAAGTACGTGCTGGCCGATCCGGACACCGCAACCGACCTCGACTACGGCCACGTCGAGGGCGTCATCGCCCACGAATACTTCCACAATTGGACAGGCAACAGAATCACTTGCCGTGACTGGTTCCAGCTCTGTCTGAAGGAAGGTCTGACCGTCTTCCGCGACCAGGAGTTCACGTCCGACGAGCGCTCGCGCCCGGTCAAGCGCATCTCCGATGTCCGCACGCTTCAGGCGCGCCAATTCCCCGAGGACGCGGGCCCGCTCGCCCATCCGGTCCGGCCGGAGAGCTATCACGAGATCAACAACTTCTACACGCCGACGGTCTACGAGAAGGGCGCCGAGGTCGTGCGCATGCTCAAGACCGTGCTCGGCGACGATGGCTTCCGCGCCGGCATGGACCTCTATTTCGATCGCCATGACGGTCAGGCGGTCACCATCGAGGATTTCCTCGCCGCCTTCGCCGATGCCACCCGAGCCGACCTGTCCCAGTTCATGCTCTGGTACCAGCAGGCCGGCACACCGGAAGTGGTCGCCAAGGGCAGCTACGACGCGCGTCAGAAGACCTATTCGCTGACGCTGACCCAGTCCTCCCCGCCGTCACCCGGCCAGGCGACGAAGAAGCCGATGCACATTCCCGTGCGCTTCGGCCTCGTCGGCCAGAACGGCGAGGACCTTGCCGTCGAGAAGACGACCGGCGGCAGGGTCGATGGCGACGTGATCCAGCTTACCGAGCCCAGCCAGACGATCGTCTTCCACGGCGTGCCGAGCCGGCCCGTTCCGTCCCTGCTCCGCGGCTTCTCGGCGCCGGTGCGGCTCAATATCGACCTGTCGGAAAGCGACCTGCTCTTCCTGCTCAGGACCGATGCCGATCCGTTCAACCGCTGGCAGGCGGCGCAGACGCTCGCCATGCGCTCGCTCACAGTCGGCGCGGCCGAGGCCGGGCGCGGTGAAAATGTCGATTTCGACGTCCAGCTGATCGACGCGCTGGCCGATGTGGCCGAGGACGACGCGCTCGAGCCAGCGTTCCGGGCTCAGGCGCTGCTCCTCCCCAGCGAAGCCGACATTGCCCGCGAGATCGGCCGTGACGTCGACCCCGACGCCATCGCGTCGGCCCGCAATCAGGTGCGCGCCCGCATCGCCGACCGGATCGGCTCCCGCCTTGCCGTTCTGGTCGATCGCCTCGGCACGTCGGCGCGGTTCTCGCCGGATGCCGCCTCAGCCGGCCGCCGCGCGCTGGCCAATGCCGCACTCGATCTCATGGTCGCCGATGGCAACCCGGAAGCCGTCGCCCTCGTGACATCGCGCTTCGCCGGTGCTGACAATATGACGGACCGTTCGGCGGCTCTCGCGATCCTCGCCGGCTCGGCCCTGCCCGAGCGCATCGCCGCGCTGGAGGCCTTCCACGATCGCTACCGCAACGATCCGCTGGTTCTCGACAAGTGGCTCATGTTCGAGGCGATCGTCCCAGCGGACGAGACGCTCGCGCGCGTTCGTTCGCTGCTCGGCCATCCGTCCTTCTCGATGTCGAACCCGAACCGCATCCGCTCGCTCGTCGGCACCTTCGCCGGCGCCAACCAGACGCAGTTCAACCGCGCCGACGGCGGCGGCTTCGATTTCCTCGCCGACTTCGTCACCGACCTGGACAAGCGCAACCCGCAGACCGCGGCCCGGCTCCTCGTCAGCTTCCGCTCCTGGCGCGCACTCGAGCCGCATCGTCGCGGGCTCGCGGAGAAGGCTCTTCGGCGGGTCGCGTCGGCGGAGACTCTCTCGTCCGACGTTCGCGATATCGTCACGCGCACGCTTGCGTGACGTCGCCGCAGCCTTCGATTGTAAATATTTCGTTTACCGTCTGGACAAGCCGATTCGCGTCGATTCAAATGCCCTGATTCGGGCGTGGCGTTCCCCGGATTGATGCGGCGGAATTGAGGGGGCCTGCCATGGCGCGGGCAGAGGCGGCACTGCCGCCTGTCGGCAAGACTTTGCCTAAAGGCACGACGGGGGCGACGCGTCGCCCGAGCATTTCAGGGCATGCGCGTCTTCTCGCCGGGCCGGCTTATAGCAAGCTGGTCGCCGCGGAGCCGTTCCTTCGCCGGCTGATCCCGATCCTCATCGCCATCTTCCTGGTGATCGTCGGGCTCGCACGCTTCGTCGAGCTGTACGAAATCCGGAACGACCGCGAGTCCGATGCGCGGCAAACCATCGCGATGGTCGCGAGCATCCTGTCGAGCGCTTACACGAGCGCCCATATCGACGGCAGCATCTCTCGCACCGAGGCGCTGAACATTCTCGCCAATGCCCTGCCGGCGGGCGCCACCGCAGACGGACGGCAGGTTTATGTCACTGACGCCGACAACACGATCATTGCCAGCGCACCGCGCAATTTCACCTACGAGAACATGCCGCTGACGGCGGCAATTGGCGACGCCCAGCTTCTGACGACCTTCGGCGAACGCGCCGGCGTCCTCGAAATCCCGCTGGCGGGAGGCGACCCGGCCTACGCGGCTCTGTACAACCTTGCGCCGCCCCTCGGCGCCGTCGTCGTCGTCGAGCCGCTGTCAGGCGTGTTCGGACCATGGCGGTCCGATGTTTCGCTGAACGTCGCTATCTTCGTCGGCACCAGCGCCATCCTCCTTGTCATTCTCTACGGCTACTTCGCGCAGACCGCCCGCGCCGCCGAGGCCGACGATATCTACGGCGAGACCCAGTCGCGCTTCGAGACCGCGCTCGCCCGTGGCCGCTGCGGCCTGTGGGATTGGGACCTCGCCAGCGCCCGCATCTTCTGGTCGCGATCGATGTTCGAGCTGCTTGGCCTCGAGGCACGCGATACCCTGCTCGGCTTCGGCGAGGTGACGCGGCTCATCCATCCCGACGACGGCGATCTGCTCAGCCTGGTCGAATCCCTGTTCGAGGCAGGCGAAACCACCGTCGACCAGATGTTCCGCATGCGCCATGTCGATGGCCGTTTCGTCTGGCTGCGTGTCCGTGCCGAGATGGTCGATGCGGACAGCCCCTCCCCGCACCTCATCGGCATCGCCGTCGACGTGACCGAGCAGATGCGCCTCGTCGAGCGCTCCAAGACCGCCGACATTCGCCTGCGCGACGCGATCGAAACGATCTCCGAGGCGTTCGTCCTGTGGGACGCGGAAAATCGCCTGGTCATGTGCAACTCGAAATACCAGCAGCTGCACGGCATCCCCGATACCGTTCTCACCACCGGCACGCCCTATGCCGACGTCATCGCCGCCGGCCGAAAGCCCGTCGTGCGCTCGCAGATCGTGACCGACGACAGCCCCGAGGCGGGCGCGCGCAGTTTCGAGCTACAGCTGGAGGATGGCCGCTGGCTTCAGATCAACGAGCGCCGCACCAAGGACGGCGGCTTCGTGTCGGTCGGCACCGACATCACCCAGCTCAAGCGCCACGAGGGCAAGCTGATCGAGGGCGAGCGCCGCCTGATGGCCACCATCGCCGACCTCCGCCAGTCGCGTCAGAAGCTGGAGCAGCAGGCCCAGCAAATGGTCGATCTCGCGGAGAAATATGCCGAGGAGAAGGACCGCGCCGAGGAAGCCAACAAGACGAAATCCGAGTTCCTCGCCAATGTCAGCCACGAGCTGCGCACGCCGCTGAATGCCATCATCGGTTTCTCGGAAATCATGCAATCCGGCATGTTCGGCCAGCTCGGCTCGCCCAAATACGGCGAATACTGCCAGGACATTCACCAGAGCGGCACGTACCTGCTCGGCGTCATCAACGACGTGCTCGACATGTCGCGGATCGAAGCCGGTCGCATGGCGCTGCATCGGGAGGAACTGGCGCTCGACGAGCTGTTCGAGGAGTCGATCCGCGTCGTCAGCACCCAGGCGGCTGCCCAGAACATCGAGGTGATCTCGCAGGCCGATCACGGATTGCGGCTACTGGCTGACCGCCGCGCCATCAAGCAGATCATGCTCAATCTGCTTTCCAACGCCGTGAAATTCACGCCGCCCGGCGGCCAGATACGCCTGCGCGCCCGTGCGTCGAACGGCGCCGTTGTCTTTACGGTTGCCGATTCCGGCATCGGTATCCCGAAGGACGCACTGAAGAAGCTCGGTCGCCCGTTCGAGCAGGTGTCCAACCAGTTCACCAAGAGCCACCGCGGCTCAGGCCTTGGCCTTGCCATCACCGGTTCGCTCGCGACGCTCCATGGCGGACGCATGCGCATCCGTTCCAAGGTCGGGCGCGGAACGGTCGTCTCGGTCCGCCTGCCGATCGAGCCACCGTCAGACGAGACGCACCAGTCTGCGGCGTAGCCCGCTAGTTGCCGCTGTCGCCACCGTCGCTGTCGTCGCCGCCGGAGGCCAGCGCATCGCAGGCATCCTTGAACTTCTGCAGCGTCGTCGTCATGTCCTGCTGCGGCAGCGCCAGGTCAACGCCCGCGCCGGCAATCCGGATCTTTTCGGCGGTCAGCAGCAGGTCGTAGTCGGCGCCGTTGACGATGTATTGCCAGACGCCGGCCATCTCGTCGAAACGGATATCGGAAATCTCGTCGCCGTCGTCAGCCGGAGACGCATTGTCCAGGACATAGGCAAAGGTCGGCACGTCGCCTTTGGCGATCGCCTCGCCCAACGCCTTGGCGTCGACATCGGAGACTACCGTCGTCTGGTCGCCGGTCGAGGCGCAGTTCATGAAAAACGGATAGTCGGCCTCCGCATCGTCCTTTGACGCCGATTCGACGACGCCGATGAAGGCGGACTCCTCGTCCTGGTTGAACACCCACACCAGGTCGGCAGCTTGGGCCGGCCCGAAGGCGGAAAAAGCGACCACCGCGAACGTTACCCGGCAACCGCGCAAGACACGCTTCATCGCGCACCTCCAAAGGCCGCCGGATCAGTCCGGCCGGTGCGCCATGATACTACGCCCGCGGCTTCGCTGGCACTGTGCCGATGAGACGCACGAACGCCCCGCGCACGGCCTCCTCGGTTGCTTTTACGTGGGCGTCGAGGGTGGCGAAATCCGGCAGTTCGCCGGCCCGCGCCAGCCGTTCCAGGAGCGCGCGCGGCGCGGTCTCCGGGTCGAAGGGTTCGTCGAGGCAGAGACGGATGATCTGCGTCAGCGCCTGGTAGAGCCGCAGCGCCGGCAGCAGGATCTCCGCTTCCTTCGCTGGTAGCAGACCGGCTTCGATCAGCGACGTCAGCACTGACTCCGTTTCCGTCGCAATCAGTTTCGGGTACTTCGCGGCATGCACCAGCAAAAGCGCCTGCGCGATGAACTCTACGTCCACGAGCCCGCCCGACGCCTGTTTAAGGTCCCAGGCTCCCTCGCCGCCTTTCACGTCCTCGACCATGGCCCGCATTTCGCGGATGTCGTTGACCGTCTTCTTCCCGTCGCGGGGTGTCGTCAGCGCCTTGTTGATCTGCGCGTTGGCCGCCTTGGACAGCGCCTTGTCGCCGGCGATGATCCGGGCGCGGGTCAACGCCATGCGCTCCCAGGTCCATGCGTCCTTGGCCTGATAGGCGGCAAACGCGTCGATATGGGTGGCGAGCGGACCGGAATTGCCCGACGGGCGCAGCCGGAAATCGACGGCATAGAGCGTGCCCTCGGCCGTTGGCGCGGACAGCGCCGCGACCAGCCGCTGGGTCAGCCGGGTAAAGTACTGCGAACCGTGGAGCGGGCGCTTTCCGGTCGATTCCGGTGCTTTTTCGTCGAAATCGTAGAGCAGGATCAGGTCGACATCGGAGGTCGCGGTCATCTCGCGCCCGCCGAGCTTGCCCATCGCGACCAGCGCGACCTTGCTCCCCTTCATGCGGCCGTGGACGGACTCGAACTCCTTGCGCGTCGCATCGAACACCGCCGATACCAACGTGTCGGCGAGGTCGCTGTAGGCGTATCCCGCCTGGCGCACGCTGATCGTGTCGGCGAGCACGCGGACACCGATCAGGAATTGCTGCTCCTGCCCGAAAATGCGGGCGCGGTCGAGTACGTCCTCGAAGGATTGCGCCTCGGCCAGCGACGCGGCCAGCCGCTCGCGAATCACGGCGGCATCGGGGACAGAGCCGAAGAAGGCCGGGTCGAGCAGCGCATCCATGACGTGCGCCCGCCGCGCGATGGTCTCGGCCATGCGCGGCGCCGCGGCGAGCACGGTGACCAGCAGGTTGAGCAGGGTCGGATTGGACTGAAGCAGCGAGAAGAGCTGCACCCCCGCCGGCATCCGCGCGAGGAAGCGGTCGAAAGCGGCCAGAGCGGCGTCGGCGTTCTCGCCGGCCGCCAGCGCTTCCAGAAGCGTCGGCACGAACTCGGTCAGCCGTTCACGCGCGCTTGCAGAGCGCGTCGCCGGATAGCGGCCGTAGTGCCAGCCGCGCACGGTGCGGCTCACGTCCACCGCATTGCGATAGCCAAGCTCCGCCAGCGTCTCCAGCGTCTCGGGGTCGTCGGTGTCGCCGGTAAAGGAGAGACTGCCGGTTGCACTGCTTAGCGACGGCGCGGTTTCGAAAAGCGCTGCGTAACGGTCGCGCACCGTGGTCAGCGTCTTCGTCAAAGCCTTGGCGAAGCTGCGTATGTCGCGATGGCCGGTCATGCGCGCGACGACCGCGAGCCCCGCATCGTCCTCTGGCAGGGTATGGGTCTGCGCGTCGTCGATCATCTGGAGGCAGTGCTCGATGGTGCGCAGGTGCTTGTACGCAGCGGTCATGTCGTCGCGTGTCGCCGCGTCGATCCAGTCGTATTTTTCCAGTGCCGCCAGCATGTCGAGCGTGCGCTTGCCGCGCAGGTCCGGCTGCCGGCCGCCTGCGATCAGTTGCTGGGTCTGGACGAAGAACTCGATCTCCCGGATGCCGCCACGGCCGAGCTTGACGTTGTGGCCGGCGACCGCCACCGCGGCGTGGCCGCGGTGGTCGTGGATCTGGCGCTTGATCGAGTGGATGTCGGAGATGGCGGCGAAATCGAGATACTTCCGCCAGATGTAGGGGGTGAGTTCGGCGAGGAAGGCATCGCCCGCTTCCACGTCGCCCGCGACCGGGCGGGCCTTGATCAGCGCAGCGCGCTCCCAGTTCTGGCCCATGCTCTCGTAGTATTGCAGCGCCGCCTCGGTAGACATGGCGATGTTGGTAGCGCCGGGATCGGGCCGGATGCGCAGGTCCGTGCGGAAGACATAGCCGTCGGCGGTGTGCTCCTGGAGAATCGACACCAGCCGCCGCGTCAGGCGCACGAACAGCACCTGCGGCTCCACATCCTCCGGAACGCGCACGACTTCGCGGTCGAACAGCACGATCAGATCGATATCGCTGGAATAGTTGAGTTCGCCGGCGCCGAACTTGCCCATGCCGAGCACGATCCAGCCGGAGCCTTTGTCCGGCTCCGCCGCGTCGGCCAGCGTCACCTGGCCGGCCTCCGCCGCATCGCGCAGCAGGAAGCGCACCGCTGCTCCGACAGCGGCGTCGGCAAAGCCGGTGAGCGCGGCGGTCACCTTGCCGACATCCCAGATATCGCCGAGATCGGCCAGCGCCGTCAGCAACGCGACTTCGCTGCGGCCCTGGCGAAGAGCCGTCATAAGTTCGGCCTCACCGCCCGTTTTCCAGGCCTTCGCCGTAGCGTTGACGACTTTCCGCAGCCGCGCCGCCGGCTCGGCCGCGAGCAGGGCGACCAGCCTCGCCGGATCGTCGAGGATGAGTGCGCGCAGGAAGGGCGAGCAGTCCATGACCGCCGCAAGGAACGCAGCGGTCGGCGACTTTGAAACGAGCGCCGCGACCTCCTTGCGCTGCCCGGCCTCCTCCGCCGCTTCGCTCAACTCGGCCATGCGCGCCTTCGTCCGCGCGGCGTTGGCCGGCCGCAGGCGCGGCGACGCGATCAGGTCAGCAAGGGTTTTGCCGGAAGCGGCTGGCTTCCTTCGCTTGGCGGGCATGGGCACTTCATTTGATCGGCAATCGCATGGTGACAACCAGCCCGGGATTGCCGTCGCCGAGCTCGATGGTGCCATCGTGCAGGCGCGCGACCGCCGCGACAAGGCTCAATCCCAGGCCGCTGCCCGGCTGCGAGCGGCTCTTCTCCAGCCGCACGAAGCGCTGCAACACGCGTTCGCGATCCGCTTCGGGTATCCCCTGCCCGTTATCCGCCACCTTGAGCACGAGCATTTCTCCGTCGCGGACAGCGGAAACCGTGATCTTCGGCGTCCGCCCCGGATCGGCGGTATCGCGATATTTGATGGCGTTGTCGACGAGGTTGGCGATGGCCTGGCCGAGCAGTTCGCGGCTGCCCGTCAAGGGGACCGGCTCCGGCGCGTCGACCAGCAATTCGACCCCGTTCTCCTCGGCTGTCGGCTCGTAGAGTTCGGCCACGTCGCGCACGATCTCCTGCGCATCGATGCTCTCCACCGCGCCGTTCGGCGAGCCCGCCTCGATCCGCGCGATCATCAGTAGTGCGTTGAACGTCTTGATGAGCTGGTCGGACTCCTCGATCGTCGCCTCCAGCACGGATCGGTAGGTCTGGCTGTCGGCCGGGCCGGCCAGCGCTGCTTCGACGCGGTTGCGCAGGCGTGTCAGCGGCGTCTTGAGATCGTGGGCGATATTGTCGGAAACGTCCTTCAGCCCGTAGAGCAGCAGCTCGATGCGCGCCAGCATGGCGTTGAGGCTGTCTGCGAGCCGGTCGAACTCGTCGCCACTGCCGGTCACTTCCAGCCGTCCGGTGAGATCGCCGCTCATGATCCTGCGGCTCGATGCGGAGAGCGAGTCGATGCGCTTGAGCACGCGCCGGCTGACGAAGACCCAGGAGAGGATCGCCAGCGCGATCATCAGCGCCAGCGCCCAGGCGAGCGCCTGACCGACGATCGAGCGGAACTGCTCGCGCTCGCCGACGTCGCGGCCGACCAGCATCTTGAAACCGCCCGGCAGGCGAACGACCTGCACCATCGCCGTCCGGTCCGCACGGTCGCCGGAGTAGCGATCGTAGGTCACCGTCAGGGGATTCTTGCCCGACTGGTTGAGTAGGTCGGGCGGCACGTCGGAGATGTTGCCGGCGAGGATCCTGCCGTTGACGTCGGTGACGAGGTAGAGGCTCGCGCTCGGCTGTCGGGCGCGCTGCTCGATCGTCGACACGACACCGGTCAGACCGGCGGAGCGGTAGTCGCCGGCGAGGCCGATCAGTTCGGTGGCGATTGCCTGATGCACCTGCTCGTTGAGCAGCACGTTGGTCGAATAGGAAATGTAGAGGACGAAAAACACCGAGAACGCCGAAAAGACCGCGATGTAGATCGCGGACAGCTTGAAGGCGGTGGTGCGGACGACCTTACCGAGCGGCGTCACGAATCATGTACCCGGCGCCGCGCACGGTATGCAGCAGCGGCTCGCCGAAGCCCTTGTCGATCTTGGCGCGCAGGCGAGAGACGTGAACGTCGATGACGTTGGTCTGCGGGTCGAAGTGATAGTCCCACACGTTTTCGAGCAGCATGGTGCGGGTGACCACCTGTCCGGCATGCTTCATGAGGTATTCGAGCAGCCGGAATTCGCGCGGCTGAAGCGGAATGGTGCTCTCGCCCCGCGTCACCGTATGGCCGAGCCGGTCGAGTTCGAGATTGCCGACGCGATAGACGGTTTCTGCCGTGCCGCTCTTCTGCCGGCGGCCGAGCGCCTCGACGCGGGCGAGCAATTCGGAGAAGGCATAGGGCTTGCCGAGGTAGTCGTCGCCACCGGCACGCAGCCCCGCGACCCGGTCGTCGACCTGGCCGAGGGCGGAGAGAAACAGCGCCGGCGTCTGGTCGCCGTTCTTGCGCAGTTCCTCGACAATCGAGAGCCCGTCACGCTTGGGCAGCATGCGGTCAACCACCAGCACGTCGTATCCGCCGTCGGCAGCCATGCCGGCGCCGGTGTCGCCGTCGGCGGCATGGTCCGTAATATGACCGGCTTCCCGCAACGCCTTGGACAGGTAGGCGGCGGCTTCGCGGTCGTCTTCGATCAGCAGGATTCGCATGGCGCGAACATAGTCACCGACAAGGGTTTACGAAATCCCGTCAGTGACCCCTCCCTCAAAGTAGAACGGCAGGCCGGGGGGCCGGCCTGCCGTCCGCGCACAAGCGGAAGTCTCGGGGCGACGATAGAGCGCTTCCGCCTCTCGCTAGGTTAAGTCCGGGCGAAGGACAACGCGATGAACTGGGTACGCTCGCCGGACTTGACGCGAAGCAACACGGCCTTCAGCCCGTCGGCCTTGGCGGTGGAGACGATCTTGTCCACGTCGGAGGGCGACTTCACGGTGGAGTCGCCGACCGAGAGGATGACGTCCCCGGCCTGCAGGCCGCGCTCGGCAGCCTGGCCGTTCGGATCGACCTCGGTGATCATCACACCGCCGTCGTTATCGGCCGGAGCGACGGTCAGGCCGAAGTCCTGGAGAGACGCGGACTTGTCGACCGCCGGACCGGTAGTGTCGCCGGCGCTGGCCATCTGGTCGGTGCCGGGCAGCTTGCCCAGCGTGATGTCCATGTCCTGGCTCTTGCCGTCGCGCCAGTAGGTGATCTTCACCGACTTGCCGGGCGCAAAGCTGGAGATCTGCTTGGCCAGGTCGCGCGAGTCTGCAACCGGCTTGCCATCGACTGCCGTGATGACGTCACGGAGCTTGAAGCCAGCCTTGGCGGCCGGGCTGCCATCCTGAACTTCGGCAACCAGTGCACCCTTGTCGTCCTTCAGGCGCAGGCTGTCGGCAATGTCCTGGGAGATCGACTGGATCTGGACACCGAGCCAGCCACGGACCACTTCGCCGTGGTCCTTCAGGTCGTTGACGATGCGCTCGGCAGTCGAGGCGGGTATCGCGAAGGCGATGCCGACGTTGCCACCGGACGGCGAGAAGATCGCGGTGTTGATGCCGACAACCTCACCCTTCGAGTTGAAGGCCGGGCCACCGGAGTTGCCGCGGTTGACCGCCGCGTCGATTTGAAGGAAATCGTCATACGGGCCGGCGCCGATGTTGCGGCCGTGGGCCGAGATGATGCCCGCGGTCACGGTGCCGCCGAGGCCGAACGGATTGCCGACGGCCACGACCCAGTCGCCGACGCGCGGGGTGTCCTCGGAGAACTTCACGTAGGTGAACTTCTTGTTGGCATCGATCTTCAACAGGGCGAGATCGGTCTTGTCGTCGACGCCAATCACCTTGGCGGCGTATTCGGTGCCGTCGTCGAGGATGACGGTGACCGACTGCTCCTTGTCGACGACGTGGTTGTTGGTCACGACGTAGCCGTCATCGGAAATGATGAAGCCGGAGCCGAGCGCGGTGGTCGGGCGCTGCATCTGCTGGTTCGGCATCTGCTGACGGAACTGCTTGAAGAACTTCTCCATCGGCGAGCCGGGCTCGATCTGGAACGGCATGTCGTTGCCGTCGGCCG
This sequence comes from uncultured Alphaproteobacteria bacterium, assembly GCA_963798195.1. Taxonomy (GTDB): domain Bacteria; phylum Pseudomonadota; class Alphaproteobacteria; order Rhizobiales; family Kaistiaceae; genus CAVSRC01. Next base: position 483,274 of record CAWCSF010000010.1, on the reverse strand, counting down.
AGACATCCGCCTGGAGCGACTTGACGCGAACGCTGACGACCGCCGGACGCACGTGGTCGACGACGTCGGCGAAGCTCAGCGGCTCGACGCCCTGAACCTGGACAGCGTCGGCAAGAGCCGGCGTGCTGCGCACGAGGTCGAGCGACGTACCGAGGACACCGCCGCCGAACACGAGGGCCAACGCGGTGCCACCGAGAACCAGCGAACGAAACGTCCGCTTCTTGTTTGTGTTGGAAACCTGATCGTTCATTGTCTCTCTCCGTCCTTCAAATCCTGCCGCAACCGACCCCGCATCTCGGTGCCGCGTTGCAGACGAATATGGGTGGAGAGAGATTACGAGCGACTGTCGGCCGCATTAAATCTACGTAATGTCAGTGGCTTTTCTGCGGTTTTCAGCCGTCTTCGGACATGAGGCGGCCCAATTCGGCCCGCTCGCCGGCATCCAGCGGCGGCGGGACCTCCGGTTGATTCCTGCGCCGGGACCAGGCGATTCCCGCCGCCAGACCGCCGATCAGCAGCACGCCGGGCGGCACCAGCCACAGCAGCCACGTATGTGCATTGAAGCGCGGCTTGAGCAGGATGAACTCGCCGTAGCGGGCAACGAGAAAATCGATCACCTGTTCGTCAGTGTCGCCAGCCTCCAGCCGCTCGCGCAGCAGAATTCGGATGTCGCGGGCGAGCGGCGCCTCCGAATCGTCGATCGACTGGTTCTGGCAGACCATGCAGCGCAGTTCTTCCGAGAGCGCCCGCGCCCGGACCTCCAGCGCGGGATCGCTCAGCACTTCGTCGGGCTGAACGGCGAACGCCGGAATCGCCGCCGAGAGCGCACAAGCCAGCGCAACAAGGGCCGCGAATCGACGCATCGCCCTACTCCGCCGGCGCTGGGTGCGCGGTCCGCGCCGGCCGCGGTGCTCCGACGCGCAGCCGCCTGTCGCTCAGCGACAGCAGCCCGCCCGCCGCCATGATGAGCGCGCCCAGCCAGATCAGCGTGACCAGCGGTTTCCAGTAAAGCCGGACCGTCACGGTGCCATCCGCGGCGATGTCGCCGATCGAGATGTAGAGCTGGGAAAAGCCGAAGGTGCGGATCGCCGATTCGGTAGTTTCCGTGGCACGGACCTGGAAGCGCCGCTTCGACGGCTCCATCACCGCCACCGTCGCGCCGCCGCGGCGCGCGGTGAAGCGCACGACCGTCTCGGCGTAGTTCGGGCCGCTCCGCGATATGAACCCGTCGAGGGTCAGCGCGTAGCCGGCGATGGTCGCCTCGTCGCCCTGTTTCATCGAGCGGATGACTTCGCCCGGCCAGGTGGTCGCTGCCACGACGCCGAGAACCAGCACCCCGACACCGGCATGCGCCAGCGTCGTGCCGAACGCCGAGCGCGGCAAGCCGGCCGCGCGGCGCAGGCTGTCGCCCAAAGGCGCAGCGCCGAGCTTCACCCGGAATGCCAGTTCCGACAGTGCCCCGGCGATCAGCCAGACGCCCAGCCAGATGCCGAGCATCGCCAGCGCGTCATGCCAGCCGGTCAGCGCCGCCACGATCAGCGACGCGACGATGGCGATCCCGAATGCGAGCAGAAGCCGCTGCGACGCAGCGATGATATCGCCGCGTTTCCACGCCAGCATGGGGCCGAACGGCACGATGATGAGGAGTGGCACCGCCAACGGGACGAAGGTCAGGTTGAAGAACGGCGCACCGACCGAAATCTTCGCGCCGGTCAGCGCCTCCAGCGCCAGCGGATAGAGCGTGCCGATGACCACTGTCGCGGCCAGTGCGGTCAGGAACAGGTTGTTGAGGATAAGCGCGCCTTCCCGGCTGATCGGCGCAAACACGCCGCCCGGCGCCAGCGCCCCGGCGCGCGCGGCGAACAGCGTCAGCGCGCCGCCGATGAAGACGCAGAGGATGGCGAGGATGAAGATGCCGCGCGTCGGATCGGAGGCGAAGGCATGCACCGACGTGAGCACGCCGGAGCGGACGAGGAAGGTGCCGATGAGGCTCAGGGAAAACGCGAGGATCGCAAGCAGGATCGTCCAGATCTTCAGCGCGTCGCGCTTCTCCATGACGATCGCCGAATGGAGCAGCGCGGTCGTCACCAGCCACGGCATCACCGAGGCATTTTCGACCGGGTCCCAGAACCAGAAGCCGCCCCAGCCGAGTTCGTAGTAGGCCCAGTACGAGCCCATCGCGATGCCGACGGTGAGGAAGATCCATGCCGCCAGCGTCCACGGCCGCGCCCAGCGCGCCCATGCCGCGTCGATGCGGCCTTCGATCAGGGCCGCGACGGCGAAGGAGAACGAAATCGAGCAGCCGACATAGCCGAGGTAGAGCAGCGGCGGATGGATGGCGAGGCCGATGTCCTGGAGCACCGGATTGAGGTCGTTGCCCTCGATCGGCGCCGGCGACAGCCGCAGGAACGGGTTGGACGTGGTGAGGATGAAGAGCAGGAAGGCAGAGGCGATCCAGCCCTGAACCGCCAGCACCAGCGCGCGCAGCTTGTCGGGGAGATTGTTGCCGAAGGCGGCGACCAGCGCGCCGAACAGCACGAGGATGAGAACCCAGAGGAGCATCGAGCCCTCGTGGTTTCCCCAGACGCCGGTCACCTTGTAGAGCAGCGGCTTCGACGAGTGCGAGTTCTCGACCACGTTGAGCAGCGAGAAGTCGGAGACGACGTAGGCCTGCACCAGCGCCGCGAACGCGAGCCCGACGAGCAGGAACACCGTCAGCGCCGCCGGCTGCGCCACGGCGGTCAGCCGCTGGTCGCCCCTGACGGCGCCGTAGAACGGCACGGTCGACTGGACGAGCGCCAGCCCCAGCGCCAGCACAAGCGAGAAGTGCCCGAGTTCGGGGATCACTGCTTCGCCCCGGTCGTGCCGGCGGTCTCTTCCCAGCGGCCGGACTGTTTCAACGCGTCGACCACTTCCTTCGGCATGTAGCGTTCGTCGTGCTTGGCGAGCACGGTGTCGGCGCTGACGCCGCCGTCTCCGGTCAGCACGCCTTCGGCGACGACGCCCTGCCCTTCGCGGAAAAGGTCCGGCAGGATGCCCTGATACGAGACCGGCACCGCCGCGTTGCCATCCGTCACCGTGAAGCTGACCTTGCCGTCGGCGTCCTTGACCAGGCTGCCGTCCTCGACCAGTCCGCCGAGGCGGATACGGGTGCCCGGCGGCAGCTTGCTGGCGGCGACGTCGGTCGGCGAATTGAAGAAGACGATCCGATCGGTCAATGCGTAGAGGATCAGCCCGGCCGCGATGACGAGCACCACTCCGGCAAGGCCGATCAGCGTCAATCGCCGCTGCTTTCGCGTCATTCCGTTGCGGCGGGGCGCCACCATGGTCATTCCGGTACTCCTGCGGCCTTCGCCGCTTCATTCACGTTCGCCAGCGCGGTCGCGTCCGCCGCCAGCGCGACACGCGCCTTGCCCAGCGCCGCCTTCGCGTCGTCCGGGCGCTGCAGGACCATATAGGAGCGGACCAGACGTGCCCAACCTTCGGAATCGGCAGGGTTCTCGTCCAGTTTGGCGGCAAGTTGCGCGACCATGCCCTCGATCATGGCGGTGCGGTCCGCCGGCGCCATGTCCCCGGCGGCCTTCACGTCGGCCGCCGTCGGTCCGGGCATGGTTGCGGGTGGCGCCTCGCCGCCTTCGAGCTTGGCGAGTTCGGTGCGGGCGACGCGCACCCAGGGCGCGTTTTCCGGCGCGCCATCGAGCAGCGCCCTCCACGCGCTAACGGCCTCGTCGGATTTGCCTTCCTGCGTCAGCGCCAGCGCGAGATAGAAGCGCGGCCGGTCCGCCTTTGGATCGATCGTCACTGCCCGCGCGAACGCTGCCCGTGCGTCGGGCGTGAGCGTGCCGCCGTTCGCGGCGACGATCGCCTCGCCGAGATTGGATTCAGTCTCTACCGTCGATCCGATCAATTCCACCGCATGCCCGTACGCGGTCACCGCATCGTCGTAGCGGCCGAGCCGCATGTAGACCGGCGCCAGCACCTCCCAGCCCTTGCCGTCGCCGGGATTGTCGGCGAGGTGCTTTTCGATACGCGCGACCAGTGCGCCGACGTCCTGTTGCTCTATCGGTGCACTCAGCCGGGCGGCCAGCGGCTCGCCGGGCATCTCGGGCGAACCCAGCCACAGATACAGCGCCAGCGCCGCCAGCGGTGTCGCGACGATCGCCACCGTCGCGATCTGGCGCGTGCGGGCGCTGCCCGCGTTTCCATCCTCGGCCGCCTCGCCGCCGACGCGCAGCAGTCGCCGCGAGATTTCGGTCCGCGCCGCGGCCGCCTCGGTTTCGCCGATCACGCCGCGGCTGACATCGCGATCCACCTCGCCAAGCTGGTCGCGATAGATCGCCATCGCCTGCGCACGCTCGGACCGGCCGCCGCGCGACGACCGGTAGAGCGGCGCCAGCACGGCAACCGCAGCGGCGGCCGCGAGAACGGCCATGGCGATCCAGAGACCCATCATGTTTCCAGGGCCGGTCAATAGTCCTCGGGGCTGTCGCTTACTGCGGACAAAGTGTCGCGAAAAGGCTTTTCGAAGACTTTAGCTGACGGTTCGCCAGCTTCCATCCACTTCGCGGCACGCGCTGCCATTGGCCACTTCCGACCGTCCGTCCACGAAAATCTTGTGGGAATACTCGCGGCAGGTCGTGTCGTTGAGCCGGTAGGCAACGCCTGGAATGACGGCCCCGTAATGGCCCGTCCGGCCATTGCTCCACGGCGTCGAGGCCCCCGTTCGCCCGAATTCGAGCGCGCGATACTCCGCTTGCAGCGCCACCTGGCGGTCGGATTTGTCGAGATCGCGGCCGATCTGGTTGCCGGCGAGGCCGCCGGCAAGCGTCGTCGGAGCAACCCCGACGGACCCGGCCAGCACCGCTGTCGGCTGGGCAGAGTTCGACTGGCAGCCGGCCAGGGCCAACACCGCAATCGCCGCCGCGGCGAACGTCACGACACGCATCCGGAACTCTCCGGCAAATGGATGGAGCCCCCCACCCGCGCGGCTTCTTGCACGCAGTAATGGCGGAATTACGACATTTGCGACGCTTGGGATCACGCCGCCGGCAACTCCACGTCGGCCAGAAGCCCGCCGGCGCGCGATCGATCAAGATGCAGGCGGCCCCGATACATCGCGACAAGGTCGGTGACAATGGAAAGCCCCAGCCCGGAGCCGGGCATGGTCTCGTCCAGCCGGTGACCGCGCGTGGTCGCTTCCTCGATCTCGCCCGGAGTCAGTCCGGGCCCATCGTCCTCGATGCGAATCATCAGCTTCCCGGGATCATCAAGGCCGTTCGGCGGCGTGTAGGTCGCGCCCACCAGAACCTTGGTTTTCGCCCATTTGCAGGCATTGTCGACCAGGTTCCCGACGATCTCCTCGAGGTCCTGCTGCTCGCCCTTGAACCGCGCCTCCTCCGGCACGTCGCTGATCAGCTTGATGCCGCGCGCGTCGTAGAGCCGCCCCATGACGCGGACAAGCCGGTCGACGATCGGTTCCACGTCCGTGACGACGCCGATGACGTTGGTCTGGGCGGCGATTCGCGCGCGGTCCAGATAGTGGTTGACCTGCCGCCGCATCAGTTCGGTCTGCTCGACGATCTTGACGGCCGCCGCGTCGTGGCTGGCCCGCGCCTCGTTGATGACGACGCTGAGCGGCGTCTTCAGGGCGTGGGCCAGGTTGCCGACCTGGGTGCGGGCGCGATCGACAACCTCCTGATTTGATTCAAGAACTGCGTTCAACTCGTTGACAAGCGGGGCGATTTCCCGAGGGAACTTTCCCTCGACGCGGGCCCGCTTGCCGACGCGAAGCTCGACCAGCGCGCGACGCACATCGTCCAGCGGACGCAGGCCCCAGCGGATCTGGATGAGGGTCGCGATGATCAGCCCGATGCCGAAGACCGCGAGGGTGATGGCAACGCTGGCCGAGAAGGAGCGGATTTCCTCCTGGAGTTCGCCCGCATCGCCGGCGACGGACACGATTACCGGCTCGCGCCCCTCGAACGTCAGCGTCCGGCTCAGGAAGCGAAGCGACTGGTTGTCGGGCCCGGCCAGCGCACCCGAGGTCAACCCATCCTTGACCGCCGTGCCCACGCCGTTGGTGATGTCGATGGTGTCGGAATAGAGCGACGACGACCGTAGCAGGACCTTGCGCGTCGCCACGTCGCGCACCTGCCAGTACCAGCCGGAATAGAGCAGCTCGAAACGCTGTTCACCGAGATTGCCAGGATCGCCGAAGGACTGCGCCGGATCCTGCGCAGAGAGGGCTCCGGTCAAAGTCTGGAAATAGACGTTGAGCCGCTCGTCGAAGGCGCGCTCGACGGTCGTGCGATAAAGCGAGATCAGGATCAGCCCGGCGGCGACCAGCGCCACCAGGGCCCAGAGCGCTGCCGCCGATATGAGGCGTCCAGCGAGGGAATTAGGTCGCATTGCCGGGATCGACGATGCGGTAGCCGAGCCCGCGCACGGTTTCGATCAGGTCGGGCGAAACCTTCTTGCGCAGCCTGCCGACGAAGACCTCGATCGTGTTGGAATCGCGGTCGAAGTCCTGGTCGTAGAGGTGCTCGATCAGCTCCGTGCGCGATACGACCCGGTCGCGGTGATGCATCAGGTACTCGAGTACGCGGTATTCGTGGGAGGTGAGCTTTACCGGATTGCCGTCAACGGTTACGCGGCCGGCGCGGCTGTCGAGGCGCACCGGCCCGCATTCGATCTCGTTTGAGGCGTGGCCGGCGGCGCGGCGCACCAGCGCGCGGACGCGGGCGAGCACCTCCTCGATGTGGAAGGGCTTGGCGACGTAATCGTCGGCGCCGGCGTCGATGCCCTGCACCTTGTCGCTCCAGCGGTCGCGCGCCGTCAGGATCAGCACCGGCATGGTGCGGCCGTCGCGACGCCACTTCTCCAGAACGCTGATGCCGTCCAGCACCGGCAGGCCGATGTCGAGCACGACCATGTCGTAGGGTTCGGTGTCGCCGAGGAAATGGCCGTCCTCGCCGTCGGTGGCACTGTCGACGGCGTAGCCCGCCTCCTTCAGCGCATCGGTGAGCTGCCGGTTCAGATCGGCATCGTCTTCGACCACGAGGACACGCATCGCGCCGTTCCGTTCCTACTGGGGTGCGCCGGTCTTGGCGTCGATATTCACCGTCATCACCTGGCCGCCGACCTGGACCGTCACCTGATAGATGAGCCGCCCGTTGATTTCACGCAGGCACGCGCGCACCACCGCGCCTCCGCCGGTCATCGAACGGATCTGCCCGAGGAAATCGGACAGGCCGCGCGGCGCCCGGCTGGGCGGCAGGCAGCCGTCCGCGGCGGTGGCGGGCACCGTCGGCGCAGCGGCTGCTATGGTGACGGCGAAGGCGAGGAAAAGCCTCCGGACGAATTTCGGCAACATGGCTCCGGCTTACCGGCAAGCAGATGAACATGCCCTGAATACGCGCTGGAGCCGCGGGAATCGCCCGGTTTCCCTCATCAGCCCTTGCGCCCGACGATGGTCCGGGTGATGCGCTCGCCGCTCTCCGAGAGGAAGATCGCAGAAATGATCCAGCCCGACCAGTCGCCGATCGGCGCCGGCAGGGCCGCCACGTTCCAGGTGAAATGGAAGAGGCTGTCGGCGATCACGGCGGCGTAGTACAGCGCCAGCGGATAGGCGAAGGCCGGGCGCATCAGTGCCGTCACTGCCCGCCCCTGCTCCGCGACCAGCACGTCCCGCTGCGCCTGCCGGCGGCCGAGTTCGGCCCGGATCTCTTCGATGGCGACGGTCGCGGTCACCCGCTCCCGTTCGACGGCGCTTTCGGCCTGGGCCGTCAGCATCGCCATCGCCCTGTCGAGGATGCCGGAGGACGCCAGCTTGAGTCCGGCGCCAAGCAGCCACGCCAGCATCAGCCGTTCCTCCCCACCGGCCCGGTGGTGATCAGGCGGAGCGCCACGTTGCCCGCGCCGAGCGCGATCGGCACCCAGGCGTAGCCCGGCGGCAGCACCTCGCGCAGCCCCGCCGTGTCGAGGTAGGCGAGGACGCCGCCGAGAATGACCGCGCCGTTGATGGCGAGCGCCGAACCCGTCGAGCATGGATGCCCAGATCTTGCGGTTGCGCCGACATCTTCGACAGGATGCATTCGTTCTGTCTTCGCCTGGTTGCCGAGGTGCAGCCTGATCTGCTGGCTGCCATTGTCCCGCGCCTGCGCCGCGAGATCGCCGCACGGCAGGTAATTCGCCTTGCGGCTCTCCTCGTCGGCCAGGTTCTCGCGATCGAGCACCAGCCGCACCAGTTCGATGTTCGAGACCTTGTCGGCGCTGCGCCGGTAGTCCGTAAACACCATGATGGTCGGCAGGAACACCTTGTCCTCACCCACCGCCACGCCGGAAACCGTCACGTCGTACTGGACGAAGTTCTTCTCGCGAAATCCCTCGCGGATAAACGCCGATGCCACGGCCAGCGGCGCCGCGCCCTTGGTCTTGACCAGTTTCTCGGGCGTCTTGCCCGTATCGTCGTCATCGGCCGGCTGCTTGAAGTTCGTGGAGAAGGCCTTCGCTTCCGCCACCGCCTTCTCGCTCATGTCGAAGGCGCGGTAGCAGTTGATCGGATACGGCACCCAGACGCTCGACATCACGCGGCTGGCGACCCGGTCGCCGGTGTCGTTGCGATCGAGAAGGCGCGCAGACGCTTGCTGTTCTCGTTGTCCGGAAATCGCGAGATGTAATAGATCATCCACCAGTAGTGCTCCGCGTTGTCGCGGTAGTAGCGGAGCGGGTGCTGGCCGCGGCCGGGTTGTTGTAGCCCTCCTTGCTGTACGGCAGGATCACCGCATTGTCGGCGTCCGCGTCGAGCAGGAATTTCACCGCAGCGTGCAGCTTTTCCTCAAGGTCGCGCGGCACCTTGCCGCCCTGATTCTCCACCAGGTCGAAAAGCGCCGTCATGCTGAGCGTGCCCTGGCTCTGGTAGTGGAGCCCGCGGTCGCCGCGATTGGCGTTCTTCAGGATAGCGCCGTCCTTGTTCACCGTGGCGCGAAACTCGTTGTAGTACGCGTTGACGTACTTGGCGTAGGTCGCCGCGTCCCCGTTGACGATGGCAAGCGCCAGCATCGGCCGCCCCTCCAGCCGCCAGATCCCCGTCGGGTGCTTCTGGAAGATCGCATCGCCGATCGGCCCGCCATACTTCCGCACCAGGCCCTCCGCCCAGTCCGCGATCAGCGTGTGTTCCGCTGGCGTCGCGGCATCGCCGAGCATGTCGAGGGCGTAGAGCACGGCGTATCCAAGTTGCGCCGCGTTCTCCATGTCGAGCACCGGCGCCGAGGCCGATGGCCGGTAGGTTCCGGCGCTGCCCTTGCCGTTGTAGCGCAAGTCCACCGGCGTCTTCATGATCGCCTTGGCCTTCGCCCACTCGGTCAGCATCGCGACCGCCTTCTTGCCGGCCGCCGCGTCCTTGCGCGTATCGCTGAGCGCGGCCAGCGTCACCACCGCCTTCACCCACGGCTCCGTCTTGTTCCACAACACGGATTCGCCGATCGAGGCGGCGTCGTTCAGCGCCGGCACCGGCGGGTAGTTGGCGGGGTCGACCGACGCCGCGGTGATGGCGCCCGGCGCCAGCCCGTTGCAGCTCGTCTCACGTCCATGCGTATGGTCGATCAACTGGCCGGGGTGCCGCAGCACCGGCTCGTATTCCGCCGCCGCTTCGCGCAATGCCGCAACGTCGGTTTCGTCCAGGCTGCCATCATACGTGCCGCCACGGTCGGCGAAGAACGCGGTCGCCGCGTCGCCGGTGCGGCGGCCATAGGCTCCATCGCTGGGGCCGGCGTCATAGCCGAGCTGGTTGAGCAGGCCCTGCGCCTCCGCGACCAGCGGATCGGCCGATACGGCGACGGGCGTAAGCACAAAGCATCAGGAGGGCCAGTCCAGCCCCGCGTAGAAATGCCATTATGTCTTCTTCCTCAGCCCCAGGTCCCGCCCGGCATAAGGCTAAGGAACCCGACGCAGACGATCAACCCGCAATGCCCCGCCGCATCATCCCCGCTGCCCGCCGAATGACCCGCGCCAGATGCGCGTTGGCGTCCTTGACGCCCGTCACGCGCGCCTCGGGCAGCATGGGGAACGTCACCACCGAGATCTCCCAGAGGTCGACCTCGTGGAGATGGCGCACGCCGGTCTTGGCGTCGGTGCGTCCGCGCACGGTGCGGTAGCCGATCGACAGGCCGTCGAGCGCGCCGGCACGCATCAGCGCCAGCACCTCGCGCGCCCGCGCCACGTCGGTCGTCAGCCGCCCCTTGACCAGCAGCCCCTCGCCGTCTTCGCGAATGTCGAGCCACACGCCGATCGGCGCGTTGGGGTCGTGCTGGAAGAGCATCTTCACGCCGCCCGCGCCCCGCTTCGCCAGCGAGGCGCGGAAAGCGCCGGGCATCACCATGTCGCGGCCGAGGTCGGCGCGGCCGAACAGACTGGCATAGCCGGTGAACGTCCCATCGGCCTCGACCGGCGACAGGGTCGCGCGGGCGAACTTGGTTTCGGTTGCGATCATGGCTTGACCTCGTTTCAGTCTGGCCTGTCCGGCAAATGCCGGAACCAACCTCCCCCTCGAGGGGAGATCGAAATCGGCTCTGCCGATTTCGGGAGGGGGCGTCCCTACACGTCCACCGCGCGCACGCGCGCGGTCCACCGCCGTCGGCGGATCACCCGCGCCAAGCCCTTCCGCGAATTCGTGGAAGACGGCGTGGTGCGCGCTGCCGCGCCCGGCGCCGATCAGCGTCAGGATGCGTTTCATGGTTTCCGAGTCCGATGAATCGGTTAGTCGCGGTCCTTGAAGAACCGGTTCAGCCGCGCGATCTCGTTGACGAAGTCGTTGAAGCGCCGGTTCGACGCGGCCAGTTCCTTCAGCGCCCAGACGAGCAGCGCGCTCGCTCCGCTCGCCCAGAGAAACAGCGCCAGGTGCGCGAGGTCGCCGCGCTCGGCGAAGGTGTGCGTGATGTCGTCCACGTCATCCGTGCTCCCGCATCGCCGCCGATGCGCACGTGCAAGCGCGCGGATGGTGGGGCCCGAAACGCCTGCTGCGTCGCGGGCGGTGCGTTACTGCCAGAACTGCTGGAACCAGTCGCCCTGCTTGCGCTGGCGTCTGTCGGCGGCCTGGGGCTTCTGGTTGCCACCGAAGCCGGAAAACAGATCGAGGCCCCTCGAAGGGGGAGGCTTGGGCGTCGGCTTGCGGGTGATGAAGCCGCCCTGCGGAAAGTCGCTCAGCACCGCAACGAACTCGGTGCGGTAATTGGTCTCCCGGCTCAGCGGCTCGTCCGAGACGATGATCGAGGATCGCGGCAAGGCGGTCGGCCCAATGCGGTCCAGCACATCCTGCGGGATGCTGATGCGGTCGAGTGCGTCCCGCGCGTCGTCGCCGTCTTCGATGGTCACCGCGCTCCAGCGGAGGGCGTCGCCGTCGCGCGCCATCGCCGTGAACACATGGGTGCCGATCGGCTTCTCGGGATCGCGGATCGTCACCGGAACCTCGATGGTCGCATCGAACACCTCGCCGCCGTCCGGCCAGCGCTTGTGGGTGTTCCGCCGCACGTAAAGCTTCTGCGTTGCGCGGCTGATGTAGACCGACACCGGCTCGAGATCGAGCTTCGCCTCGCTCGCCGCCTTCGCGGTATCGGTTTTCCGCGCGTCGGCCGCCTTGACGGCGCCCTTCGCGGCCGCGGCCACATCGGCCTTGGCCTGCGCATCGATCCTGGCGGCGTCGAGCTGCGCCGCCAGATCCGCGGCCTCGGCGACGGTCTTTTCCTTCAGCGCCGCGGCCTTCGCCTGGGCCTCGACCGCCGCGGCGATCGCCTTGTCGGCGGCGACGACGCTGGCGTCGGCGCGGGTCGTCGCGGCTTCCAGCTTGCTCGCCGCCTTGGCGAGGGATGCCGCCTCGCGCGCCAGTGTCGCGGCGGCCTTCTTCGCGGCGTCGTCCGTCGCGGCATCCTTTGCCGCGGTCGCCGCATCGACCTTCGCCTGCGCGTCGGCCTTGGCCGCGTCGCGTTGCGGCGCCAGTTCGGCGGCCTTGGCGACCGCCGTCTGCTTCAGGTCGTCGGCCTTGACCTTGGCCTTGTCCGCGGCGGCGATCGCCTTGTCCGCGGCGACCACCCTGGCGGCGGCGCGGGCGTTCAGCTTCTCCAGCTTGCGCACCGCTGCTGCGGCCGATGTCGCCGCGCGGCCCGCCGCGGTCGAAGCCTTCTTCGCCTCGTCTGCCGCTTGGGCTGCCGCGGCGGCCTCCTGCCCCAGCGCCTCGGCATGCGCCGGAGCGGCCGCGAGAGCCTCCGCGTTCGGCTCGAACAGCGCCGGATGGGTGAAATCGACCGGGGCCGCATCGTTCGGCGAAATGATCACCCGCATGCCGATCCGCGTCGTGTCGAACATCTTCTCCGCAAAGCCGAAGGGCATGCGGATGCAGCCATGGGAGGCCGCATAGCCCGGCAGCGGCCCGCCGTGCAGCGCGATGCCGTTCCAGGTGATGCGCTGCATGTGGGGCATCCAGGCGTCGTCATAGAGCGACGAGTGGTGGTCCACATCCTTCTCCAGCACGGCGAAGACGCCGGCCGGCGTCTCGCGTCCCTTGACGCCGGTCGATACCGGTGCCCGCACGATCCAGCCGTCGGCGTCGTAGAAGGTGACCCGCTGCGATTTGATCGACACGATCGCCATGATCGGCTCTCCGGCCGCGCGCGGCGCCGTTTCCGCCGCCGGCTGCGCCGGGCGCGCGGTCTTTGCCGTGGCGCCGGGGCTCAGCAGCGTCAGCGCGGCCATCGCCGCCAGCGTCACGGCGACGGCGGGGCCGGAACCCCGCATCGCCACCCTGGATCGCGTGATCGCCAATCGATTTGCCATATTCTGCCTGCCTGAATGCCGCCCGGTCTTCGCGATGTATCAGACTCAGATTTTTGAACAACTAACGCCGGCCTTCAAGGCACCAAACCGTTACCGGGAACTTCCGACTTTTCCGCGTCCGCCGCCCCGGCAGGCATTGCCGCGGTTCCGGTTATCCATCAAGGACATCGTCCGGCGCACGGAAAGCGGATAGCGTCCCTTCCTGCGGATTCGTCGGGTGACTGACGGACCGCATTGGAGGGGGGCCTGAATGCGCGTCGCCCAAAACGATGTGGAACGCCCGTCGATTGCGCAGGCGCAACTGCTTGCGCGGTGGACTGGCATTCTCTTTCTCATCACCTTTGCCACGTCCATTCCGGCCGTGTTCTCGTTTTACGCGCCGGCGCTCAACGATCCCGACTACGTTCTCGGCGCCAGCGCGGATACCGGGCTCGCGTGGGGAGCGCTCCTGGAGATGCTTCTCATCATCGCCAATATCGGCACGGCGCTCGCGCTCTATCCGGTCCTGAAGCGCCAGAACGAGGTTCTCGCTTTCGGCTATGTGAGCGCGCGGCTCGTCGAATGCGCCTTTATCGCCGTGGGCATCCTCAGCCTGCTCGCGCTCGGAACGCTGCGGGTCGAGGCGGCCGGTGCGAATGCGGAAACGCTGGTGCTCGTCGGCCGGTCGCTCGTCTCGGTCCACGACTGGACGTTCCTGCTCGGTCCGGGTTTTGTCGTTGGCGTCGGTAACGGCCTGATCCTGGGCTACTTGATGTTCGCGTCCCGGCTGGTCCCGAGGGCGATGTCCGTGCTCGGCCTCATCGGCGGTCCGCTGATCGTCGTGTCCGGCACGCTGGTCCTGTTCGGTGTCATCGCGCCGGGCTCCGCACCGCAGGGCATCGCGACCATTCCAGAGTTTCTCTGGGAACTGTCGCTCGGCGTCTGGTTGACGGCGAAAGGGTTCAACGTTCCCGCACTGATGACACTGATCCCCGCCCGCTCTAGTGCAACACCGTAAGCTGGAGCGGTTTCCCTACCCCTCCCCCATCGGCTCGTATCCGACCGCGGCGCGCTTCTCGTCCGCCGTGAGGAAGTCCGCCGCCGCGATGCGTTCCCACAGCGCGGCGCGGTCGCCCGACAGCGCCTCCACCTGGTCGGCGTCGAACCACAGGCGCAGCGCGTCGCCATCGCCGAAGGATGGCGCCAGCCACGCGCCGAGCGCGCCGGCGATCCGCCCGGTCAGCGGCAACACGGTCGAACGCCAGAAGGCGGCGTTCGCCTCCTTGAAATTGGCGTAGGTGTTGTCGCCGGGGATGCCGAGGAGCATCGGCGGCACGCCGAAGGCCAACGCGATTTCGCGCGCCGCGCCGTTCTTCGCCTCGAGGAAATCCATGTCCTTGGGCGTCAGGCTCATCGCCTTCCAGTCGAGCCCGCCTTCCAGCAGCAGCGGCCGTCCGGCCTGGCGCGCGCCGGTGAAGCCGGTCTCCAGCTCCGCCTTCAGCCGCTCGTATTGCGCGGCGGTCAGGTTGCCGCCGTCCTTCGCCTGATAGACCAGCGCGCCCGAAGGCCGCGCCGAATTGTCGAGCAGCGCCTTGTTCCACGCGCCGGCGGCGTTGTGGATGTCGAGCGCCACCGCCGCCGCCTCGATCGGCGCAAAGCCGTAGTGATCGTCGAGCGGATGGAAGAGCGTCAGGTGCAGGATCGGCGACGGCCCGTCCGGCGGCACGGCGAAGCGCACCGTGCGTCCTGCCACGGTGTATTCGTAGGCCTCCGGCCAGCCGTCGCTGCCCGGCACCACCTTCATGCGGTCGGGCCGCAGGGTGTGCAGCTCGCGCGGCACGCCGTCCACCGATACGACCTCGATGTAGGCATTGCCGGCGGTGAGCAGGTAGCCGGCGAGCGCCTCGCGGAAGTCGGCGCCGGCCTGTCGCCGGTTCGGCCGCGCCAGCAGCGCGAGCAGCGGATGCTCGTCCGCCTCCGCCGCGCCCTCGTAGAGCAGCCAGGGCACGGAGGCGGAAGCCTCCGAGATCAGACGGACGCAGCGATAGACGATCGCGTTCCGTGCGAAGCCCTCCTTCGCCAGCCTGGCGTAGTCGCGCGGCGTCCACGCCGCCCGCCCGAGGCTTTGCCAGGCGATCAGCGGCCCGGTCGCCGAGGCCTTGGTCTCGGGGCGCGCGGGTTCGCGCCCGCTGAAGAACGGAATTCGCATCGGTTGGTTGCTCCCGAAAATCGCTCGCGCGGTCGTGCCCGGCCGGCGTATGCTTTGCGGCGTCCTTCGGGCGCCCCCGCCCGCGTCGCGGTCGGTCAGCATGCCCGGAGGCATTCCCCATGTCAGTCGAACAGCAGGTCACGGCCCATTACGGTCGGCCCGGCCTTGAGCAGGCCATTCTCGAAGCGCTCAAGCGCAGCGGCAAAGCCGATGTCGAGCACCTCGTCCCGGCCGAACTCTCCGGCGCCGACGAGTTTCACCTCGGCTGGCGGCCGGCGACTGTGGCCTTCGCCGAGGCGCTTGCCTTCCCGCGCGGCGCGCATGTGCTCGATATCGGCGCCGGCATCGGCGGGCCGGCCCGTCATTTCGCCGAGGCGCATGGCGTGCGTGTCACCGGCATCGACCTCACCGAGGAATATGTCGGCACCGCCAACGGACTGACGCGCCGCTGCGGCCTGTCGGATCTGGTCGTCTTCCAGCAGGCGAATGCCCTGGCCATGCCGTTCGAGTCCGCCACCTTCGACGGCGCCTACACCGTCCATGTCGCCATGAACATCGCCGACAAGGCGACCCTGTTTTCCGAGACGCGGCGCGTGCTGAAGCCGGGCACGCGCTTCGGCGTTTACGACATCATGCAGGTGGCGCCCGGCGACCTTCCCTATCCCATGCCCTGGGCCGCGACGATCGAAAGCAGCTTCGTCGAGACGCCGGCTACCTACCGCGCCCTGCTGGAGGCCGCGGGCTTCGCCATCGAACGCGAAACCGACCGTGGCGACATGGCGCGCGACCTCGGCCGCCAGATGAGCGAGCGTGCCGCCAAGGACGGTCCACCGCCGCTCAGCCTGCACACGCTCATGGGTCCCGCGACGCCGGAGCGCCTGGGCAACGTCATGAAAACGCTTCAGGCGCGCATGATCGCACCGATCGAGATGATCGCCCGCGCGGTCTAGGCTCTATGGGCCACGAAGGCGGATTTCCCCGGTTTGCGGATGCAAACCGGACTTGGAAATCCGGGTGGGTGCACCGTTGCCGAAGGGCACGGTATCGATGGAGCCGGACGCGCCGGCGTCCCCACTCCCCTTACGGAAACGGTAGGCAGAAAAGCCGCGTTCCCACATCAGCCTTCGCGCCGGATCGAGTCTGCCGAGAGTGCACGGGGGACTTTCCCCTCGCGTCCCCTCTCCCCTCTCCCCTCGTGGGAGAGGGACAGGGTGAGGGGGAAGCCGCCTACCCCGCCGCGTCCTTCCGTATCCCCGCCAGCAGCTTCGTCAGCAGCCCGTCGAGCTGCTTCTGCTCCGCCTTGGTCAGGGCCGTGAGCAGCGCTGTCTCGTTCGCCACGTGCGCGTCGTAGGCTTCGTCGATCAGCGCTCCGCCCCTCCCGGGTCAGCGCCACCAGCGTGCCGCGCCGGTCGGTCGGATGCTTGCGCCGCTCCACCAGGCCGGCCGTCTCCAGCCGGTCGATGCGGTTGGTCATGCCGCCGGACGACATCATCGTCGTCTCGTAGAGCGCCGTCGGCGTCAGCGCATACGGCGAACCGGAGCGGCGCAGCGTCGCCAGCACGTCGAACTCGCCCGGATGCAATCCGAAGCTGCGCCATGACCGGCGTCAGCCAGTCGCGCATGACGATCAGCGACGTCTCGTTCAGCCGCCCGAGCAGGGCCATGGGAAACGGGTCTATCTCCGGGCGCTCCTTGCGCCACTGGGCGAAGGCGATTGCGGCACGGTCGGTCATGGTCATCATATCTCTTGACATCAAGATACTTTACGCCAAGATAGTATCAGCATCGGAGCGGCACCGCCAAGCGGCCGCATTCGGAGATACGATCATGACCGCCCGCATTGCCGGCGCGGCGCCGTTGCTGGCCGCCGCGCGCACGACCCCGCTCGTCCTGCTGCTCACCGTCGGCTCGCTCCTCGGCGTCTTCGCCGCCATGGTGAAGCTCGCCACCGCCGCCGGCTGGCATCCCCTCGCCTTCCTGTTCTGGTCGCTGGCCGGCTCCGGCGCGATTCTCACCGCGCTCGCGATCCGCAGCGGCAATGCCCCGCGGCTCGCGCGCCGCACACTGGCCTATAATCTCGGCTCCGGCCTGCTCTCCGCCATGCTGCCCAACGCGCTCTCCTTCGCCGCCATTCCGCATGTCGGCGCCGGCTTCGTCGCGCTCGGCTTCGCCTTCCCGCCGCTGCTCTCCTATCTCCTGGCCCTCGGCCTGAAGATGGAGCGCTTCCGCACCCAGCGCGCCGCCGGCCTGGCGCTCGCCTTTGCCGGCGTCGTCGCGCTGGTCGCCAGCAAGTCTCGTTCGGCGACGCCAGCCTCGGCTGGATCGCCGTCGCCCTCGCCGCGCCGTTCTTCGTCGCCGGCGGCAATATCTTCCGCAGCCTCTGCTGGCCGCGTGGCGCGACGCCGCTGTCGTTGGCGCCGGGCATGCTCATCGCCGCAGCGCTGACGCTGCTGCCCTATCTCGTCGTCACCGGCGTGCCCTTCGCGCCCGCGCTCGACGCGACCACGCTGACGCTGCTCGCCGTCCAGATCGCCGTCTTCTCCGCGACCTACAGCCTCATCTTCCAGCTCCAGGCGCTGGCCGGCCCGGTCTATCTCAGCCAGATCGGCTCGGTCGGTGCTGCCGCGGGTGCCGCGATCGCGGTCGTGGTGCTGGGCGAACCGGCCGGCCTGGGCCTCGTCGTTGCTGCGCTTGCCATCTTCGCCGGCGCGTTCCTGGTCAACCGCGCGCGCTAGCGCGGCGTGCTACGCTCGGGCATGACCCGCACCGGAATCGCACCGCCATGAAACCCGACTGGTTCTCCCGCCTCGCCATAGTCATCGCCGGGATCCTTGGCGCGGGCGGTGTCGCTGCCGCGGCCGCCGCCAGCCATCTCGGCGACGATCACATCCTCGGCAATCTGGCGCTGATCGCGCTCACCCAGGCGCCGGCGGTGCTCGCCCTCGGCCTGTTCGCCGGGCGCGGCATCGCGCTGTGCGTCGCCACCGCGCTCATCGCGCTCGGCGCCCTCGCCTTCTCGGCCGATCTGGCGGCGATCCACTTCATGGGCGTGAGCCCGCTGCCGATGGCCGCGCCGGTCGGCGGCACGATGATGATCGCCGGCTGGCTCCTGCTCATCCCGGCGGCGCTGATCGCCCGCCGCCGCTAGGCCCTACCAGCGTTGGTCGACGTGGCGCGCAATGCGCCGATCGTAGATCTCCTTGGCCGCCGCCATCGTATCCGCGCCCAGCGCGGGCAGGTCGGCCGCGGCCGCGTTGCTCTTCGCCTGCTCGGCGTTGCGCGCGCCGGGTATCGCCACCGTCACCGCGTCGTTCATCAGGATCCAGCGCAGCGCGAACTGCGCCATCGCGGTTCCCATCGGCACCAGCGACCGCAACTCCTCCACCGCCGCCAGGCCCTCCTCGTAGGGCACGCCGGAGAAGGTCTCGCCCATGTCGAATTTCTCGCCATGGCGATTGAACGCACGGTGGTCGTCCGTGGCGAACGCCGTGTCACGCTTCATCTTGCCGGTGAGCAGCCCGCTCGCCAGCGGCACGCGCGCCACGACGGCGACGCCCTTCCGCTTCGCCTCGGGGAAGAACAGCCGCTCCGGGCGCTGGCGGAAGATGTTGTAGATGATCTGAACGCTGGCGACATTCGGATACTCGATCGCCTTCAGCCCTTCCTCGATCTTCTCGACGCTGACGCCGTAGCGCTTCAGCTTGCCGTCCTTGACCAGCGCGTCGAGCGCGTCGAACACCTCCGGCATGTAGAACACCGCCGTCGGCGGACAGTGCAATTGCAGAAGGTCGATCGCATCGGTCTGCAGGCGGCCGAGGCTCTTCTCGATCGCCTCGGCGAGATTCGCCCTGGTGTAGCTCTCCGGCGTGTTTGGTCCGCCGCGTCCGGCCTTGGTGGCGACGAAGGGCCGCGATCCGCCGCGCGCCTTCAGCACGCGCCCGATGATCGTCTCCGAACGCCCGCCGCCGTATACGTTGGCCGTGTCGATGAAGGTGACGCCGGCATCGAGCGCGGCGTTCAGCGCCGCTTCCGCGTCGCGCTCGTCGACCTGCTGGCCCCAGCTGCCGCCGATCGCCCAGGCGCCGAAGCCGATTTCCGAAACGGCTTTACCCAGCCGCGACGCACGTCTCTCTTGCATGTCCGAATTTCCGTGAAGCGAGGAATGTATGTCGCCGCCGGTCATACCGGCCGCAACTCCATCACGCAACGCGACGGATTACCCCGCGAACGCCAGCCACGCGGCGAAGACGATCGCCGCCGCGTCGAGCCCCCAGATCACCTTGTCGAGGCTCTTGCCCCGGTTCGCCTTGTTGAACGTCACGGTCAGGCCGACGATCCCGAGCACCGCCATTACCAGCGTCGCCCACAGCGCGAAGGGCACGCCCGAGAACACGGCGACCGCCAGCGCGCCATAGACAAAGACGTAAGCGAGGAACGGTTCGTTCCCCTTCACGCCGAAACGGGCGACCAGGACCGCATGCAACACCGCATTGAGCGCCAGCAGCGCGGCCAGACCGATCATGGACTGCGCGCTGCCGGCGGCGCCGTCATGATGTTGAAGTCTTTCTTGAACACAGCCGGCACCGACGCGGTGCACGGCCCGACGTCCGAGCCCGGTGGCGCGGGCGCGGCCAGCGACTGGCCCGGCGCCAGGGCATTCGGCGCCGCATAGCTGAAGTGCTTCAGACCCACGGTGTAGGCATAGACCGTGTGGGCCGCGATCGTCGTCGCGAGGCTGTTCGTGATGATCGCGATGCGCTCCTTCCCGGTCCCCTGACCGACCAGCGGGATGACGCTGCACGCCAGATTCCGCCGCGCCACCTGCGCCTCGGCCGGCTGGATCAACGCGGCCAGTCCAAGGGAAAGCAAGATCAACGCGCGCATGTCGCCTCCAGAAATGCCCCCCGCGCCCGGCGGCGAGATTGCGCCCGGCCATGACCATTGGCAATCGCGGTTTCAGACCCCCCGCACCCGGGGCTCGCCCTCGCCGCCCAGCATCAGCGCGGTCAGCGCCCAGACGAGCGCGTCCAGCCGGTCGGGCGAACGCCCCGCCGAAAGCCCGTCGACGCCGAAGTCGCACATCTCATCCTCCAGTTCCGGCAGCGCGCCGACATGGCGCACGCGGCCCTGCGCGTAGAGCGCTGCCACCGGCTCGGCGCGCAGCCACTTGCCGCGCGTCGCCCGCACCTCCTTCACCGGCACGTCCGGATCGACCTCGCGCATGACCGCGGCCACCATGTCGCCGCCCTGGTTGACCTCGGCGACCAGCGCGTCGGCGCCGAAGCGCCGGTAAAGCGCGATCGCCACCGCCGCCCATTCCGCCGGGCGCACTTCGTTGAGGCTGGCGTCGGCGAGCACGTAGCCGAAACCGTCCTTGCCGAGCGCCGCCGCGACGATGCCGCAGGTGCCGCTCCGCCGTGACGCCGGCGGATCGACCGCCACGACGATCCGACCGAGTTCCGCCGCCGTCGTAACCCGCGCCGCTTCGATCGTGTCGCGCCGCCAGAGCGCGTCGGCGCGCTCCGCGATCATCTCGCCCAGCAGTTCCTGCCGGCCGAGCCGCGTGCCGTGATAGCGCGCGACGACCCGGCTCAGGAATCCAGGCGCAAGGTTGTATGCGTTATCCGCCGTCGTCGCATGGCTAAGCGCCGTCTCGCCGGTTGCCGTACCGGCGACCAGCCGCTTCAGCAGCGGGATCGGCCGCGGCGTCGTCGTCACCACCTGGCGCGGCCGTTCGCCGAGCCGGAGGCCGAATTGCAGCATGTCCCAGCACGCATCCGGATAGCGCCACTTGCCGAGCTCGTCGGCCCAGGCGGCGGCGAATTGCGGGCCGCGCAGCGCTTCCGGATCCTCCGCCGAGAAGGCGTGCGCCACCGCGCCGTTCGGCCAGACCAGACGGCGGCGCGAGCGCTGCCATTCCGGCCGGTGCCACGACGGATGAATCCGCAGCAGTCCGGAAACGCCTTCGATCATCACCTCGCGCACGTCGGCGAACGTCTCGCCGATCAGCGCGATCGGCCCCGCCGGCTTCGGCTCCGCCGTCGCCACGGCGCGCACCCATTCGGCGCCCGTGCGGGTCTTGCCGGCGCCGCGCCCGCCGAGCACAAGCCAGACCAGCCAGTCGTCTTCGGGCGGAAGCTGGTCGGGCCGGGCATCCTCTTTCCATTCGGTCGCCCAACCCTCGGCGAGTGCGTCAGTCAGTCCCCCGATCAGTGTCCCCGGCTTCGCCCCCTTCTTCAGCCCATCGAGAAAGGCGGCGCGCGAGTTCAGCTCTGTAGTCTCCACGGTTCACGGGCTCCGGCTGGCTGGATTTCGCGCCGTCGTCCCGGTCGAGCGCCATCAATGTCTCAAGCGTCCTGGCGAGCACGGCAAGCGTGCGCGCGTCCTTCTCGTCGCTGCCCGCGTCGTCGCGCGCCCGCCGTTCGAGCGCCGCCAATTGCCGGCCGTATGTGCGGAAGAGCCGCGCCATCAGCCGGGCGCGCTGGCCCTGCGGGCCCGGCCCCCCACCGGCAACGCGCACCGGCGGCGCGCCCGCCGCGCGGATCCAGTGCTCCTGCCGCGCCCATGCGCTGATCGTCGTGGTGCCGACGCCGGTCTCTTTCGAGATGACCGATAGCGCCTTGTCCGTGCCCTCGTAGAGCTGGCGGACGTGCTCGCGCACCTCGGTCGAATACTTGCGGATCGGCGAGCGCTTCGCCGGCATCGCGACAGCAAGCGCACCCGGACCGTGATCCGCGCCGTTCGGTCGCGGCGGCGTCTCCGCGTCTGCGAAGGTCATGGCTTTTCGATCCCTTGAAAAGAAGAACCCCCGCGCGCGGGGAAGCGCCGGGGGTTCCAGTCAGGTCGCAGAAGCCCGGGAGGTCAGTCTCGGGAAGGACGAACAAGGAGGGAGGAGAACCTCTCGCCCACTTCTGCGACGTTAGCAGAAGGATAGCGAACCAGCGTCACGCTGTCAAGAAAATATTCCTAGGATTTTTTACCTTTGATTTGATGCGGTTTTTAAGGGTAGCGAGCCGTCTCGCGCCGTTCGCTCCCCGGATTTCACTCCCCGGATTTTCCACTCGGGCAGACACTCGACTGGTCCGCTCACCAACCCCGCCCGCGATGCGGTGCGGATACCGCCTGCCGGACCCGGTGCTCCTCGTGCGGCTCTGGCTGTTTCGCTTCGCCCAGCCCGCTGGCGTAGAGCGCGGCGGCGACGTTCAGCGCGACCACGATCCAGATCGCCCAGCGGATGTCATGGATGTGCGCCGCCGTGCCGAGGGCCGCCGCCATGCCGATGGCCAGCACGCCCGTCAACACGTTGCCCACGGCGATGCAGTAGGAGCGGTTCGAGTCGTCGGTGGCGCCGATCAGGTACACCGTGCGCCCGCTCGAGATGCCCTGGGCGCTGAACGCGACCATCGCAATCACGACCGAGTAGGGATGCGGCGACTGCAGTTGCGGCCAGCGCGCCAGCGCCAGCCCGAGGAGTCCGGCCAGGCAAGCGAAGACGGCCGACGACGTCAGCACCAGCCGTATCGACTTCTTGGCGACGCGCGGCCACACCAGCCCGCCGACGACCAGGCCGATGCAGCTCGCGATGACGAACGTGCTCAGTCCGTTGAACGTATCCTTGTGCAGCGTCGCCGCGTGGATGGCGTAGAACGGCATCGCCAGTTCGATCGAGAGGAAAAGCGTGCGCGCAACGATGAACCGGCGGAACCACGGCAGCGCAAAAGCAATCGCGAAGCTCTCCTTCAGGCTGGCGATATTGCCTTTCGCCTGCGCCGCGGCGGGCGGCTCCTCCCATTTCGGCGGCTCGCGCACGACCACGATCACGGCGGCGGCGAGCAGCGTCATGATAATGCCGATCCACATCAGTTCGAGATGGGCATCGAGCGGCGTCTTCTGGTCGATGAAGTTCTGTGACCACAGGGCCACCAGCACCGCCACCAGTCCGGCGACGCCGGACTGCGTGAAAAGCAGCGCGCTGCGCCGATGCTCGGGCAGGACGCGCCCGAGCATGTCGGTGAACGCCAGCCCGTTGAGGCCTGCGCTGGCGCCCAGGACGATCGTCACGGCGACAAAGATGACCGCCACCCACAGGAGCGGCACGTCGCGGATGGTCAGGCAGACGATCGCCAGCGCCAGCGCGGTCGCGACCAAACCGCAGGCGCTGAACCATTTGTTGCGCCGCGCCGCATGGATGACGGGCGCGGCGACGATCTGCGAGACCAGCTTCGTCACCCCGACGATCGGCACGATCAGGCCGCCGATCAGGAACGGCCCGCCGAGCGCGGTATAGATGAACGGCAGCACCAGCTTCTCGCTGGTCAGTTCATAGCCGAGATTGTCGAAGATCCCCTGGCCCAGAAGGACCCTGAAATTCCACTTCTCGCCGCCGCCGCCGTCGGTCATGGCGACATTCTACAGAGGCATCCCGATCTGCAAAGGCCGAGTGCAACCGCCGCCCGCTGCCGGATGGCCGGTCGCTAAAAAGCTATCGAAATCGCAGCCAGCGCCTCATTGAACACATCCGATAGCCACTCCAACCCGGCTCCGCTAGGGTGCGCCTCCCGAAGCGCGTCGAGGGGGGCCTGACGCCATGCGCATGCTCGTCCTTGCCGACATCCACTACGCGCTGCCCCAGTACGACTGGGTCATGGAAGTCGCCGACCGCTTCGATATGGTCATCCTCGCCGGCGACCATCTCGACACCAACTCCCTTGTCGATCTCGGCGCACAGAGCATCGTCGTCCAGAAATACATCGGTCGCCTGCGTGAGAAAGCGCGGCTGCTCATCTGCTCCGGGAACCACGATCTCGATTCGAAGAACGAGGCCGGCGAGAAGATCACCCGCTGGATCCTTAACCCGCGCAAGCAGGGCGTCGGCTCGGACGGCGACTCGGTGACCGTCGGCAACACGCTCTTCACCATCTGCCCGTGGTGGGACGGGCCGATCGTGCGCGCCGCAATCGGCCGGCAATTGGCGGCCGACGCAGAGGTGCGGCCGGAGCGCTGGATTTGGGTCCACCATGCGCCGCCCAGGACCACGCCGATCAGTTGGGACGGCAACCGCTACTACGGCGACATCGAGCTGGAGCAGTGGATCGCCGAGCACAAGCCGGATTTCGTCTTCTCCGGTCACGTCCATCAGGCGCCCTTCGCACACGACGGGTCGTGGATCGATCGTGTCGGCAGCGCGTGGGTGTTCAACGCCGGGCGGCAATACGGTGCGCCGCCGACCTACATCGTCGTCGATACCGAGCAGCACCTGGCTCTGTGGTTCTCCGCCGCCGGCAACCAGATCGTCCACCTCGACCAGCCGCTCCAGCGGCCGATCACCAAGCTCACCGAACTGCCCGACTGGCTGGTCTGATCAGCGTGGCGGGTCGGGCTCCCGGTCGGAGCCCCCGGCGGTCATTTCGTCCTGATGATGCATCAGACTTTGCAGCACCTCGTCCACCATGCCGAAGTGGTTGGCATGCTCCGCGAACTGGTGCTTGAGGTCGACGAGGTAAGTGGTCGCCGCATTGAGGCGCTGGGCGAGCAGCCGCGCGACGCAGTACGAAATCTCAGGATGGGACACCAGATAGTCCCCCGACTGGTCGAATCGATAGACAACCGCCGGCGATGTCGTCCGCACGGTCGCCGAGTGCGGCTTGCCGAGCAGGCCCGACATCTCGCCGAAGACCGCGCCGGGCGTGCTGGTGACCGCGATCACCGTGTCGCCCCGCGCCACCTCGACCGCGCCTTCCTTCAGCACGTAGAGCAGTCCGGAGAACTCGCCCTCGACCAGAAGGATCGTGTCCGCCTCGACGCTGATTTCGGGCGCGCCGGCCGCCGCGCAGTGCTCCAGTATCGTCGCCATGCTGCCCTATGCCCCTTCCCCGGCCCGTACCGGGTTCGTCCTGCTCCCAGCCTGCCTGACGATTGCTGCTGCGGCTAGTGCGTCCTGTTGTTCATCCTCGAGGCAAAGCCGCGCTCATGCGGGATTCCCTGGCGCCATTAACTCTGAATTCATCTTGACCGGGCGCGCCACCGTTCAAGGCCTATCTTAGAGGACAGAAGAAATTCGAGGCCATCTACAAAAATGGACGTTCTCATCACCCTCGCCACCGCGCTGATCGCGGGCTGGGTCATCGACCGCGTGGCGTTTCGCGGCGAGTTTGCCGGCGTGATCGCCGATGAAGTGCGCGCGCTGTTCTCGCGCCGCCACCGCTAGACCGCACACCGTCCGGCGCACGCGCGCGCCATTCTCCGCGTGTTTTCACCGTTTGCCGCCCGAGTTGTCCCGCTTATAGTCTTTGGCGGGGCACGGTACCGGTATTATTCGGCCGCGGGGGCGTGGTGGCACGCATCTTCGTCAGCCATTCCAGCCAGAACAACGCCGAGGCGGCCGCTCTCGGCGACTGGCTGACGTCGGAAGGCTGGGACGACCTCTTTCTCGACCTCGATACGACCCGCGGGATCGCCGCCGGCGAGCGCTGGGAACGCAGCCTCTACGCCGCGGCAAGCCGCTGCGAGGCGGTGCTCTTCCTGATCAGCAAGGCGTGGCTTGCCTCGTCCTGGTGCCTGCGCGAACTGAACCTTGCCCAGAAGCTCAACAAGCGCACCTTCGGCATCCTGATCGAGAACATTCCCGTTCCCGACTTGCCGGGCGACCTCACCTCCACGTGGCAGCTCGTCAACCTCGCCGGCGGCAGCGACCATGTGATGATCCGCACCACGCTGCCCGATGGCGGCGAGGCCCATGTCACGTTTTCGCAAGGCGGGCTGGCGCGCCTCAAGGTCGGCCTCACGCGCGCCGGCCTCGATGCGCGCTTCTTCGCATGGCCGCCGGAAGGCGAACCGGACCGGCCGCCCTATCGCGGCCTGAAACCGCTCGAGGCGGAAGACGCCGGCATCTTCTTCGGGCGGGAGGCGCCGACCATCGAGGCGCTCGACCGGTTGCGCGGGCTGAGCGAGGCGGCGCCGCCGCGCGTCCTGGCGATCCTCGGCGCCTCCGGCGCCGGCAAGTCGTCGTTCCTGCGGGCCGGTCTGATCCCACGCCTGGCGCGCGACGATCGCAATTTCCTGGTCCTGCCGATCGTGCGGCCGGAACGCGCCGCGCTCACGGGCGAATCCGGTCTCGTCCGCAGCATCGAGGAAGCCTCGCGCGCCCACGGCCTGCGGCAGTCGCGCGCGGCGGTGGCCGCGGCGGTACAGAGCGGCGCCGGGGCGATCGAGCCGCTTCTCGCGGCGCTTGCCGGCTCGGTGCCGGTGGTCGTCGACGACAGCGAACCCCGTCCGCCATGCGTGGTCCTGGCCATCGACCAGGGCGAGGAGCTGTTCCTCGGCGAAGGCGCCGGCGAGGCCTCGGCGTTTCTCGACATCGTCAGCGCCATCGCGGCGCGGCCGAATGGAAATGTCATCGTCGTTTTCACGATCCGCTCGGACGCGTTCGAGCGCCTGCAAACCGCGTCCGCGCTGGAAGGCGTCACGCTGCAGACGCTGAGCCTGCCGCCGATGCCGCGCGGGGCGTACCAGACCGTCATCGAGGGCCCGGTCCGGCGACTCGCCGACAGCGACCGCGCGCTGGCCATCGAACCGGCGCTGACCGAAGCTCTCCTTGCCGACGTCGAGGCCGGCGGCGGCAAGGACGCCCTTCCCCTCCTCGCCTTCACGCTCGAGCGGCTCTACCTCGAATATGGTGGCGGCGGCCGGCTGACCCACGAGCAGTACCGCACGCTCGGCGGCATCCGCGGCTCGATCGAGGCCGCCGTCGAGGACGCGCTTCGCGCCGCCGACGCCGATCCGGCGGTCCCGCGGGATCGCACCGCGCGGCTCGCCCTGCTCCGCCGCGCCCTCATTCCCTGGCTCGCCGGCATCGACACGGAAACCGGCGCACCGCGCCGCCGCGTCGCCCGTCTGTCGGAAATCCCCGCGGAGGCGCGGCCGCTGGTCGAGCATCTGATCGCTGCGCGCCTGCTTGCGACCGACGTGTCGCCCGACACCGGCGAGCGCACCATCGAGCCGGCGCACGAGGCGCTGCTCCGGCAATGGGGCCTGCTGCAAGGCTGGCTGGAGGAAGACTTCGCGACGCTCTCGACGCTGGAAGGCGTCAAGCGGGCTTCCCGCGACTGGGCCGCCAACGACAGGGATGCGGGGTGGCTCGGGCATACCGCCGGCCGCCTCGATGATGCCGAAGCGCTCAAGCAGCGCGACGACCTCGCCCACTTCCTCGACGCGACCGACCTCGCCTACCTCGCCGAGGCCCGCGCCGCCGATACCGCCCGCCGCAACCGCGAGCTTGAGGAAGCGCGGAAGCTCGCCGAAGCGCAGAGCAGGGTCGCGGCGGAGCAGCGCCAGGTTGCCCGGCGCACGCGGCTCGGCCTGATCGCGGCTTCGATCCTCGCAGTCGTCGCCATCGGGGCGGCTGTGTTCGGCTTCCAGAAGGCACAGGAGGCCACCGAGCAAACCCGCATCGCGGAAGCCAAGACCGCCGAGGCCGTCAGCAACGAAACGGTCGGACTGGCCGGTCTGTCGACGGTTGCCGTGACCCAGGTCCGCCCGAGGGATGCGCTTCAGTTGGCAGTCGCCGCCTGGCCGCGAACCGGCAACATGGATCGCCCAAAGCTCCGGCGGGCAACCGAGAGCCTCAGCCTGGCGCTTGCCAGCTACCATGAACCGACCCTCTCCGGCCATTTCCACACCATCTATTTCATCGCGTTCTCGCCGGAAGGAAGGCGCGTGGCGACGGCCTCCGGCGACGAGACGGCGCGCGTCTGGGATGCCGCCACCGGGGAACAGCTTGCGATATTCGAGGGCCACACGAGCTACGTGGTGTCCGTGAACTTCGACCCATCCGGCAAACGGGTCGTTTCCGGTTCGCTCGACGACACCGTGCGGATCTGGGATTCGGAATCCGGCAATGAAGTCCTCCCGCCGCTGAAACTCACCAGTTCGGCCAGCTACGCAGCGTTCTCCCATGACGGCACCCGCGTGGTGACGGCCGCGGAGGACGGCAATGTCAGCGTCTGGGATGCCGGGCTTGGCACCCTCCTCCTCACCATTCAGGTTCCGAAGCAAGGCACCACTACGGCAGAGTTCTCGCCGGACGACAGGACCATCGTCACGGCGTCTCAGGAAGGCACGATCCGTTTGTGGGATGCGCATACCGGAGCGGCAGTCAGAGAGTTCGAGGGTCACACGAGTTGGGTGAACTCCGCGCGTTTCTCGCCCGACGGCACCCGCCTCGTCAGCGGCGCCGACGATGGCAGCGCGGCGATCTGGGACGTTGCGACGGGCAATCGGCTCTTTTCTCTGGAGGCGCGCGCGGTCAGCATCAACTCGGCCGCTTTCACCGCCGACGGCAAGCGCGTCGTTACCGTCAGCAGCCGGGGAGTCGCCCGGATGTGGGATGCACGAACCGGAGAGGAGATCGGCACGATCGGCGAGCCCCACGAGTTCGTTTGGCTCGGTCGCGACCGAGCCTGGCGGCGACCGTATTGCGACCACGTCGACCGGCGGTCTGTCTCGAGTGTGGAGTTCCCCGGGACTGGGCGCGATTTCAAAACGATCGCCAGGGTCGGGTACCTCGTGGAATCGATCGGCTTCTCTCCCGACGGCAAGCTTTTGGCGGCCGTGAGGCGCGACGGGTCGGTTCGCATCCTCAACGCGCAGACCGGCGCCGAGGTGCAGTCGCTGGATGGCCACAACGGCTATTCCGCCGCCGCGTCGTTCTCACCCGATGGACGTCATATGGCGACGGCCCAATACGGCCATGTCGCCAGAATCTGGGACATCGAAACCGGAACGGGGCTGGTCGCCTTCAGTGGTCACACCGACAGTGTCAACGCGATTGCCTTCTCGCCCGACGGCAGCCGGGTCGTCACCGCATCGGACGACCTGACTGCCGGCATCTGGGACTCTGTCACCGGCAAGCAGCTTCTGTCGCTCGCGGGCCACCTGCGTGCCGTGAAGACAGCGGCCTTCTCGCCGGACGGCAGCCGCGTCGTTACGGCCTCGGCGGACAAGACGGCCATCGTCTGGGATGCCGTCACCGGTCAAAGCCTCGTCGTACTCAAGGGTCATTTCGCGCCGGTCGCGATGGCCAGCTTTTCACCGGACGGCACTCGCATCCTCACTGCGTCGAGCGATGGCACGGCGCGGCTTTGGGACGCGGGTTCGGGGCAGCAGCTTCTTGAGTTGCACAGCGACGCGCAGCCGATCTCCTCGGCGAATTTCTCCGCCGACGGCAATCGTATCGTGACCACGGCGGACGACTACGCGACAACGATCTGGGACAGCGCGACCGGTGCACCGCTTGCAGTGATGATGGGCCGCCTCACCTACGCGTATTCGGCCGCCTTCTCGTCAGACGGCACGCAGATTGCCATCGGCGATGGCGATGGCGGCGTCGCCCTGTGGGACATCTCCGGGCTGGAATCCGGCGATGGCTTCGCCGTTGCCTGCGCTCGTCTCGGCGGCAACACCGACATGACGGCCGCCCGCACCTACTACGGTCTCGGCGAGATTCACCCGATCTGCGGTGACAACGCACCGGTGGCGGTCGATTGGCACGACCTGAAGTAGCCTTTCCGAAAGGCAGAAAAAGCGCCGGCCCCTACCCCGTCTTTGCGATTTCCTTACGGCGCGGCGCGGAATTCCGAATAGCCGCCTTACGCCCCGGCACGGCATTTGGCAGCAGCCTTCACAGCCCCGGGTTCCTGCTTGCGCCCATCGCGTGGTTCGCTTGTCGAAACGCTGGCTACCGTGCCGCGGTCGCCTCAACGCGCGACGATTCAACTCGTCCTGTTCGTCAACGGCCTCCTCCTGTGGATCTTTTCGGGAGTCATGGTTGTCCCGCTGCTGGTCGACCTCGCGACCGGTAACTCCGACTGGAGTGCGTTCGCGATCTCCGCGTCCATTACCGCGTACGCGGGTGGTGCGCTGGTGCTGGCCAATCACGGACACGGCGGCGCGATCGACCGGCGAACCGGCTACCTGCTGACCACGTCGGCCTGGCTGAGCATCTGCACCTTCGGGGCGCTACCGCTATGCTTTTCCAACCTTCATCTCGGAATCACCGACGCGTTCTTCGAGACCATGTCAGGTCTGACCACGACCGGTTCGACAGTCATCGTCGGCCTGGACACGGCCCCTCGCGGCCTCCTGCTATGGCGGTCACTGCTTCAATGGATCGGCGGCGCCGGCATCGTGGTCACCGCCATATTGCTGCTCCCGGCGCTTGGCACGGGCGGTATGCAGCTCTTCCACACCGAGTCTTCCGACATCTCGGAGAATTTCGCCGCGCGCCAGAAGCATTTGGCCCGGCTGACGCTGACCGTCTATGTCAGCCTCACGGTCCTCTGCTCGGTCGCCTACGGCGTCGCCGGCATGAGCCCGTTCGATGCGGTCAATCACGCGATGACCACGCTGTCGACCGGCGGCTATTCGACCAGGGACGCTTCGATAGGCTTCTACAATTCGGTCAGCATCGAAATTGTCGGCATCGTGTTCATGATCGCGGGCGCCTTGCCGATGGTCTGGTTCGCGCAACTTGCCATGCGGCGAAGCCGGGCCATGGATCAGGAGCGGCAAGTCCCGGCCTTTCTGCTCGTCTTCGCGGTGGCGGTCGTCCTGGCGACCGCATGGAACGTCGGTGCAAACGGGATGGCGCCGTGGACGGCGCTTCGCCAGTCGGCTTTCAACGTCGCCTCGATCCTGACCAACACGGGCTTTGCCTCGACCGACTATTCGGCATGGGGCAGCTTTGCCGTTGGCCTGTTCTTCGCGTTGATGCTGATCGGCGGCTGCGCCGGCTCGACGGCCGGCGCCATCAAGATATTCCGGTGGCAGATCTTGCTGGCCGGCGTCGCGCGCCAGTTCCGGCTGACGCTGTCTCCTCACCGGGTTATCCCGATGCGCTACGGCAAGCGCGCCGTCGATCCAGCCACGATCGAGTCGGTGCGCAACTTTTTCTTTCTCTATATATTGACGTTCCTGGCCCTTTCGCTGGGCGTCATGGCGACCGGCCTGGACTTCCTGTCGAGCACGAGCGCTGTTGCGCAGGCCATGTCGAACAGCGGACCCGGCCTGGGGCCTGTCGTTGGTCCGGCAAACAACTTCGCCTCGATCGCCATTCCCGCCAAATGGCTCCTGGTGACTGGTATGCTGCTTGGCCGGCTCGAGTTGTTTACCATCTATGTCCTCTGCTTCTCGTTTCTCGTCCGGAGGTAGGAGCGCCGTCGAAATGCTGAAACGATTGCCCGAGGGTGATCGAGCGTCCCGGCAGGCGATGCATCCCATTGCGCCGCACCGCGATCCTAGCGGCTACTTCTGGGCCGTTGCCGCGGTGGCGATTGCCGCCGGGGTGGCGTTCCTGTGCAACGGGCTCTTGCCAGTCGCCAGCTTCTCTCTGTTTTTTCTCGTGGCCGTGCTG
This sequence comes from uncultured Alphaproteobacteria bacterium, assembly GCA_963798195.1. Taxonomy (GTDB): domain Bacteria; phylum Pseudomonadota; class Alphaproteobacteria; order Rhizobiales; family Kaistiaceae; genus CAVSRC01. The sequence goes on along the minus strand of CAWCSF010000010.1, from coordinate 451,853 downwards.
CTGATCGCGACACGCTTCGGGCCGTGGCCGTCGTTCTTTGCGGCCCTGCTGTCGGCTCTGGTCTACAACTATTTCTTCACGGAGCCGTACTTCTCCCTCCTCGTTTCGGACACCGGCGTTGTCCTCACGTTGTTGCTCTTCCTGATCGTAGCGGTGCTGATGGGGAACGCGGCGGCGCGGCTTCGCGCGAATGTGGAGGCGGAACGCGCAATCGGCCTGGAGCGCGCGCGCGCCGGCGCCGAAATGGAAGAGAGCCGCATTGTCGCCGAGCGCGAGCGGCTGCGCTCCGCGCTGCTTTCGTCCGTGAGCCACGATTTGCGGACGCCGCTCGTTTCGATCATCGGGGCCGCAACCAGCCTGCTGGAAGAGCCGAACCTTATCGGCGTCGCCAACCGGCGGCAGTTGCTGGAGACGGTGCGCGACGAGGGAGAACGCCTGAACCGTTATGTGCAGAACCTTCTCGACATGACGCGGATCAGCAACGGGGCGCTGGAAGTTCGCCAGGAGTGGTTCGATATGCGGGAGGTGGTTGGCGCCGCGCTGCGCCAGCTTCGCGCCGAGCTCCGTCACGTCAAGGTTCACGTCGATATCCCGGCCGATCTGCCGTCGCTCAGGGGCGACGCGCTCCTGCTCGAGCAGGCGCTGGTGAACGTGCTGCACAACGCCAGCCGATACGCCCCCGCGGCCTCGCAGGTCGGCATCAGCGCCCGCGCGACGCCCGGCGACATGATCGAGATGGCCGTCACCGATCGCGGACCGGGCATTCCGGAAGCTGACCGGGAGCGTGTGTTCGACATGTTCTATCGCGTTCGCTCGGGCGACTCGTCCGGCTCCGGGACCGGCCTCGGGCTGGCGATCGCCCGCGGCATCCTGGCGGCGCATGGCGGAACGATCCGCGCAACGGCAAACCCGGACGGTGTCGGCACACGGGTCGTGCTTGCCTTGCCCCTGCCGGCGGCCGGCGAAAGGGAGCCGCGATGAGCGACGCCCACATCCTGGTCGTCGACGACGAGCGGCAGATCCGCAAGTTTCTCCGGATCGCCCTCGAGGCCCACGGCTTCACGGTGCATGAGGCAACCACCGGCCAGGAGGGCACGGCGGCATGCGCGCTCAATCCGATCCAGCTGGTGGTTCTCGACCTCGGCCTGCCGGACAAGGATGGGAAGGACGTCATCCGGACCATAAGGGAATGGTCGGATGTTCCGATCCTCGTCCTTTCCATACGGCAGGCGGAACGGGAGAAGGTGGATGCACTCGATGCGGGTGCCAACGATTATCTGGTCAAGCCGTTCGGCGTCGCCGAGTTCATGGCGCGGGTGCGGGCGGCCCTGCGCAACAATCAGGGACAGGACTCGCAGGCGGAAGCGGTCATCGGCGTCGGTGACCTGGCGATCGACGTGGCGCGCCACGAGGCGCGCCTGTCAGGCAGGCCACTGGCCCTCACTCCGAAGGAATTCCAGCTTCTGTCCATGCTCGGGCGCAACGTCGGTCGCCTTGTCACGCATCGCCAGCTGCTCCGAACGATCTGGGGTCCGGCCCACGAGAACGATACGCAATATCTTCGGGTCTTCATTGGCCAGCTTCGCGGCAAGCTCGGCGACGATCCGGCGGATCCGAAATTCATCCTCAACGAGCCTGGAGTTGGCTATCGCCTCCTCGAGCAGGCCTAGCTCGGGCGACCTGCGCGCTCCCCGACGACCACAAATCTGAAGCGAACGAGAAGCGCCGGTCCAGTGGACCGGCGCCCCTTGCTCCTCGTCGCCGCTATTTGATCTGCTGGTTCGGCGCGCAGTTCGGCCACGTGCCCGACGTACCCGTCGGGCACTTCGGCACGATCAGTCGCGACGGCGGCAATACCGGCTGCGTCGGGGTGAGTATCGGTAACTTCACACACCGTGGCGGAGTCCCGGTCGTGCCTTGCGGGCAACGGCAGTTGGGCGGCGTGCCGACGGAACCCGGCGGACACACCTGCTGCGGCGGCTTGCAGTTTGGCGGCTTGCCGCTCCAGCCCGGCGGGCAAGTCTGTTGAACCGGCCGGCAGTTGGGTGGTGTTCCCGTCGTGTTCGGCGGGCAGCGGCAGTTCGGGAACGTCCCGACCGAGCCCGGCGGACACACCTGCTGCGGCGGCTTGCAGTTCGGCGGCTTGCCGCTCCAGCCCGGCGGGCAGTTCAGAATAACCGGCCGGCAGTTCGGCGGCGTCCCGACCGTGCCCGTCGGACACTTGCAGTTGGGCGGCGTGCCAACCGAACCCGGAGGACACAGCTGCTGCGGCGGCTTGCAGTTCGGTGGTTTGCCGCTCCAGCCCGGCGGACAGGTCTGTCGACACCGGCCGGCAGTTAGGTGGTGTCCCTGTCGTGTTCGGCGGGCAGCGGCAGTTCGGGAACGTCCCGACCGAGCCCGGCGGACACACCTGCTGCGGCGGCTGGCAATTCGGCGGCGTCCCGGTCCAGCCCTGCGGGCACGGTGCCGGCGGCGGGGGTGGCGGAGGCGGAGGCGGCGGCGGCGGTGTGGTTATGCCCGGAGTCGCGCAGGCCCGGCCGTTCCACTGCTGCCCTTCCGGACAGCAGCCGCCGTCCGGCATCTTCTGCAACAGCGGGCACGCCTGAATCTGCTGCTGCAGCGTCGTCTGGCATTGCTCCGACGGGATCATGAGCGTCGCCTGCGAGGTATCGTTCGCAGGATTGGTGTTGCCCGGCGCACCGACCGGATTGGTAATCTCGACCCGGTTGGTGACCTCGCAGACCTCGCCATTGTCGGGAACCAGAACCCCGACCAGAATCGGGCCGATAGGAGCGCCTGCCGGGATGTCGATATCCAGAAGCGTGCCACAATCGTGGCCACCCCCGCCGTCTGGCGTACAGATCGACGGGCCGAACATGGGCGAAGGCGGTGTCGGGGTGAAGCCGACAAAGGTGTCCTTGAAGATCAGCGGGCCGTGATAATCGTCGGGTCCGAGGTTGCTCAGGTAGATTGAGAACACGCAGGCCCAGGCCGATGTGTCGTTGAAATTGCCCAGCACGCAGTATTCACCGCGCTTTTCGATCGCGAGATCGGACTCGCCGCCGATCGGCTCGCAGTTCTCGCCCGGAGTCTTGGCCTCGGCCGAGGCCGTGTCGTCGCCCGGGTTTGTGTTCTGCGGGGTGCCGCCCGGCGCCTTGGTGATCTCCGCCTCGTTGGTGACCGAGCAGGCGCCCGCGGTGACCAGGTCGTCCTTCGGAGTGGTGACCTGAATCCATAGCCACTTGCTAGCGGTCGGATTCAGAGTCGTGGCGGCAAGCGTACACGTGTACGTCCCGCCCGCCGGCGGCACGCAGGACCACGGCGGCGGTCCGAACACTATCGCGTCCGGCACTGACAGCGTGTCAGTGAACTCGATGTCGCCGTTGTAGACGCCGGGGCCGGTGTTGGTGATCTTGATCACAAACACGCACTGCCACGCCGTACCGGTATCGAGGCATGGATCGACCAGGGGGAATTTCTCGATCTTGAGGTTGGTCTCCTCATCGTCGGGCGGCGTGCAGTCGTCGGCCGGCACGATCGCCGTGGCGACATCGAAGTCGTCGGCCGGATTGGCGTCGCCGCCAATGCCCCACGGCCAGACGATCTGCGCCGCGTTGTCGAGATAGCAGATGCCGGAATCGGGCGGCAGATCGACGGTGACGTAAAGATCGACGCTCCAGCCCGGCCACAGCACTGTCGCCGGATAGGCGCATTGATACCCCGGTCCGACCATACCGCACACCCATGGCGGCGACGGGGCGAAGGTCATCGTCGCGCCGGCCGGCGCGCCCGGCAGCCAGTCGGCAACCATGATGCTGCCGACATAGGGCGTCGTGCCGGTATTGGTGACGCGCACCGTAAAGTCGCAGCTCCAGCCGGCGCCATTGGGCGCGCACGTGCCGGGGATCGCTTCCTTGTCGAGCGTCAGGTTGAACGTGTCGGCCGGCGGCGGGGTATAGCCGGGCGGCGGGAAATATGGCGGAATGTATGGCGGGTAATATGTGGATGCGCCCTGACACGGAGCCCAGATCTCGACGTCGCCGACGTGACCCTGATTCTGCGGGTCGTCGAACACACCATCGTAATCCGCAAAAAAGGATTGCAGCGGCGGATCGTTGGACGGGCGCACAAAGTCGCGATGGTTGCCCTGCAGGCCGTGCACGTCGGGCGGACCGCCGGCGGCGAGGAAGGCCGCCATGGCAGCGTTGTCGCGGAGCGAGTCGCCCGTCGACCAGAGATATTCGCCGCAGGCGCCGGTGCGCATGGCGCCGGTCTGCGAGTCGTGGCCGTAGCCGAGCGCCACGCCGCCGGTGGCGTTGAGCCCGGCCGGGCGCAAGCCGATCGCGTATTCGTCAGGCACGGCGACCCAGGTCGATGGCGTCGTCGGGTCGTCCGGCACCTCGCGGCGGTAGCGCACCACCGCCGAAGTCATTGGCTCGGCGAAGACCGAGTAATCGTAACTGCCGCGCTGCGGACCGCGCTGCGCCAGGATCATGCGACCGGCGCCATCGAAGGTGATGTCGGAGATCTCGTTGGTGCTTGTCAGGCCGGCAACGTCGAGCTCCCAGCGCGCGTCGTTGGCGAACGTGCCGTCGAGATTGATCCCGACGGACCAGATCTGCGGGCCGGCGGCGACGGCGTAGTAGAGGCGGCCGGCGTAGGCGGCCAGGCCCCACACGCGGCGCTCAGGCGGCGCGTATCCCCAGGTGGATGGATTCGTCGAATCGAATGCCGGGCTGGTGATGTTCATCGCCACGCCGTCATCCGGCACGGCCGCCAAGCCGTGCGCCGGCCGGCCATCGACGCCGTGGTCGAAGGTGTCAGTGATCGTGCCCCCGGCGTCGAGCCGGTAGATGTGCCCGGTATCGAGGTCAGAGACGAAGAACTGCCGGCTGGAGCGGTCGAAGACTACGTCGCCCAATCCCGGACCGGAATTGGCGCCGATGGTGGTGAAAAGCGTGATGGCGCCGGTGACGCCATCGATGCGGTAGATGCTGCCGGGCGATCCCCCCTGGCCCCACTGCCCTTCCATGAACGTGGCGCCGGCCTGGCCCTTGGTTATGCGCTCGGGCCGTCCGTCGCCATCGCTGTCCGGCGTCACAATCTGGATGCCAAAGGCTGAGCTGGCGCCTACGAACAGATTCGGGTTCGGCCAGTCGTCGAAGGTGATCGGGAATATCTCACCGACGGCGCGCGACGGCGCTTGAAACACCGTCGGCGACGGGATCAGTTGCCCGGCGGCGGGGCCTGCCGGTTGAAGCCGGAGAATGCGCAGCGACGCGCCGTCCGGATTGATGAAGGTTTCGTCGGTGGGATCGCCGACCACTGGCGGCGGTGGCGGGATTGTCCCGGGAAAACCTGTGACGACCGCGTCGCCCGGCGCCATGATGCCCGGCGCCTGCGCCGCAGCCGACCGCAATCCCAATGCAAAAATGAGTAGAAAGACTATTGGCGCAATCGCGAGCACCAGAAAACCGCGCGACGCCGTTGCCGCGCGATCGGCCCCCAAGTGGTGCCGCTCCATGTCGCCCTCCCGTCGCCTTCGACCCCCCGAAGCCCCAACGGTTGCGATCTCTCGCATGCGTCATTTTGACATACCACGGCACGACCGCAAATGCATGCCCTTATCCGTGGTGGACGGCGGGTTACTGAAATTGGACGATTTGCGCAGGGCGTGGAGGATTTTGGGACCCGCGCAACGCAACGCGAGCCCGCGAGGCACCGTCATCGCCCCACGAAACAGAGTCGCGGCTCAGATGAAGCCGATCTTCCGGCGCCCCGGTGGTTTCCGTTCGCTGATCTCGATGCCGTCGGCCGGATCTTCCGCCGGCCACTCGACAACGTGCTCCTCGAAGTCCTCAATCGTCATGCCGACTTCGCTCTCGGTGCGGCCGCGCACGGAAATGCCGGCGTGATGAACCGTCTGCGGGTCGCCCGAGACCAAAGGATGCCACCAGTAGAGATCGCGCCCCTCCGCCACCAGGCGATAGCCACAGGTCGGCGGCAGCCAGTTCAGCTTGCGCACGCTCTCGGGCGTCAGTGCGATGCACCCGGGCACGCGCGCGTGACGATGCTTGTAGTCGGTGCAGCGGCATGTTTCGCCGTCGAGTAACTCGCAGGCGAGATCGGTCCATTCGATCGCGCCCGTGTCTTCGTATTCCAGTTTGTTCAGGCAGCAGCGACCACAGCCGTCGCAGAGGGACTCCCATTCCTTCGGGCTCAGGTCGTCCAGTGTCTTCGTCCGCCAGAACGGCGTTTCATCCTCTGGCGTCTTGGCTCTGCGGCTCACGGGAATCCTTTTGTACGATCGTCTGCGGCTCTACTCTATTTAGCGCACGGCGGGAACGGCGGTGTTCGCTGCTTTTTGTGGGGGACCGTCAATGAGACTGTAACCTTTTCTTGAGGCTATAAGTCTCTCATAATTTTCTTCTTTGTCTGAATTCTCTGTTCTTCACAGTTATTATATTCCATTCTCATAACATATTCATCGTACTTATATAGTCTTCCTATGCGCAATATTCCGCGACTAGTGTTGCGCTGCACCGACATATGGGCGATCTTCCGGCCCATATTATGGAGACATTCAACTATATCATCGCCAACTGGGCACTGATCGTTTCGCGCACCGAGGAGCATGTCTCCATAGTCGGGGTGGCGGTCGGGCTGGCCATCCTGACCGGCGTGCCCATCGGAATCGCCATTACCCAGCACAGGCAGGCGGCGTCCACGGTCCTCTACGTCGCGTCGATCGTCATCACGATTCCCTCGATCGCGCTCTTCGGCATGATGATCCCGGTCCTCTCGCTGATCGGTCACGGCATCGGCTATCTGCCGGCAGTGATCGCGGTGCTGCTCTATTCGCAGTTGCCGATCATCCGCAACACCTACACCGCCATCAACAATGTCGATCCGGCGCTGCGTGAGGCGGCGCGCGGCATGGGCCTCACGCGTCTCCAGCGCTTGCGCGAGGTCGAACTGCCGCTCGCCGTGCCGGTCATCATGGCGGGTGTGCGGGTGGCGGTGGTGATGAACATCGGGGTCACTGCCATAGCCGCCTACATCGGCGCCGGCGGCCTCGGGACGTTCATCTCCCGCGGCATCAGCCAGACCGATCCGCGGCAGCTGATCACCGGCGCGCTTGCGGTGAGCGTGCTCGCTGTCGCGGCGGATTTTGGGCTGCTCGGTCTTCAGCGGTTGATCACATCACCGGGGCTGAAAGAACGATGATCCGGCTTGAGCGCGTCACCAAGGTATTTCCCGGCGGCACAGCCCCCGCCGTCGACCAAGTGTCGATGGAAGTGCCCGCCGGCGAGATTTGCGTACTTCTCGGACCGTCCGGGTGCGGCAAGACAACGACCATGAAGATGGTCAATCGGCTGGTCGAGCCGACATCTGGCGAGATCTTCATCGACGGCAAGAATACGGCGGACAGCAATCCGGTGGAGCTTCGGCGCACGCTCGGCTACGTCATTCAGCAGATCGGCTTATTCCCGAACAAGACCATCGAGGACAACATTTGCGTCGTTCCCGACATTCTCGGATGGGAACGCGCGAAATCGCGCAAGCGGGCCGCCGAACTGCTGGAAATGGTGGCGCTTGACCCGTCGATCTTCCTGAAGCGTTACCCCAAGGAACTCTCCGGCGGCCAACAGCAGCGCATCGGCGTGCTGCGCGCCATCGCAGCGGACCCGCCAGTCCTGCTCATGGACGAGCCCTTCGGCGCCATCGACCCGATCAACCGGGAGATCATCCAGGACGAATTCCTGAAGATGCAGGCAACGCTGAAGAAGACGATCATGTTCGTCAGCCACGACATCGACGAGGCGGTGAAGATGGCCGATCGCATCGCCATCTTCCGTGACGGCAAGCTCGTCCAGTACGACACGCCGGACAACCTTCTCGCGCATCCCGTCAACAATTTCGTTTCCGACTTCGTCGGCGGCGACCGCACGCTGAAGCGCCTGCAATTGCTCAAGGTGCCGGATGCGATGATGCACGATCCACCACGCGTGACGGCAGAGGACACCCTCGAACGGGCAGCAGCGCTAATGGTCGAGAACGGCCATACGGCGATCGTGATGGTCGGGCCGCGTGGCCGTGCGCGCGGTTATGTCGACCTCCGCGTGGCGCGCGGCGGCAAGGGCAAGGTCGGCGAGAACCACGAGGGTCTGCCAACCACGATCAAGCTCTCGGAAAATCTGCGCACCGCCGTGTCGACCATGTTTCGCCACGACATGAGCTGGCTCGCTTGCGTCGACGACGAGGGCATGTTCATGGGCTACGTCACGCTGCGCGGCATCACGCACCTGCTTTCACAGGCCTATCGCGATGGCTGACGCGCTCGAAACCGCTGGTTTTCACCGGCTGTGGCGTAGCGGCATGCTGGCGCTCGTTTTTGCCTTGGGCGCCTGGGCATGGGCGGGCGGCCTGCTGCCGACGATGATCGACCTGTGGGACGACATCAGCTTCCTGGCGAAGCAACACATCCAGTTGGTGGCAATTTCCGGCGGGCTGGCGATTGCAGTGGGCATTCCGCTTGGCGTGTTGCTGACTCGGCCGCGGTTTCGGCGCTACGGCGATCTGGCGCTGCAGTTTTTGAACATTGGCGCGACGATCCCGACTCTCGCCGTTCTTGCGTTGTCGATGAGCATTCTCGGCATCGGAGACAAGCCCGCGATTTTCGGCCTGTTCGTCGCGACATTGCTGCCGATCGTCTCCAACACCCTTGCCGGCATCCGTGCCGTGCCCAGTTACCTCATCGAAGCGGCGCACGGCATGGGCATGAGCACCCGCCAGATTCTCTGGCAGGTGGAGTTGCCCAATGCCCTCTTCGTGATGTTCGCCGGCATACGCACTGCGCTTGCCATAAATGTCGGGACAGTTCCCCTCGCCTTCCTGATCGGAGGCGGCGGACTGGGCGAATTGATCTTCAGCGGCATCGCATTGAACGAGTTCGGCATGATGCTGTCGGGCGCCATCCCGACGGCCCTGCTTGCCATCCTGGTCGATTTTGTCATGTCGCAGCTTCAGCTGTGGACGATCCCGCGCGGCGTCAATCCGCTGCGCTGACCGCACGCGGAGCCTTGCTTCGCGCAACCAAGAGAGAAGGAGACGAAAGGATGAAACGCATTGCAACGACTCTCATCGGCGCCATTGCCGGTGTCGGCATCGCGGCGTCGGCCCACGCGGCAACCATTGTTGTCGGTGGCAAAAACTTCACCGAGCAACTGCTCCTATCGGAGATGACGGCGCAACTCCTCAAGGCCAACGGTTTCGATGTCGAGAAACGCGACGGCATGGGCTCGCAGGTTGTCCGCGATGCGCAGGTGAACGGACAGGTGGACGTTTACTGGGAATACACGGGCACATCGCTGGTCACGTACAACAAGATCACCGACCGGATGAACGCCGAGGACACATACAAGAAGGTCAAGGAACTCGATGCCAAGCGGGGCCTTACCTGGCTCAATCCGTCGAAGGCGAATGACACCTACGCTCTCGCCGTCCGCGCGTCGGACGACAAGACCGATTCCATCAAAACGTTGTCCGACCTCGCCAAGGCCTACAATGATGGCAAGGGCCTGGTCATGGCGGTGAACGCCGAATTCCCCAAGCGTCCGGACGGCTTGCCGGGCCTGGAGACTGAGTACGGCTTCAAGACCACCAGAGCCGACCTCAAGGCGATGGATTCCGGCCTCACGTATCAGGCCCTTAAGGAGGACCAAGTCGACATCGCCCTCGTCTTCGCCACCGATGGCCGCGTCAAGGCTTTCGACTTTCGCGTGCTGAAGGACGACAAGGAATTCTTTCCGAACTATGCGATTGCTCCGGTAGTCCGCACCGAGACGCTCAAGGCCAATCCCGGCATCGAGAAGCCGCTGAACGACCTGTCGGCAAAGCTTACCGACGCCGTCATGCAGCGCTTGAACGCCGAGGTGGACGTGGACAAGAAGTCCATTGAGGATGTCGCCAAGGGATTCCTCAACGATCAGGGCATGATGTAGCAACGCAACTGTGCCCGCCGGTGCCGCGCATCGGCGGGCACAAATTGATCTCTTCACATGAGGTTTGTGCGCCAAGTCTTTACGATGTTTTGGGATTCGAGGTGACGATCCAAGGCCTCGTCGCGTAATACCGCAAGCATGTGTGCTGCGTACCGCTATGCGACCCGGATCCTGGCCGCGCTCGTTCTACTGTCTTCATTCGCCCTTTCCGCCGTGCCGGCCGCGGCGTCGGAGGTCGTTGCTTTCAGCGCAGCTTATGCACCGGGCAGCATCGTCGTGCGGACGTCGGAGCGTCGCCTGTACCTCGTGATCGGCGGCGGGCGGGCGGAACGTTATCCGGTCGGCGTCGGGAAACCCGGAAAACAGTGGTTCGGCACCAAGCAGATCGTGCGAAAGATGGTGAAGCCCGACTGGGCGCCACCGCCGGAAGTAAAGCGTGACATTCCCAGCATTCCGAACTTCATCCGCGGGGGAACGGCGGCGAATCCGATGGGCGCTGCCGCTCTGATCATGACTGGCAACGACACGGCGATCCACGGAACAAATCGGCCCGGCTCAGTCGGAGGCTTCGTCTCCTATGGCTGTATCCGGATGTACAACAAGGACATCATTCGACTTTTTGGGCAGGTTCGGGTCGGCACCCCCGTCTATGTTGTTCCGTAGCCTCAACGCCCGCCAAACCGCTTGCCGCGGCTTCCCCAACAGGCTGCGCTCGCTTATCCTGCCCTGAGCCTGCCACCATCGACCCCGATAGGCTTCGGGTCGAACAGGATTCTCCAATTTGCGCGACCCGTTTCAAAGCAATCGCAAGCGCCGCCGCGGCATTCGCCTGATCGAAGTCGATGCCTGGATTGACTCGAGTCTTTTCAAGGTTGGCCGGGCCGTAGCCGGGCGCCTCGAGGCCTTTTCCCTGTTCATGCGGCGCTTCCGGGTCACCGGCGGGTCTCGGTGGGTCGTGGAAGTGCTCGGCGACGGCCTGACCCTGGGATCAGCAGGCGCCGTCCTCATGCTCGCCCTCGCCATCCCCGCGATGAACGCGACCAGCGGCGACTGGCGGTCAAAGGGCGACCTCGCCGTCACGTTCCTGGACCGGTTTGGCAACGAGATTGGCAAGCGCGGCATCAACCAGAGCGACGCCGTTCCGCTGGAAGAGATGCCGGACCATCTGATCAAGGCGGTTTTGGCGACCGAAGACAGGCGGTTTTTCGATCACTTCGGCATCGACGTGCTGGGCACGGCGCGCGCACTGGTGGAGAACCTCCGGGCGAATGCCGTGGTCCAGGGCGGTTCATCGCTTTCGCAGCAACTCGCCAAGAACCTTTTCCTGTCGAACGAGCGTACGATCGAACGCAAGGTGAAGGAGGCGTTTCTCGCCGTGTGGCTCGAGGCGCATCTCAGCAAGGACGAAATCCTCAAGCTCTACCTCGACCGCGCCTACATGGGTGGCGGCACCTTTGGCGTGGAAGCGGCTTCCGAGTTCTACTACGGCAAGTCTGTGAAGGATGTGACTCTGGCCGAGGCAGCGCTGCTGGCCGGTCTGTTCAAGGCGCCTGCCCGTTTCGCACCGCACATCAATCTGCCGGCCGCGCGTGCCCGCGCCAACGAAGTGCTCACCAATATGGTACAGGCCGGCTTCATGACCGAAGGTCAGGTCATAGGCGCCCGCCGCCACCCGGCCGACGTGATTGGACGCGCCACCGACACGGGATCGCCTGACTACTTCCTCGACTGGGCCTTCGAGAAGGTGAAGGACTTCGGTGTCGTCGGCGATCGCGTTCTCACAGTTCGCACGACTGTCGACATGGGCATGCAGCACGCCGCCGAGGAAGCCGTGGAGAACACGCTGCGCGAGTACGGTAACTCCTACCGTGTGAAGCAGGCGGCGTCCGTGCTGGTCGAGACCGACGGCGCCGTTCGCGCCCTTGTCGGAGGGCGCGACTATGGCGAGAGCCAGTTCAACCGCGCCACGGATGCGCTGCGCCAACCGGGATCGTCGTTCAAGCCATTCGTCTACGCAACGGCGATGATGAACGGCTTTAACCCGAAGAGTGTCGTGCGCGACGCCCCGATCTGCATCGGTAACTGGTGCCCTCACAACTATTCCGGCGGTTACTCGGGCGCGGTAACGCTGACGACCGCATTGGTGAAGTCGATCAACATCATTCCAGTCCGCCTCGCCCAGGCTTTCGGCCGCGACAAGATCGTGGAGACCGCCCAAAAAATGGGTATCACGAGTGAGTTGCGCATCACACGCTCCTTGCCGCTTGGAGCGTCGGAGGTGAAGGTGATCGATATGGCTGGCGCATATGCGGTCTTCGCCAACGGCGGCTACAAGGCGACGCCGTATGCGTTTACCCAGATCTTGAGCAGTAGTGGAAAGGTCCTTTATGACCGCCGCCGCGACGCGACACCGCCCGAGCGTGTATTGCCCGAAGAGGTCGTCGCGGACATGAACGGCATGCTGGTGCAGGTGCCGGAATGGGGAACCGGCCGCCGAGCAAAGCTGGATGGAATTCGGACGGCCGGAAAGACAGGAACGACCTCCGCATACCGCGATGCCTGGTTCTGCGGCTTCACCGGAAACTTTGCGGCCGCCATCTGGTTCGGCAATGACGGGTATGCCGCAACCCGCCGCCTGACGGGCGGCACGCTGCCGGCCCAAGCTTGGCACGAAATCATGACCTACGCCCACAAGGGCGTGGAACTGAAACCGATACCCTACATCGACAATCCGATGGAAAAGCCAACTACCGAGACACCGGTTGCGTCAAAGGAGGCTGATGGCAACGGTGCTGGCGGCTCGGCGGGCCCGGCTAGTCTTTCCGCAGCGGCAACCCAGACACTCCTCAAGATCGAGGAGTTGATGCGCAAGGCGGCGCGACTCACACCGTTGGCTGACCTTTCCTCTTCGAGGCCAGCAGCAATAGCCGCCGTCGAGAGGGCCGCGCCGCTTAGCGGCTCGACCGTCGACGCGCTCGCCCAATAGTTTGCGGGCGCCCCTTCGCCTTGCTGCATTGTGGTCTTCCAGCGATCCACATGTCCCTGTGAGCTAGCCCGACGTGCGCCTCATCATCGACATCGCTATCGCGCTGATCATCGCCGTCGCGCTCGGCGTTTCGACGGCGTGGTACGCGGTAGAGCGGGGCTTCCTCTTTGGCGCAGTGACAGCAGGTGCCTGGACCGCATGGCCGACCGCCGGCGCTGCTAACGCCGACCCCTACTCGCTGGCGACGTTGGCGCGCACTGGCGAAGTACCCCTCGGTTCCGGCGAAGGCATTACCTTTACAGCCAATACAGATACTGCCGGCGAACCGCTTTCGGGCGACTGCACCTATGACGTGACGGGACAAACGCCCCCTGCACGCCTCTGGACTCTGACCGCATACGACGATGCCGGCCGGCTGATGGTCAACGCCGCCCACCGTCCGAGCTTCCATTCGCGCGAAATTGTCCGGCGCCCGGACGGTTCGTTCGTGATCACCGTGTCACCCGACGTTTCCTCCGGGAACTGGCTGCCAGTTGGCCGATCCGAACATTTCCGCCTGGTGTTGCGTCTCTACGATACGCCGCTCACGACAAGTAGCCGCAACGCCGATCTGAGCGTGCCGCGCATCGTTAAGGATGGCTGCTCGTGAGGCGCACCCTGCTCTTCATCTTCGGGGGCATCCTCCTCGGCGGCGTGATCCACATCGCCATCGTGTTCATGGTTCCCTATTACGCCGACCATGACGCCTGGGCCGAGATGCACCGCTTCGGCCGCGACGGGCAGTTTCACGTCCTGCCGGTGCCCGACGCGGGCGTCGAGACGCTGGCATCGCTCGATCCTCGCATGGTGCAGGCCGTTTGCCGCTTCAATCTAGACGGCGGGCCCGTGCGCATCACGGCGGCCTTTGCCGACGAGTTCTGGTCGGTAGCAGTTTTTGACCGGCGCGGTCGCAACATCTACAGCCTGAACGATCGCTCGGCGGACCGGTCGCGGCTCGATCTTGCGGTGCTGACGCCCGTACAGATGGCGCAACTGCGACAGGATCCGCCCGAATCTCTGGAAACGGCAATCGTTCTGGAACTGCCTATCAGTGAAGGCTTCGTGCTGCTGAGGGCATTTGTGCCGGACGAGTCACTGGCATCCCGCGAGATCGCTTTACTGACGGCGGCCGTCTGCGGCGCAGATCTATAGGCTCAGGACGACTTCCGCGGGCGTCCGTGGTTGTCCCCGCCTCGCCCGATCGGCTCGAACGCGCCGCTCTGGGCGACGACTTCGTGGCGCTCAATCCTTACGCCTGGAAAGATGACGATCTCGCACGGAGAGGACGCCGCCGGTCGTGCCGCGGGTCTGATATGTCTTTGCGACGATGAGAGCTGGAGGATCGTGCCCATCTCGATTTTCCATCCACCGGTCCGCTCAACCGCACTCGATTCGAAGCAAGAAAGGGACCGTTGGACACCAGTTAGGGGCAATCAAGGTTAATAGTCCGCTAACGACTTCCGGAGACAATCGCCAGCGAGAATCCCGCTGTACGGAACGCCTCCGCATGCAATCCCGCCAACTCTCCGACGATCTGGCCGACCTCGCCCGCGCCAACCAGCAGACCCGCGATGCTGCACTGCTGCGTGCGACGACCGAGCTCTTCGTTCAGGACCTTACGCATGACGCGGACGAGATCCGCCGTTACGAGGAGTTGGCGACGCATCTGTTACCAAAGGTGACGCACGCAGAGCGCGCGCTGGTTGCCGAGCGACTGGCAATCTGCGCGGACGCGCCGCCGGCAGTCGTCCGCATGCTCGCACGCGACGTTATCGATGTCGCTGCATCGATCATTCGCCGGTCACCGGTTCTCAATACGCTTGATCTACTCGGTGTCATCGCTGCGACCGACGTGGATCATCACCGGCTCATCGCGCGGCGCGCAGCGCTTGGCGACGACGTGAAACGGGCGCTGCGATTGACCGGCGATGCGGAAGTGATCGGCTACCTGGACCATGGGGCGTCGATGCGGGCGCCCGAACTGCCCACGGCGGCGGAAGTGAACGCTCTTGCAAAACAGACCGTTGTCGATGGGCTTTCAAGAAGCTCCATAACGACGCCGGAACGGCGCATCGATTTGAAATACTTCCTTGAACTCGACCGCCCCGGCCGGCTTCGGCTCGTCGCCGATATCGCCGTACGGCCACCGCGCACGCAGGCACTGTCGCCGACTGGTGTTGTCGATCGCGCTTTCCAGTCCATTCTCAGCGCCGCGCAGATCTCGGGATTTGCGCGGCGTGGGCAGATCGCGGAAATCGTCGGCGCGATCGCTGACGGGCTGCAGCTGAAGCCGGACGATGTCGCGGCGGCCCTGAATGACCGCGGCGGCGAGGCACTCGCGATCATGCTGAAGGCGCTCCGTCTTGACGAGGTCCAGGCGCAGCAGGTGTTCCTGCTCGCGAGCCCGGTCGGCCGCGATGTTCAAGCATTCTTCCCCCTCACCGACCTCTTTGCCGGCATGGAGCACTCGACGGCGGAGACGCTGTGCCAGACGTGGCGCAGGACGGGAACTGAACGCAGAGGCGCCCACGAAGCGCATATGGTGGACACCGGCGACCGACGGCGTAGCGCAGAGGGCGATACCGCGCGCCGAAGCGGCACGGGGCAGCAGGACATCGCCAAGCGGGCCTGAGCGGGCGACGAGACTATCCCACTTCGAGGTAGGACCGGCCATCGCGGTCCTCTACCGCCACGACCCAGAGATCCGGATCGAAACGAAGCTCACGCGCGATGCGCTCGTTGACGGCGGCCATCGACTCTCCTTCGACAACCCTTTGAAAGAGTCGACTGCTCGGGCGAACGTCATCGAAGGATGTCTGCGGAGCCGGTGCGTAGAGATCCCCTGCTCCGTTCAGGGTATCGACGATGACGAAGATCGCGCCAGCCTCATCCGCCCCATGGCGGACGACGACTGCGGAGGTTCCTTCGACCTGACAGCGACGAATATAGGCCCCGACCCAGAAGGACGAGGTTACGCGCATGCATCTAGCCTCAATCCGGCGTCATCGCGCCAATCGCGACGAGGCGCTTGGCGACTTTATCGCCGAGTTCGCCGGTGACCGGAAGCCCGTTGTCGAGCTGGAAGCGGCGAAGCGCATTGGCGGTCGCGTCGTCCTGCTTGCCGTCAATGGTGAGCGGACCGTAGCCGATCTGGCTGAGGGCGACCTGAACCCTTCGAAGTTGGTCTGCGTTCTCAAGAGCGGCCTGTTCGCGTTCCAGCTCGGCAGCTCGCGCAACCGCGGCGGCAACCTGGTCGGTCGCTGTGGACACGACAGGTTCCACAGGCGCCGCTGGCGCGATCGACGCAGTCGGCTTCTGCAGCGCTGCCAGGAGCTGCGTTGTCGGTTCGCCCGTGACCTTGATGCCGGCAGCGTTCTGCCAGGTCGAGATCGCCGAACGTGTCTGAGGTCCAGACATCCCGTCGATCGCGCCGGTGTAAAGACCAAGACGCGCCAGCTCCCGCTGAATCGATGTTATCAGCGCAGCCTGAGCCGCCGCTGCCTGGGCGGCGGCGGCTTGGGGCGCGGGAACCTCTGCTTGCGGCTGCGGCGCAGGTTCGGCCTTCGCCACGGATGGCAGCAAGGCCGCAGGGACTTCGCTACGACTGCGGGGCAATGGAACCTCGGGCTCACTCGTCCGCTGCGTTTGAGCAACCGCGGCATGGCGTGTGGCGAACAGCGGCTCTGGATGCTGGCCGTGCTGAAGGAACATGGCGTTCGACATGATTGCCATCGCAGTGATCGCCATCACCGCAAGGCCGCCGGACATGGCGGGATTCTCGAAGGCGCTATCAATGGCCTGAGCGAGGGCGCCGTCGGCCACCGCCTCCGGCTCGGGGCGGCGTGTCGCGCTGCGGCGAGCGGTCTTGCGAGGCACGTGTCTTCCCTCTCA
The DNA here is from genome assembly GCA_963798195.1 of uncultured Alphaproteobacteria bacterium. GTDB lineage: Bacteria > Pseudomonadota > Alphaproteobacteria > Rhizobiales > Kaistiaceae > CAVSRC01. The sequence goes on along the minus strand of CAWCSF010000010.1, from coordinate 434,933 downwards.
AACGATGAGGCCGGTCAAGTCCGAGACAGTCTGGCAGGCGCGGCTTAATGAACGCTAAACCATGCGTGCGTCGAAGAGAGGTCGCCTAGCCCCAGGTCCCGCGCGGTGCCACTGACACCTAAAGTTTTATGCAACTTGCACCGGCCCCCTGAACGCGGCTTTCAAACGCAGGCGCTAGGCTTGCTCAAGGTCGCGGATCGTGCCGCGGCAGCGTTTTGAAGAGCACGCTTATGTTTCTGGTTCGAGCAGCCTTCTGGCTCACGGTGGTAGTGCTCCTGCTACCGGGCGATCCCAAGTCGGGCGCGGATGCACCGCGCGTGGACGCCGTGCAGGCGCTGGTGGCAGCCCGCTCGGCCGTAGCGGACGTCTCGACCTTCTGTGACCGCAATCCCAATGTCTGTGCCACTGGAAGCACCGCAGTGCAGGTGTTTGTCGCGAAGGTCCGGTACGGGGCAGAGGTCATCTCCGGCTATATCAATCGCAAGGATGACGCCGATACCGGCACGCTTCGCCAAGAGGACGCCAAGCCGGAATGGCGCGGACCTGAACCGAAGACTGGCGCGGCATAAACGCGTCACGAAATTTCACGTAGCCAAGACTGCCGCATGACTGCGCGAGTGGCCCCTGTCCAGGCCGCTCGCGCTTCTTTGCTCCCGACTCGCGGAATTGCGGTTTGCCCTGAACTCCGGCCGCGCCTATATCGGCGGACATGAACATCGACGAAATCACTGCCGATTTTGAGCTGCTCGATGACTGGGAAGACCGGTATCGCTATGTGATCGAGCTCGGCAAGAAACTTGACCCACTGCCGGACGAGGCCCGGACCGATTCCAACAAGGTGCGCGGGTGCGCCAGTCAGGTCTGGCTGCTCACCATACGCGAACCGGACGGCGGGAACCCGGTGTTCCATTTTGTCGGTGACAGCGATGCCCTTATCGTCCGTGGCCTCGTCGCTATCGCCATCGCGCTGTTCGACCGCAAAACCGCCTCACAGATTTTGCATACTGATGCAAATGCGCTCTTCGACAAGCTGGGACTGCGGGAACACCTGACGGCGCAGCGTGCAAACGGCTTGCGGGCGCTTGTCGACCGCATCAAGTCCGATGCCCAGGCGATGAGCGCGACTACCTGACCTGCTGCTCGTCGATCGTCGGCCGATAGCCTTCGGCTCCCCAATGCCGCGATCGTAACGTCCGTGGTCCCGTTGCTTGCGTAACCAAGCCGTATTGGCGCGCGAGCGCAGCCAAAGCCAGCCGGAGCACCACCTTGGCCGATCGCGTCGGCCATTGCCGCTCACGCTCGATTTCCTCCAGACCTTTCAGGAAGCAGCAAAAGTCGACGGCAATGTTGGCCAATTCCGGGTCCAGAGCGCCCAATGCCACTTCGACCCGGCGGCGCGCCGCAAGGGCCACTTCCGTCAATTCCGCGGTGCTGTTGCCACCTCCCGATCGTTTTCCGGCTGGCACGGCAGCGTTCCAGTTCGCCGTCACCCGCGGCATCAGGTGCGCCCGCTCGTAGTCGGAACGAAGCCGTTCGCCTGCCTCGAATTCGGCAGCGTCCAGCATTGGCCGTCCGTTGCGGTCCTTGCGGCGCCGCAGCCACGAAAGCGGGCTTTCGTCATGATTGATCGTGACGTGCCTTCTGCCGAGTTCGGCATCGTCCACGGCGATCTCGGCGCGGTCCTGATGCTGCCGCGCAAAATCTTCAGCGCCAGCCAGGCGGCGCCTGACCAGAGCGCTTCCTGATGCGGTAATGCGAAGAGCGCCATCGTTTTCAACCGCAAGCAGGCCGCGCCGCAGCAGTGTGGACGCGAGTTGCGGGTCGACTTCTCTTCCGTTCCGGTCACCTCCGGGGGCCGAGAGGCGCCATCTGCCTTTTTCTCGAATCAACATCGCACCGTGCGCGGTCAGACGCACCAAAATGCGATATGCGATGGCGTCGGCGTCAGCTTTCATCGGCTTTTTAGGCCGCTTGCGTTGCCATTGCGCGGCCACAAGCCAATCGCGCGCTCGAGGCAATCGATGATCGTGTCGAAATTGGCGTCTTCGCGCTTCTCCTCAATCATGCGGCAGGCGTGGGCCGCCGTCGTGCGGTCGCGTCCGAACAACCTGCCTGTCTCCTGATAGGTGAGGCTGAGACAGGATTTGCAGAGATACATAGCCACCTGACGCGCAAACGCCGCTGGTGCCCGTCCCCGGCCGGCGGTGCACAGATCCGCCTGCCGAACGCAAAATGCCGATGCGACCAAGGCTGCGATGTATCCTCCTACCGGCTCGGCCTCGCGTGCCTTCCGGTTGCGCTTGCCGCCCGGTCCAATTCCCGTGTTCCATGCCATTTGCCGCACTCCACGCTTCACCGCGAAATATGAATTTATTCCTATGCCACCTTAACCCACTTCCGGTGGAGGGGGATAACTTTCACGCGCAACTTGAGACGCGGGGATAGATGCCGATCCGATCCCCGTCGGCGCCATTGGGGTGAGAACTCGCCTCCGACCAGCGGAGGCAGACATGAGACCGAACCAAACCGAAGACCGTGCCTGGGCACAAACCCTCGCCCATGCCAACCGGTCGATTGCCAGTACAGTCGCCGAAGGCGCTGAACTGTATGACCGTCAGAGACATCTCACGCGAGTTCTGCCGGTCGGACCCGATGAGATCGCCGACGAGAGCCCCGCAGCGCACCGCCGAATCGTTTCGCGCCTGGCGCGGGCGCTACGGGCCGAGCGTAGTCGAGGGCGAGCCGGCCACTGGACCTACGACCTCAACCGGCACGTCGCTCTGATGCAGGCTTACACGGCCGAGCGGCGGCTTCTTGGCGAGGCGCAAACGAAATCGCCGGGAGCTGCGCTCCCGGCGATTGATGTGCCCGTCAATGACGAAGGGTAGAGTTTACTTGCGGCGGCGCTGCTGACCGAGGCCCATCTTCTTGGCCAAGGCCGATCGCGCGGCGGCGTAGTTGGGCGCAACCATCGGGTAGTCGGGCGCCAGACCCCACTTCTCGCGGTACTCCTCCGGCGAGAGGTCGTAGTGCGTCCGCAAGTGGCGCTTGAGCGACTTGAACTTCTTGCCGTCCTCAAGACACACGATGTAGTCCGGGAAGACGGATTTCTTCGGGTTTACCGCCGGCTTCAGTGGCTCGGGCTCCGGCTGATTCAGGCCCATCTGGGTATTGCTCAGCGCCCGGTGTACGTCCCCAATAAGCGCCGGCAGATCGGCAACCGGCACCGTGTTGTTGCTGACGTAGGCGGATACAATATCGGCGGCGAGATCAATGAGATCGGCGTCGCCATTCTGATCGTTCATTTTTGCTGTTTCCTTGCGTCTACTTGTGTCGAGCGTGGCAGCATTACGGCGTTCCGCCGAGATTTCGGCGGGCCAAATCCCCTCGCAGCCCGTTCAGTGAAATGTCCCTCTTTACTTGCGGCTCTCTATAAGCTGACTTGCCGAAGGCCACAAGCGTAGCGTTCAAAATATTGTTGGATAACAAGTTTGAAGCTTCGTAATAACGGCGCTGCAAATTTATTGGGTTCTTATCGTCCTGGTTGCTCTAACACGATCATAGCGCGCTGACATGCCGCAAGCAGTGGCCGATTCATTGCGGCTTGGCCCAATTGATACCCCAGATGCACGTATAGGCTGCGTTACAGGTAGTATAGGAACAGATATGCCGCAAGCAGCAACGTCGCCCAGAAGGCCATGCTTCCGGTCGGCCAGGCTCGCGCCAGAATCCCAGTCGGGCCATGGTGCCGATAGACTGTGGCAAGAAAACGCGAGATAGCGCGCTGCGCCCGTTTGATTGCGCCCTCGCGGGCGTGGGCGGCCCGCACCATCAGGCGATGCGCGGCATCGTGGCCCAGGCAGCGCCAGAGCCAGTCCGTGTCCAGCGTTATCGTTTCGGTACGCCGCAGCCAGCCGAGAAGAAGGAAGAACGCCAGTCCGGAAAAAAGAAGCAACTGAAGCTGCGAGACCACGTGCGACGCGGTGTAGGGCACGAAGTCCACATCGTAGGGCAGCAGCCGATACAGCATTTCCGGTGCGACACCGATCGCGATGCAGGCAACCGACAAAAGAATCATGGCGGCCTGCATCGAGCGCGGCGGATCGCCTGGCCGAAGGCCGGAGTCACGGTTGAAAAACACAAACCACGGGAACTTGATGCCGGCATGAAGGAACACGCCGGCCGACGCCGCGGTCAGCAGGAACCAGACCAGCGCCATGTGGGTCAGGCCGGCGCCCTCCGAGATCATGGACTTGGCGACAAATCCTGACGTCAACGGAAAGGCCGAAATTGAAAGCGCGCCGACAATGCCGCAAACGGTTGTCACCGGCATGGTGCGGAAGAGGCCGCCGAGGTCCGTGCACTTGCTCTTGCCGGTCATGAACAGAACCGACCCCGCGGACATCAGCAGCAGCGCCTTGTAGATGATGTGAACGAAGGCATGCGCCGCTGCACCGTTCAACGCCATGGGCGTTCCAATGCCGATGCCGACAACCATGAAGCCGACCTGGTTCACAATCGAATACGCGAGGATCCGCCGCATGTCGTTCTCGAGGATCGCGTAAACGATCCCGTAGAACACCATGAAAAGGCCGAACCAGATCAGGATCTCTTCGCCGGGGAATCCGCGCAGCAGGACGTACACGGCGGTTTTGGTCGTATACGCCGAAAGGAACACCATCCCCGACCACGACGCCTCCGGATAAGCGTCAGGCAGCCAGGCCGAGAGCGGAGGCGCGCCGGCGTTCAGAAGGAACCCGGCCAGGATCAGCCACTTGGCGGGAGATGCCACCAGCGACTCAAAGGCGATGCTTCCTCCCATAGCAACATGGGTGGCCAGGCCCGCCATCAGGAGGACACCACCAAAGAGGTGCATCAAGATGTAACGCTGGCCGGCAGTCCGCGAGCGCTCGGTACCCGCCATCCAGATGACCAGGGTCGAGGCGACGGCCATGACCTCCCAGAACACGAACACGGTGATCAAGTCGCCGGCGAACACCACACCCAGCGCACCGCCGGCGTAGACATACGCTGCGGCAACTTCGGTCTTGCGCTCCTGACGAAGGGCGAACATCCCGCCCGCAAACGTCATCAGCGAGAACACCGTGCCAAACAGGCGCGAGAGCGCATCGGCGCGCAGCGGCACGATGCGGTGGTCGAGCCAGTCGAAGCTGAGCGAGTGACCGGAGGGCAGCAGCCACACAAGCGCCAGCGCAACGACAGGCGCACCCAGCAGAAGCGCGCTGCGTACGGCGCCCGGCCGCACGGCAACCAGCGCGAAGCCGGTAAGGATGAGAACCAGTCCCGGCGGAAATACCAGCGCGGCACTCTCAGCGGTCATAGTAGTCATCCGGCCGCTTCAGGAACACGCCGAGCAGTCGCGAGCCGAATACCAGCACCACGCAGCTCAGGAAGCCGTACCACGCATAGAAGCCGATCGTTCCGTCAACCCCGAACACACCGTGGTGGTCGATGAAGAAATCCGCCAGCACGGTGCCGGCAAGGATGGCGATGAATACGATCCACAGAACGCGGATGGTCGTCGGCCGCACCAGCCAATGATTGCTGTCCGGTCGCTGGCTCATCGCTCTCTCCTATCCGCCGACCAGCATTTCCGCGAGCCGCAAAGGCACCTGAGGCAGGAAAAACAGGCCGACGGTCAACGTCGCGGTAGCCACGAGCGCGACAACGATCGGCCACGGCGCTTCGCCACCTTCGACCTGCTTCTTTGCCGGTTTGAAGGCGCGGTAAACGACTGGCAGGAAGTAGCCGGCGTTAAGGAGCGTCGAGATCACGATGACTCCGACTGCGAACCATTGCGCCTGCCCGCCAGCACCGATCAGCATGAACCACTTGCCGAGGAAGCCGGCGGTCAACGGCATCCCGATCATCGACAGCGCACCGACCGTGAACGCGCCCATGGTCCACGGCATGCGCCGCCCGATACCGTCCATCTCGCTCACGTAGTCGATGTGGGCGGCGGTGTGCAGCGAGCCGGCCGCGAAAAACAGTGTGATCTTGGAAACGGCGTGGGCGGCGATGTGCAGGACCGCTCCGACCATCGCCAAGGGACTAAGGAGCGCCGCGCCGAGCACGACGTATGAGAGTTGACTGATTGTGGAATAGGCGAGCCGCCGCTTGAGATGATCCTGGCGAAGCGCGACCAGCGACGCAGCGATAATGGTGAAGCCTGCGACATAGACGAGCCAGTCGCCCGCTCCGTTCTCCCTCAGGGTATCGATTCCGAAAACGTAGACGATGATCTTGACGATGAAAAAGACGCCGGCCTTCACAACAGCTACGGCGTGCAGGAGGGCGGAAACCGGCGTCGGGGCCACCATTGCCGCGGGAAGCCAGTAGTGCATGGGCATCACCGCCGCCTTGGCTATGCCGAAGATGAAGAGCGCCAACAACATTCCCATGGCTGCCGGCGCCATCCCGGCAGGAAGAATTCCTCCGGCACGGAAATCCAGCGTACCAGCCGCAAGGCCGGTCCAGGCGACCGCGGGCAGCAGCAACAGGGTCGAAGCACCGAGCAGCATCAGCAGATAAAGGCGCCCTGCTGCGCGGGCTTCCGGGGTCTGGCGGTGCGTGACCAGCGGATAGGTCACGAGGGTCAGCATCTCGTAGAACAGAAACAGCGTGAACAGATTTCCCGAGAAGGCAATGCCCACGGACGCCGCGATCGCCAGGGCGAAGCAGACGTAGAAGACCGTCTGCCGCCCCTCGTTGTTGGCCCGCATGTAACCGATCGAATAGATCGAATTGACGATCCACAGGCCGGACGCCACGGTCGCGAACAGCATCCCTAGCGGCTCGATGGAAAGGGCAATGGCGAGCCCGGGCAGGATTTCGAGCACATGAAGCGCGGGGCGCTCGCCGGCCAGCACTTGCAGGAGCAGCGCCAGAACGGCCGCAAAAAGCAATGCCGCGCCAAGCAGAGTCGCGGCTTCGCGCACGTTGGGCCGGCGGTGGAACAGCGCTACGAGTATTGCGGTCGCCGCAGGTGTCACCAGGGCAATTGCGATCAGTTCGGCGCCGCTCATTCAGGACCTCCGAGCAGCACGGCCGCAGCCTTCGAGGCGATGCCCGCGGTGAGGTTCGTATCAAGGCCGAAGAAAATGGTCGCGCCGGCGAGCACCCAGATCGGGATCAGCATGCCGAGCGGCGCTTCGGTTGCACGTGCCGCGGTTTCCGACGGCTCACGGAACCAGACAGCTTCCACTACCCGGCCGACGTAAACGATCGTGATGAGCGAACTAGCGACGATCAGGAAGGCCAGCCACCACCAGCCGACCTCGAAGGCGGCAACAACGAGATACCATTTGGAGACGAAGCCGACGGTGCCCGGCACCCCCACGAGGCTCAGCCCAGCGATCAGAAGCGCCGCGAGTGTCAGCGGCATCTTTCGGCCGATGCCCGCGAGCTCGTCGATGTTGCAGGTCTTCACGCGGAGCGCGATGGCGCCCAGCGCCATGAACAGCGCGCCCTTGATGAGACCGTGGTTCACGACATGCACGATGCCACCGGTAAGGCCGGTCTGCGTTGCGATCGCGATACCAATCGTGATGTAGCCAATCTGCGCCACCGACGAGTATGCGAACATGCGCTTCACATCGGCTTGGAACACGGCGACGGCCGCCGCGCCGAAGATCGCGCCGATCGACAACGCCAGGAGGATTGCCGAAACCGGCAGATCGGAGAAGACGAAGGCGTCTCCAAAAACGGAGAAGAGGTAGCGGATGAAGAGGTAGATCGCGACCTTCGTAGCCGTCGCCGCCAGAAACACCGTCGCCGTCGAGGGCGCGTAGGCATATGCATTTGGCAGCCAGACATGCAGCGGAAAGAGCGCGAGCTTCAGGCTGATGCCAACCATGATGAAGGCGAGCGCGGTGAGAACCGGCCGCGAAGACTCCACCAGTGCCAACCGCTCGGCAATGATGCCGAGGTTTAGGCTTCCCGTCATGACGTAGAGGAAGCCGACGCCGATCACATAGAACGTCGCGCCGATGGTGCCAAGGATCAGGTATTGGTATGCGGCAACCAGTCCGCGGCGATCCCGGCCCAGCGCGATCAGGGCGTAGCTGGAAAGTGACGACACCTCCAGGAACACGAACGCATTGAACGCGTCATTTGTGATCGCAATGCCGAGCAGGCCGGCAAGCGACAGCAGGTACATCGTGTAGAACCAGGCAACGCGGTCCTGCGATATCTCGGCTGCAACGCTTTGCCTCGCGAAGGGCGCGATAACGGCCGCAAGGGCCGATACGAGCACGAGGATCAGCGCGTTGAAGACGTCGACCCGGTATTCGATGCCGATCGACGGGTCCCATCCGCCCATGTGATAGGAGATCACGCCGCCGGTGAGAACCTGCTGAAGCAGCATCGCCGAAATCACCAGCGACAGCCAACACGCCGCCGTCATGACCAGCCATGCTGGGCCTGGGCGGCGCGAGAGCGCAGCAAGCAGCGCGCCGAACAGCGGCACGATCACCTGCAATGCCGGCAAGTGAACGAGCATCAGCGCTTCTGTTCCTGATCGAAGATCTCGTCTTCCTCGATCGTGCCGTAAGCCTCATTGATACGGACAACGAGAGCCAGGCCGAGGGCCAGCGTCGCGATTCCCACGACGATGGCGGTCAGAATCAAGACATGCGGCAGCGGGTTCGAATAGACCGAGAAATGCGGATCGATGATCGGGGCCGTACCGCCAACGATCTTCCCCGGCGAAATGTAGAGCAGATAAACCGACGTCTGGAACAGCGAGAGGCCAACCAGCTTTTTCACCATGTTGCCGCGAGCGATGACGATGTAGAGCCCCGCGACCATCAGGAAAACGGTGATGTACTGGTTGTAGTGGGCGGCAATGCCCGAGAGCAGTTCGTTCATCCGCCGCCGCGCCCCCGACCTGCGAAGGCGTAGAAGATGGCAAGCATGGTAGAGGCAACGGTGATGAACACTCCGAGCTCGACGAGGAACACACCCCACTCCTGGCCGTGGATCCGGTCATGCGCGAGGTGCGAATAGTCAAGAAAATTGCCGCCGTTCAGCATGCTGTACACGCCAACGCCGGCATAGATCAGCACGCCCAACGGGATCAGCGCCTCAACGATGCCGACCGGCACAAGCCGTGTCGTTGGGCCAAGGCCATAGATGAGCGCGTAAAGAATGAAGCTGGCACCTGCGATGACGCCAGCCTGGAAACCGCCGCCGGGGCCGTAGTCGCCGTGAAACTGCACATACACCGCAAACAGCAGCATGAACGGCAGGATCAGCTTGGTCGTTACCCTGAGGATCACGTCGAGGCGCATACGACTATCCGCCCCTGTCGCGGGAACGGGAGGTGGATTTCTGCAGCAGCAGGAAGACAGCGATGCCGGCCGTGAAGATTACCGTCGTCTCACCCAGCGTGTCGTAGCCGCGGTAGCTGGCCAGCACGGAGGTAACGACGTTCGGAATCCCCGTCTCGGCCAGTGACCGTGCAATGTAGTCCGGGCCCTCCACCTGCACGATCGAATCCGCGAGGCCGAAAGGCGGGAGCGCCGTGACGCCCCAGATCAGCGCAACACCGGTGACCGCCGCTACAAACAGCGGCAGCAGCGCCGTATGCAAGGGCCGCGCCTCTTCCGTCTTGGTCAGGTACAGCGTGCCCAACATGAGCACCGTCGATATGCCGGCACCGACCGAGGCTTCCGTCATGGCCACGTCCACCGCATCGAGCGCGATCAGCACGCTCGCCATGATGAAGCTGTACACGCCCGACAGCACGGCAACCGCGAACAGATTGCGCACACGCACAATAGCGATGGTCACGACGATGAGCAGGGTCAGAAGGACCGTCGGGATCAGGGTTTCGATTTCGAATCCTCCCCGGGAACGACCTGCGGATCCTCGCTGTCACGGAGGACCGGCTTCACCCCGGCATGGAGCGCCGCTCGCGCGATGGCGTGGGTTGAAACCGGGCTCATCAGCCCGAAAAAGAGGATCAGGAAGACGAGCTTCACCGTGACCAGAGAAAGACCGGCGATCAGTATCAAGCCGATCAGAATACCTCCGGCGCCGAGCGTGTCGGAGACCGATGCGCCGTGCATGCGGGTGAAGACATCGGGAAGCCGCAGCAATCCCAATGCGCCGACGATCATGAAGGCACCACCGAACACCACCAGCGCGCCGCCGAGCCATTCGCGCATCAACTCGACAGTCACGAATCCTCCTCCCCGGTCGAGCCCAGCGCGCCAAAGCGGAGGAACTTCAGCACTGCGAAGGTGCCGATGATGTTGAGCATGGCGTAAGTCAGGCCGATGTCGAGGAACTCAGGTCGGTCGGTAAGGAAACCATAGATGGCCAGAATCAAGATGGCTGCATTGCCGATCGAATTGGCAGCAACGAGACGGTCGAAGACCGTCGGACCGAGCACCGCACGCGCCACCATGAGCGCGGTCGCGGCGAGGACCGCGAGCATACCGGCGGCCAGCATCAACGGCCGCCCTCCATTCGGGTAACACGGCGATCCATCTCACCAGCCACAAGGCCATCTGCGCCGGCTTTGGTCAGCGCATGGACAAGAAACTCGTTCTCGCGGCGATTGACCTCGACGGTGATGGTGCCCGGAGTCAGCGTGATCGAATTGGCATAGGTGGTAACGCCGACCGATGTCTTCTGCGATGTCTTCACGCGCAGAAGTTGAGGGGAGATCGGGAGGGACGGGTTCACGACGATGGCCGACACTTCGAACGCCGACTTGATCGCCTCCTTGATCAGCCACGGCCAATACAAGAGCCCGCGAAGGACCAACTCAATGGGATGCCCCTCCTCGTCGGCATAGCCCAGCACCGACCCGAGCCAGCCGATGAACAGCGAGGCAATTGCGCCCGAGACAACAAGAAACGGCGTGTAGTGGCCCGACAGGAGGAGCCAGAACACAAACAATACGGCGGCGAGGCTGAGTACGCGGATCAAGCCGTGGGTCCCCTCCAGGCGCAGATTCGGCCAAGCATTATTGACCCGATCCCGCGCACGCGATCAATCCCGACCTGGTCGATTGCCAATGCTGCCCTCACCTTGCCCTCACGACGAATTGTCGTTGAGATAGGGATGTCGAGACACCATTTTCACCGATACCGGCGGCGAAAGCTGCGGAAATCATCATTTGTGCCACCCTTTTCAGCGGAGCGCGGCAATGAGTTCGACCTCGGAACACGCTAAAATTGCCAAATCGGACCGGGAGTGGCGCGACCAATTGACCCCGGAGCAGTTCCATGTGACCCGCATGGCCGGCACGGAACGGCCGTTTGCCGGGCCTTACTGGAACGAGCACCGCGCGGGCCTGTATCATTGCGTAGCGTGCGGCGCGCCGCTTTTCCGCTCCGAGACGAAGTTCGATTCGGGGACCGGCTGGCCGAGCTTCTTCCAGCCGGTCGATGCGTCGGCGGTCGAGGAGATAACTGACCGGTCCCACGGCATGGTGCGGACGGAGGCGCGCTGCGCCCGATGCGAATCGCATCTCGGCCACGTCTTCGATGACGGACCGAAACCAACCGGCCTGCGCTACTGCATGAACGGAACGGCATTGAAGCTGGAGCCCGATGACAAATCCGGGTCGTGATTCCCAGGCGACGGGTGCCGGCGCCGGCCGCATCCAGACGGTGAAGGCGCCGATCGCGGAAAAGCGGCCGGTGACCGACGTGCGGCACGGGATCACGCGCACGGACGACTACGCGTGGATGCGCGCCAACAACTGGCGCGACGTCATGCGAGATCCATCGGTACTGGCGCCGGACATCCGTGCCTATCTGGAGGCGGAAAACGATTACGCCAACGTTGCGATGGCGGACGTCGAAGGGCTGCGGTTGAAGCTGTTCTCCGAAATGCGCGGGCGCATCAAGGAAGATGACTCATCGGTGCCTTCTGCCGATGGCGACTACGCGTATTCCAGCCGCTTCGAGAAGGGTGGCGAACACCCCATGCTCGTGCGCACTCGCCGCGACGGGAGCGACGAGACGGTGCTGCTCGACGCCAATGCGATGGCGCAGGGACTGCCCTACTTCCGCCTCGGTGGCTTCACCCACAGCCACGATCATCGCCGTCTCGCCTACTCGGTGGACGACAAGGGCGCAGAGTATTTCACCATCCACGTTCGCGACGCGGGAACGGGAGAGGACTTGCCTGACCGGATCGAAGGCACCACGGGCCGCGCCGTCTGGGCCAACGATGGCAAGACCTTCTTCTATGTTTGGGTGGACGAGAACCACCGCCCTGCCCGCGTCTTCCGGCACGTCCTCGGCACTGAGCAATCGGCCGATGAGGTCGTCTACGAGGACCGCCATCCTGGCTTCTTCATCGGCATCAACGACAGCCAGTCGCGCCGTTACATCATCATCGAGACGCATGACCACGAGACCTCGGAAGTGCGCGTGCTAGACGCCGACCGACCGGCCGACAAGCCGACGCTGATCGCACGCCGCCAGACGGCGCAGGAATATCATCTCGATCACGGCGACGCCGGCTTCATCATCTTGACGAACGCCGACGGCGCCGAGGACTACAAGATCGTCACGGCGCCGGCGAAGAACCCGGGCCGGAAGTATTGGAAGGACCTGGTGCCGCACGTTCCCGGGCGGCTGATCCTGAATTTCACGATCTACAAGGACTTCCTCGTGCGACTGGAGCGCGAATCCAGCCTGCCGCGCATCGTGATCCGGCATCTCGCCACCGGTGAGGAACATGCGATCGCGTTCGACGAAGAGGCCTACGCACTAGGCACGCTCGATGGCTACGAGTTCGATACTACGACGCTGCGCTTCACCTACTCGTCGATGACGACGCCCAACCGCGTCTACGACTACGACATGGCGACGCGCTCGCGCGTGCTCCGCAAGGAGGATGAGATTCCCTCCGGTCACAATTCGGCGGACTACGTCACCCGACGCATCTTCGCACCGGCCTCCGATGGCGAGGCGGTGCCGGTATCGCTGATCTATCGCAAGGGCACCAAGCTCGATGGCAGCGCACCTTGCTTGCTCTACGGCTACGGCGCCTACGGCATGACTATCCCGGCCTCGTTCAGCGTGACGCGGCTATCGCTGGTGGACCGGGGGTTCGTCTATGCAATCGCACATATCCGCGGCGGCAAGGACAAGGGCTACCGTTGGTACGCCGATGGACGCCGGGAGAAGAAGGTCAACACATTCAGCGACTTCGTCGCGGCGGCTGAGTACCTGATTCAGGAGAAATACACGGCGAAGGGGCATGTTGTCGGCTGGGGTGGCTCGGCCGGCGGCCTTCTGATCGGCGCTGTCGCCAACATGGCGCCGGACCTTTTCGCGGGCATGATCGCCGAGGTGCCGTTCGTCGACACCCTCAACACGATGCTCGATGACACGCTGCCCCTGACGCCGCCGGAATGGCCCGAATGGGGCAACCCGATTGCCAGCGAGACCGACTACCGGCTGATCGCGGGCTACTCGCCCTACGACAACGTAGCGGCCAAGGACTACCCGGCGATCCTGGCGCTCGGCGGCATCTCCGATCCGCGCGTCACCTACTGGGAGCCTGCGAAGTGGGTGGCAAAGCTCCGCGCGACCCGCACTAATGACAAGCTGCTGATCCTGCGCACCAACATGGATGCCGGGCATGGCGGTGCTTCGGGACGTTTCGACCGGCTGCACGAGACTGCGTTTGCGACCGCCTTCGCGCTCAAGGTCGTCGGCCGGACAGCGACATAGTGGTCGGGCTTTCGCCTTCCGCCATGACCCTCCGCGCGTCTTGAAGACGATCATCCATCGCCCGGGCAAGGGTCTCGAGGGACGCAACGCCGTTTCCCTTGCCGATGCGTATGTACGGACCACCGCCACCGGTCCCGACGGTATCGAACTCGATGTGCGCGTGACAGCGGACGGCGTACCCATCGTCGCCCACGATCCGATGATCTGGACCCAAGGTAGACGGCGTTTGCTGAGCAGTCGACGCTTCGCCGACCTGCCGGCGGACGCATTTCTGAAGCTGGACGACCTGATGTGGTTGCTCGGCGGATTCGCCGGGCGGGTGTACGTCGAGATCAAGGACGTCGGCGAAGCGCCAGTGAATCACGTGCTCGACGCGCTGGAGCCTTTCCGGCCGCAGGTCTGGTTCATCAGCCTGCCGTGGAAACGCGACGCGCTCCGGCACGTGCAGCGCCGCTGGGATGACGCCCGCACCAATCAGATCGTCATCCACCCGGCCGCGTCGCACATCAGCCATGCACGCGCGGCCAATGTCGGCGCCGTGACTTTCGGCTGGAGCCGGGTCAATGCATTCCGGATGATTTCGCCGGACCGGGTGCGGCGGTTCGTGGATGCGGCCCAGAATGCCGGGCTGGAGGTGAGCGCCGGCCTTGCCAATTCGGCGGGCGACCTCGCCTGGGCAAAGCGAATGGGCTTCGAGATGGTCTGGCTCGACCCGCACGCGCTCGACCTGGCGCGAGCAACGCTCCATCCGGGGACGAAAGCCGCCTAGCCAAGGTCGACGACGAATCGCGGCGCGATCTGCCCGTAGCGCATCTGCTGGGTTGTTTTGCCGGCGAATCCGGGGCTATTGGCTGGCGGCAATCCCGCTCCTCCCGCCGGAACTTCCCCTCCGTGCCCCCGATCATCGAAGCCAGGGACGTGTCCAAGCGTTTTCGGCAGCACCGGCGTTATCCGGGGCTTTTTGGTGCGGTGCGCACGCTCTTCACCGGCGAATACACCGAGGTGGTGGCGGTCGAGGGCGTCTCGTTCGCCATAGGGCAAGGCGAATCAGTCGGCTATCTCGGGCCGAACGGTGCCGGCAAGTCGACCATGATCAAGATGCTCGCCGGCATCCTTGTGCCAACATCCGGCAGCCTCTCCGTGCTCGGCCGTACGCCACATCTCCAGAGGATGGCGAACGCCGCCGAGATCGGCGTGGTGTTCGGCCAGCGCAGCCAGCTCTGGTGGGACCTGCCGGTCATCGACTCCTTCGAGCTTCAACGGCGCATCTACAAAATCCCGCCGGATCGCTATGCGGCGAACCTCGCGCCACTTCAGCGAGATGCTGCAACTGACACCGTTCCTCGAACGGGCGGTCCGCCAGCTCAGCCTGGGCCAGCGCATGCGGGCCGAAATGGTGATGGCGCTGCTGCATGAGCCGAAGATCCTCTTCCTCGACGAACCGACCATTGGGCTGGACGTCATCGCCAAGGATACCGTGCGGCGCTTCCTGCGCGGCATCAACCAGGAGCGCGCTGTCACACTTATCCTTACAACGCACGACCTGCAGGATATCGAGCAAATCTGCCCTCGGCTGATCATGGTCGACGAAGGCAAGCTGCTCTACGACGGCGAATTGCGCCGGCTGCGTAGCACGCTCGGCTCGCGCCGGCGCCTGAAGCTGGAGTTCACCGAAGACCCCGGCAGCGTCACGTTGCAATCCGCAGTGCTGACAGCCGACGAAGGGCTCGTGAAGCACTATCTGATCGAACACGACGGCGTGTCGCTGGTCGACATACTTGGCGAAATCGGAAGCGGCCGCGCGATCAAGGACGTCTCGATCGAGGAGCCGTCGATCGAGGAGGTCATCCGCACCTTCTATGCCGGCCGAATGGCCGCACCCGCTCCGGCCGGATGATATGTACGCCGCCTTCGCCCGCAGCGCGTTCCAGACCCAGTTCGCCTACCGCGGTCAGGTGTGGGCGGGCTTGTTCGGACAGTTGATCCTGGTCTTCGCCAAGGTCGCGATCTGGACGTCGGTCTATGCCGGCGTGTCGGCCGTCGACGGGATCACCCTCGCCGACATGGTGACCTACGCTCTCATCGCCGGCGCAGTGAGCGCGGCGTGGCCGTACCACGATCTGCTCAACGCGGTGGGCCGAAGCATCCGAACCGGCGACGTCGCAGTCTACTTGCTTAAGCCGCTGCGCTATCCGCTCTATCTGTTCGCGACCGAATGCGGCAACCTGGCCTTCCGTCTCTTTACGGTCGTGGTGCCAACTGTCGCAATTGTTGCGGCAATGTACGGGATGCTGCCACCGGCGAGCCCGTTTCATGGCGTGATGTTCGTCGCGTTCTGGTTGCTCTCGTTCCTGCTGCTGTTCCTGATGGCCTGCGCCGCCGGACTGCTCGCCTTCTGGCTGATGACCGCGTTCTCGCTGGACTGGATGCTCGGTGGCATCCTGTCGATCCTGTCGGGCACGTTTATTCCATTGTGGTTCTTTCCGCCGGCAATCGCCGGGGTCGTTTCGTACTTGCCCTTCGCTTTCGTGGGCTACTACCCGACGGCAGTCTATCTCGGGAAGCTCGACATGCTCGCAACTCTCGGCGTGTTCGCGATCGGCATCGGCTGGGCTGTCGTGCTGGCGGGGATCGTGGCCTTGCTATGGGCGCGCGCCGCCCGGCGACTGATCGTCCAGGGCGGCTGAGCGATGGCACGCCTCGTCCATACGCTGACGGTGCTTCCCTTCCTGGTGAAGCTCTTCATCAAGTCGGAGATGGAGTATCGCGGCGCCTGGCTTCTCGACCGCGTCGCACAGATCGTCAACTACAGCGCCGGCTACGCCGCGATCTGGATCCTGCTCGCCAAATTCGACACGCTCGGCGGCTGGAACTGGCCGGAGCTTGCCCTTCTGCTCAGCTTCGGCCTTTTCATCTACGCGCTGGGCGCATCCTTCAGCTTTGTGCAAATGCGCCAGTTGGAAGATGTCATCCACCGTGGCCAGTTCGACGTGTTGATGGTCAAGCCGTTCAGCCCATGGGCCTACATCGTTTTCAGCGGTCTCAATGTCGCCTATGCCGGCCATGTGGTGCTGGCGCTCGCCCTCATGGCCTGGGCGCTGACGCAGGTGGACGTCACCTGGACGATTGGGCTGGCTGCTTATCTCGTCGTTGCGGTGATCGGCGCAACGATGATGATCGCCGCGCTGATGACCATGGTCGGCGCTTGCGCCTTCGTTCTGGTGAAATCGCGCTACCTCTATTCGATTTTTTTCGGCTTCTTCGAGCTGACGCGCTATCCGCTGACCATATTCCCTGCGGGTATCCAGTGGGTTTTGTTCACCGTGGTGCCACTCGGCCTCGCAACCTTCGTGCCGATCGCGTACCTGCTTGGCAAGCCAATCCCGCTCATCGGGGATATCGGGGGCCTGCTTGCACCTCTCGCCGGGCCTCTCTTCGTAGCGCTCGCCGCCTTCCACTGGACCTGGAGCGTCCGCCGATACCAGGGCGGCGGAGGTTAGGCACGTTTCCTGCTGCGCATTTGCCGGTGCGCGTCGCTTTCCCCGGCGCGCGTGCTAAACTCGCCGGATAGCGCCAAGCGGAGGTAATTGTTGCAGGATCACATCGCCGACCTGACCGGTATTGCGTTCATTACCGCCGTGGCCGTCTCACTCGGCTTCGTGCTCGTCCGCCTGAAGCAACCGCCGATCGTCGGCTACATCCTGACCGGAGTGGTTCTCGGTCCCACCGGTTTCGGCCTCGTCAGCAACACGGAGTCGGTCACGCTGCTCGCCGAACTTGGCGTGATCATGCTGCTGTTCCTCGTCGGCATGGAACTCTCCGTGCGCGCCTTCGCCGCCGTGGCGGGACTGGCGGCAGCGGTGACCATCGGTCAGGTCGTTGTAGCGCTGGCGATCACCGGCATTTTCGGCTGGCTACTCGGATGGCCGGTCGAGCAGATCCTGCTCCTCGGATTCATCGTCGCGATCTCCTCGACGGCGGTCGCGGTACAGATGCTGGAAGAAGTCGGTGAGTTGCGCACGTCGATGGGCCGGATCACCGTCGGTATCCTGATCGCGCAGGACATCGCGGTGGTGCCGATGCTGATTGTCATCGGCTCTCTTGGAAGTGACAGCAGCGGCCCATGGGTGGCAATCAAGCTTGCCCTCGCGATCGTTCTTCTGTTCCTGCTATTGCGCTATCTCGGCACCCGGCCGGGCAAGTTCCGTCTGCCCTTCACCGAGGCGATCCACGGCCGCGTCGACATGGTGGCGCTCGCGAGCATCGCGTTCTGCTTCGGCGCGGCGGCAGTAACGGGTGTTCTCGGATTGTCGGCGGCCTTTGGCGCCTTCCTCGCCGGCCTGGTGATCGCGGGCTCGACGCTGCGCTCGGAGGCAATCGCTGCCACGCACCCGATCCAAAGCGTTCTGGTCGTCGTATTCTTCCTCTCCATCGGCCTGCTGATCGATCTCGATTTCATCGTCGCAAACCTCGCCACCGTCATCTTCTTTGTTGTCGCGGTGCTCGCAGTCAAAACGGTGGTGAACGTAGCGCTGATTCGTGCCGTGCGGCAGCCATGGGAAAAAGCGTTCCCGGCCGGCTTGATGATTGCGCAGGTCGGCGAGTTCTCGTTCGTACTAGCGGCAACGGGCCTCGCCAACGGCGCGGTGGACGGCAATGCGTACCGTCTTGCCATCGCGGTAATCGCCGTCTCGCTGCTGGTCAGCCCACTGTGGATGATCTCGGTACGCCGGTTCCACGTCGTGGCGCAGAACGGCATCCTGGACTTCCGCGCCGCACTCGGCGAGGTCTATTCGGGCGAGATCGAAGAGTTCGAGCGCGGCCGCATGGCGCTCGGCCGCCTACTGCGTTTCTTCGGCAGGCAATCGCGCGCGCTTTGGATCGTGACCCGGCGCTGGAGCGCTGGCGTGCGGCACCGCCCGGCAAAGGCGGAGCCGGCCAATGTGGCGGCGCACCGCCTATTGCCTGAGCCCCCCAGTCAGCCGGAGCCACCAGAGCCTTTGAACGAGGAACCCAAACCGCTAGACTCCCGTTGAGGGCCGGGCGAACCATTCGGAGGGAAACCGATGAAGACGATCATGGCCGGATTGCTCGGGCTGGCGATGCCCTTGGCGCTGGCGATTCCGCAACCGGCAGAAGCGGCGCAACCACCTCGGGTCCAAGCTTTTGTGTGCAGTTACCTAGCAGCGACCCGAGGACCGGCCAATGTCTGGCAGACCTGGTTCACTGGACAGCGCGACCAATTATTCGGCCCCGACCTGCATTACACGGCATCACCGTGCTTCAATTCGCTGGCGAACTGCAAAGCCTGGCTCTACTGGGCACAGTCGGACTACCCGAAGCAAAACACGTTCAAGCCTTGCCGGAAGGGCTTCCCCTACTGACCAGACACAAACGGCGCGGAATTGATCCCGCGCCGTTTGCCCTGCAAAAAAATGAGGCGATCAGGCGCCCCCCTTCGCCTTCTCGTACATCTCCAGAACGTAGTCCCAGTTGATGAGGTTATCGACGAAGGCCTCGAGATATTTCGGCCGGGCGTTGCGATAGTCGATGTAATAGGAGTGTTCCCACACATCGACACCGAGGATCGGCGTGCCGCCGTGGACCAGCGGGTTCTCGCCGTTCGGCGTCTTGGTAATGGTCAGCTTGCCGCCGGTCACCGTGAGCCATGCCCAACCCGAGCCAAACTGCGTCGTGCCGGCCTGCACAAAATCGGCGCGGAACTTGTCGTAGCCGCCGAGGTCAGAGTCGACCGCAGTGGCGAGCGCACCCGGGAGCTTGTTGCCGCCGCCGCCTTTCTTCATCCACTTCCAGAAATGGATGTGGTTGTAATGCTGGCCAGCGTTGTTGAAGAGGCCGGCGTTCTTCGAGTAGCTCTGCTTCACGATATCCTCGAGGCTCTTGTCCTCAAGGCCGGAGCCCTTCAGCAGATTGTTGCCATTGGTGACATAGGCCTGATGGTGTTTGTCGTGATGGAACTCAAGCGTTTCCTTCGACATGTAAGGCTGCAACGCCTCGTAGTCGTACGGTAGTGCGGGAAGTTCGAAAGCCATGGGACACTCCTCTGAAGCGTTGTGATCCGGCCGCGTCGAGGCGGCGCAAGGGAGGGATAGGTGGCGTCGAAAGCGGTTCGGCCGGGAACATAGGCCCCGGCAGCCGATCCGGCAACCAACGGATACGATTCCGTCGTCAGCTTCGCAGAATGCCGCCGAGTACGCCGCGAACAATGGCCCGGCCAATGGAGCCGCCCATGGAACCGCCGAACTGCTTCCCGATCTCGGCCGCGGCGCCGCCCACAACGCGCGTGGTCACCGTGCGGGTGACGGAGCGGGCAACGCGCTGCGTCGTGCTGAGCCTCGTCCCGCGCTGCCGCGTCGTGCCGAGGAGGCCGCCGAGCATCCCGCCTATCCCGCCCAGCAGGCCGCCGGACTCCTTTTCGGGCTGAGCCCCATCGGCTTTTTCCGGCGGTGCAACCTCTGTCGTCACCTTGGTCTCGACGCGCACGGAAAGAACCTCGAAGGCGGACTCACGATCGACCGCCTTGTCGTAAATCGTGCCGACGGGACTTGCGGCGATCACCTTGCGCCGTTCCTCATCGCTAATCGTGCCGATGCGCGACGACGGCGGGCGAACCAGCGTACGCTGGACGATCGAGGGGATGCCTTTCTCCTCAAGGGTGGAGACCAGCGCCTCGCCGACGCCAACCTGCGTGATCGCCTCCTCCACCGAGAATGCCGGGTTCGGGCGGAAGGTGCCGGCCGCTGCCTTGACCGCCTTCTGATCGCGCGGCGTGAAGGCACGGAGCGCGTGCTGAACCCGGTTACCCATCTGGCCAAGCACGATGTCGGGAACGTCCAGCGGGTTTTGCGTGACGAAATAGACGCCGACGCCCTTGGAGCGGATCAGCCGCACAACCTGCTCGATCTTTTCGAGCAGCGCCTTGGGCGCGTCGTTGAAGAGGAGATGTGCCTCATCGAAGAAGAAGACCAGGCGCGGCTTCTCCGGGTCGCCGATCTCCGGCAGCTCCTCGAAGAGTTCCGACAGCATCCAGAGAAGAAAGGTGGCGTAGAGACGCGGCGACTGCATGAGTTGCGCGGCGGCGAGGATGTTGATGACGCCCCGGCCGTCGGTGGTTGTCCGAATCATCTGCCCGATGTCGAGCGCCGGCTCGCCGAAGAACTGCTCG
Source organism: uncultured Alphaproteobacteria bacterium (assembly GCA_963798195.1). GTDB lineage: Bacteria > Pseudomonadota > Alphaproteobacteria > Rhizobiales > Kaistiaceae > CAVSRC01. Next base: position 414,023 of record CAWCSF010000010.1, on the reverse strand, counting down.
CCGCCCTGCTCCTCGAGCACAAGCAGCTTGCGTTGAACCGTTCCCACAGTCGCCTTCGACACATTGCCGTATCGGGTAGTGAGCTCCGAGGCCTGCTCCGCGACATGCGTGAGCATCGCTCGCAGGTCCTTGAGGTCAAGCAGCAGCAGGCCCTCGTCGTCGGCGACGCGGAACGCGATGTTGAGGACGCCCTCCTGCGTATCGTTCAGGTCCAGCAGGCGGGAGAGCAGCAGCGGGCCAACCTCGGAAATCGTTGTGCGGATCGGATGGCCTTCCTTGCCGAAAAGGTCCCAGAAGACCACGGGGAAGGCCTCGAACTTGTACTCTTCGGTGAAGCCGATCGTTTCCGCACGCTTGGCGAGAAAGTCCTTGGGCTCCCCCGCCTCGGCCAGGCCGGCGACGTCGCCCTTGATGTCCGAGCAGAAAACGGGAACACCGGCGGAGGAGAACCCCTCCGCAAGAATCTGAAGGGTCACGGTCTTTCCGGTACCCGTAGCGCCGGTTATCAGTCCGTGCCGGTTGGCGAACGGCAGATGAACATATTCGGGCCGGACGCTTGTCCCGATGTAGACCTTGCCCTGCTCCAGAACCGTCATGCCACGACTCCCCCGCTCGAAACTCATGCAGTCAGACTAATTTGGCGGCGGCGGGCCGGCAAACATTCCGGTGGCGATAACATCTTGATGACACGTCCGTGATCACCCGACTGAACGACTTGCCTCAGGTGTTAGCACACGCAACCATGCGACAAGCGTGTCCACAAGGAGAATAGAATGCAATTGAAAATGGCTTTGGCCGTCATGGCCGTCGGCGTGGGTTTTGCGAGTTTGGCTATCGCCGCGGACGATCCGATCGAGGCCAGACAGCAACTGATGCAGAATAACCAGGATGCTGCAAAGATCGCATTCGGCATGGCACAGGGTCAGGTTCCGTTCGACGCGGAAAAGGCCAAGGCCGCGATGCAGACTATTCAGGATGACATGGCGGAGTTCCCGACCCTCTTCCCCGAGGGTACTGACAAGGGCGACACATCGGCGTCCCCGGCCATCTGGCAGAATATGGAGGACTTCAAGGCACGGGCGGCGAAGCTCGCCTCAGATGCCAAGGCAGCGCAGGTCGCGGCGGACGGCGGTCTGGACGCGTTTAAAACCGCCCTTGGGGCGGTCGGTGGCGACTGCGGCGGATGTCATGAGGCTTACCGCTTGAAGCGTAACTGACGAGCGCTCAAGCATCATCGACGGCCGCCTTTCACCAAGGCGGCCGTTTTTCATTCCGCCAAGGCCGCGAGCACCCTCGCCCAAGAGCGGATACCACCGTGGAAGCTGGCGAGATCATACTTCTCGTTCGGCGAATGAATCCGATCGTCGTCCAGGCCGAAACCGATCATCAGCGCGTTCATGCCGAGGATGTTCTTGAAGTCGCCGACTACGGGTATGGATCCGCCCCCACCGACCACAGCGGCGTCGCGGCCCCATTCTTCGGTCAACGCTTTGCGGGCACGCGGCAAATAAGGACCATCCATCGGCAAGCGCAGCGCGGGATTGCCGGCGTAGGAGATGAACTCCACCTTGCAGTCCGTCGGAACATGCGCGCGAATGAATGCGCGGAAGCTGTCGGCGACCTTGATCGGATCCTGATCACCGACCAGGCGGAACGACACCTTGGCGGATGCCTTAGAGGCGATCACGGTCTTGAAGCCGGCCCCCGTGTAACCGCCGATGATGCCGTTCAACTCGCAGGTGGGTCGCGCCCAGACCTGTTCGAGGACAGAACGCCCGTTCTCGCCGGCCGGCTCGGAAAGTCCGACTTCGCCGAGGAACTTGCCAGGATCGAAGCCGAGGCCGTCCCACTGTCCCTTCACGTCATCAGGGGTTTCCGGAACCCCATCGTAGAATCCGGGAAGCGTGACCCGTCCATCCGCATCGTGCAGTTCGGAGAGAACTTCGGTCAGGACGTGGATCGGATTGCGCGCCGGTCCTCCGTACATGCCCGAATGGAGGTCGCGGTTGGCGCACGTGATGATGACTTCCTCGCCAACAAGGCCGCGCAGCGAAATTGTGATAGCCGGGTGGCCCCGGTCCCACATGCCGGTGTCGCAGACCAGAGCCAAATCGCCGGCAAGTTCGGCGGCATTGTCCCGCAGAAACGGCGCAAGGTTGATGCTGCCGGATTCCTCTTCGCCTTCCAGCAGGATCGAGACTCGCGCAGGGAGGCCGCCCGTGACCGCTTTCCACGCGCGCACCGCCTCAACGAAGGTCATCAGTTGACCCTTGTCGTCGCCGGCACCGCGGGCGGCAATGACCTCGACCCCATCGGCCTGCGTCACAATGCGCGGCTCGAACGGCGGCGCGTTCCAAAGATCAATTGGATCGACAGGCTGCACGTCGTAGTGCCCGTAGAAGAGAAGACGCGGCCCCGGGCCACCATGGTGCCCGACCACGATCGGATGTCCCGGCGTCTCGCGGACCGACGTATCGAAGCCGATCTCTTTAAGATCGACCGCTAGCCAGTCGGCAGCTTTTCGGCACGACGCGGCGTAGGCCGGATCGGTCGAGATGCTTTCGATCCGCAGAAGCTCAAAAAGGCGGTCAAGGCTTTGGGACTGGTTACGGTCGATCCAGTCGAGCACTTTGTCGAGCATCGATGTATCACTTTCTTCGAGAATTTCGCCGGCACGACGATAGCGATGTGGCGGTGGCGCCGAAAGCCGCTGTGTGGCATCAACGCCTCGCCACGCACGCGGGAGATACGGCAACTGTGGATGAACTGATCGATCAGATCACGGCAGAGACCGGAATCGATGCTTCGGTCGCACGCAAGGCCACCGGTATCATCCTGAGCTTCCTGTCGCACGAAGGACCGCCGGACGCTGTTGCGGCCGTGCTTGACGACATGCCAGGGGCGCGGGAACTTGCCGCAGAAACCGGGGGCGGACGCGGCGGGCTGATGATGGTTTTCGCTTCCCTGACCGGTGCCGGACTTGGCATGGGTGATATTCAGGGCGTCGCCGGGTCTATCCTGAACTATGCTCGGGCAAAGGCTGGCGACGACAAAGTCAACGCGGTCATCGCCGCAATTCCTTCACTGCAACCGTTCGTTTGATCGTAGCGCTCAGATCGAAATCTGGCCGTAACGCAGCGCTTCCACAACCGTGTGCGTCTTATTCTGCGCCCGAAGCTTCTCGCTCGCGTTCTGCAGATGTGCGTGCACCGTGCGCTGCGAGATTTCGAGGATGTCCGCGATCTGGCCGGCTGTCTTCCCAGTCGCCGAAAGTTCGACCACGCGACGCTCGCGTCCGGAGAGCTCGCCGGGGCGCTCGGGGCGAATATAGCCCAGTGTAAACAGCCGATGAAACGCGGCGATGCACATATGCTCGAGCGGTATCATGCTGTTCTTGTCGAGCGCCAATTCGGTTCCGCCAGCGACGACCACTGCCTGATAGGGAAGGAAAGAACAGATCGGAACGAAAGCGATCTCGCGCGCGCCGGCGTCGTCCATTGCATCAAGGAGGACGGACTCCCCCACTATCGGCGGATCGGTTTTTTCACGCCAGACGTTGGCACGGTGGCCGCGAAAGGCGCGCTGAAGGACGGCATCGCTGCCCTTGATGGAAGCGCGCCGCTCTCCGCGGATTTCGCCCCAATTCAACTTGAGCAATAGCGGATCCAGCGGGCGGCCGGGCAATGGCATGCCCGAAATCAATACATGGGTTGACCCAAACAATTCCAAAGCGCTGTGCAGCGCGTCAAGGACCGACGCACCGGTGGGTAGTGCGCAGAAGCTCGCGCTCTGCGATGTTGATAAGCACTCGCTCGTCATGCGCCCACTCCCGCCCAGTTTCAGGTAGCGGCAGGAATACATTCCAATCAATTGTGGAAAGTGACAGCACTGCCCCCAGCGCCGTATCGTCCCTCACAATCGCATCATACGGTTGTGGTTCGAGAAAGGACAAGCAGAAACTGGCGTAACTGCCCCTCGAAGCGCGAATTTGGGCTCTTTGGAACGCATTGCCGCGCCGGAGCGGGAGCGCGTATAACGCGCACGATGGGCACATGACGAAGATGATGCCAGCTTCACTGATGTATGCATCGCGATGTATGCACGATCGATCGGGCTCGAATTGCTGTGGATATTCCCAGGTTCAGCGAAGAGGATTGGCGTGCACTTGTCTTGCGGTCCACCGGCCAATCGATTGGTGCGCTGACATCAAGGACCGATGACGGCATCAACGTTGGTCCGATCTATGGGCACCGTACCGACGCGACTCCAATTTATCGACCGCGGGAAGGAGAACGCTGGCGGATCGTCCAGCGGGTCGACGGAAAGGACGCCGCCAGCACGCTAAGTGCCACGAGCGCGGAGATCGCCGGCGGCGCCGACGGCATAGTGCTGACATTTGCCGACAGCATTCATCCACTGGCGGGTACCGTGCGCATTACGGCGGCCCATAGCTTGGCGACGGAATTGTCGGCAATTCTTCCAACGAACGCTGCGGTGTTTCTCGATGCCGGCCCCAAGACCGCGGCGGTCGTTCCAGCGTTCCTGAAAGTTGCCGCACGGCATGGGTATTCGCTGAACCTACTTGGCGATCCAATTACGGCGGTAGCCACCGGTCATTTGAAGGCAAATGATCCAGCCGGTCTGTCATCTGAACTCGTGGGCCTCTGCAATCGTTTCGAGGCCGACGGGATCAACGGCGCGATCATGACCGCCGACGGGCGCGTCTGGCATGCAGCCGGCGCATCGGAGGTCCAGGAATTGGCAGCAGTATTGGCGACCTTCATTGCGGTGTTGCGCCAGTTGACCGAACACGAGGTTCCGCTTGCGCGCGCGGCAAAACGCGTCGGCGTCGCTGTCGCCGCGGATTCCGACCAGTTTCTGACTATTGCCAAGTTGCGCGCGCTGCGCCTTTTGTTGCGACGGGCGCTGGATGCGGCAGAGGTCGATGCGAACGTGCCTGTTCACGCTGAGACCGCCTGGCGAATGATGAGCAGGCGCGAGCCGCGCATGAATGTGCTGCGCGCAACGGGCGCCGCATTTGCCGCTGCCGTCGGCGGCGCCGACACGATCTCCGTCCTGCCGTTCGATGCAATCGATGGCGCGAGCGCGGCCGCGGGGCGGCTTGCACGCAATACTCAAATTGTCATCGCGGAAGAGGCGCAGGTCTTCCGATTTTCCGATCCAGCGGCCGGGTCCGGCGCCGTCGAGGCATTGACCGATGCACTGGCAGAAAGAGCCTGGGAGCGCTTCCGTGCGATCGAGGCTGCTGGCGGCATGATCGCCGCGTTGAAAACCGGTTCGTTTCAGCAGGAGGTCGCGGCAACACGCGATGCGCGCATTGCCCGTGTGGACGCGGGCGAAACTGAGATGGTCGGCGTCAATGTTTTCAAGGCAGCGGAAGCGGAGCCGGCGAAATCAGCGCCCCCGGCCGCGCCAACATCCCCTGGCAATGTGCTTGTATTTCGCCGCCTCGCCGAGATGGCGGAGGCATCCGCGTGAAGCATCTGCCCGACTTCGCGACACTCCCATGGCAACGGCCCATCCAACCGTCCGGCCCAGTCGCCATTGGGACGCCATGGCAAACGCCAGAAGGGATCGCCATCCCACCGGTAGCCCGGGCGAGTGACCTCATCAACGTCGACTTCATCGACACGTGGCCCGGTCTTCCGCCCTATTTGCGCGGCCCCTACCCCACCATGTATGTCGAGCGGCCCTGGACCATTCGGCAATATGCCGGTTTCTCCACGGCGGAAGACTCCAACGCCTTCTACCGCCGCAACCTGGCCGGCGGGCAGAAAGGCCTTTCGGTTGCGTTCGACCTCCCGACCCACCGTGGTTACGACTCCGACAATCCCCGCATTGCCGGCGACGTCGGCATGGCGGGCGTCGCGATCGATTCGATCTACGACATGCGCACGCTTTTCGACGGCATCCCGCTCGACAAGATCAGCGTGTCCATGACGATGAACGGTGCCGTATTGCCGGTACTGGCGCTCTTTGTCGTCGCCGCGGAGGAACAGGGTGTTCCACAGCGTGCCCTGTCCGGGACCATTCAGAACGACATTCTCAAGGAGTTCATGGTCCGCAACACCTATATTTACCCGCCGGCAAACTCGATGCGGATCGTCTCCGACATTATCGCGCACACCTCGGCGCATATGCCGAAGTTCAATCCGATCTCGGTATCCGGCTATCACATGCAGGAAGCCGGCGCGACTGCTGACCTTGAACTCGGATACACCCTCGCCGACGGACTCGAATATGTACGCGCCGCGCGCGACGCCGGCCAGTCGGTGGATACTTTCGCGCCGCGCATTTCGTTCTTCTTCGACATCGGCATGAACTTCTTCATGGAAGTCGCGAAGCTGAGGGCAGCCCGCCTGCTGTGGGCGAAACTCATGAAGGAGCGTTTCGCCCCCACCGATGACCGCTCGCTCGTTCTTCGCGCGCATTGCCAGACCTCGGGCTGGTCGCTGGCGGCACAAGACCCCTTCAACAACATCGTTCGCACTGCGATCGAGGCGATGGCGGCGACGCAGGGACACACCCAATCGCTCCACACAAATGCACTAGACGAAGCGCTGGCGCTGCCGACCGATTTCTCCGCGCGCATCGCCCGCAACACCCAGCTCTACCTTCAGAAGGAATCAGGCACGACCCGGATCATCGATCCGTGGGGCGGCTCGTTCCATGTCGAGCGACTGACACACCAACTGGCGCTCAAGGCGCTGCAGCACATTGCCGAAACTGACGCGCTCGGCGGCATGGCCAAGGCAATTGAAGCAGGCGTGCCGCAGGAACGCATCGAACAGGCCGCGGCGCGGACACAGGCGCGGCTCGATTCAGGCAAGCAGGTGGTGGTTGGCGTCAACCGCTATCGCGCGGACGAAGAAGCGCCGATCGAGATGCTGCGCGTCGACAACTCAGCCGTGCTGGCGACACAGGTCACCAAGCTGAGACGGCTCCGCGGAGAACGCGATGCCGCGGCTGCACGTGGCGCCCTCTCCGCCCTCACCAACGTAGCGCGGGGCGCCCCGGGCAACCTGCTCGCGCGTGCCATCGACGCAGCTCGCGCCAAAGCGACCGTGGGGGAGATCAGCCTCGCGCTGGAGGAGGCATTTGGCCGCTACCAGACCGAGGCCAGAGCCGTCAGCGGCACGTACCGCAAAGAGATGGATACCGCCTCGGCCGAACGCGTGACCGACATGGTCCGCGACTTTGAGGAGCATGACGGCAAGCCGCCGCGCATCCTCGTCGCCAAGATCGGCCAGGATGGACACGACCGTGGCCAGAAGGTCATCGCCTCCGCCTTTGCCGACCTCGGATTCGATGTCGACATCGGCCCGCTGTTCCTGACGCCGGAAGAGGCCGCGCAGCGAGCAATCGACAACGACGTTCATATCGTCGGCGTATCCTCGCTGGCGGCCGGACACATGACGCTCGTGCCGGCGCTCAAGCGCGCGCTCGAGAATGGCGGCCGGCCGGATATCATGGTGGTGGTCGGCGGGATCGTTCCGGAGCAGGACTTCAACGCACTCTTTGAGGCCGGCGTCAGCGCCATCTTCACGCCGGGCACCGTCATCCCCGAAGCTGCGGAGCGGCTGATCCGCGACCTCAATCGGCGTCTCGGCTACGAGCAGGCGGATCGCGCTAACCTTAACGTCTAGCGTCCCAAATCGGCACCAATCGCGCGGCACAAGACTTGATCCTCACGGAACCGATTCCGGTTTCGGGAGAATTGCCATGAACCGACGCAGATTTCTCGCAGGAGCGGCCGTTGCGGCCATCGCGACACCCGCTATCGCCGCGGTGGATGGCGGCGCGCCGATGCTACGCGGCACCTTGAACGCCACCGAACTCGGTATTGATCCGACGCAGTCCAACGATCAATCACGCGGCCTGCAGCAGATTTTGGAAATCGCTTCCAACGACGATCGCGATGTGTTCCTGCCGGCCGGGACGTACATGATTTCCCAGCTCAAGCTGCCTGCTCGCGTGCGCCTCTCAGGCGTAGCCGGCGCGACAAAGCTGGTCTTCAGCGGCGGCGACTTCATGCTGACCGGCGAGAGGTGTGAGCGGGTACAACTATCCGGCCTCACCATCGACGGTGCTGGCCGACCGTTTGGTGAACACGTGCCCGGACTGGTGCACCTTGTGGCGTGCCGCGACGTCTCCATCGCCGAGTGCACCTTCACCGGCAGTGCTGGAACGGCCCTTGCCGTTGATCGGTCGGGCGGACGCATCACCCGCAATACGATCACCGAAGCCCGGGGCGTCGGCATTCGCTCGGTTGAGTCGTCAGGCCTCTCCATTACTGACAACAGCGTCACCGACTGCGGCGATGGCGGCATCCTGGTGTGGCGCTGGAGCCCCGGCGAGGACGGAACCATCGTCACGGGCAACCGCGTCGAGCGCATCCACGCAACGAGCGGTGGCACCGGCCAGAACGGCAACGGCATCAACGTATTTCGCGCCCACGGGGTCATCGTCGCCAACAACCGCATTGCCGACTGCGCCTTCACGGCAGTGCGCGCCAATTCGGCCACCAATGTGCAGATCACGGGCAATAGCTGCCTTCGCTCGGGCGAGGTCGGCATCTATTCCGAGTTCGGCTTCGAAGGCGCGCTCATCGCAAACAACATCGTCGCGGGCGCGGCGACGGGCATCAGCGTCACCAATTTCGACAGCGGCGGCCGTATGGGCGTTGTCTCAGGCAACATCGTTCGCGATATTTCCGGCAAGGGCCCCTATCCGGAGGGCGGACCCACCTTCGGCGTCGGCATCGCCGTCGAAGCAGACGCCGCAGCAACGGGCAACGTCATCGACGGGGCACCGCTTTACGGCATGATGCTGGGCTGGGGCCCGTTCCTGCGTGATGTGGCTGCGACCGGCAACGTGATCCGGCGGGCGCCAGTTGGTGTCGCCGTCACGGTGGTGGATGGCGCCGGCTCGGCCGTCATCAGCGACAACCTGATCTCGGGCGCCGACAAAGGCGCTGTGGTCGGCATGCGCTGGGACGAGAAGGCATCCGGCGACCTCGCCCAAAGCGGCGCGGAGCAATTCCCGCATCTGCTGGTCGAGCGCAATCGCGTCAGTTGATCAGTGCGTTACGGCTTTTCCCTGCCGGAGTGATTCAACCAGTCCGGCCGCCGGCCGGATCGTACCGACGGTTGCGCCGCGACGGGTTTTCACCGCGGGCGCCAGCCGATCGGCGAACACCAACCGCTCCGCCTCCGTCATGGGCAGGAAGGCGTCGACCACCGTAGCCATCATCAATTCTGATGCGCGCGTAGCACCGTCATCGCATTTGAGCGCAACGCCGAAGCCAAGTTCGGGGAACGCGGCGCAAAAGACACCCTCCGCGCCGGTCTTCACAAAGAGCCGGTCGCGGAACAAGCGCATTGCGTCGGTGCAGAAGCGGCCGGTACCGGCGACCATGAACGGCTCCGCCATGCAGGCCTCGCGCAGACGGCGGGCGGCAGCGGCGCGGGCGGGTGAGAGCCCTTCCCCCCCGACGAAACGCGCAAAGGCCAATGCCAGCCTGTCGAGGGGGATGGCCCAAGTCGGGATCGAGCACCCATCCGTGGCGCAGACGTCCATGCCCAGCGGCGCGCCGGTCATCGCCTCCATCGTCGCTGCGATCTCGCGCTGAACGGGATGGTCGACGCTGACGTAGCCGGACGGATCGATCCCGCCGTGACAGGCGAGGCAGATGAAGCCGGCATGCTTGCCGGAGCAATTGTTACAGAGCGGCCCAGGCTGAATCCTCGCACGGATCAACTCCGCCGCTGCTTCGCGGTTCGCCGGCATTTGGGGTCCACACTCGAGGTCGGCCTCGCTGCGACCGGCTTTTGCGAGCATCGCGCTTGCCGTCGCAACGTGGCGCGGCTCGCCTCCGTGGGAGGCGCAGGCGAGCGCCAGTTCGGCGTTGCCGAAACCGTAGTGATCGGCGGCGCCGCTTTCGACCAGCGGAAGGGCCTGCAAAGCCTTCACCGCGGAACGCGGGAATGTCAGCCGTCCGACATCGCCAATGGCCGCGCGGCGCACGCCCTTCGCATCGACCACGACGATCGCGCCGCGATGAAAGCTTTCGACCAGCGGCCCGCGTGTGACTTCGACGAGAACCGGATTGCTCATGCGCTGGCGCGACGGCGATCGCCGAGCCATGCTCCTACCCTCGCAATCGCCTCGTCGAGAATCTCGTCACGCTTGGAGAAGCAGAAGCGGACGAAGTGTCGTGGCCCGTCGCCGTCGTAGAAGGCGGACATCGGCACGGCGGTAACGTGCGCCTCGACCGTCATCCGCTTGCAGAGATCGACGTCATCTTCATTCAGGCGCAGCGGCGAGACATCGGCCGTGATGAAGTATGTGCCTGCGCACGGGACGACGCCAAATCCGAGATCGGTCAAGCCTGCTGCGAAGCGGTCGCGCTTCTTCTGGAGATCGCCGGAAAGGCCGGCGTAATAGTCGTCGCCCTTGGCGAGGCCGAACGCCACCGCCTTCTGAAACGCCGGCGGCGTGGTGAAGGTCGTGAACTGGTGTGCCTTGGTGATCGGATCGAGGAGGCGCGGCGGAGCGGTGACATAGCCGACCTTCCAACCGGTCAGGGAGAACGTCTTGCCGGCCGAGCCGATGCGCACCGAGCGCTCGCGCATGCCGGGGAACGTCATCAAGGGGATGTTCCGCCGTCCGTCGAAAAGGATGTGCTCATACACCTCGTCGCAGATGGCGATGGCGTCATGACGGATGCAGAGATCGGCGATCAGCGAGAGTTCTTCGGGCGAGAAGACCTTGCCGGCCGGGTTCATCGGATTGTTGATGAGGATGGCCTTGGTCTTCGGCCCAAACGCTGCGGCCAAGGCGGCTGGATCAAGCTTCCAGTCAGGCGGTGTGACCCGCACAAGACGCGGGGTGGCTCCGGCACGGCGGACCAGCGGCAGGTAACAATCGTAGAGCGGCTCGATCAGAACGACTTCGTCGCCAGATTCAACCAGCCCCGCCATGCAGTCCGACAATGCCTCGGTGGCGCCCGAAGTGACGAGAACCTCACGCTGCCAGTCGATGTCGAGGCCGTAGAAACGCAGGTTGGCCTCCGCGACCGCCTTGCGCAGATCCACGACGCCCATCATAGGCGGATACTGGTTGAGGCCGGAGAGCAACTCGTCCGCTGCGGCCTGTTTCACATCGGCCGGGCCGTCAACATCCGGGAACCCCTGACCGAGGTTGATCGCCTCATGCTCGATGGCGAGCCGCGACATCACCTCGAAAATGGTCATCGGCAAGCTGGTGTAGACCGGATTGGTCGATTTCACAGACGCCCTCCCGACAGTCGCCGGACCTTATGGGTGCGCCATTTGCCGCGCAAGCAAGGCCGGCTCTGCTTGATTTGAATCAAAGCCGCTTTCCCCCCGTCACTCGAAGTTCGTGTTTTCCAACGGAGGGAACCACCATGCCAACAGAAACCCTGATCGTCGTCTCGGGTGTGACGATCGTGTTTGTCGTTTTCGCGCTCGTGCTTGCCTGGGGCAATCAGCAGGCCAGCTAGAACGCGCCCCTTGGTCATGGGCAAACCGGTGTAGACCGGATTGGTTGACTCACGGGACGCCTTCCCTGACGCCTGGCCGGACCTTATGAGCCTGCGAATGGGCGTGCAAGCCACGGCTGGGTCAGTCGGAGGGGCTTGGATGAGGCGGTCCGATTTAGTGTAGTGCTATGGCTCTACGGTTCCATTTTCAGAAATGCGCGCCGAACGATATGCCACTGATCGGCCATAAGCCGAAGACCAGCGGCTGGCCCGGCGGGGAGCAAAGCCAGCATGAAGATCACCGAAGTCAGCATCACCCTGTTCACCTGGGACGACATTCCGGTGGTGGGCTACAGCGCCATGTCAGAGCGGCTGGGCGCACCGACCACGATGGGGTTGCTCACCATCGCGACGGACGAAGGCGTTGAAGGGCATGCCGTGCTCGGCACAGCCGGCGCCGGCGCGGAGCACGATGCGCCGTCGCTGATCGAGCGGCTGAAGCCACGCATCCTCGGCCGCGATCCACTTCAGCGCGAGGCGATCTGGCAGACGTTGATGCTCAGCATCCGCGGCACTACCTACCGCGCGATCGGCGCAATCGACGTGGCACTGTGGGATATCGCGGGCAAGGTCGCGGGCCTGCCGGTCTACAAGCTCCTCGGTGGCTACCGCACCGAGGTTCCCGCCTATGCCAGTTCGCCGGCCTTTCCGACGGCGGAGGAGTATGCGGCGGAAGCGGTCTCATTCAAGGCGCGCGGCTGGAAGGCCTACAAGATTTACCCGCCGGCACAGCCGGACTTCGACATCAAGGTGTGCGCCGCGGTGCGCAAGGCCGTTGGTGACGACTATGTGCTGATGCTCGATTTCGACCTGGTCATATGACTACCCGGCGGCGCTGCGTGTCGGCCGCGCCATCGAGGAGATGGGCTACGCCTGGTACGAGGACCCACTCGCCGACGACGACATCTACAGCTACGTCAAGCTGAAGGAGAAGCTCGACATCCCGATCATGGCGACCGAGCACAATCCCGGCGGGTTCACCGCTTACGCGCCGTGGCTCTTAGCGCGGGCCACCGACTACCTGCGCGGCGACGTCGCCGTGAAGGGCGGCATCACCGCCGTCATCAAGGCGGCGCACCTCGCCGAGGCGTTTCACATGAACTACGAGATCCACCATGGCGGCAATTCACTGAACAACGTCGCCAACCTTCATGCGCTGATGGCGATCCGGAACTCGGAATATTTCGAGGTCATCCTGCCCGACGCGGCCCACAAATACGCTTTGTTGGAAGAAATCGCTGTCGGCGCCGACGGTCTCGTACGCATCGCACCGTTCGACAAGCCCGGACTCGGCGCCGAGATCGATTTCGACCTGATCCGGCGCAAGACGACCGCACGGCTGCACTGATCTCCGGCCGCACAGGGCACACTTCACAGACCTGTGATCGGCGCCTTTTCGGCCTGCTGAAACTTCTCCACGAAACGGCTCGTAGCTGTGGGCGTCCCATTGACGGGAAGACGCCCCAAGAACCAATTCAGGAGAAGCCCCAATGAAATCCCTAGTTCGCGCAGTTGCAGTCGCCGCCCTCATGGGATCGGCCAGCTTTTATGCCATTCCGGCCGGTTCCGCCGAGATGACGGTCGAGGTCGGCGGCGCGCCGATGTATCCCTCGAAGAACATCATCGAGAACGCGGTCAACTCCAAGGACCACACCACGCTCGTCGCGGCGGTGAAGGCCGCCGGCCTTGTCGAGACGCTTTCCGGCCCGGGCCCGTTCACCGTCTTCGCTCCGACCAACGAAGCTTTCGCGAAGCTCCCGGCCGGCACGGTTGAGACCCTGCTCAAGCCGGAAAACAAAGACCAGCTCGTCAAGATCCTGACCTGCCACGTGGTGGCTGCCGATGCGATGTCGGATGCCATCAAGAAGATGGTCATGGACGACGGCGGCGCCCACAAGGTCAAGACCGTCGGCGGTTGCGTCTTCACCGTGAAGACCGACGGCGACAAGATCATGATCACTGACGAGATGGGCAACACCGCCCACGTCACGATCGCCGATGTGAAGCAGTCCAACGGCGTCATCCACGTGATCGACACGGTCCTCCTCCCCAAGATGGGCTGAGGGGTCGTTCGGCGGACCGGGTTCGTCAAGTCGCCCCCCGCGCCTGGTCCTAACTGAACGGTGAGCGGCCCGTCCCTGGCGGGCCGCTTTCCGTTCGTCCAGCCGCGCAGACTTTCAGTCGCCTCATCATTGAGGCAAGTTCCAAACCGTTAATCGTCCGCTGTGAGCGAGCAGGGCCTCGACGTTGTTCCGTCGTGTCCTCGCCCAGTCTGGGCTCGGGGCAACCCGCCCATTGATGATTCGCCCCCTGCCTTGAACGAACGATCTAGGCTGCCGACCTCGTGATCACAGCGCACCTCGAACACCCGGTACGCCACTTGGTGGGCGCCGCCCGTTGCCTGGCCGATTTCGTTTGGTGCTAGCACCCTGTCTGGGCATGTCGTGTCGGCGTCGGCCCAAGGCGCGGCGACTGCTCGATGAACGTAGCGCCGGCCTGGCCCGGAACGATCGGCGAGACCGCTGACTATCGCGCCGGCAGCAGCGTTCCTGAGAACACCAGAGGCCCTTGCGGCGCGCCAGTCGGCGACCCGCCCCTCTGCTCCAGTGTTATCGCAAGAGTTACATCTGGCGATGGCTTTTCGCCGATGACGCTGCGCAGGCTCGCCTTCTCCACTACGCCCAAAGAGCGCGGCGCCTGATCCGGCAGGATCGACCACAATTCATAGCTCTTGTCGGGCGGAGGGGGCGTAGCAACACGGATGATCTGCAGCGAGCGGTTGGCAACATCGACCGTGGCAACAAAGGCCGGTGTCGTGCCGTCGGGCGCGGTGAGCACGGCCACGAACTCGGACTGTGACGGCGGCTGGTTGCGTTCGACCACAACGAAAGCCACCAGCGCCGCAGCAGCGGCCGCAAAGGCAACGGTCGAGATACGCCAGCGCATCACCGAACGGCGCAGCGCCACCACGTTGGTCGCATCGGGAGCCGCGTTGTCACCGAGCCGCGATGCGATCCGATCCCATAGTTCAGGCGGCACCGTCACGGGTGTCGCGACGTCGGTTAACGGCTGAAGCCGTTCCTGCCATCTGGCAACCGAGGCACGGAATTCCGGGTCCGCTGCGATGCGCGCCTGGGCCGCCTGCCGCTCGGAAGCGTCCAGAGTGCCCAGCACGTATTCGCCGGCAAGCGCGTCGCGCTCTTCGCGGCCGGTGATGTTGCCGTCAGTCGAGGTCACCGAGGCATTCCTTCAGTGCGATGAGGCTGCGCCTCAACAAGGTTTTGATCGTCGCCACGGGTCGTGAGAACCGTTGGGCGAGTTCGTCGCGGCTCCAGCCGTGGCAGTACGCCAGCAGCACCATGCTGCGACGATCTTCGTCGAGGCCCTTCAAGCAGCCGGCAAGCTGAGTCCCGGCCATCAGCCTCTCCCCGTTCGATGCAGGGTCGGCAATGCGCTCAAGCACTTCGGGATCGACCGCCGCGGAGGCGGCCGAGACGCGCTCGGCACCGCGGCGCACCGCGTCGATCGCGGTGTGGCGTGCAATAGTCGCCATCCATGCGATCGGCGAGGCAATTCCAGCGTCGAAATCGCGCGCGCGCGTCCAAATCCTGACATAGGCTTCCTGCACCGCATCCTCCGCGGCTGAACCACTGCCTAAGATACGGCGAACGCAGGCAAACAGTTTCGGCGCAGTGCGTTCATACAGGTCGCGGAAGGCCAACCGGTCGCCGGCCGCAACGCGAACCATGATGGCGACAAGTTCCTGACTACGGGAATCGGTGGTCACGCCTGAGCCTTCCACGCCTGCCTGGATCTCCGCAACCTGCCCACCCGCGTCCTTTTTCTCATGTTTCTGCGCCGGGCAGTGTCATCAAACGGCTTCATTGATCGTGTGAATGCGTTCACTTGCTTCATCGGTGCGCGGACAATAACAGGCCTTGGCACTTTGGCAGCAAGCACGATAAACGGGCTTTGTTCCTGTTTGGTTCCGGATTACAATGGAACCGGTCATTGCTATATGACCTCCGGCCGTTGCTGCAATGCAGCGAGCAACCCTTTTCACGTTTGACGGGTGACGTTGAT
The DNA here is from genome assembly GCA_963798195.1 of uncultured Alphaproteobacteria bacterium. Classification (GTDB taxonomy): domain Bacteria; phylum Pseudomonadota; class Alphaproteobacteria; order Rhizobiales; family Kaistiaceae; genus CAVSRC01. Next base: position 398,356 of record CAWCSF010000010.1, on the reverse strand, counting down.
GGCGTCTGGACTGTTTAAGCCAAGCCGCATCATCGCGGTCGGCGTGGTGATCGCCGCAGTTGTGTGGATCGGATCCGGCGTGTTCGGGGGCGGTCACAGCGCCACCGAAGAAGGTGGCGGCAAGACCGAGCAACCGGCGGTGCCCCTGCAGAAGGTTGGTGTGGCTACGGCGACGCCCGAGATGCATCGCCGCGAAATCACGCTCTCCTGCGTCACGCAGGCCGACCACAAGGCTGCGGCGGTGGCGCGGGGCGGTGGCGTTATCGTCAGCCTTGCCGTCAGCCGTGGCGATATCGTCAAGGCCGGGGACATGATCGGCCAGCTTTCCGACGAGGGCCGGCAGGCGGCCGTGAACCAAGCGCAGGCTCTGCTCGACCAGCGCATGGCGGAGTACAACGCCAACAAGAAGCTGATCGACACCGGCGACGCACCCCGCAACAACCTCGCGGCGCTCGAAGCTGCTGTCGCCGCTGCGAAGGCGGGCCTCTCGGCTTCCAAGGCGGAACTCGAAAAAGTCACTATCCGCTCGCCGCTGAACGGCAAGGTCGACAGCCTACCGGTTCAGGTTGGGCAGGCGGTTCAACCCGGGACCGAGGTTGCCGAGATCGTCGACCCGGACCCGATGCTCGCAGTCGGCGCCGTCAGTGAGGCGAAGCGCAGCAGCCTGGCGGTCGGTCAGGAGGCTGTAGTTCGCTTCATCGACAACAACAAGGTTACGGGCAAGGTCAATTTCGTCAGCTTGAGTGCGGAAACCGCGACTCGGACTTATCGCGTGGAAGCGCGCATGGACAACGCCGACGCTGCAATCCCCGACGGAGTGACATGCGAGATGGTCGTCGAGCTTGAGTCGATCGAGGCTGCGGCAGTGCCGCGCTCCGCCATCGTCTTCTCCGACGATGGCCGCCTGGGTGTGCGTATTGCGGACTCGGAAAGCCGCGCGCAGTTCGTCGAGGTTGAAGTCGTCGATGATGCGCGCGACGTGATCTGGCTTACCGGTTTGAACAAGGCAACGCGGGTGATCGTGGTCGGCCAGGACTTCGTCAAGGACGGTGACCTTGTCGAAGCGGTCACCGCCGCCGAAGCAGAGATCAAGAAGACGGTGCCGCCGGCATGAGACGCATTGTCGATTTTGCGATCGGCCACGCGCGACTGACGCTGGCGATCCTGGTCTTCCTGCTGGCGGCGGGCGCGCTCGCCTATCAGACGATTCCGAAGGAAGCCAACCCGGACGTTACGATTCCGATCATCTACGTCCAGCTATCGCAACGCGGCATTTCGCCGGAGGACGCAGAGCGGTTGCTGGTGCGCCCGATGGAGACTGGGCTCAAGTCGATCGGCAACGTCAAGGAGATGCGCGCGGCGGCCTTTGAGGGCGGTGGCTATGTGCTGCTGGAGTTCGAGGCCGGCTTCAACTCGGACGTGGCACTGCAGGACGTGCGCGCCAAGGTGGACGACGCCAAGCGCGACCTGCCGTCCGACGCCAACGAGCCGAGCGTTCACGAGGTCAACCTCAGTCTCTTCCCGGTTGTCATCGTCACGCTCTCCGGTGATTTGTCCGAGCGTTCCATGGGCACGATTGCGCGCCAGGCCCAGGACGGCATCGAGCAGGTTCCAGGCGTCCTGTCCGCCAATCTGCAGGGCACACGGGACGAAGTCGTCGAGATTATCGCCGAACCGATGCTGCTTAAGAGCTACGGTGTCTCGCTCGACCAATTCGTCGGTGCCGCGGCCGCAGGCAACAGCCTGGTCGCTGCCGGTGCGCTGGAGGGGCCGCAGGGGCGTTTTGCCGTCAAGGTGCCGGCGCTCATCGAGACGCCAGAGGACGTGCTCAACATTCCGGTCGCGGCGTCAAACGCGGCCTCAGTGACGCTGGGCGACGTCGCCACGATCAAACCGACGTTCCGCGACGCGACCTCTGTGACGCGGGTCAACGGCCGCCCGGCCATCGCCATCGAAGTCTCGAAGCGCGCCGGCGCGAACCTGATCGATACCGTTGCCGGTGTGAAAGCGGCCGTCGCCAACATGGAGAAGCAGTGGCCGGACACGGTCAAGGTCGAGTTTCTGCAGGACCAGTCGAAGTTCATCATCGACATGCTCGACGAGTTGCAGAACAGCGTGATCACGGCCGTGCTGCTGGTCGCCATCATCATCCTGTTCTTCCTTGGCGGGCGCGCCTCAATCTTCATTGGCATCGCGATTCCGTTCTCGTTCCTCGTCGGCATTCTCGGCCTTGGCATGGCAGGTCTGACGGTCAACATCGTCGTCCTGTTCAGCTTGATCCTCGCTGTCGGGATGCTCGTCGACGACTCCATCATCGTGTCGGAGTTTGCCGAAAGACGCATGAGCGAAGGCATGAAGCCGCGCGAGGCATACGCATTCGCGGCCAGCCGCATGTCGGGCCCAGTGGTTGCGGCGACGCTGACGCGCATCGCTGCGTTCTCTCCTCTGTTGTTCTGGCCAGGGATAGTCGGCCAGTTCATGGGCTATCTTCCGTTGACGTTGATCGCGACGCTCTCATGCTCGCTCGTTGCCGCTTTGGTGTTCACCCCGACGCTCGGTGCGCTTGTCGGCAAGGCGCACGAGGTGCACCACGATACGGCGCGCAAGGAAGGCCTGTACATGAAGACCGTTCGGTTGGCCGTGCGCCATCCGGGCACGACATTCATGTTCGCCATTGCCATGTTGGTCGGCGTGCCGCTGATCTATGCGCAGGTCGGCAAGGGCGTCGAATTCTTCCCGAACGTCGAGCCGGATGTCGGCGTCGTGCTCGTGCACGCGCGTGGTAACCTTTCGCTGGCCGAGAAGGACCGGCTGGTGCGGGCGGTCGAGGCACGCATCCTCGACATGGACGAGCTTTCCACAATCTACGCCCGATCCGGCGACATGGGCCAGGGTGCGTCAAACGACGTGACCGAGGATGTGATCGGGCAGATCCAGTTCGAGTTCGTCGATTGGCAGAAGCGTCGGCCGGCGGGTGTCGTGATGGACGACATCCGCAACCGCGCGGCGGACATACCGGGCATCAAGGTGGAGGTGACGGCGCCGAGTGGCGGCCCTCCGACAGGTAAGCCCATCCAAGTGCAGCTCTCCAGCGACTATCCGGATGCCTTGCGAGAGGCGGCGCTGGGGGTGGCGGGCGAACTCGCCAAGTATCCGGAGATCCGTGACCTCGATAACGGCTTGCCGACGCCAGGCATCGACTGGCGACTGGAGATCGACAAGGGCGAGGCAGCAAAATACGGAATCGGCGTCGGCTCTGTCGGCGCGGTCGTACAACTCGTCACCAACGGGTTGAAGATTACCGACTACCGGCCGCAAACCAGCGACAAGCCGGTCGATATCATTCTGCGCGTGCCGGAGGACCGGCGGACGCTGAACCAACTCGACGAGTTGCGCATCCAGACGGCAGCCGGATCGGTGCCGATCGGCAATTTCATCCAGCGCGTCCCGGCGCAACGCACCGGTATCATCAACCGTGTCGATGCGAAGCGGGTGATCACGGTGACAGCCAACATCGCTGAGGGCGTGCAGACGGCGGCCGTTCAGCAGGAAGTCACCAAGCAACTCAACAACACCGATTTCAAGGGGCTGGTGAATTGGAAGCTGAAGGGTGAGGATGAGGAGCGCGACCAGGCGAGCGCCTTCCTCGGCAAGGCCTTTGGCGCCGCAATCTTCCTGATTTTCGCGGTGCTTCTGGCCCAGTTCAACAAGCTTACGAGCGTGGCGCTGGTGCTGTTCGCCATCATTTTGTCGACGATTGGCGTGTTCATCGGCCTGATGGTCATGGGCCAGGCGTTTGGCGTTGTCATGAGCGGCATCGGCATCATTGCGCTGGCGGGTATCGTGACGAACAACAACATCGTGCTGATCGATACCTACGATCGCTTGCGCCATGAGGGTGTGCCGGTCGAGGAAGCGATCCTCAGAACCTGCCGTGAGCGTGCGCAGGCCCGTGTTGCTGACCGCAGGCGCGGCCGTTCTCGGCGTGTTGCCGATCGCGTTCGGTATCAACCTCAACTTCGTGCACCGCGAGATATTCATCGGCGCACCATCCACGCAGTGGTGGATCCAGCTCTCAACGGCGATCGTGTTCGGCCTGAGCTTCGCGACGATCCTGACGCTCATCGTGACGCCGGCTCAGCTGGCACTGGTGGCAAAGCTCAGCGCGTGGCGGCACCGGTTCGTCGAGCGCCGCGCTGCCAAGCGGGCCGCACGTCATGGCGGCGGCGGGTCACCCGCAATCGCCCGGCATATCGACGGCGGCGATCAGCTAAACTGAGGAGCGTCGGGTCCGTCTACGACCCGGCGAGCCTGGCGCGTGTTTCAGGCGGCAGGTCGAGCAGCGAATCCATCGTAGTGGCTTGTGCCTCGCCGACCATGGCATTGAGCTCGCCGCGTATGTCTGCGAGCGTGGCATCGATGGCGGTGCGATCGGGTTCGGCCACGGCAACTAGATCGCCGAGCCTGGACCGCAATTCTCGCAGTCGCTCTATATGGCGCTGTGCGTCTGGCTTGCCTGCTGCAACGGCCGTCTCGACCTTCTCCATCGCCTCGGGCGGCAACTTTCCAGCCAGCCAGCGCAATTCGTAGCGCAGCACACCGCCGCGGTGATGGTCACTGCCCTTGCTGACGCGCAGCACGTCCGTCGCCGCGGCGCCGATGAAGAAGGCATTGAGCGCCAGGGAAGCGATCAGCCCCGCTCCGAGCCAGCGGTATTTTCCCGTTGGCCAGTTCATCGAACGTCAAGCTCCGTCGGGCCGAAGACCAGCGGATCCAGGACGACGACCAGATCCTGCGGAACACCCTCCTGAGGCGCCAGAATGGCAAGGTCGACGATACTACCGAGGCATGCCGCGAGCAGAAGCGTGGCGGCGATCGCCAGCCAGGCCGCGCGACGCACCGGCCGCGCTGCGACGCGCAACCGCACAGCCATCGCCACCCGGGACAGGGCGCCCGATGCGGCTATGTCGCGATCGAGCGCTTTTCCGGCGCTGGCCAGGCCGCGACCGAGCGCACGCATTTCGTCTTGTGGAATGGAAGGCTGGGTCATGAAAGCTCCTCCCCGCCGGCAAGCATGGCGCGCAAGCGCCGGCGACCGCGCGCCAGCAATGATTCGTATGCCTCTTCCCCTATTCCCATGATCCCAGCAGCCTCGGCCTGGGTGAGTTCCTGAAAGTGACAAAGGACAATTGCAACGCGCTGCCGCTCCGGCAGCGACGCAACGGCAGCCTGCACGGCAGTGGCATCTTCAAGCTGCACGAGGCGCGCGCCCGGAAGCGGCGCGGGATCGGCAAGATCCGCCTCGACCGAATCAATGTCCACCGACGGCCGGCGGCGGCGCAGGCGATCGATGCACAGACGGTAGGCGACCTGGTGGAGCCAGGTGGAGACGCGTCCGTCGGGTCGCCATGCTCCGGCCTGCTGCCACAGGCGCACCAGCGCCTCTTGCACCACCTCCTCCGCCTCAGCGGGACTGGCCGCCAGCGTAGCGCGGGCGAAGCGCAGGAGCGGCGGTGCGAAATCGCGCATCAAGGTGGCAAACGCCGATTGGTCCCCGTCGGCGATGGCCGCCATCATCGCCTGATCCGCGCGGATACGCGCGCGGTTCGCCGAATCGCCCGATTGGTCCAAAGCCGGTCTCCAGGCCGGGAGAATGTCTTGCCGTCGACGATACCCGATGATTCTTCCCGCCGCACGGCGATCGAACACCACCTTGGTCGGCCGGCGGAAAGGCGTTGGCGGGCGCTTCGCGAGGATTTGGAGTTGCATTGTGACCTCCACTATTCCGCCGCTGCCGGATAGCCCCTGACTTCGCCCTCCTCTTCGAGGGTCGGGGATAGACCACTGTCGATGGACTTCGCCTCCTCCAGTTCCCGCACGAGCCGCTGCTCTTCAGCGACGCGCGGCTTGGCGAAGCGTGCGAGCAGGCTATAGACGGTCGGAGTCAGGAACAGGGTCGAGATGGTTGCGAAACCGAGGCCGCCAACGATGATCCAGCCAAGCGCCTGGCGCGCCTCGGACCCGGCGCCGCCGCGCAGGAGCAGTGGAAGACCACCCAGCACGGTGGAGATCATCGTCATCACCACCGGTCGCAACCGAATGAGCGAGGCGTTGCGGATCGCCTGCTGAACCGACTGGCCGGCGTCGCGCAGCTGGTTGGCAAACTCCACGATCAGGATGCCGTTCTTCGACATCAGGCCGACCAGCATCACCAGTCCGATCTCGCTGTAGATGTTGATCGATCCGCCCGTAAGCAGCATCGCGAAAATGGCCGCAGCTATGCCGAACGGCACCGTGGCGATCAAGATGATGGCGCTGGCGAAGCTTTCGAACTGCCCGGCAAGCACAAGCAGCACAACAATCAGCGCAAAGACAAAAGTCTGGGCAATGCCGCCTGACGCGTTGTTCAATTCCTTCGCTTCGCCGGTGAAGTTAATCCCCATCCCGGCGGGCAACTCCGTCGCAGCAATCTCCTGGAGATGCGTCATGCCCTGGCGCAGGTCGACGCCATCTCCAAGAGCAGCCGTGATCGGAATGGCGCGGCGCTGATCCTGGCGCGGGAGGCTCGGTGCGACCGCAGTTTCCTCGAAGGTCACCAACGAGGCCAACGGCACCATCATCCCGTCGCGGGTGCGCAGCTGGATGTTTTCCAGAGCAGTGGAGTCCTGGATCATCCCATCCGGCACTTTAGCCCGGATCTTGATCGGCGTATCTCCGATGTAGAACGTGCCGATCTCACGGCCGTCGAGCAACGTCTGGATGACGGCGGCGATGGTCTCCGCGGGGATGCCGATATCAGTGGCACGCTGACGGTCGACCTTGACCGACATCTGCGCCTGCGTCGTATCGTAATTGACGTTGACGCGTCCGAAAGTCGGGTCCTTCTCCATCGCCGTGGTCAACTTGTCGGCCGCCTGAGCCAACTCGCCGTAGTCGTTGCCCGTCACGGCAAATTGCAGTCCCTGGCCGCCACCCCGAATGCCGAGGCTGTTGGCGCTGCGCGCAAACACCTGAACGCCGGGTATCCGCTGGAGCCGGCGATTGAGATCGCTGGTGATCTCTGCTTGCGACCGCGTGCGCTCGTCCCATGGCGCGAGCGTCAGGAACATGAAGCCGCCGCCGCCAAAACCCGAGATGGAAAACAGGTTAGTCGCCTCGCCACTCCGAACGAAGGGAATAGCGATCTGCTCCACCTTGCGCATCTGGCTCTCGGTGTAGTCGATCGACGAGCCCTGCGGGGTCGAAATGGAAATCGGCACGAAGCCGCGGTCTTCCTGCGGCGTCAGTTCCGAGGGCAACAGCCGGAAGCCGATTACGGCAGCGCCGGCAAAAAGCAGCGCGGCAACGACGACGACCATCGGAGCACGCAAACAGGCGTCGAGCAGCCGGGAATAGAGGCGCACAATCGCCTCGCCGAAATTACCGATCGCCCGGCTCACCGGGTTGCCATCGTGATGGAGTTGTTTCTCGCCGATCAGTCGCGAGGCCAGCATCGGCGACAGCGTTAGCGCGACGAAGGCAGAAAGCATTACTGCGAAGGCGAGAACGAAGCCGAACTCGGAAAACAGCGAGCCGACGAGGCCGGGGAAGAACGAGATCGGCACGAAAACCGCCACCAGAGTGGCCGTTGTGGCGAGGACTGCGAAGAATACCTGGCGCGTGCCAACGACCGCCGCCGCGCGCGGCCCGAGGCCCAATGCTCGCTGGCGCGAGATGTTCTCGATGACGATGATCGAATCATCCACGACCATACCGGTCGACAGAACCAGCGCGAGCAGCGTCAGGATGTTGATCGAGAAGCCGACGGCCCACATCGCAGCCATCGTGCCGATGAGGGCGATCGGAACCGTGACCGCCGGAATGAAGGTAACCCGCGCCGACTGAAGGAAGATGAAGATGATTGCGATGACGATGCAGGTGGCAATGATCAGGGTCAGCAGCACCTCGTGAATGGCGCCGCTGATGAAGACCGAGTTGTCGGATGTGATCGCGATCTGCACGTCGCCGGGGAGCGACTGGTTCAACTCGGCGACCGCAGCAGTCACGCCCGCGGATATGTCGAGCGTGTTGGATCGCGCCTGGCGGACGATACCCATGCCAAGCCCGGTCTTGCCGTTTATGCGCAGCGACGTGGTCTTGTCGGCCGGACCGAACACGACGTCGGCGACGTCACCGAGTTTCGTGGTCGGGTTGAGCTGGAAGTTCGCGATTTCCTCGGCCGACTTGGCGCTGGCGTCGGCGCGAACGAGGAGCACCCGGTTGGCGTCTTCCATCTTGCCTGCCGGGGCGTCAAGCATGACCGAACCCAGCGCCGAATTGAGATCGGCGACCGTGAGGCCACGCGCGGCGAGCGCGTCGGGATTGAGGATGATCTGGACCAACGGGTCCCGGTCGCCGAACACCTGCACGTCAGCAACGCCCTCGACCGCGGCGAGGCGATCGACCACGCGATCCTCAACCACCTTGGTCAAATCCTGAATAGACAGTGTCGCCGAGGTCGCGGCCAGCCTGATGATAGCGTCGGAGTTGGCGTCCGCCTTCACGATGGTGGGTGGATCGGCATCGTCGGGAAGACTGCGCAGGTTGCCGATGGCATCGCGTAGGTCGTTCGCGGCAACGTTGATATCGGTCTTCTGGTCGAACTCAATCGTAACGCGGCTCTGGCCGGCGTTCGACGACGAGGTAATCGACACAACGCCCGGCGTTCGCGCCACCGCACCTTCGATGACCGCAGTGATTTCCTTGTCGATCGTCTCCGGGGTCGCGCCGCTGTAGTTGGTGCGGACCGTGATGACCGGCCGATCGATATTGGGCAGTTCGCGGACCTCAATGCCCATGTAGGCAGCGATGCCACCGATGACGATCAGCAGGTTGAGAACGATGGCAAGCACCGGACGGCGGACGAACAGCGATGCAAGGCCGCCTTCGTGGCCATTACCCGAGGAGTTGGACATGGTCCCTACCCTTCTTAGCCGCTCTGCGGACGGCGCGGGCGGGCGTCAGCGCCCGCTTCCGGTGGCGTTGTTGTGGTGCTGCCCGGCGCCTGTCCCGCTGTTGGGGGCTGTCCCCCGCCAGGGCGGGGCCCCTGAGGTCCCCCTGAATTGCCGCTGTCATCGGCCTTCGTGACAGTGGCACCGTCGCGCAGCCGTTGCAGGCCCTCGATGATCACTTCGTCGCCGAGCGCCAGTTCGCCGCTCACGATCGCTGCGCCGCTTCGCCTTCCCAGGATCTGCACCGAGGTGCGCTCGACTTTGTCGCCAACGAGTTTCCATACGTACGGTCCGCTCCGGTCCCACTGAACCGCCAGCGAGGGCACTTCCGGATGTTTCTCGCCGGGAAAGGAGAGGCCGACGGCGAGCGCCATTCCCGGCTTGAGAATATTCAGGTCGTTGGGCAGGGTGGCTTCGACCTTAAGCGTGCGCGCCGTTGGATCGACTCGGCTGTCGACCGCGCTGATCTCGCCATTGAATGCCTGGCCGGGAACTGCTTCGCTGGTGGCTGTCACCGGTTGACCGACCGCGACCAGCCCCGACGCCCGTTCGGGCACGACGAAGCTGACGGTTACCTTCGTCATATCATCCAGCGTGACAATCGCTTTCGATGAATTGACGAGATCGCCGACGGTTACGTCGGAGAGGCCGACCGTACCGGCGAAAGGCGCCTTGATGGTGCGCTTGGCCAGATCATTCTCGGCGCTCTGCAGATCAATCCCGGCGCGCTGAAGCGCGGACTTGGCATCCGACAGGGCAACAGTAGTGATGTTGTTCGATTTGGCGAGTTGCTCTGCGCGATCCAGAGCCGCCTGAGCGGCGTCGCGGGCGATCCGGGCCTTGTCGACCGCAACGCGTTGGTCGGCATCGTCGAGGCGAATCAGTGTCCGCCCTTCCTCCACCTGAGAACCAGGCGTGAATGGCGCCTCGACGACGATACCGGTCACTTGGGCAAACAGCGTCACGGCACGGGCAGCAGCGACCGTACCGATGGCGCGAACTTCCATGCCGGCGTCGTCCATAGCGACTTCGGCCGTGACTACCAGGGTCTGCCCACCACCGGCACCGCCGCGGGAGCCGCCCGGCCCACCGCCAGCGCCTGGGCGCCCGCCGGCACCTGCGCCGCCGGGCGACTGTGCGACATTCGCACCACCTTGCTTTGCGAACAGGTAGCCCTTGTCATAGGCGTACCAGCCCGCCGCAGCGATCAGGACGACGACGAGGGAGAGGAGAATCTGCTTGAAGGCGGACATTCGGGACCGGCTGGTTGGGTTGCGGCGTAACGCCTTTAACGCCAGCGCGGGTGTTTTCCGTCGCCAGCCACGGTGACGTTATATCATTGCCGTGGGTTTTCGCCGATAAGGCATTGTCCGCGCACCGTAAATCCAGGCCGACGGGCGCTTTCCGGCCAACGCTCCAGACCGCCGCGCAAAATAACCCAATGTGACGATTTGATGCATCGGCCCTTTATTTACGTCATGGAGTTTGCCACCATGTCACTGGAAACGCCTGAATGCCCGACAGAGGCAGCCGAGTGACGAGCACCCTGGACGTATCCCGCGACGCCAACGGGTTCGCGGGAAAGAACCCAACAAGGGTGAGCGCCGATTCCGGCATGCCGGCGACCGATATCTCCAAGCCGGATTACTTTCACAAAGTCGTGGACTGCCAGTGGGCCTGTCCGGCGCACACCCCGGTGCCTGAGTACATTCGGCTGATCGCCGCGGGGCGCTACACCGACGCATACATGGTGAACTGGTACTCCAACGTGTTTCCGGGGATTCTCGGACGCACCTGCGATCGCCCCTGTGAACCCGCCTGCCGGCGCGGGCGCGTCGAGGAAGAGCCCGTTGCCATCTGTCGCCTCAAGCGCGTTGCCGCTGACAACAAGGATGACGTTTCCGGGCGATTGCCCAAGGCGCCGACGAAGCGCAACGGCAAGCGCATCGCGCTGATCGGAGCCGGGCCAGCGTCGCTTGCGGTCGCTCGCGACCTCGCGCCGCTCGGCTACGATCTTGTCATCTTTGACTCAGACAAGCGCGGCGGCGGTATGATCCGCAGCCAGATTCCGCGCTTCCGTCTTCCGGAGTCTGTGATCGACGAAGAGGTCGGCTACATCCTGAATATGGGTGGTATCGAAACGCGCTTCGGAAAACACGTCGATAGCCTAAAGGGAGTCCTCGACGAGGGCTTCGATGCCATCTTCGTCGGCACCGGAGCGCCCCGCGGCCGCGACCTCGACGTCCCTGGCCGGAAGGAGGCTGCGGCAAACATCCACATCGGCATCGATTGGCTGTCGAGTGTTTCCTTCGGCCACGTTGAGAAGATCGGCAAGCGTGTCATCGTGCTCGGTGGCGGCAATACCGCAATGGATTGTTGCCGCACATCGCGCCGCCTCGGCGGCGAAAGCGTCAAGGTGATCGTGCGTTCCGGCTTCGAGGAAATGAAAGCCTCGCCCTGGGAAAAAGAAGACGCGATGCACGAGGGCATCCCGATCCTCAACTTCATGGTGCCGAAGGCTTTCACGCATGACAATGGCCGCCTGACGGGTGTCGTCTTCGAAAAGGTCGCAGCGGTGTACGACGACAAGGGCCGCCGCCGGCTGGAGCCGACCGGGGAACCGGACCTCCACGAGCCGTGCGACGATGTGCTGGTCGCCATTGGCCAGGAGAACGCGTTCCCGTGGATTGAGCGCGACATCGGTCTGGAATTCGACAAATGGGAGATGCCCAAGGTCGACACGGTCACGTTCCAGTCGTCGAACCCGCGGGTCTTCTTTGGCGGCGACGCCGCCTTCGGACCGAAGAACATCATCTGGGCCGTCGCGCACGGCCACGAAGCCGCCATCTCGATCGACAAGTTCTGCCAGAAAGCCGACGTCGCCGACCGGCCGCCGCCCCACGTGACGCTCATCAGCCAGAAGATGGGGATCCACGAGTGGAGCTACGACAGCGAGATTGCTCTCGATCAGCGCAAGAAGGTGCCGTTGCGCGACCAGGCTATCGCGCTGAAGGACGTGAAGGCCGAAGTCGAACTCGGCTTCGATCCTTTGCTCGGGTACGCGGAAGCACAGCGCTGCCTCAACTGCGACGTCGAGACCGTATTCAGCGAACCGGCTCTGTATCGAGTGTGACGCCTGTGTCGACATCTGCCCGATGGATTGCATCACATTCACGCCCAATGGCCCCGAGGCCGACCTCAGAACACGGCTGACCGCACCGGCTCGAAATCTGACGCAGGACCTCTATATCTCCGCACCGCTGAAGACGGGCCGGATCATGGCCAAGGATGAGGACGTCTGCCTGCATTGCGGCCTTTGTGCAGAGCGGTGCCCGACCGGCGCATGGGACATGCAGAAATTTCTGCTCGATATGGCGCACGCACCGGGACAATCGGGATGCTATTGACGCTCGAAGACCAAGAGGGAGAGCCGGACAGCCGGCCTTCCATATCGGAAGGGCGCGGACGCTGACGCGCCGCGGAAGATGATCCGATGAATGCCCCTTCTCCCCAACCCGGCCGCATCAACGACTTTGTCGTTAAGTTCGCCAATGTAAACGGCTCCGGGTCGGCAAGCGCAAACCGCCTCTTCGCTCGCTCGATCCTGCGCATGGGCGTTCCCGTCGCCTCCCGCAATATCTTCCCGTCGAACATCCAGGGCCTGCCGACCTGGTACGAGGTGCGCGTCTCCGAGGCTGGCCATATCGGACGGCGCGGCGGTGTCGACCTGATGGTGGCGATGAATCCGCAGACCTGGGACCAGGATGTCCGCGAAATCGATCCCGGCGGGTACATCTTCTACGATTCGACCCGGCCGATCCCGGCGTCCAAGTTCCGCGACGACATCACGGTTCTCGGCATGCCGCTGACCGCTATTTGCAACGCGCGCTACAAGGACCCGCGCCAGCGTCAGCTCTTCAAGAACATCATCTATGTCGGCGCCTTGGCCGAACTGCTCGGCATCGACACGGAGGTCGTAGAGGAACTGATCGGCGAGCAGTTCAAGGGGAAGGACAAGCTGATCCAGCCCAACATCGAGGCGCTGCACATGGGCCGCGACCATGCCCGGGCAGAGCTTGCCGGACGCATCGACCTCAAGATCAATCGCGCCGATGCGGTCGGCGACCGTATTTTCATTGAAGGCAACAACGCTGCCGGCCTAGGCTGCGTCTACGGCGGCGCGACTGTTGCGGCGTGGTATCCGATAACGCCCTCGACGTCGTTGGCCGAAGCCTTCGGCAACCACTGCCGTCGCCATCGCATCGACAAGGAAACCGGCAAGAACCGCTTCGCAATCGTCCAAGCCGAAGACGAGCTCGCGTCGATCGGCATGGTGATTGGCGCTGCCTGGAACGGCGCCCGCGCATTCACGTGCACAGCGGGGCCCGGCATCTCGCTGATGCAGGAGTTCATCGGCCTCGCCTACTTCGCAGAGATTCCCGCCGTGATCTTTGACGTGCAGCGTGGCGGACCGTCTACCGGCATGCCGACGCGCACCCAGCAGTCGGACATCCTGATCGCGGCCTATGCCTCGCATGGCGACACCAAGCATGTGCTGCTCTTTCCCGAGGATCCGCGCGAGAGCTTCGAGTTCGCAGCACAGTCCTTCGATCTCGCTGACCGTCTTCAGACGCCGGTGTTTGTCATGCTCGATCTCGACATCGGTATGAATGAGTGGTTGTGCAAGCCTCTCGCCTGGGACGACAGCCATGCGTATGACCGCGGCAAGGTCTTGACTGCCGAACAGCTCGAAGCGGGCCGTGAGTTCGGCCGTTATCTCGACGTCGATGGCGATGCCATCACCTACCGCACCTACCCCGGGACCCATGCCAACAAAGGTGCCTTTTTCACGCGCGGGACGTCGCGCAATCGCTATGCCAAGTACAGCGAAGAGGGCGACGACTACGTCGACAACATGCAACGGCTCTTGCGCAAGTTCGAAACGGCGAAGGGTCTTGTCCCGACGCCGATTCGGCGCGATGCGGCCAAGAAAACGCGCACCGGCGTGATCTATTACGGCTCCACCGCACCAGCCATGAACGAGGCACTCGAGGCGCTGGAGGCAAAGAACATCCATCTCGATACGTTGCGGATCCGCGCCTTCCCGTTCTCCGACGCCGTCGTCGACTTCGCGCTGGAGCACGATCATCTGTTCGTCGTCGAGCAGAACAGGGACGCGCAGTTGCGGACGCTGCTGATGAACGAATGTGGGCTCGACCCGGCGCGCCTGATCCCGGTCCTTCACTACGATGGAACGCCGATCACCGAGCGCTTCATCACGCGCGCAATCACAGAACACTGGCGTGCACTCGCCGGAATGACCGAGGCTGCCGAATGACCTACGTCGTCAAACCAAAGTTCCACCATCCCGCTTTGCCGGTGAATGCGCTTGGCTTCACCCACCGCGACTATGAAGGGTCGGTGTCGACGCTTTGCGCCGGTTGCGGACATGACTCGATCTCTTCGGCGATCATCCAGGCCTGTTTCGAGCTAGACCTGCCGCCGCATCGGATCGCCAAACTATCCGGCATTGGCTGCTCGTCCAAGACTCCGACCTATTTCCTTGGCCAGAGTCATGGCTTCAACAGCGTGCATGGCCGCATGCCCACGGTGGCGACCGGCGCGAGTCTCGCCAATCGCGAGTTGATCTATCTCGGCGTCTCCGGCGACGGCGATTCCGCATCGATCGGCCTTGGCCACTTCGCCCACTGCCTGAGGCGCGGCGTGAAGATGGTGTACATCGTCGAGAACAACGGCGTGTACGGCCTGACCAAGGGCCAATTCTCAGCGACGGCCGACGCTGGCTCGACCTCGAAGAAGGGTGTCGGCAATACAGACGAGCCGATCGACCTGATCTCGATGGCGATCCTGCTCGGCGCGACCTATGTCGCGCGCGGCTTCTCCGGCGACAAGCACCAACTCGTGCCGCTGATCAAAGGCGCTATCCATCACCGTGGCGTAGCCTTCCTCGATGTCATCAGCCCATGCGTTGCCTTCAACAACCACCCCGGCTCGACCAAGAGCTTCGACTACGTCCGCGAGCATAACGATGCGGTCAACGCGCTCGATGTCATCCTCGGTCGCAAGGAAATTACCGCCGACTATGAGCCGGGTCAGGTGATTGACGTGACACAGCACGATGGCACAACGCTGCGGCTGCGAAAGTTGGAAAGCGCCTACGACCCGACCGACCGGCTCGCAGCGCGCGCCTACATTCAGGAGCGTCAAGCGGACGGCGAGATCGTCACCGGCCTTCTTTACGTCAATCACGACCAGGGCGACCTCAACGACCGTCTGAACACAGTCGAGAAGCCTTTGAATGCCCTCGCGGACAAGGAACTCTGCCCGGGCTCTTCCGCCATTGCGGCAATCAACGCCAGCCTGCGCTGACTGCTCCGTTAACAGCCGGGGCGGCTCGCGCTTGCCCCCTGCCCTGCGCGCCGATATGACCGGGGATCGCCGAGCGAACGCCGGATAATCCCATGGATGCCAACGTAGTAACGCGCTTTGCCGATGCCGAAGTGCTGGTCGTCGGCGACGTGATGCTCGACCGCTTCGTCGCTGGCCGGGTAACGCGCGTGTCGCGCGAGGCGCCGGTTCCCGTGCTGAAGTTCGACGCCGTTCGCGCCTACCCCGGTGGCGCCAGCAACGTCGCCGCCAACGTGCTTGCGTACGGCGCCGCGGTCACGCTGGTCGGCCTTACCGGCACGGATGCAGCGGCTGAGGAACTGTCCGCGCTTTGCCACGCCTTTCCCCGGCTCACCGGGCATCTGATCTCCGACGCCAGCAGGCCGACCACGGTCAAGACGCGCTATCTCAGCGGCTGGCATCAACTGCTGTGCATCGATACGGAAGACACCCGCGCCGCGGCGCCGGAGGTCCGCGACCGGCTGGTGGATGCAGCGCGCGATGCGATGGCTGGATGCGGCGTGGTGGTGATCTCCGACTATGCGCGCGGAGCGCTTGACGAAACATCGATCACGGCGCTGATCCAGGCGGCGCGCAAGGCGGGCAAGCCAGTGATTGTCGACCCTCGGCGAGCGGACGTGTCTGCGTTCGCAGGTGCGACGCTGGTCACGCCGAACCTGGAGGAAATGACCGCGTTCTCTGGCATCCGCGCCGACAGCGACGACGCCGCCGTTGCCGCCTGCCGCAAGGTTCTCGATCAGGTCGCGATCGATGCCATCCTGCTCACGCGCGGAGAGGCCGGGATGACCTTGGTAGTGCGGGGCAACGAGGCCCCGCTGCATGTTCGCGCCGAGACGCATGACGTCTTCGACGTCACCGGCGCCGGCGACACTGTGGTAGCGACTTTGGCTGCTGCGCTCGGCACCGGAGCGCCGCTTGCTGACGCTGTCCGCCTGGCCAACGTCGCGGCGGGCATCGTCGTCGCCAAGCCCGGCACGGCCACGGTCCGACCGCAGGAATTGCAGCACGCCCTCGGCGCCGGCCTTGGCGACGGCGTCGTTGAAACTGCCGACGCTGCGGAGCGTGTTGCCGCATGGAAGGCGTTGGGGCTTAAGGTTGGTTTCACCAACGGCGTTTTCGACCTGCTCCATCGCGGCCATCTACACTCGTTGGAGCAGTCATCACGGCGGGTGGATCGGCTTGTGGTTGGGGTAAACTCCGACGCCTCAACGAAACGGCTGAAGGGACCGGAGCGTCCGGTGCAGGACCAGGCGACGCGGGCGGCCGTGCTTGCCGGGCTCCGTGCGGTCGATCTGGTGGTCGTTTTTGGCGAGGACACACC
Source organism: uncultured Alphaproteobacteria bacterium (assembly GCA_963798195.1). Taxonomy (GTDB): domain Bacteria; phylum Pseudomonadota; class Alphaproteobacteria; order Rhizobiales; family Kaistiaceae; genus CAVSRC01. The sequence goes on along the minus strand of CAWCSF010000010.1, from coordinate 381,616 downwards.
GGAAGACCTCATCCGCGCGTTGAAGCCGGACATGCTGTTCAAAGGCGCGGACTATGCCGGCAAGGCCATCCCGGGCCAAATGTTTGTCGAATCCCTCGGCGGCAGCGTCGCCCTGTTGCCGCTGCTCGAGGGTTTCAGCACGACGAACACAGTCAAGAAAGTGCGCGAAGGGATGTAGATTCGGCTCTCAGCGCATGGTGCACGCGTGGAAAATCTCAACGCTGCAGACGCGAACCATCCCGTATCATCTGGACAACCTGACCATGCGCGATCGATAGGATTGCTTCCATCGCGCTTCGCGCGGCATCGGCGTCGCCGCGAGCGATGGCGTCATAGACGGCCGCGTGCCGCTCGACTGCCAGGTTGTACGCGGGGTTGGCCGCCGCTACCTGGGCCGAAAGGCTCATCTGGAGGATGGGGCCGATAATGGTGCTGAGCCGCTCAAGCAGTGTATTTCCTGTGGCCGAGAGCATCACAATATGGAACTCGATGTCGGCCTCAAGAAACGCCTTTGTATCGTTCATGCTGACTCGCATGGCGTCCAACGCCGCCCCGAGCTGAGCAACACGCTCCTGATCGGCGCGGCGGGCTGCTAGGGCCGCCGCCGCTGGCTCGATGACACTCCTGAGTTCTGTCAGGTCGAGGAGAAAATCAGGCGCGATCTTTCCGCGCGAATGCCAAGCAAGAACATCGGGATCGAGCAGGTTCCAGAACGAGCGGGGAAGCACCGTTGTGCCGGTACGGCGCCGCGGCGCGACAAGCCCCTTTGCCGCAAGTACCTTGAGCGCCTCGCGAACGGCCTGGCGGCTGACCTGGAATTCTTTGGCAAGTTCCGCTTCCCGGGGCAGCCCATCGCCCTCGGCAATTGCGCCCGAAACGATGCGCCGGCCGATCTCGTGAGCCACCTGCGCGTGACGGGCAAGCGACGGATAGAGCCGTGAATTCGACAAAACGGATGCTTGCCAGGGACCTCAATATGGGCGAGCAACCTAACAGCGATGTCCTGACCGGTCCACACGTCGAACAGAGCTTTCGAGGCTGCTTGGGTAGTGCTCGTCAGCTATCGTAAAGGGCCCAATATTTCTCGCGGAGCGAAGCCTTCTGCACTTTGCCCATGGTGTTACGGGGGAGTTCAGGCACAAAGACCACCCGCTTCGGCCGCTTGTAGACCGCGAGCCGACGGGCCAGTTGCGTGACGATCACCTCCTGCGTCACCGATGCTGCGGGATCGGCAACAACAACTGCCGTTACGCCTTCGCCAAAGTCGGGATGCGGCACGCCGATCACCGCCGATTCAACGACGCCATCAAGGGCATCAATTTCGCCCTCGACCTCCTTTGGGTAGACGTTGAAGCCGCCTGAGATGATGAGGTCCTTGCCGCGCCCAACGATTTGGACGTAGCCATGCTCGTCGATACGGCCAAGGTCGCCGGTTATGAAGAACCCGTCCGCCCGGAACTCCGCCTGCGTCTTCTCCGGCATGCGCCAATAGCCAGCGAAGACGTTCGGACCCGAGACCTCGATCATACCGATCTCCCCATCGGGGATTGGCGTGGCAGTCTCGGCGTCCACGATACGCAGTTCAACGCCTGCGAGCGCACGGCCGACCGTGCCGGCCACACGGGGTCCGTCGTAGGGATTCGACGTGTTCATATTGGTTTCGGTCATGCCGTAGCGCTCGAGGATAGCGTGACCGGTATTTTCCAGCCACTCGCGGTGGGTCTCCGCCAGAAGCGGGGCCGAGCCGGAGGTGAACAGCCGCATGTGGGACGTGGATTCGCGCGAAAGGCGGGGATGCTTCAGCAAGCGCACGTAAAAGGTCGGCACGCCCATCATCGCAGTGGCCTGCGGCAGGTGCCGCATGACCGCATCGGCGTCAAAGCGTGGCAGCAGGATCATACCGCCGCCCGAGAACAGCACGGTGTTGGTGGCGACGAAGAGGCCGTGGGTGTGGAAGATCGGCAGGGCGTGGAGGAGAACGTCGTCCGCGGTGAAGCGCCACGCCTCCACCAGAGTCCGGGCATTCGAGGCGAGGTTCTCATGGGTCAGCATGGCGCCCTTGGAGCGCCCGGTGGTGCCGGAAGTGTACAGGATCGCGGCGAGGTCGTCTGGCCCGCGCGCGGCGTCCCGAAACGCCTCATCTGCATTCGCCGCCGTCTCGGCGAGTGTTCCGCTGCCTGAGGCGTCCAGTGTTGCCACTGTGGCCCCGATCGGTAGGGCCAGATCGGCAATGGCCGCAGCCCTGGCAGGATCGACGACCACCAGTCGCGGTTCGGCGTCGCGGATGAAATAGTCGAGCTCCGGCAGGGTGTAGGCCGTGTTGAGCGGCAGATAGATGGCGCCTGCCCGCACGGTCGCGAGATAGAGCAGCAACGCCTCGACGCTCTTTTCGACCTGAACGGCGACGCGATCGCCCGGTCGCACGCCAAACCCGACGAGCGCATTGGCCATCCGGCCCGTCAGGCCATCCAGATCGCCATACGACACGACCCGGCCCTCCGGAGTCGTGATGAGAGGGGCCGATGCCGCCGGCATCGCGGACCTAATCTGATCTATGAGATGATTCGTCAAAGCCCCTCCCCGGCCTGGTTTTTCGTTCCTATGATGCCCCGTCCAGGCGCCGCCCGATGGCATCGAGAATGACCGCGCCATCCTTCTCCTCTGCCGATAGACCGAGCTCGCCGACCCGGTTCTGCACGTCGGCAATGGCGCGGGATAGCTGGCCGCCGACGCCGATCTCGTCCAGGAAAGCGGCACATTCACGCATTTCTGCCGCCCGACGTACGCCGTGGGTGGCGACGCGCTCGAGTTGATAGTTCGCCGAATCGGGCCAGCCGAGACCAGGAAACGACTTGGCGACCGATTTCACGACGTGGTCCTGGCACCCGGCAATCCGTGCGGCCAACAAGGCCTGTGTCGTGATCGCCTCCAAACCCTTCACGAACAGGCTCCGCACCATCTTGATGGCGGTTGCGTCCCCCGGCGCATTGCTCACCTGCTGGAACTGGAAGTCGAGGCGTTTCAGGTCGTCCAGTGTTCCAGGCGGGATGGCACCAGCAACGAGGGTGGGCGTGCCATGGCCGCCCGTTTGGGCCGGCGCCATGACCGCCATGTCGATGTAGATCGCGCCCGTGGACGCCAGACGGTCGGCCGTCTGCCGCTTGCGCGCTGGCGAGACCGAGTTGATGTCGAAGAATACCTGCCCCGCATGTAGCCCGGCGAGCGTCGACTCGGCGGCTTCCAGGCTGGAGGCCGCAGTGACCGCCGAAAAGACCCAGTCGGCGTCGCGGGCTGCGTCGGCATGATTGGCCGCCAGCATAACATTGCGCTGCGCGGCCGCGGCCGCGAAGTCGTCGCTCCGGCCCGGCGACTCCTGGAGAATGTCGTAGGCGGTGAAAGAGAGAGCCGCGTTTGCTTGCAGACTGTCGACGAAAGCGCGCGCCGCCTCGCCGAAGCCGATGAAGGCGACGCGCAACGCATTACGCTCCGGCATGCTTCCTCCCTGACCCTACGACGCGAGCTGGAACCGCTCGAACCGGCCCAGAGCCTCGTCGATACGACTTTTGTGCGTGCGCTGCGAGCCTTTGCCGAACCACGTCCATTTCTGGATGAGCATCTTCCGATGCTCCCGATCTGTCTTGAGATCGATGGCGGCGACAATCTCGTCGCCGACAAGAACGGGCAACGCGAAATAGCCAAGTACGCGCTTGTCCCTTGGTACGTAGGCTTCGAATCGGTGCTCGTAGTCGAACATCAGCCGTAGGCGCTTGCGCTGGTTGATGAGCGGGTCGAAGGGGGAAAGAATGTGGACGATGTCCGGCGCTTCGCTGTTGACCACTGCGAGCGTCTCCGGCGACGCCCAATGATCGGGTTTTGCCACACCATCCAGATGAACTGGCACCAGCTCTTTCTTGCGGACGCGCGCCTCGATGACCCTGCGGACATCGGGCTTTCGGCGCGCATCGAGATAACAGATGGAATCGAGACTGACGACGCCCTGCGCCCTGAGTGCACGGTCGAGGAAGTAGCCCGCCACCTCACGCTCGGTAGCGGCCTTCGGCGGCTTTTCCCAACCGAAATGACGCCCCATCAGTTCATAGGTCTTCAGCATGCCCGAGCGCGCGCTGATCGTGACATCGCCCTTGTAAAACGCGAGTTGCAGTGCCCGTTTCGATGGCTTTCGGCTGGCCCAGGGATGGTCCTTCTCGACCAGAACATCGTCGTTGATGTCGCGGATCGTGAGCGGGCCTTCCTTCTCGATGCGGGAGACGACCTTACGAACATCGGGAAGCCGGATACCCGGGAACCAAACGGCACGGCGCTTCCAGTCTTTCTTCATGGTGCCGGTGAAGAACCGCAGGTCCCGCGTCGGCACGTAGGACAGGGCGTGCGTCCAGTATTCAAAGACCGACTTGTCGACGGCCTGCGCCTGATGGAGGTGCGCGCGCCGATAGCCGGGAATACGGGTGAACAGAATGTGATGGTGGCAGCGCTCGATCACATTGATCGTATCGATTTGGACATAGCCTAATTGCTCGACTGCAAGCCGGGTCGCTTCCGGCCCGCCGCCAAATGGCTCGTGGCTGTCGAGCCGCTGGGCCCGCAGCCAGATGCGCCGGGCTTCCGTCTTGGTCAGCGGATGAGGCGATGCGGCCGCCACGCGTGCTTCACCCCTATCCGGCGTACAGGCCCGCCGCGCGGGCGCGGGCACGCATGAGAGCAGCCAACATATCGAGCGTCGGCGACAGCACTCCGGCCTCGTGCCCCAATTCAAGCGGAACAGTTACCTGCGGGTCGATCTCCATGGGACGACCGTTGTCGAGATCCTGAAGGATCGATGGCCTATGCTTGCTGGTACTCTTCGACCAGCTGTCCAGCTTCTCGTCGATGTTGGGGTCGAGCTCTGCGCCGAAAGCCGCGGCGATGGCGTTAGCTTCCTGCCATGCCTTGCGCGCTATCTCGCGCACGGCCGGGTCCCTGGTGGCAGGTCCGGACGGCATATCGGTCAAGATCGACAGAGGCGACGAGACCATGATGAGCACCAGCTTGTTCCACACTTCCCAGCGAATCGGACGGTGGGTGTCAACGCTCATTCCCGCGGCGCGAAGCGCATCGGCGATCGCAATCAGCCGCGGCGACTGGGCATCGTCAAGTTCGCCCAGCGCCAGACGATTGTTGCCCCCCTCCCAATGGATGACGCCCGGCTCCGATACGGTCGCGGGGAGATTCACCACGCACCCGATCGTGCGGTCGACGCCGACACCTTCCCAAAGCGCCCCACCCGGATCGAGGCGCTCCAGGCGCTTGTCCGCCGACTTGCCGCCCTCCTTGCGGAAGTACCACCACGGGATGCCGTTGACCGCATAGATAATCGCCGTTTCGTCCTTGAGCAGATGCTTCATCGGCCCAGCGGTGGCGGGCGTCTGGTGCGCCTTGACCGCGGAAATCACATAGTCCTGCGGGCCGAGGTCCGCAGGATTGTCGGAGGCGGCAATCTTGACGGTCTTGCTGCCCTCAGGCGTGTCGAAGCGCAGCCCCTTCGCCTTGATGGCGGCCAGATGCGGCCCACGTGCGACGACGGACGTCTCCACTCCGTTCAACGCCAAACGCGCCGCTATGACGCCGCCGATGGCGCCGGCTCCATAAACACAGACTTTCATGGGAGGTTGCTTTCTGAGGTTGGTGGTCAGTCGAATGCGCACAGCACGAAGCCAGTGACGTCAGCGGGGGTCCCTCCCGGCCCCGCCAACGGTTCGCTGGCATGTGACATCACACGCGGAGTCACGCCGATGCGCAAGACCACAGAGCAAGAAGAAGGCGGTGCTGCGCCGAGGGGTCGCCGCGCAAGGCTCAGTCCCATACCTCGCGCGAAATCTCGACGATCTCCCGGAGTTTCGCCCATTGCGCGTCCTCGGTGAGGATGTTGCCTTCCTCAGTCGAGGCGAAGCCACACTGCGGCGAGAGCGCCAGCTGGTCGAGCGCGACGTATTTGGTCGCCTCATCGATGCGCTTCTTCACGTCGTCCTTGTTCTCGAGCGTGCCGCTCTTCGACGTGATGAGACCGAGGACGACGATCTTGTTCCCCTTGGGCAGGAAGCGCAGCGGCTCGAAGCCGCCAGCGCGTTCTGTGTCATATTCGAGGAAATAGCCGTCGATATTGACCTTGGAGAGCAGCGTCTCGGCCACCGGCTCGTAACCGCCCGAAGATATCCACGTGGAGCGGAAGTTGCCGCGGCAGACATGCATGGTGACAGTCATGTCGGCCGGCTTCGCCTCCAGCGCCTTGTTGATGGTGCGGGCGTAGCGCTCCTGAAGGCGGCTCACATCATCGCCGCGCGCCTTGGCCTGCTCCAGTTGCTCGTCGGAACAGAGATAGGCCCAGACCGTGTCGTCGAGTTGAAGGTAGCGGCAGCCGGCGTCATAGAAGGCGCGGATCGCCTTGCCGTAGGCTGCGGCGGCATCGTCGAAGAACTCGTCGATATCCGCATAAACCGACTTGATGGCGTTGAAACCGGAGCGGAAGTGGAGAACGCTCGGGCTCGGGATGGTCATCTTCGGGATGAGCCGCGTGTGCTCCTTGAGGAACTTGAAATGGTCGATCATCGGATGATGCGCGGGCCAGCCGACCTTGCCGACGACATTGACTGTCTCGGCCTTCGTCTGCACACCGTGGAAGGCGATGCCGTGATCGAGCTGAACGAGCTTGCAGCCATCGAGCCCGGCGAGAAAATCGAAATGCCACCATGAGCGTCGGAACTCGCCGTCAGTTGCAGACTGAAGGCCGACCTCCTCCTGCCTGGCGATGACCTTCTGAATCTCGCGATCCTCGACCTCGCGCAGCTGATCGGCAGTGATCTCACCCGCGGCATGCTTGGCGCGCGCTTCCTTCAGCGGCTCCGGCCGGAGCAGACTGCCGACCATATCGGCTCGGAAAGGTGGTTTTGTTCTTGGCATTGCGTTTCCTCCAGGCAGGCAGGACCGCGATTATGGGCGATCGATGGCGCCGCGGCCAACCTCAATTATGCCCACCCAGCCGTCCCCCCAACCGTGTGGGCAGGCCACTCGATGGCGGCAGTCTAGTGCTTGGCGGGGACCGGCGGCGTCCCATGGGTGTGGAACGATTCTATGGTCTTCAGGCCCCAGGCCTGGCCCTTCTTGCGCTCCGCCTCAGTCCACGTGATCGGCTTCCAATCCGGCCGCAGGATCAGCCGCGCGCCCGCATTGGCGACCTCGACGCGATTGCCCGCCGGCTCGTACACGTAGAGGAAGAATGTGCCCTGGATCGCATGCTTGTGCGGCCCGGTTTCGATGTAGACGCCGTTCTCGAGGAAGATATCTGCGGCGCGCAGGAGATCGTCGCGCTGGTCAACGGCGTAGGTCACGTGGTGGAAGCGGCCGGACGTGCCGGAGTGATCCTCGGCGTAGGCAATGTCATAGGTCTTGTTATTGACGGTGAACCAGCATCCACCGACACGGCCGCTGTCGAGCACAATCTGTTCGGTGACGCGGCTGCCAAGCGCCTTCGGCAGGAAGTCGCGGATGGCGGCAACATCGGTGGCGAGCAAGTTGACGTGGTCGAGGCGACGGACGGCTGCGCCGCGACCGTGAAAGCGCTGCGCGACATTCTTCAGGGCGGGACGCTCGGCCTCCGGCGGAACGTATTCGCGGGTGTCGTAATAGATCTCGAAGAGATGCCCGTCCGGATCGCGGAACTGGTAAGCACGGCCATGACCAAGATCGCCCTCGCTCCAGCCGACACCGGCGCCTAGCGCCTCGATCGCTTTCACGCGCCGCTGCAGAGCCTCCGGCGACGCCGCGCGGTAAGCGACGTGGCCCACGCCCGTGGTGTCGGAACTTGTAAGTTTAAGCGTGTGGAACTCATAGTCGTCCCACGCACGGAGATAGACGGACTTCTGCGTCGCGGCCGCTTTCGGTGAGGCCGTAGACGTTGACGAAGAAATCCAGGCTTTCCTCCGGCTTATTGGTCAACAGTTCGACATGGCCGAGATGGGCGGTGTCGTAACAGGGCTCGCTCATTTTCCTCCCCTTCCCGTCCGTTGACCGGATGGTGTCGTGTCTTTCCACGACAAAAAAGATAAGCCCACGAGCGGGTTGACGCCATGTCCGACCCGGCAAAGGCGGTTCAGCTAGCTCTGCGTCAAGCCGGCATCGACCAGGAAGCTGGTGCCGGTGCAACCCGCACACTCGTCCGATGAAACAAACAGCGCCATGCGCGCGACATGAGTCGCGTCGAGCGACACCTTCATCGCTTGCCCATTCATGATCATGTTGTCGACCTCTGGCGTCCGCCAGAGCTTCGCCTGCCGTTCCGTCAGGATGGCACCGGGCACGATACAATTGACGCGGATGCCAGACGGGCCCAGTTCGCGGCTCATCGTCTTGGTGAGGCCATAGATGGCCGCCTTGGCGGTCGTGTAAGCGACCATGCCGGGGCGTGCACGCATCCACGAGATCGAACTGAACAGGATGATCGACCCACGGCCGCGCGCAGTCATGCCCTTGGCGACGGCCTGCGTGGCGAAGAACTGGTGATCGAGATTCACCGCCAGCGCGCGGTGCCAATAATCGGGCTCGACCGTCGCCATCTCGTGGCGATCGTCGCGGGCCGCATTGTTGATAAGAATTTCGACACCGCCGGTAGCGGTCTCGATCTCGGCAAGCACCTCGCGCAGGCGCGCGATATCGGTGACATCGCACGCATGAAACGTGCCGCCGGTCTCGGCCGCGACCGCGGCTCCAGCCTTCTGGTCGATATCGAGAAAGGCAACCTTCGATCCCTGCGCCGCGAAGGCGCGGACCATCTCCGCGCCGATACCCGAAGCACCACCCGTGATGACCACCGGCTTTTTGGCAAGCGACCGGTAGCTCACTGACGCGTAGCGGCCAGCCGCAGTTCCTTCCGCACTCATGCAATGATCCCCGTCTAGTTCCCCGTCCTGGTCAGGCTCGCGATGTATTCCGCCGCGCGCCCCATCATCATGGCGATGTCGGATGACACAGCGACGAAATCGTAGCCATACCCAAGGAAGCGGCGGACCATATCCGGATTCGGGCCGACTATGCCAACCGTCTTGCCCGCGGCATGCGCCGCCTTTGCCGCCGCGGCGATACGGGCCTGGACATCATCGTGGCCGATCTGGCCGATGAGACCCATGGCTCCCGCAAGATCGCCCGGGCCTACGAAGAACGCGTCGACGCCAGGGATCTGCGCCATGTCGGCAAGCTGGTCGATCGCGCCGGGGGTCTCCAGTTGCAGGATGACCGCGATCTCGGCATCGGCGCGCTTCAGATAATCCGCGACCGTGCCAAACCGGCTGGCCCGGTGCATGGCGGCAACGCCGCGCACGCCGTTTGGCGGGTAGCGCGTCGCCGCGACGGCGGCCCTCGCCTCCTCCACGCTTTCGATGAAGGGGAACATCAGGGTCTGCCCGCCAGCATCGAGAACGCGCTTGACCAGCACGCGATCGTTCCACGGCAGGCGGATGACGGGCTCGGCCGGCGTGCCGGCGATCGTGCGCAGGAGCCCGACCGTGTCGGTCACCTCGATGGGTACATGCTCCATATCGACGACAAGGAAATCGAAGCCGGCGAAGCCGAGTGCCTCCGCCGTGGCCGGCGCTCCGGACATCAGCCACGTGCCAAGCGGCGGCGTGTCGCGGCCGCTGGCGAGCCACTGCTTGAAGCGGTTGGTCAGATCGATCATGGAGAACCGTCTCTAGTAGATGGGCGGCTCGGGAACCGCGCCGCCGGCGCTGAGGAAATCGAAGTCGCAGCCGTCATTCGCCTGACTGACGTGGCTCTGGTAGAGCGCGGCGAAGGAGCGCTGGTATTGCCGCGCGCCGGGCTTCCAGGCGGCGCGTCGCCTTGCCAGTTCTGCATCGTCAACCTGTATGTCGAGGCGGCCAGCAGCGACGTCGAGCGCGATCCTGTCACCGGTGCGGAGCAGCGCCAGCGGACCGCCGATGGCCGCTTCCGGCGCAACGTGGACGATGCAGGTGCCGTAGTGGGTGCCGCTCATGCGGCCGTCGCAGATACGCACCATGTCGCGCACGCCGTTCGCGAGCAGGCGCTTGGGGATTGGCAGGTTTCCCCACTCGGGCATGCCCGGCGCACCGACCGGACCGGCATTGCGGAGCACAAGCACGGAGTCTTCGCTGACGTCGAGGGCGGGATCGTCGATGCGCTCGTTCATCTCGGCGGGGCTGTCGAAGACGATCGCCGGGCCGACATGCTTCATGAATTTCGGGCTGGCGGCACTGGACTTCAGCACCGCACCGTCGGGCGCGAGGTTGCCCTTGAGCAGCGTCAGTGTGCGGCCCTCGCCGAGCGGAACGACCGGATTGTCGAGCGTGCGGATGACGTCATCGTTCCAGCATTCGGCGCCGGCGATGTTTTCTCCCAGCGTGCGGCCGTTCACCGTCAGCTTGTCGAGTGCGAGGTGGGCACGGAGATTGCGCAAAAGAGCGCGAAGGCCACCGGCGAAGAAGAAGTCCTCCATGAAGAATTTGCCGGAGGGAAAGATATTGGCGCAGACGGGAACGCCGGCCGCGGCCGCGGCCATCTCTTCGAGGGTGAGATCGACGCCGGCGCGCCGCGCCATGGCAATCAAGTGGATCGCGGCGTTGGTCGAACCGCCGAGGCCGGCATAGGCAACGATGCCATTGCGGACGCTGTCGCGGTCCACGATCTTCGACGGCTTGAGGTCTTCCCAGACCATCTCAACGATGCGCTCGCCGCAGGCCGACGCCATCCGGCCGTGGCCGGCATCGGCAGCGGGTATGGATGACGCGCCGGGCAAGGTCAGGCCCATGGCATCGACGATCGAGGTCATGGTGGAGGCGGTGCCGATCGTATTGCAGGTGCCGATGGTGCGGGTCATGTGGCCTTCGAGCTCGACCCAGTCGGCAGGCGTGATGCCACCCGCCCGCAGTTCGTCCCAGTATTTGCGGGTGTGGGTGCCGGCGCCGAGAGGCTTGCCGCGCCACCTGTCGTTGGACATTGGGCCGGCCGGGCAGAAGATCACCGGAACGTCCATACTGAACGCGCCCATCAGCATGCCGGGGGTGGACTTGTCGCATCCGCCGAGCAGCACAGCGCCGTCGATCGGGTGCGAGCGCAGAATTTCCTCCACCTCCATGGCGAGGAAGTTTCGGTAGAGCATGGTCGACGGCTTGACCATGACCTCGCCAACGGAGAGCGCGGGCAGTTCGACCGGGTAGCCACCCGCCTGCCAGACGCCGCGCTTCACCGCTTCCGCACGATCACGCAGATGCGCGTGGCACGGGCTCATCTCACTCCAGGGATTGAGGATGGCAATGACGGGCTTGCCGAGGAACTCCTCGCGCCGAAGACCCATCTGCTGCGTGCGCTGGCGATGGGCGAAGCCGCGCATATCCTCGGCGCCGTACCAGCGGTGGCTGCGCAGATCCTCTGGCGAAAGGCGCGGTGCGTCGGCCATGGGTCAGCCCTTCAGGCCGCCGGCCATGAGACCCGACACCACGCGCTCCTGGAAGAAGACGATGAGGATAACGACGGGTACGATGCCGACCACGAGCGCGGCGGAAATCTCGGGCCAGGGAAACGAAAATTCGGTTTGGTAGAGCTGTATGCCGACCGGCAGTGTGCGCATCGCCGGGCTCGAGTTGAACGACAATGCCAGCAGGAACTCGTCCCAGGAATTGACGAAAGCGAGGATGCCTGCGGTGAAGACACCGGGCGCCGAAAGAGGAACAACGATGCGGAACAGCGAGCCGATGCGCGTGCATCCATCGACCATCGCCGCGTTTTCGAGATCTTGCGGGAAACCGTCGAAGAAGCTGACCAATACCAGCGTACACACAGGCAGGCTGAGCACCGTGTAGGGCAGCACCAGTGCGATGTAGGTGTTGAGCAGGTTGAGGCCGCGCATGATCTCGAACAGCGGGACCAGCAACGTCACCAGCGGAAAAGTGGAGACAGCGATAATTGTCGAGAGAATGAGGCCGCGAAAACGCAGGTTCAGTCGCGAGATGGCATAGGCGGCGAGCACCGACACGAACAGCGTGGCCATTGTGGAAAGCGTCGCAACCAGGAAGCTGTTGAACAGGAAGAGCATCAGCGGCTGATCGGTGAAGGCCGCAAGATAATTTGCCATCGTCGGCCGCGCCGGCAGCCATGTGATGGGCACGTGGGTGAGTTCAAGCTCGGTCTTGAGCGAAGTGAACAAAATCCACACCGCCGGGAAGAAGCCGTTGATCAGCAGGAAGGCCGCAACGAAGAAGCGGACCGTGCGGGCGGAGATGGGGCCGCGGAACATCGCCTACGTCCGCGCCCTGATCATCTTCAGATAGAAGACGCTGACCACCATCGAGAGCAGGAACATGACAACAGCGAGCGCCGAGCCGTAGCCGAGATCGAGGAAATCGACTGTCGTCTGATAGACGTACATGGCGAAGGGTTCAGTGGCGTTGCCCGGACCGCCGCGGGTCATCGTGTATGGGATGTCGAACGTCTGGAGCGCTGTGATCGTGCGGAATATCAGCGCTACGACGATGGCAGGCTTGAGCAGCGGCAGCGTGATCGAGAAGAACTGGCGGACCTTGCCGGCTCCGTCCATTTCGGCTGCCTCGTAGAGTTCGTGCGGAATGACCTGAAGGCCGGCGATGATGATCATCGCCATGAAGGACGACGACTTCCAGACGATCGTCACGTTGATCGCCCACATCGACCAGCCCGGCGAATTGAACCAGATGACCGTCGGCAGGCCGAGGCGCCGCAGGATGTCGTTGGCGATGCCGTATTCGGAGTGGAAGAACCAGGCGAAGATCAGTCCGCAGAAAGCAAGCGGCAGCGCCCAAGGCATCAGTAGCGCAAGGCGGATCGGCCATTTTACGCGGAAGGGCAGGTTCGCCATCAGGGCAAAGGCCAGTCCGACCAGCAGCGCGCCCGGCACCGTTACCACCGTGATGAGCGCGGTGTTCCACAATGTCTTCCAGAAAACCGGATCGTCCAGCAGCAACACGAAATTCTCGAAGCCGACAAAGCGCGCTGGCAGACCGGAGGTTAGCGAGAGATCGTGGAAACTGGTGAAGATCAGCCGGCCGATCGGATAGACGATCACGATCGCCAGCAGGATCGCTGCGGGGGCCAGCAGGACCGCCGCGAGAACGGAATCGGTCGGGTTGGCAATTCGCGAGAGGCGATTGGTCGGTATGAATGCGAAGCGAGCCTCGCCGGTCGATGTCATGGATACCGAATCCCGATGGGCTTGAAGCGGCGGTTCGCGAAGGATGGGTCCGGCGCGCCGGGAGACGCGCCGGACCCCGGCGGCACTAGCGCAGGATACGCTGCAGCCGCGAAGCCATCTCGGTGGCGCCCTCTTCCGGCGTCATCGTGCCAGCGAGGACCGCGTTGACGGTGGTGCGGATCGCCTCGGAGACCTCCGAGTAGCGGGGCGTCACCGGACGCGCACGGGCGGTCTTGACCACCGGCAGCGCGTTTTCGAACCACGGCACAGCCTTGACGACGTCGGGGTTCGTATAGTTCTCCGGGAACACCGGCATCAGCGATGCCTTGACTGCGAGTTCAGCCGAAATCTCCGGGCTGGACAGGTACGTGACAAGCTTGGCGGCCTCGTCCGTGTGCTTGGAGAACGCGGAGACGGTCCACTGCCAGCCACCGAGGCAGGTGGCGGGCTCGCCGCCGGCGACGGCAGGAAGCTGGGCAACGCCGACCATGTCTTTCACGTTGGTGTCGGCATCATCCTGAAAATGCGACCACGCATAGCCCCAGTTGATCGCGAAAAGGACGTTCCCCGCCTGGAACTCCTTGCGGGTGTCATCGGTGGCAACCTCGGAGATGTTCTTCTTGGCAACGCCATCGTCAGCAAAGCCCTTCCACAGGGCGAGCGACTTGGTCGCTGCGTCCTTGTCGTAGGTCAGCTTGCCGTCGGTGACGATCGACTTGCCCATGCTCCAGTAGGGCAGAAGGAAGGTGCAGACCGCGCCCTCGATCGCCTTGCCCTGGAAACTCAGGCCCTGGAGATCGGCACGCCCCTCGCCGCCCGTTACCTTCTTGGCAGCGGCGGTCAGGTCGTCCCATGTCTTCGGCGGCTGAAGGCCATACTTATCAAGCAGGTCCTTGCGGTAGTAGAGGAACATGGAGTCGGCATAAGCCGGCAGGGCGACGAGCTTGCCGCCTGGCTGGTCGGCTTCTGAATAGGCGTCAAGGTAGCGCGCCATGAAGGCCTTCTTGTCGCCGACCGCGTCGTCCAGCGATGCCGACCAGCCGGCAGCGCCGAACTGCGCCGGCCGCACGACGTCGATGAGGAATGCATCGAGCGTCGAGTCCTTGGCGCTGAGTACGGTGTTCAAATACTGCGCCTGCAACTCGGACGTCGCACCGCCAGTCTCGACAACAACTTTGGTGCCGGGGTTGGCCGCCTCGTACTTGTCGAGAATGCCGCGCCATACATCGGCGCGCTGCTGGCCACCCATGAAGATGTGCAACTCGGTGTCCGCACTCGCAGTCACCGTCATCGCGGCCAATGCTACGCCGAACGCCGCCAAACCAAATGATCTCATCGTCTAGTTCCTCCCTTGTCCTGGTTCTGATTTTTCACGCCGACCGGGCTCTGCACCTGGCCGCCCCGCGGGACATCCCCGAACCGCTCCCTGCGGCCAGTTCCCCAACGCGAATTCCACTTGTGCAATTCGTAGCGCTGCGATTGATAAGAGTCAAATCGCGAAATATCCGCGCTTTTTGCGCCGCACAATTGCACAATGGATAATCGCAGCGCTGCGAAATTTCTTGCCATAAGCCGACGGCTCGCCTAGCATGCGGGCATCAAGGAGCCGCCTGCGAGCTAGCCAAAATCCCGCTTTCCAAGCGCTTTCCACACCGGCGGCGACTGAAATTCAGACGAGGGGAAACGACCTGTGACGGAGACCAACCAGTTGCGCTTCGGCCTGATCGGGGCCGGCATGATGGGACGCGAGCATCTGCGGAATCTGGCGCTCATCTCGGGCTCGACGGTCACGGCCATCGCCGATCCCGACTCCGGCTCGCAGAAAAGCGCGGTCGAAACCACCAATGACGAACCGACGGTTTTCCACGACATCGACGCCCTGCTCGACGCCGATTTGGTCGATGCCCTCGTGATCGCCGCGCCGAACGACACGCACAAGCGTCTCCTCGAGCGCATATTCGCGCGTGCGAAGCCGATACCGATTCTCTGCGAGAAGCCGTTCTGCACGTCCGCCGAGGACGTCAAATGGCTGGCGTCGGCAGCGAAGGGCTACGGGGCACCGATCTGGGTCGGCATGGAATACCGGTACATGCCCGCCATGCAACTCTTCCGGCAACAGGTGCAGACGGACATCGTGGGCCGCAAGTGGATGTTCGCCATCCGTGAGCATCGCCACCCCTTCCTGCCCAAGGTCGGCGACTGGAATCGCTTCTCGCGACGCACTGGCGGCACGCTGGTGGAGAAGTGCTGCCATTTCTTCGACCTTATGCGCCTGATCGTCGGCGACGAGCCGATCCGTGTCTATGCTTCGGGCGCGATGGACGTGAACCATCTCGACGAGCGCTACGACGGCCAGACACCGGACATCATCGATAACGCCTTTGTCGTGGTCGACTTCCGCAATGGCGTGCGCGCCGCCCTCGATCTCTGTATGTTCGCCGACGGTGCCAAATGGGAGGCGGAGTATACGTTGACCGGTGACCGCGCTCGCATCGATTGCATGATCCCCTCACGGCGCGCCTATGGCGCCGGAACACAGGCGGAGGTGCTGATCACCACACGCGACGCTACGCTTCCGGAGCGCCTGCCGGTCACGGTCGATCCGGCGGTCATGGGCGCCGGCGCGCACAGCGGCGCCACATACTATGAGCATCTGGCGTTTCGCCGCGCCATCACCGAAGGCGGGCCGCTCGAGGTTGGCCCCGAGGAAGGCCTCAAAGCGGTCGTCATGGGTCTTGCCGCGGAGCTCTCGGCCCGCGAAAAACGGGTGGTGACGATCGACGGTCTTGAGTTCGGCTGAGCGGGCAAGGGGACGCGGGCCGTGAACGAAGCGTCGAGCTTCACACCGGGCGTCGGCAGGCGCCGACGCAAGATGCAGCGGGTGACCATGTCCGAGGTCGCCGCGCTCGCCGGCGTTTCGCAATCCACGGTGTCGCTCTTCCTGCGCAAGCCCGACGGCGTCTCGGGCAAGGCCGGCCGCGAAATCGCCCGCGCTATCGATGCGCTCGGCTACGTGCCCAACCTGGTCGCGGGCGGCCTGGCGGCCGCCTCTGCGCGTGTGGTGAGCATCATCATCCCGTCCATCCGAAACGCGTTCTTCGCCGAAACGGTTTCGGTGCTGCAGGACGTGCTCGGTCAGCAGGGCTACCAACTGCTCGTCGGCCACAGCGAATATTCGGAACATCAGGAAGAGGTGCTGGTGCGGACCGCCCTCTCCTGGGCACCCGCAGCCATCGTGCTTACCGGCCTCGCGCACAGCGCGGCGACAGCCGACCTTCTGAAGAAGAGCGGCGTGCCGGTGGTCGAGATGTGGGAGCTGGGCGATCACCACATCGACATGGCGGTTGGATTTTCGCACGAGGACGTGGGCGCCACAGCCGCACGGCACCTGCTGCGCAAAGGCCACAGGCGCCTGGCATTCCTGGGCGCACGGCTACAGGACGATCGGCGCGCCGCACAACGCGCCGCCGGCTTCATGGCGGAAGTGGCGCGGGCCGACGGAGCGGCGGCCACGCTGTTTGACAACCCGTCGCCAGCCACGACGGAGGCGGGCGCGCTGCTCCTGACGCGGGCGCTCCGCCAGCACCCCGACCTCCAGGCGGTCGCCTGCTCCAACGATCTGGTCGCGCTCGGCGCACTCTTCGAATGCCAGCGGCGCGACATCGTGGTGCCGCGCGACCTCGCTGTGATCGGCTTCGGTGACCTCGGTTTCGGCGCCAACTGCCTGCCTCCGCTGACGACCATCCGGCCGTCCGGCGATATCATCGGCAAGGAAGTCGCCCGCATGGTACTTGCGCGCATCCGCCCGGATGACGACGCTGAAATATTGAACCCGGTGGTCGACACCGGACATCTTCTCGTCGAGCGCAGCAGCACGTGAGCGATCGACCAACAAGACACGCATCTGGAGGGAGAGAATGAAGAACCCGCAGCTTCTGGTTCATGACCACAAGGACAATGTGGGCGTCGTGGTGGTCGAGGGACTGACCGCAGGCACCGACATGCTCTGCGTCGTCACCGAGGACAACTCGTCGTTCAACCTCAAGGTCAATGCGGACGTGCCGATCGGCCACAAGGTGGCCCTGAAGGACCTGAAGTCTGGCGACACGGCGATCAAATACGGTGAGGACATCGGAAAGATCGTCGCGGACGTGAAGAAGGGCGGCTACGTCCATACCCATAACCTCAAGACCAAGCGCTGGTAGGAGACGACGATGAGCAACAGGGGCAAGGTGAACGCCTATCGCCGCGAGAACGGCCGCGTCGGCGTGCGCAATCACGTCGTGATTCTTCCGGTGGACGACATCTCCAACGCCGCTTGCGAGGGCGTCGCCAACAACATCAAGGGCACGATGGCCCTGCCCCATGCCTACGGCCGGCTGCAGTTCGGCGAGGACCTCGACCTGCATTTCCGCACGATGATCGGCACCGGTGCGAATCCGAACGTGGCCGCCTGCATCGTCATCGGCATCGAACCGGGCTGGACGCAACGCATCGTCGACGGCATCGCCAAAACCGGCAAGCCGGTCGCCGGCTTCTCGATCGAGAAGAACGGCGACCTCAAGACCATCATGGATGCTTCGCGCAAGGCGAAGGAATTCGTCCACTGGGCAAGCGAACTTCAGCGCGAGGAATGCGACGTCTCGGAACTGTGGATCTCGACCAAGTGCGGCGAATCCGACACCACGACCGGTCTCGGCTCCTGCCCGACGGTCGGCAACATGTATGACAAGCTCATCCCGGAAGGCATCTACGGCGTATTCGGCGAAACCTCGGAGATCACCGGCGCGGAGCACATCTGCAAGGCGCGGGCGGCGACGCCAGAGGTCGGCGAGCGCTGGTATGCAATGTGGAAGGCGTATCAGGACGAGGTAATCGAGGCCAACAAGGTCGACGACCTGTCCGAGAGCCAGCCGACCAAGGGCAACATCGAAGGCGGCCTGACGACGATCGAGGAAAAAGCCATGGGCAACCTCGAGAAGATCGGCCGGACCTGCCGCTACATCGACATCCTCGAACCGGCGGTGGCCCCGACGAAAGGACCCGGTCTCTACTTCATGGATTCTTCGTCGGCGGCAGCGGAATGCGTAACGCTGATGGCGGCAGCCGGGTACGTCATCCACACGTTCCCGACCGGCCAGGGCAACGTCGTCGGTAACCCCATCGTGCCAGTGGTGAAAATCAGCGCCAATCCCCGCACGGTGCGCACCATGTCCGAACACATCGACGTGGACGTGTCCGGCATTCTGCGCCGCGACATGACTATCGACCAGGCCGGCGACGCCCTGATCGAGATGTGCGTGCGCACCGCCAATGGACGCGCCACGGCCGCCGAAGCCCTCGGTCACCGCGAGTTCGTGATGACAAAGCTCTATCGCAGCGCCTGATTTCGCGCCCCATGGCAGACATCGTCATCACGGAATTCATGGACGAGGCCGCTGTCGCGGACCTGAAGGGCACGCATGCTGTTCTCTACGAGCCAGACCTCGTGGACCGGCCAGAGGACCTGCTCAAGCGCGTTACCGATGCGAGGGCGCTCATTGTCCGGAACCGGACGCAAGTACGCGGCGATCTGCTGGCCGCTGCCGCCGCCCTGGTCTGCGTCGGGCGGCTCGGCGTCGGGCTCGACAACATAGACGTGACGGCCTGCGAGAAACGCGGGATCGCAGTCTACCCGGCGACCGGCGCCAACAATGCCTCGGTCGCCGAATACGTTATCGCGACGGCGATGATGCTGTTGCGTGGCGCCTACCGGGCAACTGACGAGATGGTAGCAGGCGCCTGGCCGCGCGGTCGCCTCATGGGGCGCGAGATCGCCGGCAAGAGGTTGGGCCTCGTCGGGCTCGGCGCAATCGCCCGCGAAACGGCGACACGCGCACGAGCGCTCGGGATGACGATCGCCGCCTTCGATCCGCACCTGCCGGAGGGGCACGACGCGTGGCGGGAGGTGGAACGACTAACGCTGAACGACCTTCTGGCGACATCCGACGTGGTCAGCCTGCATGTGCCGCTGACCGACGAAACGCGCGACCTGATCGATGCCCCAGCCATCGGGCGCATGAAGCGCGACGCCATCCTGATCAACGCAGCACGCGGCGGCGTGGTTGATGAGGCAGCGGCGGCGATGGCGCTAAAGCAGGGCCGCCTCGGCGGCGCAGCGCTCGACGTATTTGCCGATGAACCTCTGTCCGCCAAGGCAGGTGCTGTCTTCGGGGATATACCCAATCTCATCCTGACACCGCACGTCGCGGGCGTGACAGTCGAGTCGAACGTGCGTGTTTCTTCGCTCACAGCCGAAACAGTGCGCCGGCACCTCGACGGCGCGGCATGAGCGATGCCCGCCTCAGTATCGCGGAGGCGGAGACGCTTGTCGCAGATGCCCTGGGACGCTGCCGCACCAGCGCCTGCAACGCGAAGTCGGTCGCCCGTGCATTGGTGGCGGCCGAGGCCGACGGACTGAAGGGCCATGGGCTTAGCCGGGTGCCGACCTATGCGGCGCAGGCGAAGGTTGGAAAGGTGGATGGGAACGCGACGCCGACCGCAACCACCCCCCGGCCCGGCCTGCTGGCTATCGATGCGGCGCACGGCTTCGCCTATCCGGCCCTCGACCGTGCTGAGGAAATGCTGCCTGCGGTGACGCGCAATCAGGGAATAGCCGCCGCCGCGATCCGGCGGTCGCACCACGGTGGCGCGGCTGGCCATCCGGTCGAGCGGCTGGCTCAGGGCGGACTGGTGGCGATGCTCTTCGCCAACTCTCCCGGGGCAATTGCGCCGTGGGGCGGCGCCCGGGCGCTGTTTGGCACAAACCCAATTGCCTTCGCCTGCCCCGCGGAGGGTCGCGATCCGATCGTCGTCGACCTGTCGCTGTCGAAGGTGGCGCGCGGCAACGTGCTGGCTGCAAGGCAGCGCGGCGAGACCATTCCCGAAGGCTGGGCGCTGGACGAGGCCGGCCAGCCGACCACGGACGCGGCCGCGGCTCTCGCGGGAACCATGGTGCCGCTCGGCGACGCCAAGGGCACAGCCCTTGCGCTGATGGTCGAGCTTCTTGCCGCAGGACTGACGGGTGCCAATTTTGCTACGGAAGCCTCGTCATTCCTCGACGCCGAGGGCCCGCCGCCCGGTACCGGACAACTCATCATCGCGATCGATCCAGACGCGCTCGGAGGCGCGGCAATCCAACGTTTTGCGGTGCTGGCGGGTATGATCGAGGCCGAGCCGGGCGCGCGACTGCCGGGCAGCCGGCGGCGCGCCTTGCGAAGGAAGGCAATCGATGAGGGGCTGGTCGTAAGTGCCAATCTTATCAAGGATATAGAGGCTGCTTAGCCGCGCCGATACGAGGAGAAATCCGATGTTGCAGAAGCTGGAATTCAAGCGCGAAGCGAACTTTGTGGCCGGGCGGTGGATAGCGGCAGACGGCGGAAAGACCGTAGAGGTTACGGACCCTGCTACCGGCGAAACCATCGGGACGGTGCCGAACTGCGGCAAGGCCGAGACGAAACGTGCCATCGAGGCAGCGCACGCGGCGCAGCCAGCCTGGGCGGCGAAGACGGCCGCGGAACGCGCCGAGATTCTCCACACTCTCGCCCGGCTGATCCGGGAGAACCGCGAAGAGCTTGCCATGCTGCTCACCGTCGAGCAGGGCAAGCCGCTCGCAGAGTTGCGCGGCGAGGTCTCCTTCAGCGCAGCTTATGTCCAGTGGTTCGCCGAGGAGGCGCGGCGCGTCTACGGCGACATCATTCCCTCGCCCTGGGCCGGCCGTCAGATTCTCGTCCAGAAACAGCCGGTCGGGGTGGTTGGCGCGATCACGCCGTGGAACTTCCCGTCGTCGATGATCGCCCGCAAACTGGGACCGGCGCTTGCGGTCGGGTGCGCGATCGTCATCAAGCCGGCATCGCAGACGCCCTATTCCGGCCTTGCCTGGGGCGTGCTTGCCGAGAAGGCCGGCGTGCCGGCAGGCATCGTCAGCATCCTCACGGGCTCGGCCAGCGAGATCGGCGGCGAACTCACGGCAAGCCCGCTGGTCGCCAAGGTCTCCTTCACCGGTTCGACCGAGGTCGGCAAGAAGCTGCTGGTTCAGGGCGCCTCGACGGTGAAGCGCATGTCGATGGAGCTCGGCGGCAACGCGCCCTTCCTCGTCTTCGACGATGCCGACATCGACCGCGCCGTCGAAGGCGCGATGATCGCCAAATATCGCAATTCGGGACAAACCTGCGTCTGCACCAACCGCTTCTATGTCCAATCCGGCGTCTACGACGCCTTCGCCGACAAGCTTGCGAAAGCCTCCGCGGCATTGAAGGTCGGCAATGGCCAGGAAAAGGACGTGCAGCAGGGCCCGCTGATCGACGAGAAGGCGGTCGCCAAGGTCGAGGAGCACATCGCCGACGCCACCAAGAAGGGTGGCAAGATCCTGACCGGCGGTCACCGGCACAAGCTCGGCGGGACGTTCTTCGAGCCAACGGTCATTCGCGATGCGACGCAGGACATGACCGTCGCACGCGATGAGACGTTCGGGCCGCTGAGCCCGCTCTTCCGCTTCGACAAGGAAGAGGATGGCGTGCGTATGGCGAACGACACCGAGTTCGGCCTCGCCTGCTATTTCTATACGCGCGACCTCGCGCGCACCTTCCGCGTCTCGCAGGCGCTGCAATACGGGCTGGTGGGCGTCAACGAAGGCCTGATCACCACAGAAGTGGCGCCCTTCGGCGGCGTCAAGGAATTGGGCATGGGCCGCGAGGGCTCCAAGTACGGCGTCGAGGACTATCTCGACGTCAAATACGTGTGCGTCGGCGGCCTCAATTAAGGAAAACGCATGGCCGCCGATTCCGGTGTGAAGCCAATCGAGGGCCGTCGCGGCGCGGCGGCCATCTTCCAGCAGATTTCCGACATCGCACCGGGCCTCGCGGTCGCCATCACCATCGCCGCCGCCGCCTCGTTCGTCTCGAACACCTATGGCGGGCCGGTGATGTTGCTCGCCCTGCTTCTCGGCATCGCACTCAATTTTCTGTCCGAGGAAACCCGGTGCAGCGCCGGAATTTCCTTCGCTTCCAAGCGGGTGCTGCGCGTAGGAGTCGCGCTACTCGGCCTGCGCATCTCGATGCACGACGTCCTCGGGCTTGGCCTGGAGACGGTCGGCTTCGTCACCGCCGGCGTCGTGCTGACCATCGGCGTGGGCATCCTGATTGCCCGAATTCTCGGGCGCGGCTCGGCGTTCGGCGTGCTGATCGGCGGCGCCACGGCGATCTGCGGCGCATCAGCGGCGCTCGCGCTGTCGTCCGTCCTCCCGCGCCGCGCCGACAGCGGCCGCGAGACGATCTTCGCGGTGGTCGCGGTCACCACCCTCTCCACCACGGCGATGGTGATCTACCCGGCGATCTTCCGCGTTCTCGGCTTCCACGACCACGCCATAGGCATTCTCATCGGTGCGACCGTGCACGACGTGGCGCAGGTCGTCGGGGCTGGCTATTCGGTTTCGGACGAGGCCGGTGACATCGCGACGATCGTCAAGCTGTTCCGCGTGGCTTTGCTCCTGCCGACGATGCTGGCCGTCTCGCTCGCCTTTCGTCGGTCGCAAGGCGAGCAGGAAGTCGGCGCTCGGCTGCCGATCCCCTTCTTCGCCGTCGCTTTCGCGTGCCTCGTGGCCGTGAACTCCACAGGGATTGTCCCACCAGCGGTCACCTCCGGCTTCAGCGACGTGTCGCGCTGGTGCCTGATGACCGCCGTCGCCGCCATCGGGCTGTCCACATCGCTCCGCGAGATATCCAAGGTGGGCTATCGTTCGGTGCTGGTGGCCGTCGGCGCCACGATTGCCTTGCTGCTCTACTCGATCGCGACTGTCGAATGGACGCTTTAAGGGCGCCGCCGAAAAAACGCTGCACCAGCCTGCGCGGCTGACTGCGGCCGGCTACTTCACCTGAGCCAGCGCGAAACTGCTCTCGATCGAGCCGACGCAATCCAGGCGCGTCAGTTTCTCCTTCAGGAAACGCTCGTAGTCGGGAAGGTCGCGCACAACGATCCGCAACAGGTAGTCGCGCTGGCCGGTCATGAGATGGCAATCGACGACCTCCGGCCACCGGGTCACGGCCTGGGCGAAGCGATCCAGATCTTCTTCATGCTGGCGGGCGAGCTTGATCGACGCGAAAGCCGTCACGGGCAACCCGACCTTGGCCTGATCGACCACGGCGGAATACCCCTTGATGACCCCTGCCCGCTCCAACATGCGGACACGTCGCGCGCAGGGAGAAGGAGAGAGTCCGACGCGCTGTGCAAGCTCCTGCGCGGTTATGCGCCCGTCGCTGCGCAGTTCATCGAGAATCTTCCGATCGATCGGATCGAGTCGCACCGAATTTGCCATGAAGTATGCGTCTCTTGGCCAGATTTGGTGGAAGTCACCAATATTGTGCGCATAAGGAAGTGACTTTAGCTACCGGCAGTATAGCTCGCAAGTTACCTTGGCCAGCGATCATGGAGAGATCGATGGACGAGAAGCTGACCCTGCTGAGCGCACTCGAAAAGCGTGTGCTGTGGCTTTCCACCTGGATGATCCACAACGCCAACCACATCCGGCCGAGCGATGACGGGATGAAGGTAGGCGGCCATCAGGCGTCGTCGGCATCGCTGGCGAGCGTCATGACCGCCCTCTTCTTCCACACACTCCGGCGTCAGGACCGGGTAGCGGTCAAGCCGCACGCGAGTCCGATCTTCCACGCCATCCAGTATCTGCTTGGCAACCAGACCCGCGCGAAGCTGGAGAACTTTCGCGGCTTCGGCGGCGCGCAATCCTACCCATCGCGCACAAAGGACACGGACGGTGTCGACTTCTCGACCGGCTCGGTCGGACTGGGCGTCGCGCAGACGCTGTTCGCATCGCTGGTCCAGGATTATGTGCACGCGAAGGGCTGGGCCGCGGATCACGCCATGGGGCGGATGATCGCGCTGCTCGGCGACGCGGAGATGGACGAGGGCAACATATTCGAGGCGCTTCTCGAGGGCTGGAAGCAGGGCCTGCGTAATACCTGGTGGGTCGTCGACTACAACCGCCAGAGCCTCGACGGCGTCGTACACGAAGGCCTGTGGGAACGCCTGGAGTCTGTGTTTCGAAATTTCGGCTGGGACGTCGTCATTCTCAAGCACGGCGTCAAGCTCCAGGCAGCGTTCGCCGAGCCCGGCGGAACGGACTTGCGCCAATGGATCGACGCCTGTCCCAACCAGCTCTATTCCGCACTTTCGTTCCAGGGCGGCGCGGCCTGGCGCAAGCGCCTGACCGCCGACTTTGCGGACCGTCCGGCCGCCCTGAAACTGATCGCAAAGCGGAGCGATGCCGATCTCTCGGCGCTGATGGCCAACCTTGGCGGCCATGACCTTCCCTCGCTGATCGAGGCATTCGACCGCGCCGCCACCCACGACCGTCCGGTCTGTTTCATCGCGTACACGATCAAGGGCAGCGGGCTGCCGCTGGCCGGCCACAAGGACAACCACGCCGGCATCATGACGCCGGCTCAGATGGACCAGCTGCGCCAATCGATGAATGTGCGCGAGGGGCATGAATGGGAGCCGCTGGAAGGGCTGGGAGACCTCGCGGCCACCGCCCGCGCGTTCCTGGAGGAACTGCCGTTCTACAATGAGAGTAGCGGCCAATTGGCGGCGCCGGTGGTCGACGTGCCACCGGAGCTGACGCTGGCACCGCAGCGTTCAATGTCGACGCAGCAGGGATTCGGCCTGCTGATGAACGAGATCGCCAAGCAGGAATCGCCGTTCGCGGACCGCGTCGTCACGACCTCGCCGGATGTGACCGTCTCGACGAATCTGGGGCCGTGGGTCAACCGCCGCGGGCTGTTCGCCACCTCCGACATCGGCGATACGTTCCGCAGCGAACACATTCCATCGACGTTCAACTGGACGTATTCGCCTTCGGGCCAGCATCTCGAGCTCGGCATCGCGGAGATGAATCTCTTCATGATGCTGTCCTCGCTTGGCCTCTCCCACTCGCTGTTCGGCGAGCGGCTACTGCCGGTGGGGACGCTCTACGACCCGTTCATCGAGCGCGGTCTCGATGCGCTGAACTATGCCTGCTACCAGGACGCTCGCTTCATTCTTGCGGCGACACCTTCCGGCATTACGCTCGCACCCGAGGGCGGCGCCCACCAATCCATCGGCACGCCACTGATCGGCATGTCGCAGGCCGGGCTGACCTGCTTCGAGCCGGCGTTCGTCGATGAGTTGGCGGTGCTGCTGCGGTTCGCCTTCGACTATGTGCAGCGAAGCGGCAGCTCCGAACCGGACAGGCGGTCCTGGTTGCGCGACGCTCGCGGCGGCGCCGTCTATTTTCGCCTGTCGACGCGGCTGGTCGAGCAGCCGACCCGGACCATCGCCCCGGACCTTGCAGAAGACATGATCGACGGCGGCTACTGGCTGCGCCCGCCTGGACCGAATGCCGACATCGTCATCGCCTTCACCGGCGCGGTGGCGCCGGAGGCGATCGAGGCGATCGGGCTTATCGGCGAGGACCGGCGCGACGTCGGCCTGCTGTCGATTACCTCGGCGGACCGTCTTTACGCCGGATGGAAGGAGGCGCAGCACGCGCGTGTGACCGGCACTCGCGAAGCCAGCAGCCATATCGAACGCCTTCTCCAGGGACTGCCCCGGCACTGCGGCCTGGTCACGGTGATCGACGGTCACCCCGCGACGCTGGCGTGGCTGGGTTCGGTCTGGGGCCATCGTACGCATGCGCTGGGCGTCACCGAGTTCGGGCAAACCGGAACCGTGGCCGACCTCTATCGGCACTTCGGCATCGACAGCCAGGGCATCATCGCCGCGGCCGACATCGCCACCCGCGGCCGGCCGATCCGCTACCTCGACGCTGTGGCGTAACGGTCGGCCTACGATGCCGAGGCCCCGAACAGGCGGAGCGCGGTGAAGCCGGCGAGCGTCCCGATAACCGTGGCGCAGACCCCCCACGTCATGTCGATGAGACTGATCGCCAGCGGCCATCCGCGGATCGTGGAGAGGTTGGTGATGTCGTAGGTGCCGTAGGCGACCAACCCGAGCAGCGCGGCAAGGCCGATGGCCATGGGCAAGGAGCGCGCCGCAGCCGAGGGGTAGACCACGAGCAGCACGATGCCCACGACGTAGACGAGATAGAACAGGGCGGCGACGGGAAGGTTCGGCGACTCCGCCAGGAGATTGCCAAGCTGCGGCCGGTAGAAACGCGGCGTGGCAAAGCTCAGCCAGACAAAATCGGCAACGAAGAAGGCGACGGCGGACGCGACGTAGGCGATTGCGAATCTCATCGGTTCTTCGTTGCTCTTGGGTTCAGATTTGAAGGAAGGGCTGCGCCAGGCGCACCAGCAGGCTCTTGAAGCGGAGCGGAGCATCGGTGACCGCGAGGCAGATGCAATCCGCCTCCGGCCCCGCGACGGGCTGATGCTCGATCAACTCGTTGGTCTCCTCGAGATCGCCACGATGAAAGCGCTCATCGCCGTCGCACAGCGTTCCCGTCAGCACGACGGTCAATTCCATGCCGCGATGGCCATGCTCGGGCACCGGCTCCCCTGCCTTGATGCGCAGGAGCCGCGCGTTGGTCTTGCCATCCTTCGTCGGGATGCGCAGGTCGCGCGCACCGCCGCCCAGCCGGCGCCAGGGCAAGGCGTCGAAGTCGCTGCCGCCGATGTAGCTGCGCAGCGGCTCGGGCACGAGGGACGGGCGTGCCGACGGCGTTTCGGTTGGCGCGCGGGCCGGCGCGGCGCCATCCAGCCGGCCAAGAACGCCGGCAAGTGCATCGTCGTCCGGCGCGACCGGTTCGATCGTATCAAGGAGCGCACCGCCGACGGACGCGGCAAGGCGGGCTCTTGCGCGGCAGTGCGGGCAGAGCGCCAGATGCGTCGCAACCGCGAGGCTCCAGCCTTCGGCCAACGCGCCGGATTCGTAGTCGGCCAGCAGTTCGTCGCTGGCGTGGTGGGTAGCGATCATCGCGACCCCTCCTCTTCTTCGCCGAGCGCGGCCCGCAGGCGCGCGAACGCGAGGCGCACGCGCGACTTGACCGTGCCCAGCGGAATCCTGAGCTCGCTCGAAATGCGCGCCTGAGACTTGTCCTCGAAGTAAGCCATACGCAGCACGGCCTGCTCGTTTTCCGGCAGGGCCAGCAGGGCATCGTTGAGCCGCCCCGCCGACTGGTCGTTCATCATGGCGGTGTCGGCGGACGTCTCCGATTCCGGAACGAGCGCCGGGTCGGCGAGGTCGATCTCGGGGCGGCGCTCACGGCGAAAAGCGTCGATGCGCAGGTTTCGCGCGATCGCGAAGACCCAGGTCGATGGCGATGCCCGCGCCGGGTCGAACTGATCGGCTTTTCGCCAAACGAGAACCATGGCTTCCTGCATCAACTCTTCCGCCGCGGCCGCGTCGCTCCCCAGCTTCATCAGATAGGCCTTCACCCGCGGCGCGTAATAGCGAAACAATGCGGCAAAGGCGTCGCGATCGGCGGCGCGCGCCACCGCGGCGATCCGCTCCGCCATCTCATCGGCCGCGCCTGCGCGCATGCCAGGCCCGGGCGCGGTCACGAGCCACAATCCCCGGAAAACCGGGGGGACGCGGGCATGCGGCAGGGTGAGCGCGGCGGCTTGCATGGTCCAGATACGGGGGAACCGCCCATCTGGATCACGGTCCGGCGAAAAAAATCTCTGGCCCTGGTGATCCGTTTTCCCGGCCCGTCCGTAACTGGAGACATCGAACGATCTCCACCGAGGACGAACATGCTGTTCCGACCGCAGGACATGGCGCCAAACCCAGCCCGAACGATAGCGGTCATCGGGAGCGGCATAGCCGGCCTCTCCGCTGCATGGCTGCTGTCGAGCCGGTATCCGGTGACGGTATTCGAGAAGGCCGGATGGGCCGGCGGTCACTCCAATACGGTCGAGGTCGATTCAAGCGACGGCCCCATCCCGGTCGATACCGGCTTCATCGTCTACAACGCCAAGAACTACCCGAACCTGGTCGCGCTCTTCGATCATCTGGGCGTCGCCACCAAACCGTCCGACATGTCGTTTTCCGCCTCCCTGCGCGAGGGCCGCCTGGAATATTCCAGCGACGGCCTGAACCGCATTTTCGGCCAGCGGGCGAACATCCTGCGCCCGCAATTCTGGAGCCTCCTGCGCAACATAGTACGGTTTTATGCGTGGGCGCGGGAGAACGTCGAGTGCCCGGATCTGGGTGACATGACACTGGGCGATTTCCTCGACCGATCCGAATTCTCGCGCGCGCTCGGCGAAGACCACGTTCTGCCCATGTGCGCCGCGATCTGGTCGACCACCTCGGCCGGGGTCCGCGACATTCCGATGCGCGCGTATCTGCGCTTCTTCTCCAGCCACGGCCTGCTCGACATCGGGAGCCGCTTCGAGTGGCGGACGGTCGTCGGCGGCAGCCGCGAATACGTCAAGCGCCTGCGCGCACCGCTGGGCGGAAGCGTGTTTCTGAACCGCCCTGCGCGCCGGGTGATGCGCGGCGCGGCCGGCGTCGTGGTCGAGGACGCAGCAGGCGTGCAACACCGGTTCACCGATGTTGTCATCGCAGCGCACGCCGACGAGGCGCTGGCGATGCTCTCCGACGCCGACCCGATCGAGCGCAGCATCCTCGGCAACTTCCGTTACACGACGAACGAAGCGGTGCTGCACTCGGATGCGACGCTGATGCCGAAGCGGCGGGCCGTGTGGTCGGCCTGGAACTACCTGCAGCGCGAGTCGACCGACGGCAAGCGATCACTCTGCCTGACCTACTGGATGAACCGGCTGCAGGGTATCCCCGAGAAGCACCCATTGTTCGTCACGCTCAACCCCGACCGCGATCCGCGTCCGGAAACCGTGAAGGGCACCTTCCGCTACGAACATCCGGTCTTCGACCAGACCGCCCTCTCCGCCCAAAGCACCCTGTGGGAGCTTCAGGGGCGGCGCAGGACGTGGTTCTGCGGCAGCTACTTCGGGTACGGCTTCCACGAAGACGCACTGCAATCGGGCCTCGCGGCCGCCGAAGCGATCGGCGGAGTGCGTCGCCCGTGGACCGTGGAAAACGAGTCCGGGCGGTTGCCGGTCATGCCGGAACGGCTGGAGGCCGCCGAATGAACCGGACCTCCGCCCTTTATGCCGGAACCGTCGTCCACCAGCGGCTGCGCCCACGGCGTCACCATTTGCGCTACCGCGTGTTCTCGGCGCTGTTCGATCTTGGCGAACTCCCGCGCCTCGACAGGGAACTTCGGCTCTTTGGCTACAACCGCGGCGCGCTCTTCAGTTTCCACGATCGCGACCATGGCGACGGACAGCCCGGCGGTTTGCGGAACTGGGTCGAGGCGCGGCTCGCGGAAGCGGAAATCGATATCGGCAACGGCCGGGTCACCGTGCTCTGCTACCCGCGGATTTTAGGGTATGTTTTCAATCCGTTGACGTTGTATTTCTGCTACGGCCTGGACGAAAAATTGCGCGCCATGCTCTACGAGGTCGGCAATACCCACGGAGAGCGGCATACCTACATCATTCCGGTTGCGGAAACTGACACTGGCGTGGTGCAGCAGTCGTGCGAAAAGCGGTTCTTTGTGTCACCATTCGTGCCTATGGATTGCAGCTACGATTTTCGGATTTCGCCTCCCGGAGAGAAGGTGCTCGTCTCCATCAATGAGAAAGACAAGGAAGGCCCATTGATGACTGCCTCGTTCGCTGGACGGGCACGTGAACTGTCCGACGCCTCCCTGCTGGCCATGTTCTTTGCCTACCCGCTGATGACGCTGAAAGTTGTAGCTGGCATCCATTATGAAGCCTTCAAGTTGTGGATGAAGGGCACGCCGGTCTTCGTGCACCGCAAGGCGGAACATGCGGTCGCCGCTAGCGTGGTGCCTGCCCGGCCCAAGGAGGGCGCTGCCAAATGACATCATCACAAGGCGATATGGCCAGCGGGTCTGTCTCTCCGCGGCCGCTCTGGCGCCGTGTGGCGGAAGCCTGGGGAGAGAGAATCACCTCCGGGCAACTGCAACTGATATTCCCCGACAACAGCGCCAGGACATTCGAAGGCGGCGAGCCGGGACCATCGGCGACCATGCGCATCCAGCGTCCGCGCACGGTCTGGCGCCTGATCTTCGGCGGTGAGCTCGGCTTCGCCGAATCGTACATGGATGGCGACTGGTCGACACCCGACCTGACGGCACTGATTGAATTTGGCCTGATAAACCAGAAAGCACTGGACGGGCCGTTGCGCGTGTCGTGGCCGATGCGCCTCGCTGCGAACATCCGCCACCGGTTCAACGCCAACACGCGGCGGGGCGCGAAGCGCAACATTGCCTACCACTACGATCTCGGAAACGACTTCTACGCGCACTGGCTGGACGAGACGATGACGTACTCATCGGCGCTCTTCGAGGGGCGTGACATGCCGTTGGCGGATGCCCAACGCGCCAAGTATCAGCGCATCATCGACCGCCTCGAAATCAAGCCGGGCGATCGCGTTCTGGAGATCGGCTGCGGCTGGGGCGGCTTCGCCGAAGCTGCAGCGCGTGTTGGCGCGTCGGTGACCTGCCTGACGATCTCGGAAGAACAGGCACGCTATGCCCGCGAGCGGATGGCCAAGGCCGGGTTGGCTGAGCGCGTGGAGATTCGGCTGCAGGACTACCGCGACACGCCCGGCAGCTTCGACAAGATCGTTTCCATCGAGATGTTCGAAGCCGTCGGCGAGAAGAACTGGCCGGTCTATTTCGACGCCGTCCGCGACCGCCTTGTCGATGGCGGACGCGCCATGATCCAGGTCATCACGATCGCCAACGAGACCTTCCCGGTCTACCGGCAATCGGTCGACTTCATCCAGCGGTACATCTTCCCGGGCGGCATGCTGCCCTCTCCGGCCGTGCTGGCGGAAGTCGTGGCGAAATCGGGCCTGACGCTGGCGGAAACTCATTTTTTTGGCGCCAGCTATGCCGAGACGCTAAGGCGCTGGGGAGAGAAATTCTCCGCCACGTGGCCAACCGTCTCCGGGCTCGGGTTCGACGAGCGCTTCCAGCGCATGTGGCGCTATTACCTGAACTCCTGCGAGGCGTGCTTCCGGACCGGCGCGACCGACGTCGGACAGTTCATAATCGCCAAGAAGTAAACCGTTCGATCACCCTTCGTCCTGGCCGGGCGGCGGTGGCGTTATGCGCCGCGTGACCATGAAGAACAGGCGGTAGGGAAGCAGCCGCAAAAGCTTCATCGCGACCGCCATGCGAAGCGGGAAGACCGTTTCGAACGCTCCTGAATCAAGACCTTTCAGAATTTCCTTCACCGCGCGATCCGGCGACACCATGAAGGGCATGGGAAAGTCGTTCTTGCGGGTAAGCGGCGTATCGACAAATCCCGGATTGATAAGCTCCAGGCGCACGCCGACGTTCTCCAGTTCAGGCTTGAGAGCCTCGCACATATTGATCAGGGCCGCTTTCGTCGCGCCGTAACCAGCGGCCGTCGGCAGACCACGGTAGCCGGCAACGGACGAAACTACCGCGATGGTGCCGCTCTTGCGGCGAACGAACCGGGCCATGACCGCCCCAAGACAATGGACGGTGCCCAGCAGATTGGTGTTCACCAGCTTCCGGAAGGCGGCTGTGTCGAAATCGTAGGCCGAGATGGGGTGGTGCGTGCCCGCGTTGAGGATGGCGAGATCGATAGCGCCGAGGTCCTGCTCGATGCGCGCAACGGTCTCGATCACCGCCGCCTCGTCTGTCATGTCGACCGGATAGGGCACGATCCGCCCGGCACTCGAACCGGATTCGGCGGCGAGGCTGACAAGATCTGTCTCGGTCCTCGCGGATGCTGCAACCGTTCTTCCCTCGGCGGCGAGGGCAAGCGCCACGGCGCGGCCAATCCCCTTCCCCGCGCCTGTGAGCCAGACGATCTGCGGCATCCATCCTCCAACAGCGAATTTCGCGGACCCGAGATGCAGTCCGCAGGGACTTTGGTATCTAGGTCAGCATTTCGATTTGGGTATCGGCCCAACTAGACCGAGGCGGCGGCTCGGACGTTCGGCTTGGCGTTGGGGTCAGGCTGCGCAGGCAAGCGGCCAGCGGCGGCCAGACGCTCGACCACCCTGAGATGCTGGCGGGAGCGACGCGGATGCTCCCACAGCTCGACCCGGACCTGAGCATCCTCCAGCCGAACGCGCACATGCGTTTGCGCGAACTGATTCGCGAAAACCGTAGGCAACCGGAAGCGTGTCCGCAGCGGTCGAAGCTGACGCAACCAGCAGCCGGAATTCACGAGTACGCCGGCGCCCCCCGACGGGCGCCTGTATCCGTCCAGCGACGGCGCGTGGGTATGACCGGAGACGAACACAGCCATCTCGCGGGGCAGTTCGCCGCCAAGTGGCGGTGCGGCGCCCAACTCGAGCCGGTGCCGGATCGCGGCAACCACGCCCGATTGGCCCCCTTCGGGCGTGGTTCTCATTCTCTTCGGTGCTGCGCGGACAGCCCGATTGACGATCACGCGGGCGAAGAAGAAGAACAACCCGAAGGTGATCAGCAGCAAGGCGATGTCATAGGCGAGGTCAAAGAACAACGCGGTGACCACGCTGCCGCTTCGGCCGAGGAGCGCCGCGACCACGCGATAGGCCGTGTAGGCGAGGACCAGCGGGATCAGCAGCCAGCCGACAACCTGAGTGACCAGCGCATAAAAAAGCCGACCGGATATCCAGGTCGGGATCGTTGCGAGCGGAAAGACATACTCGATCTGATCGAGCTGGAGCGCGTCGGCCGCCCACCCCTTGGGCAAGCGCGGGATGATATCCGTGACGATGTGGTCGCCGAGCGGCGTGTCCAGCGGGTCGCTGTAATCGCGGATGGTGTTGTCCGGGTCGAACTCGTTGCCGTGTTCGCAGTAGATCGGCTTGTCCGGAGCGGACGAAAACACGGCCGCATAGGACAGGGCAAACTCCGACGCGATCCCGTTCTGCCTGATGTCTTCCTGGATTTCGCGGTTCCACCACGCCTCGGCGTCGTGATTACCGGGCAGGTAGACGACCCTTCGTCCCTCTGCCGTGGCAAAGCGGCGAAGCGCCGCGAAGAGGGAAGCGTATTCGGGCCTTTCGATCGTCGCTGTCGCCCGGTTCTTGCCGGTCGGGACATCGGCGATCCTGAGAAAGTCGAAGAAGTCGCCGGCAAGAACCAGCTCGACCGGGCCATTGTGTCGATCGAGGTCCTCGAAGAGCTGCACAAGATCGTCCGGGGAACTCGAAGATATCCCGACCATCACTGCCACCTATGTGGCAATCCGACAGGAAGACCAGCAGCGTATCGTCGCTAAGTGTGCGGATCACCTGTCGATCATGGGCTGCTTCCGACCCTTCCCTTCCTTTGACGAGAGACAGACGATACAGACGGCTGTCGTTTCTGGGTAGCCGGCGTGAAGGCTATACTGAGTCAGTCATGAGTTTTTCCATCATCGACGACAATGACCGCCCCTCGAGGCCCATGCCCTGGCGCTCGCGCGTTTCGAGGGTGCTGACCTATGGCGTGCTGACGGTCTTCGCGCTGATCTTCGTGCTTCCGGCCCTCGTCGTGGTCTCCAACGCCTTTCGGACCTACCCGGACGTGGCCAAACATGGGTGGATAGCCTTCCCGCACAGCTTTTCGTTCGAGGCTTTTGCGAACGCGTGGAACCGTATCTGCGTGAGCGGCACCTGCGAGGGCGTCAAGCACAACTTCCTCAACTCGCTGATCATCACTATCCCGTCGACCGCGATCTCGACGGCGCTCGGCGTCGTCAACGGCTACGTCCTCAGCAAGTGGCGGTTCAAGGGCGCCGACATCGTCTTTCTCTGCATCCTGCTCGGCGTGTTCATGCCATTCCAGACTTCGCTGCTGCCGTGGGCCTGGATCCTTTCCAAGATCCATCTCTACAACTCGGTCTATGGCCTCATCCTCATCAATTGCGTGCAGGGCATATCGTTCACGACCCTGTTCTGCCGCGCCTTCTTCGCCTGGATACCGGACGATCTGGTCAAGGCGGCACGCGTCGATGGCGCCGGCTTCTGGCGCATCTTCTGGAAGGTCATCCTGCCGCTGTCGCCGCCGATCCTGATCGTGACCGTGATCTGGCAGTTCACGATGATCTGGAACGAGTACCTCTTCGGCATGGTCTTCACTTCGGGCACCGAGCAACCGATCACCGTGGCGCTGATGGGCGCCGGCGCCGGCAACCAAAGCGCCGCCGTGCTGATTGCCGCCGTCCCGCCGCTTCTGCTGTTCCTGCTCGGCGGCCGTTACTTCGCGCGCATTGTCATGCGCGGGGCGGTCAACGGCGTCTAGGCAGGCCGGTCTGCCGCTATTGCTGCGGTCCGCTCAGCGCAAGGTCACGCTCGGCGCGGAAGACATTGGAGTAGAGATTGGATACCCATTGGCGCCCGCTCGCGGTCACGTGCAGATGCCGGATGGCGGTCTGAACAAACGGGGCGATCGAGTTCCAGTAGAATTGCGGGTATTTGTCGATGAGATCGGCCGGGCTTTTGTAGCCCAGTTGCATGTTCAGGCCGCATTCCTCGAACTCGAAATGGAGCGCGTTCGCCTTGCGGATGTAGTGGGGGTCGCCAAGCTGGCCGATCAGATCCGCCGCCCGCAGTAGCGCGACCTCTTCGTCGGCCTTCTCGACTTCGGCAGGAATGGTGCTCGGAAAACGCGATCCCTCGACGGCGCGGGCGATGCGGTCGGCGTCGAGCAGCCCGACGCCATCGAACCTGTGCTTGATGAAGAGCTTGGAGCGGTCGACGTGATATGGCGTCAGCGCAGCGTCCGACGCGCCGCGGGGCAGCGTCACCTTCTTTCCCGCCGCGTCGATGACGAAACCATCGTCGTCGTCGCCGGGCAGAAGGCCGCGGACATAGCCTATGTCGTGGAAGAGGCACGCCACAATGAGGTGGGCATAGTCTGTGGCCGGCATGTCGGACCGCAACGCGCGGCCGCGCAGGATGTCGTGGCCGGCGAGCGTCACCAGCATGGTGTGCTCGACGTTGTGATAGAGCGCGTCGCTGTTGCCGATACATTCGAGCGCAATCCGCGCCACCGACGGGACCAGCTCGACAAGCTCGGCCTCCGAGGCGCCGTAGCGGCGGTTCATGTATTCGTAGAGGAAGAGCCCCAAGGCGTCGGCGGCGAGCTCTGGAACGGTGATCATCGAAGTCGGTCCGAGTTTAGGGCGACGGCACGGTCATACCGCCCGGCATCCAAGAGGCTGGCTCGCTGATATTGCAATCCAATAACTAAAGATTTCATACGCCGATCCCTCAGGGCTTGCAGCCACCCGCCAGCCATGCGCGAAACGTTTCCATGCGGCTTTCGTCCCACGGCTCATCGCACGGCATCGACAGATCCTCGACGCGATCGAGGATATCCGCCGCGTTTCCGGCGACATCCTCATACGACCAGAGGTCAAAAGCGTAGAGCATCGCGTCCCGGTCGCTTTCCCGAAACAGCGGTTTGATATCCGTTTCGAACCCGACTTCCCTCGGCACCATCCACCTCGTCGCCATGGCCACAGCCGCATCCAATGCATGACGCGGGAAGCGCCTTCTGTCCATCCGTCCGAGCGTCTCAAACCACTGCGACGAAGGCGGTCTTGCCTAGAGATTCAGCTGGTGGCGGATCGCTTCCCAATTCGCCTTGTCCGGGGCGGTCAAAAGATAGCCGGAGCGCTGAATCGGACTGTATGGCCGGCCGTCCATGAGGGCCGAATGACCTCCGGCCTCGGCATGAATGAGCACGCCTGCCGCATGATCCAGGCATTGAGGGTCGCCATGATCGGCATCGGTGACCAGATCATCCGGCGATGTCTTCGCCCGAATTGCGCCCGGTGAAAGAGCGCGGAAGCGCGGCATGATCTCCTGCCTTGCCGCCGCCCGGACGATTTCGATCAGCCGGTCGGCCGCCGCTGGTCGATCCCGCTCACGCGCCACCGTTGTCAGCTACAGCCGTGCCCCGCACGCGCCGTCCATCGGACTTGAAGGTCACAACACGGCTCCGGGCAAGATCGACATGGAGCATGTCTCCCGGCCGGACCACAATCTGGTCAGGACGGGCCGCCACCACATGCTCCAATGCCGGGCTGCTGCCATGGATGATCGTCTCAGATCCGAGTTGCTCGACCTGGTTGATCGTCACAGGCATGCCGGTGTCGGCGAGGACGAGATGCTGCGGGCGGACACCAAGCGTCAGGCGGTCGCCGACCGCCACCGAAGGATCGCCAGACCGAAGCGTGAGCGGCACATCACCGTCGAGCACAACATCAAGATTGTCGGCACCGCGTGCGCGGACCGCACCTTCGAAGAAATTCATCCGTGGCGAGCCGATGAAACCGGCGACGAATTTCGTCTGCGGATCGTTGAACAGATCGAGCGGCGCGCCGATCTGCTCCACCTTTCCGGCGTTCAGCACGACGATGCGATCAGCCAGCGTCATGGCTTCTACCTGATCGTGCGTGACGTAGATCATCGTCGCTGCGATGCGCTGGTGCAGCGTCGCCAGTTCGCTGCGCATGGTGACACGCAGCTCCGCGTCGAGATTGGACAGCGGCTCGTCGAGAAGGAAGATGCCCGGCCGGCGGACCATGGCGCGGCCGATGGCGACACGCTGGCGCTGGCCGCCGGAAAGCTGCCGCGGCTTGCGCTGGAGCAGTTCCTCAATGCGCAGCATGCGCGCGATCTCGCTGACGCGTTCCTCGACCTCCGCTTTCGGCATGTGCGTGTTTTCGAGGCCGAAAGCGAGATTGTCGCGCACGCGCATGTGCGGGTAGAGGGCGTAGGACTGGAACACCATGGCAAGGCCGCGATCGGCCGCGGCGACGTCGTTGACCAGCTTGCCGTCCAGGCGGATTTCGCCGGAGGTCGGCTTCTCCAGCCCGGCGATGATGCGCAGCAGCGTCGACTTTCCGCAGCCTGACGGGCCGACCAGCACCACGAAATCGCCATCGGCGACGTCGAGATCGACGCCGTGAATGACCGGCACCGGACCGAAGGATTTCGTGACGTCGCGGAGACTGAGATCGGTCATTTCATGCCCGTTGTCGCAATGCCGCTGGCGATGAAGCGCTGGAGGAAGGCGAAGATGAGCACAACCGGGATCATGCTGACCACCGTCATCGCCAGCACATAGTGCCATTGCACGTTCAGCTCGCCGGAAAAGGCGCTGAGGCCGATCTGGAGCGTGTAAAGCTCCTTCCGCGACAGCACGATCAGCGGCCACAGGAAGTCGTTCCAGCGCCACATGACCGAGAAGATCGCGAGCACCGCCAGGGCCGGCAGCGCCAGCGGCATGACGATGCGCCAGTAGATCTTCCACTCCGAGGCATGGTCCATGCGGGCCGCCTCGATGAGTTCGTCCGGTATGGTCAGCATGTATTGCCGCAGCAGGAAGACCCCGGTCGGCGTCGCCACCGTCGGCAGGATGACGCCCCAGAGAGAGTTGAACAGGTCGAGCTTGTTGATCACCACGTAGAGCGGAACGATGATGACCGACAATGGGACCATGAGCGTCGCCAGAATGACCGCCAGCACCGCACCGCGCCCCTTGAATTCGTACTTGGCAAGGACGAACGCCGCCATCGAGTTTACCAGCAGCGTGATGACGGTCGCCGCCACGGTGACGAAGATGGAATTCTTCAGGAACGTGAAGAAATCGAAACGCAGGAACGGCTCCTCGTAGTTGGCGATGGCGAACTTGATCTCCCGCACAGGGGTGCGCTGGCCGATCGGCACCTTGATGACCGTCTCGGGGTTCGCCGGATCGACCATCGATGCGACGGTACCTAGTCTGCCGGTCTGGGCGAGCACCCTCTCGCTGCCGTCCTCCAGCGTGACCCGGTAGAGCGGCAGCGGCTTGTCAAAGCCGGCGACATCGACGGTCTTGGTGTCGAACGGCAGCAAGGTCGGCGGATATTCAACCAGCGCGGCCTGCGTCTTGAACGACGAAAGCGTCAGCCACACGACCGGCCCGAACATCAGGAAAAGGCCTGTGGCCAGCCAGATGACCGCCAGCACGTCGGTGAAGTGCCAGCCGCGCCCTCCCCGGCGTCTCGTCAGAAAGGCTGCGATTCCGTTCATCGTGCCTCCTTGCGCTCGCGCCAGTTCGAAGCGCCGAGCTGGATGACGGTAAGCACGACGAGGACAAGCCCCATCAGAATCGAGGCGGCGGACGCCAGGCCCAAGTTACGGATCGCATTGGCGAATCCGGTCTGGTAGATGAACTGCGTCAGGAACTGTGTGCTCGAGCCCGGTCCGCCTCCTGTGAGCACGTAGACCTCGTCGAACGTCTGCACGCCGCGGATGAGCGCGAGGATGATCACCACCACCAGATTCGGCCAGAGCAGCGGCAGAGTGATCCGCCGCAGCACGCGGAATGGCCTGGTGCCGTCCATCTCCGCCGCCTCGTAGAGGTCGCGCGGGATCGCCTGCAGTCCGGCGAGCAGGATCAGCGTGAAGAAACCGAGGTGGGCCCAGACCGAGACGAAGACCGCCCAGAACATCGCCCAATGTGGCTCGGCCAGCCAGAGGATACGGTCGGCGCCAAACTGTTCGGTGAGCACCGCGTTCAAAACGCCGTCGCGCTGCAGGATCCACTTCCAGACCAGCGCCACGACGACTGGCGACAGCAGCACGGGGAAGAAGAACACCGCCCGCCAGAACCCGCGGCCGCGCATCTCGCGGTTCAATACCAGCGCCGTGATCAACGAAACGAGGACGAGCGCGCCCACCTCCGCCACCACGAAGAAGGCGGTGTTGTGCACGGACTTCCAGAAGGCATCCTGCCGGCAGCTCAGCGGCTCCAGATAATTCTGGCAATCAAACAGCGTGGCGTACTGGTCCGTGCCCGCGTAGCTGCGGTTCTCAAGGAACAGGTTGGCGCCGGTCGTGAAGGAATAGAGAACGTTGATGCCGAGCGGGATCAGCACGAAGATGCCGAAGACCAGCATGTTCGGCGCGAGAAACGCCGCCGCAAGGCCGCCGAAGCCGAGCCGCTTGTGGACCCAGACAAAGGGAATTTCGACCAGTCGCATAACCGACGCGACGATCTGCATCAGAATGGCGGCGGCGCGATCGGCGCCACCGCCCTGCCCGACAGGCCGGGCCGTCATGTTGCTGCCTGCGCTCGCTGCGCCGGACTACTTGGCCGCCGCCATCTTGTCGGCGATGTCCTGCGGGATGCGCTCCCAAGCCTGGTCAAGCGTGATTTCTCCGGCGACCACCTGGCCCATGCGCGTGATGGTTACGGCATAGATCGCATCCGCCCACTTGTAGGCGGGCATCTTGCTGGCAACCGGCGCGAACTGGGTCGAGGCCTTGACGAAAACGTCCAGCGCGCGCTTGGCGCTGGGATTATCCGTCTTGAAGTCCAGACCTTTCTCGGCAACCGCCTTGTTACCCGGAATGAAAAGCGTGCGCTCCGCGAACTCCTTCATGATCGGCTCGCTGGCCAGCCAGTCCATGACCTTGGCAACTTCCTGCGGGTGCTTGGTGGTCTTGATCGCCACGACCGCGGCGCCGCCGGGAAGACCCGTGCAATAGGCCGGGCCGCACGGCGCGGGAATCGCCCACCAGTCGAACTTGTCGCCAATCGTCTTGGCGAACTGTCCGATCTGCCAGGAGCCGGACTCGTACATCACGACGTTGCCGTTCGCGAATTCCTCGTTCAGCGCCTTGTAGGTCGAGCCAGCGACGCCGCCCCAGATCTCCTTGGGCATCGTGCCCTCTTCATGCCACTTGGCGATGCGCGAGGTCATCGCCTTGAAGCCTTCGTCGATGACGGCCGGATTGCCGTCAGGCCCAATGTACTTGGCGCCGAAGGAGATGGCGGGGCCGGCCAGACGGTGACCGGAGCGGTCCCAGCCGAGCGCGATCTGCACACCCTGGCTGGCCGCGACCTTCTTGGCGGCGTCCACCCACTCGTCCCAGGTTGCCTTTTCGCCGGGCAGTTCGACCTTGGCCTGATCGAACAGCGTCTTGTTGATGTACGGCCCGGTCACGGTGAGCTGAGTCATGAAGCCGGGGATGGCGTCGCTGCCGTCCGGCCGCATCCAATCAAGGTACGACGCGAAATTGTCGTCCCAGTATTTCGCGTCCTTGAGCATCGGGCGAAGGTCGAGCCAGTACTGCGCCTGCGCCTTGATGTTGGTTACCCGCGCGATGTCCGGCCCGTTACCCGCCTCGAGCTGAACCGGCAGGCCCTCCTGGATGACCTTGTAAGCGACCTCGTCGAGAACGACGTGGATATCCGGATTTTCCTTCTCGAAACGCTGCAACAGGTCGGCCATGACCTGACCTTCGTTGCCGTCCGAGTACCACATCATGCGGATCTCGGTGGCCGCGGAGGCTGCCGTCGCAAACGCGACGGTCGCTGCCGCGGCCATAAGTGCCATGCTCAACTTCTTCATGCTTCTCTCCCTGTTACGCGCGTCCGACAATACGGCCGCGATAGACGACAATCTGACGTGATCTTGTGACCACTGTATCACCGGTTCACGGCCAATCGCGATAGCACGCCGTCCCGCGGCCATGCGGTTGGAACAAGGCAGCGACCCTCGGCTTCGATCGTTCCATCCGGATAGCAAACGACCGGCCCATAGTCCGGATCATCGACGAGGATCGTTCCATCCGGACCGTCCCGTACGGCAAGGCCGGCCAGCCGGCCGGCGAAGCGCGTCAGGTCGCCTTCCCGTTCCGTATCGGCCAGCCGCACAAGCCACCGGGAGGTCGATCCGCGCAGGCGGATCTCGCAGCCGGCCATGGGGCCCTCGCCAACCCGCTCGAAAAGGCGGTCACCGACGATCAGCAGGAGCCCGTTTCCGGCACGCGCGATGACGCGCGCCGCCTCGATGCGCACCTCATCCATTTCGGCCTGCGGAAGCCATGCGTGGGTGAACTGAATCTGCTCCGGTT
Source organism: uncultured Alphaproteobacteria bacterium (assembly GCA_963798195.1). Classification (GTDB taxonomy): domain Bacteria; phylum Pseudomonadota; class Alphaproteobacteria; order Rhizobiales; family Kaistiaceae; genus CAVSRC01. Next base: position 340,458 of record CAWCSF010000010.1, on the reverse strand, counting down.
TCAGCGCGAACTGGACCACGGCGACGCCGCGATATTGATGCACGCGAGGCAGCGTACCGCAGCCGCCCCAGTAGGACGGCCGTGCGTGCCCGGACACGATCTCCTCGCCGGGGTGATTGATCCAGATCTGCGAACTCGGGGCGGTCGCCGATCCGCGCATGCAGGATCGTTTCCTGATAGCCCCAAGCGCCGGGACGGTAGTTCGCGACCGAGCCCATCGCCACGTGCCGGGTCTTGTAGTGATAGAGCGGAGCAATGCCGTTCTCACCCTGGCTGAAGCACCACTCCAGCGCTTCGCCGCCCTCGTAGACCGCGAGGCCCGCCAATTCACTTCGTGGCGCAAGGCCGTGATCGAGCACGGCCACCGCCAACTCGCCAAGGCTGTGAAAGTGCGATCCGTACCAGCCAACACCAAAGAACAGGCGCGCGATCGACGACAATTCCAGCGCGCGGCCTGGCCGCAGCGAATGCTCGTAGCTCCGTCCCTGCGACGCGGTGAGGACGCCCCGATGGCTCGACATGGCGACAATCTCGACGAGCCGAAGCGTCGCCCGGGCGGCGCGGTCCCGGATGTCGGCATCCGGTGCCAGGGCCAACAGCGCAACCAGTCCCTTGAAGTCGATCGGAAAATACGGCGCCGAATTCCACTCACCCATCTCGACGCGCTCGAAATGATCGAACCAGGCTGCGAGACGCGCGCGGCCGACCGCCATTTGCTCCGCTCCGTTTCGCCCTGACCGGACGAAAGCCGCCTCCGGGAACAGCGCGCCGGCGAGATAGCAGGCGGTGTGGAAGAGCAGGGCGTGGTTCTCGCTGAAGAACCACATGACGTCGTTTCCCGGCTCGTCCATCCAATAGCGGAAGCCAAGGATGGCTGAATCGAGTCGGTCACGGACCGCCGGGGACATGCGATCGGGCCAGCGCGTCCTGGCCCAGATCAACGGCACCAGCAGGAAATCCGCGCAGTCATAGCAATCATCGATCGCCGGCCGCGCCGCATCGATCATCCGGTCGCTGGCGGCGTCGTTCTGTCCCAGCGCGAGGATGGCAAAGGCGGTGTTCGCGTCCGGCTCACCATGCGCCGCCACGAAGGCAAGAGCCTCCCGCGCCCTCTCCGGCAGCGTCGGCGCCGCGGCGGGCGTGGCCGCCACATCGCAAATCTCAAGCCCGAGGACGCGTGACAGGCGAAAGCGTTCGTCGCCGAATGTGAACCCGAATTGCCGGAAGCCCTGGGGGAGACGGGACACTTGGCCGACGACGAGGCGGTCGGATCCCGCCGCGATGCGCGTCTGCCACTCGACCGGCGCCGCGCCGATCGAATCGCCGGACGCGCGAATGGTCACGTCGATATCGGCCGACACCGGCGAAGGAAGGACCACCGCCACCGCACCGCTGGTGAAGGATGGCCGCTCGAACCGCATACCGGCGAGCAGCCGCTCAATCTCCGCCGCGCGGCTGGCGGAAACCGGCACAGGCAGCGCGACCGAGAGGCCCTCCCCCTCGATCAACGTCAGTTCGAAGTAGAAGCGGGTGTCCCGTTCACAGAGGTCCCCGAACCAGACCTCGACCGGATTACTGCCCGCACCGAGTTCGACCTCTATCTCGACGGCCTCCTCGAAATTCCGGCGATATCCAGCGAGGAACGCGACTTCCCTCCCACCGATCCACAGAATTGCTCCGCCGCAGGTGGCGAAACGAAAGCGCGCCGTCTGCGACCTGTCGCTTTCGATCACGGTGCGCGCGCGACATTCCACCGTTGTTGGCCGAAACCAGAAACCGGAGAGATCGACGCGCGGGCTTCCGAACGGAAACCACCATCCGTCCGGCTCGAATTCCTGCTTCGGCTCGGGCCGTCGGCCGCGATGGAGGGCGGCAAACTCGGTCCGGCAGGGGTATTCATGCGGGATGAAATTGCGGTCCTGACTGACGAAGAACAGCGGGTCCATATCGCCGCGCATGGGGCGATCGGTGACGTCGAAACGCCGCTCCAGACGCTGACCCAGCCGCCAGTGACCTACGCTGCCGCCAGATCGCAGCGGCATACGAAGCGACTCGGACATCGTCGTCATCCGGCTGCCCGAGCGCTCCCCAGGTTCAGGTCGGCAAAGTCAAGGAAGCGCTCCCAGTCATAGGCAGTGACGCCATGGCCACCTTGGCGAATGTGATAGCCGATCGTGCCCATCATCGGCGTCTCGAGCGGCGGCTGATCGCCGGCGGGCAGACCGGACGTGCCGAGAAGGCGGTAAACCGGATCGGCCGCCCGCGCGCTCAGGAACTCACCCTTGGGATCGGCCCATTGATCATCGGCCGCGCTGGCAACATAGAGCGGCCGTGGCGCGATCAGTGCGAGCAGCATGTGCTGATCGAACGGCATGTGATCCTCGTGACCGGCATGGGCCGCATAAGCCGGAGAAAACCAATGGGGGAATCGCGTCACCAGATGCTGGATCGTCTCGCCGAAATTCCTGCGCGCAAGGCTGGCGCCGCCGGCCCCGCTATTGTTCGAAATCACGAGGCTGAAGCGCGGGTCGGCTGCGCCGGCCCACAGCGCCGCCTTGCCGTGCCGCGAATGGCCGAAGAGGACGACGCGCTTGGGGTCGATCTGTGGAACGCCCAGGAGATAGTCCAGTGCCCGGCTCAGCGACCAGGCCCATGTGGCGATCGCGCCCCAGGTGCATTTTTCGTCGGGATCGACGAACGGGCGGATGCTCTCCAGTCCTCCATTGGATCGATCCGGGAAAACATCGCCGTAGTAGAAGGTCGCGAACGCGTAGCCCCGGCGCAGGATCGTCTCGACCTGCCAGCGGTCTGACTGCATCCCTCGAGACGCTTCACCGGATGGCTGTCCCGGCACGCGGATGTCGCTTCCACCTTGCGGGTCGATATCGGCGAGATCGATTCCGGGATCGTTCGCGACCGTGTGATTGCCGAGAAAGTTCAGGCCCATGACAAGCGGTATGCGTCCGGCAGCCTCCGCCGGAAGATAGATCAGCAGGTTGATCGGCGGGGCGCCTTCGGCGACCTCGATTTTCACCTGATGGCGGATTGCCAGGCCGCCCAGCGCAGCCCCCGTGGCGCGCGCGGAGATGGTCGCCGTTGTCGGCGGCGGCGCAGACCCGAAAACGTGTTTCGTGAACAGCTCAAGAATTTCGCCGCGCCGCTTGTTTTCCCACTGCGCCGCGGATTTGACCACGGTGCCGTCATGACACATCAGCGGATCGGGCAGAGTGTACGGCCGTACGGCCGCCTCATCGTAGTTTGCAGTGACTGGAGTCTCCGCGGGCAATGCTGTCACCACTCTTTTCGCAAAACGGTACGCACGAGGCCGGCGGCCGACAGATGCGCGGGCGCGAGGCGCTGGCCGCCAGCATACCGCAAACGCCTCCGAGTCTGCCAAAGGCGCCGACGACGAATCCATTGGGGGAAGAGTTGCTCCGCAGCGGAAGGCGAGATTCCGGTGTCCGGAATCACCGGAGCCGTCCGTCAAATCGTCGGTACGCCGAGCCGAGGATGCGCGTCCAACATCCAGTTTGTCGGTGCGAACAGCCAAGCGGGCGTCTCAACCGCTGGCAGCTTCCTACAAGGCAGCGGCTTCACTGAGCGAAATTTGCTTGTTCAACGAGGCCGGGCGACGCTACCGTGGAAGCTCTATGGGAAAATACTGGCTGAACCCGAAAAGGCCACCGCAAATGAGCATTCTCAGCGAAGCCCAGCAGGAGAAATTCCGCACCGACGGCTTTTGCGTGCTGGACGACATCGTGCCCTCCGGGATGCTGCGCCTGCTCCGCGACGAATGCGCTACCTTCATCCGCCTCAAGGACGAGGAGATGGATCGCGCCGGCACCGATACGCTCGGCATCAGCCATCGTGGCAGCCGCTATTTCGTCTCCAACTGCCACCTCGTACGGCCGCAGATCAATGGCTTCCTGCATTCAGACCTGATGGCCGGCATCTGCCGCGATACGCTCGGGCCCGACGCATACATGTTCTACAACCAGTATGTGGTGAAAGGCGCCGAGGCCGGGATGAAGTTCTCCTGGCACCAGGACTCGGGCTATGTGAACGCCAATGGCGGCGACATCGGCCACCGGCCTTATCTGACCACGTGGACACCGCTCGACGACGTCACCGAGGAGAACGGCACCATCTACGTGCTGCCGCAAAGCGAGCTCGGTATTCGCACCTGGGTGGCCCACGAGAAGGACCCCGAAACCAATGACTGGGTCGGGTATTTCGGAGCCGAGCGCGGCGTCCCGGTCATCATCCCGGCAGGCTCGATGGCGATCTTCTCGTCCATGACCTTCCATTGCAGTGGCGCCAACCGGACGCCCGCCATGCGCCGGGTCTTCCTCGCCCAGTATTCCGCCGAACCGATCCGCCGGAACGACGGCTCGATCTGGGGCAATGCCGTGCCGGTGCTGAAGGACGGCCGCCCCGTCGGCGAGCCCGTCCCCGCCTGAAGGTGCGCCCGTCCGATAGCTTCCCTGAGTAGCCCCATCGTCGTCGCCTGTCAGTTCGCCCTCACCTACCTGCCACCGTTGCCGGCCTGTTCGGAACGCAGGCGCTCAGCCTCGGCGATGGCCTGATCGTGGTCGGCGTCGGCGTCGCGCTGCTCTTCATCGTCGAGACGGAAAAGCGCATCCGCCGGTGGCTTGCCGGCAGCCGTTCCTGACGGCGAGTTATTTCGGTTGCTGCGGGCGCAAGGCGGCGGAATATTGCGGTCTCGAAGGCGTGCGATTGCCGGGGGCCTCTGCGGCCCTGGAGGCGCAGGGGTGGGGCGGGTGAATGGACCAACTGAGGTTGGCGGTGCTGCTTGCGGCCGTATTGATTGCTGCGCCGGCGAATGTCTCGATCGCTGCCGATGGACCTCTTCCTGCAGCGAAGGTCGCCGCGGGCCTCGTCCGCAAGGCCAATATCATCATGGGGCTGCATGACGACCCGAACGGCACGCTCGCCGAATTGGATGGCAGGGGATCGCTGCTCGACGTCGGGAAGGCGTTCGGGCTCGACGCCGCTCAAATCGACCATATCCGGCAGTCGACGGGCTATGTCATCTGCCCCGTCGAAAAGAACCCCAAGCATCGTTTCTTTATTGGATCGGGTTTTCTCGCCCTGTCCAACGACCAGATCCTGACGTCGCAGCATACCCTTGACGGCGTGGGCGAGACCGAAGGCCGGGAAGGGTGGATGCGATGCTATTTCCAGACCCAGGCAAAACGCGCGGTGAAAGTGCCGCTGCTGTTCGAGCAGTCGGGCACGAGCCGATCCTACATATTGGGAGATTCCTATGGGTCGCACCTATTGTCACAAGGGGGCGTCCCCGGCGATGACTATGCCCTGGTGAGACTCGCCAGACCGGTGCAAGGCGTCGTGCCGCTGGATATTGTGTCGACTCCTCCCGGGATAGGGGAATCGTTTCTGGCAATTTCCGCCTGGCAGGCGTCTCTGACCAAGACACTGGATCCGAATATACCGATCGGGGCGATTGGCTACGTCCGGAAAATCGGGAGCGAGGGAATCTATTCCGACGCGGATTCCTATCAGGGCGACTCCGGTGGACCAAACCTCCGGTGGGTCGGTTCGGGAAAGGACCGGCATATGGCCATCTTCGGCTGGAGCGACAGCAGCGGGCGGGCTGACTTCGACGGCCACCCTTACGAAGATGCTCTCGATATCAATCGCCGGAGCCTGACCTTTACGATCACGTTCCGGCAGGAGGTGATCGACCAGGCGAAAGCGCTGGCGGAGTCCGCGCCGGGCCATAAGGATTAGCGGGATGGCTTCTATCCCCAAAGCAGCACCGGACCCCGCGGACCAGAAAGTCTGGTCGCCCGCTCGCTTCACCCAAAGGACCCGAACGTGCACCAATCCGCTCCGGAAGGATGGACCATCTGGCCGGCCCTTATCGCCGCGGCCCTGGTTATTTCTGCTCCCGCGGAAGCGGCGATCATCGGACCGACCGACGATCGCATTCCGCTCCAGGATGCCTTGAAGCCTTGCCCAAAGGATCCATCGGACCATCTCGCCTGTGGCCTGACCCGCCAGCAGATCGACACCATTCTCGACGCTGGAATGCGCGTTACCTGCAAAGGGAAAGAAGGAGGCATGTTGAACGCCTGGCTCCTTGAAGAGCATCGAGGTTATGGGGACTGGGTGGACTCAAAACGCATCTATACGAACGCCCATGCCGTGATTGACGGCAAGTCAGGCACCGTCGCGTCGCTTGATTGCTCGGTCTCTCCCATGCGGAGCATCTGGTCACATCATCGCATGGAAATTCCCGTCGACGTCCACGATATCCTGGTTGGCAAGTATGAAGGTCACCACCGATCTCGGGACGACCGGGCGCGAATGGGCGTCATAGGCGGAACCAGCTTCGGGAAGCTCCTGCCCTTCGACGCCGCTGCTGCTTACCAGGTGGAGGAAGGCGATCGCATCTACAACGTTTCGCTGAAACCGCCGGGCATGATGGATCTCATCATTCAGGCTTGCGTCGTAAAAAGGGTGTCGCCACCCAATTCTGGACCTGGACTCCTGGAGACGGACTGCGAATCTGTCGACGGGATGTCCGGATCAATTTTCCTGCTCCCGAAGTCGAATGGCCCGACCACTTCACTTCAACCGATTGCCCTGCTGACAGCATCGGTTGAAAAGGTCGGCGACAATCAACCTTGGGATTTCAATCGAAACTCGACGATAGGCATCATTCTCGATTCGAGTTTTAACCAGGATCTCGTCCCGTTGACCGCGACCCCTGGTACGAAGCTCTTCGATCCTGCCGACAATGTGTTTGTGCGCCCTGGGTCGACCAAGGCAGCAAGCCAAGGGCAATAGCCGTTCCGCCAAAAAGATTCGCGAGAACGCGCTCTCAAAACTCCGCGGCCTTCAACGCGGCGTCGGCGCTTCGCTGACCGACATCTCTTGTTCAACGTGGTTTTGTGACGCTATCAAGCTGTATGGGACCTGCGGGCTGAACCCGAAAAGCATGCCCGGTGAGGATGTCGAAATGGCCGACGGGACGGACGATTTGTGCGGTCTTTCCCGCTATTCGACTTCAACGCGCGTGCTTGGCACTCAGCGCAATTGACAAGCGACAGACCTTGCCGTTGCTTCGCCTGAGTCTCGACCGCGTGGCCGGAGTTACGAATTGAGCCCTCCCGATACCGTTACATTCGGCATCCCGCTGATGGGGCGGTCGGCCGCCCAGGACTGGGCACGCATCGAGCACAGCCTTAGCGCCACAATCGGTTCGATCTACAATCAGACCGATCCCAATTTCCGCATCATTGTCGCCTGCACCGACGTACCAACGTTGAACATCGAGACCGACGCGCGGCTCGAGTTCATCGCATGCGAGCAGTTGCCGGCGGTGGACCACGTGGTTTTTATCTCGGACGCAATTCGCAAGCGGTTCAGGATTGCCCAACGCCTGAGACAGCTGGGCGGTGGCTATCTGATGCTGGCCGACGCGGATGACCTCGTCAGCCGAAATCTCGTCGCATACGTGCGCAAGACCGCCCATCCCCACGGCCATCTGGTTTCGCATGGCTACATGTTCGACGCTACGCGGGGCTGGCTCGCGCCGTTTCCCTTCGCGGAGACTGAACGGTTCGATCTGGAATCCCACACCTGCGCGGTGTTCAACCTGGCGCCGGACGAATTGCCTGCGAGCGACGACGATCGCGACAATCGGTTTACATACCTCATGCATCAGGGCCACCCGGCCTTCAAGGCACGGGCCGAGCGTGAAGGCCGACCGCTGCTCGACATTCCTTTCAGGGCCGCGGTGTACGTCAGGAATACCGGCGAAAATGTCTCTACGCGCGAAGCGGCGACGACGGCGCACGGACGCGTGGGCTTTCAGGCGCATCTCGACGATCAGCTCGAAGCGCAACGCATCGAACGCACGCCTGAACTCGACGCCGAGTTCAATCTGAAGGCAGCCCATGCTCCCCAATTCGGGGTCCCGTCGATGCGGCAGTTCCGTCCGTTTCTCGGGCTGTCGGTTCTCGTCGCCACGCATCGGCGACCGGAGGGCCTTCGCCGTTTGCTGACCGCCCTGCGGCCTCAAGTGGAGCGGCATCCGGAGCGCAGCATCGTCGTGATCAATGACGGGAGCCACGATGACGCTTACGCCAGCGTGGTGCGCGAGTTTGCCGATATCATAACGTACCGCGACCTGCCTAAGGCGGAAGGTCTCGGCGCAGTCCGCAACGCCGCCATCGTGGAATGCGCGGGCGCATATGCCGTCTTCACGGATGACGATTGCGAGCCGCCGCCGTGGTGGCTTGACTGGCTTTCGGCCAGACTGCGGACCCATCCCGAGATCGACGTCTTCGTGGGATCGACGAGGCCGCTGTGGACGACGCAGAAGCTTCATGAACGCGTCCAGGGCGATTGTTTCCTGCCCCAGCCATCCCGCCTCGGACGATGGGATCTGTTCGTTACGGCCTGCGTCGCAATCCGCGCCGATCTGATGCGCGACCTTGGCGGCTTCTTGCCCGCAGTCAGCATCGGCGAAGACACGGACCTCGGAATCCGGCTGCACCGCGCGCAGGCTCGCTTTGCCTTCGACGGAAACTGGTGGGTTTGCCACGCGGTGGATAAACCCCTTCTCAATCTGGCGCGCCGTTACAGGCAATATGGGGAAGCGCAGGCGCGCATCGGTGCGGCAATGGCCATCGAAGCTCCGAGGGGCCTCGGCGGGAGGCTGATCGCGCACCTCCCCTCGGTACTCCGGATATTCGTCGGATACTTCCGGAAGATGCGGTCGAGCGAAGAGAGTCGTGTCGACAGCGTGCGCGGCGCAGCATACGCGACGCTCGTCCAGGTATCTTACCTCCGCGGTCTGGCAGCCGCTCCGGGGGAGAGATCTCCGCCCTAGCCCAGCGCTGTGCCCACAGCGTCGGCCGTCGCCGCCGCACCGTCCGGAAGGTTGCGCCGTGCAATCCGGTTGGCAGCCTCCAGTGCGTTGTCGGGCAGAACCGGGTCGCCGACAAAGCTGGAAATATCGGCCGCGACCTTGGCCGGCTCGTCCGACATCTCAAGGCCCTTGCCGACACCAGCGCGCACGAGAAGGTCGAGGTTGACCTCCGCCTCCTGGTGCGCGGCCAGGACAAGCTGCGGGCGACCAGCCGAATACGCCGCGGCCGTCGTCCCCGCTCCGCCCTGCGTGAGAACGTGTGAAGCGGACTTGAGGACGTCCGCCAGGAGCGGCGGCGACTCGTGAACCGTCGCGCCACGCATGCGCAGGAAATCCCGGGCAGGCGCGGCATCGCCGCGCAGATATGCCTCGATCGGGAAGTCGACCGTCGCCAGCGCCTGCAACAGGGTGTCGAAACCGGAATCGTCGCCACCGCCGTAAAAGAACAGCCGACGTTGACTCGGCCACGGCTGCGCCGGTGGGAGACCGCCGGGCGGCGCAACGATCGGCTCGCGCCGGAACGAATGGTAAGGATCGAGTTCGGGAAGGCCAAAGACCACCCGTTGCGTCGTTCGAAACACATCCAGCAGACGGGCTGGTCGCTTCCCCCCTAGGAGGGCGACCGCATCGCGGACACCTTCGAGAAGGCGCGGCTCAGGAATCGCCGGCGCGAGATCGCCCCGCAGCGGCGGGAACTGGTCATACTCCAGCGGCGGCATGGTGAAGCCAGTGCCGATGGCGATGGTCTTCACGGCCGCGCCGTAGAGTGCAACGAGCAAACCCGGACTGTGATCCATGACGATCAGGTCCGGCTCGACCATCTCGATGAGATTCCGCCAGGCGCCTGCGACCGCCGCCAGCTTCTCCGGATCGCCAAAGCCGATGGCCGCGAGCACGTCGGTGTAGCTGGCAATGGAACCCGATGCGGCGCCGAAATGGCGATGCATCGGCCACATGGGAGCTTGAAGAATGTGCGCTCCGGACCCGAGAACACTACGGGCATTTGACAGGTCGCGGAGCGCGTAAACGTGCCTGTGCTCATCGCCCAGGCGCGCAACGATCCGGGAAATCGGAATCAGATGGCCGAGATTCCCTCCAAGCTCCCACGCAAACAGGATGGTCGCCATGCGCCGATCATCCCGGTGCGCTTAACTCAGGTGGGGGGCGGCGTATAGCCAGCCTTCAACAGGTTTTGGGTGTTGTTCAGGCTGAACGTCGGATCGTAACGACGGTCGCGATCCTTGAGCGAGGCGCCGTTCGTGCCGAAGTAATACTTCACGCCCGCCATCACCTTGGCATAGCTGTTCGTTCCGACCTCGCCGCTGGCAAACAACGACAGGCCGGGCAGGCTGTCGAATGCCGGCTGCCACTCGAGGACAGCACGCGCGAGCGACCTGTTTCCAACCTCTCCGCCAAACGTGGCCGAGAAATTCGGGGTCGCATAGAAAACGATATCTGCGCTGCCGAAGGCCCCGTCGGTGGTTCCTGTTTGCGCGCCCACTGATCCACGCAACGTAAAGTCGCCCTTGTAGATTTCGCCTTCAACGGCAAAACGCGAAAGCGTCCCGCTGCTCATCGACTCGTAGCTACCGACGACGCCGAGCATGCCCTGGCTCGGGTTGCGCCAGAACAGGTGACCGCCAACGCCGTAATAGCTGTTCGTACCGACGGCCAAATCGAGCTGAGCACCGAACTTGTCGCCGAGCGGGATCGTGGCCTTCAGGCCGCCGACACCGTAACCCTGCCCGCTGACGCCATCGCCGGTCAGCCATCCGCCGGCACCGATGAAACCGATATTGGGAGCGGCCACAGCCGGTTCGTTCTGCGAAGGCGCCGGCGTGTAAACGCCCGGCATGGTGACGTCGGCTGCAACGGCCTGGGCCGCGGAACCGAGGCCCACGAAGGACGCAAGCGTCGCCGCGATGCCCGGCTTGCGCAGGCGCTCGAAGAAGAAGCGACGATCCTTGGCGAGATGCTCCGACCGCCGGTCCACAGGAACCAGGACCACGCCCATGGGCAATTCGAAGCCAATGCGGACCGCCAGGTCGCTGCCGTTCGACGTCGTCGCACACCACGCGCTGAAGGTTTCGGCGACAAGGCGCATCGCCTCGACGCGCTCGTCGAGCAAAGTGGCGGGAATGTCCGAGAAGCGGCGGCGGTCAAGAATGACAAACAGGGCGCGGCGTTCCGCATCGAGCAACACGCCCCGAACGCGACCGTCCAGCGCCTTGCGGATCGATGCTGCGCACGCCGTGATCGACGCCGCGCGTCCAATCGCGCCAGTCGGATCGAACAGGATATCGCCTACGCCAAAGGTTTCGTTGAGGGCCTCAAGCGACTTCTTGCGGGTCAGGCTGGCAGGCTTGTGAGCGACGATCTTGAATGTCGCCGCCACGCCGAGAGCCGCCTGCGCCTGCTTGCGCAGAAGCGGAACAGATTCCCCGTCCGTGGTGTGCAGAACTATCCGATCGCCACGCCCTGCGCCGGCGCTTTGCGCGAGGAATACCGGGACGCGCACCTTGGAAAGGGCCGCACCAATCTCAATTCGTTCCATATCTGAAGACCCTGCCCACGTGGATATTCTGTCTAAAAATGTTACTCCCGATGCGACAGAAGAGTCACGCCAAGCCAGCGAGATTCCTCTGGTGGGTGCGCGGGCTTGGGTCATATTCACAGCCATGTTGCCGTCCGGCAACAGACCTTGAGGGAGGGGCAATACCCGCATGAGTTGCACGATCTTTATCGTTGCATGCAAACACGTTAATCCTGCCCATTGCCGCGTCAGAACGGCACATCCAAACGTGGGCGAATCGGGAAGTAACGGGTGAAGGCGCGGGAACTTTCACCCACTGTCCGACCTGGCTTCGACACCAGCCAAATTGAACCCACGGCGTTCTTTGCGCTCGCCTTCCTGGTTTGCTTTGCGGTCAGAGCATCGACGCTGGGCGAAAACGTCTGGGAACAGGAGCTGGTTGCTGCGGCAACGATCGAGCGCGACTGGGCCAGCCTGTTTCAGGACCGCTTCGCCGCCGGCGAGCCGCCATTTTATTACGCGCTACTCAAGGCGCTGGGCCTTGCCGGCGCGCCCGAACTCTGGCTGCGCCTGCCGTCCGCGATCCTCGACTCGCTCGGCTGCGCAACGCTGGCATGGCTCGCCCACCGCATCTCCGGTCGCGTCGGCGGCATAGCTCTGATTCTGACCTTCGCCTTCATGCCGGTGCTGATCCGCTTCGGACAGGAGGCACGGCCGTACCCGCTGCTCTGTTTCTTCTTCGCGCTGTCGCTGGCAGCCGCAACCATTCTGTGGCGCGCGCCGCGACAAGCTGTGAGCGCCTTCGGTTCGGGACGGCCACGCCGACACCGAACGCTGATGCGTGGCGCGGCGATCGCGTTGGTGATCGCCATGGTCGGCGCGGGCTGGACCATGGTGATGGGATGGCTCGCCATCGCCCTCCTTCAGCTTTCCGTTTTGGTATCGCCGCGCCTATTGCGCGTCCCTGGCATGCTCCGACTCTGGCTGGTCCTGTGCGCCGTCGCGTGGGCCGCGATCGCGCCGTGCATCTTTGCCGTCGGGCCAAACCTCCACCACTTCACCGCCATCCTGTGGACAGCCGACGCCTACGCCGTCACCTTTGCCGGCATCGCGGCGGACATTCGCTCGATTTACGGATGGAGCGCCGAGGGCGATTTGAATCGCTTCTTTCCCGGCGGCTGGGAGACGTATCTCGGCCTTGCCCTCTTCGTGCTCGCAGCGATCTCGATCGTTCGCCACACGCGACCGCCCATCCGCCAGGCCGCCTTCGTCGCCGTCGCGCTGCCCATCCTGCTCTTCGGCGCGGACATTGGCCGCAGTCTCGTGGCGCTTCGCCACATTCACCCGTCGCTCTGGTGTCTCTGCCTGCTTTATGCCGACGGAGCGGCTTTGGTCGCGCGTCGTTGGCCAGGCCGGATAATTCTCGGCGTCCTGGCAGTTGGCGTCGTGCTGCAGGGTATCGACGGCGCCGAGGCAGAGCGGAAGACAAGCTGGGAACCGTTCCTGCAGTTCTTCCGCGATAACCAGCTTGCGGCAATGAAGGGCTACGTCACCGAACCGGCCCTTGCCGTTCTGGTGGAGCGCTCCTTGCCCGAGGGATCGCCACCGCCACGCATCGAGGTTGACGAGCGTCCCCCGGCGCTGCGCACCGCTCTCTCGCGGGCGCTTTCGGCCGACGCACCCATCTGGATTCTCACCGCACGACCGCTGGGCAATGTTGTTGCCGATCTGCCGCCGGGCGTCGCCTCTTGCGCCGGGACGATCGGCTACCACGCGTTCATCGTAGCGGCGCGGAGCTTCGATTTGTTGCCGACGGCCATCCGCGATTGCGCCAAGGCCAGACCGGGCGGATAGAAGCCGCAACCTAGTTGGCCGCCAATCTCTCCTGAAGCGTATCGGCCAGACGCAGCGCCAGCTGGGTGAGGGTCAGTGTCGGATTGGCGTGGCCGCAGGTGCGGAACACACCCGAGCCGCCGATGTAGAGATTGTCGATGTTCCACACACGGCAGTCGCGGTCGGTAACACCATCCTCCGGCGTCCGGCTCATACGGAGACCGCCCATCTGGTGACCGGCCGCGCCCAGCGCCGAGGGGAGTCCGGTCCAGCCCGCCAGGGGCGCGATCCCATCGAGCACCGCCGGGTTCACCTTCAGCCGCCCCAGACCCGCGCCGATGAGATAGCGGCCGAACGCAAGCGCAGCCTCCCGCATCGTGCGGGCGTCGGCACCGGTGGTCTCCCAGTCGAGCCGCACGCGTGGCTGGCCAAGGCGGTCGGTATCGGAACCCAACGTCACGCGGCTGGCTTCGTTCGGAATCTGCTCGCAGGTAATCAGCAACTGCCCGCCCGCACGGACCGAAAGGCACGACGCGGTCGCGGCCTGCGAAAGCTGATCGGCCAGCGCCTCGCAGGCAATGGCCGTTGAATAGAGTCGGAATGCCCCGATGCCCGTGTCCGTCAGCAACGCTTCGGTCGAAGAGAGGAACGATTCCGGCTGGTCGCCGCTGACAGGTCCTGTTTGTCCCGCGACGTTGTCGATGAGAACAAACTGTCCGAGCTCCTGATGAAGGTGCTGCATGTAGTAGCGGCCGAGCATACGCGGATTGGCGAGCCGTTCGCCGTGATCGCGGTTCCAAAGAAGCAGCATGCGGGCAGTCTCGACGGCGCCGAGCGCGAGAACGAAAAGACGCGCTTGGCACACGAATGCCGCGGAGCCGTCCGGCGCGCGTACGGTCAGCGACTGAATTTTCTGACCGGCGGGATCGAACGCCGGCGCACTTACCGGCGCGTTGAGGAATACGAACAGGTCAGGTGAGGTTTCGATCGCATCGTAGAACCGGTCGCCGAGATGGGCCGGAGGCCGGCTGAAGAGCATGCGGATGGTCTGCAGATTTCCGTCCGCGCCCGAAAGGGGAAGATCCCCTCCGCTCCCGTTGTTGACGCCCAAGATTGCGGCGGCTTTCTCGAAATACGGGCTGAGATCGCTGGCGGTGATCGGCCAGCCGCTCCCGGTAAGATCGGTCCGGCTCAGGTCGTACGGATCGAGAGGGCGGCACCAGCCGCCCCAATGGTTGGACGAGCCGCCGAGCATGCGCAACCGCGTCCGGTCGAGCGGCAGGTTCTCGACGCCGGCGTTTTCGCCTTTGTAGATGTCTTGCGACGCGTCACTCGAATCGCGTCCGCCCGCCTCGAGCAGCGCGACCTTGCGTCCGCGTTGCGCCAGTTGCAGTGCCACGGTCAGTCCCGCGACACCGGCGCCAGCTATGCAAACGTCGAAAAGTGGTAGCGCACCGGCAGGGCGTTCTGCGAGGTCGATGATCATTCCGGGCTAGGCGGGGAACCGGGAACCGGGAGGTCGCGCGGCGACAGGACCCAGCCGTCCACGACGACGACATCGGAATCCGCCTGCGACGAAGAGCGCAAGCCGACGACGCCAACTGCCGTCGCTGCGAGCGAAGCGGCGAGCAATCTCCGTCTATCGATATCGGGCCGCTTCACCTCAAACCCCTGCATGTTCGACGAGGCGTGTCGGGTCGGTCTCGAAGCGGACGTTAGCGAGTGTCTTGAGCGAATGATCGAAGACCGCCTTGTTCTTGAAGTAGGAATTCGGCACCAAAACAACATAGCGGTCAAGGATGGCAGAGAGGATCGCGCAGTGCAGCCGGTCGGTATAGACGCGACCGAACTGCAGGATCGTCAGCGCCGCCTCCGCGACCGCCTTTTCCGCGGCCGACAGATCGACCCAGTTGCCGCCGCGCAGCGCCATAACGTCGCCGTCGCTGCGCAGGCGGTGGCCCGACTCGTCATCGTTCCGGAAGAAGCGCGCCGCCGACCGTGGGTGGTTCTGGAGTCCACCTGCAAACGCCGCGCGAAGCAGGCCGGTCGCCGAGAAAGCCGCATCGTGGCCCAGCCACACCTCTTCCTCCGGCAGATGGTCGCCGACATGCGCCCAAGAAAGCGGTTCCCGGCAGATCATTCGCATGCGGCCGGACAGCCCGTCGAGCCACTGTTCGAAGCCACTGACCGAGGACGGAAAGAAGAATAAACGCCGGCCGCTGCAGCGCTCCGTGACGAAATCCGCGACCGAGGTGTAGAGCCCTTCAATCAGATTGCCTCCGCCGGCCATGAACACGCAGTCCGTAGAAGGCGTATGGTCGACAGAGCGGACGGTCAGCTTGGCGTAGCGCGTCGACAGATAGCGGTAACAGCTTAGGTTGATGAGAGCGTCCCCGATATTGCCGGGGTTAGTGACGAACGTGACGGGTTCGTCACGCGGAACGTCCCGGCACAACCAATCGAAGGCGCGCTCGGTCTCCGCAGAAATCGCTAGCAGCGCGTTCATGAACTGGGGTTGCCGGCACTGCGGACAGACACGCGGCACGCAACGAACCAAGCGTCTTCTTGCTCGGCGTTGAAGTTCGTCATAGCTCGTTTATGCCGCATTATTGGAACCCAGCGGTCTCATCAGTTACTGAGCCGAAGTTCATATGCAACGCCAGACTACAGCAGGCCAATTCGCGTTCCAGACGGAAGGCATTCTTGAGCCGTCAAATCGCCCTTGCTTCCTGCACGGTGCGTCCGTGGTGCTTTGGCGATCGAAAAGAAATAAATTACTGCAATATCAATTCGTTAGTTGGCTGGGGCGCCAGGATTCGAACCTGGGTATGGCGGAATCAAAATCCGCTGCCTTACCTCTTGGCTACGCCCCATCCGGCAGCCGGGAGGCGCGCATCGGCGGGCCGACCGGCCGAGGCACCGTATATAGGTTCGCCCGGCCACCGGCAACGCGCCGATATCCCGGAATTACAGGCCTTCCGCGCCCTTGCCGCCCCATAGCCCCAACGTTATAAGACCGCTCCGCCAGGAACCGGAGTGTAGCGCAGCCTGGTAGCGCACCTGCTTCGGGAGCAGGGGGTCGCAGGTTCGAATCCTGCCACTCCGACCACCTCCACCCTCGGGTGTCCGCCCGTCACGCAAAGGGGTTGAGTCATGGCCCGGTTCCGCGACTTTGCCTGCATCGCCTGCCAGTCCATCGCGGCATGACCCCCCTCACCTTCCAGCGCGATTTCCAACCGGAGCATGGGCGCGCCGTTGCCATCGAGCCCGGCGTGCGCCGCGTAACGGCGCCAAACGCCGGGCCCTACACATTCACCGGCACCAACAGCTACATCGTTGGAACCGGTCGTGTTGCAATCATCGATCCCGGTCCGGCCGATGACAGTCACCTTCGCGCGCTCCTCACCGCCATCGATGGCGAAACGCTCACGCACATCCTGCTGACGCACAGTCACCGTGACCATAGCGGTGGCGTCGCGGCGCTGGTCGCCGCGACCGGGGCACCGACGTATGGGTTTGGAAAGGCGACCAACAGCGAGGACGAGCCTGGTCTCGATTCGGCCGGCACTCCGTTGATACTCGGCACTGCGCTGAAAGATGGCGACACCATAGCGGGCGAGGACTGGAAGCTGCAGGCGATCGCAACGCCGGGCCACGCGTCGGATCATCTCGCATTCGCGCTGGCGGACAGCGGGCTGATATTTTCCGGCGATCATGTGATGGCGTGGTCGACAAGCGTGGTGTTGCCGCCGGACGGATCGATGGCGGCGTACATGGCGTCGCTGGACACGCTGCTGGATCGGACGGAGGACCGATATCTTCCCGGGCATGGTGGACCTGTCACCGACGCGCACCGGTTTGTGCGCGCGCTCAAGGCGCATCGCCATCAGCGCGAGGCCGCGATCCTCGCGCGCGTCATGGCTGGCGACGAGACGGTTCCGGCCATCGTCACCGCGATATATGTCGGGCTGGATCCGCAGCTGGTCGGCGCGGCCAGCCTCTCCGTCCTCGCCCATCTCGAAGGCATGGTGACGCGCGGCCTGGTGGAAAATGCAGGATCGCCCGGGCTCAACGGCATCTATCGGCCTAGCCGGCACTGACTCCCTGAAGTGCAGCGTCGAGGTCGACGAAGAAGTCGCGGATTCGTTCTGCGTCGGAGCCGAGATCGTGCGCGGCGTTACGCGCGGCCGAGCGCATATCGACCAGTGTCCCGTCCCCATCGGGAACGATGCGGATGGCCACGTCCTGCCGGAAAGCGAAAACCAGCGTCGTCGCTACCGCCTCGATGCGTGCGGTCTCGTCGGTCTCGGATGGCTCGCGCGAATCGAGCACGCGCCACCGCCGACGCTCGACCAGCCCCTTTGCCTCCTCATAGACTCGTGCCGTGCTGACTGGATAGTGGCGCGAAACGATATCGGGATAGGCTTCGCGCTGGGCTGCGATCTCCTCTTCGCCGGGCTCGACGATGGCCTCGTCGTCGGAAGCGCGATCGAATGGGGCGCGTTCAAAGAGGGGTGGATTCTCCGGGTCGGTCGAGATGTCCACGAGCCGCGGCAGCGTCACCAGCTTCCACGCGCCGATGGCCGGCAGCACAAGC
Organism: uncultured Alphaproteobacteria bacterium; assembly: GCA_963798195.1. Classification (GTDB taxonomy): domain Bacteria; phylum Pseudomonadota; class Alphaproteobacteria; order Rhizobiales; family Kaistiaceae; genus CAVSRC01. Next base: position 322,572 of record CAWCSF010000010.1, on the reverse strand, counting down.
ACGATCAAACCGACGACCAGGCCGCGCATCGCAGCGCCCGTCCCCTTGCGGCCGTCGCGCCAGATGCCGGCGAACGCGATCAGCCCGGTGATTGCCGCAAGCGCCGCCAACGAGAACCCCAGCGCCATCACCGCATAAGTCGGGGTTGCGGAAAGCTGGCCGATGCGATGACCGATCGCCGCAATGATCAGTACCGGGATCGACAGCGCCGCCATGCGCGAACTGAACGGCGCCAGCCGCGAACGGCGTTCGCCAACGCGCGAAATCATGACGGCATCGGGACGCTACGGGAATCGCGGGCGCGCAACATGAACCTCCTCGCATCGCGGCGTCATAGAAGGCAGAATAGGCGTGCCTGTCCAGATGTCGTCTGCTCGCCAGCGTTTTGCCCGCGCCTAACCGGGGCAGCACCGCAGACGTCGCTTCGGAGGGGCAGGAACCGAGGCAGCGAGGCATTACCATGACCGATCGCAACCAAACCACACCAACGCCGCCGCCACCGCCACCGCCTTCGCAGCCAGACGCGGACCCGGTCAGTGGGCCGTCACCCTTTGACGTGATCAGCCCGTATTTGCACCCGGGCCGCGAAAACGTAATGCTGAACTACGTCCTCTACCTTGCGGGGCTGGTCCCGGCTTTCGGCATCGTGCCCATCATCGTGGGGTTCGCACTGGCGCTGATCAATCGACCCAATGCAAAGGGGATGTGGGCAGATCACTATGCCTACCAAGTCCGAACCGCCGGGATCGGGCTCCTGTATGCGTTCATTTCGGCGATCCTGGTTCTTGCCTTCGGGCTCGGGATCATCCTGCTTATCCTGACGGCGGTGTGGTGGATCGTCCGGTCAATCAAGGGTCTGATCGCCGCCAGCCATCACCAGACCGTCCCGGATCCGCAAACCTGGAGCTGGTGAGCAACAGGGCTTGCAAATCGCGGTAGGAATTCGGTAATCCGGAGTCGGCAACATGGATTTGCCGCAATCGAATCGCACCGACGCGGCCCGCGCGCCGTACGGCGCCGGTTTTTGACACTGCGACGGAACGAAACCTCGTGACACGCCACAATCAACCCGTTGACCAGCGACCGTTCCGGTCGAAGGCCGACCATGCCCGCGAGCAGACGCTCGAGGCGCAGTATCGCCGCCTCGCCATCCGCGAGGTCGTGGCCGCCGTGCAGCAATGCGCCGGCCAGAGAGCCGCAACGCCGGCTCCGACCGACGAGCAGATGCACTAGCCAGGACTTGGCGCTGTCCATGGCGCTGCGCCGACGAGGCGGATCGCCATGGCAAGCATCACGACACCGATGACCTTATCCAGCCCGCCGCGCCTGTGGCCGGGCAACGATCGGTGCTGCCAGCCGCGCTCCGATCGCGGCCGGCAGAAGCGCCTCCATGGGCTAGAGCAGCGTCGGTTCGGCGGGATCGAGAACCGACGGATCGTCGTTGGCGTATGCATTGACCCGCGTGGAGATGGGCACCGCCTCGAGAAGATCGTCGGGGGCCGGCCCGAGCAGGCTCTCGGCCTCGGCCGGCGTGCCGGTCAGCCATTGGTCGAAATCGTTGGCGGCGACGACCACGGGCATCCGTTCGTGGATTGGCTGGACCACCGAGTTGGAGCTTGTGGTCACTATCGCCGCCGAATCAATCTCTCCGCCGTTGATCCGATCCGACCAGGTCTCCCACAGGCCGGCGAAAGCGATCGGCTTGCCGTCGCGCGGCCTGAGCCAGAATGGCTGGCGGGTTTTGCCGGAATTCGACCCCGGCATCGTCCGCCATTCATAGAAGCCCGAGGCCGGCACCAGACAGCGCCGGTATTTCATCGCGTTCTTGGTTGTGCCTTTGTCGCGAATCCCTTCCGAGCGGACGTTAATGAGAAGCGAGAACTTCTTCGGATTCTCCACGAAGCCCGGGATCAGCCCCCAACGCACCAACGCGAAGCGCCGCGCGCCCTGCGCCATCCGCACTACGGCGATCGGCTGGGTCGGCGCAATGTTGTACCGCGGCGGGAAGTTTTCGCCGTCAAGGTAGCCGAATAGCGCTTCAAGCTCTTCCGGCGTCGCGGTCAGGACAAAGCGGCCACACATAAGGTCGTCCAGGATTCGAAGCGGCGAGAATAACAGACGTATTCCGGCCTCCGGCTTCCGGTTTCACTGTCCCACAGATACGGTCGAATCGATGAATGGCAATCCGGAAGCCGCACCTCCCCGCCCTCTTGTCGGCGTGAGCGTGCTGGTGCGCAACAAAGGCCACACGCTGCTCGTCAAGCGCGGACGATCGCCGTTCGCAGGCCTGTGGAGCCTGCCGGGAGGACGGGTCGAGTGGGGAGAAGGCCTTGAGGACGCCGCAATCCGTGAGGTTCTTGAGGAGACGGACGTGAAGATCGACTCGCTGCGCCGAATCGACCTGGCTGAGATCATCGGTCGAGACCCGACGAGCGAGATGGAATTTCATATCGTGCTGGTTGTCTTTGCAGGTCGCTTCCATTCAGGATCAATCATGGCGGGCGATGATGCCGCAGAGGCGCGGTGGGTCGCGCCGGAGGACCTTTCGGAACTGGACATGACGACAGACACCCGCCGGATGATCGAAATGCACGGTTTGTCCGCGTGAATTGGATTCGGATCGCCCTGCTCTCTCTGATGGTTGCCGGAACTCCGCCGTCGTTCGCCCAGGCGCCGGCCGATTCCTCACCCTCCTACGAGCCGCAGTTGCTGCGGCTCTCCGAGATTTTGGGCTCGGTGCAGTTCCTCAGGGAACTCTGCGGCACCAACGAGGGAAGCCTGTGGCGCGACCAGATGCAGGCCCTGATCGATTCGGGCGAACCCGACCTCGTCCTCCGCTCAAAGATGATCGACCGGTACAATCGAGGGTATGAAAGCTACCGCTCGGTTTACCGCGTGTGCACCGAGGCGGCACGCCTGTCGGTTGACAGGTATCTTCAGGAAGGAGCGCAGATTTCCGAGGAAATTGCCGCCCGATACGGCGGATGACGGTTAACAAAGGGTTACCGCGATAGCGTAGGATTTTAAGTACGCGTTAACCCTTTCTTCACGATGTGGGTTCGCGGCCGCAGGGTGCGTGATACCTTGCCGATGCATTTACCTTGTTTGGCAAGCGCGGCGGGAAGACACACATGGCCACTACTGCGACCGAACAGGCGCCCTGCGCCAAGGAAGAGCGATCGATCGCCGAGAAGAAGCGGCTTGCTCTCAATTATCTCAGCGAGGCCTGGGACGACGCCATGGAAGAAGGTGTCGATCCGGACATCCTCGCCCACGCCGCGCTCTTCACCGCCCTCTCCGACCTGATTGCCGCCTATGGCGAGGAAGCGGTCGCCGAATTTGCCAACAACCTCCCGAAGCGCATTCGCGCGTTCGAGTTCAGCATCGACGTCACAGTCCAGTAGAGCGCGCCAATCTGTCCGAACCGCCAAGGTAGCGGGACCGGCGCACTTCCACTAAAATGCCTTGCGACGCCGGCTCGAGGTTAGCCATGCGCCAAGGCCTTCCAGGACGCAGTTCGACCGTGATCCGACGTTTTTCGCCGGTCTTCGCCGCAATATTGCTTTGCATGGCAGCCGTCCCAGCGATCGCCGCCACCGCCGTTCAGACTGAAACCGTCATCGTTCCGGGTGGGAACATTCCCACCGACGACGCGACGCCGGACTCCCCCGCTGACGAACCAGCCACGCCGCCGCCGTCGAGCACATTGCCTGACGGTCCACTGCCTACCGTGGAGTATGATTTCTCCAAGCTTCCGGTGCCCGTCGCACGGCTCCGCTCGCAGATCATCGAGGCGGCCACCACCGGCGACATCGAGAAGCTGCGGCCGATCATCGATTCCAGCGATGAACCGCCGGCCCTCAGTTTCGACGAGATCGACGATCCGATCGCTTTCCTCAAAACATCATCGGGCGATGAGGGCGGGCGCGAGATACTCGCCGTCCTCATTGAAGTGCTTGAAGCCGGCTATGTACACGTCGACATCGGCACCAAGGATGAAATGTATGTCTGGCCCTATTTCGCCCGCTACCCGGTGGACAAGCTGGATCCCAAGCAGCTCGTCGAGCTGTTCAGGCTGGTCTATGCCGGCGACTACGAGGACATGAAGACCTACGGCAGCTATCTCTACTACCGCGTAGGCATCTCACCGGACGGCACATGGCGCTATTTCATCGCCGGCGACTGACACATCCGGGCCGAGGCTTGCCGAGGTCCGCGCGCCTGCCTACGTAGTTTGCCACTGCCTCAGCCGGAGTCCCCCATGAGTGAAGGTCGAATAGCGGACTTGCCGCGCCGTGCAGTCGTCGCAGTGGGCGGACCGGACGCCGAGAAATTTCTCAACGATCTGGTGACAGCAGACATCGACCGGGCTGCCCCGGGCCAGGCGGTCTATGCCGGCCTGCTGACGCCGCAGGGCAAGATCCTGTTCGACTTCATCATCATCCGGGACGGCGAGCGCTTCCTGATAGACGTGGCGCGGTCGGTGCTCGCGGATCTCGTCAAGCGGCTGACGCTCTATCGCTTGCGCGCCAAGGTGACGATCGAAGACCTTTCCGAGTCGTACCGCGTGGTCGCGCTTTGGGGCCCCGAAGGCGTGGCCCATATCGACGGAATTGCGGCCCCCGATCCCCGACTTGCCGCGCTCGGCGTGCGGTTGATCGTGCCGGTCGACCGGCCGGTCGAACGCCACGGCTTTGCACCCGCGACGGAAGCCGAATACGACGCCCACCGCATTGCGCTCGGCATCCCGGAAGGCGGCATTGACTTCGCTTTCGGCGAGTCGTTTCCGCATGACGTGGACATGGATCAGCTCGGCGGAGTCGATTTCGGCAAGGGTTGCTACGTCGGGCAGGAGGTTGTCTCGCGTATGGAGCATCGTGGCACCGCCCGACGCCGCCTCATCCCGGTCACGGCAAAGGGCGAGCTGCCTGCGCCCGGCAGCGACGTGAAGGCCGGCGACCGCGCCATCGGTACACTCGGCTCTTCGGCGAATGGCCGCGCCGTCGCCATCGTGCGGCTCGACCGGGCGAAAGAGGCGATCGACGCCGGCGTACCGATCACCGCGGGCGATGCGGAGCTGGACCCTTTCGTTCCCGGCTGGGCGACGTTCCGCTGGCCGGCGAGCGTCGCCGAGGACTAACGCCACTGGCGAGAATCGGCCACGATGGCCGGCCAACGCCGGACAACGACACCATGCCGAAACGCAGCGACGCCCCTCCCCGCGCCTGGCAGCGCATGCTGTCCGGGCGCCGCCTCGACCTGCTCGACCCTTCGCCTCTCGACATTGAGATCGTTGATATCGCCCACGGTCTCGCGCGCGTCGCGCGGTGGAACGGGCAGACGGTCGGGCCGCACGCTTTCTCGGTGGCCCAACACACACTCATCGTCGAAGAAATCGCCTCGATCGTGACGCCGGAGATTGGCGCCGCCGGACGCCTGGCGGTGCTCCTGCACGACGCGCCCGAATACGTCATCGGCGACCTCATCTCGCCGTTCAAGGCGTTGCTCGGCGGCGAATACCGGACGGTTGAGCAACGCCTGCTTGCCGCCATCCACCGCCGGTTCGGGCTGGCGGCGCTTCTTCCTGCGCGCATCACGGCCAAGATCAAGGCCGTGGATCGCATGGCCGCCTATTTCGAGGCGGTCGCTCTGGCCGGCTTTGGCCAGGCTGAGGCGGCGCGCGAGTTCGGACGTCCGTCAGGCGTCGATGGCGAACGACTCGACCTGGTGCCATGGCCGGCGTCAACGGCCGAGCGCCGATTCCTCAAGCGCTTCGCCATCGTTGCCGCTGCCGCCGACAAGGGTGACCCGGCGGCGCCAGCGCAATAAGATTGGCGAAACAGGATTATCCCATGCCCGCCGTACACGTGTGCCCCCTCTCCCGCATCGCCCCGACCGTGGCCGCTTCCAAAGCGAGCCATCTCGTCAGCCTGATCAACCAGACCACCCTGGTCACCCGCCCGGAATCAATTCCTGCGGAGAACCATCTGTTTCTGGGAATCCACGACATCGTCGAACCGATGGACGGGATGGTCATCCCCGCGGACACCCATGTCGACGAATTGATTGGGTTCGTGCAGCGATGGGATCAGTCCCGGCCCATCGTCGTGCATTGCTACGCCGGCATCAGCCGGTCCACGGCTGCGGCCTTCATCACGCTCTGCGCCGTGCGCCCGGCGCGCGACGAGCGCGAACTCGCGTTGGCGCTGCGCAAGGCGTCTCCGTCGGCGACGCCCAACTTACGGCTCGTCGGCATAGCGGATCGCATGCTGCACCGTGACGGCCGCATGGTGGCCGCGGTCGAGGAGATCGGCCGGGGCGAGACGGCAGCAGAGGGAATCCCGTTCGCGTTACCGCTTGGAGACTAGGCGTGAGCGTTGCGAAGCCGCCACCGATCGAGATCGGTCTCCATGCGGCGATCGTGGCGGTGTCCGAACAGCAGCCGCTCATTCTGGTGGTCTCACCCCATGGTGACGCCGACGCGCGCGAACCGGACAACCTGCCATTCGGCCCGTTCGATCCACTGGCGCACCGCACTTTCGAGACCGGGCTTCGCGCGTGGGTCGCAGAACAAACGGCGTTGAAGCTCGGCCATGTGGAGCAGCTCTACACATTTGGCGACCGCGGCCGGCACACCGTGCCCGGCGATACCGCGCCCCATCTTGTCTCCGTCGGATACCTCGCGCTGACGCGGATCAGCGACGGTCCATCGGAAGAGATTGCCTTGGCCGGAGCGCGATGGCGGCGGTGGTACGCTTTCTTCCCGTGGGAGGATTGGCGCGAGGGACGCCCGCTGCTGCTTGATGAACTTCTGCTGCCGGCGCTGGAGAAGTGGAGCCGCTCCGAGCCTCGCGACGACTCCCGGCGATGGCCGCTCGACCGGCGGGAGCGCATCCGCCTTGCATTTGGCGACGATCGTACGCGTTGGGACGAGGAGCGAGCCCTCGATCGCTACGAACTACTGTACGAAGCAGGGCTGGTGATGGAAGCCGAACACGACGGTCGGCGAATTTTCGATCGCCGGGTAGCGAGTGCGGCGGGAGCCGCAATGCGCTTTGACCATCGGCGTATCCTGGCTACCGCGATCTCGCGCCTGCGCGCCAAGCTGAAATACCGGCCCGTGGTGTTCGAACTGATGGCTGACGAGTTCACGCTCACCGAGCTCCAGCGGACGGTCGAAGCGATTTCGGGCCGGCACCTCCACACGCAGAACTTCCGGCGACTGGTGGAGGGCGCCGCGCTTGTCGAACCAACGGGGCAGACGGCGCCGCAAAAGCGCGGTCGCCCGGCCGCGCTCTTCCGCTTCCGCCGAGAGATTTTGCGGGAACGCCCGGCGCCGGGCTTCCGCCTTGGCGTCCGAGCCTAATCGCTTTTGCGAACGAACTACTGCGCTGGCGCGGGCGTGGAGATAACGATCTTGCCGTCTTTCTCGGCGACGTAGGCCTCGCTGCTGCTATTCGATTCCCCGTTCGAGTCCTTCATCTTGATCTTGATGAAGAGCTTCTTGTAGGGCTTTGGCGCCAAAACGAAATTTCCGCCGGTTGGGCCTTCCATGACCGACGCGGCTTCGGCAACGTCCTCCGGTGTCAGTTCCTTGAGGCCGATCTCGGTGATCGAACCGCCGAACTCTGCGGTCATCATCTCAGCGTAGAATTCGACGGCCATCGGCTCCGCGCCATCGGTGAAGAGCAGCCCTCGCAGTGCGTCGGCGTCCTTCGCCTCGAAGGCTTGTTTGTAAGTATCAATGAAGGCTTGCTCCTGTTCCGGCGTGGCGGCGCGAGAAGGGCCGGCAAGCACCAGCGCAAGGGCCAACGGCCCGACAAACCGCATCAAATTCAGCATGACGGTGACTTCCCTTGTTGGCCAACGGCGCGAGCGCCTTCGTGGCAATGCCGTGCACGCCGGTTTGTGTTTCGGCGAGGTGCTTGAAAACCGATCCCGATCATAGCTTGGCCCGTGTCTCGGCGCGCAGCGCAACCCGGTGCTCGACGATCTTCAAATCGTCGACAAGCCGCCCGGCTATGAGGCCCACGAGATAGAAGGCCAACGGCGGGTTCTGGAAGACCAGTTCCCGAACCCGATCGCATGGCATTTTCTGCAGTTGGCAGTCGGTTTCGCAGATTGCCGTAGCGGTCCGGATGCCATTTGGTGCGAAGATGCCGATCTCGCCGATGATTTCACCGGCTTCGATCCAGATGCCGAACTCCTCGAGGCGAACACGTCCTTCGGTTACCAGGAACATGACATCGGCTGAGTCCCCCTTCCGAAACAGGACCGTGCCGCTCGTCGTGGAGATCTTGCTCATGAACGGCAGCAGCCAGTTCAGCGCGGACGCGTCGCTGCCGGCACGCTGCACTTCATGGACCAGCCGGCGCATCTCGGCCAGCCGGTAAACATTCAGAGGCAGCAGGATGGCGTGAAGGATTAGAACCGGCGCGAGGCCGGCGACGTATCCGTAGATAATGAAGGCAACGTTGCTGGCGATACCGAGCACCCGCAGCGGGATCATCGTCCGCATGGTGAACGTGGCCAGAACGAGCCCAGAGGCCAGGTAGCCGAATGCTTCAGAGAGTTCCATTCTTCGCAGCCTTCGCCCTGGCTGCCCCCGCCCTGCGGCGAAGGGTAGCAGCTTTGATAGACGAAAGTCTCTGCGCGCCGACGTCAGAGTTCGCAGCCCGAGCTGGAAGCATCTGAACGATAATCTATGGGTCCGGAGGCATTTGATGTTGCACCGCACCAGTGCGCCCGGATAGGAGGTCACCGCGCGCATAGTTTCGGCGGTAGCGGGTCAGCCAATGACGAAGTGGGTTTACACATTCGGCGACGGCAAGGCGGAGGGGCGCGCCGACATGCGTAACCTTCTCGGTGGCAAAGGCGCCAACCTTGCCGAAATGTCCAATCTCGGCCTGCCCGTGCCGCCGGGGTTCACCATCACGACCGAAGTCTGCACCCATTTCTATGACAAGGGCCGCTGTTATCCGGACGACTTGACGCAGCAGGTCGAAGCCGCGTTGGGCGAGGTTGCGCGGCTAACCGGCCGGTCCTTCGGCGACGATAGGCAGCCACTGCTGGTTTCAGTGCGCTCCGGGGCGCGGGCGTCGATGCCCGGCATGATGGACACCGTTCTAAATCTTGGCCTCAACGACCAGACGGTCGAGGCGCTGGCCGCGGGCGCCGACAAGCGCTTCGCCTACGATTCCTACCGCCGCTTCCTGCAAATGTATTCCAACGTCGTGCTGGGAATCGACCATCACCTGTTCGAGGACCGGCTGGAGGATTTCAAGCAGGATCGCGGGTATGTCCTCGACACGGACCTGGACGGTGACGACTGGGCCGGATTGATCGCCGACTACAAGGCAATCGTCGAACGCGAATCCGGGAAGCCCTTTCCGCAGGCCCCCCAGACGCAGTTGTGGGGCGCAATCGGCGCCGTATTCGAATTCCTGGATGAACCAGCGCGCGATCACCTACCGGCGCCTGCATGATATTCCCGCGAGTTGGGGCACCGCGGTCAACGTACAGGCGATGGTGTTCGGGAATCTCGGCGAGACGTCCGCGACCGGCGTTGCATTCACGCGCAATCCATCCACCGGCAAGAAGGAACTCTACGGCGAATTCCTGGTCAACGCGCAGGGCGAGGATGTTGTCGCCGGCATTCGCACACCGCAGGATCTGACCGAAGCGGCGCGCAAGGCGGCCGGATCAAACCGCCCATCGCTGGAAGCGGCCATGCCGGAAGCGTTCTCCCGTTTCCAGGAGATCTGCGCCACGCTCGAGCGGCACTATCGCGATATGCAGGATCTCGAGTTCACCATCGAGAACGGCAAGCTTTGGATGCTGCAGACGCGATCGGGGAAGCGCACGACCAAGGCCGCGCTCAAGATCGCCGTCGATCTGGCGGAAGAAGGCCTGATCAGCCGCGGCGAGGCCGTGTTGCGCATCGATCCCGGCGGGCTCGACCAGCTGCTGCATCCGACCATCGATCCGGAAGCCAAGCGCGACCTGATCGCAACCGGGCTGCCCGCTTCTCCCGGTGCCGCATCCGGCGAGATCGTTTTCTCTTCCGACGAGGCGGAAGCGCTGAAGGGTCAAGGCCGCAGGGTCATACTCGTGCGCGTCGAGACCAGCCCCGAAGACATTCATGGCATGCACGCAGCCGAGGGTATCCTCACCTCGCGCGGCGGCATGACCAGTCACGCCGCCGTTGTTGCACGTGGGATGGGCAAGCCGTGTGTATCGGGCGCCGGTGGGATGCGCGTGGACTACGCAGCAGGCACCATGACGGCCGGCAACCGGGTGGTGCGCAAGGGCGAGACGATCACCATCGACGGCTCTACCGGTGAGGTGCTCGCGGGCGCGGTCGCCATGCGCGAACCGGAACTTTCCGGCGATTTCGCGCGGGTGATGGAATGGGCGGACGCCGCACGGCGGCTGAAAGTCCGCGCCAACGCAGAGACTCCGGCCGACGCCCGCGCCGCGCGCTCATTCGGCGCAGAGGGCATCGGCCTCTGCCGCACGGAGCATATGTTCTTCGATGAGGACCGCATTCTCGCCGTGCGCGAGATGATCCTCGCCGACACGACGGATGGGCGGCGCGCCGCTTTGGCGAAGCTGCTGCCGATGCAACGCGCGGACTTCGTCGAACTGTTCGAGATCATGAAGGGCCTGCCGGTGACCATCCGGCTGCTCGATCCGCCCTTGCACGAATTCCTGCCGAAGACCGACGAGGAGATCGCCGAAGTCGCGGTCGCGATGGGCGTCGATCCGCGGCGACTCCGTGAGCGGACGCTGGAACTGCACGAATTCAACCCGATGCTCGGCCATCGCGGCTGCCGTCTGGCGGTTTCCTACCCCGAGATCGCAGAAATGCAGGCGCGCGCCATCTTCGAAGCGGCGATCGACGTTTCTGAACGAACGGGTGCCGCCATCGCTCCAGAGATCATGGTGCCGCTCGTGGCGATCGCTGCGGAGCTCGAACTGGTCAAGAAGCTGATCGACAACACCGCGGCGGAAGTCGCCAAAGAACGTGGCGTGACGCCAACCTACCAGGTCGGCACCATGATCGAGCTGCCGCGCGCCGCCATCGAAGCTGGAAAGATCGCGGCCGTCGCCGAGTTCTTCTCGTTCGGCACCAACGACCTGACGCAGACCACGTTCGGCATTTCGCGGGACGACGCGGCAAGCTTCATCGGGACGTATCGGACGGCCGGCATCCTCGCAACGGACCCGTTCGTTTCCATCGATCAGGACGGGGTCGGCGCTCTCGTACGCATGGCGGCAGAGCGTGGGCGCGCAGCGCGGAAAGCCATCAAGCTCGGCATCTGCGGGGAGCATGGCGGCGACCCGGCGTCCATCGCGTTCTGCGAGGACCTGGGGCTGGACTACGTCTCGTGCTCGCCCTTCCGGGTGCCGATCGCCCGGCTGGCGGCCGCGCAGGCTGCGCTGAAGAGCCAGGGAAGCAAGGCTGGCGCCAGCACCGCATGAGAGAAGTCACGCCATTGCCCGAACTTGCCCCCATTCCTGCCTGCTTTGGTGGGTCCAATCACCTTTGGGCGCAATCCGCACACCGGCATTAACCGACTTTCAAGGTTAATCCCTCATCACTGGGTATCGGGACAGCGCATCAGTCCGGGAGTCCGGGCGGCGACAGCGCTTTGTGTGTCTTGTGGCGTGGGTGGAGTAGCGGGTGGTAGTCAGGGGCAGACGGCGTCAGTACACCCGGAAATCGTTCCGGTTTAGCCGTTTCGCATATGCAGGCGTCCTGCTGGCGTTGTCGACCCAAACGGTCGCGCACCAGGACGTCCTCAGCCGCTTCGAGGGCCGGATCGCCGATGGCGACCGCTGGCAGGTTCGGCTGCTGGTCAAGACCGCTGGCGCGGAAGCCCGCCCGTCCTATGCCGCTCTCGTTGGCCCGGGAGTGGCGCGCGGTACCAGTGTCCGCACGGATCCCATGGCCACGGCGTCGATCGCCGCTGCGGAACTCATCAACCGCGACGGCAAGGCCGATCTTCTCGTCAAGCGCCCGCCGCGCATGGTGAGCGCCGGCGTCCTTGAAACAGTGGCTTTCTTCGCACCGGCCGACGCCGGGCTCGCCTTCCCGCGAACCGCCTTCGCGATGCCTCCGGCAAAATCTTCTGCGATCGCGTCGGTTGAAGCCCCCAAGAAGGTGCCGGCAAAAGGTGCGCCCGTCCCCGAGGTAAAGCAGGTGGCACTGGCATACGCCAACGCTGACAGCACGAACGACGCCGACGCCCCCTTCGACGCCGTCATGGCGAAGAAGACCCGAGGCGCCGTTGTTCTGGATCCGACCATCGACGCCAACCACGCGTGGGTGAACTACAGCCTGCCGGCCAACGCCCGCACTGCGGCCGAGGTCAAGTGCCTGGCGACCGCCATCTATTTCGAGGCGCGCGGCGAGCCCGAACTTGGCCGTATTGCCGTTGCCCAGGTGGTTCTCAACCGCCTCAAGAATCCTGCCTACCCCAACACGGTATGCGGCGTGGTCTACCAGAACAAGAACAAGCGTAATCGCTGCCAGTTCTCCTTCGCCTGCGACGGCATTCCAGATCGCGTCACCGAAGCGGGCCCCTGGGCCGAGTTGCAGGCGCTGGCCAAGAAGATCGTCAATGACGATCGCACGCTATTCCTGAGCGACGTCGGCGCGGCAACGCACTACCACGCCAACTATGTCCGCCCCCGCTGGGCGCGGTCGATGAAGAAGATGGACAAGATCGGGCGCCACATCTTCTACAAGACGCGGAACGGCGGCTGGAGCTGAGCCCGACAACGCGCCCGCCTCAATCGTTGCGGCTGCCAAGCCCCTTAATCAGCGCAGGATCGATCTCAAGCAGAGCTTTCGCCTCCTCGATCACTTTAAGATCGAGTTCCGTCGGCGCCAGATCGACGCCGTCCGCAAGTCGGGTGGCGATGACGTTCAATGCCTCCACACGCGCGTATTTCTTGTTGTTGGCGGCGATGGCATGCCACGGGGCATACTCGGTCGACGTCCTGCGGAACATCTCATTGGTCGCCTTCAGGTATTCGTCCCACTTCTTCCGATTGCGGAAATCCTCGTAGCTGAGCTTCCACCGCTTCTCCGGCCTCAGCACGCGCTCGCGAAAACGGCTGAGTTGCTCTTCGGGCGAAATGTGCAGGAAAATCTTGACTACGCGGGTACCGTTGTCGGTGAGCGCGCGCTCGAACTCATTGATCTCGCGGTACGCCCGGCGCCACTCATCGGGGCTGGCGAATTCCTCGACGCGCTCCACGAGCACCCGGCCATACCAGGAGCGGTCGAAGACCGAGATCGCTCCGCGGGGCGGTAGCCGCTCGAAGAAACGCGCAAGGTAGTGCCGGTCGAGGTAATATGACCGCGGCGCCGAGATGGGCCAGACCTTGAAGCCGCGCGGATCGAGGACGGCGGACATACGGCGGATGGTTCCGCCTTTCCCGGCCGCGTCCCAGCCCTCGAAAACGATGGCGGCCGAGTTGCCTGACTTCAGATACGCATGCTGAATGCGCTGAAGATGTTCCTGCACACGCGCGAGTTCCCGGTCATAAACGTCGCGTTTCATGCGAAGTGAAAGGTCAATGTCGGTCAGGCGCGGCGGTTGATGCTTCCGCGAAGCGGCCTTTTTCGCCATTTGTCTCCTCCGATCACCATCAATGAGGCCGGGGATTTGGTTATCACCCCAACCCCAAACGTCGTAGCGGAACAATTCCCGCCACTCTTGCGTTCCCATCAGGCAGCCCAGTGACCATGGGATGAAGCGACGTGGCCGATATTCGATCCAGAGACTATGACGACCGCACCGATGAAGCGCCGGTCAAACCGCCTATTCAGCCGGACGCAGTCGAGCTTGAGCCGAATGAGGCACGGCAGGGGGTGACGCATCACAACGTGCGCACCGTACTCGCGATAAGCACGCTTGGCTGTGTGGTACTGATGGTGCTTGCCTATCTGGTCTTCTTCGCCTGACGCGGCCTCACGACCACGTCCAGCCCGAGATCGAGAATGGGCGCGGAGTGCGTTATCCAGCCCGACGAGATCATGTCCACGCCGGTCTCGGCGATTTCCCGAACGGTTTCCAGAGTTACATTGCCTGACGCTTCGGTGATTGCGCGGCCGGCCACCAGTTGGACCGCCTCGCGAATCGTCGCCGGTTTCATGTTGTCGAGCAGGACGGCATCCGGCATTTCCACCATCGCCTCGACCAGTTGATCGAGGTTGTCGACTTCAATCTCGACCTTGACCAGATGCCCCGCCGCGGCGCGCGCGCCACGAATGGCGGCAACAACACCGCCAGCGACGGCGATGTGGTTGTCCTTGATCAGAATCGCATCATCGAGGCCTAAACGATGGTTCATGCCGCCGCCGCAACGCACCGCGTACTTCTCGAACGTGCGCAGGCCAGGCGTTGTCTTGCGGGTATCGCAAATGCGCGCGCGGGTGTGCTTCACCCGGTCGACCAGCGCAGCCGTCGCGGTCGCGACCCCCGAGAGATGGCAGAGGTAGTTGAGCGCAACACGCTCGGCAGAGAGTACGGCGCGGGCCGGGCCGGAGACTCTCGCGATGATCGCGCCCGCCTTGACGACGTCGCCATCGGCAGCTCTGGCGACAAAGCTGACCGCCGGGTCGATCTCACGAAAGGCGGCGGCGGCGAGATCGAGACCGGCGATTACACCGGGCTTCCGAGCGACAAGGTCGGCGGTGGCGGTGGCGTCCCGCGGAATGGTGGCTGCCGATGTGATGTCCCCTGCCCGGCCAAGATCCTCTTTCAGCGCGGCGCGGACGGCATCGGAGACGAGCAACGTCGAGAGGGGTGAAAGATCACTCATGCCGAAACCACCATCCCTACCCTGGCCTGCTCGCTGATGCGCATCGCCTCGGCGAGCGTCATGAAGGTGCGGTGCTGCCATTCTGCCCCGTGGTCCGGGTAGTCCGAACGGTAGTGGCCGCCGCGACTCTCGGTACGGGCCAGCGCGGCAGCCGCGATCATGCGTGCCGACGTCAGCATGTTGGTCATGCGCTCGGATTGGGACTTCCCGGCGAGTTCATCGATGGTCGCGAGGGCTTCGATCAAGCCGGCGCGATCGCGCACAACGCCGACGCCGCGGCTCATGGTCTCGCGAAGCTGTTTCACGAGGGCGGTGTCGACCGCATTCCCTCCGTCTCCCGAGACGTCCACCGCTTCACGCCGCAGGGGTTGCGGCAGATGATCGCCAATGTCGGCGGCGACCCGCGCGGCGAACGCGACCGCCTCAAGCAAGGAGTTCGACGCAAGCCGGTTGGCGCCGTGCGCGCCGGTAGAGGTGCATTCGCCACAAGCCCAGAGTCCATCCACGGTCGAACGGCCGGCGCCGTCGGTCAGGACGCCGCCCATGTGGTAGTGCTCGGCGGGCGCGATCGGGATCGGTTCCTTGATGGGGTCTATTCCGGCTTCGCGGCAATAACCGTAGACGGTCGGGAAGTGCTCGGCGAATTTGTCGCCGATGGCCTCTCGGCAATCGAGGAAGGCGCCACGGCCGGCCTGGATCTCGACGTGAACGGCGCGGGCGACGATGTCGCGCGGCGCAAGTTCGGCTTGTGGATGCACGGCGAGCATGAAGCGCTCTCCGGCCTTATTGATGAGCTTGGCGCCCTCGCCGCGCAGCGCCTCGGTGGCCAGCGGCGCCGGATCGCGGCCGACGTCGAGCACAGTCGGGTGAAACTGGACGAATTCGGCGTCGGCAATCACCGCGCCTGCCCGCGCCGCCATCGCCAAACCACCGCCCTCGGCTTCGGCCGGGTTGGTGGTGACGGCGTAGAGATGGCCGATGCCGCCGGAGGCAAGCACGATGGCACGCGCCGGAAAGCGCAGCGCCGGCCCGCCGTCGCGCGGGCGGGCGACGATGCCGGTGACCCGCTTGCCCCGCGTCGTCAGCCGTTCGGCGACGTAGCCTTCAACGAGGTGGATGGAGGGCGTCTTGCGGACGGCAGCGACGAGCGCCGCCATGATCGCGGCGCCGGCCATGTCGCCGCTGACGTGCACCACACGTCGCTCCGAGTGTGCCGCCTCGCGCGACATCGCGAGATGTCCGGCGAGGTCGCGGTCAAACGGAACGCCGAATTCAAGGAGGTCGAAGATGCGATGCGGCGCGTCTGAGATCATCAGCCGCGCCATCTTCTCGTCGACGATGCCGTCGCCGGCGGCGATGGTATCGGCAAGATGCTTCTCGACGGAATCGCCTTCGGCCATGGCGGCAGCGATGCCGCCTTGCGCCCATGCGGAGGAGGCCCCCTCACCTATCGGCGCGGCGGAGAGCACGGTCACCGGACGCGGTGCCAGGCGAAGCGCGGTGAACAAGCCACCCAGCCCGCCACCGACGATAACGACGTCATCGGTCAGCGGACGCGTCGGCGCTGAGGCCGTTCCATCTGGCATCGCAGGCGTCCGGTTAGGCTGACACGGGCTCCCAGGGAACCCGTGCAGCGCGACTAGCTCTTCAGGTTGACCATGCGCTCGACGGCGCGGCGGGCCTTGGCCGCCACCATTGGGTCCACGGTGACCTCGTCGTGCATGTTGAGCAGGCTGTCGAGGATCTTCGGCAGAGTGATCCGCTTCATGTGAGGGCACAGGTTGCACGGCTTGATAAAATCGATGTCGGGCGCCTCCGCCGCGATGTTCGACGCCATCGAGCACTCGGTGACGAGCAGCACGCGCGCCGGCCGCTTCTCCAGTACCCAGTTGGTCATCTTGGCAGTCGAGCCGGTGTAGTCCGCTTCGGCGATGACATCCTGCGGGCACTCGGGGTGCGCCAGGATCTGGATGCCCGGGTTGGCTTCGCGGTATTCGCGGAGTTCCGCGCCGGTGAAGCGCTCATGGACCTCGCATGCGCCGGTCCAGGCGATGATCTTCACTTCGGTCTGCGACGCCACCCATTTCGCCAGGTACTGGTCCGGCAGGAAGATGACACGGTCGGTGCCCAGGCTCTCGACCACCTGCACGGCGTTGGACGACGTGCAGCAGATGTCGCTCTCCGCTTTCACGTCAGCGGACGTGTTGACGTAGGTCACGACCGGCACGCCGGGGTAGCGATCGCGGAGCAGGCGCACGTCGGCGCCCGTGATTGAGGCCGCAAGCGAGCACCCTGCGCGGCGATCCGGGATGAGCACCGTCTTGTCCGGATTGAGCAGCTTCGAGGTTTCGGCCATGAAGTGCACGCCGCACTGGACGATCACGTCCGCGTCGGTCTTCGTCGCGGCGATAGCGAGTTGCAAGGAGTTGCCCTTGATGTCGGCGACGCAGTGGAAAATCTCCGGCGTCTGGTAGTTGTGCGCCAGGATGACGGCATTGCGGACCTTCTTCAGGTCGTTGATCGCCTTGACGTAGGGCGCCAAGACCGGCCACTCGATGGCCGGGATCACATCCTTTACACGCTCGTAGAGGTGTTCGGTCTCCCTGGCCACCTCGTCCGTGTATTCGAGGGACGGCATGGGCAGCGGCTCGCGGTTCACCGCCGCTTTTGCGCGGCGACCGGCTTCGGCTGCGGTCTGGGTTGCCATTGCCATCGTCCTGCACCTATCCTCTATTATGCTCAATTTGAGCATATTTAGGACAATAAAACAGCCGGCCGAGGCCGGTCTCAAGCGATGATATAAGCACGGTCCGAGCAAAATACCAATGCGGCCAACCATCAGAGTTGCGCATGCCAATCATCGGCACAATTCATTACTCCCGGCCGAGGCGGAACGGTAGATTGCGCAGAGCGCGCCGCCTGCCGGCGACGCAGGAGCGTCCCCAATGACAACAGAAAAGCGCCCGGCGGCGCATCCGTTCCTGCAATCGGCCCCACTCGTGATCGGCATCGGCTGCCTGATCGCCATCCTCGGTGCCGGTCCGCGCACGACGATGGGATTCTTCCTGACGCCGATCACCACCGAGTATGGCTGGGGGCGCGAGGTCTTCGCACTCGCGATCGCAATCCAGAATCTCGCCTGGGGCATCGGCCAGCCCTTCGTCGGCATGTTGGCCGACCGTTACGGCACGGCGCGTGTCCTCACCGCCGGCACCCTCCTCTATGCGCTCGGCCTCGTGCTGATGTCGCGCACCAGCAGCCCGGTCACGCTGCAACTCACCGCGGGCGTCGTCATTGGTCTCGGCATCGCCGGATCGGCCTTTCTGCTGGTCATGGCATCGTTCTCACGGCTGCTGCCCGAAGACATGCGACCGCTCGCTTACGGGCTGGGTACCGCAGCAGCGTCCGTCGGCCAGTTCATCTTCGCGCCGCTCGGCCAGGCATTCATCGTTTCGTACGGATGGCAGACCGCGCTCGTCATCATGGCGGCGATCATCATGGTGGTGCCGATCCTGACCTACGTCGTGCGCGGCAAACCGAAAGCGGCGCCGGTCGCGCTGGGCCAGCTCGACCAGACGATCGTCAATGCGCTCCGCGAGGCTTTCGGCCACGGCTCGTACCGGCTGCTGGTCGCCGGCTTTTTCGTATGCGGCTTCCAGGTGGCCTTCATCATCGTCCATCTGCCGCCGTATCTGTCGGATATCGGCCTCGCCGCCTATGGCGGCGTCGCGCTCGCGCTCATCGGTCTGTTCAACATCATCGGGTCGATCAGCACCGGCATCCTGTCCGGCCGCATGCCGCGCCGCTGGATCCTGGCCGTGCTCTATCTCGCCCGCTCGGCCGTCATCACCGGTTTCGTCCTGATTCCGCCAAGCCCGGTCACGGTGATCGTCTTCTCCGTGCTGATGGGCGTCCTGTGGCTATCGACGGTGCCGCCCACGCAGCAGCTCGTCATCGTCATGTTCGGCACGCGCTACGTCGCGACGCTGTTCGGCTTCGTCTTCCTCTCCCATCAGGTCGGCTCGTTCCTGGGCGTCTGGCTCGGCGGCTTCCTCTACGACAAGACCGGGTCGTACAACATCGTCTGGTGGCTTTCGGTGGCGCTCGGCATTTTCGCGGCTGTCGTCCACATGCCGATCGTCGAAAAGCTGGTTGCGCGGCCAGCCGTCGCCTGAGGGTACCTGAGGTCATTTCGGGGGCTGCCTCGCGGCCGGCCGTCGCCTATGGTGCGGCACCTTGAGATAAAGGAGCCTGCACGTGGAACGCTTCAAGGCGCTGCTGGTCAGCCGCGACGAAACGACAAAAGCGCAATCAACAGCCGTCGCCGATTTCGGTCTGGACGATCTGATGCCGGGCGACGTCGACGTGCACGTCGAGCATTCCACCGTCAACTACAAGGATGGCCTCGCGATCACCGGCAAGCTGCCGGTGGTACGGCGCTTTCCCCTGATCCCCGGCATCGATTTCGCCGGCACGGTGACCGCCTCATCCCACGACGGCATCAAGCCGGGCGACAAGGTCGTGCTCAACGGCTGGGGCGTCGGCGAGGTGCACCACGGCGGCTATAGCCAGATGGCGCGGGTGAAGGGCGACTGGCTCATCCCCCTGCCCGCGGGTATGTCGGGCGCCGAGGCGATGGCTATTGGTACGGCAGGCTATACCGCGATGCTGGCCCTGCTCGCGCTGGAGAAGCATGGGGTCAACCCGGACCGCGGCCCAGTGGTGGTGACCGGCGCCGCGGGTGGTGTCGGCTCAACAGCCGTGGCGCTGCTTTCCGCCAACGGTTTCACGGTGCACGCCGTGACTGGCCGTGCGGAAGAAGCCGACTATCTGAAAGGCCTCGGCGCCAGCGAGATCATCCCACGCGACGAACTAACTGGTCCGCCGAAGATGCTGGCGAAAGAGCGCTGGACCGGCGGTATCGACTCTGTCGGCGCGAACATCCTCGCAAACGTGCTGTCGATGACCATGGCGGAAGGCGGCGTCGCCGCCTGCGGTAACGCGGCCGGCATGGATCTCAGCACATCGGTTGCGCCGTTCATCCTGCGCGGCGTGTCGCTGCTCGGCATCAACTCGGTTACCGCGCCCAAGGCGGTTCGTATCGCAGCGTGGGAGCGCCTGGCGCGCGACCTTGACCGCAAAAAGCTGGCCGCCATGACGACGACCATCGGCTTCGACGACATCATCCCTGCCGCCCGCGATATCGTGGGCGGCAAGGTACGCGGCCGGATCGTCGTTTCTATCGGGTGACTGTGCGAACTAGCCCGGCGCGAGATTCGGAAACAGGCCGAACAGTCCGATCAGAATCAGGTAGATCGCAACGATGTAGTTGAGCAGTCGCGGCACGACCAGAATAAGGATGCCCGCGATGAGCGCTACCAACGGCTGGATCGAAACAATCATGACATATCCTCCTGTGCAGGCGCGCGGGGGGACGCCCATGCCCGTTGTGATTCGCCCGCAGCCGCTACTATGAACCAAATCCTCGACGCGATTCCCGGGAACCGGCGACCGCCTGCAAACGTTGTGTGTCAGGGCATGAACGAGGAGTACCAGCCGTGACTACAGCAACCAGGACAACCGCCGCAAATGCGAACCCGAACGTTCGCGAGACCGGCGAACTGATCGCGAGCGACAAAGTCGAGGGAACGAACGTCTACCGTTCCGATGGCGACAAGATTGGCCACATCGAACGCATCATGATCGACAAGAAGAGCGGTCAGACAGCCTACGCCGTCATGAACTTCGGCGGCTTCCTCGGCATGGGCGAAGAGTCATATCCGTTGCCGTGGCAGGTGCTCACCTACAATCCGGACCTCGGTGGGTACGAAGTCAACGTGCCGGACAGCCAGTTGAAGGACGCGCCGAAATACGGCAACCGCGACGACTGGACGCGACCTGACCGTAATCGCGATCTTCGGATTTTCGACTATTACGGCGTCCCACCTTATTGGCTGTAAATTTCAGAGTTTTCGGCCGATTGCCGCCGCCGCTTCCACGAGCGGCGGCGATTTTTTGAGGCCTAACCGCCAACCTTGGAGAAATCGGCCACGGTCATCATCGCTGCGCGCAGCTTGTCGAGGAGGCGAAGGCGATTGATGCGCAGTTTCTCTTCCTTGGTATTGACCATGACCTTGTCGAAGAAGGCGTCCACCGGACCGCGCAACTTCGCCAGCGCAGTCATGGCCGACTGAAAATCCTCGATCTCGATGGCCGCCTTCGTCTCGCCGGCCGCGGCGCCAACCGCCTCGAACAGCGCCTTCTCCTGCGGCAGCGCGACCAAACGCGGATCGACCGGACCGCTGAAGCTTTGGCCAGACTTCTTCTCCTCGTCACGGAGAATATTGGCAGCGCGGCGGTATCCGGCCATCAGGTTGGCGCCGTCCTCGCTATCGAGGAACGATGCCAACGCCTCGATGCAGCGCATGATCGTGACCACGTCGTCCTGGTTGCCGAGGGCAAACACAGCGTCGACCAGATCGTGGCGGGCACCTTGCTCGCGGAGTTGCACCTTCAGCCGATCCGCGATGAACGCGAGAAGATCGGTGAAGACCTCATCGCGAACGAAGAAGTTGTCGGCCGGCTTGCCGCTCGCCGTCGCGGCGGATCGGATTGAAGCACCAATCAGTTCGGCCTGCCTGGCGAAAAGCTGGAGCAGGCGCAGCCGGATGCCATGCTGCAGGATGATGCGGATCGCACCCAAAGCAGCCCGACGCAGCGCGTACGGATCCTTAGAGCCGGTCGGCTTTTCGTCGATCGCCCAGAAGCCCACCAGCGTGTCGAGCTTGTCGGCCAGCGCCACGGTAATCGCCACGGGGTCCGTGGGAACGCGATCGTTCGGCCCGACCGGGCGATAATGATCCTCGATCGCCGTCGCGACAGAGGCGGGTTCGCCCGCAGCGGCGGCGTAATACCGCCCCATCAGCCCTTGAAGCTCGGGAAACTCGCCGACCATCTCCGTCACCAAATCGGCCTTTGCGAGCATCGCGGCGCGATCGGCCAGGTTCGGATCGGTCGGAACGAAGGGGGCAATTTCGCGGGCAAGCCGGCGAAGCCGTTTCACCCGCTCGCCCTGCGTTCCCAGCTTCTCGTGGAAGACGATCGCATCAAGACGCGGCAGCCGATCTGCCAGCTTCGTCTTGAGGTCCGTGTCCCAGAAATAGCGCGCATCCGCCAGCCGCGCGCGAATGACGCGCTCGTTACCGGCGACGATCGTCTTGCCGCCATCGGGCGCTTCGATGTTCGCGGTCAGAATGAAACGGTTGGCGAGACGCGTGCGCGAGGATTCGACGCGCCGGGCTATCGGATTGTCGCGGGTCGCGGCCGCGCGATTCAGCACGAAGCACTTCTGGTTGGCACGGATGGTGGTGCGGATCACCTCCGGCGGAATCTCCAGGAAACTCTCGTCGAACGTACCCACCAGCACGACCGGCCACTCAACCAGTCCGGCCACTTCCTCCAGCAGCGCATCGTCCTCGACGACCTCGAGGCCGAGGGCAAGCGCGCGGTCACGCGCATCGGCCGCGATCTGCTGCTTTCGCCTGTCGGCATCGAGCACGACCTTCGCTGCCTCCAGCTTCGGCATGTAGTCGTCGAAACGGCGCACGACGATGGGATCGGGCGCCATGAAGCGATGGCCGTAGGTGACGTTGCCGGAGCGAATGTCGCCGACCTCGAAATCGACCACCTCGGTTTCCTCGGTTTCGGGACCGAAGACGCAGAGGATCGAGTGCAGCGGCCGCACCCATGTCAGGCTGCCGGGCTCGGCGGACCTTTGTCCCCAGCGCATGGACTTCGGCCAGGGGAAAGAACGAATGACGAGCGGCAATATCGCGGCGATGACATCCTGAGCTGGACGACCGGGCTTCTCGATCACGGCGACGTAGAAATCGCCCTTCTGGTCCTGCTGAATTGTCGCTTCATCGACGGAGGAGAGACCGGCGCTTTTAAGAAAGCCTTCTACCGCACGCTCGGGCGCGCCAACGCGCGGTCCCTTGCGCTCTTCCCTCTGGTCGGGCGAGCGGGCGGGCAAACCGTGGACCGTCAGGGCAAGCCGCCGTGGCGTGGCGAAGGCTTTCGCCCCTTCGTAGACCAAACCTGCGTCAACCAGCGCCCCGGTGACGAGCTTCTGCAAATCCTCCGCGGCCCGCCGCTGCATGCGGGCCGGGATTTCCTCGGAAAACAGTTCGAGCAGAAGATCAGGCATTGTTCAGCACGCGGGAGCGCAGTCGGCGGATGGTCGACGCGAGCGCCCCTTGCTCGGGAAAGCCCACGACAGCGGCGGGCTTTCTAGCACAGATCGCCGCCATTCCTAGCGGGCCCGAAAGCGGCAGCTAGCGGACGAATTCGTAGACCGTGAACGCATCGTCCCTGCCCTGCTGGACGGCGGCGACGCGATAATGCGCGGCGAGATAGTCCAGCGCCTGCTGGTAGCGCTCCGGCAACTCAGCCACGAGGCGGTTGGTCGGGTCGGCCAGAACAATGAAGCGTGGGTT
This sequence comes from uncultured Alphaproteobacteria bacterium, assembly GCA_963798195.1. GTDB lineage: Bacteria > Pseudomonadota > Alphaproteobacteria > Rhizobiales > Kaistiaceae > CAVSRC01. Next base: position 299,239 of record CAWCSF010000010.1, on the reverse strand, counting down.
GGCGGCAAGCGACACGCTCAGCGGATTGTCGACCGGCGTGCGGAACGGGCTCATCAGGTGGGTGCCGTGAAAATAGGCGGTTGGCGGTCGTGCACCCGTGGCAACGTGCAGAGCCAGACCTCGATTGAGCACCAACAGGCGATCATTCTCGGTCAAGCCGAGATCGCGGATGGACTCTGCCGTGCGTGCAACAAGGTCGCCATCGTAGGAAAGCGGTTCATGGCCAAACAGCGCACGGTGATCCGTGTACGCAAGTGTCGCCGTTCCGACGACGAGCGAGAGCCAGAAGACCAGGTGCTGACGTTCGGACGCGAGACGCAGCCCGTAGGAGAAGAATGCGCCCGAAAGGATGAGCAGCGGCGGTACGATGGCCAACAGGTAGTAGTCCACGAGCAAACGACCGAAGACCACGCCGACGAAAGAGAACCCCAGCCAGACGATCGCCGTGACAAGAACACGACCGGGCACCACCTGACGGATTAAGGCGTGGCGCAGAAGCGCGAATATTGCACCACCCCACAAGAAGATAACCGCGGCCGAACGGAGGAGCGAATTCTCCAGCGCGCCGGGCAGTGTCAGATAGCGCGCGAGCTTCGGCCCGTAGCTGGCAACGACTTCGGAATCGAGACGCCCGAGCGCAAGAACAATCACCGCGTTGAACATCTCGCCGAAATGACCAACGGCGAGAAAATAAGCCGAGAAGGCGACGGCCGGCAGCGCGGCGCCGACGACAAAGAGAGCCAGCATCTTCAGCCGCAGCCGCTTCACGCCATAAAGGCCGAGAACGACAAAAGCGGCCGCGGCCTCGAAGACACCCGTCTGCTTCATCATGCCGGCGGCGCCGATCGCAAGGCCCGCAAGGAACGCGCCGGTCAGCCGCTGGCGCGCCGTGATGTCTTCAGCCGTCGCCATCACCACCGCGGCAAAGCCGGCGACAATGAAGGGCAGTTGCAGCAGCATGTTGACGGCGGCGGTGCCGTCGAAGGCGAGCGTGTAGACCGGAAAAAGAGCCGCGCACCATACCGCCAGCCGTCCGGCTCCGAACGGGCGCAGCATCACGTAAAGCGACGAGGCGCCGGCGGCGACGGCGATAATCTCCAAACCCTTGAAGGTGGCATAGGAGGCGCCGAAAAGCGCTTGCGCGACCGCGTAAATGAAGAAGACGCCAGGCGGTTTAATGTCGAAAGTATCGACATAGGGGACGCCGCCGCGCAGCCATTCACTGGCGACTGTGGAGAAGAAGAACTCGTCACCGTTCGCAGTGCCATAGAACGGCAGGCGCACCGCGGCCGTCCATGCCAGGATCAACACAAACGGCAGGATCGCGAGCGCAACGCGCCGCGGCCAAACGGCGTCAACTGCCGAAACCGCCGAGGCTCGGCGTGTGATCCCGAAATTGGTGAGTGCCATGCCGGTGTCCGCGAGAATGTCCCGATAAACCGGTAGGCGCTCGCGGTTACGACGGCGTTAAGACTTTGGGCCAGATGGCGGCAACGGGGGAAATCGCGCAACGCCTCCTGGTCTACGCGTGCGTGCTGCGATCCACATTCACGCCGCGCGCCCGCCCGCAGTCTCCAGCCAAGCTGCACCGCAGGCGCGCGCAAGATCGCGAACGCGCAGGATGTAGCTCTGCCGCTCCGTCACCGCGATGACGCCCCGTGCGTCGAGCAAGTTGAACGCGTGGCTCGCCTTGATGCACTGGTCGTAGGCGGGAAGCGCCATCAGATGGCTTTCCTTCCCCTGCCCGGCTTCGAGATATTTGCGGCAGGCCGACTCCGCCATGCGGAACTGCTCGAACAGCATGTCGGTATCGGCGTATTCGAAATTGTGCCGCGAATATTCCTGCTCGGCCTGGAGGAAGATGTCGCCGTAGGTGACCTTGTCGTTGTCGCGCCCGTTGAAATTCAGGTCGTAAACGTTGTCGACGCCCTGGATGTACATGGCGAGGCGCTCAAGACCGTAGGTCAGTTCGCCCGCGACCGGCGCGCATTCGAAGCCCGCGACCTGCTGGAAGTAAGTGAACTGCGACACCTCCATGCCGTCGCACCAGCACTCCCAGCCCAGCCCCCAGGCGCCGAGCGTGGGGCTCTCCCAATCGTCCTCGACGAAGCGCACGTCATGCAGATGCATGTCGAGGCCGATCGCCTCCAGCGACTTCAGGTAGAGGTCCTGCAAGTCCGGTGGCGACGGCTTAATGATCACCTGGAATTGGTAATAGTGCTGAAGCCGGTTCGGGTTCTCGCCGTAACGACCGTCCTTCGGCCGGCGCGAAGGCTGCACGTAGGCAGCTTTCCAGGGCCGAGGCCCAAGCGCGCGCAGCGTCGTCGCCGGATGGAACGTGCCGGCACCCATCTCAATGTCGTAGGGCTGAAGGATGGCGCAACCATAGTCGGCCCAATAGCGCTGCAGCGTCAGGATCAACCCCTGAAACGAGCGCTCCGGGCGCATGTGCGGAGGCAGGTCTTCGGTCACGCTCAGCCATCCTCTTGGGGAGAAGCCGCCACGGCGGCGCGCCACCTTTTAAACACCGCGGCAGGCGGGTCAAGCGAAGCGCAGGAACCCGCTCAGCCCTTGGGTGGGCGATAGACCCCGGTGACCGGGTCCTTCTCCAAGGTCAACGCTGCCGTTTTCTTTTCCGTGGTCCGCGGGCTGCTGCGGCCGCCGGCCGTAGCGCGCCGACAGTTCGGCGAAGCGACGGCGCACGCGCCACCACACGTACCAGACGAAGACAAACAGAAGGACGATGAGGAGCAGGCGGTTCATGCAGCGTTCCTACAGGCCGAACCGGCCCCAGGCCAAATGCTCCTCGACTATCGCGACAACGCGATCGACGAGGCCGATGGCCAGGCGGTCGGTACTGCCGCCGCTGAGACCAAGGCGCCGGCGCAGCATGCTCTTCTCGCCCGGGATGACGCGGAGGCGCACCTTGTCGCCGAAATATTCGCGCATCACCGAGCGCAGGTCGCCGACACGATCCGCAAGACCGAGGGAGACTGCCTTCTGGCCCGACCAGAAGGCGCCGGTGAAGAGCTCCGGATCGTCGGAGAGCGCCGCGCCGCGACGTTCCTTCACCAAGTCAATGAAGGACGCATGCACATCCTCCTGGATCGCCTTCAGCCGCGCGACGTCGGCCTCCTGCACGGGCCGGAATGGATCCAGCATCGCCTTGCTCTTGCCGGCGGTGTAGATGCGCCGCTCGACGCCGATGCGCTCCATCAGGCCGGTGAAGCCGAAGCCGGCTGCGACCACACCGATTGAACCGACGATGGAACTCTCATCGACGATGATCTCGTCAGCGGCGGCCGCGATCATGTAGCCACCGGAGGCGGCGACATCCTCGACCACGACGATGACCTTCTTCTCCTTCTGAACGGCGAGATCGCGGATGCGCCGGTAGATCAGATGCGACTGCACGGCGGCGCCGCCGGGCGAGTTGATGACGATGGCAACCGCCGGCGCGAACTTGTGATTGAAGGCCCGCTCAAGCGGGCCGGCAACCGAATCCAGCGTCAGACCGGAGCGCAGCGGTGAGCCGCTGCCGATGGTTCCGTGCAGGCGGACCACCGGAATTGTCGGAATGTCGCTACGGAAGCGCGCGGGAATCAGGGATTTCCAGGAAAACGCCACGAACTACCCTTGCTTCGTCAGGCCGATCGCCATGCCGAATGGATTTCGGAAAGGCCGGCGCCGTCGCGCAGAACGCGCTCGACGGCAGGTAAATAGGCGCCGCCGGTCTCTCCGTGAAGGACCAAAGGCGGAAGCAGGCGCGAGCCCGCACGGCTGCCGCTTACGCCGCGGACGAGGATGCGGTGCGCTACTTCCCCGTCGCGGGGGTGGATCGGCAGGATGTCGACCCCGCCAAAGCGGGTTCCCATGGCCTGCACGAGAGCGGCAAGTCCATCAGCGCGGAAGACCACCACCAGGCGGCCGCCGGGCTTCAACACGGAGGCAGCAGCACGCATCCAGGCTTCGAGCCCACCACCTCCCAGAACATGCGCGGCTGATCGGGCAGCGCCAGGAGGGACGGTCGTTGTCGCCGGGATGTGGAACGGTGGATTGGTGAGAACCACGTCCGCGCTCGCCCGGCGGAGGCCGGCGCGCTCGCGCTCGCCTTCGGGAGCCTCCACGTCGGCAACCGCCACCGTAACCCGTGACGAAAATGCCTGGTTGCCCGCCCGCATGAGGGCGGCGCGGGCGCATTCGATCGCGGTTTCGTCGCGATCCACCAGAATTGCATCGGCCTTGCCGCAGCGTGCGGTGGCCACCATTCCAGCAACGCCGACGCCCGAGCCAAGATCAATCAGGGTGCCTGTGAAGCCGGGATCAAGCGTGGCGCCGAGAAGAACAGCCTCCAGGCCCGAGCGGTGGTGGCCGCGTGTGGGCTGAACCGCCTCGACCCGGCCGCCGATGAACGAATCCACCGTGGTGTCGGCAAGGATCTCGCTCCCGGCCTCGGCAACCGCGCCCGCCGTCACTTGTCCCGCCTTGGTTTCTCGGCTTCCTGCCCAAGCCCCGCCATGTCCAGAATCTTGCGCGCTTCATCGACCCTGTCGGACGGCACGAGCATGCGCCGCGGCAGGACGCCCAGCGACCCCTCGATCACGCTCATGTTCTGGTCCAGAACCAGGGCGTCGATGCCGGCATCGCGCATTAAAGCCTCGACGAAGGAAATCAGAACCAAGTCATTGGTTCTCAATAACTCTTCCATTTCGCCTCACGGCTGTTGGAGCGCCGGCGCAACCGGCGGTCACGTTAGTGGGTCCGCCCGCGACGCACAATCGCGGCTAGCGGCCTTGTTCCAAGGGATGCCGGTCCCTAATGTCCCTCCGAACAAGCAAGGAGCGTCCTTTTGGGTGTCGTCGTCGCCCTCGAAGAAGGCAAGAAAAGACCGACCGCGAGCATCCAGCCGCTGGTTCAATTGACGCGCGCCGCCATGGGCGAGGTCAACGAGATCATCCTCGCCCGAGCCGGTTCGCAGGTGGATTTGATCCCCGAGATCGCGCGGCATCTCATCGATTCGGGCGGGAAGCGCCTGCGGCCGATGCTGACCATCGCCGCCTCCGAGATGTGCGGCCACAGCGGCGACGGCCGGATCAAGCTGGCCGCCAGCGTCGAGTTCATGCACACCGCGACGTTGCTCCACGACGACGTGGTCGACGAGAGCGACATGCGGCGCGGAAAGGCCGCAGCGAGACTGTTATGGGGCAACCAAGCGTCCGTGCTGGTGGGGGACTACCTACTCGGTCAGGCCTTCAAGATGATGGTCGAGGTTGGCTCGCTGGAGGCGCTGGACATTCTCGCCAATGCCGCGGCCGTCATCGCCGAGGGCGAAGTCATGCAGCTCGGTTCGGCGCAGAATACCGCGACGACCGAGGACGAGTATCTCGCCGTCATCCAGGCCAAGACCGCAGCGCTGTTTTCCGCGGCAGCCGAGGTCGGCCCCGTGCTTGCCGGACGGGCGCGCGCGGAGCGCGCGGCTTTCCGATCCTATGGAACCAATCTCGGCCTCGCCTTCCAGTTGGTCGACGATGCCCTCGATTACGGCGGAAATTCCCATGAACTGGGCAAGCGCGTGGGCGACGATTTCCGCGAGGGGAAGATCACGCTCCCGGTGGTGCTCTCCTATCGGCGCGGTACGGATGCCGACCGGATTTTCTGGAAGCGCGCGCTGGAAGACGGCGTGATAGAGGATGGCGATCTGGAAAAGGCGATCCAGCTCATGCGGTCCCACAACGCCATCGCAGACACGGTCGAGCGTGCGCAACATTTTGGCGCCGTGGCCCGCGACGCTTTGGCGCCCTTCCCGGATTCGCCGCACAAATCCGCCCTTCTTGAGGCGGTAGACTTCTGCATCGGGCGCGTAAGCTAGGCCAGTGCGAATGCTTGCGGCAGCGATCCCAAACAGTCATCTTGTCGCCAAGCTCCCAATGAACACTTCCCGAATGGGAACCCCGCCATGATCCTCGTACGCCGACTCTGCCTGGGACTCGCCGCCAGCACCGGCCTGCTGGCGTTGAATGCGCCCGCCTTTGCTGCCACCTCGGCTGACTTTCCGCCAACGCTCGCCGGCAGCTACCTTGCAGCGCGTAGCGCGGACGCCACGAAAGACATCGGCTCCGCAGCGTCGTTCTATGCCGATGCGACGGCGGTCGATCCCGAGAACCCGGTGCTGATGGAACGCCTGACGATTCTCAGCCTGGCGGCCGGCAGATTCGAACGCGCCTTCCCGCCGGCCGAGAGGCTGGTCAACTTCGACAGCGGCAATCCGATCGGGCGCATTTCCCTGGCCATCCGGTCGCTCAAGCAACAGGACTACGCTGGCATTCCCGACTCGCTTGCGAAGGTGGCCAAGGCGCCGCTGGCGACGCTGACCGTCGGGCTGATCAATGGCTGGGTCGACTTTGCGCTCGGCAAGACGGACGAGGGTCTCGCGACCATCGATGCGCTCAGTGGTCCTAGCTGGTATGGCATATTCAAGAACTACCATACCGCGCTCATTCTCGACGCGGCGGGGCGCGAGGACGAGGCGGTCGCCGCCATCACCAAGGCCTACAATACGGACGGATCGGCGCTGCGGGTGGTCGACGGCTATGCGCGCATCCTGGCGCGCGCTGGCAAACGCGATGTCGCCGCAAAGGCGCTGACGGATTTCGCCGGCGCCACGCCGCTGCACCCTGCCGTGCGGACGCTGCTCGACGACGTCAGATCCGGCAAGCCGATCGCCGCGCTTGCGACCACAGCGAACGCGGGCGTGGCCGAAGCCCTTTACGGCCTCGGATCCGCCATTGGCGCTGACGACGGCCCCGAATTGCCCATCGCCTACCTGCAGATGGCGATTTATCTCGAGCCCAGTCTGACGCTGGCGCAGATGGCGGTTGGCGACATCCTGCAGAGCGTGTCGCGCTGCGACGAGGCGATTGACGCCTACGACCGCGTGGCCGCGGACGTGCCGTTGCGTCGCAATGCCGACCTTCAGATCGGAAACTGCCTGCAGTCGCTCGACAAGCCGGATGAGGCAGTTCGCTACGTCAAGCGCGTGGTTGACGCCGCTCCAAAGGACATCGAGGCGGCTGCGGAACTCGGCAACATCTACCGCGCCAACGACCAGTTCAGCGAAGCGGCGGACGCATATAGCAAGGCCATCGCGGCGCTGGGAACCGAATCCGCGGACGACTGGCGCCTCTACTACTACCGAGGCGTCGCCAACGAGCGCAGCAAGCAGTGGGACGCGGCGGAGGCCGACTTCCAGCATGCGCTGAAGCTCAATCCCGAGCAGCCGCAGGTGCTCAACTATCTCGGCTACTCCTGGGTGGACATGGGCATCCACCTCGACAAGGCGGTCGACATGATCAAGGCCGCGGTCGATCTCCGGCCCAACGACGGCTACATCGTCGACAGCCTGGGCTGGGCACACTATCGCCTCGGGCGCTACCAGGACGCCGTTGAGACGCTGGAACGCGCGATCGAGCTGCGCCCGGAAGATTCGACCATCAACGATCACCTCGGCGATGCCTATTGGCAGGTGGGCCGCAAACGCGAAGCGACATTCCAGTGGGCGCACGCTCGGGACCTCGATCCCGAGAAGGACCAGTTGCCCAAGATCCTCGAAAAACTGGCGCACGGCCTCAAGTCGACCGCAGACGCCGGCGGCAACATGGGGACCGGCGCCGCCGAGCCTGACACGAGCGGGGCCAAGGCCGATGCGACATCGGTCGTCGTCGGAAAGGGCGAGAGTCTGTGGGCGATTGCCGCCCGTGTGTACGGCAAGGCGGAAATGTACGAGAAGATTTTCGAGGCCAATCGCGACCGGATCAACGATCCGAATCGTATCTTCCCTGGCATGACGCTTAATCTGCCTGTCATGCAGGCAAATTAGGGTAAGTACCACGCGGCGTAGCCGGAGTATTCGCGCGGACTTCTATGGACACCATTGCCAAGGCAATTGAGGAGGCGACCGGAGCGTCAGCCTCTGAACTTGCACCGGCCAAAATCAATCTTGCTCTCCACGTGGGCGCGCAGCGACCCGACGGCTACCATTTTCTGGAGAGCCTTGTCGTGTTTGCCGATTTAGCTGACGTGGTAACCGTCCGAACTGCAGCTAAATCCCGCAGTACGACGCTGGATATCACCGGGCCGTTCGCCGAACTGCTGGGGGAGACAACCAAGCCCGAGGACAACCTCGCGCTCAAGGCCGCCAACGCACTTGGTGCGCTGGCGCCGAAGCGCCAGGCCAAGCCGATGCAGCTGACGATCAACAAGCGAATCCCGCTGGCGGCGGGGCTGGGTGGCGGATCGGCAGATGCGGCGGCGGTGCTGCGCCTGCTTCAGCGCTCGTGGGGGTTCGAGGCGGATCCGAAGAAACTGGCGGCGATCGCAATCGGCCTCGGCGCGGATGTGCCGATGTGCCTTGAATTGCGGCCGCTGATCGCGCGCGGAGTTGGCGAGCAGATCACGCCGGTTGCGGGGATGCCGGCCCTGCCTCTCGTGCTGGCGCATCCGGGCGTGATCATCTCGACCGGCGCCGTGTTCGCAGGCCTGGGCCTGGAGCAGCGGTCGCCGCTGCCAGCCATGCCGGCCAAGTTCCCCACGCTCCTCGACCTGATCTACTGGCTGCGCAAGGCGCGCAACGATCTGGTCGACCCGGCCAAGGTCGTGTCGCGCAAGGCGACGGCGGCGGCGACCGCGCTGAGCAAGGACCCCGACTGCCTGTTCGCGCGCATGTCCGGCTCCGGCGCGACGGCGTTCGGCATCTTCGTGACCCTCGCCGCGGCAGAGCGGGCCGCCGCCAGGCTGCAAAAGGAGAAGCCGGACTGGTGGGTCACGACAGCCATGACGCAAGGCTCCTAGCGACGCCCTCGCCGGCAATGGCCGGCGGCTGATAGGATGCCTGGCCAACGTAGCGAGGACGCAAGCGGATGCCGGGTGAGACAGACAAGCCGTTCATTCCGGTTCGCTTCGCGGTCCTGACCGTTTCGGACAGCCGCTCGCTGGAGGAGGATCGCTCAGGCGCGACGCTGGCGGAGCGCATCACCGGCTCGGGCCATGTGCTTGCCGACCGCACGCTCGTGCCCGACGACACCCGCAAGATCCGCGCGACCGTGCGCAAATGGATCGCCGATGCGGAAGTCGATGCAATCATCACAACGGGCGGCACCGGCTTCACCGGCCGCGACGTGACGCCGGAGGCGGTAGAGCCGCTGTTCGAAAAGCGCATGGAGGGCTTCTCGACGGTGTTCCATCGCATCAGCTACGACAAGATCGGGACTTCGACCATCCAGTCACGCGCCACTGCGGGGCTTGCCAACAGCACCTTCATCTTCTGCCTGCCGGGATCGCCCGGCGCCTGCAAGGACGCCTGGGACGGCATTCTCGTGAAGCAGTTCGACTACCGGCAGACGCCGTGCAATTTCGTCGAGATCATGCCGCGCCTCGACGAGCACCTGAAACGGACGAAGGTGCGGAAGCGCGCGTAGACGAATGCGCGTGCTCCGCGAGCCAGGCCGACTTCGCGACCAGCCGCGCCGGTTGCTCTCCACGCAGCACCGACCGCAGCCACGTCAGCGGACTTGACGGAAACCGCCCTCCCCTGAACATCGCCGACTGACGTTGCGCGCTGCCGCGCACCATCGTGCGATCGATGAAGGCCAGCGCATCCGTTTGCCACTCGGGCGGCAACGGCTGCGGTGACGTGAAGAACAGCCAGTCGCCACGCGCCTGCTCGACGGCAGCGCGCTGCGCATCGTCCACACCGCGTGCCGCGACGATCGTGCAACCGGCGGCGTCGGCCACCGTCAGCGTGCCGTCCTCAGAGCCTTGGTCGATGACGATCACGTCGCGGATCACACCCTCCGTCGCCGCTGGCACCAGCGCCGCCAGCGCGCGGGCCAAAGCGACCTCGTCATTCCGTGTTTCGATGACGGCGGTGATCATAGGTCCGTCATACGCACCTCACGTGTCCGTGACGACCGGAAATTTCGCCGGAACCAATTCCCGCCGAAATCGTTCTTGATATGTTCCCGTCGAAAGGCTAGGAATATTTTCATGAACACGCACAGCCCCCGAATCAGCGAAGCCAGCAGCACCGGCCGTCCGACGATGGACATGGTTGGCGTGCGGATCGACCCCGACAGGCGGCGCGGACGCGGCGCGGAAACCAATCGTTCCGGTCGTTTCGAGTCGCTGGCACGCGAGTCCGTCGATGACGGCTGGAACTCGCTCGACCTGCTGCCGCCGTTGAAGACCGAGGTGCAGGAGGAGACCCCACGCCAGATCATCACGCGCAACGAATCCCCGGATATTTCGTTCGACCGATCGATCAATCCCTATCGCGGCTGCGAGCATGGCTGCGCTTACTGTTTCGCGCGTCCGACCCACGCCTACATGGGCCTCTCGCCGGGGCTGGATTTCGAGACACGGCTTTTCGCCAAACCGAACGCGGCCAAGCTGCTGGAGAAGGAGTTGGCGAAGCCCGGCTACGAAGTTCGCACGATGGCGATCGGCACCAACACCGACCCGTATCAGCCGATCGAGCGGCGCTACCGCATCATGCGCGAGATCCTCGAGGTTCTGGAGAAGACCGGTCATCCTGTCGGGATCGTCACCAAGTCGGCGCTGGTGGTGCGCGACATCGACATCCTGTCACGCATGGCCGAACGTGGACTGGTGAAAGTGGCGCTATCGGTGACGACGCTCGATGCCAAGCTGGCGCGCGCCATGGAGCCGCGGGCAGCGACGCCGACGCGCCGGCTGGAGACGCTGCGGCTGCTTTCGGCCGCGAGCATTCCGACCACGGTCATGGTGGCGCCGGTGATCCCGGCCCTCAACGAAACCGAGATCGAGCGCATCCTCGATGCCGCCGCTTCCGTCGGCGTGCGCGAAGCCGGTTATGTGCTGCTCCGCCTGCCGCTGGAAGTGCGCGACGTCTTCAAGGAATTCCTGGAGCGCGAGTATCCTGATCGCGCCAAGCACGTGATGTCGGTGATCCGCTCCATGCGCGGCGGCAAGGACTACGACGCCGAATGGGGAAAACGGATGCGTGGCGATGGTCCCTATGCCTGGCAGATCGGGCGCCGCTTCGAGATCGCCGCCAAGCGGCTCGGCCTTAATCAACAGAAGCGGCGCCTGCGCACCGACCTGTTTGTGCCGCCGGGCGGCGTCGGCAGCCAACTCGACCTGTTCGGCGAAAAGCAAGCCGCTTGATCACTCGGACCGGACATTGATGCCGCACTAGGCAACGCCACGCAGGTGTGGGAATTTCCGCCGTCTTTCTCGCGGGCGGGCAGGCAGTGGTTCCTTCGATCCTTCTTTCAGCGGCGCTTGCGGGCGCAACCTACACGCTGATCCCAGGCCCTGCCTTCCTGGCCCTGCTCGGGATCGGCGCAGCGCGCGGGCGCAAGGCCGGCGCCGGTTTCCTCGCCGGACATTTCGCCGGCGACATTCTTTGGGCATCGCTGGCGCTGGTTGCCATTATCGGCGCGCATTCGGTCAGCCACACATTCTTCGACACGCTGGGACTGGTTTGCGGCGCCTACCTCTGCTGGCTCGGCGTAGGAGCGCTTCGCGCAAAGCGCGACGCGGCCGGGCGACTGACCGCGGAGGCACGCGTACCGCTCTTCCGCGGGCTGACCTTCGGCCTCACCAACCCAAAGGGCTATCCGGTGGCGCTGGCGATGTTCACGGCGCTGCTCTCAAGCGTATCCGACCGGCTTTCCTGGGGCGCGCTGCCGATGCTGCTCGGCGCCGCATGCGTCGGCTTCATCGTCGCCGACCTGATCCTGATCTTTCTCGTAGGTACCGGCTGGGTGCGGCGGTTCTATGCGCGCCACGATGTCGGCATAGCGCGCGTTTCCGGCCTGATCTTCATCGGTTTCGGCCTCCACGCTATCGTCGAGGCCGTCCCCGGGTTCTTCGCCCGCCGCGGCTAGGGCGTGTGACCGGTCGCCGCTCCGCTTGCGCCGGAGGCGAACGGGTTGCACCCTCCGCCGGTGATGCCGCTACGCCCAGCCGATTCGCCCCCACCCGCGCCAGCCGTCGTTCCGACAGACCGGTTCGAGCGCCGTGCCAGACGCCGTGGGGCGCGGCTCGTCGCCGGCGTCGACGAAGCTGGACGCGGGCCGCTGGCCGGACCGGTGGTCGTCGCGGCCGTGGCCTTTGCGCACGGACGCTACCCTGCCGGCATCGACGATTCCAAGAAGCTCAGCCTCAACGAGCGGACTCGGCTCTACGAGCTGATTGTCGACCGGGCGATGGTCTCGGTGGTCGTCGCCAGCCGGGCGCGGATCGACCGCATGAACATCTTGCGCGCGTCTCTATGGGCAATGAGCCGCGCGATTGCCGGACTGCCGGAAGCACCGGATCATGTGCTGGTGGACGGCAACATGGAGCCGCCAAACCTTGCCTGCCGGTGCGAGACCGTGATCGGCGGCGACGCGCTCAGCTTTTCCATCGCGGCGGCGTCCATCGTCGCCAAGGTCACGCGCGACCGGCTGATGACCGCGGTCGGCCTTGCCTATCCGGACTACGGCTTCGAGCGGCACATGGGCTACTCGACGCCGGGCCATTTCGCGGCGCTGCGCACGCATGGCCCCTGCCCGCATCACCGGCAAAGCTTTGCGCCGGTGCGCGAGCAGCAGCTGGAACTGGGATTACTGGGCTGAAGGAAACGGCGCTGCGGCGCCGGTCGTCAGCTCAGTTGAGCTTCGACTTGACGTCGCCGATTGCCTTCTCGATCAACGATGCTCCGGCCGGACCCTTGACGCGCTCGCCAAGGATCCTCTGCGCCGCGGCGATGGCGACATCGGCGGAAAGCGCGCGGACTTCCTGAAGCGCCTGCGCCTCGGCCTGGGCGATCTTCTGCTCGGCCATCTTGGTGCGCCCTGCGACGTATTCCTGCATGCGCGTGCGCGCTTCGCCGGAAAGCGCCTCCGCCTCGCGCTTCGCCTGATCGATGATTTCCTCGGCCTCGGTCTCGGCCTCGCGCGCCTTGCGCTGATACTCGGCCAGCAGCGCCTGCGCCTCCTCGCGGAGTTTGCGCGCCTGTTCAAGCTCGTCGCGGATCGACTGCGCCCGCTTGTCGAGGGTCGACGTAATGAGCCCGGGCACCTTCAGGTAGATGACGACCCCGAGGAAGATGATCAGGGCGACGAGGGCCCAGAACGGGGCGTCGAATATCTCGGCCATTTACTTCGCCATCGCTTGGGTAACCGCCGCGTCGACGTCGGAGCGGCTCACGTCGCCGCCGACCAGCGCACGAACGATTTCCTCGGTTGCTTCGCTGGCGATGCTGCCGACGTCGGAGAGCGCCTTGTCCTTGATGTCACCGATGCGCTTCTCGGCGCTGGCAAGCTGTTTGCCGAGAGCCGCTTCCGCCTCGGCACGCTGCGCGTCAGCGGCGGCCTTGGCTTCGTTTCGCGCCGTCTCGGCGATCGTGAAGGCCTTGGCGCGGGCCGCGGCCAGAGCCTTCTCGTAGCCGTTGAGCGCGTCCTCCGACTCGGACTTCAGCCGCTCGGCCATGTCGAGATCGGCGGCGATGCGGTCGCGACGATCTTCGAGGATGCCGGAGATGCGCGGCAGGGCCACCTTGGCGAGCAGGTAGTAGAAAAGCCCGAAAGTGATCGCCAGCCACAGGAGCTGCGAGGGAAACGTCGTCGAGTCGAAAGGCGGGAACGATTTATGCTCGGCCGGCGGCTCGGCCAGCGTTCCAGTCCCGGCATTCGAGACTGGCCCGTGTGCGGCGTTTGTCGGCGTTTCGGCCATTACCCTCTCCGCTTACGGCGGTCGATTGCGGCTTAGCCGAACAGCAGGATGAGCGCGATCAGCAGCGAGAAGATGCCAAGCGCTTCGGTGATGGCGAAGCCGAAGATCAGGCGGCCGAACTGGCCGTCGGCGGCTGCCGGGTTGCGGATGGCCGCTCCCAGGAAGTTTCCGAAGATGTGGCCAAGGCCGATGCCGGCGCAGCCCATGCCGATGCACGCGATGCCGGCGCCGATTGCCTTTGCTGCGTCAAGTTCCATTTCGATCTCCTGCTTGGTCGATAGTTGCGGCCGTCAATGGCCGGGGTGAAGGGCGTCGTTCAGGTAGAGGCTGGTGAGAATGGCGAAGACGTACGCCTGCAGCGCCGCCACCAGGAATTCAAGCGCGGTCAGCGCGATCGTCGCGAGCAGCGGCAGCACCGCGCCGAGGATGCCGAGGAAACCGGCCGAGCCCAGCGCGACGACGAAGCCGGCGAACACCTTCAACGTGATGTGACCGGCCAGCATGTTGGCGAAGAGACGGATCGACAGGCTGAGCGGACGCGACAGGAACGACAGGAACTCGATGACGACGATGAAAGGCAGAATCACCTTCGGCACGCCGCTGGGCACGAACAGCTTGAGGAAGCCGAACCCATGCCGCCAGAAGCCGACCACGACCACCGTCAGGATCACGGCCAGCGACAACGCGGCGGTAATGACGATGTGCGAGGTGACCGTGAAGAAATAGGGGAACATGCCCCACAGATTGGCGACCAGCACGAACATGAAGAGCGAAAAGACGAAGGGAAAGAACTTCATTCCTTCGCTGCCGGCCGATTCGCGCAGGGTCGAGGCCACGAACTCGTAAGTCATCTCCGCCGCAGACTGCCAGCGCGACGGCACCAGGCCGCGGCCGCGGGTGGAGAGGATCAGGAAAGCGGAGGCCCCGGCGACGGTGAGCGCCATGAACAGGGCGGAATTGGTGAAGGAGAAATCGATGCCGCCGACTTCGATCGGGATCAGCTTTTCGATGTGGAATTGATGGATCGGATCGTAGGCCAATTCTGTCCCTCGTCACCCCTTCTTGCCGGGCAGATCGTCCGGCCCGGCCGGTCCCGGCTTCACCATGCCGGCCGACCGCATCACGGTCAGGATTCCGGCGGCGAAGCCCAGAAGCAGAAACACCGTCAGTCCCCAGGGAGAGGTTTCGAAAAACTTGTCGAAGCCCCACCCCAATGCAGCGCCGAGGACAACCCCGGCCACGAAATCGGCCCCCAGCCGCATCGCCATGGCAAAGCCCGGCTTGCGCGGTTCGGTTCCGGCGGCAGGGGCGCTTTGCTTGCGCGTATCCCGACGCTGATCCAGCTGGCGATCGAGATCGCGCAGCCGTTTCGACAAATCACCATCCCGGGCACCCGACAGGTCCGGCTTGCCGTTCCCGTCGCCCATGCGTCGCTCCCCTCGATTCTCGGAAGAAGCAGTCCAGGCGCCCCAAATCCGCGCGCACAATAGTTAGCGCCCCATATCGTGTCAAGGAAAGGTCAATCGGCGTTAACGCACTGACATTATTTGCGTTTCAGGCGATGCTGCGGTGCGATGCCGGGCCATCGGGCGGTCCCGCGCGGCCTTCCCACCACGGGAGCGTCATGCGAGAAACGCTGCATGGCCGACTCGGACGGAAAGAAGCGCCCGCGGGGGGCGGTGCCGCTCTCGGCGCTGGTGGGGCGCGTGATCGACCCGCTCGCCAAGCGGCGCGGCTTCGCAACGGCAGATCTGATCGCGGCGTGGGCGGAGGTGGTTGGCGCCCGGTTCGCCGACTACACGCGGCCGGAGAAGATCGTATGGCCGCGCGGAGAAGCCAACGCCGACCTTCCCGGCGTGCTGACGCTGAAGGTGGAGGGCCCGCGCGCCATCTACGTACAGCACGAACTTGGGCAGATCCTGGAGCGCGTGAACGCGTTCCTCGGCTACGCCGCGGTCGGCCAGATCCGGCTGGTGCAGGCGCCGGTGACGCGGAAGGCGGATGCGCCGGCGACGGCCACGGTTGCGCTGTCGCCGCGGGACGAGGCACGGCTGAAGGGCGAAATCGGCGCGGTGGAGAGCCCCGAACTCAGGGATGCGCTGGAGCGGCTCGGCCGCGGCGCGCTGGCACGCAAGCAAGCGTGATTGGACGGGGCGCGGAAACGCCGTAATTAGTCACTCGACTCACAAAGTGGCGGGCTTCCGCCATTGCATCTCATTCCAAGGAACGACAAACGTGAACTGGAACTCCCGGCAAATGCTCCTGATCGCCGTAGCGGCAGTTCTCATCGTCGCCGGCGCGGTCTTCTATTTCGTCGGCCGCCCGGCAAGCGTCGATCTCGGCACGAGCGGAGGCGACGGCGGCACAACGGGTGGCGGCGCTGCCGCCACATCCGAACTGATGGTGGCGGGACCGCTCGGCGAGATGGGACTGGGCGACCCGAAAGCGCCCAACACCGTGATCGAATATGCCTCGATGACCTGCCCGCACTGCGAGCGCTTCCATCGCGACGTCTATCCGGCGTTCAAGGCGAAATACGTCGACACGGGCAAGGTCTATTTCATCTTCCGGGAGTACCCGCTCGATCCGCTGGCGACCTCGGCGATCATGCTGGCGCGCTGCGCCCCGAAGGACCGGTACTTCCCGCTCGTCGACCTGCTCTTCGACCAGCAGCAGACATGGGCCTTCGTGCCGGACCCAAAGACGGCGCTCATGAACCTGGTGAAACAGGCCGGAATCACCGAGGACGCGTTCAACGCCTGCTTGACGAATCAGTCGGTTCTGGACGGAGTGAACTGGGTGAAGAATTGCGCCAGCGAGAAATTTGGCGTGAACTCGACACCGACGTTTTTCTTCAACGGCGAAAAGCACCCCGGTGAACTTTCGCTTGCGGAGATCGACAAGATACTCGGCGGCTAGGCCCGCGACGCCCCTGCGGCGGCGCGTTACCCGCGCCGCCACCACAGCAGGAGTTGGCGTTTGAAATTCACGCGGCTGCGCGTCCTCGGCTTCAAGTCCTTCGTAGAGCCGACGGAATTCCCGATCGAGCCCGGCCTGACCGGCGTTGTGGGCCCCAATGGCTGCGGCAAGTCGAATCTTGTCGAGGCATTGCGATGGGTTATGGGCGAAAGCTCATACAAGAACATGCGCGCGTCCGGCATGGACGACGTCATCTTCCAGGGTAGCGGCAACCGCCCTGCCCGCAACACGGCGGAAGTCTCGCTCGCGGTCGACAACGGCAGCCGCAGGGCGCCGGCGGCGTTCAACGATTCCGACGCGATCGAGGTGACCCGTCGCATCGAGCGCGAGGCCGGCTCGATCTACCGGATCAACGGCCGCGACGTCCGTGCCCGCGACGTACAGCTTCTCTTCGCCGATGCCTCCACCGGCGCGCATTCGCCGGCCATTGTCGGCCAGGGCAAAATTGGCGAGCTGATCGCCGCCAAGCCCGTCGACCGGCGCTCCCTGCTCGAAGAGGCAGCCGGCATTTCCGGGCTGCACAATCGCCGCCATGAGGCCGAACTGCGCCTACGCGCTGCCGAGCAGAACCTTTCCCGCCTCGACGACGTGGTCGCGGAAATCGAGCAGCAGCTCGAAGGCTTGAAGCGTCAGGCACGGCAGGCAGTGCGCTACCGCAACCTGTCGGGCGAGATCCGGCGTGGCGAGGCGGTCGTGCTTCACCTCCGCTGGCTGGCGGCGACGGAAGCGCGCGCCGACGCGGAGACAGAGCTGGAAGCGGCGACCGCCATCGCCAATGAACGCTCGGACGAGCAATCTGGCGCCGCGCGCGCGCAGGCGGAAGCCGCCGCCAAGCTGCCGGAACTTCGGGACACGGCGGCACGCGCGGGCGCGGCGCTGCAACGCATCAACCTTGCGGCCGAGGCACTGAACGCCGAGGAAGGCCGTATCCGCAACCGCCTTGAAGAACTCGACCGGCGGCTGGCGCAACTGGGCGACGACATCCGCCGCGAGGAGCGCATGGTCGCGGACAACAGCGCTATCCTCGCGCGCCTTGACGAAGAGGAGCGCGACCTCGAGGCCGCGAACGCCGCCACCAGCGAGCGTCAGGCCCACGCCGCCCAGCGACGCAAGACGGCGGAGACCGCGCTCGTCGAAAGCGAAACGCAGCTTTCCGACCTGACCAGGCAGCATGCCGAAATCACGGCGCGCCGCGCCCAGTACGAGCGAACCATTCGAGAAGCCGGCGAACGCTCGACGCGCCTCCGCGGTGAAATCGACAAGGTTCGGGGCGAACTTGCGACGCTGACCGGCTCCGGCGACTCAGCCGTCTCGGAACGGCGCAACACGGTGACTGCGGCGGAGACCGTCCTCCTGGCGAGCGAGGCCACAGCCTCCGAGGCGGAACAGCGCCTGGCAGCGGCGCGTGAAGCGGAAACGGCCAAACGCGCCGAGTTGACCGAGGCGGAGCGCGCGCTCGGCCGGATCGAAACCGAGGCGGCAACCCTTTCCGCCATTCTGGCGAGCAGCGCACCGGACGGCCGCACGCCGGTGATCGACGCGGTCAAGGTTGACGGAGGTTTCGAGGCCGCGCTGGGCGCGGCATTTGGCGACGATCTCGACGTTCCGGCCGACGAAGAAGCGCCCGCGCATTGGCGGCTGATCGAAGCGGGCGCCGACGGCGAAGCCTTGCCGGACGGCATCGAGCCGCTCTCTGCCAAGGTGCAGGCACCGGCCGTGCTGGCGCGCCGCCTCTCGCTCACCGGTCTCGTGGCGCGCGAGGAGGGCGCGCGGCTGCAGCCGATGCTGAAGCCCGGCCAGCGCCTCGTCAGCCGAGAGGGCGACCTCTGGCGCTGGGATGGATATGTCGCCGCGGCCGATGCGCCGCGTGCTGCCGCGCAGAGGCTCGCCAGCCGCAACCGGCTGGCCGAACTCGATGCCGAAGCCGGCCTGGTCAAGGCAGACGTGGAGACCCGGCGCACGATGTTCAGCGCCGCCGAGGCTGGCGCGCGCGAAGCCGCAGAGGCCGAGCGGTCGGCCCGCGAAGCACTGCGCGGAACGCGCGGGGCGCTCGACGGGGCCCGGCAGGCCCTCGCCGAGGCGGAACGCGAGGAAAGCCGCATCGCCGCCCGGCGGAGCGGGCTCGACGAAGCGCTGGCGCGGCTCACCGCTGGACTCGCCGAGACGGAAGCCGCAGAGGCCGACGCAAATTCGGGGCTCGCGGCAACCGACGATCCGGCGACCCTGGCGGACAGCCTGGCGACCCAGCGAGCGCAGGTCGATGAGGACCGTGCGGCCGTTGCCGAAGCCCGCGCCGCGGTGGAGAGCTTGTCGCGCGAGGCAGAGCTGCGTTCCGGCCGGCTGGCGACGATCGCCGTCGAGCGCCAGAACTGGCACGAGCGTGCCGCCAACGCACAGAACCAGATCGTGACGCTGACCGAGCGGCGCAACGAGGCAAACGCCGAGAAGGAAACACTGGCGGCCGAACCGGAGCGCATCGAGGCGCAGCGCACAGCCCTTCTCTCGGAAAGTTCCGATGCGGAAACTGCGCGCGCGGCAGCGGCCGACGCGCTCGCCTCAGGCGAAGCCGTTCTGGCCGAGGCCGACAAGATCGCCCGCAACGCACTCGATCTGCTGGCGGAAGCGCGCGAAAAGCGCGGCCGCTCCGAAGAGCGCTTGGTCGCAGCTGCAGCCCGCGTCACTGAAGTGGCTGAACGTATCTCCGAAGCGCTGAACTGCGCGCCCGAGGAGGTCGTGAACGAAGCCGGTCTCAAGGAAGGCGCCCCCCTGCCCGATCTCGACGATGTCGAGGCGCGGCTGGAGCGGCACAAGCAGGAGCGCGAGCGGCTGGGCGCGGTGAACCTGCGCGCCGAGGCCGAGGCCACCGAACTCACCGAGCGCCGCGATGCGCTGGTCGGCGAACGCGACGACCTGATCGCGGCGATCCAGCGCCTGCGCCAGGGCATCGGCAGCCTCAACCGCGAGGGGCGCGAACGCCTGCTGGTGGCGTTCGAGACGGTCAACGAGCACTTCAAGCGGCTCTTCACCCACCTTTTCGGCGGCGGCACTGCCGAGTTGCAGTTGACCGAGTCCGACGATCCGCTGGAAGCGGGGCTCGAGATCGTGGCGCGCCCGCCGGGCAAGAAGCCGCAGATCATGACGCTGCTTTCGGGTGGCGAGCAGGCGCTGACGGCCCTGTCGCTGATCTTCGCCGTGTTCCTCACCAACCCGGCGCCAATCTGCGTGCTCGACGAGGTGGACGCGCCGCTCGACGACGCCAACGTCGTGCGTTTTTGCAACCTGCTCGACGAGATGAGGAACTCGACGGATACCCGCTTCATCACGATCACGCACAACCCGATCACCATGGCGCGGATGAACCGCCTCTTCGGCGTCACCATGGCCGAGCGCGGCGTTTCGCAACTGGTGTCGGTCGATCTCGAGACCGCCGAGCGCTTCCGCGAAGCGGGCTAGCCCTTGCAATCAGGCGTCGCATGGCCCATTTGGGCGGACGCCGACAGACCGCGTTACAGGAGAGCCCCATGGATCAGGCCGCGACGAACGATTTCGCCCGTGTCCTTCCATTCGTTCCGGTCTCCCGCCATGCCTTCGCACGCCTCGCCCGTCGTGGCGCTTCACGCCGTCACCCTTGCAACGGCTGACGGCCAGCCACTTCTCGAAAACCTCGACATAGCCTTCGGCTCCGACCGCGCCGGCCTCGTCGGCCGCAACGGCATCGGCAAATCGACTTTGCTGCGCGTGATCGCGGGCGAAACGAAGCCGCATACCGGATCAGTCGAGCGCTCCGGCCACGTCGCGGTCCTGCGCCAGACGGTCCAGGTCGATGTCGACGCCACGGTCGCCGACCAGTTCGGCATTCGGCGCGCGCTCGTTCGGTTGCGGCGACTGGCGGCCGGTCGCGGCTCGCTGGAGGACGCGACCGAAGCCGACTGGACGCTGGAGGCACGGCTGGCAACATCGCTGGCGGAGGTCGGCCTCGCCGGAATCGATCCGGACCGGCCCCTCGCCACGCTGAGCGGCGGCGAACGCACGCGTGTGGCGCTTGCGGCGCTCTTGCTGGACGAGCCGGACCTTATCCTGCTCGACGAGCCGACCAACAACCTCGACGCGGCTGGCCGCGAAGCCGTGATGCGGGTGCTCGCCAACTGGAAGAAAGGCGCCGTCGTCATCAGCCACGACCGGGCGCTGCTCCGGGAAATGGACCGCATCGTTGAACTGTCGAGCCTCGGCGCGCGCAGCTATGGCGGCGGCTTCGATCTCTACTCCGTCCGCAAGGCGGAGGAGCGCGAAGCGGCGGAGCGCAATCTCGACGTGGCGAAGCGTTCCGCGCTGCACCTCGAGCGCCGCGCCCAGACGGCGCGCGAACGACAGGCGAAGCGGAATGCACGCGGCGAGCGAAGCCGCGCCAAGGGCGACCAGCCGAAACTGCTGCTCGATGCCCAGCGTGAGCGCAGCGAGCGGACGGTGGCAGGCGCCAGCCAGTTGGCCGAGCGCCAGCGGGTTTCTGCTGCCGAAGCGATTACGGAAGCCGAGGCGGAGGTAGAGCGCGTCACGCGGCTGGCGGTACGCCTGCCGGCAACCGGATTGCCCAGCGGCCGAACCGTGGTCGTCTTCGACTGTGTCGGCTTCGCGCATCCGGGCGGGACCGCCGTATTCGACGGCATCAATTTCGCAATGACCGGTCGCGAGCGGGTTGCGCTGACCGGACCGAACGGCTCGGGCAAGTCCACGTTCCTGCGGCTCGCAAGCGGCGACGCGGAGCCCACTTCCGGTGCCGTATCGCGGCCGGTAGGGTCGGTCATGCTCGACCAAAGCGTGGCGATCCTCGATCCCGCCGCCTCCATTCTCGACAACTTCCGCCGCCTCGACCCGCAGGCGACGATCAACCATGCGCACGCGGTGCTGGCGCGGTTTCTGTTTCGCAATGTCGACGCACTGAAACCGGTGGGCGCGCTCTCCGGCGGAGAAATGCTGCGCGCCGGCCTCGCCTGCACGCTCGGCGGGAGCCAGCCGCCGCAGCTTCTCATCCTCGACGAGCCAACCAACCATCTCGACCTCGATTCGATTGCGGCGATCGAGGCGGCGCTCCGCGATTTCGACGGGGCGATTCTGGTCGCGAGCCACGACGAGGATTTCCTCGGGGCAATCGGCATCGAGCGGCGGCTGGTATTTCCGTTGAGCGACGCCGCATGACGGCAGAGGCGCTTCTCGCCTGGTACGACCGCCATGCGCGCAAGCTGCCGTGGCGGGTCGGCCCGAAAGAGCGGGCGCGGGGCGTCACGCCCGACCCTTACCGGGTGTGGCTCTCCGAAATCATGCTGCAGCAAACGACCGTGGCGGCGGTGAAGCCGTATTTCGACAAGTTCGTCGCGGCGTGGCCGACGGTCGCGACGCTCGCTGCGGCGCCGCGCGAGGACGTCATGAAGGCGTGGGCCGGGCTCGGCTACTACGCCCGCGCCCGCAACCTGCACGCCTGCGCGCTGGCGGTCGCCGCCGAACATGGCGGGCGCTTCCCGGAGACTTCCGTCGGCCTGCGCGACCTTCCCGGCATCGGCGACTACACGGCCGCCGCGATCGCGGCCATCGCTTTCGACGAGCCGGCGGCGGTCGTGGACGCGCAATATCGAGCGGGTGATCGCGCGGCTCTTTGCGATCGAAACGCCCCTGCCCGCGGCGAAGAAGGAAATCCGCACGATCCAGCAGCGGCTGACGCCGGCCCGCCGAGCCGGCGATTATGCGCAGGCGATGATGGATCTCGGCGCCGCGATCTGCACGCCGAAGCGGCCCGCCTGCGCGCTGTGCCCGCTGAACGACGATTGCGCGGCGCACGCGGCGGGCAGCGAGGAGCGCTACCCGCTGAAGGCCGAGAAGGCAGAGCGGCCGGTGCGCTATGGCGCGGCCTTCGTCGTGACGCGGCCCGACGGCGCGGTGCTGCTGCATCGCCGGGAGGACAGCGGCCTGCTCGGCGGCATGGCCGAAGTACCGGGCACGGAATGGGCGAGTCGCATCAGGGACTTCGCGCCCGCGGTTGACGCGACCGATTCAAGCCGAGTGGCGCGCGGTCGCGGGGACGGTGGTTCACGTGTTTACGCATTTCAGGCTGGAACTGAATGTGTATTGCGGCGAGGCCGGCCAACTGGAAAAAGCACCGGCGGGGTGCTGGTGGGCGCCGCAAGCGAGCCTTCCCGACGAGGCGCTGCCCAGCGTGATGAAGAAGGTGATCGAGGCGGCGTTGCCGGGGGCAACGCGGCGCTCCAACAGCGGACGGGCAGCGTGAACACGATCCGCCATATCGTTTTCGATCTCGGCAAGGTGCTTCTGGAATGGGATCCGGAGCGGCCGTACCGACGGCTCATTCCCGATGACCAAGCGCGGAAGCACTTCCTGACCAACGTCTGCAATCCGGACTGGAACAACGAACAGGATCGCGGCCGGACGTGGCGCGAGGCGGAGGACCTGCTGATCGCGGAGCATCCTCAGCACGCGGAAATGATCCGCGCCTACCGCAAGCACTGGGCGGAGATGCTGCCGACGGAAGTCGACGGCACGGTGGCGATCCTCGAGGCTCTGCTGGCGCAGGGCCGGGATGTCACGGCGCTGACCAATTTCGCCGCCGACACGTTCGAGGAGGCGCGGGAGATGTACCCGTTTCTCGACCGTTTCCGTGGCGTGACGGTTTCGGGGCGTATCCGGGTGATGAAGCCCGATCTAGCCATCTACCGGCACCATGCGGAGACGTTCGGCCTCGATCCCGCAGCAACGCTGTTCTTCGACGACAATGCCGCGAACGTCGCCGGGGCCCGCGATGCTGGCTGGAACGCCGAGCAATTCGTCGGTGCCGGCAAGATGCGCGACGATCTCGACCGGTACGGAATCGCGCTTGCCTGAAGTCAGCAATCCCGGTCGGGCGGGCGGCCGGCCGATCGGCTAGCTTCCCCGGCATGGGCAATTCAGACGCCATGGCCGGCGAGGGTCGCGACCAGCAGAAGCGGGTGCAGGTGATGCGCCTCGCCCGCGCCATCAAGGCCATGCTGGCGACGCTCGACGAGCCCTTCGATCTCGACAGGATCGCGGAAACCGCCTCGCTGTCGCGCTTTCACTTCGTTCGCCAGTTTCGGGCCCTCACCGGCCATTCGCCCCAGCGCTTTCATCTGAAGCTGAGGCTGCAACGCGCAGCGTGGGCTCTGACCTCGAGCGGCGCCAGCATCACCGATATTGCCCTCGCCGCCGGGTTCGAGAGCGCCGACGGCTTCGGCCGCGCCTTCAACCGGGTCTACGGGATCGCGCCCACGGCCTTCCGGAAGCTCGGCGCAGACCCGTGGTCGGGCTTTTCGCGCCACGGCTACTGGCGGCCGAACGTTGCCATGTCATCAAACGGAGGAACCACCATGAGCGAACTGAGAGACATGCCGGCACTGGTCTATGCGGCCGTGCGCAATGTCGGGCCGTACAACACTGTCGGCGCCAGCTTCGACCGGATCGTCGGCTGGGCGGCGAAGAACGGGCTGATGACCGCCGAGACGAAAGTGCTTGGGCTGGCGTGGGACAACCCGCTCGAGGTGGCGCCGGAAAAACTTCGCTACGACGCGGCGATCACCATCGACCGACGGATCGAGGTTCCGAACGACGTGCACATCTCCGCCCTGCCCGCGATGACCTGGTTCATGGGGCAGCACAAAGGCAGCTACGCCCGCATGACCGAGAGCTTCATGGCGCTTGGCAAGGAGATGAGGGGGCATCCCGAAATCGTGCAGGTGCCGATATGCTGCTCTATCGAGATCTACCTGAGCGGCCCAGGCACGCCGGAACCCGATCTGTTGACCGAGATCGGCCTGCCGGTCGTCCGCCTTAGCTGAGCCAGACCGGGTTGGACCAGGCCGATTTGCCGGCAGCATCGGTGACTGTCAGACGACACCAGTCGCCGGCGAATTTCTCCAGCGGCAGGCTCGCCCGCGTGATCTGGCGACCGATCCTGTGGACGACCTTGCTGCCGCGGCCGACGATCGCCGCATTGACGACGGGCGAGCATTCGATCTGCGCCGCGCCGCCGTCGATGGCGAAGGCGTGAATCTCCGGACCCTGGCTTGAATAGAAGTCACCGGCCTTCATCGCCGCGAGCAGTGCCTCCGGCTCGTTGTCACCGGCCTTGACCATCATCCAGCCGCCGAAGGCGTCCTCGAACCGGAAGTGGGCGTCGTCGGCGGCATAAGCCAACAGTCGGTGCCCATCGTTCAGCAGGCGGTCGAGGAGATAGGTCCCGTCGCCGCGTGCCGATTCCAGCGCGCAGCCATGATTGTAGATCTCGACCGCGTGGGCGTGGTCCGCCATCGCGCGGCCGTCGGAATCGTCGAGGCTCGACCATTGCGGATGGGCAATGCCGACGAATGCGCCAGCGGCCTTTGCCCGTGCAGCCAGTTGCACACCGGTCTCATCCTCGCCGGTCGGGGCGAAATCTTCAGGCAGGCCAGCGGCGAGCACATGCCAGACTTCGCCGTGGCTGTTGGCGGGTGCATGAATCTCCGCGCCGGCGATGGTGGTGAAACTGTTGGTGCGGAAGGGTCGCGTGTCGGCGATCGGGAAGCCGAAGCGCTTCAGGAAATGATCCGACAGACAGAGGAAGTCGTAGCCAGCCTCGCGGTAGAGGTTGCAGACCTCCGCCGGCTCCAGCCTGCCGTCGGAAAGCGTCGAGTGGGTGTGGATATTGCCCCGCCAGAACCGGCCGGGGGCGGCAAAGGCATGCGTTCCCATGGATGTCACCGTCGCGCATTCAGGTTGCGCGACGATGACAGGAAGACGCCGCCGGCGCTATGCCCCGGCGGCGGTCATGCCCTGGCGCGCGATGGCACGGAGATCGTCGATGGGGGCGAGCGCACCTTCCTTCAGCGTATGCCAGAAGGTCCAGCCGTTGCAGGCCTCCAGTCCCTGCACCAAGGCACCGACGCGGTGGATAGAGCCGGTGTGGGGTCCGGCGGTCAACGTGCCGTCGGCGCGGACCTCGGCCTCGTGGCGCGCCCTCGCGTCGGTAAGGATTGCGCCGGGCGCGATGAGGCCCGTCTCGACCAGCGAACCGAAGGGCACGCGCGGCTCGCCGCGCTTGCCGCTGCTGATGGCCAAGGAAGACGGCGACGCCGGCTCTACGGCAGCGATGCGCGCGGTAGCGGCGGCGATGTAGTCGTCCTCGCGCTCGATGCCGACGAAATGACGGCCGAGGCGCTTGGCGACGGCGCCGGTGGTGCCGGTGCCGAAGAACGGGTCGAGCACGACATCGCCGGGCTTGGAGCAGGCAAGCAGGATACGGTGGAGCAGCGCCTCGGGCTTCTGGGTCGGGTGGGCCTTCTTGCCCGCCCCGTCCTTCAGCCGCTCGCCGCCGGTGCACAGCGGGAAGAGCCAGTCCGAGCGCATCTGCGTGCCGTCATTGGCTTCCTTCAGCGCATGGTAGTTGAAGGTGTAGTTCTTGGCGGTAGCGTCGCGGCTCGCCCAGATCAGCGTCTCATGGGCGTTGGTGAAACGCCGGCCGCGGAAATTCGGCATCGGGTTGGATTTCCGCCAGACGATATCGTTGAGGATCCAGAAGCCGAGGTCCTGGAGCACGGAGCCGACGCGGAAGATGTTGTGATACGAGCCGATGACCCAGAGCGCGCCATTCGGCTTCAACACGCGGCGGCAGGCATAGAGCCAAGCGCGCGTGAAATCGTCATACGCGGAGAAGCTCGCGAACTTGTCCCAATCGTCATCGACAGCGTCGACTTCCGATTGATCGGGCCGCACCAGCCGGTGCTCAAGCTGCAAATTGTAGGGCGGATCGGCGAAGATCACATCGACCGACGCGGCCGGGAGCTTCTCCAACTCGCTGACGCAATCGCCCTTCAGAATCGAATTGAGCCAGGGCTCTTCCCCGGCAATTGCACGCAACGCAACCATGACCACCCCGACGCAACAGGAACGCATTTTGGCCGCGCGTCCCCACGCTGCCGAACAGGTGAATCTTGCGCCGACAGGGTAAACCCGAGGTTAGGCAGCATGGTTAAGCGCACGTGAACGCGCCGGGAATGCAGGGCCGCCATGAAGCACCGGGCCTTCCTCGAAAGCCGCTGGCAGACTAGATAGGGGCACGAAACCCGCCCGCTCCGGCCACGGAACCCCTGAACAATGCTCTATGTCTTCGACTGCGACGGCGTCATCGTCGATTCCGAGATCATCGCCTCCAGCGTCGACGCGGAGTTGCTCGGCGAGATCGGCTACGAAATCACGGCCGAAGAGGTCACCCATCGTTTCGCCGGGCTGACGTCCAAATCCATTGGCGAGATCGTCGAGGCCGAGATCGGCCGCAAGCTGCCGGAAGATTTCTTCAAGCGCACCAAGGCCGAGATCGATCGGCGGCTCGCCAACGAACTGCTGCCGGTGCCGGGCATCCACGAACTGCTCGACAATCTCGACGGGCCGCGCTGTGTCTGCTCCAACTCATCGATGGAGCGGCTGCGCATCTCGCTGGAGAAGACGCGCCTGTGGGACCGCTTCAGGCCCTACGTCTATTCCGCGGTCGAGGTTGGCGACAAAACGCCGAAGCCCTCCCCCAACGTTTACCGGTTTGCCTTCCAGGCGCTGGAGGTGAATCCACGCGAGGCGGTGGTGCTGGAGGACTCGGTGTTCGGCGTGACCGCCGCCAAGGCGGCAGGCGCGCGCGTGATCGGCTTCACCGGCGGCAAGCACACCTGGAAACTGCATGCCGACGTGTTGACCGACGCCGGCGCCGAGACTGTGATCCACCGCCTCGCCGATTTTCCCGCGACCGCCGAAGCGCTGCTCGCCTGGGAAGGCCTGCCGGAGTAGGCGCTCAGCCGCGCTTCTTTCGCGCGTGATAGGTCAGCGCGAGCGCCAGGAAATGGCGCAGCGGCGCTTCGGGTAGCGGAGCGGTGGCGCTGAACCGGATGGCGCGGTTGCCGTCATAATCCAGCCCCGGCTGCATCTCGCGGAACGTGTCGATGAGATGCGTCTGGCAGTGGACGAACACGGCGACCTTCGACGGATCGTCCTTCACCCGATCGATACGCACCGTCGTGCCGCTGCCTGACGGCGTCAGGTAGCTGGGCTGCCCCCACTTCAGAGTCTCTGCGATTTCGCCGACACCGTCGGTCGATGAAGCGACGGCATAGACCATCCGACGAAGCCGCATGAGCGCTCGGCGTAGCGCGGGCGGATAGCCAGCGAGGACATTCGCGACTGCCTGATTTGGCGACGATCCTTGCCTACGGGCCATGAAGCCCGCTACTCCGCCGCCTCGCTCCAGGGTTCCGGCTTCTCCCACCGCAACTTCGGTTGACGGGCGGCCCGGGTCTCGTCGAGGCGGCGGCGTGGGGCGAACATCGGCGCCTGCCGGAAACGCTCGGCCTCGCCGCGCTTCGCGCGCAGCACCAGATCGCGGAGCGTCGCGACGAACAGATCGAGCGAAGCCTTCGATTCCAACTCGGTCGGCTCGATCAGGAGCGCGCCGTGGACGACCAGCGGGAAATACATGGTCATCGGGTGGAAGCCTTCGTCGATCATCGCCTTGGCGAAATCGAGCGTCGTGACGCCGGTGCCTTCAAGGAAATGGTCGTCGAACAGCGCCTCGTGCATGCAGATGCGGTCGCCGAAAGGCTGGCTCATCACGTCGCGCAGGCCGGCGCGGATGTAGTTCGCGTTCAACACCGCGTCTTCCGACGCCTGGCGCATGCCGTCCGAGCCATGGGCGAGCATGTAGCTCATGGCGCGGACATACATGCCCATCTGGCCGTGAAAGGCAGTAAGCCGGCCGAAGGGCTGCTCATCCTTCTGCGTGTCGGCGCGGGTCTCGACCAACACCGGCCGTCCCTCTTCCATGCGCAGGAAGGGCAAGGGAGCGAAGGGAGCCAGCGCTTCCGACAGGACCACCGGACCTGCACCCGGCCCGCCACCGCCATGAGGCGTCGAGAAGGTCTTGTGCAGGTTGATGTGCATGGCATCGACGCCGAGATCGCCGGGCTTCACCTTGCCGACGATGGCGTTGAAGTTCGCACCGTCGGCATAGAAATACGCGCCGACCGCATGGACCGCCTCGGCGATCGCGACGACGTCACGCTCGAACAGGCCACAGGTATTGGGGTTGGTCAGCATGATCGCCGCCACGTCCGGCGTGAGGCGCTTCTTCACCTCCTCTGCGTCGACGGTGCCGTCGGCGCGCGCCGGCACGTCGACCACCGTGTAGCCAAGGAGCGCGGCTGTCGCCGGATTGGTGCCATGGGCCAACTCCGGCACCAGAACGATCGAGCGCGTCTCGCCACGGGCGGCGAGCGCGGCCTTGATCGCCATCATGCCGCAGAGTTCGCCGTGGGCGCCGGCCTTGGGGCTCATGGCGACCGCCGCCATACCTGTGAGTTCCATCAGCCAGCGCGAGAGCTCGGCGATGAGTTCGATTGCGCCCGGTACGGTCGACTGCGGCTGGAGCGGGTGGATGTCGGCAAAGCCTGGCAGCCGCGCCATCTTCTCGTTGAGGCGCGGGTTGTGCTTCATCGTGCAGGAGCCGAGCGGATACATGCCGGCATCGATGGCGTAATTCTTCTGGCTGAGGCGGACGTAATGGCGCATCGCCTCCGGCTCGGAGAGGCCGGGAAGATCGATCGGCGTCATGCGGGCGTGCGCGCCGAGGCGCGACTTCGCCCTCGGTGCGTCCGGCAGATCGACGCCGGTCACGTCGATGCGGCCAATCTCGAAGAGCAGCGGCTCCTCGATCTGGAGGCCGCGATTGGCGGTGAAGGTGTCGTGCGTCGCCGGGCTGTTGGCGGCGGGAGCGGTGGGGCGGCCTTCGGTCAGCATCTAGAGCATCTCCTTCAGCGCCGCGACGTAGGCGGCGCGGTCGGCGTCGGTGTTGATCTCGGTGGAGGCGACGACCATCAAATCGGCAAGGTCCGGAAGCTCGGGTTCCAGCCGCGAGACCGGCACGCCGCCGAGCACGCCACGGTCGGCGAGCTCCTCGACAACCGGCGCCGCAGCGCGCGGAAGCCGCACGGTAAACTCGTTGAAGAACGAGTCATTCAGCACACTTACGCCGGGAACCTCGGACAGTGATTCAGCCAGCCGCACCGCGTTGGCGTGGTTGAGCGCTGCGAGACGCGCCAGACCCTCCTCGCCCAGCAGCGACATGTGGATGGTGAAGGCCAGCGAGCAGAGGCCGGAATTGGTGCAGATGTTCGAGGTCGCCTTGTCGCGGCGGATATGCTGCTCTCGGGTCGACAGGGTCAGCACGAAGCCGCGCCTCCCCTCGGCATCGACCGTCTCGCCACACAGGCGGCCCGGCATCTGGCGGACATATTTTTGCCGCGTCGCGAAGAGGCCGACATAGGGACCGCCAAAGGTGAGCGGGTTGCCGATCGACTGACCCTCGCCGACGACGATATCGGCGCCCTGGGCGCCCGGCGGTTCGATGGCCCCGAAGGCGACAACCTCGGTGAACACCGCGATGAGCAGCGCGCCGTTGGCGTGCGCCTTCTCGGCGATCGGCTTCAGGTCGATCAAGTGGCCGTAGAAGGACGGCGACTGGACGACGACGCAGGATGTGTCGCCGTCGATTGCGTCGAGGATGGCTTCGGTGCCGCCGGGATCGGGCGGCAACTCCGATACCGCGTCGCTGGCGGTGCGCGAGATGGTGCGCACGACCGAACGATACTGCGGGTGCAGACCGCCGGAGAGCACCGCCTTCCGGCGCTTCGTCAGCCGGTGCGCCATGAGCACGGCCTCGGCCGTGGCAGTCGAGCCGTCGTACATGGAGGCGTTGGCGACCTCCATGCCGGTCAGGTTGGCGACCTGGGTCTGGAACTCGAAAAGGTATTGCAGCGTGCCCTGCGAGATTTCGGGCTGGTAGGGCGTGTAGCTGGTCAGGAATTCCGAGCGCTGGATCAGGTGATCGACGCTCGCCGGCACGTGATGGCGATAGGCGCCGGCGCCGACGAAAAAGGGCACGGAGGCGGCGGGCACGTTTTTCGCCGCCATCGCGCCGAGGAGCCGCTCGACCTCGATCTCGCTCCTGGTTGTCGGCAGGTCGGCAAGGCCCGACATGCGCCTGGCAGCCGGAACGTCGGCAAAAAGATCATCGATGCCGGCGACACCGATGCGGGCGAGCATGCCGTGGCGATCGGCGTCGGTATGGGGGAGATAGCGCATGCGTTGCAGCTCCGCTCAGATCGTCTCGAGGAACGCCTTGTAGGCGTCCTCATCCATGAGTTCCTCCAGGTCGGCGCGGTTGTCGACCTTCAGCTTGATGAACCAGCCGTCGCCTTCGGGGAACTCGTTCACCGTCGACGGCGTGTCGCCGAGCGCGTCGTTGACCGCGACCACCTCGCCGCCAACCGGCGCGAAGATCTCGCTGGCGGCCTTCACGGACTCGACCACGGCCGCCTCCCCGCCCTTAGCGAGCTTCTTGCCGACCGCGGGAAGCTCGACAAAGACAATGTCGCCGAGCTGCTCCTGGGCGTGATCGGAAATGCCGATGACGGCAACGTCGCCGTCGAGGCGTATCCATTCGTGGTCGCGGGTGTAGCGGGTGGCCATGGGTTACCTCGTTCAGGATGCGGGCTTGCGGTGATAGCGGTGCGGCACGAACGGCATCGGCACGATGGTCGCGGGCACATCCTTGCCGCGCACCACGAGATCGACCGGCGTGTCGGCCTCGGCGATGCCGGCGACGACGTAGCCCATGGCGATGGGGCCGCCGAAGGTGGGGCCAAAGCCGCCGGAGGTGACCGTGCCGAGCAGGCGCCCTTCGGGGTCGCGAATCTCGGTGCCCTCGCGCGCGGGCGCCTTGCCGTCCGGCTTGATGCCGACACGGCGGCGCTGCGGGCCGGCCTCGATCTCGCGCAGAATACGGTCGGCGCCGGGAAAGTCGCCGGCTTCCCGGCGACGCTTCGAAACGGCGAAGGCGAGGTCGGCCTCGATCGGCGAAACGGTCGGGTCGAGGTCGTGGCCGTTGAGCGGTAGTCCGGCCTCCAGACGCAGCGAGTCGCGCGCGCCGAGGCCAATCGGCTTCACACGCTCGTCCTGCAGCAGGCGATCCCAAAGAGCTTCGGCCTGTTCCGGTCGGACGAGGATCTCGAACCCGTCCTCGCCGGTGTAGCCGGAGCGCGAGACCGTTAGTTCACCACCCTCCCACGGAAATTTGCCGTGGGTCATGAAGGTGAGATCGCCCGCCTCCGGCACCAGCGCGCGCAGCACGGCGGCGGCTTCCGGTCCCTGCAATGCGAGGAGACCGCAGTCGTCACTGCGCTTCAGGTCTGCGCTTTGGCTGGCGGCAGCGCGGATGCGATCGAAGTCGCCATCCTTTGTGCCGGCGTTGACCACGACATAGAGCGTCCCGGCTTCGGCCGGGTCGCGCGGGCGTGCCACCATCAGGTCGTCGATGATGCCGCCCTCGTCGTTGAGCAGCAGCGTGTAGCGCACCTGCCCCGGCTTCAAACCACGCACGTCACCGCAGACCAACGGCTCGAACACGTCGGCGACGGCGCGATGATCGGCGTCGGCATCGCCGCTGCGATCTTTCAGCGTGAGGAAACTGGGCCCCATGTGCGAAACATCGAACAGGCCGGCGTGGGTCCGCGTCCAAGTGTGTTCCGCGATGATGCCGGTCGGATACTGGACCGGCATGGCGTAGCCGCCGAAGGGCACCATGCGCGCGCCAAGGGCACGGTGGCGCGACGCCAGAGGCGTCTCGAGCAGGCTTTGATCGGCGGCATTTTGGGCCAAGCAACGGTTCCTCGACAGACACAGACGCGCAGTCACGGGCCAATTGCCCGCCTGCGCCCCCTCTGTCCGAGAACCTGAGAGATTCCTGCCGCGTTCGCGCGGAAGGCGCGAGGGGCAGTTACTCCTTCGGTGAGCAGGCGATCGGTTGCCTGCCGCTTTCCAGAGTGTCGCCGACCGTCCGGTCCTTTGGCCTGAGAGTTTCCGGGGCGGTTGCTCCTTCGGCGCCGGACCAGTGCGGTCCGGTCTCTCCCGGCGGTCGTTTCAACATGCCGGAACGCGACTCCATCCCGGCACGGTCACTGTATGGACGCCGGCCAGCGAGTCAATCAGGTGCCAGCCTTGCCCTTGGATTTTCCCTCGTCGAAACCGACGTAGACGATCAGGTCGCGATCGTCCGGACCGACCTTCACGATCACCTGATCGTAGACCTCACTGTAGTCGGCCGCGAAATCGGGCGCGGTGAGCGACACTTTCACCGGATATGCCTTCGAAAACAGTACGGCACCCCCGTTCTGCTTGGTAACGGCAACGCGCAACGGCATGGTCACCGTTCCGGCTCCGCCTTTTGGCCCGGCCAGCACCCGGCCGGCGACGCCCACCTTGATCGCCAGGGTTCCTGCGTCGATGGCGTGGCACTCGCGCGCGGTCTCCAGGATCGAGCCCTGGGACCGGATGAAATTGGCGTCGTCATCATGGCCGCGGTCGTAAACCACCAGCGATTCGGTTCCCGGCAGGACCTGAACCGGCGGGCAGTAGCCGGACTTGATGAAGAAGTCGGGCGAATAGTCCTGCTTGGCCACGGTCTTGACGCCAGCGTTGGGATCGGTGGCGAAGAGGCCCGAAAGGCCCCCGCCGGACCCTCCCTCGCTACTGGCGCATGCCGATAACAGAGCCGGCGCGGCGATGCAGAAAAGGAAACCGGCCATATGGCTGACGCGGAAGTGGAAAGGCATCAAATTGAATAACGGCATTGCCGTTTCCTTCAGGAAAAATGCGGCCTTTCTATAGCAGTGCTTCCCCCCGATGGCGACCAGCGGAACCGGAGTGTTTGCTTGCCGGGTTAGCCCCCGGTCGCTAGGTTCGGCCATCCGGGCAGGCCCCGGGACATGGCTGAAACCAAGGCCCAGCAATGAAATACGTCAGTACGCGCGGCCAGGCGCCCGAACTCGGGTTTGCCGACGTTCTGCTCGCGGGCCTTGCCCGCGACGGCGGGCTGTACGTGCCGACCAACTGGCCCGTGATGACGCCACAGGGGATGGCAGCGCTGGCCGGCCGGCCCTACGCGGAAGCGGCATTCGAGGTCACCCGGCCATTCGTCGCCGGCGAGATTCCGGACGACGACCTCCGCGCCATGACCCAGTCGGCCTATGCGACATTTCGGCATCCGGCGGTTGTACCGCTGACCCAGATCGCCCCCAGCGAATGGGTGCTGGAACTCTTCCACGGCCCCACGCTGGCGTTCAAGGACGTCGCCATGCAACTGCTGGCGCGCATGATGGACCACGTGCTGGCGAAGCGCGGCAGCCGCGTGACCATCGTCGGCGCTACGTCGGGCGATACCGGCGCGGCCGCAATCGAGGCCTTCCGCGGGCGCGACAACGTTGACGTCTTCATCCTGTTTCCGGAGGGGCGCGTTTCACCCATCCAGCAGCGGCAGATGACGACCGCCAATGACGCCAACGTCCACGCGGTGGCGGTACAGGGCACATTCGACGACTGCCAGGCCATGGTGAAGGGCCTGTTCGGCAACGAGAAGCTGCGCGATCGTATCGGCCTCGCCGGGATCAACTCGATCAACTGGGCGCGCATTCTCGGCCAGATCGTCTATTACTTCACATCGGCCGTGGCGCTCGGCGCGCCGGGACGCAAAACCTCTTTCACCGTCCCCACTGGCAATTTCGGCGATATCTTCGCGGGGTATGCCGCGAAGAGGATGGGCCTTCCCATTGACCGCCTGGTCATCGCTACCAATATCAACGACATACTGGCGCGCGCACTGACGACCGGCCGCTACGACCTGCGCGCGGTGGAAGCGACCGTCTCACCTTCCATGGACATCCAGGTCTCGTCGAATTTCGAGCGACTCCTTTTCGAGGCCGGCGGGCGCGACGCTGACGGCGTGCGGCGACTGATGCAGCGCCTGGCGCAGAGCCGGTCGTTCGACATCGAGGAAAGAACGCTCGCGGCAATCCGAACGGATTTCTCCGCCGGGAGCGCGGACGAGGCCGAAACCGCGGCCACGATCCGCGACGTTCATGCGGCTACGGGTTTCCTGCCCGATCCGCACACGGCGGTGGGACTTTCGGTCGCCAAACGTTTCGTCGATCCAGCTGTGCCGATGGTGACGCTGGCGACCGCCCACCCGGCCAAGTTCGGCGCCGCCGTCAAAGCGGCAACTGGCCACGACACAGTGCTTCCGGAGGCGCTCACTGCCATCGCCGAAAAGGCGGAGCGCTACGTGACCGTCCCAAATGATATCGGGGCGGTTGAAGATCACATTGCGGCGCACAGCCGCGCCGCAGCAGAGAGAGTCTGATTTCATGACCGTTCGCCTGTCGCGTCTCGAGTCCGGCCTGACGGTCGTCACCCACGCCATGGACCACCTGGAAAGCGCCGCGCTCGGCATCTGGGTCGGCGCTGGCTCGCGATCGGAGCGCGAGCATGAGCACGGCCTTTCGCATCTTCTCGAGCACATGGCCTTCAAGGGAACGCACACGCGATCGGCCATCGACATCGCCGAGCAGATCGAGGCGGTCGGCGGCGAGGTCAACGCTGCCACCAGCGTCGAGACCACGTCCTATTACGCGCGCATCCTGAAGAACGACGTGCCGCTCGCCATCGATATCCTCTCGGACATTCTCCAGAATTCGGCTTTCGACCCGAGCGAACTGGCCCGCGAACAGCACGTCATTCTCCAGGAGATCGGCGCCGCCCGCGATACGCCTGACGATCGGGTATTCGACCTCTTCACCGAAGCCGCCTACCCGACCCAGCCCATCGGCAGGACCATCCTGGGCACGCCGGAGACGGTTCAGGCGGTCGGCTCGCCGATGCTCGACGAATAT
The DNA here is from genome assembly GCA_963798195.1 of uncultured Alphaproteobacteria bacterium. Taxonomy (GTDB): domain Bacteria; phylum Pseudomonadota; class Alphaproteobacteria; order Rhizobiales; family Kaistiaceae; genus CAVSRC01. Next base: position 263,690 of record CAWCSF010000010.1, on the reverse strand, counting down.
CTCGGCCTCCACTATCGCGGGCCGGCCATGGTGATGGCCGCTGCCGGCGCGGTGAACCACGACGAGATCGTCGCGCTCGCCGAGGATCGGTTCGGCAAGCTCTCCAGCCAGCCCGGCCCGATGCCGACTGCGGCGCGCTACACCGGCGGCGACCTTCGCGAGTCCCGCGACCTGATGGAGACACAGGTGATGATCGGCTTCGAGGGCCGGCCCTACACCTCCGACGCCTTTTATACGGCCCAGGTTCTCTCGGCCGTGCTCGGCGGCGGCATGTCATCGCGTCTCTTCCAGGAGGTGCGCGAACGGCGCGGCCTCTGCTATTCGATCTATGCCTTCCACTGGAGCTTCTCCGACACCGGCATGTTCGGCGTGCATGCCGCCACCGGGCCGGACGATGTCGCCGAGCTGATGCCGGTCGTCCTGGGCGAGCTCGAACGGTCCGCCCACGATATCAACGAGACGGAGCTGCAGCGCGCCAAGGCGCAGTTGCGTGCCGGGCTGTTGATGACTCTGGAAAGTCCCGCCGCGCGCGCCGGTCAGATTGCGCGACAGATGCTGCTCTTTGGGCGTCCGATACCCGTCGACGAACTCGCCGGACGCATCGAAGCGATCACGGTGGAAGACTTGCGCAAGCTCGCTGGAGATATTTTCACGGGCAGCCAGCCGACCCTGACCGCGGTCGGCAAGCTGGACGGCCTGATCGGTCAAGAGAAGATTGCCGAGCGGTTCGGCGCACACCTGAACGCCTGAAGTCGCGGGGAGCGGCGGGAATGGCTTTCCTTCGTTCTATCTCCACCAACAACGTGCCGCCCATATTGCGCGGCGACCGCGTGATGCTGCGCGCACCGGTTCTTGGCGACTATCCGCAATGGGCGCGGCTGCGCGAGGAGAGTCGATCGTTCCTCGCGCCATGGGAACCGATCTGGCCGGCAGACGATCTCACCAAGCTGGCGTTCCGCCGGCGGCTTCGCCGCTACCAGCGCGAAATCCGCAATGGCACAGGCTACCCCTTCTTCGTGTTCTCACCAGACAGCGACATCCTGCTCGGCGGGCTGACCCTGTCGCAAGTCCAGCGCGGCGTTACCCAATCAGTGGTGCTTGGCTACTGGATGGGACAAACCCATGCCGGCAAGGGCCTGATGACCAGCGCCGTCAGGGCGGTCACACGATTCGCCTTCGATACGCTCAATCTCAACCGCATCGAGGCCGCGTGCCTGCCGCACAACGCCGCGTCGATACGCCTCCTCGAAAAGGCCGGATTCACGCGGGAGGGCTACGCGCGGAAATACCTGTGCATCGATGGCCGTTGGCAGGATCATCTGCTCTTCGGGCTTGTCCGCGACGACCCCCGGCCGTAGGCGGGGCAGCCCAGGGCACGCCGGCCCATCGTTCCGCTTGCCGGAGCGGTGGGATCAACATAGTACTCTTCGAATCGCCTCGGGCCCTGGAGGATCGGTTGCAGTTCGCGCGGCGTGTCGCGGTCCTCATCTTCGCAATACTGACAGTGTTCGTGGCAACGGCGCCGGCGGACGCGCTTGAGGCCGTCGCGGTTCCGCTGGACGGCCGGACTCTCGACCTGACACGGGCCCTCCAGCTCTATCGCCAGCAGGACGACCGTATCCAGGTTTCGACGGCGCCGGGCGCCGACGGCATCGTGCGCCGCATCGAAATCCGCGCGCGCGAGAGCAACGGCGGCAGTTCCTTCTGGGCGGTCTTCGCGCTCGCCAACAACGGCGACGAGCAGATCGACCGACTGCTGGTCGCGCCGCACTTCCGCCTCGCCGGCTCCGGCCTGTTCTGGCCCGACCTTGGCGCGTCGCGCATTGCCTCGATTACGCCGAGCCAGGGGTTCGCGCCAGACCGCCAGCCGAGCCAGGAAGCCGACGTCTTCCGCGTCACCCTCGACCCTGGCGCGGTGGTGACGTTTGTCGCCGAGTTGCGCACGCTCGACCTGCCGCAGCTCTATCTGTGGGACAGCGACGCCTACAAGGACTCGGTCAACAGTTACACGCTCTATCGCGGCATCGTGCTCGGCATCTCGGGCCTGCTGGCGCTGTTCCTGACCATCGTCTTCGTGGTCAAGGGCACCGCCATGTTCCCCGCGACCGCCGCGCTCGCCTGGGCGGTGCTGATCTACCTCTGCATCGATTTCGGATTCTGGAATCGCGTTATCAACATCGCGCCCGGCGGCGATCAGGTCTGGCGCGCCGGCGCGGAAGTGTTCCTTGCCGCTTCGATCGTCATCTTTACCTACACGTACCTCAACCTGAACCGCTGGCACGTGCGCTACAGCCACCTGACCATCGGCTGGCTGATCGGCCTCGGCATTCTGCTTGGCGTTGCGGTGATCGAGCCGTCGGTAGCGGCCGGTATTGCGCGCTTCTCGATCGGCTTCACTGCGGTGGCCGGCTTCGGCATCGTCGTTTACCTCGCCACGCACAGCTACGACCGCGCCATCATGCTGATCCCGACCTGGGTGCTGCTGCTGGTGTGGACGTTCGCCGCGTGGCTGACGGTTACGGGCGATCTGGTGAACGACGTCGTCCAGCCGGCGCTTGCTGGCGGACTGGTACTGATCGTCCTCCTTATCGGCTTCACGGTGATGCAGCACGCTTTCGCCGGCGGCGCGATCATGCAGGGGCCGATCGGCGACACGGAGCGCAAGGCACTGGCGCTGACAGGGGCCGGCGACATCGTCTGGGACTGGGACGTGCCGCGCGACCATATCTATACGGGTCCGGAAGCCGAGGACCTGCTCGGCCTCAGCCGAGGCGCGCTGGAGGGGCCGGCGCGCGACTGGCTGGAGATTCTCCATCCGGGCGACCGCGACCGTTTCCGCACCACTCTGGACACCGCCGTGGAATTACGCCGCGGGCGCATCCACCAGGATTTCCGGCTGCGCTGCGAGGACGGCCACTACCGCTTCTTCCACCTGCGCGCCCGGCCGGTGCTGGGCAGCGACGGCGAGGTGCTGCGCTGCGTTGGCACGCTGCTCGACGTGACCGAAGAGCGCACCGCCGAGGAGCGGCTGCTGCACGACGCGGTGCACGACAACCTCACCGGCCTGCCCAACCGCGAACTCTTTCTCGACCGCCTGCGCTCCGCAGTCACGCGCACGAACGCAGAAGGGACGACCCGGCCGTCGGTGTTCATTCTCGACATCGACCGCTTCAAGCAGGTCAACGACGGCTTCGGCGTCGCGGTCGGCGACTCGATCCTGCTGACCATCGCACGGCGTCTCGCCCGCCTGCTCAAGCAGCAGGACACGCTCGCCCGCCTCTCCGGCGACCAGTTCGCCTTCCTGTTGATCTCGGAGAGCCAGCCGGAACGCATCGCCGCCTTCGCCGAGTCCGTACGCCGGACGCTGCGCGCGCCGATCACGCTCGGCGAGCGCGAGATCTTCCTGACCGGCTCGATCGGCATTGCCATGTATGACGGCAAGCAGCAGCAGCAGGAGCCTGACGACCTGGTGAAGGACGCCGAGATGGGCACGTTCCACGCCAAACGGCTGGGCGGTGACAGGATCGAGGCGTTCCGGCCGGCGCTGCGCCAGCACGGCAGCGACCTCGCCACGCTGGAATTGGACCTCCGCCGCGCCCTCGGCCGCGAGGAGATCAAGGTGCTTTACCAGCCGGTCGTGCGGCTGGAGGACAAGACGATCGCCGGCTTCGAGGCGCTGGTGCGGTGGGACCACCCCAAGCTCGGGCGCATTCCGCCGAGCGACTTCATCCCGCTCGCCGAACGCACAGGCCTGATCATTCCGCTCGGGCTGTTCGTGCTCGACCGGGCGGCACGGCAGCTCGCCGAATGGCAAGAGGAGCTCGGCCGCCATACGTCGCTGTTCGTCAGCGTCAACGTGTCCAGCCGCCAACTGCTCCGCCATGACCTGATCAACGACGTGAAGTCGGTGCTGGTCCGCTCCAACCTCGCGCAGGGTTCGCTGAAGCTCGAGGTGACCGAGAGCCTGGTCATGGAGAACCCGGAATACGCGGCGCAGGTGCTGACGCGCGTACGCGAACTCGGCGCCGGCCTGTCGCTCGACGATTTCGGCACGGGCTACTCGTCGCTCTCATACCTGCAGCGCTTCCCGTTCGACACGATCAAGATCGACCAGACCTTCGTGCGCGGCAGCGGCATCGGTGATCGGCGCGTCATCCTCCGCTCGATCATCGCACTGGCGCACGACCTCGGCATGGAGGTGGTCGCCGAGGGCGCAGAGTCCGAGGCCGACGAGATGGAGTTGAACGATCTCGAATGCGAGTACGTGCAGGGCTTCCTCTATGGCCAGCCGATGACGGCGGCCGAGGCGAGCAAGCTGATCTTCCGCACGGCCGACGAGGACGAGGAAGAAGAGCTGGCCTGACCGGGCAAGTCCTTGATCCGGCTGCCTTTCTCCGGTCGTCCTTGACTCCGGGCGCGGCGATCCCCCTATTCCCCGCATGAGCAGCAAGCCTCCCCTCGACGTTCTCCTGTGTAGCCCACGCGGGTTTTGCGCCGGCGTCGATCGCGCGATCCAGATCGTCGAGCTGGCGCTGAAGAAATTCGGCCCTCCGGTCTATGTGCGCCACGAGATCGTGCACAACCGCTATGTCGTCGACAGCCTGAAGGCGAAAGGCGCGGTGTTCGTCGAGGAACTGGACGAAATTCCCGACACCGGCCAGCCGGTTGTCTTCTCGGCCCACGGCGTCGCCAAAGCGGTCCCCGAAGCGGCGCAGTTTCGCAACCTGTTTCACCTCGACGCGACCTGCCCGCTGGTCACCAAGGTGCATCGCGAAGCCGAGATTCATTTCCGCAAGGGGCGCGAGATCGTCCTCATCGGCCATGCCGGGCACCCGGAAGTGGTCGGCACCATGGGACAATTGCCCGCGGGCACCATCACGCTGATCGAGACCGAGGCCGATGCGCGTGCCTTTCAGCCGAGTTCGCCGGAAAGGCTCGCCTACATCACCCAGACGACACTTTCGGTCGATGACACGGCGGCGATCGTCGCGATCCTGACCGAGCGGTTTCCTGAAATGACGGCGCCGCACAAGGAAGACATCTGCTACGCGACTACCAACCGCCAGGAGGCGGTGAAGCGCATCGCCCGGCAGATCGACGCGATGGTGGTGATCGGCGCGCCGAACTCGTCCAACTCTCAGCGTCTGCGCGAAGTGGCCGAGCGCGCCGGCTGTCCGGTTTCCATGCTGGTCCAGCGGGCCGGCGACATCGACTGGCAACGCCTCACCGGCGTCCGCCGCGTCGGCATCACCGCCGGCGCGTCAGCGCCTGAAGTGCTGGTCGAGGAAGTCATCGACGCTTTCGCTTCGCGCTACGACGTGACCGTCGAGGTGGTGACCGCCGCCGAGGAGGACGTGGTGTTCAACCTGCCGCGGGCACTCCGCGAAGCGCCTGAGACTCCTGCCCTCAGCCGTTGAACAGCAGAACGATTCCGATCACCACCAACGCCATGCCGGCAATGTCGCGCAGGGTTGGCGCCTGCGCGAACAAGCGGCGCGACACCAGTCCGGCGATCAGGATTTCGACCAGGCCCAGCGTGCGAACCGGCGCTGCTGCCTGAATCGCAAAGGCCAGGAACCACATCTCCGAGGCGAATGCACCGAGGAAGCCGGCGGGCAGCGACGGTCGCCAGGCTTGCAGCACGGCACGCAGCACCTTCGGCTGGCGGAAATAGAGCCAGCCGGAAAGCAGCACGGTCTGGATCGTCAGAGAGACAGCCAGCGTCTCGGTCGCAGCCGAGACATAGGAGGGCGTGCCGAGGGCGAGAATGCCACCGCGGAAGCCGACTGCCGCCAACGCGAAGAGCGCGCCCGACGCTATGCCGAGGACCGCCGGCCGCCATGAGAAGACCTCACGCGCGTCGCGCGACGGCCACGACAGGACGAGCACCCCCGCGGTCGCGATGAGCACGGCCGCAGCAAGCATGATGCCGAGATGGTCGCCGAGAAAGACCACGGCAAATAGCGCCACCTGCACCGGCTCGGTCTTGGTGTAGGCCGTTGTGACGACGAACGAGCGCTCGCGCATGGTCGCCAGCATCAGCGCGGTCGCGCCGATCTGGCAGACGGCGCCCACGGTCGTCCAGGCCAGCGACGCAGCGGTGGGCGGGACCACCTCCCCCGTCGCCAGCATGACGACCAACAGGATGAGCACTCCGAACGGCAATCCGAAGAGGAAACGGATATGGGTCGCTCCGACGGTGCCCAGCCGTTCGGTCAGGCTCCTTTGGGTGGCGTTGCGGAACGTCTGCGCGGTCGCCGCAGCGAGCGTGAAGACAACCCACAACCAGGGCGGAACAGCCATCTTTGGGACCGGTTCGGAGGGCGGAAAGGTGCGGGCCGAGGAATGCGACCCGTTGCCTAGCACGGCCGGGCGTGTGATCAAGCGGCAGCAACGCAACGCGCAGCGGCCAGATGGCGGTTTATACCGAAATTCCGGACGACGAATTCGCCGCCTTCATGCGGGATTACGACCTCGGCGCGGCACTGTCCTGCAAGGGCATCGCCGAGGGCGTCGAGAATTCCAACTTCCTCGTCGTCGCCGAGGGCGGCCAGTTCATCCTCACTCTTTACGAGAAGCGCGTCGCCGCGCCCGACCTCCCGTTCTTCCTCGGCCTGATGGAACACCTCGCCGAGAAGGGCATCACCTGCCCGACGCCGGTCCACGACCGAAAGGGCAACGCGCTGAAGCAGTTGGCCGGCCGGCCGGCGGCGATGGTCACGTTCCTTTCCGGCATGTCGGTCCGACGCCCGCGGAATGAACATTGCGCCGCGGTCGGCGCGGCACTGGCCCGCATGCACCTCGCCGGCGCCGATTTTTCCCTGACTCGCAAGAACGCGCTCTCGGTCGAGGGCTGGCGCCCCCTCTATCGCCAGTGTGACGGCCGCGCTGACGGCGTGACGCCCGGACTGGGCGCCGAGATCGAACAGGAACTCGACGAAGCGGAGAAGCACTGGCCGTCCGATCTGCCGGGCGGCGTCATCCACGCCGACCTCTTTCCCGACAACGTCTTCTTTCTTGGCAAGAACCTGTCGGGCCTCATCGACTTTTATTTCGCCTGCAACGACATGCTCGCCTACGACGTCGCCGTCTGCCTCAACGCCTGGTGCTTCGAGTCGGACGGTGCGCTCAATATCACCAAGGCGCGTTCGCTGCTGACCGGCTATGGCAGCGTGCGCCCGTTCACGGCTACCGAGATTGCGGCCCTGCCGGTACTGGCGCGCGGCGCGGCGCTGCGCTTCCTGCTGACCAGGCTCTACGACTGGCTGACCGTTCCGGAAGGCGCGCTCGTCGTGCCCAAGGATCCGCTGGAGTATTACCGCAAGCTCCGCTTCCACCGTGGCGTCCGCGACGCCTCATCCTATGGACTGGACGTTTGACCGAACCCGCGCGCGTGACGATTTGGAGCGATGGCGCCTGCTCCGGGAATCCCGGCCCCGGCGGCTGGGGCGCCGTGCTCATCTGGAACGGGCACGAGAAGGAACTGAAGGGTGGCGAGGCCGAGACCACCAACAACCGCATGGAGCTGACGGCGGCGATCGAGGCCCTCGCAGCGCTGAAGAAGCCAAGCAAGGTCGATTTCTATACCGACTCGCAGTACGTCCGCGGCGGCGTCAACGGCTGGATCGCCGGCTGGCAGAAGAACGGCTGGCGAACCTCGGACCGCAAGCCGGTGAAGAATGTCGACCTCTGGCAGAAGCTGGACGCGCTGCGCCACAAGCACGACATCATCTGGCACTGGGTCAAAGGCCATGCCGGCACGGAGGGCAACGAGCGCGCGGACGAACTGGCCCGCGACGGCATGGCGCCGTTCAAGCCCAAGAAGGCGAAGCGGCAAGCCGGGACACCGGGGTAGCCGCCAATGCCCAGTCCGCTCTTCCGCAAGATCGACTGCCACATGCTGAGAGCCGAGGACCTCGACTCGGCGATACACTTCTACGGCGAGGTTCTGGGTCACGAGTTGATCTGGCGGACCGGGGACGCCGCCGCATTCCGGCTGCCTGAGACCGATGCCGAACTCGTCCTGCATCGGTCGCTGGGTCCCGAGACCGACATGCTCGTGGCCGATGCCGATGCCGCCTTCCGCCAGCTCATCGAGGCGGGAGCAGAAGCGGTGACGCCACCTTTCGATATTCCGATCGGTCGCTGCGCGGTCGTCCGCGATCCCTTCGGGAATGCGCTGACGCTGCTAGACCAGTCGAAGGGTGGCTACGTAACCAACGACCACGGCGAGGTTACCGCGGTCGTCAAGAAGCCGTAGGACAGCCGAAGAAGCGACTCTTGCGACGGCGACTCAGAGCTGGCTGAGGATCGTGGCGGCACCGGTCGCCTGGATGCCCTTGCCGCCATCCGGCTCGAAGTTGATGGACTTCACGACGCCATCGTCGACCAGCATGGAGAAGCGCTTCACGCGCTTACCCAGGCCAGGAATGGCAACTTCGAGACCGAGCGCGCGGGCGTAGTCGCCGTCACCGTCGGCGATGAATTCGACCTTGCCGACGCCGGACAGAGCTTCGCTCCAAGACTTCATGACGTGGTGATCGTTGACCGCCATGACGACGATTCGGTCGACGCCCCTGTCCTTGATCGTGGCCGCGTTGGCGATGAATTGCGGAATGTGCGCGTTGTGGCAGGTGGAGGTGAACGCGCCAGGCACGCCGACCAACACCACCTTCTGGCCCTTGAAAAGCTCGTCCGTGGTCGGCTGACTCACGGAGTCATCCGCGTTCTTCACGCGAAACGTGCCCTGCGGAAGGCGATCGCCCACCTTGATCATGTCGTTCTCCTGGGATGTGTCCGTTGGTGCCCGGACGGGGAAATAGGCGAGACCGAGACGTTAGTCGAGGGTGATCGTCTGCTCGATCGCCTTGTCGCCCACTGCCAGAGTGACGCTGATCTCGGCGCCCGAGATCGGCATCTTGGACCCAAGGCGGCTGAACTTCAGATCGTATCGAACGTGGTTACCTTCGCGGTCCACCAGCACCGGCGCATAGGGCGACCAGTCCGCCGGCCCTTCCACGAAGGCTTCCGGTTCGGCTCCCGCCGGCATTGTCGCATCGATGCGGAAGACCGGGCGGCCATCGGTGCCGCCATTCCGCGCGACGCTATTGACCGCGAACCTGCCCGGCTCCGGCGGCCCCGGGATTTTCTCGCGCGCGGCGACGATCGCGCGGACCGCCTCAGGGTCACTCTCGCCGGGCAGCACCGTGACGGCGGCAACGACTTCGTCCGGGATGCAGACTTCCTCGCACACGCCGAATTGCATCTTCAGCGTGACGTCGACCGGGTTGTGCAGGTCCGGCACCATCGCCCGGAAGGGCAGCATCACGCTGCCCTCATAGACGTTGGTGACGCTGTACCCATCATCCAGCTTGTGGGGGACAGGAAAGGCCACCTGTGGCGTGCCGAGATTGGCGGACGCGGAGAAATCGATCTCCGGTGCGATGCCGGCCGTGCCGGGGTTGCGCCAGTACGTTTTCCAGCCCGGCGGCAGCGCGATCTCGATGACGCCGTTCAGCACCCCATCCTGCCCGACGCCCGCCGCGATCAGGCGCACCTTCGACTTGGTGCCGTCGACCCAATCGCTCACGGCGGCGGCAACCGGCGTCGCCGCGGAGATCATTATGGCCACAAAGGCAAGTTGAAACAGTGCGTTGGACCGACTTGTCATGACATGAACATAACGTCGCAATGGTCAATGTCTCATCAACACGCGGGCAACTGCCCTTCATTTGTTCGTGACACGGCGCCGCATAGCCGGCCAACTTTCATTTTCGCGGCTTCGTGGTACGATTTTCGACATGGGCAAACGTGCTTCCGAGGCGTCGCGCCGTCGCGGTTATCTCGATGGCCAATTTCTGATCGCAATGCCGACCATGCAGGACAGCCGGTTCGCGCGAACCGTGGTGTTCATCTGTGCCCACTCACCAGATGGCGCCATGGGCATCACGATCAACCAGCCCGCGCCTGACGTGACCTTTCAGGACCTGCTGGTCCAGCTGGACATCATTCCGGAGGGACCGGAGATCCGCCTGCCGCCGCCGGCGCGGCGGATGCGCGTCCATCGCGGGGGGCCGGTGGAGACCGGACGCGGCTTCGTCCTGCACAGCGCCGACTACTACACCGAGAGTTCGACGCTGCCGATCAGCGAGACTGTTTCGCTGACCGCGACGCTGGAGATTCTCAAGGCGATTGCCGCCGGCAACGGGCCGGAGAATGCGCTGCTGGCGCTTGGCTACGCCGGATGGTCGCCGGGCCAACTCGAGGAAGAAATCCAGGCCAACGGCTGGCTGCATTGTGCGGCGCGTCCGGAGGTCATCTTCGACACCGACCTCGAGAGCAAATACGATCGCGCCATGTCGCTGATCGGAGTCGATCCGCTGCGGCTCACCGGCGAAGCCGGTCACGCCTGATCGGACGGCGCCCGTCCACCGGTGATACGCCGCCAGGCGAAGACGCCGTACACGCCGGCCAACGCCAGCGCGAGGCCGAACCACGTGATGGCGTAGCCGAGATGGCTGTTCGGGAAGTTCACGACCGTCTCCCCGCCTTGCGGCAGCCCGCCGGGCAGCGATCGGTCGAAAACGGCGTCGATGATGTACGGGGCGACTTCAGCCGGCGGCAGGCCGTAAGCCTCGGCATACAGCGCCGGATCGCGGGAGAACCACTGGTTGGCCTTGGCGTTGTCGGCAGGCATGAACCATGACCGCCGCGCGGGCTCGCGCAGCAGGCCGACAATCGCTGTCTCGCCCTCGATTTGCCCCTCGGGCCGGGTGGCGGGGTCAGCCTTGTCGGACGGCACGAAGCCGCGGTTGACGTAAACGAACCAGCCGTCCGCGGTTTCGAACGGCGTCATCACGAAGTAACCCTGACCGCCCGCCGGCCCCCTGGGTTCGCTCAGGGTGTAAAGCACATGGACTTCATGAGCATTGTCGAAGCGGCCGGTGACGGTCACCGGCTGATACTCGCGCGCGCCGAGATCGAGTGCCGGCCAGGCCGGTGGCCCCGGTGCGGGGACGGGTGGATCGTCGAGCCGATCATTGACGCTCGCGATCAGCGCCTCCTTCCAGTGCAGGCGCTCGACCTGCCAGACGCCGAGCCCGCAGAGGATCGCAAACGCGACACTCGCGGCGACGGTCGGCCACACCAATGTTCGGAGAGGCGATTTCACGGCAATCCCGGAGCGCGGCTCAGCCGCCGTCGACGCGGCCCTGCTCGGCGCGGTGGCGGTATTGCTGGGCGATCATCAGGCCCTTCAGCGGCCGCAGCAGGCCGATCGACAGGCCAAGCACGAGCGGAATCCAGATGACGGCGTGCAGCCAGTACGGCGGGTGGAACGTGAACTCCACCACCAGCGCAAGGCCGACAACGATGAAGCCGACGATCATCATGATGAAGACGGCAGGTCCGTCGCCGGAATCGGCAAACGAGAAATCGAGGCCGCAGTTCTGGCAGCGCGGGGCAACGTTGAGGAAGCCGTCGAAGAGACGGCCCTCCCCGCAGCGCGGGCACCGCCCTGCAAGGCCCGTGGCGACCACAGGCTGGGGTGCGTAAAGCGCCTTGTCTTCGGGGTTCATCGGCCCTCGGGACCGCGCCGGCAGCGTTTCAGGACGCTGCCGGCGACGGGTCGCTACTCGTGGATCACGGCCCCCCAGCCGCCCCACACGTAAATGCAGAAGAAGAGGAATAGCCAGACCACGTCGACGAAGTGCCAATACCAGGCGGCGGCCTCGAAACCGAAGTGCTGCTTTGGCGTGAAGTCGCCGCGCGAGGCGCGGATCAGGCACACGGTCAGGAAGATCGTGCCAACGATGACGTGGAAGCCGTGGAATCCGGTCGCCATGAAGAAGGTCGACCCGAAGATGTTGCCGCCGAACGAGAACGGCGCGTGGGCGTACTCGTAGGCCTGTACGCTCGTGAAGAGCAGGCCAAGCAGCACCGTGCTCACCAGCCCCCAGACGAGGCCCCTGCGATCGTCATGGAGCAGCGCGTGGTGCGCCCAGGTAACAGTGGTGCCCGAGGTGAGCAGGATCAGCGTGTTGAGCAACGGCAAGTGCCACGGATCGAACACCTCGATGCCCTGCGGCGGCCAGTGACCACCGGTGAACGTGGCCTTGGAGACCTGGATCGCGCTGTCGGCGGAGAGGCTCGAATCGAAGAAGGCCCAGAACCAGGCGACGAAGAACATTACCTCCGACGCGATGAACAGGATCATGCCGTAGCGCAGGCCAAGCTGGACCACCTGGGTATGGAAACCCTCGTGCGCCTCCTTGATGACGTCCCGCCACCACACAAGCATCGTGTAGAGGATGCCCAGGAGCCCTGGAGCGATCAGCCAGATGCTTGCGCCATGCATGTACGAGATCAGGCCGACCGCCATGACGAACGCCGAGACCGCGCCGACTATCGGCCACGGGCTGGGATCGACCAGGTGATAGGGATGTTGTGGTTTCGCGTGCGCCTCAGCCATCGTTCACTGCTCCATGATCGTCCCCGTCGGCCTTGCGGCGACGGCTGGCGTCAAAGCGGGTTGCCCCCGGTTGTTGCATCTGCGGCGGCGACCGGTTTGGTCGCCTTCGCAGGTGCAGGATAGAAAGTATACGACAGGGTCAGTGTCGTCGTGTTGTCGAGATTGGGGTCGTCGGCGTAGGCCGGATCGACGAAGAACGTCACGCCAAGCTTCGCCTTCTCGCCCGGCGCAAGCGTCTGGTCGGTGAAGCAGAAGCAGGCGATCTTGTTGAAGTACGCGCCAACTTCGAGTGGCGACACGTTGAAGGCGGCCGTGCCGGTCTCGGTCCTGCTCGTGCGGTTCTCGGCGAGGAACTCGACGGTGCCGACCTCACCGAGTTTCACCTTCACTTCGCGCACCAGCGGGCGGAAGCTCCAGCCGAGTTCGTTGCCAATATTGCCATCGAAACGAACGGTCACCTCGCGGTCCAGCACGTTGGCCGGCGCGCTCTGCGCCGTGCGCGTGGTACCGCCGTAGCCGGTCACCTGGCAAAAGATCTTGTAGAGCGGCACGGCCGCGAACGACATGCCGACCATGCCCGCCACGAATACAGCGCAGACCGCGGCGGTGAGGCCGACGTTTATGCGACGCTGTGGGTGCGGCTGTTGGTCCATGGTCACACCGGCGGAGTCGCCATCACGTTCTGGCCAAGCCGGGCGATAGTCAGCGCGTAGAAAAGCGCCACGAGCACGCCGAGAGCAACGGCCATCGCGATCGCCCGTGTGCGCCGGCGCTTCCTCTGCGCGTCGGTGAGACGCAGGCCCTCTTCGCCGTCATCCGCCATTGCCGTCATGCCACCGTTCCGGCGAAGCCCCATTCCGCCAGGATCACCGCGAACAGCAGGAACAGGTACAGAAGGGAGAAGGTGAAGAGCCGGCGCGCCGCGAGGTGCTGCCCGTCGTTGTCCGGCGTGCGAAAAACGCGCCACGACAGCCACACGAAGACCACGCCGAGCCCGCCGGCGATCACGGCGTAGGTCAGCGAGGTCATGCCAGCTAACGGCGGCGCAAGCGCCGACACGACGGCCAACACGATTGCGTAAGCCAGGATGTGCTTCCTGGTCGATGACTTGCCGGAGACGACCGGAAGCATCGGGATGCCGGCGCGGGCGTAATCTTCGCGCTTGTAGAGCGACAGCGCCCAGAAGTGCGGCGGCGTCCACAGGAAGACAATGAGGAAGAGGATAAGGCTTTCGATGCTCACGCCACCGGTCACGGCAGCCCAGCCGATGACGGGCGGAAGCGCGCCTGCGGCGCCACCGATAACGATGTTCTGCGGCGTCGAGCGCTTCAGCCACATCGTGTAGATGACGACGTAAAAGAAGATCGTGAAGGCGAGCAGCCCGGCCGCGACGACATTGGTGGCGAGGCCGAGGAACACGACCGATCCCACCGCCAGCGGCAGACCGAATGCCAGCGCTTCGCCGGCGGTCAGGTGTCCCGCCGGAATCGGCCGCATGGCGGTGCGGCGCATGAGGCGATCGATGTCGGCGTCGTACCACATGTTGAGCGCGCCGGCCGCGCCGGCGCCGACGGCGATCGCGATCAGCGCAAAGGCGCCGATGACCGGGCTGATGCCGCCCGGCGCCACGGCCATGCCGACGAAGGCCGTGAACACGACGAGCGACATGACCCGCGGCTTGAGCAGCGCGATGTAATCCCCAACGCTGCCACCAAGCAGCGCGTCCACCTCAAGGGCGCGCTGCGTTTCGCGGGTATCCGAATAAGCCATCTCGTCCCTTGCTCACGTGACCGGCCAGGGCCGGCAGACCTTTAGCGAATGCGCGGCAGCGTTTCCCACTGGTGGAACGGCGGCGGCGACGACAGCATCCATTCCAGAGTGTTGGCGCCCGCGCCCCACGGGTTGTCGCCCGCCACGCGCTTCTTCGCGAAGGCTTCCCAGACGCCGTAGAGGAAGATGAACACGCCGACCGCCGAGATGTACGAGCCGATCGAGGAGATCATGTTCCAGCCGGCGAACGCATCGGGGTAGTCCGCATAACGGCGGGGCATGCCGGCAAGACCGAGGAAATGTTGCGGGAAGAAGATCAGGTTGACGCCGATGAACGTCACCCAGAAATGCGCCTTGCCGATGGTCTCGTTGTACATGTAGCCGCTCATCTTCGGGAACCAGTAGTACCAGCCCGCGAAGATCGTGAAGACGGCGCCGAGCGACAGCACGTAATGGAAATGCGCGACGACGAAGTAGGTGTCCTGCAGCACGTAGTCGAGGCCGGCATTGGCCAGCATGACGCCCGTGACGCCGCCCAGCGTGAACAGGAAGATGAAGCCGACAGCCCAAAGCATCGGCGTCTTGAAGTCGATGGAGCCGCCCCACATCGTGGCGATCCATGAGAAAACCTTCACGCCCGTCGGTACCGCGATGACCATGGTGGCGGCGACGAAGTAAGCCTGCACGTCAAGCGCCAGGCCGACTGTGTACATGTGGTGCGCCCAGACGACGAAGCCGATGAAGCCGATGGCGACCATGGCGTAGGCCATGCCCATGTAGCCGAACACCGGCTTCTTCGAGAACGTCGAGATGATCTGGCTGACCATGCCGAAGCCCGGCAGGATCAGGATGTACACCTCAGGGTGTCCGAAGAACCAGAACAGGTGCTGGAAGAGCACCGGATCGCCGCCCTCTTCCGGCTTGAAGAAAGCCGTACCGAAATTGCGATCCGTCAGCAGCATGGTGATCGCGCCGGCGAGCACCGGCAGGGCAAGCAGCAACAGGAAGGTCGTCACCAGGATCGACCACACGAACAGCGGCATCTTGTGAAGCGTCATGCCCGGCGCGCGCATGTTGAAGATGGTGGTGATGAAATTGATCGCGCCGAGGATCGACGAGGCGCCGGCGAGATGCAGCGCCAGGATGGCGAAGTCCATCGCCGGGCCAGGCTGGCCGGTGGTGGAAAGCGGCGGGTAGATCGTCCAGCCGCCAGCGACGCCGGTGGCGCCAGGCGCGCTCGGCATGAACATCGAGATGACGAGCAGCAGCAGGGCTGGCGGCAGCAGCCAGAACGAGATGTTGTTCATGCGCGGGAACGCCATGTCCGGCGCGCCGATCATGATCGGGACGAACCAGTTGCCGAAGCCGCCGATCATGGCTGGCATGACCATGAAGAAGATCATGATCAGGCCATGCGCGGTCGTGAACACGTTGAACAGTTCGGGATCGCCGAAGATCTGCATCCCCGGCTCCATCAGTTCCAGTCGGATGCCGATGGAGAGCGTGCCGCCAATGATGCCGCTGATGATCGCGAAGACAAGGTACATCGTGCCGATGTCCTTGTGGTTCGTCGAGAAGAGCCAGCGGCGCAGCCCGGTCGGATGACCGTGCGCGTGCGCTTCGCTGTGCGCCCCGTAACCTGCGCTGGTCGCCATCACCATTCTCCTTTGGTCGAACCTGTCCCGGCGTTCACGCGGGTGGGTTCTATTCTTCCGCGCGCGCGACGTTCACGCGCGGGGTTTCGTTGCTTTTTGCCAGTTGCTGGTACGCGCCAGCCAGGTCGTTGGCGGCGGCAGCAGCCCAGGCGTCGAATTTCTCCGGGCTAACGGCCTGCACGGCGATCGGCATGAAGGCATGGTCGCGCCCGCAAAGCTCGGAACACTGGCCGTAGTAAACGCCCTCGCGATCGACGCGGAACCACGTCTCATTCAGGCGGCCGGGAACGGCATCGATCTTGATGCCGAAGGCGGGCACGGCGAACGAGTGGATCACGTCCGCGCCGATCACCTGCATGCGGACGACAACGCCGACCGGCACGATGAGGCGGTTATCAACCGCCAGCAGGCGCGGACCGGAGTCCGGCTTCGCCGCGCGCTCTTCCTCGCTCAGCATCAGCGAGTTGAAGGAGAGATCGCCGTTGTCCGGATACTCGTACGACCAGTACCACTGGTTGCCGGTGGCCTTGATGGTGAGTTGCTTGTCAGTCTCGGGGTTGAAGCCCGCAATAGCGCGCGCCGGATCGTGCTCGGCGAACAGCAGCGCGAAGGACGGCACCGCGATACCTACCAGGATGAGGATCGGCACCACAGTCCACAGGACCTCGATCAGCGTGTTGTGCGAGGTCTTCGACGGGACCGGATTGGCCTTCGAATTGAACCGGACGATGCAGTAGACAAGAAGCGCCAGCACCAGCAACGTAATCAGCGTCACCACGATCAACACGCCATTGTTGAAGTGGTGGATCATTTCCATGATCGGCGTGGCGGCCGGCTGCAGATTGATCTCCCACGGCACAGGGTCGGCCAGGGCCTGGCTGTTGCCGAGCGCCGCGACTGCCCCGCCAGCCAGCGCCAGCCTCTTCAACGCTCGCATCAGTGACGTTCCCACCAATCCGCTCCTTCTCATCCCGCCCGGTGCGCGATTCGACGCCTGTCTTATCAGCCCGATTTACCCGCCGAAAGCGCAACATGCCGCTATTTGCGCGGGTTCCGGCGGTTTCCCCACCCTGGAACCGTGCCAGAGAGAAACCATAAGCGGTTTTTTCCCGCAACGTCCGAACTGAGCCAATGATGCGGCAAATCGCGCCTTCGCCTTGGTTTTGCCGGGATCGCGAGGCCCGGTCGCCTGGGACGACGACACTGGCGCGATTCCTTAGTGGAAGCGTTTGTTGCAGGATAAGCGCAGGTTTGTCGCCGATTTGGCGATTCTCCGCTTGCCTACGCGCCACAAGCCTGATGAATCGACGACCTTATGTACGAAGACGATTACGAAGACGAGCCGCCGCGCCGTAGCCCGCTCGTTCCCATCCTGTCGGTCGTAGCCGGCCTGCTCGCGGTCGCCGTGGGCGCGCTTGTGGTGATGTACGCGCTCGGCTTCTTCGACCGCTCGCCGCCAGCCACCTCGGTTGCGACCGCGACGCCGCCCGCGCCTGCGGCCACGACCGCAACTCCGCCCCCGCCGGCCGCACCCGATAGCGCAACGCAGACCGACGTGCCCAAGGCGGTCGTCTCCGTCGCGCCGCCGGTTCAGGGAGAGCCCCCGGTCCGCTCCAGCCATGCCGACTGGCAGGTGCGCTGCGACACGCCTGCCGGCGCCCAGAACGAACAATGCGTGCTCATGCAGTTCGTCACTGCCGAGGACCGCGAGAACGTCGGCTTGACGGTGATCATCCTCAAGACCGCGGACAAGAAATCGCGGATCATGCGCATCCTGGCGCCGCTCGGAGTGCTCCTGCCCTCGGGCCTCGGCCTCAAGATCGACGAGGCCGATCTGGGCCGCGCCGGTTTCGTGCGCTGCCTGCCCAATGGCTGCGTCGCAGAGGTCATTCTCGAGGACAAGCTGCTCACCCAGCTCGAGACAGGCAAAACCGCGACCTTCATCATCTTCCAGACGCCGGAAGAAGGCATCGGCATCCCGATCTCGCTGGCCGGCTTCGACGAGGGCTTCAAGGCGCTGCCCTGACCGGCTTCTCAGGGCGGTTTGCGGAACGCGCTGGCGACCCTATCTGTAAGGGCCGATCCTTTCCCAGCGTCCGCAGGACCGCCATGACCGACAAGCCCCAGACCATCCTCGACCGTGCCGGGCTCGACCGCGAGACCGCCCGCGCCGCCGTCGCCGACGCGCTGCAAGGCGCCGATGACGGCGAGCTCTACCTCGAGTTCGCCCAGTCCGAGAGCCTGATGTTCGACAACGGCCGCCTCAAGGCCGCGAGCTTCGACACCAACCAGGGCTTCGGCCTCCGCGCCATTGCCGGCGAAGCCGCCGGCTACGCCCATTCCGGCGAGATTTCCGAACCCGCGATCCGCCGCGCCGGCGATGCCGTGCAGGCGGTCAAGGCCGGCCACAAGGGCACTTACGCCGAACCGCCGCGCGGGACCAACCGCGCGCTCTATGGCGACGAGAGCCCGCTCGGCAGTCCGACCTTCGGCGAGAAGGTAAAGCTGCTCGAGACGATCGACGGCTATGCCCGCGCCAGGGACCCGCGCGTGCGGCAGGTGACGGCGTCGCTTGCAGGGTCGTACCAGGAGGTCGAGATCCTGCGTGCCGACGGCACGTTCGTCCGCGACGTCCGCCCGCTGGTGCGCGTCAATGTCTCGGTCGTGGTCGGCGACGGCGACAAGCAGGAGTCCGGCTCGCACGGCATGGGCGGCCGCGAAGGCTTCGGCCAGTTCATCGCCACCGACCAGTGGCAGTTCGCCGTCGACGAGGCGCTGCGGCAGGCGCTGGTCAACCTGAACGCCGTACCTGCGCCCGCCGGCACCTTCGACGTCGTGCTCGGACCGGGTTGGCCGGGCATCCTGCTTCACGAGGCGATCGGCCACGGCCTGGAGGGCGATTTCAATCGCAAGGGCGAGAGCGCCTTCGCCGGGCTGATGGGCCAGCGCGTTGCCTCGCCGGGCGTCACGGTCGTCGACGACGGCACCATCGCCAAACGGCGCGGCTCGCTCACGGTCGATGACGAAGGCACGCCGACGCAAACGACCACGCTCATCGAGGACGGCATCCTCGTCGGCTACATGCAGGACAGGCAGAACGCGCGCCTGATGGGCATGCAGCCGACCGGCAACGGCCGCCGGCAGTCCTATGCCCACATTCCCATGCCGCGCATGACCAATACGATCATGCTCTCCGGCCCCGACGATCCGGGCGAGATCCTCGCCTCGGTGAAGAACGGCATCTACGCCGTCTCCTTTGGCGGCGGTCAGGTCGACATCACCTCGGGCAAGTTCGTGTTCTCCTGCACCGAGGCCTACAAGATCGAGAATGGGAAGATCGGCCCGGCGATCAAGGGCGCGATGCTGATCGGCAACGGACCCGACGCGCTGACCCGCGTGAAGATGATCGGCAACGACATGAAGCTCGATCCCGGCATCGGCACCTGCGGCAAGAACGGTCAGGGCGTGCCGGTGGGCGTCGGGCAGCCGTCCCTCCGGATCGATGCGATCACCGTCGGAGGAACGGCTACCTGACTGTGAGAGCTGTTACATGCTCTTCTTGATGCGGAGATAATTCTCGCAATAGGTCATGGTATTCGCGTCGAAGCGCTTGGTGGTGTCACCGGCGATCGTGGTGCAGCGGTCCTGGAGTTCGGTCTGCTGCTCCGGGGTCAGGCCCGAGATGAACGTGGTGATCTGCGCGTCGTCCGTGACGGTGGTGTCGACATCGACATCGCCGAAGGCATCCGCCGGGTCGATCTGGTCAGCGGTGATGGTCGTCGAGCCGCCGGCATTCGCCGAGCCTGTCGCGGAAACACCAGTGCCGGCATTCGCGCCAGCGTTGCCCGATCCGGCGGCCGAAGTTCCGGCGCCAACGCCCGCCGCTCCTGTCGCCGCATTGGCTCCGGTCGACGCGGCACCGCTGGCGCTCTGCGCGTAGGACGGAACGCTGGCGAACGAGATCACAGCCGCGCTTGCGAGAATCGCCGCAAGATATTTCGTCTTCATTCTTGTCTCCTAGGACTGTCTCAGTCCCCCTCGCCACCAGCAACCCATCGCATCCGGCTTGGTTCCGGGAACCCACAGAAAGTCCGCAGGCATCGGGGAGCCGGAAATGCTAGATAGCGGCGCTAACCATGGGGGCGGCACATGGCGCTCGATACGCACGGGTCGGAACTGGTAAGCGCGGTGGCGCTGCTCGGCGCCGCGGTTGTCTCCGTTCCCATCTTCAAACGCATCGGTCTCGGATCGGTGGTCGGCTATCTCGCCGCCGGCGTCGCCATCGGTCCGTTCGGCCTGAAGCTGTTTCGTGATCCGGAGTCAGTCCTTGGCGTCGCCGAGTTCGGCGTGGTGATGCTGCTCTTCGTCATCGGCCTGGAACTCAAGCCATCGCGCCTGTGGAGCCTGCGGCGCGACATCTTCGGTCTGGGCGCAGCCCAGGTGGTCGGCTGCGGCGCGCTGCTGATGGCCGCCGGCATGATGGTCGGCCTGTCGCCCGCGGTTGCCTTCGTGGCGGCTTCGGGGCTGGCGCTGTCGTCAACTGCGATCGTCATGCAGATTCTTGAGGAGCGCGGCGAGACCACAACCACGCATGGCCAGAAGACCTTCGCGATCCTGCTGTTTCAGGACCTTGCGATCGTACCGTTGCTGGCGGTTCTCGCCGTTCTGGCGCCGATGCACGATGACGGCGGCCAATCGCGCTTCGTCCAGATCGCCATCGCGATCGCCGCCATCGTCGGCCTGGTGGCGGTCGGCCGCTATCTGCTCAACCCGCTTTTCCAGGTCCTCGCGGCGGCGCGGGCCCGCGAGATCATGACCGCAGCCGCGCTGCTGGTCGTGCTCGGCGCGGCGCTCGCCATGCAGGCGAGTGGGCTGTCCATGGCGATGGGCGCCTTCCTCGCCGGCGTACTGCTGTCGGAATCCAGCTTCCGCCACCAGCTCGAGGCCGACGTCGATCCCTTCCGAGGCCTGTTGCTCGGCCTGTTCTTCCTTGCGGTCGGCATGTCGATCGACCTCAGCCTGATCGCGCGCGACTGGCCGCTCGTGCTGGCGGCAGTTGCCGTCTTCGTGGCGCTGAAGGTCGGCGGTATCTATGCGGCCGGCGCGGCTGTTCCAAAACAGCCACGCGGATTCTCTCCGCCTCGCGCTGCTCCTCGCGCAGGGCGGCGAGTTCGCCTTCGTGTTGTTCACGACGGCGCAGGGCCTCGGCCTGCTCGACGCCGGCACCAGCGCGTTGCTGACTGCCGCGGTGATCGTCTCGATGGCGCTGACCCCGCTGGCGCCCATTGTGCTGAAGCGCATCCTCCCGCCGCAGACGGCATCAATGGAGGGCGTCGAAATCGCCGACGGGCTGACCGGTAGCGCGCTCGTCATCGGTTTCGGCCGCTTCGGCCAGGTAGCGAGTCAGGCGCTTCTGGCACGCGGGATAGACGTGGCAATCATCGATTCCGATACGGAGATGATCCGCGTGGCGGGGCGGTTCGGCTTCAAGATCTACTACGGCGATGGCACGCGCCTCGACGTGCTGCGCGCCGCCGGCGCGGGCACCGCCAAGATCATCGCGGTCTGCATCGATGACCGCGCCGCTGCCGACAAGGTTGTCGAAGTGGTCAAATCGGCTTTCCCGATCGCGGCGCTGCTCGTACGGTCATACGACCGCGGCCACTCGCTCGACCTTCTCGCGGCTGGCGTCGACTACCAGATTCGCGAGACCTTCGAATCCGCCATGCGCTTCGGCGAGGCGGCGCTGGTGGCTCTGGGTGTGCCGGAGGACGAAGCCGCCGACGTGATGGAGGGCGTGCGCAAGCGCGACGCGGAGCGACTGGAATTGCAGATGGTCGACGGGCTGCTCGCCGGCCGCGACCTGATGAAGCGAAACATTCCGACCCCTGCCCCCCTGACGCCACCGAAGCGGGAGGGCCGCGCCCTATCGCCCGAGACCGCGGCCATCGCCAGCGGCAAGTCGGAAGAACCAAGCGAACCCGCTTCGCACTGAGCGGCGTTCACGGATAGAGCCGCGTCTTCTCCCAGCCGTCACCGGCCAGCACGTACTTCGCCCTGTCATGCAGGCGGAAGGCGCCGTCCTTCCAGAACTCCATCTCGACCGGCGCCAGTCGGAAGCCGGACCAGTAGTCCGGCCGCGGCACTTCGCCGATCGCGTACTTCGCCGTGAACGTGGCGACCGCCTTCTCCAGCGCGAAGCGGGATTCCAGCGGACGCGACTGCTGGCTGGCCCATGCGCCGATGCGGCTGCCGCGCGGGCGGCTGGCAAAATAAGCGTCGGCTTCGGCGTCGGTGACCTGCGAAACCGGACCGCGGACGCGCACCTGCCGGCGCAGGCTCTTCCAGTGAAACAGCAGCGCCGCTTTCGGATGCGCGAGCAGTTCCCTGCCCTTGGCGCTCTCGAAATTGGTGAAGAAAACGAAACCGTCGGGACCGTGTCCCTTCAGCAGAACCATCCGCAGATTTGGCAGGCCTTCGCCGTCGACCGTGGCAAGCGCCATGGCGTTGGGGTCGTTCGGTTCGGACGACTCGGCCTCGCCAAGCCACTCGGCAAAAAGCGAAAACGGATCCGCTGTTGCTGTGAAGTCACTGTTCATTAACGAAATTTTCCGATGCTGCGGCCGTTAGTAGTGGAGTAACCGTCATGTCCGCCCGCAGGCATCCCTATACCGGTGAGTTGAAGCCGCGCCAATCGCCACCCTTCTTTCGTGGGGCCGCGATTGCCGCGCTCGCCCTCTCCCTCGGCGGATGCGCCGGCCTCGGATTGCCGTTCGGCAGCGAGATGACCGCCACCACCGCATCGGCCGGAAACGGCGGCCTGCGGCCGACACTCGTCAGCGCCAGCGTCACCGACAACGTCGACGCTTCCGATTGGGAAACCATTCGCCGGACGGTTGCCAGCTCCGACCCGGCCATGGCCGCCAGCCGCATCGAGTGGAGCAATCCGGATACCGGCTCCACCGGCACGATTGCCGATCTCGGCGCGGCAACACGGGCCGGCGACCGGCTTTGCCGCGCTTTCTCCACCACGGTGAACGACGAGCGCGGCATCCGCCGCTACCGCGGCAACGCCTGCCAGCGAACCGACGGGCGCTGGCAGCTCACCGGAATGGCCCCGGACGACGCCACGCTGCTGTGACCTAGATGGCCCTCGCGGCCGGGTCTATTGCGAACGTTGGAAAACGCTGAAAGAACGACCATATTGGCCTGAGCCGGCGAATCCTCCGTCCGGCATGCCAACCGTTGTTCTCATTGTCATGCGCGATCCCTACGAGGTGCTCGGCGTAAGCCGGACGGCGAGCGAAAGCGAAATCAAGAGCGCTTTCCGCAAGCTCGCCAAGAAGCACCACCCGGACCAGAACAAAGACCCCAAGGCGAAGGAGCGCTTCGCCGAGCTGAATTCCGCCTACGAGATCGTCGGCGACAAGGACAAGCGCGCCCAGTTCGACCGTGGCGAGATCGACGCCGACGGCAAGCCGCGCTTCCAGGGGTTCGAAGGCTTCGGCGGCGGCGCCCAGCCCGGCGCGGGCGGCGCGCGGAATTTCCGCTGGTCGACCGGCGGTGGCCCGGGCGGGCCCGGCGGCTTTGCCGGTGGTGGCGAAGCTTTCTCCGCCGACGACATCCTCAACGACATCCTCGGCGGATTTGGCCGCGGCGGCGGAGGACCGCGACGGGCTCGGCCCCAGCAGCAGCCGGTGCGCGGCGAGGATGTGTCGGCGATCGCTGCGGTGACGCTCGAGCAGATCGTTCACGGCGAGAAGGTGCGCGTCGACCTGCCTACCGGACGCACGCTCGAAGTGTCGGTCCCGGTCGGAACCCGTCCCGGCCAGACCATCCGCCTGAAGGGCCAGGGCATGCCAAGCCAGACCGGCGGACCGCCGGGCGATGCCCGCGTCACCATTGAGTTCGTGCCGCATCCGCTCTTCCGCGTCGAAGGCGATGCGCTTCGCCGGGAGATCGCGGTCACGCTCGACGAGGCGGTGCTGGGCGCCAAGGTGCGCGTGCCGACGCTGGACGGCCCGGTCACGCTGACGGTGCCTCCCAAGACCAGCGGTGGTCGGACGCTCCGCCTCAAGGGCAAGGGCCTGCCGCGCGCCGGTGGCGGTCGCGGCGACCTGCTGGTGGCGCTCAAGATCGTGCTGCCCGACGGCGGCGACCCGGAGCTCGAGACGCTGATGCAGAAGTGGCGCGAGACGAAGCGCTATACGGCCCGCGACGAGACGTCCGAGGCCTAGGGGCGCGGCGCCGCCGCACGCCGCAGGCGGTCGTTGATGGCCTCGCCGAGTCCGGCTTCGGGGATCGGCACAATCGCGATCACCCGTCCCGGCCGATCGAGATTCCTGAGTCCGGCGAAGAAGTTGGCGGCGGCTTCAGCAGTATCGCCTGAGGGGCTGAGATTGAGGGTTGCGACGGCCTTTTCGGCGCCGGCCGGCATGTCCGGACCGAAGGCGAGGAGTGCCTCGCCTGCCCTCACCTCGGTAACGCCGAGCCGCAGCATGGCTACCGGTGCGTAGTGCGACGCGAGCATGCCGGGCGCCACCGGCGCCGTCGGGTCGGAGACCGGCATGCCCAATGGTGTGCCCAGGACCGCCTCGATGTCCCCGCGGCCGAGGCCGCCCGCCCGCAACAGCACCGGCATGCCAGCCGATAGGCCGACGATAGTCGATTCCATCCCGATCGGAGTCGGGCCGGCGTCGAGAACCACGCTCACCTGACCGTCGAGGTCATCCAAAACGTGAGCGGCCGTAGTCGCGCTGACGTGGCCTGAGCGGTTGGCACTGGGGGCTGCGACCGGACGGCCGAATGCGGTGAGCAGCGCCTGCGCGACCGGGTGGGCCGGCATTCGGATGGCAACGGTATCGAGACCCGCGGTCACAAGATCGGCGATGCCCGCGCCCGGCGCCTTGGGCAGGACCAGCGTCAGGGGACCCGGCCAGAAGGCGGCCGCCAGCTGTTCGGCGGCACTCCCCAGCACGGCCAGCTGCTTCGCCTCGCCCAACGAGGGCACATGCACGATCAGCGGGTTGAAGCGCGGTCGGCCCTTGGCAAGGAAAATCGCGGCGATGGCGTCGGCGTTTGTGGCGTCGGCGGCAAGGCCGTAGACGGTCTCCGTCGGCATCGCCACGAGTTCGCCGCGCGCGAGCGCTGCGACGGCGGCCGCAATGCCCTCGTCGCGCGCGCGCCGCATGTCAAAGGTTCGGGTCGGATTTGCGCTAGCCTGTGCCATAAGGTCAGAGTGTCGTGCGGGGCGCGGCCGGGTTCTCGCCCGGTGGCACGCGCTGCGTCAAGCGCTGACAAGGGAGGTCCGATGGGCGGCAGCGCTCCATCTTCCGATATCGTAGCCGCGATGCGCACTTTCGGCGGTCTCGACCGGATTCTGGCGAGCGGCGCGTTTCCCGATCTCGCCGACGATACGGTTTGCGCGATCATGGAGGAGGTTCGTCGTTTCGCCGATGAGGAACTTGCGCCGCTGGACCGCGTCGGCGATCAGGCGGGCGCATCGCTCAACAACGGGGTTGTCACCACTGCGCCGGGCTGGAGGGAGGCCTACCGGCGCTGGACTCACGCAGGGTGGAACGGCATTGGCAGCCCGTCCGCGTGGGGCGGACAAGACCTGCCCGTCCTTGTGCAAATGGGCATCCAGGAATTCTGGAACGCCGCCAACCCCGCCTTCGCGGTAGGACCGATGCTCAGCACCGGTGCTGTCCACGCTCTCGTTGCCCATGCCAGCGACGATCTCAAGCAGCGCTATCTGCCAAAGATCGTGTCAGGCGAATGGATGGTGACGATGAACCTGACGGAACCGCAGGCCGGCTCCGATCTCGGCGCGCTCACCACGCGCGCCGAACGCGCCGTGGATGGCGGCTATCGCATCTTCGGCCAGAAAATCTTCATCACCTACGGCGAGCACGACCTCACCGACAACATCGTGCATCTCGTGCTGGCCCGCCTGCCGGACGCACCCGCCGGGACCAAGGGCATTTCCATGTTCGTGGTGCCGAAGGTTCTGCCGGACGGCACCCGCAACGACCTTATTGCGGCGGGCCTGGAGCACAAGCTTGGCATGCACGGTTCGCCGACCTGCACGATGGTCTTTGGCGACGCCGGCAAGGGCGCGACCGGCTGGCTCGTCGGCAGCGAGAATCGCGGCCTCGCCTGCATGTTCACGATGATGAATCACGCCCGCCTCAGCGTCGGCATCCAGGGCGTTGGCGTCGCTGCCAGGGCCTGCGATCAGGCGCTCGCCTATGCCCGCGCGCGCAGACAGGGCCGCGCGCCAGGAAGCATCGGCAACGGTGCAAGCCCGATCGTCGAGCACCCGGATATACAGCGCCAACTGTTGCAGATGATGAGCCTCACCGCGGCCGCGCGGGCGATCTGCTACGCCTGCGCCGAGGCGCTCGACATGAGCCGGGTAGAGCCCGGCAGGGCACAAGCCTGGGTGGACCGGGCGAGCCTGCTTACCCCGATCGCCAAGGCGTTCTGCTCCGACGCGGCCATCGCCGTTACATCTTCCGCGATCCAGGTGTACGGCGGGGCCGGCTACATCGAGGAGAGCGGCGTCGCGCAGGGCTTCCGCGACGCCCGCATCTTCGCAATTTACGAAGGCACCAATGGCATCCAGGCGATCGACCTCGTCACCCGCAAGCTCGCGCTTGGCGATGGTGCGGTCGTCTCAGCCGTCATCGACGAAATCGGTCGCATCGCGGATGCTGTTGCTACCGCCAACCACGCGGACTTCGGTGCTACCGCTCAGCGCCTCGCGGAGGGCAAGGCCCATCTCGGAGAGGCGACGGCCTATCTTTTGGGCGCTGCCAGGAATGGAGACAAACGCGCCGCCCTTGCCGGCGCGACGCCCTACCTCCAACTCTTCGGCCTTGCGTTCGGTGGTGCGCTTCTGGCAAACGGCGCGCTCGCGGCAGGTGATGGCGGCAAGAGCGAGGCTCTTGCTCTCGCGCGGTTTTTCGCCGAAACCCGCCTTGGAGAAACGGGATCCTTGGCGGCTGTGGTAACCAGAGGCAGCGAGGGGCTGGAACAGGCGGTCAGGCACCTCGGCATTGTGTCGTCGCCGCCTTGAACAACGCGTCGGCCGCGTGCCGTCAGGAGTGAATGCATGACGGACCAGGTGGTCATCGAGATCGCCGACGGCGTTCAGACCATCCGCTTCGAGCGCATGGAGGCGGAGAACCGGCTTGACGGCCGCCATGTGCGAGGCAACCGCCGACGCCCTCACCTTCGCCGAAAGCAGTTCACGCGTTCGCGCGGTTCTCCTGACCGGCACACCGGGCATGTTCAGTGCCGGCCATGATCTGGAGGATCTCGAGGCTTTCGCGGAGAGCGGGACCATGGGGGGCAGCGCCCTTCGGCTGGTCAAGACCATGGCATCTTGCGACAAGCCGATCGTCGCCGCCGTCGATGGTCCATCCTTCGGGTTTGGCACGACGCTGCTTATCCTCTGCGACTACGTCATTGCCGGCGAATGGGCGACGTTCGCGCTGCCTCAGGCAGAACTCGGCCTGCCGCCGGAAGGCGGCACCAGCCTGCTCGCGCCGTTCCTGATGGGCTACCATCGCGCCTTCGGGTTGCTGGTCATGGGCGACCATTTCGACGCCCAACAGGCGATGCATGCCGGGCTGGTCAACAAGGTCGTGCCGGCCGACGCCGTGGAAGGCGCCGGCGAGGACGCCGCCCTCATCCTTGCCGCGAAGCCACCGGAGGCGGTGCGCATGGCCCGGCGGCTGATGCGTGGAGATCGCCGCGACATTCAGCAGCGCATCGATCTGGAGGCGACCAGCTTCAGCGACCTGCAGCACTCGCCCGCCGCGCGTGACGCGCTGCAGGACTACATCGACGCCAACCGCTGACGGGCCACAGGAGCCTTCTTGCCGACCCTCCTCATCCAGGACCCGATCTTCCTCCAGCACATCGTGCCGCAAGGACATCCGGAACGTCCCGATCGCATCCGCGCCATCGACCGCGCGCTGTCGGACGAACGTTTCGCCGGCCTCGTGCGGCGCGAGGCGCCCTCCGTCGGTCCCGACATGCTCGCCACCGCGCACGACGCGTCCTACGTCGATGAAATCCGGATGGCGATGCCGGACGACGAAATGGTCCAGGTCGAGGCCGACACCTATCTCTGTCCGAGAAGCTTCGAAGTCGCCTCACGCGCCGCCGGCGGCGCCTGCCTCGCCGTCGACGAAGTCATGGCGGGCAACGTGGCGAACGCTTTCTGCGCGATCCGTCCGCCCGGCCATCACGCCGAGGGCGACCATCCGATGGGCTTCTGCCTGTTCAACAACGCGGTGATCGCCGCCCGCCACGCGCAACGAGCGCATGGCGCCGAACGTGTCGCGATCGTCGACTGGGACGTGCACCACGGAAATGGCACGCAGGCGATCGTCTGGGACGATCCGTCGATCCTCTACTGCTCGACCCACCAGATGCCGCTCTACCCGGGCACCGGAGCGATGTCCGAAACCGGCTGCGGCAACATCTTCAACGCGCCGCTGGCGGCCGACTCGGGCAGCACTGAATTCGAGATGGCCTTCGCCGATCGCATCCTGCCGGCGGTGAACGGGTTCAAGCCGGATCTGATCATCATCTCGGCGGGCTTCGACGCCCATTGGCGCGATCCGCTGGCGAACATAAACCTGCGCGAGGACGATTTCGTGAAGGCGACAGAGAGCCTGATGGAGGCCGCTCACCGCCACGCGGGCGGCCGCATCGTCAGCGTCCTGGAAGGCGGCTATGATCTCACCGCCCTTGCCGACTCGACCGCCGCGCATGTCGCGGCGCTGATGACCGCCTAGAAAATCAAGGAAGACGCCGATGGCCGAGCAGGAACCGACGCCCGTCGAGGAAATGACGTTCGAGGCGGCGCTCAAGGAGCTGGAAGAAATCGTCAGCCAATTGGAACGCGGCGAGGTGCCGCTTGCGCGCTCGATCGACATCTACGAGCGCGGCGACGCATTGAAGAAGCATTGCGACGCGCTGCTCAAACAGGCGGAGGCGCGCGTCGAGAAAATCCGCGTCGGCGCCGGCGGCAAGGCGGAAGGCACCGAGCCGCTCGACGACGACACGCCGTTTTAGTGGTCTATTCCGCCCAGGGCGGCGTGAACGGCGCCTCTCCCGGCAGAACCGCCTGTCCACCCACCGGAAGCACGACCATCGCCTCGAAGGGCGTCTGGCCCGGGTTCGCCAGCGCGAAATCGGTATCAGGCGGCACGACGGCGGCACAGCCGGACCCGAGATCGTGGATCTTTCCATTGATGTGGAGTTGCGCCGCACCGCTCAGGCCGACGAAGATCTCCTCCCGCGTGACCTGATGGAAGACTGGCTTGGCACCGGCCGCAATGGTGACCCGCCACACGCAATTCTCGCGCGCACCGCGGTTTGGCGACGCCAGGCCGACAAAGCGTGTGCCCGGAATGTCAAAGACGGGAGCCGCGTCAGCATTGATAATGGTCATTGTCGATTCTCCATGAACATGCCAGATCGTCCAGTTACTTGACTATAGTGAGACATATCGAAATGGTCAAGAGACTTGACCAAAATGAATTCCCCGAACTGCTCGACCATGTCGGTATCCGCCTGTGGCGCGCCGCCTGGGCGTGGAAGGCGAAATTCGATGCGGGGATGGTGGCCATGGGCCACGGCTGGTTTGCGCAGGCACGATCCGGTCTGCTTGCCTATATGGGCCGCAAGGGAACCCGGCAGGCGGACCTCGTCACGCGAAGCGGCTTGACCAAGCAGGCGGTTCAGCAGTTCGTTGACGAATTGGTCGCGGATGGCATTGTCGAGCGCATACCCGATCCCGCCGACGGCCGCGGGCGCATTGTCGTTTTCACGGAGCGCGGGCGCAAAGTGCTCGGCGACGCGAACACGGTGAAACGCCGCGTCGAGGCGGAATTCCGCACCGCGCTGGGACCGACCCGTTTTCGCCAGCTTATGGAGGCTCTTCAACGGCTCGAAGAAGCTCAATAAGCCGCCGAAGCAGCCTGCCCGCGGCGTTGCGTGGGGGCGGCGGGCATGCGAATAGTCGCAAGGGGCTCACTCTCAGGCCGGAACCTTGGATTCCACGTCAGCAACACCTCTCCTCGATCGCGTCAGGACGCCCGACGACCTCCGCAAACTCCCGGAATCCGACCTCCGCCAGCTCGCTGACGAGTTGCGCCAGGAAACGGTTTCCGCGGTTTCGGTGACCGGCGGCCATCTCGGCGCCGGCCTTGGCGTCGTCGAGTTGACGGTTGCCCTGCACTACGTCTTCGACACGCCGAATGACAAGCTGATCTGGGACGTCGGGCACCAAGCCTATCCCCACAAGATTCTGACAGGACGCCGCGATCGCATCCGGACCCTGCGCCAGCCGGGCGGCCTCAGCGGCTTCACCAAGCGCTCGGAGAGCGAATACGACGCTTTTGGCGCCGCGCATTCCTCCACGTCGATCTCTGCGGCGCTCGGCATGGCGGTCGCGCGCGACCTCAGGGGCAGCGACGAGAACGTCATCGCCGTCATCGGCGACGGCGCCATGTCGGCGGGCATGGCCTACGAGGCGATGAACAACGCCGGCCACCTGAAGTCGCGCCTGATCGTCGTGCTCAACGACAACGACATGTCGATAGCGCCACCGGTCGGTGCGCTCTCGGCTCACCTTGCCAAGCTGGTGTCGGGCCGCACCTACCGTGGCATCCGCCGCCTGGGCAAGCGCATTGCCGAGCGGCTGCCGCGTTACTTCCGCGAGCGCGCGCGCCTCACGGAGGAGTTCGCCCGCAGTTTCTGGACCGGCGGCACCCTTTTCGAGGAACTCGGCTTCTTCTATCTGGGGCCGATCGACGGGCACAATCTCGACCACCTTCTGCCGGTGCTGAAGAACGTGCGTGCGATGCGGAATGGCCCGGTGCTGGTGCACGTCCGCACCAAGAAGGGCAAGGGTTACGCGCCCGCCGAAGAGGCCGCGGACAAGTATCACGGCGTCAGCAAGTTTGACGTGATCACCGGCGCGCAGGCGAAGAGCCGCTCCAACGCCCCCGCCTACACCAAGGTCTTCGCACAGAGCCTGATCAAGGAGGCGGAGAAGGATGACAAGATCGTGGCCATCACCGCCGCGATGCCGTCCGGCACCGGGCTCGATCTTTTCGCCGAGAAGTTTCCGCACCGTACCTTCGACGTCGGCATCGCAGAACAGCACGGCGTCACCTTCGCCGCGGGCCTGGCCACGCAGGGCTACAAGCCGTTCGCCGCAATCTACTCGACGTTCCTGCAGCGCGCCTACGACCAGGTCGTGCATGACGTTGCCATCCAGAGCCTGCCCGTGCGCTTCGCCATAGATCGCGCAGGATTCGTCGGCGCCGACGGACAGACCCACGCCGGCTCGTTCGATACGACGTACCTCGCGTGCCTGCCCGGTTTCGTCGTCATGGCCCCCTCGGACGAGGCCGAACTGGTGCACATGGTCGCCACCGCCGCCGCGATCGATGACCGCCCCTCTTCATTCCGCTACCCCCGAGGGGAAGGCGTTGGCGTCGACATGCCGGAGCATGGCGTACCGCTTGAGATCGGCCGTGGGCGAATCGTGCGCGAGGGCAGCAAGGTCGCGATCCTTTCCTTTGGCACGCGGCTCGCGGCGGCAATGTCGGCGGCGGAGGAGCTCGATACCTACGGCCTGCCTGCCACGGTTGCCGACGCGCGCTTCGCCAAGCCGCTCGACACGGATCTGATCGACCGACTGGTTCGCGAGCACGAGGTGCTGATCACCGTCGAGGAAGGCGCCATTGGCGGTTTCGCCTCGCATGTGCTCGACCATCTCGAGCGCAGCGGCGCGCTCGATCGCGGTATCAAGGTGCGTTCGCTGACAATGCCTGACCGCTTCGTCGACCAGCACAAGCCGGAGACCATGGTAGCCGATGCCGGGCTCGATGCCGCCGGTATCGTGACTGCCGTCTTCGCCGCGCTTGGGCGCACACCTGCCGAAGCACGGCCGCGTTTGGCCTGACGCCGACCCGGTCGCGGGCTCTTTCCTCGGGACTAGCCGATGAATGCGACGATCCGTCCAATCCTGTCGTTGCTGCTCGGATTCTTCTTCCTGATCATCGGGCACGGGATGCAGATCACCCTGATCCCGCTGCGCGCGCAGCTTGAGGGCTGGACGCCGTTCGAGATCGGCACCATTGGCTCCGCGTACTATCATCGGCTTCGTCGGGGGCTGCTTCGGCGCGCCCTACCTTATCCGTCACGCCGGGCATATCCGGGCCTTCACGGCACTGGTCGCGCTGATCTCGGCGACGATGGTGACGCTGCCGCTCGTCGTGTTCATTCCGACGTGGTTCGTCCTGCGCCTGCTCATCGGACTCGCTCTCTCCGGCCTCTACATGATCATCGAGAGCTGGCTCAATGACCGCGCCGTCAACACCAACCGCGGCGTGATCATGTCGGTCTACATCATGGTCAACTACGCGGCCCTTGCCGTCGGCGAGGTCAGCGTGACCCTCGCCTCGCCGCGCGAATTCACGCTCTTCGCGCTCGCGACGGTTACCATGTCGCTTGCCGCGATCCCGCTGGCGCTGACCCGCCAGCCGCAGCCGGCGCCGGTGGCGATCGTGCGCTTCCGCCCGCTGGCGCTCTATCGTGCCTCGCCTGTCGGTTTCGTTGGGGTTTCCGCTACGGGATTGGCCAACGGCGCTTTCTGGTCGCTCGGGGCTGTCGCTGCCGTTGGCGCCGGACTGTCGATTCGCGACGCAGCCCTCTTCATGGGTCTGGTCACAGCGTGCGGGGCGTTGGCGCAATGGCCGGCCGGCCGCCTCTCGGACCGGATCGATCGCCGGATCGTGCTCATCGGCCTGCTGTTGGCGGCAGCGCTCTTCGGCATCCTCTTTGCCTTCCTGCCGGTGACCGGCGCGGCGTGGTTCGCTCTAGCGGCGCTCTACGGCTTTGCGGTGGCGCCGACCTACTCCATCGCCGCCGCCCACAGCTACGATCACGCACCGCCCGGTGCTTTCGTCGAGACGGCCGCCGGCCTCTTTCTCGCCAGCGCCACCGGCTCAATCATAGGCCCGCTGATCGCCTCCCAGGTGATGGAGCAATTCGGTACGTCACGCCTTTTCCTGTTCACCGCAGTTGTACAGCTGGCGCTGGCTGCCTACACGCTGTCTCGCCTGAAACAGCGCGCGGCGCCGGTCTCAGCCGAGAAATCGGACTTCGACCTGGCCGCTTCGGTGCCCATCGGCGGCGCCCTGACGCCGGCCGCAGATCCCGCCCCACCGGCGGCCGAGCGACCGCCGGACGCGGCTCCGTGACGCGCCAAGCATGCTGGCGGGGCGGCCCGCCCGGTGCTAGACCGCCCGCCATGCCGCGCTCGCTTCTCTCAGCCTTCCGCAGCAGCACCGATAGCCGCTCGCTCTCGCGAGCGATGGCAATCCTTGTCTTCCTCAATGTTCTCCTTGCCGGCCTGCACGGCGGCATGCTCGCCGAAGCGGCGACGAGTGGCGCGCCGATCATCTGTGCACTTGGTGGTGCAGACGGTGCCCCGGTAACGCCTGCGGAGCGTCAGGAGAGCCCGTGCTGCATGCTGGGCTGTGTCAATTCGCTGGCGCCAGCCACGGCCGCTGCGGCCCCTGAACTCGCTGGAGCGCCCACGACTTTCAGCGAGACGGTGGCCCGCCCGCCGGTCGCACTCGCATCGCCCTATCGAATCGATGAACCCACCGGGCCGCGCGGCCCTCCCCTCCTCGGCTGATCCCTATCACTGACTGATCCGATCAACCGGCGGGCCGTGTCCCGCCTTGTGCCGAGGACTATCCATGTTCCGTTTCGTAATCCGCGCCGCGTTCGGCGCGCTCCTTGCAGCGACCACACTCACCATCCCGGCTCGGGCGCATGAGGTCACCGTGGGCACGCTCACGCTCACCGACCTGTGGAGCCGGGCGACCCCGCCGAAGGCGCCGACCGCCGCCGGCTACCTGACCATCGCCAACACCGGCGGCGAGGCCGACCGCCTGATCGCAGCGGCCACGCCCCTCGCCGGCAAGGGCGAACTCCACATCATGGAGGTCAAGGACGGTGTGATGTCGATGCACCCGATCGAGGGCGGGATCGAGATTCCCGCTGGCGGCAGCGTAACCCTTGCTCCCGGCGGCCTGCACCTCATGTTCGTCGGGCTGAAGCAGCCTCTCATTGAGGGCGAGAAACTGCCGGTGACGCTGACCTTCGAGAAGGCGGGTTCTGTCGAGACCTACATGCACATCATGGCGATCGGCGCGGCAGGCCCGGCCGCGGCAGGTGGTAGCACGATGAAGATGGATCACGGCACGATGGAGAAGAGCCAATGACCCCACTCCGCACGATCCGCATAGTCGTATGGGTGGCGGTTGCCGTCCTGGTTGGCTCGCTCGGCGCGATCTTCCTGCTGGATCAAAAAGGCGCAGTGTCGCCGATCACGACGGCTTCAATCGGCGGGCCGTTCTCTTTGACCGACCAGAACGGCAATACGGTCACTGAGGCCGCTCTTCAGGGCCATCCATCGGCGCTGTTCTTCGGCTACACGTACTGCCCCGACGTCTGCCCGACGACTCTCGCCGACATGACGATATGGCTTCAGAGTCTTGGCGATGCCGGCAACAAGCTGAAGGTCTATTTCGTTACGGTAGATCCTGAGCGCGACAATCAGGAAACCATGGCCGCGTACCTCGAGGCCTTCGATCCACGCATCACCGGTCTCACCGGCCCGCGTCCGGCGATCGACGAGATGCTCAAGGCGTATCGGGTCTATTCGCGGAAGGTTCCGGGCGAGGACGGCACCTACACGATGGACCACTCGGCAAGTGTCTACCTGCTTGATTCGAATGCGAAATTCGTTTCAACCGTGGACTATCAGGAGAAGCCAGAGACCGCGCTGGCCAAGCTCAAGCGGCTGGTCGGCGAATCGTGACGCCAGAGGCCGGCGGCGCTATGCTGCCGGCCATGGCACTCGCGCCGAAAATCGGTCTGTCGCTCGCCGGGCTCGCCACAGTGGTGCTCGGCGGCTACCTGTGGATGCGCTTCGGCGATCTCGTCTATTTCGACGTCATCGCGGCATCCTTCGCGGGCTGTTTCCTCTGAGGCGCTTGCCAGCCGCGTTTCGTGCGGTCACATCTCGACCATGACAAAACGCCTCGACATGACTCTGGTGGAGCGCGGTCTCGTCCGTACGCGCGCACGCGCCCGCGATGCGATCCTGCGCGGTCACGTTTCGGTCGACGGCCGGCTGGTCACACGCCCGGCTCAGGCGGTGCACGACGGTACCCCCATCGCGCTCAACGACCCGGCCAGCGGCTACGTCTCGCGCGGCGCGCTGAAGATCATCGCTGCGCTGGATCGCTTCGGTTATTCGCCCGCGGGCCGCGTCGCGCTCGACGTCGGCGCTTCCACCGGCGGCTTCACGCAGGTGATGCTCGAGCGCGGTGCGGCGAAGGTGTACGCCGTCGATGTCGGTCACGACCAACTCGACCCGACGCTGGCGGCGGACCCGCGGGTGATCTCGCGGGAGGGCGTCAACGCTCGCGACCTGACCGCCGCCGACCTCGGCGAGCCGGTGGGCGCGATTGTCGCCGATGTCAGCTTTATTTCGCTCAGGCTCGTGCTGCCTGCGGTGCTGGCGCTAGCTACGCCCGACGCCTGGGGCGCATTCCTGGTCAAGCCGCAATTCGAGGTCGGCCGTCAGAACCTCGGCAAGGGCGGTATCGTTCGAGACCCGACACTGGCGGAAAAGACGGCGGCCGACATCGCCGCCTGGCTGGAAACGGACGTCGGCTGGCGCGTCGACGGCCTCATCCTCTCGCCGGTCGAAGGCGGCGACGGCAATCGTGAGTTCCTGCTCGGGGCGCGGCGTGGCTGAGACCGTCACTATAAGCGAGCTCGGTCATGGGGGCGACGGCATTGCGGAGGCCGACGGACATCGCATCTTCGTGCCCTACACGCTGCCCGGCGAACAGGTGGAGATCGAGCGATCCGGCACGCGTGGCCGCCCGATCCGCATCGTCACGCCGAGCGCGACCCGCGTGCCAGCGCCGTGCCGCCATTTCGGCACCTGCGGCGGCTGCGCCCTACAGCACATGGAGCGTGAGGCTTATCTGACGTGGAAGCGCGACATGGTGCGGCGCTCCTTCGCCCTTCACCGCATCGACGCAGACGTGGAGCCGGTCGTGCCGATCGCGCCCGGCGCGCGCCGCCGCGCCATCTTCTCGGCGATCAATTTCGGCAGCCGCCTGATCCTGGGATATCACCGTCGCGCGTCGCGTGAGGTCATCCCGATCGAGGAATGTCCGATCCTGTCGGCCGACATCGTCAGCCGGCTACCGCTGCTCCGCGAAATCGCGTCGCGGGTGGTGCGCCCACGCCGGCAGGCGCGCATGACGGTGCTCGCGGCCAACGGTCTCGACATCGCCATCGAAGGTGCCGGACGACTGGACCGGAGCAAGCTCGAGGCTCTCGGCCAGTTCAGCCGGGAGCAGGCCATCGCGCGCCTGACGGTCGACGGGGCGGACGTCTTCGTCAACCGCCGACCGGAGGTATCCGCGGGCGACAGTTTCATCCTGCCGCCGCCAGGCGGCTTCGTACAGGCATCGGCTTCCGCGGAGGCGGCAATGGCGGACGCCGTCCTCGCCCACGTCGGCGACGCCGCGCCGGTCGCCGACCTGTTCTGCGGGGCCGGAACGTTCACCTTGCGGCTGGCGCAGCGAGCCGCGGTGACAGCGGTCGAGGGCGACGCCGCCCTGTTGGGTGCGCTGGAACAGGCGGCGCGCACCGCGACCGGCCTGAAGGCCGTGACGACCCTCCGCCGCGACCTCTTCGGCAATCCTCTGGTTGCAACCGAACTGGATCGCTTCGGCGCTGTGGTCTTCGATCCGCCGTCGGCCGGCGCGAAAGCGCAGGCGGAAGCGATCGCGCAGTCCAAAGTGCCGAAGGTGGCGGCAGTTTCGTGCAATCCGGCGACGCTTGCCCGCGATGCCCGCATCCTGATCGATGGCGGCTACCGGCTGACGCGGGTCCTCCCGATCGATCAGTTCCTGTGGTCCGCCGAAATCGAGGCGGTGGCCACGTTCGACCGCTAGCTGTCGAGAATTTCGGTGCCGTCGATAGCGATGCCGAACCCTTCGAGCCCGACGTAGTGGCGCTCGCGGCTTGACAATAGCCGGATGGACTTGACGCCAAGGTCGCGGAGAATCTGCGCGCCCAGCCCCACCTCGCGCCACTCCTCCTCACGCACCGAGGCGGTATCGGTCGGGCGCGCGGCGTCGCGTGTGCGCCCGCCACCGCCGGCCACGCCGACCGAGCCTTCGCGCAGGTAAACGATGACGCCTCGGCCGCCCTTGGCGAAACGCTCGACGACCCGGTCGAGACCACTTTCCGTGCCGAACACGTCGTCCACCACCGACTCGCGGTGCAGGCGCACAGGAACGCCCTCGCCATCGCCCACATTGCCGAACACGACGGCGAGATGTTGCGTGGCGTCGAACGGGACACGGAAGGCGTAGGCCGTGGCCGGACCGGCATGCGTGGCGACTGGAAACGTGCCGGCGCGCTCGACAAGCTTTTCGCTGCGCTGTCGCAGAGCGATCAGTTCCGCAACCGAGACCAGCCGCAAGCCGTGCTCGCTGGCGAAGCGCACCACGTCCGCGCCGCGCATGACGGTGCCGTCGTCATTGACGAGTTCGGCGAGGACCCCAACCGGCTCCAGCCCGCCGAGGCGGCAGAGATCGACGGCCGCCTCGGTGTGGCCGGAGCGCATGAGCACACCGCCGTCGCGGGCGATCAGCGGGAAAACGTGGCCAGGGCGCACGAATTCGGATGCGCCAGCGTTTGGATTGGCGAGTGCGCGGACGGTGTTGCAGCGCTCCTCGCCCGATATGCCGGTGGTCAGGCCATGCTTGAAATCGACCGAGACGGTGAAGGCGGTGCCGAGTGGGGCATCGTTGTCGGCGACCATCGGCTGGAGATTGAGGCGGCGCGCGGTTTCGCGTGGCATGGGCGCACACACGATGCCGGACGTGTGGCGGACAATGAAGCCCAGCTTCTCCGGCGTCGCGTGGACGGCAGCAAGGATCAGGTCGCCTTCGTTCTCGCGGTCGTCGTCGTCGGTGACGACGACGATCTCGCCGCGCTTGAAGGCGGCGATGGCTTCCGCCACCCGGTCGCTGTCCGTCGTCATGCCATTCTGTCCCGAAGCGTATGGGGCCTACGCGCCAACCTGGCCACGATGCCTCAGATAGTGGTCGGCCAGCACGATGGCGAGCATCGCCTCGCCAATCGGCACCGCGCGAATGCCGACACACGGGTCGTGGCGGCCCTTCGTGGAGACATCGACCTCGGCGCCGGCTCGATTGACCGTCCGGCGAGGGTTGAGGATCGACGACGTCGGCTTGACCGCGAAGCGAGCCACGACCGGCTGGCCGGTGGAGATGCCGCCGAGGATGCCGCCGGCATGGTTCGACAGGAAGGCCGGGCCGCCATCGTTGCTGGCGCGCATTTCGTCGGCGTTCTCCTCGCCGGTGAGCGCCGCCGCGCCGAAGCCGGCGCCGATCTCGACGCCCTTCACCGCGTTGATCGACATCAGCGCCGAAGCAATGTCCTGATCGAGCTTGGCGTAGATCGGCGCGCCGAGGCCCGCAGGAATACCCTCTGCCTGCACCTCGATCACCGCACCGATGGACGAACCGCTCTTGCGAATGCCGTCGAGATAACCCTCCCACATCCCGGCGGTCTTAGCGTCCGGACAGAAGAACGGATTGCGATCGACTTCATCCCAGTCCCAGCGCGCCGGATCGATCTTGTGCGGCCCCATCTGCACGAGCGCGCCCCGTACGGTCATGCCGGGCACGACCTTGCGCGCGATGGCGCCGGCGGCGACGCGGCTTGCCGTCTCGCGGGCCGAGGCACGGCCAGAGCCGCGCCAGTCGCGGATGCCGTATTTCTCCTGATAGGTGAAGTCGGCGTGGCCGGGACGGTAACTGTCCTTGATCTCACCGTAGTCCTTGGAGCGCGCGTCGACGTTCTCGATGAAGAGCGAGATCGGCGTGCCGGTGGTGAGCAGTTGGCCGGTCGCCTCGTCCTCGAAAACGCCCGAGAGTATCTTCACCGCGTCCGGCTCACGGCGCTGGGTGGTGAAGCGCGACTGGCCCGGCCGGCGCTTGTCCATGTAGTGCTGAATCTCGGCCTCGCTGACCGGGATACGCGGCGGGCAGCCGTCGACCACGCAGCCGATGGCCGGCCCGTGGCTCTCGCCCCAGGTGGTCACCCGAAAAAGATGGCCGAATGTGTTGTGCGACATGGGTCTCAGGCGGCTCCGCCGTGTGGCGCGCTTCTTCTAGGCACGACTGGGCAAAGCGTCAAAGGCTAACGCCGGGTCAGACCCAGGTACCCTTGCCGTCCCGCCACAGGAAGATCCGGTCGTGAGGGAAATCCTCGAACACGGTCGCGGCCGGATCGAGGTGCAACAGGTGGGCGCGGAGCACCCGGCCGACACCGCCATGGGCGACAACCAC
This sequence comes from uncultured Alphaproteobacteria bacterium, assembly GCA_963798195.1. Taxonomy (GTDB): domain Bacteria; phylum Pseudomonadota; class Alphaproteobacteria; order Rhizobiales; family Kaistiaceae; genus CAVSRC01. The sequence goes on along the minus strand of CAWCSF010000010.1, from coordinate 224,280 downwards.
CGAATCCCTGGTCACGGTGCCAAGCCAGCCGATGATCCGCTCAGACAGCATCTTGTAGCTTTCGCCACCGGGCGGCTGGAAGTCCCACTTGTCGGCTTCACGCTTGGAGAGCCAGCCCGGGTGCGCCTGCTCGATGTCGCCGTAGGTGTAGCCTTCCCACTCGCCGAAGGTCAGTTCCATCAGCCGCTTGTCGGTCCGGTACGACATGGGGTCGACGTGCATCGCGGTGCGCGCGATCTGCATCGTCTCGCGGGCACGCCACAGCGTGCTGGCGACGAAATCGTATTCCAGTGCCTCGGGGATTTCACGGAGCACGGTCTCGCCGTTGCGCTTGGCCTGACCGCGTCCCTTTTCGTTCAGCGGCACGTCCTGCTGACCCTGGAGCCGCCCTTCGGCGTTCCAGTCCGTTTCGCCATGGCGGATGTAAACAAGCGTGGGCGTGGCGGGCATCGATTTTCGGTGCCGCCCGAAAGGCGACGTCTGGTGGGAGCTAGACGGAGGCGATATCCGGCGCGTCGACGGCTTTCATGCCAACGACGTGGTAGCCGGAGTCGACGTGATGAATTTCGCCGGTGACGGCGCGCGAAAGGTCGGAGAGGAAATACACCGCGGAGTCGCCCACCTCTTCGGTGGTCACCGTCTTGCGCAGCGGCGCGTTGTATTCATTCCATTTGAGAATGTAGCGGAAGTCGCCGATGCCGCCGGCCGCGGCCAGCGTCTTGATCGGGCCAGACGAAATCGCGTTGACGCGGATCTTCTGCTTGCCGAGATCGACGGCCAGGTATCGCACACTCGCCTCCAGCGCGGCCTTGGCGACGCCCATGACGTTGTAGTGCGGCATGACCTTCTCCGCGCCGTAATAAGTCAGCGTCAGAATCGAGCCGCCATCCGGCATCAGCGCCTGCGCCCGCTGGGCAATCGCCGTCAGCGAGTAGCAGGAGATGAGCATCGTGTTGGAGAAGTTGGTGGCGGTGGTGTCGACGTAGCGACCGGTCAGTTCCTCGCGATCGGAAAACGCCACGGCATGGACGATGAAATCGAGCTTGCCCCAAAGCTTTGTGACGTTGGCGAAGACGGCATCCACGGTGGCCGAATCGCTGACATCGCAATGGCCGACCACCTCGGCGCCGATCTCGGCCGCCAGCGGCTCCACGCGCTTCTTGAGCTGATCGCCCTGATAGGTGAGTGCCAGCGAGGCGCCGGCCTTGTGGCAGGCCCGGGCGATTCCCCAGGCTATCGAATGACCGTTCGCGACGCCCAGAATGAGGCCGCGCTTACCCGCCATCAAACCTTCGGAACCTGCCATTTCGCCCCGTCTCACCAAACCGTCGGCCGCAGTTGCGCGGCGGCGTTCCTATCGCACAGGCCCCGACATGCATCAAGGCAACCTTGGGTTTTGGCCGCTCAGGCCGGAGAATAAATCGACGTTCCGGGTGTTTACGGGACCGGGCGCACGCCTTTTCCGGCCGCCCGCCATGTGAACCCAGGGAGACTTCCTCAATGAAACGGATGATTTTGGGCCTCGTCGCGGCTGTTGCGATGGTCGGCGCGGCCAATGCAATGGAACCCGCCAAGTCCATGGATACCAACCTCGGCAAGGTCCTTGTCGATATGAACGGCATGACCCTCTACACGTGGGACAAGGACACCAAGGGCGCGGCCAAGGCAGCCTGCGTCGACAAGTGCATCGTCAACTGGCCACCGTTCCTGGCCGCCGATGGCGCCGTGGCCGAAGGCAAGTGGACGATCGTCGATGTCGTCGACAAGGACGGCGCGGCCAAGAAGATGTGGGCCTACGACGGCTGGCCGCTCTACTACTGGATCAAGGACACCAAGGCTGGTGACACCACCGGCGATGGCGTCGGCGGCACGTGGCACGTCGTCAAGGCCGGCATGTAGCTTCTGAAATGGCGGCGCGCTCCCCCGCGCCGCCAATTTTCTTCGGCCCAAGCCGAGGTATCCATTCCGCCGGAAGTTGGCCTAAACTCCGGCGCCATGAATGCTCCTCCCCCGCCTCTCCTCGCCCGTTTCGCCGACATCGTCGGCGCGACATATGCCATCCGCGACGAACAGACGATCGCCCCCTACCTGACCGAGCCGCGCGACAAGTTCCACGGGCGCACGCCGCTGGTGCTGCGTCCGGGATCGGTGGCCGAGATTTCGGCGATTCTGAAACTCGCCAACGAGACGCAGACGCCAATAGTGCCGCAGGGCGGAAATACCGGGCTGGTCGGCGGACAGATTCCGTCGATGTCGGGAAACGAGATCGTCGTTTCCCTTTCGCGGCTGAACAAGGTCCGCTACGTCGACCCGCAGAGCAACATCCTGATCGCCGAGGCGGGCGTCATTCTCGCGGACGCCCACAAAGCCGCGAGCGAGGTTGATCGGCTGTTTCCCCTATCGCTGGCTTCCGAAGGATCCTGCGAGATCGGCGGCAATCTCTCCACCAATGCAGGCGGCACCGGCGTGCTGGCCTATGGCAACACGCGTAGCCTCGTGCTCGGAGTCGAGGTCGTTCTGGCTACCGGCGAGGTCTGGAACGGTCTCAAGACACTGCGCAAGGACAACACAGGCTACGACCTCAAAGATCTTTTCATCGGCGCGGAAGGTACACTCGGCATCATCACGGCCGCGGTGCTCACGCTCGTTCCGAAGCCGCGCGGCGTCGGCGTGGCCTTCGTGGGCGTGAAATCGCCCGCCGACGCGCTGGCGCTGCTTCAGATCGCCCGCGGCCACGCCGGCGGCAGCCTGACGGCTTTCGAGATTCTCCCGCGCATCGGCATCGACATTGTGCTGAAGCATGCTCCGGGCACGCGCGATCCCCTCGCGACATCGCATCCCTGGTACGTACTGATGGAATATTCCTCCGGCCGCTCGCAGGAAGACGCAGACGCGGCAATCGAGGCGATCTTTGCGGATGGCTTTGAGAAGGGCCTCGTCGAGGACGGGACGCGCGCCCAGTCGCTGGAACAGGCGACGGCGTTCTGGCGTATCCGCGAGGCCATGTCGGAAGTGCAGAAGCACGAAGGCGGCTCGATCAAGCACGACGTCGCCGTGCCACTCGCCGCGGTGCCGGAATTGCTCGAGCGGGCCGAGGCTTCGGTGACCAAGCTCGTTCCCGGCGCCCGCCCGGTCGCCTTCGGCCATCTCGGCGACGGCAACATCCATCTGAATTTCAGCCAGCCGGTCGGCGGCGACAAGGCTGCGTTCCTCGCGCGCTGGGAAGAAGTCAACGAGACCGTCCATGCCATCGTCGGCGAACTCGGCGGCACGATCTCCGCCGAACACGGTATCGGTACGCTCAAGCGCGACATGCTGCGCAAGGTGAAGAGCCCGCTCGAGATCGACATGATGCGGCGGATCAAGGCCGCCTTCGATCCAAATGGCATCCTCAACCCCGGCAAGGTTCTGTGAACCTAGTTGGGTGACATCCCGCTAACCCTCTCGGGAATCACTCAAATTTAACCCAACCGGTTAAGCCGACACTCAGCCCGCTGTGGCATGGTGACGACCTAGCGGCGAGGTCCAACAAAAACCGGACCCGCCCGGGAGCGTTAAGAGGCGTCATAGTGGCCAGCGGAGCAACCGCTGGGTCGAGTCGGGCTTTCCGGCTCGACCCGCACACCCTGCCCGTTCGTGGTTCCGCATTCGGGGGCGGCACCACGGAAGCGGCATTCATCATCGACGGCGAGAACGCGATCCTGCGCCGACAGCGCCGGGGCGCGGAAACGACTCAGACCGTGCCGTTGGCAAGCTACACCGGCGTCGCCGTGCGCATGGAAGCGATCGGCGACACGGGCGCGATCCGCGTCTTCGTCGAACTCCTGCATGCAGACCCCATGCTCACGCTGCCGCTGATCGTCGGCGACGAGCCGCAGGACGTGGCCGCCGACTGGCAGGCCTGGGGCCGTGCGCTGAACCTGCCGCTGCTGGTCATCGGCCAGGACGGTACGGTCAGCGGGCCGCTGACACGCATCGGCTCGATCGACGCCACCCCGGCCAAACCGCGCCGCAGGCATTCGTTCTTCGCCGGTCGCCGGCCGCGCTTTCTCGTGCGCCGCAAGACTGGCCGCGACCAGCTAACGGATCGGCTTGCCGGCCGCGAGATCATCGCTCGGAACTAGCCTGCGAAGCTGCGAACGAAGCCGTCCACGACGAGACCGGCGAAGACGATCCAGCCATAGTTGCGGTTCGACCGGAACAGCATCAGGCAATTGTCCGGATCGTCGATATCGATGGTCCTGACCTGCCACGCTAGATGGCCAGCTGCGATGAGCAGCCCGAGATAGGCGACGACACCGACACCCGCAGCAAACCACGCCGCAGCGAAGAGCAGCGTCGCCAAGCCATAGAATAGCGTCAGCAGCGGCTTCGTCCGCGTTCCGAATAGCCGCGCCGTGGACCGGACGCCGATCAGCGCGTCGTCCTCCTTGTCCTGATGGGCGTAGATCGTGTCGTAGCCGATCGTCCAGGCAATGCCGCCGACGTAAAGCAGCACGGGCGCCCAGTCGAGGCGCCCGAAGATCGCCGGCCAGCCCATGAGCGCGCCCCAGGAAAACGAGACTCCCAGAGCGACTTGCGGCCACCAGGTGATCCTCTTCATGAATGGATAAATCGCAACGGTCGCCAGCGAGAGGACGCCGAGCATGACGGTGAACCAGTTGAACTGGAGGAGCACCGCCAGCCCAACCAGCGCCTGGAGCAGAAGGAATGCCGCGGCCTGGCGGGTCGTCACCTGCCCGCTGGGGATCGGCCGCGAACGGGTGCGCGCCACCTGCGCGTCGAGGTCGCGATCGACGATGTCGTTGTAGGTGCACCCTGCCCCGCGCATGGCGATGGCGCCGACGAGGAAGAGAAGCAGGTGCCAGAGGTTGGGATAGCGCCAGCCGGCGGCATCGGTCGCCAGCGCCGACGACCACCAGCACGGCCATAGCAGCAGCCACCAGCCAATCGGCCGCTCCAGCCGCGCGAGGCGGGCGTAGGGCCGCACCCACAACGGCAGGACACGGTCTGCCCAGTGGCCACGCACGGCATCGGCGACGATCGACGGGTCGGTCTGGCTCATGGCCCGGTCATAGGCCGTTCACCGCATCGCGGAAAGACCGCGACGCGATCAGCTCATGCGGCGCAGCGCACGCGGATTTCGACGCGGCGGTTGGCGATGTCGCCGGCACGGTCGTCGGTGAGATTGAGCAGGCGGCGCTCGCCGGCGGCTTTTTGCGTCACCTCGAGGCCGCTGAATTTCGCCGTCAGCTTATCCGCGACCGCGGCGGCACGCCGCTCCGCCAGGGCGTAGTTGGAGCTGTCGGAACCGACGGTGTCGGCGTGTCCGCTGACCGCAACAGCACAGGAACGGTGATCCTCGAGAATCTGCCCGATCTGCGGGATGACGAGGTCATCTACCTGACCGCCATCGTCGGCGCTGTCGAGGTCGGCGTAATGCACGGCCATCAGCGACTCGAAGCCGCCGCCTGAGACCGCCGGTGTGCTGCCGATCTTCTCCTCAAGGCTGGCGATCGCCTGCTTGAGGTCGGCAAGCGCCTGGGTCACGGCAGGATCGGCCGGACTGGTCGCGCCGCCGACCTTGCCGGCGACATCGGCCAGGGATTGGCTGATGGCGGCGAGATCCGACTTCAGCCCGTCGACGGACGCGGCGGTGGCGGCGGTCGTCTCGATACGTCCGATCGCGGTGTTGGCGTCGCCAACCGCGGTCTTCAACTCGTTGAGAACCGGCGAGAGGTCGGGCCGGTCGACCGAGACCTTCTCCTCGATACGCGCGAGGGCGGTATTCGCACTGCCGACCGCCGTGGCGAGATCGGCAATCGCCGGGCCGGCGTCGGGAATTTCGGCCGGCGCCTTCTGTTCGATACGGGCAAGCGCCGCGTTGGCCTCCGCGACGGACGCGGTGAGGGCCGCCAGGGCCGGGCTGAGGTCCGGCGTTTCGCCGGTGAGACCGCCCTCGATCCGGCCAAGCGCGGCGTTGGCTTCCTGCACCGCCGCCGCAACGTCCGCCACGCTTTTGGCGAGCGCCGGATCGGCCGCAGGCGTCTGCCCCTTCAAATCGGCTACGCTTGCCGAAATGGCGTCAACGCGGCCGGAAATGTCGCTAAGCCTGGAATTCAGGCCATCCAGCCGCTGCGTGCCGCCAGAGATCGCGTAACCCAGCAAAAGCACCACGACAACGGCGATCGCCGCTGCGCCGATGCGATACCAATCTGACATTGCGTTACCCGTGCGCTTCGCTGCCGCGCGCGGATCATAAAAGCACTGACGAATTCTTCAATTAATTCCGCCGTTTAAAGTTACCGGCTGCCGTTTCCGCTGATGCCGCGGCCGCCGCGCTTTTGCATGACAGCAAAAGAACGGGGATTGGACAGGAATCGGCCGGCTCGCTATGGCCTCCGCATGAACGTCCTTCTCATCGGCTCCGGCGGGCGCGAACACGCTCTGGCGTGGAAGCTCGCTCAGTCACCACGCCTGACGCGGCTCTTCGCCGCGCCGGGCAATCCCGGCATCGCCGAATGCGCCGAAGTGGTTGCGATCGATCAGGCCGACCATCGCGCAGTTGTTGATTTTTGCAAGCAGGAGAAGATTGACCTTGTGATCGTCGGCCCGGAAGTGCCGCTCGTCGCCGGCATCGTCGATGCCCTCGCGGCGGCCGGCATCAAGGCGTTCGGTCCGTCGAAATCAGCTGCGCAACTTGAGGGCTCGAAGAGCTTTACGAAAACGGTGTGCGCCGAGGCCAACATCCCGACCGCCGCGTGGCGGCACTTCCACGACAAGGATGCCGCGATCGATTACGTGCGTGCGCAGGGCGCGCCGATCGTAGTCAAAGCGGACGTCATCGCTGCCGGCAAAGGCGTGACCGTCGCCGAGACCGTGCTGGAAGCAGAGGCGGCGCTGGCCGCGTGCTTCACGTCGCCCGGCGCTGAAGTTGTGATCGAGGAATGCCTCGTCGGCGAGGAGGCAAGCTTCTTTGTGCTGTGCGATGGCGCCACCGCCCTTCCTTTCGGCACGGCACAGGACCACAAGCGCGTCGGCGACGGCGACACCGGACCAAACACCGGGGGCATGGGCGCCTACTCGCCTGCGCCGGCGATGACGGACGGGATGATCGCACGCACCATGGACGAGATCGTGCGGCCGACGCTCGCCCTGATGGCGGAGCGCGGCACGCCGTTCCGCGGCGCGCTCTTCGTCGGGCTGATGCTCACGGCCGATGGGCCGAAGCTGATCGAGTACAATGTCCGCTTCGGCGATCCGGAGTGCCAAGCGCTGATGATGCGCCTCGGCAGCGATCTGCTCGAACTGCTTCTGGCGGCGGTCGAGGGCCGCCTCGCGGCGGCGAAGCCCCTTTGGCTGGACGACTCCGCCCTGACCGTGGTCATGGCGGCGCATGGGTATCCGGGCGCCTACAAAGGCGGCGAGCGCATCGGAGGCATCGCCAGCGCCGATGCACTGCCGGGCGTGAAGGTCTTTCATGCCGGCACGGCATCAAAGAACGGCACGATCATCTCTGCGGGCGGGCGTGTTCTGGCGGTCACCGCGACCGGGGCGACGATCGCAGCGGCACAGGCGCAAGCCTACGCCGCGGTTGACCTGATCGACTGGCCGGGCGGCTTCTGCCGGCGGGATATCGGTCGGCAAGCCGTGGGGCGCTAGCCCTTTCCTCCCCCCTCCGAATCCGACAGAATCACCCCCATGCCGATCCGCCGCCTCAGCGAGGACATGGTCAACCGCATCGCCGCCGGCGAGGTGGTCGAACGGCCGGCGAGCGTCGTCAAGGAACTCGTCGAAAACGCCATCGACGCCGGCGCGCGCCGCATCGAAATCGTGACCGCGGCCGGGGGCGTTTCGCTCATCCGCGTCAGCGACGATGGCGGCGGCATGGCACGCGAGGATCTTGCGCTCGCGGTCGAGCGTCATTGCACGTCCAAGCTCGACGGCGGGCTCGATGATATCCGTAGCCTCGGCTTCCGTGGGGAAGCGCTGGCGGCGATCGGCGCGGCGGCTCGACTCAAAGTGGCGTCTCGCAAAGTCGGCAGCGCCGATGCGTGGGAGATCGCGGTCGAGGGCGGTGCGGCGACGGAGGCCCGGCCCGCCGCTCTGTCGAAGGGCACGCAGGTGGAGGTGCGCGACCTCTTCTTCGCCACGCCGGCACGGCTGAAATTCCTGAAGTCGGAGCGGGCCGAGACCAGCGCCATCACCGACGTGATCAAGCGGCTGGCGCTGGCCCATCCAGAAGTCCGCTTCACGCTCGCGGGAAGCGATCGAACCGAGACCGACTATGCGGCCACCGACGGCGACGACGCCCGGCTGACGCGCATCGCCGCCGTGCTCGGCAAGGACTTCCGCGCCAATGCGCTTCCCATCGACGCGACCCGCGAAGGCGTGCGCCTGACCGGCTATGCGGGCCTTCCGGCCTACAGCCGGGGCAACGGGCTGGCGCAGTATCTCTTCGTCAACGGGCGGCCGGTGCGGGACAAGCAGCTCCTCGGCGCGCTTCGCGCGGCCTATGCCGACGTGATGAAGCGCGACCGCCATCCCGTGGCGGTGCTCGACATCGCGCTCGACCCGTCGCAAGTCGACGTCAATGTCCACCCGACCAAGGCCGAAGTCCGCTTCCGCGATCCGGGTCTGGTGCGCGGCCTCATCATCGGTGCGCTCCGTGAGGCGCTCGGCATGAGCGGCGTGCGCAGCACCAGCGACTTCACCGGCGCGACCATCGCGGCGTTCCGTCCCGGCGGCCAGCGCCCGCAACGGCCGGTGGTGCCATCGTGGCGGCAGACGCTCGCGGCGGCCGGCAACGCCGCGCTCGCCCCAGGCTTCGGCGAGGTGGTGCAAGCCGCATTCTCGGTCGTACAGCCGTCCGCCGAAGCGAACGTGTCGGAACCGGATGCAGCCGCGCTGGGCCAGCCGCTAGGCGCCGCGCGGGCGCAGATCCACGAGACCTACATCGTTGCGCAGACCGAGGATGGCCTCGTCATCGTCGACCAGCACGCGGCGCATGAGCGGCTCGTCTACGAGCGGATGAAGCGCGCCGTCTCCGAGAACGGCGTGCCGCGCCAGATCCTGCTCATTCCCGAAGTGGTCGACCTGCCGGCAGAAGACGTCGATCGTCTCGCAGAACGCGCCGGGGAGCTCGGCGAACTCGGCCTGGTCGTCGAGCGCTTCGGTGGCGGCGCGGTTGTCGTGCGCGAGACGCCGGCCATGCTCGGCGCCATCGACGCGCAAGGCCTCGTCCGCGACCTTGCCGACGAGATCGCTGAGTGGGATCGCAGCGCTGGCCTGAAGGATCAACTCGACCGCCTCGCCTCAACCATGGCGTGCCACGGCTCGGTGCGCGCCGGCAGGCGGTTGAAGCCGGCCGAAATGGATGCGTTGCTCCGCGAGATGGAAGCGACGCCAAATTCCGGCACGTGCAATCATGGCCGCCCGACCTACGTCGAACTCAAGCTCGCCGATATCGAGAGGCTGTTCGGGCGGCGCTGACCGTTGGCTGCGGCCGTGCTGTTGCCTATCTTCCGCCATGGCCGGCGGCTAGTCTGACGGCCGACAACAGTTCGGAATGGAAGCCCTATGAACCGAATGGAGCGGCCCGGACGCAGCGGCGAGGCACGGCTGCGCTATCTCGACGGCGACTATCAGGTGCTGGTGCCCGGCGCTTACGTGCGGTGTGCGGTCACCGGCCTCAACATCCCGCTCGACGAGGTCAAGTACTGGAGCGTTGCGCTACAGGAGGCCTATGTCGACGCGGCCGCCGCGCTGAAGCGCTACCAGGAAGCCGGGCGGCTCTAGCCAGCGCCGGTTTTCCCGGCCCGTGCGGCCGCGCGCGCGGCGCCGTCGATCATCTCGCCGATTGCGGTCGGATTGTCGAATTCCAGCATGATCTGAAGGGCTTCGGCGCGTTTGTGCAAGTCGCCGGCCTTGCCGGTGCGGCCAGCCAGCCGCACAAGATCCTTCTCGGTGGTCACCAGTCGCAACTTCTCCGCATCGGCGGCGGCGATCAGTTCGGCCGCCTCCGCGTCGGTGTAGCGATGATGGTCGGGGAAGTTCATCGTCCGTACGACGGTGGCGCGGATCTCCTTCAAGGTCTCGAAGAACTTCTCCGGTCGCCCGATGCCGGCGAAGGCGAGGATCGGCTCCTTGCGCCACTCGCGCACCTTGGATGGGCGCAGCCGACCGTGCAGCGTGGCGCGGCCGGCGCGGGCAGCAGCGCGGACGAGCGGTTCGGCAGCCGCGCCGCCACCGATCACCAGCAACGCGTCGGCGCGCCGCAACTGGACGCGCAGCGGCGCGCGCAGCGGCCCGGCGGGCACGACGCGGCCGTTGCCGATGCCTACGGCGGAGTCGACGGCGATCACCGAGACATCCTTGGCGATGGACGGGTTCTGGAAGCCATCGTCCATGATGATGAAGTCGATGCCCTCCTCCACCAGACGGCGGGCGCCGGCGGCACGATCGCGCGCCACGACGGTGGGCGCCGCCGCTGCCAGCAGCAGCGCCTCGTCGCCGACCTCGTCGGCATCGTGGCGTTCGGGATCGACGAGCAGCGGTCCCTCGCTACGACCGCCATATCCGGAGGCGAGCAGGCCGGGCTTGTAGCCGCGGCCACGTGCAATACGGGTCAGCGCGAGGGCCGTCGGCGTCTTTCCCGCGCCACCAACGACGAAATTGCCGACGCAGATTACCGGCACCGGAGGACGGTATTGCGGGCGCGCGCGCCATGCGCCAGGCGGCCGCCGCGCCCCAGATGCGCGCGACGGGCCACAGTGCAATCGCCTTCGCACTGGCGCTGTTTTGCCACCAGAAGGCCGGCGCGGCGCGGCTCACGGCAAAGCCGACTTTCCGGCTAGATAGGGTGAGATCGCCTGCATGGTCGCCTCCAGCGCGCCGGTAAGTGTCGCCAGCGCGGCCTTGCCCGACGCGGCGATTGTCGACGCGGCGGCAGGATCCTCCATCAGCCGGCAAACCGCGTCGGCGAGACCCTTTGCATCGTTAATCGGCGCGCAGGAAGCCGCGCCATCGAGGGTAGCGTACATGTCGGCAAAGTTCTGCACGCGGGGGCCGTGCAGCACGGCGGCATCCAAACGCAACGCTTCGATAGGATTGTGCCCGCCGCCCTCTCCGGCCAGGGAGTTGCCGAGAAAGGCGATCGGGGTCAGTCGGAAGAACAGGCCGAGTTCGCCCAGCGTATCGGCGAGATATATGTCGATCTCGGGCAGGAGAGGATTCCCGCGGCTGCGCTGAGAAACGGTCAGGCCGCGCGCGGCGAGGAGTGCGCGCACGGCGTCACCACGCTCGGGATGGCGCGGCACCAGAATAGTCAGAACCTCAGGGTGGCGCTCGCGGATCAGCCGGTGCGTCTCGGCGATGATTTCCTCTTCGCCCTCGTGGGTAGACGCCGCGATCCACGCCGGGCGACCGCCGATGGCGGCTTTCAGCCGGGCAATGGCGCCCTCGTCCGCGGTCAGCGCCGGAACATCGAACTTGAGATTACCGGCGACGCGCACATGCGGCGCGCCGAGTCGGGAGAAGCGTTCGGCGTCGCCCTCGGTCCTGGCAAGGCACAAAGATATGCCTGAGAAGACAGTGGTCGCGAACCCGGCGAACCGCCGCCAGCCGCGGAACGAGCGCTCCGACAGGCCGGCATTGACAAGCACCAGCGGGATCTGCCGCTCGCCAAGCTTGCGCACCATCGTCGGCCACAATTCGGACTCGACGAAAATCGCGAGTTCGGGATGCCAGTAGGACAGGAAGCGCCCGACATAAGGCGCCAGATCGACCGGGGCGAACTGGTGCAACGCGCCGGACGGCAGGCGTTTTGCGGCAATCGACGCCGATGTGGTGGTTGTGCTGGTGAACAGCACCGCGAAACCGATGGCGGTCAGGCGCCTGATCAGCGGCAGCACCGCGTTGGTTTCGCCGACGCTGGCCGCGTGAACCCAGACCAGCCGTCCGGGCGGGCGCTCGAGCGATGCCCATCCGTAGCGCTCGCGCTTGCGCAGAGCATCTTCCTTTCCGCGCGCGACGCGGCCGGAAATGAGAAACGGGATGAACGGGCGCGCCACAACGCCGAAGGCGCGGTAACCCACCGCGATCGCTCCCGCCGCGATGTCAGCCACGGCCGCGTTCCGCGATCTCGTAGGCTCGGGCCGTGACGGCATAGAGCGCGCGCTCGAGTTCCTGGCGCTTCTCCTCCAGCTCGCCATCGTCGGCGCGCCTGGGCACGTGGATCGGCGCTCCATACACGAAGGCGGCGCGGCTCAGGGGAAGATTGAGCGCCGTGCGGTCCCAGGACCGCAAGCGGAAATAGCGGTTTGTAGCAACCGCAAGCGGCACCACGGGCCGCTGGCTGAGGCGTGCGAGGATGACCGAGCCAAGACTCGCCTTGCCCCGCGTCAGCCGGCCGTAGTCAGCGGTCAGCAGAACGCTGTGGCCGCTATCGAGCGATGCCTTCAACCCGCGCAACGCGGCGACCGAGCCCTTCTCGAACATGCGGTTCGGATCGCCGGCGCCGGAGCCGCGCACGATGCCGCAGCCGAGCTTTACCAGCGCCCGCCCCATGACCTCGCCGTCGATCGCCCGTGACACCATTACGTCGACATGCCGGGAGCGCGGACGCAGGAACGGCAGCAGAAATGCTTCGGCGTGCCAGGAGGTGGCGATCAGCGGAGCGTTCTCATCGAACAGGACGTCCGATGTCGCCGGCTCGCAGGTCAGGCTGCTGGTCGCCCAGACGGTTCGCAGATAGCCGGCGACGACCGACGACAGGGCGCGGTAGGCAAACTCCGACCTCAGGCCCTTGCGCGCAATCGTGCTGGCCCAGCCGCGCTGAGGCTTGCCGGAGACGACCGGGACGTTCTCGGGCGATCGATCAGACATGTCGCCACGTTGGTACAAGGCAACAGATCATTTGCCGCCCGAGGGCATGTCCGGCTCCAGCAGGCGGTGAAGGTGGACGATAAAGTAGCGCACGCGGGCATTGTCCACCGTCGCCTGCGCCTTCGCTCGCCAGGCGTCGTGGGCGGTGCGGTAGTTCGGGTAGATGCCGACGATATCGAGATTGGCAAGATCGGAGAAACGAATGCCGTCCACGCTGTCCAGTTCGCCGCCAAAAACGAGGTGAAGAAGCTGGTCGCCGGACACTTTCGTTTCCGCCTTGCTCATCGCGCGAATCTACCATTTTCGGGCCAAGCGAATATCCCGGAGGGCGCGCTGGCCGTGATCCTGTCGAGGCGGTTTGGTGCACCAAAAGGCAAGGTGCTGCAAGCCTCGCGGCGTCGAAAGCCCGGGAAACCGCTGCTACTGGCCGGCCACCGTCAGGCCTTCCACCGCCACGGTCGGAGAATTGGTCCCGTAGCGGTAGACAAGATCGTTGGCGACTCGCAGCGAGCGATACATGTCGAGCAGGTTACCGGCGATGGTGATCTCGCTCACCGGATGGCCGAGCTTGCCGTTCTCGATGACGAAACCGGCGGCTCCGCGACTGTAGTCGCCGTTGTTCATGTTGACGCCGTGACCGATGAGCTCGGTGACGTAAAGCCCGCGTTCGACGGAACCGATGAGCTGCTCGGGTGACTCGGTGCCCGGGAGCAGCGTCAGATTTGTCGAGGACGGCGACGGGTTTCCACCGCCACGCGCGGCGCGGCCGTTGGAAGCGAGACCCAACTCGCGTCCGGTCGCGCTGTCGAGAAACCAGGTGCGCAGGATGCCGTCGCTGACCACATCCATGGGCGCGCCAGCGACACCCTCGCCGTCGAAGGGTCGCGAGGCGAGGCCGCGCGGTCGGGTCGGGTCGTCGGTGATGTGAACGCTGCCGGGGAACAGTTCCTCGCCAAGCTTGCTGCGCAGGAAGCTTGTCTTGCGCGCGATGGAGGCGCCGTTGATGGCGCCGGAGAGGTGGCCGAGCAGGCTGACGGCGACGCGTGGATCATACACGACGGGGAAGCGGCCGGTCGCCATCTTCTTCGGGTTCAGCCGGCGCACGGCGCGCTCGCCGGCCTTGCGCCCTATCTCCTCGGGAGCCGGCAAGTCCAACCGGTGGACTTTCGACAAGCCGTCGTAATCGCGTTCCATGCCGGTGCCGGTGCCGGCGATCGCCGAGCAGCCGAGGCTGAAGCGGGAGACAAGATACGAGCCGGCAAACCCGGTCGAAGTGGCGAGCACCATGCCGCCGAGCGACCAGCCCGCGCTGGCGCCGCCGGAATTCGTGACACCGGGAACGGCGCGCGCCGCATCCTCGACGGCGAGCGCCGTGGCCTTCAACTCATCGGCCGAGGGCAGCGTCGGATCGAGCATGTCGAAATCGGCGAACGACTTGGTCAGCAGGTCGGGATCGGCCAAACCGGTGAAGCGATCCTCCGGCGCGACCCTGGCCATGGCCACCGCGCGTTCCGCCAAATCCGCCGGATCGGCGAGAATGTTCGCGGACACGGTCGCCGAGCGCTTGCCGACGAATACGCGGAGCGTGAAGTCGTCGCCCTCGGCGCGGTTGGTCTCCTCCACCTTGCCGAGGCGCATGTCGACCGACATGGCAATCCCTCGAACGCAGACCGTGTCGGCAGCGTCCGCCCCGGCCCGCTTCGCGGCGGCAACCAGCCTCTGGGCCCGGTCCGTGAGGTCGGTCTGGTCAAGCATTTCGGTCATGGCTATTCCCTTGGGCGGCGTGTAAGGCGCCTGATCTATGCCGTCGACCGGCCGTCAACAAGGCGTCCGGGCCAATTCAGGACTGCGGCGGGCCTACACGGACAATCGTGAAGTTCGCCCCGCCAAACAGGCGTTTGGCGGCCTTTCGCACATCCTCAAGGGTAACCGCGGCGATCAGGTCATTGCGGTGGTCGACATAGTCGATCGGCCGGCCGTCGAGCTCCATGGCAAGGAGCTGGTTGGCGATGCCCCCTGACGTCACAAAGCGCAGCGGGTAGCTTCCGATCAGGTATTTCTTCGCCTTGTCGAGTTCCTCTTCGGTGGGGCCATCCTTGGCGAAACGCGCGATCTCCTCCTGCACAAGGGATATGACCGCCTCGCTCTGGTCGGCCCGCGTCGAGGTGCCGCCGGAGACCAGCCCAGCGTGGCTCAACGAATCCAGGCCGATGCCGATCGAATAGGCCAGTCCGCGTTCTTCCCGCACCGCCTTGAAGAGGCGCGAGTCCTGGCCGCCGCCGATGATGTAGGCTGCCACCGCCGCCGGAATGAAATCGGGATCGCCGCGCGTGATGCCGGGACCGGCGAACTGGATGAGCGCCTGCGGCACGCTCAGCGACAAATCGATGCGCTCACCCGTCTTCGGTGCGACGTTCGCAACGCCGACCCGATTGGCCTTCATCGGAAGATCGCCGAAGACTTCGTCGAGCATCGCGGCCGCGCTGGGCGCATCGATATCGCCAACGACGGCCACCTTGAGATTGTCGCGGGCGAATGTCTTCAGCCGGAAGGAATTCAGATCGTCCACGCTGATCGCGGCGACGCTCTCGGCTGTTCCCTGAACCGGGCGTCCATAAGGATGGTCCGGGTATGTAGCCTCCCGGAGCGCATCCGCAGCGAGACGACGCGGGCTGAACTCACCGCGGCGCAGCCCTGTCAGAACCTGATCGCGAACCCGCGCGACCGGCTCGGCATCGAAGCGCGGCTGCGTAAGCGCCAAGTGCAGCAACTTCACCGCCTCGGCGCGGTTTTCGCTCAGCGTCTGGAGCGAGCCCTCGAACTCGTCACGATTGGCGTCGAAGCCGATGCCGATGGACAGTGCGTCGAGCTTCGCCTGGAATGCCGCGCTGTCGAGATCGCCGGCACCTTCGTCCAGTAGTCCGGACAGCAGGTTGGCAACGCCCGGCTTGTCGGCGGGGTCCTGTGCCGCCCCGCCCTGAAACGCGAACGCCATGGAGACCAGCGGGACCGTCGAATCCTGAACCAGCCACGCCTCGATGCCTTTGGGACTCACCACGCGCTGAATCTCGATGGCGCTTGCCGTGCTGCTCCACGCAACGAGCGTGGCTGCGAACAGGCCCGCCAGCAGGCCGCTACCGCGGACCATGCGCTGATATCCGCTCATGACCGTCCCTCCGGCGGTGCGCTGACGAGATAGCCGGTCACCGAGCGGCGTTTATCGAGATACTTGCGTGCTGCGGCGGCAACCTGATCGGCGGTGACTGCAGCAATGCGTTCCGGCCAGGCCTGCACCTCCGAAAGCGTGCCACCGGTGGCCAGGCTTCCGCCGATCGAGCGGGCCAATGTCGTCGGACTGTCGGCGGAATAGATCGCGCTGGCGCGCACCCGCTCCTTGGCGCGTGCCAATTCGGCATCCGTAATGCCGTTCTTGACGACTTCCGCGACGACATCGTCAAAGGCGGCGGTGAGCTGGTCGAGCGTGGTGTCGCCGCGCGGCGAGCCGTAGAGACTGAACGCGCTGTCGCCCATGCGGCTCGAATCGTACCCGGCGCCAGCACTGGAGGCGATTCCCTTTTCGACGACGAGCTGGCGGTAAAGCCGGCTCGTGCTGCCGCCTCCGAGGACATCGGCAAGCACGTCCAGCGCCTCCGATTCACCGGGCGCGCCAGTCCGGTCAGACGGCGTCAGATAGAGGCGACGGAAGCTCGGCTGGGTCACCCGCGGATCGGCGAGCGTCACCACACGCGCCGCCTCTGGCGGAGGCTCCTTCAGGCGGACGCGCGGCGCGGGTTCGGCGCGGCGGGCGACCTTGCCATAGGTCGCCTCGGCAAGCGCGCGGACTTCGGCTTCGGTCACGTCGCCGGCAACGACCAAGATGGCGTTGTTTGGAGTGTACCAGCGGTCATAGAACGCAAGTGCGTCGGTGCGATCGAGCGTCGCCATTTCGTGCGCCCAGCCAATGGTCGGGATGCCGTAGTGGCTGTTCTCGTAGAGCGCGGCGTCCATCTCCACACCAAGGCGCGCGCCGGGATTGTTGTCGATGCGCGAGCCGCGCTCTTCGAGGATGACCTGACGTTCCGGCACCACCGCCGCATCGTCGATCCGGAGATTGGCCATGCGATCAGCCTCGAACTCCATCATCAGCCCGAGGTGCTGTTTGGCGACCGTCTGATGGTAGGCTGTGACGTCGTCGGTGGTGAAGGCGTTTTCGTTGCCGCCAACCTCCTCGACCCGCGCCGAGAACTCGCCTTCGGGATGGGTGCTGGTGCCCTTGAACATAAGGTGTTCGAGGAAATGGGCGATCCCGGACTTTCCCGGGGGATCGTCGGCCGCACCGACCCGGTACCACACCATGTGGGTCACGACCGGGGCGCGATGGTCGGGAATGACGACCACTTGCAAGCCGTTGTCGAGGGTGAAGGTCGTGGCGTCCCTGGCGAACTTCGGTGTTTCGGCGGCAACGGCCGCAGACACGAGAAAGAGCGCGGCAACGGCGCCGACCGCTGCCGATCTTAACGGGGAATAGGTCATCCGGTCTCCCTGCCGCGACTGCGGCCGCGGTTTCTCGCCTTGCGGCGAACATATAGCGGCACAGGACACGCTATCCAGTGCCCCCGGCTTCGGCCCTGAGAAAGGCCAGCTGCGTGCCGCCCACGCGCCGGATATCCGCGATATTCATGCCCGAAGGCGGCACGATTTCGACCGAATCGGCCTCTTCCAGCACGACGAGCGCGCCCGGTGCCAGCCATCCGTTCGAGAAGGCCGAATGGATGGCCAGCTCGCCCAGCCCCTTGCCATAGGGCGGATCGGCGAAGATCAGGTTGAACGGCAAGACAGTGCCGACCGGGCCGAGATTGGTGGCGTCGCGCCTGAAAAGGCGGGTACGGCCCGTCAGGCCAAGGGCTTCGATGTTGGTGCGGATGACCCCGCGCGCCTCCACCGCTTCCTCAACGAAGAGTGCATAGGCCGCACCTCGCGACAGCGCCTCGATGCCGAGCGCGCCGGTGCCCGCGAAAAGATCGAGCACCCGCGCGCCGCGAACGCTGTCGGCGTAGCCATGCACGAGGATGTCGAAGAGCGTCTGGCGCAGACGATCCGCCGTCGGGCGCGTGTCGCGGCCCGCAGGCGCGCTCAGCGCGCGGCCGCGAAATTCACCGCCGACGACGCGCACGGGTCTTCGGCGCCGGCTTTTCCGGACGGGCGCCACGCTTCGCCGCAGGCGGAGGCTCGGGCTTCGCCGGCTGGCGGACAGGTGCATCGAAGTCGGCGCCGGCAGCCGCAATGAGCTTGTGGCCAAGCTGGTCTCGCAACACGCGCCCGCGGATTTCGCGCGTCTCGCCGGGAGTCAGGTCAGCAAGCTGAAACGGCCCGTACGAAACACGGATCAGCCGATTGGTGGCGAGGCCGATGTGAGTCAGGACCTTACGGATTTCGCGATTCTTGCCTTCGCGCAAGCCGAGCGTCAGCCAGTGATTGCTGGCCTGGCTGCTATCGAGCGTCGCCTCGATCGCACCGTACTGGACGCCATCGATCGTGACGCCTTCGGCCAACGCGGCGAGCGCATCCTTGTCGACCGAACCATAGGCGCGCACGCGATAGCGCCGCATCCAACCGGTCGCCGGTAGTTCGAGCATGCGGGCAAGGCCGCCATCGTTGGTCAGGAGCAGCAGCCCTTCGGTATTGAGGTCGAGGCGGCCGACCGCGACGACTCGGGGCATCTCCGCCGGCAGGGCCGCGAAGACCGTCGGTCGCCCCTCCGGATCGCGTGCGGTCGTCACCAGGCCTTTCGGCTTGTGGTAGAGCCAGAGCCGCGTGCGCTCGCGCTCGGGCAGCGCCACGCCGTCGACGGCGATCCGATCCGACGGGCCGACGTTGAACGCGGGCGACGACAGGACGCGGCCATTGACCGCAACGCGGCCATCGGCGATCCAGCGCTCGGCGTCCCGCCGCGAGCACAGGCCGGCGCGCGCCAGAACCTTGGCGATGCGCTCGCCGTCCCTGTGGTTCTCCGCCGTCGGTTGCGTTGGGCTCATGGCGGCGGTGAATATCAGAGGCGGCAGGTCCAAGCGAGTGGAGGGTTTCGGTGGCGGCGATTGATCCGATGCAGGCGGCGCTCGACGAAGCACGCGCGGCGGGCGAACGCGGCGAGGTGCCGATCGGCGCCGTCATCGTGCAGGATGGGACTATTCTGGCGCGAGCCGGCAACCGCACGATCGAGTGCGACGACCCCACGGCGCATGCCGAAATGGTGGCCATCCGCGCCGCGGCGGAGGCGGTAGGATCGCAGCGCCTTGCCGGTGCCGACCTCTATGTCACGCTGGAACCCTGCACCATGTGCGCGGCGGCGATTTCCTTCGCGCGCATCCGGCGGCTCTATTTTGGCGCGACCGATCCGAAGGGCGGCGCCGTGGAAAGCGGGGTGCGCTTTTTCGGCGATCCGACCTGCCATCACGTACCGGACGTCTACGGCGGCCTCGCCGAGGCGGAGGCAGGTGCGCTGCTGAGGGATTTCTTCCGGGCGCGGCGCTAGGAGCGCGCGCCGATGGCGCGGGCTATTCCCAGGGCCACTTGAACTTCTTCTTCACCGCCGGCTTGTTCTCGATCTCCACCGGAGCAGTGGGATCGGGCTCGCGGTACTCTGGCGGCGGATCGCTGAGATACTGCCGGATCGGCTTGCCATCGGCGTCGACCGCAACCAGGCCACGGGAGTCGGCGAAGAGCTTCTTCGCCGCGGCGTCCTGTGCCGCGTTGCTGTGCGCTTCCTCGCCTGCGATCTTCTGCATGGCGATGAGATTGGGCTCCTGAGGCGGCGCCTTCGGCGGCAGCGCGAAGTTCGGCTGCTGGCAGTAGTACGCGGTGTTATTGGCCGCGCACAGGGCCTCGCGTTCTGCGACATCGGCCTTGAACTTCTTGGCCTGCTCGTCGGGGTCTTTTGGCCAATTGGCCGCCAGGGACGGGTCTTCGGAACCCGGCACCGGTAGCGGTGCGCCGGGCGGCGGCGCCACAATAGCGGGACGCGCCGTGTAACGAATCGGATCTTTCTTCGGGCTACCGAGGGCGGCAATGCCGGCAATGTCTTCCAGCGTCTGCTGGCCTGGCGAGACGCCCGTGCCATACGTGGTGCCGTTGCAGGCAGCCAGCGCCAAACCCAGCGCCGCAATGGTCGCGCCGGTCAGATAAGAGCGAATCGAGATAGGCGTCATCAAGCTCGTGTCCGTAGCCGGCTCTCCCGGCAAATGATTGCCCCGCGTCATGCCGCGCAATACGGGCGAAAATCCGGCTAACCGCCGCAAGTCCTATCGGAAATGACCGACAGCGACAACCTGCCGCCCGCTCAGGGCCCAATCGTGCTCAGGGTCTGATCAAGTGCGGTTCCGGGGCCGGAACTCGCCAAAATGGCCCGTGCAGCCTCGCAATCGACCTTCATCGCCGCAATCAGGGCATCCGCCGAGGGGAACCTGGCTTCCGCCCGAATCCACCCGAGAAGGCTGACGGCGACCCGCTCGCCGTAGAGATCGTTCGAGAAATCGAACAGGAATGCCTCCAGCAGAGGCGGTCCATTGTCGAAAGTCGGCCGGCGGCCGTAGCTGGCGACGCCGTCGTGGATCGTGCCGTCGGCCCGCTGAAGCCGCACGGCGTAGATGCCGTGGCGCAGCGTACAATTCGACGCCAGTTCCAGATTGGCGGTCGGGAAGCCAAGTTCGCGGCCACGCTGCGCGCCCCGGGCGACCTCGCCGATCACAAACCAGCGATAGCCTAGAAGTCGGTTGGCGGCCGAGACATCGCCCGCGGCAAGAAATTCGCGAATCGCGGTCGAGGCGATCGGGGCCGTCTCCGTTTCACCGACCGGCGCCACGACGTCGACGGCGAAGCCAAGCCGTTCGCCGGCCGCCTTCAATGTGCCGGGCGTCCCCGCCCTGCCCCGGCCGAAATGAAAATTGAAGCCAACGGCTGCACCCGCCAGTTCGAGACGATCGCGCAGGACGGACGCGATGAAATCCTCGGCAGAGATACTGGCGAAAGCCCGATCGAATTCGGCGACGATGACGCCGTCGACGCCGAGCGCGGTGAGCAGGCGCACCTTCGCGTCGATCGGCGTGAGGCGGAACACCGGCACCTGCGGGCGGAAGAAAGTTCGCGGATGCGGCTCGAATGTCAGCGCTACCGTCGGCACGCCGAGTTTCCGGGCGTCCGCCTGCGCGCGTCCCAGCAACTCGGCGTGACCGCGATGCACACCATCGAAATTACCGACGGCGACTACGCCGCCTTTCAGCGCATCCGGCACCGCATCGATGGAAAACGGCGTCAGCGCCTGCCGCTGGCCGACGGTCACGGCGCGCTCCAAACGAGGCGCTTGATAACGGCGTGCGCGCCGAGACCGGCGGTGGCCAGGAAGGCATGCACCTTCGCGAGATCGGGCGCATCGCGCTCACCGAACACTGCGGCATGGATGCCGTTGGCGACGAAGAGCGCGTCGATGCCTTGTCCGACGGCGCCGCGGATGTCCGTGTCGATGCCGTCGCCGATGGCAAGGACCGAATCCCTGGCTACCGGCCCGCCAGCGATCTCGGCAACGCGCGCGAGTGCGGCTTCATAGATTGGGGCGTAGGGCTTGCCGACAACGATCGTCTCACCGCCAAGTTCACGGTACCGCTCGGCCAATGCGCCGGCGCACCAGATCAACCGGTCGCCGCGCTCGACGACGATGTCGGGATTGACGCAAAGCATCGGCAGCTTTCGCGCATGCCAACTCGCCAGCCTCTCCCGATAGTCGTCGGGCGTCTCGTGGTCGTCGTGAAAAAGGCCGGTGCACGAGATCAGTTCGCACGCGTCCTCGCCAACCAGCGACAGCGTCAGGCCCTCATAGATCGGCAGGTCACGCTCCGGTCCGACGTGGAAGACACGCGCACCTGGCCTTTGCGCCAGCATTTCACGCGCGACCACGCCAGAGGTGATGATGTCGTCGTAGCAGTCGTGGGGAACGCCAAGCCGGTCAAACAGGCTCTGGACGCCGGCCTTCGGCCGCGGTGCATTGGTGATGAGCAGCACTATCCCCCCGCCGTCACGAAAGCGGGACAGAGCCTTTGTGGACGGCAGATGGGCGCGCTCGCCGTCATGCACCACCCCCCAGACGTCGCAGAGTAGCGCCCGGTACCCGGTGGCAAGTTCGGACAGGCCGGTCACAAAGGCTGGCGTTGCGGTGTTTGTCACCCGCACCGCCTATGGGTTCGCCAAGTCGCGGTCAAGAGGGGCTTCCGTGTCATTTCGGAACATGCTTCGGCGTGCCGGAATACACTTTCTTTACCGTGTGCGCCCACAGTTACACAGGTACTGCCGCCACGGCAGGATCGGGGTCCGTACAGTGGTTCATTCGACAAGGCAGACGGTGGGCGTCTTCGTGGTGGATGCCGATCCCGGTCAGCGCCGCGTGCTCTCGGCGCTCATCGCCGAAGGCGCCGGCGGCCGCTTTGCCGCCACGGCATTTGCCAGCCGCGACGAAGCACTCGCTGCCATGGGCGACCCACGCGACAGCATTCTGATCGCCGATCTCGCCACGATCGGCGGGCCGACCGGCCTGCCCGAACTGGCGCGCAGCGGCGCTCGCCTCATCGCCACCAGCGATGGCGGCTCACTCTCCACTGCCATTGCCGCGATGCGAGGCGGCGCCATCGATTTCCTGCCCAAGCCGATTGGCGCCCGCGCCCTGATCGACCGGCTCGACGCAGCCGTTGCATCCTGGGGGACCAAGCCTGCGGTGCCGACGAAACCTTTGCCGGGAAGCACAACCACCGACTTCGCCGGGTTCATCGGCCGCGCGCCCGCAATGCGCGCCGTCTATGAGAACATCCGGCGCATGGCGCCGTCGAAGGCACCGGTGTTCATCACCGGCGAAAGCGGTACGGGCAAGGAAGTCTGCGCCGAAGCAATCCACGCGCATTCGGGCGGCGAGGGACGGCCGTTCATCGCGATCAATTGCAGCGCTATCCCGCGCGACCTGATGGAGAGCGAAATCTTCGGCCATGTCCGCGGCGCCTTTACCGGTGCATCGGAGAACCGTGCCGGCGCGGCCGAACTTGCCGACGGCGGCACGCTGTTCCTCGACGAGATCGCCGAGATGGACCTTGGCCTCCAGGCGAAGCTGCTGCGCTTCGTCCAGTCGGGCACGCTGCGTCGCGTCGGCGGCACGGAGTTGAAGCGGGTCGACGTGCGCATCGTCTGTGCGACTAACCGCGATCCCTTTGCAGAGGCGCAGGCTGGTCGGTTCCGGGCCGATCTGCTCTATCGCCTGTATGTGCTGCCAATACATCTTCCACCGCTGCGGGACCGGCGCGAAGACGTCCTGCCACTGGCGGAATACCTGCTCACGCGTTGCGCCGAAGAAGAGGGGCGCACCGTCGCTACGCTTGATGCGACCGCGCGCGACTTCCTGGCGGCCTATTCCTGGCCCGGCAATGTGCGCGAGCTCGCCAACACCATCCGCCGCTTTGTCGTGCTCGGGGACGATGCTGCCTTCGGCGTTGTACAATCCTCGGCCGCAAAGGCATGCGCACCGGAAGCGACGTCCGTTGGGACCGCCGTCATCGAGCCGTATTGGCTACAGGAGCGCCGGATCATCGAGCACGCGCTGGCGGCTTTCGGGGGCAACATCTCGCGCGCCGCCGCGGCGCTGGAGCTCAATCCATCGACGCTTTATCGGAAGCGCCAGACGTGGGACGAGCACACTGCCCGCGTCGCCTGACGCAACACCGGCCGTACTTGCGTCCGCCGACCCATGGTCGGATCATGGGCGGCGCGGACGGCAACGGAATGGGGAATGGAATCAATGAGCAGGGACATTTGCCGTCGAAGCGTCGTGGCACTCATGGGCGTCGCCGTCGCGTTTACCACTTCGCTGCCCACGCGCTCGGCCTGGGCGGGCGAGATCACCGAGTTCGCCACCAACGCTGACGATTTGCTGCAGCAGGGTAAGCCTGCGGAAGCGCTGGGTGCTTTCGACAAGGCCGCCAACGCGTTCTGGGCACAATCGCCGCTGCAGGTGCGGACGGCGCTGTTCGTCAAATCCGTGCAGGGATTTGGGCAGTACGAACCGCGGGACGATGGCGCGTTTCACTCAGGCGAAGACGCGACGCTCTACGTCGAGCCGGTCGGCTACGGCTTCACCGGGGGCAGTTCATTATTTGCCGTCACGTTCAAGGCCGGAATCGAAATTCAGACTGCCGGCGGCATCGTGCTGGCGGAGGCGGAGGATTTCGGCCGACTGCGCTGGGAGGGCCGGACGATGAGCCACGCCGTCCACCTGGCGATCGACGTGACGCTGCCCGAGTTGAAACCCGGTGACTATCGCCTGATTACGACGCTGACCGACACGACCACCGCCAAGGAGACGACGGTCGCCCTGCCCTTCTCGATCGTCGAATAGGGCGACGCTACTTCTCCAGCCGCAGAAGCGAGATTTCCTTCGCGATTTGACCGAATGTGTCGACCAGATCCGAATTGCTGTCCGACCGGAAGGCCATGTCCGATCGTGACGCGCAGCGTTCAAGCATCTCGCGCGTCGATTGGCTGCTGACCTTGAAGGCGACCGTGTAGACGGTGATGTCGCCCGTCGCCTTGACGTTGTTGCAGGCTTCCTCGGTCCGGTCATCCATCTTCCCGACAACCGTGCCGTTGCTGGTTGACGTCGTGTCGAGATGATCCTTTCCGATGTAACCGAACGCGCCATACATCGACTTGTTGAAATTGTTGTACGAGGTGTAGGTGTTCTCGCCGTCGGTCATGACGATAAGAATCTTGCGGTTATCCTCCTCGCCGTAGGGTCGGCCTTGGGTGAATGGCTTGCCGGGCGAGAGCAACCGCCAGCCCCACATGATACCGTCATGGATATTGGTCATGCCGTCGGCCTTCATCAGGCCAAGGGTTGCTTCTACCCGGGAGCGACTCGTCGACAACGGCTGCAAGGGATTGGCGGTGCAGTTGTAGTTGGGCCCGCGATCGACGCCGTTGTGGTGGGTGCCTGACAGGTTCACGCCGTCGTACTTGCAGGTCAGCGCCTGCCGCTCGGCATCAGACAGGTCGCTTATCTTTGTGCCGTTGGCGCCCCCGCCCCTGCCGCCGTGGCGCCGACGGCCGTGTCCCCTGCCACCGTCTTCGGCGAACTCGCACGAGCCGCCGTCATCTGCGAGATAGTTGTTGGAAAAGTAATTCTCGTCGGACTCATCTGGCGCAAACATCGGCACGAACATCGTCGCCGGCGTCGCCTTCGCCGGAGCGATGTCCTCTACGTCGTACGGATGCGGGCGTGCTTCGACGCAACCCTGCCAGGTCACGTCTTCAAGGGCGTCGAAAAGATCGAAGCGGCTCGTCGGCTCGTCAAAATTCTCGGAATGGTAGGGGGCTTCGGCGTCGGTATCCATCCACGACGCGTCATCGTATTGCGATCCGACGTTAACGGCCGCCGCAAACGGAACCACGCCGATCTTGACCGGATCCGGCTTCGGGTTCGAGGCGTTGACCTCGAACAAGGCTTTGGTCAGGTCCTTGGCGGCCTGCTCGAGCGACGCGATCTTCGACCCCGCCATCGAGCCGGAATTGTCGAGGACCATGACGACCTCATATGTCGCCGCCCCCGCTACGGAGCGCGCGCGGAGGTGCTGCTCCTGCTCGTTGATCCCAACCAAACCCAGGAAATATGTCTTGGTGAGGACGTCGGCTGAGATATCGACGGTTCCGGAATCGATGTCGATGACAGGCTTGATCTCGGCAATTCCCTTGCCGGCGATGTTCGCCTGGAAGAAGGCGCTGGCCTCCGCCTTCACCGTGCTCTCGGGTTCCAGCCCGACAAGGCGGTTAGCCGCCAGCGCCGCCGAGTTCGAGCGCATCCTGAACAATGCCGCGCTCGTGCACGATGTTGCTGTAGTCGACGGCCGCTCCCAGAGCGGCGAACAGTGGCAGCGAAGCGACCGCGAATATCGGCGCGATATTTCCGCGTTTGTCGATCAGAAACCGACGAAGCATGACAATTCCCCGTGCGTCGGAGCGGGTTGGTCATGCGGAATAGGCGGACGCGGGTTTCGATAAGGTAAACCGGCGGGGTGGAATTCGGCGGGACCGTCCTTCAGGACGGCCGGTGGTGCGTCCCCCGCAGACCCTATTGCGCCACCCGCAGCAGCGATATCTGGTCGCCGATCGCGGAGAAGGCAGCGATGAGCGCCGTCGTGCTGCTGGACTGAAAGGCCATCGACGGCGACGTGGCGCACGCCTGCAGGAGATTAAGCGTCGTCTGGTCCGATATCTGGAAGCCGATCGTATAAATCTTGACGCCCGCCGCCTTGATTTTGGTGCAGGCGAGCGCCATCCGGCTGTCCATCTTGTCCTGGACATCGTTCTCGTTGGTCGACGTCGTGCCAAGGTGGCTCTTCCACACGTAGCCCCACGCGCCGTACTGCGAGACGTCGAACTTGCCGTTTCCTTCGTAGGTATTCTGACCGTCGGTCATCAGAATGAGAATCTTCTGGTTGTCGTTGATCGTATAGGCGCGGCCTTCGGAGAAAGGCTCGGTCGGCGAGAGCGCGCGCCACCCCCACATCAGACCGGCGGTGATGTTGGTGGTGCCGCTGGCTACCATCGACGATATCTTCGCTTTGGCCGTCGCCTTGACGGTGGTGAGCGGCTCCAATGCCGGCGTGGTGCACAGGAAGTTGGGACCGCCCGCGTAGTCGTCACCGTAGCCGCTGATGTCGACGATGACCGCTGCCGGCGTCACCTTGTTGCTGCTCGTGCCGTATTTGCAGAGGTTCTTGTTGGTCACGTTACGGCCGAGTAGCGCAGTCTGCTCGGACTGGCCACTGCTGCCGTTGCCACAATTGGCATTGCCGTTCTTGCAGGTCCAGGCGGCGTTTGTCATGAACGAGTGCGTGCCGGACTGGCTGCCAGTGGTGTTGACGGCGCTGCCCCCGCTGCTGGTCGAAACCTTGAAGCTGTTGGTCGTGAGCCCGGAGGAGATGACGTAGTAGTTCGTCCCGGCTGTAAGGCCGGAGTAGAGAGAGCCGGTCGTGGAGAACGTTACCTGCTGGCCGGCGACAAGCCCGTGGTTGGCGCTGGTGAAGACGCCCGGGCTTCCCTTCGTCACGGTGAACGTCGTGCCGCACGTCGACGCCGTACCAGCGTCGGGCAGGTAGTTGTTGTAGTCGAAGTTGCCGGCCACGGCGCCGTTGTAGCGCAGGCCTGCGCTCGACGAGGTGCACGAGGAGCCGGTGACGCTCGAATTGCAGGTCTTGGAGCAGCCGTTCGAGGTCGAGCAGGTCCAGTTGTCTGGCTCGTCCGGCGCAAACATCGGCACGAACATCGTCTCCGGCGTGTCGATCGTTGCCTCGTCGTCCTGCACGTCGTACGGCGCGGGACGCTCCTCCACGCATCCGGCCCAGCCATTGGAGCCGCTCATGGAATCGAAGAGCGAGAAGACGTTTACCGCCGGCGAGTTGGTGGAGACCGGCGGCGACCCGCTGGCCAGCTCGAAATTCTCCCCGTGGTAGGGATTGACGCCGGTCGTATCCATCCAGCCGGAAGTGCGGTTCGACGCGCCGACGTTGACAGAGCCCGCGAACGGGATCACCGCGACCTTTACCGGGTCCGGCTTGGTGCTGGTGGAGCCCAGCGAGAAGAGCCTGTCGGTGAGATCGTTGGCGGCGGTGATGAGCGTCGAAATCTTCGTGCCTGTCATCGAGCCGGAGTTATCCAGCGCCATCGCGACTTCCAGCGTGCCCATGGCAAGCGTGACGGTCGACTTGACGTTGAAGATGATTTCGTTGAGCCCCATGATGCCGAGAAAGTACGTTGGCACATGCAGCTCAGTGCTGCCGGTGATGGTCGCGACGGCAACGCTGGTGTTCAGCGCCGGCGGGTGGGAGATCTTCGAGCCGATATTGCTCAGATAGAAATTGTTGGCCTCGGTCTGCAGTTCATCGTCGGTCATCAGGCCGATCTTCTTGCCGGCCGCCAAAATGCCCGCGTCGAGCGCGTTCTGGATGATCGTGCGCTCCTGATAGGCGTTGGTGTAGTCAACGACTCCACCCGTCGCCAGCAAAAGCGGCACTGCAACAATGGCAAACGTCGGCAGCACGCTGCCGCGACGATCACCGAGAAATCCCTTGAGCATAGAAGTCCGCAACCAGCCAGTTACGACCGATCGACGCTAATGCCGGCGCATTTCCGCCGGGTTAATTCGATCGGATAAACTTCGATGTTTCTGCGGTTTTTTGGACTTGCCCGACGCGCCTTGTTACCCGGCTTCAGATCGGGGCAGCAGGAACCCGCAGTTGAGGGTCTTGACTTGCTTTCGCAGCCTTCCTAAATCCGGCGCGCTCATTGGCACTCAATGGATGAGAGTGCTAACAGAGCCCCAGATTGCCGGCCGATCCGTTTCGGATCGCATGCTCAGAGAGGAAGAAAAACCATGAAATTCCGCCCCCTTCACGACCGCGTGGTCGTACGCCGGGTCGAGTCCGAAGCCAAGACCGCAGGCGGCATCATTATTCCGGACACCGCCAAGGAGAAGCCCCAGGAAGGCGAAATCATCGCCGTTGGCCCCGGTGGCCGCGACGAGGCAGGCAAGCTGACCCCGCTCGACGTCAAGGTTGGTGACCGCATCCTGTTCGGCAAGTGGTCTGGCACCGAGATGAAGATCGACGGCGAAGATCTCCTGATCATGAAGGAATCCGACGTCATGGGCGTGATCGAGGGCAAGGTGGCGAGCCGCAAGGCAGCCTGACCGCGTTTTCGCTTTCGACCGCTTACCCTACCAAAAAGGAAACAACAGCAATGGCTGCCAAAGACGTACGTTTCTCCACCGATGCGCGCGACAAGATGTTGCGCGGCGTGGATATCCTCGCCAACGCCGTCAAGGTCACGCTCGGTCCCAAGGGCCGCAACGTCGTCCTCGACAAGTCGTTCGGCGCCCCGCGCATCACCAAGGACGGCGTGACCGTCGCCAAGGAAATCGAGCTTGAGGACAAGTTCGAGAACATGGGCGCGCAGATGGTGCGCGAAGTCGCGTCCAAGACCAACGACATCTCCGGTGACGGCACCACGACGGCCACCGTTCTGGCCCAGGCCATCGTCAGGGAAGGCGCCAAGTCGGTTGCCGCCGGCATGAACCCGATGGACCTGAAGCGCGGCATCGACCTCGCCGTCAGCGAGGCGGTCAAGGAGCTCGAGAAGCGCTCCAAGAAGATCAAGACCTCCGAGGAGATCGCCCAGGTCGGTACGATCTCGGCCAACGGCGCACGCGAGATTGGCGACATGATCGCCAGCGCCATGCAGAAGGTCGGCAACGAGGGCGTCATCACGGTCGAAGAGGCCAAGGCGCTCGAGACCGAGCTCGAAGTCGTCGAGGGCATGCAGTTCGACCGCGGCTACCTCTCGCCGTACTTCATCACCAACGCCGAGAAGATGATTACCGAGCTCGAGGATCCCTACATCCTCCTGCACGAGAAGAAGCTCTCCAACCTGCAGGCGATGCTCCCGGTCCTGGAAGCGATCGTGCAGACCGGCAAGCCGCTGCTGATCGTGGCGGAAGACGTCGAAGGCGAGGCCCTGGCCACGCTCGTCGTCAACAAGCTGCGCGGCGGCCTCAAGGTCGCGGCCGTCAAGGCTCCGGGCTTCGGCGATCGCCGCAAGGCAATGCTGGAAGACATCGCCGTCCTGACCAGCGGTCAGGTGATCTCCGAGGACCTCGGCATCAAGCTTGAGAACGTGACCCTGCAGATGCTCGGCCGCGCCAAGAAGGTGACGATCTCCAAGGAGAACACCACCGTCGTCGACGGCGCCGGCAAGAAGAAAGAGATCGAGGGCCGCATCAACCAGATCAAGGCCCAGATCGAGGAGACCACGTCGGATTACGACAAGGAGAAGCTGCAGGAGCGGCTGGCGAAGCTCGCCGGCGGCGTTGCGGTGATCCGCGTCGGCGGCGCGACCGAGATCGAGGTGAAGGAGAAGAAGGACCGCGTCGACGACGCCCTCAACGCCACCCGTGCGGCGGTCGAGGAAGGCATCGTTCCTGGCGGTGGTCTGGCTCTTCTGCGCTCGAAGAAGGCCGTCGAGAAGGTGAAGTCGGACAACGCCGACGTTCAGGCCGGCATCAACATCGTGCTGCGTGCCCTGGAAGCGCCGATCCGTCAGATCGTCGAGAACGCCGGGGTGGAAGGCTCGATCGTGGTCGGCAAGCTCCTCGAGAGCAAGTCGGAGACCTACGGCTTCGACGCGCAGACGGAAGACTACAAGGACCTGGTCTCGGCCGGCATCATCGACCCGACCAAGGTCATCCGCACCGCGCTGCAGCACGCAGCGTCCGTCGCTGGCCTGCTGGTCACAACGGAAGCCATGATCGCCGAGCATCCCAAGAAGGAAGCTCCGATGGCGATGCCCCCGGGTGGCGGCGGAATGGGCGGGATGGACTTCTAGGTCCGCCAACCCTCAGAAAATCGATGGAAAGGCCGCCTCCGGGCGGCCTTTCTGCTTTCCGGGAAAGACGGCCTCAGGCCGTGGCGCGGGCGGGTGCGGCCTTGCTGCTGGGAACGGCCTTTGCTTCGTCGACGCAGCGTTCGAACATCTCCGTCGTCGCATGCAACCGTCGCGCGAGGCGGCGCAGGATGGCCCGTGCGAAGTCCTCGTCGTCCCGCAGCAATACGTCGAACATGCTGCGATCGATCGCGAGCAGTTCTACGTTCTCCACGGCAATCGCCGAGGCCAGGCGCGGCGTGTCAGTCACCAGACACCCCTCGCCGAAGATTTCGCCCGGACCGATCGTCTCGACGGAATGGCCCTTCTGGCGAAATTCCACGTGGCCACTCTTCACGATATACGCGCACTCCCCCGCGTCGCCGCGGTGATGGATCACAGTACGTGGCGCGAACTTCAGGACCTCGCCGCCACTGGACGCAATCACGTCAACGTCGAACATCGCTTCGGTCATTGGTCATCTCTTGCTTTTTGCGCCCCATGCCGGCGGGATGCTGGACCACCCGGCTTAAGAATCGCCGTAGGGCAAACTTCAAATTGCGCGCAATGGCGGCCATGGCGCGTGTTGTTCACCGCGAATAAGATCGCGCCGTCAAATGTTGTCGCTGGGGACGGTGACTCATGGATGCAATTCGCAATCTCGCCCTTCTCCTCGGACGCGTCGCTATTGCGGCTGTCTTCATCTATGACGCAACGCTTCTGGCGCGATTTCCGGACGGCAATATCGCCTTCATGGAGCGTTTCGGCGTGCCTGGCATCATGCTGTGGCCGACGGCCGCGTTTCAGTTCGTTGGCGGCCTGCTGATCGTGTTCGGCCTGCTCACCCGTGCGACGGCGCTCGCTTTCGCCGGCTTCTGCGCACTTACCGCCCTCACCTTCCACCGCAACGTTGGCGACATCAACGAAGCCATTCAGTTCGGAAAGGATTTCGCCCTCGCCGGCGGCTTTCTCTTCCTGTTCAGCGGCGGCGCCGGGGCGTGGTCACTCGACCGACGCCTCGGACTCGCGTGCTGGCCGCTCAAACGCGGTGGGTTCGTAGCCCAAGCCGTGCCTACGCCGGCACCGGCTGGTCCGGTGCCTCCTTCTCGATGTTGTCCAGCGGCTGCGCGTGGAGGACGGCCTCGAAGGCCTTGAGGCGCTTGTAGATCGACATCAGCTCGACGATCGTCGACCACGAATTGACGAGATACTGGAACGAAGACTCCACGCGGCCGAAGGCCCGCAGGATCTGCTGCATGACGCCGAGCGTGAAGCCGGCGGCGACGATCGTCGGCGCCAACGCGACGTAAGGCACCAGGACACCCGCCTGCAGATACCCGTAACGGGCGACGTTGAAATACAGATAGTTCAGGTAGATGCGGAAATAGTTCGTTCTGACATTTGCGAAAAGCTCGGCGAGCGTCGGCGGCTGGGCCCGTTCCGGATTGTCCTCGCCCAGCACCAACTCCTTACGGTAGGCGGCCTCGACCCGCTGGTTGCGGAAATTGAGGCCTGGCAGACGGATGCCGGCGAGCGCCAGCAGACCGGTGCCGAACACGGACCACAGGATGGCGACGATGACCAGCGCCTGCGGCACGGCGCCGATGATCGGCAACTCCTTCACGTAGACCGACAGGCCCCAGAGGATCGGCAGGAACGCGATCAGGGTCATCAGGGAGTCGACAAGGCTGACGCCCAGATCCTCGACGGTCGAGGCAAACCGCATCGTATCTTCCTGGACGCGCTGGGACGCGCCTTCGATCGTGCGGAGCCGGTCCCAGTTGGCGACGTAGTAGTCGTTCATCGCGGTTCGCCAGCGGAAGATGTAGTGACTGACAAGGAAAGCGTTGAAGACGGCGACCGTGATGTAAACCATCGCGATGCTGAGGAAGGTTACCAACTGCGCGAAATAGTCGGGCAGGGTCACGCTGTTCGGCGTGGCAAGCGCCTTCTGGATCGAGTCGTAGAAGGTGCCGAACCAGGAGTTGATCAGCACGTCGAGCTGAACCTGGAACCAGACGATGAACAGGATGACCGACGAGCCGACGACCGACCACCAGAACCACCGGTTCGGAGAAAGCTGCCGCCATACGACAGCAAAGATCGCGCCCATCACGATCATGTACTGGTAGAGCCAGATATCGATCGCGAGGTCGCGGGCGATGCTGAAGGCTTCGCGCGCCGTGTCGTCTGCCCCTTCCGTCAGCGGCGGAGGAAAAGGATATCCGAACAGCCCACCGAGGCTGAGCGTCGCGCCGAGGTCGCGGGCGAAGGCGTACCAGAGCGCCATGCAGATGGCGGTCCAGACGATTGCGGACGCGAAGAACAGCCGGGGATTGGGGAAGAAGGAGGCGAACATGGGCGTTGGTTTCCTTCGACGGCAACGGGGCGGCCGCCGGGTCACCGCCCGGGAATCTTGGCCGATGGCGCAGGATGGGCAAGGGAACCCGCGGGCGCAATCGCGATCTGAAGGAAGGAATTGGGCCGGGGTTAGGCACCCACGCCAGGCCGTCCTGCGACCCGGTGTTGCCTGTCTAGGCGACTCCGCGCGCCAGCCGGCGCTGGGTCGGGCTGCTCGCCGGGGCAACCCGCGCATTGGCGTTGCGCAACCGCTGCGCCATCAGGCGCATGACCTCGATGCCGAAATCCGGCACCTCGCGGAGCATGCGGGCGAAGGCAACCTTGTCGATGACAAAGAGTTCGGTGGCGTCGCTTGCCACGGCCGAAGCGCTGCGCGGACCGCCATCGATCAGGGCCATCTCGCCGAAAAGCCCGCCGGTGGTAACCGCTTCCATGGCCCGCCCGGAGCCACGGATTTCCACGCATCCGGATTTCACCAGATAGGCGAACTCGCCGCGGTCACCCTTGACGAAAACGACCCCTCCCTCGGCGAAGCTGACACTCCGCGGGTTCTCACCCACGATCAGATCGACATCGAAACTGGTGCCGCCCATGGCTCTCCTCCGCGCATACTTCGCGAGGTCGTGTGCCACCGCAGCCTTAACGAAAGCTCTCTCTCAAGCGGTAATCGCACGGCACGGTTAAGGGCGTCTGGCGGCCCGTAAGCCTTTGGCAACCTTGCCGCCCTGTGAACGATGGGATAGGAACCGCGCGCCATGCCAACCGACGCCCAGAAGCCCAAGGCCCGCCTGCCGCGGGGCCTGATCGACCGTTCCGCCGCGGACATCCGCGCGACCGAGCGCATGATCGCGCGCATCCGACGCGTGTACGAGCGCTACGGCTTCGAGCCGGTCGAAACGCCCCTCATCGAATACACGGACGCGCTGGGCAAGTTCCTGCCCGACCAGGACCGGCCGAACGAGGGCGTCTTTTCGTTTCAGGACGACGACGAGCAGTGGCTGTCGCTGCGCTACGACCTGACGGCGCCCCTCGCCCGCTATGTCGCCGAGAACTACGAGCGGCTGCCGAAGCCCTACCGCAGCTACCGGCAGGGCTGGGTCTTCCGCAACGAGAAGCCAGGCCCCGGCCGCTTCCGCCAGTTCATGCAGTTCGACGCCGATACGGTCGGCGCCGCCTCCGTCGCGGCCGATGCCGAGATGTGCATGATGGCGGCCGACGCGCTGGAGGAACTGGGCATCCCGCGCGGCCAGTACGTCATCCGTGTCAGCAGTCGCAAGGTCCTCGACGGGCTGATGGAAACGGCCGGGCTCGATGGCGTAGCCAATGCCACGCGGCGTCTCGTCGTGTTGCGCGCCATCGACAAATTCGACCGGCTCGGCTGGGACGGCGTCGAAGCGCTCCTCGGCAAGGGACGACTGGATGAATCCGGCGACTTTGCCAAGGGTGCCGAACTGTCGGCGGAACAGATCCTGACGCTCCAGGCATTCTTCTTTCTGGGCACCGCCGGCGGCTTTGTACCGGGCAAGCCAGGCGACGCCGCCTTCGGCACGCGGCCCAGCCAGGATTTCGTCGCGAAGGCGGCCGTACCCGACTCCGATGGCGAGTTCCTAAACGTCGACGCCGACGTGGCGAGAGTTGTCGACAACTTCGCGATCCTCGATGCGTGGGCAAAGCTCTTCGACGACAGCGCAATCGGCCAGGAGGGAGTCGCGCAATTGCGCGGACTCGTCGAGGCGGCCGAGGCAGGCGGCTACGGAAGCAACCGCATCCAGGTGTCGAGCTGGGTCGTGCGTGGCCTGGAATACTACACCGGCCCCGTCTATGAGGCCGAGTTGTTGTTCGAGACGGTCAACGACAAGGGCGAGCCGGCGCGTTTCGGTTCGGTCGGCGGCGGCGGCCGCTATGACGGACTTGTCGGTCGCTTCACAGCGGACGACGTGCCGGCCACGGGCTTCTCCATTGGCGTCTCTCGGCTTCAGGCCGCCCTGGCGGCACTGGGCAAGAGCGACGCAGCTGATTCCGCGGGCCCGGTCGTGGTGCTGGTGCTCGATCGCGGGCGCATGGCCGACTACCAGAAGATCGTCTCCGACCTTCGCCGCGCCGACGTGGCAGCCGAACTCTATCTCGGCGAGTCCGGCATGCGGGCGCAGATGAAATACGCCGACCGGCGGAACGCGCCTCTGGCAATTATCCAGGGCGAGGACGAGAAGGCGCGTGGCGTCGTTCAGATCAAGGACCTCGCGCTCGGCAAGAAGCTCTCGGCCAAGATCGAGGACAATGCCCAGTGGCGCGAGGAGCGTCCCGGACAGGAAGAGGTGGCGACGGGCGATCTCGTCGAAGCGGTCAACCGCCTGCTCGGCCGCGGCGAACGCCGGCCGTAGCGCCGATGACCGAGTTCATATGAGTCGCTTCGCCGGCTTTTCTCCGACGCCGGTTACGCTTTCGTCGAGCCGCCGATCGTTCATCCGGCGAGCGTGTTCGTCGAACTGGCCGGCGAAGACCTGCGCCGCCGCCTGTTCCTGACGAACGCGCCGGACGGCACCGAACTGGCTCTCCGGCCCGACTACACGATCCCCGTCTGCCTGCACCACCTCGCCACCGGCGCGGCGAAACGCAAGGCGAGCTATGCCTATCTCGGCCCGGTTTTCCGCCAACGGCGCGACGAACCGGGCGAGTTTGTGCAGGCCGGCATCGAGTCGTTGGGGCGCACCGACCGGGTTTCCGCGGATGCGGACGCGTTCAAGCTGGCGCTCGATGCGGTGGCGCTGCTCGGCGTCAAAAAACCGGCCGTGCGGATCGGCGATTCGGCGCTGTTTTCCGCCGTTCTGGACGCGCTCGATCTCAGTATTCCGTGGCGCCGCCGGCTGGCCCGCACGTTCGGCGAGGTCAAGCGGCTCAACGCCCTGATAGCGGCAGCCAATGGCCGGAATGGCGCTGCAAGTGACCTGCTACAGCGCAGTACACGACCGGTG
This sequence comes from uncultured Alphaproteobacteria bacterium, assembly GCA_963798195.1. Taxonomy (GTDB): domain Bacteria; phylum Pseudomonadota; class Alphaproteobacteria; order Rhizobiales; family Kaistiaceae; genus CAVSRC01. The sequence goes on along the minus strand of CAWCSF010000010.1, from coordinate 188,566 downwards.
ATCCGCCGGCAGGCTGCCGATCTGCTGGAGGCCACCGGTCTGGCGACCATCGGCGGACGCACCGCCGAGGAAATTGCCGACCGCTTCGTCGAGAAGTCGGTGATCGCCGCCGGCATCGGCGATCGTCCGGCCAAGGTGCTGACGGGCTATCTCGCCATCGCCGGCGCGCCGACGAAGTCGCTCACGGCGCTCCGCGCCCTCGCCCGGCGCGAGCGGCTTCAGATCGACAAGGCCATCGACCGCTTCGCGGCGCGCAACGATGCGATCGCGGAGCGCGGCATCGACCTCAAGCAACTTTCCTTCGCCGCCGATTTCGGACGCCGTCTCGATTACTACACCGGCTTCGTCTTCGAGATTCACGACGGCGCGCGGCCGGGCAAGGGCCAGATCGTCGGCGGCGGACGCTACGACAAGCTGATGTCCTCAATCCCGCGTACCAGCGGCATCAGCACCGGCGAGACAGTCCCCGCCGTCGGCTTCTCCATCTGGCTCGACCGGATCGGAGCACGGCGATGAGCGGCCCCCTGATTCTGGCGGTGCCGTCCAAGGGACGGCTACAGGAAGATACGACCGCCGCTTTCGCCAGGGCGGGCATCGAGATTGTCCGCTCCGGCGCGTCGCGTCGCTACCGCGGCAAGATCGCCGGCATGACGGGCGCAGAGGTCGCGTTCCTGTCGGCGCCGGAGATCGCGCGCGAGATCGGCGCCGGTGCGGTCCACCTTGGCGTCACCGGGCGCGACCAGGTCGAAGAGACGGTGCCCGACTGGCAAAGCCGCGCGGCGTTCGTCCTGCCGCTCGGCTTCGGCCATTGCGAGGTTGTCGTCGCCGTGCCCGAGGCGTGGATCGACGTCGAGACGATGGAAGACCTCGACGACGTCGCCGCCGGCTTCCGTCCGCGTCACGGTCGCCGGCTGACGGTCGCGACAAAGTACATCAACCTCACCCGCCGCTTCTTCGCCGGGCACGGCATCGCCGACTACCGCATCGTCGAAAGCCTCGGCGCCACGGAAGGCGCACCGGCGTCCGGCGCCGCCGACCTCATCGTCGACATCACGACGACTGGAACCACGCTCAAGGCCAACGGCCTCAAGATCCTGTCCGACGGCGTCATCCTCCGGTCGGAGGCGCATCTCGTCGCCAGCGTGGCGGCACCCTGGGACAAGCGTCAGCGGGAATCCCTGGAGCGCCTGCTCAAGCCAATGAAAGTCGGTGGCAAGGAGTCGGCCGCATTGTTGCGGAGACTCAGCGAGCGCTGAGGCCGCGCCGCGCGTGCACTGATAACCATTGATGAAGTTCGCGGCACGCCGCTTTCCGAGGCAAGCTGCCCGCTTCAGGAGCATGTCAATTATGTGTCATGCGTCTTTTGCAGTGCTGCGATGCAGCAAATCCCCTGCCTGAGCCCTCGCACCGCGCCTATGTTCTTGCCTGACTGAAGGAGAACATAGCCATGAACAAGTTCAACCGCGTTTTCACGGGCATCGCAGAAGGCTTCCGCGCCGCCCGGTTTCATTCGGCTCTCAACCGCCTGAGCGATCGCCAGCTGGCCGACATCGGCCTCAACCGCGACAGCATCTCCCAGCGCGCGCTCGAACTGGCGCAGATGCGCTAGTCGAAAGTCGAAATCACGGAATTCAGAGAGGGCGGCGAAAAGCCGCCCTTTCCGTTTCTACCTCCCGGCGGCAGAAACAGCCGTCGATGTGATCGTTGACCAGGCCCATCGCCTGCATGAAGGCATAGACCGTGGTCGGGCCGACAAACGTCCACCCGCGTTTCTTGAGGTCCTTCGATAGCGCGATCGATTCCGGCGTCGTCGGCATCGCCCTCAGCGTCGCCCAATCCAGTTTCTTCGGCCGGGATTTCCTGTCAGGCTCGAAGCGCCAGAAATAAGCGGCGAGCGAACCCGCTTCCTTCTCCAGTTCGATCGCCCGCCGGGCGTTGTTGATGGTCGATTCGATCTTGCCGCGATGGCGCACGATGCCGGCATCGGCGAGCAGCCGCGCGACGTCCCTGTCGCCGAACCTCGCCACCCGGTGATAGTCGAAATCGGCGAAGCCCTTGCGGAAGTTCTCGCGCTTCCGAAGGATCGTCAGCCAGGACAGCCCCGACTGGAATCCCTCGAGGCAGATCTTCTCGAAGAGACGGGAGTCATTCGTGACCGGCCGGCCCCATTCCGTGTCGTGGTATGGGGCGTAGTCCGGCGTGCTGCCGCCCCACATGCAGCGGCGCTTGCCGTCCGCGCCCCGCACCAGCCCTTCCGCTTCCGCCACCGTCCGTCTCCCCGTTGTTGTGCGGCTCCACCAAACTTCCCAAGCTGTCAGCCCATGTCAGCAGACGCGGGTAACCCTTTGTTAGCCATGGCATCCTTCCGCGACGATTGGTTTACCATTCGCCCATAAAGCCCGGCTACCGTTCCCTCGCGGAACCGGCCAACGAAAAATCGGCGTCAAGCAGGCCAACTCCGAGTCGCGGGAAACCGCAGTCGCGTTTGTAACGAGTACGCCGATGAACCGCTTCGTTTATCCCATCGCATTAGCCGCCTTTGCTTTCGGCATTTTCAACAGCCATGCGTGGGCCGGCTCCATTCCGGCCGCCGAACCTCTCCTCCTCCAGCTGATGTCGGGCAACCGCCTCGTGCCGACACCGCCGCCGGTCCGGCGCGCAGCCTTCTCGCCGTCAATTGCCGGCGCACCCGCCGCGCAGCGTCCGGCCTACGGCCGCCAGACCGACCCGGCGTTCCTGCCAGCCACGATCGCCTACCCGACCGACGAGGCGAAGGGCACGATCATCATCGATACCGACGCGCGCTATCTCTATCTCGTCCTCGGCGACGGCAAGGCCATGCGCTACGGCGTCGGCGTCGGTCGGCCGGGCTTCCAGTGGGCGGGCACGCATCGCATCACCCGCAAGGCGGAGTGGCCCGACTGGGTTCCTCCGGACGAGATGCGCGAGCGGGTTCCCAACCTGCCGATCCGCATGGAAGGCGGCCCGGCCAATCCGCTGGGGGCGCGCGCCATGTATCTCGGTTCCACGCTCTACCGGATCCACGGTTCCAACGAGCCGTGGACGATCGGCCACGCCGTCTCCTCGGGCTGCATTCGCATGCGCAACGAAGACGTCATCGACCTCTACGGGCGCGTCGGGGTCGGCACCAAGGTGGTGGTTCTGTAGAATACGGGGGAGCGGTCGAAGCGCGGCCGCTCGGGACGAGGCCGCCCGCCCTTGTGGCGGGCGGCCCTCGGCTCACCAGGTCGTGACCGATTCAGCGGTTGCGGGGCGCGTCAAGAATTCGCTATCGTCAAAACATGCAAGAGGCGACTCCGCGCCTCCATGCCCATGAAGCTTTTGGGGGACTGAAATGTTCGGCAGAAAATTCGTTCTGGCCGCAGTACTCGGCATCGTATTGGGATCGTCCGGCGCCGCGCAGGCGCAGGAGAACATCTTCGAGGCCATCATCAACGGCCTCGGCCAGGCGCTTTCCGGCGATGGCGCGATTGATCCCCAGTACCAAGGGGGCAACCCGCTCTACCCCGAGCAGGTGTCGCGCTACCGCGTCGTTCCCTTCCAGTTCCACCGGCAACAGGTCAGCTACCCCACACGGGAAAAGGCGGGCACGATCATCATCGATCCCCGCGCGCATTTCCTCTACCTCGTTCTCGGTAACAATCAGGCCATGCGCTACGGCGTCGGCGTCGGCCGCACCGGATTTGGCTGGCACGGAACCGTCCGCGTCGGCCGCAAGGCCGAGTGGCCCGGCTGGACCCCGCCTCCGCAGATGATCGCACGCGAACTGAAGCGCGGGCACCGGCTGCCGTCCTACGTCAAGGGCGGGCCGGGCAATCCGCTCGGCGCGCGGGCGCTCTACCTGCATGGTGGCAGCGGCGACACCGGCTACCGCATTCACGGCACCAACGAGCCGTGGACCATCGGGCTCAACGTTTCTTCCGGCTGCATCCGGCTCGTCGATGACGACGTGGTCGACCTCTACAACCGCGCCCGCGTCGGCGCCAAAGTCATCGTCCTGTAGTCGCCGAACCTCAAGTTCCTGACCCCAAGGGGCGCCCGTCGCGGCGCCCCTTTCTTTTCGCGCCAACCGGCCTATTGGTATTCGGGCTCTCCTCCCCGATTTGCCACCGCCCCAGCCGTCCAAGCCATGAACGACGCCTCACCGCCGCCGCCCGCCGCACCGGTCCTCGACAAGGCCGACATTCGCCAGATCATCATCGGCGTGATGCTGGCCATGCTGCTGGCGGCGCTCGACCAGACCATCGTCGCTACCGCGCTGCCGACCATCGGCTCGGACCTCAACGACCTCCAGCATCTTCAGTGGGTGGTGACGGCCTACCTGCTCACCGCCACGGCGGTGACGCCGCTCTACGGCAAGCTCTCCGACATCCACGGGCGGCGCACGATGCTGCTCGTCGGCATCACGGTGTTCGTCGTCGGCTCGGTGTTGTGCGCCCTCGCGCCGACCATGCTCATCCTGATCGTCGCGCGCCTGATCCAGGGCCTCGGCGGCGGCGGGCTCATCGCGATTGCGCAGACCATCGTCGCGGACATCGTCGCCCCACGCGAGCGCATGCGCTACCAGGCGTATTTCGCCAGCGTCTTCGTGACCGCCAGCGTCGTCGGCCCGGTCTTCGGCGGCTTCTTCGCCGAACATCTGCACTGGTCGCTTATCTTCTGGATCAACCTGCCGCTCGGCGCGCTGGCGCTGTTCATGACCAACGGCATCCTGCGCCGCCTACCCCGCCGCGAGCGCCCGCACCGGCTCGACGTGATCGGCGCACTGCTCATGGCCGGCGCGACGACGACACTGCTCCTGGCGCTCTCCTGGGGCGGCAGTTCATACCCGTGGAGTTCGCCCATCGTGGTCGGGCTGCTGGCCGGCTCGGCGGTGGCGTGGGCGCTGTTCGTCACGCGCCTGCTGACGGCGAGCGAGCCGTTCGTCCCGCTGGCGGTGATGTTCAATCCCGTCGTCGGCGCCGGGACCCTGTCCAACTTCTTCGTCGTCGGAACGATGGTGGCGCTCTCGATCTTCGTGCCGATCTACTACGAGGCGGTGGTCGGCCTGACGGCCAGCCAATCCGGCTTTGCGCTGATCGCGCTGATGGGCGGCACCGTGACCGGCGCGCAGATCGCCGGGCGCATCATGATGTGGACGGACCACTACAAGCGCGGGCCGACGGTGGGACTCGCCTTCTCGGTTCTTTGCATGGCCTATCTCGCCTACCGCGCCGGGGACATTCCCCTGTGGGAGCTGGAAGTCCTGCTGGCGCTGACCGGCCTCGGCATGGGGACGATCTTCCCGGTCACCACCGTCTCAATCCAGAACGCCGTGCAGCCGCACCAGCTCGGCACCGCCACCGCGACCTTCAACTTCTTCCGCTCACTGGGGAGCGCCGTGCTGGTCGCGGTCTTCGGCGCGATCTTCCTCGGCAGCCTCGGGTTCGGCGGCCAGCCGATATCCTCGCTGCGCGAACTCGTCGCGGAAGCCGCGCGCATGGGCACGCCAATCGGACCGGTGTTCACGATGATCTTCGGCGCCGCGTCGGTCGTCCTCGCCGTCGGCTTCGTGTTCTTCCTGCTGATGGAAGAACGGCCGCTGAAATCGAACGCCGGAACCTAGCGCGGCTCACGCTGCTTCGGTTTCACGGCGAACGCTTCGTATTGCGGCAGGTCGTCGGTGATCGTGAACCAAGGCGCCTTGGACCCAACGAAGATATGATGTGACGGCCGGATCGTCGGATCGTCCATCAGGCTGCCCATCGTGACGTGAGCGTAGGCGCCGTCGCGCACGACCGAATAGAGGAACGATCCGCACACGGCGCAACGCGTGTCGTTGCCACGTTCGTCGCCGAGGATCATCAAGGTGTCCTCGCCCTTCACGACGCGAAGCTTGTCGCGCTCGATGCCGGCAAAGGATTTGAACGCCGCGCCGGTCGCCCGGCGGCAGAGCGAGCAGTGGCAGTTGGCTGCGTAGAGAAATTCGTCTGCCACAGCGTAGCGGACGGCGCCGCAGCGGCACCCGCCCGTCAGCATGCGTGGCTTTTCGTGTGGCGGGTCGCTCATCTGCGGTCCTCCGATAGCCTTCCGATCCATAGACGAACGGCGCGGCCGATTTTCGACCGCGCCGTGAAAATCGCTCAAAGCCCGCCAGATTCAGACGATGAGGCGGTACGCCGGCAGGGTCAGGAAGGCGATCAGCGTGTCGGCGGTGGAGAGCGTCCGGAACAGGTCGATCGCCTCCGGGAAGCGGCCGGCGGCGTAGTTCTTCTCGCCGATCTCGCCCTTCACGCGCTCCATCTCCTCGGTCGAGACACTTGTCGAAGAGCGCGCGGGTCACCTTCTGACCGTCCTCGAGTTCGGCGTTGAAGTGAAGCTGCTGCCAGATCTGCGAGCGGCTGATCTCGGCGGTGGCCGCGTCTTCCATGAGGTTGTAGAGCGGCACCGCGCCGCGGCCGCGCAGCCACGCCTCGATGTACTGCACGCCGACGCGAATGTTCTCGCGCAGGCCCGCCTCGGTGCGCGTGCCCTGATGCACCTCGAGCAGGTCCTTCTGCCCGATCGACACGTCCTGGCGCATCTTGTCGAGCTGGTTCGGCTTCGGCATCAGCCGGTCGAACACTTCCTTCGCCACCGGCACCAGGTCCGGATGCGCCACCCACGTTCCGTCGTGGCCGGCGTTGGCCTCGCGCTCCTTGTCGGCCTTCACCTTGGCGAAGGCCTGCTTGTTGATCTCCTCATTGCGGCGATCGGGAATCTGCGCCGCCATGCCGCCCATGGCGAAGGCGCCGCGCCGGTGGCACGTCTTGATGAGGAGTTCCGAGTAGGCCTTGAGGAACGCCTTGCCCATGACGACCTGGCCGCGATCGGGCAGCAGGTATTCCGGCTTGTTCCGCAACGTCTTGATGAAGGAGAAGATGTAATCCCAGCGGCCGCAGTTGAGCCCGGCCATGTGGTCGCGCAGCTCGTAGATGATCTCGTCCATCTCGAAGGCGGCCGGCAGCGTCTCGATCAGCACCGTCGCCTTGATGGTGCCGACGGGAATGCCGAGTTCGTTCTCGGCGTGGGTGAAGACCTCGTTCCAGAGGCGCGCCTCGAGGTGGCTCTCCATCTTGGGCAGGTAGAAATACGGGCCGGTGCCCTTCTCCTTCAGCGTCTTCGCGTTGATGAAGACGTAGAGGCCGAAATCGAACAGGCCGCCGGACATGGAGTGCCCGTCGACGACGAGATGATCCTCCGGCAGATGCCAGCCGCGCGGGCGGATGAGGAGCACCGCCGGGTTGGCGACGAGCTTGTAGTCCTTGCCGTTTGTCGGATCGGTGAAGTCGATCTTGCCGGCCCAGCGGTCCTTGAGGTTGATCTGGCCCTCGATCTGGTTCGACCAGGTCGGCGCGTTGGCGTCCTCGAAATCGGCCATGAAGACCTTCGCACCCGAATTCAGCGCGTTGATCACCATCTTGCGGTCGGTCGGCCCGGTGATCTCGACGCGGCGGTCGAGCAGGTCGGCGGGGATCGGCGCGACCTTCCAGTCGCCGTCGCGGACGTGGGCGGTCTCGGGCAGGAAATTCGGCAGTTCGCCGGCGTCGAGCCGGGCCTGACGCTCCTCGCGAAGCTTCAGCAGGCGAAGGCGGGAGGCATCGAACTTGCGGTGCAGGCCGGCAAGGAATGCCAGCGATTCGTCATTGAGGATTTCCTCGTAGCGATCGCCCCAGGCCCCCCGAATTTCCACGCCCCGAACAGTCGACTTCGCTTCCACCGCGCTCATGCTGACAACTCTCTCCGAAATGCCCGAAACCCAAGGGCCCGGCCCCCTGTATGGCACAGGCGGGCGTCCGAAAGAACCCGAATGCGGACGCCTCCTGCGCGCGTCGCCTTGCAACTGCCGGGCGATGGTCCCATATCCGCCCGACCATTTCGGGGGGTCGTTCAGCAGAACGGCGTATTCATGCAGCCCATCATCACCATATCGAACCTTTCCAAGACGTACGCCTCCGGCTTTGAGGCCCTGAAGGGCATCAATCTGGAGATCAACCGCGGCGAGATTTTCGGCCTGCTCGGCCCCAATGGCGCCGGCAAGACGACGCTGATCAGCATCATCTGCGGGATCGTCAATCCGGGCGAAGGATCGGTAACCGTCGACGGCCACGACATCGTGCGCGATTTCCGCGCGACGCGCGGCATGATCGGCCTGGTGCCGCAGGAATTGACCACGGACGCCTTCGCCACCGTATGGCAGACGGCGAGCTTCAGCCGCGGGCTGTTCGGCAAGGCGCCGAACCCCGCGCACATCGAGAAGGTCCTCAGGGATCTCTCCCTGTGGGACAAGAAAGACTCCAAGATCATGCAGCTCTCGGGCGGCATGAAGCGCCGGGTGCTGATCGCCAAGGCGCTGGCGCACGAGCCGACGGTGCTCTTTCTGGACGAGCCGACCGCGGGCGTCGATGTCGAGCTGCGCAAGGACATGTGGGCGCTGGTGCGCGGCCTGCGCGCTTCCGGTGTCACCATCATCCTGACCACGCACTACATCGACGAGGCCGAGGAGATGGCCGACCGCATCGGCGTCATCAACAAGGGCGAACTGATCCTGGTCGAGGAAAAAGCCGAGTTGATGCGCAAGCTCGGCAAGAAGCAGCTGCGCCTCTACCTGCAGGCGCCGCTCGACGCGCTGCCGGAGGCGCTGTCGGCGTACGACCTGGAACTGGCCGAGGACGGAAACGCACTCGTCTACACCTACGACACGCGGGCGGAACGCACGGGCATTACCCGGCTGCTCGCGGCGCTCGCCGGGGCGGAAATCCGGTTCAAGGACCTCCAGACCAAGGAGAGTTCGCTCGAGGACATCTTCGTCAATCTGGTGAGCGAGCGCACATGAACCTGCAAGCCGTCTGGACGATCTACAAGAGCGAGATGGCGCGGACGTTCCGCACCATCATGCAAAGCGTCATCGCGCCGGTTCTGTCGACATCGCTGTATTTCATCGTGTTCGGGGCCGCGATCGGCGGGCGCATCAACCAGGTCGATGGCATCAGCTACGGCGCCTTCATCGTGCCCGGCCTCATCATGCTGTCCCTGCTGACGCAGAGCATTTCCAATGCTTCGGTCGGAATCTATTTTCCGAAGTTCATCGGCACCTTCTTCGAGATTCTGTCGGCGCCGGTCTCCTATCTCGAGATCGTCATCAGCTATGTCGGCGCGGCGGCCACCAAATCGGTGATGCTCGGGCTGATCATCCTGGCGACCTCGACGCTGTTCGTGCCGCTGCATATCGAGCATCCGCTGGTGATGCTCCTGTTCCTCATCCTTACCGCGGTCACCTTCAGCCTTTTCGGATTCATCATCGGCATCTGGGCCGATGGTTTCGAGAAGCTTCAGATCGTGCCACTGCTGATCATCACGCCGCTGACATTCCTCGGCGGCAGCTTCTATTCGATCAACATGCTGCCGCCCTTCTGGCAGACGGTGACGCTGTTCAACCCGGTGGTCTATCTGGTCAGCGGTTTCCGCTGGAGCTTCTACGGCATCGCCGACGTCAACGTCTGGGTCAGCCTCGGCATGACGTTCGTCTTCCTCGCGATCTGCCTGGGCCTCGTCGCCTGGATCTTCCGCACGGGATACCGGCTGAAGACCTAGCGGCTGGGCCTGCGCACGGTTCTGACCAGCCGCGCCAGGCTCGCGCGTCGCGCCTTCGGCATCCGATGCGGCGCAGATCGCCGACACGACGGCAATGCCACCGGCACCGGCGGCAACGACTTCCGATGCATTCGCGGCGTGCAGCCCGCCAATCGCCACGATCGGCAGGCCGGTCGCGGCCCGGATGGCGCGCAGGCCGTCCAGCCCCATCGCCGGCGCGGCGTCGGCCTTGGTCGGCGTCGGGAAGATCGGCCCGACGCCGAGATAATCCACCTCGGAGAGATCGGAGGCAGCGAGATCGGCCGCGCTGGTGATCGAGAGGCCCAGCAAGGGCACCGGGCCGATCAGCGCGCGCGCATCGGCGACGGTCATGTCGGCCTGACCGAGATGGACGCCATCGGCGCCGACGGCCAGAGCGACATCGACGCGATCGTTGACGATGAACGGCACGCCCGCGCGCCGAGTGAGTGCCACCAGCGCCCGCGCCTCCTCGACCAGCGCCCGCGTCTTGGACACGGGATCGCGCAACTGGATCACCGTCGCTCCGCCGGCCAGCGCCTGCCGTACCGTCTCGACCGTGCCGCGCGCGCCGCAGAGTTCGCGGTCGGTGACCAGATAGACCGAGAGGTCGAAACGCTGCGCGGTCACTAGCGCACCGCGATCCGGGCACGCTTCTCCAGCAAGGCCGCGTCCATCAGATAGAGCGCATCGCAAAGTTCGGCCGGGAGATGGCCGGGCCCGCGGCAGCGGCTGGCGGCCTCGGCGCCGGCGGCTCCGTAAACCGCCATGCCGGCCACCGCCGCGGCGAGCGGCGGGCGCACGGCCGCGAAGGCTGCAACCGTCGCCGTCAGCGCGCAGCCGAGCGCGGTGGAGAGCGGCATCATCGCGTCGCCGCCCTCGATCGCGACCAGCGTCTCCCCGTCGGTCGCGTAGTCGGTGACGCCGGTGACGGCGACGACTGCGCCGGTCTGCCGCGCCAGCGCCTTCGCCGCGTCGAGCGCCGCATCGGAGCCGGCCGTCGAATCGACGCCCTTGCCGCCGGCGCCGGCCGCGCCGGCAAGGCTCATGATCTCGCTGGCATTGCCACGAATGATGGTCGGCTTCATCGCGGCCAGTTCCGCCGCAGCGCCGGTGCGATAGGGCGTCGCCCCGCAGCCGACCGGATCGAGCACCCAGGGCTTGCCGAGCGCATTGGCCTTCGCCGCGGCGCTCTTCATGGCCTCGACCCAGTGCGGCGACAGGGTGCCGACATTGATCGCGACCGAACTGGAGATGGCGACGAAATCCTCCACCTCCTCGCGGGCATGCACCATGGCCGGCGAAGCGCCGAGCGCCAGAAGCACGTTGGCGCTGATGGTCATCGCCACGTAGTTGGTGATGTTCTGGACCAGCGGGCCGGCCTTCTTGCAGGTCGGCGAGGGCGGCGGCAGCAGCGGCGATATCGTATTCAGGCTTGGTCATGGGTCAGCGTCCCTCAGGCACAGGTTGCCCGGCGGACGGCACGCGACGCATCGTTCGGCTGGCGCATCCTCAATCCCTCCGCCGGCATGATCCGGATCAGGTTCGACGGGTTGGCAGACGCCTCTCAGCCCGGACGGGCACCCCGTTGAGACGAAGGAGACGGTAGGGAATTGGCTGCCGGAAGGCAAGCGGCGTCAGAGCGCGGCCAGCACCTTCAGGATACGGCCGGTCTTCATCTTCTCCCAACCCTGCCGCAGGCCGTCGAAGGCCATGCCATCGTGCGGACCGAAACCATCCTGTTCGAGGTGGAGAAGCGTACCATCCGGCGTCGCGTCGAGCGCCCACGTGACGACAGTATCGATGTTCCCACCTGCCCACGAATAGACGAGCCGCTTCTTCGGCTCGACCGCAAGCACCTCGCAGCGGACGATGCCATCGAAGCCGGCGGCCGGAATCGGGTCGGTTCGAAAGGTGAAACGATGGCCAACCTCCGCACGGAAATCGTTCGGCATCAGCCATCGCGCCAGCAGGTCGCTTTCGGTCAGGCAGGCCCATACTTTCGCCGGCGAGTACGGCAGGTCGTAGTCGATGCGGATGGTGCGGCGGACTTCGGTCGCGGTGTCGGTCATTGGTCGAGTTCCTTGAGAAGGCTGGAGAGACGTCCGAGGCGCTCGCGCCAGAACAAATCCTGGTGCGCCACCCAGTCGACAAGTGGAGCGAGGTTTTTCGGTTCGGCGCGATAATGGGTGTTGCGCCCCGACTTCCGCTCCGTAACGAGGCCGGCGCGGCGAAGGGCGGCCAGGTGTTGGGACACCGCCGGCTGCGAGACGCCGGCCGTCGCCGTGAGTTGGCCGACGGTCGCCTCCCCGCTCCGCGTCAGACGCTCGAAGACAGCGCGGCGGGTCGGGTCGGCCAGCGTCCGGAAAACGGTGTCGATCGAAGCAAGGTGCATCGCTGGGCCCCATCCATAAGTCGTGACTTATCAATAAGCGACGGCTTATCGATTGTCAAGCCACAGGGTTCAACGGATTTTCAGTGTGCGGTCGCTTCCAGCGATGCCAGCCGCTCCGGTTTCGGGCCGCCATAGGCCCAGTCGAGCAGTTCGACGGTGTGCACCACCGGCTTCCCGGTGCCGCTGGCGATCTGGGTGATGCAGCCGATGTTGCCGGCGGCGACGATGGCGGCGCCGGTCGCCTCGATGTTCGCCACCTTGCGCTCGCGCAGGCGGCCGGAGAGTTCCGGCTGGAGCATGTTGTAGGTGCCGGCCGAGCCGCAGCAGATGTGGCCTTCGGCGACCTCGCGCACATCGAAGCCGGCTTTGGCCAGCAGCGCCTTCGGCGCTGTCTTGATCTGCTGGCCATGCTGGAGCGAACAGGCGGCGTGATAGGCGACCGACAGGCCGCCGGGATGCGACGGCGCGCCGAGATCGAGCGTCTCGAGATACTCGGTGACATCCTTCGCCAGCGCCGACACGCGCGCCGCCTTCGCCGGCGTAATCGGGATCGAGGCGGAGCATGAAGCCGTAGTCCTTGACCGTCGTGCCGCAGCCGGACGTGGTGACGATGATGGCGTCGAGCCCGCCGCTCTCGATCTCCTGCGTCCACGCATCGATGTTGCGCTTCGCCTGCGCGTGGGAATCGTGGGTGCGGCCCATGTGATGGACCAGTGCGCCGCAGCAGCCCTCCTCCGCCGCCTGCACCACCTCGACGCCGTGGCGGTTGAGCAGGCGGATGGCGGCGGCGTTGATGCCAGGATCGAGCACCGACTGGGCACAGCCACGCAACATCGCGACGCGCTGTTTGCGCGGGCCTTCGGCGGGAAACACGCCCGGTCGCGACGCCGGCTGAGGCGCTGGCAGGCCGGCAGGCGCCAGCCGCAGCATCGCCGACAGGCGGGCGCCGCCGGGCAGCATGGCGACGAGCCCACCGAGGAACTTGCCGACCTTTGCGGCGCGGACGGCGGCGCGGAAGCGCGCCGGATAGGGCAGCACGGCGGCGAGCAGCGACCGCGTCAGCCGGTCGACCAGCGGGCGGCGATAGGTCTCGTGGATGTGCGCGCGGGCATGGTCGACGAGGTGCATGTAGTCGACGCCGGACGGGCACGTGGTCATGCAGGCGAGGCAGGACAGGCAGCGGTCGATATGGAGCGTGACCTCCTCATTCGCCGGCTTATCGCCTTCCAGCATGTCCTTGATGAGATAGATTCTTCCGCGCGGGCTATCGAGTTCGTCGCCGAGCAGCAGGTAGGTCGGGCAGGTGGCGGTGCAGAAGCCGCAATGGACGCAGGAGCGGAGGATCTTCTCCGAATTGGCGACCGCCGGATCGGCAAGCTGGGCAAGGGTGAAACTGGTCTGCATGGCGGCTCAGATTCCGGCGTACATGCGGCCGGGGTTGAGGATGCCGGCCGGATCGAAGCTCGCCTTCAGCTTGCGGGTCAGGTCCATCAGCGGCGCCGGCAGCGGCTGGAACACATCGACCGCGTTGCGGACGTCATCGGGCGCGCGGACGAGCGTGGCGTGGCCGCCGGTCGCGGCGATGGCCTTGCGGACGGCCTCCGCGCCGGCGTCGGCGCCATCGCCACCGGCGATCCACACGAGACCGCCGCCCCAATCGTAGAGCGCGCGGCATTCGAAGGCGCGGTGCAGCGCGTCGACAATCGCCGGAGCATCGCCGGGCTTCACCGACAGGCGCCAGACGGGCGCGTTCTGACGCGGGGCGAGCGCGCCGAGATCGCGGATGGACTGCCACAGCGCGATGGAATCGGCTTCATCGAACAGCAGCGCGCCGGCGAACGGGCCCGGCAGCGTGCGCAAGCGCCCGGCGCGATCGGCGACCGACGCGGCGAAGCCTTCCAGGCGGATGCAGGTGCGCGCCGGTGCGCCGGGGCTGAGCGGAATGTGCGCGGCGCCGGTGACCGAGAACGGCGTGCCGAGCGCGCCGGAAAGCGCCGCGATCCCCGCGGCGTCGTCGAGCCCCTCGATGACCAGCGTCGCCTCGGTCTCGGGCGTCGGCAGGACCTTGAACGTCACCTCGGTGAGCACGGCGAGCGTGCCGTAGGAGCCGGCGGCGAATTTCACCAGGTCGTAGCCGGTGACGTTCTTCATCACCCGGCCGCCGGACTTCACCACCTCGCCGCGGCCGGTGACGGCGCGGACGCCGATCAGCCCGTCGCGGGCCGCGCCGACCTGGATGCGGCGCGGGCCGGAAACATTGGCCGCGGCCACGGCGCCGATGGTCGGCTCGCCTTCCGAACCGAAGAGCGGGCGGTGGTCCATCGGCTCGAAGGCAAGCCGCTGGCGATTCTCCGCGAGCAGCGCCTCGACCTCGGAGAGCGGCGTGCCGGCGCGCGCCGAGAGGACCAGTTCGGTGGGCTCGTAGAGCGTGACGCCGCGCATCGCGACCGTGGAGAGCGAGGCCGCCGTCTGCATCGGCCGCCCAAGGCCGGCGCGCGTCCCTGCTCCGCCGACGGCGAGCGGCGTATGCTTTTCAGCGGCCACCGCGACGATATCGGCAACCTCTTTCTCGTCGGTCGGCAGCAGTGGCTGATTCACGCGCTGGGGTTCCCTCGCCGGCGCCGTTCAGGGCGCGAGAGCTTTGCTCATTCGGCAGGGAAGCAATAACGGCTGGATCGCGCGGTGGGAAGCGCGGATGGGTCAGGCAGGCAGCGGCCCCGGCAGCGAGGCGACCCATGTGCCGATGTGGTAGGGCCAGATGATGAGGGCGAACACGCCCTGCCAGAAGCCGAGCTTCAGGAATCCGATGGTGAAAAGCCATCCCGCGGCCCAGACCAGGCCGATGGACGAGTGCTGTTCGATCTTGATCTTTTCCATGTCACCAAACCTGTCGGTGTTGCGGTTGCGGCGGCCTTGATGCAGGTCAAGCGCTGCGCGGCCGGTTCAGGCGGCCGTGGGGCGGCCTTCCAGCGGAAACACCTTCGCCGGGTTGAGCAGCCATTGCGGGTCGAAAACGCTCTTGATGCGCATCTGCTGAGCCAGATCGATGGCGTTGAACTGCACGGCCATCAGGTCGCGTTTCTCGATGCCGACGCCATGCTCGCCGGTGAGGCAGCCGCCGACCTCGACGCAGAGTTTCAACACGTCCGCGCCGGCCTGTTCGGCCTTCTCGATGTCGCCGGGCTTGTTGGCGTCGTAGAGGATCAGCGGATGCAGGTTGCCATCGCCGGCGTGGAAGATGTTCGAGACGCGCAGGCCGTAGCCGGAACAGATTTCGCCGACGCGCTTCAGCACCTCCGGCAGGCGGCCGGTGGGGATGACGCCGTCCATGCACATGTAGTCGGCGATCTGGCCCATGGCGCCGAATGCGGCCTTGCGGCCCTTCCAGATGGCGGCGCTCTCGGCCTCCGATTGCGACACGCGCATGGTCTGCGGCTTGAACGTTTCCGCGATTGCCGTGATGCGGCCGATCAGGTCGGCGATTTCGGCCTCCGATCCCTCCACCTCGACGATCAGCAGGGCCTCGACGTCGAGCGGATAGCCGGCATGGGCAAAGTCCTCGCAGGCCTTGATCGCCGGGCCGTCCATGTATTCGATCGCGACCGGGATGATGCCCGAGGCGATGATCGCGGCGACACAGGCGCCGGCCGACTCGGCCGAGGAGAACCCCATCAGCATCGGCCGGGCGCCCTCGGCAGCGCGGAGGATGCGCACGGTGACCTCGGTGACGACGCCGAGCTGCCCCTCGGAACCGATGATGAGCCCGAGCACGTCGTAGCCCGGCGCGTCGAGATGGCTGCCGCCGATCTCCAGCACTGTCCCGTCGATCGTCACCATCTTCAGGCCGAGCACGTTGTTGGTGGTGACGCCGTACTTCAGGCAATGCGCTCCGCCGGAATTCATGGCGACGTTGCCGGCGATGGTGCAGGCAAGCTGGCTCGATGGATCCGGGGCGTAGAAGAACCCCTTCGGGGAGACGGCATTGGAGACATTGATGTTGGTGACGCCGGCCTCGACCGTCGCCACGCGGTTCTCGTAGTCGACCGAGAGGATGCGGTTCATGCGGGCGAGCCCCATGACGACGCAATCCGACGACGGCAGCGCGCCGCCCGACAGCGACGTGCCGGCCCCACGGGCGACGACCTTCACGCCATTGCGCCCAAGGAACTTCAGCGTCGCGGAGACCTGGTCGGTGGAGGCGGGAAGCACGACGGCCAGTGGAACCGCGCGATACGCGGTCAGTGCGTCGGTCTCGTAGGCGCGGCGCTCATCCTCCGACGTGATGACACCCGCAGCTCCGAGAATTTCCATCAGGCCGGAGACGATCTCGTCACGGCGACCGAGGACGTTCGCGTCGGCAGCTGGCATCACGATGGCGGTCACGGCGGCTCCCAGGTCCGGTGGTCAGGCCAAGTTCGCCTGAAATGTAGTGCCTGCGAGGCAGCATGCACCAGTACAACGCTTAGCCGAAAGACAGGCGAATGCGGCCGAGCACGTTCAATCCCATTACGACGCTTC
This sequence comes from uncultured Alphaproteobacteria bacterium, assembly GCA_963798195.1. Classification (GTDB taxonomy): domain Bacteria; phylum Pseudomonadota; class Alphaproteobacteria; order Rhizobiales; family Kaistiaceae; genus CAVSRC01. The sequence continues at coordinate 172,002 of CAWCSF010000010.1, read as the reverse complement.
GATCCTGTCACGTTTACCGGTGCGTTAACCTGACGGCCATGGGATTCTACCGAGAAGTAAAGCGCATGGACCAACGCTCCGCCACAGGTTCTTTCACGTTAACGTTTCGTTATTTCGTAGACGAATTCTCTTGCGCGAAGCTTTCGGGAGGATTTTACTTGTCGCTGAAGCACGAGGCCTGCTTCACGCGCGGCGTAAAATTTGGAGTTGTTTACAATGAAGACACTGGTCTCGGGCCTTTCTCTGCTGGGGCTTGGTATTGTCATCAGCCTTGCCGCATCGGCGCCGGCGAGCGCCAAGACATCCGGCTGCGTACGCATCACCCAGCCCAATGGAAGCCCCTACACGGCAGTCACCGTTTGCCGCCACTCGCGCCTTCCGGAATTTTTCGAGGCGATCGGCTGGCAGCGGATCGAAAACAAGAACATCAACGGCGCGACCCAGAATGACGCGGGTCAGTCTGCGAGCAGCCCCGGCGACAACTGCGGTTACGGCGGCTACGGCAAATGGAGCCGGCAGTAGGCACTCCCACCGTCGCAACGGATCGGGGCGGCACCGTGTCGGGAGGCCGCCCCGCTCAACGTGCGTCGGGAGCCACAGGCTTGTTGTAACCACCCGGTTTCACCTGCTATCGAACCTTGGCGCGTCACATGCGCCAAGGAAGAACAATGTCGCCAGCAGAAAGCCGGCCTACGGTTGGCCTTTTCGTCACCTGCCTTGTCGATCTGTTTCGTCCGACTGTCGGTTTCGCCGCAGTGAAGCTGCTTGAAGACGCCGGCTGCGCGGTCGAGGTTCCGCAGTCACAGACATGTTGTGGACAACCGGCCTACAACTCGGGCGACCGGCGCGACACGCGCGCCATCGCCGAGCAGGTCATCGCCGCCTTCGAGCCTTTCGACTACGTCGTGGCTCCGTCCGGCTCCTGCGCCGGCATGATCAAGGCGCACTATCCCGAACTGTTCGCCGACGACCCGCAGTGGCAGGCGCGTGCCGAGGCGCTATCCGCCAGAACGTTCGAGCTCATCAGCTTCCTCGTCGACGTGCTTGGCATGAGCCGGGTGGAGGCGGCGTTCGACGGGTCGGTCACATATCACGACTCCTGCTCGGGCCTTCGCGAACTCGGCGTGCGCGACCAGCCGCGGACGCTGCTCAAATCGGTCGCCGGGCTCAAGCTCAACGAACTCAAGGAAGCCGATGTCTGCTGTGGTTTCGGCGGCACCTTTTGCGTCAAGTATCCCGATATCTCGAACGGCATCGTCGAACAGAAGACTGCCGCGATCGCTGAATCCGGAGCGGGCACGCTGCTTGCCGGGGATCTTGGCTGCCTGATGAACATGGCGGGCAAGCTCCAGCGCCAGGGACGCCCGGTGGCCACGCGCCACGTCGCCGAGGTGCTGGCCGGCATGACTGACACACCGGCGATCGGCGAGGCGGGCGAATAAAATGGACGCCACCTCCCCCGCCTTCAAGCAGAACGCGCGCCGTGCGCTCGACGACGTGCAACTGCAGGGCGCGCTGAAGCACGCCCGCCCGCGCTTCGTCGACAAGCGCGCGGCGGCCGTCGCGCAGTTGCCCGAGTTCCAGCAGCTTCGCGAAAGCGCCCGCGACATCAAGAACCACACGCTGGCGCATCTCGACCTCTACCTCGAGGCCTACGAGGAGAAGGTGAACGAGGCCGGCGGCCATGTTCACTACGCCGAGACCGCGGCGGACGCGCGCGACATCATCCTCGGCATCTGCCAGAGCGTCGGCGCGAAGACTGTTACCAAGGGCAAGTCGATGATCGCGGAAGAAATCGCGCTCAACGACCATCTCGAGGAACACGGCATCCAGCCGGTCGAGACGGACCTCGGCGAATACATCATCCAGATCCGCCACGAGCCGCCGAGCCACATCATCGCGCCGGCCGTTCACCTCTCGATGAAGCAGGTGGAAGCCGACTTCCGCCGCGTGCACACCGACCTGCCGCCGGACAGGGACCTCTCCGATCCCCCGTCGCTGCTCAACGAGGCGCGGACCAAGCTGCGCGAGCGCTTCCTCGCGGCCGATGTCGGCATCACCGGGGCGAACTTCCTCGTCGCCGAGACCGGCACGTCGGTCATCGTCACCAACGAAGGCAACGGCGACCTGACGCAGATCCTGCCGAAGGTGCACATCGTGCTGGCGTCGCTGGAGAAGATCACGCCGACGCTGAATGACGTCAGCCAGATCATCCGCATCCTCGCGCGCTCGGGCAGCGGCCAGGACATATCCGTCTATACGACGTTCTCCACCGGCCCACGCCGGCCGGGCGATCCCGACGGGCCGGAGGAATACCACGTCGTCCTCCTCGACAACGGCCGCTCGGCCATGGTGGGCAGCGAATTCCAGGACATGCTGCGCTGCATCCGCTGCGGCGCCTGCATGAACCACTGCCCGGTCTACCAGCAGGTTGGCGGCCACGCCTATGGCTGGGTCTATCCCGGACCGATGGGCGCCGTGCTGACGCCGACGCTGATCGGCGTCGACAAGGCGGGGCACCTGCCCAATGCCTCGACCTTCTGCGGCCGCTGCGAAAGCGTCTGCCCGATGATGATCCCGCTGCCGAAGATGATGCGCCACTGGCGCGAGCGCGAGTTCGAGCGGCACCTCTCGCCAACGACCTATCGCTGGGGGCTCGGCGTCTGGGCGTGGTTCGCGCGACGGCCGCGGCTCTACCGCTTCGCGACGAAATTCGCTGCGCGCGCCCTTGGCAATCTTGGTTTCCGCAAGGGACGGTTCCGCAGCCTGCCGTTGGCCGGCGGCTGGACCGAGCACCGCGACCTGCCGGCGCCGCAGGGAGCGACCTTTCAGGAACTGTGGGCCGAGCGGAGGAAAGCCCAGTGAGCGCCCGCGACGCCGTGCTCGGCAAGATCCGTCGTTCGCTGGGCGTTACGGGACAGGAGTTGGCGCGGAATGCCGCCGTGGACAATCGCCTGCGCGTGTCGCCGCGCGGCACGATCCCGGCGCGCGGCCAGGTCCCGCCGGCCGAACGCATCGCGCTGTTCAGGAAGATGGCAGACAAGTTCTCGGCCACCGTCGCGCAGGTGCGTGATGCAACGGACGTTCCCGCCGCAGTCGCGGAATACCTGCGGGGTCGCAACCTGCCGGCGGCGATCCGCATGGGCGACGATCCGCGCCTGGGCGCGATGCCGTGGAACAAGACGCAGATCGAAGTGGCGCGCGGCCGTTCGCACGGCGATGACGCCGTCGGGCTCGGCCATGCATTCGGTGGCGTCGCCGAGAGCGGCACGCTGATCATGACGTCGGGAAGCGACAATCCGACGACGCTGAACTTTCTGCCGGAGACAGAAATCATCGTGGTCAATGCCGGCGACATTGCCGGGGACTACGAGACAGTGTGGGACCGTCTGCGCGAAACATTCGGCAAGGGCACGCTGCCGCGGACGGTGAATTTCATCACCGGGCCGTCGCGCTCGGGCGACATCGAGCAGACCATCATCCTCGGCGCGCACGGGCCGCGCAGCCTGCACATCGTCATCGTGGGCGAGGTCTAGCCGATCAGCTTCACCCAGTTTCGGGCGAGCGCGAGACCGGTTGCGTCGGCCTTCGGGCCATGGCGTGCGGCTTCCTGCGGCCAGCGTTCGGGCCAATCGGGGGTCTCGCGCGCGATCAGCTCGGCGAAGTCCGCGTTCCACTGCGCGACCAGACGCGTGTCGGCCTCGAAGTGAAACTGGATGCCATAGACGGCGCGGCCAATGCGGAACGCCTGCATCGCGGTTTGCGCGCTTGTCGCAAGGTGCGTCGCGCCGGGCGGGAGCGTGAATGTGTCGAGGTGCCAGTGAAAGAGCGGCGCGCCCTCCCCGACTACGCCGACCACAGGATCGGTACGTCCGGCCGCCGTCGGGCGCACATGGCGCCAGCCGAACTCCAGCGGCCGGCCAAGGATGTTGGTGGCGCCGTATCCCCGTGCGACCAGTTGCGCGCCAAGGCAGATGCCGAGCACGGCCTTGCCGGCATCACCGAAGGTGCGCGTCAGGTCGGCCAGACGCGGCAGATAGGGATGGTCGGCGTCGTCGACCGCGCTCTGCTCTCCGCCGAGAACGACCAGCGCCTCGTGGCCCGAAGCATCGGCGGGCAGTTCAGCGCCCGCCCACATGCGGCGCACGTCAAGCCCAGCACCGACCTCGCTGAGTGCCGTTTCGACCTGACCGAGCGTCGTTCCGGCAAGATTTTCGATGACAAGAACGCGCACGGTCGAGGCTCCGCCGATCAGCCGGCCTTGTTACCACGGCGGTAAATCCGCTACGAGCAGGCGCAACGGAGAGTGGAAATGTTCCTCAGTCAATCGCGCACGCCGGAGGGAATGCGCCTCTATGCCATCGGCGACGTGCATGGACTGGATGCCGAGCTCGCCGACATGCACGACCGCATTGCCGCCGATCTGGCCGAAAGGCCGGCGCCGGACCACCGCGTCATCCATGTCGGCGACTACGTCGATCGCGGGCCGGATTCGGCCGGCGTGGTCGCGCGGCTGGCGCGCCTCACGGCCGAGGACGGCCATGTCGTGTGCCTGCGTGGCAACCATGACGCGCTGCTTACCGGCTTTCTCGACGAGCCGGCGAAGTCCGGTCAGATGTGGCTCGACAATGGCGGCGATGCCACGCTGCGTTCCTACGGCGTGACGCCGGGCCGATCGTTTCTCGGCGGCTACGACTTTGCAAAGCTCTCACGGCAGTTCGCCGAGAAGATACCGGCCGCGGATCGCGCGTTCCTGGAGGGGCTGCCGGTCGCGGCGCGCCTAGGCGACTATTTCTTCTGCCACGCCGGGATCAGGCCCGGCGTTCCACTCGACCGGCAGGATGAGAACGACCTGATCTGGATCCGCGAAGAATTCCTCTGGGACGAGAGGGATCATGGCGTGGTCGTGGTGCACGGACACACGCCGAAGAACCCGCGCGAGGTGCGCCCCAACCGCATCAACGTGGACACCGGCGCCGTGTTCGGCGGGCCGCTGACCTGCGTGGTTCTGGACGGCACGGACTATCGTTTTCTGTGATCCCGAAAAAGGCGCGGCCGGGGCCGCGCCATTTTCCCGCGGGGGAACGTTTGACGGAAGCGCGGCACCCGCCGGCCGCGCTTCCGCCTGCTGCCGTTACTGAACGACGTAGTTGCAGGGCTTCGCCTTCGCGGTGCAGACGAAGGTGCCGTTGGCGCCGGGCGCACAGGTTTGCGTCGGAGAGGCGGCGATGCTCCACACCGACCAGGAGAGGCCGTAAGCGGCCTTGGCCTTGCCGGTCCAGGCGGCCCGTGCGCCGGCCAGAGCAGCGGCCTGCGCCGTGCTGACGTTGACGCCGGTGACGTTCAGCTTCTTGCACTGATAGGCGCTGGCGCCGCTGGCGAAGGCGGTGAGGATCAGGGCGGCACCGGCGAGCGGGGCGATCTTGCGGACGAACGACATGGACGTATTCCTTTCGTTGCGGGTCCCGAAAACGGGAGGCCATGTCCGGCGAGATCGGAAGCTTGCGGACCATCCGCGGGCTCTCTTGCCGGCGCGAATGAGATCGCAAATTCGGCCGGCCGTTTCGTCATCCAAACAGATGAAAGTGTGTGACGGCTGTCACACCACCAGGCACGCGATCAGGCGGCGGCGGCGGTCCGCCCTGCGGTGGCCGGCTCGACAAACGGATTGGCATAGCCGGCGACCAGCCTGACGAGATCGGCCTGGCGGCTTGCTCCCGTCTTGGCATAGAGGCGGCGAAGATGGGTGCGGACGGTCGCCTCTGACAGGCCCAGCATCGGCGCCACCTCGCCCGGCGGCCCGATCTCGAGCACGCCGACAAGCACGCGCAGTTCAGCCTTCGACAACGCGAAGTGGCTGGCCATGGCCTCCATCGGGAAGACGCAGTTCAACTCGGCCTTCTTCACGAAGATTGCCGCGGCAGCGCCCGTCGAAAGCGCGGCCCGCCGGCGTGCGCCTCCGGTCAAGGGCAGGACGTGGGCGACGTAGCGCTCGCCCAGCCGATCGGTCAGCGGAACCGCCGCGGCACTCGGCTCAAGCACCCGGTCCTCCGATCCCGCATCGGCGATTGCCCGACAGAGGTCACGACGGCCGGTCTCCTCGACAGCGACGATGCGGCGATCGTCCATACGGAGCAGCGTTCCAGCTTCAGCCAGCGCGCAGCCGTGGACGTTGGCGCGAACGATCTCTCCATCGCGACGCACGAGATAAACCGCCGCGCCGACGGCATCGACCGCGTCGCCCAGCGCATCGGCCTCGATGCTGTTCATCTCGATGACGTTGCCGATCGCGACGGCGCGGCGGACATGGGGGACGATCAGCGCCATGCGCTGTTTTGCTGCGTCTGTCGCCGGGCTGCGGCGGTCGTCGATCGTGGTCGCCAGCGTCGTGACCACGGTGCCGGAGCGTTCGATCAGCGAGAAGATATTGTCACCCCAATTCTGGGGCTTTACCCATTCCCGATAGAACCGGGTCTGATGAAACTGATTCAGCGGCATGGCGTCGGCGACGGAATTCACCTCGCCAACTCGCGACAGCAGGATCGTCGCGGCCAGCGGATTCAGCCGGACGTATTTTTCCTGGTACAGCCGGGTGTATTCCGGGTTGGCGCCGTGGATGTAATAGAAGCGCTGCGTCTGCGCGACGGCATCGGTGGAGAAAAGCGCGGTCGCCGGCCCGCCGACGAAATCGCCGATCCGGCTCAGGACGCCAGGCCACAGCGCCGAATCAAGCGCGGCGTCGTAAATCTCGCCGGTGATCTCCAGTGCGCTTTCGTGGTCGTCTGGCAAGGACGGCCCTCCTCCCCTTGGATGCCTGTTGCGGTGGCGCTTCTGGTGCCAGCTAAAACCGCCGGCGTCTGTGAACCGGCCACTGGACCTGGCCGGCCTTTACCGGTAAACATTTAGCGGATGATTATTTTCATGAAAATATCTTTCTGTCAAATTGCCCCCTGATGGTCCGGAGCTATCAACAGCGGAAACGGGCCGAAGAGCGCGACCGGGTGCGGGAACGCATTCTCCAGGCGACGATGCAGCTGCATGACGAGCAGGGCGTTGCGCCGACGACTTTCTCCCAGGTCGCGGAGCGCGCCGGTGTCGGTCCGGCGACGGTGTACCGGCACTTCCCGAAGCCCGGCGACCTCATCCAGGCGTGCGGCATGCACGCATGGCAGGAGATGCGTCCGCCGACGCCCGACGCCGCCCCGGCGGTCTTTGCGGGCGCGGAGACAACCCACGATCGCCTGCAGCGGCTGATCGCGGAGTTGGACGATTTCTACGAACGCGGTGCGTTGCGGCTCGGCCTGGCAGGCCGCGACCGGGAGCTGGTTCCGGAACTCGACATGTTCCTCAAGGCCGTGGAAGGCGGCGTCGCGGCCCTCGTACAGGAGGCGCTGAAAGGCGCCACGGCTTCCGAGGCGGCGATCAAGGTCGTGCTGGGGCTGGTGAGCTTTCCGGTCTGGTCCGCCTTCAAGCGGCTCGACCTGCCGGAGGGGGAGAGTGCGCGCGTCCGGCTGCGTCTGCTCGAGTGCGGCATCGCCGCCGCCAACGCGAAACCCTGAAAACGAAAACGGCGCGGGCCGGGCCGCGCCGTCTGATTCTGCTTCCGCTGCCGCGCTATTTCGGCTGCGGCACGATGCGGATATAGGGCTTGGGCTCCTTCCAGCCGGCGGGCCAGATCTTCTTGGCGTCGTCGGCACTGACCGAGCCCGAGATGATCACGTCATCGCCGTGCTTCCAGTTCGCCGGCGTTGCCACCTTGTGCTTCGCGGTGAGCTGCATGGAATCGACCACGCGCAGAATCTCGTCGAAGTTGCGGCCCGGTGGTCATGGGATAGGCGAGCGACAGCTTGATCTTCTTGTCGGGGCCGATGACGTAGACGGTGCGAACGGTCTGGTTATCGGCAGCGGTGCGCGGGCCGGACGGGTCGGCCGCAGCGGGCAGCATGTCGTAGAGCTTGGAGACCGTCAGGTCGGGATCGCCAATCATCGGGAAATTCGGGGCGGTGCCCTGCGTCTCCTCGATGTCCTTGGCCCAGCCGGCGTGGCGGTCGACCGGATCGGCGCTGAGGCCGATCACCTTGACGTGGCGCTTGTCGAAATCGGGCTTCAGCTTGGCGACGACGCCGAGCTCGGTGGTGCAGACGGGCGTGAAATCCTTGGGGTGCGAAAAGATGATCCCCCAGGAATCGCCCAGCCAGTCGTGAAACCTGATCTTGCCCTCTGTGGTCTCCGCCTCGAAGTCCGGGGCGGTATCGCCGATGCGAAGAGCCATGACACTTACTCCTGCTGATGATGCTGCCCGGCATGTAAGCGGCGGCACCCCTCACCTTCAAGGATGCTTATTCGCCGCACGAGGCAGGGCTTGGAAAACGAGTCCAGCAGCGGCGGGCGCCGCGCATTGGCATTCCGGCGCGTCTTTCTCAGGCGGCGACGGCAGGCACCGACAGGTTGTCGAGGGAGGAGACGATGTGCTCGGCGAGCGCATCGACGATGGCCGAGGCCGGGCGATTCCACGAACGGATGATGCCGATCTCGCAGATCGGCAGACGCGGGAAGCCCTCAGCCTCGCCAAGCACGCGCATGCCCGGTCGCAGCGCCGACTCGGTGAGCACCGTCAGCGCGAGGCCGGCGGTAACCGCCGCACCGATCGCGGTGGAGTTGGCGCTCTGGTAGAGGACGCGGTACTTGCGCCCCGCCGCCGTCAGCGAGTTCCACCGCCGCGGCCCGCCACAGGCATGGCGGCTTGAACAGCGCCAGCGGCAACACGTCCTCTTCCTCCGTGCCGTGCTGGTTCGACGCGACCCAGAGCAGGGGCTCGCGGCGAATGACATCGACGTTGGCCTCGCCGCAATGGGTGACGATGGCGAGGTCGAGATCGCCCGTGCGGGCCTTGGCGGTCAGCTCCGTGGACTGCTCGCAGATCACCGAGACTTCGACGCGGGGGTTCGAGCGCGTGAAGCGCGCCAGCACCTCGGGCAGGAAGCGGTCGGCATAGTCGTCCGGGATACCGAGGGCGACGGCTCCGGAGAGTTCGGTTTCGTCGAAAGCGGCGACGGTCTCGTCGTTGAGCCGCACCATGCGCCGGGCGTAGCCGAGCAGGCGCTCGCCTTCCTCGGTCAGTTTTGCGGCGCGTCCGTCGCGGGCAAAGATCGGCTTGCCGATTCGCTCTTCCAGCCGCCGCATCTGCATCGAGACCGCCGACTGGGTCTTGAAGACGACCTCCGCAGCTTTCGTGAAACTGCCGGTTTCGATGATCGCCACGAAGGTGCGCAACTGGTCTAGATCGAGCATTGCCGCCATTTTCGGCTCCTTTCCGCCCATCAGCGAAAGCGATGGGCGACATTAGAAACATTCGTTGGAATGATCAATGGCCGCCGTGCATATAGCGGGTGTCGCTGACATTCCAAGCGCTCGTATGACCGGCCAAGCGCGGCCGGTGCGGGCCGCGACGCCCCGAAAGGAAGACGATCATGGCCACCACCGAAATCACCCAGATCACGCCCACCGGCACCAGCGAACGGCTGCGCAATCTCGCCGCTGCCAGCTATAGCCGCGTCGTCGCAGCCTGGCGCGCGATGCGTAATCGCCGGTCGGTGGCGAAACTCCTCGAATGGGATGAGCACATGCTGCGCGACATCGGCATCACGCAGGGCGACGTGCGTTCGGCCCTCTCCTCACCGCTGGCCGAGGACCCGTCGTACCGCCTCGGCGTGATGTCGGTGGAGCGCCGCGCCGCCTTCCGTGCTTCGGCAGCCGAGCGCCTCCAGCGGAAGATGGACGAGGAGCGCAAGGCGATCGTCATTGCCGGCCGCGTGCGCTCGAAGAGCGAAACTACGGCCGGGATCCATCGCTACGCCCGTCGCGTGATGCCGCGGCCCGTTCTGGAACTGTAATTCTCGGAGCAACTGGTCCCCTGGAAGCTCCGGCAACCTGGCCCGCCCTTCGGGGCGGGCCTTTTTGCTGCCCGCGCCGCGCTCCCCGAAACGGAAAACGGGACGCGCGAGAAATCCCGGCACGTCCCGTAGTACGGGCATCGTAGGAAAAAACAAACAGACTGGCAAGAAGCCGTCCGGTCCAATAGATGGATACCCCTTCCCGCGGCCACGCCGCGGTTTCACGAGGGGCTTCCGATGCAAGCGTGCGGACTGGATTTTGGAACGTCGAACTCGGCAATCGGCGTCATCCGCGACGGCGTTCCTGCGTTGGTCCCCAGCGACACCGGCTCGACGCTGTTTCCGAGTGCGGTCTTCTTCGATGCGGAGACGCCCGGCCGCGTGCTCTATGGCGATGCGGCGATCGCCGCCTCGGTCGGCCAGGTGCAGGGGCGGCTGCTGCGCTCTCTGAAATCGATCCTCGGTTCGTCGCTGATCGAGGAGACGACCATGGTCGGCAAAAATCGCGTGCCGCTGTCGCGCGTGATCGAGATATTCATCCGTCATCTCAAGCAGCGGGCGGAAGCCTTTCACGGAATGGAGTTGACCACCGCCGTCCACGGCAGGCCGGTCCATTTCGTCGACGGCGATGACGCGGCAGACGCACGCGCCGAGCGCGTGCTGCGCGGGATCGCGGAGCGGGTCGGCTTCACGGACGTGCGCTTCGTTTACGAGCCGATCGCGGCGGCCGCGCACTACGAGCGAACGGTGCGCGGCGAGGAACTCGTGCTGGTCGCGGACATCGGCGGCGGCACGTCGGACATCGCGCTGATCCGGGTCGCGCCCGGACGGGCGAAACGCGCCGACCGCAAGGAGGACATCCTGGCCAGCACCGGCGGACGCGTCGGCGGGACAGACTTCGACTGCCTGCTCAGCCTCGCCAGCGTGATGCCCCTGCTCGGCCTCGGCACGCGACTGGTCGAAAAGAACCTGCCGATGCCGTTGCGCCTCTACCACGACCTTGCGACGTGGGCCTCGATCAACTTCGTCTATACCCACGCCAACGCGGTCGAGGCGCGGGAGTTGGCCAAGGGCGCCGCCGAGCCGGAGAAGCTGGCGCGGCTGGTGGCGGCCATCGGCGGCCGCCATGGTCACCGGATCGCCTTCGCCGTCGAGGCCGCCAAGATCGCCCTCGGCGAAGCGCCGGCGACCCCCGTCCCGCTCGGGTTTCTTGACGACGGGCTGGCGGCGCAGGCGACGCGGCCCGGTTTCGAGGCGGCGATCGCGGCGAAGACCGATCGTATCGCGGCGCTCGTGCGGGACTGCATCAGCGCCGCGGGAATATCTCCCGACCGCATCCAGACGGCGTTCCTGACCGGCGGCTCAAGCCGCGTGCAGGCCGTACGCGACGCCGTTCTCCGCGCCGTGCCGGCCGCCCGCATTGCCGGCGACTCCGATCTGCTCTCGGTTGCCTTCGGCCTGACCGAGGAGGCGCGACGCCTCGGCTAGTGCGCCATCAGCACCGGCACGGTCATCGACGAGAGGATGCCGCGGGTGGCGCCGCCGAGGAAGAATTCGCGCAGGCGGCTGTGGCCGTAGGCGCCCATGACCAGCCAGTCAGCGGCCTCGTCGGCGGCGAAGGAGAGAATCGTCTGGCCGACGTCGCCGGTCGAATTGGTGACCTCGCGCACCTCGACGTGGAGATCGTGGCGGGCGAGATGGGTGGCGATGTCCGCGCCGGCGAGATGTGTGGAACGCTTGTCGGCCTCCTTCACGATCACGACCACGACTTCCTTGGCGAGCTGTAGCAGCGGCAAGGCGGCGCGCACGGAATGCGCCGCAGCGGCGCCGCCATCCCAGGCGACGACGGCTCGGCCGGCCTTGAACTCCTTGGTGCCGGCATAGGGCACGATCAGCGTCGGCGCGCCGGCCTGAAACAAAACCGACTCGATCAGCAATTCGCGCATGGGCTCCGGCGCGTCCGGGTTCTGCTGGCCGATGACGACAAGATCGCTGAGCGCGAGGCTGCGGGTGACGCCATCGAGGCCTTCGCCGCCGACCGACTCGGTGGTGCGGCCGGCGTAGCGGATGCCAGCGGCGGATGCCGCCTTCTCGAACGCGGCAGCGGCTTCCTTGGCGTCGCCCACTGCCTGGTCATGGGCGGCGACGATGAGATCGGTCGGGAGCGGCGTCGTCATGGTGTAGATCGGCACGATCGGCTCGAAGGCCAGCGCGAGGCCGGTAAGGTGGGCGTCGAGCTGACGCGCCAACTCGACGGCGACACCCGTCGGGCGGCGGTCACCGCCCAGATCGGCGATGACGTGCATATCGTTTATGGTGTTCACCGCGCTTTTCATCTCACCCCTCCTGGATGCCCGGGCAGCATGCGCCCGGCCATCGTTTCAGCATTGACCCGGATCAAACCATTGATATCGCGTTCCCGCGAACCTCAATAGGCGTAGGCGTCGAACATGCGGTCGATGTCGCCGTGCCACTCGCGCTCGTAGTCGCGCAGCACCTGATCGGCCGGCGTCATGCCGCCCTCGATGACCTCCTCGATCGACGACAGGAAGATGGTCTCGTCGATGCCCTCGCTGTTCTCGTAGCCGCGCCGGGAAAGACCGCCGTGCGCCAGCGCCACGACATCGCGCCCGACATCGGCGACGGTGCGGCCATGGATGGTCGTGGCAAGACCGGTCTTCGGCACGGCTATGCGAAGCGCCTCGCGCTCGGCCGCCGTCCAGTCCTTGACGATCTGCCAGGCGCCGTCGAGCGCGGCATCGTCGTAGAGCAGCCCGACCCAGAACGCCGGCACGGCGCAGATGCGGCGGCCGGGACCGCCATCGGCGCCGCGCATCTCGAGATAGTTCTTGAGCCGCACCTCGGGAAACAGCGTCGAAAGATGGTTCTTCCAGTCCGACATGGTCGGCCGCGCGTCGGGCAGGCTGTTGTCGAGATTGCCGTGGAGATAGTCGCGGAAGGTCGTGCCGGTCACGTCGAAATATTTCTCGCCGCGCTTGATGAAATACATCGGCACGTCGAGCGCCCAGTCGACATAGCGCTCGAAGCCGAAGCCGTCCTCGAAGGCGAAGGGCAGCATGCCGGTGCGCGCCGGATCGGTGTCGAGCCAGACTTCGGAGCGGTACGACTGGAAGCCGTTGGGCTTGCCTTCGGTGAAGGGCGAGTTGGCGAAGAGCGCCGTGACCACCGGCTGGAGCGCGAGGCCGACGCGCATCTTCTTCACCATGTCGGCTTCGTCGGCAAAATCGAGGTTGGCCTGGATGGTGCAGGTGCGCAGCATCATGTCGAGGCCGTGGCCGCCGACCTTGGGCATGTAGCCGCGCATGATGTCGTAGCGCGACTTCGGCATGATCGGGGTTTCGTCGCGGCTCCACTTGGGCGAGAAGCCGGCGCCGATGAAGCCGATGCCAAGCGGGGTGGCGCATTCGCGCACCTGCGCCAGATGGGCGTTCACCTCCCGGCAGGTCTGGTGGATGGTTTTCAGCGGCGCGCCGGAAAGCTCGAACTGGCCGCCGGGCTCCAGCGAGATCGCGCCGAGGCCGAGCGGATCGGTCAGGCCGATGATGCGGCCGTCGTCCTCGATCGGGTGCCAGCCGAGCAGCCCCTCCATCGCCTCCAGCAGGCGGCGGATGCCGCGCGGGCCCTCGTAGGGCACCGGCGTGTGATCGGCGAGGTAGAAGCCGAACTTCTCGTGTTCGGTGCCTACGCGCCATTCGGCCTTCGGCCTGGAACCCGATTCGAGCGTCTCGACCAGTTGGTCGCGGGACTCTATCGGCGTCGCGTCGGAGACGTCGCGGGCCATTCAGCGGCTTTCCAAGAAGGGCTCTGGTGGGAACGGACGGGCAGATTAGAACAGTCCGGCCATAGCGCAAGTACCCCTCAATGTGGGGCGGGCGCGGCGTTTCGCCAGTCCCCCGCGGCGGCCTGAATGAGGGCCAGCGCGGCAACGGCGGCGGTGTCGGCCCGCAGGATACGCGGGCCGAGCGGCAGGACGGTCACGAAGGATTGAGCCCGGAGATTCTGCCGTTCCTCGGCCGAGAAGCCGCCCTCCGGGCCGATCAGCACGGCCAGCGGCGCGGGCGCCATCCCCGACAGAACTGACAGGGGGTCGGAACCGTCCTCGCGTTCGTCGCAGAAGATCAGCCGACGATCCTTCCCGGTTTCGGCCCAGGTTTCCAGAATCACCCGGAGAGCCACCGGCTCGTCGATCGCCGGGACATTGAGCACGCCGCATTGCTCCGCCGCCTCGATGGCGTTCGACACCATGCGCTCAAGGTTCACCCGGCTGACCTGGCCGTGCTGCGTGAGCACCGGACGGAGGCGGCCGACGCCCATCTCGACCGCCTTCTGGACCATGTAGTCCTGCCGCGCCTGCTTCAGCGGCGCGAAGATGTAGTGAAGGTCGGGCGCCGCAGGCTGCGGGCGCACCGGCTCGGTGAATTCGAGGCTCCACGACTTCCGCCCGCCGCCGCGCAGCGCCGCCCGCCACTCGCCGTCCCGCCCGTTGAAGACGAGGATCGAGGCGCCGTCGTTCAGGCGGAGCACGTTGGTCAGGTAGTTCGCCTGGTTGCGGTCGAGCGACGTCGTGCTGCCGGCAACGATGGGTGTGCGGAGGAAGAGCCGGATGGAGGTGAAATCGTGGCTTGGCATGGCCTGCCTTCTAGCACGGTCCGGCCGGCGGGAAATGGCGCGGGCTTGACCGCCACCCCGTCAGGCGTCACCTGTTGGTGATGCCGCAAGCCGCTGCCACCGCCAATGTCGGCGAATACACCGTCTCCGAGATCTCGAACGCGCTCAAGCGCACGGTCGAGGATACCTACGGCTATGTCCGCGTGCGCGGCGAGATTTCCGGCTTCCGCGGAGCGCATTCGTCCGGCCACTGCTACTTCAGCCTGAAGGACGACAAGGCCCGCATCGAGGCCGTCGTCTGGCGCATGACCCTGCCGCGGCTGAAGTTCAAGCCGGAGGAAGGCATCGAGGTGGTGGCGACCGGCAAGCTCACCACTTTCCCTGGCCAGTCCAAGTACCAGATCGTCATCGACGCGCTGGAGCCGGCCGGCGTCGGCGCGCTGATGGCGCTGCTCGAGGCGCGGAAGAAGGCGCTCGCTGCCGAGGGGCTCTTCGCCGAGGCGCGCAAGAAGCCCCTGCCCCACATTCCGCGAATCATCGGCGTGGTCACCTCGCCGACCGGCGCGGTCATCCGCGACATCCTGCACCGGCTGGCAGACCGGTTTCCGACCCGCGTTCTGGTGTGGCCGGTACGCGTGCAGGGCGAAACCAGCGCGGCGGAAGTGGCGGCGGCCATCGCCGGCTTCAACGCGCTGCCGCTGGACGGACGAATACCGCGTCCGGACCTCATCATCGTGGCACGCGGCGGCGGCAGCCTGGAAGACCTGTGGAGCTTCAACGAGGAGGTCGTCGTGCGCGCGGCTGCCGACTCGGCCATCCCGCTGATCTCGGCGGTCGGCCACGAGACCGACTTCACGCTGATCGACTTCGCCTCCGACAAGCGCGCGCCGACGCCGACGGCCGCGGCCGAAATGGCCGTGCCGGTGCGTTCCGAACTGATCGCGACGGTTGGCGATCTCGGCGGCCGGCTCGCCGGCGCGACGCAGCGCTCGGTCGAAACGCTGCGGCGCGAACTGCGCGCGGCGGCGCGCGCCCTGCCGCGCGCGGAAGACCTCTTCGCCATGCCCCGCCGGATGTTCGACGATCTCGCCAACCGCATCGGTCTGGCGCTGCTCGCCAACGCGCGGGTGCATCGCACCCAGTTCGAACGGACGGCCGGGCGGCTGTCGCTGGCCGGGCTCGAACACATGATCGCGCGGGCCAAGGAGCGGCTCGATGCTACCTTCGGCCGCAAGGCCGTCTTCTACACCCGCAACATCGAGCGCACCCGCGAACGGCTGAACGGCCTGACGGAGCGCAAGACGCAGTTCCTGGCGCGCGCGATCGAGCGCCTTCGGGCGCAGTTCGAAAAATCTGCCAAGCTGCTGGAGGTTGTCAGCTACCGCTCGATCCTGGAGCGCGGCTTCGCGCTGGTCGCCGATTTCGAGGATCGCGACCCCATCCGCTCCGCCGCCGCCGTCCCCAACGGCAAGGTGCTCGACATCGAGTTCCACGACGGCCACGTCCGCGCGATTTCCGGCGGCAAGATCACGCCGCGGCCACGCCGTCGGCGCATCGTCGACGACGGCTCGCAGGGCAGCCTGCTCTAGTCGTTGAGGCAAGCGGAAATGCGAATCGCAGGAATCGGTTAGCCGGCGCAGTTCAGGTCAATTCGAGGCGCATAACGTGGCGACGGGTGCCGGTCATGCCGAGGTCACGGAAACCCGCTTCGGCAAACACCGGGACGAAGCCCATGAAGCGGAAGCTCGGCGAATCCGGATCGACAGGATAGGCCTCGACCACCGTCGCGCCGCTGCTTCGCGCGTGTTCGATGGCGCCGGCCAACAACTGGCGAACCAGCGCCTCGCCACGCAGCCGGCGGGGCACGTAGAAACACACCAGCGACCAGATACTCTCGCCGGGTTTCGCATCGGGCCCGCCCAACGCGCGGTGCGTCTCTCGCGGGGCTATCGACACCCAGCCAACCGGCTCGCCGCCCCGATACGCCAGCAGCCCGACCGGCATGCCGGCGTCGATACGCTCCATCATCATCCGCTTGCGGTCGGCCGGCGCCTGGAGCTTCGCCTCGGCAGCCGTCCGCCGCCAGACCATGCACCAGCAATGCCTGGGCGCGCCGGGCGCCGAGAAGAAGCGCTCGAACGCCGCCTTGTTGGCTGATGTCACCGGCCGGAAATCGAGTTCATCGACACTCATGCGCGCAACATGGCGCGGCCGGTCCACGACTGCCACCCGATTTTCGCCTGCTCAGTCGCGCATGCTGAGCAGATAGGCGGTCAGGTCGGCGATATCCTCCGGCGGCACGATGAAGTTCGGCATGTTCGGATGCGGCGTCCGGAAGAAGGCGAAGAGCGCCAGCTCCGTCATGCCGGCATCATTGGCGATGTCCTCGAACGGCGGCGACTCAGGCCAGGGGCTGTCGTAGTGGCCTGCGCGGGTCTCGTGGCACTCGGAACAGTTGGCCTCGGCATAAGCCAGGCCACGCTCCACATCGCCGACGGGTTGCGCTGCCGCGGGCGCTGCCAGCAGCACCCCGGCGGCAAAGAAGGTCGTCCAGCCTGTTCGCATCGGCGCAGGATAGGACCCCGCGCCACACCGCGGCTTGATCCAGATCAGGCGCCCTCTGTTGCTAGCGCTGCCCCGATCCCCGGATCTGCGACATGGTCCGCGACGGCGTGATCGCCTCGGCATCGAAGGCAACCTCGATGAGCGCCGGCTTGCCGGCCGCAACGCAACGCTCGAAGGCCTCGGCAAAGTCCTCGGTCGTGCCGACTGTTTCGCCGTACCCACCGCAGGCGCGGGCGAAGGCGGCGAAATCCGGATTGACCAAGGCCGTCGCGACGTGGCGATCGGGGTAGTCGCGCTCCTGATGCATGCGGATGGTGCCGTGGATGCCGTTGTTGACGACGACCATGACGATGTTCGCCTCGGCCTGCACCGCAGCCGAGAACTCCTGCATGGTCATCTGGAAACAGCCGTCGCCGGCGAAGCCGACCACGATGCGCTCCGGATATTTCAGCTTCGCGGCGATCGCCGCCGGCATGCCGTAACCCATCGAGCCGGAGGTCGGCGCGAGCTGCGTGCCGTAGCGGCGGTAGCGGAAGAAACGGTGCAGCCAAGCGGCGTAGTTGCCGGCGCCGTTGGTGACGATGGCGTCGTCGGGCAGGCGCTCGCGCAGCCAGGAGATGATCCGGCTGAGTTGGACCGGCCCGACATTGGTCACCGGCTCGGTCCACGCGAGGTACGATTTGTGCGCTTCCTCCGCCGCGCCGGCCCAGGGAATCGTGTTCGGCGGCTGCAAGCCTTCCAGCGCCGCGACGAACGCGGTCGGGCTGGCGTTGATCGCCAGCGTCGGCCGGTAGAGCCGGCCGAGTTCCTCGGCGCCGGGATGCACATGCACCAGCGCCTGCTTCGGCTCGGGAATGTCGATCAGCGTGTAGCTGGACGACTGCATCTCGCTCATGCGCCCACCGAGCAGCAGCAGCACGTCGGCCTCCTTCACGCGCTTGGCCAGATCGGGATTGATGCCGATGCCGACGTCGCCGGCGAAATTCGGATGCTCGTTGTTCATCAGCGTCGTCCGGCGGAACGACGTGCCGACCGGTAACTGGAAGCGCTCGGCGAAGCGTTGCAGCCCGGCGACGGCCGCCGCGCTCCAGCGCGAGCCGCCGGCAATGACGAACGGCCGCTCGGCGCGCCACAGCATCTTCTGGAGCTCGGCCATCTGGGTCAGGCCCGGATGGGTCTCTACCTGCGCCCACGGCTTCGGGTTCGCCTTCGCGGTCGTGTCGCGGAGCATGTCCTCGGGCAGCGACAGCACCACCGGACCGGGCCGGCCGGACGTCGCCTCGTAGAAGGCGCGGCTGACGAATTCGGGCACGCGGTCGGCGGCATCGATCTCCTCGATCCACTTCGCCATCTGGCCGAACATGCGGCGGAAATCGACTTCCTGGAACGCTTCGCGCCCGCGCATCCACCGTCCGACCTGCCCGATGAACAGGATCATCGGCGTCGAATCCTGCCGGCCGACATGGATGCCTGACGAGCCGTTGGTGGCGCCGGGACCGCGGGTGACCATGGCGATGCCCGGCTTGCCGGTGAGCTTGCCCCATGCCTCGGCGGCCATGGTCGCGCCACCCTCCTGACGGCAAAGCGTGACGGCTATTTTGGAATCGTGCAGCGCGTCGAGCAGCGCCAGATAACTTTCGCCGGGAACCACGAACACCCGTTCGACGCCGTTGGCCTCCAGCGCATCCACAATCAGCTGCGCCGCGGTCTTCTCAGTGCTCATGTCTTTCCCGTCCCCTGCCCGGCATGGCAACCTAGCAAGGCAGAAATTGCCGTACAAATTCTGCTAGCTGGCGGCGAACCCCGAACGGTGCGCCCAACCGGTCATGCGCTTCTCGATCCAAGCCATGACCGCATACATCGCAATGCCCTCCACCGCCAGCACCACGAGGCCCGCGAAGATGAGCGGAACCTTGAACTGCGCCTGCGCCTGCAACATCAGATTGCCGATGCCGTGGTTGGAGGCGATCGACTCCGAAATCACCGACCCGACGAAGGCGAGCGTGATGGCGATCTTGAGCGAGCCGAAGAAATAAGGCAGCGCGCGCGGGATGCCGACCTTGCGCATGATGTCGAGCTTGGAGGCGCCGAGCGCCTTCAGCACGTCCTCCAGTTCCGGCTCTATGGTTGCGAGGCCGGTGGCGACGTTGACCACGATCGGAAAGAACGAGATCAGGAAGGCGGTGATGACCGCCGGGACGGCGCCGATGCCGAACCAGAGGACAAGGATCGGCACCACCGCGACCTTGGGCACGGCGTTGAAGCCGATCATCAGCGGATAGAGCCCGGCGTAGATCGTGCGCGACCAGCCGATGAAGAGGCCAAGGCCGAGACCGAAGACGACGGCGAGCAGAAAGCCGGCGAGCGTCGTCGCCAGCGTGAAGAGCGACTCGTACCAGATCGCGTGCCAATACTGGACGAAGGCCTGCGCCACTGCGAGTGGCGACGGCAGGAAGAACTGCGGGATCTTCAGGACGACCACCGCCCCCTGCCAGACGACGAGCATGCCGACGACGAAGATCCAGGGCGCGAGGCGGATCGACAGCGAACTGTTCATTTGCGCGCCGCGACGATGTGCGATCGCAGGTCGTGAACCACGTCCTGGAAGCCCTGGGTGAACGTGATCTCAAGGTCGCGCGGACGCTCGAACTCGATGTGGCGCTCGACCAGAATCCGCCCGGGGCGCGCCGACATGACATAGACCTGATCGGCGAGGAAGACGGCTTCGCGGAGATCGTGGGTCACCAGCACGACCGTCACACCACTGGCGGCATGCAGGTCGCGGATGACGCACCACAGCTCCTCGCGCGTGAAGGCGTCGAGCGCGCCGAACGGTTCGTCGAGCATGAGAAGCTGCGGCTCGTGGATGAGCGCGCGGCAGAGCGAGGCGCGCATCTGCATGCCGCCGGACAGCTCCCACGGAAACTTCTCGCCGGCACCGGCGAGGCCGACGGAGGCGAGCAGCGCCTCGGCCCGTGCGCGATAGGCCGGACGGTCGCGGCGGATGCGGCTGCGGTGCGGCTCGACGATCTCCAGCGGCAACAGGACGTTGTCGAGCGTCGTGCGCCAAGGCAGCAGCGTCGGCGCCTGGAACGCCATGCCGGCGATCTTGACCGGCTTGCGGACGCGATCTCCCGCCACGTACACCGTGCCGCCCTGCGGAAACTGCAAGCCGGTCGCGAGCTTCATCAGCGTGGACTTGCCGCAGCCGGACGGGCCGACCACGGCGGCGAAATCGCCGCGCTCGATCTTCAGGCTGAGGTGCTGGACCGCAAGCTGCGTTCCCGCCCCGCCATAGGCGTGGGTCACGTCATCCAGCGTGACGAATGCATTCATGCGTTCACCCTCCCCCTGCGCGGGGGAGGGTCGCTTTGGTTTTTGTCAGTGTCAAAGCTTGCGTTCGGCGGCGTCCGGCAGGAAGCCGGAGTCGAAGGCCGCTTCCGGCGTCGGCTTGGCCTTGAACTCGAAGGTCAGGCCGATCTGGTCGATCGAGCTGGCGAGCCGCGCCGTATCGACCGCGCCGAGACCGTCCTTCTTCACTTCGTCGGTGACGACGTTCTGGTCGATCGCCATTTTCAGGCGCTCCAGTTCGGTCGCCTTGTCGACCACGGCGTTCGCCTTGACGACGTATTCGATGGCGGCGTCGGGATCGGCGATGGTCTCCTTCAGCGCCTTGTTGAAGGCCCTCAGGAAGCCCTTCACCGCATCCGGGTTCTTCTCGGCGAAGGCCGGCGAGACAAGGATCGTGTTGCCGTAGAGATCGACGCCGTAGTCGGCCATCAGCATCACCGCGATGTCGTCGACCGGCACGCCGTTGGCCTTCAGGTTGATGAAGGAGGAGAACGAGAAGCCGGTGATCGCGGCGACATCGCCCTTGGCCAGCATCGGCTCACGCACGGGGAAGCCGACGTTCTCGATGGTGACCTTGGAGGCATCGAGGCCCGTCGCCTTGACGAAGATCGGCCACTGGGCATAGGCGCCGTCCGGCGCGGGAGCGCCGAGCTTCTTGCCTTCCAGATCCTTCGGCGCCGACACGCCGAGGCTCTTGCGCCCGATAATGGCGAAGGCCGGCTTGTTGTAGACCATGTAGATGGCCTTCAACGGCGTCGTCGGGTTCTGGTCGTTGAACTTGATGATCGAGTTGATGTCGCCGAAGCCCATGTCATAGGCGCCGGAGGCGACGCGGTTGATCGGCTCGACCGAGCCGGAACCGGTGTCGATGGTGACGTCGAGACCCTCGTCCTTGAAGTAGCCCTTCTCCTGGGCGATCAGGAACGGCGCCGCCGGCCCCTCGATCTTCCAGTCGAGCGAGAATTTGATCGCGGTATCGGCGAAAGCCGGGCTGGCGAGGCCCACGGCGAGCCCGGTTGCGGCCAGGATTCCACGGATTGCAACGGTCATTCGGTTCTCCTTCGGCGGGCAGCCCGGTGCGGGCGGCCATCTGCGCTGAAGGATCGAGGCTGGCAAAATCCGTGCCGGGCTGCCTAAGCCTAAGGCAGGTCGACGATCCGCCCCGGATCGCTCATTCGTTAGGCAGAGCCTGCCGCCGCGCGCCTCAAACGTCCGTAATGGTGATCACGCGGAAGGTGTTCATCTCGCCATCCTCGTCGCGGATGGAGACGTATTCGCCGGGCACGAAGCGGTGGGTGGCGAGCTTGAAGCCCGATTCGTCGCCCTCGTCGCCGTCGATATCGTAGTGGAAGCCCCAGCTTCCGCCCGGCCGGTGGACGAGGTGCCCGATGTCTTCTTCCTCTCCGGCCCAGTTGCGGACGACACGGCATTGCTCGCGGTGCTTCTTCCACGCCTCGGGGTCGAGGTGCCCATCGGCGTCCAGCGGCGCTGTGAAGCGGTAATAGTGCCGGTCGCTGCCGTCAGGATAATCCTTGGTGCGGGCGAGATTCAGCCGGATGGTCTTGAGGCCGCTGGGCATGACTGGCTCCAGGTTGTGCGTGGCCGGAAGAGTATAAAGACATATCGGCCTCTGCCAGTCAGGAATTCCCCTTAGGTGGCGTGGCCTGTAAGGTGCCGGCCATGTTGGTGGAACGAATCTCGCGTGGCGTGTCCCGTGTCCTGTTGTGCATCGCCGGATGCGCCGGCCTGGCAATGGCTTGGACCGCCGCGTCGGCGCAAGAAGTTGACGACAAGCCCGAGTTTCCGACGACCGAGTTTGCTGTGGGCGCGCGCAGCGCATCCGTAACGGTCGACGACGTGACGGCGACTGTTCGCCTGAACCGCAAGGCGCAACCGAGCGACGACGACAGCGTCCATCTCCAGGTTTCGGTCGGTGGCCGCAACGTGGCGGAAGCGACCGCTCCCGACGCCGGCTTCGACGAGCCCGAGGCCGAGGCCAGCATTGCCGAAATCGATCCGACCAACACGCGGCCGGAGGTCTATTTCACCGCCTACACCGGCGGGGCGCATTGCTGCACCACCGTGATCGTTGCCGAGGAAGTCGGCAACACATGGGTCGCCGTGCCAATCGGCGAGTTCGACGGCGGCGGCGATTATCTCCAGGACGTCAACGACGACGGCGTGGCCGAGATCGTCACGGTGGACAATCGGTTCCTCTATACGTTCGACTGTTACGCCTGCAGCGCCGCACCGCTGGTCATCCTGACCGTGCGCGGCGGCCAGATGGTCGACATCTCGACCGATCCGCGCTTCCGTCAGGCGCATCGCGACTGGCTGGCCGAGATCGAGAGTTCCGTCGATGCGTCCGAGCGCTGGACATCGCCGGGCTATCTCGCCGGCTGGGTCGCGGCCAAGACGCGGTTGGGCGAAGGTCCGGCGGCGTGGAAGGACCTGAAGGCGCACTGGGACTCCCGCCACGATGCCGGCGAAGAAGCCTGCCTGACGGGCGCGCGCATCGACGAGTGTCCCAAGGACCAGATAAAGGTCCTGAAGTTTCCCGACCGGCTGAAGCTGTTCCTCGACAAGAACGGCTACGCGTCCTGAGGTCGGACGCGAGACAGGACCCACCATGGCCAGAAACGAACCGGTGTTCGACCCGGACACGCCGGTCTGCCCGCGCTGCCTGAAGCCGCTGGCGCTCTGCGTCTGCGACGAGGTCACGCCGCTCGCCAACCGCATCAGCCTGCTGATCCTCCAGCACCCGCAGGAGCAGGACAAGTTCCTCGGCACGGCGCGTCTTGCGGCGCAACAGTTCACGGACGCAACATTCCGTGTCGGCCTGTCGTGGCCAAGCCTGGCCAAGGCGCTCGGCCGCCCGGCCGATCCGAAACGCTGGGCCACGCTGTTCCTCGGTTCCGCCAAGGCCAGCGACTTTCCGCCGGACCGCGACGTCGCCGTCTTCGACCGCAAAGGCAAGGCGGTGGACCACCAGAACTCGGCGCTCTCCGAAATCGAGGGCGTCATCCTGCTCGACGGAACGTGGAGCCAGGCGAAGACGCTGTGGTGGCGGAACGCGTGGCTGCTGAAGAGCAAGCGGATCGCCCTGAAGCCGAAGCACCCCTCGCTCTATGGCCGCCTACGGCGCGAGGCGCGGCGCGAGGGCCTGTCGACGATCGAAGCAGCCGGGCTGGTGCTCAGCCGACTGGAGAAGCGGCCCGAGATCGAGACCGAATTGCAGAAGACGTTCCGCCTCATGCTCGACCGGTACGAGGCGGCGGCACGGCAGACGCCCGCGGCTTAACCGCCTGCGTTCAGTGCGCGGCGCCGAGGCGGACGCGGTGCATCATGCGCTTGTGGCGCGGGTCCGGACTGGGCACCGCGGAAATCAATGCCTTGGTGTAGTCCTCGCGTGGCGCCGTGCAGATCTGGTCGGCGGTGCCGACCTCGACCACGCGGCCGCGATGCATCACCGCCACCGTGTCGCAGAAGTAGCGCACGACGCTGATATCGTGGCTGATGAAGATGAAGCTGAGGTTGAGCCGCTTCTGGATTGCGAGCAGCAGATCGAGGATCTGGCTGCGGATCGATACGTCGAGCGCCGAGGTCGCCTCGTCGGCGATGATGATGCGCGGATCGAGCGCGAGCGCGCGGGCTATACCGATGCGCTGGCGCTGACCGCCGGAGAAGGCGTGCGGATAGCGCTCCATCGCCTGCGGGTCGAGACCGACAACGTCAGCAGCTCCTCCACCCGCTCCTGCAACGCCTTGCCGCGCGACGTGCCGCGCACGACCAGCGGATCGCCGACGATCTCCTTCACGGTCATGCGCGGATTGAGCGAAGCGTACGGATCCTGGAACACCAGCCGCACGTCGGAATGGAACTGGCGGAGTTGCCGCCGGCCGAGGCTGCGCACGTCGACCTCCGCCCCCGCCTTGTCGCGATAGTGGATGCTCCCCTCGGTCGCCTCGGCGATCCGCAGGATAAGCCGGCCGACCGTCGTCTTGCCCGAGCCGCTCTCGCCGACGATGCCCAGCGTCTTTCCGGGCATCAGGTCTAGGTCGACCGAGTTCGACCGCACGGAGCGACCGGCGATGCCGCTTGAACCACCCGGTGCTAAGGTCGAAATCCTTGGTCAATCCGCGCACCGACAGGATCGGCTGGTCCGCCTTCGCCGCCCGCGCGGCGCGTTCGGCGGCGCCGTGCTCCAGCTTTACGGTCGAGGCGAGCAGCTGGCGCGTATAGGGATGCTGCGGGTCGTGGAAGATCGCATCGACCGGCCGGTGCTCGACGATCTTGCCGTGGCGCATCACCGCGACCTCGTCAGCCACCTCGGCGACGATGCCGAGATCGTGGGTGATGAGAAGCAGCGCCATGTCGCGGCTCTGCTGGAGACGCTTCATCAGATCGAGGATTTCGGCCTGGGTGGTCACGTCGAGCGCCGTGGTCGGCTCATCGGCGATGAGCACCCGGGGGCCGCCGGCAAGCGCCATGGCGATCATCGCCCGTTGCAGCATGCCGCCGGAATACTCGAACGAATGGCCGTCGACGGTGCGCTCCGGGTCGGGAATCTCGACGCTGCGCAGCAATTCGATGGCGCGGGCACGCGCCTGCGGCTTGCTCATGCGCAGGTGCAGTTGCAGCGCCTCGATGATCTGGAAGCCGATGGTATGCACCGGCGACATGGAGCTCATCGGCTCCTGGAAGATCATCGCCATGTCGCGGCCGCGATAGGCGCGGATTTCCTCGCCGCGCGGATCAAGCTGCGCGAGATCGACGATGCTGTCATCCGTGCGGCGCAGTTCGATCGATCCGCCCACCACGCGGCCGGGCCGGCCGACAATCTGCATGAGGGCGCGGCCGGTGACGGTCTTGCCCGAGCCGCTCTCGCCGACGATGCAGAGCGTGCGCCCGGGCAGAAGATCGAAACTGACGTCGGAGACGGCGCGGAACGGACCGCGGCGGAGCGCGAAATCCACGGTCAGGCCCCTGACGGAGATGACGGGCTTGCTTTCGGCGGCGCTCATCGCGGCACCTAGTGCGAATAGGGGTCGGCGGCGTCGCGGAGACCGTCGCCGAGGAAGTTGAACGCGAGCACGGCCAGCACCACCGCCCCGCCCGGCCAGATAAGCAGCCATGGCGCCTGCGCCACGGCACGCACATTCTGCGAGTCCTGAAGGATGACGCCCCAGCTCACCACCGGCGGCTTCAGGCCGATGCCCAGGAAAGAGAGCGACGTCTCGGCGATGATCATCGCGGGGATCGCGAGCGTCAGCGTGGCGATGATGTGGCTGGTGAGCGACGGCATCATGTGGCGAAAGATGATGCGCAGTTCCGACGAGCCGTCGAGTTGCGCCGCCGTAACGAAAGCCTCGCTCTTCAGCGCCATGAAGCGGCCACGCACCTGGCGCGCGAGCGCCGTCCAGCCGAGCAGCGACACGATGATGGTGATCGTGAAGTAGACATTCAGCGGCGACCAGGTGAGCGGGATCGCCGCGGCCAGTCCCATCCACAGCGGAATGGTCGGCATCGAGCTCAGTATCTCGATCAGGCGCTGGATGGCGGTGTCGACGGCGCCGCCGTAATAGCCGGAGACGCCGCCGAGCAGCATGCCGAGGAACAGGCTGACAGCGACGCCGACAAGGCCGATCGACATCGAGACGCGCGTGCCGTGAATGACGCGGGAGAAAGCGTCGCGGCCGATGCGGTCGGCGCCGAGCAGGAAGAACGGGTCGCTCGCCTTCTCCGGCCCGAGCAGATGGATGTCGGTCGGGAAGATGCCGAACAGCCTGTACTTCGGCCCATGCGCGAAGAGCTTGAGCGGCACGATACTGCTCTCGTCGACAACGAAGACGCGGCGCAGCGCTTCCGGATCGACCGTCACCTTGTAGCCGTGGGTATAGAGCTGAAAGCGGGTCGAACCATCCGGCCCGGTCAACAGGAAATGCACGCCCTGCGGCGGCGCGTAGGTGAAGCGCGGCAGCGCCTTCTGCGGATCGAACGGCGCCAGGAAGTCCGCGAACAACGCAACGAGATAGAAGAGCAAGACGACAATACCGGCGGCAACAGCCAGCTTCTGCTCGAGGAACTTGAGCCAGATCAGCCGCCAGTGGCCGAGCGTTTCGACCTTGGAGCCGTACGTCGAGACGATGCCGGAGGTCGTCTCGTCGACCAGCGTTTCGCCCTCTCCGTCCGGCGGCAGTGCGGTCAGCGTCATCGCCGCTACCGGAGCCTGATGCGCGGATCGAGCATCGCCAGCAGGATGTCCGAGATCAGCATGCCGACCAGCGTCAGGAAGCTGAGCAGGAAGATGATGCTGCCGGCGAGGTACATGTCCTGCGCCACCAGCGCGCGAATGAGGATCGGCCCGGCGGTCGGCAGGTTGAGTACGATCGCCGTAATGGTGACGCCGGAAACCAGCGCCGGCAGCAGCCAGCCGATGGTCGAGACGAACGGATTGAGCGCGATGCGCACCGGATAGCGGAAGAGGATTGTCCGCTCGGACAGTCCCTTCGCCCGCGCCGTGACGACATAGGGCTTTTCCAGCTCGTCGGCGAGGTTGGCGCGCATGATGCGGATGAGCGCCGCCGTGCCCGACGTGCCAACCACGATCACCGGCACCCAGACATGCGCCATGAGATCAACGAACTTCGCCCAGCTCCACGGCTGCGCCGCCATGCCCGGCGAGAAAAGGCCGCCGACGTTGAGCCCGAAGACCTTGTAGCCGATCACCATCAGCGCCAGCGCCAGCAGGAAGTTGGGAATCGCGAGGCCGAGGAAGCCGAAGAAGGTGAAGACGTGGTCGCCGATGGAATAGCGGCGCCACGCCGAATAGATGCCGATCGGCAGCGCCACCACCCAGACGAAGACCAGCGAGCAGCCGGACACGAGCAGCGTCAGGCCGATGGAATTGCCGAGCAGCTTCGACACCGGCTGGCCCCAACCGAAGGACCAGCCGAAATCGCCATGCAGGACGATGCCCTTCATCCACGTGAAGTACTGGACGACCAGAGGCTGATCGAGCCCGTACTGGGCGCGCATCTGCGCTTCCAGTTCGGGACTGACCTGCCCCTGCGTATCGGCGATGTAGGCCAGCACGGTGGTCAGGAAGTCGCCCGGGGGCAGCTGGATGATCATGAACGACACGAACGAGATGCCGATCAGGGTCGGGATCATGTAGAGGATTCGGCGGATGATGAATCCGGTCATCGCCCTGCTGCCCCTGCGGTACTCTGGCCCAGCCTATCCCTTTCGCTCGATGCGCACGACCTCCTCGCGCTCGAACGGCGGCACGGTGATGAGCAGCCGGTCACCGTCGCGCCGCGTCGCGGCCTCCTTGCCGGCGACAACCAGACGCACGCCCGTCACCTCGCGGCCGGCCGGGACGGCGACCGAGATCGTCTGCTCCGGGCACGGTATCCACTCGCGCAGCGGCCCTTTCATCATCATCGGATTGGTCAGGTTGACGAGGTGGACGACGGTCGCGTCCTTGCCCTCGCGCACGGCCATGTCGACAACGCCCTTGCCCGATACTTCAATCGTCGGCCTTGCCTTCATCGCCCAGCGCAACGCCCCCTCTATGAGCGCGCCGTGGTCGGGCTGGAGCATGTCCCAGAAGATCTCGCCGATGTTGAAGGGCATGAACACCACGCGCCCGCCGCCGGGCAGTTCGCGCGCCACCACCGCGGGGGCATCCGGCTCGCCGCGCGGATAGACCTCTTCCATCGGCAGGTCGGGGAAGTCGGGGAAGAACTTGAAGGGCACCGCTGCATCGCCGGTCACCTTGACCGGGACATGCCGCGTGCCGCCCAGCATGCGCCGCGCCGTGCCATACGGCCTGGTCAGCGGGTGCTTCCCGTCGACATCGATCGACATGTAGGTGTTCTGCAATGGCCCACGCGTTTCGCCGGCGAGCGAAACGCCGAAGAGATCGGCGAGGCCGAAATCCTTCCGCCGCTTGCCGCTCTCGTCGTAGAGCGAGGTCTCGTAGCCGGCGACGAGGCCGCCGCCCGCGGCGACGTAGTCGCGGAGCGCCTTGCACTGCGCGTCCGACAGGCGGGCGGCGTTGGCGGCGACCAGCACCTTGTAGTTCTTCAGGACCGGCTCATCGAGCCGGCGGTCGGACATGAACTCGAATGGCAGTCCGGCTTCGACCAGCGCATGGTAAACGCCGAGCTCGTGCTGTTCCGGTCCCTTGCGCGCTTCATGGTCGTACGCGCGCAGCGTCGTGCTCGGATCGAGCACGGCGATCTCGGCCCACGGCGTGGTGCCAGCGAGGCTCGGCTCGATCCGGTGGTGCTGCTGGTAGAAATCGACCAGCGGCTCGACCCAGCGCTCGTCCGGGTGGGTGGCATTGAACTTGGTGAACCACGGCCGCAGCCCCTGCCCCGCTCCGGCGGTCAGCCACATCTGCAGTTCGGCCGGCGCATGCACGCCGTCCTTCCAGCGGTGCCGATCGCCCGGGCAGATGCCCGTCAGGCCGCCGAGCGGCCAGTCGCCGAGCCCTCCGCGCAGACGCTTGGCGTTGCGGCCATTGGCCCAGGGCGCTGTCACCTCGGCGCGACCCTGATGGTCGCAGAAGAGGATCGGCGCGGTCTCCTTGATGAAGCCGAGGTCGTATTCGAGGATGCTTTCCGCGCCCATGTTGGGGATGTAGCGGGCGTGCGGGCGCACCGACTTCACGACACTGTTCCAGTTGGCGATCTGCGCCGTCAGGCGCTTGCTGCGCCAGTCCTGCCAAGCAAGCCAGTCGCCGTCGGTCGGGTCGGGCTTCTTCGGCAGTTCGCGGCCGGTGTCAGCCTTGAAGTTGGTCTTGCAGCTGTCGCAGTAGCAGATGCCGTGGCCAGCCCAGCGGTTGGCGAAGATCGCGTCGATATCGTAGCGCTCGCAGATTTCCTTGACGACCTTGGGCATGAAATCGCGGTTGTAGTCGCCGAGGGCGCAGGTGATCCAGACGCTCGGATACGACCAATGCCGGCGCGGCGAACCGTCGGCCAGCTTCTGGATCCATTCCGGATGGGCGTCGGCTGCCTCCTGGTGGATGGCGTGCGGATCGACGCGCGCCATGACGTGCATGCCGAGCGCGCGGGAGCCATCGACCAGTTCGCCGAAGATATCACGGCCCTTGAGGTACTTGCTGACGTAGTGCAGCGGCACCTCGCTGGGATAGTAGGCGATGTAGCCGCCGGCGGAGAGGCAAGTCGCGTTCGACTTCGTGCGCTTGAAAACGTCGAGCCAGAAGTCGAGGTCGAAACTTTCGGGATCGTTCTCGACGAGGGTCAGCTGGGCCCACCGCGTGGCGGTCTTGTACCACTCTGGCGAACGCGATTCGGCACGGACGGCGGGTGTCTCGTCGAGCATCTTGTTTTTCCGTTTCTTGTTTGGCTGCACGAAAAGGGGTGCCCGACGCGCCGCAGGGACGCGCCGGACACGGGAGGTACCGCTACTTGCGGTAATAGGTTTCGACGAAGGTCGGCCCCGGCTGCGGATAGCCGAACGAGTTCGGCATGATGCCGGGCACGTTGCCGATGTCCGCCTTGACGACGCCGTAGGTCTTCGCCGGATGGGTGATGCCGATCAGGTAGAAGGCATCCGCGTTGAGATCGAGGATCTTCTTGAACAATTCCAGCTGCTTGGCGCTGTCTGCCGTCGCCGTCACCTGGTTGTAGAGATCGATCATCTCCTTGGCGGCGTCCGTCGGCTCAACCGCATTGGCATCCGCCTTGTCGGAGAACCACATCTGCCAGCCGCGCGCGAACATCGAGTTCGAGTTGTTCGGCACGAAGTAGCGCGCGTCGAGAACGGCCGCCTGACCGGCACCGCCGCCGAAGCGATGGGCGGTAGCATCGAACTCATAGCCGCGGCGCACCCTCACCTCCCACAGCGAACGGTCCATTGGGCGGATCTGGGTATCGATCCCGATTTCCTTCCACATGGGAATGATCAGCTGGAACATGTCCAGGAAGGTCTGGCGGGCGTTGTCGAGCTCGAAGACGATCGTCACCGGCCGGCCCTGTGAATCCAGGCGGATGCCATCCCCGTTCTTGTTGGGGATGATCTTGTCGAGGATCTCGTTGGCCTTGGCGGTATCGAACTCGGTGTACTGCTTGGCGAGCCGCTCGTTGTAAAGCGAGTCTCCTTCCAGGATGGACGGCTGTGCCGCCTCGCCCTGGCCGACGAACACCGCGTCGATCAGCGCCTGGCGGTCGAGACCGAGCGACAGCGCGATCCGGAAATCCTTGTTGCTGAACAGTTCGCGCTTCACCGGATCGGGATGGGTCAGGTTGAGCTGGATCACCATCTGGTTCGGCTCGGTGGGCAGCAGATCGTAGAACTTGTAGCCGCCGGCCTTCTGGTTATCGAACAACACCGACTTGTTGTTCGGCGTCGCGACGTACTGGTCGATCATGTCGACTTCGCCCTGCATCACCTTGAGCAGGAGCACCTGTTCGTCGGTCACCAGGTCGTAGTTGAGGTGATCGAAATACGGGAGCTGGTTCCCGTCGGTGTCGACCTTCCAGTAGTAGGGGTTGCGCTCGGTCACGACCTGCGACGTGCTCTCGCCCATCGGCACCTTCATCTTCCAGGCGGTGAGCACGGGCATGTCGGGGTTGCGGAAGTAGTTGTCGATCAACGCGACGCCGGCCTTCTGCTCGAAGAGCTGCGCCCAGCCCTGCTGGTTGGCCGCCGCCGCCAGCTTGTCGGCGTCCTTGTTGTACTTGCCGTGGAACTGCTTGAGGTAATGCGCGGGAAAGCGGGTCGACTGGTCGTTGTTGCCCCAGGCGATCTGCTGGAGGAAGAAACCGTTCGGCTTCTCGAACGTCACCTTGAACGTGGTGTCGTCGATCTTGGTGTAGACCGCGACCTTGCCGCCCGCCTTCAACCACGTCGGCGTCTGCATGTTGATATCGGGATCGGTGAGGACGGCGTCATACCAGAACATGACATCGTCGGCGGTGAAGGGCTCGCCATCCGACCACTTCATGCCCTTGCGCAAATGGAAGGTGAACTCGGTGGCGTTGTCGTTGACCTCGTAGCTCTCGGCTACGTTCGGCTCGACGCTCGACCAGTCGGCCGTGAAGCGCACCAGTGGATCGTAGGCGTGGAAGCGCGTCATGTGCGCCGAACCGCCTGACCCGATCAGGCCCGTGGTGAAGTCGCCGCCATACTTGCCGACGGAATCCAGCGGCTTCAGCACCAGCGGCTTTTCCGGCAGGCGCTGCTCGACGGGCGGCAAGGCGCCCGACTTCACCATTGCGTCCAGCATCGGCGCTTCGTTGTAGGGCGCCGCCGAGGCCAGACCTGTTGCGAAAACGATAGCGCCGACGGCGCCAAATAATGACGTCAGCCGTTTGACGGGCATGATGCAGTCCTCCCTTGGGTCGACACGCACGTTTGACGTGCACTTTCTTGTTTGGCTGGATGGTAGCCTAACTTTAGGCTTATCCTCAATCCGTTTTTGGCAACCCGACGTCCACTCGTTTTGACACGGCGCGGAAACCCGGCCTAAACACGCCTCGCTTGACGGGAAACATGGAGTCGCACCGCTTGGGAAAGGTCACGCAACAGGACATCGCTGACCGCCTCGGCATTTCGAAGTTTGCCGTTTCGCGCGCGCTGGCCGACAAGCCGGGTGTTGGGCCGGAAACGCGGGCGACGGTGCTCAAGACCGCGGCCGCCCTGGGCTACAAGCGGACGCCCGCTCCGGCGAACCAGGGTGCTCCCGAAGTCCTCTTCGTCTTCCAGGATCCCGACTCGGTTCATGCGGAATTCTGGGTGCGCATCCTCCAGGGCGCGCAGGAAGAGGCACAGCGCATGGGCGTGCGCACCGGACTTCGGCTCGTCCGCCGGTCGGACGACATCGCCGGCATATCGGAGCGCGTTGCCGGCATGGTTCTGAGCGGGCCACTGGACGGTGACGTTTTCGAGATCGCGGCGCGCCTGCACCTGCCGCTGGTGCGGACCAGCGCCGGCCCGGTGCTCGACCGGATCGACCGCGTGATGGTCGCCGACTTCGAGGCCGGCAACGCGGCCGCCATCCACCTCGCCGATCTCGGCCACACGAGCGCGATCTATGCCGAGGGAACGCCAAACCTTGCCGGTCGCGCCGAGCGCCTGCGCGGCTTCCGGGAAGGCTTTCCGACGCCGGTCGAGGCGATTTCCTTCGACGAGACGATGGGCATCGGCCCGCACCTCGATCGGCTGATCGCCGCAGACGAGTTGCCGACTGCGATCTTCTGCGCCAGCGACGGTATCGGCGTGAACGTCGTGTCGGAACTTGCGCGCCGCGGGCTGCGCGTGCCCGAAGACATTTCCGTCGTCGGCTATCTCGATTATCCGGCGGCGACACAGATCGTACCGGCGCTGACGACCGTGCGGGTGCCGGTGCGCCAGATGGGCGTCGCCATCATGCGTTGCCTGATGGAGCGGATGCGCAACGGCGATCCCGACACACTGGCGCCGCGCCGCATCCAGCTCGTGCCCGAATTTGTCGTGCGCCAGTCAACCGGACCGGCGCCGAAGCGTGCCCCGAAGCCGTCCAGGCTTGAGGGCGCGCCGGCGCTTTCGTCCGAGTTCCTCGCCGCGCGCTGACGCGGCAGATTGATGACGATCAATGATGGTGGCGGCTCACCGTTCTAGGGAGCATGGGGGAGCGTTACCCGAGCGGAGGACGTACGATGTTGCTGGAAGCCGTTCCGTTTGTCCTGCTTGCGGTGTTGGTCGTGCTTCTGCCGATCGGCGTGATGGGCCTCAGCGCCAGCAAACTCTCACAGCAACATCGCACGGCGTTCCTCGCGCTCTACGGCGCGGTCGTGCTGCTGCTCGTCATCCTTGTCGCGGATATGCAGGGCGTTTTCGGCAGCCGCCTCGCCATCGACCTGATCCTGCTGCTCGGCGGAATCGGCCTTGGCATCTATGCCGCGAGCCTGTTCGGCCTGCGCTGGCCCAATCGGCCGCCGTCGTAATAGTGAGATTGTCTTGCCGAGGCGAATGGTACAGCTGGTTGGACTTGAACCAACGACCTACGGATCCACAATCCGCCGCTCTACCAACTGAGCTACAGCTGCACGCCTCTTCGACGGGGCGGAAACTAGGATTATTGGCCCGGCGGTTCAAGAAAAAAGCCGGGGACAGCGGCCCCGGCCTGAAATGAAACGGCCCGCAGCGTTTCCGCCGCGGGCCGTCTCGCACTTACCGTGGAAGGTCAGGCGACCTTCAATTCCTTGAAGGTCTTCTGGACCTTCTCCGTCACCGGCTTGGTCGTCTTGGTGACGTACTTCTCGCCGAGTTCCTGGAACTCCTTGAACTGGGCGGTGACCGACTCGAACTGCTTGCGGGCGAAGGTCGACTGGAGCTCGATCAGCTCCGAGAGGGACTTCACGCCGAACATGTCGCGGGCGAGCGCATACGAAGCGTCGCTGTTGGTCTTGGCGGCGTCGAGAGCCTTCACGCCGATGGCGAAGGCGCCCTCGCGGGCAGTCTCGAAGGTCTCTTCGACGAGGCCGGTAGCGTCCTCGGAAGCGGTCTTCATCGTGGCATAGGCGTCACGCGCCTGAGACACCGACTTCTCGGCGAACTCGCGGAAAGCCGCGGGAACTTCGAACGTCGGAGCCGGGAAGCTAAACGCTTCGAACGGCGCGGTCGTCTTGGTGGTCTTGGTCGTTTTTGCGGTTGTCATGGCTTTCGTCCCTAACTGTGGTCCCGATGGTGGTTGACGGTTGCGCACCGTATTCGGGCACCACCGCGCAATCTGATGACCACAATATAGGCGACGACGTTGTGCATTGCAACAATTATATTGCATCGCACAAGATTAAGGCCAGCCCGATGGGGCTGGCAGGCGAGGCCCGGGACGCGACCTACTTCTTGGCCTTGCCGGCGGCGGTTTCCGCGGCGCGGCTGGCCATGCCGCCGATCTGCTTGCCCTGCTCGACTGCGGCCGACATCCGCTTCTGGGCGAATTCCTGTTGCAGCGCAGAGACTTCCTCTACCGTGCGGGCACGGGCAATATTCTGGGCAAGTTCGAATGAGGCGGCGATGTTCTCCTCGGCAAAGGCAAGGGCTTGCCGCTGGACATCGGCCGCACCCTCGCCGAGAGACTTGGCCGAGCCTTCGGCGGTGGCCACGGCCTTGTGCGTGGCGTCGAGAAACTGCTCGAACGCTTGCTTCGCCTGCTCCATGCTGCGCTCGGTGGCCTGACGCAACTGCTCGGGGATTTCGAAGTGAGTCGGCTGTTTCATGGCGTTCCTCCCTGTACCTTCCCATGCGCTGCGGGCATGCTAGGCCAATCGGTGGCGGGCGGCCAAGGCCGGGTTAACCGTTGCGGCATTTAGCAGGCAAAACGGGGCCGGGGCGCGTGGACCCTCTGGAAATTTGTCTGTATTAACATATCGTTAAGCTACAAGCCGGCGCTGGGGCGATCGCGGGGACATGCCGACCGTATGAACGGCAAGACCTATCCCTATCTTGAACTGGCTGCGCTGGGGCCCGTTGGTTCCGCGCTGCTCGACCCGTCGCCGGCGTTCGTCTTCAGCGGCGACGGCACGCGGATCCTGTGGGCGAACGCCGCCGGCGCTGCATTCTTCGGCGAGCGCCGCATGGGCGACCTGCTCGAACTCGAGCTTTCCGGCCTCAACCCGCTGAAGGCACAGGTCGCCAAGCTGGCGCGCATGCTGCCGACCGAAACGTCGCGGCTGGAAATCCTGCGCATCGGCAAGGGAGTTTCGCTGGCCACGCTGCCGGCGGCGTGCCGCAGGCTCAACCTGAAGGGCGGAAGCAGCGCCGTTTTCGCCATCGGTGCCGGCGGCGGTCCGACCGAGTCGCTCTCGACCCGCGCCGAACGCCTGGCGGATGTGATCGCCGGCGATGCTTGCCTGGTGGCGCTGATCGACCGGGACGGCAGAGTGCTCGGCGCGTCCGGCGGCTATGACGAGCTGTCGCCGGCGGAAGCATCCATCGACGCACTCATCGACGCCGCAAGGGAAGCGCCGAACGGATTAGCCAAGCGGCTGCTGACGATAGGCCGCGACCAGCGCCCGGCCGGTGCGGCCAGGGTCAGCACCGGCGCGAAGGAATTCTTCCTGCTCATCGTCGGACCGGTCGAGGAGCACGTCGCAGCGCCTGCTCCCGTCCCCGCCGAGCAACCCGCTCCTGAAATCGAGCCGGTCGCGGTTGCCGAAACCATGCCGTCGGAGCCGGAGCCCGAACCGGTACCCGCGCCTGAACCTGCCGTCCGTTTCCTCTTCGAACTCGACGCCGATCACCGCTTCGCTTTCGTATCGCCGGAGCTCGCCCGTCTGGTCGGCGAAGCAAGCGCCAACGTTGCCGGCAAGCCGTGGGATGCGGTGGCTGACGCTCTCGGCATCGATCCGGACGGCCGAATCCGCGGCGCGATCGCGGCGAAACGCGCCTGGTCGGCCCATGTGCGCTGGCCGGCTGACGACAGCACCACGCTCGGCGCCGATCTCACCGCGTTTCCGGTGCCCACCGGCCACCGTGGCTTCGGGCTGATCCACGAGAACGACCGGCGGCCCGACGCGATCAAGAATCGCAAGAGCCTCGCGGATATCGGTGTCGCCGCGCCGGAGCCGCCGCCGGCGGAGCCGGCTGAATCCGCCGAGCCGCCAGCTTCGGAGGAGACGCCCGCCGTCGAAGCCGAGCCGACGCCGGCCGTCGCAAAGGAGGCTTCCCCACCCGAGCAGGCGGAAGAACCATCTCCTACGCCACAGGCCGTGGAACCTCCGCCGCCGCCCGGCGAGGAATTGCCGCTGCCGGTGAAGGCCGCGGAGCCGGAGCTTCCGCCGGTCGCGCTTGAGCCGCCTGCCCCGCCGCCGAAACCCAGGCCGCCTGCTCGGCCGATAATCGCCAGCGCCGACGATCTCGACGACGTCGCGCGCAAGATGATCGAGGAAGGCAGAGCAGCAAGCCCGGAGCGCGGGCCAATCGTGCGGGAGTCGGAAGTTCAGCCTTCCAACGTTGTCCGCCTGCCGGGCGCGGCGCGCACGCCGCCGGAACGGCTGAGCGGCACCGAGCAGGACGCTTTCCGCCGGATCGCCGAGACGCTCCGCCTCCGCAAGGCGGAGAAAGCATCACGGCCCCCGGACGAAACGCCGGCCGAGGTACAGGCCGAGTCCTTCGCGGACGCGGCCACATCTTCCGCCGACGTGGCTGTGCCGGCAACGCCGAAGAAAGAGGTCGCCGCGCCAAGCCCGTCGCAGGATATCGACACCCGCCTGCTCGACCGCGTGCCACTCGGCCTGGTTATCTTCCGCGAAAGCAAGACGCTGTTCGCCAACCGCGCCCTGCTGGATTTCGCGGGCTACGATTCGTTCTTTGCTTTCGCCGAGGCCGGCGGTGCCGACGCGCTGTTTCCGAGCGGCGACGGCGGCTGGGCGGACGGCATTGCCGAGACCGGCGGTTGGCTGAAGGCGCGGCGTCGCGACGGAACAGCGGTGGCGGCGGAAGTGCGCCTCAACGCGGTCACCTGGGGCGGCGCGACGGCACTGATGCTGTCGATCCGCCCGCGCGTCGATCTCTCCGGAGAGGCGGACGAGACGCTGGTGGCAGAGTTCACGGCCGCCCAAGCGCGCGCCGAAGAGTTGGCGGCGATCCTCGATACCGCCACCGACGGCGTCATCGTCGTCGATCGCGCCGGCAAGATCGGCAGCATGAACCGCGCCGGCGAGGCGCTGTTCGGCATCGACGCCAGCGAGTATCTCGGGCGGCCGTTCACCGCGCTGCTGGCCGAGGAAAGCCACCGCCCGGCGCTCGACTATCTCGACGGCCTCGCCTCGAACGGCGTCGCCAGCGTGCTCAACGACGGGCGCGAGGTGATCGGCCGCGTGCCGCAGGGCGGGCTGATCCCGCTGTTCATGACCATGGGGCGGATCGGCGACGGCGAGAAGTTCTGCGCCGTGCTCCGCGACATCACCCACTGGAAGAACGTCGAGGAAGAGCTGGTCGCCGCGCGCCGCGCCGCCGAGACGGCGAACGCGCAGAAGTCCGATTTCCTCGCCAAGATCAGCCACGAGATCCGCACGCCGCTCAACGCCATCATCGGCTTCTCGGAAGTGATGATGGAGGAGCGCTTCGGGCCGATCGGCACCGAGCGCTACCGCGCCTATCTCAAGGACATCCACGTATCGGGCGAGCACCTGATGAGCCTGATCAACGACCTGCTCGACCTCTCCAAGATCGAGGCGGGCAAGCTCGAGCTGTCGTTCGAGGCGGTCGGCGTCAACACGATGATCCAGGAATGCGTCGCGCTGATGCAGCCGCAGGCGAACCGCGAGCGCATCATCATCCGCACCTCGCTCTCCGCCGACGTGCCCAACGTCGTCGCCGACCGGCGCTCGCTCCGCCAGATCCTGCTCAACCTGCTGTCCAACGCGGTGAAGTTCACCCGCGCCGGCGGCCAGGTGATCGTGTCGAGCGTCGATGGAGACCTCGGGCGAGGTCGTCGTGCGCATCCGCGACACCGGCATCGGCATGTCGGAGAAGGACATCGAGACGGCGCTGAAGCCGTTCCGCCAGCTCGCCACCGCCAAGGGCGGCGAGCAGCGCGGCACCGGGCTCGGCCTGCCGCTGACCAAGGCGCTGGTCGAGGCCAACCGCGCCGCCTTCGCCATCGACAGCGCGGTCGATCAGGGAACGCTGGTGAAGATCACCTTCCCGACGACGCGGGTGCTGGCCGGGTAGGCGCGGTTATCGCGCGCTACCGCGCCAGGCGCAGCTTCTGGATCTTGCCGCCGATGTCGTCGAAGGTCGCGATCAGGTCGCTGACGTTCTGCACGTCGTAGAAATTGTCGGTGCCGGTGGCGCAGTTCTCGAGGACCGAGCTCGACCCGTTCTTCACCTCGACGCGGATCGTGTAGATCACATAGCCCTGCTTCTTCATCGTGGCGCACATCTTGCCGAGGGCATCGTCGCGAAGCTCCGTGCGCTTCGTCTTGTTCGCCGACGTGGCGCCCATGCGGCCCTGCCAGATGTAGCCGATGCCCGAGTAGTACGACTCGTCGTCCTGGTTGCCCTCGGCGTTCTCGTTGTTGCCGTCGGTCATCAGGACCACGATCTTCGACCAGTCCGGGGTGCCATAGGGCACGCCATCGCCGAACGGGCCGTCAGGCGCGAGCGCGTTCCATCCCCAGGCGAGGCCGACGGGGATGTCGGTGTTGCCATTGGCGATCATGGCGTTGAGCGCCGTCTTCACCTTGCCGGTGTCGGTGGTCAGCCGCTGCAACGGGGCGATCTCGCAGCCGGAGTTCGGTCCGTAGTCATAGTTGAAGGTGCCGGTGGTGCCGGAATACGGCTTGCCGCCTGAGTACTTTTCGGTGTCCGCCTGGACGTACTTGAACCAGTCCGACGACTTCTCGTCCTTCTTCTTGAGGCCAAACTCGTTGCGGATCGTCTTGGCCGACGAGTCGTCCAAATAGCTGTTGTTGTAAGCGCTCCAGCCCGAGTCACCCTTGTCGCCGGGTTCGTCGGGCGCAAAATACGGCACATAGAGCGTGTCGGCGTTGCCGGAAACGGGCAGCGTTCCGTCCTCTTCGTAGGGCGACGGGCGCGTCTCGACGCAGCCGCCCCAGCTCTTGCCCATCTGCTTGAACAGATCGAGGCGCTTGACCTTCTTGCCCATGAACAGGGTCTGGGCAGAAGCCGAATTGCCGGCGGTGTCCAGCCACTTCGCCGTGTCGTAGTTCGAGCCGACATTCACCGTCTGCGAGAACGGAACAACGGCGATCTTGAGGTCATCCTTGTTGGTCGTGGCCGCTGCCAGCGAGTCGACCATCGAATTGGCGGCCGTCTTCAGCGTCGCAATCTTGGTGCCGCTCATCGAGCCGGTATTGTCGAGAACGAAGGCCATCTCGATCTTGCCCAGCGAGCGCAGCACCTCGCTCTGAATGGTGATCGGAACGTGGTCAACGCCGAGGACACGCGAGATCGTCATGTCGACGTCAGCCGATGCCACGCCGACGATCTGGCCCTTGTCCTGTTTCACCGAGTCGAGCTGCCAAGACTTTGCCATGGCTTCGTTCGCCATGTGGACTTCCATCCACGATTTGATGAAGGCGTAGAGGTCCTTGTCGCTCATGGCCGGCTTGCTGCCAGCCGCGAGAATGGCGGCGTCGAGCGCGTCCGACATCTTGGCGCGCACCTGCGTGAGACGGCTGTAGTCGACCGCGGCCCCGACCATTCCGATCAGCGGAATTATCGACAGCGCAAACAACACAGCGACGTTACCGCGCTCGTTGCGATGGAAAGACCGAAAAAGAGACATTGTCTCGCGCTCCTGCAGGCAGCCGTTCACCTGGCCTTACATAGACCGCTCGTACGGCTTTTGCGGTTAAGCAAACCCTAAGCAGACGTGAACAATTATCCTAAGTTTAACCTTCGATTTAAGCGGTATTCCTCTTTCCAAGTCTTCGTGGAACGATTGGATAACCTTAACGCGGCAAGCAGCTTGCCAGGTCGCCGAATTCAGCCGTTTCAGTGAGCCAACGCCGGAATGTCGCGGAAGTAATCCAGCGCTTCCGGATTGGCGAGGGCGCCGAGATTCTTCACCGGCCGGCCGTGGACAACCTCCCGCACCGCGAGTTCGACGATCTTGCCAGACTTGGTGCGCGGGATGTCGGCGACGGCGACGATGCGCGCCGGAACGTGGCGCGGGCTGGCGCCGGCGCGGATGGTGGATTTGATGCGGGCGACCAGCGCGTCGTCGAGACTGGCGTCTGTAGCGAGCCGCACGAAAAGCACGATGCGCACGTCGCCGTCCCAATCCTGGCCGATGCACAGCGCCTCAAGCACTTCGGGAATCTGCTCAACCTGCCGGTAGATCTCGCCGGTGCCAATGCGCACGCCGCCGGGATTGAAGGTGGCGTCGGAGCGGCCATGGATGACGATGCCACCATGGGACGTCCACTCCGCAAAATCGCCGTGACACCAGATGCCGGGGAAGCGATCGAAATAGGCGGCGTGGTACTTGGCGCCGTCGGGATCGTTCCAGAAGCCGATCGGCATGGACGTGAACGGTCGGGTGCAAACCAGTTCGCCCTTGCCGGCGGCCAGCGGCTTGCCGTCCTCGTCGTAGATGTCGACGGCCATGCCGAGGCCGGGGCCCTGGATCTCGCCGCGCCATACAGGCAGCGTCGGCACGCCGAGCACGAAGCACGACACGATGTCGGTGCCGCCGGAGATCGAGGCGAGGTGCACATCGCGTTTGATCGCGTCGTAGACGAAATCGAAGCTTTCCGGCGCCAGCGGCGAGCCGGTCGAGGCGATGGTCCTCAGCGGCGACAGGTCGTGATGGTCCACCGGCCGGTAGTCGGCCTTCTTCACCGCATCGATGAACTTCGCAGACGTGCCGAACAAGGTAGCGCGCTCCTCCTCGGCGAAGGCGAAGAGGGTGGCCGGAGACGGGTGAAATGGCGAGCCGTCGAAGAGCAGCAGCGTCGCCTGCGACGCAAGGCCCGAAACCAGCCAGTTCCACATCATCCAGCCGAGCGTGGTGAAATAGAAGACGCGGTCTCCCGCCCCGATGCCGGAATGCAGCCGATGCTCCTTGAGGTGCTGGAGCAGCGTGCCGCCGACGGAGTGGACGATGCACTTCGGCACGCCGGTCGTGCCCGACGAAAACAGGATGTAGAGCGGATGGTCGAACGGAACGCGCGCGAACGTCACCGGCTTCGCGGCGAAC
The DNA here is from genome assembly GCA_963798195.1 of uncultured Alphaproteobacteria bacterium. Classification (GTDB taxonomy): domain Bacteria; phylum Pseudomonadota; class Alphaproteobacteria; order Rhizobiales; family Kaistiaceae; genus CAVSRC01. The sequence continues at coordinate 130,875 of CAWCSF010000010.1, read as the reverse complement.
GGCGCGATGGCATCGGCAAGCGTCGACGCGCCGGGCAGCGTTCTTGCGACTTCATCAGCGTTGTCCAGGAACGGAATAACGATGGTGCGCGCGAGGCCGGGCAGCTGCGGGATCACAGTCGCAAGCTTTTCGCCGAGATGAATCCCCTTGCCGGCGTAGCGATAGCCGTCGCATGAGAAGAAGACCTTCGGCGCGATCTGGCCGAAGCGATCGATGACGGCGTTGGCGCCGAAATCCGGCGAGGCCGACGACCATGTCGCGCCGAGCGAGGCCGTCGCCAGCGTCGCCGCCACCGCTTCGGGTGTGTTCGGCAAGAGCCCGGCGACGCGATCGCCGACGCCGACACCGGCCGCGGCCAGCATCTGCTGCAAGCGCGAGACGAGCTCGATTCAGGTCGCTCCAGGAAACACGGCGCGAGACGCCGTCCTCGCCGCGGAAGACCATGGCATCGGAGCCGTCGTCGCGAACGAGCAGGTTCTCGGCATAGTTCAGCCGCGCGTCGGGGAAGAACCTCGCGCCCGGCATCTTCTCGCCGTCGATCAGACGGCGGGCGCCCTTGTGACCGATGACACCGCAGAAATCCCAGACGAGATTCCAGAACGCGCCGGGATCACTGATCGACCAGGCATGCAGCGCGGCGTAGTCGCCAAAGGCTCTTCCGGCCCGATTACCGGCTTCCCTGGTAAACGAAGTCAGGGGCTGCGCGGCCACCGTCTCCGGGCTTGGTCGCCACAACGGCGCTTCGGCATTCATGCTGGCACGCTCCTCAATGACGGCCTTGGATAGCGCCCGCTCAGGCCCGTGTCACCGCGATATCATGTCGTCGGGCGTCACAAACATCCCGGCGAGCCAATTCCGGTTCGCGAAGCAACGCGCATCTCCACAGAGAACGACAAAAGACCTTGCGATCCGCGGCATTTGTTCCTACCCAAACGCTCGCACAAGGGTAAAGTCCGATCGCATGAAACGGATCGCCGTCCTGGCCGTCATTGCCGTCGGATTGGCGGGGCTCGCTGTTCTGGCGGTCCCGTTTCTTGTGTCGCCCGATCTGCTGAAAGCCCGCATCGCCGACCAGATTTCCGGTGCAGCCGGGCGTCCGGTCCGAATCGGCGGAGAACCGAGCCTTTCGATCTATCCTCACCTCGCCGTCAGCGTCGGGGGATTGTCGATCGCCAATCCCGCAGGCATGGGTGAGGAGCCCTTTGCCGCTGCGGAGACCGTGACGGCGCGGTTGCGCGTGTTGCCGTTATTCCTCGGACGCATCGAGTTCGACGCGTTCGTGTTCGTACGGCCACGCTTCCACCTGGTAGCTGACGCCGAAGGCCGCACCAACTGGCGCATGCCGCAGGGCAACGATGGCGCCGCGCATGTGGCGAGTCTTGCCCTCGGCAGGCTCCAGATCGTCGATGGCACGATCATCTACGACGACACAGCGGGCCACCGGCACGAGGAGATGACGGCGGTCACCGTCGATCTCACGTGGCCGTCCGCGGACGACACCGCCATGGGCAACGGCAGCCTGCAATGGCGTGGCGAGACGGTCGAGTTCAACGGCTCGGTCGCCAAGCCGGTCGACCTGATCGCCGGCGCCGGCTCCGGCGTGCGTTTCGCCATAGCCTCGACCTCGCTCCGCGTCTCCTTCAACGGCAAGGCGTTCGGCGCCGACGACTACCACCTGGAGGGAGACGCCTCGGTCAACACGCCGTCGCTGCGCAAGGTCATCGCATGGCTCGGCACGCCGATGGGGACTGGCTCTATCCTCGGGCCGGCCTCGATCGAAGGCAAACTGAGCTGGCTGGGCTCGAGCATGTCCTTCTACAAGGCATCGCTTGGTCTCGACGGCAACGAGGCGCAGGGCGTTCTTGCCCTCGACTTCGGGGGCCCGCGACCGGTCATCCAGGGGACCTTCGCCGCCGCGAAGCTGGATCTTTCGCCATATATGGAGGCGATGTTGGCGGACATGAGCGCCGACGGGCCCTGGCCCTTCGCCGCAACACGCCTGCCGATCGCGAACGTGCTCGACTGCGACCTCCGTTTCTCGGCCGGCGAACTTCTGGTCGGCGCGGTTCGCATCGACGGGCTGGCGGCGACAACCACGATCAAGGACGGTTTCCTCACGGCCAATATCGGCCAGGCGCGCTTCTATGGCGGCGGCCTGGATGCCCGGGTCACGGCATCGATGCGGGACAAGACGCTGCTCGGCGGCATACGGGCCCAGTTGACCTCGGTGCCGGCACTCGGCCCGCTGAAGGACCTGATGGAGATTTCGGCGCTGACCGGTACCGCCAACCTGTCGATAAACATCAATGGCAGCGGCGCCACGTGGGGCGAACTCGCGCGCTCGGTCTACGGGAGCGGCACCATGAGCGTTGCGAACGGCACGGTGACCGGCATCGATCTCGCCAAAGTCGCCACGCAAATGGCCGATCCCCTGGCCGAACCGATGGAGGGCGGGCTCGGATCTACGGCGTTCAAGAGGCTGACCGGAACGGTCAACATTGCCAGCAACGTGCTGACTACCGATGACCTGCTGATTGAGGGCGAAAGTTACGATGTAGCCCTGAACGGCCGTGGTTCGCTGCTCACCGGCTCGCTCGAGGCCAAGGCGAAACTGACGGTCAAGAAGGATGGCGGCGGTGCGCCGATTCCGCTGGCGATCACGGGCACCGTCCGGAAACCCCTGATTGCGCCGGACCAGACCACGCTACGCGACACGCCGGCCGAGGCACGCGTGCCGAGGGGCTGAATTTCCCGGTTTCTCCGGGCCGCGGCGTAGGGACATCGCGCCGTGGCCGTGAAGGCGATGAGGGTGACGAATAAGCGAAACCCAAAAGAGGGAAATTCTGATGTCCGCCAAGACTTTGCTCATTGCCACGGCTGCTCTCGCGGCCACTGCCGCCACGACCCTGACGTCGGCAGCCGCCCCCGACCAGCCCGGCCAGGGCCCCGGCCCCGCCGCCCAGGCTCAGCAGAAGCCTGACGGCCCGGCCAAGATGTCGCTCCGCACCACGGTCATTTTCAGTCTGCTCGACCGTAACGGGAATGGCACGATCGAGAAGGAAGAGCTCGACGCCGTGCGCGACGCTCTCTTCGCCGCGATCGACGCGGACAGCGACGGCAAGATCACCAAGGAAGAGATCATGGCCATCGGCCCGATGATGGGCGGAGGCCCGCGCCGCGGCGGTCCCGACATGAATCGCGGCGACCATCGCATGGGTCGCGGCGATCATGGCGGCTGGGACCGTCACGATCGGGACGGACGGCGCGGTCCGCCGGACCGTCAGGGCCAGAACGACGACCATCGTGGTGGTCCGCGGGACGGCAAGCACGGCGGCAAACATGACGGCCGCATGGGCGCCAACGGACCCGGCCAGCAGGACGGCCAGGGCCCGCGCGGCCAGGGACGGACGGACCGCTTCGCCAGCCTCGACAAGAACGGCGACGGTGTCATTTCGCAGGACGAGTTCGCGGCCTTCCCGCTGCCGTTCCGCAACCTGACGCAGCCGGAGTAATATGAAAGTGACGGGGCGAGCCGAGGGAGACCGATGGAATGGCTCATGACGCTCGCCCCGGCATCCCTGTCGCGTATCGCGCGACAGGGACCGGCTTCTCCCGGTAGAATCAGGAAAACCGGGGGGCGGCGTGCGTTGAATTTGGACGGCGGGACAACCGATGAGGCGCTCGTGGCGCAGGTCGCCGATGGCGATCAGCGGGCGTTTGCCGAGATCGTCCGCCGCCACGGTGGCCGGCTGAAAGCCTTGGCGCTGCGCTTCAGCGGCGGCGCGGCTGATGCCGACGACATCGTACAGGAGACGTTCTGGAGCCTGTGGCGCAACGCCAAACGCTGGCAACCGGGCGGGCCGCCCTTCGCGGCCTATCTGACGCGGATGGCCATGAACCGGGCCATCGACGGCGAGCGCAAGCGCAAGACGCGGCGCTTTTTCGGACTGGAGATTGCGGATGACGCGCCCGATCCGGAGCCCGGCGCCGACCACAAGCTCGCCGCGAACAGCGCGCTGGCGGCGGTGGCGAGCGACATCAAGGACTTGCCGGAACGCCAGCGTGCGGCAATTCTGCTGGCGGCGGACGGCGAACGGTCGAATGGAGAGATTGCGGAGGCAATGGGGCTGACGGTCGGTGCCGTCGAGCAACTTCTGGTCAGGGCACGGCGGATGCTGAGAACGCGGCTCGCCGAGCGCGAGGACCAAGGGGGTCGGGACAATGAACGTTGAACAACTTGAAGAAACGCTGAGCCGATACGGAAGCAATCTGGCGCGATGGCCGGCCGATGAACGGGCCGCCGCCGAGGTGCTGATCGCGTCCGATGCCGGAGCGGCTAAAATCCACGCAGATGCGGTTCGCCTCGACGCCCTGCTGGGTGAGGCGGTGCAGCCTGTCGCGCTGAACTCCGCCGCGATCGGCCAGATCATGGCCGGCATCGAAAGCGGCCGGCATGAACTTGCCCTGCGGCCGACGGGCAGGTTGTTCGCCTGGGCCGGCGCGGCGATGACATTGTTCCTCGTCGCCGGATTCGCGGCCGGGCTGGCAATCCCCTCTTCCCAGGGCGACGACACGCTCGCCGGCCTGATGTTCGGGTCGAGCCCGGTTGTGACCGCAGATGCGGGGAGCATCCTATGACGATCCGCGGCCCGTTCGCGGTCACATTGCTGGTGCTCCTGTTCGTTTCGGTTGCCGCCAACCTGGTCGTCGCAGGCTTCACCATCGCCCGGTTCGCCGGTCCGCGCGGCGGTGGCAACATCGAGCGCATCGTCGCGCTCGGCATTCGCGCCTTCCCGCCGGAAATCCAGCGCGACATCTCGCAGCGGGTGCGCGGCGAACGCGACCAGTTCCGCGCCCGCATCGACGCGATCCAGGACGCGCGCCAGCGGATGTTCGAGGCGATGCGCGCAGAACCGTTCGACCAGGACGCGCTCGAGGCCACCTTCGCCGACGTTCGCGCCAAGACCAACGACGTGCAAGCCATCGGCCAGAGCATCGTCGCGGGCGCCATCGCCGATGCCTCGCCGGACGTGCGCCGCCGTATCAAGCCGTCGCGCGGTCCGTTCCCGTAGGCCGCATCGCCGCGGTTGCCTCAGACGGGCGGCTAGCCTTCCTGCGCGCTTCGCCTTGATCTCGATCAAAAGGCCATGTGCCCACCGGCGTACCGTTGTGCCGTTCGCATCGCGTCTGAACGCTTTCAGAGGCGGGCTCTCGGCAGACGGAGTTGCGTCGGCCAGGAATTCTCCGTTGTGGCGGCACAGGCTCGGTCGACGGCTCGCCGGAACAATCCGGCGAAATGCCAACAAACGGAGAAAGCAATCATGTTCAGGCTACTCATGCCGGTCGCGGGGCTCACGCTCCTCGTATCGGCTCAGGCCTCGTCCGCGGAGGATCTCGCGGCCGGTAAAGATCTCTACAGTGACAATTGTGCGATTTGTCACGGGAACAAGGCCGAAGGCTACCCGAAGGAGGTCGTGCCTGACGGCGCCGTGCGAATAAAGAAGCTGGCAGGCGATTCCGCGTATTGGGACTTTGCAGTCTTCAAGAAGGCGGTGGTGGACGGCAGGGACGACCATGATCGGCCAATGAGGGTCATGCCGGCATTCGCAAAGACCGGGCTCTATGAGCCACCTGGGCAGATGCTCACTGACGACGACCTTCACAACATCCAAGGCTACATCCAGAGCCTCGCTCCCAAGGGATAGGGCGCAAGAGCTCGAACTCCTGCGGGTGGGAACCAAATTCCTCACCCGCAGGAACTCGTCAGACTTCCGTGGCCTGAGGCTGATGGCTCGGATCGCCCGCGGAATATCTGTAGAACCAGATCTGGTACATCGAAACGATCCATTGAAAGGCGAAACTCAGGCCCATCAGTGCGCCGCTGGCGATGATGATCCACGCAAAGCCGGGATTGAGCTTGGTCAGGTACCACGAACCGATGTCCGTGATCATGGTCAGGAACGGCACTGCGATGACCAGCGACTTGAACCATACCGGGCGCACGTAGGCATGACTGAAGATCATTCCCATGATGAAAAAGATGAAGGTCATGCCGAACAGATGGATGTGTGAGACGCGTACCAGAGTGGCGAGGCTCATGCCGGAGTCGGGTTTGGCAAATGCGGAAAATGCTTCAAAGGTCTTGAACAAAGGTGCGCCCGGTTCGCTGCCGTCGTGACACCGCATGCACCGATTTTCGACGATCGGCTTTATGTCATTTTCGTACTGTGTCTTGTCGGCTCCGTCGGCGGCCCAGTCGATGATGGCGCGGCGTTCCCTCGACGGGGCGTTCCCCGACATTGACCCGGTCAAGGCCACCTGAAGCCGATTGCTGTTGACGTTTCCGCTATACGCGATGGCTATGTCGTTCGCATTGATGCCCGGATTTCCATCGAGCCCGGCGTGTGTGGTGTAGACCTGTATCATCGCAAAGACGTAACCGAGGCCGAGCGTGATCAGGGCGGCCGTGAAGAGTGTGCGCAGGCTGAAGGGAAACTCGCTGTAGTGAAAGAACATGCGATGGGTTTGTGGCATTGCCGGGCTCGTCGGATGTTCTTGGTTGTCGATCGCCCAACCTCACGCTTGGGTGTTGACTACCCATATAGAACCGGTTCCCGACAAGCTTGATCCAGGTCAATGCGACGCCGCTCGTTGATTAACGGCGGTATTGAATTGTCCAGCGAACGTCGTGTCAGACCCGCCCACAATCGTCGGCGCCTGCAGACGTCGGTTCGCTAAGGCGCCTGTGCAGCCAGACGCTCGGCCCGGCGGCGTTCGACCTCGGCGCGCTTGGAGACGATCGACGCCGCGATGACACCCACGGTGACAATGGCGATCAGGATGGTGCAGATCGCGTTGATTTCCGGCGTCACGCCCAGCCGCACCTGGCTGTAGATCTTCATCGGCAGCGTGGTCGCGCCCGGCCCGGTGGTGAAGCTGGCGATGACGAGATCGTCGAGCGACAGCGTGAATGCCAGCATCCAGCCGGCGACGACGCCGGGAAGGATGATCGGCAGCGTGATGACGAAGAACGTCTTCAGCGGCGGGCAGCCAAGGTCCTCCGCCGCTTCCTCCAGGCTGCGGTCGAAGGTGACCAGCCGCGACTGGACGACGACCGCGACGAAGCACATCGAAAACGTGATGTGGGCCAGCGTGATCGTCCAGAAGCCGCGGGCGAAATCGACCGCCACGAACAGCAGCAGCAGCGACAGGCCCGTGATGACATCCGGCATGACGAGCGGCGCGAAGATCATGCCGGAGAACAGCGTCCGCCCGCGGAAGCGGCCGAAGCGCACCAGCGCCACGGCGGCCATCGTCCCGAGGACCGTGGCGACGCTCGCCGAGAGGAACGCGACGCGCACCGTCACCCAGGCCGCATCGAGCATGCCCTGATTTTTCAGGAGTTCGCCGTACCAGACGGTCGAGAAGCCGCCCCAGACCGTGACCAGCCGCGAGGCGTTGAACGAATAGACCACCAGCACGACGATCGGCAGGTACAGGAAGGCGAAGCCCAGCACCACGGACGTCATGTTGAACCATGAGAAACGGCGCATGGCTCAGGGCACCTTGTTGATGGCGCCCTCGCCGGTCGCCGCCCGGTTCTGGAAGAGCACGATCGGCACGACGAGGATGACGAGCAGGACGACTGCCACTGCGGACGACACCGGCCAGTCGCGATTGTTGAAGAACTCCGTCCACAGCGTCTTGCCGATCATCAGCGTGTCGGAGCCGCCGAGAAGGTCGGGGATGACGAATTCGCCGGTCGCCGGGATGAAGACGAGGAAGCAGCCGGCGATGACGCCCGGCAGCGACAGCGGGAATGTGATTTTCCAGAACGCGGCGAAGGGTGGACAGCCGAGATCGGCCGCGGCTTCCAGCAGCGACTCGTCCATCTTTTCCAGCGCGGCGTAGAGCGGCAGCACCATGAACGGCAGATACGAATAGACGATGCCGATATAGACCGCCCAGTTGGTGTTGAGGATGGTCAGTGGCTCGCCGATCAGGCCGATCGAAGTGAGCAGCTGGTTGAGCAACCCCTCCTTCTTGAGGATGCCGATCCAAGCGTAGACGCGGATCAGGAACGACGTCCAGAACGGCAGGATCACCAGCATCAGCAGCGTCGGCTGCCAGCGGCGCGGCGCCCGCGCCATACCGTAGGCGATCGGATAGCCGATCAGCAGGACGAGGAACGTCGAAACACCGGCGATCCACAGGCTGGAGAGATAGGCGCGCGTGTAGAGCGGGTCGCCAGTCAGCCAGACGTAGTTATCGATGGTGAACTGCTTGAACTGGTCGATCAGCCCGGCGATGCCGGCGGAGAGATCGAGGGTCGGCGTATAGGGCGGGACCGCGACCGCGATCGTCGAAAATGAAATCTTGAAGACAATGATGAAGGGCACAAGGAAGAGAAGGAACAGCCACGCGTAGGGAATGGCGATGACCAGCCAGCGCCAGCTGCGGTGGCTGGCTTCGCGGCCAGCTCGCGGTTGCGTTTGGGCCGAGTTCGACCGCGGTCATCGCGTCAGCACGACGCCGGCGTCGCGCGTCCAGGTCAGCCACACCTTGTCTTCCCAGGTGATCGGCCGCTCGACCAGTCGCGTGCGGTTGGTCACGGTCGCCTTCACCGTGGCGCCGGTTTCGAGGCGCACGTGATAGATCGAGACGTCACCGAGATAGCCGATGTCCCAGACCTCGCCTGCGACGGCGTTGATGCCGGGATCGGCCGGCGGGTCGAGCGAGATCGACACCTTCTCCGGGCGGATGGCGAACCACGCCGCGTCGCCGGACCCGGCGTCCAGATCCTGATCGACCGACACCATGGCGCCGGTGCCGATGCAATCCATGTGGACGTGGCCGGGGCCGCCCTCCCCTGTGATCCGCCCTTCCAGCATGTTGATGTCGCCGATGAAGTCCGCGACGTAGCGGCTCGCCGGCTGCTCGTAAATCTCGGAGGGCGTCGCCACCTGCACGACCTTGCCGTGGTTCATCACGGCGATGCGGTCGGCAACCGTCATGGCCTCCTCCTGATCGTGGGTGACGATCACGAAGGTGAGACCGAGGGTCTGCTGGAGGTCGGTCAGTTCGAACTGCGTCTCCTCGCGCAGTTTCTTGTCCAGCGCGCCGAGCGGTTCGTCGAGGAGGAGCACCTTCGGCTTCTTGGCCAGCGAACGCGCCAGCGCGACGCGTTGCTTCTGGCCGCCGGAAAGCTGATGCGGCTTGCGCTTGGCGAAAGGCGTCAGCTTGACCAGCGTCAGCATTTCCTCGACGCGCTGCCTGATCTCGCGCTCGGGCATGCGCGCCTGCTTCAGGCCGAACGCAATATTTGCCTCGACCGTCATGTGCGGGAACAGTGCGTAGGACTGGAACATCATGTTGGTCGGCCGCCGGTAGGGCGGCACGCCGGCAAGGTCCTGTCCGTCGATGAGGACCCGCCCCTCGGTCGGCCGATCAAAGCCGGCGACCATGCGCATGAGCGTGGTCTTGCCGCAGCCGGAAGGACCCAGCAGCGCGAAGAATTCGCGCTCGTAGATCGCCAGTGTCAGGTCGTCGACGGCGGTGAAATCGCCGAACCGCTTGGTGACGCCCTGGAACTCGATGAAGGGCACCGCGGCGGGATCATTCCACGGCGCGAATTTCCGCCGGACCGGGCCGACCGCGGTTGCCGCCATCGTCAAGGAGCCCCCAAGTGTAGGCGGCCCGGCGACGCCGGGCCGTCAGGCGAACCTATCCCCCCGCCTTCAGATTCGTCCAGAGACGGGTGATGATCCGCTGGATCTTCGGATCGTAGGTCGTCGACGTGAACAGGCGGTCGATCGTCACCTGGTCGGGATAGATCGCAGGATCGCCGATCACGTCCTCGGCCAACTGGTCCTGCGAGTCGATGTTGCCGTTGGCGTAGTAGACGTAATTGGAATTCTTCGCCGCCACGTCCGGCCGCATCATGTAGTCGATGAAGGCGTGCGCCTCTTCCGGATGCGGCGCGTCCTTCGGGATTACCATGCTATCGAACCACATCAGCGCCCCCTCCTTAGGGATGCTGTAGCCGACGGTCACGCCCTCGGCGGCGCGGTCGCTCGCCTGGAATACGTCGCCGGAATAACCAAGCGCCAGGCAGATGTCGCCGTTGGCGAGCGCGTTGATGTATTCCGACGAATGGAACTTCTGGATGTAGGGCCGCACCTTCTGGAGCAGCTCGCCGGCCTTCTCGATGTCGGCCTGGTCCTTCGAGTCCGGGTTCAGCCCGAGATAGGCGAGCGCGCTCTGGAGAACGTCCTCCGGGGCGTCGAGCACGTGGATGCCGCAGTCGGCGAGCTTGGAAGCGTATTGCGGATCGAACAGCAGCGCCCAGGAATCGGTCGGCGCATCGGGAATGCGCTCCGCGACCTTCTCCTCATTGTAGCCGAGGCCGGTCGTGCCCCACATGTAGTCGACCGCATACTCGTTGCCGGGATCGTAGGTCGCCAGCCGCTCCATGATCAGGGGCCACATGTGGACGAGATTGGGCAGCTTCGACTTGTCGAGCTTCTGCAGCGTGCCGGCCTTGATCTCGCGCGCCATGTTGGAATTGGTCGGCACGACGATGTCGTAGCCGGAATTGCCGGCGAGCAGCTTGGTTTCGACGATGTCGTTGTTGTCATACACGTCGTAGACAACCTTGATGCCGGTCTCCTTGGTGAAGTCCTCCAGCACCGATTCGTCGATGTAGTCCGACCAGTTGTAGACGTTGACGACCCTCTCCTGTGCCCCGGCAGAGGTCGCTACCGCAGCGGCGGCAGCCGCCACGAGTATGCGGAATCGAATGCCCATTTCGTACTCCTTTCAGCCCCCATCCAGCCGTCGGTCTTTCCATGGAAAACCGTGGAAGACCGGCGGGTTCGAGCCCCACGTTAAGGTTGATCGCGAACGGCGACAACGGGGTATCACGCCTCCCATGCTAGGATCGGGCCACCGCCGGTGCTGTTGCCGGCCGGCCGGAACCCAAGCACTATCCACCGGATAGCGCTCATTTTGACCGCGATCGTGGGCCGCACGCCTGCCTCGCGGCGACACAGGTGACTTTGTGGCACGCAAGAAGAAATCCCAGCCCGCCGCCCCGGAACGGACGCGCGGCGTCACCACGCTTGAGGAAGCGCGGGAGTGGCTGGCAAAGCGACATATCGAGGACATCGAGTGCATCGTCCCCGATCAGGCGGGCGTCGCGCGCGGGAAGATGATGCCGGTGCAAAAATTCCTGGCCGGGCCGACCATGGCGATGCCGGGCTCGATCTTCACCCAGACGATCAGCGGCGACTGGCCGCAGAATGACGAGAGTTTCGAGAACGACGGAGCCGATCGCGACGTGCTGCTCGAACCGGATTTCTCGACGCTGTCGGTGGTGCCGTGGGAAGTCGATCCGACGGCGCAGCTCATCCATGACGCCTACCATGCGGATGGCCGGCCGCTGGAGATCGCGCCACGCCAGGTGCTGCGGCGGACGATCGAACTCTTCGCCAATCGCGGCTGGATGCCGGTGGTGGCGCCGGAGATCGAGTTTTATCTGGTCAAGCCGAACAAGGATCCGGATTACCCGCTGGAGCCGCCGAGCGGGCGCTCGGGCCGGCCCGAGTTCGCGCGCCAGTCCTACTCGATCGCCGCGGTCAACGAGTTCGACGATCTGTTCGACGACATCTACAAGTTCTCCGAGCAGCAGGAGCTCGAGATCGACACGCTGATCCACGAGGAAGGCGCGGCGCAGATGGAGATCAACCTGCGCCACGGCGATCCGCTCGTACTCGCCGACCAGGTCTTCCAGTTCAAGCGCACCATCCGCGAGGCTGCGCTTCGCCACGACATGTACGCGACGTTCATGGCCAAACCGATGACGCGCGAGCCGGGCTCGGCCATGCACATCCACCAGTCGGTGGTCGACTGCCAAGACCGGCAAGAACATCTTCTCCGACAAGTCCGGGGACCCGACGCCGGAATTCTTCGCCTTCATCGGAGGCTCGCAGAAATACCTGCCGGCGGTCACCTGCATCATGGCGCCCTACGTCAACTCGTACCGCCGGCTGACCAAGTCCGCCTCGGCGCCGGTCAATACGATGTGGGGGTACGACAACCGCACCGTCGGCCTCCGGGTGCCGAACTCCGGTCCAGAGGCGCGGCGCGTGGAGAACCGCATTCCCTCCTCAGACGCAAATCCCTATCTCGCCATCGCCGCGTCGCTCGCCTGCGGCTACCTGGGCATGGTCGAGGGGCTGATGGTCACGGACCCGGTCACCGGCGCCGCCAACGAGGAGGAGATCGCCCTGCCACGCGGCCTGCTCGAGGCGGTCGCCCTGTTCGAGGAGTGCGAGGAGCTTGTCGAGATTTTCGGCCCGCGCTTCGTCTCGACCTACCGTGCCATCAAGCAGGCCGAGTTCGAGACCTTCATGCAGGTCATCAGCCCGTGGGAGCGGGAATACCTTCTGCTCAACGTCTAGGGACCGACATGGCTCTGAAGGTCATAGGGACGGGCTTCGGCCGGACGGGCACGGATTCGATGCGCGAGGCGCTCGACATACTCGGCTTCGGGCCTTGCCACCACATGAGCGAAGTCATGCACCACGAGGAACAGGAGACCCTGTGGCGCGGGCTTGCGAAGGGAGCGGCACCGGATTGGGACCAGCTATTTGCCGGGTACCGCGCCTGCGTCGATTGGCCGTCCGCCTATTATTGGCCAGAGCTGATTGAGGCCTATCCCGACGCCAGGGTGCTTCTCACCTGGCGAACGGCCGACAGCTGGTGGACCAGCTTCGAACAGACCATCCTTCCCGCGATCGAGGGCCTTGGCGACCCGGACGCCCTTGGCCGCTCGCTCGTCCGCGACAAGGTCTTCGGCGGCAACGTCCGTGACCGCGCCCATGCTATTGCGGTCTATGAAGCGAATGTGGCGCGGGTCAAGTCGACCGTGCCGCCCGAGCGGTTGCTGATTCACAACCTCGGCGATGGCTGGGAGCCGCTCTGCGCCCATCTTGGCGTCGATGTGCCGGATCAGCCATATCCCCGCAGCAATTCCGCGCAGGAATTTCGCGACCGTATGGCGGCGCAGGCAGCCAACGCGCGTTGATCGGCGAGGTCGTTGTCCGCGCTCCGCATGAGCCGTTCTCAGAAGTTACGGAAATGAAGGTTTGCCGCATGCCGAAGAAGATCGATCACGCGAAAGCGCCCATCACCGCCGGCACCCTTTACCCGTCGCCGTTCGACGCGCCGTGTCGCGCGCGCCGCCGCATCCGCCTCGGCGACGCGGCGGGCCTGACCCAGTTCGGCGTCAGCCTGTGCACTCTGCCGCCCGGCGCCTGGTCCGAGCCAGCGCCACTGGCATACAGAAAGAGGACGAGCTGATCTACGTCGTTGTCCGGCGAGGTGACGCTGGTGACCGACGCGGGCGAGGGATACCTGCGTCCGGGCGACGCCGCGGATCAAGGCGCGGCGAGCGAGGACGGCCACATCCTTGCCACCGAACCGTTCGGCGACAGGACAGTCGTCATCATGGAGATCGGTACGCGCGTCGCCGGTACGTTCGTCTCTAGATTCCGACATCGACATGAAAGACAGTCTTCGCCGGCGGCGAGCCTACCTGCGACCGCGACGGCACAACATCGCCGCGAGGAGCCACGCAAAAGCTGACATCTACCCGCAGCACGCCCACGCGCCTCTCGCCTTGCCTCCGCCACGCGCCGACGCGGATCTCGCCTTTCCGCCGCTGACCGAATCCGTGAAGGCGCACGTCGCCGTCATCGGCGGCGGCTACACCGGCCTGTCGGCGGCGCTGCATCTGGCCGAGGCCGGGATCGACGTGGTGCTGGTCGAGGCCGAGCGCGTCGGTTGGGGGGCGTCCGGACGCAACGGCGGCCAGCTTCATTCCGGCCAGCGCCGCGATCAGGACTGGCTGGAGGAGCATCTCGGCGCGGACCAGGCCAAACGCCTGTGGTCGCTCGGTGAAGAAGCGAAGGCCGTCACCCTCGGCCTGATCGAGAAGCATGGCATCGCCTGCGACTGGCGGCCCGGACTGATCGAGACCGTCCACCGCGCGCGGCTGGTCGCCAGCGAAACCGAGTATGTGGAGAAGCTGCGCACGCACTACGGCTACGACAAGGCAACGTGGCTCGATCGCGATGCGCTCGCCGCGACGATCGGCACGGACGTCTATTTTGGCGGGCGGCGCGACACGGGCGCCGGTCATCTCGATCCGCTGAAATTCGCGCAAGGGCTGGCCCGCGCCGCGGCGAAAGCCGGCGCACGCATCTTCGAGGGAACGCGCGCGACCGCGCTCGGCCAGAAGGCCGCCAGCATGATCGAGATCGCCTGCGAACCCGCCGGCTTCGAGATCGCCTCGACCAGCGCGCCATCGGTCAAGGCCGACATCGTCATCCTTGCGGGCAATGGCTACCTCTCCGGCATCGACGACGCGGTCGAGGCCCGCGTCATGCCGATCGACAACTACATCCTCGCCACCGCGCCGATCGGCGCCGGGCAGCCCGGCGGACTCATCCCCGGCGGCGAAGCCGTCTCCGATACCCGCTTCGTCGTCTACTACTTCCGGCCGAGCGCGGGCGGGCGGCTGGTGTTCGGCGGCGGCGAGACCTACGGACGCGCATCGCACGGCGATACCGCCGCGATGGTTCGGCAACATCTCCTGCGCATCTATCCGCAGCTCGCCGGCACGCGCGTCGATCACGCCTGGGGCGGGACACTGGCGGTCACCCTCAACCGCCTCCCCTATATCCGCCGCGTTCGCCCCGGTGTTTACGCCGCGGCGGGATACTCCGGTCAGGGCGTCGCCATCGCGCCCTTCGCCGGCAAGGTGCTGGCGGAGGCGATCGCCGGCGATCCGGGCAAGCTCGACGCGTTCGCAGCGCTGCCTGTTCCGGCATTCCCCGGCGGCAAACTCCTCCGCTTCCCGGCACTGGTCGCCGCAATGACGTGGTACCGCCTGCGCGACTGGTTGTAATCGCCGCCAGAAAGCGGGCGCGGCCCATGCCTCGCAACTCCACGCGCACCGCCGCCGGAACTTCGTCGTTCATCCGGCAAAGCAGACCTCTTTCTCACGCGCTCTCCACCGCTCTCCCGTGACCTTGGTACAATTTAATTCAAACGAACGATTGACATACTCAATCAGTCGACTGTATGACGCACGCCAACGACCCATGCACATGGCTGACCGCGATGGCCTCTCCCCGAACGAAACGAAAAGAAACGCCCCCAGTGCCCCGGTCCGGTCCAGCGCCGGCACGCGCTGCCGAGCCCGCGACGTCCGGCTCAGCGCCCTATCGCCGCGCCCGGCGGGACCGCGGCGCCGAGACCCGCGCACAACTGATCGAGGCTGCGCTCGACGTGTTCGGCCGGCTCGGCTTCGAGGGCGCCAGCACGCGCGAGATCGCCAAGGCGGCGAACGCCAACCTCGCGGCGATCGTCTATCACTTCGGCGGCAAGGAGGCGCTGCACCTCGCCGTCGCCGAGCACGTCGCGACGAGCATCCTCGCCAAGGTCGGCCCGACGCTGGCCGCGTTCGCCGACCCGGCCGCCGCCGGCGACGCCCGACGCCGCGCGCGCTGCCCTCGACCGGCTGGTCGACACGTTCATCGACGTCATGCTCGGCACGGCGGAGGCCGAGCGCTGGGCGCGCTTCATCGTGCGCGAGCAGTTGCAGCCGACCGCCGCTTTCGACGTCATCTACCGCTTCATGGGCGGCGCGGCAGCGACCGGCGACGCGGCTGGTCGCGACCGTGCTCGGCAGGCCGGAGGACGAGGACGGTCCGGCTCCGCGTCTTCACGCATGCTCGGCCAGGTGCTGGTCTTCCGCGTCGCGCAGACGCTGGTGCTGCGCCGCATGGGCTGGCCCGCCATCGGCGAGCGCCAGCGCGACGAAATCAAGCGCGTGGTCCAGGAGAACCTCGACGCGATCCTCGAAGGAGCGCGCCATGAGACGCCGGATCATCATTCTCGTCGTCGTGCTCATCGCCGCCGGCGGCGGCGGCCTGGTGGTGGTTCAACCACGACGGCGCGGCAAGCGGCGCGCTGGTCCTCTACGGCAACGTCGACCTGCGCCAGGTCGATCTCGCCTTCAACGACAGCGGCCGCATCGCCGAGGTGCTGGTCGAGGAAGGCGCCAAGGTGAAGCAGGGCGACGTCTCGCCCGCCTCGACACCAGCCGGCTCGAGCCGCAGCTCGCGCAGGCCGAGGCGCAGGTCGCCGCGCAGACCGCCGTGGTCGACAAGCTGCAGAACGGCAGCCGGCCGGAAGAGATCGCGCAGGCGCAGGCCAATGTCGACGCGGCCAGCGCCAACGCCGACAACGCCGCAGCTCACCTACGAGCGCTTGACCATGCTGCAGGACAGCCCGGGCGGCGGCCCGGCGGTGACGCAGAGCCAGATCGACGCCGCCAAGGCCGCGATGGATGCCGCCGAACGCCCAGCTCGAGGTCGCCGAACAGGCGCTGGCGCTCGCCATGGCCGGCCCGCGCAAGGAGGACATCGCGCAGGCGGAGGCGCAGCTAAGGCGCCGCAGGCGCAGCTCGCCCTGCTCAAGCAGCAGCTCGACGACGCGACCTGAAGGCGCCGGTCGCCGGCATCGTCCGCTCGCGGCTGCTCGAGCCCGGCGAGATCGCCTCCGCCGCAGAGGCCGGTCGTTCTCGATCGCCATCGTCGACCCGAAATGGGTGCGCGCCTACGTCTCGGAGCCGGACCTGCCCAAGGTCGCGCCGGGCGACGCGGCGACCGTCACGGTCGACGGCGACGGCGCAGCACGCTTCACCGGCCACGTCGGCTTCATCTCGCCGGTCGCGGAATTCACGCCGCGCTCGATCCAGACGGAGGAACTGCGCACCAGCCTCGTCTACGAGGTGCGCGTCCTGGTCGACGACCCGGACGACGTGCTGCGCCTCGGCATGCCGGCGACCGTCGCACCTGACCGCCGACCAGCCGGCGACGGCCGCAAAATGAACGCCGCCGGTCCCGCCATCGCCGGCCGCGACATCCGCAAGAGCTTCAAGCGCGAGACCGGCGAGACCGTCGCGGCGCTCGACGACGTCTCGCTCACCGTCGAGCACGGCGGGCTGACGGCGCTGGTCGGCCCCGACGGCGCCGGCAAGACGACGCTCATCCGCCTGATCGCCGGGCTGCTGACGGCCGACGGCGGCGACCTCGACGTGCTCGGCATCGACATCGCCCGCGACCCGCAGGCGGTGCAGGACCGCGTCGGCTACATGCCGCAGAAGTTCGGGCTCTACGAGGACCTCACCGTTCAGGAGAACCTCGACCTCTACGCCGACCTCCACGGCGTGACCGCCGGCGGAGCGCCGCGCGGTCTATCCGCGGCTCATGGAGATGACCAACCTCGGGCCGTTCACCAAGCGCCTCGCCGGCCGGCTGTCGGGCGGCATGAAGCAGAAGCTCGGCCTCGCCTGCACGCTGGTGCGCGCGCCCGACCTGCTGCTGCTCGACGAGCCGACGGTCGGCGTCGACCCGCTGTCGCGGCGCGAGCTGTGGGAGATCATCCTGCACCTCGTCAACGACCAGGGCCTGACGGTGCTGATCAGCACCTCGTACCTGGACGAGGCGGAGCGCTGCAAGCACGTCGGTCGTCATGCACGAGGGCAAGGTGCTGGCGCAGGGCCCGCCGCAATCGGTCACCGAGCGTCGCGGCGGGGCGCGCGTTCCTCGCCACGCCGCCGGAGGGCGAGCCGGCGCGCGCTGCTCCAGGCGCGGCTGCTCGACGATCCCGACGTCGTCGACGCGGTGCCGCAGGGCGGCCAGGTGCGGCTGGTCAAGGCCGAGGGCGGCGCGCTCGCCGGCGTCGACGCGACGCCGGTCACGCCGCGCTTCGAGGACGGCTTCATGGTGCTGCTGCACAGCAGGCGACCGAGGCGCAGCAGCGCCGCGATCGCTCTCGCTCGGCCGCACGCAAGGAGCGCCGACGACGGCGACGACGCCGTCGAGGTCAGCGATCTGGTGCGCAAGTTCGGCACCTTCACCGCCGTCGACCACGTCAGCTTCGAGGTCAAGACCGGCGAGATCTTCGGCCTGCTCGGCCCCAACGGCGCCGGCAAGACGACCACCTTCCGCATGCTCTGCGGCCTGCTGCCGGCGACCAGCGGCACGCTGCGCGTCGCCGGCGTCGACCTGCGCACGGCGCGCGCCTCGGCGCGCCAGCGCATCGGCTACGTGGCGCAGAAGTTCTCGCTCTACGGCCAGCTGTCGGTCACCGAGAACCTCGACTTCTTCGCCGGCGCCTATGGGCTCTCCGGCAAGCGCAAGGCGCGAGCGCATCGCCTGGGCGATGGAGCAGTTCGAGCTGGAGCCGCTCGCCAAGCTGCCGAGCGGGCAGCTGCCCGGCGGCTACAAGCAGCGCCTGGCGATGGCCGCGGCGCTGCTCCACGAGCCGGAGATCCTGTTCCTCGACGAGCCGACCAGCGGCGCCGATCCGCTCGCCCGCCGCGAGTTCTGGCGGCGCATCACGGCGCTCGCCGAGCAGGGCGTGACCGTGATCGTCACCACCCACTTCATGGAGGAGGCCGAATACTGCGACCGCGTCGTCATCCTGGACGCCGGCCAGGTGCTCGCCGAGGGCACGCCGGCCGAGATCCGCGCCCGCGCGCCGGCCGAGCGAGGAGCGCGAGCCGACGATGGAGGACGCCTTCATCGCCATCGTCGAGGAGGCGCGGCGCGAGCACGGCCGCCCGGGCGAGAAGGAGCGCGGCATGAGCGACACCGCCCTCGACCGCCACGCGCCGCCGCCACAGCCGCGCCATTCCGGCAGGCGGCGCGGCGCGTCTGCGCGCTCGATCGTCAAGGAGAGCCGCCAGATCCTGCGCGACCCGAGTCGAGCATCGCGCTCGGCATCGTCATGCCGGTGATGCTGATCCTGCTGTTCGGCTACGCGCTGTCGCTCGACGTCAGGAACGCGCCGGTGGCGCTGGTGATCGAGCAGCCGTCGGCGATGGCGAGCGAGGTCGCCGCCGGCTTCCGCCTGTCGCCCTATTTCGACGCGCAGACGGTGACCTCGATGGCCGAGGCCGAGAAGCTGATGCGCGCGCACGAGGTCGACGGCATCGTCCACCTCCGCGGCGACTTCGCCCGCGACGTCGCCGCCGGCGACGCCGAGGTGCAGGTCCTGCTGCACGGCACCGACGCCAACACCGCGCGCATCATCCAGGGCTACGCGCTGGGCGCCATCGGCATGGCCGGCGCAGCGGCTCGCGGCGGAAGGCAACCCGGTCGCCGGCATCGGCCCGGTCAGCGTGCAAGAGCCGCATCTGGTTCAACGAGGCCAACGACAGCCACTATTTCCTCGTGCCCGGCCTGATCGTGCTGATCATGACGCTGATCGGCGCCTTCCTGACGGCGCTGGTGATGGCGCGCGAATGGGAACGCGGCACGCTGGAGGCGATCTTCGTCACGCCGGTGCGCGCCACCGAGATCCTGCTCGGCAAGATCGTCCCCTATTTCGTCCTGGGCATGATCGGCTTCGCGCTCTGCGTGCGTGGCGGCCGAGGTCCTGTTCCACGTGCCGCTGCGCGGCTCGCTCGTCGTGCTGACCGGCGTGTCGATGCTCTACCTGCTGGTGTCGCTCGGCATCGGGCTGTTCGCCTCGTCGGCGACCAAGAGCCAGTTCGTCGCCAGCAGATCGCGCTGCTCGCCACCTTCCTGCCGGCGATGCTGCTCTCCGGCTTCCTGTTCGACATCCGCTCGATGCCGGTGGCCGCTGCAGATCGTCACCTACATCCTGCCGGCCCGCTATTTCGTCACGCTGCTGCAGACGATCTTCCTGGCCGGCGACATCTGGGGCGTCATCCTGCCCAACGCGGCGGTGCTGGCGCTGATGGCGTCATCCTGCTCGGCCGCCGCCGCTCGCGCGACGCGCAAGAAACTCGCCTGAGGCCGCCATGCGCGCCGCCCTCGCTCCGCATCCTCAGCCTCGTCCGCAAGGAAGTGCTGGCGCTGCTGCGCGACCCGCGCAGCCGCGTCATCCTGTTCGTGCCGGCGCTGCTGCAGTCGTTCCTGTTCGGCTATGCCGCGACCTTCGACCTCAACCACGCGCCCTATGCGGTCTACGACGAGGACCGCAGCGCCGCCTCGCAGCGACCTGCTGGCGCGTCTCGACGGCTCCGGCGTGTTCGAGCGCGTCGCCACCATCGAGCGCGCGGCCGACATCGCCCGGCTGATCGACGACCGCGACGCGCTGCTCGGTCGTCGCGCATCGGCCCGGATTTCGAGCGCAACCTCGCCGCCGGCCAGCCGGCCGACGTCCAGGTCATCGCCGACGGCCGCAACTCCAACACCGCCGGCACGGCGCTCGGCTACGTCAACGCCATCGTCGACAGCTTCAACGCCGACTGGCGGGCCGGCGCACGGCCTCGCCGATCCGCCGCTCAAGGTGACGCGTGCGCGCCTGGTACAACGGCAATCTCGAGACGAGCTGGAACATGATCCCCGGCCTGATCGGCACGATCACGCTGCTGCAGGTGCTGCTGCTGACCGCGCTGTCGGTGGCGCGCGAGCGCGAGGACGGCACCTTCGACCAGTTGCTGGTGACGCCGATCCGGCCGGCGCGAGATCATGATCGGCAAGGCGCTGCCCTCGACCGTGGTCGGCCTCATCCAGGCGACGCTCATCTTCCTGGTGGCGCAGCTCTGGTTCCGCATCCCCTTCGCCGGCTCGCTGATCACCCTCTACGGCGGCCTGGTCCTGTTCGTCATCGCCGCGGTCGGCATCGGGCTGTTCGTCTCGTCGCTGGTCGCCACCATGCAGCAGGCGATGCTGTTCTCGTTCGTCCTGCTGATGCCCTTCATCCTGCTCTCCGGCCTGGCGACGCCGATCGGCAACATGCCGGAGGTGTTCCAGTGGATCACGCTTCATCGATCCGCTGCGCTACGCGATCGACATCACGCGGCGGGTCTATCTGGAGGGCGCCGGGCTCGGCCAGCTCGTCGGCGATCTGTGGCCGCTGGTCGTCATCGCGGTGGTGACGCTGCCGATCGCGGCGTGGATGTTCCGCAACCGGCTGACCTGAAATGCAAAGAGCCCGGCCGCGAGGCCGGGCTCGCGGTCAGCGCGAAGTGCGCGCCTACTGCTTCGGCATGGTCGGCGGCGCCGCCACGTAATAGGGCGTCTTCGGCTCCTCGCCGGGCGGCACGTATCGGGCATCGGATCGCCGGGATCGCCCAGCGACTTGATGTAGAGGTAGAGCGAGCGCAGGTCGCTCTCGTCCATGGCGTGGACGTTGTAGTAGGGCATCGGCGGCCGCGCCGTGAACGTCTTGGCGTATTTGACGAAATCGTCCTCGGTCATGTCCTTGACCTTGAGCCGGATGTTCGCCGGATAGGTCGTGCCCCACGGGCCCATCCAGCCGATCGCCGTCCCTTTCAGCGCCTTGGCCGGGTCGATCTTGCCTTGCGATTCGTTGTAGCCGGCGGTGTGGCAGTCGTTGCAGCCGCCGATGATCGATACCTGCCGGCCGCGCTCGACGGAAACATCCCCGGGCGCCGCCTGGGCCGCCAGCGGCACAAGGCCGACAGGCAGCCGCCGCCAGCCAGAGTGTCAGACGCATCTTTTTCCCCTCCTTGCATGATCGCGCGGCGCATCGGCCGCGCGAGCAGCGGACGCTAGTCCGGCCCGGTCAGGCACGGCTGTGACCGAAGTCACGTCAGCAATTCGCCGCGGCCGGCGCATCGCGGACCGGCGTCGCGACGCGGCAGGACGATCTCGGCGGTGAGGCCCGCCGCCCGGCCGGTTGGTCAGGACGACGTCGCCGCCGTGGGCGCGCGCCACGGAACGGGCGATGGTCAGGCCCAGGCCGGCGCCGCCGGTCTCGCGGTTGCGCGAGGTCTCCAGCCGGCGGAACGGCCGGAAGACGGCCTCCATGTCCTCCGTCGGGATTCCCGGCCCGTCGTCGTCGACGACGATGCGGATCGCGGCGGCTCGAGCACCAGCGAAACGCGGGCGCCGCTGCCGTATTTCACCGCATTGTCGATCAGGTTGGCGATCGCGCGGCGCAAGCGCCACCGGCTGCGGCCAGGCATTGCAGGCGCGGCGGCAGGTCGGGGGCGAGGTCGAGCGTCACGCCCGGCATGTCGCCGCAAAGCGATTTCGAGCAGCGAGATCAGGTCGATCTACTCGCGCGCCTCGGGCTGGGCGGTGTCGCTGGCGAAGGCGAGCACCGAGCGGGTCATCGCCTCGATGTCCTCGAGATCGGCCAGCATGCGGGCGCGCTGCTCGGCATCCTCGACGAACTCGGCCCTCAGCCGCAGCCGGGTGACCGGCGTCCTGAGGTCGTGCGAGATGGCGGCGACGAGCTGGTCGCGGTCGCCGAGGAAGCGGCGCAGCCGCTCCTGCATCAGGTTGAAGGCATGGGCGGCGGCGCGCACCTCGCGCGGCCCCTTCTCGGGCAGCGATTCGGCGTTGATGTCGCGGCCGAGCCGCTCCGCCGCGTTGGCGAGCAGCGCATAGGGCGCGGTCAGGCGGCGCAGCGCCCAGATCGAGCCGGCGAGCACCAGCAGCGATGACCGCCACGGTCAGCAGCATCGTGTTGTCCGACCACAGGCGCGGCGACGGCGCCACCGGCACGGTGAAATTGGCCCAGCTGCCGTTGCCGAGCTGCACCGAGACGAGATAGGCGTCGTCGAAGGCGTAGTGCTGCTCGATGTCGGAGAGGAAGCGCTCGACCGGGCCGGCATCGTCGCCGGGTGGGTCGGCATGGCCCTCGCCGGTCATCGGCGACCACGGGGCCGCGCCCGACATCGACCTCGGTGACGCCGGAATCGCCGAGGCGCGTCTGCAGAACGTCCTCCAGCTCGGCGATCTCGTCGTCGCTGGCGCGCGTCGCTGGTGGCGATCGGCTTGTCGCCGACCGCGACCCGCAGGGTCGGCGTCGACAGCGCCTCGGCAAGTCGCCGCGGCCTGCACCGGCTCGGCAGCGATCGCGCGGCTGAGCGACGATACCCGCTCGGCGAGATGGAAGAAGACGCTCATGCGGGCGTTGAGGGCGCGGTTCTGCAGGATGACGCCGACCGTCGCGACCTCGGCGACGACCAGCCCGCCGATGACGATGATCAGCGCCCAGGCGGCGAGGCTGTCGGGCAGGAAGCGCCTCAAGCCACCTCGACCTCCGGCGTGAACATGTAGCCGTCGCCGCGCACGGTGACGATCATCTCCGGCGCCTTCGGGTCGGCCTCGATCTTCCTGCGGATGCGGCTGACCTGCACGTCGATGGAGCGGTCGAAGGGCGTGGCGTCGCGGCCGCGGGCGAGGTCGAGAAGCTGGTTGCGGGTGAGCACGCGCTGCGGGCGCTCGGCAAAGGCGATGAGCAACTCGTATTCGCCGGTGGTGAGGTCGACGATGAGCCCGTCGGGCGCCTCCAGCCGGCGGCGGCCGAGGTCGAGCGACCAGCCGGCGAAGCGCATGCGCTTGGGCGGCGCGGCCGGCTTGCCGGCCCGCGGCGGCGGTCGCTGGCGCGGCGCAGGATGGCGCGCACGCGGGCGAGCAGCTCGCGCGGATTGAATGGCTTGGCGATGTAGTCGTCGGCGCCCATTTCGAGGCCGACGATGCGGTCGGTCTCGTCGCCCATGGCGGTCAGCATCAGGATCGGGATCGGCGAGCGGGCGCGCAGGTCGCGGCAGAGTTCGAGGCCGCTCTTGCCCGGCAGCATGAGGTCGAGAATCACGAGATCGACTGCGCGCTGGCCGCCAGCGTCGCCTCCATCGTGCGCGCGTCGGCGGCGGCTGCGACCTTGTAGCCGTGCTTGACGAAGAAGCGCGAGACCAGGTCCCTGATTTCGCGATCGTCGTCGACGATCAGAAGATGCGGCGTGGCGCCCACAGCAATGCCCGCCCGGGGTGCCGCGCTGATGCTGCCGGCTGCCGGCGCCCCGGACGGACTCTGCTGGCGCCGGATCGCGGCGAATATTCGGGCAGGGCGTCACGCGCCGGCCAGGCCGACCGGCGCGCGACGAGATGTCGAGAGGCTTACGCCTTGCAGGCGGCGTCGGCCTTCATCGCCGTGGTCGCGGCGGACTTGGTCTTGTAGGTGTCGGTGCCGATCATGCTGAACTTCTTGCCGTCCGGCTTGTGGCTCGTCACCGAGCACTTGTGGGTCTTGGCGCTCTGCTCGACGTAGTAGGTCGTGGCGGCGAAGGCCGGCGCGACGAAGGACGGGGTGAGCGCGGCGGCAACGACGATCTTGCGAAGCATTGGGTAGTCTCCGGTTATGGGTTGGTCCGCCCCGGCAGGTCCGGCGGCGGGATGGCGGGGAGATCGACCACCGCCCTGTAAGCCCAGTGTTTCGGGCGGCGCGCATGGTTTGTAACGGTGTGTTTCAGCCGCCGGCGGCGATCCGCGACCCATGACCGGCCGGACCGCATGGCATTCTTTTCGCCGGCATCGCCGCGCCGGGCTCCGCCGATGGACGTCACCGCCTTTCCCAGCCAGTTCGAGACCGCCGATCGCTTCGCCAACCGTCGCGCGCTAGCGGTTCCACACGCTGGTCGCGCGCGGAGTATGTCGGTGCTGCTGACCGCCGGCGCCTTCGGCATCATCGAGTGGAGCGGACGGGCTTCTACTACGCCATCGTCGCCTTCATCTTCGTGCTGTCGCTGGCGATCATGCTGTTCCGCACCTTCACCACGCCGGAACAGGCCTGGTATCGCGCCCGCGGACTGGCCGAGGCCATGCAGAGCGCCGCGTGGCGTTTCATGATGCGCTGCCCGCCCTTCAACAAGGCCGAGAAGGAAGCCGAGTCGGCCTTCCGCAAGACGCTCAGGCGCATGCTCGACCAGCACGAGGCGATCGTGGCCGCATGGGCGCCGATGCCGACGCCGACGAGATCACGCCGGCGATGCGCGGCGGTCCGCGCCAAGTCGCTCGACGAGCGCAAGAGCCTCTATTTCAGCGAGCGCATCGAGGAGCAGCGCAACTGGTACCGCGTCAAGGCCGCGGCGAGCCGCGCCGCCTACCAGCGTCTGGATCGCGGTCTGCATCGCCATCTATGTCGCCGCCATCGCCAGCGTCATCATCCGCGCCGCGTGGCCGGACTGGCTATACTCGCCGACCGAGCTTTTCATCATCCTCGCCTCCGCCCTGCTCGGCTGGATCCAGATGAAGAAGTTCAGCGAGCTCGCCGCCTCCTATACGCTCGCCGCCCACCAAACCGGCTTCATGGACGGTCCGCTCGACGAGGCGGACGACCGAGGAAGCTTTCGCCGCCGTCGTGAAGGACGCCGAGGTCTATTTCTCGCGCGAGCAGTCCGACTGGGCCGCGCAGGGCTACGGCTGAGCTAGGGCGTAACCGCCGGCGCCTCGACGTTCACGTGCAGCGCCGCCGGCTGACGTCCGGCGCGGTGCGCCGCGTGAGGCCGAGGCGCTCGCGCAGGATCCAGCGCACGGTCATCAGCACGGCGACCACCGCAAGGCCGGTCGACAGGCCGATCCAGATGCCGATGCCGTCGAGCTTCACCCAGAACGCGAGCACGACGCCGAGCGGCAGGCCGATGCCCCAATAGCCGAGGCCGGCGAAGCACATCGGCACGCGCGTGTCGCCGAGGCCGCGCAGCATGCCGGACGCCGACCACCTGGGCGCCGTCGACGATCTGGAAGATGCCGGCCAAGACCAGGAAGGAGGCGGCGAGACCGACGACGACGGCATCGGCGGGATCGTTGAGGTCGAGGAAGAGGCCGACGAGTTCGCGCGCGAAGAGCAGCATGAGCGTCGCCGTGCCGCAGGCATAGACCAGCGCCATGCCATAGGCCGACCAGCCGGCGCGGGCGATGCCGGCGATGTCGCGGGCGCCATAGGCGCGGCCGACGCGCACGGTTGCGGCGGTGCCGAGGCCGAGCGGCACCATGAAGGTGAGCGAGGGAATCTGGATGGCGATGGCGTGGGCGGCGAGCGCCGCCGGGCTGATCAGCCCCATCAGGAAGGTCGCGGCGTTGAAGATCGTCACCTCGAAGGCGAGCGTCACGCCGATCGGCAGGCCGATCCGCCAGATGGCGCGGAAGCGCGACCAGTCGGGCCGCCAGAAGCGGCCGAACAGATGATAGCGGCGGAAGCGGCGGTCGAGCGTGATGAGCACCGCCAGACCGACGGCCATGTAGATGTTGGTGATCGTGGTGGCGATGCCGGCGCCGGGAAGGCCCAGTGCCGGCAGGCCGAAATGGCCGAACATCAGCGTCCAGACGAGCAGCGCGTTGATGACGAGCGCGCTGCCGCCGATCCACAGCGCCGCCAGCGGGCGCTCCAGCGCCGAGACGAAATTGCGCAGGATCACGTAGAACAGGAACGGCAGGAACGACCACTGGAAGGTGTGCAGATAGCAAGCGCGCCTCGGGGGCGATGGCCGGTTGCTGGCCGAGCAGCAGGAAGATCGCCTCGGCCTGCCAGAGCACGACCCAGATCGGCAGGGTGATGGCGATCGCCGCCCAGAAGCCCTGACGCATGGTGCGGCGCACGTCGCGCACCGAATGGCGGTTGCGGCCGAGCTCGATGGCCATCAGCGGCGCCGTCGCGGTCACCAGGCCGATGGCGAAGATGAGGAAGGCGAAGTTGAGGTTGACGGCCAGCGCGCCGGCGGCGAGCGATCCGGCCCGAGCCAACCCATCATGACCACGTCGGTCGTCGCCAGTCCGACCTGCGACAGGTTGGTCAGGACGATCGGCCAGGCGAGCGCAAGCGTAGCGCGAATTTCCGCGCCCCACGCCCCGCGCGAGGACGGCGCCTTGGCAACAATGTCGGTCATGGAGCGAGCTTCTAGACCCGCCGCCCGGCCGGCGCCACCCCTGCAGCCGCGAGGCCCGCGGCTGTGTCGCGGCGGCCACGGCTGACATGGACGCCTACTGCGGCCGGCAGGTGCTCGGCGGATCTCCGCCGCGCGCCAGGTGATGGTCTCGGCGTAGCCGACCAGCTCGGAGCCGCGGCCGACATAGCGGGCGCCCCCCGCGAGGCGACGCGGCGGAGCGACATCGGCGGCGCGCCCTGCTCGGTGACGATGACCCGGGCGTTGGCATCGTCGAAGACCACGCTGATGAAGCTGCCGTCGTCGCAGGCGAAGGGGATGCCGCGCCGGCAAGACCGGCGATCGGCCGATCCGGGCGGTGACGCGGCGGGCGGCGATTACCGGCGCCGGGCTGCAAAAGGCGAGGAACTGCCGCGCCTTGGCGGCGCTGCCCTTCAGCGACAGGGCATAGGGCGCCGCCGAGCCGATCTGCATGGTGAGGCGCTCTCGCGGATGAGCGCCGGCCACAGCGGATCGTCGTCTTGAGCTTGATCAGCGGGTTGGACAGGCCGCTCAGCTGCGACACGTCGGAGCCGGTCGCGCTGTAGTTCTGGCCGAACGTGCCGGCGGAGAAGCCGACGGTCACCGCCCCGCCGGGCTGCACCTCGGGGGCGCTCCGCCCGAGCGCCAGGGTCACCTCGCTCGAGCCGGGATGCAGACCGCGGTGAACTCGCTCTCGTCGGTATTGGGCACGGCGAAGGCGAGGCTGCCATTGTCGCGGGTGGAGGTGAACATCCACGCCGGCGCCGTTCGGCGCGGGCGCCACTGTCGGTCGCGCGGGCGGCGGCGGCGGCGGCCGGCGGCGCCGTGCCCGCCGCCGGCATGCCGAGCAGCGGGACGATCACCTGCCAGTTGTTGGCGCAGATGTCGACGGCGCGGGCGATGCGCCGGCCGTCGGAGAGCACCAGGCCGAGATCGCGCGAGCAGGCGATGCCGTTCGGTCCCGGTGCCACCAGCACCTCGACGCGCATTGCCGGCCGGCGTTGATGGCGACCGGCTTGCCGGCCATGAAGACGCTGTCGATGGCGACGTCGGGATCGTCGATGCTGATGGTGACCGGCTGGACGCCGGTGCCGGCCGTGCGCCGCGCAGGCTGGCTCGGCCGTGCAGGCTGGCATGGCTGTGCCGGCACGGGCGGCAGCGCTTCACGCCGGCGGTGGCGGAGTCGGTGCGGCCGCTGCCACGAAGTCGACCGTCACCTCGGCGCCGTTGGTGCAGATGTCGGCGTCGATGGTCGCCACCGCGCCGCTGGAGGCGGTGAAGGCGATGCGGTTGGGGCAGGGCACCGCGCCGCCGGGATTGTCGATGCGGAAGAAGGTTACGCCGCCGCCCTGCCCGGCGACGGGCAGCTCCCTGCCGTTCAGGCTCGCGCCGGTGACGGTGACGCCGCTCTGGCCGCTGCGCGCGCTGAACAGGCGGCTGTCGGCATGGGCGGTATCGCCCGTGACGAGGCAGGCCGCGACGGCGCAGCCGGCGAAAAATCCAATGAGACGGGCCATCCCGTTTCCCCGTGAAGGCTGCCCACCCTCTTCACGTTCATTAGCGCCAAAGCCTACGGCCCTGACAAGCCCGACAAAGTGGCGAGTTCGGGGCGGCGATCGTGGCGTCAGCCGCTCAGGCGGAAGAGGTTCTCCGGCAGGCCGGGCACGTCGACGGCGAGCGCGTAGAGGCCGCCGGACAGGCGCTCGTCGCGGCGCATGGCGGTGGTGATGAACAGCGTCTTCAGCTGCGGCCCGCCGAAGGTGCAGGTGGTGACGTTGGTCACCGGCATTTCGACGATGCGGTCGATCTCGCCGTTCGGCGCGATGCGCACGATGCAGCCGCCGCCATAGCGCGCATTCCACAGATAGCCGTCGCGGTCCATCGCCGAGCCGTCCGGCCCGCCGCGATCGAAACCGACGAAGAACGGCCGCTCGTTGGCGATGCTGCCGGTGCCGAGGTCGTAGTCCCACACCGAGATGGCGTTGGCGAGCGTGTCGCCGAAATAGAAGCGCGGGTTGTCCGGGCTCCAGCAGAACGTGTTGGTGATGCCGATGCCGCTCTTCTCGATGCTGCTCGAGCCGTCGGCGTTGACGCGGAACAGCTTGCCCGACGCCGGTCGGCACGTCCTTGCCGAAGTGCATCGAGCCGACCCAGAAATTGCCGGCCGGGTCGGGGCGGCCGTCGTTGAAGCGCACGCCGGCGCGCCGTGCTCGGGATCGGCGAAATCGGCGCGGGCATCGTTGGCCGGCTGCCACAGGATCACCTCGAGGCGGTCGCGACGATCAGCGTGTCCGGCCGGTCGGTGAGGCCGAGCGTGATCACCGGCTCGGCGAAGAACCAGTTGCGGACGTTGCCGGTCGCCGGATCGAAGCGGTGGATCAGGAAACGGCTGATATCGACCCAGTAGACCGCCTTTTCGCGCCGCGTGCCAGACCGCCCCCTCGCCCGTCCAGTCGCCCGCCGGAACCACGCAAACCGGTGTCGCCATGCATCCTCCCTGACCGTAGCGGCCGGTGCCCAATTTTAGGCCACTGGCCGGACGGCGAATCCTCTGCCAAAACGCTGCCCGTCAGTGTAGACCGCACGGGCCGGAACCCGAAATCCGCAGGGGCCGGCCGTTCCTTGCCTGCGCCCGGGAGTCCTGCCTCATGACCAGCCGCATCATCGCCGTCGAGCCGTTCGATTTCGTCATTTTCGGCGGCGCCGGCGACCTCGCCTACCGCAAGCTGCTGCCGGCCCTCTACGAGCGCCATCTCGACGGCCAGATCCCGACGGTGACGCGCATCATCGGCGTCTCGCGCCGGCACATGAGCGACGACGAATACCGCGAGGCGACCAAGGCGGCGCTCGCCGAACACGCCGCCGGCGGCACGCCCGACGAGGCGGTGCTCGACGACCTTCCTCAACCGGCTGCATTTCGTGCCGGTCGACGCCCAGTCGGACGAGGGCTGGGACGATCTCGCCAAGCTCCTCAAGGACGGCGAGGACCGCATCCGCGCCTTCTACCTCGCCGTGGCGCCGGAGCTCTTCGGCACCATCTGCGCCAAGCTCGGCAGCAAGGGCCTGGTGACGCCGCACACGCGCGTCATCATCGAGAAGCCGATCGGCCACGACCTCAAGTCGGCCCGCGAGGTCAACGACGCCGTCGGCAATGTCTTCAACGAGCGCCAGATCTACCGCATCGACCACTATCTCGGAAAAGAGACGGTGCAGAACCTGATGGCGCTGCGCTTCGGCAACGCGCTGTTCGAGCCGCTGTGGAACGCCGAGCACATCGACCACGTCCAGATCACCGCGGCGGAGAGCATCGGCGTGGAAGGCCGCGGCGGCTACTACGACCATGCCGGCGCGCTGCGCGACATGGTGCAGAACCACATGATGCAGCTCCTCTGCCTGATGGCGATGGAGCCGCCGACGCGCATGGACGCCGACGCCGTGCGCGACGAGAAGATCAAGGTGCTGAAGGCGCTGAAGCCGATCGACCGCAGCAACGCCGGCAACCTGATCGTGCGCGGGCAGTATCGCGCCGGCGTCGGCGGCACCGTGCCGGGCTATACCGAGGACATCGACAACCCCGACAGCGCCACCGAGACCTTCGTCGCGCTCAAGGCCGAGATCAGGAACTGGCGCTGGGCGGGCGTGCCGTTCTACCTGCGCACCGGCAAGCGGCTGCCGATCCGCCAGTCCGAGATCGTGCTCACCTTCCGCAACATTCCGCATTCGATCTTCGACGACAGCGTCGGCGCCATCGAGCAGAACCGGCTGGTGCTGCGCATCCAGCCCGACGAGGGCGTCAAGCTGTGGCTGATGATCAAGGATCCGGGCCCCGGCGGCATGCGCCTGCGCTACGTGCCGCTCGACATGAGCTTCGCCGAGGCCTTCGGCGTGCGCAGCCCGGACGCCTATGAGCGCCTGATCCTCGACGTCATCCGCGGCAACCAGACCCTGTTCATGCGCCGCGACGAGGTCGAGGCGGCATGGTCGTGGATCGACCCGATCGTCGAGGCCTGGGCGGCCACCAGCGAAGGGCCGAAGCCCTACCCCGCCGGCACCTGGGGGCCGACCGCCGCCATCTCGCTGATCGAGCGCGACGGGCGCACCTGGCACGACGACGAGGCCTGAGCGGGCGCCGCTCAGCCTCCCGCCGGACCCGGCCTTTCCGGCCCGCTCCTTGCACGGATCGTCGCAATGGCCCGGCGTGCCATCGATCTTTCAGGTCGGACGCTAGATAAGCGCCAACCCGCAAGATCAAGCGCGGCCGAGGCCGGCCGCATCAGGAGACTGCCATGACCCTTCATGCCCGCATCGGCGAGGTGACCGAACGCATCGCGCGGCGCAGCCAGTCCGGCCGCGCGCAATATCTCGACCGCATCCACACGGCCGCCGAGACCCGCGTCCGCCGCGGCAAGCTCTCCTGCTCCAACCTCGCCCACGGCTTCGCCGCCTGCAACGTCCGCGACAAGGCCAAGCTCGCCGCCGCCGACGCACCCAATCTCGGCATCATCACCGCCTATAACGACATGCTGTCGGCGCATCAGCCCTACGGACGCTTCCCCGACCTCATCAAGGAGGCGGCGCGCGAAACCGGCGGCACGGCGCAGGTCGCCGGCGGCGTGCCGGCCATGTGCGACGGCGTCACGCAAGGGCAGACCGGCATGGAGCTGTCGCTGTTCTCGCGCGACACCATCGCCATGGCAGCGGCGGTCGGCCTGTCGCACGACATGTTCGACGCGGCGGTCTTTCTCGGCATCTGCGACAAGATCGTGCCCGGGCTGATGATCGCCGCGCTGACCTTCGGCCACATCCCGGCGGTCTTCGTTCCGGCCGGGCCGATGCCCTCCGGCATGCCCAACCCGGAGCGCTCGAAGGCGCGCCAGCTCTATGCCGAGCGCAAGATCACCCGCGAGGAGCTGCTCGAGGTCGAGGCCAAATCGTATCACGCGCCGGGCACCTGCACCTTCTACGGCACCGCCAATTCCAACCAGATGCTGATGGAGATCATGGGCCTGCACATTCCGGGCGCCACCTTCGTCAACCCGGACACGCCGCTCCGCGACGCGCTGACCCGCGAGGCGACGCGGCGCGCGCTCGCCATCACCTCGCTCGGCAACGAATACACGCCGGTCGGCCAGATCATCGACGAGCGCGCCATCGTCAACGGCGTCGTCGGCCTGCACGCCACCGGCGGCTCGACCAACCACACGCTGCATCTCGTCGCCATCGCCAAGGCGGCCGGCATCCACCTCACCTGGGACGATTTCGCCGACCTGTCGGAGGTCGTGCCGCTGCTCGCCCGCGTCTATCCGAACGGCTCGGCCGACGTGAACGATTTCCACAAGGCCGGCGGCATGCAGTTCCTGATGCGCGAGCTGATCGGCGCCGGCCTGCTGCACGAGGACGTGCGCACGGTCTGGGGCAGCGGCCTCAACGGCTACCTGCAGACGCCGGAACTCGACGACGAAGGCGGTATCGCCTGGCGCGCCGGCGCGACGGAAAGCGGCAACGAAAAGGTGCTGGCGCCCGTGGCCAAGCCGTTCTCGCCCGAGGGCGGGCTGAAGCTCCTCACCGGCAATCTCGGCCGCGCGGTGATGAAGGTTTCGGCCGTGGAGCCGAGAACCAGGTGGTCGAGGCGCCGGCGATGGTCTTCGACTCCCAGGAGGCCCTGCGCGAGGCCTTCAACGCCGGCCGGCTCAACAAGGACTTCGTCGCCGTCATCCGCTTCCAGGGGCCGCGCGCCAACGGCATGCCGGAATTGCACAAGCTGACGCCGACGCTGGGCCTGCTTCAGGACCGCGGCCTCAAGGTGGCGCTGGTCACCGACGGGCGCATGTCCGGCGCCTCGGGCAAGGTGCCGGCGGCGATCCACGTGACGCCGGAAGCGGCCGAAGGCGGCACGCTGGCGCGGCTCCGCGATGGCGACGTCATCCGCATCGATCCGCGCACCGGCACGCTCGCGGTCATCGCCAACGCCGCCGACCTTGCGGCGCGCGCGCCGATGGCGCCGGACCTCGCCGGCAACCAATACGGCATGGGCCGCGAACTCTTCCGCATGTTCCGCACCAACGCGCAGCCGGCGGAGATGGGCGCCGGGGTGCTGTAGCTGACGCCTCAGGCGCTCGCCCGCGTGGGGATCGTCTGCGATCTGCCGTCGGCAATGGACGCGAGAGCCTCGGCGCCGACGCGCGTACCTCGTCCGGGATGACGCTCTCGCCGAAGCGCTCGACGAACAGCCGTCGATCCCGCGCAGCATGTTCTCGCGGTGCTCGACATGGTCGAACAGTCGGGCGCAGATGTAGTTGGAATAGATCAGCATGCCGCGCGCTTGCGCTTCGCTGCACCATGCCGGCGCACCGCCCGCGCTTCCGGAACTGACCTTTCCGGGCAAAGTGAAGTAGATGGCGAGGACCTGGCGAGCCTCTGCCTTTTGCGCGCAAAACTCATCCATCACGCGGTCGAAGGCCATCCTGGATTCGCCTGCGGTAACTAAGGCTTCGCATCTGAGGACCAGCAAGTAGAGGTGGAAGTACGATCCCTGCTCGCAGAGTTCAGCATGCCCTGATCATAACAGCGAAAACGGCGCTTGCCGAAATCACCCTGGATGACATGCGGAAGCTGTCACCGAGGATGGCAAAGGATGTTGCCACGAGCTGTGGTCGACTCAAGGCTCTCTCCATGAGTTCGAGGCCGAGCGGACCGGTGCCCGCGGTCCAGGAAATGAAGCAACTTGCCGGCCGTCATGACGAAGACCGGATCTGTTCTGGAGATCTGGCAAGGCCGCCATCACGCACCGCTCGATTTCATCCTCGATCCGCTGCGCGCCTGTCGAGGATCAGTCATTACCATCATCTGCACGTACCTGGCGTGCAAGGCAGGTCCGCGAGCATGAGTGCTTGGTGATCCTGAGGATCAGCTCAAGTCGGCCCCGCATCTGCTTCGTAACCGCAGGTTCCATCGCACATGTTCCGCGATCTGCGAGCCGTAATCGGGCAGACATCGTGCATGCGCACGGCAAGGGGCGCGTCGGATCGGCGCCTGAGATGCGCTGGCCCGATAGGCAAGCGTGTCCCAGACCGCTGACGTGATACAATCGGCAAGATCAGCGATGGCTTCGCCGATCGACGTCGCCCTCCCCCGCGATGAACCGTCCGAAAACCGCTGCGGCGCGAGACGTGAACGACGTGGCCCGTGGCAAAGTCTTCAGCGTGATGGCGCATAGCCCGCCGGCGTGGTGACAAAATGCGACTCGACGGCCAAGTGCCGCTTCTCGCCTGCAAATGATTCCGCTGGCGGCATGTCCTCGTCGATCTCGACGCGCTCGATCCTGGCCACGCGGCCATCGAGCTGGCGCCGCAGTCCTTCGGCCCAAGCGCGGGCAGGCCCAGGTGAAGTCTCCGATGTGGCCCAGCCCCCGCAGCGGCCCGATGACGATTGAAGGTGCCCGCCTAGCACGGCGGCGCTCTGCGTGGCGCGCTCCGCCACCCACACGTAGCCTTCGCCATACTGGGTCGCGATGTATTTCGGCACGCCAGTGCTGAATTGCCGAGCTTCCGGCGCAGTCGATCGATGACGAAGTCGACGTTGCGGTCGGATGCGTCCGAGCCCTGGCGCAAGGACATGGATCGAGCAGGCGATCGCGAGACGAGAACCGTCTTAGGATCGGCGGAGAATCGCGCCAGCAGACTGCGCTCAATCGCCGGCTGAACCGCGATTTGCTCGACCGCTTGCAATCGCACTCCCCACCGAAGAAGTCCGACTCGAATCGTACCATGCGCGTATATCTACGGTGAGTGCCGCAGCGCATCGCTTCGTGCCTCGCTGCAAGTTCGCTTTTTATCGCTTCAGTAGAAAGAGTAACTGCATCTGACCGCAGATCGCGAGAATTCATCGGAGCTGCCGGCAATCGATTTCCAGCGCAAGCAAATAATTGCCGCACAATCTTCGCCGATACCTGCGCCAGACACCGACTCGATTTGGCGGACGGCACATGCCAAAAGATTTTCGCGTGCTCCACCGCACAAAGCGGTGATGCCGCGCCTCCGATCTTGGTGGAAGCTCCTGCTACGTATGTGTCATCGCGTCATCCTCGGCCTCTCGGCGCCGCTCCGGCGAAAATCAGGCCGCGCGTGCGCTTGGCCGACCTCAGCGCAGATCGCCAGTCAACGTGATGCCGGGTATCGGACGCTCTGTGGCCCGGCGCGAGATCCAGCCGCCGCCGTCGCAGCCTCGGTAGCCGCACGTCGACGGTCCTGCGGTAACCTGCCTCGCAGCGAGTTAGTCACGCGAGCACTCTGCCAGCGCGTTGAGCCCTGTCTGCTGCCGCTACTCGTCCACGCGCTTGCGCGCCCACGGCCGCGTGCCGGCCGGCACTTCGCCGTCGCCCGGCCAGGCCGGCTGGAGGTAGTGCGGCACCTCCGGCCACTCGCCCCTCTCGAACGCGTCGATGAGGACCGGGTCGCTGGTCTCGAAGGCGTCGATGCCGACGCGCATCATCAGCGGCACCTGGTCGATGATGTAGGCGCCGGTGGCGCGGATCTCGCCCTTGTAGCCGTCGCGCTCGCGCAGCAGCCGGGCGATCGAGAAGGCGCGGCCGTCGGCGTATTTCGGGATCGTCACGACGATCACCGGGAAGCGGGCGAGGTCGGCGACGACGTCGCGCCAGTCGCTGCCCGGCTCGATCAGGAGGCCGAGCGGCGCGTTGCGGGCGGCGAGCGCGTCGCGCTCGGCGCGCCAGCGCTTCAGGCTGACGACGACGTGCCGCCGTCGGGCACCGGCGCGTCGTCGGCGACGATGCTCCAGTCGTCCTCGACGAAGGCGCCGTTTTTCCAGAGGGGCATGAGTCAGATGCCGCTGCCGTCGGTTTCGAGGTCGGTGTGGATGCCGCACTCGGTCTTGTCGAGGCCGCGCCAGCGGCCGGCGCGGGCGTCCTCGCCGGCGCGACGCGGGTGGTGCAGGGCACGCAGCCGATCGAGGGATAGCCCTGCGCCACCAGCGGATGCGCCGGCAGGTCGTGGCGCTCCATGTGCGCCGTCAGGTCGGCGGCGGACCAGTCGGCCAGCGGATTGACCTTGATGCGCGCGCCGTCGGCCTCGAACAGGCGGAGCGGCGCGCACCGCGTTCTGGAAGCGCTTGCGGCCGGTGAACCAGGCGTCGAAGCCCTCGAGCGCGCGCGCGAGCGGCTCGGTCTTGCGGATGCGGCAGCAGAGATCGGGATTGGTCATCCACAGCGCCCGGTGCGGATCCTGCGCCGAGCAGCCGCTCCGGGTCGGGCGTGACGCTGCGCACGTCGGTCAGGCCGAGGCGCTCGGCCAGCTGCGTGCGGTATTCCAGCGTCTCGGGGAACAGCCGGCCGGTGTCGAGGAAGATCACCGGCGCGTCGCGGTCGACCTCGGACAGCAGGTGCAGGAGCACGGCCGACTCGGCGCCGAAGCTCGAGACCAGCGCGATCCGGCCGGGGAACAGCTCGTCAGCGGCGAGCGCGATCACGTCGCTGCGCATCGCGCTCGCCGTAGCGCGCGTTCAGCGCGACGGCTTCGGCCTCGGCGCCAGCCTCGGGATCGACGGCGAGGGCGAGCGCGTCAAGCGGCGCCATAGAGCGCCTCCTTGAACGGCGCCTGACCGAGGCGGCGATAGGTGGCGAGGAAGTTCTCGCCGCGGCCCGCGCGGACCTTCAGATAGGTGTCGACCACCGTCTCGACGGCATCGACGACCTCGTCGGAGGAGAAGCCCGGGCCGATGATCTCGCCGATCGAGGCGGCTCGTCGCCGGAGCCGCCGAGGGTGAGCTGGTAGAACTCCTCGCCCTTCTTCTCGACGCCGAGGATGCCGATGTGGCCGACGTGGTGATGGCCGCAGGCGTTGATGCAGCCGGAAATCTTGATCTTGAGGTCGCCGATCTCGCGCTGGCGCCGCCGGTCGGCGAAGCGCTCGGAGATGCGCTGGGCGATCGGGATCGAGCGGGCGTTGGCGAGCGCGCAATAGTCGAGGCCCGGGCAGGCGATGATGTCGGTGACCAGCCCGGCATTGGCGGTGGCGAGGTCGGCGCCGGCGAGCGCCTCGTGGAGCGCCGGCAGGTCGTCCAGCGCGACGTGCGGCAGGATCAGGTTCTGCTCGTGGCTGACGCGCACCTCGCCGTGGCTGTAGCGCTCGGCGAGGTCGGCGATCAGCTCCATCTGGTCGGCGGTGGCGTCGCCCGGCGTGCCGCCGATCGGCTTCAGCGAGACGGTGACGACGGCGTAGCCGGTGGCGCGGTGTGGCACGGTGTTCTGCGTCGACCCAGGCGCCGAGCGCCGGATCGGCGGCGCGGGCGCGCTCGCAGCACGACGCTTTCGGCCGGGCGCGGCGTCAGGTCGGGCGGCGCGAAATAGGCCTCGATGCGGCGGACCTCGTCCTCGGGCAGGGGCAGCGCGCCGTCGCGGATGCGCTCCCACTCCTCCTCGACCTGGCGGCGGATCTCGTCGGCGCCGGTCTCGTGGACGAGGATCTTGATGCGCGCCTTGTACTTGTTGTCGCGCCGGCCGAAGAGATTGTAGACGCGCAGGATCGCCTCGATGTAGGAGAGCAGGTCCTCCTCCGGCAGGAAGTCGCGGATCTTGTGCGCCGATCATCGGCGTGCGGCCGAGGCCGCCGCCGACGTAGACGGCGAAGCCGAGGTTGCCGTCGGCGTCGCGCTTGGCGTGCAGGCCGATGTCGTGGACCTGGATGGCGGCGCGGTCGCGCTCGGCGCCGGTGACGGCGATCTTGAACTTGCGCGGCAGGAAGATGAACTCCGGGTGGAGCGACGACCACTGGCGCAGGATCTCGGCATAGGGGCGCGGGTCGACGACCTCGTCGGCGGCGGCGCCGGCGAAATGATCGGCGGTGACGTTGCGGATGCAGTTGCCCGAGGTCTGGATGGCGTGCATCTCGACCGAGGCGAGGTCGTCGAGGATGTCGGGGATGTCCTTCAGCGCCGGCCAGTGGAACTGCAGGTTCTGGCGGGTGGTGAAGTGGCCGTAGCCGCGGTCGTACTTGCGCGCGATGAAGGCGAGCATGCGCATCTGCGCCGGGCTCAGCGTGCCGTAGGGAATGGCGATGCGCAGCATGTAGGCGTGGAGCTGCAGGTAGACGCCGTTCATCAGGCGCAGCGGCTTGAACTGGTCCTCGGTCAGCTCGCCCGACAGGCGGCGCGTCGACCTGGCCGCGGAACTGGGCGACGCGCTCGGTGACGAAATCGCGGTCGAACTCGTCGTAGCGATACATCACGCGCGCTCCCTGCGAGCTTCGCCGCGCTCGGCCTCGCCATAGACGACCGTCGGGCCGCGCTCGGCGCGGATCGTTCGCGCAGGCGCACCGGCACCGGCACGCCGTCGGTCACCGTCGACGTCGATCGGGTAGGGCTCGACCACGACCCGCGCGTCGCCTGCGCCTTGGCGCAGGCGACGCGCCTCGTCGAGGTCCGGCCCGTCCTCGACCACGCGCGCCGCGGCGATGTCGTGCGTCCAGCCGCCCTCGCCGTCGAGGAAGACGACGAGGCCGTCGCGGAGATCGTTGGCGGTGATGACCTTCGCCGGGCCTTCCTTGGCTGCCTTGAACATCGCGATCGCGTCCTCGCCTCAGGCCGCCGCGAGTTCGGCGAGCGCGGCGCCGGCGCGCCCGGCGATGGCGCCGGCGGCGACCACGTCGCCGACGATGATGAGCACCGGGCCGGTCGAGCTCGGGCCGCTCGGCGATGCGCGGCCAGTTCGTCGAGCCGGCCGGCATAGGCGCGGCGGTCGGCGCGCGAGGCGTTCTCGATGACCGCGACCGGCGTCGAGGCGGCGAGCCCCGCCTCGATCAGCCGCGCGGCGACCTTGGCGGCGACCGTGCGGCCCATGTAGACCGCGACCGTCGCGCCGCCGAGCGCCAGGCCCGCCCAGTCGGGCAGCGTCTCGCCATCGGCGTCGTGGCCGGTGGCGAAGACCAGCGACGAGGATGTCTCGCGCAGCGTCAGCGGAATCTCGGCCTCCGCCGCGGCGGCGAAGGCGGCGGTGATGCCGGGCACGATGTCGAAGGAGATGCCGGCGGCGCGCAGCGCCGCGATCTCCTCGCCGGCGCGGCCGAAGATCAGCGGGTCGCCGGACTTCAGCCGCACGACGCGGTGGCCGGCGCGCGCCTCGCGCGACGATCAGCGCGTTGATCTCGTCCTGGCTGACGGCATGGGCGCCCTTGGCCTTGCCGACGTAGATGCGGCGCGCGTCGCGGCGGCCCTGCGCCACGATCGCCTCGGGCACCAGCCGGTCGTAGACGATGACGTCGGCCTCCTGCAGCGCGCGCTGGGCGCGCAGCGTCAGCAGGTCCTCGGCGCCCGGGCCGGCGCCGACCAGCGAGACGTGGCCGGACCAGATCGGGTCGATCTCGAGCGCGCGCAGCGCCTCCTGCTCGGCCTCGTCGATGCGGCCGGCAAAGACCTTCTCGGCGACCGGGCCGGAGAAGAAGCGCGCCCAGAAGCGGCGGCGGTCGGCGACGGAGGCGAACGCCGCGCGTCACGCGCTCGCGGAGCCGCTCGGCGAGCCCGGCGAGATCGCCGAAGGCCGGCGCCAGCAGTCGCCTCGATGCGGGCGCGCACATGGCGGGCCAGCACCGGCGCGACGCCCTCGCTGCCGATGGCGACGGCGAGCGGCGCGCGGTTGACCAGCGCCGGCGTGTAGAAATCGCAGAGCTCGGGACGGTCGACGACGTTGACCGGCACGCCGGCCTCGCGGGCGAGCGCGACGACCTCGCGGTCGCGTCTCCTCGGAGCCGGTGGCGGCGAAGACCAGCGCGGCGCCGGCGAGGTCGGCGAGCGCCGGACAGGCGCCGCGCCAGTCGCCATGGGCGGCGATCAGGTCGGCGCCGGTCTCCTGGTCGAGCGAGGCGGCGAAGACGACGATCTCGCGCCTTGGTCTCGGACGAGCAGGCGGATCTTGGCGGCGGCCTCGGCGCCGCCGCCGACGATCGACGACGCGGCGGCCGGCGACCTTGTGGAAGGCCGGGAAGACGGCGAGCTTGCGGGCCGTGTCGGACATCGCGCGACTCCGAGAGGGTGATCGCGCCGGTCGCCAGGGCGAACCGCGCGATTGCCGCGAAATCTAGGGAGTGGCCGCGAACCGACGACGACGCCGGTTCCAATCTCGGTACCGGAGGGAGAAAAAGATTCCGGTGCGGGGCAATGCCGGCGCAAGAAAAAGGCCAGCGCCGCGCCAAAAAAGGCAGGCGGCACTGGCCGTTGCGCAAACCGGCTGCAATGTCAGCCGGTGCGCGGGAAGCCTGCCCTTGTCGTCGAAGACGTGCAGCATCTCGGCCGGCGCCGCCAGCGCGACCTCGCTGTCGCGCTTGAGCTCGACGTTGCCGTCGAGCTTGGCGATGATCGGCTCGCCATAGCCGCAATCGACGTAGAGCAGCGTCAGCTCGCCGAGATGCTCGACGATGTCGACGCGGCCCGTGAAGATCGGCTCGCCGCCATCGGCGAGCGACAGATCCTCCGGACGCACGCCGAGCGTTCCCTTCTTGCCGACGGCGCTCGCCGGGATCTTCGCGGTGCACGGCGACCGGCTCGTGCTTCTCGGGGCGCACGCGGGCCTCGCCGTCGCCGCCTTCGATGGTGCACGGCACGATGTTCATGGCCGGCGAGCCGATGAAGCCGGCGACGAACAGGTTGTCGGGCGGCTTGTAGAGCTCCATCGGCGTGCCGACCTGCTCGATGATGCCGGCGCGCAGCACGACGATGCGGTCGGCGAGCGTCATCGCCTCGACCTGATCGTGGGTGACGTAGACCATGGTCACGTCGTTCATGCGCTCGTGCAGCTTGGCGATCTCGATGCGCATGGAGACGCGCAGCGCCGCGTCGAGGTTGGACAGCGGCTCGTCGAAGAGGAAGACGCGCGGATTGCGCACGATGGCGCGGCCGATGGCGACGCGCTGGCGCTGGCCGCCGGAGAGCTGCTTGGGCAGGCGGTCGAGATAGGGCGTCGAGCTGGAGGACTTCCGGCGGCCTCGCGGACCTGCTTGTCGATCTCCTCCTTGCTCGCCTTCGCCAGCTTCATGCCGAAGGCCATGTTGTTGTAGACGGTCATGTGCGGGTAGAGCGCGTAGGACTGGAAGACCATGGCGATGCCGCGCAGCGCCGGCGGCAGTTCGTTGACCTCCTCGCCGTCGAACTCGATCGTGCCGGAGGTGATCTCCTCCAGGCCGGCGATCAGGCGCAGCAGCGTGGACTTGCCGCAGCCCGACGGGCCGACGAAGACCATGAACTCGCCCGACTTGATTTCGAGATCGACGCCCTTGATCACGTCGACGTGGCCGAAGGACTTCTTGACGTCGCGCAGACGCAGTTCGCCCATCCTACGCTTCCCTCTTTTCGTCCATCGCGCTCACCCGCCCTTCACCGAGCCGGCCAGCAGGCCGCGCACCAGATAGCGTTGCAGCGAGAAGAACACGGCCAGCGGCACCACGATCGACACGAAGGCCGACGCGGTGAGAATTTCCCAGTCGCCGCCGCGCGAGCCGAGCAGTTCGCGCAGGCGGCCGGTCAGCACCAGCTGTTGCTCGGTGTTGCCGAGGAAGACGATGGCGACGAGCAGGTCGTTCCACACCCACAGGAACTGGAAGATCGCGAACGACGCCAGCGCCGGCACCGAGAGCGGCAGCACGATGCGCACGAAGATCTCGAAGTCGGTGGCGCCGTCGACGCGCGCCGATTCCATGATCTCGTTGGGCAGGCCGGCGATGTAGTTGCGCAGCAGATAGATCGCCAGCGGCAGGCCGAATCCGGTATGCGCCAGCCATATGCCGAGATAGGTCTTGGCGGGCACGCCGAAGAAATCGCCGACATCGTTGTAGAGCCGGAGCAGCGGGATCAGCGACATCTGCAGCGGCACGACCAGCAGGCCGACGATGACCGACAGCATCAGCGCGCGGCCGGGGAATCGCATCCAGGCCAGCGCGTAGGCGGCATAGGCGGCGATCAGGATCGGGATGACGGTCGCCGGGATCGTCGACCGTCAGCGAGTTGATGAACGACTGGCCGATGCCCTCGGAGGTCAGCACCTTCTCGTAGTTCTGGAGCGTGAACTCCGGCGGCAGCGCCGCGGTGTAGTAGAGGCGCCGGCCGGTGTCGCCTCGAGCGGCGTGTCGGAGACCAGCCGGTAGGTGCCGTCGCGCTTGACGGTCAGCGTGCCGCCGCCGCCCGGCAGATCGGCGGTCGTCGCCGGCCTCGAATTCGGTCGGGTTCTGTGATGCGCACGCCGAAGGTGGTGACGTAGCCCTTGCCGTCCGAGCACGTTGCCGGTGAGCACGTACTTGCCGTCGTCCTCGACCGCGGCTGGACGGCGGATCGGTGCGGCCGATGAGGTTCTGCTCGCTCGTCGTCAGCGCCGTCCACCAGCCGGACACGGCGAGCTGGTCCTTGTCGCGGAACGACGACACCAGGATGCCGAAGGTCGGCACCGTCCAGATGATGACGATCAGGAGCACCGACAGGTGGACGAAGTATTTGCCCCAGCTTGCGCTTGCGGCGCCGAACGGTGCCATGTCAGCGCCTCGCCTGCTCGGCGTTGAGACGCCGGATGTTCCAGATCATGATCGGCACGACCGCGAGCATGATGACGACGGCGATCGTGGCGCCGCGGCCGAAATCGCCGCCGCCGCGGAACATCCAGTCGTACATCAGGTTGGCGAGCACCTCGGTGTTCCACTGGCCGTTGGTCATGGCGAGCACGATGTCGAAGACCTTGAGCACGGTGATGGTGATCGTCGTCCACACCACGGCGATCGTGCTCCAGATCTGCGGGACCATGATGTAGAAGAAGATGTGCCAGCCCTTGGCGCCGTCGATCGTCGCCGCCTCGATGGTCTCCTCCGGAATGCCGCGCAGCGCCGCCGAGAGGATGACCATGGCGAAGCCGGTCTGGATCCAGACCAGGATCACCATCAGGAAGAAGTTGTTCCAGAACGGAATCGTGATCCACGCCTGCGGCGCAAGCGCCGAACAGTTGCGACGATGGCGTTGAGCAGGCCGATCTGGGTCGAGCCCTCGCCGCGATAGTCGTAGATGAATTTCCAGATGACGCTGGCGCCGATGAACGAGATCGCCATCGGCATGAAGACCATGCTCTTGGCGATGTTGCCCCACCAGATGCGGTCGGTGAGGTAGGCGATGACGAGCCCGCAGAACGTGCTCGCCGCCGGCACGAAGATCAGCCACAGGATGTTGTTGAAGATCGACTTCGCGGAACTGCGTGTCGCCGACCGCCCAGCTGTAGTTGTCGAGCCCGACGAAATCGACGCCGCTGCGGCCGTAGAAGCTCAGGCGGAGCGAGTCGATGACCGGATAGACGAGATAGAGACCGAGAAACAGGATCGCCGGGCCGAGGAACAGCCACGGCCGGATGGTGGCCGCGATCTTCTGGTTGCGCGCCGCCTGAAGGGCGCCGCCGCGCGGCGGCAGGAAGAGTCGAGGATCTTGTTGGCCGCGTAGAAGTAGAGCGGCCGCCGCCCCGACGCCGATGATGACCGTGATGAGCGCACTGAAAAGCTGCGCCATGCGTCTCCCCCACCTCGGCGTTCGCGGCCTTATTTGAATGCTGGCCGCGCGGCCTCCCCTGCCGCTTCGCGCCGTCTTCGGGCCTTTTGTTCAGTGCCGGTCTTGAGTGAGTCCCGGGCCGCGTGGCCCGGGACTCGATTTGCAAGAGGCTACACGACCTACTTGATCGCGTCCCACGACTTCTGGATCTCGGTCGGCGACCGTCTTGGCATCCTTGCCGCCGACGTAGTCGACCATGCCGGTCCAGAACGCGCCCGCGCCGATCTTGCCGGGCATCAGGTCGGAACCGTCAAAGCGGAAGGTCGTGGCGTTGAGCAGGATCTGGTTCTCGCCCTTCAGCGTGTCGGTCGGATAGACGTCCGGGTTCACGCCCTTGAACGGCGTGAAGAAGTTCCACGCGGCCATGGCGACTTCGGAGGCGATCGGCGTCTTCAGGAACTCGATGAAGGCGCGCGCCGCCGGCAAGTCCTTGGTGATGGCGAACAGCGTGCCGCCGCCGAGAACCGGCTTGCCGAGGTCCTTGCTCGGCATAAGGCGGGAAGTAGAAGAAGTTCGCGTCCGTGCCGAGCTTGGTGCCTTCCGGGAAGAAGGCCGGAATGAACGACGCCTGGCGGTGCATGTAGCACTTGGGCGGCGAGGAGAAGAGGCCCTTCGGGCTGTCGCGGAAGTCGGTGGAAGCCACCGCCGCGGCGCCGCCGTCGACGAACTTGTCGTTCTTGGCGAACCAGCCGAATTCCTCGATCGCCGCGACGACGCGCGGATCGTCGAACTT
Organism: uncultured Alphaproteobacteria bacterium; assembly: GCA_963798195.1. Lineage (GTDB taxonomy): Bacteria > Pseudomonadota > Alphaproteobacteria > Rhizobiales > Kaistiaceae > CAVSRC01. The sequence goes on along the minus strand of CAWCSF010000010.1, from coordinate 86,804 downwards.
CACCGTGTTGTTGACCCAGCCGTCATAGACTTCCGGCGGCTGCGTGCGCAGCATGAAGTCCTCGACCCAGTCGGTCGCCGGCCAGCCGGTCGCCGCGCCCGAGCCGAGGCCGATGCACCACGGCGTGCCGCCGTCCTTGACGATCTGCTCGGTCAGCGCCTTCAGGTCCTCCATCGTCTCGCGGGATCTTGTAGCCGGCCTCCTTGAAGTTCTCCGGCACGTACCAGACGAGGCTCTTCAGGTCCGCCTTCCACGGGAAGGCGAAGAGCTGCGCGTTGCCGTCCTTGTCCTTGTAGGTCGACAGGTCGACCCAGGACTGGCCGGCGGAGTAGTTGTCGAGCAGCCACTGCTTGGTGTCGTCGCCGAGCGGCGTCAGGAGGCCCTTCGACGCGACGTCGGCGGCGAGGCCGGGCTGCGGGAAGATGGCGATGTTCGCCGGGCTGCCCGCCTGGGTGTCGATGACGATCTGCTGTTCGAACGAGTCCGAGCCGGAGTTCTCGATCTTGGCGCCGGTCGCTTCCTCGAAATAGGCGAGAACCTTCTCCCAGCCTTCCTTGTCGGCGGTGAGCCACGGCCCGAAGATGCTGAGCGTCTGGCCCTTCAGGTCATGCTTGTCGGCGAAGTCGTGGTAGCTCTTCCAGTTGAACTTCGGGTCGCCGTCGATCGGATAGATCAGATCGGCCGCGGCCGCCGATCCGACGCCGAGCGCCGTGATCGCCGCGAAACCCATTAGCGTGTTACGTAATTTCATTTGCACCTCCCTACGAGCGTGATGGGCGACGAAATAGCGGAGTGTGACGGGTTGTCCACCGCGAGGGCGGAGCCCGACTGCCACCTTCGTTGCCTCCCATTAAGCGCCTCATCGTGCGTTGACGTGCGTCAACCCACGCCCTCAAAGCGCTTTGGGCGGCATCATGGTTGAGAGCGCATGGACGAGTCAACCCAACCACTTCTCTTCGGCGAAAGCGCCGGCCGCGCAATTCGCCCCGGCGGGTTGCATCGCGCATTTGAAAGCGCTTTGAATGAAGCGAGGGAGGAATACGCGGACCGATGAAACTGAAGGACCTGGCCGCAAAGCTGGGCCTGTCTCAGACGACGGTCAGCCGGGCGCTCAACGGATATCCGGAGGTCAGCGAGGCGACGCGCGAGCGCGTTCTCAGCGCCGCCCGGCAATTCCACTATCGGCCCAACCCCAGCGCCCGCCGCCTTGCGACCGGGCGCGCCGGCGCCGTCGGCGCGGTTCTGCCCACCAATCGCAATCTCCTGGTCGATCCCCATTTCGTCGAGTTCCTGGCTGGCGTCGGCGAGCGGCTGGCCGAGGACGAGATGGACATCGTTCTGTCTCCGGCGCGGGCGAACGACGAGATGGACACCTACCGCCGCCTCGTCGCCGGAACGCGCGTCGACGCGCTGATCGTCTCGGGCCCGACGATCGACGACGCGCGCGTGCCGCTGCTCACCGGGCTCGGCCATCCGTTCGTCGTGCATGGGCGCACGACGGGCGACACGCCGTACGCATGGCTCGATATCGACAACGAGGCGCGCGTTCCGTCGATGCCGACCAGATCACCTGCTCGACCTCGGCCATACGCCGCATCGGCCTCATCAACGGCGATCGCACGGTTCACCTACGCCATGTACCGCGAGCGCGGCTTTCGCGATGCGCTTGCCGCGCGCGGCCTGACGCCGGACGAACGCCTGATGGGCGAAGGCGCCATGACCGATGAGGTCGGCTACCGGCTGACGACGCGCTTCCTTGCCGAGCGCCCGCGGCCGACCGCCATCCTGCTCAGCTCGATGATGATGACGCTGGGCGCGCTTCGCGCCATCCGCGCCGCGAAGCTCGAGCTCGGCAAGGACATGTCGCTGATCGCCCACGACGACGTATTCCCCTTCGTCAACCCGGCACTGATGGTGCCGCCGGTCACGACCGTGACCTCACCGATCCGCGCGGCGGGAACGCGGGTCGCCGAACTGATCCTCGAGCTTCTCGCCGGGCGGCCGTCCGGGGCGATCCACGAGCTGTGGCCGGTCGAGATGGTCATTCGCGGCTCGACCGGGCCGGCGCCGTCTTGACCCATCCGGCCTGAGCCGGACATAGCTCATCCATGACGAACGATCGAATCCGCCGGCGCGCTGATCGCCGTGGACTGGGGCACGAGCCGGCTGAGGGCGCGCCTGCTCGACGCCGCGGGGCGCGTGCTGGCCGAAGCCGACAGCGACGACGGCATCGCCCGCGTAGCGGCCGGCGGACACGAGGCGGCCTTCGAACATCTCGTCGGCGCCTGGCCGAAGGTGCCGGCGATCATGGCCGGCATGATCGGCAGCCGGCAGGGCTGGCGCGAGGCCGCCTACCTCCCCTGCCCGGCCGCGACCGGCGCGCTCGCCGAAAGCGTCGTCCGCTTCGACACGGCCAGCGGCCGGCCGGTGGCGATCATCCCCGGCATCATGCTGAAGAGCGCCGCCCGCGACGGCGACGTGATGCGCGGCGAGGAAACCCAGATCGTCGGGCTGATCGACGGCGAGCCGGCGTTCGACGGCGTCGCCATCCTGCCCGGCACCCATTCCAAGTGGGTGACCATTGCCGACAGCACCGTGATGGATTTCCAGACCTATCTCACCGGGGAGCTGTTCGACCTGCTGGCGCACCAGTCGTTCCTCCGCCACTCGGTCGCGGCCGACGGCGGCGAACTCGCCGATGCGCCCGATTTCGCCCTCGCCGTGCGCCGCACGACGGAGGAAGCCCTGCCCTTCCTCTCCGCGATCTTTTCTGTCCGCGCCCGCGCCCTGCTCGGGTCGGTCAAGCCCGCCGACAATCTCGCCTACCTCTCCGGTCTGGTGATCGGCGGCGAGATCGCCGCGGCGCAGGCATCGGGGCATCTGTCCCGCGACACGGCGTTGCGAATTGTCGGATCGAAGTCCCTCGGCCGCGCGTACGCCAAGGCGCTTGCCGTCGCCGGCATCGACGCCGCCGTCCTCGATGGCGACGCGCTGGTGCTGGCCGGTCTTGTCCATCTTGCGCGCGCCATCGGGCTGCTCCCGGTCGCGGCCGAACGGAGCACAGCATGAGCGACGTCTTTCACGGCCACCGTCCGCTGGTCGCGATCCTGCGCGGCATTGCGCCCAAGGATGCGCTTGCGACGATGGAAGCGCTGATCGCTGCCGGCATCGGCCTGATCGAGGTGCCGCTCAATTCGCCCGAGCCGCTCGAGAGCATCCGCGTGATGGCGAAGGCGGCGGGAGACCGCGCCCGCATCGGCGCCGGCACGGTGCTGACCGTCGAGGAAGTCGCGGCGGTGCAGGCGGCCGGCGGCCAGTTCGTCGTCTCGCCCAATGTCGATGCCGCGGTGATCCGCAAGACCAAAGCGGCGGGGCTCACTTCGTTCCCGGGCGTCTTCACGCCGACCGAGGCGCTCGCCGCCATCGCCGCCGGCGCGCGACGCGCTGAAATTCTTCCCGGCCGAGCTGCTGGGGCCCGACGGCATCAAGGCGATCGCCGTCGTTCTTCCCAAGTCCATGCCGCTGCTCGCGGTCGGCGGCGTCGACCGCACCAACATCGCCGACTACCTCAAGGCGGCGTATCGCCGGCTTCGGCATCGGCTCCAGCGTCTACAAGCCGGGCATCAGCGCCGACGAGGTCGGCGAACGGGCGGAAGCGCTGGTCGCCGCCTACGACAAGGCTGCCGGCTAAGGTTCGCGCTTCGTCCGTATGCCGACAAAATATTTGCGCGGCCCTGTGAACTGCCGCAGGGTCGCTTGTCATGCTGGTCGATCTGCCACACAAGCTGCGCGAAGCCAACGCCGAACGGAACGGATGGACGATGGTTGCCAAGAACAAGATCTGCCTCGGTCGACAAGGACGGAGGAGCGCCTCTTCAAGGGCGAGAAGAGCTTGCCCGCCTGCAGCGTCGACGCTCCACAACGCGCCGAACGACTCTCCGTGCCGAGCATCAATGGAGATGTGCTGACGGCCAGCCCTACGTGTTCGCGACGGTGTGCAAGCCTGCATCGGCTGCAACGGGAGCCTGATGTTCATGATGCACAACGAGCTTCGACGTCCAGATAGCGTACGCCAGGACTCGACGACGGCAACCGACCGCGACTGGAATGCATTGTCGGCCATGCGGCGAGGAAAGCGATGCGGCCGGCTGCAAGGACAAATGGGGCGGCAACTGGCAGATCAAGCCGCGTCCTGTTGGTGGAGGCGCTGGCGAGGTCGGCGACGATGCCATGCGCGCCTGCGATGTCGGTGAGCGACATGAAGAAGATCGACTTCGCGAAGATCGAGGCGGCGCGGAGGGCGCCGAGCCTAGACCGTCAGATGCCGCCGGACCATGTCCGGGTCCATGTCGTCGCGCGTGCCGGAAAGCACGATCTCGCCGCGGTCCATCACGGCGAAGGTGTCGGCAAGCTGGTGGACGAAATCGAAATACTGCTCGACCAGCAGGATCGCCATGTCGCCCTTGGTCCGCAGCCATTCGATGGCGCGGCCGATGTCCTTGATGATCGAGGGCTGGATGCCCTCGGTCGGTTCGTCGAGCACGAGCAGCTTCGGCCGCGTCACCAGTGCGCGGCCGATGGCAAGCTGCTGCTGCTGACCGCCGGAAAGGTCGCCGCCACGCCGGCGCAGCATGTCCTTGAGCACCGGGAAGAGATCGAACACATCCGACGGGATCGAGCGATCGCCGCGCGGCAGCTGCGTGTAGCCGGTCTCCAGGTTCTCCTTCACCGTCAGCAGCGGAAAGATGTCGCGCCCCTGCGGCACATAGGCGATGCCGAGCCGGGCGCGATCGTGCGGCGCCATGCGGCCGAGCACCTTGCCGCCGAAGGCGATCTCGCCGCTGGCGATCGGCTGCTCGCCGACGATGGCGCGCAGGAACGAGGTCTTGCCGACGCCATTGCGCCCCATCAGCGCGCTGACCTTGCCGATTTCGGCGTTGAAAGAGACGCCGCGGAGCGCCTGCGCGGCGCCATAGTAGAGGTCGACGTTGGTGGCGTTCAGCATCGCTCCCCTCACCGCCCCAGATAGACTTCGACGACGCGCTGGTCGGCGGAAACCTGGTCCAGCGTGCCCTCGGAGATGACCGAGCCTTCGTGCAGCACCGTGACCTTCACGTCGAGGGCGCGGACAAACACCATGTCGTGCTCGACGACGATGACGGATTTCTCCTTGGAGATTTCGCGGAGCAGTTCGGCGGTCGTCTCCGTCTCCGAGTCCGTCATGCCGGCCGCCGGCTCATCGACCAGCAGCAGCTTCGGCTCCTGCGCCAGCAGCATGCCGATCTCGAGCCACTGCTTCTGTCCGTGGCTGAGATAGGCGGCGCGCACCGCGCGGCGGTCGGTCAGGCGGATGATCTCCAGAAGCTGTTCGATGCGCTCCGCCGCGGCCGCGCCGGGCTGGCGGAACAGCGCCGCGGACGGCGCGCGGCCGCCGGCAAGCGCCAGCTCGAGATTGTCCCACACGGTGTGGCTCTCGAAGACGGTCGGTTTCTGGAACTTGCGCCCGATGCCCAGCGTGGCGATCGCCGCCTCGTCGAGGCGCGTGAGATCCACCGTGCCGTCGAAATAGATGTCGCCGGAGTCGGGCCGCGTCTTGCCGGTCACCACGTCCATCATGGTCGTCTTGCCGGCGCCGTTCGGGCCGATGATGGCGCGCATCTCGCCGGGCTCGATCACCAGCGAGAGTTCGTTCAGCGCCTTGAAGCCGTCGAAGGAGACGCTGACGCCGTCGAGGTAGAGCAGCGAGTTTTTCGCTTTCTCGGTCATCGCGTCACTGGGCCGGGTTGGGCAAGGTGTCTTCGACCATATCGGTGGTCGGCTTGGAATTGGGCGCCGGCGCCTCGGCCGCCGGCGGGGTGGCGCGGCGCTCGCGGCCCATCAGGCCAGCGAGCATGCCGACGATGCCCTTTGGCAGGAACAGGGTGGTCGCAATGAACAGACCACCCAGTGCAAACAGCCAGTAGGGGGCAAGGGCGCCAGAGGTGAACCAGGTCTTGGCGAAGTTGACGAGCAGGCCGCCGACGATCGGGCCGACGAGCGTGCCGCGTCCGCCGACCGCGACCCAGATGACGACTTCGATGGAGTTGGCCGGCTCGAATTCGCCGGGATTGATGATGCCGACCTGCGGCACGTAGAGCGCGCCGGCGACACCGGCCATGCAGGCGGACAGCACCCAGACGACCAGCTTGTACTTCTCGACGCGGTAGCCGAGGAAGCGCGTGCGGCTTTCCGCATCGCGCACCGCCACCAGCACCTTGCCGAACTTCGAGGCGACGACGGCGCGCGAAATCACGTAGCCGATGGCCAGCGCCAGCGCCGAGGAGAAGAGCAGCACGCCGCGCGTGGTGTCGGCCTGGATGTTGAAGCCGAGGATGTCCTTGAAATCGGTCAGGCCGTTGTTGCCGCCAAAGCCCATGTCGTTGCGGAAGAAGGCGAGCAGCAGCGCATAGGTCATCGCCTGCGTGATGATCGACAGGTAGACGCCGGTGACGCGCGAGCGGAAGGCGAACCAGCCAAAGACGAAGGCGAGAATGCCGGGCACGACGATCACCATCGCCGCGGCGAACCAGAACATGTCGAAGCCGTACCAGTACCAGGGCAGGTGCTTCCAGTTCAGGAAGACCATGAAGTCCGGCAGGACCGGATCGGCATAGACACCGCGCGTGCCGATCTGGCGCATCAGGTACATGCCCATGGCGTAACCGCCGAGGGCGAAGAAGGCGCCGTGGCCGAGCGACAGGATGCCGGCGTAGCCCCAGATCAGGCCGACCGACAGGGCCAGCAGGCCGAAGGTGACGTACTTGCCGAACAGCGGGATCAGGTAGCTCGGCACATGCAGCGGGCTCGATGTCGGCGTCATCAGGTTGAGCGCCGGGACGAGGATGCCGAGGCCGACGATCACCACCAGCACGATGACGGCGCTGCGATCGATCCCGTCGAGAAGGAAGCGTCCGAATCTCATGCTTCCACCGCCCGGCCCTTGAGCGCGAACAGGCCGCGCGGGCGTCGCTGGATGAAGAGGATGATGAAGACGAGCACCGCGATCTTGCCGAGCACGGCGCCGGCGAACGGTTCGAGGAACTTGTTGGCGATGCCGAGCGAGAACGCGCCGACCAGCGTGCCCCACAGATTGCCGACGCCGCCGAACACCACGACCATGAAACTGTCGATGATGTAGCCCTGCCCGAGGTTCGGGCTGACGTTGTCGATCTGCGACAGCGCCACGCCGGCGATGCCGGCGATGCCGGAACCGAGGCCGAAGGTCAGCGCATCGACCCAGGGCGTGCGGATGCCCATCGCCGAAGCCATGGCGCGGTTCTGCGTCACGGCGCGCATCTGCAGGCCGAACGTGGTGAAGCGCAACGTCGCCAGCAGCAGGATGAACACGCCGATGGCGAAGACGATGATCCACAGCCGGTTGTAGGTGATCGTCAGATTGCCGATCTCGGTGGCGCCCGACATCCACGAGGGCGTGCCCACCTGGCGGTTGTTCGGGCCGAAGATGGTGCGCACCGCCTGCTGGAGAATGAGCGACAGGCCCCAGGTGGCGAGCAGCGTCTCCAGCGGGCGGCCGTAGAGAAAACGGATGATGCCGCGCTCGATGACCACGCCAACCGCGCCGGCGACGAGAAAAGCGAGCGGCAGCGCGATGGCGAGCGACCAGTCGAACAGCCACGGCGCCTGGCCGCGGATGATCTCCTGCACCACGAATGTGGTGTAGGCGCCGAGCATGACCATCTCGCCGTGGGCCATGTTGATGACGCCCATCACGCCGAAGGTGATGGCGAGGCCGATTGCGGCGAGCAGCAGTACCGAGCCCAGCGACAAGCCATACCAAGCGTTCTGCGCCACGGCCCACAGCGCCAGTTCGCCATTGATGACGGTGATCGCCTGCGCCGCGGCGTCGCGCACCGCCTCCGGCGCTTCGGCCGGCACGCTGGACAGCAGCGCAAGCGCATCCTGGTCGCCGCGCTGCGCGGATGACGGCGATCGCGTCGATCTGCTCGGCCTCAGTGGCGCCCTCCATGGTCAGCAGCACGGCGGCACGCGCCTGAAGCTGCGCGGCCTTCACCACCGGGTCGGTCTCGGCCGCGATGGCCTTCTCCAGCAAGGGTAACGAGGAGGCATCGCGCGCCTTGAATACCGACTGCGCCGCAGCGAGCCGCTTGGCGGGATCGGACGACATGAGCTGCAATCCGCCGAGCGCGGCGTTGATGGCGTTGCGAATCTTGTTGTTGACGCGGACCTTCTTCAGGCCGGCGGGCGCGTCGCCCGCGATGGGCTGGCCGGTCGCTGCATCGACGTAAGCGGAGCCGTCCCTGATGTAGGTCTTCCGGTCGGCCGGATCGAAATAGAGGTTGCCGTCCCTGAGCGCCACGATCACGTCGAGCGCGCGGTCTTCGCCGCTCGCAGCGACGGCGTTGATGGCGGATTCGGTGGCGGAGTAGCTGTCGCTCGCGAACTGCGCCAGCGCGTCGTCGAGCGCTGCGGCGCGGGCGCCGGCTGCCGGGATCAGGAACACGAGAAGGGTGAGCAGGACCGGCAGAAAGCGGCGGATCATCGACATCGCATCTTTTGGATCTGGGACCGGATGGGGCGGTTCGCGCCCCATCCGGAGTTCACTTTCGCTGCGTCGTCAGCTACTGCCGCCACATGTCTTCGTGGCGGTGTTGTAGTTGCCGCACTTCAGCGTCACCCAGTCGGCGTCGAGATCCTTCGAGCCGGGGAGGAAGTCGGACCATGCGTCGCCGGGGACGAGGCCTTCCGTCTGCCACACCACGTCGAACTGGCCGTCGTCGCGGATTTCGCCGATGTAGACGGGCTTGGTGATGTGGTGGTTGGGAAGCATGGTCGACATGCCGCCGGTCAGGTTCGGCGCCTCGATGCCCGGGAGGGCTTCGATGACCTTGTCCGGATCGGTGGTGCCGGCCTTCTCGACCGCCTTAACCCACATGTTGAAGCCGATGTAGTGGGCTTCCATCGGGTCGTTGGTGGTGCGCTTGTCGTTCTTGGTGAACGCATGCCACTTGTCGATGAACTCTTTGTTCTCGGGAGTGTCGATCGACTGGAAGTAGTTCCAGGCAGCGAGGTGGCCGAGGAGCGGCTTGGTGTCGAGACCGGCGAGTTCTTCCTCACCGACCGAGAACGCCACGACCGGGATGTCGGTCGCCTTGATGCCTGCGTTGCCGAGCTCCTTGTAGAAAGGAACGTTGGCGTCGCCGTTGATGGTCGAAACCACGGCGGTCTTCTTGCCGGCCGAGCCGAACTTCTTGATGTCGGCCACGATCGTCTGCCAGTCGGAATGTCCGAACGGCGTGTAGTTGATCATGATGTCCTCAGGCGCGACGCCCTTGGCGAGCAGGTAAGCCTCGAGGATCTTGTTGGTGGTGCGCGGATAGACGTAGTCGGTGCCCGCGAGCACCCAGCGCTTCACCGAGCCGCCGTCTTCGCTCATCAGGTAGTCGACGGCCGGGATCGCCTGCTGGTTCGGCGCGGCGCCCGTGTAGAAGACGTTACGCTCGCTCTCTTCGCCCTCGTACTGCACGGGGTAGAAGAGGATCGAAGTCGAGTTCCTTGAACACCGGCAGCACCGACTTGCGGCTGACCGAGGTCCAGCAGCCGAAAACCGCCGCGACCTTGTCCTGGCTGATCAGCTCGCGCGCCTTCTCGGCGAAGAGCGGCCAGTCCGAAGCCGGATCGACGACGACCGCCTCGAGCTTCTTGCCGAGCAATCCGCCCTTCTTGTTCTGCTCGTCGATGAGCATGAGCATGACGTCCTTGAGAGTGGTCTCGGAGATCGCCATGGTGCCGGAAAGCGAATGCAGGATGCCGACCTTGATGGTGTCGTCGGCAGCCGCGGCGGGACTAGCCAGCGGCAATGCGAGGGCGGCCGCGGCTACGGCAGCCATCGCGGCCTTTTTCAGTATCTTCATGTATTCCCCCTGTTAAACGGACGTCTCGGGAGGACGCCGGCCATCCATTCCGCAAGTCGCGTGCCAGCCGACGTGCCCGCAATTGCGCCAAGATTCCGTGCTCCGATGCCGTTACATGCATCAGGTGGCTCAGGCTGCTTGATGAAATATTAGGCAGATTAAATAGGAGGCATCGGGCAACCCGCACGCACCGAGATCTGTGAGCGCCGTCACTGGCACCCAGCGCCAAGCCGGAATACGCTAACGGCACCTTCACTCTTCCCATTTCCGCCGATCGAGGCGGACGCCACCGGAGTCTCTTCGATGCGCCATGTGCGGCTTGTTCGCGACTGTCTCTCCTTTCTCCTCGGACTGGCGATCGCTGCCATCCTCTCCGCCGGCCCGGCGGCCGCCGCTGAAAAGAAGTCATCCTGACGCCTGGCGCCGACTACGCCGGCTTCGATCTCCGCACGGTCAAGAACGTTTCGCTGCCGGATTGCCAGGCGGCCTGTCTTGCCGACTCCGCCTGCCGCGCCTTCACCTTCAACACCAAGGCCAACTGGTGCTTCCTCAAATCCGACTTCGCGGCGCTCAGCGCCACGGTCGACGCCACCGCAGGGCGCGTCGTCGAGGTCGCCGAACTCACCCCGTCGATCGAGCGCCAGCGCCTCGCCGAACTCAACTTCCTGTCGAACGATTATATCGACGAGGCGCGCAGCCTCGTCGGCGCGCTCAAGAACCGCTACGCGGTCACCAATCTCAGCTATTCGGCGCTCCGCGCCGCCGGCGCCGATGCCATGCGCGCCGCAAGCTACGATCGCGCCGCGACCAACTACGCCCAGGCGCTCGCCATCGCCAGCGAAGACCCGGTGGCATGGCTCGACTTCGCCCGCGCGAGCCTCGGCCGTTCGCCGTCCGACTATTCCGGCCGCCAGCAGGCCGCAAACGACGCCATCTCAGGCGCCATCAACGGATACCTGCGAGCCGAGGCGCCGGCCGCGCGCGCCGTCGCCCTGGCGCTCGCCGGCGGCGGCCTGGTCAAGCTTGAAGCCTGGACACCGGCGATCCGCACATACCGCGCCAGCCTCGCGCTCGCCGAAGTCGCGAGCGTGCGCACGGAATACGAGCGGCTCGTCGCCGAGCACGGCTTCCGCATCACGTCGAACGAGGTCGAGGCGGACAGCGCCAATCCGCAGATCTGCATCCGCTTCTCCGACAAGCTGCCGGTATCGCGGCCCGATCTTGCCGACTTCGTCACCGTCGAGGGCGGCGATGGACTCGCCGTCGAGCCGAAGGACAATCAGATCTGCATCAACGGCGTGAAGCATGGCTCGCGCTACATCATCCGCGTGCGCGCCGGGCTGCCGGCGGCCGATGGCGAGGTGCTCGCCCACCCGGTCGAGCTCAGCATCTATGTCCGCGACCGCGAGCCGTGGGTCGGATTCGCCGGCAACGCCTACGTACTTCCCGCTGGCGAAGGCGCCTCGATCCCGATCAGTTCCGTCAACACCGACAAGGCCAAGGCCACCATCTATCGCATCGGAGATCGTGGGATCTCCCAGGCGGTGCGCGATGGTCGTTTCCTCAGCGGGCTGTCGCACTACTCCGCCGACCAGATTGCCGACGAGACCGGCGAAAAGGTGTGGGAAGGCGAGATCGGCATCACGTCGAAGGTCAACGAGACCGTCGTCACCGCGATCCCAATCGCCGAGGCGCTGAAGACGATGCAGCCCGGCGCCTATGTCATTACGGCCCAGCCGGGAACCGGCCAGATCGATGAGTGGGGCCCGATCGCAACCCAGTGGTTCATCGTCTCCGACCTCGGGCTCACCGCCCTCTCCGGCCATGACGGCGTCCACGCCTTCGTGCGCTCGCTGTCGTCCGCCAAGGCCGTCGGCAACGTGAAGGTCCGCCTCATCGCGATCAATAACGACATCCTCGGCGAAGCCGTCACCGACGACGCGGGTTACGCGCACTTCGACGCCGGCCTCGCCCGTGGCGCCGGCGGCGCCGCGCCGCAGCTCGTCGTCGCCGAGACGACGGATGACTACGCCTTCATCGACCTGACCCGCGCTGCCTTCGATCTCACCGATCGCGGCGTCGAGGGTCGCGCCGCGCCGCAGGCGCTGGACGCGTTCCTGACGCCGGAACGCGGCATCTATCGCCCGGGCGAAACAATCCACCTCACCGCGCTCGTCCGCGATTCGCGTGCCGTCGCAGTTGGCGACCTGCCGATGACGCTGGTCGTCGAGCGGCCGGACGGGGTCGAGTTCCTGCGCGACACGCTCTCCGACGGCGGCCTCGGCGGGTACTCGAAGGACGTCCAGCTGGAAGCCAACGCCATGCGTGGCTCGTGGCGCGTCCGCCTCTTTGCCGATCCCAAGGGCGCGGCCATTGCCGAGACCTCGGTACTGGTGGAAGACTTCGAGCCGGAACGTCTGGCGGTCGAGGTCGATACCGACGCCAAGGCGCTGACGACCGACGCACCGGTTACCATCAACCTCTCAGCGCGCTATCTCTACGGCGCGCCTGCGCCCGACCTTGCCGTCGAAGGCGAGATCGGCTTCGGCATTACCGATACCCTCGCCGGCTTTGCCGGCTACAAGTTCGGCCTCGCCGACGATACGACCGAGCCCTATCGCCAGCCGCTCGAGATCGACGCGCAGACCGACGAAGAGGGCAAAGCCTCTTTCGAGGTGTCCCTGCCCGACCTGCCGACGACCACTCATCCGCTGACCGCCGACGTTATCCTGCGCGTCGCCGATACCAATGGCCGCGCCGTCGAGCGCACCATCAAGCGGCCGATACAGCCGGCCGGCCCGATGATCGGCGTCAAGCCGCTCTTCGACGGCGATATCAGCGAGGGCTCCAACGCCCGCTTCGAGGCGGTTCTCGTCGCGCCGGACGGCACGCGCATGGCGAAGGCCGGCGTGCCGTGGAAGCTCGAGCGCATCGAACGCGACTACCAGTGGTACCGGTCAAACGGCTCGTGGAGCTACGAGGTCATCACCAACGCCGCGCAGGTCGCCGGCGGCACCGTCGACTTCACCGCCGACAAGCCTTCCACCATCGAGGCGGTGGTCAACTGGGGACAGTACCGGCTGACGGTCCAGAACGACGGCGATCAGCCGGCCGCGACCAGCGTCGAGTTCTACGCAGGCTGGTACCGCGCTGTCTCCACCTCCGACACGCCGGACACGCTCCAGGTTGCCCTCGACAAGCCCGGCTACAGTATCGGCGACACAGCGAAGCTGCGTCTCGATCCGCGCTTCGCCGGCATCGCTCTCATCAGCGTCATCGACGACCGGCTGATCGCCATGAAGACGGTCGAGGTGCCGGAAGGCGGCACCACCGTCGATCTCCCCGTCACCGACAAGTGGGGACCGGGCGCATACGTCACCGCCACGCTCTACCGGCCGATGGATATCGCCGCCAAGCGCATGCCGGCACGCGCCCTCGGCCTCACCTGGGCCAAGGTCGATCCGGGCGATCGCGACCTCTCCGTCTCCCTCGACCTGCCGGAAGAAATGCGTCCGCGCGGTCCGATGGCCATTCCCGTCTCGATCGGCAACCTCAAGGCCGGCGAAGAGGCCTACATCACGGTCGCCGCCGTCGATGTCGGCATCCTCAACCTCACCAACTTCAAGGCGCCAGCGCCGGACGACTGGTACTTCGGCCAGCGCAAGCTCGGCATGGAAATCCGCGACATCTACGGGCTGCTGATCGACCGTACCCAGGGCATCCCCGGCACGGTGCGCTCCGGCGGTGATGGCGGCATGTCGCGTCTCGCCGCGCCGCCCCCGACGCAGAAGCTCCTCGCCTTCTACTCCGGCATCGTCCGCGTCGACGACGCGGGCAAGGCGACCGTCACCTTCGACCTGCCGGACTTCAACGGCACCGTGCGCGTCATGGCGATGGCCTGGTCGAAGGAAGGCGTTGGCCATGCATCGAAGGACGTCTTCGTCCGCGATCCGGTGGTGGTCACCGCATCCATCCCGCGCTTCCTTGCCATCGGCGATACCTCGCGGCTGCTCGTCGAGATCAATAACGTCTCCGGCCCCGCCGGTGACTACCGCCTGACCATCGCCACCGGCGAAGGCGTCGAGTTTGCCGACGCGGACGCGGAACGCACCGTCACCCTCACCGAGAAGCAGCGCGTCGCCTACAACATCCCGATCGAAGGCACGGCGATCGGCGACTTCGACGTCGCCATCGAGCTGTCGTCGCCATCGGGTGAATCGTGGCCGACCGGGCTCATGCTCGGCGTCCGCCCAGCGGACGCGCCGGTCACACGGCGCAATGTCGTCAATGTCGCCGCGCACGGCGCCATGACGGTCGACAGTGCCATGGTCAGCGAGTTCGTGCCGGGTACCGCCTCGGTCGCGGTATCGCTCGGCGGCGCCGGTCCGCTCGACGTCGCCGGCATTCTCGCCGCGCTCGACCGCTATCCGTATGGCTGCGTCGAGCAGCTCACCAGCCGCGCCATGCCGCTGGTCTATCTCGATGACGTCGCGGCCTCGGTCGGCATCGCCGCCAGCGCCGAGATCCGCGAACGCGTGCAGAAGGCCGTCCTCGGCGTGCTCGCCGACCAGTCGGCCTCGGGCGCCTTCGGCCTGTGGGGGCCGGAATATGCCGGCGGCGACCTGTGGCTCGATTCCTACGTCACGGACTTCCTCACCCGCGCGGCGGAGAAGGGCTACGACGTGCCGGACGTGGCGCGCCGCATCGCCCTCGACAACCTGTCGAACGGCGTCGCCTACGCTAGCGACTTCACGCGCGGCGGCGAGGACGTGGCCTATGCGCTCTACGTGCTCGCCCGCGCCGGGCGGGCCGCCATCGGCGACCTGCGCTACTACACCGACTCCAAGCTCGACGCGTTCGCCACGCCGCTCGCAAAGGCGCAGATCGGCGCTGCCATGGCGCTCTACGGCGACCGCCAGCGGGCGGCCCGCGCCTTCGCCTCCGCGATGGCCGATATCGACCGCGACGAGGCCAACCGCGGCTGGCGCAGCGACTACGGCACCGCCCTCCGCGACGGCGCCGCGGTGCTGACGCTTGCCGCCGAGACGCAGGTGGAGGGCGTCGACATCCGCACCCTCGCCAACCGCATCGCGATCCTAGAGCGGGCAAAGCGCTACACCAGCACTCAGGAGAATTCCTGGATGCTGCTCGCCGCCGCAGCCCTCATCAAGGATTCGGCCTCGACCAAGTTCTCGCTCGACGGCGAGACCATCATGGCGCCGCTCTTCCGCCGCTTCACCGGCGAGCGCATCGCCGAGAATCCGGTGGTCATCGAGAACCTCGGCGAGCAGCCGCTTCCCGCGGTCGTCTCGGCGACTGGCGTTCCCACGACGCCGGAGCCCGCCGGCGGCAACGGCTACAAGATCGAGCGCACGATCTACACGCCGCAGGGCGACGAGATCGAACTCGCCGCCGTCGGGCAAAACGAGCGCTTCGTCGTGGTTGACCGGGTCACGGCCGAGAACCGGTTCGGCGGCCGGCTGCTGATCGTCGACCGCATCCCGGCCGGGTTCGAGATCGAGAACCCCAACATCTCGGCGGCGCAGGGCGGTTCGACCACCGGCTACGACTGGCTGGAGACCGACACAGCCACCCACACCGAGGCGCGCACGGACCGCTTCGTAGCCGCCTTCGACCGCGAGGACGGCGGCGCCACGGAGTTCACCGTGGCGTACTCCATGCGCGCCGTGTCGCCGGGCGTGTTCGTCCATCCGGCGGCGACGGTGGAAGACATGTACCGCCCGGAATTCAATGCCCGGACGGACACCGGCACCGCCGAAGTCGTCGGCGCCACCCGCTAGGCTCCAGCGAAATGGCCGAGGCGCCCGATAAGCACGCCCTCTCCCCCCTTGCAGGGGAGACGGCGATGCCCGATTTCGCCGAGGCGAAATCGCTGGCGGGGCCAGAGGGGGGTCATGGCAAGGGTTCGACGCCCAACCTCCCCCTTGAGGGGAGGTCGGAATTCGGGGCGCCGAAGGCGACAGCGAATTCCGGGAGGGGGGCCGAACCGACGCCAACCGTTTCCCCCCTCCCGAAACCGGCATCGCTGCGCTCGCCGCTTTCGACCTCCCCTCAAGGGGGAGGTTCAGCCTCGGCCGTGGGGAGGACACACCACCGCTTCGTGCGCCGCGCCCTCTTCGCCACCGTAACCGTCGTCGTCGCCTCTGCCGTAATCGCCACCGCCGGCGTGCTCACCTGGCGGCACATCGAGGCGACGCTGCCGCCCCTGCCCGATCCGGCATCCATCGCGACCTCGACCATCGTGGTCGATCGCGACGGCCGCCTGCTCCGGCCCTTCACCATCGCCGACGGTCGCTGGCGGCTGCCGGTCACGACAGAGGATGTCGATCCGAAATTCCTGAAGATGCTGATCGGCTACGAGGACCGTCGCTTCCACGAGCATGGCGGCGTCGATGTCTCCGCCATCCTGCGCGCCGCCGGCCAGTTCGTGCTCGCCGGAGGCCACATCGTCTCGGGCGCCTCGACGCTCACCATGCAGGTCGCCCGCCTGATCGACGACACCGGCACGCGATCGATCGCCGGCAAGCTCCGCCAGATGGCGCTCGCCGAGAAGCTCGAGGCGCGCTTCTCCAAGAAGCAGATCCTCGACCTCTATCTCGCCCTCGCCCCCTATGGCGGCAACATCGAGGGCATCCGCGCCGCGACGCTGGCCTATTTCGGCAAGGAGCCGAAGCGGCTGACCACGGCCGAGGCCGCGTTGCTCGTCGCCCTGCCCCAGTCGCCGGAGGCGCGGCGGCCGGATCGTGACGCCGATGCTGCCCGCGCGGCGCGCGACCGCGTGCTCGATCGCCTCGTTGCCGAGGGCGACGTCGACGAAGACGCGGCGAGCGCGGCGCGCACCGAGCGCGTGCCCAATGCCCGCCGCCCCTTCCCTTTGCTCGCGCCGCATCTTGCCCTTCAGGCGATCGAGGCCGAACCGGAAAAGGCGATTCATCGCCTGACGTTGAACCGCGATCTTCAGGCATCGCTCGAATTGCTCGCCGGTGATCGCATCGCCGCGCTGGGGCCGAAACTCTCGGTCGCTATTGTCGCCGTCGATGCCGCGAGCGGCGCCATCCTCGCCTCGGTCGGCTCGGCCGGCCTGTTCGAGGAGGCGCGCGACGGCCACGTCGACATGACCCGCGCCATCCGCTCGCCGGGCTCGACGCTGAAGCCGCTCATCTACGGCCTCGCCTTCGAGGCGGGCTTCGCCCATCCCGAGACTCTGATCGAAGATCGTCCGACCGGCTTCAACGGCTACACGCCGCAGAACTTCGACGGCTTCCACCGCGGCACAGTCACCGTACGCCAGGCGCTCCAGGATTCGCTCAACGTCCCGGCGATCGTCGCGCTCAACGCGGTCGGCCCGGCGCGGCTGGTGGCGCGGCTGAAGCGCGCCGCCGTCAATGCCCGGCTGCCGGACGAAACCGCGCCCGGCCTCGCCATCGGACTTGGCGGCGTCGGCATGACCCTCCGCGACCTCGTTTCGCTCTACGCTTCCTTCGCCCGCGGCGGAACCGCCGTCGATCTCCTCGACGGGATCGGCGAGCCGCCGAATGCGCTCACCGGTGCGCCGGTGCTCTCGCCGACCGCCGCGTGGTACGTCGCCGACATCCTTGCCGGCGTTCCCCCGCCCCTCAACGGTTCCGCCGGACGCGTCGCCTACAAGACCGGCACGTCCTATGGCTATCGCGATGCCTGGGCGATCGGCTTCGACGGCGCCACGGTCGTCGGCGTCTGGGTCGGCCGCCCCGATGGCACGCCCGTGCCCGGCCTTTCCGGCATCGTCAGCGCCGCGCCCATCCTGTTCGAGGCGTTCGACCGCGTCGGCCCGAAGCGCGTGCCGCTCAGGCGGGCGCCCGCCGGCGTTCTGATGGCGTCATCGACGGCGGCCCTGCCGGCTCCGCTCCGCAGCTTCCGTCAACCGGGCGAAGCGACCTTCGAGCTGGCCAGCAACGATCCGGAGATCGCCTATCCGCTCGATGGCGTCGCCGTCGATCTCGGCATCGCCGACGGCGATCCCGCGCCGCTGGTCATCAAGGTGCGCAACGGCGCCCCACCCTTCACCTTCTTCGTCAACGGCACGCCGATCGCACGCGAACCCTTCTCGCGCTCCGAGACATGGCAGCCCGATGGTCCCGGCTTCGTCACGCTCTCGGTCGTCGACAAGGATGGCAAGTCGGACCGCGTGACGGTCAAGGTGGAGTAGGCCGCGCCGGCGGAAATCCGCTACGCCACCGCCTTGATAGCCCAGGCGCGTGCCTTCATCGGGATCGTCCCATCGACGCGGTGCGGGAGATCGGCCTGGAGCTTCTCCTTCAGGCGCTGCCGTGCGTCGGCGTCTAGGCTCATGCAGTAGCCGGGCGCCGGCCCCGCGCCTAGCGTGAACGGGTGCCAGTAGTCATCGAAATCCTTGAACACGGTCGGCACCTCGATCGGAACGCAAACAACCGACGATAGATCGGCTGCGGACGCCAACGCGGTCAGTCCATCGGCCGTGCAAAACGGAAAGCGCCTGTCCTCGGTGAGGTCCCGAGCATTCGGATCGAGTGCCGCCGCCGCGGTCCAGAAGGCGCGCATGAACTCCACGCCGCCTCCGGGATAGTCCCAGACGTAGAGCCCGATCGTTCCGTGCGGACGAGCAACGCGCCTCATCTCGGCGAGCGCTTTTGCCCTGTCGGGAACGAAGTTGAGGACGAGCGCGGACACGATCACGTCTCGGCTGTCGGTTTCCTGCGTCAGGGCTTGCGCGTCGCCAACCTGAAACACCGCGCGCTCGTCGGGCACATTGGCACGCGCGGTCGCGACGAAGCCTTCCGACGGATCGATCGAGATCAGGCTCTTCGGTGCGCATCGTGAAAGAATTGCCGCGGACAGCGCTCCGGTCCCGCACCCCACTTCCAGCCAATCGAGGCCGGCAGGCGCGCCCAGCCAGTCGAGAAAACGCGGTGCAATCTGGCGGCTCCACCTCCCCATGTAGGCATCGTAGCTGGCGCCGGCTTGCCACGCGTCGTGTCGGGATGTTTCTGTCATCGTGGATCTCCCAATAGCCCGGCCGGACCTTGACGACCGTGGAAGACGGTACGCCTGCCGAACGGTCTCCGCCATCGCCGGGCATCGCAGGACGCGGCAACCTTCGAGCGCCCGCCGCCCCTCATGCTGCAAGGTATGAGGATGCTCTTTGAAAGGTTCATCCCCCGCGCGAAAGCCGCGCGCGGGAACGGGGGCCCGCCCCTACCCCGGGCCCATCGCCCATGGACCGTGGAAGCCCTTGCCGTCCTTGTCGGTGCGCTCGAAGCCATGCGCGCCGAAGAAGTCGCGCTGGCCCTGAAGCAGGTTGGCCGTCGTGCGCGCTGTGCGGGCGTAGTCGAAATAAGCCAACGCATTGGAAAGCGCCGGCATGGGAATGCCCTTCAGAACCGCAGCCGACACGACGTTGCGGAGATCGCCATGGCTCTGCTTGAGGAGGCCGGAGAACGGCTCGACCATCATCAGATTGGCGATCGAACCGCTCGTCGAATAGGTGCGCGAGATGTCGTCGAGGAAGACGGAGCGGATGATGCAGCCTGCCCGCCAGATCTTGGCGATCGTGCCGAGCGGCAGGTTCCAGTTCCACACCTCCGACGCCGTGGACAGGACGGCGAAGCCCTGTGCGTAAGCGGCGATCTTGCCGGCGAGCAGCGCATGTTCGAGCTTGGCAAGCGTCGTCTTGCGGTCGCCAAGGGCGTCGCCCATCTTGGTGTCGGCTGCGCCGAAGAGCTTCGCGCCGGCGAGGCGGAAGTCGCGCTGCGCCGAGAGCCCGCGCGCGGCCACCGCAGCTTCGATGACGGTCGCCGGCACGCCGAGGTCCTGCGCTTCCATCGCAGACCAGCGGCCCGTGCCCTTCTGCCCGGCGGTGTCGAGGATGATCTCGACCATCGGCTTGCCCGTGCCGGGGTCTTTCGCCTCCAGCACCTTGCCGGTGATCTCGATGAGGTAGGACTTCAGCCGCCCCTCGTTCCACTGGGCGAAGACGTCGGCCATCTCGGCCGGCGACATGCCGAGGCCGTCGCGCATGATGCCGTAGACCTCGGCGATCATCTGCATGTCGGCGTATTCGATGCCGTTGTGGATCGTCTTGACGAAGTGACCAGCGCCATCCGGCCCCATCAGCGCGGCGCAGGGCTCGCCGTCGAACTTCGCCGAGATATCGAGCATGATCTTCTCGACCCGGCCCCAGGCCTGCTTGG
The DNA here is from genome assembly GCA_963798195.1 of uncultured Alphaproteobacteria bacterium. Classification (GTDB taxonomy): domain Bacteria; phylum Pseudomonadota; class Alphaproteobacteria; order Rhizobiales; family Kaistiaceae; genus CAVSRC01. Next base: position 66,643 of record CAWCSF010000010.1, on the reverse strand, counting down.
TGCCGCCGGCCATCATCGACGGCCCGTGGCGCGCGCCCTCCTCGCCGCCGGAGACGCCCATGCCGAGGAAATCGATACCCTTGCCGGCATAGGTCTTCACGCGCCGCTGGGTGTCGCGGAAATTGGCGTTGCCGGCGTCGATCAGCAGATCGCCCTTGGCGAGGTCGGCGCTGATCTTCTCGGCCTCGTCATCGACCGGCGGGCCAGCGAGCACCATGATGACGACCGGGCGCGGTGGCGTGATCGCTGCGGCGAGCTCGCCGATCGTCTTGCAGGGAACCAGCCGCGACGCGAGGCCGCCGGCGTTCTGCATGAACGTGTCGATCTTTGAGATCGTGCGGTTGTGGACGGCGACGGTGTAGCCCTTCTCCGCCATGTTGAGCGCGAGATTGGAGCCCATCACCCCGAGACCGACGAGACCGATGTCCGCCATGATTGAATCCTCCGGCGTGTTCTTCTGTTGAGCCGCACGGTCCGTGGGAAGGCCAGGCGGAGCGGGCGGAACACTATGAAAGATGGGCCCGGCGGTCCATCGTTAATCGGCCTCCGACGGGCGCCTTCCTAGAGGCCGAGATCGGCCTCGCCGCGCGCCAGGATGACCGGCACAATCAGGTCTTCCTCATCATCGAGATGGCGAGTCAGCATGGCAAGAAGGCGGTCGCTGGCCGCGACATATTCGTCTCCGGCAAAACGCAGCTTGTCTGCATCCTCGGGCGCTGTGCGCAGGAAGCCGTTGGCCGCCTCGACCACCTGATCCATCGCCGCGTGAATGACGCCGTGATCGTTCTCAAGAACATCGAAGCCGCGCTGCAGCCGCGGCTCCTTGTCGATGAACAGCGGGAAATATTGGTGGTCCTCGATCTGGTGATGGCCATTGAGGTGCGACAGGAACATCTCCAGCCGCGGCGCGAACCATGACCGGAAATGGGTGGGCGTCACCAGCCCCTCGCGGAACTGGCTGGTCGCAGCGCCGAGCTTGCCACCGAAGCCGCGGAAGCCGTCGTGAATCTCCAGCCAGAACTTGGCGACACCGCCGAGATTGGCGTGATCGGGCCACGTCTCGCGCGGGAAGCGATCGAGGAAAAGCCGAAGCTCGTCCGGCCAGCCGTCGCGGTTGTCGAGGTTGAGAGAGTCTGGAATTTCGGGCGCGTTCATGCCGTCCATATGGGGCAATGCGGCCGATTTGTCAGGCAGGCACTTTCGGGTTACCGGCCAGCAGCGCCTCCGCAGGACCAAGCCCGCGATGGCCCCGCCTGTTCTACATCCGGCGGCCGGACTCGGCGTCGAAAACGTTGATCCGGTTCAGGGGCAGCAGGACCGTCGTCGAGGACTCATTCCGGTAGCGGTCGGCAAACCGCCCCTCGATCCGCACCGCGACCGGTTCGCCCGGCGTGCCGAGGAACATGATGGCGTCGTGGCCCGCCTTCTCGACGAACTGCACCGGAAACGCGAGGGGCATCGTGGGACCATGTCCCTCTTCCCGGCCGTCCTGGGCAAAATGCTCCGGGCGGAAGCCGACGACCACCTTCTGGCCGTCGCGCGGCGTTTGGCGCCAATCGTAGCCGGCGAGGTCGTAGATCAGTTCGGCAGTGTCATCGCTGGCGGCGAAGGCTCCGTTCGACCTCTTTATCAAGCCGGGTCGCATGTTCATGGCGGGGGAGCCGACGAAATCGGCGACGAATATGTTCTCCGGCTGATCGTAGATGTCATCCGGCGAACCGACCTGCTGGATGACGCCGCGATTCATGACCGCGATGCGCGTCGCCATGGTCATCGCCTCGACCTGATCGTGGGTGACGTAGATGACCGTGCTCTTGAGCTGGTTGTGCAGCTTCTTGATCTCCAGCCGCATCTCGGTGCGCAGCTTGGCGTCAAGATTGGAGAGCGGCTCGTCGAACAGGAAGAGCCCGACCTGCTTGACCAGCGCGCGACCGATCGCAACGCGCTGGCGCTGGCCGCCGGAGAGTTGCGCAGGCTTGCGGTCGAGAAGGTGGTCGATCTGGAGCAGCTTGGCCGCCCATGCAATGCGCTTCTCGATCTCGTCGGAGCTGAGCTTTCGCGCGCTCAGCCCGAAGCGCATGTTTCCCTGCACCGTCTTCGTCGGGTAGAGCGCATAGGACTGGAAGACCATCGCTAGGCCGCGGTCCTTGGGATCGAGATCGGTGATGTCGCGCCCGTCGACCCTGATCTCGCCACCGTCGACCTCGAGCAAGCCGGCAAGGATGTTGAGCAGCGTGGTCTTGCCACAGCCTGATGGGCCAAGCAGCACGAGAAACTCGCCGTCATCGACGTTCAGATCAAGATTCTCAAGGACCGTGAGCGACCCGTATTTCTTGATGATGTTGTGAAACTCGACGGCCGACATCTCTAGTCCTTCAATCTGGTCTGCGATCCCCGCAGGAAAAGCGAAGTAGATCACAAGTTGCCCTGCGGCGAACAAAAAGCACGCCCGCAATCAGGGATTCGGAAGTGGGGTATCGCGGACCCGGGAGGGTCGGCCGCGATACCCCATACCGTCGCCGGCGGAGGGAGGCCGACGGTCCGGGTTCCTTGTCTCGGTGTTTTCCAAACGCCACCGCAACAGGGAGCCGGATCGCGCGGGCCGAACCCGAGCAATCCGGCAATTCGCGCGCGGTCTAGAAGATCGCGTCGTACTCGCTCTTCAGCTTGGCGATCACGTCATCGACCGTCATGCTCTCGTCGCCCTGGAACGTGTACATCGCGTTCCAGATCGAGTTGTTCCAGTCAGAGTCACCGATGTAGGACGGGTTCAGGACGCTGAAATTCGGCTTCTTCAGCGACTCGATAACCAGCTTGTTGCATGCGTCCAGCTTGTCGGTCGGCACGTCGTCGCGAACCGGCGACGAGCCCTTGATGAAGTTGAACTCGGCGTTGAACTTCGGATCGACGACGATGCTGGCGAATTCCTTCTCGGCCTTGAGCTTGTCCGCGTCGACGCCACCGAGGATACCGAACGAGTCGACCGTGACCGTCAGCGCCTTGGTGCCGGGGATGTTGATGCAGCCGAAATCCTTGCCGACAACCTTTTTATTGGCCTTCCACTGGCCCTTCATCCAGTCGCCGTGGATCTGCATCAGCGCCTTGCCGGCGATGACGGTGTTGGTGGTCTCGTTCCACTGACGGTTCACCCAGCCCTTGTCGGTCTGGCGAACGATTTTCTGGAACTGCTCGATCGCCTTGCGCAGGCCGGGGTCGTCAAAGACGGTCGGGTCCGGCGTTCCTGCATACAGGCGGTTGTAGACATCGGGGCCGGCCACGGCGGCGACCAGCGCGAACATGAGGTATCCAGCCTGGAACGTATTGCCGCCCATGGCGATGAAGGTATAGCCGGCGTCCTCGACCTTCTTCTCGTCCGCCCACATGTCGTCGAGCGAGGTCCACTTGGTGGGATCGACGCCAGCCGCCTTCGCGACTTCCAGGTTGTAGTAAACCATGCCGGGAATGTGCACGCCGGCCGGGATCTTCAGGATCTCGCCGTCGATCGTGATGGTGTCCAGCACCGCCGGCAGGAGATGCGACGTCGCCCCGATCTCCTTGAACACGTCGTCGACCGGCTGACTGAGGCCGCGCTTCTTAAGGTCGCGGAAGAAGTCGGAGTCCGCCGTGATGAAAAGGTTCGGCGGCGTACCGGCCACGACCAGGCTGACCAGCGGGCTGCCGCCGGCCTGCTCGTGCGGAACGGACATTTCGGTGATCTTGTTGCCGCGCAACTCGAATTCCTTCACGAAAACGTTGAGCGCGCCGATCTCGCTCTCGTTCGACCACGAGTGATACAGCTGAAGATCTGTGGCGCTTGCCGACGACAGCATCGTGCCGAGCGCGAGCGCCGCTCCGATGCCAACCAGTGCTTTGCTTACCATATCGGTTTCTCCCTTTTTCTTTGTTCAGTCCCAGGCTTTGCCGTCGGCCTCGACCGACGGGGAAGTACGGTTTTTGGTTGCCCTGGTGCGAGCGGCTCTCCTAGCCCTTGATCGCCCCAGCGGTGATGCCCCGAACGAAGAACTTGCCGAGGCCGAAATAGACGAGGAGCGGAGGGATCGCCGTGAGGAGCGCGGCTGCCATGTCGATGTTGTAGTGGATCTCGCCGCGCTCGGTGATGACGGTGTTGGCCAGGATCACCGTCATCGGCTGCGTGCCAATGCCGCCGAAGGTCAACCCGATCAGGTAGTCGTTCCACACGCCCGTGATGACCAGGATCAGAACGACGACCATGATGTTGCCGGACATGGGCAGGATGATTTCACCGAAGATGCGCCAGAAGCTGCCCGAGTCCATGACGGCGGCCCTGATCAATTCGCTCGGGATGTCCTTGTAGAAATTGCGGAAGATGAGGGTCAGGAACGGCATCTGCAGGACCGCGTGGACAACCGCAATCGCCCAGATGCTGCCGAAGATTCCGAGATTGGCCGTCAGCACGACCAGCGGGATCATGATGATCTGGAATGGCACGAAGGCGCACAGGAACAGCACGAACAGGAATGTGTTGGCCCAGCGGACGTTCCACAGCGCCAGCGCATAGCCGGTCACCGACGAAATCCCGATCGCCAGCGTGATGCTGGGAAAGAGTATCTTCAGCGAATTGAAGAAGCCGTGCTTTACGCCTTCGCACGTCATGCCAGCGCAGATTTCCGACCACGCCTTCTGCCAGGGCTCGAAGGTCCACGTCGTCGGCAGCGAGAAGATGTCACCAAGCGCGATCTGTTCCATCGTCTTGAAGGATGTGACGATGACCACGTAGAGCGGAATCGCGACAAAAAGCGCGCAGATCGTCAGGAAGGTGAGATTGGCGATCGTCGAGCCGCGAATGCGCCGACGACGGCGCGACGTTGTTACCATGCCGGACGTGGCCAGCGTATCGACTGTCCGGGCGGTCATCCCGTGACCTCCTCGCGGCGGCGCGCCTGCCACGCCGTTACGGCGACCAGCGGCAGGAAGATGACGAGGGTTATCGCCAGCATGATGACGGCGGCAGCGGAGGCGTAACCGATGTTGCCGCGCGTGGCATAGGCGTTGATGGTGAAATAGGCCGGCGTCCAGGTCGATGTGCCGGGTCCGCCATTTGTCATCGCCACGATGATGTCATAGGCCTTGACCACACCCAGCGAGAGAAGGATCGCGCAGGTGAGGAAGGTGTATTTCAGCATCGGGATAACGATCTCGGTGTAGAGGCGCCAGAAGCCAACGCCATCGAGCCGCGCGGCGCTCCAGATCTCGCCATTGATCGATTTCAGGCCCGACAGCATCAGTGCCATGTAGAAGCCGAGGCCATGCCAGATCGACGCAAGGATGATGCCGTACATGGCCGTGCGCGGTTCCTTCAACCAATTGAACTCCGCGCTTTCCCAGCCGAGCTGGTGGAGAAAGTTCTCGATGCCGAGGGATGGATTGAACATCCAGCGCCAGACGATGCCGGTCACGATCAAGGATATGGCGAGCGGATAGAGGAACATGGTCCGGAAGAAGCCCTCGCCGCGCTTCTCGCGCTCGACCATTGCCGCGAGGATGAAGCCGAAAACGATGGCGAGCCCGCTGCCGACGGCCAGGATGATCAGATTGCTGAGGGAGGTGCCCCACTCGCTGGTGCCGAACAGCCGCGTGTAGTTGCGCCACCATTCCGGATCGATGACATATTCGGGGAATCGACGTGAGCGCGTGAACGACTCAAAGATCGTCCAGCCGATGGCGCCTGCAAACGCCACGGCCGTAATGGTCACCGCCGGACTCAGCGCGACAACCGGTGAAACCCGACTCCAACGGATAGCCATACCCCTCCCTCCCAGGAGCGCGGTCGTTGCACGTGGTTTTGACGTCCCCTTGTGGCCGCCGCAACAAGAACGCCTGCGAGCCAAAGTTCATATTTGAACCATGCTGTGCAACAATTGAACTATAGGAGCCGTGCCCGGAACGAGTCAACTGGAATGGCTGTGGCAGGGTCCCGTTGCGGCAGCGACTTCCCGCTCCGTCGGTTTCAAGTGGCGCACCGGCAAAAATTGCGCTTCAAAGGCGAGCCCGACACGAACAACCCATCTCGGAAATCTCGCTGATGAGCCTTATCCAGTACCTCACCACAATTGAATTTGCGCGTGGCGCAGTCGCTACTTTGCCCGATGCGCTCACGGGCTGCGGCATCGAGAAGCCACTGGTGGTCAGTGATCGCGGACTGGCGGCCACCGGCCTGCTCGACCAAGTGATGGCGCTCATGCCCGCGGGTGCATCGAGCTTTCTCGACGTTCCGACGAACCCCAGCGAGAGCGCCGTCCACGCGGCACTAGAGACTTACCGCGACGGGTCCTGCGACGGACTGGTGGCGGTCGGTGGCGGCTCGCCGATCGATCTCGCCAAGGCCGTGGCCCTGCTGGCCACTCACGCCGGCAATCTGGAACAGTACGCGGCCATCTACGGCGGCATCCAGCGAATCGGGCCGGTCGCGCCCGTGATCGCCGTGCCAACCACCGCCGGCACCGGCGCCGAGGTCGGCCGCGCCTCCCTGATCACGCTCGATGACGGTCGCAAATTGGGACTGATCAGCCCGCACATCATTCCAAAGCGCGCGATTTGCGATCCCGAGCTGACGCTCGGCTTGCCGCCGTCGCTGACCGCAGCCACCGGGCTCGACGCCCTCTCCCATTGCATCGAGACGCTGTTCTCGCCGCGCTTCAATCCACCTGCCGAAGCGATTGCTCTCGACGGTGCGTCCCGGGTGTGGCGCAACATAGAGACCGCAACGCGCAATGGCTCCGACATCGCGGCACGAGAGCAGATGATGATGGGCGCCATCGAAGGCGGGCTCTCGTTCCAGAAGGGTCTCGGCGCCGTTCATGCACTCAGCCATGCGCTCGGAGGGCTGAAGCAGCCGACGCTTCATCACGGCACGCTGAACGCAATCCTCATGCCTACCGTCGTGCGCTTCAATGCAGGTCATGTCGGCGACAAACTTGACCGGCTGAAGGCCGCGATGGGCCTTCCCGCATCCGCCGACCTTGCCGGCGAACTCGACAGCCTCAACAAGCGGCTCGGTATTCCAGCCGGTCTCAAGACACTAGGATGCAAGGCCGACGTCTTCGACTGGGTCATCGAGCGGGCGCTGGCTGATCACAGCCACGCCACTAATCCGCGCGAGGCTTCCGCGGCGGACTATCGTGCCATGCTCGACGCAGTGATGGTGTAGCGTCGCCGCACTGCTGATCATTTCCCGCCCGAAGCCGGCGCGCGCCCGGCGTTTATCCGTCGCCCATGATTCGGGGCGACGGCAGGTCGGTGGCGATCGCCTCCGCGAAAGCAATCGTCTTCGCCTTGACCTTGTCCATGTGCGTCGCGGACGTGCCTGCGAGGAACGGCACGCTGAGCGCCGCGATCACCTTGCCGCGGCGATCGCGGATGGGCGCGGCAAATGCATGAACGCTCGGCGAATACTCGCCACGGTCCTGCGCCCAACCCTGACGCTTGATCCGTTGAAGCTCGGCCAGGAGCTTCTTTGGATCGGTCAGCGTGCGGCCTGTGTAGCGGACGAGCGGCCGCGTCAGCCGCTTCTGCAAGTCGGCTTGCGGCAGGCTGGCCAGCAACACCTTGCTGGCCGCGCCGGCGTGCATGGGCTGGCGCTGACCAGTGACGACCGTGAGGGCGTATTCGCGCTGCCCATCGATGGCGGCAACCACCAGAATGCTATCGCCGTCGATGACGGAAACCTTGCAGCCTTCGCCGGTCTCCGCGGAGAGACGTTCGAGATGCGGCAGGGCCACAGCGGCGAGGTCGTAGTCGTGTGCATCGACGCCGGCACGCGCCGCAAGCGCCAACAGCCGTGGTCCGAGGCGATAGCTGCCTTCCGCCGAACGACGCACCATGTCGTGAAATTGCAGCGTGTTGAGGATGCGATAAACGGTAGTACGCGGCAGAGACAGTTGATCGACGAGATCGCGTATCGTGGCACCGTTTCCGCGACGCTCGAGGAGCAGAAGCACGTCCATCATCCGGTCGATGACCGGAATGCGGTGCCTGGCAAGTGCCTCGGTTGTCACCAGATTGTTCATCGGCCGCCAGATTGACTCCCTTCGAACAACGCCTTTAACATCCAAAACTGAACTTTTAAAGTTCATATTTGAATGAGAGCCGATGGGCGTCGTCACGAACCCCGAACGGCTCCACTGGCTTCTCCTGGCGCGGCGCGTCAGGCGTTTCCAGCGCGGGAGGCGCAGGAATGCACTCGGAGACCGGCGGGACTGCCGATGCGGCTGCCCATCGCGCCAAACCGCGTGAGCTTCTCTCTCCGATCATTGGCCGCGCCAAACCGCGTGTTTCGCACCATCCGTTTCCATTCACGGCCGACGGTGAAAATTCCGACGTACGCCGGGATTAGCCGCTGACCTTCAACACAGGGGATCTGCATGAAAGGCATCAAATCGATTGGTCACGTCGCGCTCCGCGTGAAGGACATCGACCGATCACTGGACTTCTACGTCAACAAACTCGGCTTCGCCGAGATGTTTCGGCTGGAACGCGACAACAAGCTCTGGATCGTCTATCTGCGGTTGACCGATAACCAGTTCCTGGAACTCTTCCCCGATGCCGTCGGCGACCGTGCCGCGAAGGAAGATGCGATCGGGCTGAACCACGTCTGTCTTGAGGTGGATGATCTCGACGCCGTGGTGAAGCACGTCAGCGACAAGGGGATTCCCCTTTTCCGCCCGAAGAAGATGGGTGCAGACAACAATTTCCAGGCATGGATCGAGGATCCTGACGGCAACCGGATCGAACTCATGCAGATGGGCAAAGACGGCATGCAGGCAGCGGCGATCAAGCGGATGGCCATGTCGTGAACGGCTCAGCCGGCAATTGACACGCTTGGCCAAAGCATTATGTTAAATATAGAACAGGGTCAGTTCGTATTTGAATTGAGAAGGGCCGGCTAACGGCCGCTGTTCTGGGAAGGGCTCTCAACGACGGGCCCGCGTCTTTGGTCCGTCGATGTTTGGAATCGCACAGCGCTCGACATGCGCCGGTCGATTTCGACGACAGTCCCTCTCCCTCGAAGATTCGTGCGGGCGATCGCTTTTGCGCATCGTTCGCGGGAGGAAGTGGATGGGACGGCTTTGCCTCAACGCTGACGTGCCGCGTACGAGCTTCGCCGAGCGGCCCGACATCAATCCCGAAGCTGCGCGCCCGGTCCACCGGTAGGATGGATCGCGCGAAGAATTGGCGGCGGAGCGTCCGCCGCCGTAGGCGTCCATAGAACCCCGCGAGTGGAATCGCACCAAGGAGGAAGATGATGAAAAGCAGAGCAAAAGCATTGCTGTGGACGACGGCCGCCGTCGCCGCCATGGCCTGGCAAGGCACCGTCGTCCAGGCGGGCGAGGTGGTGTGGTGGACGCCGAACTGGGGACAGGCGCGCGCTGAGGAGCTGGCCAAGAAGTTCATGGCGGCCAATCCTGACATCACGATCAAGATGGAAATCACCGTCTCCGACGGTCTTCCGACAAAAGTCCTGACTGCTCTCCAGTCGGGCTCACCGCCGGATCTGATCGAGGCACAGCACGGCTGGGTCGTCCCTTACGCCCAGCAGGGCCTGGTGATGCCGCTCGACGACGTGCTCCAGGACAAGGAGGACTACATCCCCGCCTCGCTGCAATACAGCAACTGGGATGGCAAGCAGTGGGGCATACCCTACCGCATCGAGACGCACGGCATCTTCTACAACAAGGGGATGTACAAGGCCGCAGGGCTTGATCCGGAGAAGCCGCCGCAGACCTGGGCGGAACTCGTCGACGCCGCCAAGAAGCTCACCAAGGGCGACCAGTACGGCTTTGCCATCACCGGTGGCGGCGAATTCGGCAACACGATCTTTCGTTCGCTCCCCTTCATCTGGATGAACGGCGGGTCGATCATCAGCGACGACATGACCCACGCCACCGTCAATGAACCTGCTGCCGTCGAAGCCGTGAAGTTCTACACGGACATGCTGGTTACCCACCACGTTTCGCCGCCCTCGACGCTTCAGAACGACGGCACCGCCAACCGCCGCCTGTTCATTGCCGAGACGGTCGCGACGTACCAGTCCGGTCAGTTTGACGTTGCCTCCATTCGCAAGGAGAACCCGAAGATCGACATCGGCGTGATGAAGATTCCGCATCCGGAAGGCAAGGAGACAGCAGCAATCCTCGGCGGATGGAGCTTCATCATCCCGAAGGATGCGAAGAACCCTGGCGACACGAAGAAGTTCGTCCAGTTCCTGACGCAGTCGGAGAACATGGGCTTCTTCACCGACACGTTCCCGGCGCGGAAGTCGGCAATGGAGATGGAGCGCTTCAAGGATCCGATCCTGACCGTGTTCAAGGAAATGCTGCCCTACGGCCGCACGCTTCCGCAGAACAAGAACTGGATCCAGATCACGCAGGCTTATTTCAACGGCGTTCAGCAGATCCTGCTCGGCGATGCCGATCCGCAGGAGGCGATGGACCAAGCAGCCGACGAGATCAACGGCCTGCTCCAGTAGCACGGTAGCAAGTGATAGACGGCCCCGGGGGATGCTCCTCCGGGGCCGTACCTCCAAAAGGAAGGTACGCGGCGTGCGCCGTCACACCGGACTGCTCTTTGTTCTCCCCGCCATCATCGTGCTCGGCATGCTGATCGTTTACCCGATCGCGTATACCGGTCTGCTGAGCGTCACCGACGCCGCTGGGAATTTCGTCGGATGGAAGAACTTCCAGACGATTGCAAAATCCCGGACGACCATGACCGCGGTCTGGAATACGGCCTACTATGTTGGCGGCTCGATCGTGTTCCAGATCGTTCTCGGCACGCTCGTCGGCATTCTGCTCAACCAAAAATTTCCCGGCCGCGGTTTCGTCCGCTCCTTGACGCTTATCCCTTGGGTGATCCCGGGGATCGTCGCGGCGACGACCTGGGCGTGGATGTTCCACACCGAGTTCGGGATCATCAACTACATGCTGACCTCGAGCGGCTTGAGCGACAAGCCGATCGGTTGGCTGACCGACCGCAACACCGTCATGCCGGCGCTTATCGCCATCAACGTTTGGAAATTGTTCCCGTTCGTCGCAGTCATGGTTCTGGCCGGGTTGCAGACCGTGCCGGAGGAGCTCTACGAGTCCGCCCGCGTCGACGGCGCGACTTTCTGGCAGGAGGTTCGCTACGTGATGCTACCCCAGATCAGGCCCGTGCTGGTGGCGATCACCATGCTGCTGCTCATCTGGGGACTCAATGCCATCACCATCATCTACACGATCACCAAGGGCGGCCCCGCCAACCGCACATTGATCACGCCGATCCAGATTTTCCGGATCGCCTTCGAATCCTTCCAGCTCAATCAGGCGGCAGCCCTTTCGGTCATGTTCTTCGCTTTCACCATCGTCTTCGTTATTGCGTACATCCGCCTCTTCGCCACCGCTCCCGAGGAGCGCGGCACATGAAGACCTCTTGGACCGCGCGGGCAGCGATCACCATAGGCGTCCTTGTCCTGATCGCGGTCAGTGTCTTTCCGTTCGTGTGGATGGCGCTGTCGTCGATCAAGACGCTCCGCGAACTTTATACCGTTCCACCGGTCTGGTTTCCGGAGATACCGACGCTCGACAGCTACCGGAAGGTTCTCTTCAACTCGAACATTCCGCGCTATTTCCTTAACTCGACGATCATTTCGCTCGGCTCGACTGCGATCGCTCTCATTCTTGCAATCTTCGCCTCATACGGATTCGCCCGCTTCAAATTCCGCGGGAAGCCGCTGGCCCAGGCGTTCATTCTTCTTGGCCAGTTGCTGCCGACCGCTGCTATCATCGTCCCCCTGTTCGTGACGCTGCGCGTGCTCGGGCTGGTCAATTCGTATCTCGGCCTCATTCTCGTCTACACGATCATCACACTGCCGCTCAGCGTCTGGATGCTGACGAGCTACTTCCGCGCGATCCCGGTTGAACTCGAGGAGGCAGCGATCATCGACGGCGCGACGCGCCTCGGTATCCTCTTCCGCATCACGCTGCCGCTTTCAGCGCCCGGGCTCGTGGCGATCATCGTCTACGCCTTCGTCACCACATGGAACGAGTTCATCTTCGCCCTGGTGCTCGCGCAGGACTTCCGGGTCAAGACGTTGCCCATCGGCATCGCGGAATTCAGTACCGAGTTCGATACGGACTGGGGCGCCGTGATGGCGGCATCGTTGATCATGACGCTGCCGATCGCGATCCTGTTCATGCTCATGCAGAAGATGTTTGTCGGCGGCCTGACCGCCGGCGCGGTGAAGGGCTGACCATGGTGCTGAATCCCCAGGTGTCCTTCGCAATGAAATCCGGAGTCTGACTATGGCCACGATGCAAATAAAAGACGTCCGAAAATCGTTCGGCCCGGTCGAGGTTGTGCATGGCGTGTCCGTCGACATCCTGGACGGCGAGTTCGTCGTGCTGGTCGGACCATCCGGCTGCGGCAAGTCTACCCTGCTCCGCATGATCGCGGGTCTGGAAGAAATCAGCGCCGGCGAGATCAGCATTGGCGGACGTGTGGTGAACCAGCTTCGTCCGAAAGATCGCGACATTGCGATGGTCTTCCAGAATTACGCGCTCTACCCGCACATGAACGTCGCGAAGAACATGGGCTTCTCGCTGAAGCTCCGCGGCGAACGCAAGGAGGTCATCGACCAGAAGGTGAAGGAGGCAGCTGCCATACTCGGCCTCGAACCTTATCTCGAGCGCTTTCCGAGGCAGCTCTCTGGCGGACAGCGCCAGCGCGTAGCGATGGGCCGGTCAATCGTGCGCAACCCGCAGGTCTTCCTGTTCGATGAGCCGCTGTCGAACCTCGATGCCAAGCTGCGCGTGCAGATGCGCACGGAGATCAAGGACCTGCATCTCCGCCTGAACACGACCATTATTTACGTTACCCACGACCAGATCGAGGCCATGACCATGGCCGACAAGATCGTCGTGCTGCGCGACGGCGTCGTGGAGCAGATCGGGCGGCCGCTCGATCTCTACGACCGCCCGGCGAACCTGTTCGTAGCAGGTTTCATCGGCTCGCCCGCCATGAACATCCTTGACGGGCAGATCGTCCAGAATGGATCGGGCGTGGGCTTTGCCCTTTCCGACAACGTCACGCTCCCGCTGCCGAACCATGCCGGGCTGAAGCCGGGCCGCAAGGTTCATTACGGCATCCGCCCGGAGCATTTCATGCTGTCTGACTCCGGCCTGCGGGCCGAAGTGGTTCTCACAGAACCGACTGGCTCGGAGACTCAGGTCTTCATGCGCCTCGGCAATCACGAGATCCTGGGCGTATTCCGCGAACGCGTGCAGGTTCAGCGAGGCGACACGCTGGGGATAGCTATCCAGCCCGACGCCATGCACGTGTTCGACGGAGAATCCCAGAAGCGCATCTAGCTGCCGGACCAACTCGTCAGTTGGGAATAGCGACCAGCGCCGCAAGCGCAGTTCGGATCTCACGCCACTCGGCCTCACGGCGGCTTTCCGACGCCTGCTTGCCGGCGTTGGAAATGATGCTGTTGATCCGCTGGATCGCTGCCTTGCCCTCTTTCCGGAGGAGCGTCAGCGCCGACAGCATGACCGGACCGTTGCAGCGCGCCGCGTCGTATTGCCAAAAAGCGCCCTTGGTGCCGGTCTTGGGGTCCATGCCGCACCGCTCGTCCGGATCCGCATCGCGCCAGAAGAGGGTCAGCAAATCGGTTAGCGCCGAACTGGTCTGCGCGAAATAGCTGTGGGCGAGCATGTCGTCGCCGAGAACGGTCATGTCGATGGAATCCAGTCCCTTCGTCACGACAATGCCGTCGCCTGCCTGACCGGCGCGCGGCAAATCCCCATGGACGCGCTTCGATACGTTGAGAGCAAGGTCCTTGTTGGACCCGTAAAGCGTCAACCGCTCGGCGAGGGGGCTGATGGTCTTGAGCATCTCGGCGAACAGCGAAGCGTCCTCGTCGGGCGCCGCGAAGATGATCTGTCCGAATACCGGTCCAGTCTGGCCGGCGCCTTCGCGCCGCGTCGCCATCAATTCGAGCGCGTCAAGTAGGGCACGATTGCCCATCGAGTGCGCGATGAGGTTGATATGCTTTGCCCCCGACTGCGCGATGACGTCGTCAAGGAAATGCAGCAGATGGCGACCGCTGAGGCGCACTACCGCCTCATCGCGGATATAGGAGAACGTGCTCCCCTCCGAAGGCCACGAGAAAAGGATCGGAGCGCCGTCGTAGTTGATGTCGTACGCGATCTGCGCGGTGCGCTTTGCGGCAGCTGAGAAGGTCGTGTTGAAGCCGTGGATGAAGACAAACGCACCGTCCGCCTGGTTGTCGGCGAGCGTTGCCCGCATGTCGGCGAACAGGCCCTGCTCGGTTCCGGTCGCCAGCTTCGTCATGACAATGTGGCGTTCGGCGTTTTCTGCCCACTCCAGCTTGACCAGAGAGGGCGCTTCGATTTCGCCGGGTTTGTGGTTCCGCGGAACGGTCACCTCGACGGTGCCGTATTCCATCTCGCCGCGCTCGCCGCCATAGAATTCGTCAGGCCGATCGCTTCCGCTCCGCGCCCGGTCGGTGGCGTAGAAGATCTTGACCCGCGTGAACTGCTTTTCGTCGGCACCTGCGGTGTCATTGGTGACTACGACCGGTCCCATCTCTTCGCTCGACCGTTCGCCGATACAGCGGATCTGGGCTGGCGCATTCGCCAGCCGCCGGTGTTCCGCAGCCTCGGCGGTTTCGCCGAGCCCTTCCAAGGCATCGGCAAGGCGAGCGTGATCCCGAGCAATGATGTCGGAGCCGCAATCGTAATAGAGCGTGTCGATCTCGAAAGCTTCCCGCGCCGCAGTCAGCGCCAGGGTCCATTCGCCCGCCTTCGCAAAGGCATCCGCGGCGGCGGTATAGGCCGCCGGCAATTCCGGTGCATCGGCACCCAACTGGCGCCGCATCACGGCCGCGCGGCGCGCATAGGCATGGCCGGCGTTCTTGAACCCGTTCTGCTCGGCCCAAAGCCGCGCCATAGCACCGAGGAGGTCGATCCGGGCTTCCGGCGCGGTTTCGCGATTGCGGATGGCGTTCTCAATGACGGCGAAGCCCGCCGAAACGTGGCCGTCGGCGATCTCGGCTCGCGCCCGATCGATGAGGAGAGGATCAACCTCGGCGCGGGCGGGGCCAGAAACCGTCGCGCCGACAAGGGTCACAAATCCCGCAAGCGCGAAGCAAATTGGCTGCCTTGAACGCCACACCATGCCACCAACCCTTTCCGTCACGCCGCCGGGACCATTCTCCCCCGGTCATGGCGTAGCGATCAAGCCTCTCGGGTACGCAGGGAACTGGGCGGGTTGATGACTTCCGGAGCACCAAAAGACGGCAAAGCCTTCTTCAGCGGCTAGACCGCCAGGTAATTCGAGCGTAGTTCGGCGTTTTCGAGGACATGGCTGGCGTCACCGTTGAAGACGACCTCGCCCATGTCGAGGATGACGGCGCGATCGGCCAGTTCGAGCGCCGCAATCGCGTTCTGCTCGACGATGATCGTAGTGATGCCGGCCGCCTTGATCTCGGCCACGATCTTCTCGATCTCCTTGACGATTACCGGCGCGAGCCCCTCATAGGGCTCGTCGAGCAGCAGCAGCTTCAGTTCGCGCGCAAGAGCACGCGCCACCGCCAGCATCTGCTGTTCGCCGCCCGACAGCGTCGTCGCCTCCTGCCGGCGGCGCTCCGCAAGGCGCGGGAAGTGGTCGTAGATGCGCTCCAGTGTCCAGCCGATCGGCTTGGCCACCTGCGCCAGCATCAGGTTCTCCTCGACGGTGAGGCCGCCGATGATGCGCCGGTCCTCCGGCACCAGCTGGATGCCGGCCTGCGCCGCCTCGTGGGACTTCAACTTGTGGATGGCGCGGCCGCCCAGCATGATCTCGCCCCGTTTCAACGCCGGATTGTCAGCGCGGGCGATGGTCCGCAGCGTGGAAGTCTTCCCCGCGCCGTTGCGGCCAAGCAGGGCCAGCACCTCGCCTTCCCGGATCTCGAACGAGACGCCCTGAACGATGTAGCTCTCGCCGTAGTAGGCGTGGATGTCGCGGCACGAGAAATACGGTGCGGCGCTCGCCGCACCGACAGGCCGTGCCGCCGTCGCTGCCGGCGACTTCCGCGCCCATGCTCATGCGTGCGCTCCGCCGAGATAGGCCTCTTGCACCTTGGGGTCGCCACGAACCTGATCGGGCGTCCCGTCGGCAATGATGCGGCCCTGCGCCAACACCGTCACGCGATCAGCAAGACTGAAGACCACGTGCATGTCGTGCTCGATGATGACCTTGGTCATTCCGCGCGCCTTGATCTTCTTGAGCAGGTCGATCGTCCGGTTGGTATCGAGACGCGACATGCCAGCGGTCGGCTCGTCGAGGAGCAGCAATCGCGGCGACTGCGCCAGGCTCATTGCCAGTTCGAGGCGCCGCTTGTCGCCACGCGACAGACTGGCCGCCTCCTGCTCCATCTGGTCCTGCAGGCCGACGTCCCGGATGGTCTCTTCCGCCTTCTGGCGGAGATCGGTCTCGCTGGTCATGCTCCTCCACGCCCGGATGCGAAACGCCCCGTCGCGCTTGGCGAGGATCGGAATCAGCACGTTTTGCAGCACGGTCAGGTCCGGGAAGATCTCCGGCGTCTGGAAAACGCGCGCGACGCCCATCTGGTTGATCTCGTGCGGCTCTTGCCGGTGAGGGTCTTGCCGCCGAGACTGACCGTGCCGGAATCGGGCTTCAGACGACCGACGCAGATATTGAGCAGTGTCGACTTGCCGGCGCCGTTCGGCCCAATGATGGCCCGGGTCTTGCCCTCCTCGATCTGCAGGTTGATATCGCGAGAGGGCGTGCAGCCCGCCGAAGCTCTTCTGCACGTCGGTCACATTGAAGACGATGTTCGGCATGGCCTCTACTCCGCCGGCTGCTGCGGCATGCCGCCGGGCGATGACGACCCGTCGCCCTTTGCGGCCATGGCGCGCCCAAGCGGCGCACGCCTTCCATGATGCCGCCGGGCAGGAAGACGACGATCAGAATGAACAGCATGCCGAGCGTGAGCTGCCAGCCGCCGCCGACAAACAGCTTCGCAATCGGAACGAGGAAGTCCTGGACCGATCGAGGCAAGAACGAGAATGCCTGGTACAGCGTGTTTTCGTTGAAGGCCGACAGGATGTGCTCGAAATATTTGATGATGCCCGCGCCCAGCAGCGGCCCGAGCAGTGTGCCGGTACCGCCGAGGATCGTCATCAGCACGACCTCGCCGGACGCCGTCCACTGCATGCGCTCGGCGCCGGCCAGCGGGTCCGTGACGACAAGCAGCGCGCCGGCGAGGCCGGCGTACATGCCCGAAATGACGAAGGCGGCCAGCGCAAGCGGGCGTGTGTTGAAGCCGACGAAGCCAAGGCGGTTCTGGTTCGATTTGACCGCGCGTAGCGTCAGTCCAAACGGCGACCGGAAGATCCGGAGCGCGATGAAGAAGCCAATGATCAACATGACGGCCGCAGAAATAGAAGCCACCATAGCCCGCCATCTTGATGCCGAAGACCTCTGGCGTCGGCAGGCTCGGCCCCTCCCGCCAGCCAAACAGCACGTCGAGCACATGCGGGTCGCCGCGGATGACGCGAAGGCCGGTCTCGCCATTGGTGACCGGCGTCAGCACCGAGTAGGCGAGATTGTAGGACATCTGGGCGAAAGCCAGCGTCAGGATCGAGAAATAGATGCCCGAGCGGCGCAGGCTGATGAACCCGATCAGCAGCGCGACGACACCCGACAGCACGCACGGCGAATATAATCGCCGGAATCGCATTCATGGTCAGCAGCTTGAATGACCACATCGTGGTGTAGGAGCCGACACCGAGGAATATCGCGTGGCCGAACGATAAGTAGCCGGTCAGGCCGAACAGAATGTTGAAGCCGATCGCGAAAATGCCGTAAATCGCAAAACGCTGGATCAGGTCCGGATAGCCAGCGCCGAGCGGCGTAAGCCACCACGGCATGGTCAGGATGACCGCCGTGAACACGCCATGATAACGACTTCGTTGCGGAACATGGCGGTCGCGACCTGAGCATGGGTCAGGTCTCCATAACGCCGGCGCGGCCGAACAGTCCGCGCGGGCGGAGAAGCAGAACCACCACAGCCACGAGATAGATGATGATCTGGTCGATTCCCGGGAATGATCTGCTTGATCTCGTTCATTGAGGCGAACGATTGCAGGATGCCGAGCAGGAATCCTGCGAGGATCGCGCCCCCCAGCGAGCCCATGCCGCCGACGACAACGACGACGAAGGAGAGGACCAGAAACTCCATACCCATGTGGTAACTGGGCGACACGATGGGCGAATACATGACCCCGGCCAGGCCGGCGACGACAGCGGCGATGCCAAAAACAACGGTAAAGCGGCGCTGAATATTGATGCCAAGGAAGCCGACCGTCTCACGATCACGCATGCCGGCTCGTACCACCATGCCGTAGGTGGTGAATTGCAGGAAGGCGAAAACCAGCCCGATCACCAAGACCGAGAAGGCGAAGTAAACAAGCCGCCACCAAGGATACACCACGCCGCTTCCCAGCCCCAGCCACGCGCCGATATCAGCGCTGCCGGCAACAGCACGGGCGCCTGTATCGGTACGGGGTTAGCCCCCCAGAAGGCCTTTACGATTTCCTGGAGGACGATGGCCAGGCCGAAGGTCACGAGAATCTGTTCGGCATGGGGACGCTTGTAGAAGAACTGGATCAGCCCGCGCTCCATAGCGAGACCGATTAGCAACATAACGGGAATGGCCATCAGGATGGACAGCGGCACGGCATAGTTGATGATGGCCGCCCCGAAATCGCCAAACCAGATCTGGAGGTACGGCAATTCCTTGTATGCGTCGAAGAAGGTAACTGCGGGGTCCTTGACCTTCGTCGACAAGGTCAGGATGTGCTCGAACGCCACGGCGCAAAAGGCACCCAGCATGAACAGCGCGCCATGCGCGAAATTGACGACGCCAAGCGTTCCAAAAACGAGAGTCAGACCAAGAGCGATGAGGGCGTAGGCCCCGCCCTTGTCGAGCCCGTTCAGAAGCTGAAGAACGACCGCGTCCAGCATGATTCCCCACCCGCTCCCTGTCCGGCAGCCACAGTTCTACACGATTGGCCGAGACGAACGGAAAGCAAACCGAAAAAATGGCCGGCCGCCCACGGCGTGAGCGGCCGGCCAGCATCAGGTCTTCGTCAGCTAGGCCGGCTCGTAAGGACCGAGTTCGGCCTTGCCGTCCGGGTTGAACGCCGGGTTGTCGGGCGAGTACTCGACCTGCGAACGCGGCACGACCTTGACGATGTCGAGAAGGTCGAACTGGTTCTCCGGCTTCTCCTTGCCGCGGACAACCAGCACATCCTTGAAGCACTGGTGATCGGCTGCCCGGTACTCGGTCGGGCCGTTGCCCATGCCGTCGAACTTGAAGCCTTCCAGCGCCTTGATGACTGCCGGCGGATAGAAGGTTCCAGCGGTCTCGACCGCGTTGGCATAAAGGAGCGCCTGAACGTAGCAGGTTTGAGCGGCCTGCGACGGCGGGGCGCCGTACTCGGCACCGAACGACTTGGTCAGCGCCTTGGTGCCTGCGTCATCGAGCTTCCAGTTCCAGTTCGAGGAACCGAGAATGCCCTTGATCGCCTCACCCGCACCGGCGGCCATCAGCTCGGAGATCAGCGGAACGACGATCTCGAACTGCTTGCCGTTGGCCTGCTTGTCGCGCAAGCCGAACTGCACCGCCTGCTTCAGCGAGTTGACCATGTCCCCGCCGTAATGGTTCAGGACGAGGACGTCAGCGCCCGAGTTCAGCACGGGCGTGATGTACTGCGAGAAGTCCGGAGCACCGAGCGGTGTCTTGACCTTCGCAACCGTCTGCCAGCCCTGTGCCTCGGTGGCATCGGCCATCGACTGCTCCTGGGTCCAGCCCCAGGTGTAATCGGCCGTCAGGTGATAGGCCTTGCGCTCCTTGCCATACTCGGCGGCGAGGATCGGGCCCAACGCCTGACCGGACATGTAAGCGTCGAAGAAATGGCGGAAGCCATAACGGCGACGGTCCTTGCCAGTCGTGTCGTTGGAGTGGGTCAGGCCGGCCATGAATATGATGCCGGCTTCCTGACAAAGCGACTGCACGGCGACGGCCACGCCGGACGACGAGCCGCCCGTGATCATGATAGCGCCGTCCTTCTCGATCATCTGCTTGGCAGATGCACGAGCCGCGTCGGACTTGGTCTGGGTGTCGCCGGTGACGTAGGCAACCTTCTTGCCCAGGATGCCGTTGCCTTTGAGTGCCTTTGGCGACATCGTATTGAGCAAGCCACCGTCGCCTTCACCGTTCAGGTGCTTGACGGCCAGCTGGTAGGCCTTGAGTTCGTCCTTGCCCTCGTCGGCATAAGGACCGGTCTGCGGGACGTTGAAACCGAGCGTGATCGTCGGTCCAGACGTCGCCTTCGGGAAATTCCCGATCGACTTCTCCTGCGCCCATGCGCCGCTGACGAAGTGCAGCGGTGCGACGCCGGTCAGGCTGAGAGCGCCCAACCCGGCAGTCGTCGCAAGCGAGCCCTTCAAGATGGCGCGCCGCGAATGAAGGCCGGTAAGCCGCGATTTGCGGTCTGTCATAAGCTCCTCCGGTGGTTCGTTTCCCGTTGGGGCCAGGGTTTACCCCGGGACCTGTTCTTCTTCCCCGAGAGGCAACGTAACACCGACTGTCAATTGAGCAATAAGCTTCTGATTTCATTGATATTATTTGTAAATATATTGCATTCCAAGCAGTAAGCTTGTAAAGAACTTACAAGGGAGATGCTCCGTGGCACGGGCTCCGGTCGGCCAAAGAATTCGCAAGCGGCGCCAGGAACTTGGCCGGTCGCAGTCGGCGCTCGCCGAGGTGGTTGGCATCTCGGCGAGTTACCTGAATCTCATCGAGCACAACAAGCGCCCGATCGGCGGTGCCCTTCTCAATCGCATTGCTTCGGCTATTGAACTCGACAGTGGAGCACTCGCCGGCACCGAAGAAGCGCGACTCATCGCCGAACTCGGCGAAGTGGCGGCAGAAGCTCCAACCATCGGAATTGATCTCAGCGCGGACGCGGCCAGCGAACTCGTGGCCAGCAATCCGGGCGCGGCGCGAACGATCCTCGATCTCTACCGGGCCTATCGCGAGGTGCGGTTGCGGTCCGATCTTCTCGGAGAGCGGCTCGGTGAAGACTCCTTCCTGGCCGAAACCAGCCAGCAAATCCTCTCACTCATCACCACGATCCGCTCCTATGCCGAAATCCTGAAGGACTACGGAGATCTGTCCGATGCCGAGCGGCGGGGATTCGTCGCAACGCTGGTCGAGGAATCGGAAACATTGGCCCAGCGTGCCGGCGATATGTTCGACTTCATGGGCGGGCGCGGCGCCCGGCGCCCACGTGCCTCTCCGCGCGAGGCCATCGAGGACTTCATCTCCGACAACGCCAATTACTTTCCCGGCCTGGAGAAATCCGCCGAGCAGACGCTGGCCTCGCTGCCATCACGGCGGCCGACGCTCGAAGCCCTGACCAAACATCTCCACGCACGGTTTGGAATGTCGGTGGAGCGCTACGCCGCCTCAGACGTGCCGGTCGGCGGCGAAGGCGTGCGAGGGAAAGTATTCATGTTTTCAGAGACGCTGGCCCCGGCAAGCGTGCGGTTTCGCATTGCTCGGCTGATCGGTACCCTGACGGCAAGCGACGTCCTCGACCAGCTTGTGGACGGCGCGCGGCTCGAAACCGACGAAGCTTCGCTGCGGCTGCGCAAGGCGTTGGCGAACTATTTTGCAGGCGCCCTGACAATGCCATACGAGCCATTTCAGGCGGCGGCGGAGGAACTTCGGAACGATATCGCGCGCCTTGGTCACCGGTTCGATGCGAGTTTCGAGCAGGTGTGCCACCGACTGACAACCCTGCGGCGCGCAGGTGCCGAAGGCGTACCGCTGCATTTCCTTCGGACGGATATCGCCGGAAACATCTCCAAGCGCTTCTCCGCCTCTGGCCTGCGCCTGCCGCGCTACGGCGGTGCATGCCCCCGCTGGATCGTCCACCATGCTTTCACGTCGCCCGGGCGCATCGTGACGCAGACCGGCCAGTTGCCGGACGGCGAGACGTTTTTCTTTGTCGCCCGCGCCGGCATTCCCGATGACGGCATCGGCCCAACCGGCGGAGCACATGCGGTCATGATCGGATGCGCGGTCGGTCAAGCCCAAAGGTTCGTCTATGCGGATGGCATCGACCTCACGGCGCCATCCAATCTGGTGCCGGTCGGCATCACCTGCCGCCAATGCCCGCGCGACTGCGCCCAGCGCGCGTTCGATCGCGCACCGCTCCCCGGCGTATCGCAGTGACAGGCCGAACCGGCGCCTGTATCATCGCTTGAACAGTCTGGGAGAGAGGCTGGCAACACATACGAAATCGACCGGAGGGAGGGGCTGTGGCCCAGTCGGTTCTCGTTGCGGAGGATGAGCGGAACCTGGTCGAGGCACTGTCCTTCCTGATGCGGCGGGCAGGCTACGAGGTCAGCGTTGCGCGGGATGGCCCGACGACCGTCGAGTTGGCGCGCACGCTGAAGCCGGATCTCGTCCTCCTCGACATCATGCTGCCGGGCTTCGATGGCTTCGAGGTGGTGTCTGCGATTCGGGGCGACGCCGGCGACGAGAAGCTCCCGCGTATCATGATGCTAACCGCCAAGGGCCACGAGAGAGATCGCCGGAAGGCATTGGCTCTCGGCGTGGACGCATACGTCACCAAGCCTTTCTCGAACAAGGATGTCGTCGAGCGTGTGCGGGCTCTGCTCACAAGCGAAGAGCCGGCGCGATGAGCAACCGCGAACCCGCCCTGTTTCGCGGCGAGGGGCGATTGGCAGATCGCGCGCTTGTGCTGACGGCTGCTACGCTGATCCTGCTGACGCCGCCGATCCTCAACATCTTCAATGCGCCGGTGCTGCTCTTCGGCATCCCCCTCCTCCACGTCTATTGCTTCGCAGTGTGGCTCGCCGCCGTCGGCTTCGGCGGCTGGCTGGCCAGCCGCATGGGCGCGGAAAACAAGGAGCAGGGTCCCAAGCCGGGACCAACGGAGCGAGGCTAGGCGCGTGCTCAGCACACCCGTCGTCGTCTTCGTCGCGCTCGCCTATCTCGGCGTGCTGTTCGCCATTGCCTGGTACGGTGACCGGCGCGCCAAGACCGGGCACAGCCTGATCCGTTCGCCGGTTGTCTATACGTTCTCGCTGGCCGTCTATTGCACGTCTTGGACGTTCTACGGCGCGGTCGGCACGGCCGCGCGCCGGGGGGTCGAGTTCATCACGATCTACACCGGACCGACCATCGTCTTCCTCGGTTGGTGGTTCCTGCTGCGCAAGATCACGCGCATCGCGAAGTCGCAGCGCATCACATCGATCGCCGACTTCATCGCCTCCCGCTACGGCAAAAGCGCCTTTCTCGGTGCGCTGGTCACCGTCATCGCGATGGTCGGCACGATGCCCTACATCGCGCTGCAATTGAAGGCGGTGTCGACTTCCTTCACCGTGCTCGCCAACTACACGCTTTTCGCCGACATCGCCGGAACGCCGACCGGGCCGCCGCCGCATTTTCTCGCGGACGCCGCCTTTCTCACTGCCATCGGCATGGCGATCTTCGCCATCCTGTTCGGCACGCGACACATCGATGCCAATGAGCACCACGAAGGCATGGTCGCGGCGATTGCCTTTGAATCGTGCGTAAAGCTGCTCGCTTTTCTCGCCGTCGGCATCTACGTCGTGCTCGCCTTCGGGCCGGGCATCGGCGAGGCCGAGGCGACGCTGGCGCCGCAACTCAACAACCTGATCCTGCTGCCGGAAGGCGACGCCGCGCGGTTCCTGACCATGACGTTCCTCTCCATGGCCGCAGTCATCTGCCTGCCACGCCAGTTCCACATCACCATCGTCGAGAACGTCAACGAGAGGCACCTCGCCACCGCTGCATGGCTGTTTCCGCTCTACCTGCTGCTGATGAGCCTGTTCGCGCTGCCGATCGCTGCGGTTGGGCTGACCGAGCTGCCGCCGGAGGCAAATCCTGATTTCTACGTGCTGACCGTGCCGATGACGCAGGGGCAAAACGGTCTCGCCCTCCTCGCATTCATTGGCGGCCTGTCGTCGGCAACGGCGATGGTGGTCGTTGCGGCGATCGCGCTCTCGACCATGGTCTGCAACGATCTCGTCATGCCGGCACTGCTGCGCATCCGCTGGCTTAAGCTCGATGCGCGCGGCGATCTCACGCAGCTCCTGCTGTTCATTCGGCGGGCGGGCATATTCGCCGTACTGTTGCTCGGCTACGGGTACTACCGACTGACCGGCGAATCCGGCCCGCTGGCGCAGATCGGCCTGGTGTCCTTCGCGGTAGCGGCGCAGTTCCTGCCGTCGATTGTCGGTGGCCTGTTCTGGAAGAATGCCACCCGCCTCGGTGCTCAGACCGGACTGATCCTGGGCTTCGTGACCTGGATATACACGATGCTGGTTCCGCTACTGGCGCGGAGCGGCGTCATTCCGGACGGCATTCTTGACGGCCCATGGCACGTCGCGCTGCTCCAACCCGAGGCGCTGTTCGGACTGACCGGTTGGGATCCCCTTACGCACGCTCTCTTCTGGAGCATGGCTGCAAATCTCGGCGGATACATTGTCGTGTCGCTGTTCTCGCGTCAGGACATGATCGAGCGCATTCAGGCAATGGCCTTCGTCGATGTGTTCCATCGGCCGCCGGGCGAGGCGGAGATCTGGCGGCGTTCCGCTGCCCTGGACGAGCTCTACGCTCTTCTCCAGCGCTTCATTGGACCTGAACGCGCCGCCCGCGCGTTTCGCGACTACGCGGAGACGCGTGGAGAGAACATCGGCGAGCGACCCCAGGCCGACGCGGAACTTATCGCCTTTGTGGAGCGGCTGCTGGCGGGTAGCATCGGCGCCGCATCGGCGCGCGCCATGGTCGCCGCGATCGCCAAGGGCGAACCGCTGAGCTTCGAGGAGATGGTGACGATCCTCGAAGAGACGCAACAGGTAATCGCCTACAGTCGCCAACTTGAGCAGAAGTCCCGCGAACTCGAGGCGACGGCGTCGGAACTGACGCGTGCCAACGAACAGCTGAAAGAGCTTGACCGCCTCAAGGACGATTTCCTCTCCACCGTCAGCCATGAGCTGCGCACGCCGCTGACGTCGATTCGCACGTTCTCCGAGATTCTCAGCGAGAACGAAGGTGTCGGTCCGGAACAGGCTGATCGCTATCTCTCTATCATCCAGAGCGAGACGCAGCGGCTCACGCGGCTTCTCGACACAATTCTCGACCTGACGCGCCTCGAACAGGGCCAGGCCGAGTGGAGTATTGCCGACATCGATCCTTCAGCGGTCCTTGACGACGCCATCGCAGCCACCGGCGGCCTTTTCCGCGACGCATCCTGCCAGCTGCATGTCGACGTCATGCCGTCCCGACAAGTGGTCCACGCCGACCGCGACCGTGTCATGCAGGTGTTCATCAACCTGCTCTCCAACGCGGCCAAGTTCGCCGATCCGGAACGCGGAGAAGTACGCGTCATGGGACGCGATGCCGATGGCGGTTATCTCGTTGAAGTCACCGACAACGGCGAAGGCGTTGGGGCGCAGGACCAGCAGATCATCTTCGAGAAGTTCGCCAAGGCGCGTGACCGCAACACCGGCCGCCCGTCCGGCAGCGGTCTGGGCCTGACGATCTCGCGCCACATCGTCGAACATCACGGCGGACGAATCTGGGTGCGTTCGCCGAAGGGCGAAGGCGCGACGTTCTGCGTCCTCCTCCCATCTGCCGACACTGTCGCCGAGGCTCCCGCGACAGCGCCCGATCTCGTCGGCGTCAAATAATCATGCCGGAGCGTCCCTTGACAGGCATCCGCGCCTGCGTGTTCGACGCCTATGGCACGCTGTTCGATTTCGCCTCGGCCGCAAACGCCTGCCGCGACGAAATCGGTGCTGAAACAGACCGCCTGACGGCGCTCTGGCGCGACAAGCAACTCACCTATACGTGGCTCCGCGCGGCCCAGGGACGGCACGCGGATTTCTGGCAGGTCACAAGCGATGCACTCGACTTTACGCTGGAGACGCTTGGTATCGATCAACCCGGCCTGCGTGACCGATTGATGGACCTCTACCTTGCCCTGAAGCCATTTCCCGAAGTGCCGGATGTGCTGCGAAGATTGAAGTCGGCCGGCATGCGGCTGGCCATTCTTTCCAACGGCACCCCGGACATGCTGACGGCAATCGTGTCGGCGGCCGGGCTGAGCGACGTCTTCGATCAGGTGCTGTCGGTCGAGGCGGTCGGCGTCTTCAAGCCGAGCCGACGGGTCTATCAGCTTGCCGTCGACAGTCTTGGCACGCCGGCTGATGCGATTGCGTTCCAGTCGTCCAACGCGTGGGACATCCACGGCGCTTCCGCTTTCGGAATGCGGACCGTCTGGTGCAACCGTTACGGCCAGCGTCGCGAACGGCTGCCCGGCAAGCCGGATGCGGAGGTGACCACGCTTGCGGCGCTTCCCGAACTGCTGGGGCTCGCTTGATCCGCGCTACTGGCTGATCGCCTGTCGCTGATAGTCCTTGATATCGGTGAAGCTGATCTTTGGCGCGCGTTCCTTCTCGTAGTTGAGCATGAACGCGGACGGGGCCATGAAGACCGGCGAACCGTCGAGGTCCTCCGCCATGTCGCCACGATGGGCAGCGGCAAAGGCATCTAGATCGGCGCGGCTATCCGAACTGACCCAGCGGCACACCTCGAAGCGTGAGGTTTCGAATTCGATAGGCAGGCCATATTCGTCGTTAAGCCGCTGACGCAGCACATCGAGTTGGAGTGCACCGACGACGCCAACGATCGGCTGTGCGCCATCCACTGGAAGAAACACCTGCACGACGCCCTCCTCCGCCATCTGGCGCAGCGCCTCGCGCAGCTTCTTGGCGCGCATGGCGTCGCCGACGCGCACGCGGCGCAGAATTTCGGGAGCGAAACTCGGCACGCCACGGAACGTGAGATCCTCGCGTTCGGTGAGCGTGTCGCCGATGCGCAGCGTTCCGTGATTTGGCAGCCCGACGATATCGCCTGCATAGGCCTCGTCGGCGATGGCGCGCTCCTGCGCAAAGAAGAATTGCGGCGCGTTGAGCGCGATCGGCTTGCCGGTTCGTTCGAGCTTCGCCTTCATGCCGCGGGTCAGCCGTCCGGAGCAGACGCGCAAGAAAGCGATGCGGTCGCGATGGTTGGGATCCATGTTTGCCTGGATCTTGAAGACGAAGCCGGTCATCGCCGGCTCATCTGGTACCACCGTACGCTCCTCGGCTTTGCGCGGCTGCGGCGGCGGCGCGATCGCGGCAAGGCGATCAATCAGATCGCGCACCCCGAAATTGCGCAGCGCGCTGCCGAACAGAACCGGCGTCAGATGCCCCTCGCGGAACGAGGTCAGGTCAAACGGCCGTGAGGCGGCCTTGGCGAGCGCTATCTCCTCTGCGGTCGTCTCGCGGTCGCTCTCCGGCAGGTACTCAGCCAGCGCCGCGGCATCGAGGTTGGCGATCGGCTTCAGCGCGCCGTCCGCGGCGACGCTGCGAATCGCGCCCTTCTCCAAGTCATAAACGCCGGCGAAGGTCCGCCCCATGCCGAGCGGCCAGGTGATCGGCGTCGTGTCCAACGCAAGCGTCTTCTCGATTTCCTCGAGCAGTTCGAAGGGATGCCGGCCCTCGCGATCCATCTTGTTGATAAAGGTGATGATCGGGATGTCGCGCAAACGGCAAACCTCGAACAGCTTGCGCGTGCGGGCCTCGATGCCGCGGGCGGCATCGATGACCATGACGGCGGAATCCACCGCGGTCAGTGTGCGGTAGGTGTCCTCGGAAAAGTCTTCGTGGCCGGGCGTATCGAGCAGGTTGAAGACAGTTCCCTCGTGCTCGAAGGTCATGACCGAGGTGACGATGGAGATGCCGCGCTCGCGCTCCATCTCCATCCAGTCAGATCGGGTCTGGCGGCGCGTCGCCTTTGCGCGCACCTCACCGGCAAGCTGGATTGCGCCGCCCAGCAGCAACAGCTTCTCGGTCAGCGTCGTCTTGCCGGCGTCCGGGTGCGAGATGATCGCGAAGGTGCGGCGGCGCGCGGCTTCCTGGGAGATGCTCATGGGCTCGCTTGGCGCCGCGGGAAAAATGGGGTGGTGCCCAGGGGCGGAATCGAACCACCGACACGCGGATTTTCAATCCGCTGCTCTACCAACTGAGCTACCTGGGCCAAGGCGCCGCGGAACACGAATGCCCGCGGCGCGTCGGGGTTATAGTGAACCATCCGGCGGGTGTCCAGTTCGGCCCTAGATGGCAAAATCGGCCCTATTTGTTGAGAACTCGGTCAATCCACGCGCGCAGCGTATCGGCCAGTTCGGCACGGACATCCGCGTCCTTGCGGCCGGTCCTGGCTGGCACCTTGAACGAGTGGTTTCCGTCGGCGACCAAGTGCAGCGTCGCGCGCCGGCCGAGCTTCTTGCAGAGTGGCTGGATGAGGTCGAGGCCCGCGAATTCGTCCCGGGTCCCCTGCAGGAAGAGCATCGGCAGCTTCACGTCGGCGAGATGGTCGGCCCGCTCGATGCCCGGTTTGCCGGGTGGGTGGAGAGGAAAGCCCAGAAAAGCCAGACCGGCCACGTTTGGTAGTGGTTCTAGCGCCTGTGCCTGCGAGGTCATGCGGCCGCCGAACGATTTTCCGCCGGCTATGAGCGGCAATCCCGGGGCACGGCGGGCTGCTTCGGCGACGGCTGCTCGAACGGCGGCATGGGCGATGGCCGGTGAATCGGGGCGACGACTTCCCGCCTCCATGTAGGGGAACTGATAGCGCAGCGTGCCGATACTGCGCTCGGCCAACGCGATCGCCATCGTGCCGAGGAACGGGTGCGCCATACCGGCGCCGGCGCCATGCGCCAGCACGTAGAGCGCCCGCGCCCCCTTCGGATTCATCAGCAACCCGGAGACGCGGCGATCCTCGTCGACGTCGAAAGCAATCTTCTTCGCCTCGGACACCTCAGCTTTCGCCATTGCCACCCTCCTCGCTGCCGTCCGACTCGTCTTCCACCGCCGGAATGGCATAGCGGCCGGTCAGCCAGCGGTTCAGATCGATGTTGGCGCAGCGCTTCGAGCAGAAGGGATGGTGGGTGTGATCCGACGGCTTCCCGCAGATGGGGCACGGGGTCCGCGGGCGGAGGGGTACGATCTCGGCGCCGGCCGGCTTGTCGGTTCCCGCCATCTTCCTAGTCCGAGCCGAGCCAGTTGAAATGGACCGGATAACCTTCGCCGGTCAGCAGCGTCATCGTCTCGTAAAGTGGCAGGCCGACGACGTTGGAATACGAGCCGATCAGTTTCAGGACGAAGGCCCCAGCAATACCCTGCACGGCGTAGCCACCGGCCTTGCCGCGCCATTCGCCAGAGGCGAGGTAGGAGTCTATGTCCTCACGCGACAGCCGCTTGAAGCGCACGCGCGTCTCGACCAGCCGCCGGCGAATCTGGCCATTGGCGGCAACCATGGCCAGACCGGTGTGGACCCGGTGTGAGCGTCCGGAGAGCTGGCGCAAGCACCCGGCAGCCTGTTCCAGGGTCTCGGCCTTGGGAAGAATGCGCCTCCCCACGCTGACCACTGTGTCGGCGGCGATGATGAGCGCAGGGCCAAGTTCCGTATCAACCTTCGCCAGTAGCATTGCGGCGCGTGCCTTGTCCTCGGCCAGGCGCTTGGCGAGATTGCGAGGCAATTCGTTCTTGCGCGGCGTTTCGTCGACGCTCGCCGGCATCAGTCGGTCGGGCTCGATCCCGATCTGCCCAAGGAGCGCAAGACGCCTCGGCGAACCGGATGCGAGAACCAGCTTCATTCGTCCGGCCATGCGGAGACTTCCATCACGAGGCGGCGCTTGGCGCCGAGGGTCTGCGTGGACCGGCGAACGTTACGATCGATGGGCCAAACCGCGCGGGACGGTAGCCGAATATCCCCCGATTGTGAACCGGACGATCATCCCTTCCGGTGGAGCGCAGCGACCAGCGTGAACAAGCGCCGGGCGGTGGCGTGATCGAGCAGAACCTTGCCGGCAAGCCGTTCAGCGAGGATGCGCGCGCCTTCGTCGTGCAACCCGCGGCGGCCCATGTCGATCGCCTCGACGCGGCCGGGGGCCGCATCGCGCACGGCTACATCATAGGCCTCGCAGATCAGGAAGTAGTCCTTGATCACGCGGCGCAGCGGCGAAAGGGACAGGATATGACGGATAAGCGGCTCCCCCGTATCGTTGGCAATATCAAGAACGAGCTTGCCGTCGGCCAGCGAGACCAGCAGCCGGAATGCCTCTCCATCACTCCCCACCGGCGCGAAGACGTTCTCAGAGAGAAGATCGCGGGTGGCGGTCTCCCGCTCACGCGCGAAGAAAGAATCCGTGACGGCGAGTGAAGCCTGATCGATGTCGACCGCGATCAGGCGGCCGGCCGGCGCGGACCGTCGCCCAGCGCCCACCACGCTACCGATTGAGCCTGATCGAGACCGACCGGGCATGGGCATCGAGGCCCTCGGCCTCCGCCAGCGTGATGGCTGCATCGCCGAGGGCGCGAAGCTGCTCGGCACCGAGCTTGAGGATCGAGGTCCGCTTGAGAAAATCGTAAACGGACAGGCCCGATGAAAACCGCGCCGAGCGCGCCGTCGGCAAGACGTGGTTCGAGCCGCCAACGTAATCGCCGATGACTTCCGGCGTGTGGCGGCCGAGGAAGGCCGCCCCGGCATTGCGTAGCCGCATCAGCAACGCTTCAGGATCGGCGACCGCAAGCTCAATGTGCTCGGGCGCGACGCGGTTCGCCAGTTCCATCGCGGCGGCGAGCGACTTCACGGTGATGATCGCACCATGGTCCTTCCAGCTGGCCGAGGCAATCTTCCCCCGGGGCAACGCCTTGAGCTGGCGCTCCACTGCATCGGCAACGCGAGTCGCCAACTCGGGGGAATCGGTGATCAGGATCGACTGGGCCGCCGTGTCGTGTTCGGCCTGCGCAAGCAGATCGGCCGCCAGCCAATCCGGATCGTTGTCGGCATCAGCCACAATCAGCACTTCCGACGGGCCGGCGATCATGTCGATCCCGACCGTGCCATAGACGAGCCGCTTCGCCGCGGCGACGTAGTCGCGGCCGGGGCCAACGATCTTGGCGACCGGCTTGATGGTCTCGGTACCATACGCAAGTGCCGCGACAGCCTGCGCTCCACCGACGCGGTAAATCTCGTCGACGCCGGCGATACTTGCCGCGAAGAGCACTAGCGGGCTGGTAATACCCGGCGGGGTCGGCACGGTCATGACGATGCGTTCGACGCCGGCAACTTTCGCCGGAATCGCATTCATGAGCACCGATGATGGATAGGCGGCCGTGCCACCAGGCGTATAAAGCCCCACGGCCTCGATCGCGGTCCAGCGGGTGCCAAGCTCGACGCCCAATTCATCGGCGTACCGATCGTCCGCCGGCATCTGCCGACGGTGATGCGCCGTGATGCGATCGCGCGCCAATAGCAAAGCGTCGCGGTCGCGCGGCGAAACAGCTTGCTCGGCGGCGGCGATCGCTTCCTGCGATATGGCGAGTTGGTCGGCCGTCAACGCCAGTCGGTCGAATTTCTCCGTGTATTCGATCACCGCCGTGTCGCCGCGCGCGCGCACGTCGTCGATGATGGCGCGCGCAGACTTGTCTACGTCGGCAGAAATCTCCCGCTTGCTGTTGAGCAGAGCCGTGAAGCGCTGCTCAAAGTCAGCATCTGTCTGTGAAAGTCTCACGGCCACGCACCGTCTCCCCCGTGTTACGGCGACTCAGTCAGGCGCCGGGCTCGACCGCAGTGTCAGCGACGTCATGGCTCGGCTTCGTCCCCGTCGCCCAAGCTGCGCCGAGATCACCAAGGCGTGCCTCGATCACCTCGACATCGAGCTGGATCGCCGCGCCCCCGGCGAAGAACAGCGTCATTTTGCCGGCCGGTGCCTCGGTTTGCTCGAACGCAATTGCCAGAAGTTCGAGGACAGCATCCTTGCGGCTACGGTCGATCTTGCTGAGGCGGACGGCAAGAACCCGATCGAAGGAGAGCGCCGAGCGGCGGCGCTCGTAGTTTCGCAGTTTGCCGTCGACCGCCCTTTCCCAGCTGAAGCGGTTCATAGCCAGGGCAAACCGCTTCTCGCGCGGCAAATAGACCATGTCACCGACCTTAAGGACGGCGTCCTGCACGTGCGCCGAGATGACGGCGAGGTCCTCTTCGTCGAAGGCGGCGAGTTTCAGGCGGTCGGCAACGTCGTTCACGGCTGCGGGTCCAAGGTTTCGGTCAGCCACAGGTAATGCGCCCGCACCGCCTCCGCAACTATCCCGTTTCGCTGTCTTAAGCGCTCAAGCGTTCGATCGCGGCGCCACAACCGCCCAGCTTCTCCTCGATCCGCTCAAAACCACGGTCAAGGTGATAGACGCGATTCACCACCGTCTCGCCTTCAGCGCCGAGGCCCGCGATAACCAGAGATACGGATGCGCGAAGGTCGGTTGCCATGACTTGTGCGCCTCTCAGGCGGCCGACGCCCTTCACGGTCGCCACCTGACCGTCGAGATGAATATCGGCGCCGAGGCGGGCGAGTTCCTGCACGTGCATGAAACGGTTTTCGAAAATGGTCTCGCGGATATGCGAGGTGCCGTCCGCGCGGCTGACAAGAGCCATCAGTTGCGCCTGAAGATCGGTCGGGAACCCGGGGAACGGTTCCGTGGTCACTTCGATCGGCGACAGGCCCTGACCGTTCCGCTTCACCCTGATGCCGTGGTTGGTGGCTTCGACTTCCGCCCCGATTTCCGAGAGCACGCTGAGCGGCTTCTCCAGCAGCGCCCCGCTGGCTCCCTCGAGCAGCACGTCGCCGCCGGTCATGGCGACTGCAAATGCGTAGGTGCCGGTCTCGATGCGATCCGGCATGACCGCGTGCCGGGCCGCGCCAAGGCGATCGACGCCCTGGATGTGGATCGTCGAAGAGCCCGCGCCAGCGATCTGCGCGCCCATTTTGGTAAGGCACTGGGCAAGGTCGACGATTTCCGGCTCGCGGGCGGCGTTCTCGATAACGGTCTCACCTTTGGCGAGCGATGCCGCCATCAGGGCAACGTGGGTCGCGCCAACCGTGACCTTGGGAAACTTGATGCGCGCGCCGGTCAGGCCCTTGGGCGCCCGCGCGACAACGTCGCCGCCTTCGATGTCGATCTCGGCGCCAAGGGTCTTGAGCGCTTCGATGAAAAGGTCCACGGGCCGCGTGCCGATGGCGCAACCGCCGGGCAGCGATACGCGCGCCTCCCCCATGCGCGCGAGGAGTGGACCGATGACCCAGAAGCTGGCGCGCATGCGCGAGACCAGATCGTAGGGCGCGACCGTATCGACGATCTCACGGGCCGAAAGCTGCAGTGTCTCGCCATGCCCGATCTGGCCCGGACGCTTGCCCATGACCATGCAGTCGACGCCGTGATTGCCGAGAATGCGCTTCAGCATCGCCACGTCGGCAAGTCGCGGCACGTTCTCCAGCGTCAGTGTCTCGTCGGAGAGCATGCTGGCGATCATCAGGGGTAGGGCGGCGTTCTTGGCGCCGGATATAGCGATCGTGCCGTTCAGCCGATTGCCACCCACGATGCGGATACGGTCCATCCCGCGCCCCTTGTTTTCATTGAAAAACAGGCCGAATCCATAAGCCTCGGCACCCGGCGCCGGTCTATAGGACGAATAGGGCCGACTTAAGATCGGCTGGCCGTCCTATCGCTTTCGGGCGGAATTGCTCCCTTCCGGAGGCTTCTCCTGCCCGGGCGGGCCACCCACCGGCCGAGTCCCGGTGACCTTCCGCCGCCGCAGATTGGCGCGCAGCGCCGCGGCGAGTTGCTCTTCGCGCGACTTCTGCCCGCCCTTGCGCTCATCACCCTTGGATGCAGTCATGCCGGTATTCTAGGCTTGCGCGACGCTGACGAAAACCTGCCGTCGCGCTTGAACCGCCTTCGCCGCTATGGCAGTTAGGCGCCGATTGCCAGCAATGGCGTCCGGCTGCCGTAGCTCAGTGGTAGAGCACTCCCTTGGTAAGGGAGAGGTCGACAGTTCAATCCTGTCCGGCAGCACCATATTATCCCCTTGAAATCGTTGATAATGCAGGCTACGCCTTGGGTCTACACCCATTTTGTTGCCACAAAAAATGCCACAAAATTTGAGTCAAATATGTCCGGCAAGGTCCGCTACCTGATCCAGCGGGGCGACCGCTTCCACGCCCGCATCGTCGTCCCGAAGCGTCTTCGTCCGATCGTCGGCAAGGTCGAACTCAGCGCGCCCCTGGGCGCCGATCGGCGTCAGGCCTTGCGCAAACTTCCCGCCGTCGTCGCCAGCATCCAGGACAAGATCGCGGCCGCCGAGAGGCGATACCTGCGGTCATCTCCGGAGAAAACGAAAGTCGCACGACCCCGACCGCTCGACGACCTGCAGATTGCCCGCATACATCTGGCCGAGGGCCTGTCCACCGACGAATTCTTCCGCGACAGCGATCGGCGATACGCTTCGTCTGGGTTTGTCGACGAGAGGCAGGTTCGCGCACTGCGCGACGTCGTCGCCGGCAAGGCTGATAACGACGAGATTGCCCAGGCGATTGGCGTCGCACTCGAAGTGTTCCGCAGGCGCGGTAACCACTGCCACGAGGCCGGATCTGTGGAATGGCGTCGCTTGGCCCGCGTACTTGCCTCGGCCGAGCTCGCGGTGCTGAACCACATCATCCTGCGTGACGACGGGTTTCCCGACCCTGACCTGCCCGAGGCGCTGCGCCCCGTCGATGCGAAGCCGGAAGACGCCGTCGCTGCCACGCGCGTTCGCGACATTTTCGATGGCTACCGAAGGGAACTTGCCGCAGCCGGAAAGGCCACGGATGCGGCCCATCGTTGGTCGCCCATTATCGAAGACCTGATTACATTTCTCGGACACGACAGCGCCAGGCGGATTACCCGCCGCGACATGCTGCGCTGGAAGGACAGCCTGCTCGAAAAGCTGGCGCCCAAGACGGTGCGGGACGGCTACCTGGCGACGGTCAAGGCGGCGTTCAACTGGGCCGTCGACAATGACCTGCTGGCATCCAACCCGGCGGCGGGCGTCAAGGTCCGCCTTGCGCGCAGAAACTTCGCGAGAGAAAAGGGGTTCACCGACAAGGAGGCGCTGGCGATTCTCACCGCGGCCGCGCACTACAAGCGGCCCAAAAAGGAACGACCGGAGATGGCTGCCGCAAAGCGGTGGGCACCGCTTCTTTGTGCCTTCTCCGGAGCCCGCATCGCTGAGATCACCCAATTGCGAGGCGAGGACGTGCGACATGAACATGGCGTCGATTACCTCCGCATTACGCCCGATGCGGGAACGGTCAAATCGGGCTTGTTTCGGGACGTGCCGCTCCACCCGCAGCTGATCGAATTGGGTTTCCTCGACTATGTGAAAACGCGAGGAACCGGGCCGCTGTTCTACCGGTCGGGAGAGCGCGTCGGTCGTGCACATCCATCGCGGGTCGTTGCGGATCGCGTTGGAAAGTGGATCCGCCAGTTGGCGGTCGTCGGTGCAGGCGTGCAGCCCAACCACGGCTGGCGCCATCGATTCAAAACGCAAGGCCGCGCACTTGGCGTGGACAGCCGCGTGCTCGATTGCCTCCAGGGCCACGCGCCGGCGACCGCGGGCGAAGCCTATGGCGACGTCACGTTGAAGACTCGGCTCGCGGCGATCGAGAAGTTTCCACGATACGCCATTGGCACGGGAATCACGGGCGAGGATGGCGACGCCGATGACTAGCGGCCCGGCAAAGCTTTCAAACTTTTCCCCGCCGAATTGCCAAAGTGGTCCACAATACGGGGCCGGGTGAGGCGCAGATGTCGTCCTTTGCCAAGTCGGAGCGGCAGCAACCCGTCGGGGGAGAGCGCATCATTTCGGAGCGCTGGTGGATTCTAGCCGTCCTGTTTTTCGCAAGATTGACGATGGCGTTTCAATTCCAATCGGTGGCGGCCCTCTCTCCTCTCGTTGCGGAGGATTACGGCCTGAGCCTGACAGATATCGGCCTGCTGATTGGTCTCTATCTGGCGCCAGGCCTGATTGTCGCCGTGCCGGGCGGCGCCATCGCGGCCCGTTTCGGGGACAAACGCATCGTCGGTCTCAGCATGATCCTGATGCTGATTGGTGGTGGGATGATTGGTTGGGGACCGAGCTGGGCTTACCTGATTGCGGGGCGCCTCACAGCCGGGGTTGGCGGTGTCATCCTCAATATCGTCATGACGAAAATGCTTGTCGACTGGTTCGCGGGCCGCGAGATCTCGACCTCCATGGGCATTTTTATCAATTCGTGGCCTATAGGAATCGCCCTCGCGTTGCTGATCCTCCCACTCCTCGCCGACTTGGGCGGGGTTTCTTTGGCCTGGGCTGCCGTCTTGGCTGTCGTCGCCGCCGGCCTGTTTCTATTCGTTTTCGGTTATCGCCCACCGGAAAATTCGGCGGGCCCGAGTGATGGGATCAAGATTGAACACCTCCCGATACTGGCGCTTTTTCTGGCCGGGGTTATCTGGGCCCTCTACAACGCAGCACTTGCTATGGTTTTCATTTTCGGTCCGACGTTGCTGACGCAGCTTGGGTGGTCCCTCACAGCAGCCGGATCGGTCATCAGCATCTTCATCATTCTCGTTGCTGTTTCGGTCCCGCTCGGCGGTATCCTTGCTGACCGCACCGGCCGTCGCGATACCGTCATCATGGCGAGCCTCTTCAGCTACGCCATATTTATGCCGCTGATGCTCGTCGTGCCGTTCTGGGCGGTTCCGATTGTCCTTGTTTGCGTGGGCCTGATTTCTGGCTTGGGTGCAGGTCCAATCATGACCTTACCCTCTTTGATCCTCCCTCCCGAGGCCCGCGCCTTTGGGATGGGCGTCTTCTACTCCATCTACTACGGCGTGATGGTGGTGGCGCCGATATTGGCAGGCGGAATGGCCGACCACGCGGGAAACGTAGGAGTCGTATTTGTGCTGGGCGGATTGATGCTGGTCGTTTGCATGGCCGCGCTTGGGTTTTTTCGGCGCATCAGTTCTGTGCCGTCGGTGGCAGAATAAGTTCTTCGCGCTCCTGGATGCTGATCTCGGCGCGGCTAGCGGGCCATGGCAATGAGACCTGTTCACGCATTAGCCTCGGAGGCGCCGCTCCGTCGAGGTATCGGCGCCCCGGGGAGTCTCGTACCAGCCATGACTCGACTGAATGCATCACAGGTTAGCCATCCTCACGTCGATCAGCTGCTATTATCCGAATGCGTACGTTTGATTACGTCGAGACGAGACCTGAAATGGCTACGCGTGAGATTGCGGCCGCCTTTGCAAATTGGTTGGCAACGAAATACGATTTCCGTCTGTTCATTACCCTTAGCACCAATTCACCCGGACTGAGCCCGCAACGCGCCCGATCGCTCCTGTCGCATTGGGACGCGCGGATGAATCGGCTACTCCACGGACCGAAATGGCAGAAGAAGTACGACGAATTGCTACTCTGGTTTGGTGTCTTTGAGAGACCCAATAGCAACCCGCACTGGCACCTCCTCTTGGCCCGTTTCGGCGTTGATGATGCAACGTGGGAAAAGCAGGTGGCGGAGATCGATGCCGCAACGCCGCTGACATGGCGAAAATTGATTGCAAGCGGGACGACCGATGTTCAAATGGTAACATCCCAGGAAGCTTTGATCGACTATATTGCCAAGGAGATCGACTCTCCTTTACAATATGAGAATTGGGTAGCTCCCGATGGGTTCCGCAATCGCTAGGAACTCAAGGTCCATTTGGACGACTGCCACATTCCGTTTGCAACGCTACGGAATCAACGACTGTCCATATAGAAGCAAATCTCTGTCCTGCGCGGTCGGGTAAATCTGGTCGGCGTAATGGTATTTTATTGTCTGCCAAGGCGGGGCGCACTCTCATTCTCCTGAGCGAGTTCCCTGCCTTCAGGTGGCAATTTCACCGCTCCGTGGTGGACGTCGATGACTCCCCCGAGATCGGGTGAAGTCAAATTCGCCGATGAGCGGCGAACGAGGTGGAACCATGCTCCCTTCGGCGGAGCCCTTCTATCGGATTGCGTGACGGGATGAAGCCATGTGCCGCTGCCGTGCTGTCTGCCAAGCTCCGATGAGCTGATCGCAAACGCATGCGAGAACTTGTCCAAGTCCACCATGCTTAGGCCTGATAACGGTCTTTCAAAACCAGCCCACAGCGCCGGGAACTCTCCGACGAACTGATGGCAGATCGAAGGGGTAGTCCAGGTCCATCAGGCCAAGGCCTGAAAGCAGTCCTCCGGGACCAGGCCACGGTCTGATGGATCAACCCGGAAATCAACTTAAATCAACTTAAATCAACCAAGCGAGCCCCACGGCTTGCATCGGCTAATTCCACATTAGAGGTTTGGTTGATTTTTGTTTAAGCTAAGTTGACTCGAAAACAGCACCTGAAAATGCAGCTCCAAAATCAACTCACGTCAACCTTGGCTCGACGCCAGCTGCAGGGCGTCTGGAGTTCTCCGACAAACTGATCGAAATCGCTTCTGACACTAGTCCAGGGTCATCAGGTCAGAGCCTAGAGACAGTCCACCTGGACCAGGCCAAGGGTCTAACTGATCTCCCGACGTGTGAACTCCATGCGTGAACTTTTCACAGCCGACCCGTCGATTGAAACGGCGTCTAGTGACATTAGGCAATGTGTGAAGTTCCGTGAACTTCTGTGAACCCGAAAACGCCCCCTCAAACCAGGTCCAACGTTCACAAGCGTCGATTTTGGTCAACACCAAGCCCGAGGGATGTTCCGGAACACATGAGAGACAGCCCCGTCGAAAAGCGATCCGGGACGTCGAATAGCATATTGCCAAAGAGCGATCGGTCGAAGCCAAGTTGAACTCGCATATGAAGGAAACCCAGGGCAAAATAGATGCCCAGACACTCTCAGACGGTGATGTTAGAAGCGCCTCACCGGAGCATAATGAGACGCAGAGACTGATCACTGCGTAGCGAGAACACCCTGAGGGGAGAGGGGCTATTCGAGAGAGGAAGAGGATAGAGGGACGATGGATGGGGTCGCCTCCAGGCCCTTTGCACTCGACATGTTCCGGTCGCACCTCCTCTCTTGCTCTCTTGCTTCCCTGCCGTAACGCTGACGCGCTAGCGCAAATATATGCGCGTTGTCGCTCAGGGCTTACTTACTCTCCACGGCCTTGCTGCGCTGTCCTCTTCCGGTTTCGTCCACTCACAACCCCGTGACGCGGCGCGGCAATTTCTCCGCGCCGGATCCGCCTCTTTAGGTAGACGAGATCGCCGGCCATAAATCCGCTTCCTGAAACCACGCAAGATCCACGCCCGGCGAGAACCATGGCGATTTTCGCCCCCGTCCCAGCTCCATGGATCGCCATGGGCGCCGGCGATCGCCATGGTCAGCCATGGGTTTCCTTGGGAAGCCGAGGAGGGAGCCGGAACGATCCAGCGAAATGCCCGTCCTATTCCTCATACTTACTACTACTTACTTAGAATCTACGTATTAGAGGAATAGGCGAAATCCTGACTGGTCCGGCTAGTCAGTACGGTTCCGGTCATCGACGATATCCGTCCGGCGGCGTCTGCCTCGCGATAGGCGTCAGTGGGCGGCTCTGGCAACGCCGCGAACACATTTCAAGCCCGAGGGAAGATCACTGGCTGGTGCGGTGTGTCGACGCTACTCCGACACCTTCGACGAACACGGAACTCGCCGGCGAGCTCGGTAGCGGGTTCTGAAGCATA
Organism: uncultured Alphaproteobacteria bacterium; assembly: GCA_963798195.1. Classification (GTDB taxonomy): domain Bacteria; phylum Pseudomonadota; class Alphaproteobacteria; order Rhizobiales; family Kaistiaceae; genus CAVSRC01. The sequence continues at coordinate 26,843 of CAWCSF010000010.1, read as the reverse complement.
ACCTCGTCGGCCCGCACAATGTTGAAACTCGAGCGTTCAGCGATTTGCATGACCCACGCGTGGAATTGATGTCCATGCTGAAGGTCCAGACGCAGTTTTGATCGCGCGTCGAAACACCGGCGGGCGGTTCGCCCACGATGACGGGTCCAGCTTCCCGGCTCCTTCTAAAGATGTAATCTGGTCGCGCGGTGGAGGATTCTGAAAGCATCGTCCTGGATATCTGAAGCGGCTCGACGAGAAAGTCGACCGGATCGCCGACGACGTGCGCGACATGAGGGCGCGGCTAACCGCCATTGAGGGAAAAAGGGCAAGGCTGCATCGCCGGATGGATCGCCTTGGTGAGCGCGTGGAGCGGATCGGAGCGCCACCTCGACAATTGAGTCCCGAATAGGTCAGTGGGGAAGCTGGCACCGGATGATCGATGGGTTCGTGACGGATAACATCATTGCCCTGTCGCCTCTCCGTTCCGGCACTGCAGGTCCCCCCTCCACCCAGGCGGGCAGCGAAATCGCTAAATGACGAATTCGCGAAGGGACGAACCGACGGAAGGCTGATGGGCCATGGACCCTTCCGCTAAATAGTCCATCCGCTAAGACGCTAATCAGCCCATCCGCGAATTCGCGAAGGGACGAACCGACGGAAAGGCTGATGGGCCATGGACCCTTCCGCCAAATAGTCCGCTAAGACGCTAATCAGCCCATCCGCGAATTCGCGAAGGGACGAACCGACGGAAGGCTGATGGGCCATGGACCCTTCCGCCAAATAGTCCGCTAAGACGCTAATCAGCCCATCCGCGAATTCGCGAAGGGACGAAACCGACTGCGAAAGGCTGATGGGCCATGGACCCTTCCGCCAAATAGTCCGCTAAGACGCTAATCAGCCCATCCGCGAATTCGCGAAGGGACGAACCGATGGAAGGCTGATGGGCCATGGACCCTTCCGCCAAATAGTCCATCCGCTAAGACGCTAATCAGCCCATCCGCGAATTCGCGAAGGGACGAACCGACGGAAGGCTCATGGGCTCATGGACCCTTCCGCTAAATGGTCCATCCGCTAAGAGGCTAATCAGCCCATCCGCGAATTCGCGAAGTTCACTGACATGCGGCAGCGCTGGGGCGCTGTCGGTGTTCCCCCATCGTCGATCCATCACCGGCCGAAATTTGCGACGTTTCCGGTACGGCGGCACTGCGTCGCAGACAACTTCATCGACGAAGAGGCCAGAACGCGATCTTGCAAACAGCAGCTGACAGCGAAACGCATTGCGAGATCCCGCGCGTTGACCGAGCGCTTCCCAGGGTAGGGTCGCTATAAGAACAATATCAACGAACTCGCAATCGAAAGGACTTACTGTCATGAGTGACAATCACTCGACCGGCGCTTCGCATAATATCTTCACTGCATACGTTGCTGCCAAGCTCGACGCTGTCGCGCATCGCAAGAGTGAAGCGCAGATCGGCAAGGAGATCGGGTACCAGGGGCCGCAGATCATTGGGATGTTCCGGACCGGCGAGGCCCGCGTCCCGCTCGACAAGGTTGTTCCTCTGGCCAAGGCGATCGATGCCGACCCGGCTTACCTCGCTTACTTGTGGCTCAAGCAGTGTGTGCCAGATGTCGCCGAGCTTCTTCGTCCCGTGATGAGTGGGAATGAGGATAGAATTCCGAGGGCGATCGAATAGGTCGGCCGTTTTCATTTGACGGCTCGGATCAGAAATGAGCGTCCGTCTGGGGAATGCGGGTCTAGGACTTTCAGCTATTTGGAGTGGCGCAGCGATATGCCAGTCGGTGAAACGCTCGCGGTCGCTAGCCTATATCTCGTCGTGATCAACGTTGTGAGTGCGGTCGCTTTTGCGTGGGATAAATATTGTGCCGCCAATGGCCGCTGGCGTATGCCCGAGAGAACGCTCTTGGCGATAGCGGCCTTGGGCGGAACTATCGGGGCCCTTCTCGCCTCACGGTACCTTCGTCACAAGACTCGGAAGGAGCCGTTCAGGAGCATTCTGTGGTCTATCGCAGCGATACAACTGATTGCTCTGACTGGCCTGCTTATTCCCGGAATTAGGAATGCAGTTTGGCGCGTCGTGCAGCAGACATTGAGCCATGGCGCCTAGCCGGAAACCAGAACGCTCTCGCCGTACCACGGTGCGAGTGCCGATCGGTCTGTCGGATGGGCTAGTCCAGTCCCACCCGGCCAGGCCGAGCAAGTCGGTTCGGGCTCGGCCACGCGCAACGCATGCCGACGAGATGGTTCTGGCTTCTCGTGGTTGGCAATCTCCCGTTGGGCGGCACCCCACGACCCGCGGCGAAGATCGCAAAAGGTTGAACTCCGCGGCGTCTCTGGCGAACCGCACCCCGCTATAAGGACGACGCGGCCGCAGCCTCCCCTGATGGTTGGAACGCAGTGGCCGCCCTCCCCGGTGTATCCATCCGAATCGAAGCACACGACCTCGGATCCGAAGTATCAACTGGCCGATCGAATTCTGACCCTGCGATTGGCGCCACCTCCTCACATGTGCGACGCGTACCAAGCATGTACACGGTGGGTCCCATGTGTGTGCTGTGAGGAAAGCGCGATCGGCCTTTTTAGTCCCGGGCCGGCATTCAACGAGAAGCCCGTTAATTGCTCTCCACGGCGCCATGCTGCGAAAAGTGACCGCCCGGGACAGGTCACATGACATGCATTGTGCCGAAAAACTTCGGGTAAGCGTGCGGGTATCCGACACAAATCGGTGCCACAGACGATGATCGATGAACTCGCGGGTCGGCGCCTTGATACCGCGGAAACCACTAGCGGATGATCGACATGGCGTCACGTGCCGCTGCGCCGATCAGCGTTGCATGTGTTCCGAAAGAAACCCTGCGCGCTCGAAAGGCGCCAATGGGCGGGTTGCCCTAAGGGACATGCTGACGGTTTCCAGATCGATCACTCTTCGAAATACCGCCGCCGCCAGGAACCGATCAGCTTTAACGCTCTACCAGAATGGTGGACGTCCTAGGCCGCCCGTCCATCCGGCAAGGGATATGGTAATGGGTCGGCCGCTGGAATCCGGACACCCTCCTAACCTAAGCCGGCAACTGTGGGGATGCCTCCTTTGGCATTAGGCGTTGCTTGGAGCTTAAGGGCTCGGCCGGGATGCGCGTCCAGCGACGCCGATCAGTTTCGGAACGGTTTCAATATCCGCGCAAATCCTCCGCGCGAAATTCATCCATCCTTCAGCGGGCCAACGTATCCCTCGCCAAAAGGGAAGTTACTGGCGCGATGTTTGACAGGATCTCGGCTGTTTTCGCCACCGCACGCCGCTTTGGAGTTGCGAAAAGCGGCAACGTCGCCATCATTTTCGCGATCATGTCTGTGCCCATTGTTGTTTCCATGGGAGGAACGGTCGACTACACACGAGGCATCCGCGCCCGCGCTGACATGCAGGCTGCCATTGATGCGACCGCCCTCGCCCTTGCGCGCGTAGACAACGTCGCATCGATGTCGACATCGGAAATGCACGAGTCCGCGACGCAGTTGTTCAACGCGAACTTCTCGAACCCGGAAGCACAAGCGCTCTCACTTAACGCATCCTACTCCGCTATAGGCCCAACCATAAAGATAGGCGCCTCTGCCGAGGTCCCAACCTACTTTCTCGGGCTGATTGGCCTGAAGAGCATTCCGGTTGCCGTGTCGACCGAAGCGCTGTGGGGGCAAACGCTCCTGCGCGTTGCCTTGGTCCTCGACAACACCGGTTCGATGGCTCAGTCCGGCAAAATGGATGCGCTGAAGACCGCTACACACAGTCTACTCGCCCAGATGAAGAAGGTAGCCAACAAGGACGGCGATGTTCATGTGTCGATCGTTCCTTTCAGCAAGGACGTCAACGCTGGCTCAGACAATTACGATCAGCCCTGGGTCAGGTGGGACCTATGGGAGGCTGCGAACGGTACCTGCAGCAATACGACGTACACGACCAAGTCCTCATGCCTCAACCACTTCAAGATCTGGACGTCCGCCGATCACGATACGTGGAACGGATGCGTTACTGACCGCAACCAGAACTACGACACCGCGAATGCCGCTCCGGCGCCCGGGACGCCCGCGACACTGTTTCCCGCCGAACAATATGGCAACTGCCCAACGCAGCTTGTAGGCCTCACATACGACTGGACGAGGCTCGACAATTTGGTCGACGCCATGCAGCCCAGTGGCAACACGAATCAGGCAATCGGTCTCCAGTGGGGCTGGCAATCGTTGACAAGTGCGCCGTTCACCGTCCCGCCGATGGATCCGGACCGCAAATACAAACAGATCATCATCCTGCTCACGGACGGTCTGAATACCGAGGACCGCTGGTACACAAATCAGGCGCAGATCGATGCCCGGCAGAGCATCGCCTGCACCGCCATGAAGGCGGCCGGCGTCCTTATCTACACCGTGCAGGTCAACACGGGCGGTGATCCTACTTCCACGTTGTTGAAGGACTGCGCCAGTGACCCGACAAGCTTCTTCCTGCTAACTTCGGCCGATCAGATCATTGCGACGTTCCAGAAGATCGGCACTGAAATCTCGGACCTTCGTGTGGCCTCATAGACGACGGAAAAATGCGATCTCTATATTCCTTGCTGATCTGCGCAGACATCGATGTGCCATGGCGCCGGCGGTTAACCAACTGTTAGGCCTAATCGAACGTCTACCTGGCGCGTTCATATTTGATAATCGGGCGCGGAACTATGTTGAAACCGGGGAATCCGTGGCCGCACTTCACAGCGGCCTTGTGGGGGCATGAGCATGCAGCACTTCAGACTGGGGTCGCTTTGCTGTGGGATTTTGATCCTTACGATAGCGGCAACGCCGCTCGCCGGCTGCAGTACCGGAGGTCCGAGCGTTTTCAGTGCCTTTGGTGACAATCAGCTTCAGACCGCGGACCTGACGAACATCGGCTCTTACACAGCTGATCGCGCCCTCGCCGAAGCCCGCGCACACTTTCGCAATAGCGATTTCGGATATTCCGCCGCTCTATACACAAGAGTGATCGAATTGACGCCAAAAGACCCGGAGGGCTATGTGGGTTTGGCCGCTTCCTACGATCGCTTGCGGCGTTTTGATGTAGCGGATCGCGCTTATGCGGCCCTGTTCCGGCTGACCGGAGGAACAGCGCAGTATTACAACAATCTTGGCTATTCCCACATGTTGCGCGGCGATCTCAAGACCGCGGTCGCCAACCTGCGCAAGGCCAAGCAAATCGATCCTCAGAACTCGGTCATCGCCAACAATCTGCTGATATACGCCAAGGCCGCAAAGCTCGGCGCCTGATCCGTCGCCGGGCGCGGCGTACCCCGGCGGGCGCTGGGTCCAGCCCGCCCCTTATGGTGTGCCGGGCGGTGTCGCAGGCGCCGGTTGAGCGGGGGGCTTCGGAATGACTGATCCGTTTCTCCCCAGCCCGGTGGTATCGAACATCGAGGCGGATAAGGGATCGGTTGTTTGACCCGCTATGTTGGCCCTTACCGCATCCCCCGCGCGATAACCGATCCGGTCGCTGTGCTGAAGGTAATCGTAGGTGCAGCCGCAAAGGGACAGGGCCAGCAGGCCAGCTGCAGCTGCCAAAGATGTTTGCTCGCTCAACCGCCGCTCCCAACGCCAAGGTCAATGATGTAGCCAAACGGGCCCTCGACCCCGGCTCCAGACTGCACATCCTGGATCATCTTCGGAGTTATCTCCATCTTCCCGTGCAAGAAGAACTCCGGATCGTTTGCCGGCATGGTTCTGTCGAGGGGAGATGCCAGCAACTGACCTGGCGCATTCGGCCGGACGAGTTTTGGTGTGACGATGACCACCAGTTCGGTTTCTTTCTTTTGGTAGCTTGACGATTTGAAGAGCGCGCCAAGGATCGGAACGGCTCCAACCCACGGCAGCTGGTTCTGGGTCAACGTCGTGCTGTCTTGAAGGAGACCGGCGACGGAGAAGCTTTGCCCGTCCCGGAGCTCGACAGTCGCATCAAGGGTGCGCGTGATAAAGATCGGGTCGTGGAGATCGGTGAAGCCTTTCAGGTCGCTGACTTCTGGGGTGAGCTGAATTTGAATGCGGTCGCCATCGAGCACTACGGGCGTGAAGACCAGTCGGACGCCGAAGTCCTTGTATGACAGCGTGGAATTGCCGTTGTCATCATTGGTCCGAATCGGGATCTGCCCGCCGGCAAGAAAGCTTGCCTTTACACCCGACAGCGTCGTCAGATTTGGCTCGGCCAGGGTGCGTACAAGACCCTTTACTTCAAGGGCGTTGATGGTCGCGGTGAGGCCCACACCGCCCGAGATTACCTTCGCTGCGAACGACGAAAAGGATCTCGCATCTGCGGCGGGGTTATCGGGACCACCGCCCATCTTGATCGTCAGGCCACCAATTGATCCGCCCCACTCGACTCCTAGTTCACGCGCGGCGTTGCGCTGAGCCTCGAGGATGCGCACCTCGAGATTGACCTGCTGTCCGCCGCTCAAGGTTATGGTGTTGATCACCGCCGGACTGCCGTACTGACCAACAATATCGAGAACTTTCTGCATCGTGTTTGCATCGGCCACCGTCCCAGAAAGCCGGACGCGACCGTTGACGGTGTTGACCTTCACGCGTGAGTTCGGCAATGCCGCACGGATGGAGCGCGAAATGTCGGCGGTGTCCACGCCCACCTCGACGGCCAGCAGACCCACGGGCTTGCCGTCTGCCGAATAAAGATTGACCGTCGTGATACCCAACGACTTGCCGACCACGTAGATGGATCTGTCGGTAATAAGTTGAGCGTCTGCGATCGCCGGATCGGCCGGTACGACCTTTCCTACCGAGCCGGTCACGGCAACGGTCAAGGCCTGCGACATCGGCAACTTGATCCGCATCACCGCCGTGGTGGCAAGGTCGTATTCCGGCGTCTGCGACATTGCTGTCCCACAGCACGCCGTTATCGTGATGAGAAGAGCGGCGACGACGGCCGTTTTGAGGCGTGTGGCGACAGCCCTAAGCCTCTTGCCGCAGTGCTCCCCTGCTGTGTCACTGCGCGTCATCATGCCGAACCCACTTGCTGTCTGGCCGCCAAATGCGACGGCCACGAAGGACCCGTGTTGGCGCAATGCCTAACATTTCTTGATCAACAGCCGATTAACACCTGTGTCGCCCGTGCGCTTGACGAGCGATCCGGGGCGTCGGAGTCCTCAGGCACTGAACGGCAAGACATTGAGGCGTGCTACCGCGACCAGAACGGGCTTGAGAGCCGGATCGCCTGGTTGATGCTGCTCTCGGAACTCTTGTCATTGTCCGCCAAATCGATTGCCGAGCGGAGCAACAGCGATAGCTTTCCGATCGCACCCGCGTTGACGATCAACTCGGCTTCGCTCGCGTCGAGCGCCAGCGTAGCGATCGCCTGGCCGGAGAAATTGTCTGCGCGCAGATTCTCCGAGGCGTCAGGAGACCCAGCCGCGCCGAGCCGCTCGTCTATCGCCAGCACTTGGACGCTGTGGAGGATTGTCCTTGAGTAGTTCGTCACGACTCCGTTCTCGCCTGACGAGAGGAGACGAGTTAGAACCACGTCGACGCGGTCGCCTGGATTTATGAAGCCACCGGACGCTGACTCGGCAGTGATGGCCACCGACACACCGCGCTTTCCGCCGTCAAGAAGGGCGGGCAGAAAACTGTTGGCACTTTCCACCAACTTCTGCGCCCGTATTGGATCGCCAGGGAAAAATTCGGACCGAACAATTGAGCCGGACATATCAGTGATTGCAGCCGGTGCCGCCGCCAAGGTGATGTAGTCGGACTGCAATGCAGTTAGCGGCCATTCCTCCCAAGCAACGGAATTCGGCGACAGCCTTTCGCCGGCGCCGAGCGCGCGGCTTGCGACCAGAACCCGAGTTGTTTCCTGGGCGACCACAACGGCGGGCTGCGCCGCCGGTTGCTCAGATTGGCTGGTGGCGAGATATGCCGCCGCGCCGCCGGCCAGCAGTGCCAGGACCAGGGGGATGGCGCGAGACAGTTTCATCCGCGGACGCCAACCATTGAAGCGCTTCGCCCCCGAACGTCGACCGGAAGCAACAGTCCACTGAAGGTTTGAACCGAGGCCCTTTGTGCCGCGACGCTCTCCGTGGCGACGTTCCGCCTGTCGCTGGTCAACGTCGACTTGGTCGCCAACCGAAGGCATGTCGACCTTGATACGCGTGTGCCGTCGGCGTTCGATCCCCGATAAACCGGCCTTCTCGCCGTGTAAGGAAGCAACTGGTTGGGACGAATTGGGAGCTACGGATTGAGAGACGCTGGACAAAATTCTCCCCCGCTGAAATGGCCCTCTTTCAGACCATGCGCCGCAACACACGTTGCGGCGCTATGTCAGTCTATGGGGGAGGAATTACCTGTCTGTGCCGAAAACGAGGAGAAGTTGAGGTATTTGCGAATGGCTTGTGTTGGATTGTTGCATGGCGCTGACCTCTTCCTGGCGGAGCTCAAGACGCGCCTTTCCAGTCTCAAGGGCGCCCTTCGGTGCCATACGACCCGAAACGAATGCGAGGATCGAGGCCGTGTTCACCTCCCGCTCTGGATTTGAGATTGGATCGCTCAGGGCACGCGTGTTGCCGTTAACAATTGTTGTCAACACGAGGTTGGGAAGAGTAGGCTCCGCTAAATAAACGCATGCCGGACAACGCGGGGGCGCTTGATGGCAAGCAGACTTGGTGTGCCGGACTGGCCAAAGATTGCCTTTTGGGTCTTGGCCCTGAGCGGCTGCGTCATGTTCTGGATCGCTGTCTTGGCCTTGTGCGGTTTGGATAGCACACGCGGCAACGCGCTAGCGAAATCCATGATCGCGGTGGCAGCTCGGAAGCTATTCTAGCTCAGTGCAATTCAGTACTTTGGATAGCCGCACGCAATCTCTGCAAGGGGGCGCCTGCGCTTCGGAGCCGCCGCGAGCTTGGCGACGGTGGACCCTCTGTCACGCTTTGCACCATCGGGCGGCACTCCCCGCAGTATCCGCGTGAAGCCAGGGTACCGCTGGATGGGGCCCGCGCCGCTTACCGCCGTGTCGTAACGCTGTATTGGCTGCGAGAGCTGCCGCGGCTCCCGCAGTTGGATTAAATAGTCAAGTTAACGGATGTCTTCTGCACACCATCCAGCGGTCTGAAGCGAGGTTAGGCCGCTCGGAACGGTCCACGAACGGGGCCATGAGAACGGGAGATGGTCTCGAGCCGCCTACTGCCTCCTTGCGCAAGCGCGTGGCAACAATCTCGGCCTTTATTCTTGGCAAAGTAAAGTGCCTCATCAGCAACCCGGAGGGCGGCATCAGTCGTGGTATCGGGCAGGCAGAAGCCGATACCAACGCTGACTGTCGTCCGGATATGTTGCCCTTCACAGGTGGTAGTTGACTGTCTCACTGCCGCGCATATCTGGTTGGCTAGCGCGATAACCTCGTCCGAGAGCATTCGCCTGACAAGGACCGCAAACTCCTCACCCCCGATCCGTGCCACAAGGCCTTCTCCATTCGTGGCAACTCTAATCACTTGGCGGATGGTGTTGGCGACGGTTGTCAGAGCCGCATCACCGGCTTCGTGACCAGCGGTGTCGTTGATCGCCTTGAAGTCGTCTAGGTCGATCATCAGGAGCGCTTTGTCGCTCCGTGCCCTTTCTGCAAAAGCCAGATCCGCACATTTAAAGAAGGCCCTCCGATTTGGCAGACCCGTCAGGTGGTCCGTCCATGCAAGATGTTCAAGTTCGTCACGCGACATGGTGAGCTGAGAGACCCGTCTCATCCAGAAAGTGGACAGCACAGGGGCGAGGATTGAGGCTGTCGTTACGGTGCTCATGAGCATCAGGGGGTGTACACCAAGCTGGTCTCCACCGAGCCAATAGAAGACCTGGCCGAACACCGCAGCTGCGGCGACCGCGCCCAGAGTTATCGTTAGGGCGGAACGGCTGGTTTTGTTGCGCATCGCCCGAAGTCGATTTGCCGAATGTTCGAGCTTGCAGCCGTGCGTCGCAAGACTCTGTTACAATATCGGTTACAATTTTAGTGAAGTGCGTACCTATCTTGGGTGATGCGATCATTTCGAATGGACGTGGAGGCGAAGACAATCCATAGGTAACCGTTTTGGGCTGAGCGGACGCGGGGAGATCCAGACCAGCGTGCACTGCCAGACAATGGACAGGCGCGGGTGACAGGGGTCAATCACCCATCCAGACTCACGAGTTCAAGGCTCCGCAAAAGGTTCCTTAACAGATGAATGTTGATCTCATCGTACCACAGGAATCCTTCCAAAGGACGAGCGGAAGTGAAGGTTGACCTTGATAGGAGCCAGCATTTGATTTCGTGCCACCATTCGCGATTGATGCGTTTGAAGGTATCGACTGGATACCTTGCGTACGATCACACCGCTAACCGACAATCCGTTTTCCTTGTAGCCGAAGCGCAGGTGCGCCCGACCTACTTGGCAGTCCTGCCTACTGCTCCTCACCTTTAAGAGAAGGCAGTGAGAGTGCCTCTGCTGTAGCCTGGGAGGAAAAGAATGCATTCCGCAAAACGCAGGCCTCCAAGCGTGGCCAGTCCGAGTCTGGATGACAAAATCAGAATTGATGTTTGTCGTTCGCCCCAGTACCGCCGACCGTATGATCTGACAAAAGAGGAAAGCTGCGTTGCGCGCGTTGGACTCGGCCTGAGCAAGAGTGATCTCGCTGACTTGTCGGGCATAAGTTTGCACACATTAGTGTGCTTTGAGACTGGATGCACACCCGTCAGCATCGCGACGCGCCGCGCAATCCAGAAAGCATTGGAGCAATGTGGCGTGGTCTTCAATGAAGGAGAGCGTGCTTATCAGCTCCGCCAAGTACCGGTCGCCACGACATCGATCACGACAAACACGATTCGGAGGTGGCACGGGTGGACAGTTGTAACGCGTCGCGTTGATCGTGCGCCTTCACATGTTAGCGCAATCGCTCAATCAGTTTGGCTGCAATCGTCTGAGCCGCCAGCGAGAAGAGTTCTGTCGCCTGCCTTAGATTGCCTCCATTGGTCGAAAACTGAATTTTCCAACGCCTTGTCGACCCTTGTCCGGATCAGGCGAGACCGACCATCCGGAGTAACTGCCGGGTGACCTGAACTGCGGATGCCGTCAACCGCCCGTGGTTCCTACTGAGGTCCCAGGTTGCGAAGGCAAACAGGCCAGCGACAATCCAAAGCAGACGCATGGCTGGACAAAGTGCGCGTGAAGACGTTTCGAGAGTTCTAAATCTATTGTAAATTCTGCCGCTTGTTGACTTGGCAACTTAAGTATTCATTGATCTTGAGGCCAACAACAATGGTTTTATTTCAAAAGCGCCAAGAGAGTGTAACCGCGCTTGTATCATTGGCGCCCAGAATCATGGGCGCTGGATGTCCCCAAAGGGAGGCTGAGTTGCTGTTCCCGATGAAGCGTTCCGATCGAGCGACGTTGCTGAGCATCGCTACCAATCTGGAGAATCTGGAGCATCGCGCATCCAGGAGCGGCTTGGACTATCTCGCGCTGCTCATCAGCCACGCGTTGGAGGAGGCATCTGAACGACTGAACGAGGACGCTTTGGCGCGCACCGAGCGTCACGAGGAGCACAAGTCGACGGCTGCGGGCGAAGAAGTGACCGCCAAGCCTTAGCCGCCACGCCCCTCAAGAAGCGCATTCTTCTGAAGGGCCCATGCCAACATAAGACAGCGCAGACGGATCAAGTGAAAGACCATCGTGCAGCGCCACTCCAGCAGCGCAAGCTCGCTGCAGAACATCAGCGAACAGACCGCCCCACACTCCGCTAATCCACGCCGTCAGCTTCGCCAGCTGACCTGACGACGGACAAGGCGTCATCAAACCAATTCGAGCGAAACGCCAACGATCTTGAGGGCCTCGCGGATCTTATCCTGCTCTTTTGCCGGAGTATTGTCCGCGGGGACATACAGATTTCTACATCGGTCACGCCCGAATAGGAGGCCGACGGCGATGGAAACCCGCAAAGGATGGGCAAAAAAAGCGGCATTGGTCTGGGTGGCTCCGAAGACAAAACCCTTCGATGAGTGGCTCGCCGAATTGACGAAATCACCTGACCACTCGACACAGGCCATCGGGATATTGTCGAACGGTTGAGCCTCGCGGTTGGACCGCCCCGCTTCCCCCGCCCAGACGTCAAGCTCTCCGCTCGACAGACTTCGGTTGAGGCCATCGACGTTGAGGATATTTAATTGTCTCCCGACAATAGTTCTGATCGCCTCAGCGTAATCATTGCCGATTTTGATATCGGCGAACTCGAAAATATCCCCGCAATACTTATCGGTGAGCACGGCACAGGCCAAGGCCAAACCCTGCGAACGCAAGTCGATCGGCATTTTGCGAAAAATCAGACGGCGTAACAGGGGAAAGGCGTCCGAATAATTGTTCGCGGACAACTCAATTCTGGTCTCCCCCAAAGTTCCCGCGAAAGAACCCGAATATCGCATCAATGGGAACGCGTATTGGGGGTGAGCTCGCTAGAAATACCCTGCGCGGCTACGTGTCGGAACGGAATATTTAACCGCCGCTCAAGCTCAAATGCCAAGTTACGCACATTGTCGTAGCCTTTGATTGAACCAGTGACTAGAAAATACGTTTCGCCGTTTTGCGTATAGTCAGACATGACTGAAAGTGAGGACCTCAACAGGGAATCCGGATTCAAGTCACCAAGCTTCTCTAGCAACGTCGAGAGGTCGGTAAATGGCGCCGACTGAAGGACCCGCTCCCCCGATTTTATGCTCATAGCTTTCCAGTCGAAGGGCACCTCTCGATCGATCTGAGCCTGGCGCACCGAGTTAAGCTGGACACGAAGCCCCAGCAGCTCCTCAACAGCGTTCTTAACTTTTCGCGCCCGCTTGAGGCCAGCAAGACTTGCGGAACGGAAGCAAATCGGCTGGTTCAGGCCTGAATGCCGGGTACAGAGATCTCCAGGTACGATGTCTAGCAATTGTTGGAGCACCGCTCGCGAATCTTTTCCAGCCACCACTGATTCCTCCGGCCACAGTGGTTCGACCGCGGCTGCCGCTAGAGCGGACGCATCCGCCACAATCCCTTCAGCTGCCGCGGCATCCTGTCCGCCTCGGTTTGGCGACGGTAAGATCGAGTGTGGTGGAACAAGAGCCGATATGGGCGCGTAAATCCGCCAAGCGCCGGAGTAACCTGGGATAAGATCAGCGATGCTGTCGATCGACATCTGGTTGCGGCAATAGACCTCGTCGTCGTGGCTCTTCGCCTCTTCCTCGAGCCCGCCAAGTCGCTGCCAGTCGAGGCTGGCCAGCGTGCGGCTGCGGGCTGAGACACCATTCGACACCTGATTGGCCTGCCCGGTTATAGTTACATTGGCGGAGTGATAGCGGCGCAGCGTCAGATAGCTATTGGTATGAGGCACCTCGAACCCATTATTGGCGAGCCGAAGCGCCAAGTCGAAATCGGATCCTAGTGCAAAGCTCTCATCATAGGGGATCGCCCGCATGACGTCGGCGCGATAAAAGCTGGCCGGGTGCGCTGTGATCTTGCCGGTGCCTTTGAGGAGGGTCGAAAGTAGTCTCCGCTTTCCCTGATTGCGCTCGATGACGCCAGTCGATTCGTCGAAATCTATCCAGCCCCCGTGCGAACCGTGCACATTGCCATCTTTTGAAAAAACCTGGAGGTGGTCGGCGAGCCGGTTCGGGAGTGCAACATCGTCGTCATCCACGACACAGATATAGCGGCCTCTGGCAAGGCGGGAGATTGCGTTACGGGCGGCTGGTATTGAGCCTTTCGGCAGCGCCTCTAGTCGCACCGAATTTGCCCATCGAATCCGGCCAAGACTGCTCTTGAGACCGCGGGTGGCTTCTTCCGGCGACCCGTTGTCGACGACCAATACCTCGAAATCATTGTCGATCTGGTCACGGAAGCTATTAACTGCCTCCGTAATCATCCGGTTCCGGTTCGGGCGCGCCGTCGTCGCGATCCCGAGCGTCACCAATGGAGCCAACGATTTGATAACGGCCGGCGCCGCCACGTGAGCGAAATTCGAATGCCGGAACACCATGGGCCGGAAGATACTCTTGTCATCACGGGCTATCTTCTGGTTTCGCTGGCGGTGGCTGAGTACCCCGGTGGCCGCATAAGACGGCGGATGCCACATATGCAGGATCGACAGCTTTCGCCGGTCCGCCCACATCACCCGCCGACCGGCGCGCCCAATGCGTTCGGCGAAGTCGTTGTCCTCATTACCCCAGCCGGTGAAGCGCGACTCAAAGCCGCCAACCTCATTCCAGTTGGAACGGGTGAAGAAGACCAGTCCACCTTGGCCCCACTTGGGTCGCAGTCGGCCAGCCGTATCGTGATCCGACCGCTCAGCGACGATCAGCGCGTAGGCTTGCGCCGGGCTCAGCGATGCGGGCAGGTCGGTCGCCTGCGCCAATGCAACGCCGACCTCGCGCTTTGCAACCGTGCGCACCACCGCATCGAACTCGGCTCGACTGTTGCGGCTGATCAGAATATCCGCGTCGGTCTTGGCGATGAGTTCGTTACTTGCTACCGCGACGCCAGCATTTATCGCCTCCGACAAGCTCCACGTCTGGGCTTCCAGCCGAAGAAGCCGAATACCGCTTTGTTCGGGGATGCAGACCGGTACTTGCGATCCGAAATCAACGACAATGATCTCGCTGATCGACTTGGCGGAGAGGTCCTGATAGCTCTTGAGGCAAAGGTCGATCCGCTCCTGAGGCCAATCGCGAACCGGCAAGATTAACGTCAGCAAGGTCGCGCCCTTCGCCTAACCCCTAACAGGCTAGCCGGCAGACCCCGTCGGAAAGAGATCCCGCGAGGAATTGGCCCACTCGACGCTGCTAATAACCCGATTCCCTGCAACGAAATAGGCATTTCCGGAGACTTGAATCAGCGCCACCAGTCCGCCAAGCTCCGTCTGGGCCACAGCCGGATCGTCAAGCATATCGATCAAATCTCCGATCAGATAGCTGCGGCCGCCAACTTGGATCTGCTCCACGGACAATGCTTGCAGCTGCCGTAACGCATCCTTGGCTGACGCGATTTCGCCGGCATTCACGTACCCGTTGAGGTTTCCAACGAAATTGGACGCCGAGATTTCCAGGCTCATGGCCCGTTCTGCCGAACCGGAAAGCATCGCCGCCGCAGCGATTGCCATCCCTAGCCTCTCCAGACTCTTCCGCTTCATTGCAGTCCTCTCTCTCCAACGCGCGTGAGCGCGGGGGGATCTGCCGCCATTGGCGACGCCATCAACGTTGTCTCAAAATCTTCTTGCGACCCGATTAATTTCGGCCCGGACATTGATTCTGGCCTGTTCACCTTTGGGCATCCTTTAGTTTGGCCACGGCGCGATGATTTAGTGCCTCATCTTGGCCGAACTGATTGGTTGGGCCCAAACCGCGGACCGTCGCGTTGGCGAATTGTGCGCCGGCCGCCTGCAGGGCGTTCATCACGAGTCTTGCCCGCGCTTCCGAAGCCCGCTGGTTGTCGATAGCGCTACCGCTGACGCTGGCGTATCCGTCAACCTCGATCGCGCAACGGGCCGATTTTGCCTGCCTGATCAGCGGCGCCAAACTCGCCATTTGGTCCTCGGTGAGCGGCGTCGAAATAGCGTTGATGTTGGTGATCGCCACTTCTGCGTCGCAATGATCGCCCCCGGCGACCTCAACGATGGCGGGGCGAAGAGTTCCGGGCGGACGCCCGCCAACCGCCGGTCGGCGCCGGCGTGACGGCCGCTTCCTGACTGGACCAGATTTCGAGATGCCCCGATCTCAGCCGATGCGCAACTGGGACACCTTTCGAGAGCAGTTGGAAACTCTCGAGCGGTACATCGTGGCCGTCGACTTTGACCGACATCAGGAACAAATTGCGGTCTTTGCCCTTGCCGTCAAATGCGTCATTGGTCAACCGCAGGCTGATCGTCGGGTTGTCGGCGAGAAGTTGATCATTGACTTCAAAAGTGAAGATGCGCGCCTTCCCTGCGGCAGGTAGGGGATCTACCAATCCGGCTCCCACTGCATGGTCGCCGACCGACAATTTGAACGCGGGTCCGCCATTAAAACTCGTGCCGGAAAGGCCCAAATCAATTCGGGCCGCGAATGCTGGCGCGATTTGAGCGAAGGCGAGCGCAAGGAAAATGGCCAGCGATCGACCAAGCATGGCAATTCCCCAAAATGAGAGTCCGAGGATGACTCTCTGGGGTTATGGTTAAAAAACGGTTACGAGCCCTGGCTCCGCTACAGCGCCAGCTTCGGCAGCAAGATGGCTTGGCGCGGGCGCGTGTTGGAGGTCAGGGCCGCTGCCAGATCAGCGGATTGGGACCCGACATAGAGATGATCTTGTAGCCGGTGGCGCTGAGAGGCTTTATCCGAGATGACAGATTATCCAGGGTCAGGGTGCCGTGATTGGTATGGATCGCCAACACTGCGTGACCTCCGCCATGCCGCAAAGCGTAAACAATGCTGAGAGCGCTGGCCGGAATGCCCGCATTGATCAGTGCACGGCGCTTGGCGAGAACGTATTCCTCACAATCACCTCGGTCGACATTGATCGACCAGACATCGATTACCTCGTTGCGCACAGGCCTGATGCGTTTGTTGATGCTCTTGTTGATGGCGTCGAGCTTGCTCCTGAGGGCTAACGAATAGTCCACCATGGACCGACCGCCGCCACGGCATTCCTCGGGATGGTCGAGGCACATGTTGATAAAGCCCCGCGGCACCGGAACGCCAGCAAGAGTTCGGCGATGGCGTCATTGCTGCTGCCGCCAGCAACAGTACCCCGACAATTTGGGTCATCGGCAACCGGCGCAGTGCCCTGCCGGCGAAACCGCCAGCCCCAGCGGCGCGTGGCATCCGATCCGACGGCGCAGCCAGCAGCAAACCGCGGTGGGGCGCGAAATACTCATGGTCTTTGTGCACTTTGCAACCTCAGCCAGAGGTACGCCCGGCAGGCATCCGACCGGGCACCCGACAAAGGTTAACAAAGCACTAACGACACGGACAATTCAAATTGATTTTGGCGTGTTGGCTAATTTGAGAAGGGCCGTTGAGGATCACGGCAACCAAGCGGCACTGAAGCAGGGCCAGCGCCTTTTCTTGGGTCCTTTGTGACCACTTCGTCCACTCGTAATCGAAGCGATGGGAATCAGGCCCTTCGGTTCACCTCACCGAGCCGCGTGCTGGAAGACCGAGAGCGCCGTTTTCACTGCGTCCGGTTCCCGGGCTTTTCATAGATGTATCCCCGCGATCGAGGTGGCCTCCGCTCCTTCGGCTTTGGTATTCGGCGCCTGCTCGGATAACCCGTTCCACAGCTACACGTCGACCGAGGCCGGCGGTAGTGAGGCATGCACCCGCGGCCCCGTCACACCACTCTGGAGAGCTTCGACCTGACACCGTTGAAATCGCGGTGGTCAACTGTGGCGTTTGAAATGGAGCGCGACGCATCGCGCGAGCACGCCATTGGCATAATGATGGCGCTGCCCTTGCTCGAAAAGCATTGCCGGCGGCGGATTTACGTTCGGTTGGTCCGGGACGGTGGGCTCAGAGGTAGAAGTCTGAGGCTGTGAGGTTAGTCAGGCCGAGGATCTGGACCTGCAGGTCGGCGATGCCGTCGCCGTTCGCATCGATCTCGACGATGGTGAGATTGTTGCCGGGGGCGCTGGTCTGTTCCCAGCGGATCTCGCCGGCGGTGTGCGTGAAGGCGGCGCCCATGGTGCCGAGGAAGCTAAAGGCGTCGTCGGTGGGGGTCGAGGGGTTGGCGTCGATCGCCGAGAAGTCGAGCTTGTCGATGCCCGGGGCGAAGTCGGTGATCAGGTCGGGGGCAGTGATGGAGCTGTCGGCGAAGCTCTCGAAGACGAAGCTATCGGCACCGCTGCCGCCAGTCAGGATGTCCTGCCCCAGCCCGCCGATGAGCGTGTCGTCGCCGGCGTTGCCATAGAGCGTGTCGTTGCCGTCGAGCGCGGTGAGCATGTTGTTGCCGGCGTTGCCGGTCAAAATGTTGGCACCGTCGGTACCAGTGCCATTGACCCAGGCCGAGAAGGTCAGGGTCAGGTTCTCGATGTCTATGTAGTTCCGCAAGTCCCTTGAGATGGTCGAGGTGATGGTGTCCCACCCGCCGGTGTCGATGATAGTATCGTTGGTGGCGCCGGCTAGGACATAGGTGTCGTTGCCCAGCCCCCCATCAGAATGTCGGCGCCGGGGCCTCCGTCGAGCGTGTTGTTCCCGTCATTGCCGATCAGCGTGTTCGACCAAGCATTGCCGGTGAGGCTGGCATCGGCGTGGCCGAGGAGCGTCAGGTTCTCGATGTTGGGATAGTCATTCAGATCGCGGCTCACCGTCGAGGTGATGGTGTCCCACCCGCCGGTGTCGGATACCGTGTCGAAGCCGTCGCCGAGCACATAGGTGTCGTTGCCGTTACCGCCATAAAGGCTGTCCTGCCCTGCCCCGCCATCGAGGATGTCGTTGCCCTCCCCGCCGTAGAGCGTGTCGGTGCCAGCCATGCCGTAGAGCGTGTCATCGCCGTCGAGGCCGGTGAGCACATTGCTGCCCGCAGTTGCCGGTCAGCACATTGGCGTACTGGTCGCCGGTCGCATCCACCCAGGCCGAGAAGGTCAAAATGAGATTCTCAATACCGGTGTAGTTGCGCAGATCGCGGCTGATGGTCGAGGTGATGGTGTCGACGCCGCCGACATCGTAGATGGTGTCGTTGGTGGCGCCGAGCCAGCACATAGGTGTCGTTGCCAAGACCGCCCATCAGGATGTCGGCGCCCGGCGCCGCCATCGAGAATGTTGTCGCCGTCATTGCCGATCAGGGTGTTCGACCACTTGTTGCCGGTGGCGTTGATGTTGGCCGAGCCGAGCAGCGTCAGGTTCTCGATGTCGGGATAGTCGTTCAGATCCCGGGTGATGCTCGAGGTTATGGTGTCCCAGCCTCCCCTCGTCGGACACCGTGTCGAAGCCGTCGGCCGAGTACATAGGTATCGTTGCCCAGGCCCCGTAGAGGCTGTCCTGGCCGTCTCCGCCATCGAGAATGTCGTTGCCGGCCATTCCATAGAGCACGTCGTCGCCGCCCAAACCCAGAAGCGTGTTCTTGCCGGCATTGCCGGTCAGAACGTTGGCGAACTCGTTGCCAATCGCATCGACATAGGCCGAGAAGGTCAGCGTCAGGTTCTCGATCCCGGTAAAGTTGCGCAGGTCGCGGCTAATGGTAGAGGTGATGGTGTCGACGCCCTCGCCGACTTCGATGATGGTATCGTTGGTGGCGCCGAGCCAGCACATAGGTGTCGTTACCCAGACCACCCATCAGGATATCGGCACCAGGCCCGCCATCGAGGATATTGTCGCCGTCATTGCCGATCAGGGTGTTCGACCACTTGTTGCCGGTGGCGTTGATGTTGGCCGAAGCCGAGCAGCGTAAGGTTCTCGACATTGGGATAGTCATTCAGGTCCCGACTAATCGTCGAGGTGATCGTGTCCCAGCCGCCATTGACCGCTTCGACCACTGTGTCCAATTCATCGCCCAGCACATAGGTGTCGTTACCGAGACCTCCGGCCAATGTGTCGGCACCGGCGCCGCCGTCGAGGATGTTTTCTCCGTCGGTGCCGGTCAGCACGTTGAGCCAGGCTGTTGCCTGTCGCGTTGATCGCGAGGCCGCTGCCAGCGACACCGCTAGCGCTGCCGGCGGCGGCATGAGTATTAGGTTCTCCACGTTGGCGCCGAGCATGTAGCTGACTGAGGAATGACCGTGTCGCTGCCTTCGTTGGCCGCTTCGGTGACCACGTCGCCGGCATTGTCGACATAGTAGGTGTCGTTGCCGAGCCCGCCGGCCATGGTGTCGGCGCCGGCGCCGCCGTCGAGGATGTTGTTGCCCTCGTTGCCGGTGAGACGTTGGCCAGACCGTTGCCGGTGCCGTTGATCGAGCCGGCGCCCGCCGCCAGCGTCAGGTTCTCGACGTTGGCGCCGAGCATGTAGCTGACCGAGGATACGACCGTGTCGGTGCCTTCGTTGGCCGCCTCGGTGACCACGTCGCCGGCATTGTCGACATAGTAGGTGTCGTTGCCGAGCCCGCCGGCCATGGTGTCGGCGCCGGCGCCGCCGTCGAGGATGTTGTTGCCCTCGTTGCCGGTGATGACGTTGGCCAGACCATTGCCGGTGCCGTTGATCGATGCCGGCGCCGGTCAGCGTCAGGTTCTCGACGTTGGCGCCGAGCGTGTAGCTGACCGACGACACGACCGTGTCGGTGCCCTCGTTGGCCGCCTCGGTGACCACGTCGCCGGCATTGTCGACGATAGTAGGTGTCGTTGCCGAGCCCGCCAGCCATGGTGTCGGCGCCGGCGCCGCCGTCGAGGACGTTGTTGCCCTCGTTGCCGGTGATGACGTTGGCCAGGCTCATTGCCGGTGCCGTTGATCGAGCCGGCGCCCGGCCAGCGTCAGGTTCTCGAGGTTGGCGCCGAGCGTGTAGCTGACCGACGATACGACCGTGTCGGTGCCTTCGTTGGCCGCCTCGGTGACCACGTCGCCGGCATTGTCGACGATAGTAGGTATCGTTGCCGAGCCCGCCAGCCATGGTGTCGGCGCCGGCGCCACCGTCGAGGACGTTGTTGCCCTCGTTGCCGGTGATGACGTTGGCCAGGCCGTTGCCGGTGCCGTTGATCGAACCGGCGCCAGCCGCCAGCGTCAGGTTCTCGAGGTTGGCGCCGAGCGTGTAGCTGATAGAGGTGATGACGGTATCATTGCCGCCATTAAGGACTTCGGTGACAACGTCGGCGAGGCTGTTGACGTAGTACGTGTCGTCGCCGAGCGTCGGGGCATCAATCGTCAAATTGAGCGGCGCCGATGCCAGACTCTCATTGCCGGCGGCGTCGCTCGCAATGGCCGTGAAACTGTGAGCGCCATTTGGAAGCGTCGACGTGTCATAGAACCAGGCGCCGGCGCCGTCAGCACCGGTTGTCCCCAGAAGAGTGGCTCCGTCGTAGACCTTGACCGAGCTGTTGGCTTCTGCGCTACCGATCAACGTCAATGTATTGTCGCTGGTCACCCCATCTCCGACCGTGCCGGTGTCGGTGGAGAATGAATCAATCGTCGGAACGGCTGGCGCCGCGGAGTCCACAACGATGTTCAGGACGGACGAGGCCGCGCCCGTGTTGCCAGCAGCATCGATTGCTACGGCCGTAAACGCGTGGGGACCGTCGCTCAACGGGCTGGTTATCCCTCCTCCGTTGGCGGCCTCTGCCGCCTGAGCCGCGAGGCACGCGGGGCAGCCGCATGCAAAATTCCCCGAACCTGAGCCGACTCCAAAGGTCGAGAAGCTCCAAGCCCCACCGGAGTCCGCGATGGTCGTCCCGAGCAACATCGCGCCGTCGTAAACATGGACGTTGGCGCCCGCCTCAGCGCTTCCCTGCAGAACCAGCGCGCTGGCGTTCGTGATGCCGTCACCCGATGCGCCGCTGTCGATTGAATAGCCGACGATGACCGCGGTACCCGGTGCGGTAGTGTCGACGGTGACGAGCGTAGCGTCGCTCGCATCGCTCGTGTTGCCACCTCCGTCAACGGCAGTGGCAGTAAAAGTATGAGCACCGTCGAGCAGCGCCGACGGCGTGAAGGTCCAGGCGCCCGAGCCATCAGCAATAACGCTCCCGACGAGGGCGGCCCCGTCGTAGACCTTGACCGTGCTGCCGGCGGGCGCCGTCCCGACCAGAGTCGGCGTATTGTCACTCGTGATGCCATCGCCGAGTACACCGGTATCTGTCGAGAATGAAACAATTGTTGGTGCTGCTACGCTCGGAGTCGGGGCTGAGCCAACGGCGACGACACCGTCATTGAACTGGAGGTATTCGATGTTGTTGAGTGTATCGGTACCGTCTGGACTGGCGACGCGGAGATCGGTGATGGTCCAGGTGCCGTTGGCGTTTTGAACCTGGAGATAGTTGGCGAGCAGGCCGGTATAGACAGCCGTGTCGTTGCCGGCGCCGCCGTCGAGGATGTCGTTGCCGGCGCCGCCGGTGAGGTGGTTGTCGGCGCTGTTGCCGGTGATCGTGTCGTTGCCCGAGCCGCCGATGGCGTTCTCGATCAGCGAGGCGGTGTTGCCCTGGTAGAGAAGCGCGTTGGCGATGTTGCCGATCGCGGTGTGGCCGCCGCCAAGGCTGGCCAGCTGTGTCGCCGAGGTCGTCGTCCAGCCGCCGGGCGCCAGGTTGACCGTCAGGTTGGTGGCGTAGTTGGAGAAGTCGTAGGTGTCGCTGCCGCCGCCGTCCCACAGCGTCATGAAGATCTTGTTGCCGGCCGGCGCCCCCTGGCCGACGCCGTCGATGAAGGCCTGGCCGGTGTTGGGATCCCACGTGTAGACGGTGTTGCCGCTGTGGGTGGTGTAGTTGGCGCCATACTCCACCTGCAGCGCGGCGATGTCGTACATCATCAGCGTCTGCGGGTAGCTGGTCGATCCGTTGGTGTAGCCGCCGAGGCCCGCGCCGACATAGGAGCGGTAGCTCATCACCGAGTACTCGAGCGAGTCGTGATCGAGCGGCATGGCTGCCGAAGGCACCGCTGACATCCTGCGGATGCTTGAGCCCGAGGGCGTGCCCGGTCTCGTGGATCATGGTCAGGCAAGGCGTAGTTGCCTTTGACCGGATTGTCGTACCAGTGCTTGGAATTGTTGACCCAGACGTCGCCGCCGAGCTGGCTGGTGCTGGGGTAGTAGGCCCAGGCGGTGCTCGGCTGCATCGGACTCGGCGTAGCGCAGATCGCCGTGACTGGAGGCGGTCTCGGTCACCTCGGCAAAGCTGAGGTTGGCGACCTCCGAATACATCTGCAGGATGCCGCGGACGGCGTTCTGCTGGACGGTGGTGAAGGCCTTGAAGTTGTTGCCCGGCTCGTCGCTGCCGTAGCGGCGAGCCGTAGAACGAGGCGTCGGTCGGAAAGCTGAACGTCAGCGAGGTGACGCCCCACTTCACTCCACTCAGCACACCGTCAACGTAAGCATCCCCGGTCGGCGAATAATATGAAGTCGACGGCATCAGAAAGTCTCTTGTCTACACAGATCTCACTAGCCCTGTGCTCATACCGCACGCCGATGAAAGAAGATTTCTAGCTGTACTTAAGTTTGTAGGGAATTGTCCTACGTTACAGTAACAGTGAGTGTTCCCGACCAACGATCTGCGGCTGCACCGTTTCAGTGCAACGGCGAAAGCTCATCCGGAATCCACGACCTCTGGCCACAAACGGTAAACGAATCAAGACAGAGCACTCTCTCTTTGATTATTCAATTCAACTTGTGCATAGTGGCGAATCAGTTGTGGATGCCCGTTGGCAAGGACGCTTAACGGCTTGCGTTAGTTCGTTGCGTATCGCTGATTTGTATAGGCACTAATAGCGATGGCTTGAGCACGCAATGGAAGAGGCAATGAATTTCCACATATTTCAAGACAGCAATAAGTGGTATTGGCTTCTTGTCGCTTCCAGTAATTTTATACTCGCCTCTTCTATCCAAGGATACCCGTCGAAGGCAGATTGTCTTGAATCCATCAATATGGTCAAGCGCGCCTATGACGCGTCGGTTCTGCATATCCCGTACCTCAATCGCGCGCGCGACGAGCGTCTCGCGCCGTCGGATGTGGCAAAGCTCGCGGACGGTGTGCGCCTCGCCCTTGGCGTGGGCTGACGTATCCGAACAAGGCGAGTGTTGTCGCGGACGGTTCTAGACGCGACCACTGAGCCGATGCGTTGTTAGGCCCACCCTCTGGCCCGGTAATAGACAAAGCCGAGGTACTCCCGCAGGACGGATGTAGTCTCGGCGAGCGCCGCGGCGTCTGGCAGCAGATCGAGCAGGCTCTCAATAATGGGATAATGTGCATGGAGATCCGTCGAGACTGAAATCACAGTGATACCGGCCCGCGCGAACGTGGCAACCGCGCGCGGCATGTGGGCAGCAGAGGTGACAAGGAGCACTGAATCCCAGTTGTGCTCTGCCAGGATAGGCACCGTATTGACGGCATTCTCCCGCGTATTTCGACTTCTGGTTTCCACCCATACAGCATCGTCCGGAACGCCTAGTTCGAGCAGAAACCGCTTTATCAGCACCGACTCTGGATCGATCGCGGTTGCCCACGGCAGATTTCCCCCCGCAATCAGGATCGCCTTTATCTTGCCCGCCCTGTACAGGCGCCAAGCTTCGATCACGCGATCGACGGGATCAGCAAGATCCGGCTGAACGCGAGGCGGGACCGGCTGGCCGAGAATGCCCCCGAGAACCACCGCGACATCCGCCATTGGCACTTCGTCGATCGGTTGGGGTGCGTAGCGCGACTCGATGCTCGACACCAACAGGTTCGCCACGACCGGCATTGAAGCTAACCAAAGGATGACGACCGCACCTGCAATCAACAACCGCGCAATCCGACGGCTGCGGTACAATAGCAGCGACACTATTCCGAGAAGGACTGCAAAACCGAGCGGCTGAATGAAGGCAGGAATTAGCTTGGAGAGGAATAGCAACGCGCGAATGGCTAGATTCGCGAAACCGGGGCGCCGACTAGCGGCATTGCGATCTTCGAGCGACCTCGACTTGCTCCGCGCATAAGCTGCGCCGAACGCCGCTAGGAGCCCCGAGCAGCACGCGGAAAAGTAGTAGGCAGCGGCACTCCGGCGACACCGGCGCTGACGGTGCCGGAGATCGTCGAATGCCTGGCGAAGTCGGATTGCCCGCGATCGATGTAGTCAAGCCGGATACGCCCACCATGAATCAGAAAACTTGCCTATCTGAAGGCCAGTCATTGTCTGGTCCCAAGCAGCACACCGCTACCAAGCCGCAACGTCACTCGAAGAAATTAGTTTGAGTCTTGATTTAATATTGCTGCCATCGCGCCAACGCCTACAGTCGCTAATTGTAACTTAAGTCATTGGTCAGAAACCGAAACTTGCCGAAAGCAGTCGCTCAAGCCGATCGTACTCTTTGCGCCCAAGACGAGGATCCAAAGACGCCGACTTGTCCACACTCCATAGCACGGCTTGATGAAAGGATCCGTAACCTGATAGCGAAACGCCAAAATAGTCATGTCGACTAGTCGATTTCCGTCGAAGTCGTTGAGGCAGCGGTACCAACATATCGCGGCGATGCAAACCCGCATAGTCGCCCGCTACCGCCACCGCTTATTGTGCCGGCGCATCAATACTTATTGCAAGATACAAACCTCAGTACAAGACATGGAAGTCAGTATTTCATTCTGCGCCTCACCCATAAGCTGTCGATATCGCGGAACATTACCATTGAACTGAACTCTATTAACTGGCTGGGCTGCAGGGAGGTGGAGGCGGGCGGTGGTGGTGGTGCGGCGGCAGGCGGTGCCGTCAGAGACCCGGTGGTGGTGGGGTCCGAGTTCGTTGTTGGTGGCGGCAAGGGGTTCGTCTCCAGCCGCGCTTGCATGCGCGCCCGATTGAGCGCCGAAGGCGGTATGCTGCAGGAGCCGGTTTCGACCTGAAACGCCGGATCGAGCCGCCTCTGATCAACAACAAATGGAAACGATTCCGTCAACGCGGCAATGCGGCTATCCTTGTCTTCGAGGAGCCTGATCTGTTCGCGCGGGGCGGCAACTGCGACGTTGCAACCACTCACCTGACGTTCGCACCGGCTTGGGTTTCGGCGCGGGCCTTGTCCGCGGAGCCCTCGAACACGGCCAGACTTCTACTCCGACGTTGATCGTGAAATCGATCTGAGTGCCGCGGACACCTATGGTGGCTGTCGGGGTCGTAATTGAATACGCCTCCTTCGGATCCGCCGGTAATTAAGCGGAAGGCGCCGCGTACTGCGTTGAGGGAGACCTCCTTTGCAGTTGTATCGCTGGCCGAGGACGAACCTGTCGATGGTCATGAGCGAGTTCGGCCCGACCACCAGTCTCGTGTTGTCGCTGAGGCGATTTCCGTTTCGCCAACCGGTCCGGTCCTAATCAGGTCGCCCATGAAGACGGGGGCCTCCTGACGCAACATGACTTGACCGCTGGTGCGAACTACATCCACCGCCTGCCTGAACCTTATCGCGATGCCGCTGCTCGCCCAAGTTGGCGCTGTTCCGCAGACAGCCGTCAAGCCAGCTGCGGCAACGACGAACCTCGCGTTCCGCGGAAGCATCACGGTCCTCCGATGGTTAAGAAATCCTTATACCAAGGAAGCCTCGGAGATGCACCCTTGAATTGCAGATACGGTTGATCCGCCAGAGCTCGCTGCGCGCTGTTGCAGGATAGCGAAGGACCACTCGCAATCGGCGGGCCCCGAACAGCCTAGTAAAGAAAGGCTCCTCAAGCCCCGGCTCGTACGATTTTCATGACAGTCTGTCATGGCGACGGCCAACCCGGTGAAGGCGCAATCCTCGCCGATCTATTCAGGCGGCGACGTCCCGACTGCCTTTGGCGGCAGGATCCGCTCGACATCGGTCGACCGGGCTGGCGACGGAGAGAGATGCTCCACCACGCTATGGGTTCGGATTTCAATCGAAACGCCATTTTTGAGATTTCGCCACGGCCGTATGCTTTCCGCTCTCAATGTTGAAAAGCAGAGACGGGCCGCGACTTCCCGCAGCCATTGATCGAGGATTGCCTCGCGCTGCTCGACATCGTCCAGAATGTGCGCGTCGACAGCAACGACACCAAACTCGACGCGTTGGACGCGCACGATTGCAACTCGCCACTTGGTCATTCCGGCCCCCCGCTTTGATCTCTCCCCGAAGAGGTCCATCGCCGATGGAGGAGGCGTAAGCAGGACAAGTACGAATTAATGCGCGCAAAACGTGCTTAAACTTATCTTCAGCTTATCCTGGATTGTTAGCCATCAATTGCTGCCGCAGCCACTATCAACAG